>OY730477.1:1600000-3328718 GCA_963422745.1 Acidimicrobiales bacterium | reverse complement strand
CGATGCTTGCCGAGATTGGCGCGACCCAGGTTGAACCCGGGCACGGCCTCACCGGCACCACCCCGCTGCACGCCGTAGCGGATCTGCCGGAACGACCGGCGGTTCTGTATCTGTCGGAAGTCGCTCATATACACCAAGGCACCCCCTACTGCTTCGGCGGGGGACTATATGTGGATCCCGTATTCGGCGACTATCGGGTCACCGCCACGGTTGCCCACGACCCCGATGAGATACACACCACCCCGGCTGAGGTTGACATGCCCGATCCGGCGGCCATCGACTACTACGCACCCCTGCATCCGGAGCCCGGACGCACGGTGATGGAAGGAGCGACCGTCGTCTTCGGGTTCCGTGTGCAGGCTTTCGTTACTAGGGCCTTCGTGGTGCCGATCAACGGAATCGCCACCGGTGCACCTCGGGTGGCGGGAATATACAACGGCTTCGGATACCCGATGGACTGGGCTACGCAATGAGCGGCACCGCCTTGGCCGCGGAGGGGATATCGAAATCGTTTCGCGCGGTCGGAGCCCTCAACAATGTCTCCATTGAGTTGAACAACGGCGTCGTAACGGCGCTGCTTGGCGACAACGGCGCAGGCAAGTCGACACTCGTGAAGTGCCTGTCGGGACTGTATCAACCCGATAAGGGCACCATCTCAATCGATGGCCGAACCCAGCACATCGCCTCTCCTGAACATGCACGCCATTTGGGGGTGGAGACCGTCCACCAGAATCTGGCTGTCGTCGACACGCTCAATGTTACCGAAAACCTGTTTCTCAAGCGGGAGATCACCCGTGGGGGAGCCATTGGTGGGCGACTCGGAATCCTCGATCGGGTCCGAATGCGCAGCGAAGCGCGTTCAACCCTGTCGCGGCTCAATATCCGAATCCCCTCACTGAGTCGCAGCCTCGGCTCCCTCTCGGGTGGCCAACGTCAAGCCGTCGCCATCGGCAGAGCGGTCGCATGGGGGCAGAAGATCGTCCTGCTCGATGAGCCAGCTGCGGCTTTGGGAGTGGAACAAACCCAGCGCGTGCTCGACCTGATACGTCGGCTACGCGACGACGGCGTTGCGGTGTTGCTCGTCACCCACAACATGGATCGGGTGTCGGCGGTGTGCGACCGCGCCGTAGTGCTGTATCAAGGGCAAAAGACCGCGGAGGTCGACGTGGCTGACGTAACCAAAGACGACCTGGTCGCATTTATCACAGGCACCAAGCGGACACTCTTCAATGGTCAGTAGTCAAGAGTTCACCCAGGTTGGTTTGTGCACCCGCAGCGGGGCGGTATGTGTCAATGCGGTGCTGGTCAGGAGCGACTCAGGTTGGTTTGTGCACCCGCAGCGGGGCGGTATGTGTTAATGCGGTGCTGGTCAGGAGCGACTCAGGTTGGTTTGTGCACCCGCAGCGTGGCGGAGAGTGTTAATGCGGTGCTGGTCAGGAGCGACTCAGGTTGGTTTGCGCAGAGACAGTGTCGGTGATGAACCCGTGAGCCAAGAACTCACCAGCATCGGTGTGGACATTGGGGGCACCACTATCAAGGCTGCCGTCGTCGTGACGTCCACCGGTGTAACGGCAAGCGACATCATCTCCGTGGCGACACCCACACCTGCCACACCGCAGTCCGTTGCGATCGCCATTGCTGGTCTCGTGGAAGAATTGGACCACCCTGGCGTTATCGGGTGTGCGCTTCCCGGGGTTGTGCGAAATCTGAGCCTGCAAAGAGCGAGGAATCTGGCATCTGAGTGGGAGGATCGTAACGCTTTAGAGACCTTGACCGAGGTACTGGGTCGAAGCGTCGTCCCCCTGAACGATGCCGACGCCGTGGGCTTGGGCGAACTCAGTTACGGACAACGCGACCATCTCGGAGGTCTAGCAGTCGTATTAACCTTCGGAACGGGAATCGGAAGCGCACTATTGAATCAGAGTGCTCTCATCCAGAACACCGAACTCGGCGAACTGACCGGCAGCCACGGCACGTTTGAGGAGGCTGCGTCGGCCGCTGCGATCCAGCGTCTGGGCCTAAGCCCCAGGCAGTGGGCGCACCGTGCGCAACCCTATTTTGGTGAACTCGAAAGGCTGCTCAGTCCTGAATTGTGGGTGATCGGCGGTGGGCTAACCAGCGAGTTTGATGACTACTTCACCCGGGTACACACGACGGCTTCAATCCGCGTCGCTTGCAACGGCGAGAATGCCGGTGTGGTCGGTGCGGCCAGGGCTGTTGTGGAACGAAGGTCGCAGCCCGTCAAATGAGGCTTTGGTCCATCACTATTGCATTAGCCCGCGATGATTGGTACTACGTTCCAGCCTGGCTGGCTCAGCACTATCCGACTCAAATTAGTGGGCCAAGCATCATCGGTTGAGCACCCGATCTCTTCCCCCGTGCACACGATCTAAAGCATGAAGGAGTGGGTGGTGTACAAACACGAATCGATCCTTACAAGCACCAGCGACCGCAACAATGGTGTTAGCGCCGCAGACACCAACCCGACACGAAATTTGCAACGACTTGCAGCAGTTGTCATGGTCTTCGCGGTGATCATCGCAGCCCCAGCTACAGCAGAAGCCGATGCCAAGCCGAAAGGCACCTATTCGGATTTCATCCGTAGGGTCTGGGCGTTCGAATCCAGCATCGATCCACGCCAAGCGTCGTTCTACGTCAACAACTGGAACCAGCCGAATCTCGATCCATATCCCCTGGTAACCAATCCCGGTCGAGTTGTTCGAGATCGTAACGGCCACCCCGTTATGAGCGGTCCACTTACAGGCGAGGAGTACTTTGACGTACTAGGAATCAGCCATTTTTTCGACAGAGGCCGTCCTCTTGTTGCTTGGGAGAAGATCCAAGCCAACGTGGTGAACTATCTGGGATTCGTCGGTTTTCAGTTTCAGGAATCCGACCTACACGATCTAGACTACTACGAATATGCCACCGCGACCGTAGGTAACAAAACCTACCCGTCGCATTATGTGGATGTACCCACATTTCAATGGGCTGATGGCGTGACAGCGTTCCTTGACACGGATCTGAATCAGGTATCGGAACCGACCTGGGTCACCGATGTAATTCACTGGGATTCTGGGCGGTTCACCGGCAAGAACGGTGTTGGAAACTACACCGACTTCACCGATCCAGCAAAGCACATGGTCATCATCAAAGAGCATTTCGACAACAAGTATCATGGCATCGTTTCAGGTCTCGGCGCTCGCGGCAGGCAACTGTCGGACTATCTGGGTACCACGGTAAGCTGGTTGGGATTGAGCCCCTCGGTGAGTCCGCCACCTGGTGATCGTTCCGACGAAGTGACCATCACGATGTCAGGACTATTGGCTGGTGCTCATTTGCGGGGCGCGCAGGGTGTTGTTGCTCTCTTGGTAGACCATCGAAATCATTCTGATGAGAGTGGAACTTACATCTTGCAATACGTTCAGGACTACGCGGGCTACGAGACGCCTTACGACACGCGGATACCGCCTACGGGTTCCAAGAAGGGGACAAGCGTCGGTTTCGGAACGAGTCGGGTACCGTGTCCCATGATCTTGAACGTCGCGCATTTCGAGACTTCGTGTTCAGCAAACCCACCACATGACCACAGTGGGGATAATAACCGTATGATCATGAGGACTATGCCGACCCGAAGGCTATGACGGAGTCGGTGGAGGCGATCGCTTCTGCTAAACCATAGACGGTCTTCCGTGCCGGGATCGGCTAATCCAAAGAGGCTGCCAGCGAGGCAGCCATTGGGGGCCATGTCCAAGACGACATCGCCAAAGGGCCGGGATTGGACGTCCTCACTCCAACACGGTTGAGCCTCTATAGTGGGGCCTGATCAGCGATAGGTGTCATTTGATGGCGAGACTGGACCAAGCCCATTCAGACAACGTCGCTGGACCTTGGTTCGTGGACACCCGATGCGTCGGGTGCGACGCAGCCCGGCATTGGGCACCAGGTCTCATCGACATGGACTCCAATGGTCGGTCTATTCTCGCCAACCAGCCAACGACACCCGAGGAAACCGCGATGCTTTGGAGGGCGTCGGTTGCCTGCCCAACAAAGTCGATAGGCAACCGAGATGCCCCTCGCCCACCAAGGGGTGTGTTCCCGGTCGAACTCGCTGTGGGCGTGTTAGCTCTCGGGCACAACTCACCGCGTTCGTTCGGTGGCCATTCCTATCTGGTGGTTCGAGGTCGAGGAAACCTGATGGTCGACTCTCCGCGCTACACGCGAGCCCTTACCGATGCCATCGACGATCTTGGCGGTATTGACCATGTACTGTTGTCACATCGCGACGACGTCGCGGACGCCGACCAGTGGGCGGAACGCTACGGCGCGCAGGTTTGGATACACGACGCCGACGCCGACGCTGCGCCCTACGCGACCAACATCACCACCTCAGACCAGCGGATCGACGATGGCGTAATGTCGATCCACTTTCCGGGGCACACCAAAGGCCATGTCGTTTACCACGTTGACGACCGGCTCCTTTTCACCGGCGACGCACTCTTTTGGAATCATCGCCGTCACGAACTTGATGTCACACCCAAACAAACCTGGTACTGCTGGGACGCACTCGCCAATAGCATTGACACCATCGCTGGCTTGAATGTCGAGTGGGTCTTCCCCGGCCATGGAAAATGGCACGAAATCGGCCAAACACTTTACGCCACGCAGGTAGCTCAGCTCGGCAAAGCCATGCGCGACACTGGACAACAAGCATGGAGTCGCCGACCGTACACCAGCTTCGCTTGGTACTAGATCTCTTGGAGATCTAGCTCGCTCAAGGGCCCCACTCCGCCAGCGGAACCGACTCGCCCCAGCACTGGGGCTGTAGTGGGTAAGGATGCGGTCAAGGTCGCCCCGCGGTGAGCCGGTCATACCGGTCGGTCAACTCCACCCTGACAGACTGATATGTGTTTTCGCACATGTCAGTCTGTGTAGGCTAGAGGGATGAGAGATGTCGATCCTGCCCGGTGGCCTGCGTGGTCGATCCTCCGGGAGGCGCGACGTACCGCTGGTCTGTCTCAAGCCGAGTTGGCGGAGCGGGCAGGAACAACCCAGGCCGAGATCAGTCGCTACGAGCGGGCTGTGGTGCTGCCGGAGATCGCGACGTTGAGCCGGTTGGTCGAAGCGTGCGGTATGTATCTCGAGTTGCGGCTGCTCAACACGCCTGCCTATGAAAAGACCTCGTCGACTGCGCTGGCTCAGACTGTCGAGGAGCGCCTCGATGCCAATGAGGCGGCGGCCAACCTCATCGGGGAGATGCGGGCGCACGCGGCGTCGTGAGCGACCCTGATGCTCCGCCTTTGGCGATCCGGGCGATCCTAGAAACTCTCGCGGAGCACAAGGTCAACTTCGTCGTCGTCGGCGGCATTGCTGGCGCCGCCCACGGCGCCGTCCGGGTCACACGGGATTGCGATATCACCCCGCAATGGCAGGCTGACAACCTGAAGCGGCTGTCAGACGCCCTCGAGTCGATCGACGCCCAGCTTCGAGTGCCGGGTAGCTCGCCCGGTTCTCGTGATCTTGTCGACTATCCGCTCAGTGGCGCAGCGCTTCAGAGCTTCGAAGTGTCAACGTGGCGCACCAAGCACGGCGATCTCGACATCATCCAGGGAACACCCACCGAATCGGGTGGCCTTGCTGGCTACAACGAACTCTCGAGACGCTCGAGCGACGTTCATGCCTACGGCCTCACCATCTCGATCGCTGGCCTCGACGACATCATCAGCTCAAAGCGGGCACTGAAGCGCGAACCGGACCTGGCAGCGCTGCCCGAGTTGTACGAGCTACGAGATGCGGCGAAGCGGCGCGAGCGCGGCATCGAGCGTTGACGGGACGCCTGATCGCGCTATCGCGCGTGCACGACATGATCAGCAGTGCTGCGACGGTCAATACAACGATGACGAGCGTTGCAGCGATAGCCGACCGCTATCAGGACGGCTTGGTGCTGAACCCGTCGGGCCCACTGGGTGGCCTCGCTCGCTTGTTGGTGGGCACGGGCCGTAGCCGAGGCTTCGCGGCGGTGATGAGCCAGCGTGGGCGTGGACGCATGGTGCTGTGGAAGGTCAGTTTCTCTGACGAATGTAGCGAGCGTCTCGTCCAGCAGTGTGATCGCTTCGGCGATGCCGTAGGTCGGGACAGTGCTCGTCATTGGGCCCGGCTTCTCTTGCTTGTGATTCTTTCGAATTGCTCTACCATGAGAGCTTGACTCAAGGCGTTGCCGTTATGACCGCATCCACCCTCGAACACACGATTCTTCCCCCTGAAGAACCACTCGACAGTCTGCTCACGCTCCTGACTGGAGCTGAAGCACCAACGACAGTCACGGGCCCCAATGACGAGCGTCTCTTGTTGCCGCCCGAGGTATTCGAGGTTCTGAGAGACGTTGTAGTCGCGATGGCAGAGGGGCAGGCAGTCACGATCGTTCCGGTTCACCAGCGGCTCACTACTCAGGAGGCGGCTGATCTTCTCGGCATCAGCAGGCCGAAGTTGGTCAAGCTCCTCGAGTCTGGCAAGATTCCGTTCGAGCAGCCTGGCCGTCACCGCAGAGTCCTCCTTGCCGATGTCCTCGCCTACCGAGCGAAGCGCTCGGCCTGGGCTCGAGATGCGCTAGATCGAATGGTTGAGATAGCTGACGAGAGCGGGATGTACGAGCAGACTGCGACACCGAAGCGCACTCGCTGAACGACGCCTGTGGCCTTCACTGTCGTCCTCGATACATGTGTGCTTTACCCAGCGCACCTCCGCGACACGCTTCTGAGGTTGGCCGAGAGCGGGCTCTATCGAGCCTTGTGGTCCGACGACATCGTTGAGGAACTCCGACGCAATCTCCTCAAGCGCGGCTTCAAGTTGGCATCAGTCGATCACCTCATCGCCGCGATGCAGGGCGCGTTTCCTGACGCCACCGTTACGGGATACAAGACCCTCGTCGAAGCCATGACCTGTGACCCCAAGGATCGTCATGTGCTCGCCGCTGCAGTGCGCGCGGACGCCGCCGCCCTAGTCACCTTCAACGAGTCGGACTTCCCGCCCGAGAGCCTCGACCCGTATGAGATCGATGTCATCCACCCGATGCGTTGTTATGGGCACGGCTGGAATCGGTGGCGGCGATTGGTTTTCCGAAATCGTAGAGATCTTCGGTGCCGGGATCGGCTAATCCAACAAGGCTGCCAGCGAGGCCGCCCTGGCGGCCATGTCCAAGACGACATCGCCGAAGGCCTCGTGTGCATCAATGGTCGATCGGCCCGCCACCCAGCGGGCGTAACTCGGTTCGAGCACGGCCGCCATCTTGAACCGGGCCAGCACAATGTAGTAGTCAATGTCCGCAACGGGCCGCCCGCTGATCTTGCGGTAATATTCGATCAGCTCTTGGCGGCTGGGCATTGATGTGTAGTCGGCGTAGCCTCCGGTACGGTCCTCGCCCGGGTCGGGCCAGCCCATCAGCACCCAGGCCAGATCCAGAAGCGGATCGCCGATCGTTCCCATCTCCCAGTCGATGATGGCGGCCAAGCGGGCCGGGGCGCCGTGACGGAACATGACATTGGCGAATTGATAGTCACCGTGCATGATGCCGGGTTCGTAGTGGCGGGGCTGGTGGGTTCGCAGCCAGCTGGCGGCCTCGTCCAGCCCCGGGATCTCCCTGAACATGTGGGGGGCCAGATGCGCCAGCCATCGGTCGGCTTGACGTTCGTGGAAACCATCGGGACGGCCGAGCCCCTCTAATCCAATTGCCCGCCAATCGATTCGAGCCAACTCGGCGATGCCGCGGATCAGTTCGAAGGCCAACCCGCGGCGAGCGCGCATATCGGTGTCAAAGGGTGGGGGCCAAGACTTGGTCTGCATGATTGACCAGCCGTCCACCAACTCAGTGACATAGAACCATGCGCCAGCAACACCCGGATCGTCGCAGGCGCCAAATACCCGAGGGTGTGCGATATCGGTGGTGCCCAACGCCCGCAGGATTCGATATTCCCGCATCATGATCGGGTTGCGGTCCCCGGCAATGTTCGACGGCGGCTTGCGCAACGCCATCCGTTGACCTCCCCGTCGAATTTCCAGTAAGACATTGGATGCGCCGCCGCTGAGCACCGACAATTCGGGGTGTTCGCCCGTCCCAGCAAGACCGGTGGCGTCCATCCATCGGGCCAAGGCGTTGAGATCAATCTCGGCGATCGGATCGGTACCGAGTGCAGTGGCGGGCCGTTCGGGCTCATCGGGATTGCGAACCTCGCTCGGGTTCTTTCTTGTGTTGGTCATAAGGCGAACTCCTCGTCCAATAGCTGAGCGAACCGCTCCCGGGCGGCGGCTCGTCTGGAAGGAAGATGTTCCGAAGGCCAGATGCCGTCGGCCGCCTCATAGCTCTTGAGCACCTGTCGGGCCAATGTCATCTTGTGGACCTCTGTGGGGCCGTCGGCGATACCCAGCGCCGGACCGGCCAGGTACATCGATCCGATGGGCATCTCGTTGGACATGCCCAACGATCCATGCAGATGCAGACAGCTTGACACGATCTCATGCAAAACGGCGGGCGTGGCCACCTTCACCGCCGCGATCTCCTTTCGTGCTCTGGCCGCTCCCACCTGATCGACTGTCCAGGCTGCGTGCATCACTTGGAGGCGGAACTGATGGAGCCTGATCCAGCAGTCCGCTATCCGGTCCTGCACCATCTGCTTGCGGGCCAGTATCTCACCTTGGGTGAACCTGCTCACAGCTCGCTCACACATCATGTCCATGGCCCGTTGAGCCATACCGATAGACCTCATAGCGTGATGGAGTCGGCCGCCGCCGAGCCGGGTCTGGGCGATGACGAAACCCTGGCCCTCCTCGCCGAGGAGGCTGTCCGCCGGTACCCGACAGTTCTCGAATCTCAGATATCCGTGGCTGCCGCTGCCCTCGTCATCGCCCAAGAGGCCCACATTGCGGATCAGGTTCATACCCGGAGTCGGCTTGGGTACCAAGAACATGGATGCGCCCCGATGGACGGGAACCTCGGAGTTGGTGATGGCCATGACGATGCAGAACGACGCGTACCGGTAGTTAGACGCGAACCACTTTTCACCGTCGATCACCCATTCGTTGCCGTCACGGCGAGCCGCGCAGGTGAACTGGCCAGGATCCGAGCCCGCAGTCGGCTCCGTCATAGCGTAAGTGGAACAGATCCGACCTTTGAGCAGCGGTTCAAGGTACTCACCCTTTTGGGCGTCGGTGCCGTAGTGGGCGAGGATCTCTGCGTTGCCGGAGTCGGGGGCCTGAGTGCCGAACACGCTCGGAGCCCACGGTGAACGGCCCAGGATCTCGTTGAGCAGAGCCAGCTTCAGTTGACCGTAACCCTTGCCACCGAGTTCGGGACCCAGATGACACGCCCACATGCCCCGGGCCTGGACTTGGTCCTGCAGCGGTGCGACCACCTCGGTGTGAACCCGGTGGGTCTTGTCGTAGACGAACTCCGAGCCGAATCCGGCGTCAAGAGGTTCAATCTCGGTCTTAACGAAGCCACGGGCCCAGTCCAGCTTCTCCTGATACTCGGGCTCGGTTGAGAAGTCCCATGTCATAGGTGAAGCTTGCCCTCAGAATGCGGTCTCGGCACGGCGTCTACCCATATCGTGCTGTTGTTGGGTTGGTGAGGCTTGCCCTTGAGAATGTGGTTTTGGTATGGGGTCGTCTCGTTCTGTGTCGTTGTTGGGTTGGTGAGGCTTGCCCTTGAGAATGTGGTTTTGGTATGGGGTTCTCTCGTTCTGTGTCGTTGTTGGGTTGGTGAGGCTTGCCCTTGAGAATGTGGTTTTGGTATGGGGTTCTCTCGTTCTGTGTCGTTGTTGGGTTGGTGAGGATTGCCTTCACAAGTGCGGCTTCGACACAGCGGCGCGACCCGCGGCCGGTTAGGCCGGTTATGATCCGGTCGGCGTCCTTGGCCGCAGCGCAGTGAAGGAAGCTCCTTTGATTGACCCCGCCACCGATTTTGAGAACAAGGTCGCGATCGTCACCGGTGCCGGTCAAGGCATTGGTGAGGCCTACGCCGATCATCTGGCTTCGATTGGTGCCTGCGTCGTAGTGGCGGAGATCAATCAGGAACAGGGCCAAAAGGTTGCCGACGGCATCGTCGACCGCGGTGGGACCGCCATTTACGTAGGTGTTGATGTGGCCGACATGGCTTCGGCCGAGGCCATGGCCGCAACCGCCGTTGAAGCCTACGGAGGCATCGACTTCTTGGTGAACAACGCCGCAATCTTCCACGGGATGCGACTCGACGGCCTGACCAGCATCAATCTCGACTACTTCTACAGGTTCATGGCCGTGAACCTTTATGGTGCCTTGCATTGCACACGAGCGGTCGTGGGTGCAATGACCGAGCGCGGTGGTGGCGCCATCGTAAATCAGTCCTCTACGGCGTCGTGGATGGCAGCCGGTCACTACGGTCTGGCTAAGCTCGGCATCAACGGTCTGACCGCCAGCCTGGCCATGGAATTAGGGGGACGCAACATTCGTGTCAACGCCATCGCCCCCGGCCCGATTGACACCGAAGCCACGCGCATGGTGCTCCCACCCGACGCCCAGGACGTCATGACCGGAACCCTGGCGCTCAAACGGATGGGTGAACCCGGCGATCTGGTCGGCACGCTTGAGTTCCTGCTGTCGGACCGATGCGGCTGGTTGACCGGACAGGTCATCAGCGTTGACGGGCTGCAGATCGTCCGGGTCTGAATCACAGGGGCGATGTCTCGGTATGTGGCACTGCGAGCGGCTTCTTGTCAACGGAGAACTGCGGCATGCCTCAAACGGCCGCACCTACGACAACGTGAATCCTGCCACCGAGGAGGTTCTGGGTTCCGCAGCTGACGCCACGGTGGCCGACGCCGAAGCAGCCGTGGCTGCCGCGCGCCGGGCCTTTGACACCACGGACTGGTCCCGTGATCACGCTTTCCGGTCTCACTGCATGCGTCAGTTCCATAACGCTCTGGTGGGGCGCTTGGAAGATATGCGGACCATCACCATCGCCGAGGTGGGGGCTCCGGTCATGCTCACCAGGAACGGACCCCAACTCGATCTTCCGGTCGCGATGGTGCCTTGGTATGCCGATCTGGTCGACTCCTATGAATGGTCGATGGATCTGGGGGTAACCGAAGTAATGGGTGGCCGCCATCATCGCCGGGTCGAGCGCGAAGCCGCCGGAGTGGTGGCCGCTATAACGCCCTACAACTTCCCGACCCAGATCAATCTGGCCAAGCTGGCTCCTGCTCTGGCCGCTGGCTGCACGCTGGTGCTGAAAGGTGCGCCCGACACTCCCTGGTCGGCGCTGGCGCTCGGCGAACTCATCGCGACCGAGACCGACATCCCGTCCGGCGTTGTCAACATCGTGACCGGATCCGGCTCTGACATCGCAGAGGCCCTCACCACCCACCTTGATGTCGACATGATCAGCTTTACCGGCTCCACCGCCGTTGGACGCCGGGTAATGGCCGCAGCCTCCGTTACCGTCAAGAAGGTCTTCTTGGAACTCGGAGGCAAGAGCGCCTGCGTCATCCTTGACGACGCCGATCTGGAGTCGTCGGTGCCCTTCGGCGCAGCCATGATCTGCTCACATGCCGGTCAGGGGTGTGCGATCACCACCCGCTTATTGGTACCGGCCGCTCAATACGACACCGCCGTGGACATGGCAGCGGCCGTGCTTGAGTCAATCCCTTATGGCGATCCCACCGATGAGTCCAACTTGATGGGTCCGCTCATCAGCGGGACCCAACGCCGCAAGGTTGAGGCGCTGGTGGCCACCGCAGTAAACGAAGGGGCGACTGTGGTTACGGGTGGACGCCGCCCAAAGAGAATGCCACGCGGGTTCTTTTTTGAGCCAACCCTGCTGGCGGGCGTGGCGGAGAACGACACCATTGCACGTGAGGAGGTTTTCGGGCCGGTGCTGTCCGTCATTTCCTACGATGGCAGTGACAACGAAGCGGTCCGCATCGCCAACAACTCAATCTACGGTCTGTCGGGCGCTGTGTTTGGTGCGGACACGAGCCGGGCCCGGGCCGTGGCCCGGCGAATCCGCTCAGGAACCGTGATGGTCAACGGCGGCATCTACTACGCACCCGACGCTCCATTCGGGGGATACAAGCAGTCGGGTATAGGCCGGGAGATGGGTGTGGCCGGGATGGAGGAGTTTCTTGAGATCAAAACCCTGGCCGAACCGGCGAAGTAACCCCACCATAACGACAACACCGGTATACGTTATGGTCGTCCGTTGACCATATCGGACTCTTAACGGTGACCCCTCCACCATAACGACAACACCGATTTACGTTATGGTCGTCCGTTGATCATATCGGACTCTTAACGGTGACCCCTCCACCATAACGACAACACCGATTTACGTTATGGTCGTCCGTTGATCATATCGGACTCTTAACGGTGACCCCTCCACCATAACGACAACACCGATTTACGTTATGCCCGGTTAGCCTGAGGGTGTGGAGGCCACCATCTTCGGCCGGGCGCGTCAAGTTCCTTTCAAGAATTATTGGGCGTACTACCCGAACCCTCTGCCTGAGCACCTTGACTTGTTGCCCGAAACGGTTGAGCGGCTGGCCGAGGCCGAAGCCGCCTTGGGTCAGCTAGCCGGGGTCGGTCGGCTGTTACCGAGCCCGCACCTGCTGATCCGCCCCTACCTGCTGAGGGAGTCGATCTTTTCGACTCGGATCGAAGGCACCCGAACCTCCCTGGTCGAGGTTCTAGAAGCCGAAACAAACGGCCAGCACCACGACCCCGACATTGAAGAGGTGCTCAACTACATCAAAGCCACCGAACAAGGGCTGTCCCGGCTGACAGAACTGCCCTTCAGTATCCGTCTCCTGAAAGAACTACACGCCACCATTCTGCGTGGCGTGCGGGGGCGAGATCGCCAGCCCGGAGAGGTGCGACGAACGCAGAACTGGATCGGCTCACCGGGAGCGACCTTAGAGACCGCGACGTTTGTTCCGCCACCGCCCGAAGAAGTCGGCCCGCTCCTGTCAAACTGGGAGCGATTTCTTCATCAGAATCGAACTATCCCGCTACTGATCCAAAATGGATTGTTGCACTATCAGTTCGAGACGATACATCCATTCCTTGATGGCAACGGCCGGCTGGGCAGGCTGGCCATAATCTTGCATTTGGTGCACCGCGGGCGGCTCCCTCAGCCTCTCTTATATCTGTCCGCCTACTTCGAGGCGCACCGCAGCGAGTACTACAATGGCCTCCAAGCCGTGCGTGAAAGGGGGGATATTGATGCCTGGCTCTGTTTCTACCTGAACGGAATCGAAACCCAAGCAAATGACGCCGTGATCCGAATAAATCGCCTGTTGGATCTCAGGGTTAAGTACCAAAACTTTGTGATGAGGTCAACCCGAAGCCAGGCCGGGGCTTTGCTCGACCATCTTTTCGCTCTACCCGTGATCACCGCCAGTCGGGTCGTAACCCTACTCAATGTGACCCGTCCGACCGCTCTCAGAATGCTCGACCAACTAACCAAACTCGAGATACTGACAGAAATATCTCCAGGACCGAGACGGGAGCGTCGATTCATCGCCGAGGAGCTAATCAACGCCCTCGAATAGGACTACCAGCAATTTGAACCTCCACTCTGAGCCTCAACTCGACCCCACCGGCTCGGTTCTAGGTGGACTAGCGCCCGATGTTCAGGCACTCATGCCCATTCGACTCGCCCCCACCGTTTCGGTTCTAGGTGGACAAGCGCCCGATGTTCAGGCACTCATGCCCATTCGACTCGCCCCCATCGTTTCGGTTCTAGGTGGTCAAGCGCCCGATGTTCAGGCACTCATGCCCATTCGACTCGCCCCCATCGTTTCGGTTCTAGGTGGTCAAGCGCCCGATGTTCAGGCACTCATGCCCATTCGACTCGCCCCCACCGGCTCGGTTCTAAGTGGACTTCTTTTTCATGTCGCTCAAGCCCATCAATACTGGGTAACCACCAACCGATAAGGCGTTGCCGTGACCGGTCTGGTGGATGTCGAATACGGCTTGCAGGGCGGTGTAGAAGCCTTGGATGTCCATGGTCTGATTGACGGCTCGTTTCGCTTGAGCGAGAGCGAAGGGATGCATGAGAGCTATCTCGTGGGCCAACGTCATAGTCTCGGCGTCTAGGTCGGCTAGGGGCACGACTCGGTTGACCATGCCAGCCGACTCAGCTTCGGCTGCGCTGAAGCGCCGAGCCGTGAAGAGCATCTCCTTTGCTTTGCGTGCGCCGAGTTCCCAGGTGTGGCCATGATATTCAACCCCTCCGATGCCCATTCGCGCCACGGGATCTGAGAACATGGCGTTGTCGGCGGCGATAATCAGGTCACAGGGCCAGCACAACATGAGGCCGCCAGCGATGCATTGGCCCTGGACCGCAGCAATGGTCGGCTTGGGTATATCGCGCCAGGCCCGGCTGTAACCAAGATAATGGACAGCTTCCCATTCGTAGATCGCCTCAAGGCCCCTGGACTGCCAGTCAATCGTACTGCTGCTGGCCGGGCCACCTGAACCGTCGGCCGCCTTCGCCAACGCTTCGTCGCTGCCAGAGAGGTCGTGGCCAGCAGAGAAATGCTTGCCTTCGGCTCGCAGGACTACGACTCGTATCTCGGCGTCGTTGGCGGCCCGCATGAAGCACTCGTTCATCTCGTCAAGAGTCTGACCGTTGACGGCGTTGGCTTTCGAAGGACGGTTCAAAGTGATTCTGGCCACCCGGTCGTCGGTGTCATAGAGCATGTGTTCCACAGGTTGGTTCCTCACTGGTCATGTTGAGACATTGGTATTGAAATCGTGGCCGCTGTGGTTACGGCACCGACTACCACCGAACTCACATTATCGCTCGCCTAGTCCCAGAACCTCATGGAGCCCAACCAGGTTGGGCTCCCTTGCGTCGCGCCAAGTCCGCGTATCGGATTCTTCATGAAAGAGGACCCTCTTCGGGTTGGGCTCCCTTACGTCGCGCCAGGTCCGCGTATAGCTGCTTCGTTTCTTCAGGCCCTGGTTCGTTGTCGTGGTGGTGTGGTTAGCGGGTGTCGTTGGTGTGTGGCTGTTTTGTTTGTCGGGCTTTGGTTCGTTGTCGTGGTGGTGTGGTTAGCGGGTGTCGTCGGTGTCTAACCAAGTGGTGCGGATGAATCGGTAGACACCGGCGAAATCGCGGCTGATCTTGTCGGGTAGGGCCGCTGGTCCGCCCAGCACCCGGGCCCCGAAGACGATCTTGGCGGTGTGTTCCACCACCAGCGCGGTATGCAGAGCGTCGGACGGTGACCGGCCAACGCACAGCAATCCGTGATTGGCCATCAGCACCGCGCCTCGGTCGCCGAGATGGCGGACCACCTCTGCGGCCAGCTCCTCGGATCCGGTGGTGGCGTAGTCGGCCACCGCTACATCCCCGCCCACGTAGACGATCACCTCCTCTATGCATGCTGCAATGGGTTGGCGAGCCACAGCAAACATCGACGCGTAGGGCGGATGACAATGCACCACCCCACCCACCTCGTTGAAGGTTGAGTAGCAGGCCAGATGCATGGCTTTTTCCGTTGAGGGACGGCCTGTTCCCGCAACTTGGTCGCCGTGCAGATCCAACACGGCCAGGTTGCGGACCGTTACCTCGCTATAGGGCACCGAGGATGGGGTGAGGTATATGTTGTCGTAGTGTCGGCCCGAGACGTTGCCTGCGGTACCCACCACCAGACCGGCCCGCTCCATTTCCAGCGCGGCGTCCACGACTTCCTGGTTCACATCGCTTTGATCCATGATCACTTGTTCCATGACCTCTTGGTTCGTCTGGCTTCGGTCAGTGCCGGATGTATTCATGGTGGTCCGCATTCATGGTCTCTTGGTTTGTGCCGTTTGGTTGGTGCTGGATGTGTTCTTGGTGGTCCGCATTCATGACCTCTTGGTTTACACAGTTTCGATCAGTGCGGATGTATTCATGGTGATCCGCATTCATTAGCTATCCGCTGACGGTCCGATCACAATTGAGTTGTTCACTTCAATACCTCTTGGTTTACACAGTTTTGGTTGGTGCTGGATGTGTTCTTGGTGGTCCGCATTCATTAGCTATCCGCTGACGGTCCGATCACAATTGAGTTGTTCACTTCAATACCTCCGGGTTTACACAGTGGGTAGGTGTTTGCCCTGCGAGTATCGCCTTAATGTCGGCCACCACCATGGCGGTTTGGTTCGACTCAACGTCATAGGTGGCGCCGCCTATGTGGGGTGTGAGCACCACATTGTCCATTGCCGTGAGGGGATGGTTGGTTGGCAGTATCTCACCTTCAAAATGATCCAGACCGGCCCCACCGAGGTGACCGGAATGCAGGGCGGCCACCAAGGCGTCGGTGTCGTGGAGTCCGGCCCGTGCGGTATTGACGAAGATGGCCGACGGCTTCATCTGCGCGAACTGTTGTTCTCCCATCATGGCGAACGTCTCGGATGTGACCTCTGCATGCATTGAGATCACGTCCGCGGCGCCCAGTAGGTCGTCAAGGTCACAAAGGCAAGCATCGGACGCATACGGGTCACTGGCGATCACGTTCATTCCCAGTCCTTCCAAGCGCCATCTGACGGCTCGGCCCACGGATCCGAACCCGACCAGTCCAGCCGTTCGACCCGCCAACTGCCAAGCCCGGAACCTTTGATAGGGCAGGGTCTCACCGAATACTGTTCCGGCCCTGACGTCACGATCGCCAGCAACGACGAACCTGTTCACCGCCAAAATCAGCGCAATCGTCAACTCTGCAACTGCATCGGCATTGCGGCCTGGTGTGCGCAGCACGATGATGCCAGCTTTCGTCGCACCCTTGACGTCCACATTGTTTGGACGAGCCCGTGTGGAAGCGATGATTTTCAGCGGCAAATCAAGCACGGGGCCCCGGCATTCATCAGCTTCACATATGACGATGGAAGCTCTCTCTGCTTGGATTCGGGCCGCCAGATCTTTAGGTCCGAACAATTGCACAGGGTGGTGCTCAATCCACGGATCAAAAACGACATCTGCAAATGACCGCAGCTCATCCAAGGCTGCGCCCCGCAGAGGTGCGGTCACGAGGGCTCGGGGTCTGATCACGCCAACCAAAGTTATCGGTTTGTGGGCTGTTGTGTGGGATCGCGTTGGTGGTCGGGCCAGCGGTGAGCCTCAGCACTACAAGAGCAGAAGCAATAGCGAGGATGTTGTGTCAGACATGGAGCGGTAGTGAGTGTTGAGGTTACGGTGAGCAGTAGTGAGTGTTGAGGTTACGGTCTAGCGGTGAGCCTCAGCACTACAAGAGCACAAGCAATAGCGAGGATGTTGTGTCAGACAAGGAGCAGTAGTGAGTGTTGAGGTTACGGTCGGGATTGACGTAGGGACCACGTCTGTGAAAGCCCTCGCCGTTGATGGTGGCGGCAGCGTGTTGGCTCAGGCTCAGATCCCGCATCGGGTCGTGGCTCCTGGCCCTGATCGATTTGAGCATGATCCTAAACAGGCCTGGGTCCAGGGTGTGCGAGCCGCCTGGGAGGCTGTTTCGGCTCGATACCCGGTTGCAGCCGTCACGGTGTCGGCCATGGTGCCGTCGCTGTGTGGAGTCGACGAATTGGGCGCGTCGGTGACTCCTGGCCTGCTCTACGGCGATAGTCGGGGCCGGAGCCCGACCGGTGTTGGCGATGACGGTGAGGCGGTAGGGTTCGCTCGCTGGTTGGCCCGTCAACCCGGTGTGGAGTCATTGTGGCCAGCCCAAGCGGTGGCCAACCACGCGCTGTGCGGTCAAGGAATGATCAACTCGACGGTGGCGATGGCCATGGCCCCGCTTCACGACGGTAGGGCGTGGGCACCGGACCTGCTCACAGAACTCGCTATGCATGAGTGTCAATTCCCCGCCGTGAGTTCGGGTGCAGAAGCGGTCGGTGAATGCGACGGAGCCCTCGTCTCGGGTGGCACCGTTGACGCCCTAGCTGAGCAGTTCGTAGCACCAGCGGACGCTGTTGGTGACGTCTTGGTTTTGTGCGGCACGACATTGTTGCCCTGGGTGTTGACCGACTCCTGGTTCGAGGTTGAAGGGTTGTGGACGATCCCCTACACCAGACCGGGCATGGTGGCCGTGGGAGGAGCCAGCGGTGCCGGCGGTCTGTTCATTGACCGGATCTGGCGGATCGTTGGTGATGTCAGACCCGATCAGTTGCTGGCGCTGGAGCCCAATGACCTGCCTGTGTGGTTGCCCTACATTCGAGGAGAGCGTACACCTCTACACGACCCCGACCGGCGGGCCGAACTCGTCGACCTTCATGTCGGACACGGCCCCGCCCACGTGCTCATGGCTGCCTACGAAGCGGCGGGGTTCGTTGTGCGGCATCACGTTGAGTTGTCCGGTATTACCCCCACGCGGATCGTCGCCGCCGGGGGCGGGACCCGCTCACCGGTTTGGATGCAGGCGTTGGCCGACGCCACGGGGCTGGCTGTGGACGTTTCTGCCGAACCCGCTGGAGCCGCCCTGGGTGCCGCCTATATCAGCCGGGTCACCGCCGGGTTTGAGGCCGACACCTCCGGAGCCGGTGACTGGGGACGTGTCGCACATCGGGTTGAGCCCCGTCCCGATCACGCGGCAGGAGCTGAGGATCGTTACCACCGATTCCGGGAGCGGGTGAATGTTGGTGGTGCCGCGTCAAGGTGAGGGCGTGAGCCGACGTTCGGGTTGGAGAAAGAGATTCCCGTAGTGCCACTCAATGTGATCCCGAGCGGGAGGCGGGTAACTGGGTCGGGGCAGGTACATCTTCTGACCAGAAAACGAGACCAGATCCACCAGGTTTGTCCGCAGATGCTGACTCACCAAGACCTGCGCTCGGCTCCAACGAAGCCGAGCCCCAGGGCTCCGGCAGCGAAGAGCTTGTGATCTCGCGAACAAAGCGTCACTGCATTGCTGAGGTCCTTCGGCCCGCCCTTAGCAGGTATTCGTACGGGAACCGCGTCAAGACCAACGGGTCGATTCTGCAGGCGGGCGCTGAAATCACAGAACGAACACCGATACCGATAGGCCATGACGACCATATCCTTGAAGGCCGAGTCCCATGGAGCTGAAGCGAGTCGGACGTGGTTGAGCAGTCTTACCTTCTCAAGCAGCATGGTGTACTCCGATTCGGGAACGCTCCTCTTCAACAGTTCCTTCACTATCGCGTCAAGAACCTCAGGGTCACCCAGGGCAGCAACGAAGCGCGGGCTCAAAGAACCGACGGCTTCGGCCTTCAGAAAGCTGAGCGTTTCTCTAGCTGGAGTTCTACTTGTGCTGTCGATGGGGGCAATCATCTCTGCGATGTCTTGACCCTTAGAGTCCCGTACAGACCAGATTTCGGGGGTCTGTCCCAGGTACACGAAGGGGTGCTCAGGCTTGGGCTGCGAGTTACCCAACCGGTAAGGGCTCAAGAGTTGTCTGATCTCATCACGCGCCTCTTCGAAAGCGACGCCTTCACCACGTCCGTTCAAGACCCTACCAATAAGCCACAACAGCAGCAGAGGCTTATATGGTGCAGACCTTCCGGCCGTACTCTTGAATCCTCGTATCGAAAACAGGATTTCTAGCCAGTACGTAACACCTTGGTGCCTAGCGGGAACCATCAAATACTGCTTTCCGTTGGGGCATCCTATTGCTCAATCCAGGATTGCCGCTAATCGGATGATCTCTGCCCACAGTCTTCAGGTGATTGAAGCCGACGATTCAAAGTAGCTACTCGCCTCTGAATTTCGGGGTCGCGAGTAGAACGAAAGCAAATTCGGAGAGATTGCATCGGATACCACAATCCGTATGGAGGCAAATCTCATCCTGCTTCCAAAGGCAGCTGTTGAACGAAGGGTATAGTTACCACTATTTGTGGTAGTCGACGTGTTAGGAATTGAGAATGCAACATTATCCAATCTCAGAGGTGCGGACCTTGCACTATGGTTGAACAAGGTGTTACTGAATAGTGGCAATGTTTCTACCGGATCGGAAAATATATCAAGAAAGTCCTTCGGTGAAGTACCACTCATACCCTGTCCGAAACCCATAACCACAACGTCGGATAGTAGGTCATCATAATCCATATCATTGAGCATGTTTTCGAAGGCTTCAGATATCAACTCTTCAGAGACTTGCGTGCGACTGGTATCATCCGAAATCATCCAACGACGAAAATCTTCTCGTGGAGCATAGATCGGTTCGTTATCAATGACTGAACGACCTCTGATCGTGCCGGGTGGACTTGTATCGCCTTCAAGGCTAATTAACCGTCGGTGTCCACACCGGTTGCGGTAGTCGCGTTCCCATCGGCCGCGAAACGTATAGAAAACTCTTGACAGCCAAGCGGTGCGAATGATTTGATCACGAATAATACTCTGGGCAAGATGTAATTGATCGGTATCAGGGCTAGTAGTTGCGTACAAGAATGATTGAGGTCGCGACGAGATAGTACTCAACCCGACATCATACTTGGCTCTTCCGAATTTCTCATCCGGCGAACCCGAAATCTTAAATGGTTCGTGAACCAGTGCTCTGAAAATAGCTTGCCAATCATCGAACTGATTATCCAGACTAACTAGACGATTACGTTCTTTGATACAATGTCGAAGTTTCCTGATGGAATCATGATTGGAATGATCCCAGTCGTTCCACGTCTCAGGACCCTTTTGCTGTTCTCGCCTAAGAATAACCCATCTACTTAGAACTAGCCAGCAGGAAATGAGCCAGCAGATTGAGGCGAACACCGCGGAATATATAATCCATAGTTCTTCCTTAGGTCCGAAAGACGCCAAGAAAACAGAAGTGAGCAACCAAAATAGGGCTACAGCTAGCAGCAGCCCTAGCATGACCACTATCCACCGTGCCATTACATGTATACGTCGATCAATGTTACTGAGGTCAGTGGACAGTGTTTGACGATCGGCATCGGTTTTGTCAAATTCGGTTGCATAGCGAAAAGATCGAACTTTTTTTAGAAAGTACGGATAGTCTTCTTTTAGGACGAGCAACTGGTTTGTCATGAATCTAAAAGCGAGGCCCCAGCAGACAATTAGCCAAACCACAATAAAGTCAATCCAAGGTTCATCTCTAATTCCAGAAGCAGTTGCAATTGCGGTGAGTATAACAAACGCTACCAATATCAGCATAGTTAGCGTCAAGAACAAAGAAAGCCAAATCCACTTGCGCAGACGTCCAGCCATATCATTGAGTTTGACATCAAATCTCCAAGAAGAATCACTTATTGATGATGTGCTGCCTGCATCCGGTATAGGGGAGATGCCTTGAGTAAGTGGGAACCATCGCTTCCTTAAAGAGAATACTTGTGAGACCATAAATCGGGCGATGACAAACCAGAGCAAGATCCCCAATATTATCAGGTATGGCACCCATGGTTCCTCTTGAGGTTCAGCCGTATCTGAAACAATTGAAGCAAAAGTCCAAAATGTGATTATTCCAGTCAGCAGTATCACCACTGCGAGTGACCATAATGATAGTCTTCGTAAACTATTCCGGATGAGTCCAACCTCACCAGCGTGCTCAGGGGTTCCTTCACCACTAGTTGACTTCGTCTGAGAATTGATCTCTTGGGTCAACCGAGACGTATCCTCACGTAAGGCATAGTACCGTGACAATATAAACCAACTGACAATGAACCAGCAGATAATCCCCACCAATATCAAGTAAGCAACCCAAGGTTCTTCCCGTGTATCAATTGTACCTATACTGGCGGCTCTCATTATCCAGGGCAGAACTACGACAAATACTAGTATTATCAGACCGATCGATGAAAGTGCGAGTCTCCGTATCCCTTTACGCATCTCAGAATAGATCAATGAGACTCGTTGGTCATCATCAACTGTAGGGTCCCTATCAATTGACTGTTGGAAATTCCTATCTTGGCCTAGTGGTCTAATTTGTTGCATAAGCCGAGGAAAGTCCTTCTTAAGGGCAAATATCCGGGAAAGAATAAACCAGGAACTGATCATCCAAGACACGATTCCGACCACGATAATGACTGGAAACAGTGATTCGCCGTGATATCTTATTCGATCCTCAGGCAGAATATCTGGATCAGGAAGAAGTGAAGTACCAGACAGGATCTCAATAAGAGTTCCGACTATCAGTAGTACACCCATAAGTAAGACTATTGCGACTACCCATGCTGTCAGTCGACGTAATCTTCGACCAATACGAGTAAATTTGGAATCCCACTGAGTATCATCAGTTACAGCAGGTTCTGCTAATTGTTGGCTGAGTTCAATGCACTTTTCCGCCAATCGAGAAGGATTATCTACCAAAGGTCGAAGCTGGTGTCTGGCTTGATCTTTTGCTGAAAGCCATGACCCGTATGCTTGTTGGTTCTGGTTATGAGAACCCAATATTGTGGCCATTCTATCTATTGTGATGAGTGACAATATGAATCCCACCATAATATACCAAAACCCGGATTCAACCTGTATCTTTTCTAACGTCGGATTAAACCAAAATACTGATGAAATCGATTCAAACACATCAGTAGATGCCCGAACTAATAGCAATGCTATTGTCAAGAATATAGCAGTTAATGCCCAGCCAATTCGTCTTCGGAGCTTCTTTCCAACAGATCTGAGCTCTTCCTCGGAAAAATCGGTCTGACCTACTGCTACATCCGCCGCCACATCAATCAAATCTTCATCTACTTCATCAATCGCATCTACTAGCCTCCGACGGATACGCCAGAGCAAGCTCCGTTTTCGTTTCATGCTCCAACGTTCCCAATCAATTTTCAGCTCGTCCAGCTTAGAAGACGCGTTAGGTCCGAATTCATATGTATCAGACCCTTGATCAGCTCTAACCCCTTCTTCATGGTTCAGTATTTCGGTGTCTAGATGATCTGAAGGTCTTACTCTGTCTTGTGGATGGAACTCCGATTTGGTATTTCGTAGCTGTTTCTCGACCCGCCGCGCGCCCGCCACATCCATGGGATCTACATGTTTCGGTCGATCGAAGTCTAGTTCCGCAATTACATCAATCGGAAGTTCAAATCTATTGTCATCTGGCGGCGGCCCAATCATAGCTGGGTCGGTATAGAGTAAGCGATCAACGTCATTCGATGGCGGATCGAATCCGATCGGAAGAGTGGAGCCATCTACGAGCCCAAAGGTCGTGGATCTTATTGTCTTCCAAGTTTTCTCGCTGGCTGATGTGAGGCGATCTATTTGTTCTCGTGAATCCGAAGGCGCGGCCGGCAGCAGAGTCTTGGTATTGAATCGATTATCGCCAGAAAACTTAGAAGCTCTCTGGTCATCGGCCTGTTCGACAGTAGCTATGCCCTCCGTAAGACGCATTGCCTTACGGCCACCGACTGATGTGGACCCATAGAGTATGCGTGCCATTGGTGATCTGAATCCTCTGGCCGACGCTGTGTGATCCGTTCTACTTGAGACATATCGCGAATATTCAAAGTTGATCGATCTAGTCAGTTGTTGTACAAAGTCGGAAGGAACCGGATTGTCCTCATTTGCTTCCGCGCCGCCAATGTCTGATGGAACCGACCAGTGGATTCCTTGGGAAAACAGTCCCGTCAGTATCTCATCGGTGTAATAGCCAGCATCAAGCACCCGCATCTGGACCCGAACCAAGCGAACCGGTTTGGTCATCCCGACAGCCTGATCGTAAATCTGATCAATCAGTGCGACGGATTCAGACTTGGGTAGTATCAAAGCTCCGGTCACTGCTAGCGCTGTCAGGAGACAAGTTGTTGTTCGTTGCTCGGGCTCGAGGGGCATGACGGCAACAGAAGAATCTATGACCTGCTGAGAATCATGCAAAATGTGAAGATCCCACCGCGGGTCGAAGTGTCGATCGTTGCAATCATCGCTGGGATCTGCGATTCCTACTGTCACACCCTTCACGCGTTTGGTCGATTCCTTTGAATAGTTGAACAAAGATCTGACCAGATCCAAGAGTCTTACTTCATCAGCCAACCGCTCGTCCGTCAGTTCATATAGCTCGCATGAACGGATCGACGCAATCGCTACGGTCGAGAATCGTTCGAGCATCAGTAGTTCGCGTAGCACTATTACTTCAACTTGATTGTTGTTATGCCAATGCGCAGGCACATCAAGACCAAGATGACGATACTCGGGACCGACTAGAGCAACAGAACCAATCAAATTCGCCCAAGTCCATTCGTTGAATGCATCCGACAGCTCATCCTTGGAGCCAATAATTGGAGCGGTGATTAGCGTTAGGCGACTCATACAAACGAACCACTATCTCTACTAGTAAGCGAGTGGCGTACTTCGCTATACGCTTCAATTAGATCAGGAGATATTTCGATTGTCAGTATGTCACTATCAGGGAGAATCGAACCTATGCCACTACGGTATTCATTGCCGGTAAAGCTACGAAGACCCAGGGCTTTGAATCGGCCAATATTTGCTTCGAGATATTTCATAGATCTATCCAATCGTTGATCCTCATCAGCCCCGGACAGTCTGTGGGATATCAGGGGGTCTATTGGGGTCACCGCTAGTCTTCCCGTCTCTATGTAGGTGATAATCGAATTTGCCAATTTGAAGGTTCCATTCAGGCTTTCACCATACTTGTAGAGCTGTTCGTAGGCATCGAAAGCATTATGTCTCTTGGTCGAAACTCGTCCGAAACAACATGCAAATGCTTCCAACAGTGCAGGAAGAATATTGTTTTGATCGACTCTAGTCAATAACGGAAAGGGAAATTCGATGGGTATCGCATCGCCTATGCCATCAAGTGCCTTAAATGGAACAATTCTTGCCGGGTATCTAGGATCAACAGAAATGCAACCAACCAGTCGTGCAACAGCAAAACCACGAATCAGCGCTTTCAGTACTTTGGGAGGCACAGGTACAAAGCCCTTTAGGGTTCTTGCCCTCCGAAATAGCCAGAAGGAACTCTGCATATAATCGGATCTATCCTTGATTTCATCTAGGGCAACGGTTACCGGTCGTGTGAACGATGGAATGACCATTGGATGTAGAGGTGAAGCCAAGAAAGATGAAATAAGTACAGCTTCACTGTTGGTGTTTGTGAAATCAACACTCGGATGGTCTTTGAAAATTTCGGATACTATCTCACGAGCTGGATGTCCAATCGGAAAGGGAAACCGCTCGGTTAGGGGTATGATTTGCTCTGGTTGATCTGAATGGTGTACTACCTTACTCAACGGAATTTCAATTTCCATTAGGGGTTGTGATTTGTCCTTGGCCTCACTGAGACGTTGCTTGAATCTTGTGAGCCGCTTGAGATGATCCGTAATCACCCGTCCGGTGGAGTCTCTCTCTGAAAGGTAGTCACGCAGACCCTCCCTGAAGAGTCGCTCACTCCTTGAATTCGGTCGCTTCAGCCAGCGGTCTACTCGAGCTATAGTTGGCTTCAAGTCATTGGACAACGCCAGCTCAATCTGAGCAGGCTGACCCGGAGACCACCGCGGGATCTTTCCACTAGAGGACTTGGCCCACAATATCGGCTTGGGGTCGGGTTCACTGCCGACATTTTCACCGCTAACCAGAAGGTAACGCGCAGCATCAACATTGTTCCGATAACCGTAGGTCCGATTGGAACGTACAATATCGCCACCGACCTCTTCCAACAGAGCGTCCAACATGTCCGGCCACTCTCTTGGATCCTCCAAGAATAGCTCCAACGAGGAAGGCAGAAAGCTGTCCGGTACACCCTTGCCTAGTAGGGGCCAGCCATCAATATCAACTGTAGATGACAGCTGGCTATCCCCTTGGATAATGGCAGCCAGCTTCGTGATCCCGATGTCTAGCTGCGCTAAGACAGGAGTCAAGACCTCACGGTTCAGTGCTTCAATAGCGCTGGCGACCTCATTGCGCTGGTTGGTTCGCCACACAAGGGCAATCGAATCGGCTGTCTGTTTGATTGCTTTGCTGACAGTATCGGACTCTAATGCTACTTTGCCGACTTTGAGCGAGCCCAGCTCTCTAGATGCCATTCTGAGAAGTTCGTCTGAGTGTCTTTCGTCTTCAACGGCTAGATTACGCAGATCCTTAGCAACGCTTTCTACCTCATCTATAGCCGCTTCAACTAACCGAGAGGTTACCTTTATCCCATAGCGGGCGACGTATTCCGATATAGTCCACAATAAGGTCTGGAAAATACTTGTTGCCCAATCGTCACGCTTGTGTCTGAACGATTCCAGGCCCCTACGCTGAGATGTATTCTTGGCTATTCTTGCTTGAGAATCTATTCTAATCTTCCAGGCGGAACCTTCTAAGAGTTCGTTTCCGATATTTTGTTTGATATCAGTCTGTATTCTGCTAGCTTCCTGACGGACCATCTCCTTAGAAGCAAATGTATCTGAAATTTGGTTGACTTCTGTGCCTCGTTCCTCAAGGCCGCATTCTTGAATAAACTTCCACTTGTACTTCTTGATCAGCTCGCTAATGATCATGTTTTCGCTATAGTCTTCTGCCTGCTGACCCAGTTCATCTTTGTGTTGTAGGTGCCCTTCATAGAGATGACGAACAATCTCACGGGTTATCAATTTTGATGTATAGTCAAAGAATCGATTACGTCCTATGGCAAGAGTGGCCGCACCGAAAGACGATACCAATCCTGGTAGGAGACCTTCGCCGAAAGGATATCCTCCCATGTTCTCTTTCGCTGCTGACTGCCAGTTGACGGTGATGAAGTTGACTACCTCTTCTTGAACATGGTTTGACGTTATCCAGGTCGCTAAGGCTTCTCCAACAGCCCTGTATACATGAATCAGGTTACCTAGATCAAGCCCGTGCGCGTTTGTTCTGCCGATCAAGAATAGGGCATGAGGACCAGTGGTATCAGTTCGTACTAGAGGCGAAATCAGCGTGGAACGATCTGTGCCCGGACCCCAATAGTCTGCCATCAACTCTGACATGAACGCTAACCCGTTAGCAGACATAGAGATATTGTCGCCAAGGCCGAAAATATCGGATGAAAAGACGATCGATATCGGAAAGGCGCCCCTTGTATCGGTACTCCTGATGAGATCAATCACATCCAACATGATTCCAGCGCCGGTGCCACCAGCCATGGAACCCACTACCACTACAACCGGATCAGGCACCTCGGATCCTATTGGTACCTCGATACCGAAGAGTTCCGATATCCGCTGGAGTTCAGGCCCCCCGTCACGGCAGGCGGTAAATGCCTCAATCAACTTGGGACGCACTACACTCACCATGCTGCGCAAAGCGGCTATTCTTCCTACGGCTCGCATCTGTCCAGCGCCGTCAACAAGAGGCACCTTTATCTCTGCCGGGGCAGGCCGCCAGCCCAATAGTTCCTTGTATTGGTCGCTGTTCGGTAAATAGGTCGCCAGAAGGTCATCATCTGCATGGCTATATATGTTGTACCTTAGTGATACGCTCAGATAGTCGGACTCAGGCATAGTAGGAATCTCCCCCGGCGCCTCCTGAGTAGTCAAAGTATCTAAGCCGATAAACCGCCATGCCCTTGGAAAGTTGTCGTTCCAACCAGCGTGACGCAACTGACGATCTACCGCGTCCCTAACATAGCGAACAGCCTTTTGGCCGGAGCCGCCACATCCTACCATAATAACAGGTCTGAGCATATTGATATCTCTCCGTTCTGTCCGCTAACGGACAATTGGTAAATCGCTCTTTGCGTCCGTCTGATGAATGAGTGATTTGGGCCGCCGAAAGGATTGTCCAATTGGCCTATGCAAATGGATCATCGGGGTTCCAATTATCGAGGTCATTGCCATCATCTTCGGATTCGATCGGCGATGGTAGATCTCTTTCAGGTAATGCTTCCCTAGTCTTGGAAGTGGCTCCATCGGCCTGTTGGATGGACGAAGTACCTGCTGGTTCTATCGTTGGCCATTTTGCCTGATCTTCAATTAATTTGGCGATATATGCTTGCGCATCGCTCACGGACTGACTGGTGAGATCATCCACAAAGTCTCGCTCGTCACGCATGAGTACCAGAAGAAGCAGTGCATCAGTCTCAGACCCACTGATTAGGCTTGCTAGAGCAGAGTTAGGCATCTTAAGGACCCAAAGATCTCTGAAATCAGTTCCAACTTTCCCTACGATACTGGAGCCACTGGTTTCGTATCCGTTGGTTGAAATGCAATGGCTGCCGTCGCTAGCTGAAGCTCTGATGAGTGTATGTTGCTTCACGAATGTCTCCCGCCAGTCAATCCAAAAGTTGACACCAACAACGGTAGTCTTACTTGCCCTAGCTTGAAATCCTGAAGCAAATTGAGTGTCGTCTATGGTGATCGCAGGAATTGAATCATCGGTGCTAACAATCCTGCTGTCAGGTTGAATCTTGACGTTAAGCTCGGCAAGACGGCTGTCTATCGGCAAGGCCTCCCATTTGACTAATTTGAAAGTGTAGAAAACTCTCAGCCCGATCTGTATCAGCGTAAAGCCCACTAATAACAGTAGTGATATCAGGCTGAATCGCCACTTGTTCAGTGGTCGGTTCATGTCTACTAGGACGGGCACCGGTCCACTTGTTGTTTGGTCGGTCAAATTGGAAGATAGAACTAAATCTAGATAGACACTGAAATCTCGGTTTGCCGTAAAGGAAGACTCCAGAGAAGCCTCACAGGTCGCCGTTGCACCTGCGGACACTTCACAAATCACCGGTTCTAACAACTTCAATTCACCCGGTAGATTGTCCGGGAGTCCTGATAGCGAAGAAATCTGTACAGTACCCATTCCGGCAGAACCTGTGGTTCCCGGCATTCCTATTTCAAGCTCAATCTGTCCCGATTTCAAATCGTTGAATCCTGTGATTCTGGCTGCTTGTATGTAGGGCAAACCATCGCCCGGGTAGGATCTGAAATTCTGATTCGTTGGTACTGTTGCTGGATGGGCACTGTTGGCCACGCTTAGCACTGGATTCAAGGTGATCGGCCAGATCAGTGGATTGGGATCAATCGTTTCGGAGAAAGACTCAAACATATCTCGTAATGAGACTGGTTCGGTTGATGGTATAGTCGGTGAGGTCCAGGTCAAAGTTTGTTCGGGCAAGTCAACAGAGGCCTCAATCCACCACACCGATCCTGGATGCTGTACGGACTTATCTCGGCTGATCAGATTAGCGAAAACTGAAGTCACGGGAGCAGTGTCGTCATTCAGAACAATCTCATCAGGTGCTGGCAGGATCTGGATGGTTATGGGGTCATAAATCAACAATGTATCAATGTTAGGATCATAACGATGCTCAATATCGGGTTGAGGGTGTTCAATTGATTCAAGGATCTGGAATTCTATATCGTAACGTATGAGCTGTGCATGACTGTTCAATAATTGCTGCAGAAAATTCTCAGGAATAGGGAATGTTCCGTTTTCATCCACAGTCACCGTGGCGATTATCGGAGAACCGGGTTGGACCTCCAAATACACCGATGTATCTGATCCTTGGTAATCCGAGGATGGTCTCATGGCACGGGTTTCTATGCTTAAACGGTGTCCTCGCCATTGATCGGGTGTGACCTGCTCTCCTGTAGGCGTCAGACGACCAATTACATTATTGATACTGTTTGAGTCGGTCCGGGAGACGCGTGTATTCGTATCAATCATGATGTCAATATCATGGCGTAACACTAGTCCTGATAGTGCCTGTTGCCCAGTGACTTCTAGTAGCCAGGTCCCTACCCAGTTCTGTTTGCCTTCAGGTCTTTGCCCATGGAATCGTCTCCATCCGGGACTGGGCGCATCAACTTCTACGAATGGTAACCCAGGACTTCGGACAGGTTGCTCACCATAGTTCGGAGCCAGAGCAATTGTATTATCATCTGGAGATATCAGGGCTACAGTGGGCTGAACGTTAGGTTGATAGGGCAGCTCCACATACAATGTGAATTCTCGGGTCCATGGTTTGAGCTCAAATTCACGGACGCACTTTGCGGAGGCTTCAGAACTGTTGGACTCACAAAGTTGTCGGTTAGGTAGGTCTTGGCTACCTGCGTAGACGCTGTCAAGAATTGCGTATTCGAGTAGATTGGGAAGGTTGACCCGCTCAACGGTGTGTAGTTCTCCTGTGCCCGGTATGGCTCCGCATGAGGACCAGTCGCCATTTCCTTCACCGGTGGCTATGGCTTGTAGTAGATCAAAGTCAGCCTGGTTACCTGAAGTCAACCCAACTGCCAGTACCGGAACACCCAACATGCGTAGTTGGTCCACTGAACCGCCATCACGGCAAAGTTCGGTTGTGATCTCCTGTCGTTCTTGGTCCGTAAGCCCTGGCCTATTGTCGGTGTCGTATTCGCCGTCCGTGAATATCACTAGCAGAGCACAAGCGCTGCCGATTTCCACGCCAGGCTGACTTCGGAGTATTTCATCGGTACCCGCGAAGGCTTTTCGGTAGTCAGTCAGTGAGTCCTTGTTCCGAACGGTGAATGCCGCGGCTTGTCTACGCAGGTTGTCCAGGGAGTTGCCATCGTCGATCGAAACGAAATCGCTGTAGCTGTTGTATGTGCTGCCAAATCCATGTATCGCAACATGGAATTCGAACGGAACTTCTTCCTGCTGAAGCCTGCTTCGAAGTTGACTCAGTCCTTCAACAGCCTTCTGGACACCTTCTACCCGGGCGTTGTCGGGATCCCTGCTTCTCAGACTGCCCGATTCATCCAATAAGAGAAGTAAGTACAGGTCGACAATTTGGTCGTCTGCACCATATTGACGTGCCCCTTGAAGGCACTGGGTTAGCGTTTCAGAGGCAGGGTTGGTGTCGGTACGCTCAGTTGATTGCCACGTTACCAATTGAGGGGAGTTGGCTTGCCCCAGTCTCGTTGCATCATACGGAGGCGTTATTGAGGCGCCCGATGCCTCGGACATCATAAAGCCTGGGGGTGCCGCGGCTACCCAGCCCAAACCCACCGTGCCCAAGAATACGGCTACCATCCCCATGATCAGTGAACGTGAGCGAGAAACAAGCCATGACTTCACAGCGACAGGTTCCATGCCAGCAGCACAACGTGAGCCAAGGAAACGCCGAAAGCAACCAGACGTACGCTCCGCATCCACGGCGACATATTGAATCGGAACACGTAGTTTCGATCGATCCTCCGCCTACGATCGGTCAGGTTCGCTATCAGGACAAGCACTGAGGCGACCAGTCCAGCCCCGTAGCCCAGCGCCGACCAGGCGACCACGCTGTAGCCACGCCATATCGGGATCAGCAACCCAGCGGCCAGCATGACGAACAAGGTGGCAGCCCATGCATAAGCGAAGGGTTGATTGACTAGCAAGGCTTGGGTGGACCCGCTGTCGCTGAGGGGCTCGGAGAATTCGTCATCCCAATCCGTGAGGTTGTGATCGGGGAGAGTCAGGTCCACGTTCGAACGGCCCTAGCGATCATGGTGAACCCTGGTCGCTCGCAATGAGCGAGCGGTCCTGATAGGGCATTGAGCATGTTGCATCCCCCATTCAGCTCAGAGCCAACTATCCCCCTTGGCATAGCTAGCCTTCATGTAACCGCTATCATAGCGGATCCTGGAAATCCCAATTGGCTTCGTTGAGCTGGAGTGTGACGGATTGGCATGGTTGTCACGGATTGAGTCCGGGCTCAGGGGCCTAGGGCGTCTTGCTGCAAGTCTGTCAAGAACTAAGACTGTCATACAACCAAGAGGCACGCAGTTTGACCTCTTGGCAAAGATGTCGCCCAAAGCACCTGAAACCCGTTTGTTCTGGCGGTGCAGTCCGAGACGATGATGGCTGCAGAGGCTGCGCACTGAACACCTGACACGATGCGCACTGAACACCTGACACGGTTGTGCAGGGGATTGCATGTCAGGAACGCCGCTGGCACCGCTACTGTCGGCGCGGTGAGCAATCTGAACGAAGAAGTTGTCAATGAGGTTGTCAAGTAATGAGGTTCTCGGTCACTTACCCCCTGGTACAGAATCCGTATGACCCTGCCTTAACAACCCGGGAAGGAATGATCAGTTTCGCCACTGCAGCCGAACAAGCCGGATTCGGGGGGATCGGTTTCACCGATCACCCCGCACCCACTCATCGGTGGATCCGGTCCGGGGGTCATGACGCCCTTGATCCTTTCGCGGCCTTGGCCTTCGTCGCTGCGGTCACCGAGAAGATGTTGCTGATCCCCAATCTGGTTGTGCTGCCTTATCGCAACCCTTTCCTGGTGGCCAAGTCGGTTGCCACCGTTGACGCACTATCCGGAGGGCGCTTCGTGCTGGCGGTTGGTGTTGGCTATCTACGGGGCGAGTACCGCGCGCTTGGCGTGGATTTCAATGAACGCAACTCGCTCTTCGACGAAGCGATCGAGGTGTTGCGAGGGGTGTGGAATCACGACGACTTCACCTATGAAGGCATCCGGTTCAGCGCTCAGGGTCAGACCGTGGATCCCAAACCGGGTCGCAGAGTGCCACTTTGGATCGGGGGCAACAGCCAACTGAGTCGACGCCGGGTGGCGAGAACCGGTAACGGATGGATCCCCTTCATAGCCCCTCGGGGACTGGCCGGTGCTGCGAGAACCGCGTCGCTGCAGACGCCGAAGGACCTGGAGAAGATGTTGGGGGAACTCTGGCACCTCGTCGAAGACGCCGGTCGAGACCGGTCCGAGATTGACGTGTCGTTTTCTAACCCTGTGGGCGGCGACCCGGGGGCAGCGGACTTCAACCCGGACGCTCACCTGAGTGGTTTGGAGGAACTGCAGGCGATGGGTGTCACGTGGTGCGGTGTGCACATGTCTGGCCGCTCGCTGAACCACGTGCTGGAGGCCATTCAGCGATATGGGGAGACCGTCATATCGGTGGCGTAGGTTGCCATAGGCCGCTCGCAACGCCGAATTCGACACACGCTACATCAAACTGCCTGGCCTTGACGCCGTGGCATCTCAGCTGAGACCCCGAGACTTCTCACCCGATGAGATGTCTATCTTGTTGCGGTATGGGTCCTACCCCGTTGTTGTGCGGGCGCTGCGCGACTCGGCAAGTAGGCACAAGATTTCATACATCAAAGTGGCGCCCACCAATGCGGTATTGCCTGATGGGTCGAAGGGTGGAGCAACTTCCACAACGTCACCGCCGATCAGGTTCAGGTTGCGAAAGTACCGCAACAGCGCCAGTGCCTCGCGCGTTGTAATACCGCCTACCTCGGGGGTGCCGGTTCCAGGTGCGTAAACCGGGTCTAATCCGTCCACATCAAAACTGATGTAGGTGGGGCCGCCGCCCACGACCCTGTTTGCCTCGGCTGCCACCCCGGCTACACCCAGCTCCTCAAACTCCTCAATGAAGATCACTCTCATCCCGCAACGCTGGGAGAACTCCCATCCGTCTCCCCAATTCTGCGCGCCGCGAATGCCGATCTGGATGGTGCGGGCCGGGTCAAGCAGTCCAGCCTCAGCGGCTAGGCGGAACGGAGCGCCGTGGTGGAACTTTTCGCCTCTGAACGGGCCCCAAGTGTCGGTGTGAGCGTCAATGTGGATCATCCCGATGGGAGCATCGGGGCTGGCCAACGCCCGAAAGATCGGATAAGTGATCGAATGGTCTCCGCCCGCTGCTAGAGGCACCGCGCCTGCCTCAACGATGTATCTCGTGAAGGTCTCAATATCGGCCATGGCAGCCGCGTTGTCGAATACTTGTGAAAACCGCACATCGCCGACATCAGCAACACGGGTCATGTCAAAGGGGTTCACTCCCGTGGCGTGATTGATGGCTCGCATAAGCGACGACTGGTTGCGAATCTCGCGGGGGCCATGACGGGCTCCGGGTCGGTTGGTCACCCCGCCGTCAAACGGTATGCCGAACATGGCGATGTCCACTCCGTTGAAGTCTGGCACATACGGGGCACGCATAAAGGTTGCGATCTCCTGGTAACGAGGCTCGTACAGCGGATCGTTACCGACTTCAATTCCCCGCGTATTCCCACCAGGAGCTTGTGCTGCCATGGGCCCAGATTAGGCGCCACGATGCGCCGCTCCCCATTTGGCTTCTAGACCCATGTCCTACATCGGTAGGCCCATGTCCCTCCATGGGGCAATAGTCAATCTCTATGTGGGTCTGATGCACTGTTGGGACGAATGCCGTACTGGGGTCTATGCACTGGTGGGACTAATGCGCTGTTGGGACCTATGCCGTACTGGGGTATATGCCGTACTGGGACCTATGCACTGGTGGGACTAATGCGCTGTTGGGACGAATGCCGTACTGGGACCTATGCACTGGTGGGTCTGATGCGCTGTTGGGAGGAATGCCGTACTGGGGTATATGCGCTGGTGGGTCTGATGCGCTGTTGGGAGGAATGCCGTACTGGGAGGAATGCCGTACTGGGGTATATGCGCTGGTGGGTCTGATGCGCTGTTGGGAGGAATGCCGTACTGGGGTATATGCGCTGGTGGGTCTGATGCGCTGTTGGGAGGAATGCCGTACTGGGAGGAATGCCGTACTGGGGTATATGCGCTGGTGGGTCTGATGCGCTGTTGGGAGGAATGCCGTACTGGGAGGAATGCCGTACTGGGGTATATGCGCTGGTGGGTCTGATGCGCTGTTGGGAGGAATGCCGTACTGGGAGGAATGCCGTACTGGGGTATATGCGCTGGTGGGTCTGATGCGCTGTTGGGAGGAATGCCGTACTGGGAGGAATGCCGTACTGGGGTATATGCGCTGGTGGGTCTGATGCGCTGTTGGGAGGAATGCCGTACTGGGACTGATGCGCTGGTGGGTCTGATGCGCTGTTGGGACGAATGCCGTACTGGGACTGATGCGCTGGTGGGTCTGATGCGCTGATATGAGTAGTGTCAATATCGTAGGGTTTACGCCATGGCCGTTCACAACACCGAGACCGCCACTGCCCACATCGATTTCTTGGCTTTCGACGCCGACAATCACTATTACGAAGCTGAGGACGCATTCATCCGCCATGTGGACCCCGCCATGCGCAAACGCTGCATGCAGTGGGCCACCATTGACGGCAAACGGCGGTTCCTGGTGGGTGGCAAGGTCAACAAATTCATTCCCAATCCCACGTTCAACCCAATCGCCAAGCCGGGCAGCTTGGAGGACTACTTCAGGGGCCGCAACACCGAGGGTATGGACCTGGCGGCAATGTTCGGCGATCTCGACCCATTAGGGGAACACCCCGGTTTCCGAGATCGGGACGCCCGCCTGGAGCTGATGAACAGTCAGGGCTTGGCATCCGCTCTTCTGTTTCCCACCCAGGGGGTGGGTATGCAGCACGCACTGAAACGGGACGTCCCCGCATTACACGCCGCTTTCACAGCCTTCAATACCTGGCTTGATGAGGACTGGGGCTTCGACCGCGATGGACGCCTCTACGCCGCGCCGATGCTGACTTTCGCCGATCCGGAACTGGCGCGAGATGAGCTGGACCGCCTGTTGGATATGGGGGCGCGGATCGTATGCACCGTCCCCGGCCCCGTTCCCACACCGCATGGCTACCAGTCGCCGGGTGCCGCTGAATACGATCCCATCTGGGCTCGCCTGCAAGAAGCAGGGGTACCGCTTGCTTTTCATGCCGGTCTGAGCGGCATAAGCGAATACGGTAAGGTCTGGGAGAAGCCAGGTAAGCAGTTTGAAGGGTTCAAGCATTCAGCCTTCCCTTTGGTTGCCTTCTCTGATCGTTCCATCTCCGACACTTTCGCCGCACTGATTTGTCACGGCGTGCTTGATCGGTTCTGCGACCTCCGCTTGGCCACTATCGAAAACGGTGCCATGTGGATCCCCGACCTGCTGCGCAACCTCAAGACCTGCTACGGGAAGATGCCCTTCGCTTTCTCCCGTCACCCAGTGGAAGCCTTCCGGCAGAATGTCTGGGTGTCGCCATATTTTGAGGATGACATGGATTTGATCAAGGAGCACGTCGGAGCGGATCGGCTGCTGTTCGGTTCGGACTTTCCGCATGCCGAGGGGTTGGCGGAACCCACCGCTTACGTTGCTGACATCGCAAGCTTCTCAACATCAGAAACCCGCAAGGTAATGCGCGACAACGCATACGAACTGCTCTCAAGTTCGGGACCGGTTTGAGCCATTTGGATCAACTGATCGCTGCATCTCGGCGGAGAAGAGATCACCACCTGCTCATAGGTGAGGAGCCAAATCTATCCAAGCCTTGCTGACTTCTTGTGAGTGCCGCTTGAGACTCCTGCTGGAAAGCGTGCACAGAACCTACGCGCAAGACTCAGCTATTCCATGTGGGTGCACTGGCTGCAGTCTTCATCGCACCTGTCTCACCCACTGGCGACGCCAATTAACGGGCATCACTACCGACAACCACCATAGGACAACATACTTGACAATTTAGGCGTCTATAGTAACTGTCCCTAAGTGAGAGCATATGAATCGTCGCATCCTTGGCTGATATTCGAAGCGACAGAAGTCAACAAGTTCTTGCCGAAGTTGTGGATAATGCTGGGCTAGTCACAAGCCATGTGCGAGCAGCTCACCGCTATGGCGTTGTTGCCCGACACAGCCAAATCCCTGTACCGGACAGCTCTTGTGCAGGGTGCCGCGGCCACGACCGCTATTGAAGGCAACACACTCACCACCGAACAGATCAAGGGCATCCTTGACGATACCTACACTGCACCCCCGTCTCGGGCCTATCAACAACGCGAGGTACGCAATGTCCTTGATGCCTTCAACACGATCGCCGAGCAGATCTCAGCAGCTCATGCTCCCCGGATCACCGCCGATCTGATCTGCGAATACAACCGTCTGATCCTCAGCGGCACGACCGACGATCCCGACATCATCGTAGGGCGATCCGTCAAGGATCGGTGGTGGTCAACCAATACCGGGGGGCTCCTGCTGAAGACTGCGAGTACCTGCTGGACCGTTTGGCGGACTGGCTTGAAAGCGAAACCTTCTGTTCACCCGACCCTGATATCTCTTACGCACTGACGGTGGTGTCGGCAGTGTTGGCGCATCTGTACCTGGCGTGAATTCATCCCTTCGGCGACGGCAATGGCCGGACCGCCCGCCTGCTGGAGTTTCTGATCCTGGCTCGTAGCAGGGCAATACCGATTCCGGCCGCCCATCTTCTGTCGAATCACTACAACCTGACCCGGAGTCGTTACTACCAGATGCTTGCGTCCAGCAGTCGAAGCAACTCGTTTTCAAATTATGTGGGCTACGCGGTCGAAGGTTTCAGGGACGGGCTCAAAGAGCAGAGCGACCGGGTTCGTAGCCAGCATCTTGACCTGGTCTGGGTGGCTCATGTAGATGCAGTGCTGGACCGGTTTCCGATCAGTTCCGCCCGGGATCGTCAACGCCGCCTTGTTACTGCCTTACCGGACTTCGGATCGGGTAGTCCTGATCGGGTGGTATCGCGCCGTAAGTTGACCAACCTGACCACTGAACTGGCCAGCGCCTACGCCCAGACCGGCCCGCGTACCTTTAGCCGAGATCTGAACCGTCTGCAGGGCTGTGGTCTGATCGTGAGGTCCACCGCTGGTTGGAGGATCAACATCAAAGCCATCCGAGCCTTCCAGATCCCATAGCCGCCGATCCGACCGGGACTTCCCTGGAATTGACTTAACCGGGTGGTGGTTTCATATCATCCAGGTCCGGCGGTGTTACCGGCTTTTGGCTGCGAATTGTTGTAGTGAGGTGTTCTGGTCGACGTGGCGACCAGTGTCCAGCGACCGGATTGATACGTCATGGTCAGTCAGGAACTAGTAGAATCGTAAGAGACCAACCGCAGTCGATCCTCACACTGCTTGCATCAGCTGACAACATTCGTGTCAAGTACTACCATCCCGACGGTTCCTTCTGTTCTACGTCGCGTCCTCTGTGTATGATGCTGATAAACTCGTCCACGTCAAAAGGTTGGCTAGCGGTCACTAGATTCTCAGGATCGAAGATCTTATGATGCGGATCGTTTCTAAAGGCCTCAGGGTCAAATGGCTTTGACCCTGGAAGTGGTTTGTCCACCTGCACCAATTGGATGTTGGCCCATTTGCCGTCCTGCTTTAGGTGACTATAGCCTCGAATCTTGACGTATTGCGTCGCCAATGATAGCATCTTATCGTCTAAAGTATCGTCAAACCGTAGTTTCACATATCCATTTCTATACTGATGAAGTTGAGCCGTTCTCTTGTCCCAATTAACTTCATTAAGCCAACCATATAAGAGTACCTCTTCAGTCTTTGGGTGACTATAGCCTCGAATCTTGATGTATTGCGTCGCCAATGATAGCATCTTATCGTCTAAAGTATCGTCAAACCGTAGTTTCACATATCCATTTCTATACTGATGAAGTTGAGCCGTTCTCTTGTCCCAATTAACTTCGTTAAGCCAACCATATAGGAGTACCTCTTCGGTCTGAGATACTGCCAGCTTTATTGGTTTGATTCGTCGTAATTCAGCATGGCTACTGTTGCTGGAATTGGAGACACGAACTAGATCAACCTCTGGTGATAGGCGTGGACCGATGGCTACTAACTGCTCGGCCACATCTGACGGTACTGTTTCCATATTGTGATCTTGATCCTCTTTCCAGTTGGCTAGTCTTTCAAGTGCTATGGAACCATAGTCTTCTAAGGGTCTATCGCTCTCGTGTGGTGGTGAGATTACCAGCTCGGTAACTAGAGATCCCTGAGACGTTGAGCGCAGTCTGAGCTGACCTTCCTGGCTTACCAGATTGGTTGGCCGCCCTCGTTGAGAAGGCTGGCCAACTAGGTGTCCTACAAGTAGCTGAACCGCTTTCTGTACGTGCTTAAAGGTCATCTGTAGGTCAGCTAAGGGTACACCATCTTCAACTATGCGTGGCCCCCTCAAACGTGACAAACAGTTGGTTGCTCATCACTTCCTCGGACATCATCGTTTGGGTCACAAGGTCTCAGATTGCGCTCCTGTCGGGCGGTGTTTACCTAGCTTTGGCTGCGAATTGTTGCAGTGAGGTGTTCCTGTCGGCGTGGCGGCCAGTGTCCAGCGACCGGACCGATACGTCATGATCAGTGGCTTGCGCCCGTAAGGCTCCAACCGTGCAGTTCTGACGCTCCAGCACAGAGAACGGGTCGTAGCTGAACCACTCAATGGCGTTGAGGTGAGTGATCCGGTTGATATCGGTGTCGGGTACGCCTGCGAAGACTTCGGCCAGCTCTTCAGGGGCGTTGGGCCAATTGGAATCAGAATGTGGGTAGTCCATCTCCCAGCAGATGTTGTTCAGTCCGATCTCGTTGCGCAGTGCCACACCTACCGGGTCGGTAATGAAACAGGTCAAGAAGTTACGCCGGAACACATCGCTGGGCATCAATTCACCGAAGTCCTGCCCGGTCCACAAGTGATGCATGTTGTAGGTCTTGTCGGCTCGGTCCATGAAATACGGCACCCAGCCCGTGCCGCCCTCGGATAAGGCGATCTTGAGGCTTGGGTAACGCCGGGGTACCTGCGACCACAAGAGGTCCGCCGCGGCAATCGACACGTTCATCGGCTGCATCTGGATCATCACGTCCATGGGTGCATCGGGGGCGCTCACCACCATCTGACCCGATGAACCGAGATGGATCGACAGGACCGTGTCGCAGTTGACGAGGGCTTCCCAGAGCGGATCCCAGTAGTCGTCGTGGAAACTTGGTTCACCCAGAGGCACCGGGTTCTCGGTGAAGGTCATGGAATGACAACCCAACTCCGCTACTCGCCGCACCTCGGCAGCGCATTCGGTAGCAGACCAGATCATCGGCAGCGCCATCGGAATGAAGCGGCCCGGGTAAGCCCCACACCACTCATTTATGTGCCAGTCGTTGTAGGCCCGAATCAGATCCGCAGCGAATTCCTTGTCGGGATGGGCGGCGAAAAGCCGTCCGGCGAAACCAGGAAAAGACGGAAAACACATTGATCCGAGTACCCCGCCAGCGTTCATATCCTTGACCCGCTCGTGAACGTCATAACAGCCAGCCCGCATCTCGGAGAAACAGGTCGGCTCAATGCCGTACTCCTCTTTGGGTCTTCCCGCCACAGCGTTCAGGCCCACATTCGCTATGACCGACCCGTTGAATGTCCAGACGTCGTCTCCATTGTCGGTGCGTATCAGTTTCGGGGCTTCGGCGGCCCAACGAGACGGGAGGTGCTGATCAAACATGTCGGGCGGTTCGCACAAGTGGTCGTCCACGCTGACGAGAATCATGTCGTTCATATCCATGGCGGTCCTCCGGGTCATTCCTCAACGAAAGCGCTCTGTGTCGATCCCGCGATCACCTGTCTCAGGAGTTTACCTGTGGCGTTGCGGGCCAAGGGCTCGGTGCGCAGCTCCCAATGCGTGGGAACTTTCACATCGGCGAGGACTTCAGCCACCCAGGCTCGCAGCTCAGCCACCCGATGGCTTGCGCCCTCATCGTGTGTAGTCCCATCGGGGCCTGCATGGTCGGCACCTGTAGACCTCTTATCGTTTTGGTTATCGTCTTGGGATTGGACCGGACCCTCTCCGGGCATGTCTTGATATGGCCCGGATCGGTCACCAAGGACGACAACCGCCTTTACTTCTTGGCCCAATTCTCGGTGCTCCACCCCGATGACCGCCGATTCGACCACGTCGGGGTGCGCAGCGAGGCGGTTTTCGATCTCGGCGGGGTAAATGTTCTCCCCGCCCCGGATGATCAGGTCATGGCGCCGGCCGACCAGAAACAACAACCCGTCACGAAGATAGCCATGGTCACCGGTTCGCAGCCAGCCGTCGCGGATGGTTTCGGCCGTGGCGACGGGGTCGTTCCAGTAGCCGGGTGTGACCATGGGCCCTTTGATGCACACGTTGCCGACCGTTGTGTCGGGCAGTTCGTTGCCTTTGTCATCGGTGATGCGAACTGACACGGTGGGCAGGGGATAACCCACGGAGTCGGGGTGCTCCCGCAAGACGTCGTCTGAGGCGCCGGTAGCCAATCCCGAACTCTCGGTGAGGCCGTAGCCGATGTTGACATCGGTTCGGGCATTCGGCAAAGCCGCCCGACACGCCTGCTGCAGCTCCGGTGACCACATTGATCCGCCGCCGCCGACGGACACCACCGAGGACGTGTCATAGTCCGCCAGGTTCGGATGCTCCACCAGCCTCCATATCTGGGTGGTGACTCCACCCCAGCGGGCGATCTTGTATTCCTGAGTCAGGCGAAGGATCTTGGTCGGGTCGTAACGGCCGGTTGTCCAGACATGCCACGACCCAGCAGCCACAGCGATGATCGCGCAGGCATGAAGGCCCGAGACGTGAAATAGGGGGCTGCATGCCAGGGTCGGACCGGAGACGGTCGGAGCGTCTTCGGGGAACCTGACTGCTTTGCGAGCGCCGATTAGGAACGCGCAGCTCACATAGGCCAAGAAGTTGCGATGGGTCTGGATGGCGCCCCGGGGTCGGCCTGTGGTCCCCGACGTGAACAAGATGGCTGCGGGATCTTCGGGATCGATGTTGACGTCGGGCAGGGGCGCACCCTGGTATTGGTCAACGCAGTCATCCAAGTCGTCGTCCATAACGATCACCGGCAGCCCTGGATCACGACCGAGCCGTTCCAGCCGGCGCCGATCAGCGATCAACACCTTCGGTTCGGTGAGTTCAAGGCCGTGACGGATCTCGTCACCCTTCCACCAACCGTTCATGGCCACCGCCACGGCTCCGGAACTCACCGCACCCCAGAAACCCTGAATCCAGGCGGGCTGATTGGAGCCCAACAGTGCGACGCGATCACCAGGCCCGACACCGTGGCGGTCCGTCAGGGCCGCTGCAACGGCGGCGGTGTGGCTGATGTTCTGAGCAAAGGAGGCGCTGCGGCCGTCGTCAAATAGGTAGTACCGGCTGGACCCGTCTCCGCCATGGCCCAGCGAAGCTTCCAGTAGGTCACGCAGGTTGCGATGAGGGGTAACCACCGTATCCATCGTCGCTTCACCGATCGTCTGCGCAACTATCTCAAAGAAGCCTTTCGGTCCTGTCAAGAACGCATCAGCTTCGGCCACGGACATGACCGCAGAATCGTGCGGAGGAGCCGCGTGTTGATCATGTGCAGAGTTCGACACGGTGCGGAGATTACATCGCGGATCGGGTCATGTGTGGGCTTGCTCATGAAGCCGCTGAGTGGGGTGTGGTGGGATTGTGTCGTGAATTGGGTTGTGTGTGGGCTTGTGCACGAAGCCGCTGAATGGGGTGTGGGGGGATTGTGTCGTGGATTGGGTTGTGTGTGGGCTTGTGCACGAAGCCGCTGAGTGGGGTGTGGTGGGATTGTGTCGTGGATTGGGTTGTGTGTGGGCTTGTGCACGAAGCCGCTGAGTGGGGTGTGGTGGGATTGTGTCGTGAATTGGGTTGTGTGTGGGCTTGTGCACGAAGCCGCTGAATGGGGTGTGGTGGGATTGCATCGCGGATCGGGTCATGCACGGACCCACGATGACTGCCCAAGGTGACACCCGACGACTCGATCAGAAGATCCAACCTAGGATTGAGCAGCGAAGCTGGCGACAGTGACAATCTCGCCGCGATTGAAGGCATGCCAATATCACGCCAAACCGTCAACCTTGACCACCAGGCAACTGACTTTGTTGCCAATCGGCACGAGCGCTACGCCGAACTGCAGGACCAGTGCCCGGTCGTATATAACCAGCAGTACGGCGGCTTCTGGATGGTCACCGACTACGAATCGGTGGCGGCGGTAGCGCGCGATAACGAAACCTTCGCCCATAGGTACGAACCCGACTCAGTCGACGGGATCAACTATCACGGCATATGCGGGATTCCCCGGCCGCCCTATGTGCCACGCATGGGAGTGGCCGAAGTTGACGGTCCCGCCCACGCGGACTTGCGCCGGGCGCTGAACCCTCATATGACGCCCAAAGCGATCAAACGCTTGCGTCCCCGGATGGAATCAGTATCGGCGTGGTTTCTCGACCAGTTTGCAATGAACGGCACCGCCGACTTGGTGTTGGACTACGCAACACCGGTACCGGCTGTGCTGACGCTTGACCTTATGGGCATGGACAGTGCCAACTGGAAGCACTACGCCGACTTCTTCCATGCCACATCTTCGTACGAACCCGACGACCCGAGGTTCCGCAACGCCGTGGCTCGACGCGACGATATGTGGGCCGAGCTTCGCGAATACGCGGTCTACCGCAGACAACATCAAGGCGATGACGTAACCACCACGCTTGTGACCACCACCATTGATGGTCGACTCCTCAACAACGACGAGGTGACTGCGGTCATGTGGAATCTGGTGGCCGGTGGACTCGACACCACAACCTCGCTGGTGTCGTGGGCGCTGCATCACCTTGGGATGCATACCGAGGACCGTGCTCGCCTGATCGCTCAGCCTGGCCTGATCTCAACGGCGATAGAGGAGTTTCTCCGCTACTACAGCCCCAGCGAGTCCCTGACCCGTACCGCAACACGTGACGTCGAACTTAAGGGACGCCGGATCCGCCGTGGTGACGTGGTCTTCATTAGTTGGGTGGCAGCCAATCACGACCCAACCGTTTTCGCCGACGCAGACCAGGTGCGCGTCGATCGGTCCGTCAACAAGCACCTGGCCTTCGGGCTGGGCGGTCACCGTTGCATCGGGTCCGCTGTTGCGCGAATCGAGTCCGAATTGATGCTTTTGGACGTGTTGACCCGGATCGGTGACTACCGAGTCGACTCTGACGGATTCCAGCCCTACCCACCCAACTTGTTGATGACCGGCGTGGTGTCAATGCCGGTCACCTTTTCGCCACAAGAACCGTCGGGAGTGACCTCCCCTTTCGGGGGTTGAGGTTCGTGAGCTGTGGCGACTCGGCGCGCCGACCGCAGCACTCACGATACCGGCCTGGAGTTCCGCGGGCGGTACCGCAACCCGCCCGATCACGTCTGCGATCAGCAACAGGCAAGGCCCCAGCACGGCGCTGTAGGAACTATCCACCGGTAGTCGGGGCCGACGAGACAGCGCGCCACATGGGGTGCGGCCAGTCCCACGAAGGTGATCGGGCTGGCATGGCCACCGCTGCGCCCGCCAGCGCCACTGCACAGGCACCTGCGCTCATGGCACCATCGTTGTGCGCTGGCCAAACCGGCGGCGACGTCGGTCCCCAGGCTAAATGCGTTGATCTGGCGCCCCATCGCACCGAAGCGGTCATTGCCGCAGCGACGATCGGTAACAGCGGCGCTGTTACCGAAAGCCCGCGTCCTGCTATGGAACCCGCCAGCCAGAACCGGGCCTCGTCCAGGGAGTCGAGGTCGAGCAGCACAATGCGGCGGTCGATGAAACTCAAGTTCCTCGGTTACGGCCGGTCGAGATGGCCGATCCGTGTCAGCATGGCCCTATGGGCCTGAGCACCGACCGCCGACAAGAAGGCGTCCGTGGGAAGCATTCCGATGCCGGAGTCGGTCCGCTCCGCTGAGATCGTCGTGGCTTGCGGGGCGACCAGATAGCTGTGGCCTGCGAAGCGTGGGTAGCGGTCGATCAGTGCCTTCAACCCTTTTCGGCTGTGACCGGGCGATGACGCCACCTCCAACGCCAAGGGTTGACGGGGATCGTCGTAGACCAGGTCCACCTCATGGTTGCCTTCACGCCAGTGATGCAGCCGTACTCCGCTGTGAGCGGCCAGCGCGTTGGCCGCTGAGACCACCATGTTCTCGATCAACATTCCCTGCTCGACCGGGTCATCCAACGGAGCCAGGCCTCGATGCAAAGCGGCGTTGCGCACCGCGCTGTCCACAAAATAGAGCTTGCGACCGCGCCGCTGCACGCTGGACTCGGCGCTGGAGTAGTTGGGCAAAGTGAACACCAGGTAGGCCTGCTCCAGATACGACAGGTACCGGTCCACGGTCGGCTGGCTGATTCCCAACTGCTGGCCGATCTTGGAAGGAGAGAGAATGCCGGTCACCTGTCCCGCCAATACGTACAGCAACCTCTCCAACACCACCGGGTTGTCCACGCCCCATGTCTGGGGTATGTCCTTGTAGACGGCTCGTTCGATTGCATCGCTGCGAAGCACCCGCTGCGATTCGATTACCTGCCCTTCGGGATCATCGCCTTGCAGCCCGGTAAGAAGTTCGGGAAAACCGCCGACGAACATCAAGCGTTCACGTAAGCCCCGCAGTTCGGGATCGGCCCGTCGGCCGACCGGCAGATCGGCCAAGGTCGCGGCGAGCGTTTCTTGCACCGCAACGGCATCAAGAGGTCGGCCCAATAGGTCAAGCATCTCCTCGAGGCGGCACGGCAGCAGATACTGCTCCTCCCAACGTCCCACTCCGCTCTCACGGCGCTGTTGGCGCAGCATGGTGGTACTGCTCGAAGTAGCGGCCACCCGCACCGGCCAGCCGTCGTCGTGGAAGGTCTTGAGCCAAAGATCCCACTTGTCGGCGTAGACGAGTTCATCGAGCATCAACAGGAGAGGACGTTTGGGATCGGCCTCACAATTCTCGAGCGCCGCTTCGGCGAGCTGGTCCAACCCGATCTCCAACAGCAAGGGGTGGTCCATCCGAAACCAGGCGATTCGGTTCGGGGAAATACCGTTGGCGATCAAGTGCCCAACGGTCTGGTAGAGCACGGTGGTCTTGCCCACTCGCCTAGGCCCGAGGATCACCTGATGTCGCCGGGGTTCGCTTCGTAGCAGGCGCATCCAAAGAGTTCGGGCCAGTGGTCTTTCGGTGATCGGCGCCAAACGAGCTGGCACCTTTCGTGTCGCCCACCAAGGATTCTGCTCTCCCAATATCCTCAGGTAGTCGACGCTCCGCGGTTGCCAGCTAGTCATCATTCATCACCAGAAGGCACGCTAGATCCAGCCGTTATGCTGTTGCCAAATTAGCATACAGCCTGTGTAGGTTACCTGCAAGATAGAAAATACCAATCAGCTCGTGCTTGCCTTGAGTAGCCGAAACTCCGATCAGGCCCTGTTCGATGTCGATCACCTCTTCACACTGAGTGCGGTCCGCAGCAGACGTCCCCTTTGTTGCCGTGGGGCACATTCTCACGAACCAGTGCGGTGGCCGACCAAACCCCGGGGATCACTGGCAACCAGAAGGCGAACACGCGGTGTGCCACCACACCGAGAAGGGCGACTTCGATCGGTACTCCGAGTGCTGTCAGAGTGAAGGTGGTGGCGGCGTCCACGCCACCGGTGGCGATCAGGGGGATGGGAACGGATTGGGCGAGATAACCAGTGCAGTAGGCAAGCGTTATGGCCGGTACCGACACCGACACTCCAAAAGATCGCAGTGCCGCCCACATGCTGACCAGGTCCCCCAGCCAATACAGCACAACCCAACCAAACAGTTGTCGCCGTTGAGGAACTCGCAGAGCTTGACGAACCCATGAGGCTGCCGAAACACCCACGGCCATTGCGCGCCGCGGCCGTGATCGGTGATCCGTGGTCCAGTTGTCGACTCGCCGCGGTTGGGTGAACCACCAGGCCAAGGTGATTGTGACCCCGAAGCCAGCAATCCATCCAAGCGACATGACCAACGGAACGGCAGGGTCGGCCAACCCCATCACCGCCCCCAGCCATCCGATACCGCCGAACACCAGATACACCGCGGTGTTCAAGGCGATCAGCAATATCAGGGCGTCTCTTCGGGTGAACCCGAGCCGGCGCAAGACCCAGAACGTGAACGCCATCCCGGCTGCCCCGCCCGCGGCCACCAGCTGGGTAAGCCCAAACCCGGCCAGGGCCACTCGCAGTGAGAACCAGGTCCCGGTCTCGGGGCCATTGTCGATCGCAACAGCGGCTCGGAAGGCTCCGGCGTAGCCGACAAAAACGCCGACCTGTCCCACTGCGCACAATCCCAGCCAGCCCCACGACGCTCCGCTTAGCGTACGTCCCAGATCCGTGAACCCAGCCAGACGACCGATTGCCGCCACAAGTACCACGGTCACAGCCCCGGCCACGAGTGCTGCTATCGCGATCTGGGTGGGTCTTAGGGCTCCGAGAAACCTCAGTCGGTTCCTTGACTCCTCAGATAGCTCGGGTATTTCTTGAGCGGTCGTTGTGTTGTCGGTAGCCGGTGGCTGGTTGTCCGTCATGGGTCAAGAGGCGTGGCCGACTTCGAATCCTGGGGGTCGAAGGCGAACTCGGCCAGCACCTGGACCAGCAGCCAAGGCGTGGCCGACTTCGAATGCGAGGAGTCGAAGGTGATCATAGAGTTTCTGTCGGCCGGTGAAAGTGCTAGGGGTGTGGTGGTTATCGCGTCAGGAAACGGGCAAGAGTTCCGAGAGCCGCGCCAGCAACGACATCAAATACGTAGTGGTTTCCTGTGGCCAACACGACCGAGGCTACGGCACCGGGATACGCAACCCAGGCCGAACCGGTCAGGCAATTGCTGGAAGAGTGAGCCAATCCGAACCCGGATACCACCGCAAAAGCGACGTGATGGCTGGGCATGGCGGCGATGGGGTTGTAGAAGCGCACCAGCAGTTGGTGTTCAAGGTTGATCCCGTGATTGAGCAGAGTGTCGGTGTGGTCTTCTCGGCTTCGCGGCGGCGCGGCGGGAAATGCCAGAAAGACAGGTAGCGCTCCGACGAAGGCGGTCACAATTGCGCGCCTTTCCCTTAAGAAGCGAGGATCGTTCCGGGCGTGCAGAGCGATCAACCAGCCGATACTGAGACCGAGGTTTCCGACGGCGTAGCTCAGGTTCGCCACCTGAACCAGTCGGGGGCTACGCAGGGTCAGCCTCTGGATGGCGGGTTCGACCGCCATTTTGAATCGCCGTTCGGTCTCCACGATTCGGGTTGCATTGCGTGTAGCCCTTCGGCGGCCGCGTTCGTTCCAGACCAGGTGGCGAACACCGAAGTAGCCGGTCAGGCAGGCTGCTGCGATGGCCGCCTCACGCCGCAGGCTTATCTGGGTGGTTAGCGCCATGCCACTGTTTGTGAGAGAGCCCAGTGCTCGGGATTGGCTCGGATCACCTCCGACCACCCGTCAACCAGTTGCTGAAGCACTGGCTGTTCACCGACTCGTCCCGACTCCTTTGGAGGTGGATCAATCGGCGGGCTGACCACGGCTCGCCAGCGGCGCTGGCCCAGCGGCAAGACCGTGAAAGAAACGATCGGTGATCCGGCCAACCGAGCCAACGCCACAACTCCCGCCGCCATATCGGCTTCGGCGTCGAGGAACCGAACACGGTGAGTATGTTTGGCGAACTTGCTGTTGTCGCCCAGCAACAGCACCGCCTCACCAGCCTGAAGCCGTCGCACGCCTCGCAAGGCCGCAGTCTCGGGGTACATGACCCGCAGACCGGCCGCCACCCGGGCTCCCTCTATGGCCCAGGCCAGCCAGTTGTCAGCGACAATCACGCTGGTAGGGACCGGCAGTACGGCCTTGGGGATGGCGGTGGCCACCTCCCATCCCCCCAGATGAGTGCCGACCAAGATCACACCACGCCCGGCACGCGCCGCGGCCTGAGCGTGCTCAATACCTTCGTAGTGAACGGTGTCGAGAAACTCCTGGGGTTTGCCAAGTGCCCACAAGAGGTCGGCCGCGGTGTGAGCTTCGCCGAGCATCACCTTGCGCACCAAGGTTCGAACTTGTCGATCCGAGGTGTCAGTCCCGGTGACGTGACAAAGATTGGCCGCGAATAGAGCACGCCGCCGCCAACGGATCGTCCACAGTAGGTACCCGAGCACACTGGCCGCACCGTGAGCCACCGGCGACGGAAGCCTCGATCCGGCCCATGTGGCTGCGTCAATGATGTGAGCCAAACCGCGCGCCGCGAGGCGCGCCACACTGTGGGCTGAGGTATGTAAGAGTTTCGGATGAGGCGAGGAGGCAGGGGTAGATCCTCGAAGCATCGGCCACGAATTCTACTACCTGACTCTCGATTTGGAATCTGATTTGAATCTATTCGGACGTCTCGCTGGTCAGGCGAGACGCTGCTCAGGGCCGTGCGCAAGGCACAACGACTTGGCAACACCACTCGCCACCGGTCAGGCGAGACGCTGCTCAGGGCCGTGCGCAAGGGGCTCGTGACACGTCCGGCGATCCGGTCAAGGTCAGGCGAGACGCTGCTCTGGGGTGTGCGCAAGGCGGAGGGTCCGGCGGGGCGGCCAGCAGCACTTAGGTCAGTTGAGATGCTGCTAAGGGGTGTGCGTAAGGTTGTGCTAGCAGTGCTAGTAGCAGCACGTATGTCTGTTGAGATGCTGCTCTGGGGTGTGCGCAAGGCGGAGGGTCCGGCGGGGCGGCCATTTGCGCTGGTCAGGCGGGATGCTGCTCTGGGGTGTGCGCAAGGGCCTGCCTTGCCTGTCGCATCACGATGTGTGGTTCAGTTGATGGGGCGGATCATGCATTCCTGAGCGAAGCCAGCCACTATGGCACCGCCAGCGTCAAACACATGCCCGTGGCCGAAACCCCTGGCTCCGCTCAAGGTGGGCGAGTGCTGATGGATCAGGCACCAGTCGTCGATACGAAACCGACGATGAAACCACATGGAGTGACTGATCACAGCAGTATGCAACCTATGACCCGAATCGGCCTGGCTAACTCCCTCAACGGGTCGCAGCACCGTGCCGACCACGGTGAGGTCACTGGCATAGGCCAGCAGAGCCTGATGAACGGTTGCCTCGGCGTCACGGTTCGTCCCCCCGTTGGGTATCGGATCCTCAACCCGGGTCCAAAAGGCGTAGTCGGGGGGTCCAACGGCAGGGTCTCGAAGGTTTACGTCCTTCACCACCCGGGTGGTCCACGGGATCATGTTCATTGCCTGTTCGGTGGCTTCGCTTGGGTATCCCACGTCCGGGGCGGGGTCGTGACGATCGGGTCCGGCCTCCTCAACGTGCATCAAGATCTGCGCTGAGAAGATGGCCCTGTCGTTCTGCACGGCGTGGACATTGCGGGCCGCGAAGGTGCGGCCAGTGTGCGTCGCAGAAACCCTGAATTCCAGCGGTTCGGTCGTTGATCCTTCTCGGGTGAACAGGCAGGCCAGGGACTTCACGGTCATGGCCTCGGTCGTGGCCGCCCCCAACGCGACGGCTTGTGCCAGCATCTGTCCGCCGAAGATCCTCGGGTAGTCCATCTTCAGGTTCGGTGCGGTCCATACGCCCGGTCGCAGGTGTCGCACGTTGAGACATCCGAGCACAGCGTCGAAGGTGACTAGTGCCATCAGTTCTGGTTATCCGGTTCGAATAGCGGCACGTACCACTCGCCGTTTTGTTCGAACCGAACCCGAACTCGCATCCCGATCTCAACGGATTCGGGTTCGCAGCCCACGATGTTGGTGCCGAGCCGGATGGACGGGTCCTCATCCAGCGTGACGAAAGCGAACACGTAAGGCGGTGTAAACCCCGGGATCCACTCCTTGCGGTTGACGGTGAAGGTGGCCACGGTCCCGGTGCCAGCCACAACTTCTCCGGCGAGTCTGCGGGAATGGCAGTAGGGGCATACCGGACCGGGCGGGTGTATCCATCGAGAGCAGTTGCCGCAGCGCAGGATTCGCAGCTGCTTGTCGGCCCCCGAACGCCAGTAGAACTCGCTCTCGGGAGTGGTAACGATGAACCGGGGAGGAACCGGATCCGCCGGTGCAGTCACAGGATCGGGTGGTGAGATAGGTGATTCGCCGTCTGTCGTATTCGGCACGGTGGGCTCGTTTGTTGCTGTCACGCAGGCCCCCTAGTCAACAGCATGCACCCTGTTTCTGGTCCACCACCGGCACCGACGACGGCGACATCGCAGTCGTCGACCTGAATGTTGGCCATACCCCGAAGCTGCATCACGGCCTCATGCATGAATCCGAAACCGTGCAAACGGCCGCCAGATAGTTGGCCACCTGAGGTGTTGAGCGGCAGCGAACCGGTAGGGGAAATGTTGACGCCGTCGGCCACGAAAGGACCGCCTTCGCCTCGGTCACAGAATCCCAGAGCCTCCAACCAGGCCAGGGTCAGCCAACTGAAGCCGTCATAGAGCTGCGCCGTGTCGACATCGGCTGGAGTCAGTTCGCTGCGTTCCCACATCGAAGCGGCCGAATCGCGCATCATCATGGTGGTCAGGTCGTCGAACTGATCCCATGAGGGCCGGCCTCGGATCGCAGTGCCGATGGCGTTTATGCCCACCACGGGCTGCGGAGCGTCCGGCGCGTGATCTCTATGGGATACCACCACCGCGGTAGAACCATCACAGGGAACATCGCAGTCGTAAAGGCACAAGGGATCACTGATCATACGAACGTTCAGATAGTCGTCGATGGTCATGGGTTCGGTGTAGATGGCCTTGGGATTGGCAGCGGCATTTGTTCGGGCGTTGACGGCGACGACACCGAGTTGCTCACGGGTGGTGCCGTAGTCGTGCATATGTCGGCGGGCGTAGCAGGCGATCCAGTTGGCCGCAGACGGTGCACCGTATGGAATGAGGAACTGAAACGGTGTGATACCGCTTCCTGCTGCCGCTGTTTGGCTGCCCGAGCCAGCCCGCAGCGGGCCCCCGCTGCCCTCCACCACGGTGCGAAACACGAGCACATGGCGGGCCAATCCGGCCGCAACCGCCAGAGTCGCCTTGTGAACGGCCCCCAGCTGACCGCTGGTTTCGGCTGCGCCGTCTCGCCAGTTCAACGACAAACGCAGCGCTTCGTGTAGTTCGGCGCCCGATGCACCCCCGAAGGAACCACCCCAGCCCGGGTAGGTGGATACTCCGTCGATGTCGGCCACGGTGAGCCCGGCGTCGTCTATGGCTCGAAGGCTGGCCTCAACGGTCAGGTCGATCCCGCTGCGATGCAGCCGACGAGCCACATCGGATTGGGCCGCCCCGCTGATCACGGCTCGCCGCTCAAGGGGTTCGGGCATCAACGGTTACCTCCGCTTGTGAACAGGCGACTCTCTAGAACAGTTGCGGCCTCCTCCGCCGGGCCCGTCCAAGAGATCGTGCCGTGTTCAACAACGGCGGCCCGGTCACAAAACGCCAAAGCGTCGCGAACCTGCTGCTCCACGATCAACAGCGCCGTTCCGGCCGCTCGAATCCGTCTCAGCATGTCGAACACGTCCTCAATCACCATTGGCGCCAGTCCAAGAGACAGCTCGTCTGCTATCAGCAGTCTGGGCGACTCAACCAGGACCCGGCCCAAGGACAACATACGCTGCTCACCTCCCGACAGTGTGCCCGCGGTCTGGGCCCGCCGTTCAGCCAGCCGAGGGAACAGGGTGTAGGCCCGGTCCAAGGCGTCGGCTCGCCCGGAGCGGCCGAAGGCCCGATGAAACGACAGAACCAGATTCTCCTCAGTCGTCAAGGTGGCGAACACCGAACGTCCTTCCGGGGCGTGGGCTATGCCAGCCCTGGCGAAGCAATGAGTGGCGCGGCCGACCATGTCGGTACCGTCGATGAGAACCGCCCCGGCGCTGGGGGCAAGTAGCCCGCTGGCCACCCTTGCCAGGGTGGTCTTGCCAGCTCCGTTGGCCCCGATCAACCCGACGGCTTCGCCAGCTCCGATCCGCAGCGACACCCCGAAAAGGGCCCGGAATGCTCCGTAGCCCGCCTTGACGTCACGCAACTCGAGTATCGGGATGCTCATTTGATCTCGTAGCTCCCCAGGTAAGCCCGCCGAACGTTGCGGCTGGTGAGGGTCGAAAGGGTGGGGCCCTCGGCGATGGTGGTACCGAAATCGAGCACATAGATGCGTTCGGTGAAGTCGGCCACCAACCTCAGATCGTGTTCCACCATCAGCACGGCGTATTGGCGCTCTTCTTGGATCGATTTCAAGGTGTTGGCCAGCGCTGAGGTCTCGTCGGGGTCCAAACCCGACGATGGTTCATCAAGCAAAAGGACCTGCGGTTGGGTGGCGAGAGCCCGCCCCACCTCCACCAGCCGGCTCTGCCCCAGGCTGAGCGACTCAACGGGTTTGGCTGCCAGGTCGGCGATGCCCAACAGTTCCAGGATCTCCGTACAGGCGGCGATCTCGACAGCGCTGGGCCGGCCGAGCCCGAACATGTCCTTGCGGAACGAGCCGGTTCGGTTGCGGATTCGTTCGGCGATCAGGAGATGCTCGGCGACGGTCACATCGGAGAAGAGCTCAACTCGTTGGAAGGTACGAGCGATCCCCGCCCGGGCTCGTCGATACACCGACCAACCTTTCAGATCGATGCCGTTGAGAAAAACCCGCCCGGACTCGGGTCGCAGGACCCCAAGAAGGCAGTTCAACAGGGTGGTCTTTCCGGCTCCGTTCGGTCCGATCAGCCCCACCCTTTCGCCACGACCGACCTTTATGCTCACGTCGCCCAGGGCTCGGATACCCGAGAAGGTCATGGTCAACCCGACCGCTTCGAGGACGGGCACAGCGGCGACCGATGGTTTGGGGTTTCCCGAGTTCGTGGTGTGCGGTGGTAGCGATTCGTTGATCTGATGCCCGCGGCTGGGTTTGGGGTCTCCGAACCCTGATGTGTGTGGTGGCAGCGATTCGTTGATCTGATGCCCGCGGCCGGGTTCGGGGTCGCCGGACCCCGATGTGTGCGGTGGCAGCGAGGTGATCAAGGAACCGCACCGTTTCGCAGGGCCAGGCGTCGGTTGAGTCGGGCGGCCGATCGGCGTTTGGAGTGCTCCACCAACCCCTCGGGATGGCGCGCGAACTGTATGGCCATGAAACCGAACAGGATCAGGCGCCAGTTGCCGGGTATGGGGAACAGGCCGGGCAGATTGTCTTCTCCCCTGAGGATCCAGGCGAATAGTTCACCTTGCAATACCAGCGGTTCGAACAGGGCAAAGGTGGCTCCCGCGATGATTGCACCGTCAATGGTTCTGACGCTCAGGCTGACCACTACGACCAGCCAGAACAGGGAAGTAACCGGTCCGAAGTTGACGATGTAGTTGACGTTTTGTTGGTGTATGGCCAGCATGGCCCCGCCGAGACCGGCGATCGCGGCTGACACGGTGAAGGCGACGATCCGGGCCCGCGCCGGTGAGATCCCTATTGACTCCGCGGCGACCTCACTTCCGCGTAGAGCAGCCAGAGTTCGACCGATGGTGCCTTCGCGAAGTTGAAGCACTACGGCCGACACCACGACGAAGACGATCACGGCCAAGGTCAAAAACACCTTGTCGTCGGCGAAGTCAACAGGACCAAGCTTGGGTCGGGGGACCCGTGTCCCTGTCATTAAAGCGGTGTCACCACCACCGACCCATGAGAACTTGACCATGACAGCGTCGAAGAAGAAGGCGAATGCCAATGTGGCTATTGCCAGCCAAACACCACCCAGGCGCAGCACCGGCAAGGAGAGGACGGCGCCGACAGCCGCCGCGATAGCGGCACCGATCACCATCGCCGCCAGAACCGACAGGTCGTAACGATCAGCCAACTGGAACACGGTGAAGCCACCGATGGCGGCGAAAGCTCCCTGACACAGCGAGATCTGGCCAGCCATACCGGTGATGACAGTGATCGACAGATAGATCGTCGCCATGACGGCGGCCTTGGTGACCAGGCTTACCCAATAAAGGTCCGCTTGCAGGTACACGACCAGAGCAACAACACCGAAGAAGACGATCGCCAATCCGCGGGTGAACAGCGTGAGCCGATGATGTCTTTGTGAGGCTGCAAGCGCCGGGGGAGGAGGATCAACGCCAGCTAAAGGGTCGGTGGTCTCCTTGTCTGAGCCCAGAGCTCGTGACGTCACCAATATCGCGAACAGCACCACGAAAGGTAACGAAGGGGTCAGGTTGTCCCGGAAGGGCCCGAGCCAGGAATAGTCGTCTGCCAAGCCGGGCAGGAAGGTGTTGAAGACCGCGATGAACCAGCCCAGCCCGACTCCGCCCAACATGGCCCGAGGCAGGCTGACGAGGCGTCCCGTAGCGGCCGCTGCGATAGCGACCACAACCAAAGTAAAGAAATCCGACGAATTCAACGAATTGAATCGAGGGGCGATGAGCACGCCAGCCATGCCAGCGAAGGTGCTCGACAACACCCAGGCACCCGCCGAGATCCGGTCCGAAGCGATGCCGCTCAGTTCGGCCATTCTGGGGCTCTCAACGATGGCTCTCATGGCCAAGCCCAGCATCGTGTAACGAAAAAGGACCACAAGAAGGATCATGACCACCAAGGCCGTGGCCATCATGGCCAGTTCGTCGCGGTTGAAGCGATAAAGACCGAATGGGTCATAAAACACCCGAGCCCCGTCGGGGACGATCCCTGTGATCTGACGTCCAGCCACTGCGGTGAAGCGGGCCGCCCAGTTGAACAGCTCCGGGAGGGCAACGCTCAAGCCGAGCGTGACCACCAACTTGGAAACCGACGAGCCTGTGCGCAGGTTCCGGAAGATCAACCGCTCCAGTGCGAGGCCCACCAGAGGTGCCACGACGAAGACCGCAAGGACAACCGACGGAACGATCGGCCAACCCCAAGATGTATGAGCTTTGAAGTACATGGCCGCCGATATGTAAGCCTGAGCGCCGAAGGCCAGGTTGAACACGCCGGAGGTCTTGTAAGTAAGGACGAATCCACCAGCGATCAGGGCGTACACAGCTCCCGGCGGTGTGCCCTGGAGGATCCCGCGGAAGAGATCCTCGGCGAATCCGGCGGCGAGAATCATGGACCCGGGTTCACGAACCGAGGCTCACCCCGCGAAGTCGGTGGGAACCGGCTCGGACCACTCCGAGGTGTCGTCAAGCCAACACATCCACGGTTCGGCCTGGAAACCAACGAATCCGCTGTCTTGGATCCTGACAGCCGACACGCATTCCTGGGCATAGTCGTAGGGGCTGTTGTCGCCCACCACGGCGTTGTGTTGTCGGCTCCAGTCGATTGGGCTGATCAGACCGCCAGCGTCGTAGGTGATTTGGTTCAGGCTGTCGATGATCGTCTGGCGGTCGAAGTTCGGACCGGCCTCCAGCAGTCCGGTCACGAACAGGTCGGCGTTGATCCAGGCGATTATGGTCTGCTCTGCTACGGGGCCGCCGTGGGCCGAAACCCACTGCTGGTAGGCCTCACGCAAAACGGTGTCGACCTCGTATTCGAAAGCGGCGAAGACCAGCGACACGTAGTCGCCGTCGAACAGGTCGCCCGCGGACTTCACGAACTCAGGGTCATAGGAATTGGGGTGATACATGGTTACGTCTTCACGGGCACCTTGTCGCTGCAGCTCCTCGGCCAGGGTCAGCATGGCGTTGAGGTCCATACAGGTGGCGATGAAGTCGACGTCGGCATCGACCATCTGGGTGACCTCCGGTCCGATGCCGTTGGGCAGGCCGTAGGCGAGGTTGTCGTTGAAGTAGGCGAGTTCAATCCCGAGTTCGGCGCTGTAGAGATCGATCGAGTCGGCAAACGCTCGTGTGCAGACCTTGGAGTTCTCCGAGACGCCGTATCCCAACGTCGCTACCTTGGTGGCTCCGGCCTCCGAGACCAGCCAGGGAAGCCAGCGGCTCGTACAGGTAGGGCAGCCGATGACGAAGTTGCCGAAGATCGAATCCCGGTTCACGGACTCCGGACCGTCGATGTTCCAAACGAAGGTGGGGATTCCGGCATCGTGGAGGTCCCCCCAGCCCGTCGGGAACAAGGTAGCTTCGAACACGGCCAGACTGTCGTCGTCGGAGATCACCTTCAGTGCGTGCTCCTTGTTGGCGAAGAGGTTGTCGTCGAGGACCTCTTCGATGACGATTCGGCGTCCGTATATCCCGCCTGAGTCGTTGATGTAGTTGAAGTAGGCCTCAATGCCAGTGACGTAGCAGTCAAGGATGCAGGTCCCCAACGGGTTGCCCTGTTGAGTACCGATCACAGCCACGCGGATCTCCTCGTCGGACACTCCGGGCACGTCCTCAAGAGCGACGAACTCGTCGCGTTGCGGGTAGGGCCCGTCTGTCGGCTTGGTCGTGGGGGCTGCTGTCGTGGTGGGAGCAGCTTCGGTAGCCCGCGGCTGCTCAGCTGGCGCGGTCATCGGAGTCGATTCGCCCGGGTTGTCGTCACCGCTGTTGCCGCAGGCAGTGACGAACAGTGCCAGAGTTGCGCAGATGGCCGACGCCAAGTGCATCTTCGAAGGCATCACAACCCCCTGGTGGTTTGTGTGGTCGTTAAGCTAGCCGATCTCTGCATGGGTACCGATGAGATTGGTTGCCCATGAGATCAGTTGAGGTCCGCTGGCTCTGTGGGAGACTTTGGCGAGAGCCCGGTCAGGTGATCCTGCTGGATGAAGGATCACCTGACCGTTGCTGGCCTTACACGTACCCCGGAGGAGGCCGAGCAGTGGGCAATTTACGTCGCTCGCACGGTTGATGATTCGGTGTGTGCATCGGCCAATCAACTATGTCGATTTGACAAGTTGGAGGGTTATGTAATCGCAGTCAACGCAGAATGTGCTTTCGGTGACTGTGAGTAGTGGAGCTGGGTCGTTTTCGGGTAGGTGTAGGCAGATGTTGCCTGTGGCGGTTACTTCGTGGCCGACTGGGTCATAGGGCAGTTCGTGGTTGATGGCGATGAAGTCGCATTCGTTGCTGAAGTCAAGGTCGAACTTGGGGTTTCCGACTGTTCCTTCTTGGGCGGCTTCGCTATCCGGTGGGGCGTCGTAACGCACCGACAATGTGACGAGGCTGTAGCGATGTCCCGGGAGAGGGGGATCGTTGAATTGGTTGTATTCAAGGATCGTCTCGGTGGCGTCAAGTTCAACTGCCAGGATTTCCACCCAGTAGCCGTTTCCGTGACCGAGATCAACGAACGACGGACCCCACGGCGCATCTAGGGTGACTTTGGGACTCGAGTCTGTCGTTGAGGAAGCTGTCGATTCTGTCCCGCCGTCAACGGCATCTCCGTCTGGTTCAACAAGTTGCAGGGTTATGTGGTCGCAGTCAATGCAGAATGGGCCTTCGGTGACTGTGAGTAGTGGAGCTGGGTCGTTTTCGGGTAGGTGTAGGCAGATGTTGCCGGTGGTGGTTACTGCGTGGCCGACTGAGTCATAGGACAGTTCGTGGTTGATGGAGACGAAGTCGCATTCGTTGCTGAAGTCAAGGTCGGATTTGGGGTTTCCGACTGTTCCTTCTTGGGCGGCTTCGCTGCCAGGTGGGGCGTCGTAACGTACCGACAATGTGACGAGGCTGTAGCGATGTCCTGGGAGCGGGGGGTCGTTGAATTGGTTGTATTCGAGGATCGTCTCGGTGGCGTCGAGTTCAACTGCCAGGATTTCGACCCAGTAGCCGTTTCCGTGACCTAGATCAACGAAAGACGGACCCCACGGCGCGGCTTGGGTGACCTCACTCGGGCTTGATTCTGACTTGTCCTCATCTGACTTGTCCTCATCATCTGACTTGTCTTCATCGGAGGGTTCTTCTCCTGGGGCGTCGGCTGCTGATTCATCAGCACCGTCGCCAGTCTCATCTTCATCTTCGGGCACGCAAGCGGAAGTCAAGATCAGACTTCCCGACAGCAACGCAATGACTAATTTTTTCATGGTAAGTTCCTTGAACTCTTGAGATGGTCTGGGTTGGCTGACCGCATTCAGGGCCCTCTGCTTGAAGGCATCTTCTTGAGTACGCGATCCGCCTCTTTCAGTATTGAGGTGGTGTGTGACATTCAAGGTCGGCGGGGCGCCATATCACGAAGCCGTTGGAACGCCGAGGAGCAAGATCCTTGCAAACACCGCAGCTCCGAGGGTGAGCCATCCCGAGACCTTGCAGGGCGTTGCCGAAAGAGGGGGAGAGTGGCAGCGTGTCCGGGCCGCAATCCGCTGTTTGCGCCCGGAGACGCAACCGGTGATCAAACAAGATGGGAGTCGGTCGGCTACTGAGCAGGTACGGCTACAGCTCCACGGTCACAGCTCACGGCGAAGCGGCTGACGGTTGCCGTACGGCGGCACTCAGCTCAAGGTAGAAGCCGGGGCCATGATGGCTCACTCGATCGGTATGAGCCTTGAAGCCCGAATTGAAGGCGGCATGCTCAAGGGACTCAAGCGCAGTATCCTCGGCGGTGAGTCCCTGTTCGTCTCCACCTACACAGCGCCGGGTTCGGCGGGTTGGGTGGACGTGGCGGCCAAGCTACCTGGCGATATCAGAGTCCTGGAGCTGAACGGGTCACAGGCCTGGATCATTGAGCGAGGTAACTGGCTGGCTTCAGATGCACACTTCTGTTTGAACCAGTTGGATCAGCTTAAGGTAGTTGGTGATTGAATCTCTATTACTTCGGTCACCCGTTGAACAGCGTCATTAGCACACCATACCACCGGCGACTGATCAACTATCTTTTCCAATTCGGAAACAGCTATTGACGCTATCTGTCCAGCATGATCCCACCGCACCGCATGATCCCACCGCACTGCCACCGCCACTGTCATTCGCACCCGCCGTAAGTGATCCAACAGATTAGACAACGAGGTTCTTGAGGTCCCAATAGCCACCCAGCAATCCCGAGGCCAAAACCCCGGCGGTCTGCGACCGGCAAACCTGGCCGCGTCTACGATTTCAACGTGCGTCGCCACAGCAGACGGCAATAACTCCACCACCAAGAACGGCAGTCGAACCTCAATCTTCTTGGTGTCGCCATCTGACGCCGCCCGTATCCAACTCATCGAGACAATTCTAGCAGAGACATGAAATCTCTACCCGCCATGATCTCGATCTCCGAACCTGCCGCATGGAGAGCCAATGCCTTCTCATGCTTGCGCGAACACGACTGCCCCGGCTTCAGTAACCAAGGATTTACATCTCCCAACACCAAAACATCAGTCTTCTTGGTCACGCTATTCTGCGGATGGCCTCCCAAGATAGCAATCAACTCATGAGCTTCTCGTCGGACCATGCCGCTCGGTAGCTTTCCGGTCAACACAATCGATAACCCCGTCAAAACCCCATCAGCGTCGGGATCAGGCACCGGTAAGTCATACTTCTTGGTTTTCTGATTCAATCTTTTCTTGACAGACCCACGCCACTCATCTGACTTACAGTAACCCCAACCGACGCGCTGTTTCTGAAGCAACTCATCAAGAGATGTCACCTCCGCTTTCGCTGTATACACTGTCATCAATTCCGCAGCCGCTCGAGCATCTGCTAAGGGGTCATGATGATCCGCAATTGACAAGCCACACGCCTCTAAACAAAACGGCAGAGTATAAGATGCCAACCCCGGGATCAGTGTTCTGCCAAGAACCAGAGTGCATGTGTAGCTAAGCTCAGGCCATCTGATATCAGAATAGTCGCAAGCGTCACGAAGCACTCCTACATCAAAAGCAGCGTTGTGAGCCACAACCGGCAAACCTCCGATCTGCGCCATAATCCACGGTAACACCTCTATGAACTCATCGGAGTCTTCAACATCATCCTCGCTGATGCCATGCAATTCGGTGTTGAATTCATCGAACCAGGACACCTCTTCCGGCGGGCGCATCAACATTTTGTGCTCGGCGACTATCTCACCGGCTCTAACCTCAACCACGCCCACAGCGCATGGCGAACCACGGGAATGGTTCGCGGTTTCGAAATCTATCGCAACGAAATCGATCGCCATAATTTTCTAGCTCCTCTGGCTTGATTTGAGTTGGTTTGTAGCGGCCCATCATCCACACATGCGGAAGTGAGCAGTAGACTTCCCGACAACAACGAATGACTATCTTCTTGATGGCAGCTCCTCGAATTCGAGTTGGGCTTGCTTGAGCTGATCGCATTCAGGGCCCTTTGGTTGAAGGCATCTGAGCAGGTACGCGATCCGCCTCTTTCAGTATTGAGGTGGTGTGTGACATTGAAGGTCGGCGCGGCGCCATCTCACGAAGCCGTTTGGGTGCCGAGGAGCAAGATTGCTTGCCAACAACCAGCTCCGAGGTGAGGCATCTCGCGACCTTGCAGGGCTTTGCCGAAAGAGAGGGCGAGTGGCAGGGTGTCCGGGCCTGCAATCCGCCATTCGTGCCCGGAGACGCCACCGGTGATCAAACAAGATGGGAGTCGGTTGGCTACTGAGCAGGTACGGCTACAGCTCCACGGTCACAGCTCACGGCGAAGCGGCTGACGGTTGCGGTACGGCCAATTCGTTGCCGGTGGGTTACGCTCGCACGCATGGATGTAGATATTCGACACGCCCCCAGTTTCGGAGTTGCGAGATGTCATCTCGGCGGAGGCGCTCAGCTCAAGGTAGAAGCCGGGGCGATGATGGCTCACTCGATCGGTATGAGCCTTGAAGCCCGAATTGAAGGCGGCATGCTCAAGGGACTCAAGCGCAGTATCCTCGGCGGTGAGTCCCTGTTCGTCTCCACCTACACCGCGCCGGGTTCGGGGGGTTGGGTGGACGTGGCGGCCAAGCTACCTGGCGATATCAGAGTCCTGGAGCTGAACGGGTCACAGGCCTGGATCATTGAGCGAGGTAACTGGCTGGCTTCGGATGCCTCGGTGGAGATTGACACCAAGTGGAGCGGCTTCAAGTCGTTGTTCGGTGGCGAAGGCGGGTTCATGATCCACGCCACCGGAACGGGCAAGGCGCTGGTCGCCTCCTACGGAGCCATTGAGGTCATGTCGCTGGGCCCCGGTGAGACCGTCGTGGTAGACACCAACCACATGCTTGCCTTCGCCGACACAGTCACATACGACCTGAGACGCGCCGTGGAGGGACGTTCCATTCAGTCGGCCAAGTCGGGGGAGGGATTCGTGTTTCACTTCACCGGCCCCGGCGACATATTGGTGCAGACCCGCAACCAGCAGCAGCTCCTCGCTTGGATCAACACCGAGATCGGCAGTCGCGAGTAACACTGGCTTCCTCGGACACCGTGACGTGCGGCTGAGCTACCCGGCCGAAGTTGAGGCCACCAGAGCCGAGTTCTCGGCTTGGTTGGACGCCAACCTGCCACCCGAATCAGCCACAGCGATCCGGCCCCGGTCAAGTGCTGACATACCCCGCTGGGCACGAGACTTCCAGCGCGCGATGTTCGACAGTGGTTGGCTGGCGCCCGGCTACCCGCCCGAATACGGAGGCCGAAACGCCGACATCTACGAACAGGCGGTGTGTCTCGAAGAACTAGGCCGACGTCGGGTGACCCGCAGCTTCAACCCTCAGGGCCTCGGTATCGTGAGCGCCTCCATAATTTCTTTCGGCACCGACGAGCAGAAGCAGAAGTGGGCGATTCCGATCATGCGTGCCGAAAAGACGGCGGCTTTGGGCATGAGCGAACCGGGAGCTGGCAGCGACCTGGCAGGGCTCAGCACCCGGGCTCGTCTTGACGGTGAGCAGTTCGTTGTCAATGGCCAGAAGGTCTGGACCTCCGGAGCACATCACGCTGACGTCTTGTTGGTGTTCGTCCGCACCGACCCCGACGTCGGCAAACACAAAGGCATCTCGGCTCTGGTGATTGAGACCGACACCCCCGGTCTCAAACGCCGACCCTTTGATGACATCATCGGACGCACCCCCGACTTCAACGAGGTGTTCTTTGACGATGTCGTCGTGCCCCGTCGAAACCTGATCGGCGAACTCAACGACGGCTGGCGGGTCTGCAATGGCTCGTTAGCCCATGAGCGCGAGATGCTATGGATCATGTGGTCCCAGGGTCTGGATCGCATGCTGGCCGATACGTTCACGGATCTGGCCGGTACCCCGGCCGCCGTTGACGCCGTTGTGCTCGACAAGCTGGGCAGCTCAGTCATGGACGCGTGGGCTTTGCGTCTGCTGGGACATCGACAACTAACCCGCAGTCGACGGGGTCTGTTGGCCTCGGAGCAGTCGCTGTTGAAGTTGATGGGGTCCGAGGCTCAGCAACGCCTGGCCCTGCTCACGGTTGAGGCCCTCGGCCCGGCCGCCTTGGACCGCACCGTACCCGACGGGGCTGTCTCACCGTTCGAAAGTGATCGATCAGCGCTGTCGTGGTCTGATCGCTATCTCGGCACATTCGCGGGCACTATCAGTGGCGGCACGAGCGAAATCCATCGCAACATCATCGCCGAGCGGGTGCTCGGCCAGCCGCGATCCTGACTCCGCTGTCGAGATCTGGACCTGAGACTGAAGCCCCCGAAAGGATTCGAGGCACCGAATGGAGTTCGAGCTCAGCGAGGATCAACTCGAGTTGCAAGAAGCCGTTAGGACAGTTCTTGGCGCCGAGGCTCCGCCGTCGCTGGCCCACGCAATCTCCGAGGCCTATGAAACCCTTTCCGTCGAGACAGCCGTCGACAGGTTCTGGGCGACTCTGGTGGAACTGGACTGGCCAGCGATGGCGCTACCCACGCAGGTCGGAGGGCTCGGTTATGGCTGGGTGGAGCTAGCCGTTGTCGTTGAGGAACTTGGCCGACATGCAGCGCCAGGTCCTTTCGTGGCGACCGTCACCCAGTACGCGCAGGTCCTGATGGAGGTGGCCACCCCGGTCGAGGCGAAGCGGTTGTTGACGCAGGTGGTGACAGGCGAGGTCACGGGCGCCTTTGCGATGGACGAAGGGGCCGGAACGTGGGATACCGCCGACGTAGCCGCAACGGCTCGCCGCGATGGTGATCAACTGGTGTTGGCCGGAACCAAGTATCACGTGCTGGACGGCGCTACTGCTGAACAAATGGCCGTGGTTGTTCGCCTCGACGGCTTGCTGCGGGTGTTGGTTGTGCCCAGTTCGGCTTTGCAGGTCACCGAGGTCGAGCCCATCGATGCCGGGGTCCGCCACGCCACTGTGTCTCTGGATGGGGTCCGGGTGCCATCTTCGGCGCTGGTGGGCAGCGGTGACGCCCAACTCGGGGTGCAGCGAGCGCTTGAGGGGTCCGTGGTTGCTGTGGCTGCGGTCACGTTGGGCGCCTGTCAGCGGATCTTCGACATCGACAATGACTACGCCAAACAGCGAGTCCAGTTCGGTGTACCCATCGGTTCGTTTCAGGCGGTGAAACACAAGCTGGTGGACATGTACCGAGACATCCAACGAGCTCGGGCGCTGGTCTACTACGCCGCTTCGACCCTGGCAGAGGATCATCCGAATCGGACCTTGGCCGCGTCCATGGCCAAAGCCGGGGCTGGAGAGGCTCAGAGGCGTTGCGTCCGGGACGGGTTGCAGCTCGCCGGAGGTATCGGTTACACCCGCGAGAACGATCTGCATCTGTTCTTGCGTAGAGCGATGGTCGGTGAGTTGCACTTCGGGTCGTCTTCGCAGCATCGCCGTAAGGTGGCCCGGCTCGCTATGGCGGGTGCCGATGGTTCCGGTCCCTGACCAAAGACCATCCCGTGTATCGCACTGACTTTGTTGGTTTTCAGGTGTTGTCTAGGCGGCGAAGAGCCGACTAACCCTCGGTTGGTTGGGCTGGCTCGGCTTTGCGGGGCCGAGGGTCCTAACCCGAGTGGGTCGACTAACCCTCGGTTGGTTGGGCTGGCTCGGCTGTGTCGCTGGTGGCGTCAGCAGCGATCACGGTCGACTAACCCTCGGTTGGTTGGGCTGGCTCGGCAGCTTCGCCAGGCTCGGCGGTTTCGGTTGGTTGGGTTGGTTCGCCAGGCTCGGCCGGTTCGGTTGGTTGTAGGGGGCTGCGAGTCCGGCGCCGTTGGAGCCACCAGATCCCGATTGCGATGGCGGCGATAATCGGCAGGAACGGTGTCAGCACGCCGATAACTACGAGCACGACGCCAATGGTGGATGCCAGCGCGGAGGCACCATCGCGGACCGATTCCGTGAAACCCGGGCGTGTGTCGTCGTCGGCCGCCAACACGAACACGGAGGACTCGCCGGTGATGCTCTGGAGTTCCGTGCCGTCGGAGTGCACCGGCGTGGCTGTGACCTTGATCGCGATGTCGAGGCCTCGGGTGGCAACCCGACCGGCCAGACGTCCCTCGACCATGGATGCATCCAGGACGGCGACGAGCAACCGGCCCGACTCGATCCGGTCGAATTCGCCCTGCACGGGTACGAAATGACCCATGTTGCGGCGAAGGATTTCGGAGCGGATCTCCACATCGGTCAGCGCACTCTCGCCGAGGTTCTCCACCTCAAGGCAGAAGCGAACATCGGAGTCGGTCTCAACGGTGAGTCTCTGAACCCCCATACATGGGTCATCGTCGCCCGCGGTTGCCCAGGTCTTGACGGAGATTCCCGTTTTGGGGAGAATCTCGGGCGACTGCTCGATCACTAAGGTGACCGTGGCGAGATCCACTCGATCCTGCAGGGTGCGAAGCTGACCCCGAAGCGTCTCGAGGTTCGTTTCGCGTTCGAGAAGCTCATCTTCTATCACGACGATGCTCTCCACGAATTCGGCCTCTCGCATAAGCGTGCGCAACCGGTTCACGCTGGTCTCGGTGGTGGTGATCTGGCTATTGAGGTCGACGATCCGCTCGGTCACATCGTCCGTGCTGATCCGTTGGTCGATCAACTCGCCTACTTCTGCAAGCTGCTCAAGGGCATAGGTGAAGTCGACGGGCAATACCTTGAAGGTGATTTCCGTGCGGGGCTTGGGCTGGGTGCTAGTCATCTGGTTGACAACGAACCCGCCCAGTTCCGTTATCAAATCCACGGCTTCGCGGGAGGCCGTGGCCACATCCAGGGCCTCCAAGATGACCGTCGCCTCGTAGATGATGTCGCGCCCGAAACCGGCTGGCGTGATCGCCGTCGACAAGGACCTGTTTGCATTAACCGTGGAGACATCGACGCTGACCGGGCCCTGCGACGCCGAAGATGCCTGTCGGTCATCGCTGGCGGGCCCCATTTCGGGCGCATAGGCGTCATCAGATTCGGCCGACATCGGCTCAGCACTCTCTTCGGGGAGAGGTGCCTCCGCTGCCATGTCGCCCGAATCGGAGGTGGGGCTCGTTTTATCTTCGCCGTCGGTGCCACAAGCGCTGAGCAGCAACAGCAACGCCATCAAGACCAAGACCGGCCGGGTCGCCCGACGCCAGCACTGCGGCCACACGTGTGGTCCATAGTCGGGAATCCCGCCGAGAAACTGTAGGTGACGCATTGGTGCCTCCGTTTGCAAGTCGGACGTCGATGACCGGACGCGGTCGAAACTGGACGGTTCATCATGAGACGATCGCCAGACCCGCCGGGTTCCCGAATCCCGGCAATCTAACTCATCGGACTCGAACAAGAGCTACGAGCATCGATCCAGCGCCGACAATCATCATCTGTTCGGGCATCATCGTTTGGGGTTCGTGTATGTCCAAGTACTGCGAGCCGGGCGTGTTAGTGCCAGTTCGGGCATCATCTGTTCGGGGTTCGTGTATGTCCCGGCTGGTTTGACCCGGATCGTCGGCGGCTCAGACGTTCGGGGCGGGTTCAAACACCACGGGCAGCTCTGGTGGACCTCGAAAGGCATAACCCTTGATCTCGGGCACCTCGGCGGTGGGATCAAGCTTCAAGCACTGCAGCCGGTCCAGCACAGCGTTGATCCCGACCTCCATCTCGATGCGAGCCAGATGCATCCCTAGGCACTGGTGAATTCCCGTGCCGAAGGCCATGTGGGGCTTGGGTTCGCGGTCGATGTCCCAGAGGTGTGGTTCATGCCAGCGGGCCTCGTCGTGATCCGCCGACCCACTTAGAACCGTGACGTCGGATCCCTTGGGCACAGGGCAGCCAGCGATCTCGGTGTCGGTCGTGGCCACCCGGGCCACCATCGTGACCGAAGTTTCCCAGCGCAGGGTTTCTTCAATGGCTGCGGGAACTAGGGAACGGTCCTCGCGGACCCGTTCGAGCACATCGGGTCGTGACAGCAGGGCCAACAGACATGAACCGAAGGCCCGGTAGGTGGTCTCGGCGCCAGCTGGCAGCAAGAGACGCAGGAAACCGTATATTTTTTCGTCGCTGAGGCGGGACCCGTCAACTTCGGCGTGGACAAGTTCTGATATCAGATCGCCGGTGGGGTTGGCCCGGCGATCCTCAACCAGAGGCTCGAGGTATTCCCGCATGGCCTGCGACGCCGCCTTGCCCTCGGTGGGATTCAGCGGCCCGTAGGTGATACGCATGGCCCATTCGTTGAATTTCTCGTGGTCCGACAACGCAATCCCCACGATCCCGCAGATGACCTGGACGGGAAACTTGACCGTCAGCTGGGCCACCAGATCGGCCGAACCCAACGGGGCTATTTCGTCAAGCAGCTTCTCAACGACGGGTTCCACCAGTTCATGGCGCCAGCGTTGCAGGGTCGAACGCCGGAAGGCGTGAGCCACCAGATTGCGGTACCGCCGGTGCTCGTCGCCGTCAAGGCCGAGTATCAGCTCCCCCATGTAGGGACCCATGGTTTCGAGGTTGATCGACGCCGAGAAGGTCTGCCAGTCCCGCAGCACTTGAGCGGACTCGGCCCAGGTGGTTGTCATGAAGCTCGAAGAGTTGCCCTGCACACCTCCTCTCAGGGCGATCAGGGGGCAGGCAGCGGTACGGGCGCGTGCCCAGTCGGGGTAGGGCTGGGCATCGTCCCAGTCTTCGTAGTCGGGAGGTTCGTAGTCCGAGACGGCTACCGGTTCGGGCTCAGGCACTGAAGCGGTGTCGGGTTCTTGGATGCCAGCGAGTGCGATGTGGGCGCTGGCGTGACCGTCGGCGGGTTCGGAAGCATTCATGGTCAAAGAATTGCACCGTCGGACTTCATGGACGCTATGTCATCCCAGTCGAACCCCAGTTCGAGCAGCATCAACTCGGTGTGTTCGCCCAACTCGGGTGCCCGAGTCACCTCAACATGAGCCTCATCGAACTGGGCCGGGTTGGCCACCAGATGAACCAACTCACCGGTCGAGTTCTCCATTTCGGGAAGGTAGCCGTTGGCGATCACCTGAGGGTCCTCATACAGCTCGGACAAGGTCTGGAACGGTGTCCACACCCCATCAAAGGTGGCCAGCCGCTCCTTCCACTCCGCCAAGGTGCGCTGCGCGAAGGCCTCGTCAAGGATGTCGATGCACTCCGGACCGTTGCGAGATCGGGCGGCGGAATCCTTGAAACGGTCGTCGGTTACCAGCACCGGGCGTTCGAGTCTGGCTGCGAAATCCTCCCAGTAACGGTCGCTTTGCAACAAGATGAGACTGATGTAGCGGTCGTCGCTGGTCTTGAACACCCCAACCCCGGGGTTGGGAGACAGCCTCCGATCTCCTCGCGGCAGGTGAGTCAGACCGAAGAGCTTTGATGCCACCACCAGCGGCGAAATCTGCCAAAGGGCGGTGGACAAGAGCGAAACGTCGATCACCGCGGCCGTCTTGGTGCGCTCTCGTTTCAATAACGCCGCCGCAATCGCCCCGGCCAGCGCCATGCCGCCCATCACATCTCCAAAGGCGGGTGAGGGTTGGCCCTGGGGCCAACCCTGGGCATCGGGTGCAAACACCGCCGCCACCGCTCCCCTGGCCCAGTAGGAAGCACCGTCAAAACCGCCCTTGTCGGCGTCGGGACCGACCGGCCCCTGCCCCGAACCGCGGGCGATGACGATGTTCGGATTGCGGGCCAAGATGTCGTCGGTGTCGATCCGAAGCCGTCGCCGGACCGGTTCCAAGTAGTTGGTCAGAAACACGTCCGCAGTCTCGACGAGTTTCATCAACGCCTCGTGACCGTCGGGGTTAGCGACGTTAAGGGCTACTGATCGTTTGCCCCGGTTGGGTTGTTCGATCATGAAGTTCACGCCAGCGGACTTGCCGCCCACCAGACCCGACGTGATCAAACCCCGCTGCGGATCGCCTCCGGCGGGATTTTCGACCTTGACGACATCGGCACCCCAGTCGACCAGCACAGATCCGCCGGAGGGAACGAACATCCAGGTGGCCATCTCAATCACACGGATGCCATCGAGGGGTCCTGACACGATTACTCCTATGTTTGTCGCCGACGGGCAGGTCGAAGGGCTTGTTGGGGCCGCTCAGACTGCCAGCAGTTCCTTCAGGTTGCCGCCCATGATCTTGGCCGCGTCGGGCACTGAGAGCGACTCGGGCAGATCGTCGGCGAAGCTGATCGGGTTGCCCAGACCTTCGGGGTGAGGATAGTCCGAGCCGAACAGCAGACGATCGGGGCTCATGATCTCAATCAGCTCCTCAAGCGCGTCCTCCCAGAACGGGTTGACGAAGACGTTGCGTGTGAATGCCTCGACGGGATGCTCGGAGAATTCCTGGGGCATTTTCTTGTAGACACCTTCAAGTTTTTCCACCAGAGGCTTCACCCAGGTCCCGCCGTTTTCGATGGTGGCGATGCGCAGATTCGGGAACCGTGTCAGAGCCCCGTGACAGATCATGGCGGTCATCATGTCGCTGATCGCCCGGTTCTGCATCACGAGCAGGCGCAGCGGATTTGGTGCGAACGGCAAGAACTCGGTCTTGCCTTCCCACAGCGAGACCAAGTCGGCGTAACCGGAGTCCGAGGAGTGCATTCCGACCAGAACCCCAGCTTCGGAGATCCGAGCCCACAGCGGGTCGAACTCAGCCAGTCCCGGTGATCTTGGGCCTCTCAGTCCCCAGGCCGGTGCAGGTCGGATGAGCACGCAACGAGCTCCGCGTTCCAGGCACCACTCCAACTCCTCAACGGCTTTTTCGACGATCGGCAACGTGATGATGGGCGTGGCGAATATCCGGTCCTGATAATTGAAGGTCCATTCGTCGTGGATCCACCGGTTGAGGGCATGGACCACGGCGTGGGTCAGGTCCGGGTCGTCTCGCATGCGTTCCTCAAGCAGGCTTGCCAGCGTCGGGAACATGAGGGACCCGTCAAGGCCCAGTTCGTCAAGGTGCGGGAGTCGGGCTTGGGCGTTGCGGGCCCATTCGGGGCAGCGGATGGGCTTGCCGAAGATCTCCCGCAGGTTCTTGCCTTCGGGGTTGCCGTATCGGTAGTAGTCCTCCTGGGCACCGGGCGCGGCCACTACCTCAAAGGTGGGGTTGGGGATGTACTCGGAGATCTTGCCTTTAATGGCGATCTTGGTTCGACCGTTTACCTGCACATATCTGATGGCGTTGGCGTACTCGGCGGGAAGGTACCGGGTGAAGGCTTCCATCGTCTCGTACATGTGGTTGTCGGCGTCGAATACGGGATAATCAATGCAACGGCCCGTCATGATGATCGCCTTTCTGACGCCAGCATCAACTCATCACTTTAGCCTGCGACATCGGTGGCCTTGTGGTGGTTCTCGTGTGACGATGGGGTTGCCGGTCTGCTTGAGGTGATGTGGTGACGGTTGTCGGGTGCCGGTAATGGCGTCAGCTTGGATGAGTCGCAGCGGATCTAAGGTGATGTGGTGACCCTAGAGTGATGTGATGACGTTGTCGGGTGCCGTTAACGGTGAGCGTCGCTACCGGCGTCCCGAATACACCCCCACGGCCGCAGAGTTCGTTCGTCAGGTCGCCCGCCGCTGGGGTGACCGGCGGTTGGTAATCAACGGCGACCGGTGTCTTTCCTACGCCGAGGCACAGCGGCGTAGCGAACGGCTTGCCCGGGCCTTGCTGGCCGAGGGTGTGGGGCGCGCCTCTCGTGTGGGGTTGCTGGCACCCAACCGGCCGGAGTGGGTCGTGGCCTGGCTGGCCGTGGCTCGCATTGGTGCGGTTGCGGTGCTGTTAAACACGTTCCACAAGGCTCAAGAGCTGGGTCGGGTGCTGGCACACAGCCGTTGTGAGGTGCTTTTGACCGTCGACCGGTACCTGAACAATGACTATGTGTCCCGGCTGGGCGAAGCAGTGCCCGGCCTGGTCGACCAGAAGCATCGATTCGTTGATGTCCACAGCCACCCGTCGTTGCGTGCCGTGTGGATGTGGACCGATCAGGCTCCGCGGTGGGCCGGTTCGATAGCGAATCTGCAATCGCGGGCTGTGGAGGTGTCGCTAGCCGAACTGGCCCAGGCCGAAGCCGACGTAGCGTCAAGCGATCCGATGGTCGTGTTGTATTCCTCGGGTAGCGCAGCCGAACCCAAGGGCGTGATCCATTCCCAGGCAACCGTGATCGTGCATCCGTTCAACCTGAATGCGTTTCGGGATCTCGCCGCAGGCGATGTCTTGTACACCCCGATGCCGTTGTTCTGGGTCGGGGGGCTGTCCTACACCCTCGTTAGTGCCATGCATGTCGGGGCCACGGTGGTTTTTGAGGATCGATTCGAACCCGGTGCGGTTCTTGACCTCATCGAGTCACACCGGGTCACCCACGTCATCGGCTGGCCCCATACGGCCAAGGCCCTCCTCGGGCATCCCTCGTTTGGCGGACGGGATCTGTCCTCAATCAGAGGGGGTAGTTTCGACGAACTTTTGCCTGAACACCTGCGGGTCGGTGACCCGGCCCGGCGGGCGACTTCACTGGGGATGACCGAAACTCTCGGGCCTCACTCGATCGAAATGATGGGGATGCAACTACCCCTGGGCAAGGAAGGTTCTTTCGGGCGCAGTGTGCCGGGGATGCAGCACCGCATCGTCGATCCAGTCACTGGCGCCGAACTACCGACCGGACAGATCGGGGAGATCTGGGTCCGGGGGTATTCGTTGATGCTGGGCTTGCTCGACCGCCGAGATGACGCAGTATTCGAACCCGGGGGCTGGTACCGGACCGGTGACAGCGGATACCTCGATCCCGACGGTCACCTGTATTTTGAGGGTCGTCTGGGCACCATGATCAAGACGGCTGGAATGAACGTCGTTCCCCGTGAGGTGGAACAGGCGATTGAGGCTGAGCCTGGAGTGCGGCTCGCTGTCGTGGTGGGTGTCGGTGATGTTGACCGGGGTGAAGCGGTGACAGCAGCAGTGGTGACCGAGCGCGGCGTCGATTTCGACCCGGACGATCTTCGTCGCCGTCTCAAGGCCGAGATCTCGGGGTACAAGGTTCCGCGCCATGTTGCGGTTTTTGACGACGTGGGTGACTTGCCCTGGCTTGAGTCGGGCAAGATCGATTTGCGAGCTCTGCGCCGACTGCTGGTTGATCGCTTCGGATCCTGAATTGCTTCGGATCCTGAATTTCTTGGGTCTCGCTCGGTTTCGCCTTTGTGGGATTTCACCCCCGGGGAAGGCCGAGCAGTCTCTCGGCGATGACGGAGCGCTGAATTTCGTCGGTTCCGCCTGCGATCGAAGCCGATTTCGACCACAGCCACTGGCGTTGCCAGGTCCCCGCTGTCAACTCGCCGGTCGGGTTCGGCCATAGCGGTGCGGTGTCCCCGACGGCGGCTAGGGCTGCATCCGACAGACGCCGGGTCATCGCAGAATGGATCAGCTTGGTCACGCTGGATTCCGGGCCGGGCTGTTGATCTCGGCTCAGTCTCGACAGAGTTTTGTAGTTGCAGAGGCGCAGCAGCACCAGCTCCACGTAGGCGTCAACGATCATGTCGGCCATCGATGGGTCCTCCAAGGCGCCACTTGATCGAACGTCATTCAACAACTCGTCGAGGTAGATCTCGTGAACGACCTGCTCTTTGAACGGAAAGGCCGTGCCCCGCTCATGCGCCAGCGTCGTGTTGGCCACCGACCAACCCTGGTTACACCCACCCAGGAGATGATCGGCGGGCACGAACACCTCATTGATGTGCACCTCGTTGAATTCCGCTTCACCGGTGATCTGGCGCAGCGGGCTGATGCGGACCCCGGGCGCGGTCATGTCGATCACCATGCAGGAGATGCCGCGATGACGTGGCAGGTCGGGATCGGTGCGGACCAGCGCGATCCCCCAGCGAGCGAACCGAGCGTAAGAGGTCCACACCTTCTGCCCCGTGATCAGCCATCCCGCGTCTGTGGGTTCGGCTCGAGTGTGCAGTGAAGCCAGATCGGATCCGGCGCCGGGTTCGCTGAAGAGCTGACACCAGATCTCGGTCGCATCCAGGATCGACGGGAGCCACCTGGCTTGTTGAGCTTGGGTTCCGTGAACCAAAAGGGTCGGTCCCACCAGATTGATCCCGACCCGGTTGACGGGTTGTGGCGCCCCTGCGCGGGCGTATTCCAGATTATACAAAGCCACCTCAACTGGGTTCGCTCCGCGCCCCCCGACCGATTCAGGCCACGAGATCGCTACCATTCGCGCCGCAGCTAGACGGGCTTGCCACCGCCGACCCCAGGCGATCTGCTGATCCGGGCTGAGGTCGGGTTCGGGTCGTTCGACATTTCGGGTCAGCCATTCGCGTACTTCATGTGCGAAAGCTCTCTCGGTGTCGGACAACGCAAGGTCCATGTCTGCGCGACGCTACCGGCCCGGCACGGACATCACCGTTGAAACGGTTACTGGAACGGTTAGAACAGTTGAGGCTATTTTGTGGTGGTGAGACCCTGTGACTGACAACATCGTTGGTGCTGGCCCGATGGCTGGGACCGCTGGCCCGGCAGATCCTTTTGAGATTCGCCGGTTGCTCGTTGAGTACTGCCAGAGTCTGGACGACGGTCGTTTCGATGAGTGGATCGACCTGTTCACAAAGGACTGCGTCTTTGCGGTGATGGGCATGACGGCCCGAGGCCGAGGCGAACTGCGGGCTATGGTCGAACCGGTCCAGACGGCCGAACTCAGAGGAAAGCACCTGCTGAGCGAACCCCTGATCGCACTCAACGGCGATGTCGCCTCGGTTAGCACCGACTTCGTGTTCGTTTCCAAAACGAACGAGGTCAGCCAGGCCGGTCGCTACTACGACATCGTTCATCGCAACCCGGACCGCTGGCGCATCGCCCGCCGTGAGATCGTCTTCACCGGTGAGAATCGGGTCGGTTTCGACGATTGATTCAGCACAAGACGACGATTGATACAGCACAAGAGTTTGGGGGTTTCCCATGACGTCCAGTAACGACCTTGCCGACGAGATCGTGGCCACCGTGGCGCGATGGGTCGACGAGCGGGTCATTCCCCACGCCTCGGATCTCGAACATGCCGACGCCTTCCCCGCCGAAATGGTCAAACAGATGTGCGACTTCGGCCTGTTCGGAGTGACGATCGCCGAGGAGTACGGAGGCCTCGGACTCAGCGCCACTACCTATGCCCGGATCGTTGAGGAGTTGTCGCGTGGATGGATGTCGCTGTCGGGAATTCTCAACAGCCACAAGATCGCAGCCACCATGATCGCCCGGTTCGGGACCGACGCTCAGAGGCAACGTTTCCTGCCGCGCATGGTCGACGGAAGATTCCGGGCGGCTTTCTCGTTGTCCGAACCCGACTCGGGCAGCGATGCCGGTGCTCTGCGATGCCGAGCCGTCCCCGATGGTGACGACTGGGTCGTTAACGGCACAAAGATGTGGGTGACCAACGGTGACCGTGCCGGGCTGGTCATGCTTTTGGCGCGCACACCCGAGGGCCGGGTCACGTGTTTTCTGGTGGAGAAGACGCCAGGACCGTCCTTTGAGGGGATAACCGTTTCCCGCAAGATCCCCAAGCTCGGCTACAAAGGTCTGGAAACCGTAGAGATGGTCTACACCGATCATCGGGTACCGGGCTCGAACCTGCTCGGCGGTGACGACGGCCTGGGCAACGGTCTGCGATATGCCCTTTCGGCTCTGGAGCTCGGCCGGATCAACATCGCGGCCCGAGCCGTTGGGGTCGGCCAAGCTGCCTTCAACGCGGCCATGAAATACAGCCAGGAACGCGAAACCTTCGGGAAGCCGATATTCCGCCATCAGGCCATCGGATTCAAGTTGGCGGAGATGGCCACCAAGCTGCAGGCCGCCCGCCTGCTCACCTATGACGCCGCTGCCAGATTCGACTCCGGCGGTCGAGCCGACCTTGAGGCAGGGATGGCGAAGCTGTTCGCCTCGGAAGCCGCGTTTGAGATCGCCACCGAAGCTCTGCGCATCCATGGCGGCAACGGCTACACCCAAGAATACGACGTGGAAAGGTACTTTCGTGACACGCCGCTGATGATCGTGGGTGAAGGCACCAGCGAGATCCAGAAAATGGTGATCGCCCGCAAGTTGTTGGAACGCCACACCGAATCGTGAATCTGGCCGCGGCCCTGGCGGTGGTGGAGGGCCGAGAAGATTTCTTGGTCCAGGGACCGAACCGGATCTCAAGCAACGATCTTCATCACCGCGTTCGGTTATTGGCAGCGTCCATGGCAGCCCACGGCGTTGAGTCCGGTGATCGGGTGGCATTCCAACTTCCGCCCGGGATCGACGCTGTGACGACTTATCGGGCGTGCTGGCACCTCGGCGCTGTGGCAGTGGCTTTGCATCCCGCCGCCAGGTCCGATCATCTTGCGCAAGCGCTCTCGGTAGCTCAGCCAAACCTGACCGTGACCGAGCCCAGCTCCGCGTTGGCCGATGTAGCAGGTTCTGTGAACGCCCGGGATCTGATCACCGAGCCCGACCCGGCCTGTGCGGTCCTGGGTGATGAACCTGTTGATGACAGTGCCGCCGCAGGGTCTCTCAGCGGCAAGTCGAGAATCGACGCCGATGCGGTTGTGTTGTTCACCTCGGGTTCCACAGGGGTGCCCCAAGGGGTGGTCCACACTCACCGAAGCCTGCTCTACAAGGTCGCCCAGTTAGGCGAGGTCCACGGCTTGAGCAGGCACGACACGGTGCTTATGGCGTCCCCGCTGGCCCACGTAGCCGGGTTGTTGCATGGGGTCCTGATCCCGGGTACGTCGGATATGAAGACGGTGCTGATGGCCCGCTGGGATCCAGGCACGGCACTTGAGTTGATCGAAAGGGAGTCGGTCACCTACATGGTGGGTCCGCCGACGATGTTCACATCGCTCATGGATCATCACCGATTCGACCCGGCCCGGGTCCGGTCGTTGCGATTGATTTCCTGCGGGGGTACAGGGGTAACGCCCGCGTTTTGTGAAAGAGCCGGTGCCGCCTTTGAGGCTGTGGTCAAACGTTCCTATGGTTCCACCGAGGCTCCCACCGTCGCCACGTCTCGTTTCGACGATCCGATCGACAAGATGATTACCACCGACGGTCGGGCCTTTGCACAGACCCGGCTGAGGGTCGACGAACGAGGCGAACTCTGGGTCAGCGGGCCTGAACTGGCCCGTGGATATCTCGATCCCGAAGCCACAACCGAAGCGTTCGTTAATGGCTGGTTCCGTACCGGTGATCTGGCCACACTCACCGACGGCTGGGTGACCATTGAGGGCCGGTTGGGGGATCGCATCATCAGAAGCGGGGAGAACATCTCCGCTGTTGAGGTTGAGCGGCATTTGGAAGCCCACCCGGCGGTACGCCGAGCCGTGGTGGTAGCCGAACCCGACGAACGTCTCGGTGAACGTGTGGCGGCCTTCGTAATCGCCGCGGAGAGTTTCGATCTCCGCCTGTGCCGGGCATGGTTCGCCCGTCGGGGCGCGGCTCGCTACCTCACCCCGGAGCGGATTGAGGTGGTCGAGCGTCTTCCGGTGTTGGCTTCGGGCAAGGTCGACCGCAGGGAACTAACAGCGCGTCTATCCGCAGGGAAGTAGTCGCAGATACCGGCAGGGAAGTAGTCGCAGAGCATCTCGGCGAGCCCGGTGGTGATCATCGTCGGAGCGACTTAATCGTCAAAGCGGCCATAACGACTGTGGTGCCATCGCGGTCCGGTAATGTCGTAGCGATGACGGGAGCATTGCGATGATGCGGGCCGCCGTCTACCGGCGCAAAGGTCAGCTGGAGGTCCTTGACGTGCCCGTTCCCGACATGGGCCCCGCGGATGTGATGGTGAAGGTGGATTATTGCGGGGTTTGCGGAACCGATCTGCACATGATGCTGGACGGCTGGGGCGAACCCGACATGGTCTACGGTCACGAATGGTCCGGTCGGGTCGTGCAAAAAGGTCCCGACGCTCGAATCGACACGGGGGCCACGGTCGTAGGGCGAAGCTGGGTGGAGTGCGGCCAATGCAAGCCCTGCGCAGCGGGTCGGCCCGGACTGTGCGAACGCAGACCACGAGCCGGTGAAGACAGCCAAAGCGGAGCCTTCGCCGCTTATTTGACCATCGATCATCGCAATCTCCTAGACGTGCCGTGTGGTGTAAGTGCCCGCGATGCTGCCTACACCGAGCCGCTGGCTGTGGCCATGCACGCCGTAACCGTGGGCAGCGTTGAAGCAGGTAGGCGGGCCATGGTGTTCGGCTGCGGGCCGATCGGAGCGGCGGTTGTCGCTGTCCTTGGAACCCGCGGCATTGATGTCACCGTCATCGAACCGCACGAACTGCGACGGGACCTAGCCCGGCGACTTGGCGCAGTCGTCGCCTCACCCGAAGATCTCGAAGTACCCGGACATCCCGGCGAGGTGCCTGCCGACGCCGTGAACTACGTCTTTGAGACGTCCGGAGCCCGCTCGGCGGTCGAAACCGGCCTAACTCAGCTCACAGGCGGTGCCACGATGGTGCTGGTTGGCACCGGTATGAACTTCCCGAGGCTCGACACCAACCGGGTTATTCTCAATGAACTGTTCGTGACCGGTGCTTTCGACTACGACACGGACGGTTTCGCGGCTGCTTTGGAACTCATTGCTTCAAAGGTGCTGCCGCTTGATGTCCTGCTCGAACCGGAGTCTGTCACCCTTGACGGGCTAATGGATGCGATGCGCCGCCTGCGTTCCGGTGCGGCGGCCGGAAAGGTACTGGTGTGCCCATGAGCGAAACCACCGCGAACATGTCCGAGTTTAGGGGCCCTGCCCGCTTCAATCATGTGGCATTGAGCATGCCCGCCGAACTGCTAAACGAACAGGGAAGAGCCGACATCGCCCGTTTCTACGGCGAGGTGTTTGGTTGGCAGGAACATCCGACAATGACCCAGGACCGCAAGCGGCTGGTCATGGGGGTCCATTCATATGACCAGTTCGTGTTCCTGATCGCCGATCCGAACCCCATGTGGGCCCCTGAAGGCGACCACTTCGGTATGGCCGTGGACAGCCTCAACGAACTGCAAGAGGTGATGCGCAGGGCTGAGGCGTTCAGAGTCCAAGACGACCGGGTTCACATCATGAACTACGAGGTGGAGGATTACGAGGTCTTGAAGCTGCACAGTTTCTACGTCCGCTATTTGCTGCCGCTCATGGTGGAGGTGCAGTACTTCGAGATGGTGACTTGATCGTTCCTGCGATCTGTTGGATCCATGGTTATTGTTCGCAGTCAATGGTTGTAATACAGGGAGTGGCTCTCGTATGGAAGAGGTAGGTAAAGAGGGTCCGGCCCGGATCGAATCACTGAAAGTACGTAACTATCGAGCGCTACGAGACGTCACGTTCAAGGACCTGACTCCTCTTACCGTTCTGATAGGTCCCAACGGTAGCGGTAAATCAACTGTTTGCGATGTCCTTGCGTTCCTATCAGAATGCTTCGAACTAAATCTTCGGACTGCCTGGGATAGGAGAGGTCGAGGTCAGGGGATCAAATCACGAGGCTCCGATGGCCCGGTCGTGATAGAGATCAAATACCGGGAACATTCGAAGACGGTCGGCACAAAGGGAAATCCACTGATCACCTACCACCTTGAGATTGATGAGGACAAAGGCCAGCCAGTAATCGTACACGAATGGCTGCGTTGGAATCGCAAAGGTAGAGGCCGCCCTTTCAAGTTTCTGGAGGTCGAAAACGGAGAGGGAGAAGCTGCTAGCGGTGAGTTACCCGATGAAGATGACGAGCGGGCACCGGTCAAGCTCAGATCCAAGGATCTGCTTGCAGTCAACGCCTTGGGTCAATTCGTCGAACATCCCCGGATCGCAAAGTTACGAGACTTCATCATCGGATGGCATGTATCCTATCTCTCCGTGGATGAGGGACGCTCACAACCCGAGAGCGGTCCACAGGATCAACTGTCTCGAACTGGTCACAATTTGGCTAATGTCATTCAACACTTAAGGGAAACAGACGAAGGTCGATTGAAGGACATCATAGAAAGGCTCGCGTATCTGGTTCCGTTGGTATCCGATGTGCGAGCTGAACCGATGCCAGACGGGCGTTTGCTGTTGCAGTTGGTAGACGCTCCATTCGAGAAGCCGATCATCTCCCGGTACACATCCGATGGCACCCTGAAGATGCTGGCCTATCTGGTCTTGCTACACGGATCAGATCCGTATCCATTGATCGCGATCGAAGAACCGGAGAACTTCCTGCATCCCGAACTCCAATCGCTTTTCTCGGAGGAATGCAGTAGAGCCCTGCACAGCACACAACTACTGATCACTACACACTCACCGGATCTCCTTGACGGGCTCAAGGCAGAAGAGGTCTATATCCTCTGGCGCGATGAGAATGGGTATACAATATTGAAACGAGCTTCAGATATTTGGGAGGTTCAGGCCATGGCTAAGACCGAACTATTGGGTGGATTGTGGAGTAAGGGAGTCTTCGGAGTAGGTGATCCCTTGTCTCGTATTGGTATAGTGTAATAGACGATAATTTCGATGAATCAAGGAGAAACATTCATCTATCTGTTAGTTGAGGAACGTTCAATGGGAGATTTCCTTGAGGCAATACTACCACGCTATTTTCCTACTTTGGGATTTCGTGTGATTAGCTTCCAGGGAAAACATGATCTATTGGATAACATGCATGACTACATTGCTAATCTTGGCAAGTCTTTGCTGCTAGGATGGTATATCTTTGTGTTGGTGGATCGCGATCAAGACGACTGTTACGAACTCAAAGCGAGGCTCGAAAGGATATCTAGAGAGGCTGGTCTCACAACTCGTGGTTCGGCCCTAGGTCAGCAGTGGCAGGTAGTCAACCGGATTGTGATCGAAGAACTCGAGGCTTGGTATTTCGGTGATTGGGAGGCAGTTTGTCTTGCCTACGGCAGGGATGGCGAGAAGTTACAGAGTCCGAAGTTTCGAGATCCGGATGAGATCAAGGGCGGAACATGGGAAGCCTTTGAACGTGTTATGGAAACGAAGTATCGACTAAAGATTGAGAAACGTGAGGCTGCTCGCAAGATCGGCGCGTATATTGAACCGAGCAGATCGAGTTCGCGGAGTTTCGGAGTGTTCTGGGAGGCCGTATCCGAGGCCGCTGCCTGATATGTCGGGGCACGCCAGTAGTCGAGTTCGGCCGGTCGGGTCTGGTTGGCCGACCGCATTCACGCCGTGTCGGCAGCCAAGGGGTCGGCCCATATGCTTGAACCTGAGTCCAACCGGTCTCGCAGCATGGTTGCCAAACGGCTTCGATGGTGACGGGCGTCACCGAAACAGACCTGATCAAGTTGGGCACGCTTTAGGAACAAGTGCACGTCTGATTCCCAGGTGAACCCGATTCCGCCGTGAACCTGTAGCGCCGACTCCGCCACGCGTAGGCCAGCGTCGCTGCACCAGATCTTGGCGGTGGCCGCCGCAACCGGGGCCTCGGCTGGGTCGGCGCTCAGGGCCCAGGCCGCGTAGTACACGACTGATCTCATGGCTTCGGTGTCCACCAACATGTCGGCACAACGGTGTTTGACTGCCTGGAAGCTTCCTATGGGTCGGCCGAACTGTTCACGGACTTTGGCGTAATCCACAGCCAGCCTCATGACTGTCTCGGCCGTGCCCAACATCTCCGCCGCATGAAAAACGGCCCCGCGATTCAGATGCGCCGTTACCTCGTCAGGTCCGCCGATGGTCACAGCCGGGGCACTGTTGAGGTTCACCCAGGCAAGTTCGCGGGTGCGGTCCATGGCAGGTTCGGGTTGGCGCTTCGTCCCGGCCAAGTCCACAGCCACGAGTTCGTCACCGGCGGGTATCACCAAAACGTCGGACCGGGCACCGTAGACGACCGGCTCGGGTCGACCCGTAACCGTACCGTCGGCGGCTCGCATCACTGGGTTTCTTGCTACCGAGGCGACGGCTTGTCCGGTCATCAGTCGCTCCAGCCATGGTTGGTCAGTCATCGCCCCCAGCGCGATGAGCTGTTGCGCCAACGGAACCGGGGCCAGGTGAGCGCCGCTCTGTTCGAGAAGAATGGCCGCTTCCACCGGACCCAGACCGACTCCCCCGAGCGACTCGGCCACGGTGATGGCAATCCATCCCTGTTCAATCATGGCTTCCCACAGGTCGGGATTGAAGCCGTCGTTAGCGCACGCCAGCCGGACCGTCGCCATGTCGCAGAGATCGTCAAGGAAAGCGCCTGCGGCGTCGCGCAGCGCCACCTGGTCGGGTGACAGGTCAAAATCCACGAAACCACAATGCTAGATCAAGCGTGGTCGGGATGATGGGTGCGTGTGTGGTGGGGATGTGTGGTTGGGGTGATGGGTGCGTGTGTGGTGGGGATGTGTGGTTGGGGTGATGGGTGTATGTGTGGTGGGGATGATGGGTGGTTGGGGTGATGGGTGTGTGTGGTGGGGATGATGTGTGGTTGGGGTGATGGGTGTGTGTGGTGGGGATGATGGGTGGTTGGGGTGATGGGTGTGTGTGGTCGGGGTGATGGGTGCGTGTGTGGTGGGGATGTGTGGTCGGGGTGATGGGTGCGTGTGTGGTGGGGATGTGTGGTCGGGGTGATGGGTGCGTGTGTGGTGGATGTGTGGTCGGGATCTGTCGGAGCTGGTAGACGTGGGCAACGTGGATCTCACTCCCACCGATGACCACCACCGATTCCGCCGACATTGTCGGTCGTGGCTGGAAGCCAATCTGCCTTGGGCGTACGGAACCGGGTTACCTCCCATATTCGACGATCTCGCCGCTGAAGTGGCCTTCGGTCGCCAATGGCAGAGCAAGCTCGCCGAAGCCGGTTTGGTGGGCGTTACCTGGCCGGTTGAGTACGGCGGTAGGGAATCCGATCCTGTCTATCACTTCATCGTGCAGGAGGAACTGGCTCGGGCACGAGCCCCTGAATTGGTGGGGCGAATCGGGGTCAACCTGGTCGGACCGGCCTTGCTTACACACGGCACTCCCATCCAGAAACAGCGCTGGCTTCCCGGTGTTCTCGGCGCAGAGCAGCTCTTTTGTCAGTTGTTCAGCGAGCCCGATGCTGGCAGTGATCTTGCCTCTCTGCGCTGCGGAGCCGAACCCGTTGAAGGGGGCTGGATCATCAACGGCACAAAGGTCTGGACTTCCTATGCCCAGTTCGCCGATTGGGGGCTTGCTTTGGTTCGCACCGACCCCGAAGCACCGAAGCGAGCCGGTATCTCGGCGTTGATGATCGACATGACCGCGCCCGGAGTCGAGATCCGACCGCTACGTCAAATCACCGACGAATCCGACTTCAATGAGGTCACCTTCGACGACGTCTTCGTGCCCGACGACCAACTTGTTGGCGCATTAGATGATGGATGGGGTGTAGCCGGTTCGGTGCTGATCCATGAGCGGGGCACAAACCCCCGTCAATTGGTGATCCACTCACAACTACTAGACGAACTGATGCAACTCGCCCGGGATCAGGGCCTGGACTCCGATCCCCGCACCGCACAGGAACTCGCACAGGCATTCGTTGAGCTGCGCCTGTTCCAGATCCAAAACTGGCGAGCGCTATCCGCGCTCCAGCACGGCCGACCACCGGGTGCAGAAACTGCCACGGCCAAGCTGTACTGGAGCGAGATGAGCCAGCGTCTGCACGCCACCGCAATGCGCGTGCTGGGTGACCTTTCCCCATTGTGGCGAGGGGCAGAACACAACCCGGCACAGGGGCGCTGGCAGCGTTCGTGGTTGTATTACCGGGCCGCGTCAATCTTCGCTGGCACCAACGAGATCCAGCGCACCGTGATCGGTGAGCGCTCTCTCGGGTTGCCTCGAGAGCCACGGCCCTGACCCCAGCTTTGTACGAAGAGTGATCGGTGAGCGCTCTCTCGGGTTGCCTCGAGAGCCACGGCCCTGACCCGGGAATGTACGAAGAGTGATGTGAGTGCTCTCTCGGGTTGCCTCGAGAGCCACGGCCCTGACCCGGGAATGTACGAAGAGTGATGTGAGTGCTCTCTCGGGTTGCCTCGAGAGCCACGGCCCTGACCCGGGAATGTACGAAGAGTGATGTGAGTGCTCTCTCGGGTTGCCTCGAGAGCCACGGCCCTGGCCCGAGGGTTCTGTTTCTACACTGGGTCTTATGCCTGAGTATTCAACCATCCTCTACCAAGTCGAAGGACCCGTCGCCACGATCACCTTGAATCGGCCCGAAGTGGCCAACGCTCAGGACACTGCTTTGATCGACGAACTCGACGCCGCTCTGGACGCAGCCGACGCCAACGCCGATGTGCGGGTTGTTGTGCTGGCAGCCAATGGCAGGCACTTTTCGGCCGGTCACGATCTCAAGGCCCTGGTCGGCGACGTGGAGCCCGATGAGTGGCGGCTGATGCGGGAAACCCCCGAAGGCAAGTACCACCACGAAAAGGTCATGTACTTCGACCGCTGCCTGCGGATTCGCGATTTCCGCAAGCCGACCATCGCCGCGGTCCACGGTAAGTGCATCGCCGCGGGGGTCATGTTGGCCTGCATGGCCGATCTGATCGTCGCCAGTGACGATGCATCGTTTCAGAATCCGGTTCTGCGTATGACCGGAGCGGCCGTGGAAATCCTGGTGGAGCCCTGGGAGATGCCAGCGCGAAAGGCCAAGGAGTTCCTCTTGGCAGCTGAGACCATCAACGCGGATGAAGCTCACCGGCTGGGGATGGTCAACCGGGTTGTGCCCAGGTCCGAACTGAACAACGCCGTGCGGGAACTCGCTGAACGCATCGCAATGGTCCCGCCCGCGACCGCCGAAGTTGTCAAGCGGTCAATCAACAAGACCCTGGACCTACAAGGCCAGCGAGATGCTTGGGACTACCACTTCCAGGCTCATCAATGGATGCACAACACCTCCACCGCTTTGGGGGCATTACAGCGGCGGATGCAGAAGGGTTCAATGCAAGAGGTGTTCTCCGAGCACAAGGACGCCTGATAGCGATGAGAATGCCTCTGGCCGGACTGCGGGTACTCGACCTCGGTACTCGGATCGCCGCACCGTTTTGCGCAGGTGTGCTGGGCGAACAGGGTGCCGAGGTGATCAAGATCGAAGATCCGGGGACTGGCGACATGTTGCGGGGACTCGGGCCTTTCGCTGCGGCGGCCGACGGGACCCCCTATTCGCTGTACTGGTCGGTGGAAGGTCGAGGTCGTAAGTCGGTCACGATCAACCTGCGTCGTCCGCAGGGGCAAGAACTGTTCCGTCGTCTGGCGGCTGTGTCTGATGTGGTATGTGAGAACTTCCGGCCAGGCACCCTCGAACGATGGAACATTGATCCCTCTCGGCTCGACCCAAAGGTGGTGACGGCGCGGATCAGCGTGTTCGGTCAAGACGGCCCCAAGTCTCTTCGTCCCGGACTCGACCGCAACGGTGTGGCCTACGGCGGGATCATGCACCTGACCGGCGAACCCGACCGTGCACCGGTGCGGCCAGGGGTAACCGTCACCGACTACTTGACAGGTGTGTTCGCGGCACAGGCTGTCACCGCACTGCTCTATGACCGCGACGCCCACCGAACCGGCCGAGGCGGTGTTATCGACGCCTACCTGTACGGCTCGGCGCTGCGCATCCTGGAATGGACCGTGGCCGCCTACGACAAATTGGGTCTGGTTCGCAACCGCAGCGGCAACCGCCTCGAACATTCCGCTCCGCTCGACAATTACCCCACCCGAGACGGGCGCTACGTCTGCATAGTGGCGGCTGGCCAGACCAACTTCGAGCGGTTGTGCTCAGCAATGGACCGCATCGACCTGATCAGCAACGAGCGTTACTGCACACCCGCAGCCCGAGGCCATCACAACGCCGAAATCAACGAGATCGTGGCGGACTGGGCTTCACAATTGGATGCCGCCGAGATCGAAACTCGCTGCGTCGACCACGATGTCCCGGTCGGGACCGTGTACGACGTGGCCGACCTGGTCGCCGACGAACATGTGGTGGCTCGCGGTGATGTGATCGCTGTAGAGGATCCGGTCATAGGAACGGTTCGCCAGCAGGCACCGTTTCCGCGAATCGGTGATCAGGAGGTGGTTGTTCCGGCCGGTGCTCCCCGACTCGGTTGCCACACCGACGAGGTGTTGTCGGGCTTGCTCGGCTTGTCGGGAGCTGAGATTGATGCCCTGCGAACAGCGGGTGTCGTCTAGGGGGCGACCCGTTCGATGAGGGTACCGGTGCCGAGCCCGCCTCCACAGCACATCGCTACCAGGCCGTAGCGGCCGTCGATGCGTTCGAGTTCGTGAACGGCCTTGGTGGTGAGGATGCATCCGGTTCCGCCCAGGGGATGACCCAGCGCGATAGCACCGCCGTTGGGGTTGGTTCGCTCAAGGTCGGCGCCTGTGGCTTTGGCCCAGGCGAGCACCACCGATGCGAAGGCCTCGTTCACTTCGAACACGTCGATGTCGTCAACGCTCAACCCCTCCCGGTCGAGCATCTGTCGGGTCGCGGGAATCGGTCCTTCCAGCATCAGCACCGGGTCACAACCCACGAGGGCTGTTTGAATCACCCGTGCCCGAGGTTGCAAACCCAGAGCCGCAGCCCGATCCGACGACATCAACAGCACCGCCGCGGCACCGTCGGCTATCTGTGAGGAAGTACCCGCCGTATGGACCCCATCGGCTCGGGCCACGGGATCCAGGGCTGCGAGTGCATCCGGGCTGGTCTCTCTCGGGACCTCGTCAAGGGTGAATTCCACTGTTTCACCAGTCTTTTTCCCTTCAGCATCAACCACTGCTGCTTGCACCGCAGCGATCTGGGTCTCGAAACGGCCCTCGGTCACGGCACGGGCTGCCCGGAGCTGAGACGTAAGTCCGAGCTGATCGGTGTCGGCGCGTGTGATTCCGTACTTGGTGGCGATGCGTTCTGCCCCTTCGAATTGACTGGTGAACTCGTAGTGCTTGAAGTAGCTGCGAGACACGGGTCGGCCGGGGCCTTTGGCGGCATTAGACCCGATGGGCAGCATCGTCATCACCTCCACACCGCAGGCCAGAACCACATCGGCAGCCCCGGATCCGATCAGGCTGTAGGCCAAATTGACTGCGTGTTGGGACGATCCGCACTGGGAATCCACAGTGGAGCAGGCGGTCTCGGGGTCACCGCCGTGCGATAGCCAGGCGGTACGGGTGATGTTCATTGCCTGGGCTCCTACCTGGCTGATGCAGCCGCCCACCACCTGGTCCACCTCGTCGCTTGCAATTCCGGCCCTTTGCAGGCACTCCATTTGAATCGGTCCGAGGAGATCCGCCGGGTGGGTGTGCCCCAGCGTGCCGTTGCGTCTACCCACCGCTGATCGCACAGCTTCTACGATTACTACTTCGGTCATCGCCGTGCCTGCCCGGTCATCGGCATCGTTTGGTGGTTCATCGTCACCCTTTCCGGTCGTCTCATCGTGATCCCGGTTCGTTTCATCCGGCTCGCCCGGACCCGGACCGAATCCTAGAGGGAGGCTTGCGTTCACCAAAGAAGAGCCGTTCAGCGTTGGCCCGCAGAAACTTGTCCAAGACACCCTCACGGAGATCAAGCGCTTCGGCTTCACCCACGCATCGCTTCATTGACAGCACTGGATGATCACTTGCGAACATGATCTTGTCCTGGCCGCGGGTGTTCATAAAGGCGATCAGTTCGGCCGGGAACCGCTTCGGGCTGTAAGCGGATGTCATCAGGTGAAGGTTGGGGTACTTGATCATCAACCTGATCGCTGTGCCCCACCACGGGTCGGCACCGTGCGCCATGCAAAGTCTCAGTGTCGGGAACCGGTAACAGACCCGATCGAGATGGATTGGGTCCTGGCATTCACCTGGCATCGGGGGACCCGGCAGGCCCGTATTCACAGACAGCGGCAGGTCAAGTTCGGTGCATTTGGCGTATAAAGGGTAATAGACGGCGTCGCTCGGCGGCAGATCGAAGTTGAAGGGAACAGTTCGGGCCATCGCCACGGGAAATTGTTCGATCATCGACTCCAGCCGCCACAGTTCGGGCATCAGCTTGTGTGGTCGCACGTAGGCGGCCAAGGAGAAACGGTCGGGTCGCTGGCGTACGAAGTCGAGCACCGCCTCGTCGGGTCTGTGGACAGCAACGGTGAGCACCGCCTTGTCCACGCCAGCTTCGTCCATTACGTCGAGGCATTCGGTGATAGTGAGCGACCGCAAGAAGTCGTCGCCAGCCTTGAAGTACTCGTTCTTGACTCGTTCAAGGAACTCTGGGGGAACGGCCGTGCCCATGTTCACGTTGACCCACAAGTCAATGGCTTGATGACCTGTCATGTTCATCCCTTTCACGGTGCAGCGGCTTCACGGTGCAGCCGCGGCGACCGTCCAATCGAGTATCGCAACACCAGAGTCGGGTTCGGGTTCGCTACCCGGCGATGCGACATCGCCGCGATGGGCGAAACCCTCAACGTGCACCACGAAGACCCGGCCTGAGCCTGCTTGAGCCACGTCCAAAAGCGTGTGACGAAACGAGACCTGATCACCTTCGAAGGCGGGGCCTGTGTGGTCACAGCCGTGCCAGCCCACCACCGTGGCCATACCGGGCAGGACCCGTGAAAGTGACGCCTGAGCGAGCCCTACCACGTGGCCGCCGTACACGAGCCGCTCCGGGTAAGGAGAGCGTGTGGCGTCACGGTGGATCAGCGCCAGGTTGTGGGTGAGGCGAACCAGTCCCAAAGCGTTGTCGATCACATCGCGAGCCGGGTCGATCACGGTTGAGCCGAGCTTCCAGTTCACAGGAGGTCCCAGGGCCGTGAAATCCCATTCACTTGGAACAAGGCCCGAATAGTCGGCGGCGAGGCTGTCGGGGAGCGTCGCTGCGGTGGATCCTCGGCGATTGGTTGTGCCCGCACCGAATTCCCCGGCGTGGCCGGGTTGGGTGTCACCAATCTGGGGGAGCATCGGGGCACGCCGGTAGGTGACGGCCGGTTCACCGGCCGCGGTGGTGACTACATCAACCAGCACCTTGCCTCGATGCGCTCGCCCCGGTCGCGCCCGGCTGTCGGCTAGGGCCGCCACTGTCACAGTGGTGGCGATGGACTCACCCAGCGACACTGGCCGCACGAGACGAACGTCGCGAAAAAACAGGTTGGCGATGGCCCGTCGGCTGACGGTGGTGCTCTGCCCGATTGATAGCTGCATCACCAGCCCTGCACTGGCGAGCCTGCCTGAGTGTCCGGTCACGGCCAGGCTGGTCGCGGGGTCCAAAACCATCGGCAGTCGTTCGCCCATGATCGCCTGGTACAAAGCGGCCATGCCCTCATCAATAACCACCGAAGGCTGCCGGGGTAGTTGGTCACCAACGCTGAGCTGGTCGTAGAAGGGACCGTCAAGAGGGATCATGAATTTGCTCGGTTTCCGTCATTTCGCTGGGGGGGGGGGTGGCTGCGACGGGTTGGTTGGGCCCGGTCGTGATCGTGGTATCGGCCCGGCTCACAAGCTGGCGCAGTCGGATCCATGCGACGGTGTCACGGCCGGGGCTGCTTCGACAACACGGTCGGCCCATCGGCGGTGACAGCCACAACATCGCGCCGGTTCGCGTCGTTGACGCTGAGCACCATTCCGACCTCAAGCCGCTCGGCCGATCCCAGCTCGGTATCGATGACAGGACCTTCGAACCCCATGCCCAGACCCCGCACCGACCAAGTAGCGGCCGTGGCGGCAGCGGCGAGTTCTTCGCTGCCAGCCCCAGGCCCGCAGGCGGCGGCCAAGCGCCCAGACCCGGTTCTGTAACCGTTCACGAAGTGACCCCCGACCCCGCCCTCATACAGGTCACAGATAACTCCGATATCGATCACGACACCTGTGGTTGTCGGTTCGATCCGGGGAACCGACGACGCCACGGTGACACCCAGCGCGGCCATTGCCTCAATGGCCGCCCTATACGCGCACGTAGGTGATGGCGCTGCGAGTGCGGCTTGCACGCCAGCCCAGGCAACGTCGCAGGCCTTGGCGATGGCGGCCGTCTCGCCGGGCAGTTTGAGGCGTCGCACGCTCGCCAGTAGGTCATCCGCTGGTCGGATCACCGCTTGAGGAGCAAAACGGGCCGCGGCGCGAACAAACGACGGCGTGAGCTCGTCGACTCCGATCCTTCGAGCTTCGGCGAGACCATCGATGGCGGCCATCGACGCGGCCATCGTTGCAGGGTTCCAGGTCAGCGGATAGAGATCATCAAAGCACATCGGAGCCTCGATACCTGTGTCCCAACTCGACATGGCATGCACCCGACCCGTGGCCCCGACGACAACACATCCCGCACCGAAGGGCCTGGTCCCGGCCGTCCACAACCGGCGCATGCCGCAGACGTAGCTGGCGTTGTCTTGGCGGCCCAACACGACCACGTCAAGGTCCGTCTCTTTCATCGCCGCCAGGAACCGTTCCCGCCGAGCCTTCACAAGCCCCGCGGCTTCGGGCGTCATCGGCACCACCAGAGAAACCAACACCAGCGCCAGCGGTCATCTGACACGCAGGTCACGGAGTCGGTGTCCATGTGGCTGTGAGCTCTGGTGCAGTCTGGGAATCGAATGGTTCATAGCTGTGACCGCCCCCGAGAAGGCGCGCTCCGTCGTCGGTGACCGCCACGATCTCCTCGGCACGGTAACCGCCCACCCCGTCGCACCAGATGACCGGCTCGAACACCAGAACCATGCCCGCCTCAAGCTCGAAGCTGTCGTCGAAGTCGGGGCCGAGATCTGTGCCGATCATCGGCATCTCAGCGCTTTCGGTGCCGACGCCGTGAGCCAGATAGAAGTGCGGAAGCCAAGGCACCTCGTGGCGCTCAACGCTGCGAGCCGCACGAGCGACGTCGCCGAGCGTGGCTCCGGGCCGCACCGAAGCGCATCCGGCTTCGAACACAGCGAACCAACGGGTGAACAGCGACCGTTCGGCTGTGCTGGGGCCTCGGCCCACTATCCAGGTCCGACCAAAATCCGACATGTAACCCTGATAGCCCACCCCGGCGTCGACCCAGACCAAGTCGCCCTCACCGAAGGTGGGGTTGGTGACACCTACCGGAAAGGCCACATGACCGGTGCTGGTGCGCGCTCCGCCGGTACGTGAGGTCGGCATCGGTTCGAAGATGGGGTCAATCCCGTTGCTGTAGGTCTGTCCGCAGAGTTCCGGCGGAGCATCGCCGTCGGCGAGCGCCGCCAGGAAGGCGCCTGCTACCTCGCTGCGGCGGGCCCCGGGCACACAGGCGGCCTGCGCCGGGATCATTGCGTGTTCGGTCCGGCGTTGGGCCAGGTCGATACAGCCCAGCTCGTCGCAGGTCTTGACGACACGGGCCGGGCCCAGGACCCGGCTGGCGTCGACCATTTTGGCTCCTGTGAGCACTCCCGCCCGAGACATTGCACCGGTCACGGCGTCCACCGCAATACGACAACCGGTAACGTCGCCCAGACAGTCCGCAACGGCGGCTTTCATGGACTGTGCCCCGTCGTCGAGTTCGGGCCACAACGGCGCTCCGTGCTCGGCTTCAGACGCTCCGACGACGGGGCCGTGGGCGTGGAGTCGGACCGCACCGTCGTCCGCGCTCACGATGGCTACCGCGCGACGATAGTTGGCGTGGCTGGCGTCGGTGGCTTCGGGTACGTGGCCGGTGGCGTAGCTGACGTTAGGGCCGTGCAACAGCACTGCTCCGCCGACATCCTGGGAGCGCATCTGCTGGCGCAGACGAGCCAGGCGCTGTGTGTTCATGCGGGCGAGGTCCGGCGACGCTGGCTCAAGGAGAGACATTGGACCCATCAACCCATGTTACGCCAACCAATATCAGAGGCTGATCGAGGTCTTGAGGTTGATCAAGGTCTTGAGCGACGTCACCGTACTGGCGCCATGTCAACGTCACAATGGGCGAGACGTTGGCGGGTTGTTGGTTTGGTTCGTAAGGCCGGTTGTTGTTGGTTTTGAGGGTGTGGGCGAGACGTTGGCTGGTTGTTGGTTTGGTTCGTAAGGCCGGTTGTTGTTGGTTTTGAGGGTGTGGGCGAGACGTTGGCTGGTTGTTGGTTTGGTTCGTAAGGCCGGTTGTTGTTGGTCTTGAGGGTGTGGGCGAGACGTTGGCTGGCTGATGGCTTGATTGGCAGCGCGGGTTGTATTTGTTTCGAGGGTGTGGGCGACACGTTGGCGGGTTGTTGGTTTGGTTCGTAATGGACGGTTGTGTTTGGTTTTGAGGGTGTGGGCGTCACGTTGGCGGGTTGTTGGTTTGGTTGGCAGCGCGGGTTGTATTTGTTTCGAGGGTGTAGGCGAGGCCGTCTTCGTCGAAATGCTGCCCAGCCCCTTCCACCAGGTGATCTCCAAACTGAATACGCCCGACCAGGCCCAAGGCACCGTCACACATAGATCAGGGCTTAAGGGCACCGTCTCAGGCAAGGGTTACAATCGCCGGGCCTGTTGTTGACCCGGGCTCAAGTGGTCGATTGAGGAGCATTCAGCCTTTGCCGTATCTCACTGAGGCCTTGAAGATGTTGCGGTCCGGCGATCCGTCTCGTGTTGGGAGGGGTGAGTTGTTCGAGCGCATGATGCTGGCCGCGTTGCGGGACCATCCCGGAGAGTACGGCCCGGCCCGGTTCGAGAACCTGTGGCTGTGGAATGACTGGTCTGGGCGTGACGACAGGGTTCACACTGGTGACATAGGGATTGATCTGGTGGGTCGGCAAACGCCTGAGTACGGCGGCGGGTTGTGTGCAGTCCAGTGCAAGTTCTACGACACCGCCAAGGTGTCGACAGCCGATGTCAACAAGTTCTTGGCGGATCACGGCCCTCGCCCGCAGGGTTGGAAATCGCGGATCTTCGTGGCTACCAGCGATTACACCGGCTCAGCCCGACAGAAACTGGAACAAGCCCCCAACACCGAGATCTTGACCCCCGCCAAGCTTGACGCTTGGCCATTGGATTGGCGGGAGCTGGTTAGGTCCCCGGAGCAGGCCGATTATGTACCGGTTCGCTATCAACCGCGGCCCGATCAGTTGCGGGCGGTTGACGCGATCGTGAACGGCCTGGCAACAGGCGGACGGGGCCGTGTCGTGATGCCATGCGGGACCGGCAAATCGGTGGTGGCATTATGGGCGGCGGAGCGCCTCACCGGACTGGGGGGCCGGGTTCTGTATTTGGTGCCGTCGATTGCGTTGATGGATCAGGTGATGCGCGAGTGGGCCGCTCAGCGGTCGGTGCGCCACCGGTACTTGGGTGTGTGTTCAGATGCCATGGTTGGTCGCAGGGCTGGTGATGAGGGGGCTTCAATCGCGGAGTTGGCTATGCCGGTCACCACCAACACCGCCGATGTGGCATCAGAGTTGAAGCGTGAGGCGCCCGAAGCGTTGACGGTTGCGTTTTGTACGTATCAGTCACTGGACAAGATCTGTCGTGCCCAGCAGCTACACGGCTGCCCGGCTTTTGATCTGGTGATCTGCGATGAGGCTCATCGAAGCACCGGAGTGGATGGCAGCGGGTTGTTCACAATGGTGCACAACGAGGCTCGGCTGGCCGCCGAGCGGCGGTTATACATGACGGCCACTCAGCGGATCTACACCGACGCTGCGAAGTCCAAAGCCGATGGCGATTTGTACTCAATGGATGATGAGACCCAGTTCGGCCCGCTGCTGTATTCGATGACCTTCGGCGAGGCCATCGAAGAGAATCTTCTGTCGAATTATGAGGTGCTGGTGGTAGGTGTCGGTGAGGATGTCTACGGAGATCTGCTGGGCCCATCCGCGCGTAACGGTGTGGAAATCACCCGCGCCGACTCCAAGGTGTTCAAGCTGGACTATTCCGACGCTGTGAAGCTGTTGGGGTGCTGGGATGCGTTGGCGGATCCCGACACGCTGGCTCCGAGTGCCGACCGGTCCGTGGGTGAGGTGACGGCCGGGGTTGGGCACTGTCGCACGGCGATTGCGTTCACCAACACCGTGAAGGCTTCCCGGGATTCGGCTGCGGCGCTGAACGATCTCACCGCTCGGGCTGCATCCAACCGGGGGGGGGGGGGCAGTTGCCTGACGCTCAACGCCGATCATGTCGACGGCAAGATGAACGCCTACCAGCGGTCGGAGAAACTGCAAGAGCTTCGTAAGGCCGCAGACGACGAGTCGGCCGCAGTTGGCGGGCCCGGTCCGCGGGCTCGGTTGTTGTCCAATGCGCGGTGTCTGACTGAGGGAGTGGATGTTCCGGCGCTGGACGCGGTGGTGTTGTTGGCTCCGAAGCGTTCCGATGTGGACATCGTGCAGGCGGTGGGCCGGGTGATGCGTACCGCGCCCGCCAAGAGCTGCGGGTATGTGGTGTTGCCGGTGCTGGTGCCAGCCGGGGAGTTGATGCACTCCAGGGAGGTGATTGAGGGCAGCGATTTCAAGCAGGTGTTTCGGGTGTTACGGGCGTTGCGATCCCACGACGAGCGCCTTGACGTGATGGTCAACTCGGTGAGTGCCGCCCGGAATCTGCCGCTGAAAGTCCTGGACCGGACCGGCTCTGTTGATATTGATGTAGCCGAGCCCGACGGCGTTGGCGATGAGGCTGACGGGCCGGTGCAGCAGCAGTTGGCTCTTTCGGAGTTGTTGACAGCGGCAATTGCCTCTGCGGTGGTTGAGCAGGTCGGGGACCGCCAGTACTGGCCGTCGTGGGGTCGGCGCACCGCCGGGGTGTGTGATCAGGTCAGAGCGCATCTTGATGCCATGGCTGCCGCCGATAGCCGGGTCCGCGACGCTCTTGAGGATTTTGCTCAGGCGATTCGCCGGACGTCAATCCCATCGTTCACCGAACCCCAGGCGCGGGCCATGGTGGCCCAGCACGTGGTGACCATTCCCGTGTTCGACGCCTTTTTCGCCGAAAGTCGTTTCGCTGAGCACAACCCGGTTTCGCAACATCTGAGGTCGCTGTTGAACCGGTTGGCGGCCGCGGGAGTCACCTTCAACCACATCACCGAACCGCTAAAGAGCCGGTACCGCCAGATCGCTGGAGCGTTTCGTGCCGCTGACAGTGATGCCAGTTCCGGGGAGCGTTTGGAGGTGTTGCGGCAGGTGTATGACGGTTTCTTGAAAGCGGCTATGCCTGCTGAGGTACAGCGTCTGGGGATCGTGTACACGCCGATTGAGCTGGTGGATTTCATGTTGCGCAGCGTGGACGCGGTCTGTCGGGCTCATTTTGGTCGTGGTCTCACTGATGAGGATGTGACTGTGCTGGATCCGTTCACAGGGACCGGCACGTTCATTGCACGGTTGTTTTCGATTACCGGGCCCGGCGGCGACCCGTTGATCGCTGATGTTGATGTTGTCCGAAAGTACTCCAAGGAGCTCTATGCCCGCGAGATCGTGATGTTGCCGTATTACATAGCGGCGCTCAAGATCGAGGAGTCTGCGGCTGAGCGGGGCGTTTATGCCGAACGGGGATATAAGGCGTTCCCGGGGATTGTTTTGGCCGACACGTTTGAGTCTGAGACCCCGGCCATGCGCCGACAGCGTGAATCTCACCGCCAGCAGGCCTGGGCGGTGGGTGGTCTGCCAGCTGGTAATGCCAGCCGGGTGATGACCCAGGAGAGCACCCCGATCAAGGTGATCGTTGGTAACCCTCCCTGGTCTGATGGCCAAGATTCTTCCGGTGATGAGAATCCGCGTCCTGATTATGAAGAGATGGCTAAACGGGTCAAGGGCACCTACGGTGCCAGGCACCTGGAAGTCACCGGCACTAGAGCAGGAGGCAAATCCGCTGGGAACCTGTACGTGAAGGCCTTCCGGTGGGCGACGGACCGCCTAACCGTTGATACAGGCGACCCTGCCAGTGAGGGCTGGGTAGTGGCGTTTGTCACCCCCAACTCAATGACTACAGCCACTTCACTGGCCGGGATGCGCGCAGCGTTGCGGGACGAGTTCAGCGATATCTACGTGGTGAACCTGCGCGGTGATGGCTACAAGAGCGGCGAAGAGGCCAGGGTTGAGGGAGACACCATTTTTTCGGTAGGTTCCCGCAGCAGCGTGCAGATCACGGTGCTGGTTCGCAACCCTGGCGCTGATCCGGAACGGGTGGCCGTGCTTCGCTACGCCCAGGTACCTGATGCAGCTACCCGCACGGAGAAGTTCGCCTGGCTGGCTGAACTCGGTGACGTGACCAGCAGCCAGCTCACCGAGGTTCCGGTTACGGCCCGCCATGACTGGGTGAACTTCGGTGACAGCGGCTTTGACCAACTGATGCCGGTCTGTGACACCAGTAGAAATAAAGGCAAGGTGGCCGTGACGGAGAACGCACTTGGTGTTGCTACGAACTGCGACGCCTACGTCTACTCCTTCTCCCGCGACGATCTCATTGCCCGGATCCGACGGCTGATCGATGCTTACGACTCGGCTCTAAGCTTCGTCCATAGCGGTCGTCCCGACCGGGCGACCATTCGTCGGCGTGTGGAGCAGGCAACCGTTAACGACCGTCTCGCCGAGATCAAATGGACGCATAAGTTTAAGGCCACGTTGCGCCGCGGTGACGAGATCATCTTCGATGAAGCCCGCATCCGCGAGGTGTTGTATCGACCGTTCACGAAGCTGTGGCTCTATGAAGATGTACGAATCCTGGCACAGCCAGGAGCTTCTGTTGATATGTTCCCTCGCGACGAGCGACGCGCCCACGACCGGGGGGGGGGGGGAGCCTCCTTCTCACCTGCCCCTCCAACAAGGCGATCTTCGGAGCGCTCGCGACCTGTACGCTCCCGGACCTCTGCGGGGCCGGAACCATCCAGGCCTGCCGAGTCCTACCCCGAATCCGGCGATGATTCTCAATCTGACGCGCCAGATCCCGTTCGGGATACTCGCCGTGGACCTCCTCATCGACCTCTGCGCGACCGGACGCCAGACCCGGGTGATGCCCTCGAGACGTCAGCCGACGAGACGATAATTGTGGCTTCGCTCAGCGTGACCTCCCCGGACAGCGTGATCGCTGCGGACCGACTCGCCGACCTGAATGTGGTCGGCCCCAACCGGGGGGGGGGGGGCGGCTCATGGCCCGCCAGCGGTCCTGGTCTCAGGGACGGCCAACATGATCTTTCAGGCTCTGGCGACGAGGGTCTTGGCCGATCTGGCCGCCATCGCTGGGTCTCGCCAGACCAGGGTTCTGCCGTCGTGGCGGCGATCATGATCCCTACGCCCTCGCCCAGAACTCGCCCGGCTGTGTTGGCCACCGACGTTCTGGCCGACCTGCATTCCGTTGACCCGGCTTGCCGTGTTCTGCCGCCGTGAGCGAAGACGAAGACCGGGTCCGGCTTGCATTCCGTTGACCCGGCTTGCCGTGTTCTGCCGCCGTGGCGGGCCTGAACGCCACAGAACTTCAAAGAAACCGAAAGAACACGCCGACCGAAACGGACCAACGCCAATGGGAGAATCGCCTATGACATCGCGGCTCGGGCGCGACAAGGAGTTCCGCAACGGACCACCGACTATGACCTCCGCCGCCCTCATATGACCGACGTTACGCCCGTTCTCGGCGCTGAGTTCGTTGCTGGCGATCTTCACAACGTCACCGACTGGTGCCTTGAGCAGTTCCGCAACCAGTATCCGGCTCTGGGAGTCACCAAGGACGACATCTGGGAGTACATGTACGGGGTGATGCACGCACCCGATTGGCGGGACCGGTACCGCCACGACCTGTCCCGCAGCCTGCCCCGGATACCGCTGGCACCGGATTTTGAGACGTTCCGGGCCGCGGGCCGTTCCCTCATGGACTTACACGTCGGCTATGAAACCTGCCCGCAGCAGCCCGGCGTGGTCTGTGTGGTGGACGGCGAACCCGACGACGGCGACGCCGACGATGACGCCTATCGGATCACTGGCCGGATGCGCTGGGGGGCTGGCGGCGGTCGGAGCAAAGACCTCACGGTGCTGCGGGTCAATGACCGGTGCCAGCTCGACAATATCCCTAGCGAAGCGCATGATTATCAGGTGTCGGGACGTTCACCGCTGCAATGGGCGGTTGATCAGCTCAAAGTCAAACACGACAAAGCGTCGGGCATCGTCGACGACCCGAACCGCTGGCACCGCTGGGCCAACGACCCCTTCGAGTTGATCCGACACCTACGCCGCCTCGCCCACGTCGGCGTCACCAGCACCGCGATCATCAACGACCTACCTCCATCACTGACCTGAGCGCGCTGCGGCCACAGGCCGCTCACCAAGCGGCCGAACGGCACCCTGGTCAGGGTTAGTTAGCTCCAATCCGAAGTTGAGTTTGCTCTGGATGGGAGGACGAAGGGGTTAACGAAGGTGATTGTGGATGGTTCCGACTTGGACGGTCTCGTAGCACGGTTGCGATGGGCGCCTAGGTTGCCCGCCCCTTGGTGGCGAGGACCGACGGCTGCCGGAAGGCATTACCGGGAATTTCGGGTTGCGTCACCCGCCTCTTGGCGGTGACGACCGACAACGCACGAACGAACCGGTGCCCTGGCACCATGGCGGCGGTCATGGCGTCCACCGCAATACGACATCGCGCGACGTTGCCCCAACAGGCGGCAATGGCGGCTTTCATGGTCTGCGTCACCATCGTCTGGTCTGCGTCCTGTCGTCGAGTTCGGGCCACAACAGCGCGCCGTGCTGCTTCGGACGCTCCGACAGCTGTGGGCGTTGAGTCAGACGCCTGCGCGCAGAACGACTCGTGTCTTCAGAACGAGAAGATGGCTCCCCGGACGTGTCCCGAAGCGCCTACGCATTCGCTTCGGGTGAACTCTGCCATCGTTTCGTGGTCGTAGCTGTTGGCCCACATGCGGGAGCCGTCGTCGAAGCGCACGATCAGCACGGCTCGCTCGGGTCCGTCATGGCCGTACTCAACGGTCACTCCGTCGATCGTGACCGGCCCCGATCGATGTGGATCCGAAGGCGGGGGCCCGGGGTCACGGCCGTCGAGCGTTATGCATCTGTGAGGCTGAGTTGGCGGAGTGGTCGAATACAGGCCGAAGGATTGCTTAGAGGCCTGCCCACCGTTGCCGTGCACCATGCCGCGTGAACCAGGATCGGCTCGCAGAGTGCGCACCATCATCACCAGCGACTGACCAGCGGCGAAATTCATCGGAGCGCCCGCAAAACACAGACCGCCGGTGACGGTCAGGCGACGATCTGCGGGAAGGCCAAACAGGTCAACGGTGTGGCTGACAATCGACGGAAAGCAGCCGTAGAGATCGAGATGGTCAATGTCAGATGGTGGCCCCCACCGAGTCCGCAGTGTCCGGCCTGCGAGTTCCAATGCACCGACGTGGTGGATGTCGCGGCGGTTGAGTTGGCTGTCAGTATCGATCGTGTTGACCGTGTCGTGCACGTAAACCCGTTGCTCACGTGGAGTTCTCAGCCGGTCGGCGATCTCCTCGGCCGCGATCACCACGGCCGCTGCTTGATCAACCTGGTTGTTGGCGCACATGGCCTTGGTATACGGCCAGGACACCATGCGGTTACGTGGCGACGGTGTACGGATCGCCTCAGCCGACATGGCCGAGCGGTCAGCCGCGTGCGGATTCGACTCGGCGACGGCTGCGAATCCCGCGCACAGGTTCGCGGCGCGGTCTCGGGCAGCGTCGAGGGTCTCGCCTTTGTGGGCTCGGATGGCGCTGTCAAGCACTGCATAGTTGTTTCGAGGATGCTCACCGCCTCTTTGCGACACGACACCGCTGCCCATCACCAGTGGTGGTCCCCACAATTCGGGGGTGGTGTCCGGCTGGGTTCGCCGGGGGAGGATTGCGCCCCGCTTTCTCAACTCCCTGCGGGTGGCGTTGGTCTCTCCTCCGGTGAGTACAGCCACATCGATTTGGCCGTGGCGGATCCGGTCGGCAAGTTCCCCGACGAACGCTATGGGTATCTGGCCGCCCCAAGTGGTAAGCACAGTACGGACACGGTCGAGGTTTTCCACGCCGATGCATTGTCCCAAGAGGTTGCCGGGATTGGTGAAGGAAAAGAGGCCAGCCGCAACGGCGATCGTGTCGATCGCTGCGAGCACACCATGCCCGCTGCAGTCCGCAACGGCATCGGTGACTGCGGCGCGCATTACGTCAATGGCGTCGAGTGGCGTGTCGAGATCGGGAATGCGATGCGATACCTGGGCAACGCCGATGATCACCGGGGTGCGGGGATGCGCATCCATAATGCCTAGGATACGAGCTGATCCCGTTCGCATTCGGGCGACCCGGCAGTTGGAAGTGACGATTGCGGGGGTTAGTTACGAGTTGGTCCTGTTCGGCATTTGGGCGACCCTGACCAGGACACTCATAGGGATCCGAGCAGGACTGGGTCACCGCGAATCAGGAGCAATACAGCGATGGGCGTTCAACCGGATCAGTTGTTGCTAACAGATCGAGTGGCGATCGTCACCGGTGCCGCTCAGGGAATCGGCGCAGCCGCTGCGCGTGGTCTTGCATCGCTGGGGGCTCACATTGCTCTTTGTGATCGCATGGAGGGCCACTTGGCCGTGGTTTGCGAAGCGCTCGTCGGGAGCGGTTGTCGGGTCCATAGCGAGGTGCTCGACGTGCGTGACGGCGAGGCGGTTGAGGAGTTCGTTCAAGCGGCTGTGGCTGCGCTGGGCCCGATCGACATCCTGGTCAACAATGCAGGAGGAACGTTTCATGCGCTCTTTGTCGACACGTCGTCCAAGGGCGAGGCGGCACTGATCGCGGAGAACTTCCGCACCGTTACGAACTGTGTGCGTTCGACGGTGCCGTTGATGAACGACGGCGGCTGCATCGTCAACGTCACGTCCGTTGAGGCCTTTCATGCTGCTCCGGGGTTTGCCGTCTACGCGGCGATGAAGGCCGCTGTGCAACAGTTCACCCAGTCGCTGGCCTTGGAGTTGGGTGGCCGCGGGATACGGGTGAACTGCGTCGCGCCCGACATGATCCCGACCGCAGGTGATGCCGGGTTGGCCGAAGCGAGCGGTGCACTGAGCGCGGATCATCATCCGACTCCGCTGCGGCGGATGGGAACAGTTGATGAATGCGCCGCTGTGATCGCATTTCTTGCCTCTGATTTGGCCGGGTTTGTGACAGGAACGTCCATTCCCGTGGATGGTGGAACGGTTGCGGGTGCCACCTGGAAGGCGAGCCTTCACGGTGGCTTCGTGATGTAGCGCGTACGGCGGGCCTGCCATATAGGGCGTCAAACCTGCCCAGCACCGCCCAGACCGATCGCGGTCTTGCACACCGGATCCACGCTGTTGCTTGTAGATGGATCGTGCAGACCGGATGGGCACGACGTCTCCTTAATCCGGACCCGTCCTGGCTCGTGCAGACCGGATCTTGGTTGACCGTATGTGGGTTGGGATTTGTGCGTGTGTTTGGTGGTTTGTCGTGATGTTGAGGGCTCGCGCAGGCCGGGTTTGGGTTAGGAGTTGTTGAGAAGATCTGAGTGCCCGGCGCGGTGTTTGGGTAGTGCACGCGGGTTGGGGGTTGTGCGTGTGTTTGGTGGTTTGTGGTGATGTTGAGGGCTCGCGCAGGCCGGGTTTGGGTTAGGAGTTGTTGAGAAGATCTGAGTGCCCGGCGCGGTGTTTGGGTAGTGCACGCGGGTTGGGGGTTGTGCGTGTGTTTGGTGGTTTGTCGTGATGTTGAGGGTTCTTGCAGACCCGATACCGGTTAGGAGTTGTTGAGAAGTTCTGAGTGCCCGGCGCGGTGTTGGGTAGTGCACGCGGGTTGGGGGTTGTGCGTGTGCTTGGTGGTTTGTCGTGTTGTTGAGGGCTCGCGCACGCCGGGTTTGGGTTAGGAGTTGTCCTGGCGACGCAAGAACCGTTCGAATTCCGCGGCCAGATCATCCGCGTTGGGTAGCGAAGCGGATGCACGTTCGTCGTAGCGTTCCTCCAGGCGGCGCACATAGCGAGAGACGTCATCGTCGTCTTCCATAGCCTCGTTGACCCGTGCCTCCCACTGACCGGCCGCCTCGTCAAGTTCCGACCATTTCGTAGGCAGGCCAGTCACCCGTTCGAAGCGTTCGAGCAGGGCTCTGGAAGCTTTGGGGTTGGGCGTGCCCGACACATAGTGAGGGACGCTCGCCCGCAGCGAAACGGCTGGCACCCCGTGATGATCGAGCCGATCAAGGATCACACCGATCACACCGGTCGGCCCCTCATATGTTGGGTGATCAAGCATCAGCGCCTTGGCCAGATTGTTGTCGGTTGTTGACCCATTGATCTGAGGCGGACGGGTGTGGGGAGTATCGCTGGCCATTGCCCCGAAGGTGATCACCATCACCGCCTCGAGACGTTCAGCGATCTCCACAACCGCCCCCGCGAAAGTCCGCCACATCAGATGCGGCTCCACCCCTTCAAGCAGCACGAGGTCTCGCTCGTGTTCGGGTAACCACAAAGCGTCGACCCTATTGGTTGGCCAGTCGATGACCCGGTTGCCTACTTCATTGATGCGCACCGTCGGCCTACGCTCACTGAAATCGAAGTAACTATCGGGGTCTATGTAACCCAACGGGACGGTGTTGTGATGGCGCAAGGCCTCCACGGCACCGGTAGCGGCTCCGCCAACGTCGAAGAGCCCCTCGAATGCCGACACCAGAATCGGTTCACGCAAAGGGCGGGGAGGATCGGCTGTCCACACCAGGGTCTGCACCCTCAAAGCATGCCCGCCAATGTCGAGGAAGACGAAGATGTCAAGGAAGAAGACGAAGATGTCAAGGAAGACGAAGAACCCGCCTGGCGTTTTCCCGCAGGAACTTGGGCCAGACATGCTCACGCAGCGGCACCGATGGCAACTCGGCGAAGATCCGATCCAGCGAAAGGCCCATCGGGAAGTATCCGGCGTAGATGATCTTGTCGGCTCCGCGCGTGTTGGCGTAGTCGACTATCGCCTTGGGGTAATGGCGGGGGGCGAACGCGGATGTTGAGTAGTGCAAGCCTGGCCATTTCAGCATCAACTTCACTGCCAGATCCGCCCACGGCTCACATCCATGGCGGGTGACGAAGACCAATTCAGGGAAGTCGTACATCACGCGATCGATTAACTCGACGCGTTGGGCTGAGAACGGCACTCGTGGTCCTGGGACACCGGCACAGCAAAAAATCGGTATGTCGAGTTCGCAACAAAGCGCGTAGATCGGATACATCAGCGGCGCGTCAATAGGCACCGGGGGCATTCGACCCGACGGAAAAGCTGTGACCGCCCTCAGCCCTAGTTCTTCGTGAAGTCGACGGATCTTACGCACCGCTTCGACGCCCTCGTTCGGATCTGCTTCATACGCTCCGACAAACCGGTCGGGATGGTTACGGACGCAGGAATTGCCAAGGCCGTCTTCGTCGGCTTTGCAACCCACCATGGCGATCTCAATGCCGTACCTGTCCATGAACGGCAACAGCAGTTCCGCGCCCTGTGGGGGTTCACTGAGGTCGTCGTCGCTGTGGCGGGCCTGATCTGAGTAGGGAACGTCTTTGAACATGTACTGGGCAGGGAAGTTCATGTCTGCGGACTCGGCGTCCTTCAGGGATCGATCCAAGAAGCGGTAGCGGTCCTTTCCCATGGTTCCTGCGGTTGTGCCCATCATCGTGTCGATCACACCGATGTCACGGGGAAATCCCGTCGCAATTGCCATTGCCGAAGCGTAGACCATGTCCTATGGGCCACAGCTATCTATGGGCCACTGGTACCGAACTGTGGCCATCGGCGGCTATATCAAGGGAATAGTGCTCCGATATTGGATGGGCCACGGGTACCGCACTGTGGTCATCGGCGGCGGTCGGCGGTGTGGTTGAAAGAAGACTTAGATGGGCCACGGGTACCGAACTGTCCCCATCGGCACCGATCTTGTGCATACGCGGCACCGATCGTGGTAGTATCACAGTTGTGAAACGCAGCTTCTTCTTGCTTCTTCTCATGTAGGCGAGTGCCACATAAAGGCGCTCGCCGAACCCCTCGTGCTCACGGGCCCGGGGGGTTCTTTGGTGTTCGGGCACCGACAGCAACGACCGATCACCTCCACAAGCACCCGCAACCGACACCAGGATCAACAATCATGGCCATGACCAACGTGATGCCGTTCGAGAAATACCGGCCGTATCCGGCTGTGGATCTCTCGGATCGAACCTGGCCCGACCGTCGCATCGAAGTAGCACCTATTTGGTGCTCGGTTGATCTTCGCGACGGCAACCAGGCTCTTGTGGATCCGATGGATTCCGTCCGCAAGAAACGGATGTGGGATCGACTGGTCGCGTTGGGGTTCACCGAGATTGAGGTCGGCTTCCCGGCTGCGTCGGAAACGGACTTCTTGTTCGTGCGGGAGCTGATTGAAGGCGGCCATATCCCTGACCATGTCACTATCCAGGTGCTGACCCAGTCAAGAGCCGACCTGATCGAACGCACATTCGAAGCCGTCGCTGGAGCCCAGCGCAGCATCGTGCATCTCTACAACTCGACCTCGGTCACCCAGCGGCGGGTTGTGTTTCGCACCAACCGAGCCGGGATCATCGATATCGCCGTTACCGGTGCGGAACTGTGCCGCGATCTTCGCGCCCAAGCCGATAACCCCTCAACCATTCGCTTTGAGTACTCACCGGAGTCCTACACCGGCACCGAACCCGACTTTTCTGTAAAGGTGTGCGAGGCGGTGATGGATGTATTCGAACCTACGCCCGAGGACCGGCTGATCCTGAACCTGCCAGCGACGGTGGAGATGTCGACACCGAACTTGTACGCAGACATGATTGAACGCTTCGGTCGAGACATCCGTGATCGCGACTGCGTCATCTTGTCGCTGCATCCCCACAACGACCGCGGCACCGCTGTGGCCGCCGCCGAACTCGGGATCATGGCTGGCGCTGATCGGGTTGAAGGCACTCTCTTCGGCAACGGTGAACGCACCGGTAACGTGGATGTGGTCACGATCGCGCTCAATTTGTTGACCCAGGGCGTCGATCCGGGCCTTGACCTGGGTGACATCTCCGAGGCCAGACGTGTGTACGAGTTCTCAAACAAGATGACTGTGCATGAACGTCATCCCTATGTGGGCGACTTGGTGTACACGGCTTTCTCTGGTAGCCATCAAGACGCCATCAAAAAGGGCATGGCCGACATCTACGACGTGGCACCCGGCGAACCGCTTGAGGGCGAATACGACGTGTGGGACGTGCCCTACCTGCCGATCGACCCCCGCCATCTCGGTCGCAGTTACGAGGCCGTCATCCGGGTCAACAGCCAATCGGGCAAAGGTGGCGTGTCCTACGTGTTGCTGCACGAGTATGGCTTCGACCTGCCGCGGGCATTGCAGATCGATTTTTCCAAGGCAATCCAGGCAGTGACCGAGGACACCGGCACCGAGATCACCTCATATGAGATCCACCGCCGGTTCGTGTCCCGCTATATCGAGCCACCGAATTCTCAGGTCACCCTGGTCGGGCATCGCTCTTCAAGCGACACCCTCGAGACCGGCACCACCACGTTGGAGGCGAAGTTGATCGCGCAGGGATCCGAGATGATGGTCACTGGCGAGGGCAACGGTCCAATCGATGCGTTCATACGCGCCCTTTGCACCGTCGGCCTGTTCGAAGGCAAGATCGTTGACTACAGCGAACACACGATGGGTGTGGGCTCTGATGCCACCGCTGTGGCCTACGTGGAGGTCGACAACGGTGCGCGAGACACGATCTGGGGGGTCGGTGTGCACGACTCGATCGTTTCTGCCAGCCTCCGTGCCATCGTTTCTGCCGTCAACACGATGCGACGCTGAACCAGGCTTCTAACTGAGCGGGTTCTATCCACATGATGCGACGCTGAACGATCGACTAGCTCGGCGGGTTAGATCGGTGGGCGGTGCTCGCTAGGTCAGAGCCCGCAGTTAGTGTGAGACTGGTCCCATATATTACGAAACAGGAGACGTCCGTGGCTTTCACCTTGGTGCGCATCAACCATGCACATCCCGATCCCCGAAACGGCACCGAGATGAGCGACCGGTACCGCGCCGCTCTTGAGATCGTCGAGTTTCTCGACGACAAAGGCCTGGACGCCGTACAACTTGACGAACATCACCTGTCAAGCTCCGGTTGGTCGCCCACACCGATGATGACCGCAGGGATGATTCTCTCTCGAACCGACAACGTCACGTGCATGCTCGGGGCATTGCTGTTGCCGCTCCACGATCCGATCCGGGTTGCCGAAGACATCGCTGTGTTGGACCTCGTGAGCCGAGGACGGATCGTGGTCACCGTAGGGCTGGGTTATCGACCACTTGCATACAAAGCCATGGGCAAGGATTGGGATCGCCGCGGCGAACTGCTTGACGAGGCTCTTGACACGCTGATTCGGGCTTGGACCGGCGAACCCTTCGAATACCGCGGCGAAAGTGTGCAGGTGTTGCCCAAGCCGTTCACCGAACCTCATCCCCCCCTCATGGTGGGTGGTTCGGCACGGGCCTCGGCCCGGCGTGCCGTGCGGTTACGTCTGCCGTTCGCAATGGGAGGGAACAGACAAGACGTGAAGGCCTACTACGAGCAACTGTGTGAGGCCGAGGGTATCCCTCCGGCTGTGATGTGCCCTGAGGAAGCGCCCCAGATTGTGATCGTTGACGATCCCGACCAGGCTTGGGCGGAATGGGGCGAGCACTTCCTATTTGAGGCGCAGACCTACCATCGGTGGCAACAGCCCCATCAGCAGTCGGTGGTTCACTCGCATGCCACAACCGTGAAGGAACTGCGCGACGAGGGGATCTACCGCTTCCTTACACCCTCCGAAGCGGCGGAGTACGGCCGCAGCGCCGGTTCGTTGGTATTGCATCCGCTGTGTGGCGCAATGCCTATTAGCACAGCCTGGAGATGCGCAGAACTGTTCGCCGAACAGGTGGCAAATCAGGCCGCTTAGCAAATCAGACCAACAGCGAACTCAATGTCCGTTGCACGGCGCCGGGCGCATCGCAGCTCAATTTCTGACAACGCGTTCTAACACGCGACCGTTGGCTAGTGCGCAAATGGTCAGGGCGCGAAATCCGCGTCCCAATGCCAGGGCTCGCTCGGCAGGTTTCGAAAACCGTGCTTGGGAGCGATCCTCATCAGCGCCTTGAAGACGTCGCTGTTGCGACTTCGGATGATTCGGCCGTTGTGGGTGAAGTCAACGGCGAGCCCGACCTCGTGGTTTGAGCGTCCCGGCCTGGCGGTTGGTGGTCGGCATTGCCTGGCGGGCTTCTCCCAGACTGAGTATTCTGAGGTGCCGCAGTGGCTCTTGCGTAGTTCGATCTGGCGAGCGTTGCTGCGCCAACCCGAGCCGTTGAGTTTGTAGCCCTCTGCCTCCATTTCAGCGAGCAGAGCCTCAAGATTCTCAGCTATCTCATGGGCAACCAGAATGCCTCTAACTCTTTGGTAGTTGTCGGCGTCACCTGCGTTGGACCGTTTACCCGTTTCTTCGCTGCTAGTGCTCTCGGCTTCTTTGCTGCCCCTGCTCTCGGCTTGCTTGCGTTCTGCTTCTTTTTCTCTGGCTATGCGTGCGGCTTCAATGCGTTCGGCTTCAAGTACCTTGGCTATGCGTTCGGCTTCGAGTGCCTCGGCTATGCGCGCCTCTTCTTGCTGGATCTGTTTGGCGAATTCGGCATCGAGTTCTTCGAGGGATGCCGCCTCGGTCAGTCGTGACTCCAGTCGATCCTCTGCATCTACTAGAAGGTCCCGTCGTGAATCCCGCAACGATTCGAGTTCTTTGACCTGGGCAGCTACTTCGGCTTGTTTCTCGCCTGCTTCGACAGCGGCTTCATCGGCGATCTGGCGCTGCTCTACAAGTTCGGCGTCGATGGTGCGAAGACGGTCGAGTTCATCGCTGCCGGAACCGGTTCCGAACTCGGCGAGCGTTTCGAGCCGGGTCGAACCCCACGGATCTGCGATGAATTCCTGGAGATCCGACACACCCTGGAACTCGAGGTAGGCCTCAACGGCCGCCTCGCGCAGGCTTTCGCGCGTCGTTCGCTGCTGCTCTTTGAGTGCTGCGATGGCATCTTCGGCCCGTTTTCTTGCAGCCTCGGCTTGCTCAACGGCACGTTTTGCGGCGGCAAGCTCAGCCTCTTTGGCGTCAAGTCCCGCCTCAAGTTCGTTGATCGCTTCGATGAGTTCGTCGGCTTCGGTGCTGTAGGCGTCAATGTCAGACGCGATCAGCGCCAACTCTTGCTGATTTAGTTTGCGTTGCTCACGCAGTTCATCGGGGGTCTGGGCTCGTCCCACAGACGTCATTGCCGCCAGCAAACCGAAGACGGTCAGAATCACCGCCATCCTCAGCCGGTTCTTGGCAGTGGAATGCCCTGAGACGTTTCGCTGGGATCCCGCTTCCACGATCACTGAGATTATCGTCGGGCTCATTCAGTCGTTGATGACCTCGATTAGTGGGGTCCAGCAAGACTATTTGTGGGGTCCAGCGGAGCGTTGGCGGACTGGGGTTTCGTTTTGGTGCGGCCGTCTGGCTACCGTCGCGGAGCATGCAGCTTGGACTGACCTGGGGCTACTGGGGTCGCGGCATGCCCGACAACCTCATTGAGCTGACCAAAGCCGCCGAACAAGCCGGTTTCGATGCTGTGTGGACGGCCGAAGCCTGGGGAAGCGACGCCTTCACGCCTTTGGCATTACTGGCCGCGCACACCGAACGAATCAGGCTCGGAACGGGTGTGGTGCAATTGTCGGCTCGTTCGCCTGCCGCAACAGCCATGACCGCCGTCACGCTGGACCACATCTCCGCTGGGCGACTCATCTTGGGCTTGGGCGTGTCGGGCCCACAGGTAGTGGAGGGCTGGTACGGCGCACCATCACGCTGGCCGCTGGCCCGCACCCGTGAATACGTCGAGGTCCTCAGACGTGCGTTTCGCCGCGGAGGCCCACTCGAGTTCAATGGTGATCATTTCCAGCTTCCCTTCACCGGTAACGGGTCAACCGGCTTGGGTAAACCACTGAAGATCATGACCCACCCGCTGCGGGAGATCCCGATATGGATCGGGGCCGAGGGTCCGCTTAACGTTGCTCAGACCTGTGAGATCGCCGATGGATGGTTGCCTTTGTACTACTCGCCTTGGCGTCCGGAGGTTTATCACGACCAGATCCGGAACCGTCCCGACAGCTTTGAGATAGCCGTCAACGTCACCATGAAAGTGCACTCCGACGTGCCCGAGGCGTTGGCAGCTACCAGAGCGACGCTGGCCTTCTACATCGGGGGGATGGGTGCCAAGGGTCGGAACTACCACACCAATCTCATGGCCCGGATGGGATACGAAGCCGAGGCCTATCGCATTCAGGACCTCTTCTTGGCCGGTAAACGAGAAGAAGCTATCGCTGCCGTACCGATGGAGTTCGCCGACGAGATCTCGCTGGTGGGATCACCGGACCGCATCAGGGATCGGGTCCAGGCCTGGGAGGAAAGCGCGGTGACGATGCTCAACGTGGCCCCGCGCACGGTGGACGAGGTTCGTTTGTTCGCTCAACTCGTCAAAGGCTGACACCCGTTTCGGCTGACACCCGATTCGTCAAGCGCTGACAACCTTGCATGGAGTTGGGCTTGCATTGAATGGGTTGACACTAACTGGGAACCCCGGGCCGTCGTCAACCTTGCACGATGTTGGGCTTGCATCGAATTGGGCTTCCATGGAATCGAGTTGAGCCGCCGTCACAGTATGCCCGCGCCAATTCTGCAAGGGTTGGCTTGGCAAAACAGGGCTACGCTGATGCCATGTCCGAGGTCAACGCCGAGGCTCCTCTGGGACCAGCTCAACGTCGAATCGTGGAGACACTCAAGCGGGTCGGGTCCGCAACGACGGCATCTCTGGCCGAAGTACTGGGTGTGACCACCCAGGCTGTGCGCCCCCCGCTGGCCGAACTCTCCCAACGAGGATTCGTCAAGGCCGCACCCATTGCTACCGGCACGCCAGGCCGACCGCCGCTGGGTTGGGTGCTCAGCGACGCAGCCTTCGAGCTATTTGCCGACCGTCACGGTGATCTAAGTGTTGAGTTGATCGACGCTGTGCGAGAAGTGCTGGGTACCGAAGCACTCGATCAGGTGCTTGAAGAACGAGACCGCAACCAAATCACCGCATTCGAAGCGGAACTGCCGGTCGGTGCTGACGTCGCAACCCGGGTGCAGGTACTGGCCCAGGTCCGCACCCGGCATGGCTACATGGCCGATGTGACCAACGTCGGAACAGAACTCGTGCTCACAGAGCACCATTGCCCGGTATGGGCCGCGGCTGAGGCATGTCGGGGTCTGTGCGTCAACGAACTCAAGATGTTTCGCAGTGTCATTGGACCCGATGCCAGCGTGCAGCGCACAAAGCACATGCTTTCAGGCGACCGGCGATGCGAGTATCGCATCACTTTGCAATGACCCCGACCGACTACGACGACAGGTCCTGGTGGGCACTGGCGACGATGGCGACGCTGGTAGGGATACCTTGCGCTGTCACGACAGGTGGGCACTGGCGATGATGGCCACGTTGCTGAAGGCTGGCGTTGAGTAAACGACAGGTGGGCACTGGTGGCACTCGCGATGATGGCCTGGCGGCGATCCCCCAGATGAAGCGATCCCGGAGATGAGTCGATGGAGCGACAGCACCGATGTAGCTCGCGGCCGCGACTACGACCTGCGCTGGAAACGTCTTGAGCAGGCCGGTGAATCGGTTCACGGCGAAGCGGACCTGGTCGAAGCCTTGCTTTCAGACGACGGGGCCGGGTCGGTCCTTGATGCGGGATGTGGTACCGGCAGGGTGGCTATCGAACTGGCCCGCCGCGGCATTGACGTCGTTGGAGTTGATCTGGATCCGGTGATGCTGGCCTCCGCGCGTGACAAGGCACCTCATCTCGACTGGGTCCACGGCGATCTGAGCCGCATCGATCTGGGCCAAAGATTCGAGGTCGCAGTGATGGCGGGAAACGTCATGATCTTCGTCGCGTCCGGAACCGAGGCAGCCGTGATCGCCAATCTCGCCCGTCACCTTGTTCCTGATGGCTTGCTCGTGGTCGGTTTTCAACTGGGCGCAGCTCTATTGCGCATCGATCGCTTTGACGATCTGGCTCAAAAAGCGGGACTCGCCCTGGTGCATCGCTGGGCGACTTGGGACCGAGAACCGTTCACGGGCGGTGGTTACGCAGTGTCAGTGCATCGTCGTTGTGCCACACTCGCTTGATGCAGGACTTTCATGGCCGCACAGCGGTCGTCACCGGTGGGGCTTCCGGCATCGGACTGGCCACTGCACGGCGACTCGGCGGCGAGGGAATGAACCTCGTGTTGGGTGACATTGAGGTGCCGCCATTGCGCGCAGCGGTTGAGGAGTTGGAGTCCGCTGGCGTGGCCGTTATCGGCGTTCGGACCGACGTGAGCAACGAATCGTCCGTCGAACACCTACGTGACCGGGCAACCGAGAGGTTCGGGTCGGTCGAGTTGTTGTTCAATAACGCCGGTGTGGGTGCTGGTGGCTCTTTATTGGATGAGTCATCGGACTTTGGTGCTCGTTGGGATTGGGTCATGGGAATCAACCTCACCGGCGTGCTCCACGGCATTCGTGCGTTCGTGCCAGCGATGGTGGCGAGCAACAACCCGGGCCATGTAATCAATACCGCTTCGATCGCTGGGCTGGTCCCGGCGGGGCTTTGCGCCTATAGCGTCAGCAAGTACGGCGTGGTGGCCCTCAGCGAGCTTCTTGCATCCGAAATTGCCGACAGCGCCATCAATGTGTCGGTCCTGTGTCCGGAATTCGTGCGGACCCGCATTGGTGACTCCTCTCGCCATCTACCCGAACGCCTCTTGCAACGGGTGCCGCTCACAGATGAACAGGAGTTCATGCAGGCGGCTGTACAGGACCTGATCGCGGGTGGGATGGATCCCGCGGAGGTTGCCGACAAGGTCGTCGACGCCGTAAGGACCCAGCGGTTCCTGATCCTGCCTCATTCTGTGTCAGCTGCTCGGCTGTCTGCTCGCACTGAGCAGTTACTGGCCGGAGACGTACCTGTCTTGTGGCCTGGATCGTCGGGGTTGTGACCCAATCCCGAAACGAAAACACCGCCGATCACAGTCGTTTGATCAATCATGATGACTTGGAAGGTCAAGGTCGTCTCGACGATCACGCGCTGGCGAGAACCGTAGCGCGCGAGACCGGTGAGCTGTTGGTAGGGCTACTCGGCGAGGCCCACGCCAGGCGGGGTTGGGGGCTCGAATACGAAGGCGATCAGGCTGCCCACCAACATATTGTTGCCCGCCTGGGAGCCGAGCGTCCTGATGATGTCGTCCTTTCTGAGGAAGGCATTGACGATCCGCGTCGGTTGGCCGCAAAGCGGGTGTGGATAGTGGATCCTCTCGATGGTTCCAGCGACTTCGGCTACTCGCCGCACTGGTCGGTGCATGTGGCCTTGGTCATTGACGGCCAGCCCGTTGCCGGGGCCGTCTCCGTGCCGGGATGGGACACAACCTGGGCCACCGAACCGAAACCCAGGCCGACAACGCGCTCGGTCGACGCTCGCCTTCGGGTTGTGGTGCCGCGATCGCGCAGCTATTACGACGGCGCATTGTTGTACCGGTATCTGGGTGCTGAGGTGATTGCGGTGGGATCCGCTGGCGTCAAGGCGATGGCGGTGGTGCGTGGAGAGGTCGACGCCTACGTCCATGGTGGAGGGCTCTATGAGTGGGATTCATGCGCACCGGTAGCGGTGGCACGTGCCGCTGGACTGGTTTGCTGCCGGCCCGACGGTTCCTGCATCAACTTCAACCAGCCCGACCCTTGGTCAGTTGGTCTTGTGATCACACACCCCGAACTTGTCAACGACGTTGTTGGTGCCCTGTCGTGACCCGGTATCTGTCCTGTTCGATCAACCAGCACGTCGACTCTCCACGCGACTTCGTGTGGAACACGATCGTGAAACGGCTCCGCTGCGAACTCCACGATGCGGTCGCGTTGTCGGTCGAAGAACCGTGGCGGATGTGTCTCGATCTGGCGCACACCGAGCCCGACCTCAAGTTTTTTCAGGTTACATTCTTGTTGCGTGAAGACCAAGGCGGGTGTTTCGTGTCGGCCGGTTTGGTTGTCAACGCGGATGCTTGCGAGCAGGGGCTGAGGGCGCGGGACGCTATGGCTCAGCGCCTTGACGTTGTGCTGCGAGAAACATAGTAGCATCTGGCGCCATGTGGAAGCGATTTCTTACCATCGGGCTCTCTGTGGCCCTGCTCGTCACCGGCTGCGCAATCCAAAGCGACGATGTTGCCGATCCCCCCACCACGACCGGGTCGTTGGAGACTCCGGTCACGCTGTCGGCACCTCCCGTTGTCGATCCGACAGTGGATCCCGCTCCCACGGACGCACCGGTTACTATCCCCGGACCTATTGAGCCCATTGACTTGACGGTGGCCCAACCCCCGGTTTGGTTGGTCCAAGACGAGGCCCCGTACACAGGAGTACTCGGTCAGATCAACCAGGATCGTTTGGTCGTTACTCCGGTGGCTAACCCGCCCAGCCCAGACGCACCAGATATTGCCCCCCTTACGGGCCTGCCAGCACCCAATGTTGATCTCGGACGTCCCGCCATCTACGCGAAGATTGACAACTCCTCCCCGGCACGTCCACACAAGTCTCTTTCACAGGCAGACCTCGTCTATGTGGCGATGGTTGAAGGAGGCCTCACCCGCCTTGCCGCCATCTATCACTCCACCACCCCGTTTGAGATTGGTCCTGTCCGATCCGGTCGTACCACCGACATCGCGCTGCTGGCTTCACTGAACTCGCCGATATTTGTCTGGTCCGGTGCCAATCCCGTAGCCACCCTGTTGCTGCGTAGATTGAACATTGTTGATTTTGGTGCGGTTCGGCGTTCGGAGTACACCCGGGACAGCACCCGTCGGGCTCCCTACAACCTCATGACCGAACCGCCGGTGCTCTGGCAGGCCGCAAAGGACTTGGGAGAAGGCGCCCCGCCGCCATTTCATTTTGAGTACCGATCCGAGGGTGACGCCCTGCCAGCAACGGCAACGCCAGCGACGGTTGCACAGGTCACCTATCCGCTTGGCACCTCGTCTTGGACTTGGGATGCCGCAGTAAGCGGATGGCGCAGAAGTCAGGACGGCAGTGCACATGTTGATGCGGACGGAACCCAAGTGATCGCCGCCAACGTCTTGGTGGCCGAGATCGGCCACATTCCCGCGGGTGGCCGCGACGCGGCGCAATCGGTGATCTATGAGGAGGTTTTTCTCGGGAGTGGCCCGGGCTGGGTGTTTACCGAAGGTCAAATGATCCCGGTCACCTGGACCAAACCTTCCGTTCAGTCGGTGGCAACCTGGACAACCGCCGACGGTGCTGCGGTGGCTTTGACACGAGGCAAGACCTGGGTTGAGTTGGCACCACCAGGTTCGGTGTCATACGGCTAGGTCATTCGGTTTGCGGTAGCGCCGGGGCCGGTCTTCAAACAAGCCACCCGAATCCCAACGGGGGCTTGGTTCGCCGGACCCGGCGCGAGCCGACCGATAATGTCTTGCGACATGTCGGATTGTGCTGCCGAAGAGCGAGAGCTTCTGCGATGGGCGGACTCACTGTCTGCTATTGCGCGAACCGGCCTCGGCTTCACCGACAATCTCTATGAGCGGGAACGGTTTGAGGAGGTGCTGGCCATCGCCGCAGACATCCGTTTTAGGACGACGGTAGGTGTTGAACCTGAACGCCAGGTGTCGGACTGGCTTGATCAGGTTGGCTTTGGTGTTGCGGGCTATGTCACCCCCAAGGTGACAATCGGTGCGGTGGTGGGCAATGAGCTCGGCGAATTGTTACTCGTGAAACGAGCCGACAGCGGTGTCTGGCTATACCCGACAGGCTGGGCCGATGTCGGCTACTCACCCGCAGAGGTGGTCGTTAAGGAAGTACTGGAGGAAACCGGGATCGTATGTGAGGTCATCCGTCCGATCGCGATACTGGACGGTCAACGATTGGGCTTCACCAGCATTCCGCTTGTGTCATTGGTATTTCACTGCCGGATGACCGGAGGTGAACTCGTTCCGCACCCGCTCGAATGCAGCGATCTTGGTTTTTTTGGTCCTTCCAGGCTGCCCGAACAAACCGTTGGGGTTGATCTCTGGGGTGACTTGGCGTTTCGGGCGATCAACGGCGAGGATGTCAATGTCTACTTTGATGCGCCCCGGTCAACTCCATGGCAAGGCAACCCTCTCATTGAGCCCGACCATTTGTCCCAACCCGACGACTGAGCCCAACCGCTGAACTCTGACCACCCAGCGCCTCTAACCTGACCCCACCATCAACCGGAATCCGAGCGCCGCGAGGAACGACTTGCCATCTGTCATTGACCATGGAACTACCCGTGACGGTCTGCTCCAACTCCGGCGCCGCTGGAAGCCCCAGCGCAAGGCACATGTAGCGGTGTTGCTGTTGCACGGCATTGCCGAACACAGCGGCCGATACGAGCACGTTGGCGATCACCTGGCGTCGGCCGGTTTCGACACGATCGCCATTGATCATCGTGGTCACGGACAATCCGGTGGGCGCAGGGCCTACCTTGAATCGTGGTCGGAGTTCCTTGACGACGTGCAGGATCAGCTCGCCGAAGTCAAAACGCTGGGCCTTCCGGTGCTGATGCTCGGCCATTCCATGGGCGGGTTGATCGCCACGAGCTACTGTGTCGACAACCGTCCACGGCCGGACTTCTTGGCTTTGTCGTCGCCAGCACTTGGTGTTGATCTGCGTCCACCGGAGAAGGTGCTGAGAGCGGTCGGTCCGATCATCCGGCGGATAAAACCAGACTTGGTGCTACCCAACGAGTTTGATCCCACTGTGTTCGCATCAGATGTGTCGGTTGGTGAGAGGTTCCGCAACGATTCGTTGCGCAACGACATCACTACTATCTCGATTGGGTTGGAACTGTTGAACGCCATCAAGGTCACGACGGCACGCCTTGGTCGGTTGGACATACCGACGATCTGCGTGAAGGGCTCCGACGACAAGCTCGTGCCGGCAAGGGCCTGCGAGCGACTTGAGGTACTCGGCCATCACCGGATCGTCTATCCGGGTTTCGGTCACGAGGTGTTCAACGAACCTGCCGGTCTTGAAGTCGTGGACGAGATCATTGACTGGGTAGATCGGCTACACCACGATTCCCGATTGTGACGCTGTCCTGCCTAGTCCTTGTGGCGCAGAAAGTTCTCTACTTCGGCGACGAGAAGTTTCGGGTCGTCCGCTAGTTCGCTGTCGGGTCCATTCGCGTTTTCGGCATCCCAGGCCTCCTCAAGGCTGGTCATGTAGGCCACCGTTTCGGCATCCTCTGAGACCAGGTCTGTGACCTGCCTTTCGTAGGAGACGGCGGCGACCTCCAGATCCGTTACCGGAACAGTCACACCCAGCACCTCGCCGGCCCGATGAACCAGGGCCAGACCGGCCTTGGGGGAGGGCGTTCCCGGCACGTATGACGGCACCGCCGCCCAGAACGACACCCCGCCGAAACCACATCGCTGGAATTCCGAGGACAGCACCCCAACGATACCGGTCGGGCCTTCGTAGCTTGACCGCGACAGGTTGAGACCTCTCATCAGCGTCTCGTCCTCGGTGGCTCCGTAGATGTCAACCGGGCGGGTATGTGGAACATTGGATAGCAGTGCACCGAAGGTCAATGCTCTTGATACCTGCAGAGTCGACGCAAGTCTTATCAGCGTTGCGCAAAACGCACGCCAGCGAAGCTGCGGCTCGATGCCCAGTACGACTATGACGTCCCGGTTCGATTGAGGCACCCTGGCGGCCAAGACGTCCGTTGTCGGCCAAGTGAGCGTCCTGCGGTGGGCACTATCAAGGCGAACCATCGGACGGACGGTGCTGAAGTCATAGAAGTCCTCGGGATCGATCTCGGCCACCCGCTCAGCATCGAAACGACCGGCCAGGTACCGGGCTGCGATCGAGGCGGCGTCGCCAGCATCGTTCCATCCCTCAAACGCTGCGATCAATATCGGTTCGCGCAGTTCAGGTGGGTCGCACAACCAACGCAGATGCGGGATCGACGGACGATTGATCAACACTTCGCTAATGATACCGAGAACCGGCTACGACACGATTTACCGCGAAAGATCGACCAGGCCCGGTCCGAGCCCGGGGCAACTCTTTGGCCTCGCTTGGCACGACGATTATCCGTTTTGAGACCGGCAGCGATACACGTTGGTTTCGCGAAGTTCGAATCCAATTCGTTGGTACATGTGATTCGCTGCGGCTCGGGTCGGTCGTGAGGTGAGGTCGACCGTACGAGCGCCCGCGTCGAACGCATATCGGATTGCTGTTTCGTTGAGGAGTCGGCCTACGCCCTTGCCACGCGCAGAGTTGTCGACGACAACGTCTTCAATCCAGGCTCGAAGGCCGGTCGGGATACGAAACATCGCCAAGGTAAGGGAGCCGACTATGTCGGTGTGATCACGGGCCACGAACAAGGTTGACGCTTCACTGTCGACGAGTTCCTGAAGCGCTTCGCGTCCCGGCGGCGGTGTCGTTGAAGACAACTGTGGTATCAATCGCGCGAACACTTCGACCAATTCGTTGGTGACCTTGGTCTGGATCTCAACGCGGATCAACCCCACACCTTGATGCTATTGCCAAAAGATCAGCGACTCAATTGTCGGGTCCCCTCGTCGTCCATCACACAGCAACGAAGGTCATGGCGCGATCCCTCAGCGGGCGTGGGCAACGGCTTGCGGCGATCGTGCGCCGCAATCCTGGTGTAAGTGCGGATGATATTGCGGTAAGGCGCTCCGCGCAGAGCCAACTCAGAAGAGCACCCTGGATTCAACGCCGTTGATGTCACCGTGTATGGGTCAGCGAGGAACTACTCGGGTGATCTGACCGCTGAGCGACAAAGCGACGAGTTCGCCTTTCGGATCAACTGCGAAACCGGTGAGTTGTCCGCCGGGAACGCCAACGCCGAAATCCCGGAATCTCACAGAGCCGTCCGCAATTGAAACAGCCCAGATCTCAGCCGTGCAGTAATCGCCGAAAATATACGCCCCGACCAGCAGCGGATTAGCAGATCCGCGGTATACATGCCCGCCGCTAACCGAACAGCCATCAGGTTCGCCGCCGTGAAGGTATTCGAAGACGGGGTCCACGTTGCTTACTGGGCGGTCGCCACGGTAAGGCAAGGTGCCCTCGCGCAGGTTCCAACCGAGGTTGGTGCCGAGACCCCAGCCGGTCGATCCGGGCAGAAGGGTGACCTCTTCAGCGACATCCTGGCCGACATCGGCTACCCAAAGATCGTCGGTAACGGGATCAAAAGAGAACCGCCACGGGTTGCGGGCACCGATCAGGAAGATCTCTGGTGCTCCACCACCAAAAGCGTAGGGGTTGTCGGCCGGGATCTCATACGGGTTTGGGCCACCGGGTGTCGGATCGATACGAAGAATCGACCCGAGCAAAATGTTCGGGTCCTGACCCGCATCAAGTGGATCACCAGCCGAGCCTCCATCTCCGACACCGATATAGAGCAGGCCGTCGGGCCCGATAGCCAATCCTCCGCCGTTGTGGTTGCGATAGGGCTGATCGATTGTCAGAAGCCGATGCCGCCGAGCTGGCCGGCCCGATTCTCCCAGCAGCCAGGCGTCCACCTGTGTGTTACCGTCGCTGTCGGTGAAGTTGACGTAGAGGGCGTTGTCGTCAATAGCGAGACCGAGCAGGCCGCGCTCTCCTCCAGCGGTGGTCTCGTTGCGGATGTCGAGCACCCGGTCGCTGGTAGCTCCCGATTCGGGATCGACCACCAAGACCTGTCCGTCACGCTGCGCCACCCACCATTCCCCGTTCGGGGCAACTACCGCGTCGATCGGCTCAACAAGCACCGTGACTGGTTCAACCCTGATCTCGGCGGCAAACAGATCGTTGGGCACCGCGGCGGGTGCTTGGGTGCGGCGTGGAGTTCCTGAAGGTGACTGCTGAGGGTGATCGTTGCCCACCGTGGCGGGGGCTTGGGTGCGGCCATGCGTTGCATCAAGACTTGTAGTGTTGGGATCTTTCGTGTTGGGATCTGTTGAGTTGCGGCTGGCTGCGTGGGCGTCCGTGTTACGTTTGAGGTTCGTGCTGAGTGCGGCTTCAGGGACTGTGGTGCGGGTTGCGATCACGTCGTCGGTTGCGCAGCTGGGTAACGCAAACACGAGCAGCACCAACAGAGCACCAAGGCATGCCACAGTGCGCTGAAGTTGACCCGGCGAGATCATGTGCACGGCCCGGTCCGTCTGATGAGACCCTCTTGGACAACGGATGCGATCAGACGCCCGGAGCGGGTGAAGACCCTTCCCGTTGCGAGACCCCGAGCGCTCATCGCTGCGGGTGTGCGTTGATCGTACAACAGCCAATCATCGGCCCGGAACGAACCGTGAAACCACATGGCGTGATCAAGGCTCGCCATCATCACCGCGACGTCGGCCGAGCCGCTTCCGTGGGGAAGCAGCGTCGTATCCAACAAGGTCATGTCCGACGCATAGGTGAGTAGGCAGGTGTGGAGCAACGGATCATCGCCCAAGGACTTCTTGGTGCGGAACCAGACCTGCTGTACCGGCGGTAGCGGGCCGCTGCGGTTGAACGGGTCATCGGTGACGTAGCGGAAGTCAAGCGCCTCCATCGGGCTCGAGTCCACAACACCCGCACCCGCGAAGCGTTCGGCGCGTGTGGGCAGCGATTCGGGCCCGACGACCACCGGCATGGGATCGGCGTGCTCGAAACCCGGCTCTTCAACCTGAAAAGAGGCCGACATGTGAAAGATGGCCCGACCGTGCTGGATGGCCACCACGCGGCGGGTCGTGAAAGACCGACCGTCGCGGATCCGGTCGACTTCATACAGCACCGGCACCGTGGGATCGCCCGGACGTAGGAAATAGGCATGAAGGGAATGCACTGGACGCTCAGTGTCCACGGTTCGAGCCGCCGCCACCATGGCCTGACCTGCGACTTGCCCGCCAAATATCCGTTGTCGTTTGGCGTCGTGGGACACACCTCGGAAGATGTTGACCTCAATCGCTTCGAGATCGAGCAACTCAACGAGTGCATCCACAGGGTCACGCATGGCACCAATGATGCCCGCTCGCTGCTTCAGCCGTACCCATGGAGTGCTCGTAGCGCAATGGTGGTAAACGGCTGGCCTATGCCGTTTGACGGGTCCGCGTGATGCGTGGCACGAGGTTCTGCGTGAGGTGTGGCACAAATGGCGACGCTGACGAGTGGGGACGGTGATGCGTGGCGCGAGGTTTTGTGTGACGTGTGGCGCGAGTGGGGACGGTGATGCGTGGCGCGAGTGGGGACGGTGATGCGTGGCGCGAGTGGGGTGGCCTGGGTTGGTGGCTTGGGTTGTTTGGTGGTATGGGTGAGTTATTGCTCACGCCCGTGCTGGCTGGCCTATGGCGGTTGAGGGTTTTGCGTGACGTGTGACGCGAGTGGGGTGGCCTGGGTTGGTGGCTTGGATTGTTTGGCGACGTATGGGTGAGTTATTGCCCACGCCCGTGCCGGTAGAATTGATCCATGACCACCGGCTCAGCGGTGCCGACGCGGCTCAGTTCACGTGTTGGCGATCACGGGCCGAGAATACTGCGCTACTGTGGCGTGTCGGTTGTGAATGTCACGGTTTCGCAATGCGTGCTTGTGACGTGTCTGGAAACATTGAAGTTTGGTGCGATCGCCTCTGTCTTTTGGGCGACGACGATGGGGACGATCCCGGCGTACATTCTCAGCCGGCGATGGGTCTGGAAACAGACCGGGCGAGACAGCTTCACCACCGAGGTACTGCCATTTTGGATCATGGCCTTCACGGGTCTTGTCATGTCCATGGGTGTCGTCGCGCTGATAGTGGACAAGGTCACCGACCGGACGATCATCGTGATGTTTTCGATGTTGGCGGCGAGCGGTGTTGTTTGGGTGTGCAAGTATCTCGTGCTTGATCGGGTCATGTGGAGAGTCGCTGGTGACCTCGCAAGCGGTCGACGTAATGCCCCGTCGGGTTGGCGCGGATCTGATGAAACAGATCTGAGATCAACGAGTTCGCGGTGATGAACGAGCTGTGCTGCTTGATGGATTGTGTTGATGGATTCGGCGCTGCTCAGGCTCGCTGAGTCGACCCGTGGGTTCATGCCGCCGTCTGAGGGTTTGGCCCTCTTCGAAGCCGCCGCCGCGGTCAACGTAGATGGGCCGATGCTCGAGATCGGCAGCTACTGCGGCAAGTCGACGGTGTATCTGGGTGCTGCGGCCCGCGACTCAGGTCGGCTGCTGTTTGCGTTGGATCATCATCACGGCTCCGAGGAGAACCAGCCCGGCTGGGAACATCACGAGCCCGACCTGGTTGACCCACGCAGCGGCAGACTCGATACTCTGCCGCACTTCCGACGTACCATCGCCGATGCGGGACTCTCCGACACGGTGGTGGCTGTTGTCGGCGACGCGCCCTCGGTTGGTTCGGTTTGGGGCACACCGCTGGCGTTGTTGTTCATCGATGGCGGACACGGACACAGCCCAGCTCATTCCGACTATGAGACCTGGGTTCCTCACGTTGCGCCGGGCGGCACGCTGCTCATCCACGACGTCTTCGAGGATCCAGCCGACGGGGGGCGTCCGCCATTTGAGATCTACTGCCGGGCAATGAACTCCGGGGCGTTCGTTGAGATCGGCGTCACGGGCTCTCTTCGTAACCTTCGCCGTGAGGCCTCGGGTATTTGATTCGTACTCGGATACTTGATTCGTAACTGTCTTGAAACTGGCGACATGTCAGTCCCGGCTGAACGACTCCACAGGGTCGATGTCAATGATGGGCGGCAGGAACCTGTGATCGGCGAACAGTGAGGAAGCCGGGCTTGAACCATTGAGAGCGTCCGCTGCCAACAGCACCGCCGCAGCTGTGTAAGTCGTCCACTCATTGCCAGGAAACAAGACACCGTCGGGATGCACTTTGCCGGTGGCGTATCTGCCGTCGGGCTCGCGGAGCTCCTGGGCGGCGGCAAATAGCCGCAGCGCGGTGCCCTTTTCGCCCACACCGAGAAACGCCAACGCGCATTCGCAGGTCTCGGCTGCTGTCACCCATGGCCGGTCGGCGACGCAGCGGATGCCGTGCTCGCCGAGTGCGAACATTTCGAGACGGTCCTGCAGACGTCGCGATCCGGCTCTTCCGGAGATAACACCGCTCAGGACCGGGTAGTACCAGTCCATCGCCCAACGGTGCTTCGGCGCAAACGCAGCATCGCCGCCGTGACGGATGGCGTAGGCGAGCAGTCCCACAGACAGTTCCCAGTCGGGTCGTTCCGTGCCCAACTCCTGGGCTATGGCAATCGCCGAACGGAGGCTATGCGCTATCGAGGATGATCCGGTGAGCAACGCGAACGACCAAGGCGTGCCGTCGGGATGCCGAGCCCACAGGATCTCACCGCCGGGCTGTTGCAGATCCAGAACGAATTCAATGGCACGGTCGACCACTGGCCACATCGTCTCCAAAAACCCACGGTCTTGATGCAGAAGAAAGTGGTGCCAGGTTCCCGTGGCGACATACGCCACACAGTTCGCATCAAGCTTGTCCTGCTCAACCCCGTTTTCCAGGTAGTACTGATGCCAGGCACCGTCGCTGCGCTGTGTGTCGATCAGCCACTGGTAGGCAGCTTCGGCTTCGTTTCGGCGTCCTGCAACCGCCAAGGCCATGGCAGCCTCAACGTGGTTCCACGGGTCGGCGTGTCCGCCGGGAAACCACGGGATCATGCCCGATCGAAGCTGCCAGTCGGCGATGTGATCGGCGGTGAGTTGTACCGCGTCGCCGTCAAGGATGCCAGGAACCTCAGGCGGCACGGTCGGCCTTGGGACCTGTTCGGGTTGTCTTGACCCGCAGCGGTGACTTGGTTGCATACACAATCAGGCTCTTGCCCAGTATGGGGTTGAGAATCCGTTCGGCTGTTCGGGTGATCCAGGGTCGCTTGACAATGTCCCACTCCAAAAGCCTGTTGTAAGCGCGAACAACACGGTTGTCGCCGATCTCGTTGTTCACACCGACCGCGCAGCGTAGCCACCAATACGGCGAATGCAGAGCGTGGGCCTTGTGCGAATCGGTCGGATCCAGGCCCGCACCGGACAGCTTTTCGCGAACCTCGTGTTCGGTGTAGATCCGAACGTGGCCCCCTTGGGCCGAGGGTGCGTGATAATCTGAGCTGAGTTTCCAGCACAGCCGTTCGGGCAGCGTCGCTGGCACCGTTACCGCCACTGATCCACCCGGTCGCAGCACACGCATAAGCTCGTCGAAAGCCGCAATGTCATCAGGTACGTGTTCGAGAACCTCGGACGCGATTACCTTGTCGAACGATTCGTCGGCGAAGGGGAGGCTGATGCCGTCGCCTTGGATCTGTTCGCGCAGCAGCCCTGCGTCAAGCAGGCTGTCGGTTTGCATGGCAGCGGCGGTGTAGCGAATCGCTGCGAGTTCGGGTCGGGCCTGGTCGCAACTCACCACATGCGCGCCTCGCAGCAGCGCCTCAAATGTGTGACGCCCGAACCCGCATCCGAGGTCCAGCAGTCGATCCCCGGCGCGCAGGTCGAACCGGTCGTAGTCCACTGTGAGCATCAGCGCCCTCCGATGGCTGTGTGGTGCTCAAGCACAGCGCGGTACTGCTCGACGGTACGAAGCGCGGTTAGCTTCCAAGACCACTGGTCGATCACCCGGCGACGCCCGCGGGCTCCGATCGTGGCACGCAGGTCGTCGGTGTCGAGCGCCCCGCCGATAGTGGCAGCGAGTGCTTCGCTGTCGCCGGGCTCGGTGAGTAAGCAGGTATCGCCATGCGTGCCAGCTACCTCAGGAAGCGCACCTCCGGTCGTGGCCACCAAAGGAACGCCGCAGGCCATCGCCTCGATTGCAGGGAGGGAGAACCCCTCATACAGGGACGGCACCACTGCAAGCTGCGCCTCGCTGTACAATTCGACGATTCGCTCCATGGTGATGTCGCTGACGAAACGAACACAGTCACCCAAACCCAAATCGTTCATTGCTTGCCCGGCGGCCGAGTCGGGATTGGGGGAGCCGATGACCGTCAACTCAATGTGGCGCTCGGCGCGTAGTTTGGCAATGGCTTCCAGCAGGAAACGCAGGCCTTTCATGGCGACATCGGCGCTTGCGGTCGTGACGATGTGCCCAGGCTTGACGACAACGCCTGGCATGGGCCGAAACACCTCCGGGTCGACGCCAACCGGGACAACATGGATCCGTTCCGCGTCCACTCCGCAATCGCTGACGATGTCGGACTTGGACGACTCGCTTACAGACATGATCCGCGGCATCCGTCGCGCCACACTGGTCTGCATCTTGGTGAACGAGTACCAGCGCATCTTGCCGAATTTCTCTCGAAGCGAAATGGCGTGACGTAGTTCGAGCCGGCGGTCAACGGTGATGGGATGATGGATCGTCTCAAGGATCGGCCACCCTTCGCGGTGAAGCGCCCAGATGCCCCATCCAAGGGTCTGGTTATCGTGTATCAAGTCGAAGTCTTCACGACGGTGCCGAAGGTGGCGCCACGCCCTGAGACTGAACGCCAACGGTTCGGAGAACGCGCCGGTAGCGAACGACGCATGCTCAACCACGTCGATCCAGTCTTTCCACTCCCATATGCGCGGCTTGCGCATGGGATAGGGCTCGCGCCAGATGTCAAGGCTGGGGAGCTTGTGAAGCGCAACCGAGGGATCCAGAATCGGGTACGGCTGCCCACCGAACACTTCCACTTGGTGCCCGAGGCCGATCAACGCCTTGCTCAGGTGATTGATGTACACACCTTGGCCGCCGACATGGGGCTTGCCTCGGTAGCTGAGCAGCGCCACGCGCAGGGGGGAGTCGGCGTGAATGGCCATCACAATCAAGGCTTCCAAGTAGGGAAATGGGCAGTCAAATGATGCCGGAGCCGATCCCGTGTGCTACCGCTTCGGTCATCGTGATGTGTCGGATTCGAGCGGGTCGCGACGCTGTCGAGATCCCCACACCCAAGCCATAACAACGATGGACAACAATAGCATCGGTATCGTGAATATTGGTATTGCGCCCCAGGCCACCGCAGGTGTGCGGCCCCGGAGCAACTCCACGGTTGCGTACAGCACTTTCTGCTCGCCGATTCCGGTGCGGTGTATGACCTCGCCGTCGGGTGAGATCACCGCCGAAAAGCCGGTCGGTGCAGCCTGCAGCACCCACCGACCGGCTTCAAGTGCACGGAGCCTGCTCGCTGCGATCTGCTGAGCCTGGATAATGGTGAACCGGTAGCTGGAGCCGTTGGTGGGATTGAGCAGCACCTGGCCTCCGCTGTTCACGGCGTCGCGAGCACGCCTATCAAAGAAGATCTCCCAGGAGATCGACACTCCAAGCGGCCCGAGCGCTGAATCCACGACAGCGGGGCCGCTACCCGGGCCCACATCGGTCGCTGGCAGTTCGCCGCTGAAGAACTCCACAAAGTCTCGTAGCGGCACAAACTCACCGAAGGGCACTAGCTGGACTTTGTCGTAGCGCCCGGTGATGGATCCGTCCGGTGACTGAGCGACGACATAGTTCTGATTGGCGGTCCGGTCCTCGTTGCGCCCGAACCACCCACTGATCACAACGGCGTTGGTGTCAGCCGCCACCCTTTTCATGGTTGACTCAGCCTCATCGATGCTCAACAGCGGTTCGCTGCACAGGGCCGAACCGGCGAAGTGGCTGGGGTGCACTACGTCTTCGGGCCACACCACCAAATCGACGTCTTGGGTGATCTTGTCGGTGGCCTCGACGTGACGTTCGAATACGTTGCGGTTTTCGCATAGCTCAGCTCGAGTGTTTTGAGGACCGCCACCTTGGATCACCGCTACCTTCATTTCTTTCACAGGTACCAGCAGCCCGCCGCAGAGATGCCCGCCGAGGGTTGCTGAGAAGATCACCGCTACTCCGACGGCAGCGAATCCGAAGTTGCGACGGATCAGATCCACTCCGACGATGGCGGCAGTGACGAACATTGCGACCAACAAAGGTGATCCGAACAGGCGGGTCGAGATGGCAAATGGTGTGGACACGCCTGCCATGGCCAGCGTGGCGATGGGGACACCGCCGAGGGGCCAGTTCCAGCGGATGATCTCACACACGACCAACCCAGCCGTGAAACAGACCCGACGCCACGGTCCGTGTGGCGGGGTCAATACACCGGCCAAAGCCATGATCAGGGCTTGCACCAACACCGCGACTGGCCAGCCGATGGCCGTCATGTCGAACATCCAGAAGGTGGCGGGGGCGAACCAGAACACTGTCACCGCTAGCGACCGTGCGAACCGTCGGCGGGTATCAAGTCCGTTGATTCCGGCGAACCAAGCGCCGATCCCGATCAGTGAGAGCGGCCACCACCCCCACGGTGGTAACCCGGCGGCGATTGCGAGCCCTGCGAGGGCGGCTCGGGGCCAGGTGAACCAAAGACCATTTCGTTCCGCCTTGTGCTGGCGGGCTGGTTCCGCCTTGTGCTGGCGGGCTGGTTCCGCTCGGATCGGTTCCGGGTTCAACTCGAAAGGTCTAAGGTGATGCGCTTGACGTAATCCAAGGCACCCATACCTTTGATTTTCATCTCTGGTACAACCGTGTAGCTCACCCATGACGGAAGATCACCCTCGTCGGCGACCGTCAGCATCTCTTTAGGTTGGGCACCGGCGCACAACAGGGCCGCCAGGTTCACCGGTCCGCCGATGTAGTCGTTGCCTTCGAACAACAACACTTCGCCTGAGGCGACACCGACCCGAACTGCGATGTCGGTGTCGGAGAAGTGATGCATGAGGTGTGCACCAAAAGCGATGGTTGGGGTGGGCTCCGTGCCGACAGCCATCGCTCCGTCGCCAAGCCATTTGGCCAAACGCACCCCGCGTCTGGCTGCCACGTTTCTGTTGACCTCACGGAACTCGCCGAGCCGCTTGACCGCCTCGTGCGGTCCGTGGGTCTCTGTGTAGGCCGTGAATCCGCTCAGGTCGACAAAGCAGAACGTGCGCCTGATCCTGAGGTGGCTGCCACCGATCGCGAGGGTGGCTGGCGTGGCGATTCGATCAGGCCCTGCTGCTTCAGCGCATTCGCGAGCTGGGCCGGTGTCGGCGGTGAGCATTGATATCAGCGAGGGGCTTTCGGGATCTGGTTGGGGGCTGTTCTTCGCATTCGCCGTTGTGGGTTGTTGGGCGGGGTTTGCGCTGTTCGTGTTGGCTGTTGTGGGTTGTTGGGCGGGGTTTGCGCTGTTCGTGTTGGCTGTTGTGGGTTGTTGGGCGGGGTTTGCGCTGTTCGTGTTGGCTGTTGTGGGTTGTTGGGCGGGGTTTGCGCTGTTCGTGTTGGCCGTTGTGGGTTGTTGGGCGGGGTTTGCGCTGTTCACCGGCTTAGGTTCTCACAATCAAACGAGCGGGACGCAAAGGTATATTCTCAATCGGGTTTCGCGCTGCTGCGGAACCTCTCCAACGGATTCGTTGCGCGTGAGTTTGCTGGCGAATCCCTGTCGACAACCTCACAGAACCCTGCCGACAACCTCACAGAATCCTGCGTGCGCTCTGACGGCCCTGGCGTACACATACGGGCAGGCCCAGCCCCCGTGTCTGTGCGCCAGCGACTACCAGCCCGGGGGCCGCGACAGCGAGTTCGGCATCAAGTTCATCGCATCGGTCGAGATGGCCGGGACGGTACTGAGGGAGCGAACGTCGCCATGGTGAAACCCGAAACGCTGGTTCGCCACGCATGCCTATCGTTGCGCGTACTTCGTCGCTGAGCACTTTCACCAAGTCGGGTGTCTCGAAATCGAGCCAGCGCCGGTCGTCCGTGCGCCCACTCGATACCCGCAAAACGGCGTGGACGCCATCGTTGTAGTGCGCCCACTTTGACGACGTCCACGAGCACGCCGTCATCAGCAACCCCTCTCTGCGAGCAACCAAAAAGCCCGACCCGTCAAGCGGGTGCTCAATCTCGGACCTTGGGATGACGAAGGTCACAAGCACCACGTCGCTGTATTCGATTTGGCTCAGGAAGTTGGCTCCGTCCGGCGCAAGAAAAGCAATCAACTCCGCTGTGACCCAGGCCGGGGTGGTGAGGATCACCGCGTCGGTGGCGATCACCGACTTGGAAGTGATGACTTCCCAGCCGCCGCTGATGCTGCGCAGGCCGGTCACAGCCTCACCCACACGGGCACGGTTTCCGATGCGCTTGGCTAGTGCCTCGACCAACCGGGCGGTACCGCCGCGTATCGAGTTGAAGACCGGACCCGACGTCGCGGCACCGGTGCTTCGGGTTGCGCTGTGGTCCCGGTGCGACGCAGTTTCTGATCCAGTGATCCGGTTCATATCGGATTGCAGAGCGTCTCGGAAGGATCCACCCGCCCGAGCGGCTTGTGCCAACACAGCGGCTCCGACGTCGATGCTGAGCAGGTCTGCGTTGCCAGCATTGATTCCCCCGAGTAGCGGGTCGATTATGCGCTCGAACACCTCATCGCCCACACGCGGGCGAAGCACCGCACCCACCGAGGAATCCGCTCTCAATGGCGGAGCTCCGCGGTCGATGCGAGTGGCGAAGTCCGCGAGGCCGCTGGCGGACACGATCCCCGACATGGCAAGGGCATCATTGTCGAGCGGCACCCCGAGAACGGACGGAGTCGGAAAAGGGCGCAGTTTCGAATCGGACCAGACGAACGCCCTGTTCGTCAACGGGGCAACCAACTCATCACCGAGGCTGATCTCGTCGCAGAGTTCGAACACGTCGGGTAAGCGAGCAAGAAAGCCGTCGGCGGCCTCGTCCACAGCGAAGGTTGCACCAACGTCTGCGATCACCGATGACAAGACATTCCCCCCGAGCCGCGGTCGCGCCTCCAACAACACAAAATCTTGGTCCGCTAGCTGCAGTTCGTGTGCGGCTGCCAGGCCAGTAATGCCGCCGCCGACCACGACTACAGGTACGTGTAGGGGTTGGTTCATGCCGTTGGGCGGGGATTGTCGTGGCTGACCGCGTCTACAGGTGCGTGTGGGGGTTGGTTCATGCCGTTGGGCGGGGATTGTTGTGGCTGACCGCGGTTACAGGTGCGTGTGGAGGTTGGTTGATGTCATTGGGCGGGGATTGTCGTCGCTGTTGTCGTCGCGCACCGTGCCCTCGTCGTGGACCAATCTCACGACCTCGGTCAACACGTCAGGGTCGGTGGCTGGCAGCACCCCGTGGCCCAGGTTGAATACGTAACCGGGATAACCAGCATTGTCTGCCAACACCCTGCGGGTCTCGGTAAGGGCCACCTCAACGCTGGCGCAAACCGCCGTTGGATCAAGGTTGCCCTGCAGCGACTTACCGGGACCGATCCTGTGGCGGGCCTCGCTGAGCGAAACCCGCCAGTCGACGCCCACGACCTCGCAGCCGACTGTAGCCATGTCACAAAGAAACTCACCGGTACCCACACCGAAGTGGATTCTGGGAACACCTCGGTCGGCGATAGCTGCCATCACCTTGTTGCTGTGTGGTGCGGCGTAACGGCGGTACTGCTTCGGAGACAGTGCCCCTGCCCAGGAGTCGAACAACTGGATCGCCGAGGCACCATTATCGATCTGTGAAATCAGAGATGCGATTGCCAGGTCGGCGAGACGGTCGCACAGAGAATGCCACAGCGCCTCGTCACCAAACATGAGTGCTTTGGTCAATGCATGCGAGCGTGATGGTCGGCCCTCCACGAGATACGACGCCACCGTAAAGGGCGCTCCGGCGAAACCGATGAGTGGAACTTCGAGCTCTTCAACGAGGTTGCGTATCGTTTCGACGACGTAGGGCGTGTCGGTATCGGGATCCAGCGGCCGAAGACGTCGAAGATCGTCGGAATGGCGGAAAGGATGATACACCTCGGGCCCCAGGCCCGGTGTGACGGTCACACCGAAGCCCACGGCGTGGGCTGGCACGACAATGTCGGAATACAGGATCGCAGCGTCCACACCATGGCGGCGAACCGGCTGCAGCGTGATCTCGGTGGACAGTTCCGGATCGGCTACGACATCAAGAATCGTCCCGTCACCGCGCACGGATCGGTACTCGGGGAGGGATCGACCGGCCTGGCGCATGAACCACACTGGAACACGGTCATGTGACTCGCCACGACACGCCCGAATAAATCGATGATCATCGAAACGGCCCAACACGCGGCCACGCTAACCGAGTAGAGCCAAGGACCCTGCCCACATGTTGTGGATGTTGTGGTGCCGGTCACGGGTGGTGGCGGTGAGATCGTTGGACCTTGCCGACATGTTGTGGAGCGTGTCGCGGGTGTAAGACTGCCGCAAGGTGCTAAGAATAAGGGACCTTGCCGACATGTTGTGGAGCGTGTCGCGGGTAGCGGGCTTCGACAGCTTCATCCAGTTGGGCCCTGCACCTGGGTGGATCCCATTCATTTCGCCGAAGCGGGCGACCCCGCGTATGCCGTACGAGCCAGAACCGAAGCGATAGTTCCGCCTTCAGGACCGCCGAGCAGACGATCAACCGCGACTCGCCCCGCATCAACAAGGCGTGCACCGTCCACCGGTGTTGTGGCAAAGCCGCGGAGTGTCTTCTCGTCTGGTTCGATCACGACCACTGCGGTTCCTCCCGAGCGAATCGAGGAGATCTCTGCTTGGAGCCTCGTAGAAAACCAGGCCCGGGTAGAGTCACGCAACCATCCGCTGGCACCGGGCGCAGCTGTCATCACCGACGACACGATCACCAGATCGAAACCGAGCATGGCGACGAGATCAGCGTTGGTCGACGAGTGCACGGCACCGTCAATGTAGGTACGCGCTCCGATGGTGACGGGATGATAGCGACCCGGGATAGCCGATGACGCCTGGCACGCTTCGCCAACCGTGCCGGTGACGTCGTCGCGGCCAAACACGATGCGCTTGCCGTCGTTGGTACGCACTGCGACGATCCAGAGAGGCTTGTAAGGCCACCCTTGAGGTAGCAGTTCGTCGATCCGGCTTGCCATTGCGTCGGCCTTGATCTGTCCCTTGGGCAGCATGGCGACGCCGAACCGGATCGGGTCGAGTCTCCAGGGAGGCCACAGCGCATGCGCCGCCATTGAAACAGCGGAAGGCTTGAGCGGACGGTCAACCTCGGTCTCGGTATAGGAGGTGAGGATCCGATCTACTATCGCTTTGCCTTCATCGGTCATCTCGCCGCCGGATGTAAAGCGGGCAGCGCAGTCTGCGGGGGACAGGCCTGCGCGTAACGCCGAGCCGGTGAACGACCCGGCCGAGGTCCCGACGACCAAATCACTTGTTCGGGCGTCGAAACCTGTGGATTCGAAGAGTCGTGAAACGACACCGCTGTGCCAGGGATCACCTCGTGGTCCTCCGGCGCTGCACACGAGTCCAACTGAGGTCATCGGCGGGTGAGCCTAGCGGTAGAGTTGCCGGTCCCCGTCGCCGGGAGAATCCCCTGGTATCCGAACGACAACCCCAACTCGGCTCGAAGCAGGCGACGACGAGACCTACCGGATCGCCGTCAGGACCTACCGGATCGCCGTCAGGACCTCGACGACATCGCGAACTCGACTCCGAGCAGGCCTACCTGGATTTCGCGCAGGAGTGTCTCATAACGTCACGCGATCGGGTCCATCGCATAACCGACGAATACAAACCGACCGCGGGGGGCACCAGCCAGGCTCGCCACGAACGTGAATCGATCGTTGATGGTGTGGTCAGCCGCTTGTCGAAGCTCGACCTCGGTGATCGCTCGTTGGTTTTCGGCCGCATCGATGAAGCGGGTACCGGCGAGCGTTTCTACATCGGCAGGCTCGGCATCTGGGACGCCAACCACGACACGGTGGTCGTCGATTGGCGCGCACCCGTGGCGGAACCGTTTTATCGCGCCACAGGCCGAGCGCCCATGGGTCTTGAGCGTCGTCGTCATTTCTCCGCACGTGGATCTGTCCTGTTGGGAATCGAAGACGAAGTGTTCGGCGACCTTGTCTACGACCTGCGAGATCAAGCGACCAGCGAGCGAGTGACCGGCGAGGGGGCACTGATCGCAGCGATCGAAGCCGCTCGAACGGGTCGCCTCGGCGACATCATCGGCACCATCCAATCTGAACAGGACGAGATCATCCGGGCACCCATGCCCGGTGTGCTGCTCGTGCAGGGAGGTCCCGGTACCGGCAAGACGGTGGTTGCGCTGCATCGGGCCGCCTATCTGTTGTATACCCACAGGTTTCCGCTTGAGGGTCAAGGCGTGCTGGTCATCGGACCCAACCGGTTGTTTTTGGCCTACATTGAACAAGTTCTGCCCAGCCTCGGCGAGGCGGGAGTTGAGGTTGCTGTGTTGGCCGACCTGCTCAGCCCCAGGGTGCGTGTCAACGGCTTTGACGACGAAGAAGTTGCGTTCGTCAAGGGCGACCTGCGCATGACCAAGGTTCTCGCCCGGGCTGTGCAGGACCGTCGACGCCGACTCCGAGAGGATTTCAACATCGGATTCGGGTTGCAACGCCTCCGTTTGAGTGTTGATGGCTCAAGCCGGATTGTCGACGCCGCCAGGCGACGCTTCGGTGGAGGCAACTCCGGCAGAAAATTTGTCGAAGATCGGGTATTTGAGGCATTGGCTACAAGCGCTCGTAAAGGCGCCGACCCGGCGCAGGTAAGGGAACGGCTTCGTCACGAGACTTCTATTCGTAAGCTGCTCGACTGGATCTGGCCGGTTCTTTCACCAGCGCATCTGCTGCACGACTTGTTTGGGTCAGCGGCGTTGCTGCGTTCGGCTGCTAAAGACAGCTTCGGCGACGAGATCATGAGCCTGCATCGGCCCAGGTCCGCCCACGCCGACAACACGACTTGGACTTTCTCCGACGTGGCCCTGTTGGACGAGGCTCGGGCATTGTTAGGTAAGCGACCTGGCAAACACGACACCGATGTTGTACGAACGTACGGCCACATCTGCGTTGATGAGGCTCAGGATCTGTCTCCGATGGAACTGCGGATGATCCGGCGGCGTTCACTCAACGGCTCGATGACCGTTGTCGGCGACATCGCGCAAGGCACAAGTGCCTGGGCTGCGCAGGGTTGGGGTCAGGTGCTGAACTTGCTCCGGTCGAAGCATCCGGTCCGCCGTCGAGAACTCACGATCTCTTACCGGCTCCCGGGGCCTGCCATGAAACTGGCAAACCGGGTGCTTCCACACGCGGCCCCCGGACTCCGGCCACCTAGGCCTGTGCGCGAGGACGGCGATTCGCCCCGGCTTGTGCAGGTCAGCGACATCGCGGGGCCTGAACTCATCGACTGTGTCAGAGCCGAGCTTGATGCTGTTGGCCATGGCAACGTTGCTGTCATCATTGCTGGCAGTGACGAGGCACGGCTGTGTGCATCGTTTCTTTGCCACCGACTGGATTTCGGCGTGGCAAATCGCCATGGGCTTGACCGGCAGGTGTCTGTAGTACCTGTCAAATTGGTGAAAGGCTTGGAGGTGGACTCTGCGATCGTTGTGGAGCCCGGCCGGATCCTGGGCGAGGAGCGTGAGGGTGTGCGGTCGCTGTATGTGGCACTAACCAGGGCGACCAAGCGGATAACGGTGGTTCACTGCGATCCGCTGCCCGAACTGCTCGAATAACAGAACGTCCACTGCCAACACCGCCGGTCGGGTCCTGGGCGAGGGCGTAGGGATCATGATCGCCGCCACGACGGCAGAACCCTGGTCTGGCGAGACCCATTCCGTTCCGCTCCTGTCAACACTGGCTGCTGTCAGCACTGGCTGCTTGGCATAAAGCAGCATTGCGATAGCGTATGAGCCATGCCTAACACTGCCTCGGAAACAGGCGGCATACACGTTTCCGCGGCAACTGTAACCTTCAACGAGGGCCCGGTGCTGGACGGCGTGAACCTGCACTCGGCCCCCGGCACTCACCTGGTTGTTCTTGGCCCGAGTGGTTGCGGCAAGACCACTCTGCTGAGAGCGATCGCTGGACTGCAACGCATCGACGCTGGCGAGATCTACCTGCGAGAGCGCCTCGTTGCCGGGTCGGGTCTGCATGTGCCGCCCGAGAAGCGCAAGGTTGGCCTGGTCTTTCAGGACTGGGCTCTGTTTCCGCACCTCACGGTCGCTTCCAACGTCGCCTATGGGCTGTCGTCGGGGCATCGACGAGGCCTGCGGTTCAGCCGTCGCTGGCAGAACATCGGGCGTGCACGCATAGATGATCTCCTGGCAATGGTCGGGATCGCACCCCTGGCGGATCGCTTGCCGGGATCTTTGTCGGGTGGGCAACAACAACGTGTTGCTCTCGCCCGGGCGTTGGCGCCGCAACCCGATGTGTTGTTGATGGATGAGCCTTTTTCGAGTCTTGACATGAACCTTCGTGCCGATGTACGCAACGAGGTCACGGCGCTGTTGCGCGAACTGCGAATCGACGCGGTTTTCGTCACCCACGATCAAGACGAGGCCTTCGTGTTGGGAGATGAGGTGGCCGTGATGAAAGACGGTCACATCGTCCAGCAAGGTGCGCCCGCCGAGATCTACACCCGTCCGGCCAACCCCTGGGTGGCCCGCTTTGTCGGTGATGCCGACATTCTCGCCGGTGAGGGTCGCGGAGACTGTGCGATCACGGCGATCGGGCGGGTCCGCCTGCAAACCGAGCGCAAGGGTCCCCTGCAGGTGCTGGTACGGCCCGAGGAAGTGCTTCTTGGCGCTGACGGCGACGCTGTGGTGGAAGGCGTCGAGTATTACGGCCACGATGCACTCGTCACTGTGCGTCTAGCTGACGGATCGAGATTGCGGAGCCGCACCTCGGGAACTCCTCGCCATAGCCCTGGTGAACGGGTGGGTGTTCAACACAGCAACTCAGCGAGCCGCGCTTTCGCTGTTGACAACTAGATGCGTTTGAAGTGAGCCAACTACTGGTCTGTCGGTCGCCAAGATGTTGTTGTGTGTGTTGGTGTTGGTGTTGGTATGGTAATCTAATTCTATTAGGCATACTTAACTTCAAGAAGGCCTAACACCGATAATTAGGGATTCCATGCCAACTTACGGGTCTTCATATTCGGCCTTGTGCACCCTCCCATGGCGTCTACTGCGTCACTTCCTGACCTCGTGGATCCTGGTGCTTTGCTCGGCCATAGTGTTCGTTGCCGCATCCTGCGGCGGAGAAGACGATTCGGAGGGCGGAGATCCGGCCGCCTCAGAGCCCGAATCGGTTATCACGGTGTACTCGGGACGCAACGAGGAACTGATCGGGCCTGTTCTGCAAGCCTTCAGCAACACCACCGGACACAAGGTTGAAGCCCGCTACGGTTCGTCGTCGGAGCTGGCGCTTCTGATCCAGACCGAGGGCAAGTCCTCACCCGCGGACGTGTTTATCTCCCAGAGCCCAGGTGCGCTCGGGTTGCTTGCCGGGGAAGGTCTCCTGATCGAACTCAACGATGACATCGTCGCACAGGTGCCCGAACGATACGCCGCCTCTGATGCCACCTGGGTGGGCATCACCGGCCGGGTGCGGGTGGTTGTCTACAACCGCGACCTGGTCGAATCGACCCACCTGCCAGCGTCGGTTCTTGAGCTCACCGAGCCGTTTTACGTAGGCCGCGTGGCGGTAGCGCCAGCCAACAGCTCCTTTCAAGATTTCGTAACCGCCATGCGCAATGAACTCGGTGACGACGCCACCCGTACATGGCTTGAGGGGATGGCCACCAACGGCGCCCCCAACTACCCGAAGAACTCCGCCATCGTTGAGGCTGTCGGCCGAGGCGAAGTCGAAATGGGCCTCGTCAACCATTACTACAACCTTCGGGCGCTGGAAGCCGACCCATCTTTGCCGAGCGTCAATCACTACCTGGATGCGGAGGATTTGGGATCGCTGGTCATCATCACCGGAGCCGCTGTGCTGGGGTCATCTGATGATCAAGACTCGAGTCAAGAGCTGCTTGAATATCTGCTCAGTGAGAAAGCTCAGGGCGAGTTCGTTGCCCACACGCAGGAATACCCGTTGGTCGAAGGTGTGGAGGTGCCGCAGGGTCTGCCGCCTTTGGCTGGCTATGCCGCCGACACGATCGACTACGAACTGCTCGGCGGCGGTCTAGGTGCCACGATCGAGCTGATTCGTGAGAGCGGTATCAAGCGATAGGCCCGAGGGTGCTCCGCGCTCTCTTGCGGTGCTGGTGGTTGTCATCGGTGCCGTGTTCGTCGGGCCGTTCGCCTACATAGTAGGACGCAACCTCGAACTGGGTACAGACCTGGGTTCGATACTGTTCGATCGAAATACCCTCACGCCGCTTCGGCGTTCGCTGTGGCTGGGGATCAGCGTGTCTGTAAGCGCGGCTTTCATTGGAACGGCTCTTGGGTGGCTTACCGTCAGGACCGATCTGTGGGGTCGACGAGTTTGGCGACTGTTGGCACCGTTGCCGCTCGCATTTCCAAGTTTTGTAGGGGCTACCGCTCTGCTAGCCGGGTTCGCTCGCGGAGGCCTCGTCTCGGAGCTGGTTGCACCCATTGGCATCGACTCGTTGCCCGAGATGAGGGGATTCATCGGGGCATGGCTGGTGCTCACGTTGTTCACTTACCCTTACGTTTATCTGCCGGTGGCAGCAAGGATGTCGATGCTTCCCCCGAGCTTGGAGGAGTCCGCGCGGTTGCTCGGGCGTTCCCCTTGGGGCGCATTCGCGACAGTGGTCATGCCTCAGGTGGCGAGCAGCATCTGGGCCGGAACCCTGCTGGTCTTTTTGTACTCGATATCTGATTTCGGTGCGGTCACCTTGCTCGGCTACAACACACTCACCGAGCAGATCTATGCAGACAAGCTGTTTGATCAGCCTCGTGCGATGGGCTTGTCGTTGCTGCTGGGTAGCGTTGCCCTGCTGGTGGTCGCGGCGGAACGATGCCTGGATCGTCGACGGAGTCGGTTCGAGACAGTGAGTTCGCGTGAGCCGTTGACCGTGCCTTTGGGCAGATGGCGTTCGTTGATGACGATGCTGGTCATTGGGTTTTTGGGCAACGCCTTGCTTGGGCCGGTCGCAGTGCTCGGATTCTGGGCGTGGCGTGGGATCGTCGCCGGATCCGACACGGTCGGCCTGGCCATTGACCTCGGCGCGTTGGTGGCTCCGACCTTGCGTACCGCTCAGGCCGGGTTGATCACAGGTGCCGTAGCAGTGGCTGTGGTGTTGCCGCTGGCGTGGATGATCTCGCGTCATCGTTCTCGGGTAGCGGGCGTCGCCAACTCAATGGTGGTGGCGGGATTCGCACTGCCCGGCGTGGTCATAGCCTTATCGATCGTGTTCTGGACGGTGGATGCGCCGTTCGTTAGCCGCTGGTACCAGAGCCTGCCCTTGTTGATTCTGGCGTACGTCCTGCACTTCGGTGCCCAGGCAACGCGCGCATCGCAGGTCGCCGTCGATGCCGTACCCAGACGCCTCAGCGACGCTGCGGCAACACTCGGAGCGGGTCGCCTCCGCCGATTCGCCACAGTCGAGTTGCCCTTGATGGCTCCGGGTCTGCTGAGCGGCGCTGCTCTGGTCATGTTGTCGACTATGAAGGAATTGCCCGCCACCCTGCTGCTCGCACCGATCGGTTTTGAGACGCTAGCCACCGATATCTGGGGCGCAGGGGAGCGGGGTGCTCTGGCGCAGGGAGCGCTGGCATCGGTGGTGCTGGTAGCCCTGTCGGCCGTGCTCACCTGGGTGGTGGTGATTCGTCGCCTTGATCACAGTTAGCTGGGTGCTTTGTTGTATGAAGGTCTTGTTGCGTGTGGGTTATGGTTACGCAGATTACGGGTTCGTTGTGGTGGTTTCTACGGTGCGTTGGTCCGGTGAGACGAGGATCCGTCCTGCTGCGAATTCTCCGATCCCAACGGGTGCTTCGCCGGTGGCGGTGCCGTCTGGGGGCTGATTCGATGACTTTCCCGTGAGTTCCTGGGGTGATTGAGGAGCGTTCTAGGAAGTCAAGCATTCCGTCGGTGAATTCGAGTTCTTCGGGGATCCGGTGAACTGTGAAATCGGTGTTGACGTCAAGTGTGCCGAGAGGGATCAGGGCGGGGGTGCGATGTAGTTGGTGCCCGGAATCGGGTTGCCGTGCGGACATGCGGTCGGCTGGCCGAGTCGTGTCATCATCGCTCGCTCAACTAGCGGTGAGATCACGTGCTCCCATTTACCCGCCTCGTTCGCTCTAACTACGCGATTCGGTTGTCTGGGTTTGAGGTCGGAGGCCGAATCATAGGAGGGTGTTTGTGCGTTTGGTTGGACGGTGGCTATGATTTTCTTATAGCCGGGAACTAGAGATAGCCGGGAACTCAAGAGGGGGACAAAGTTGTGATTCGGTCTGTGTGGGGGCGGTGGCCGATGGTGGTGTTTTGTTGGTTTGTTGGTGCTGTGTTGGTTGTGTTGTGGTTGTTGTCGGTGTCGGTTGTTGCTGCGGGGGCTGCGTCGGCACAGTCTGAGAGTTCTCCGCGTGATCTTTCTGCGGTGGTGAGTAATGGTTCTGTGGTGGTTTCTTGGACGGCTCCGGCTGGGGATGTGAATGAATATCAGGTGTATCGTCGGGCGGCGCTTGAGGGCAGTGATTATGAGCGGATTGGTGCAACCCGTGGCTCTACTGTTTTCAGGGATCCTGTTTCGGGGTTGTCGCCGGGGGTTGAGTATTACTATCGGGTGAAGGCGGTTGATAGCAAGGGGTCCTTAGGTGGTTGGGGGCCGGGTTCGAATTTTGCCGTTGCGATTTATACTCCGCCGCCGAGTGGTTTGTCTGCGGTGGTGAGTGCTGGTTCTGTGGTAGTTTCTTGGACAGCTCCGCCGGGGCACCCGGCAGAATATGTGGTGTTTCGTCGGGTGGCGTTTGAGGGCGACGAATATGAGCGGATTGGTACAACCCGCGCTACTGTTTACAGGGATCGTGTTTCGGGGTTGACGCCGGGTTTTGAGTATTACTATCGGGTGAAGGCCGTTGACAGAAAGGGATCTTCAGGGAGTTGGGGATCGGGTTCGAATTACGCCGCTGTGATCACCCCAGCACCGAGTGGCTTATCGGCAATGCTCAATCATGGGAAATTGGAGGTTTCTTGGACGGCTCCGGCTGGGCGTGTGAAAGAATATAAAGTGTATCGTCGGGAGGCGGTAAAGGGCGATCAGTACAAACGAGTCGTTACTAAGCCATCCCAAGACTCTTCGGTAGACACTGACATTGTCTATAAGTCTAGTGCCGAGCAATTGAAGTCCGGTGTTGAATATTACTATCGGGTCAGGGCAGTTGATAGTATGGGGCGTGTAGGTGGTTGGGGATCGGGTTCGAATTACGCTGCTGTTACCATCCCAGCACCTGTTGTTCTGTCAGCAGTGTTTAACAAACATTATGATTCGGTGGAGGTTTCTTGGACAGCTCCGATTGGGCATTCGGCGAAATATGAGGTGTATCGTCGGGCGGCGGTCAAGGGCAGTGAGTATGAGCGGATCGGTACAACCAGCGGTGCTACGATTCACGGTACTGTTTTCAGGGATCTTGTTTCGGGGTTGACGCCGGGTGTTGAGTATTACTATCGGATCAAGGCCGTTAACCAGTATCAATCCTTAGGTGGTTGGGGATCGGGTTCGAATTACGCCGCTGCGATTTATACCCCGCCGCCAAGTGGTTTGTCGGCAGTGGTGAGTGCTGGTTCTGTGGTGGTTTCTTGGACGGCTCCGCCGGGGCACCCAGCAAGATATGAGGTGTATCGTCGGGCAGCCGTTGAGGGCTATGAATATCAGCAGATCGGCACAACCAGCGGCTCTACCGTTTTCAGGGATCGCGTTTCGGGGTTGACGCCGGGGGTTGAATATTACTATCGGGTCAAGGCCGTTGACAGAAAAGGATCTTCAGGAAGCTGGGGATCCGGGTCCAACTACGCCGACGTCAAGATACCCCGATCCGACTGACGCAGACTGGGAACGAGATGCCCACCGGGGTGGTGGTGATCCGTCGCCTTGATCACAGCTAGCTTGATGACAGCTGGTCTTGATTGCAGCTAGCGGGGTGCGGTGTTGTGTGAGTTATGGTTCGCGGTTTATGGGTTTATTGTCGTGGTTTCCGAGGTGTTCTGGTCCGGTGAGACGAGGATTCGTGCTGCTGCGAACCTGCCAACCCAAACGGGTGCTCGCATTTGCCCGCCTCGTTCGCCTTTACCGCGCGATTCAGTTGTCTGGGTTTGCAGTCGCAGGCCGATCAAGGTGAGGGTTGGTTAGACGGTGGCTAAGATGATATTGTTTCTCGTAGCCGGGAACTAAAGAGGGGGGCAGTTGTGATTCGGTCTGTGTGTGGGCGGTGGCCGATGGTGGTGTTTGGTTGGTTTCTTGGTGCAGTGTTGGCTGTGTTGTGGTTGTTGTCGGTGTTGGTTGCTGCTGCGGAGGCTGCGGGGGCTGACTCTGAGAGTCATCCGCATGGTTTGTATCTGAGGTGTATCGTCGGGCGGCGGCTAAGGGCAGTGACTACGAACTGATCGGTACAACCCGCGCTACTGTTTACACGGATCATGTTTCGGGGTTGACGCCGGGTGTTGAGTACTATTATCGGGTCAAGGCCGTTAACCATTATGAAGTCTTAGGTGGTTGGGGTTCGGGTTCGAATTATACCGCTGGGATTTATACTCCGCCGCCAAGTGGTTTGTCTGCGGTGGTGAGTGCTGGTTCTGTGGTGGTTTCTTGGACGGCTCCGCCGGGGAACTCGGCACGATATGAGGTGTATCGTCCGGCGGCCGTTGAGGGCGACGCGTATGAACTGATCGGTACAACCTGTGCTACTATTTTCAGGGATCGTGTGTCGGGGTTGTCGCCGGGTGTTGAGTATTATTATCGGGTCAAGGCCGTCGACAGAAGAGGAGCTTTCGGGAGCTGGGGATCCGGGTACAACTACGCCGATGTCAAGATACCTTGATCCCGATCTGGCTGACGCACACGGGAAGAACGAGATGCCCACCTGGGTGGTGGTAATTCGTCGCTGTGATCACAGCTAACCTTGATCACAGTTGCCTTGATCACGGTTAGCGGGGTGTCTTGTTGCGTGAGTTATGGTCACTCAGTTATGGGTTTGTTGTGGTGTTTTCATCGGTGTTCTGATCCGCTGAGACAAGGATCCGTGCTGCTGCTAACTCTCCGACCCCAACGGGGGCCTCGCCGATGGCGGTGCCGTCGGGGGGGGGGGCTCGATGACTTTCCCGCGAGTTCCTGGGATGATTGAGGACCGTTCTAGGAAGTCAAGCATTCCATTGGTGAATTCGACTTTCTTCGGGGATTCGGTGAACCGTGAAATCGGTGTTGACGCGCAGGTGTGTCGAGAGGGGACCTGTGTGTTGAGAGGGGACCTGTGTGTCGAGAGTGACCAGGGCAGGGGGCGCCACGTGGTTGGTGCCCGGAATCGGTTTGCCGTGCGGACATAGGGGTCGGCCTGGCCGAGTCGTGTCATCATCGCCCGTTCACGAGCGGTGAGATCGCTTGCTCCGATTTGCCCGCCTCATTCACTCTAACTACGCGATTCGGTTGTCTCGGCTTGAGGTCGCAGGCCGATCAAGGTTAGGGGTTGCCGATCAAGGTAGGGCTCTTGTGTGTTTGGTTGGACGGTGGCTAAGATCTTGTTTCTCATAGCCGGGAACTAAAGAGGGGGACAAGTTTGTGATTCGGTCTGTGTGGGGCGGTGGCCGAATAGTGGTGCTTTGCTGTCTTGTCGGTGCAGTGTTGGTTGTGTCGTGGTTGTTGTCGGTGTCGGTTGCTGCTGCTGAGCCTGCGCCGCCTGACCCTGAGAATGCTCCGAGTAATTTGTCTGCGGTGCTGAGTGCTGGTTCTGTGGTGTTTTCTTGGACGGCTCCGGCTGGGGATGTGAAAGGATATGTGGTGTATCGTCGGGCAGCGGTTGAGGGCGGTGAGCAAGAACAGATTGGTACAACCAGCGGCTCAACTGTTTTCAGGGACCCTATTTCGGGGTTGACGCCGGGTGTTCAGTATTTCTATCGGGTGAAGGCTGTTGATAGAAAGGGAACTCTAGGGAGTTGGGGATGGTTTTCGAACTATGCCACTGCGATTTATGTCCCGCCGCCAAGTGGTTTGTCTGCGGTGGTGAGTGCTGGTTCTGTGGTGTTTTCTTGGACGGCTCCGGCTAGGGATCTGAAAGGATATGTGGTGTATCGTCGGGCAGCGGTTGAGGGCGATGGTATGAGCGGATCGGCACAACCAGCGGCTCGACTGTGTTCAAGGATCCTGTGTCGGGGTTGTTGCCGGGTCTTGAGTATTACTATCGGGTCAAGGCCGTCGACAGAATAGGATCCTTGCGTAGTTGGGGGCCGGGTTCGAATTATGCCGCTGTGAGCACTCCAGCACCAAGTGGTTTGTCGGCAGTGATCAATGACAAGAGCGAAGTGGTGGTTTCTTGGGCGGCTCCGTCTGGGTATGTGAATGAATATACGGTGTATCGTCGGGAGGCGGTCAAGGGCGATAAGTACAAGCGAATTGATTCTGTGCTATCCAGAGGCTCGTCGGGCCCTGACACTTTCTATGTGGCCAATGCCGGGCAATTGAAGTCGGGTGTTGAGTATTACTTTCGAATGAAGGCTGTTGACAGTCAGGGGCGCGAAGGTAGTTGGGGTTCGGGTTCGAATTATGCCGCTGTGACCATCCCAGCACCAAGTGGTTTGTCGGCAGTTTTCAACAAATATTATGATTCGATAGAGGTTTCTTGGACGGCTCCGATTGGGCGTTCAGCGAGATATGAGGTATATCGTCGGGCGGCGGTCAAGGGCAGTGAGTATGAACTAATCGGTACAACCAGTGGTGCTACTGTTCACGGTACTGTTTATAGAGATCCTGTTTCGGGGTTGACGCCGGGTGTTGAGTATTACTATCGGGTCAAGGCCGTTAACCAGTATCAATCCTTAGGTGGTTGGGGATCGGGTTCGAATTATGCCGCTGCGATCTATACCCCGCCGCCAAGTGGTTTGTCGGCGGTGCTTAGTGCTGGTTCTGTGGTGGTTTCTTGGAAGGCTCCGCCGGGGCACCCAGCACGATATGAGGTCTATCGTCGGGCGGCCGTTGAGGGCGACGGGTACAAGAAGATCGGTACGACCAGCGGCTCCACTGTTTACAGGGATCGTGTTGCGGGGTTGACGCCGGGTGTTGAGTATTACTATCGGGTCAAAGCCGTCGACAGAAGAGGATCTTCAGGGAGCTGGGGGACCGGGTCCAACTACGCCAATGTCAAGATACCCCGACCGCGCTGACGCAGACTGGAGGAGATACTCACCTGGGTGGTGGTGATTCCTCACCGTGTGATCACAGCTAGCGGGGTGCTTTGTTGTGTGAGTTGTGGTCACGCAGTTTACGGGTTCGTTGTGGTGTTTTCTGAAGTGCGTTGGTCTGGTGAGACGAGGATCCGTGCTGCTGCGAATTCTCCGATCCCAACGGGTACTTCGCCGATACTTAGTGTTGTGGTGCCGTCGGGGGCCGACTCGATGACTTTGCCGCGAGTTCCTGGGGTGATTGATGACCGTTCTAGGAAGTCAAGCATTCCGTCGGTGAATTCGAGTTCTTCGGGGATTCGGTGAACGGTGAAGTCGGTGTTGACATCAAGTGTGCCGAGAGGGACCAGGGCAGGGGGTGCCACGTAGTCGGTGCCCGGAATCGGGTTACCGTGCGGACATGCGGTCGGCTGGCCGAGTCGTGTCATCATCGCCCGCTCAACAAGCGGCGAGATCACGTGCTCCCATTTACCCGCCTCGTTCGCTCTAACTACGCGATTCGGTTGTCTGGGTTTGAGGTCGGAGGTCAAATCATAGGAGGGTGTTTGTGCGTTTGGTTGGACGGTGGCTATGATTTTCTTATAGCCGGGAACTAGAGATAGCCGGGAACTAGAGATAGCCGGGAACTAGAGATAGCCGGGAACTAGAGATAGCCGGGAACTAAAGATAGCCGGGAACTAAAGAGGGGGACAGTTGTGACGCGGTCTGTGTGGTGGCCTATGGTGGTGTTTGGTTGGTTTGTTGGTTTGTTGGTGCAGTGTTGGTTGTGTTGTCGGTGTCGGTTGCTGCTGGGGCTGCGTCGGCAGACTCTGAGGGTTCTCCGGGTGATTTGTCTACCCCAGCACCAGGTGACTTGAAGGCAACTCTCAGTGCTGACGATGTTGTGATGGTGACTTGGACGGCTCCTGCTGGGATCGTGAAAGAATATCAGGTGTATCGTCGGGCGGCGATCAAGGGCGATAAGTACAAACGAATTGCTCCTACATCCTCTACTAGCTATTGGAGTAATGCCGAGGTATTGAGGTCGGGTTTTGAGTATTACTATCGGGTCAAGGCGGTTGACAGTCAGGGGGCGTGTAGGTGGTTGGGGATCGGGTTCAAATTACGCCACTCTGACCGTCCCAGCACCACGTATTTTGTCGGCGTAGTATAGTGCTGGTTCGGTGGAAGTGACTTGGACAGTTCCGTTCGGAGGTGCGATAATATACGAGGTGTATCGTCGGGCGGCGGTTAAGGGCAGTGTCTACAAACGGATTGATACAACCCGTGCGACTGTCTACACGGATAATGTGTCGGGGTTGACGCCTGGTGTTGAATACTATTATCGGGTGAAGGCCGTTGACCATTATGAATACTTGGGTGGTTGGGGATCGGGTTCGAATTACGCTGCTGCGATTTATACCCCGCCGCCGAGTGGTTTGTCTGCGGTGGTGAGTGCTGGTTCTGTGGTGGTTTCTTGGACGGCTCCGCTGGGGAATCCTGCAGGATATGAGGTGTATCGTCGGGCGGCCGTTGAGGGCGATGAATATCAGCAGATCGGCACAACCAGCGGCTCCACTGTTTACAGGGATCGCGTGTCGGGGTTGACGCCAGGTGTTGAGTATTACTATCGGGTCAAGGCCGTCGACAGAAAAGGATCTTCAGGGAGCTGGGGGACCGGGTCCAACTACGCCGACGTCAAGATACCCCGATCCGGCTGACGCAGACTGCTAGAAGATACCTCGGTCCGGCTGACGCTGACTGCTAGAAGATATCCCGATCTGGTTGACGCTGACTGCTAGAAGATATCCACCGGGGTGGTGATCCGCCGCCTTGATCGCAGCCAAACTATGATCGTAGTTGGCGGGGTGCCTAGTCGCGCGAGGGCTATGGTTGCGCCGTTTACGGGTTTGCCGGTGTGCTAGTCCAGTGAGACGAGGATCCGATCGCCTCGCAGTACTCCTTGAAAAGCGTGATGCCGCTCAACGGTGACTCGTAGTTTCGTGACACGTTCACTGCCTAGCCATTGCGACACCGGCAGCCCCTTCGGTCAAGTGACGCTCACGAACCTCAGCTACAGCATTCACTGCAATGACACGATTCGATTTCTCTGGGCTTGAAGTCGGAGGCCAATCAAGGTAGGGTTTGTGCGTCTGGTTGGACGGTGGCTATGATTTTCTCATGCCCGGGAACTCAAGAGGGGGACAAAGTTGTGATTCGGTCTGTGTGGGGGCGGTGGCCGATGGTGGTGTTTTGTTGGTTTGTTGGTGCTGTGTTGGTGTCGGTTGTTGCTGCGGGGGCTGCGTCGGCACAGTCTGAGAGTTCTCCGCGTGATCTTTCTGCGGTGGTGAGTGATGGTTCTGTGGTGGTTTCTTGGACGGCTCCGGCTGGGGATGTGAATGAATATCAGGTGTATCGTCGGGCGGCGCTTGAGGGCAGTGATTATGAGCGGATTGGTGCAACCCGTGGCTCTACTGTTTTCAGGGATCCTGTTTCGGGGTTGTCGCCGGGGGTTGAGTATTACTATCGGGTGAAGGCGGTTGATAGCAAGGGGTCCTTAGGTGGTTGGGGGCCGGGTTCGAATTTTGCCGTTGCGATTTATACTCCGCCGCCGAGTGGTTTGTCTGCGGTGGTGAGTGCTGGTTCTGTGGTAGTTTCTTGGACAGCTCCGCCGGGGCACCCGGCAGAATATGTGGTGTTTCGTCGGGTGGCGTTTGAGGGCGACGAATATGAGCGGATTGGTACAACCCGCGCTACTGTTTACAGGGATCGTGTTTCGGGGTTGTCGCCGGGTTTTGAGTATTACTATCGGGTGAAGGCTGTTGATAGAAAGGGATCATTGGCTGGTTGGGGCTCGGGTTCGAATTACGCCGCTGTGACCACTCCAGCACCAAGTGGTTTGTCGGCAACGATCAATGATGGCAATTACGTGGTGTTTTCTTGGACGGCTCCGGCTGGGGATGTGTATGAATATGAGGTGTATCATCGGGAGGCGGTCAAGGGCGACAAGTACAAGCCAATAGACTATAAGACTTCCAGTCCGCCAGATAGTATTCCGCCAGGCAGTACGGTTATCTTGAATGGGCCCCATGCCGGGCAATTCAAGTCGGGTGTTGAGTATTACTATCGGGTCAAGGCGGTTGACAGTCAGGGGGCGTGTAGGTGGTTGGGGGTCGGGTTCGAATTACGCCGCTTTGACCATCCCAGCACCACGTGTATTGTCGGCTGTGTTCAACAAGCATTATGATTCGGTGGAGGTTTCTTGGACGGCTCCGATTGGGCGTTCGGCAAGATATGAGGTGTATCGTCGGGCTGCGGTCAAGGGAAGTGAGTATGAGCGGATTGGTACAACCAGCGGCGTTAATGTTCACGGTACTGTTTTCAGGGATCCTGTTTCGGGGTTGACGCCGGGTGTTGAGTATTACTATCGAGTCAAAGCCGTTAACCATTACCAATACTTAGGTGGTTGGGGGTCGAGTTCGAATTACGCCGCTGCGATTTATACCCCGCCGCCAAGTGGTTTGTCGGCAGTGGTGAGTGCTGGTTCTGTGGTGGTTTCTTGGACGGCTCCGCCGGGGCACCCAGCAGGATATGAGGTGTATCGTCGGGCGGCCGTTGAAGGCGATGGGTATGAGCAGATCGGCACAACCAGCGGCTCTACCGTTTACAGGGATCGTGTTTCGGGGTTGACGCCGGGTGTTGAGTATTACTATCGGGTCAAGACTGTTGACAGAAGAGGATCTTCAGGGAGCTGGGGAACCGGGTCCAACTACGCCGATGTCAAGATGCCCCGCCCCGGCTGACGCAAACGAAGTAGTAGATGCCCACATAGGTGGTGATTCGTCGCCTTGATCACAGCTAGCGGGGTTGCTTTGGCCGCAGGGAGCGCTGGCATCGGTGGTGCTGGTAGTCCCTGTCCGCCGTGCTCACCTGGGAACAGGGAGCAAGCCCGCTGCGAAGAAGGGGGTGCTGGTGGCCCCTGTCCGCCGTGCTCACCTGGGTGGTGGTGATTCGTTGCCTTGATCACAGCTAGCTTGATTGCAGCTAGCGGGGTGCGTTGTTGTGTGAGTTATGGTTCGCGGTTTACGGGTTTATTGTCGTGGTTTCTGAGGTGTTCTGGTCCGGTGAGACGAGGATTCGTGCTGCTGCGAACTTGCCAACCCAAATGGGTGCTCGCATTTGCCCGCCTCGTTCGGCCTTTACTTCGCGATTCAGTTGTCTGGGTTTGCAGTCGCAGGCCGATCAAGGTTAGGGTTGGTTGGACGGTGGCTATGGTCTTGTTTCTCGTAGCTGGGAAACTAAAGAGGGGGACAGTTGTGACGCGGTCTGTATGGGGGCGGTGGCCGATGGTGGTGTCTTGTTGGTTTGTTGGTGCAGGGTTGGTTGTGTTGTGGTTGTTGTCGGTGTGGGTTGTTGCTGCGGGGGCTGCGTCGCCTGACTCTCCAAGTGGTTTGTCGGCGGTGCTTGATGATGATGTTGTGGTGGTTTCTTGGACGGCTCCGGCTGGGGGTGCGGTGACATATCAGGTGTATCGTCGGGTGGCGGTTGAGGGCGATGAGTACAAACAGATTGCTACCACTGGCTCTACTGTTTTCAGGGATCGTATTTCGGGGTTGTCGCCGGGTTTTGAGTATTACTATCGGGTCAAGGCGGTTGATAGTCAGGGGCGCGTCGGTGGTTGGGGACCGGGTTCGAATTACGCCGCTCTGACTACCCCAGCACCAGGTGACTTGAAGGCAACTCTCACTGCTGACGATGATGTGGTGGTGACTTGGACGGCTCCGGCTGGGATCGTGAAGGAATATGAGGTATATCGTCGGGCTGCGGTCAAGGGCGATAAGTACATACGAATTGCTGGTGCATACTATACTAGCTATTGGAATAATGCCGAGTTATTGAGGTCGGGTTTTGAGTATTACTATCGGGTCAAGGCCGTTGACAGTCAGGGGCATGTAGGTGGTTGGGGGTCGGGTTCGAATTATGCCGCTCTGACCGTCCCAGCACCACGTGTTTTGTCGGCGGGGTATAGTGCTGGTTCGGTGGAGGTGACTTGGACAGTTCCGTTCGGAGGTGCGATAACATATGAGGTGTATCGTCGGGCTGCGGTTAAGGGCAGTGTCTACAAACGGATTGGTACAACCCGTGCGACTGTTTACACGGATCATGTTTCGGGGTTGACGCCGGGGGTTGAGTACTATTATCGGGTGAAGGCCGTTGACGATCATGAATACTTGGGTGGTTGGGGGTCGAGTTCGAATTACGGCGCTGCGATATATACCCCGCCGCCAAGTGGTTTGTCTGCGGTGGTGAGTGCTGGTTCTGTGGTGGTTTCTTGGACGGCTCCGTTGGGGCATCCGGCAGGGTATGAGGTGTATCGTCGGGCAGCCGTTGAGGGTGATGAATATCAGCAGATCGGCACAACCAGCGGCTCTACCGTTTACAGGGATGGTGTTTCGGGGTTGTCGCCGGGGGTTGAGTATTACTATCGGGTCAAGGCCGTCGACAGAAGAGGATCTTCGGGGAGCTGGGGAACCGGGTCCAACTACGCTGATGTCAAGATGTCCCGATCCCGCTGACGCAGACAGCAAGAAGATACCCCGGTTCGGCTGACGCAGACAGCAAGAAGATACCCCGGTTCGGCTGACGCAGACAGCAAGAAGATACCCCGGTTCGGCTGACGCAGACAGCAAGAAGATACCCCGGTTCGGCTGACGCAGACAGCAAGAAGATACCCCGGTTCGGCTGACGCAGACAGCAAGAAGATACCCCGGTTCGGCTGACGCAAACTGGAGGGAGATGCCCAATGGGGTGGTGATTTGTCGCCGTGATCACAGTTAGCCTTGATCACGGTTGGCGGTCTACCTTGTTGCGTGAGGGCATTGCTGCGCAGTTACGGGTTGGTTGTGGTGCTTCTTACGGTGCGCTGGTCCGTAGTGAGACGAGGATCCGTGCTGCTGCGAACTCGCCCGACCCAACGGGTGTTTCCATTTGCTCGCGTCGTTCCCTCTAGCTTTGTCTGGGTTGAATCGGAGGCTGATCAAGGAGGGTGTTTGTGTGTTTGGTTGGACGGGTGGCTAGGATCTTGTTTCTCATAGCCGGGAACTAACGAGGGGGATAGTTGTGATTCGGTTTGTGTGGGGGCGGTGGCCGATGGTGGTGTTTTGTTGGTTTGTTGGTGCAGTGCTGGTGTCGGTTGCTGCTGCGGGGGCTGCGTCGGCTGACTCTGAGAGTGCTCCGGGTGATTTGTTTGCGGTGGTGAGTGCTGATGATGTGGTGGTTTCTTGGACGGCTCCGGCTAGCGGTGCGGTGACATATCAGGTGTATCGTCGGGCGGCGCTTGAGGGCGATGGGTATGAGCAGATCGGTACAACCAGCGGCGCCACTGTTTTCAGGGATCCTGTTTCGGGGTTGTCACCGGGTTTTGAGTATTACTATCGGGTGAGGCCGTTGACAGTGAGGGGCTCGTAGGTGGTTGGGGCTCGGGTTCGAATTACGCCTCTGTGACCACCCCAGCACCAAGTGGTTTGTCCGCAGCCATCAATAATCTGCACGAGGTGGTGGTTTCTTGGACGGCTCCGGCGGGGGATGTGAATGGATATGTGGTGTATCGTCGGGAGGCAGTCAAGGGCGACAAGTACAAGCGAATTAATTCTGTGCCACCCAAACGTTATCCATCAGAAGCTGACTCTCACTCTAAGACCAGTGCTGGGGCATTGAAGTCGGGTGTTGAATATTACTATCGGATCCGGGCTGTTGATAGTATGGGGCGTGAAGGTGGTTGGGGGTCGGGTTCGAATTACGCCGCTTTGACCGTCCCAGCACCACGTGTATTGTCGGCTGTGTTCAATAAGCATTTTGATTCGGTGGTGGTTTCTTGGACGGCTCCGATTCCGCTTTCGGCAAGATATGAGGTGTATCGTCGGGCGGCGGTTAAGGGCGCTGAGTACGAACTGATCGGTACAACCAGCGGTGATAATGTTCATGGTACCTTTTACAGGGATCCTGTGTCGGGGTTGACGCCTGGTGTTGAGTATTACTATCGGGTCAAGTCCGTTAACCATTACGAACTCTTAGGTGGCTGGGGATCCGGTTCAAATTATGCCGCTGCGATTTATACTCCGCCGCCAAGTGGCTTGTCCGCGGTGCTTGGTGCTGGTTCTGTGGTGGTTTCTTGGACGGCTCCTCCGGGGCACCCGGCAGCATACGAGGTGTATCGTCGGGCAGCCGTTGAGGGCATCGAGTACGAGCAGATCGGTACAACCAGCTCTCCTGTGTTCAGGGATGGCGTTTCGGGGTTGTCGCCGGGTGTTGAGTATTACTATCGGGTCAAGGCTGTTGATCGAAGAGGCACTTCGGGGAGCTGGGGAACCGGGTCCAACTACGCCGACGTCAAGATACTCCGATCCCGCTGACGCAGACGGAAAGAAGGAGACGCCCACCTGGGTGGTGATCCGCCGCCTTTGATCACAGCTCACTGTGATCGTAGTTTGAGGGTGCCTAGTTGCGAGAGGGCTATGGTTGAGCAGTTTACGGGTTCGCCGGTGTGCTGGTCCAGTTGAGACGAGGATCCGATCGCCTCATAGTACTCCTTGAAAAGCGTGATGCCGCTCAACGGTGAATCGTAGTTTCGTGACACGTTCACTGCCTAGCACATTGCGACCCCCTCGGTCATGTGACGCTCACGAACCTCAGCTACAGCATTCACTGCAATCACACGATTCTATTTTCTCTGGGCTTGAAGTCAGAGGCCGATCAAGGTAGGGCTCTTGTGCGTTTGGTTGGACGGTGGCTAGGATCTTGTTTCTCATAGCCGGGAACTAATGAGGGGGACAGTTGTGATTCGGTTTGTGTGGGGGCGGTGGCCGATAGTGGTGTTCTGTTGGCTTGTTGGTGCAGTGCTGGTGTCGTTCGCTGCTGCGGGCGCTGCGTCGGCAGACTCTGTGAGTGCTCCGGGTAATTTGTCTGCGGCGGTGAGTGCTGATGATGTGGTGGTTTCTTGGACAGCTCCGGCTAGCGGTGCGGTGACATATCAGGTGTATCGTCGGGTGGCGATCAAGGGCAGCGAGTACAAACAGATTGGTACTATTGGCGGTACTGTTTTCAGGGATCGTGTTTCGGGGTTGTCGCCGGGTTTTGAGTATTACTATCGGGTGAAGGCTGTTGACAGTGAGGGGCTCGTAGGTGGTTGGGGCTCGGGTTCGAATTACGCCTCTGCGACTACCCCAGCCCCAAGTGGTTTGTCGGCAGTTCTGACTGCTGATGATGTTGTGGTTTCTTGGACGGCTTCGGCTGGGATTGTGCAAGAATATGCGGTGTATCGTCGGGCGGCGATCAAGGGCGATAGGTATGAACGGATTGGTACTATTGGCGGTACTGTTTTCAGGGATCGTGTTTCGGGGTTGTCGCCGGGTTTTGAGTATTACTATCGGGTGAAGGCTGTTGACAGTGAGGGGCTTGTAGGTGGTTGGGGCTCGGGTTCGAATTACGCCTCTGCGACTACCCCAGCCCCAAGTGGTTTGTCAGCAGTTCTGACTGCTGATGATGTTGTGGGAGTGACTTGGACGGCTTCGGCTGGGATTGTGCAAGAATATGCGGTGTATCGTCGGGCGGCGATCAAGGGCGATGAGTACAAGCGAATTACTGTTACACAGTCTAGCTATTGGAGTAATGCCGAGGTATTGAGGTCGGGTTTTGAATATTACTATCGGGTCAGGGCCGTTGACAGTCAGGGGCGCGAAGGTAGTTGGGGATCGGGTTCAAATTACGCCGCTCTGACCATTCCAGCACCAAGAGTATTGTCGGCGGGGTATAGTGCTGGTTCGATGGAGGTGAATTGGACAGTTCCGTTTGGAGGCGCGGTGATATATCAGGTGTATCGTCGTGCGGCGGTAAAGGGCAGTGACTACGAACAGATCGGTACAACCCGTGCTACTGTTTACACGGATCATGTTTCGGGGTTGACGCCAGGTCTTGAGTACTATTATAGGGTCAAAGCCGTTGACAGTATGGGGCGCGTAGGTGGTTGGGGCTCGGGTTCAAATTACGGAGCCGGGATATATACTCCGCCGCCGAGTAGTTTGTCTGCGGTTGTGAGTTCTGGTTCTGTGGTGGTTTCATGGACGGCTCCGGCTGGGGATGTGAGAGAATATGTGGTGTATCGTCGGGCGGCGGTTAAGGGCGCTGACTACAAACAGATCGGTACAACCAGCGGCTCTACTGTTTTCAGGGATCCTATTTCGGGGTTGAGCCCGGGTCTTGAGTATTACTATCGGGTCAAAGCCGTTGACAGAAGAGGAGCTTCCGGGAGCTGGGGGACCGGATATAACTACGCCGAAGTCAAGATACCCTGATCCTATCTGGCTGACGTAGACGAGGGAGCTGCCCACCGGGTGGTGATCTACCGCCTTGATCACAATTTGCCTTGATCAAAGTTAGCGGGGTGCCTTGTTGGTGAGGTGATGATACGCAGCCTACAGGTTTGTTGGTGTGCTTTTCTTCGGTGCGCTGGTCCGGTGAGATCGCGTGCTCCCATTTACCCGCCTCATTCACTTCAACTACGCGATTCGGTTGTGTCAGCTTGAGGTCGCAGGCCGATCAAGGTAGGGCTCTTGTGTGTTGGTTGGACGGTGGCTAAGATTTGTTCTTCTTGTTGCCGGGAACTAACGAGGGGGACAAGTTGTGATTCGGTCTGTGTGGGGACGGTGGTCGATGGTGGTTTCTTGTTGGTTTGTTGGTGCAGTGTTGGTTGTGTTGTGGTTGTTATCGGTGTCGGTTGGTGCTGCGGGGCCTGCGACGCCTGACCATAACAATGCTCCGAGTGGTTTGTCTGCGGTGCTTGATGATGATTTTGTGGTGTTTTCTTGGACGGCTCCGGCTGGGGATGTGAAAGGATATGTGGTGTATCGTCGGGCGGCGGTCGAGGGCGGTGAGCAGGAACGGATCGGTACAACCAGCGGCTCTACTGTTTTCAGGGATCCTATTTCGGGGTTGACGCCGGGTGTTCAGTATTTCTATCGAGTTAAGGCTGTTAACAGAGAGGGATCTCTAGGGAGTTGGGGATGGTTTTCGAATTATGCCACTGCGATTTATGTCCCGCCGCCAAGTGGGTTGTCTGCGGTGCTGAGTGCTGATGATGTGGTGTTTTCTTGGACGGCTCCAGCTAGGGATTTGAATGGATATGTGGTGTATCGTCGGGCGGCGCTCAAGGGCGACGAATATGAGCAGATTGGTACAACCAGCTCTACTCTCTTCAGGGATCCGTCTACTGTTTTCAGGGATCGTGTTTCGGGGTTGTCGCCAGGTTTTGAGTATTACTATCGGGTGAAGGCCGTTGACAGAATAGGATCCTTACGTGGTTGGGGATCGGGTTCTAATTTCGCCGCTGTGACCACTCCAGCACCAAGTGGTTTGTCGACAGTGATCAATGACAAGGGCGAAGTGGTGGTTTCTTGGACGGCTCCGCAGGGTCACCCGGCAGCATATGCGGTGTATCGTCGGGAGGCGGTCAAGGGCGATAAGTACAAACGAATTGATTCTGTGCTATCCAGAGGCTCGTCAGGCCCTGACACTTTCTATGTGGCCAATGCCAGTCAATTGAAGTCGGGTGTTGAGTATTACTATCGGGTCAGAGCCGTTGATAGTATGGGGCGTGTGGGTGGTTGGGGATCAGGTTCTAATTACGCCGCTGTGACTATCCCAGCACCACGTGTTTTGTCGGCGGTGTTCAACAAGTATTATGATTCCGTGGAGGTTTCTTGGACGGCTCCGATTGCGATTTCGGCAAGATATGAGGTGTATCGTCGAGCTGCGGTTAAGGGCACTGAGTATCAGCTGATCGGTACAACCAGCGGTGATAATGTTCACCGTACTGTTTTTAGGGATCCTGTTTCGGGGTTGACGCCGGGTGTTGAGTACTACTATCGGATCAAGGCCGTTAACCATTATGAACTCTTAGGGAGTTGGGGATCGGGCTCGAATTATGCCGCTGCGATTTATACCCCGCCGCCTAGTGGTTTGTCGGCAGTGCTTGGTGCTGGTTCTGTGGTGGTTTCTTGGACGGCTCCGCCAGGGCACCCGGCAGGATATGCGGTGTATCGCCGGGCAGCCGTTGAGGGCGATGGGTACGAGCAGATTGGTACAACCAGCGGCTCTACTGTTCTTAGGGATCCTGTTTCGAGGTTGAGCCCGGGTGTTGAGTATTACTATAGGGTCAAGGCCGTTGATCGAAGAGGATCTTCAGGGACGTGGGGACCCGGGTCCAACTACGCCGATGTCAAGATACCCCGATCCCGCTGACGCAGACTGCTAGGAGATACCCCGGTCCGGCTGACGCAGACGCGAGGGAGATGCCACCGGGGTGGTGATCTGTCGCCTCGATCACAGCTCACTGTGATCGTAGTTTGAGGGTGCCTAGTTGCGAGAGGGCATTGCTGCGCAGATTATGGGTTTGTTGTGGTGCTTTGTTCGGTGTGTTGGTCCGGTGAGACGAGGGTCCGTGCTGCTGCGAACTCTCCGACCCCAACGGGTGCTTCGTCGATGGTTGGTGTTGTGGTGCCGTCGGGGGCTGATTCGATGACTTTTCCGCGTGTTCTTGGGGTGATTGAGGAGCGTTCCAGGAAGTCAAGCATTCCATCGGTGAATTCGAGTTCTTCGGGGATCCGGTGAACCGTGAAATCGGTGTTGACGCCAAGTGTGTCGAGAGGGATAAGTGTGCGGAGAGGGGCAAAGGCAGGTGGTACCAGTTAATTGGTGCCCGGAATCGGGTTGCCATGCGGACACGCGGTCGGCTGGCCGAGTCGTGTCATCATCTCCCGCTGTCTGGGTTTGAAGTCGGACTATGCCCGCGTTTGGGGTGGATGATCACCGTGTCATCATCACCCGTTGTCTGGGTTTGAAGTCGGAGGCTGATCAAGGAGGGTGTTGTGTGTTTTGGTTGGATGGTGGCTAAGATCTTGCTTACAAGATCCGGGAACTAGAGAGCCGGGAACTAAAGAGGGGGACAAGTTGTGATTCGGTCTGTGTGGGGGCGTTGGCCGATGGTGGTGTTTTGTTGGCTGGCTGGTGCAGTGTTGGTGTTGGTTGCTGCTGCGGGGGCTGCGTCGGCTGACTCTGAGAGTGCTCCGGGTAATTTGTCGGCGGTGCTTGATGATGATGTTGTGGTGTTTTCTTGGACAGCTCCGCTTGGGGATGTGAAAGAATATGAGGTGTATCGTCGGGTGGCGCTCGAGGGCGATGGGTATGAACGGATTGGTAAAACCAGTTCTACTGTTTTCAGGGACCATGTTTCGGGGTTGACGCCGGGTTTTGAGTATTACTATCGGGTGAAGGCCGTTGACAGTGCGGAGCGCGTAGGTAGTTGGGGATCGGGTTCGAATTACGCCGCTGTGACCACCCCGGCACCAAGTGGTTTGTCGGCAACGATCGATCACAAGAATTATTTGGTGTTTTCTTGGACGGTTCCGACTGGGGATGCGAACAAATATGAGGTGTATCAGCGGGAGGCGATCAAGGGCGACAAGTACCAGCCAATAGATTACAAAGAATCCAATCCGCCAGATAGTTTTCTGCCAGGTAGTACGGTTATCTCGGGTGGGCCCCATGTCGAGCAACTTAAGTCGGGGGTTGAGTATTACTATCGGATCAGCGCCGTTGACAGTAAAGGACGTCGAGGTGGTTGGGGATCGGGTTCGAATTACGCCGCTTTGACCATCCCAGCACCACGTGTATTGTCGGCAGTGTTCAACAAGTATTATGATTCGGTGGAGGTTTCTTGGACGGCTCCGATTGGGCCTTCGACAAGATATGTGGTGTATCGTCGGGCAGCGGTTAAGGGCAGTGAGTATGAACGCATCGGTACAACCAGCGGTGCTAATGTTCACCGTACAATTTACAGGGATCCTGTTTCAGGGTTGACGCCGGGTGTTGAGTATTACTATCGGGTCAAAGCCGTTAACCATTACCAATACCTAGGTGGTTGGGGATCGCGTTCGAATTATGCCGCTGCGATATATACTCCGCCGCCAAGTGGCTTGTCTGCGGTGCTGAGTGCTGGTTCTGTGGTGGTTTCTTGGACGGCTCCTCCGGGACACCCGGCAAGATATGAGGTGTATCGTCGGGCGGCGGTTAAGGGCGATGGGTACGAGCAGATCGGCACAACCCGTGGCTCTACCGTTTACAGGGATAGCATTTCGGGGTTGTCGCCGGGTGTTGTGTATTACTATCGGGTCAAGGCCGTCGACAGAAAAGGAGCTTCAGGGAGCTGGGGATCCGGCTCCAACTACGCCGATGTCAAGATGCCCCGGTCCGGTTGATGCAGCCGGGAAGAGGGAGTGTCAAGATGCCCCGGTCAGGGCTGACGCAGACGCGAGGGAGATGCCACCGGGGTGGTGATCCGCCGCCTTGATCAGAGTTAGCCTTTGATCACAGTTAGCGCTGTGCCTTGTTGCGTGAAAGGCTTGGTGCGTAGATTATGGGTTTGCTGTGGTGCTTTGCTCGGTGTGTTGGTCCGGTGAGACGAGGATCCGTGCTGCTGCGAACTCTCCGACCCCAACGGGTACCTCGTTGATGGTTAGTGTTGTGGTGCCGTCGGGGGCCGACTCGATGACTTTTCCGCGTGTTCCTGGGGTGATTGAGGACCGTTCCAGGAAGTCAAGCATTCCGTCGGTGAATTCGAGTTCTTCGGGGATCCGGTGAACGGTGAAATCGGTGTTAACGCCAAGTGTGCCCAGAGGGACCAGGGCAGGGGGTGCCACGTAGTTGGTGCCCGGAATCGGGTTGCCGTGCGGACATGCGGTCGGCTGGCCGAGTCGTGTCATCATCGCTCGCTCAACAAGCGGCGAGATCACGTGCTCCCATTTGCCCGCCTCTTGATGGGCGTCAGCCCAGGAGAGTCCCAGGATCTCGGTGAGAAAGCACTCGGCGAGGCGGTGGCGTCGAACGACCGTCTCGGCAAGGTGCATACCGGCTTCGGTGAGCCTGATCTGGCGATCGTCGGTGTTGACCAGACCCTCGGCGTCCATTCGTTTGACCATCTCGGACACCGCAGGCCGACTGATCCGGAGCCGGTCTGCGATCCGGGCCTGGATCACATCAAGTTCGTCCTCGCCGAGTTCGTAGATCGCTTCACAGTACTCCTCGAAAGCGGGATGCCACTCCGGCGACTCATACTCTTGTGACACGTTCACAGTCTAGCCGTTGCGACACTTTGCCGTCCGTTCGGTCAAGTGACACGCAACGCCGAACCCCAAGTTTACGATGTGATTCTCTGGGGTTGAATCGGAGGCCGATCAAGTGTGTTTGGCGTGCTTGGCTGGACGGTGGCTAGATTTCTTGTTCTCGTAGCCGGGAACTAAAGAGGGGGACAAGTTGTGATGCGGTCTGTGTGGGGGCGGTGGCCGATGGTGGTATTTTGTTGGTTTGTTGGTGCAGTGTTGGTTGTGTTGTGGTTGTTGTCGGTGTCGGTTGCTGCTGCGGGGGCTGCGCAGGCTGACTCTGAGAGTTATCCGGGTAATTTGTCTGCGGTGCTTGATGATGACGTTGCGGTGGTCTCTTGGACGGCTCCGGCTGGGGGTGCGGTCACATATCAGGTGTATCGTCGGGAGGCGGTCAAAGATGATGAGTACCAGCAGATCGGTATAACCGGCTCTACTGTTTACAGGGACCGTGTTTCGAGGTTGACGCCGGGTATTGAGTACTATTATCGGGTCAAAACCGTTGACCGTAAAGGGCGTGTAGGTGGTTGGGGGCCGGCTTCTAATTACGCCTCTTTGACCACACCAGCACCGGTTGTTGTGTCGGCGGTGCTCAGAGGTGATCTCAATGGTGTTTGGGTGGTGGTGACTTGGACGGCTCCGTTGGGTCACCCGCCGAGATTTGGAGAATCACCAGCAGGATTCCTCTTGTTACGTAGGACGGCGGTCAAGGGAACTAAGTACAAAGAAGTTCATCATTCCCCAACAAATGACTCTTCTGTAACCCATTCCCATGCTAGTATTGCCTCTGATTTGACGCCGGGTGACGAATATTTCTATCGGGTCAAATATGTTGACCGTAAAGGGCGTGTAGGTGGTTGGGGGTCGGGTTCGAATTATGCTTCTTTGAGGATGCCAGCACCGGTTGTTGTGTCGGCGGTAGTTGATGATGGTTCAGTACGGGTGACTTGGAAACGTCCGTATGGGGATGCGAGGAAGTATTTTGTGTATCGTCGGGCGGCTGTCAAGGGCAGTGAGTATGAGCAGATTGCAAGAGCCGGTGGTCCCGTTTACAGGGATCCTGTTTCGGGGTTGACGCCGGGTGTTGAGTATTACTATCGGGTCAAGGCCATCAACAAGTATGGACGCGCAGGCCTTAGCTGGGGATCGGGTTCGAATTACGCCGCTGCGATTTACACGCCGCCGCCAAGTGGTTTGTCGGCGGTGCTTGACGGTGGTTCTGTGGTGGTTTCTTGGACGGCTCCGTTGGGGCACCCTGCACGATATTTGCTGTATCGTCGGGCGGCCGTTGAGGGCGATGAGTACCAGCAGATCGGTAAAACCAGCGGCTCTACAGTATTCAGGGATCCTGTTTCAGGGTTAAGCCCGGGTGTTGAGTATTACTATCGGGTCAAGGCCGTCGACAGAAGAGGAACTTCAGGGAGCTGGGGAACCGGATCCAACTACGCCGATGTAAAGATACCCTAATTCCCGGTCTGGCTGACGCAGACCGAAGGGAGATGCCCACCGGGTGGGGATCCGTCGTTGTGTCGTATCATCATCGCTCGTTCAACGAGCGGTGAGATTGAGCGCTCGCATTCGCCTGCCTCGTTCACTCGAGCTTTGTCTGGGTTTGAAGTCGGAGGCTGATCAAGTGGGTTTTGGTTAGACGGTGACTAAGATATTGTTTCTCATAGCCGGGAACCAAAGAGGGAGACAAGTTATGATGCGGTCTGTGTGGGGACGGTGGCCGATGGGGGTGTTTTATTGGATTGTTGGTGCAGTGATGGTTGTGTTGTGGTTGTTGTCGGTGTCGGTTGCTGCTGCGGGGGCTGCGCAGGCTGACTCTGAGAGTTATCCGGGTAATTTGTCTGCGGTGCTTGATGACGACGTTGCGGTGGTGACTTGGACGGCTCCGGCTGGGGGTGCGGTGACATATCAGGTGTATCGCCGGGCGGCGGCCAAGGGCTATGATTACCAGAAGATCGGTACAACCAGCGGCTCTACTGTCTACAGGGATGGTATTTCGTGGTTGAGCCCGGGTCTTGAGTACTATTATCGGGTCAAGGCCGTTGACAGTCAGGGGCGTGTAGGTAGTTGGGGGCCGGGTTCAAATTACGCCGCTATTACTACCCCAGCACCGGTTATTGGGTCGGCGGTGCTCAATGGTGGTTGGGTAGTGATTTCTTGGACGGAACCGTCCGGGCACTCGCCGCGATTTCAAGAATTTCCGGCAGGATACCGATTGTTTCGTAGGGTGGCGGTCAACGGTACTGAGTACAAAAAAATCCAGCATACGATAATCAATTCCTATACTAGTATTGCCTCTGATTTGACGCCGGGTGATGAATATTTCTATCGGGTCAAATATGTTGACCGTAAAGGGCGTGTAGGTGGTTGGGGGTCGGGTTCGAACTATGCCTCTTTGAGGATGCCAGCACCGGTTGTTGTGTCGGCGGTAGTTGATGATAGTTCAGTGCGGGTGACTTGGGAGCGTCCGTATGGCGACGCGAAAGAGTATGTTGTGTATCGTCGGGCGGCGGTCAAAGGCAGTAAGTATGAGCAGATTGGTAAGGCCGATGGTCCCGTTTACAGGGATCCTGCGTCGGGGTTGACGCCGGGTGTTGAATATTACTATCGGGTCAAGGCCATCAACAAATATGGGCGCGCAGGCCTTAGCTGGGGATCAGGTTCGAATTACGTTGCCGCAATTTATACTCCGCCGCCGAGTGGTTTGTCGGCGGCGCTTGACGGTGGTTCTGTGGTGGTTTCTTGGACGGCTCCGCCGGGGCACCCGGCAGGATATGTGCTGTATCGTCGGGCAGTGGTTGGGGGCAGTGAGTATCAGCAGATCGGTACAACCAGCGGCTCTACCGTTTTCAGGGATAGCGCTTCGGGATTGAGCCCGGGTGTTGAGTATTACTATCGGGTCAAGGCCGTCGACAGAAGAGGAACTTCAGGGAGTTGGGGAACCGGGTCCAATTATGCCGACATCAAGATACCCCGGTCCGGCTGACTCAGAGGGAAAAGAAATGATTAATAGGGAGATTATTAGCCGTCAATCATAGAGCTGATTGCCAAACATAGAGCTGATTACCCGAGATAACAGCCGGTTCAAGGGTTCGGCATGGGTTCGCCGCCGAGAACGGTTCCCCATACCCCGATGTCACGCAAGCCCATCGGATCGATCTCGTAGGGATCTTCGGTCAGTACGGCGAAGTCTGCGAGCTTGCCAGCTTCGATTGACCCGATCTCGTGGTCAAGGCGGAGCTGATACGCGGCACCGAGAGTAGCGGCGTGCATGGCGCTACGAACCGAAATCCGTTCGTCGGGTCCAAGAATCCGCCCCGATGCAGTCAACCGATTTACAGCACACCACATCACATGCAAATGACCCAACGGTGTGACCGGCGTGTCGGAGTGAAACGAATACGGCACACCGAGACGTTCGGCAGTAGCGCACGCGTTCATGCGAGCTGCTCTCTCGGGGCCGACTGTGTAGCGGACGTGTTCGTCGCCCCAATAGTAGATGTGGTTCGAGAAGATGTTGGCACACATACCGAGTGTCTTCATTCTGCGGTACTGGGCTTCTGTGCTGAGTTGGCAGTGCTGCACCGTGTGGCGGTGATCCCATCTCGGGTGCCTGGCGAGGGCTCTCTCGGTGGCGTCGATGAAAACCTGCGTTGCTTGGTCACCGTTGCAGTGCACGTGAACGGTAAGCCCCGCCGCGTGGAAAACTTCCAGGATGTCTTCGAACTGCTCAGGTGCCATCAGCCAAAGCCCGTTCGGGGCTGATCCAGGCGGGGGATCGTGATAAAAGGGCCAACCCAGGCGAGCCGTGAAACCCTGTATCGACCCGTCGAGAATAAGCTTGACGATCCCGAATCGAAGCTTCTCATTGTCGGTTCCGGCTAGATCAAGCACGCGTTTCGCCAGAGCCTCGGGATCGGCCAAGCCCCCGAAATGCCATGCGGCCACCATTACCCGGGCCGGAAATCCCGGGGTTGTCGTTGCTGCTCGCCAACGGTTGATGCCAGCATCGTCGAACGGTGACCCGCCCAGGTCGGTCACCAGCGTGTGGCCCCGGTTGCGGGCATCACGCGCGTAGTTCCATTTGGCGCTCTCGGTGTCGAGAGAATTACGCAGCATGGCCCATGCACTCGAAGCCAATGTCATTGCGGCGGGTTCCTGGAGTTCACCGGTCGGGTGCCCGTCGGGATCCTTAACCACCCCAGGTGTGCGGATGTTGGCGTTGATTCCCTCGGCGCGCATGAGCGCGGAGTTGACCGTCGCGAGATGGGCGCTGGCGTGATACACGAAGACCGGGCGTGAATCGCCGAGCGCGTCAAGGTGTCGGGCTGTGAGTCGCTCGCCTGGCATGTAGATCGGGTCGAGGCCCCAGGCGATCAAGGTCTGTGCTGGATCCGACATCTTCGAAGCGGTATCTCTCAGGCGTTGCACCACTGCGTCGATCGTTTTGCACCCCGCCCAGACCACCCCGTCTGGGTCGCTACGATCGAAGTAGCCGACATAGACATGATCCCAGGTGCCGCCTCCCATGGCATGGCTGTGAGCCTCAACGAATCCGGGAACGAGCACATGATCGGCGAAGGTGTCGTCGAGGCTGTGCTGCCCCCAAGCTCGCAGTTCGTCCACGGAGCCCACAGCGAGGATTCGGTCGCCCTTAACTGCGACTGCCTCTGCGGAGGGGTAAGCAGGATTCATTGTGATGATGCGGCGGGCAGTGAAGACGGTGTAATCCTTCATAGCGGCCTAGCCGTGGTTGCCCGATCCGTGGTTTCTTGGTCCGCTACAAGGTGCCCCGGTTCAACGCTGTGATGGGTCAGCAGCGTTGGTGAGCGGCCCGCAGCCCACACCGGGCTCGGGATCTCGCCCTCAAGACGTTCGCGCTCACGACGTCGAGTGGGATCAGCAATCGGAACCGCTTCAAGCAGTTTTTGGGTGTAGGGATGACAAGGATTCGTGAATATCTGCCGGCGGCTGCCGATCTCCACGATCTGCCCCAAGTACATGACGGCCACACGGTGTGCCACCCTCTCAACCACCGCAAGGTCATGTGAGATAAACAAATACGAAAGACCGAGATCGCTTTGAAGATCCATCATCAGGTTGATCACCTGGGCCTGGATTGAAACATCAAGCGCGGATACCGCCTCATCGGCGATCACCAACTCTGGCTTCAGGGCGAGTGCACGGGCGATACAGATCCTTTGGCGTTGACCCCCGGAGAACTGGTGCGGATAGTTGCGCATCGCAGTCCTGGGCAGGCCTACCTTGTCAAACAGGTCTCCTACGGTCTCCTCAAGATCTTCGGTCCTACGATTGTGGATCTGCAATGGCTCGGCCACGGCCTTGCCCACCTGACGGCGAGGATCGAGGCTGGCGTAAGGGTCCTGGAAGATGACCTGCATCTTGGGGCGGTATTGACGCAGCTCACGGGCGCGCATCGTGGAGATGTCAACACCGTCGAGAACGACCCGGCCAGCGCTGGGATGCTCAAGACGGATGATGGTGTTGGCCAAGGTCGACTTTCCGCACCCGGACTCGCCCACCACAGCGAGCGTTTCGCCCCGCTGGATCTCCAGGTTGATCCCGACCAAGGCATGCACTCTCGCCCCATCGCCTACCGCGAAGCTTTTGTACAGGTCAATGCACTGAACCAACGGGACTTGTTGCTCCGGCGACGCTGTCTCATCGACCGGTCGGGTCATGAGATCGGCGCTTCGACGAGTGGAAACTTGGCGGGTTCGTCTGTGTGGTTCATCGATCCGAGTCGAGGGACCGCAGCCAACAACGCGTTGGTGTAACGATGTTGGGGCTCAGCGAAAATCGTGTGCACGGGGCCCTGCTCAACGACCAGCGCGTCCTTCATGACAACCACACGGTCGGCGACCTCGGCCACTACACCCATGTCGTGGGTGATCATGATCACGGCGGTACCGGTGTCGTCTTGCAGGTCGCGGATCAGGCGCAGGATCTGCGCCTGGATGGTGACGTCGAGAGCGGTGGTCGGCTCGTCGCAAATCAGAACCCGGGGGTTTAGCACCAGTGCCTGGGCGATCATCACCCGCTGGCGCATACCTCCCGACATCTCGTGGGGGTACTGCCGCAGTCGCTTGTGCGGCTCTGGGATACGTACCTTTCCCATGATTTCGAGCGCCATGGCACGGGCTTGGGACCTGTCGACATTGGTATGTGCCCTAACCGCTTCGGTGATCTGGGTTCGGATCGAATACACGGGATTGAGTGACGTGAGCGGCTCCTGGAAGATCATCGATATGACCCGGCCTCGAATGTCGCGCAACCGGTCCTCGGTCTCGGTGACCAGATCGACCGTGCCTTCGTTGGGTAACGACAATCTGATAGACCCGGAAGTTATTCGCCCTCTTGTTCCGATCTCGACCAGGCGCATGATCGACAATGCGGTGACGCTCTTACCGGAACCAGACTCGCCGACGATCGCCAGCGTCTCACCAGGGTAAAGATCAAACGACACATCTTTAACTGCACAAAACGTGCCGAAATGCACGGTCAGATTCCGCACCGAGATAAGCGGTTCGGGGGTTGCCATCAGCGTTCCCGGAGCTTGGGGTTGAAAGCGTCGTTGAGGCCGTCGCCGACCAGTGAGATCGCCAGAACCGTGACGAAGATGGCGATGCCGGGAAATGTTACCGCCCACCAGGTCTGCAGGATGTAAGGACGGCTGTTGCCCAACATGAGACCCCACGTGACGACGTTGGGATCGCCCAGACCGAGAAATGACAAGCCCGCCTCAAACAAGATGGCAGCGCCGATCACCAAGGTCGTGCTAACAATCAGCGTTGGAGCGGCGTTCGGCAGGATGATCTTGGTCATGATTCGCAGATCGTCTGCACCCATGGCTCGGGCGGCTTTCACGTATTCCATGTCACGCAGCCTCAGGAACTCAGCTCGTGATAGCCGCGCTGTTTGTGGCCAGGCGACCAGGGCAATCGCGATAATCACGTACTGAACTTTGGGGCCCCACAACGTCAGGATCACCATCGAAAAAAGGATCGCTGGCAGCACTTGGAAGAGTTCGGTGATCCGCATCAGGACCGCCTCCACACGGCCGCCGTAGTAACCCGAAGGCGCCCCGATCAACAAGCCGATCAGCACCGTGATGAACCCTGCGGACAAGGCGATCAGCAGAGTCACCCGACCGCCGGTCAGTAGGCCAGCCCAGACGTTGCGCCCTAGATAATCCGATCCCAACAAAAGGTCGGACTCCCCGGGTGAGAGACGAGGTCGGGTCACCACCTTGAACGGGTCGGTGCCGTGGATCATCGGCCCGAAGATTGACGCCGTGACGATCACCGTTATCATGATCAGGCCTGTCAGCGCCGCTTTGTTGCGTCGGAACATGTACCAGGCTTCCCCGGCGGGGGAGCGTGCCGGTTCAGAGATCCGGTCGTCGGCTGTGGCGTCGTTGATGTAATGTGCGTCAGCCTCAAGGTCTGCGGGGCCACCCGTTGAGGAGTCGGTTGGTGAGATCATGTGCGGCCGAACCTTATGCGGGGATCGATAATCCGGTAGGAGAGATCGGTAAGCAGGTTGACGACTATGACCACCATGGTCGACACGATCAAGACACCGAGCAGGATCGGCGCGTCACGTGTGAGCACAGCCTCAAAGGCAAGTGTTCCCATCCCGGGCCAGCCGAATACCACCTCCACAAGAACCGCCCCGGACAGCAACTGTGAGAACTGAAGTCCAGCGATGGTGACCACGGGAATCACGGCGTTGCGTAGAGCGTGTTTGTAGACCACGATCCGTTCCCGCAGGCCCTTGGCCCGGGCGGTGCGAACGTAGTCGCTGCCCAGCACTTCCAGCATTGACGCCCGGGCGATTCGTGAGTACTGGGCGAGGTAGAGGAAACCGAGCGTGAACGCGGGCAGTACCAGATGCTGGAACGTGTCCCATTGGCGGTCGAACCAGCCGTCGTTTTCAAGCACAAGGGAGTGCATACCCTGCGTGGGCAGGATGGGCAACCACAGGCTGAAGATCAACAACAACATGATGCCGGTCCAAAAGACCGGGGCGCTGAAGCCGAACAAGGAAACCGCTGTTACGAAATGGCTCGACGCTTTGGTGGGTCGTCGAGCCGCGTATATTCCGAGCAGGGTTCCGCCGATCACGGCAAATAGCAGCGCCGTCCCGGTGAGTAGCAGCGTGGGCCAGAGCCGATCCAGCACAAAGTCACGCACAGGGGTTTGATACTGGTAGGAGTCGTCGAAATCGCCAGTGAAGACACCGAGCGTGTAGTCAATGAGTTGTTCGTGATACGGCCGGTCCAGTCCACGGTCGCGGCGGATCTGATCGATGAACTCCTGGTCGCCACCACCGGAAATACTGTTGATCACATCGGCCGCGTCGCCGGGCGCGAGATGCAACAACGTGAAGCCGACGAAGATGACGGCTACGAGAAGACCGAGTGCGTGACCGGTCCGGGCAAGTATCACCCGGACCGGTTTCGGCACGGCCGTTCCCGCCACGGTTGGCACTACTGCGCCAGCCAGACCTCATGAAGAGGCGACATGATCCCCCAGATGCTCAACGGTGGGTTCTGAACAACAGCGGTGTTGTAAACGGTGTTGGTGGGCAACGTCTCAATCCAGTGGAACGGCAGATCCTCGGCGAGAACGGCCTGGATCTCTCGATAAGACTGCGCTCGTGCATCCAGGTCAGCTTCGGTGCCTGCCGCAAGCATCATCTCCTCAAGTTCAGGGTTGATGTATGCCGAGTTGTTGGCAAACGGGATCGGCACGATGTTCGATTCCAGGAACGACCGGTGCACACCGATGATTGGGTCGGCCCACATAAACAGGATCTGCATGGTGATGTCGTAGTTGCGGTTTGCGAGATACCCGGCCCAAGTCCCGAAGTCTGGCGAGGCACGCAACTCAAGGTCAATGCCCACATCGGCCAGAGCAGACTTGGCGTATTCGGCGACCACGCTTTGGTAGTCGTCCGCTGTCGGGATCGCATCAATAGTGAGGCTTATCCCGCGTTTGCCGTCGTCGCCTGCTGGGAATCCGGCAGCATCAAGCAGTTCTGCGGCTTTGGCCTGGTCAAACTCGTAGCCTTCCATGTCTGGGTCGTAATACGGGCTGCCCGGATGGATCGGTGACTTCGCCCTGAACGGCAGACCGCCTTGAAGTTCGTCGATGATGAAGTCCTTGTCGATGGCGTAGGCGATGGCCTGACGGACCTCTTTGATAGCGAGCACCTCGTCTTCAAGGTTGAACTGCATCGACACCACGGCACCGATGCCCTCAAGTCCCTGCGGGGTCACGGTGAGGCTGTCGATGTTGGACACCCTTTGCAGGTCGGCCACGCCTTGCACGTTGCCGATGTGGATCTCACCGTTCTCCATCTCAGTGATGAGTTCGTTGACGGAGGGCCGCACCGCGATCACGATGTCGTCAACGTAGGGCCGGCCCATGAAGAAGTCCTCGTTGGCAGACATCCGTATCACCCGGTTCGTGGTGTCGAACTCGTCAAGCACGAAAGGACCGGATCCGACCAATTCCCCAGCTGTGGAGTTACATGTGCAGTCGCGGATGTTCTCAACGTCGCCATAGACGTGCTCGGGAAACACCGGCAGCAGCGCTGGCGACATTGCGATCAGAATCGCCGGGTGCGGATTGGCCATCTTGATCACCAGGGTGTGGGGATCGGAGGTGTCGAGGTCGGTCACGGCGGCGAACATTGGCTTGAACGGATGGTTCTCCTGGTTCATTCGGATCGAGAAAGCCACGTCGTGAGATTCCACTGGCTCGCCGTCGTGGAAGAGGGCGTTCTCGTTCAGGTGCAAGGTCAAGGTGGTGCCGTTGTCGGAGAATTCCCAACTGTCGGCGAGGTATGGCTGCGGATTCCATTCACCGTCGAAGCGCAACGGGCTGGCAAACAACTGGCTGCCGGGCGTGTTGGGCGGTGTACCCGAGGCGATGTTGCCGTTGAAATGCGTCGGCAGGGTCTGCATGGCATACACCAACGTGCCGCCGGTGACCGGCTCTGGGTCGGGGGTGTCGGGTGGATCCGGTTCGGTGGTGTCGGGTGGGTCCGGTTCAGGATCGACAGGATCGGGATCTTCTTCGGGGGGTGGCTCGGTAGTCTGGTTCAGGTCCTGCGGCACAGTGTCAAGTACGGGTGGGTCAACGACAACACTGGAGTCGGTGTCGTCGTCTCCACACGACGCCGCGAGCAACGCGAAAATCGCGAGCACGGCCGTGGCCAGCAGAATGCGTTTGGATGTGGTGCCCAAGGTTCCTCCCCTTTTGTGGGCAGGTGCATGTCAGCTGCCCGGGCTTGAAGAATAGGTCAGGTGGTGAAGGCGAACAGAAATCGGTCGGCGAAGTAAGCAACGCCGATCACTCATGAACGGCTTGAAATTGCCCATGTTTGAGATCAAGGCGGCGGTTCGCGCATTAGCACCACAAGTTGGCCGATGTGATCATCACCGACCTCAGTGGGCGTGACCGAGATACGTGAACCCGCTGCCTGAACCAGCATCGGACCTGCCGAAGTGTCGACGAATCCCTTTGCGCGCAACAGTCCTTGGACACGCTGAAGCCGCGCCACGATGTCGTCCACGGCATCGTCGAACGTCCACACAGTCGACAAGACCTTTGTCGGAGAAAGTACGTTTGCCGACAGCGCCGAGTTGCTTGCCGTGGGTGATGCTTGGTGTGTGGTGGCTGCATCTGTCAAGGTCGGCGATGTTGACGGTTGTGGTGCTGTGGGTGATGGCTGGTGTTTGGTGTCTTCATCTGCCGGTGAGGTTGGGGTGTTGCAACCCCAACCGTCGGCGGGCCCTGCGGCCATCACCGCGGCTGTCCACCCAAGGGTGTCGTCAGCGGCGATTACTGGCCCGCGACAAATCCCCTGCACCAGGTCAAACACGGCGCTGCTCTCGACGTTGTTGACAGTGTCAAGTTTCGTCACGATCGCCAAGTCGCAGGCCTCGATCTGCGCCCTGGCCAGTGCGCCGTAGGTCGGGTCCACGAGCCGGACGCTTATGTCAGCGGCATCCACGACCGTGATCACCGCATCAAGCGGCACGACGCTGCGATCACCATAACGCGCCACCCGTGCCGGGTCGGCCAGGCCGCTGGCCTCAAGCACGATTCTCTGTGGGCGTGGATGGCGGAAAGTCAGGTCCCTGAGGGTGATGGCCAAACTCGCACCGATCGAGCAACAGACACATCCGTTGGTTAGCTCAACGACTTCGGGGCCAGCCGCTGCGATGAGCTCGGCGTCAATGTTGATCTCGCCTATGTCATTGACGATGACAGCAATCCGTTCGGTTGTCTCAATCAGAAGCCGATTCAATAGCGTCGTCTTGCCAGCACCAAGCCACCCAGCAATAACCGTAAACGGGATCGGCGGATCGGTGTGCATGTCACCGCAATTCTCTCGGCTCGGGGTGTGGGCCAGCCCCGCGGATCCTAGAGCTCCGGTCTAAGGTTTCCTGGCGTGGGTAGGGCTTTCGGGTGTTGGCCAGCGCCGCGGATATTACAGTTTGGGCGGTAACGGGTACACCCTGCCACCGACCACCGTCGCGGTGATTTCGATATCGCCAAGCGCGTCCGGACCCACGATGAACGGGTCCGAGTTGAGCACGGTCATGTCCGCAAGCTTGCCCGCAGCAAGGCTGCCGATCTCATGGTCGAGACGAAGCTGATATGCGGCTTCGATAGTGATCGCGCGAAGAGCGCAGTCCAGCGACAGGCGTTCGTGTTCGCCCATCACAGTCCCGCCCCGGGTGCGGCGTGTTGTGACAGCCTGAGCAGCAAGCAACGGTGCCGCGGGACCCATCGGCAGGTCTGAATGCAACGAAATGCTGATCCCCGCTCGCTCCGCTGAACCCAGGCGGGTCATCAGCGACGCCCGCTCATGGCCCAGCCACTCCGAAACAAAACGATCACCGAACTGGTACAGGTAGTAGCCATTGGCCGACACCGACACACCAAGCGCCCTCATGCGTCGTATCTGCGCCTGAGTCGAGACACCCAGGTGGTGCAGCGTCGTACGGTGATCAAATCGAGGGTGGCGGTGAAGTTGTATCTCAATGGCATCAAGCGCGGCAGTGACCCCGACGTCGCCATTGCAATGGATGTGGATGTCGTAGCCAGCCTTCCAATACGGCTGAATCAGGTGCACGAGACGGTTGGGCTCGGTCAGCCAAGCACCCTCGTGGCCGTCAATGTAACCGGGTGGTCCGAGAACCATCAGTTGAGCAATGAACGCTCCGTCGGCAAGGAACTTGGCTGCACTAATGAACGACATCCGCTCGGTGGACTGCGCCGTGAACTCCTCAAGACGTGCCATGGTATCGGACCTCCAAGTGCGTGCCGCGGCTGCGATCTGTGGCATCAGATACGTGCGAAACGGTGTCTCAGAAGTGCCCAGAGCAGCTGAGTAGGCGTCGTAGTCGCTGTGGTAATCACCTAGACCGAACCCGGCGTCAACAATGGTGGTGATACCACCGCGATGGACCAGGTCGCGCACGTCGCGCAAAGCCTGAACGTAGGTGTCGTCGTTGCCGCCTTCGTTGAGCAGGTGCGGTACGAGGGTTTGGATGGCCCACACCATCCCGGTCTCGAACATGACACCGGCCTGGAGATCTATGTTCGGATCCCAACGGGCACCCTCTGAGGCGTTTACCCAGACGAGCCCAGCGCTATTGGCACGGATCTCGTGAAACGAGCGCTGCCAAATCAGGATCGGTCGCGTAACACTAATAGAATTGAGGTCGTCTCGCACTATCTCGCCGTGATACTGAGCGTGATAACCGAACACCACGAGGGGGTCAGAGCTGTTGCGGGACTCGTGCAGTTCGGCCAGCCGATCGAGAAACTCACGTTTTCCCACGGCCTCGCGCACACGACCGCCCGGCAGATCCCATGGTTCGGATGGAATCCATTCGGTGTTCAACAAGATCGCCATCAAGCTGGGATGAAGATGGGGCTCTACGAAACCGGCGATGATCGTTTCGTCGGCGAATTGCTCATCAATTATGTGAGGGTGACGTATCAGCCATGGTTGCAGCGTGTCGATCGAACCGACCTCCACGACTCGCCCGTCACGTACAGCGACCGCGGAAGCCTCCGGGATCGATTGATCCATCGTGATTACGCGCCGTGCTGTGAACACGGTGATCTCTTGCATCAACGCATCGTTACATGCACGCTGTGTGCGGGGTTGTGTTGGGACTAGTACCCGGTGGTGCGGTTCGGGGTTTCGGTTACATGCACGCTGTGTGCGGGGCTGTGTTGGGACTAGTACCCGGTGGTGGTGTTCGGGGGTTTCGGTTACATGCATCTTGTGTGCGGGGTTGTGTTGGGACTAGTACCCGGTGGTGGTGTTCGGGGGTTTCGGTTACATGCATCTTGTGTGCGGGGTTGTGTTGGGACTAGTACCCGGTGGTGCGGTTCGGGGTACACGCATGCTGTGCACGTGGCTGTGTTAAGTCCTGTACCTGGTGGTGGTGATCGGGGTTTCGGGTACACGCACCCTGCGCACGCGGTTGTGTTATCGCAGGTGGATAAGTTTCGGGCGTGTCCGAACCACTGAGGTTGTTTTCCGAGCCGGTGCGCCGGTGGTTCGAGTCAACCTTCGCATCGGCCACGCCACCGCAGGCGCAGGGCTGGCCCGCCATAGCGGCTGGAAGCCACACCTTGATCCTTGCGCCAACGGGCACAGGCAAAACCCTGGCCGCCTTTCTGTGGGCTCTCGATCGACTCGCCTGCGGCCCGCAACCCGACGATCCCCTCGCACGAACCCGGGTCGTGTACCTGTCGCCGCTGCGTGCGCTCGCGGTGGACGTCGAAAAGAACCTCAGAGCTCCGCTGCACGGCATCGGCTTCGCGGCCGATCGAACCGGCCGTGCAGTTCACACCCCAACCGTCGGGATCCGCACCGGTGACACATCCGCATCGCAACGCCGTCGCCTTGTGCGCCACCCTCCCGACATTTTGATTACCACACCCGAGTCGTTGTTCTTGATGCTCACGTCGCAGGCTCGTAGCACACTCGCCAACGTTGATCACATCATCATTGACGAGATCCATGCCATTGCGGGCACTAAACGAGGTGCTCATCTGATGCTCTCGATCGAACGCCTTGAGGAAATGTGTCCACGTCCACCACAGCGCATAGCGCTGTCCGCCACGCAGCGCCCTCTCGACGAAATAGCCCGCTTCCTGGGCGGCTATGTGACCGAAGCTGACGGAACTGTGCGCAACCGGGCCGTGACCGTGGTCGACGCAGGTGCCCGCAAGGAACTCGACATTGAGATCATCGTCCCGGTCGAGGACATGGGGGCGCTTGGCAAACCGGCCGAGATCCCTCTCGATGCGCCCGCCGCCACCACCGTGGCACGATGCTCTATCTGGCCCGCAATACATCCTCGACTTCTCGAACTAGTCGAAGAGCATCGCTCTACGCTCATCTTCGCCAATGCCCGCCGGCTTTCTGAGCGGCTCGCCACCCGCCTCAACGAATTGGCCCTGGACCTGGCCGACCCCGACCGGATCCCAGTCGGTGGTGATCACGTCGCTGCTGGTGATGAGCAGATCGGTCGTGGCCTGATCGAGGGCGGTGAGTTGGTGAAGGCGCACCACGGTTCGCTGTCGCGTGAGCGACGGCTCATGATCGAAGACGAACTCAAGCGCGGCGAGCTGAGAGGCCTGGTTGCGACTTCGTCTCTGGAACTCGGCATCGACATGGGCACCGTTGATCTTGTTGTCCAGGTCTCCTCACCGGGTTCGGTGTCGTCAGGTCTGCAACGCATCGGACGGGCTGGACATCGGGTCGGCGAACCGTCGCGCGGAAAGATCTTTCCGAAGCATCGCTCGGATCTGGTCGAAGCGGCCGTCGTCGTCGACAGGATGCAACAGGGCCTGATCGAAGAAACCCTCTACCCTCGAAATCCGCTCGACGTCCTCGCGCAACAGATCGTCGCGATGTGCGCCATACAGGACCGGTCGGTCACTGAACTGGCTGCTTTAGTGCGCCGTTGCGCCAACTTCGCCGAACTATCTGATGAGCTTCTCAACAATGTCTTGGATCTGTTGTCGGGCACCTACCCGTCCGAAGAGTTCTCCGAACTACGGCCTCGCATCGTCTGGGATCGGGTCGCTGGCATGCTTCGTGGCCGTGCCGGTTCGCAGCGCCTCGCAGTCACCAACGCGGGCACCATCCCCGACAGGGGCCTCTTCGGCGTCTTCCTCCCCGACGGGATGCGGGTGGGTGAACTCGACGAAGAAATGGTCTATGAGAGCCGAGTCGGTGAAACCTTCCTGCTTGGTGCTTCGACCTGGCGAATTCAAGACATAACCTTTGATCGGGTAGTCGTTACCCCGGCACCGGGCGAGCCGGGGCGGATGCCGTTCTGGCACGGCGACGGTCCGGGTCGGCCTCTGCAGTTGGGTCGGGCGATAGGCGCTTTTGTACGCGAGATCCGTCTCGATCCCGAACCGCTTCGTCGGCTTTCGGACCGCCACGGCCTTGACGAGCTGGCCGCCGGAAATCTCATGGATTATCTCACAAAGCAGGCCGAGGTAACGGGCGTTGTTCCCGACGACCGGACCATCGTCGTCGAAAGGTTCCGCGACGAGATCGGCGACTGGCGGGTGTGCATACTCACACCGTTCGGTGCAAAGGTGCATGCACCTTGGGGTATGGCGTTGCAGGCACGCCTCGCCGAGCGGTGGGGATCCGACGTCGACTTGATGTGGGGAGACGACGGCATCGTGATCCGCTTGCCCGAAGCGCTCGATCGGGTTCCGGTCGACGAATTGCTATTCGACCCCGACGAGATCGGTGACATCGTCGTTGCCCGTCTACCGGACTCGGCGATGTTTGCGGCACGTTTTAGGGAGTGTGCTGCTCGGGCGTTGTTGTTGCCCCGCCGCCGTCCCGATCAGCGGACACCGCTATGGCAACAACGTCAGCGCGCGGCGGATCTGTTGGCCGTTGCGGCGCGGTACCCGAGCTTTCCGATCCTGCTTGAGGCCACCCGCGAGTGCGTTAACGACGTATTCGATCTTCCCGCACTGCGCCAAATCATGACCGATCTGCGCAGTCGTCGCATCCGCACGGTTGCGGTCGACACAGACACGGCCTCTCCATTCGCTCAGTCGCTGCTGTTTGCGTGGATAGCCGTTTATATGTATGAAGGCGACGCTCCTATCGCCGAGCGTCGAGCCGCCGCACTTGCTCTCGATCCTGAGCTGCTCAGGGATCTGCTCGGCGCGGAGGAGCTGCGCGAGCTGCTGGACGCGGACGTTCTGGCCGAGCTTGAGCTGGAGTTGCAATGTCTGGTTGGCCCTCGCCGAGCTCGTGACCCTGACGAACTCCACGATTTCCTCAGACGTCTCGGTCCGTTGACACGACTTGGGCTAGTGGCACGAACGGCGCCGACACACGAAGCGGGGAAACCCGCCGGGGTTGGCGATGCTATGGCCGTCGATGCCGGGGCTGTCGATGACGGGGTTGTCGATGACGGGGTTGGCGATGCTGGGGCTGTCGATGATGGGTTCAATGGCGCTATCAATGGCGACAATGGCGCTGGTGGATCGGATTCCTTCACTGGCGAAACGGGGATTGTCGATGAAGGGTTGGTGAGTGCCGGGGTTTCGCTGGCGGGCGAACGTGTTGATTTGTGGCTGCGTGAGCTGATTGACCAACGCCGCGTGATCAAGGTGAGGGTCGCTTCCGAGCAACGCTACGCGGCCTCCGAGGACGCCGCTCGGCTGCGTGACGCCATCGGGGTGGCGTTGCCGGTCGGCTTACCGGCGGTGTTCACCGACCCGGTTGCCGACCCGCTCGGTGATCTCTGCAAACGCTACGCCCGCACCCACGGGCCCTTTCTTGCACGCGATGTTGCGGCCTGGATCGGCGTGAGCGAAGACCGGATTGCCACGATGTTGCAACGAATCACAGGCGATGTTGGGCTGGTACGCGGTGAGTTCCGTCCCGGCGGCTCCGAACGTGAGTACTGCGACGACACCGTGCTGCGCAAGCTTCGTCGTCGTTCGCTGGCTAAGCTTCGTCACGAGATCGAACCGGTTGATGCGGACGCTCTCGCTTGTTTCCTGGCCAGCTGGCAGGGCGTCGGATCGAAACGCCAAGGTGTAGACGCTCTTGCGGAGGTTATTGCGCAACTACAGGGCGCACCGCTGGCGGTGTCGGTACTCGAAGAAGATGTACTTGCTGCGCGCCTGGTGGGTTACCGAACGGCGGACCTGGACGAACTCTGCACCACCGGAGAAGTGGTGTGGGTTGGTGCGGGTTCACTCGGCTCCTCCGACGGACGGGTTCGACTCGTGTTCCGCGACCAGGTAGCGGTTTTGGCGCCGCCAACCGACGAAGCACCTGGGGAGCCACTTCACGACGCTTTGCGTCGGCACCTGGGTCAATGTGGTGCGTCCTACTGGCCGGACCTTGTGGCAGCTGTCACAGAGGTCGGGCTTGCACACGGTGACGAGGCTGTGCTCGGAGCCCTTTGGGACCTGGTGTGGGCTGGTGAGGTGACAAACGATTCCCCAGCCCCGCTGCGAGCGCTACGTCGACGATCCTCAAGGTCCGCCGCAACGCGACATCGCACCAGACGTCATAGTAGATACCCGACACGACGCCGTGGACGGTCAACCGACCTCGGACCACCCACCGCTGTCGGTCGCTGGTCGCTTGTTTCCACGCTGCGTGAACCAGCGCCAGTTGCAACCAGCGCCGCTTATGCGCGGGCCAATCAACTGCTTGATCGCTACGGGATCCTCACACGCGAATCGGCACTCTCGGAAGGGATCAGCGGCGGGTTCGCCGGGGTGTACCCTGTGCTCAAGGCGCTTGAGGAACGCGGTGAGGTGCGCCGAGGCTACTTCGTGGCCGGGCTCGGTGCTGCACAATTCGCCCTTCCCGGTGCGGTCGATCGATTGCGATCTTGCCGCGTCCCCGCCGATGGCCGTGTTCCTGGTGATGGCCGTGTTTCTGGTGATGGCCGTGTTCCTGGTGATGGCCGTGTTTCTGGTGATGGCCGTGTCCCTGACGATGCCCGGGGCGGGCTTGTCGCCGATGACGAACACCTGGTTCTCGCCGCTACGGACCCGGCTCAACCTTACGGCGCTGTATTGGCGTGGCCCGATACGCAGGGACGCCCGGTTCGCACCGCGGGCTCGCATGTGGTGTTGCGCCATGGGCAACCTATCGTCTGGCTTGATCGGGGCGGGCGCTCGCTTGTCACCTTCGAAGCCGCAGAACAGGACCTGGGCTGGATCGAATTTCTTCGGTGTCTGGTGAAGGACGGACGTCTCGATCGATTGGAGATCGCCAAGGTGAACACTATGGGTGTGCGCGACACGCCGTGGGCCGAGCGCCTCAAGGCTGCTGGGTTTTCTCATGGCTATCGCGGCATGACCTACCGAGGAGAGTGACGGCCGCATTACTGGCGCGACCTCGGCGCGGTGCTCGGACGCGGCATGACCTACCGAGGAGAGTGACGGCCGCTTATGGCTGGGGCGTAAGGGCTATCTTCTGCTGAGCGTCGGGGGTGTCTTCTATTGGGCGTGACGGCCTTTCTGCTGGGCGTAGGGGTTGTCTCTTGCTGGGGGTGTTGGGACTGTTTCTGCTGGCGTGTAGGGGCTGTTTTATGCTGGGTGTTGGGGGTGTTCTATTGGGCGTGACGGCCTTTCTGCTGGGCGTAGGGGTTGTCTCTTGCTGGGGGTGTAGTGGCTATCTTCTGCTGGGGTGTAGTGGCTATCTGTTGCTCGTTGGCGAGCTGTCGTATCGTGGGGCGATGAACGGCACTGCGACACGATGAACAAGTCAATGCATATCCGGGATCGCGCAGCGCGTGGGTTTGTTCGGGCTCGGCCTATGCGCCGGTTGATACGAGCCGGTACCGCTCCCACGATCGACGGTCGCACTTTGGACAAGTCGATCAATGCTTACCGCGTGTTTATGGAGAAGGTAACGGCTCGGCGGTCAGACGACGAGGTGACGTTGCAGACGGTACGCGACGGCTTCATCAGCATGTGCTTCATCGGTTCGGCGGATCCCGACGCTTCGGTTTCGGTGCACGACCGGATCATTGCTGGCCCAGGCGGCGACCTACCGATCCGGCTGTATCACCCGGCAGTAGTCAAGGGTCGTGCACCGGGCATCGTCTGGTTCCATCAAGGAGGCGGTGTGATCGGAGGTTTGGACACCGACCACACGCTGTGCACGAACCTCGCTCAGCGTTGTGGGGCGGTGTTGGTGTCTGTCGATTATCGGCTGGCACCGGAGTTCCCGCTGGCTGCTCGGGTCCTCGACGCTGTCACTTCCTACAGTTGGGTGATTGATCACGCCGAGGGACTCGGGATCGACCCGAACCGTGTCGTCACCGCCGGAGCCTCTGAGGGAGGTCGGCTCGCCACTGTGGTTTGTCAGGAACGCCGACGCGCTGGCCTCGCCCAGCCCTTAGGGCAGATCATGGTCTACCCGGGTGTTGATGCGCTTGCCGAGGGTGGGTCAATGGCATCAATGAGCGAAGCCTGGCCGTTGTCGGCACGCGTGATCGCTTTCTTCGCCGGGCACAACGCGAACTCTGTCGATACCAGCTCCGCAGCAACGGACTCAACCGACGAAGCTAACCATTGGTATAGCCCTCTACGCAGCCCAGCGCTTGCCGGTCTGGCCACAGCGGTTATCGTGACTGCCGGGTTCGACCCGCTACGTGATCAAGGAGACGCCTACGCCGAAGCACTATCGGCCGCGGGTGTCAGGGTCGTTCATCGATGCGAGGACTCGCTGCCTCATTCCTTCACGATCATGGGAGGGGTGAGCGCTGAGGCTCGTCGAGCCACGGATCGGTTGGTTGGTGACGTCGCCGCGCTGTTCGCGCTGAGCTGAACCCGACCTCTAAGAACGTGCCTGACCTCTACGAACGTGGTTCGGTCACAAGTCGAGGCCCCGACAGCTAAGTCGAGGCTCCGACGGTTGGGATTTGGTCCTTAGGTGATTCCTATTCGTGGTAGATCGCCTCAAGCACGTTCATGCGTGAAGCCCGCCGCAAGTCGAGGCCCCGACAGCTAAGTCGAAGGCTCCGACGGCTGGGATTTGATCCTTGGGTGATTCCTATTCGTGGTAGATCGCCTCAAGCACGTTCATGCGTGAAGCCCGCCGCGAGTCGAGGCCCCGACAGCTAAGTCGAAGGCTCCGACGGTTGGGATTTGGTCCTTGGGTGATTCTTATTCGTGGTAGATCGCCTCAAGCACGTTCATGCGTGAAGCCCGCCACGCTGGGAAAAGCGAGGCCAAAATACCGGCGACCGCTGCCAGCACCACATACACCAGCAGGACCCCAATCGGGATCGAGATCGAGCTGATGATGCTGTCGGGTATGGCGACCACGGCTGCGACACCAAAGATCACTCCCAGTGCCAAACCCAGGATGGCGCCGAACACAGCGATGATGACAGCCTCCCAGCGGACCGCTCGACGTAGCTGACGCCGGGTCATCCCCACGGCACGCAGCAGACCGATCTCACGGGTTCTCTCGAACACCGACAACGCCAGCGTATTGGCGATGCCGATCAGAGCGATCACCAGCGAAAGTGCCAGCAACACTTGGATTACTGCCAGGAACGAGTTGAGCTGGTCCTGTTGACCCTGCCGGAACTCGACACGGTTTTCGGCCTTGACCGACGGGAAACTCTCCAAGACCGGTTCAAGCGCCGTTGCCGTGGCCGCCAGCAGCTGCTCTTGTTCGGGTTCGGGAAGGTCGTCGGAAAAGCCAGCAATGGTGGCGGTCACAAAACCCAATTGGCGGCTGTTGATGTGTTCTTCCCACACCACGTTATCGACCATCCAGTTCCCGAAGATGGAGGCGTCGTCAAATATTGCAGCCACGGAGAGAGTCTCTGTCTCGTTGTCGGGGAAGGTGACCTCTAACGTGTCGCCCACAGCCAGATCAAGGTCCCGGGCGGGATCGGAATGAACGGCGATAGACGTGGCAGGATCAGCATCGCGAAGCCCTCCTGCGATTATCTGTGCGTTGAGATGGTCGGTCACTTTGGCGAAGTCGCTGGAGAAGAGATCTTCAGCTTTGCCATTGATCCACATCCCGTCTTCGCTAAACCGGTACCGAACGATGTCACCAATCTCTGGCAGCTCCTCAATGCGAGTAGCGGCCTCCTGAGAGAACCCCGCGGAGGGGTTGAAGTTCCCGACGCGCGACTGTACGAAGTAGTCGGCTTCAACCGCATTGTCCAGGGTCTGCAGGAAAGACTTGGTTAGTGACGATCCGACGACGACCGCCATGCCCACCAAGGCCAGTCCGATCATCAGCGCACCGGCTGTTGATGCAGTGCGGCGTGGTGAGCGTGCCGCATTGCCCTGCGCCAACCGACCGGGAGTACCGAACAACTTGGCGATGGGCCGGCCGAGCAGGTGAGCGATCGGCCGAGCGAAGGACGGGCTCAAAGTGTTGACCCCGATGAACACCAGCACAGCTCCGATGCCCATTGAGGTAAGTGTTGCCCGCGTTGACGAAGCCACGAACAGGCCGTTTGCCAACGACACCGCGCCGACCCCGGTCATGATCCCACCACCAATCAGACGTCTCCGTAGGCTCGTGGCGGCGAGTCGCTGGTCGGTGTTAATGGCGGCGACGGGACTGATCGTGCGTGCCCGTCGGGCGGGTATCAACGACGCGGCAAACGTGATGCCTATGCCGATCACAGCAGCCCAGATGACGGTACGAGGTTGAAGTTGGATCGGCCCTGAGGGGAGCGTGAAGCCGGTGGTGTTGAGCATCCAGCGCAGACCGCTACCGCCGACCACACCTAAACCGATGCCGACGATGGTGCTGAACACACCCACGATCAGCGCTTCGAGACGCACAGATCTGCTGATCTGCTTGCCGGTGGCTCCCACGGCTCGTAGCAGGCCGAGCTCACGGATTCGCTGTGCAACCACGATCTGGAAGGTGTTGTTGATGATGAATGCCGCCACGAACACGATGATGAACGCAAACACCAACAAAATGGTGTTGAAGACGTTGATGATCGAAGCGAAGTTGCTCTGCGTCTCGTCTTCGATCACCTCGCTGGTGACGACTTCGTATTTTGGCCCGACCGCGGCAGCGGTGGCGGCCTGAACCTTCTCAACCGATTCGGTACCGCCGACCCGCACACCGATCTCGGAATAGAGCCCGGTGAGGCCGAAGAAATCTTGCGCGGTGTCAAGCTCAAAGGAGGCCATGGTTTGGCCTAACGAGCGGTGCTCGTCGGGTGCGCCGAAGTTGAAGATGCCGACAAGTTTGAACTCGCGCTGTTCCACTTCGCTGGTGATCGGGTAGCGATTCCCGATCCGAAGGTCATTCACCTCCGCGGTGGTGGCGTCCACGGCGAATTCGTCAGACGCTTCGGGTATGTCGCCAGCGGTGAGGAAGTACTGAGATTTCGACCAGTTGGTTCCGATCGTCGGTGGTCCGCTGGGTAGTATCGCATCGCCGTTGCCGTCGGTGATCACCGTGTTGAATGAGCCGACGCCGGGATCGATCTCGGCGACCCCGTCGATCGCGGAAATCGTCTCTGCGAGCTCCTGAGGCACTGCTGCACGGTCAAGGTCGGAGCCGATTGTTTGCACTGTTCGCACGGTGAGGTCGGTACCCTCGGCGATGTCGGAGGCGAGTCCATCGAAGCTGGCGCGCAAGCTGTCGGTCATTGTGAACACGGCCACGATCATCGTCACACCAGCGACCACTGCGAGGGTGGTCAGCGCAAAGCGGATCTTCTTGTCGAGAAAGTTCTTGACGGTGAGTCGGAACATCTCTCAGGCACCCAGTTGCTTCATCATGTCGAGCACTCGCTCCGGTGTGGGCCCGTCGAGCTCGTTGACGATCCTGCCGTCAACAAGAAAGACCACCCGGTCCGCGTACGACGCGGCGCTCGGATCATGGGTGACCATCACGATCGTCTGTTGGAAGTCGTCAACGGCACGCCGCATAAAGGCGAGAATCTCGTTGCCGGTAACCGAATCAAGGTTGCCGGTGGGTTCGTCGGCGAAGATGATTTTCGGTCGGTTGGCAAGGGCACGGCTGACGGCAACGCGTTGTTGCTGCCCTCCGGATAGCTCATTGGGACGATGGGAGAGTCTGTCGTCGAGCCCTACCGTTCCAACGACTTGGTCCACCCAACCATGATCAGGATCGGCACCCGCGAGATCGGCGGGAAGGGTGATGTTCTCTATCGCCGTCAGCGTGGACACCAGGTTGAAGGCTTGGAAGACGAAGCCGACGTTGTCACGTCGTAGAAGTGTCAGCTCGTTGTCGCTGAGGGCACCAAGGTCGGCACCGTCAATAAAGACCTGGCCGCTGGTAAGCGTGTCAAGACCCGCCATGCAATGCATAAGGGTGGATTTGCCAGATCCAGACGGGCCCATGATAGCCGTGTACTCCCCGGCGGGAAACGAAACATCAACGCCGTCAAGGGCACGGACCTCGGTATCGCCGGATCCGTAGATCTTCGTGGCCTCAACGGCGTGTGCGGCAAACGTGGTAAGGGTCACGTGGTCTCCTGGGGGTTTTGGCGAAGTCTTAGAACTCGCCACCATGCTAGGTCTCGCCGTCATGCTAAGCACTCCCGTATCGGTGGCCAACCCGCTGGACGTGCACGACGTAGCTGAACTCATGGCTCTGACGTGTCGTTGACACGGTGGCTTTGAGTAGGCGGCCTGGCCGCCATCGCCATGCGAACACGATTGTTCGCGCGCCCTGACAGGTATGGGGTGGGTTGTCTGTGCGTTCGGGTTGGGGTGCAGGGTTGGCTGTGTTGGGGTGAGGGTTGTGTTGTATTGTTCGGGGTGGATTGCAGGGTCGAATCTTGTTGGGTGTGAGGGTTGACAGCGGGTTGTTTGTCGGTTGTGGTTGTTGCAGGGTCGAATCTTGTTGGGTGTGAGGGTTGGTGGCGGTTGTGTTGTTGTTGGGGGTGGGGTTGCAGGGTTAGACGTGTTGGGTGTGAGGGTTGGTGGTGTGAGGGTTGGTGGCGGTTGTGTTGTTGTTGGGGGTGGGGTTGCAGGGTTAGACGTGTTGGGTGTGAGGGTTGGTGGCGGTTGTGTTGTTGTTGGGGGTGGGGTTGCAGGGTTAGACGTGTTGGGTGTGAGGGTTGGCGGCGGGTTGCGAAGTTAAGCGCACAGCCATTTCAAGGCATAGTACGATTGGTGGTCCTTCAGCTAACGGACTGCGGGCTGGGAGAACAGCCGCTTAAGCTCGTCGCCGTATTGTTTGAGCTTGGCTTGCCCGATCCCAGAAATCGCGAGCAGGCCCTCGTCGGTGACGGGTCTGCGCCGTGCCAGTTCCTCAAGGGTCTTGTCGTAGAAGACGACGAAGGCGGGCACTTTGGCGGCTCGGCTGTGCTTGGGCCGCCATGCCCGAAGACACTCAAACCATGCCTGCTCCTCACCGGTAAGCGACGCCTCCTCAGTGGCTGCAGGTCCCCCCGAGCCGGGGTCTTGACGGCGAATCGAATCGCGCCGACCAGATAGCCGAGGCACATCAAGCCTTTCGGGTTGATCGGGTCGACCAGTCGGATCAGTTCGATCAATCGGGGTGTCCATTGCGGCGATGAACTCCGAAGGTCGGCCGTCGTGGAGGATTAGCAGCGAGCGTGAGGCACGGGTGATGGCCACATGGAAGATGCGGAGCTCCTCCTCAATGTCGCCAGCAAGCCGGTGCGGCATCAGCGCGTGCGAAGCCCCGTACACGACCACGTGTGGCCACTGCCGCCCCTTTACCTTGTGCACGGTGGCCAGATGAACACCGCGGTCGCCGCTTTGATCGGGGCCGTCAACATTGATTGGCAGGTGCGAGGCCAGCCAAGTCTCAAAGTCATTCGGATCGTCGTGGAGTGAGGCAATGGCCAGTAGCACCGCGACGTCGTCGCCATGAGCCGACCGATCCACCGCTCGACGCGAGCCATCGAGGCGCTCCTCAAGGCTCGCCCTTACCCCTATTCGGTCGATTGCAGCGAGCAGTTGCCCAGTCGTTGCCTGCAGACGGCCACCGGAAGGCCTGGCCAATCGGCGGAGCCCTTCGATATCGTCGGCGAATTCGGCAACACGCTGGGAGTCCCGCTGTTCGTTGAGTCGCTGGGACAGGCGCTGAAGGGCCGCGACGTTGCGCTGTTCACAAACCCAGCTCTGCAGGCGAGGCGACAGCGACCGCGGCGGGCATTTGACAGCCCGAGCGAGGGCATCTCCAGGAAGCGACCCCTCAACGACTGCCAACTTCAACCAGGCCAGCGAGGCGGCCGCGCCGGTTCGCTGAAGGAACCCCTGACCCACGGGTTTCGTGCTGGGGATGTCGGCCTCGGCTAGAGCGATCTGGGGAACCAGCAGCACGCTGTTCACTCGACTCAGTACAGCGACGTCAGTCGGATTGACACCGTCGGCCTGTAGTTCCGCCACCCGAGCTGTCAGCTCCGCAAAGCCTCCCCCGCTGATGCAGATCGTGGGCCGAGGATTCGCTGAGTCGGGCTTGTCCGGTGCCGCCACAATCCGCTTGGGGTAACGCAGGCGATTATGCGAAAGCAGGTTCGAGGCCGCGGCGACGACCTCTGGCGGGCAGCGGTAGTTGACGTGCAGCTCACGGGTTGCCGCGCACGGGAAGAACCTTGGGAAATCAATTAGAAACTGTGGAGAAGCGCCGTTGTAGCCGTAAATCGTCTGGTCGTCGTCACCGACACCGAAGACGTCCGCGCGGGGCCCGCCAATCAAACGGATCAGTAACAAGTGCGCCGGTGTGAGATCCTGAAACTCGTCCACAAGCAGCACACCGCAAAGTTGCCGGGCAGTTATACGGGCCTCTGGGTCGGTGAGCAGCACCTCAATGGCCCTGATGATTTGGTGGTCGAAATCTACCACGTGGTCGCGATCCAGGCGCTTGGCGTACGCCTGCGCGGCATGCGCGAATCCTGGTATGTCGGGTGAATACTCCTTCTCCACCTCGGCAGGGTCCCGCAAACCCAGCCTGGAGGCCGTCAGCGCTTCAATCCATGGTGCCAGCGGATCGGTCAGTGCACGGCGTCGCTTTAGCAGGTTGAGCTCAGTCAGGACCGCATCCAGGATGTCACGAGCCTCCCGCTCAACGATCACGGACACCCGCGGGTGTCCGCTCGGACGAGCGAACCCGCCCGTGCCGTTGCAGATGGCCAACGCCAGACTGTTGAGCGTGCGCACCTGAAAACCCTTGAGGTCCTGAGTGCGCTGCTGTATCTCGGCCCGGGCCCTAACGTTGTAGGCCACCAGACACACCGCTGTCGGGGCCAAGCCCAGGTCGCGTAGCAAGTACCGAGCCCGTTCGGTGAGGACCCTGGTCTTGCCCGACCCGGCAGGCGCCAGCACGCGCACCCCACCTCCGAGCTGGGCGGCCGCCGCGTTCTGATCGGGGGCCAGATCCGCCGTTAGCACGCAGGGTCGTAGCGGTGCGAGGCTGCCAGCTGCGAGATTCGCGGCGCAGATCAGCGAGGCGCCTCTTGAGTCGTCGGCCTCAAAGAAGTTGAGCGGGCCACCGTCGCACCAACTCGGGCCTGCCGCGTGGACGATCACGTCGCCATACCCACCGGGGCTTACTTCTGTGGCACCAAGAGCCAAGGCACGATCACGTGGGGCGAACCGCGGGCTTTGAGGGTCTCGGGCGTCGACAACGTTGGCAGTGAGTAGGTGGTGCAGCACTTCGGGACCGAGGGTCGTACCAGGGTGAAGCTCCCACCAGGGCTTGCGCAACACCTGCTGAGGATCGGGCACCTCTCCGCTGAGCTCGATCACGATCCGACGGCGCTCGCACCAGGCCTGCCGCAGAGCGCGTTTGGCCTCCGGGCTTGGCCGTCCGGCATCCACGGTCAGGCGTTCACAGTTCTGCCACGGCTCTGGCGTCAACTGATCCGGTGTCACCAGCACGCTGCGCCCGAGCACCAGCGGGCCCGTAAGGTCAGCGAGGTCAACGCTCATCGGCCGTTGCTGGCCTTACGGGCTAGCACCTTGGCAACGACCCGACCGTCCGCTTGACCCCGGGTCTCGCGCATCACTTGGCCAGTGAAGAAGCCCTGCATCTTGCGGCGATCGCTGTCGTCTCCCGCCGCGAACCGCTCCCATTCAGCGGGGTGGTCGGCGACGAGTCGCTCAACCAAGGCGTTGATCTCGGCGGTGTCCATAGCTGCCGGTGCCGACAGCGACAGGTAGATCAGCCGACATCGGGCCGCTCGCAACAAACTGGAAGCCACGGCGAGGGGATATCTTCCAGACGCTTGACGACTACGTCGCTCTGGCTCGTGGCCACCCCTGAACCAAGGAACTGGTGAGCAGAACCGTCCTGACGCCGTCAACCTGCTCCTCGACCAACCGATGGAGATCGTCCCACGTCTTACCGAGTTGTTCGAGTGTCGTTTGCGCGGCTGAACAGCGGGCTCGAGCAATGGACTCAAATCCGACCTCTCCTCGCAGCGGCACGGCCACATTATGGAGACCACCGCTCGATCGTCGCAAGTGCACACGACCAACTCGGTCCGGAGATACATGAGGTTGGTCCGGAGATATATGAGGTTCGGGCCAAAACCAGCCAGCTCGGTCGAGCACGTTCCCCTCGACGTCGTCGACGAGGATTGGTACGGCCGCCACGATCGTCCCATGCGGTCGAAGCTGCACGACCCGGTTCCGATACCGATCGCGGCTGGCCGACGATGATTCTCAGCGGTCCCGAGATTATTCGTCGCGTTGATCGGGGCGACATCACGATCACCCCTTCTTAGTTGACCATGTCAACCCCAACAGCGTCGATCTGACGTTATCTCGATGCGGTACGAGCCTGCTCCATGAAGGCGCGGTCAGCATCGACGGTCGAGGTGGTGCTCTTCGGTCCAAAGCACTCGGGAAAAACCACGCTGCTGTGTGAGCTCCTGTCTGGAAGTCGTGCTGGCTTCATGACCAACGACCTCGGCTGTTCTCCCAGCCCGCTGCCCCGCAGTCCGTTAGCTGAACGACCGCCAATCGTACTATGACTTTGAACCGCGGACGGCGCCTGTGACCTGCCAGGCGGGGGTGGCGAAGCGCCATAGAAGCGCCACGGTGCGTACGGTCATCCAGGCGCCGAGGCCAGCCCATACCCAGCCGATCCCAGCGTCAAGTGCCAAGACAAGCATTCCAGCGGCCACGAGCACTGCCGAGGCCAGGCCCATGCTCCAGGCGAGGAAGCGAAGATCGCCAGCGCCAATCAGAATTCCATCAAGCGCGAAGGCAACGCCGTTGACTGGTTGCCAGAGCGCAACGTGGATCAACAAGAACCCGACCAGCGTGGTGACGGCGGGATCGTTTGAGAAGATGTGGGGCACGACCGGAGCCGTCGCCAACACGACCACGCCCAGCGCGCAGCCAGCGCAGAGACCCCACTGGATCATTCGGCGTCCCAGCCTCCGCGCCAGGTCCGCATCGCCGGACCCGAGGGCCCGGCCGATCATTGCCTGCGCGGCGATCGCCACGGCGTCCAGGGCGAGAGCTCCGATGTTCCAGAGCTGAAAGGCGATCTCGTGGGCGGCAAGATCCTTGGTGCCGATCCGGGCCGCCACTGCCAAGGTGATCGTCAGCCCTCCCCGCAGCGCCGTTGTTCGCAGGGCCAGGCTGAACCCGGCACCAGCGAGGCGGGTGATCGACTGCCGGTTCGGGGTCAGCCTCACACCGTGGGCGGTTACGGCCCTGGCGATCCACCAGCAGAACAGACCGGCGGCCAGCCAATGGGCAAGCGTTGTCGACAGCGCGGATGCTCCGACGCCAAAACCGAATCCGAAGATCAGCACAACTTCGAGCGCTCCGTTGAATGCTGCGGACCCCAGAGCCACGACGAATGGCCTACGCGTGTCCTGCAGGCCGCGCAGATAGCCAACCCCGGCCAGGCTGATCAGCATCGCCGGGATGCCCGGCATTGAAATTCGAAAGTACGTGAGGGCGTGCCGGTGGACTTCCGGGTCGTCGCCAGAAACAACCCGAAGAAGAGGATCTGCCAGAAGCCAGCCAGCGGCCGCCACCACAACGCCCGCGATCGCCGCCAACCAAACTGACTGAACCGCCTGATGGGCGGCTTGGCGATCCTCCCCGGCACCGAGCAGCCTTGCCACCGAGGCGGTCGTTCCGTAGGCGAGGAAGATGAACACCGAGAAGGCGACCAGGATCAGTGTTGTCGCCAGAGCCAGACCTCCAAGCTGGGGCGTGCCCAGATGTCCGACGACCGCGGTATCTACAAGCACATACAACGGCTCCGCGGTCAGCGCCCCCAACGCCGGGAACGCCAGACGGAGGATCTCCCGATCAGTGTCGGACCAGATCCCCCGCAGGCGTGTTAGAAGCCCGGCGAAGGGTGTTCGATACATCGCGGTCAAGCTAGGTCGTTGTTATGGCGCTATTGGGTTGTCATGGCGCCGCTATTCAGTGTCGGACCAGATCCCCCGCAGGCGTGTTAGAAGCCCGGCGAAGGGTGTTCGATACATCGCGGTCAAGCTAGGTCGTTGTCATGGCGCTACTGGGTTGTCATGGCGCCACTATTCAGTGTCGGACCAGATCCCCCGCAGGCGTGTTAGAAGCCCGGCGAAGGGTGTTCGATACATCGCGGTCAAGCTAGGTCGTTGTCATGGCGCCACTAAGTTGTCATACTTGAGGTCGTGAACAGCGCCCGCCGTCTCGTCGTAGTAGGGCTCAGCTAGCGCACGTTCGCGTCCACAATCGGCGAACGTGTGCCACGGCCTCCTCTCGGGGAGGCCGTTTGCATTTGTTGTCGGTAGTTTCTTCCAGACGCCTCCGGGCAAGATCGAATCCGGATCCGCATATGACCAGCAATCCCACCAACGGCGGACAAGCCCTCGTCAGGGCCCTCGAATGCGAAGGCGTAAAGGTGATGTTTGGCCTGCCGGGAGGGGCGATCCTGCCGGTATACGACCCCATCCGCGACTCGTCGATCCGCCACATCTTGGTGCGACACGAGCAGGGCGCGGGCCACATGGCCGAGGGCTACGCCCACGCCACCGGCCGCCCCGGGGTGGTCATGGTCACCAGCGGCCCGGCCGCAACCAACGTAGTCACACCGCTGTGCGACGCCTTCTTGGATTCGGTGCCGATGGTGTGCGTCACGGGCCAGGTTCCCTATGCCGCGATTGGCACCGACGCTTTCCAAGAGTGCGACACCACCGGCATCACCATGTCGGTCACCAAGCACAACTTCTTGGTCACAGAAGCCCAAGACATCCCGCGGATCGTGCACGAGGCGTTCCACATCGCTACCACAGGCCGCCCAGGCCCTGTCCTGGTTGACATCCCCAAGGACATCGTCGACCCGGCGAACCCACGCTCGGCGATGACCTGGTACGAGCCCAGCGACGCAGACATGGAGCTCCCCGGTTACAACCCCGTCGTTGAAGGCGACCCGGCATTGATCGCCTCTGCTTGCGAGCTGATCGCGGCGGCCGAACGGCCAGTGCTGTACGTGGGTGGAGGATTGCTGAAGGCCCGGGCCGCTGAGGCGCTGCGTGAGCTGGCCGAAATGGTTCAGATCCCGGTCGTTACCACCCTGATGGCCCGAGGCGCTTTCCCTGACCGCCATGAGTTGTGCCTTGGCATGCCGGGCATGCACGGCAACTACACCGCCGTTACGGCTATGCAGCGCAGCGACCTGCTGATCTGCCTGGGGGCACGCTTCGACGATCGTGTCACCGGCAAGCTCGACGGGTTCGCCCCCGACGCCAAAGTCATCCACGTTGACATTGACCCGGCTGAGCTCGGCAAGGTCCGCGACTGCGATATCGGCATCCAGGGGGACTGCCGCCGTGTCATTGAGTCCATGGTTGCCTGCATGCTTGAAATGGGCGGCAGCGAAGTCCAAGCGAACCGCTCGGCTTGGCGCAGCACGGTTAGTGGCTGGCAGGAGAAGTTCCCTCTGGTGTATGAGCAGTCCGAACCCGGCGACAAACTCAAACCCCAGTACGTGATGGAAGCACTGCGTGACAACAACCCCCGCGACACGATCGTGTGTTCTGGTGTCGGCCAGCATCAGATGCACGCCAGCCAGTACTGGAAGTTTGATCACCCCTACACGTGGATCAACTCAGGCGGTCTCGGCACGATGGGTTTTTCGATCCCGGCCGCGATCGGCGCCAAGGTCGGCCGACCCGACAGCCGTGTGTGGGCGGTGGACGGCGACGGGTGCTTCCAGATGACCGCGCAGGAACTCATCACGTCCACGGTTGAGAACATCGCGATCAAGGTTGCGCTGTTCAACAATTCCTATCTGGGAATGGTTCGCCAATGGCAAGAAATGTTCTACGACGAGCGCTACAGCGAGGTCTACCTATCAGAACGCGTACCCGACTACGTGCGCTGGGCGGAGTCGATGGGCTGCGTCGGTATTCGGGTCGAGTCGCCCGAGGAGGTCGCCTCGGCCATCGCTGAGGCCAACGAGATCAACGACCGGTCCGTGGTTGTTGAGTTCGTCACCGATCCCGCCGAGAACGTCTTTCCGATGGTGCCCGCAGGCAGGTCCAACTCCGAGGTTGTCGTCCATCCCAGCCAGCAGCCGTTGCTCAAACAAGGCGACCACCGATGAGCCAGATCAGCCCGGCTGGCCGCTGGCACACGCTCGTCACCACCGTTGAGAATAAGCCGGGTGTGCTGGCCCGGGTCGCTGGGCTCTTCTCCCGACGTGGTTTCAACATCCACTCCTTGGCGGTTGCACCCACAAACAACGAACGCTTCAGCCGCATCACCTTCACGGTCGACGTGGAAGGGACATCGCTGGAGCAGGTCATCAAACAGCTCGACAAGCTTGTCAACGTGGTCGACATCGTCCAACTCGATCCTGATGAGGCGATCGAACGTGAGTTGATGCTCATCACTATCAACGTCAACGATGGCCAACGCCGTGAACTGATGGAGATCATTGACGACTATCGCGCCTATGTGATGAGCGAGGGCAACGATCGCGTCATGTTGTCGTTCTCGGCTCGCCCTGCACGACTCGACGAACTCGAGGAACGACTACGACCCTTCGGGATCGCCGAACTTCAGCGGACCGGGCGGGTGGCGTTGCCAGCTCTCGATCCCTGAACACGTTTGTACATCAACATCGTGTACCTCAACACCGAAACCATCGACCGTGCACCACGATTCATCGAACGGGCACCAGGATCTATCGACCGGCACCACGATTCATCGAACGGGCACCAGGATCTATCGACCGGCACCATGAACTACAACAATATGGCGCTACAGAAATATGGCGCTAAAGAGATCCGACGTCTTGGATCCAACCCGACCAGATCCGACGTCTTGGATCCACCCCCGATAAACGAACAGCTAACAGCAATACAGCCAACAGCAACACCCAGGAGAAACTGCCGTGGCCAACATCTATTACGAATCCGACGTGGACCGCTCCGCGATTGCCGACCGCAAGGTCGCGGTTCTCGGATACGGCTCCCAAGGGCACGCCCATGCGCTGAACCTCAGGGACTCCGGAATTGACGTGCGCGTCGGCCTTCGTAGCGGGTCCGGATCATTCGACAAGGCCTCCGACGAAGGCCTGCGGGTGTTGTCAATCTCCGATGCCGTTGCTGAGGCCGACGTCGCAATGATGTTGATGCCCGACACCGAGATGGCTGAGGTATACGACCAACACGTGGCACCGAACATGAACGACGGCGACGCTTTGTTCTTTGCGCATGGCTTCAACATCCGTTTCGATCTGATTCGGCCCGCTTCAGGCATCGACGTTTGCATGGTTGCCCCGAAGGGTCCCGGTCATCTCGTGAGGCGTACCTACGTTGAAGGCGGAGGCGTGCCCGCGCTGATTGCTGTCGAACAGGACGCCACAGGTGGGGCCAAGGCGCTGGCGCTTGCCTACGCCGATGCGATCGGTGGCGCACGTGCCGGGGTCATCGAAACCACGTTCACTGAGGAGACCGAGACCGACCTGTTTGGTGAGCAGGCCGTTCTCTGCGGTGGCACCACTCGCTTGGTGCAGGCCGGTTTCGAAACTCTGATTGAGGCTGGTTACCAACCCGAGATTGCCTACTTTGAGTGCCTGCACGAGCTGAAGCTGATCGTCGACCTGATGTATGAGGAGGGCATCGCCGGGATGCGTTACTCCGTTTCTGATACAGCAGAGTGGGGCGATCTCAGCTGCGGTCCTCGTATCGTTACTGATGACACGAAAGCCGCCATGAAACAGCTCCTCACCGAGATTCAGTCCGGCACCTTCGCAGCCAACTGGGTACAGGAGAGTCGGTCGGGTCGGTCGCGGTTTCGCACCCTGGAGCAGGCCGGGCACGAACACCCGATCGAAAAGGTGGGCAAGGAACTGCGTGCCATGATGCCGTGGATTTCCGCTGGTAGGCAGTCCGTTGCGCAGTCCTCTGGTGGGCAGGGCATGGCGTAAAAGGCCCGGGCAGTTTGGGCGTCATCTTCTTGGATGCGATCACTTCTTGGTGATCAGGGCATGGCACAAGAGGCCCTGGCAGTTCGGATGCCATCTTCTTGGATGCGATCACTTCTTGGTGGTCAGGGCATGGCACAAGAGGCCCTGGCAGCTTGGATGCGATCACTTCTTGGTGGTCAGGGCATGGCTTAAGGCCCAGACAGTTCGGATGCCGTCTTTTTGGGTGCGATCACTTCTTGATGGTCAGGGTATGGCTTAAGAGGCCCTGGCAGTTCGGACCCCACAGCCACGGGAACAGATTGTCGGCAATAGTTACATTGCTAGCCTTAGGTACAGGTTGTCGGCTAAGGGAGCAGATTTCCAGTTAAGGCAGCCGGACGCCACTGCAACCAGCTCGGACGCCGCAGTAAAGGGATCAGAGTGTAAGACCCCGGCAGTTCGGATGTCGCAGCAATCAGCTCGGACGCCGCAGTAAAGGGATCAGAGTGTAAGACCCCGGCAGTTCGGATGTCGCAGCAATCAGCTCGGACGCCGCAGTAAAGGGATCAGATTGCCTGCCTAAGGGAACAGATTGTCGGCAAAGGGTAGATTGCCAGCCATAGGTGCAGATTGTCGGCTATGGGAACAGATTGCCAGCCAGCCACCCGAGTTGCACCAGCACAGCCAGTAGTAGCGGCCCCACTACCGCTGCGAGCAAGGTGTAGGTGCTGAGGCGCACCCAGGTAGGCCTGTCGGCGAAACGGTGCATATGAAACTGTCGGTCCAGGACTTCGATTTCGGCGGCTGCTTCTCCGGAACTCTCTGCAGCGAGCACGGCCGCAGCATCTTCGGCAGCGTCTGAGTGAACGGCAACCGCGAAGCGTTGGATACGTCCGAGGCCTGCTGTCTCTGCTGTTGTGTCGCCGATAATGATGCCCGTGATCCCGGCGTCTCTCAGCATCGCCACCGCGAAGTCCGCTTCAAAGCGTGCCGGGTAGTTGCCGACCACAAACATGTCCGGCAGCAAATTCACGACCTGAGTCTGCCTGCTGGTGGCCCACGATCCTGCCTGGTGACCCACGATGACGAGCTTGTTCTGCAGTTGTGCAGGTGTCGGAGTCGGCGAGTTAGTCGCCCTGACCATTTCCGGGGCAGGTGTCAACATCTCCGAATTGTTGGGCCGCCATCCGCGAATAGAAATTCACCATTCCTGAATAAGAGATCAGGCTCAAGTAAGGCTGGCTCAAGTAATGCTATAGTTCGTCACTCATGGCTGCCATCATTGAGGTCGGGAATCTCGTCAAGCACTACGGCGAAGTCAAGGCCGTTGACGGCGTGTCGTTCTCGGTTGAGAGCGGCGAGGTCTTTGCGCTCCTCGGCCCAAACGGCGCTGGCAAGTCGACCACGGTTGAGATCTTGGAGGGCCACCGTCGTCGCGATTCAGGCGACGTCAAGGTGCTCGGGGTCGACCCGGCTTCGGGCGGGCGGGATTATCGCGATCGGATCGGGATAGTTCTGCAGTCCGCCGGGATCGACGAGGTGCTGACCGTCGCCGAGGTGGTTGATCTTTATGCCACCGCGTATACGCGCCGACGTCCCGTTGACGAGGTACTTGAAGCGGTCGAGCTACGCGATCAGGCCCACAAGCGGGTTTCGACGCTGTCGGGTGGGCGGCAACGCCGTCTGGATCTTGCTCTCGGGTTGGTCGGTGACCCTGAGCTGATCTTTCTGGACGAGCCGACAACGGGCTTCGATCCCGCAGCTCGGCGTCGGAGCTGGGATCTGATTCGCAACCTGACCGGCAGCGGACGCACCGTCGTGCTCACCACCCACTACCTGGATGAGGCCGAGCAGCTCGCGGACCGGGTTGCGGTTCTGGCGGGGGGCAGGATCGTCGCTGAGGGAACCCCGGCGTCGTTGCGACACGACGTGTCCACCGAGACGGTGATCCGGTTCCAGATGCCCTCCGTGGACTCCCCGCTGGAGGAACTCCTTGCCCCGCTGGCAGGCAAGGCGACCGGGCGAGACAACCGGGTCAGCATCGCCACCCCGTCGCCCACCGCAGACCTGGCACACATCACCGGCTGGGCCGTTGCTCGAGGGATAGAACTTGAGGGTCTCATCGTCGAATCGATCAGCTTTGAGGACGTCTACCTGAACTTGGTGGGAGAGCAATCCTTGGTGGGTTCGGCGGAGGCTGCGTCATGAGAGACCTGCGACTCATATGGCGGGGGATCCTGGCGGAGCTCCGTATTTTCAGGCGGACGGCGATTGCCGCGTTCTTTACTCTCGCAATGCCGCTCGGGATGCTTGTGTTGTTCGTGGCTCTGTTCGGCAACGACGAGATCGGGGAGTTCGAATACGGTCCGGTCACCACGGCGCAGTTTTACGCGGCTGGGCTGGCAGTGTTCGCGGCGGCATCGGCGACCTACACCAACGTCGCCGTCAACCTCTCGCTGAAGCGGGAGCAGGGCATCCTCAAGCGACTGCGAGGCACGCCAATCCCGCCCTGGGTGTTCATGGCCGGGGTGATCCTTGCGGCCATGATCGTCGCGCTACTAGCTAGCAGCCTGATGGTGGGGGTCGGCATGGCGGCCTATGGGATCAACCTGCAGGCGTCCATGGCACCAGCGATGTTGTTGTCTTTCTTGTCAGGGGTTCTCTGCTTTGCTGCGCTGGGCGTGGCGCTGGCGTCGTTGACGTCCACCGGCAACAGCGCAGTGGCGACCGCAAACGCCACGATCCTGCCAATGGCTTTTACTTCGAACGTGTTCGTGGCGCTGGACGACCCACCGACATGGCTCAACCTTGTCGGCGACATCCTCCCACTCAAGCCGTTCGCCGTGGCATTCGCCAAGGCGATGTCCCCGTTCAGCGACGCCCCCGCTTTCGCCTGGGACCGCCTCGGCGTGCTACTTGCCTGGACCGTGGTGGGAGTGGTCGTGGCCCGGGCCCGGTTCCGTTGGGAAAAGACGCCGGACTCGCCGCGGCAACGCTCCAAGGGGGGTAAGGCCAAATTGCAGGGATCGCCGCAGCACTAGGATCGCCCGTTCCTTGCTCGGATTCCGCCGGAGTCGACTGGGTGCCGATCCGCATGGCACGCTGCGGAGATGCTGTCAAAGTTCGACGATTACCCGATCCATCAGACCCCAGATCCGATCGCGCATCCGGCCACGACCGACAAGGACGTATACGAGCGGTACTGGTTCAACGGCTGCTCGCGTGCCGGTGACTTCTACCTGGGCATAGGCACCGCGCTGTATCCCCATCTGGGTCTGCACGATTGTGGGATCTCGGTGGTTCACGACGGCGTGCAATATGCGTTTCACGCCTCTGCCCGGGCAGGTACCGAGCCGACCGACATGCGGATCGGGCCCTTTGACCTGAGCGTCGTTGAGCCGATGCGAGCCTGTCGAATCGTGCTCAACTCCAACGACACCGACTTTGCATGCGACCTGCTGTTTGAGGGCCGAACTGGCAACGTTGAGGAACCCCGCCACCACATCGTCGGGAGCCGTCGCAGGATCATGGACACGACCCGCTTCACGCAGCTCGGCTGCTGGAGCGGATGGGTTGAGTTCGGCGGTCATCGGGTTGAGCTCAATCGCGACCAGTTCTGGGGCACCAAGGACCGGTCCTGGGGGACCCGACCGCTCGCTGGCGGCGACCCCCGTGGCGCTCCCGCTGCTTCGCAGTCCGGAGGGATCTTCTTTTTGTGGGCGCCGCTGCACTTTGATGATGTGTGCCTGCATTGTCAGATGTTTGACGACCATCTCGGTCGGCCGTTGTTCCAGGTCGGTGCGAAGCTTGCGACGTATGCATCGGTGGACGAACTCCCCGGTATTGAGGACGCCGCAACCGAACACATGCACAACCTCAAACACCAACTCACCTTCAAGCCCGACAACCGGATGATTTCAGCGGCTTCGTTGGCGATGACCTCTTTGCGTGACGGTGCCCGTCACGAGATCAGCCTCGACCCTTTGTTCACGTTTCGCATGAAGGGCATCGGTTATTCGCATCCCGAATGGGGACACGGCCGATGGCACGACGAGCTGCGCGTGGGCAGCGAGTCATGGTCGCTGGACTCTGTGGATGAGACCGCCTTTGAGAACCAGCACGTGCAACACCTCGTGCGAGCCGTCTACACCGACCCCAACGGCGTTGAACGCGCTGGCATCGGTGCCCTTGAGCAGAACATTCTCGGCCCGTACAGGCCCTACGGCCTCAAAGGTTTCATCGCTCCGGTAGATTGAACTACCGAGCGCGGTGCCACAAGCCTGAGCGGTCAGTGACTCGGCTTGGGTCAGGATTTGATCAACATGCCGGGGCGCATGGGATTTCAGTTTGGGAGAGCTGTCGGAAATGCTCGAGCACCGCTGCGTGGTGTTCGGAGTAGTCGGTGCCTTCGTGGAAGGTGTCGTAGATGACCATTAGATCGGCTTCGTCAAGGCCGTATAGAGCTGCGACACAGGCGTCGAGTTCACAGATCAGATCAATCTTGGTGAGTGCATGATTGGCTGAACCCACTGCCACGCCGACTTCATATGCCCACTCGCAGAACCGGTCGTCCACTGCGGCCAGCCTTGCGGCGATCTCCACTACTCGCCGGGCCACGGGATCGTGGTCAATGTCTGCGTCGGGTATCGGAAAATTGTTGAGAATTGCGGCCGAAAGGGTCAATTCGACCACCCGTCGGGCGTACCAGTCCAGGATCATTGACGACAGCACTCCTATAAGGAATGCCTCGTGTCTTTCGGTTCCTTTGATTCGTAGCAGGTACGGGGCCTTATGAACGTTTACACGGTGACCTGGCACGAGCGCCGCGATCACGGTGCGGGTGTTTGTACTGTTTGTTACATCGCGAAGGGCTATCCGGGGGCGCAGGCAAGGCAGTGTGTCCCGATCTTTGATCCAGGCCTCGGGCATCTCTGAAAAGGCCGACCGCTTGTTCCGGTGACCGTTGCTGCGCTTTTGCTGAAGCGCAGCCGTCACCTTCTCTGGATCGGCTGAGGCGTAGTAGGCACCGGTGTCAGGGTTCCACAGGTTGAACGACTTGCCCGTATACACCGGCCAGAAATCGCTGGTTGGCGTCATTGCGCAGGCCCCGGCGTCTCGGACGAAGAGGGGTTTGTCCTTGCCTGCGTCGAATTCCCAGACGAGACGGAGCTGCCATCGGGATTGATCCCCCGCCTGAACAAGAACTTGTCCGTGGTGGCGTTGAGCTCCTGAAGCAGACGAAACCTGCTCTTTGCTGCTCTTTGCTGCTCTTTGCTGCTCTTTGCTGCTCTTTGCTGCTCTTTGCTGCTCTTTGCTGCTGAACCATCAAGTCTACCTGATGGATCGGGGGAAGGGGTGGATCCGTCGAACCGCGGTTGTTGACGCATCTTGCGGAACACTCGGAGCGCGTCATCGGATGGCAACATCGGGACAGCCGCGTTGGATGTCCAGGTGTTGAATTCCTCGATCGGGATCCTGCTCGGCTCGAGTTTCATCCCTTGCTCATAGTGGTCAAGGTCTCGATACGGCCCTCTCAATGTGACCGTTCGATCGTGTCGTAGGGAGTGACCTATTACCGCCAGGCAAATCTGATATTGCTGGTGGACCTCGTCGAATACCCAGTGTCCCTTGTTGCGCAAGGTCGTCAACTCCAGCGCACCCCGATCCATCACATCGAGTCGCCAGGAAGCCATACCAGCATCGGCGAACGCTGTTCGGGGTAGTACCACTCCGACATAACCGGTTTCGGGTCGGATTAGGTGCCAGTTTCGCCAGGCGAAAGCTTTGTAAAGGTCGGGATGAGACTTACCTATCCCAGGATACGGTCCTGCCATCAGGACGGCTCTTGTTCTATTATTTCGATTGATTTCACTTTGGTAGATGGGCTCAAGATCGGGCCTGGATCGTCTCAGTTCGGCTATGGAATCGTTCATGTCCTTTTCGTTCCTGGACCTGACTCCGGGCGCGAATTGCCCCCACCAGATCTTTTTTTCGACCATGACCTTCTCCCATGGTGGGTTGCCGAGCAGGCAGTCAAATCCCGGGCGGTCCCTTAAGAACACCTCGGGGAAGGCAGCCGGAAAGTGCACGGGTGCCAGTTCGGAGACAGTTGAGATCACATCGCGTCGTGTGCTCAAGGCAACGAAGGCTGCCTCATCGAAGTTCTCCGGCAGGCTGTGGATGACTCCGGCCCGATGGGCGGTGATCACGTCAAACAGGGCCCGAGCCCCGGCCACGGCGTGTTGAGCCTCGTCGTGCGCGGCTTGGGCGTGGTCGATTTCGGCCTTGGTGGCGTCGGAAGTTCGGGCCAGTCGAGCCAGCGAAGCCCTGGCTCGACCCAACAGTTCCAGGGTCTGGTAGCGAAACAGGCTCGGAGCGTCCCTGTTGGCGGTTGGGTCAAAGGCGGTCACCACCTCATCCAAGGTTCCCACCCCGGTGAGGCTGTCGCCGACCACGAGGTTGTGGTCAAGAAACGACAGTGGCAGACCAGGCACGAAGGTGTTAACCCACACAGCCAGTCGCGCTAACTCCACAGCGATGGGATTGCGGTCCACGCCGTATATGCAGCGCCGGGCTACCTGACGCCGCAGCAGCGCAGAAGGCTCTATCGCGGTGCCCTCACCGAGATCTCCCAAGGCTGTCAGAGCCGATTTGCGCAGCCGGTCGAGTTCGGATGTCACCGCTGGCACAGGATGCAGCGCCAGCCAGTCCGAGAGCCGTTTCTCGATCCGGTCCAGCGCCTCAACCAGAAAATGTCCCGACCCCATAGCGATATCCGCGCAGCGAAAGTCGAAGAAAGCAGCAGTCAAGGCGTTGTCGTCGCCAGCATCATGGCACCGATCGAGCCGTGAGATGTGATCGTTGAGGGCGGGCTCCAGGGCATGGTCCAATAGGTGCGCGACCGCGAAGGGTTTGGTGAAATAGGTTCCCGTAGATTTGCGGACCCCGGAACGGTTGGTCAGATACACCTGACCGGCTTCGATCTCCACATGGTCGTCCGGACCGGCCGCAACGATCTGCTCGGCTCTGTTGCCTTTGGCCTTACGAACGGTGAGATCATCCGCGGCCACGACAAGTGCGGACTCCAGCAAACCCTCATAAACGGTGCCGAACTCCCGCACCGACAGCGACCGGAAGTCCACCGGCCCCGAGCCCTCGATCTCGGGATTGGGACTGTCATCAATCAACAGACCGGCCAACGCCGGGCCGAACTCGGTGTCGTTCAACTTCCGCATCTCGGCGATGGCTGCGCCAGCCGCGTTCACCTCGGTGGCCTCGGCAAACAGACCGCCGTCGTAGGCCGGTACGCCCCAGTCGTCACGTCCCGCGTCTATGGCGCTCCACAACTCCACCACGCCGTCCCACAGTGCGGTGGAGTCATCGGCGTAATGTTCTGAGCCGGTCCTGCGAGCCTCAGCCAATCGTTGCGTCGTTGCTGTCAGGGAACGCTCGGCGTAGGCCCCGTTTGTTCTATAGGGCAGCAGATCCGTGGCTTCGGCGTAGGCCGTGAACAGAAGTCGGAACAAGACCACCATCACCTGTTCGTAGGCGCGGCGCAGGTCGGCTTCGGTCAGGCTGGAGTTATGAACCCGCGATGCTAGACCGCCTCCGGGGTTCAGGTCGTTTGTGACCGGGGTTCTGGTCGTTTGTGAGTTTGGAAGCTTCTTCGGTGCGGTGCTGACCGATATTTTGGATTGGGTATCTTGGATTCGGGCTGCCACAGCGGCGGCCAAAGCCGGGACGGTTTGGTGATAGACACGCTCTCGTAGTCGGTCGGCGAGCCCTGTGGCGAACCGTCTTGAATCGTGTTCGATTTCGGTGAACGAGCCAGTTTCGGGATCCAAAGCTTGTGCGGAGCACAACAGCTCCAGGTATCCAGCCGACTCATCGGGCAGTAGAGCGAGGTTCAACTCCACGAACGTGTCGGCTCGGCCTCTGCGACCCACCCCGAAATCCGAACGGGTGGAGTGCAGGCGAATGCTGGCCGCGCGGGTGAGGATGACCCAGTCCACCTGGTGTTCGGCAGCGTCGGCCAGCGCTCGAGAAACCGGCGAAGCGCCCTCAAAGCGCCCAGATGCAGTATCGAAGGACTCGTCGTCACGACAGAATACTGCTACCGCTCGTGGTTCCCCGGCGGTGGTGAGAAGTGAGGTCCTAGTGCCCAGGGTGCGGACCGTGAAACCGAGTCCTTCCGCCAATCGTCGGCCTCGTTGAATCAGCAGTGACCGGGCCCGTCGACAGGCGTCGACCCAGTCGGGCCTGGTAGGGACCCCGTTGCGCAGCTGGTGCGTGGCGAGCAGGCCTACGTTGCGTAGGCCGGGCATCCCGTGATCCAGTTCCGGTAGGTATGTGTGCAGAAGCCGGGTAGCGGCGTGGTGGCTCGGTTCGTCCAGGGCCGCGTCGGCTATCCGCTCGGCCACCGACACCTCCACACCGTGACGCACCGCCGCCAATTCGCCCACCGGTCCACACAATGAGGCGCGGTTGCCTTCATTGGTGGCGTACAACGCCACCAACAGCACCGGAGTAGCCCGCTTGCTCCGACGCTTCGACCATGCATTGCGAAGGTCAACGGCGGTGGGTCTGCGCACGGCGCTCACCACCACGACCTCTAGGCCGTTGGGAGCGTTCTGGGCGAAAAGGGCCATAGGTGTCAGCGAAGACGGAAAATCCAGCGGTGGAGACCAGTAAGCGGGTTCACGGTTAACGAGAAAATCATCGACGCTCATTGCGGTGCCGTCTTCATGAGCGCAACGCTAGTTACCTTGACGAGCAGAGCGGAATAGACGGAATAAAACAAGGCTGTTGGGATCTTGAGCGAGTGGAATCTCAACGACCGGGTGGGATCTTGCGGGGCCGTTGGGATCTTGAGCGAGTGGAATCTCAACAACCGGGCGGGACCTTGAGCGAGTGGAGTCTCAACGACCGGGTGGGATCTTGATGGGGGCCGTTGGGAGCGGGTGAACTCTCAACGACCGGGATAGGAAGCGCTCGCGGCTGCTGAGCGGCTACAACGAGTTCAGCGGGTTCATGGGAACGCTGCAAAGCATGAGATCGCCCGTGACACGCCCTGGTGTGGATCTGATCGTTTGTATAGCGCCAATAAATAAATTGATATATTATATAGCCTTCTTTAGAATATTTTATGACTGATCAACATACTGATGCCCATAAGATTTCGGTTTGGTGAGCTGTCGGAAATGCTCGAACACGGCTGCGTGGCTCGGAGCAATCGGTGCCTTCAAGGAAGGTGTCATAAATGACCATTAAGTCGGGTTGTCAAGGCTGTATTTGAGCTTCGACACCGGCGTTGAGTTCACAGATCAGATCAATCTTGGTGGGTGCATGATTAGCTGAACCCAACTGGCACGCCGTCTTCATAGGCCCTTTCGGAGAAGCGTTCGTCCACCGCGGTCAGCCTTGCGGCAATCTCAACTACTCGCCCGGGCCACGGGATCGTGGTCGGTAATCTGCGTCGGGAATCGGTGCTCGCTTTGATTGGCGAGCTACGCTCGCGGCTGGTGACCGATTACGACGAGTTCGGCCTGTTGCATGAGAACGCGGCCGAGTACGGAATTGAACTCGACATCCCGCCGATTGTGCGCAGAGAATCCGTGACGCTCAACTCCGGGTTGTCGCTGAGTGCGCTGGTGTGGGGTGAAGGCGATCCGGAGCTGGTGCTTGTTCATGGTGGTGCCCAAAACGCCCACACCTGGGACACGGTTGCGCTGGCGCTAGGCCAGCCGTTGCTGGCAGTGGACCTGCCCGGCCACGGCCGCTCAGATCACCGGCCAACGCATGACTACTCGCCAGCATCGATGGCCTCAGATTTGGCGGAGGCGGTCCGAACCCTGGCACCGAACGCCGAAGCCGTGGTCGGCATGTCACTGGGAGGGATGACTGCGATTTGCATGGCGGCGGATTACCCGCATCTGGTGCGCAGGCTCGGCGTTGTTGATGTCACCCCTGGCACCGATCACGCCAAGGCCGAACCGGTCCTTGCGTTCATCGACGGACCTGAACACTTCGCGAGCTTCGAGGAGATCCTCGCCCGCACCGTCGAGTTCAACCCGGGTCGCTCTGAGTTGAGTCTGCGCCGCGGGATCCTGCACAACGCCCACGAACTGCCCGACGGCCGCTGGACCTGGAACTACGACCGCGTCCGTGACTGGCAGGTTGATACCTCGGGCGGACCGTCTTTCGAGGACCTGTGGGACAAAGTCGACCGGATCGTCGTGCCCGTCACCTTATGGCAGGGCGGTCGCTGGAGTGTGATCGGAGACGACGACGTCGCCGAGTGGATGAGGCGCCGCCCCGACACCCGCCATATCGTCGTTGACGGTGCCGGGCATTCGATCCAGGGCGACAAGCCGATTGAGCTGGCCGCTCACATCGAGGATCTACTGGCATGAAGTGACGGATGTACGGGTCTGATCCCTCGGCCGGTGCTCATGAGTGCTTCTTGCTGTGTTTCACACGTCGCTAGCGACGCGCTCCGCTTGCTTGTTGGGACCGATCGGCGTCACGGCGTTGATAGCGATCCGCTTCGGGCCCGGGTGGGCGAATTATCTCGCCTAGGACCGAGTGGCAACTTCGGGTGGTGTCCGAGCTCCGATGTCAAGACCTGCTGGTGCACTGATCCGTTCGGTGTTAGTTGGTGCCCTGGTAGGTGAGCCTAGTAAAGCTTGGCCTGCTGGACCGGTGGTGGCCAACGGAGCCGAAGTAACCGACCGTGACATGACTCCTGGCTAGCAGTCATTAACTACATGACCGCCCTAGCAATGTTGTTCATAGCTCAATTGGGCCGGACAATGTTGTCACCTTCCTGGTTTGTTGGGATTGACGTGGCTCGGTGGAGGCGGTCCCGCTTGCGGAAATCGTCCATGTCAAGCCGTTTCTGTTAGCGCAATCCGGTCTGTTGACGTTCGGGTCAACTAACGGATGCTCCCACCAGAAGAGGATCACAATCTTGTCGTCCTGCCTGCACCAATTTGCTAGTGGGTGCATCGCGCTGGCGAATGTGGCAACAGGTAGCCAGCCGTCATCGGAGGCCAAGGCATCCGAAGTCGATGTCCAACCAACCCCGGTTGGACCGTCAGCGTCGCCGCTACCAGTTAGGTCCTGTGCCCCATCGCTCGCTGGTCCAGCGGGCCCTTGAGGTCCTTCTGGTCCTTGAGGTCCAGTCTCGCCCCTTCGGCCCTTTTTTCCTTGTTCACCTGGTGGTCCTTGTTCTCCGGTGTCGCCTTTGGGTCCTGCGGGTCCGGTGTCTCCTTTGTCTCCTTTGTCGCCTTTAGGTCCTGGTCGCCCTGTTGGACCAAATGGTCCCTGTTCACCGTTGTCTCCTTCGTATCCTCGTGGTCCTTGGGGTCCTTCTGGGCCCTGGGGTCCGTCCTTTCCGTCCTTTCCGTCCTTTCCTGGTGGTCCTGGTGGCCCTGGTGGCCCTTGGGGTCCTCGTGGTCCTCGTTCGCCCCTTGGGCCGTCTGCGCCGTCTTCGCCGTCTTTGCCGTTGAGTCCTTCTCGCCCCAAGTCGCCTTTGGGTCCTGCGGGTCCTTCTGGTCCAGTCTCGCCCCTTCGGCCCCTTCGTCCTTGTTCACCAGGTTGTCCTTGTTCTCCGGTTTCGCCCTTGGGTCCTGCGGGTCCGGTGTCTCCCTTGGGTCCTCGTAGTCCTGGCTGTCCGACTATTCCTTGGTCGCCTTTGTCGCCCTTTTCTCCTTTGGGTCCTTCGGGTCCTGGTCGGCCGCCAGACGGACCTCTTGGCCCTATTGGGCCCATTGGGCCGTTATCTCCGTCGTATCCTTGTGGTCCTTGTGGTCCTTGGGGTCCGGCTGGTCCTTGTTCACCCCTTGGACCGTCTGCGCCGTCTTTGCCGTTGAGTCCTTCCGGCCCGATGTCTCCTTTGTCGCCTTTAGGTCCTTTCATGCCTTTGGGTCCTGCGGGTCCGGTGTCGCCCTTGGGTCCTGCGGGTCCGGTGTCACCTTTGGGTCCTTTCATGCCTGTGGGTCCTCGTGGTCCGGCTGGTCCGGTGTCGCCTTTCGGTCCCTGCATGCCCTTCAGTCCTCGTGGCCCGGTATCGCCTTGTTCGCCCTTGGCGCCGTCTTGGCCTGCTGGTCCGGGTGCGCCATCCTTTCCGTTGGTACCGGGTTCTCCGGTGTCGCCTTTAGCTCCGGCGGGTCCGGTCAGGCCTCGTTCGCCTTTGGGTCCTGCTGGGCCGGGGTCACCTTTGAGTCCTCGTAGTATTCCGGTTTCGCCTTTGGGTCCTTGTGGTCCTCGTTCGCCTTGTTCGCCTCGGGGTCCTCGTTCTCCAGGTAGGCCGCGTTCGCCTTGTGCGCCGTCTACGCCAGCGGGTCCTCGTTCACCGGTGTCGCCCTTGGCTCCGTCTTGGCCGGGTAGGCCTTGTTCGCCTCGGGGTCCTCGTTCGCCGTCTTTGCCTGCGGGTCCGGTTTCGCCTTTGGCTCCGTTGGTGCCGGGCAGTCCTCGGGGTCCTCGTTCTCCGGGTTCGCCCTTGAGTCCTTGTAGTATTCCGGTTTCGCCTTTGGGTCCGCGAGGTCCGGTCAGGCCGCGTTCGCCTTGTGCGCCGTCTTGGCCTGGGTCGCCTTTGGGTCCTTGAGCGCCGTCTGCGCCAGCTTGGCCCGTTTCGCCTTTGGGTCCTCGTGGTCCTGCTGGGCCGGGTTCTCCGGGCAGTCCTCGTAGCAAATAGGTTGGGCCTCTGCGTCCTTGGGGTCCTTGTTCTCCGGCGTCGCCTTTGTCGCCTTTGGGTCCTTGAGCGCCGTCTTCGCCGTCTTGGCCGGGTTCTCCTTGGAGCCCACGTAGTCCTCGTGGTCCGGTGTCGCCTTTGGCGCCGGGCAGTCCTCTGGGTCCGCGAGGTCCGGTCAGGCCTTGGTCACCTTTGGCGCCGTTGGTGCCGGGTTCGCCTTTGGGTCCTTGGAGTCCTTGTTGGCCTTGAGCGCCGTCTGCGCCAGCTGGTCCGGGTTCGCCTTTGGGTCCGCGAGGTCCGGGTGCGCCGTCTTGGCCTTGTTCGCCGTCTGCGCCTTTGGTGCCGTTTTGGCCTGCGGGTCCTTGTGGTCCGGTTTCGCCTTTGAGTCCGCGTAGGCCTTGTTCGCCCTTGTCACCTTTGGCTCCGTCGGTGCCGGGTTCGCCTTTGGGTCCTTGGAGTCCTCGTTCACCGTCTTTGCCTGCGGGTCCGGCTGGTCCGGTGTCACCTTTGAGTCCTCGTACTATTCCGGTCTGGCCTCTGCGTCCTTGGGGTCCTTGTTCGCCGGTGTCGCCCTTATCGCCTTTCGGTCCTTGTGGTCCTGCTGGTCCTCGTGCACCGTTGAGTCCTCGGGGTCCGTGTTCGCCGTCTTTGCCTCTGTCGCCTTTCGGTCCGGTTGGGCCAGTAGGTCCTCGTTCGCCGGTGAGGCCGCGTTCGCCTTGTGCTCCGTCTGCGCCTGCGGGTCCGGTGTCACCCTTTTGGCCCTTGTCGCCTTTGGCTCCAGCTGGGCCGGGTAGGCCTTGTTCGCCGGTGTCGCCCTTATCGCCTTTGGGTCCTTGTTCGCCTGCGGGTCCTTGTAGTCCGGTTTCGCCTTTGGCGCCGTTGGTGCCAGCTGGGCCTTGTTCGCCGCGGGGTCCGCGTAGTCCTCGTTCGCCTTTGGCTCCGTTGTCGCCCTTGTCGCCTTTGGGTCCGTCTGCTCCGTCTTGGCCGGGTTCCCCTCGGGGTCCTTGTCCGCCTTGTTCGCCGGTGTCGCCTTTGGCGCCAGCTGGGCCTTGTTCGCCGGGCAGGCCTCGTTCGCCGTCTTTGCCTGCGGGTCCTTGGAGTCCGCGAGGTCCGGTTTCGCCTTGGAGGCCTCGTTCGCCGTCTTGGCCGTTGGCGCCGTTATCGCCTTTGGGTCCTCGGGGTCCTCGTTCACCTTTGGCGCCTGCTGGGCCGGTGTCGCCTTTGGCTCCGTCTTGACCGTCTTCGCCGTCTTGGCCTGCGGGTCCGCGTAGTCCTTGTTGGCCTTGCTCGCCTTGGGGTCCTTGTTCGCCGGTTTCGCCTTTGGCGCCGTTGGTGCCAGCTGGGCCTTGTTCGCCGCGGGGTCCGCGTAGTCCTCGTTCGCCTTGTTCGCCGGTGTCGCCCTTGTCGCCTTTGGCTCCGTCTGCTCCGTCTTGGCCGGGTTCGCCTTGGAGTCCTCGTTCGCCTTTGGCTCCGGGTAGGCCTTGTTCGCCTTGTTCGCCGGTTTCGCCTTTGGGTCCTCGGGGTCCTTGTTCGCCGGTTTCGCCTTTGAGGCCTTGTTCTCCGGTCAGGCCTCGTTCACCTTTGGCGCCAGCTGTGCCGGTTTCGCCTTTGGGTCCTCGGGGTCCTTGTTCGCCTTGTGCGCCGTCTTGGCCGTTGTCGCCCTTGTCGCCGGTTTCGCCTTTGGCTCCGGTTGGGCCTGCGGGTCCTTGTAGTCCGGTGTCGCCCTTGTCGCCTTTGGCTCCGGTTGGGCCAGCTGGTCCGGCTGCGCCGGTCAGGCCTCGTTCCCCTTTGGCGCCAGCTGTGCCGGGTTCGCCCGCGGGTCCTTGTTCGCCCGCGGGTCCTTGGGGTCCTGTGGCGCCGTCTGCGCCGTTGGCGCCGTTTTGGCCTGCGGGTCCTTGGGGTCCGCGTTCGCCTTGTTCGCCTTTGGCGCCGTCTGCGCCGTTGGTGCCGGGTAGGCCTTGTTCGCCTCTGTCGCCCTTGTCACCTTTGGCGCCAGCTGTGCCGGGTTCTCCTTGGGGTCCTTGTGCGCCGGTTTCGCCTTTGGGTCCTTGTGCGCCGGGTAGGCCTTGTGCGCCGGTTTCGCCTTTGGCTCCGTCTGCGCCGGGTAGGCCTTGTTCGCCTTTGTCGCCTTTGGGTCCGGTTGGGCCAGCTGGTCCGGCTGCGCCGGTCAGGCCTCGTTCCCCTTTGGCGCCGTTGGTGCCAGGTTCGCCTTTGAGTCCTCGTAGTCCTTGTTCACCTCGTGCGCCGTCTTGGCCGGGTAGTCCTTGTTCGCCTTGGGGTCCTTGTGCGCCGTCTGCGCCTTTGTCGCCTTTGGGTCCGCGTGGTCCTTGTTCGCCTTGTGCGCCAGCTGTGCCCGGTTCGCCTTTGGGTCCTTGGGGTCCTCGTTCGCCGGTTTCGCCTTTGGCACCGTTGGTGCCAGGTTCGCCTTTGGGTCCTCGGGGTCCTTGTTCGCCTTGTGCGCCGTCTGCGCCGGTGTCGCCTTTGGGTCCTCGGGGTCCTTGTTCGCCTTGTGCGCCGTCTGCGCCGTTGTCGCCCTTGTCGCCTTTGGGTCCTTGTGCGCCGGTTTCGCCTTTGGCGCCGTCTGCGCCGTTGGTGCCGGGTAGGCCTTGTTCGCCTCGGGGTCCTTGAGCGCCGTCGGTGCCTTTAGGTCCTTGCAGTCCGGTGTCGCCCTTGGGTCCGGTCAGGCCTCGTTCGCCGGTTTCGCCTTTGGCGCCGTCGGTGCCAGGTTCGCCTTTGAGTCCTCGGGGTCCTTGTTCGCCTTGTGCGCCGTCTGCGCCGGTGTCGCCTTTGAGTCCTCGGGGTCCTTGTTCGCCTTTGGCGCCGTCTTGGCCGGTATCGCCTTTGAGTCCTCGGGGTCCTTGTTCGCCTTGGAGTCCTCGGGGTCCGGCTGCGCCGTTGGTGCCGGGTAGGCCTCGTTCACCTTGTGCGCCGGTTTCGCCTTGGAGTCCTCGGGGTCCGGCTGCGCCGTCCTGGCCGTCTGCGCCGGGTAGGCCTTGTTCGCCGGTGTCGCCTTTGGCGCCGTTGGTGCCGGGTTCGCCTTGAAGTCCGCGAGGTCCGCGTAGGCCTCGTTCACCTTGTGCGCCGGTTTCGCCTTGTTCGCCTGCGGGTCCTGCTGGTCCGGCTGCGCCGTCCTGGCCGTCTGCGCCGGGTAGGCCTTGTTCGCCTCGGGGTCCTTGTGCGCCGTCGGTGCCTTTGGGTCCTTGGAGTCCGGTGTCACCTTTATCGCCTTTGGGTCCTGCTGGGCCTTGTTCGCCGGTTTCGCCTTTGGCGCCGTTGGTGCCAGGTTCGCCTTTGAGTCCTCGGGGTCCTTGTTTGCCGTCGGTGCCTTTGGGTCCTTGGAGTCCGGTGTCGCCCTTGTCACCTTTATCGCCTTTGGGTCCGGGTAGGCCTTGTTCGCCTTGAGCGCCGTCGGTGCCGGGTTCGCCTTGAAGTCCGCGGGGTCCGGCTGCGCCGTCCTGGCCGTCTGCGCCGGGTAGGCCTTGTTCGCCTGCGGGTCCTTGTAGTCCGGTTTCGCCTTTGGCTCCGGTGTCGCCCTTGTCACCTTTATCGCCTTTGGGTCCGGGTAGGCCTTGTTCGCCTGCTGGGCCTTGTTCGCCGGTTTCGCCTTTGGCTCCGTCTGCGCCTTTGGGTCCGGGTAGGCCTTGTTCGCCTCGGGGTCCTTGTGCGCCGTCGGTGCCTTTGGGTCCTTGGAGTCCGGTGTCGCCTTTATCGCCTTTGGCTCCGGTTTCGCCCTTGGGTCCTGCTGGGCCTTGTTCGCCGGTTTCGCCTTTGGCGCCGTCGGTGCCGGGTAGTCCTTGTTCGCCGGTTTCGCCCTTCTCGCCGGTTTCGCCTTTGACGCCGGGTAGGCCTTGTTCGCCGGTTTCGCCTTTGGCGCCGTCTGCGCCGTCTTGGCCCTTGTCACCCTTGTCACCTTTTTCGCCTTTGGGTCCGGGTAGGCCTTGTTCGCCTGCGGGTCCTGCTGGTCCTTGAGCGCCGGTTTCGCCTTTGGCTCCGTCTGCGCCGTTGGTGCCGGGTAGGCCCTGTTCGCCTCGGGGTCCTTGAGCGCCGTCGGTGCCTTGAGGTCCTTGGAGTCCGGTGTCACCCTTGTCGCCTTTGGCTCCGTCTTGGCCTGGGTCGCCCTTGTCGCCTTTGGGTCCTTGGAGTCCGGTGTCGCCCTTGTCACCCTTTTCGCCGGGTAGGCCTTGTTCGCCTGCTGGGCCTTGTGCGCCGTCGGTGCCTTGAGGTCCTTGGAGTCCGGTGTCACCCTTGTCGCCTTTGGCTCCGTCTTGGCCTGGGTCGCCCTTGTCGCCTTTGGGTCCTTGTGGTCCTGCTGGGCCTCGTTCGCCGTTGATTCCTCGTAGATGTACGGTCAGGCCTCGGTCGCCTTTGGGTCCTTGGGGACCTCGGTCGCCGGTGTCGCCTTTGGCTCCGGTGTCGCCCTTGTCACCTTTTTCGCCGGGTAGGCCTTGTTCGCCTGCGGGTCCTGCTGGTCCTTGTGCGCCGTCTGCGCCGTTGGTGCCGGGTAGGCCTTGTTCGCCTCGGGGTCCTTGAGCGCCGTCGGTGCCTTTGGGTCCTTGGAGTCCGGTGTCACCTTTATCGCCTTTGGCTCCGGTTTCGCCCTTGGGTCCTGCTGGGCCTTGTTCGCCGGTTTCGCCTTTGGCGCCGTCGGTGCCGGGTAGTCCTTGTTCTCCGGTTTCGCCCTTCTCGCCGGTTTCGCCCTTCTCGCCGGTTTCGCCTTTGACGCCGGGTAGGCCTTGTTCGCCGGTTTCGCCTTTGGCTCCGTCTGCGCCGTTGGTGCCGGGTAGGCCTTGTTCGCCTCGGGGTCCTTGAGCGCCGTCGGTGCCTTTGGGTCCTTGGAGTCCGGTGTCGCCCTTGTCGCCTTTGGCTCCGTCTTGGCCTGGGTCGCCCTTGTCGCCTTTGGGTCCTTGGAGTCCGGTGTCGCCCTTGTCACCCTTTTCGCCGGGTAGGCCTTGTTCGCCTGCTGGGCCTTGTGCGCCGGTGTCGCCTTTGGCTCCGGTTTCGCCCTTGGGTCCTGCTGGGCCTTGTGCGCCGGTGTCGCCTTTGGCTCCGGTGTCGCCCTTGGGTCCTGCTGGGCCTTGTTCGCCGGTTTCGCCTTTGGCGCCGTCGGTGCCGGGTTCGCCTTGAAGTCCGCGAGGTCCGCGTAGGCCTCGTTCACCTTGTTCGCCGGTTTCGCCTTGGAGTCCGCGGGGTCCGGCTGCGCCGTCCTGGCCGTCTGCGCCGGGTAGGCCTTGTTCGCCGGTTTCGCCTTTGGCTCCGTCTGCGCCGTCTTGGCCCTTGTCACCCTTGTCACCTTTTTCGCCTTTGGGTCCGGGTAGGCCTTGTTCGCCTGCGGGTCCTGCTGGTCCTTGAGCGCCGGTTTCGCCTTTGGCTCCGTCTGCGCCGTTGGTGCCGGGTAGGCCCTGTTCGCCTCGGGGTCCTTGAGCGCCGTCGGTGCCTTGAGGTCCTTGGAGTCCGGTGTCACCCTTGTCGCCTTTGGCTCCGTCTTGGCCTGGGTCGCCCTTGTCGCCTTTGGGTCCTTGGAGTCCGGTGTCGCCCTTGTCACCCTTTTCGCCGGGTAGGCCTTGTTCGCCTGCTGGGCCTTGTGCGCCGTCGGTGCCTTGAGGTCCTTGGAGTCCGGTGTCACCCTTGTCGCCTTTGGCTCCGTCTTGGCCTGGGTCGCCCTTGTCGCCTTTGGGTCCTTGTGGTCCTGCTGGGCCTCGTTCGCCGTTGATTCCTCGTAGATGTACGGTCAGGCCTCGGTCGCCTTTGGGTCCTTGGGGACCTCGGTCGCCGGTGTCGCCTTTGGCTCCGGTGTCGCCCTTGTCACCTTTTTCGCCTTTGGGTCCGGTTGGGCCTTGTTCGCCTTGAGCGCCGTCGGTGCCGGGTTCGCCTTGAAGTCCGCGGGGTCCGGCTGTGCCGTCCTGGCCGTCTGCGCCGGGTAGGCCTTGTTCGCCTCGGGGTCCTTGAGCGCCGTCGGTGCCTTTAGGTCCTTGGAGTCCGGTGTCGCCCTTGTCGCCCTTGTCGCCTTTGGGTCCTCGTGCGCCGGTCAGGCCTCGTTCTCCGGTTTCGCCTTTGGCTCCGTCTGCGCCGTCTTGGCCCTTGTCGCCCTTGTCACCCTTTTCGCCGGGTAGGCCTTGTTCGCCTGCGGGTCCTGCTGGTCCTTGTGCGCCGTCTGCGCCGTTGGTGCCGGGTAGGCCTTGTTCGCCTCGGGGTCCTTGAGCGCCGTCGGTGCCTTTGGGTCCTTGGAGTCCGGTGTCACCTTTATCGCCTTTGGCTCCGGTTTCGCCCTTGGGTCCTGCTGGGCCTTGTTCGCCGGTTTCGCCTTTGGCGCCGTCGGTGCCGGGTAGTCCTTGTTCTCCGGTTTCGCCCTTCTCGCCGGTTTCGCCCTTCTCGCCGGTTTCGCCTTTGACGCCGGGTAGGCCTTGTTCGCCGGTTTCGCCTTTGGCTCCGTCTGCGCCGTTGGTGCCGGGTAGGCCTTGTTCGCCTCGGGGTCCTTGAGCGCCGTCGGTGCCTTTGGGTCCTTGGAGTCCGGTGTCGCCCTTGTCGCCTTTGGCTCCGTCTTGGCCTGGGTCGCCCTTGTCGCCTTTGGGTCCTTGGAGTCCGGTGTCGCCCTTGTCACCCTTTTCGCCGGGTAGGCCTTGTTCGCCTGCTGGGCCTTGTGCGCCGGTGTCGCCTTTGGCTCCGGTTTCGCCCTTGGGTCCTGCTGGGCCTTGTTCGCCGGTTTCGCCTTTGGCGCCGTCGGTGCCGGGTTCGCCTTGAAGTCCGCGAGGTCCGCGTAGGCCTCGTTCACCTTGTTCGCCGGTTTCGCCTTGGAGTCCGCGGGGTCCGGCTGCGCCGTCCTGGCCGTCTGCGCCGGGTAGGCCTTGTTCGCCGGTTTCGCCTTTGGCGCCGTCTGCGCCGTCTTGGCCCTTGTCACCCTTGTCACCTTTTTCGCCGTTGGTGCCGGGTAGGCCTTGTTCGCCTGCGGGTCCTGCTGGTCCTTGAGCGCCGGTTTCGCCTTTGGCTCCGTCTGCGCCGTTGGTGCCGGGTAGGCCCTGTTCGCCTCGGGGTCCTTGAGCGCCGGTTTCGCCTTTGGCGCCGTCTTGTCCGGTTTCGCCTTTGGGTCCTCGGGGTCCTTGTTCGCCTTGTGCGCCGTCTTGGCCGGTGTCGCCGGTGTCGCCTTTGGGTCCGGGTAGGCCTTGTTCGCCTTGGAGTCCGCGTTCGCCATCTTTGCCGTTGGTGCCGGGTAGGCCTTGTTCGCCTCTGTCGCCCTTGGGTCCTTGTTGGCCTTGAGCGCCGTTTTGGCCTGGGTCGCCCTTGTCGCCTTTGGGTCCTTGTGCGCCGTTGGTGCCGGGTTCGCCTTTGGGTCCTTGGAGTCCTTGTTTGCCGATTGGGCCTCGGGGTCCTTGTGGTCCGTCTTCGCCGGGTTTGCCTGGTGCGCCGTTTTGGCCGGGTTCTCCTTGGAGCCCTTGTTGGCCTTGAGCGCCGTTTTGGCCTGGGTCGCCCTTGTCGCCCTTGTCGCCTTTGGGTCCGGTTGGGCCTTGTTCGCCTTGAGCGCCGTCGGTGCCGGGTTCGCCTTGAAGTCCGCGGGGTCCGGCTGTGCCGTCCTGGCCGTCTGCGCCGGGTAGGCCTTGTTCGCCTCGGGGTCCTTGAGCGCCGTCGGTGCCTTTAGGTCCTTGGAGTCCGGTGTCGCCCTTGTCGCCCTTGTCGCCTTTGGGTCCTCGTGCGCCGGTCAGGCCTCGTTCTCCGGTTTCGCCTTTGGCTCCGTCTGCGCCGTCTTGGCCCTTGTCGCCCTTGTCACCCTTTTCGCCGGGTAGGCCTTGTTCGCCTGCGGGTCCTGCTGGTCCTTGTGCGCCGTCTGCGCCGTTGGTGCCGGGTAGGCCTTGTTCGCCTCGGGGTCCTTGAGCGCCGTCGGTGCCTTTGGGTCCTTGGAGTCCGGTGTCACCTTTATCGCCTTTGGCTCCGGTTTCGCCCTTGGGTCCTGCTGGGCCTTGTTCGCCGGTTTCGCCTTTGGCGCCGTCGGTGCCGGGTAGTCCTTGTTCTCCGGTTTCGCCCTTCTCGCCGGTTTCGCCCTTCTCGCCGGTTTCGCCGTTGGTGCCGGGTAGGCCTTGTTCGCCGGTTTCGCCTTTGGCTCCGTCTGCGCCGTTGGTGCCGGGTAGGCCTTGTTCGCCTCGGGGTCCTTGAGCGCCGTCGGTGCCTTTGGGTCCTTGGAGTCCGGTGTCGCCCTTGTCGCCTTTGGCTCCGTCTTCGCCTTTGTCGCCTTTGGTGCCGTCTGCACCGGGTTTGCCGGGTGCTCCGTCATTGCCTGGGGGTCCTGGGGGTCCGGTTGGTCCGGTTGGTCCCTGGTCGCCGTTTTGGCCGTCTAAGCCGTCTTTGCCGTTTTGGCCGTCTAAGCCGTCTTTGCCGTCTAAGCCGTTTTGGCCGTCTAAGCCGTCTTTGCCTGCGGGTCCTTGTTGGCCGGGTTTGCCGGGTGCGCCGGGTTTGCCGGGTGCTCCGTCAGGTCCTGGGGGTCCCGGGGGTCCGGGTGGGCCGATTGGGCCTTGTATGCCTTGTTGGCCGTCGTCGCCTTTGGGTCCGGGTGGGCCGGTTGGGCCTCGGGGTCCTGGTGTTCCGTTGGTGCCGTTTTGGCCGTCTGCGCCGTCTTCGCCTGCGGGTCCGGGTGGGCCGATGTCGCCGTCGTCGCCTTTGGGTCCGGGTGGGCCGGTTGGGCCTCGGGGTCCTGGTGTTCCGTTGGTGCCGTTTTGGCCGTCTGCGCCGTCTTCGCCTGCGGGTCCGGGTGGGCCGATGTCGCCGTCGTCGCCTTTGGGTCCGGGTGGGCCGGTTGGGCCTCGGGGTCCTGGTGTTCCGTTGGTGCCGTTGGTGCCGTTGGCTCCGTCTGTGCCGTCTTCGCCTTGTAGTCCTTGTTCCCCTTGTAGTCCTTGTGGGCCTTGTTCTCCGGTGTCGCCTTTGGGTCCGGCGGGTCCTGGTGTGCCGTCTTGGCCTTTTTCGCCTGGTAGTCCCTGTTCCCCTGTTAGTCCCTGTGCTCCTTGTAGTCCTTGTGGGCCTTGTTCTCCGGTGTCGCCTTTGGGTCCGGCGGGTCCTGGTGTGCCGTCTTCCCCTTGTTCCCCTTGTAGTCCCTGCGCTCCTGTTAGTCCCTGTGCTCCTTGTAGTCCTTGTGGGCCTTGTTCTCCGGTGTCGCCTTTGGGTCCGGCGGGTCCTGGTGTGCCGTCTTCCCCTTGTTCCCCTTGTAGTCCCTGCGCTCCTGTTAGTCCCTGTGGGCCAGCTGGGCCTGGTGCTCCAGCTGGCCCGCGCAGTCCGGTCTCACCACGGACGCCCTCTTCGCCCTGGAGTCCTTGCGCTCCTACCCTGGGAGCTTGCGTGCAGTTTGCCAAAGACAGCAGCAACGCTACGATCGCTACGGCTAGTGCCAGTCCGACTCCGAGGCGTTCGCTGGGCTCGCTTCGTTGCCAGGTGGGCAGTCGCTCACCCGCTCGGTTCTTGTTAGGAGCCGTTCGCGGAAACGGAGGACTAAAGCCGGGGAGCGGCGGTGTAATAAAGCCGGGCTCTCTAACCTCGGGTCCTGGTTGGATCCGCTTGTCGACGCGACTTCGTCTAAAGATGTGTTCGCTCATCTGAGTGATTCCTGTTATTGCAGGGAGATGCCTCGGCTAGGGGAAGAGCCGAGGTAATCTGAACCTTCTAAGGGGACATGTAGTTTGCTCACAGTGAGTGGAATTGTCCACGACAAAGTTCAATTTGTTATCAACAAAGTTCAATTTGTTATCCACAACTTCAACAAGGCCGCACGAGAACGCATATACCAGAGCTGCCAGGCTGCGCTGGTATATGTATATGCCTAGTACTCACCGCCGAGGTACTTGCCACTGATACCAGCGGCTCAATGGGTGCCTGTCACTGCGATGAGAACGCAGGCAACGGGCTGGGCGGTGGCAATAATGTCGACGGCGGAATCCCCGAAAAAGGCGATCGCCGCAATGCCACGGCCTGTGATCGTGAACCGATCGCCGTTGCTGGTGGAGGCCGCGACTACCGGGATGCAATCTTGATGAGATACCCGCTGGAATCGCATCAGCTCCATCAACAACGGCATCTACGGAATCCACTGCTACATACATCAGCCATGCAGCACCTCACCCGCTCAGAAATCGAGGCCGGACTGGATCGGGTTCGACGCTCACCTGTCGCTCACGGAACGCTTGAGCTGATCGTGCAGCGCCCTGACTTCGATACCCGTGTAGTCATCGACGAAGGCCAGCTCAACGTTGAAGAGGGTCTAGTAGGTGACAGCTGGATCAACCGACCATCCAATCGCAGCGCCGACGGCGGGCCCCACCCCGACATGCAGCTTGCCATCATGAATTCCAGATTCCTGGCCCTGTTGGCCGGGTCGGGTGATGGCATGGCCCAAGCCGGTGATCAACTGATCGTCGATCTCGACCTCAGCGATGCGAATCTCCCTCCGGGCTCCAGGCTCGGAATCGGTGATGCCGTCATCGAGATCACCGACCAGCCTCACACTGGCTGCGCAAAGTTCAGGGCCCGTTACGGCATCGACGCCGTGCGTGTTGTCAACTCAGAGCTGGGGACGATGCTGAGACTGCGCGGGGTCTTCGCACGCGTCGTTGAGCCCGGAGTCATCCGCCGCGGCGATTCAATTCGCAGGCTCGCGGCGGATCTCCGATCGTCATCATAGCTGTGTTCCGTCCTTCGATTCTGAAGATGGCTGCCTCTCGATGTGTAGGTGCCCCTCGCCCCGGGATTGTGTAGGTGCCCCTCGCCCCGGGATTGTGTAGGTGCCCCTCGCCCCGGGATTGTGTAGGCGTTGCTTCTCGATTCTGAAGATGCTGCCCTTCGATTCCGAAGACGCTGCAACCGGCGGGCGGAACCGGACGCCTGCGTCGCTTCCGCGGCTACCGCTGAGCAGGAGTCGTCAAAGGTTGAGGGTTAGGGTTTATGAGTCTTGGGTGTTCGGCTGTGGGGGCGTGGTGGTTAGGATTTATGCCGGGAAGGTTAGGGTTTATGAGTCTTGGTGTTCGGCGGCGGGTTTGAGCTCAAAGATCCGTAGCTCCCCTTCGGTTATGGCGTCGTAGTCGGCCCAGGCCGGAAACCACTCAAGAGCCGTCTTCCAGTGGCGAACACGTTCGTCGCCCGAGAGCAGGCGGGCCCGCACAGGCGTTAGTTCACCGCGGAACCTTATTTCTGCATGGGGGTTCGTCAACAGGTTGGCCGTCCAGGCCGGGTGATTCCGTCGTGCGAAGTTACTGCCGACCACCAGCACTGCACCTGCAGCAAGCGGGACTGCAGCGAGTGGTGTTTCACGGCGACGGCCCGTGCGTGCACCGGTCGTGGTCAACATCAGCATCGGCTGGGCCCGGGAATCCAACAAGGTCCGGCCCCCGCTGAGTCTGTTCACGGCCCGATGGAACCGCGGAAACACGCGTGGCCCAACGGCGCGGAACGCACGCGTTGTCAATAGGCGACGTCCGAGGGCGCTAACCTCTCCCGCTGGCGGCGAGGGTTCATCAGAATCGGGCCGAGATCGGTCTGCAGCCATGATGTTCAACTGGCTCCACGCTTGGGTGATTACACCTTACATAAGGGCGCGGACTGTGCCATGCGTTGCATTGCCTGCAGGCAGATGAAGTCATGCGCCAGCACAACCGTGATACGTCGCTGGCCTGACCGGGCGGGACGCTCGTCACTGAGAGCGGGACCAGTTTGCTAAGACCGGTCAGGTCAACCCTCGCACTCCAACGAACCCGGCCCGCGGCTACCCGTTGGTCAGGGTTCGTCCCAGGTGGTGCGCACCCTCGCACCGATCCCGGCCCGGTGCCTACCCGTGCTACTGGTGCCTCCCCGTGCTATTTGACGGGTGGCTCAACAGCTCCGCGCTTTTCGGACAGGCTCGGGTCCGGCCGAGTTGGTAACTGTGGTGGCTGTGGCCTTTTTTGCTTAGGTTTCTTGGATTTAGCCAATTCCGATACCTCCTAGTGTGAGGACCAATATAAGGACTACGCCCACCATCTCAAGAAGCAAGCAACCAAGTCCGCAGCCGAATCGCGTCAACTTTATGTTCAGCACCTTCCGGTTAGTTTCCGTCTGGTCACCAAGCCAAAGAGCGAGCGCGCGGTGAAGTTCAGGTAGCTCGGCTGGAGGGTCCCCTTCAACCTAACCGTCGACGATGATCCCAGCATTATGGATAAATCGACCTTCTGTCGGCCACCAGGTCATGACAGTGGTGACGGCCACGCCGACGAATCCAGCCCTCCGAATATGAATCCGCACCAACCTGTCCAGCCGATTGCATCAACTCGGTCGGAGGTGAAGGCGAGACCAGCTACCAAACCTACAACTACAAGGGCCGCCGACATCAGCGCCCCCGCACGATCCCGAGTCTCGCGGAGGGTCAAAGCCTGCTCCTCAACAGCTCTCAGGCCTGCTTCATAGGCGAGCTTGTAGCCTGCTGGGTCGCCGGGCACGGTCATAACACAAAGCTAGTCACGGCCTGCGACAAACCAGTGGGTTGTGCAACTAATCGGTTGGTGGGCGCAAGGCCTGCCAGCAAACCAGATGCACGTCGTCAGCTTTGATTGGCGGCAAGGGTTCCGGCGGTGTGACCGGTTTCAGTCCGAGGTTCTTCACCTCCCGAAGAACTGCCTCTGCCTGAGCGCTTGGATCGCCGTCAGCGGACCGCATGGCGTTGCGGATTACCCGAACTCGTAGCTCCGTCAATCCTACGGAGAGGGCATCAACAGCGTTGTCTATATCGGTTTGGTTACGACCACTTGGAGCGTGTTGACGTAGCAGGTTCTGGGCATCGTGGAGGGCCTTGGGTAATTTCGGTTCGAATGAGGCCTTGTCGGCGAATTGGTTCCAATGCAACTCAATGTCGTCGGCAGCGGTTTTCCATGCCTGAAAGGCCAGGCGACGGGTGTGTTCGTCCATGTCTTGTGGTGTGTCCCAGCCATCGGGGGGCCGGGCCCGATCCAGGCACTCCAAGGTGTCGTGGAGCACGCCGTGTGATCCGGTGCCGGGATCCGAGTTGATCTCCACGTAGCGAAATATGGGCTTTTCCCAGTCGCCCACACGCACGCAGAACACAAAACCGGTTGGATCGCCCGGGTCCCGATACCGGTCGATCATGGCGCTGCCGGACCCCCACGCCAAGGTCTTCAACCGCTCGGCCAAATCCTCATCTTCCAAAGCGTTTTGCAGCTCTCGGCGGAATTCCTCACCTGAGATGGTGCCGCGGGACGGTCCCCCCGACACGAACAACTCGGAATCTCCTCCGCGCAGTTGTTCAATACGCTGCCGCTTTTCGATCTCCTGGGGCGTCTCTGCGAAATTCCTTTCGGCGCCGGGTTCGTCGGGAATGATGTCTTGGCCGACCCCCACCGACGCTGCGGCCTGACGGATCTTTCGCTGGATCCGGTCCTGAAGCCCCAGCAGGCTGTTGAGCTGAGCATCGGGGAAGACGCATCGGATGAACACCTCGTCATGAAACGAACCGATGCGATCAATGCGACCGTGGCGTTGCACCAACCGCATCGGATTCCAAGGCAGGTCGTAGTTGATGATGTGACGGCATTGTTGCAAATTGACGCCCTCGGCAAGCACATCGGTGGTCACTACAATGTCGTAAAGGTCCTCGTTTGAACCGGACCGCGCGCCTGTGGTTTCGGGAGCGAAACCCCACAGCACCCGAGCCTTGCTCCCTTCGCTGCCCGACAGGCTGGCAACCCGGTCTCTGTAAGGGGCCAATCGTTCGTCGTCGCCGGTCACCTGTTTCAGATGCTCATATACCCAATTCACCGTGTCGGCGAAATAGCTGAAGATCAGGACCTTCCCTTTGTTGCGAACTTGTGCGTCGCTCAAACCCTCAGCTTTCGCCTCGGCGGAAATATTGGCCAGTTCTTCGACAATAACAGCCAAGTTCGGGTCGCGGTCCCGGGTAACTTTGCTTGCTGTGTCGGCCAGGTCTTCAAGTAGGTCCCGGTCCTTTGTCACCGCTTCGGTCAGGGCCATGACGTCATAGTTTGTCGTGCTTTCTAGGATGTCTTGGTGGAGGTCCAGATAGACGTCAACCTCGTTCGCGTCGTCGGAGTCGGTGTTGATCCAGTCCGCCAAGGCCTCGCCGGTGGCAACCTTGCCCTTAGGCAATAGCTGCAAGAAGGCGTCATGGCTGTGGACCATCGTTTTACAAGTCTTGACGAAGGCGTAAGGCGACGACTCAAACCGTTTTAACAGCGCGGATCGCAGCAGTCCGGCGTTTTGCATCTCGTAGGCCTCGACCTTGGTGCCCGAGCCCGGATCCCCGGTGTTGGACAGCAAGTAGCCCGACGGTGTGTACCGGGCGAGGGTCAATGCCCTCGGAGTTGAAGCTTCAGTCAACGGGGATCGATTCGAGGTATCCAAGGGATCAACCGATGCTGGTTCAGCTGTTGACCCGTCTGGCGGGGAAGAGGACTCCGGGTTGGGTTCGAGCGCCGCGGCTACCCGGTCGAAAAACCCGGGCAGCACCGAATCAAGGTCGTAGTCCACTCTTAGGACCCGTGGTGTGGGGAAACTGACGTGTTGCTCGTTTCCTCCAATCGTCACCGTTTCGTTTCGGTAATGCTTCTTTACGAACTGCCGGGTTCGCCGCACAGCCACCGCGTCCAAAACGTCGAAGAGATGCGTCGGTAACAGATCCTCGGGGTCTTGTTTCATGGCCCAGTCAAAATGTTCCCTCAGCGACCGGATTCCCACATCAGCAAACTGCCCATCGCTGACCAAGAAATACGTCAACAGGTAATACAGATCCCAGAGGCTGTTGTTTACCGGAGTTGCGGTCATCAAGATCAACTGTTTGGGAGGCGAACCATTCAGTAGATTGCGCATTGCCAAGGCACGTTGGGAAGAAGGGTTGCGCAGATTGTGCGCCTCATCCACGACGACCATGGCGTATTCGTCGGGCTCAGCGGCCAGCTTCTGACCAGTGCTGCGTTTACTATCTCGATTGAGATTCTCGTCGCGGGCGAGGTCGTCAAAAGATACGAGTTCAATGTTGAGGTTATGATCGTCTCTGAAGGTCTTCCAGGGGCCGTCACGCAGTGTTGCTGGGGTGACTACCAGCACCCGCTGGCGCCGATCCCGTGTGGCTTCGAGAATCAACTCACCTGCAATGAACGTCTTGCCCAAGCCGACCTCATCAGCAATGAGTACGCCGTTGTAGTCCTTTAGTATGTTCTTAGCTCGTCCCAGCCCGTGTCGCTGAAATTCTGTAAGCTCCAGCCCCGATTCGGATTGTTGTAGCAGCTCATCTTGGTAACGCTCCCAAAGCATCCGCAGGTAGATCAGTTGCGGTTCGTGCGGTTCGAAACGGGTCTCAAACAGGGCGGCCAGGTCGTATGGCTCGGCTTCATCCCAGAGTTCGTCGAACCAGCCACTTACCCCGGTGACGACGTGAGGTGAATAGCCTCCTAGGTTCAATTCAACGTTGCTGTGCAATCCGGCGAAGGTGAAATTCGACGACCCGGCGACCACACCATGATCAAGCGTGCGCACCACGAAGGCTTTGCCATGCAAGAACCTATTCTGCAATCGCCGTACTTGCACACGACCCGAATGCAGCCAATCCACCAGCCGCCGTGCCCCAGCCTCGGCCTCAAACGTGAAACCCAGAAGGTCTCGGTCGAATTCCATTTCCTGTTGGTGGGTTTCTAGAGAACGTCGCACCCGTGCCCTTTCGGCTCGGGTGCGGTTAGGTGACTCGCGGTTGGCCCCGGTTAGTACCCGTCGTCGGCGAAGCTGGTTAGGTTCGGCGCCCAACAACAACCGGACTTGGCCGACCCGGTCCAAGGCGTCGGCCAACAAGCAGTAACCGCCAACGTTGAAATAGGCAGTGGCGATATCAAGTTCGATCTCATCGGCTAGGCCATCGGCGGCTCCGTTTAGGAAGATGTTGAGGGCGTCCGCCACCGTGTCATCGGCGCGGTTGAGCGCCAGTTCCGGTTTGTAGTGGTTTCTTGGTATAGGCGGCGATGTCATGGTCCGGTGTGGGAAGGGGAAGTTTCGGTTCGCAGTGTCGGTGGGTTCGGCCCTGTGGGTTGACCCCGTTGGTTTGTCTGAGGTGGGTTTGAGGTGGGTTCGGCTCTGGTGGGTTGACCCCGTTGGTTTGTCTGAGGTCGGTTTGTCGCGGTGGCGGTATTGCCCCGGTGGTTAGAAGTTCAAGGTTGGTGAGTTGACGACCAAGTTAGTCCGGGAGTGTGACATCGCTTCAGCGGGTGGTATAGGGATCTCCAGCGTTTATAGGGACTTTAGGCACCTATAGGGAGATCTCTTATATCTCTTGCAGATCGCTATAATTCCCCGGGTGGACCCGGTGCGCAACCCGTACAGCCCCGGAGCTGGCAGCCCGCCGCCTGCCCTCGTGGGTCGTGACTCGGAGCTCGACCAGTTCGACATCGCGGTTCAACGGTTCGGAGTGGGCAGACCGGCTCGGAGCCTGATACTGACCGGATTCCGAGGCGTTGGCAAGACAGCCCTATTAGGCCGATTCGGCAAGATCGCCAAACACCACAACTGGGTTCATCAACAACTCGAAGCAACCGAGGACCTGGAATTCGCCGAAGCGATCGCCTCGCTGGTTCGTAAGGCGCTTTGGCGGCTCTCGGCCGTCCGCAAGTTGCATCATGGCTTTGGCGTGCTCCGGTCCTTCGAACTCCGCTGGAACTTGGGAGAAGGCCCAGCAATAGGCGTGAAGGTCGAGCCGACCCGCGGCATTGCCGACTCCGGCTACCTTGAGCAAGATCTCGCGGATCTGTTCGTCGAAGTCGGCGAACTTGCCCGGGATCGCAGCACAGGTGTGCTCTTCACCATTGACGAGATCCAATACCTCTCGCAAAGGGACCTGGCCGCCTTGATAGTTGGAGCTCACAGGATCAGCCAAGAACAGCTACCGCTGATGGTCGCCGGAGCAGGTCTTCCATCAATCCCGGCCTTGGCAGGTGCGGCAAAGTCATATGCGGAGCGGCTTTTTGTTTTCCGTGAGATCGCCAGCCTCGACCAAGCGGAAGCCTCTGCAGCTCTTGGCGACCCGGCAGAGGCTGAAGGGGTGCACTGGAACCCCGATGCGCTCGCTGAGGTGGTGACCGGCACCGAGGGGCACCCGTATTTCTTGCAAGAGTTCGGCAAACAGATTTGGGACGCCGCCACCGGTCCGGACGCCATCACCTCGGCGGATGTGAAGGCGGGCGTCCCGATCGCCGTTGAGGAGCTCGACACGGGGTTCTTCCGGGTGCGGTTCGATCGCACAACTGGAGCTGAGCGTGCATACCTCGCTGCTATGGCATCACTGAGTAGTGGGCCGTACGGTTCGGGCGCCGTGGCCAAGGCAATGGGTAAGACCACCACCCAGGCCGGTCCTCTCCGCGACTCACTCATCAAGCGAGGTTTGTGTTACTCACCACGCCACGGAGTTATCGCCTTCACGGTGCCGATGTTTGACGACTTCCTTCGCAGGCGGGGTTGGTAGACAGGCTCGAGTGGAGTGTTGGTAGATGGGGTTGGTTGGCGGAGTGATTGGAGGGTTTGTAGGTGGAGTCTGGTTGTTGGTTGGCGGAGTCTGCTAGAGGGTTGGTTTGTGGGGTTGATTGCAGGGTTGGCAGGCGGAGTCTGGTTGTTGGTTGGCGGAGTCGATTGCAGGGTTGCTAGGCGGAGTCTGCTGGAAGGTTGCTGGGCGGGGTTGATTCAGGGGTTGTTAGGCGAACGATTTGGAGTGTCGCTGGGCGGAGTCTGCTGGAAGGTTGCTGGGGGCGGAGTCTGCTGGAGGGTTGCTAGACGGAAATTGTCTGCAGGGTTGATAGGCCGCGGGTGGGGTTGCGCGGGTGGGGTTGGTAGGCTGGGTCGGCTGGAAAGTTGCTGGGCGGGGTTGGCTGTAGGTTTGTAGGCGGAGTCTGGTTGTTGGTTGGCGGAGTCGATTGCAGGGTTGCTAGACGGGGGGTTGGCTGGAGGGTTAACAGATAGCCTCACCATCACAGGTAGTGGCCTTGACTCGGTCGATTTTGGAGGGTTGGTAGATAGGATCGGCTGGAGGGTTGGTGGAGAGGGCTGTCTGGAGTTAGGCGGAGTCAACTAGATCCGAGACGATGTAATCGCCACTACTTCTTCGCTGAGTCAAAGAGGTCCAGGAGCCTTATGTCGCGGAGCCTTGTGTCCCTGCGGGCAGGGTGTCATGACGGTGCCGCGCATGGGGGTTCGGCTAAGGTTTACCCTTACGTTCCTGCGGGCAGGGTGTCATGACGGTGCCGCGCATTGGGGTTCGGCTAAGGGTTACCCTTACGTTCCTGCGGGCAGGGTGTCATGACGGTGCCGGGCATGGGGGTCCAGCTAAGGGCAACCCTTAGGTTCCCCGCCAGCAAGATGTCATGACGGTGCCGGGCACGGGGGTTCGGTTCGGGGGAGCTTTCGGAAGTGTTCAAGTACGTCAGCGTGGCGCTCGGCGTGCTCGTCGGGGCGGGCGTGGAAGGTCGTATAGAGGCAGTCCAGGTCGTCTTCGTCAAGGCCGTATAGATGCGCGACGCAGGCGTCGAGTTCACAGATCAGGTCGGTCTTGACGGGTTCGTCGTTGGCTGAACCGACCGGTACGCCCACCTCAGCGGCCCACTTAGAGAACCGAGCGTCCACTGCGGCCAGCCGTCCGGCGATCTCCACCACTCGTAGGGCTATGGGACTGCCAGTCTCAGGATTGATGTCGGCGGTGGGGATTGGGAAATTGTTGAGGAGATGGAAATTTAGGTTCAAAACGACAACACGGCGGGCATACCAGTCAAGAGTCATAGACGACAGCACACCCAGGAGGTAAGCCTCGTGACGGACCGTAAAGCCCTCTGGCCAAAGCAGGTACGGCGCGCTGTTGACCAATACGATTTGCTCGGGGATCAATGCGGCAATCACCGTGCGCGAGTCAATTGCGTTGGTCACGTTGCGGAAAGTAATTCGTGGATGTTTGCAGGGCAGGGTGGCCGGTTCCTTCACATGATTCTTCGAGAACATCGAGAAAGGAGAGGTGATAGTCCGTTGCTGCCTCAGCCGCTTCTCCTGGAGATGGCTGGTTATCTCAGCCACGTCAACTGAGGCGTAATAGGTGCCCGTGTCGGGGTTCCACAGGTCAAACGACTGACCCTTGTATACGAGCCAGTATTCACCCGTCACGGCCGAGGCTCCTCTATCGAGGACGAAGCGGTGCTTGTCGAAGGTGGCGTTGCAATCCCCTTGGAGCGCTCTAGGCGCATGGCGGTTGATCTGCCTTCGTCGAGGATGAAGCGGTGCTTGTCGAGCGTGGTGTCGAGTTCTCGATGCGGGCGGATTCGCCGTTGTCGAGGAGGAATCGGTGCTTGTCGTTCGTGGCGTGGAGTTCCGCGTGCGGGCAGGGAGTCTGGGCGTGCCCCCCCCCCCTTCCCCGGCTGCGTTGCTGGCCCATCGGATAGGCCATGTTCGGTTTCGTTCGGTTCTGGGGCGAACCTGTCGAGCCGGGGATGCGACCTCAGTTTGCGGAACAGCCGCAACGCTCCGCGATGATCCGGCAGCTCGGGGAAACCAGCATTGTTGGACCAACTTAGGAATTCCTCCACCGGCACACCCACCCGTTGTGCGCTCTTGGCGCCATGGAAGCTGACCTCGTTGACGTAGGGCCCGCCTAATCGAATATGGCGGCCAGCAACAGCCGTCTTATGTAAGGCGATCAACGCTACTTTGTACTGTGCGTGAACATCGTCGAACACCCACTGGTCGGTGTTGATCAGGGTTGCGACGTCTCGGAAGGTTCCCCCGTCCAACACGGCCTGTCGCCAATACTGGGAGCCTTCGGTCTGTAGTGCGGTGCGGGGCAGCACCAGACCGGCGAAGCCATTATTGCGGATGAGTTGCCAGTTGCGCCAGGCAAAGGCCTTGTACATGTCGGTGACCCCTTTGCCCAGTTTCGAGAACACGGCTCGCAGCACTGAACGCATCCGAGCGGCTTGTTCAAGTGCTTGCTGGAACTCTTCCTCCAGATCCGGTCGCTGCTGACGAAAATCGGTGATGGCTGTGTTCATCTGGCGAATTGCCAGACCCCGTATCCCTGGTAGATGCACACCCCACCAAGTCATCTCGTCGGCCACGACCTCCTCCCAGGGCGGGTTACCCAGCAGGCAATCGAACCCGGGCCGGTCCCGCAGGAACACCTCAGAGAAGGTGGCAGGAAAATGCACCGGTGCCAGCTCCGCGATGGTGTCGGTGACGTCGAGTTGACTGGCCTCTTTGATGAACACCGCTTCGGAGAAGTTCTCCGGGAGACTCTCGATCGCCCCAACCCGGTGGGCTGTGATCAGATCGAACAGTGCTCGGGCACCGGCCACATCTTTGAGTGCACGGGTGTGTGCTGAGCGGGCTTCGTCGATTTCGGCTTTGGTGGCATCCGACGTGGACGCCAGGCGGCGCAACGAATCCTCGGCTTGGCGCAGCATCTGGCGGATCTGGTCCGCGAACAGACCCTCCGCCCCCCCCCCCCCGCAAACAAATCTTCGACTTCGTCGAGTGTGCTCACCCCGGTCACGCTGTCGCCGCACACGAAGTTGTGATCAAGAAACGACAGCGGAAGGCCGGGGACGAAAGTGTGGATCCAGATCGACACACGGGCCAGTTCCACGGCTATCGGGTTGATATCCACGCCATACACACAATGTCGGGCCACCTGGCGGCGCAGCAACGAACCGGTTTCGATGTTGATGGCCGTGTCACCCAAGGCTTCAACAGCCGTGCGGCGCAGCCTTGCCAGTTCGTCGGCTACCGCCGGGATCGGGTATTGAACCAGGTACTGCGACAGTCTGGCCTCTATCCGGTCAAGCGCCGCCACCAGGAAATGCCCGGAGCCCATGGCAATGTCCGCGCAGCGGAAATCGAAGAAGCGGGCCGCCACAGCGGCGTCATCGCCGGATTCACGTAGCCGATCCAACATGGCAATGTGATTGGCGAGGGCTGGCTCCAAGGCCTGATCCAAAAGATGTGAGACCGCGAACGGTTTCGTGAAATACGAACCCGACGCCTTGCGTTCCCCGGATCGGTTGGTGAGATGCACCTGCCCTTCCTCGATCACCACCTGGTCACCTTGACGGGCTTGCACGAACTGGCCCTTGGCTTTGCCTTTGGTGCCGATAGTGAGGTCGTGCTGGGCCACGAATAGGCGAGATTCGAGCAGTCCTTCATAGATGGTGCCGAACTCACGCACCGACAGCGACCGGAAATCCACCGGTCCATCACCCTCGGGACTGTCGTCTATCAACATCGCAGTCAATGCCGAGCCGAACTCGGCGTCGCTCAAGGGCCTCATATTCGCGATATCTAATGCGGCAGTGTTCTCCGCCGATTCGGAGAACAGGCCACCGTCATATGCCGGAACACCCCAATCGTTATTTCCCTCATCGATAGCTCGCCACAACTTGATCACACCACCCCACAAGCCGGTGGACTCGTCGCTGAATTGCTGCCGTACCGGTGAGCGATCGAGCAGTCGGCGCACCGTCGTCGACAATGAGCGCTCGGCGTAGGCGCCATTGGTGGTATAAGGCAGCAGATCCGTTGCTTCGGCGTAGGCCGTGAACAGCAGCCGGAACAAGATCACCATCACGGTTTCGTAGGCACGCTGCAGTTCGGGCACACCGAGGCTTCTGGTTGCCTTGAGGGTTCGGATCTCTCCGGGGATACCGGATCGGCCGAGGTCATCATTTCCGGGATTAGGACTCTCGGAACGGTCACTGAGGCGATCCGAAACAGCGCGGGCCAATGCCGGGACGGTGCGGTGATAGACACGTTCACGCAGGCGATGAGCGAGATCGGCGGCGAAACGCTGCGACTGCTCAAGGATCTTCTCTAGTGTTCCCGTCCCTGGAGTCAAGGCCTCGTCGGAGAACAGCAGTGGCAGGTATCCGGCCTGTTCAGGCGCCATTACGGCTAGATCCAATTCCACGAACGTCTCGGTCCGGCCTCTTCGGCCCACCCCGGTGTCGGCCCGTGCTGCGTGCAGTCGAATCTGTGAAGCACGTGTGAGTATCACCCAATCAATCTTGTGGCGGTCGGCAACGGCCAAAGCACGCGAGACCGGTGATATCCCGTCGAAACGTCGGACCGGGGAGTCAAATGGTTCGTCATCACGGCAGAACACGGCCACAGCGGATCGGCGTCCGCTAACGGTCAGCACCGAAGTGCCAACGTCCAAAGTCTCAACGCCGAAACCCAATCCCTTCAGGAGTTGCTGACCGCGTCTGTTCAACAGTGGCTGAGCACGACGAACAGAGTCGTTCCAATCGGGTCGTTGCTGCACCGAGGTGTGCAACTCATGAGTGGCGAGAAGTCCCACGTTGTTAAGCCCCAGCAGATCGGAGCGCATCCATGGGAACGGTCGGTCAAGCTGTGACAACACAGCAAGCAGCGAACGGGTAGCGCCGTGATGATCCGGCTCGTCAAGAGCGGCCTCGGAGATCCGCTCGGCTAGCGCCACGGATACGTCGGAGCGGACACCGGGTTTGTCGCCCACCGGCCCGCACATAGTTACCGTGGAGCCGCCCGACCCGGCGATCAACAGCACCGGCGTTGCCCGGCGGTTACGCCATACCTTCCAAGCGGCGCGAATCCGCGTGGCCGACAACGTGGTGGTGGCATCAGCCAGCACCACCTCCAAGCCGTTGGCCCCGGCCTGGGCAAACATCTCTCGCACCACCAGACCCTCGGGTCTGGGGCGTTCGTGTGGCGACCATGGTGCTGGCTCACGGTCAACCAGGAAATCGTCTGCCCAACCCAAGGTAGTACCTCCCCGCTGCACCGATTTGTGCGGGATCAGGCTAGTTGCACGGATTCGTGCCTGCAGGCTAGTCGCACCGATTATTGCGGTATCAGGGAATTAGAAATAGCTGAGAATCAAACTTTGGTGGGGCCGGGATTAGATTGAGCATCGGTGTATTCGAACAAGACACCATTCCTGTATGTCTAAGTTGACTTGCGAATTCAACGGTTGGAAGGGTAAACGGGTCTATTCTGTAGATGTAACATTGCAGCTACCGTAGAATAGGGAACAAAATGAATGTTAAGGAAGCAGTACAGTTAGCAAAGGCATACTTTGCCGATATCTTTGCCGAGGAGAAAATGAATCATGTAAGTCTTGAAGAAGTAAAGTTTGATGATCACTCCAACACCTGGAAGATCACCATCGGCTTCTTCCCGCCGTGGGAGCAGTCAGCGGAAAATCCTGTGAAGTCCATGTTCGGTGGTACGCAGGCCTATGGGAAACGATCGTACAAGGTTATTCAGATAGATGACGAAGATGGTGAAGTCATTTCCACAACGATTCGGTTCCTCAACTCTGAGAACTAAACCTCTTCCTCCATGTGGACCGTTTATTGATTCGTGCCTACTCTTATTGCTGATTGTGGGGAGACCAGTCCGCATATAATAGAAAAGCACAAACGGCTAAGAGAATACGATGTGGAGACCTATGAAATTCTGAAGCAACTGATGCGACCTGTCAATAGTATCTTCGTAACACCGAATACACTGACAGAAACGTCAAATTTACTGGCTCAACATAGAAACCCACAACGTACAGAACTCTTCAATACGCTGCGATACTTGATTGAAGAGAGCAAAGAAATAGTTGTAAGAAGTGTAGATGCTTCCCAGAACAAGACGTTCGTTCGGCTAGGACTCAACTACTGTTGGATGACAATGACGGCGAGGTCGTCTTCGTCGAGCCCATAGAGGAGTGCGACGCATATTGAACCGATCGGATCACTTGAGATTGCTACCAAGAATCTTGAGACATGACAGGTGATGCTTGAGCGTTCATATTACTCATAGTGGCCTCATCAACTGTGGGTTGAGGATATCAATAAGGGTGTTGTGTGCGAGCATCAAAGAGAGAACAACAGGTAGGAGGCCGCGCCACCGTAGCAGTTGCAGCCGCTACAATCCTAGATTGCTCATATAACTATGATCAATCTGAGAACAGAATGCTGAACCTGTCTTGAGATTCTCCTGACACTTCTAACCATTCCGTAATCTCAGATTGCGCTTCGTGCCGAACCTGCTCATTGGAAACCCCGCGTAGCTTGGCTATCTTGCCGATTTGATCTTTGGCTGGGCAGATTGAGGATCCCTGGATTGCTGGCGTCGGAAGCATCAGTATCCGTCCGCCAACTTCAAGCACTCGAGTTCTTATCTGCGGTAGATAGGCTAGGATCTGCCCCCATTCCCGGATTGGATCATCGTTACCCTTTCGCCAAGTCACAATCGTAAGTTCCTTGAGTCGCGAGAGTACATACATTTCGACCGATTGATTGACTTGTGACATGTCACGAACGGCGAGTTCGTGGAACCCGTGTTCCGCAGCGAGACAGTAGACGAACCAATCGGGTGTGCTACTTGTTGCAAGGGCTGGGTCCAAGTCGGAGAAGTGGACTACTGTGACGCTTCTATCAAGTTCGGGTACCGACCAAGGCGGCTTTGGAAAGCCTTGATCCAGGAGGAGTCGGAAAGTGTCAAGCTGCGAGGTCGCAACCACGCAAGCGCTCCTCCAGCCGGGTTACATCCTCAATCATCTGATCTGAGAGCCCGGGATACAATTTTGCAATTGTATCTGTCGGCAGCTGACGCACAGTTCGAAGAGCGAAGATCGCCGCGGTCGGGATCCTCGTATTCTTGACGCAGGGGTCGCCCGCTAAGACCCAGGGTGTGATCGTCGAATGAGTCGATGGCTCAACAAGGTCTGGAGCCCATAGCGAGCCCTTCTTCCGTGAACGCAACTCATCGACAGGTTCATGCAAGTTGAATGTCGCCAAGAGATCGTAGAAGTCCGCTGAGGGCAGAAGATTCTCACGATCGTCGTGGACGTCGGTCGCTGCATTCCCAGTGATCACGACATCGAACCTGGTGGCGTGGATCCGCTGAATGTCTATTCCCTTGGACAGATGAGTACGAACATTCAAGATCTTCTCAGCAGCCATAGACAGCCGCATTCCGCGTTGACGCAGCCACGCCAGAAGACGAAGCAGTACTAGGTCTCGATAGGACCACGTCGCCGGGGAGTCCACCGGAAAATCTGAACCAAGAACTTTGGTTTGGCGCCATTTATAGATCGTGCTCTTGGGTACACCCGAGAGTTGGGTGGCGCGCTCAACGGTGTACCTGCCTAGTGGTCGGCTCAGCGCGTAGATTAGCTGTCGGCGTTGCATCTCCGGGCCTGGTTCCACACAAGCAGTATGCACCAATGAACCCAGCAGATGTTGCACCATCAAGACACAGGATGTGGCGAAGGACGCGAATCTCTCAGTCACCATCCATCGTCGTGCAAGGAATACGGTGCAGTCATGATTTGATGCGGCATCAGTATTGACTCATTCGGCCGTCGTCGTGCCCATAAATGTGGTGCTGCCATGACACGAAGGGCTTCGCACCTCGCAAGGTTCTGCGTCGTCGTGCCCATAAATGTGGTGCTGCCATGACCCCGACGATAAACCGCAGATGAACAAGCAACCGTCGTCGTGCCTACTAACGTGGTGCTGCCGTGACGTATACGGCCGATCACCGGTGGGATGACCGTCGATAGATGGTTGAACAAACGGTTTGAGATGGGGTCCTAGGAAGCGGGGTCCATCAACAAGAAGGCCTCACCTAGGTTCACCCCTACGGGTCTGCCGTGATCGCGTGCCGTGTTCAGAATGCGATGGGTGAAGGCAGCTCGCTGTTGACCGTCGTCGTTGGCGTTGATCGCCATAGTGGTCTCAAACTGACTCTCGTGTGCGAGTAGGGCATCGACTTTGGCGTCAAGATGTTCGGCTTCAACACGTTCGACATGGTCGGGTTCCTCACACTCAAACAACAACAAAGCGTCGGGGCGATGAGCGGCGATTCCGTGGTCGGGGAAGTAGTGCGGGTCACGCGCCGCCACAACCGCATCAACGGTAACGAAGCCTGCCGCTCGATGATCGGGATGCATCCGCCAGCGTCGCCATGGGTCGTGGGCTATCACAACCTCCGGGGTGAGTTCACGGATAACTCGTGCGACCATGCCGCGCACCGCCAGGCCCGAGCCCGGACCCATGTCGAGTTCACCGTCGATCCGGTCAAGGAACCGAACATCGCCCGTGGCACCAAGCCGATGTGCCGCCTCACGCTGCTCGGCTTGTCTGCGGGCAACCAAAGCGCTGACGTCGGCGTCAACATCCCAGGTGCCTTTGCGGCCGTCCGTGCACACCAGCAGATGCACTGTCGCTCCCGCGGCAGCCCATTTGGCGAGCGTTGCACCACACTCGAACTCAATGTCGTCGGGGTGAGCGCCGATAGCAAGGGCACTCGTCGGGGTACCCAAATCGACGCGCACAGACCGATCCTAGGACTCGGGCGAGCACGCAGGTGGCCACCCGGTGATGTATCGCCTATTAGGTAGACGTAGGATGCGTCAGACACGTGGGTGTCAGCCCTTGCTATTGTGGTGAAAGCACGGTTGGGTCTTGGTGGACGTTGAGGGTGTTGGCACCACAAGAGCGGGATACGTGGGTATCAGCCCTTCTGGTGTTGTGGTGTGGGTTCGGTTGCGTTTTGGTCGACGTTTAGGGTGTTGGCACCACAAGAACCGGTTCGCGTCTTGAGCATCTTGAGATCGTCGGGATTGTCAACGTCGAAGGCCAAGCTCGGTTCGTTGATCACGGTCACGGCAAGTCCCAGGCGTGCGGCCTCACTGCAGTGGCGTTCGAAGGATCCCGGGCCGTAGGCGAACTCGAATCTGACCTCGGTTGGCACCGACACAACGTTCGATCCGTCGCCATGGCGGTCCGGGGCGATCGCTAGTCCCGAGCCCGTGACGATGGCAAGATCTTCGGCCAGAGGCAAATCGGCATGTGCCACGATCACCCTGGCGTAGCCAGCATCGGCCGCCGCAGACACAGCTGCCGTGATCGAAGCGTTCAACCCAGGTCGGCCGACCCGACAAACCGCGGCCCGCACCGCGGAGGCCCAGGCAGCGACCTCGTCGTCATCGGTCACCACCCACACCGGCAAGGATCCAGCAGCAGCCACGACCGTGTGGGCCATCCGTCTGGCCAACTCGGCCCGCTCTGTGTGTGCCAGTACCGCATTGAGGCGCGACTTGGCGTCGTCGAATGAACGGATAGGTACCAACACCAGGGTGGAGGCACTTCTCGAGCTAGTCGTCGGCGTTGCTGTTTGCACGACGGCGGCAAGGTATCACCTCGCCGCGTTGAGGCCTCATAAGCGCGCCCTCACGACCCTGGGTCGATAAGTTCAGAGCCTTAGGGTGAGACGGCGGGCATGGGTGAGACGAAGGATGTGGGTGAGACGATGGGCATGGGTGAGACGATGGATGTGGGTGAGACGATGGATGTGGGTGAGACGATGGGCATAGGTGAGACGATGGGCATGGATGAGACGATGGGCATAGGTGAGACGATGGATGTGGTAGATGCGATGGGCATGGGTAAGACGATGGGCATGGGTGAGGCGATGGGCATGGGTGAGGCGACGGGTGTAGGTGAGACGATGGGCATGGGTGAGACGATGGGCATGGGAGAGAGACGATGAGCATGAGAGAGACCAACGACATGCGGATCGCCGTGCTCGGAGGCGGATCCTGGGGAACCACCGTGGCGCACCTTTGTGCTTACAACTCTCCCACTGTGCTCTACACCCGGCGCATTGACGTCGCTGATGCCATCAATGAGCGCCACGAAAACCCGCATTACCTGCCCAACCACACCCTAAACGCTGCCCTGAGCGCTTCGACGGACCTTGCAGCGGTGGTGCGCAACTGCGACGTGTTGGTCATGGGTGTGCCCTGCGTGGGTTTCCGTCCCACGCTGCGAGAGGTGCGAACCGACCTGCGAGCATGGGTGCCGGTGATATCGCTGGCGAAAGGACTCGAGCCCAGCTCCCACAAGCGCATGACGCAGGTCATTGCTGAGGAGTTGCCGGGCCACCCGGTCGGTGTGTTAACCGGACCCAATCTCGCTAAGGAGATCCTGACCGGGTCTGCCGCTGCGGCGGTGCTGGCATTCACCGACCCCACGATTGCGGAGCGTCTTCGGACCGTGTTCGGTTCGCAGCTCTTCAGGGTGTACACCAGTGACGATGTTGTGGGCTGCGAACTTGGCGGCGCATTCAAGAACGTGATCGCGCTCGCAGCTGGTATGGCCGACGGTCTAGGCACCGGTGACAACACCCGTGCCGCGATCATCACTCGCGGGCTTGCCGAGATCACCCGCCTCGGGGTGGCGATGGGCGGCAAACCAGCGACGTTCGCCGGGCTTACCGGGATGGGTGATCTGCTGGCCACCTGCATGAGCGCACAGAGTCGTAACCGACATGTGGGTGAGCAGCTCGGCCGGGGCCGCCTTATAGGCGACATCATTGCGGAGATGGATCAGGTCGCCGAAGGTGTTCGGTCCGCTCCGGTAATGGTCGAGATCGCCAAGGAGTTAGGTATCTGCGCTCCGATCGCTGAGCAGGTGCGTGCCTGTATAACCGACGGTCGTAGCGCCGTTGACGCCTACGTAGGTCTGGTACAGCGGCCAGCGGCACGTGAGGTTGACCCTGCCTGAGGTAATCGGCGATCTCTTTGGGCCGATCGCCCGACTCGACGACGACGGTCGCGTAGTCGCCGACGACTTCATCCTTGAGTGGGGTGTGTTGGCCGGGGACCGGTGGCGTGTGGGCCACACCGAACGTCTGCGCCGAGATCGCCTAGACGACACCCCCGTTCATGAACTCAGGATGCGTGTCCCGTCCGGCGATCTGATCCTGCGTGTGGCCGCAATCAACGACGGCGTCGCGCAGGCGGTGCTCGCCGAGTTCGAGAACGCTTCAGCGGCACCTGTACTGGTCGCCGTTGCTGGCCGTCGGGACGCGAGACTGGAGGCCACAACAGACGGCATAGCCGCCGACGGTGACACATGGGTCACCATGTCACGACCGGCAGGTGGTGTGGTCGCTGGCGACCCCATATGGAACCGTGTACGCGACGAGCCTGGACCTGCATCAGCGGTTGCCACTGGCCCGTCGGCTGCGGCCGCTGTCGTCATGGCCGTTCCGCATCGCCAAAAGGTCAGCGTGGCGAGCGGTGTAGGTGGGCCGCCACCGCTGAGCTGGATTGACGCAGCAGACGTCGCAAAGGGCTGGAAGGCTGTCACACGCAAAGCGTCGAAATTGGATTTGCCCGACGCTGACATGACTCAAGCCTGGCGACGTGCGATCGCAGACTTGGTTGTGCTTGCCGGGTCGTCTGAACCCGGCACGGCTGCAGCGGCGGCGTCGAGGCTGGATCTGGCAGGACTTGTCGATGAGGTGGACCGAGCGACGGTAACCGTCATCGCCGCGGCTGACACAAGGCGGCTGGCTGGATGCGCCGCGACGGAAGCGCTGCGGTTGCTCGCAAGCCGAGAACTGTTTGCCGGTCGGCGGTGCGGGCTCGAACTGCTCGCCGGGCCCTTGGCTCATGGCGCAAGAGACTGTCTCGATCGTCATACTTTGTTGTTGACAGCAGCGGCGCTTGAGCGGGTCTTCCCTGCAGGCGCCGCCGATGCCCGTCGCTTGGCCACAACACTGCAACGGGCAGTTCCTGAGCCTTCTGTAGTCCAAGCCGCTGCCACGGCAACTGCGATCGCCAGCCACCTGGTCGCCGATTTCTACGATCCTCGTGCTGTTGCGTTGCTACCGGAAGTTCCCGTCGCATGGTTGGGACAGTCGTTGGATGTGGAAGGGCTCTGCACGGCCGCGGGTGTGGTGTCCTTTGCGATGCGCTGGCACGGGTCGTGTCCTGCACTGTTATGGGAACGCACAGGCGGAGCCGATGACGTCGTACTCACTGCCCCAGGATTGGACCCAAACTGGGTGACGACGAGCCGCTCGGGGGAGTCGTTGTTGGCACCAACATGACCATGACTACGCGGCTGCTTGGTCACTAAGCGGCTCCTTGGTCCTAGGTGGGAACGGCCCCGTCAATTGGCAGCAGCATGTAGGCGCTGGCAGCAGCGTGAAGGAATTGGCAGAAGCATGTAGGCGCTACGGTCTGCAAGGATGACTGTCGCTTCGCCGCGGCTGCGGGCTGCGATTAAACACAAGGCCCCGAACCAGAGAGCCGAGCGCAAACTGTGGGACTCTGGATGTGGAATCGTCGCAGGGATCGACGAGGTCGGTCGAGGTGCATGGGCAGGGCCGTTAACGTTGGCGGCGGTGGTGGTGCCACGTGATCGCCGCTTGTACAAGGTGCGAGATTCCAAGATGCTCACCGAGAACGAGCGCGAGGTGATGGGGGATCGGGTCCTCGGTTGGGCCGAGCATGTGTCGGTTGCTCATGTGAGTGCCGAGAGGTGTGACGCCTTGGGCATGTCCGACGCCCAAAGGTTGTGTGCCCAGCGGGTGTTAGCGGGGCTTGATGTGGACGTTGACCATGTCCTCGTCGACGGCAACTGGGACTTCGTAGGTACCGTCCCCACCACGAGAATCGTGCGAGGTGACGCAGTCTGCCTGTCGATCGCAGCGGCGTCGATTGTCGCCAAGGTCACCCGCGACCGGTTGATGCGGGCCTGCCATGAAAAATACCCGGCGTACCACTTCGTGTCGAACAAGGGCTACCCGTGCCCCAGGCATCGTGCGGCGCTTGCTGCTTACGGTCCCAGTGCGATTCATCGACAAAGTTGGGCATTCATGGACAAGTTGCGCGAGCAGGCCGCGTTGCCCGCTGGTGGGTAGGTGGTCGCTCGGGGCTGGACGAGGCCGCTAACTGGCTGCGAGGCCGCGTTGCTCTCTGGTGGGTAGGTGGTCGTTCGGGGTTGCGTGGTACAGGTCGTTGGATTTCGGGCCGCATCGTTCGCTGGTGGGTAGGTGGTCGCTCACGTGACGGCTGTGTTGGCTCAAGCGCCAGCAGTTGGTCGGCCCCGGCGCGAACTCCGATAGGGCGCCGCTGACTGTAGAAGCCCATTGTCGATCATCGGTGTTCGGGGGTTTTGAACCCGTCGGTTATCCTCAACGGCGTTATGGGTCAACCTGTCACAGTCGTTCGTACCCTGTCGCGTCGTCCAGGCATCGTACGGTTTGAAGTCAATCGATGCCTCACCGGCATGGGCCACATCCGCTACTCGGCCGGAGAGGAGATCCTTGGTGACGACCCAGCGGCCGAACTTGCTCGTCAACTGTTCAAAGCTGGCGGAGTAGCGAGCATTCACATCTACTCCTCAATGGTCACCGTGCATCTGTCGTCCACCAATCCTGGCGATCTCGAGTCGGTGATCACGGGTCTGCACACCCACTACGTGCCCGGAGTCCGAATACCCGACGACGCCGAACTGGTGGCCTTGGCGGGGAGCTGACAACACCTTTACTCGCGCACTGCAATCGGCTTTATCCGAATTCGGCTATATCCGAATTCAGGGGACTCCTCTCATGATCACCGAAGGCCGTTCAATTTGGAGATCTAGATAGCTATCTGGAGATCTGGAAAGACCACGGGCCTGAGACTGATGGCAATCATGTAACTGGCGTGGAACACAATCATGGATTGATGCCGTGCGAACTCAGTATCGTGCCAATCCAGAATTTGAGGTGGCGAACCGTCTGGGTGGGTGTCGGGTGGTGCAGCCCGGCGACTCTCCCGGACGGACTGGCGGACTGACGGATCGTCTGTGTGGGTTTCGGGTGGTGCAGCAGCGACCGAGTGTTTCTTGTCTGCTTCACGGTTGTCTGTCTGGGTGGGTATCGGGTGGTGCAGCCCAGCGACGGATCCATGCGTGCATGGCTATGCCTGCGGCCACCCCGGCGTTGATGGAACGGGTGGAGCCGTACTGAGCGATAAAACACACCCGCAAGGCGGCCCGTTTTGCGGCTTCGGATAGGCCCGGGCCTTCCTGGCCGAACAACAAGACGCAACGTTCGGGAAGTTCAGTGGTTTCCAAAGGCACAGCGCCCGCAACATTGTCGACTGCGATGATCGGTAGGTGCCGATCCCTAGCCCACGCCTCCAGATCGTCGACCGCTTTGTGGTGGCGGACGTGCTGGTACACCTCGGTCATCATGGCGCCCCGACGATTCCATTTCCGTCTGCCGACTATGTGGACTTCTTCGGCGGCGAAGGCGTTGGCTGTGCGGATGACTGTGCCGATGTTGCGGTCGTGTTCCCAGTTCTCCACCGCAACATGAAACCCGTGCCGCTGCTTGTCAAGGTCGGCGACTATGGCGTCAACGGTCCAGTAGCGGTAGCGATCAACGACATTACGCCGGTCACCGTGGGCCAATAGGTTCTCGTCAAGGTAAGGATCGGTCGGCCAAGGCTTCGGATACGGGCCTACGCCAGGCCCGGCCCTCGCCGGGGCAACGTGATCCGGATCACTCATCAATCAACCGTATTCGATCGACAATCAACCGCATTCGGTCGACTCATGCAGGTTGTCTCATAAGCGGGGTGTCCTATTTGCCGGGTGTTTTGCCGGGTGTCTCATAGGTGGGGTGTTTTGCCGGGTGTCTCATAGGTGGGGTGTTTTGCCGGGTGTCTCATAGGTGGGGTGTTTTGCCGGGTGTCTCATAGGTGGGGTGTTTTGCCGGGTGTCTCATAGGTGGGGTGTCTCATCCGCCGGGTGTCCTATTTGCCCGGTTTCTCATCCGCCGGGTGTTTTGCCGGGTGTCTCATAGGTGGGGTGTCTCATCTACCGTGACAGCCATGACTGCCACGGATCTTTCCGCGGAGGCGATCGTTGTCGCGCACTCAGCGGCGGCAGTCCTACTTGTTATCTCCGGTGCAGCCAAGATCGCAAAGCCCTCAAGTGTTGAAGGCCTTCTGGGCTCACTGCGCATTCCTGCCGCGAGACGACTTTCGGCCAAGCCACCGGTGCTCGCTTTGGGTATGGCCGAGGTTGGCGTTGGGATACTCGCCTTGGCTATCGGAGGTCCACCGATCGCTGCTGGGGTTGGTGTCTTGTATGTTGTGTTCGCCGTCACGGCCCTGAGAGCGGCTTCGGTAGGAGTTGCGAGTTGCGGTTGTTTCGGCACGTTTGATACCCCGCCGACATGGATCCATTCTGTAAGCAACGCCGCATTGGCCGGGGTCTCGTTCCTGGCGATCGGCCTCCCGGCACCCGTGGAGTTAATGCAGGATAGGGCCGCCGCCGGGATCGGGTTCGTCCTTGTCGTGGGATTGTTTGCCAGCTTGCTGTTGGGATTATTCACGGCCGTGCCTTCGATGTCTACCCGAACCGCTGCCGGAGCTACTGACGTGATTGCTGCCGGAGCTGCTAAGCGGACAGATCTCGATACAGCTGACGGGATTGCTGCCGGAGCTACTGACGGGACAGATCTTGATTCTGCTGACGGGATTACTGCCCGAGTTGATGATGGGATTGCTGCCGGAGCTGCTAAGCGGACAGATCTCGATACAGCTGATGGGATTGCTGCCGGAGCTACTGACGGGACAGATCTTGATTCTGCTGACGGGATTACTGCCCGAGTTGATGATGGGATTGCTGCCGGAGCTACTGACGGGACAGATCTCGATACAGCTGCCCGAGTTGATGATGGGATTGCTGCCGGAGCTGCTAAGCGGACAGATCTCGATACAGCTGCCCGAGTTGATGATGGGATTGCTGCCGGAGCTGCTAAGCGGACAGATCTCGATACAGCTGCCCGAGTTGCTGATGGGTCTGCTGCCGGAGTTGCTGACCGGACAGATCGCGATTCCAGTGCATAGGCAGCACTGATCACCTGTAGCGGTGCTCGGAACCCATGAGTCCGGGCGGTCAGATATTCACCGCGCTTGACATTTCGGACACCAGGTCGTGGAGCGGGCGTCGATGATGCGCCTACGTAGTTCGGACCCGCAGCGCAGGCAGGGCTCTCGACTTCGTCCGTAGCAGAGCAGCTTCTGTTGGTTGGCACCCGTCATGCCGTCGGCATCCACGTAGTCGCGCAGAGTTGTGCCGCCATGGTCAAGGCCCGACTGCAACGTCTCTCGTATCGACACAACAAGACGATCGGCTCGCTCGACCGATAGCCGCCGGGTCGCGGGATTGATCGCGGCCATCCATAAGGCCTCATCCGCGTAGATGTTGCCAACGCCAGCCACTGCACGCTGAGACAACAGGATCGTCTTGAGATGACGGTTGCTTGAACGTACGAACGCAGCCAGCCTTGCCCCGTCGAAGGAGACATCAAAGGGCTCCGGACCAAGGTCACGCAGCGTCGGGATACCGCTGTAATCCCCGGCGTCTACACATCGGATACGCCCGAATCGTCGCACGTCGTGAAACCTGAGAGTGCGACCATCGTCAAGACGCCACCATGCGCGCAGATGATCATCGGAGCCGACGAGCCCGACCTGTTGATGCTCCACTGCGAGGTGATCCAGTGCGAGTCGGCCGGTCATCCCTAGATGGATAATGAGCTCGCGTTGACCCTGCGTCGGGGCGAACAAGACGGCGATCAGGTATTTCCCACGGCGGTGCAGTTCCAGGACTTCACCACCGATCGTCTCCAATGCCGGGGTGAACTTGGCCGACAGATGTGAACCAGCGTCGACGATCTCGCGCCCGACGAGCCTAGGAGCTAGCTGGCGGCGGATCGTCTCAACCTCGGGCAGCTCGGGCACAGCCAAACTGTAGGCAAGCGCGATCGAACAGCAGGCAAGCGCGATCCAACAACAGCCAAGCGCGATCCAAGGTAACTGCGGGTCATCTACGGGTTTCACCACAGTCACTACCGTGCAGCTATGAGCGAGGCATCTATGAATGAGACAGCCCCTAAGCCCCCGGAAGCAGCCGACATGGGTCGTCGCTTCGCCGAACTCCACGAGACAGCCACATTCGTTATGCCCAACGTGGCCGATGCCGCCACGGCGGTTGCAGTTCGCGAAGCGGGTGCTGTTGCCATTGCGACCACCTCGTCGGGCCACGCCTTGACGATTGGGCGTCGAGACGCGGCAGGCGACGTGGCCCTTGATGAGCACGCGGAGCACGCCGCACTGCTAGTGCGATCGGCTGGATTGCCGTGCAACGTTGATGCCGAAAACGGGTATGGCCACGAACCTGAGGCGATGGCCATAGCGGTGAACAGGATTGCGGCGACAGGCGCTGCAGGCATGGGCATAGAGGACTGGTCCGGCGACAACGAGATCGGCTTCTACGACACCGAACTGGCCATCGCCCGTATCAAAGCTGCAGTCGAGGCGGCGAATGCGCTCGATCGACCTTTCATCGTCACCGGACGCAGCGACCTGATGCTATACGGAGACGACCGGGGCCTTCGGGAAGTTCGTCGCCGCCTGGATGGGTTTGAGGAGGCAGGTGCGCACTGTGTATACGCGCCTGGTATCGGTGGAGTTAAGGAAATCGGTTCCCTCGTCGAACGCCATTCGGTCGCCGTCAACGTATTGGTTCCGTTCGGTCGACCACCTTGGTGGCCCACCGATCAACCATTGCCCACACTGGCAACCATGGCCGACCTCGGTGTCCGTCGAATCAGCCTTGGCGGGTCGCTGTTTGGCAGTCAGATCCGCCACGCAGCAAGCCTGGTGGCTCAAGTCTTGGCCGGTCACCCCTTCGATACGTAACTGATCCGAGCCCTCCCCGCAGCCGCTGCCCCCGCAGCCGCTGCACGTCGCCACAGCCCGCAGCGGGAGCCCGCCCCGCTGCCCGTCGCCGCTGCCCGCCTCGCAGCTGCTGCCCGTCGCCACAGAGTCTCTGCCCGTCCTCGCAGCTGCTGCACGTCGCCACAGAGCCGCTGCCCGAGCCCGCTGCCCGAGCCAGCCTCGCAGCCGCTGCCCGAGCCCACCCCGTCGCAAGAGCCCGTCGCCCGTATCGGCGCTCAGGGTGAAGTCCACTGCCACGACGTCAATATCTCCAGACCGTGCACAAGATTGGCTACCGTCATTCGCGAAGCCCAACCCGAATGGGCCAATGACCGAATGGGCCAATGTCGGCCCGAACAGTGACAATCAAGGAAATACCGAAGCATGCAGTGTCGCAACAGATGACGATCGCCACAACCTCCGCACGCCAGATGTTCGCACGCGAGATTGTGGAGGTCCCCGTCGCAGAGGAAATGAGCGAGAGCTTTCTCGCCTACTCGCTGAGCGTCATCACCTCTCGTGCCATACCGGACGTACGCGACGGACTAAAGCCCGTCCAACGTCGAATTCTCTGGTCGATGCTGCAGATGGGGGTTCGCCCGGCGACGCCGTTTCGCAAGTCCGCGCGAATCGTTGGCGACACGATGGGCCGCTACCACCCACACGGTGATACGACCATCTACGACACTCTCACACGGATGGGCCAAGACTTCGCCAGGATAGTTCCCCTCATTGATCCTCAAGGCAACTTTGGGTCACTTGATGATCCACCGGCCGCGGCCCGCTACACCGAATGTCGCCTGTCAGCCGCGGCAATGGACATGGTGCGCGAACTCAGCGAGGGCACCGTCGAGTTCCGGCCGACCTATGACGGCGAGGATACTGAACCCGTCGTTCTTCCAGCGTTGCTGCCCAACATCTTGGTCAACGGCACCTCAGGGATCGCCGTCGGCATGACGACCAACATGGCACCACACAACCTCCGCGAGGTAGCGGCAGCCATCAACCTGGTCATGAGAAAGCGTCGCCCGAGACCCAGCATCGACGAGTTGATGGAGGTGCTTCCGGGACCGGACTTCCCCTCGGGGGGCATCATCGTCGACGACGGGCTACATGAAGCCTACGAAACCGGACGTGGCAGCTTCAGGATTCGGGCCCGAACCCACATCGAGCAAGTCACCCGAGCCCGTCAGGCGATCATCGTCACCGAATTGCCCTACCTTGTGGGTCCCGAACGGGTTCTGGCCAGGGTTTCGGAGCTGGTTAGAGTCGGCAGGCTCGCCAGCGTCGTCGGTGTCGTTGACCTGAGCGACATCAACGGGCTGAAGATCCGGATCGACTTGAAACCCTACGCCGATACCCGGATAGTGCTGAGCGAACTCTATCGGCTGACCCCGCTGGAGGAGACCTTCGGGATCAACAACGTGGTGCTCGTTGACGGCGTACCGACCACCCTCGGAATCTACGATCTGTGCCACCACTACATACGACATCGTCTTGAAGTTGTTGTCCGACGCACGCAGCATCGTCTGGGTCGAGCCGAAGCTCGTTTACACATACTTGAGGGTCTGCTGATTGCTCTTGACGCGATCGACGAGGTGGTGGCGATTGTCAGAGGGTCCCGAACAACCACCGAGGCCTGCTCCGCCCTGATGGAACGTTTCGAACTCTCCGACGTGCAGGCGAATCACATTCTCGACATGCAGCTTCGTCGTTTCACCGCTCTAGCCAAGCTCGAGTTGGAGTCCGAAGCACGGGATCTGCGAACCGACATCGACGGTTATCGACTCCTGCTGGGAAGTGAGAACCGCCAACGCACGCTGGTGCTGAAGGAGCTACGGCAAGTTGTTGAGGCTCACGGCGTGGAGCGCCGCTCTGAGATTATCGACGCCGGGGACATAGAAGTCGTTGAGGTCCCCGAAACCACCGGCAGTTCAACCGACTCCGGCTCCGATGAGCCCGGCTCGGTGACTTTGTCGACATCGGGACACGTCGGTCGTGTAGCTCTTGGTGACACCCGGCGTGGTGCTGTCGGAAGACACGACCTGATTGTCTCTCGCTTGTTCGCGTCCGCTGGTTCAATGGTTGCGGCTATCACTTCGCAGGGTCGAGCCTTGATCGTTTCATTCAGTGCTATCCCGGACGGAACCCGGCGAGCCCGCGGTATCGCAGCGGCACGACTCTTCGGTCTCAACAAGGCCGAACGGGTGCTCACCATCCTCACCGACAGCAAGCAAGTGCCACAGCCGATGTTCGCTGATGTCTCCGGTATCGCAGGAATCGACACCGATGAACTGGTTGGCGAAGACCTTGTTGTCGTCACCGCGGAAGGAATGATCAAGCGATTGGTTTGCGAGGAAGTATTCGCAACAAGTTCCGATGGCTCTTTGATTGCGCTGAAAGACGACGACAGAGTGGTTGCGGCTTTCGAGATCCCCGCGGGCCGCAGACTCCTAGGCGATGTTGACTTTATGGTCGTCGCCGACGACGGGCAGGCTCTAAGGTTTCCGGCCGCCTCCATACCAGTTCGGAGTAGAGGAGCCGCAGGCATTATCGGTTTCAGGTGCCGCAATAGTGCCCGTGTGGTTGTCGCTGGAGCGGTGACGAGCGACAGCCAGATCATCGTCTATACATCCGCAAGGAGGGTCAAGGCCACATCGGTCGATGAGTTCGACACGAAGAAGCGTGGTGGTCAAGGAGTGCGCATAGCCAAGCTCGTCGAAGGCGAGTCGATCATGGGTGGTTGGATTGGCGATCCCTCAGCCACGAATCTGTTTGTTCAAATGGCCGATGACCAAGATCCGAAGAAACTCGATCCCTATCCGGTCGAGTTCGGCGTACAGGCCAATCCTCGCGGTCGTGCACCTTCTCGAATCGACCGTCAGATAAAGGTGATCGCCCCCGCCCGTTGGTGAGATCCTCGCCGAGCACCCCCGCAGTCGCCAGTGCAGCCCAGCACTCGCTGTCCACATGGCCATGGGTCGCCACAGGCGGGGAGTCTGTATCGGGCGGGTGTTGTCTTTGGTTGGTGGTTGTTGTGCGGTTGGGGGTCTCTGCCGGGGATTGTTCTTGGTTGGTGGTTGTTGTGCGGCTGGCGATCGGCTGCGCATCCCTGTCGGGCGTTGTCTTTGGCGGGCACCGAGTTCGTAGGTGATTTGGCTGCGAATCTCTGCCGGGTGTTGTCTTTGGCGGGCACCGAGTTCGTAGGTGATTTGGCTGCGAATCTCTGCCGGGTGTTGTCTTTGGCGGGCACCGAGTTCGTAGGTGATTTGGCTGCGAATCTCTGCCGGGTGTTGTCAATTGATGGGTGCCAGTCGGACGCCGACACCGCCCAAATGGCTGCGCATCCCTGCCGGGGATTGTTCTTGATGGGCGTGGTTCATGTCGGGCAAGTAGATTCGCCGTATGGACCCAACCTATTCCGAACAGGCAGAGGCGTTCCGCATTCGTATTCATGATTTCTTGCACCAGAACCTACCGAAAGACTGGAAGGGCATCGGTGCCCTCGAAGAGGTAGAAGGTCTCGAATTCACCTCGGACTGGCGTCAGAAACTTGCGGCTAACTCACTGCTAGCGCCGTCGTGGCCCACTGAGTACGGAGGCGGTGGGCTCTCCGAACTCGAGCAGGTGATCCTCGCAGAGGAATTCCAAAAGGCGGGCGTCCCCACCGGAGGCACCAACGATGCGTTCAGCATCCAAATGGTCGGAAACACGATCCTGCACTGGGGAACCGAGCAGCAGAAGGCGCATTTCTTGCCTCGGATCATTTCCGGCGAGAACATCTGGTGCCAGGGCTACTCAGAGCCCAACGCCGGATCCGATCTTGCCTCCCTGGGATGTCGGGCGGTTCTCGACGGCGACGAGTGGGTGATCAACGGCCAAAAGATCTGGACATCCGCCGGGCGGTTCGCAAACTGGATCTTCGTGCTCTGCCGCACCGACCCCGATGCCCCCAAACACAAAGGCATCTCGTTCATGTTGTGCCCGATGGATCAGCCCGGTGTGGAGGTCCGACCGATTCGTATGCTCTCGGGTGGCTCCGATTTCAACGAGACGTTCTTCAGCGACGCCCGTACCCACAAAGACAACGTGGTCGGCCAGGTAGGCGGAGGCTGGGCCGTGGCTATGACGCTTCTCGGCTACGAAAGGGGAGAGTCGGCAACCACCCAACCCCTGATGTTCCGCGGCGAATGGGACAAGCTCGCTGAACTTGCCCGATCCAAGGGTGCTTCCGAAGATCCGGTCCTGCGCGATCGCCTGGCGCAGACTTACATTGAGGTGGAGATCATGCGCTATCTGGGTATGGGAACGCTTACACGGTTCCTCGCCGGGCATCAGCCCGGACCCGCAGAATCAGTATTCAAGCTGTATTGGAGCGAATACCACAAGCGGGTCACCGAACTGGCGATAGATGTGTGCGGTGCTGACGCGCTAGCAGCGGCGCCGTCGGCCAAGAAGTCATTTCACTCCGATCTGCCCGGTGCCGCCAACGACGCCAGCTCGTGGCTCGGTGCATTCTGCAACGCTCGTGCTGGCACCATCTACGCCGGTACCAGTCAGATCCAGCGCAACATCCTGGGCGAGATGGTGCTCGGGTTGCCCAAAGAGCCGATGGTGGTTGCGAGATGACCGGGCCAGAGCCGATGGTGGTTGCGAGATGACTGGGCCAGAGCCGATGGTGGTTGCGAGATGACTGGGCCAGAGCCGATGGTGGTTGCGAGATGACTGGGCCAGAGCCGATGGTGGTTGCGAGATGACTGGGCCAGAGCCGAGGGTGGTTGTGAGATGACTGGGCCAGCACCGATGGTACCGCTGAAAGGCATCACCGACGCGGTTCATCTAGGCGACGATGAGGTGCCATGGGTCTACGCCGGCGATTTAGGCATCAAGTTGTTACACGTGGACCTGAATCAGGGGTTGTGGGTGCTACGCAACCGCTTCCCTCCCGGCTACACAGTGCAGACCCACTACCACACCGGTCCGGTGTTTGCCCTTACTTTGGCTGGCGCATGGTGCTATGCGGAGTACCCGCACTACACCAACACCCCAGGTTCGTACCTGTACGAGCCTGCGCATTCGGTGCATACCCTCACCGTCCCCGAATCCAACGACGACATGACCGACGTCTGGTTTGCTATCAACGGTGCGAACATCAACATCGACGAGTTCGGCCAGGTCGTCTCCGTTACCGACGCTCAATCGATTCTGGCAGCATGGCGGGGCATGTGCGCCGCTGCCGGTCTCGACTCGGGCGGCCCCCTGGTCGTCGGTGAGGAACATCCAGCACATTGAGAGGTTGAATCCAGCACATTGAGAGGTTGATATGAGAGGTTGATATTCGTGGGCGAGAACGGTATGCAGGTCCGGTTGTTGATGTTGGATCGTCCGACCGTGCTAGTGATAACGATGTCGCCACGGGTACCGAAACCGCCACGAGGTGCGATCGATCCACTTAAGGTTCCGCGGCGGGAATCATGCCCGGCTACCGTCATCTAGGTGGCAACCGACACGGCGAATAAGGCCGGTGCTGATTACGGCGCGGATGCGATCCAGACCCTTGAGGGGCTTGAGGCTGTTCGCAAGCGTCCGGGTATGTACATCGGCGGCACTGGTTCCGCGGGTTTGATGCATCTTGTTTCTGAGATTGTCGATAACTCCGTCGACGAGGCCGCGGCTGGGTACTGCAATTCGATTGAGGTTGTCTTTCACCGTGATCGTTCTGTTGAGGTGCGTGACAATGGCCGTGGCATTCCGGTGGGTTCGCATCCGGGTCGTGACGGGATCAGCGCAGTTGAGGTCGTGTTCACTGAACTGCATGCGGGCGGCAAGTTCGGTGGAGGTGCTTATTCAGCGGTGGGCGGGCTTCACGGTGTCGGCGCTTCGGTGGTTAACGCGCTTGCCAGGCGTTTGACTGTGGAGGTCGACCGTGACGGTGCTACCCATGTGTTGTCGTTCAAGGATCAGGTGGCGGGTCAGTTCCGTGGTTCGGACTTTAGTCCCGGCCACGATTTGGTAACCCGTGGACGCAGAGCCAAGAACAGGACCGGCACCGGAGTCCGGTTCTGGCCCGATTTCAACATTTTCGATCCGGGCGCTTCTATCGACATCAGTGAGATTCACCGTCGCGTCACTATGGCGTGTTTTTTGGTTCCCGGCTTGAAGGTGTCCGTGATCGATAAGCGCCCCAACGCCGCCAAGGACGGCAGTTCTGAACGGTTTGAGTTCGTCAGCCGTGGTGGTTTGTCCGATTTGGTGACTCATCTGGCTGTGGGTGACGTTGTCGGCTCGGTCATCACCTGCGCGGGGGTCGACTATTTCACCGAGAAGGTGCCTGTGGACGCCAAGTTGGTCAATGTTGAACGGGAATGCACTGTTGACGTTGCGTTGCGTTGGGGGCAGGGTTATGACACCGAGGTCGTGTCTTTCGTCAACACGATTCCGACGATCCGGGGAGGCACCCATCTCGCGGGTTTCGATAAGGCTTTGACCCGTGTGGTCAACAGCGTCGTGCTTGCAGGCAACCGCAAGCTCGCCCGTCTGGCTAGGGAAAACAAGCACAAGGCCACCAAGGAAGATGTACGCGAGGGGCTCGTTGCGGCGGTGAAGGTCACGTTCGCTGAGCCTCAGTTCCGGGGCCAGACCAAGGAAGAACTCGGCACCCCGGCCGTAGAAAGCATCGTCGCCCGGGTCGTTTACGAACAGCTCAAGGAATGGTTTGAGCCCGGTGGTGGGCCACGCTCGCATGTGAAGGCAATCACCGACAAGTTCGTGGCGGCTATCCAGAACCGTGTCGCGTCAAAGCAGATGCTCCAAAACAAGCGTAAGGCTGCGAGCCTCGGGTCAGCGGGTATGCCTCGAAAGTTGGCTGACTGCCGCCTGCACGGGCCGGATTCCGAACTGATCCTCGTTGAGGGCGATTCTGCTGCTGGCCCCGCCAAACGAGGCCGTGATTCCGAGACGATGGCGGTGTTGCCGTTACGCGGCAAGGTGGTCAATGCGGCTAAGGCCAGCGCGAGGCAGGTGTTGGACAACTCCGAGGCTCAGGCGTTGTTCAGGTCCGTGGGTGCTGGCGCTGGGCGAGACTTCAATCTTGATGAGAGCCGTTTTGGGCGTCTTATTATCCTCTGCGATGCCGATGTTGACGGCAGCCACATCCGCTGCTTGCTGCTCACGTTGATATACCGGTACATGCTTCCGATGCTTGAGGCCGGAAACGTTTACGCTGCTGCGCCGCCGCTGTACACGACCAAGGTCGGTGAGGTGACCCACAGGGTGTATTCCGACGCTGAACGTGAAGCCGTCACCGCCGAACTCTGCCACCGAAACCGCAAGCCTGAGAACATCAAATGGCAGCGCTTCAAGGGCCTGGGGGAAATGAACGTCGACGAACTCCGCCACTGCGCGCTCGATCCCCGCACGCGTACTCTTAGACGTCTGACGATGCAGGACGCGGAGCAGGCCAAACAAGCGGCGGAGATGTTCGATGTGTTGATGGGCGCCGACGTGTCGGCCCGTCGTGATTTCCTGGTGGAACATTCCTCAACCGTCGACATGGCGGTGCTTGACGTCTGACACGCCAAACCGGACCGCAGCCGACACTCCATTGCGTTGCGGGCCTCAGTTCGCCCGGGGTTGTCGGGGTCTCGGTTCGGGTTCTAGTTCGGGTGTGGGTCCGGGTCTCGGACCGCTGGGGTCTTGGTCAGGGGGGTTGTCCGGCCTTGGTTCGGGGGTTGTCGGGGTCTCGGTCCGGGTTCTAGTTCGGGTGTGGGTCCGGGCCTCGGACCGCTGGGGCCTTGGTTCGGGGGTTGTCCGGCCTTGGTTCGGGGGTTGTCGGCGTCTCGTTTCGGGTTCTAGTTCGGGTGTGGGTCCGGGCCTCGGACCGCTGGGGCCTTGGTTCGGGGGTTGTCCGGCCTTGGTTCGGGGGTTGTCGGGGTCTCGGTTCGGGTATGGGTGTTTAGACGATTGATTACACGGTTGCTGGACGCTGTCCGAACGACTGTTCGAGATCCTGGGACTCGAAGCCCTCGGGTGAGGCACCGGTCGTGGCGTACATGTACAGGGCTGTCTGGAAGATGGCACTGAGAGCGGACATCACGATGCCAACGCCCGTTAACCACAGCGCGGCCAAACCTATGCCGATGCCCTGCAAGATCGACGATCCTGTTGCGACGAAGATCGTCGAAATAAGAAAGACGGGCAGCGTCAACACAAAACCCAATATCCCAAACCCCACACGTGCGAGGAGATTCTCACCCCAGGTTTTGCGCAACAGTCCTGCCGACCGCTTGAATCCGTCGATCGGGCCAGCGTCGTCAATAACGATGGCAGGGATAGTCAAGAAAGCTGCCACCTGCCAGGCAAGGCCCAACCCGCGGAGGATCATCTGGCCGAACCATCCTGCCCGTTCCTGCAAAGCCCTGAGAATCATTCCGACGGTGAGGTTGAGTAGTGCCCATGGAACCAGCCCCGGAAGGCGTTGTGTTGCGCGAGAGATTGACCCTTTGACGGTGGGATCGCCGCCCGTCATCCGTTCATGGGCACCGGCCACCAGCGCTCCGTTGAAGAACACACCGATGATTGCCGAGGCCGCAACGGCGATGAGCACGATCAAAATGGTTGCCGGGCTAATCGTTCTATCGGTCCCTGAGGCGGTTGTGGTGCTGTCGATCGATGAAAGGAACGGAATCACCAGGACCAGTCCTACAACGATCGAGGAGATGATCGCCAAGACTGGCAGCAATAGAAGTTCCCGGTCCTTTTGGAGAACACGCCACGACGTTCGAGCGAGTTGGATTGTGTTTCGGAACTTCTGCATGCACCAATCCTAGTTGATCGTGGGTCCTAGTTGATCGTGATGCGAGCTGATTCGATCCTGTCAATTCACCGTTGCGGAGACAGCAAGGGGTCAGAGTTGGTGGAGGCGTCTGAGTCAGTAGGGCGGGGTCCGAGTGGGAGAGGCGGGGCCTCAGTGGGTAGGGGCGTCTGAGTGGGTAGGGGCGCGGGGTCTGAGTGGGTAGAGGTGGCGGGGTTTCAGTGAGTAGGGGCGTCTGAGTGGGTAGAGGTGGCGGGGTTTCAGTGAGTAGGGGCGTCTGAGTGGGTAGAGGTGCGGGGTTTCAGTGGGTAGAGGTGCGGGGTTTCAGTGGGTAGAGGTGCGGGGTTTCAGTGGGTAGAGGTGCGGGGTTTCAGTGAGTAGGGGGGTCTTAGTGGGTAGACGCGAGGGTCTTAGTGGTAGAGGCGCGGGTCTTAGTGAGAGGCCGGTCAGAGTGGATAGGTGCGCGGGTCTCAGTGGGCTGAGTGAACAGGTGCGTGGGACCTCAGAGGGTTGAGGCCAGTCTGAGCGGGTAGAGGCCAGCGTCTCGGTGGGTAAAGGCCGGGATCTCAGAGTGGGTTGAGGCCGGTCAGAGTGAGTAGTCAATCACAGCACGGATATTCTCGCCAGCGTGCATCGCTCGGTAGCCCTCGTTGATGTCGTCAAGGCGATAGCGGTTGGTGACCAGTTCATCAAGTTTCAGCCTGCCCTGATCGTATAGACGCAGGAGTTTCGGGATGTCCGAGCGTGGGTTGCAGTAACCGTAGATCGAGCCATGCAGGTGCTTGCCGGTCATCGTGAAATCAACCGTGTTGAGCGTGATCTCATTCTGCATGACATTGCTGAGACTGGTGAGGGTGAGGCTTCCGGCCTTAGCCACCAGACCCATCGCTGGCGCGAACAAATCAGGGGTGGCATCACCGACGGTGAGAATCACCTGATCGGCACCACGTCCCCACGACAGCTCCGAGACCAGCGGACCTGCTTCGGATATAGAGGCGGTGGCGTGGGTGGCACCGACAGTCTGGGCAAACTCGCGCTTCAGCTCAACCGGGTCAACGGCGATGACATTGGCGGCGCCAGCCATCGCCGCTCCCTGCACGGCGTTGACGCCTATGCCGCCGGTGCCGATCACCACCACCGTGTCGCCTGCGCGTACGCCTGCAACGTTGACGGCAGAGCCCCAGCCGGTGGCGACACCGCAGGAACACAGAGCTACCGCTTCGAGGGGATACCAGTCGCCCACCTTCACCACTGAGTTCTCATGGACGATTGCGTATTCGGAGAAGGTGCCGATTCCACTCATTGCTCTGACGGGTCCTAGAGGCCCAAGGAATCGAGCGTCGCCAGCCATAATCTCCGCACCGTTGTCGCATAGGTACTGGGATCCAGACGCGCACGGCGAGCATCGTCCACAACTCGGGACGAAGGAGGCGGCAACGTGGTCGCCGATCTCAAGGCCTCGGACAGCGGATCCGAGCACTTCCACGACTCCGGAACCCTCGTGGCCGCACACCATCGGCAGAACGGCGTCGCTGAAGTCACCCATCCTAATGTGCTCGTCGGAATGGCAAAGCCCGGCGTATGCCATCCTCAGGAGGATCTCCTCGGGGCCGGGGTCTTTGATCTCGAACTCGTCGATCACCCAAGGTTCGTTGACGGCGTAGGCCACAGCGGCTCGTGTTTTCATTGCACAAAAGGTAGTCGGGGCTGCGATTGACCGCTGATAGCTGGGCTGGTGTTGACTGTTGGTGGTTGAGGCGGCTGGTTGAGGGTTGTGGTTGATCGTTGCTGGTTGGGGTTGTTGTTGATCGTTGCTGGTTGAGGTAGGTAGTTGTTGTTGATTGTTGGTGGTTGAGGCAGGTGGTTGGGGTTGTTGTTGATCGTTGGTGGTTGGGGTTGTTGTTGACTGTTGGTGGTTGAGGAGGTGGTTGGGGTTGTTGTTGGTGGTTGGGGTGGCTGGTTGGGGTTGTTGTTGACTGTTGGTGGTTGAGGCGAGTGACGTTCGCGGGTTTGCTCTCGTTGATCCTTACTCTGCACACGTCTTCGTCAACTGAGCGTTCAACAGATCTCCGAGGGGCAGGTGTCGACCCTCTCAACTAGGTTGCCAATGACGCTTGTCGCACCTACGCGCTAGAACTACAGATGTGAAATTACAAGCGGAAATTCATCCAGGTGAGTGCCTGGATCAGGGTTACCGAATCACAGGTACGGAAGGCGCAGCCATGCAGGACGAGGGAATCGACAACACGGAAATCACGCCGACGAGCGCCACACCTGAAGGCAACACAACAGAAGTCGCCCACCGAGGCGCGTCCGGTGGTTGGCAGGTGGGCACCACAGAGGGTTCCGGAACGGGAATACAGGAGCCCTTTGTCGAATCGGTGTGTGTGGGCTCGGGATCTGAGTGGGAGCCACCTCTCTTTGAAGTCGAACAGGTTCCGCACGCCCGAAAGCCAGCGCCTCCCAGATGGCTGTCGCCGTCTGGGGCCACCACATTCAACCAGTGTTCTCGGCGATGGCGCTTCAAATACGTGGAGCGGCTGCCCGACCCTGCCGGTGAGGCCGCCTTGCGAGGAAAGTTCGCCCATCGGGTTCTTGAGTTGGTCATGCAACTTCCGCCCCAGAACAGGACTCCGGGTGAGGCCCAGGCCGTCGCACGGCGATGCTGGCCAGAGTTTGAGGCCGATCAGGAATACCAGGGTCTCGGGTTGGATGAGAGTGGTGGTCGGCGGTTCCGTTGGAAAGCCTGGAAGGCGATCGAGGGGCTGTGGCAAATTGAGGATCCCGAACAAGTTGAGGTCCGTAGCACCGAACTGGATATCCAGACCGAACTGAGAGGCATCCCCTTTAGAGGTGTTGTCGATCGCCTTGATAACACCGACGATGGTGTGGTCGTCGTTGACTACAAGTCGGGTCGTATGCCAGCTTCAGGTTTCGGGGACCCTCGGCTCGATCAAGTACTTCTGTACGCAGCGGCCGTCACTGAAACCACTGGCCGTATGCCGGTCCTTGCTCAGTTGTTGTACCTCGGGCAGGGAAGGATCGCCACGCGCGTGAACCCGATGAATCTCAACGGCGCGGTTGAGAGATTGGCCGCAACTTGGAAGTCCGTCAACACTGCGTGTGACACTGACGAGTTCAAGCCGAGTCCGGGGCCTCTGTGTGGCTGGTGTCCGTATGTGGATCACTGCCCGGAAGGCAAGGTTGAGGTTGCCGAGCGGAAAGCACGCCGACGGACAGCTAGAGCCATCAATGTCGCCGCCAGAACTAACGAGATCGAAGGTGGCGATGAGCTGGATGCTAAGAGCGTGGATGGCGTCGTCGCAGAAGATCGGAGTGTGCCTGCCATGGTCGGATGAGCTGGGTTTGCCGTGGTGGTACTGCCGATTACGATCGGTCAGCCGCTGCGGGGTAGGCCACCACATTTCGTTTCGACTCCACGTGGTCTAAGCCAACCGGTCTGTGATGTTTGGTGTGTCCGCAGGGAGGTTCGGGCCAGTCTGAGCGCCGAGAACATCTGCCCGGTCTGTGATGTTTGGTCTGTGATGTTTGGTGTGTCCGCAGGAGGTTCGGGCCAGTCTGAGCGCCGAGAATATCTGCCTGGTCTGTGATGTTTGGTGTATGCGTCGGGAGGTTCGGGCCAGTCTGAGCGCCGAGAATATCTGCCTGGTCTGTGATGTTTGTCGGTCTGTGATGATTGGTGTATTCGCGATGTTTGGTGTATCCGCAGGGAGGTTCGGGAGCGACTCAAGCTCGGCTGGCATGTCTCACTTGCGTTTGATTGGGCGTTTGGGTGGTTGTGATACGTCAAGTAGGCCTGGCCAGCTAGGCGCGGTTAGGTCTTCTCGCTCGTTGATTCTCATTACGTGTTGGCAGAGAGATGCAGCACGCGCCTATACCACCCGGATCCCGTGGGTGTGCTGTTTGAGACGTAGTACCCGGATCGGTGGGAGTGGCTGCCTGATGAAGGGTGGTTGCTCTACCACCCGATGACCAACCGGTGTCTACCAGTTGAATCGTGTGTGGGTTGCCCGATGAAGGGTGTTGTTCTACCTAACCTGGGTTACCCGTCCATAGCCATACGTGTGGGTTGCCCGATGAAGGATGTTCGACTCCAATCGGACTTGTCAGCCGGGTTATAGGCAGGAACTGAGCTGCGAACGGGTTTGTGTGAGCTAGGTGTCAATGCTGATGGTAGGTGATGGTGCGCATCGGTTGTTGATGTGCGGTGTTGTCAGTGGTTGCAACCAACCATCCGGTCCCATGGTGTGAGTCGGTTGTTGATGGGTCGGTGTGTTGTCGTTGATTAGCGGCAACGTGTGATCTGAGATGGGATTAGTTGTCTGATTCTATAGGCGGGTGTGGGTTGTCGTCCGAACTATTGTTCGTGTATACTTACCTTGTCTGTCATACCCGATCGGTATTGTGATCATCATGGCTAACGGTCTGCACAATTCAACGGACTTGGTCTTTCACCGTCAACCCAGTAATGTCGGCCTGCTCGCAGACACAGCACCGGTCATTCCCGCTGGTCAGGATGGTGTGGAGATCATGTCGGCGTCAGATGATGTAGCGGCGGTGTCTAGAGTGTGTCGTTGCAGCGCTGGTGGTGACGGTTCCGCGGTCCGTGATGATGCTCTGGCGGGGTTGATGGCGTGTTTGTCGACCGATGCCAGGTTCGCTTGCATTCACAGGTTGCTTGACGAGATGACCGATACCGGGTTAGGGCGAGATGAGCTCGAAGCTCGTATTAGTGAGCTTCTCAAGATCGAAGCTCACGTCACAGAGCGGCGGTTGGCGTTCACCGCCGCGATCGACGGGCTCGGTGATGGTGGGCTCACCGCAGCGGAGGTAGCGCGTAGCAGGTCGCACTTGAGTAAGCGCGCGGCTACGCGGGCGTCCAAGACCGCTGAGAAGCTGACGGAGATGCCGAGACTGCGCGAAGCGTTGGCTAATGGTGAAATCACCGCAGCGCACGCCGATGCTGCTGCGGACGCGGCGACCTCGGTCAGCCCTGCGCAGGTTGATGAGGCCTTAGTGGATGCCGCCAAAGCCATGGCTGGTGACGTGTTCGCCAACAAGACCAAAACCTTCGCGGAGACTGAACTCAGCGAACGGACCAAAGCCAGGCGTTACACCCGTCAGCGGCGTATGCGCGAGGCGCGTACCTGGGTTGACGCCCGCGGTATGGGCAACCTCGCCGCCAGATTCGATCCGGTCACTTTCGCAGAAATCCGCGCACACCTGAACGAAGCAGTCGACCGTCTATGGCGCAACGACAACAAAACCAACAACCCCGACAACGAGCACGGCCCGGGCAACGATGCTGGCTCAAACAACGCGCCTCGCCATGATCTCAGGCCTGATGATGTACGTACACCGGCTCAGCGGCGCTGCGACGCCTTGGCTGAACTTGTAACCGCTCCAAGCGCTGACGATGCCCACAAACGGCCGCATCCGAGACACACCGTCGTGGTCACCGTTGATGCGGGACGGTTGCGTCTTGATAACCCCCAAGGCTCAGCGTGTTTAACGGACGGCACCGAACTACCGCAAGGAGTGTTGGAGCAGATCTGTTGTGAAAGCACGTTTGCTGGAGCGGTGTACGAAGCTCCAGGTGTGTGGCTGTGGCAATCACGCCGAATCCGGGTCGCTAGCCAAGATCAATGGATAGCACTAATCGCGCGCGACAAAACCTGCGTGTGCTGCGACACCCCCGCCCAATACTGCCAAGCCCACCACATCATTCCATTCAAACCACCATTAAGAGGACCTACCAACATCAACAACATGGTATTGATATGCAACCAAGACCACCATCTTGTGCACGACGGCACCCACAAACTCGCCAAAACCCCCACCGGATGGAAACTCCAACCCAACCAACAGCGACCACCACCCAACCCACCACCCAAACCCGCCAGGCCAGCAGCCCAAAAAGGCCGAGCGCTGGGCGAGTCGCATGGGCGTTGTGATGCTGAGCCCGCCAGGTTGGCAGCCAAAAAAGGCCGAGCGCTGGGCGAGTCGCATGGGCGTTGTGATGCTGAGCCCGCCAGGTTGGCAGCCAAAAATGGCCGAGCGTTGAGTCAGACAAGCATCCTTGGTGCCTAGCTGTTGTGTTCACCACGGTTGAGTACGCTGCTCAGATACTGTTTTGCTATTGCTTAGGTGCTGCTCACGGCATTATTCGCGGGCCTTGGTGTGCGGTGGGCATTGGTGTGTCGGGCGTTGGGTGAGGGTAAGCATCCTTGGTGCCTAGCTGTTGTGTTGACCACGGTTGAGTACGCTGCTCAGATACTGTTTTGCTATTGCTTAGGTGCTGCTCACGGCATTATTCGCGGGCCTTGGTGTGCGGTGGGCATTGGTGTGTCGGGCGTTGGGTGAGGGTAAGCATCCTTGGTGCCTAGCTGTTGTGTTGACCACGGTTGAGTACGCTGCTCAGATACTGTTTTGCTATTGCTTAGGTGCTGCTCACGGCATTATTCGCGGGCCTTGGTGTGCGGTGGGCATTGGTGTGTCGGGCGTTGGGTGAGGGTAAGCATCCTTGGTGCCTAGCTGTTGTGTTGACCACGGTTGAGTACGCTGCTCAGATACTGTTTTGCTATTGCTTAGGTGCTGCTCACGGCATTATTCGCGGGCCTTGGTGTGCGGTGGGCATTGGTGTGTCGGGCGTTGGGTGAGGTAAGCATCCTTGGTGCCTAGCTGTGGGTGTTCACCACGGATACATGTTGAGCGCGGCCTGGGAGTAGGTACTTGACCGACCCTTGCAGCACTGTTACGCAGAACTGTTACTAAGTAGTTCTTTTTTGAGGGGGGGCGGTTCTTCTAGGGCGAATCCTTGGGCTTGGAACGGCGTCTCCAAAGATGGCGCAGGACCATAAGCGCTAGCACAACCCCGGCGGCACCGGCGAGTCCGCTGCTGGCCAGCAGACGGTCTGATGGTGGATCTGCAGGCGCGGGCGTGACTGCCGGTACGGGTGGAGGGTCGTGGTCATTGGCCAAGGCGACACCAAGCGTTGCGACCTGATCGTGGCCACTTAAGGCTGACGGTTCGGATCCGAGAAACGAGTCAATGGGTGTCGGATCGTTCTCATCAGAAATGGGGCGACGCTGTTGCGACTGCGGGTCATACGCCATGAGAAACCTCTGTAGGGACCACGAGATCAAAGAGAAGATCGAATTCTGCGGCCACCTGTTGTGCACCTGGCCGGGATCGGAGTGAATGGATCGGCACTGCACTGGCCGACGCCTCTGGAACGGCAGCGCGAAGATGCACGGCTGGCAGCACGCGGTCGCCGTGGTCAGCGCGAAGTTGACGATCCCAGTATTGAGCGTCTCGAGTGCGTCCCAGCCGGTTGACCACGACTCCCGCCAAAGCCAAAGCGTGGTTGCGGTGCCGGTTCACCCGGTCTACGTTACGAAGGATCTCAGCGACACCGTCGGATGCCCAAGCGCTCGGCTCGGTGACGATGAGGGCGCGGTCGGCAGCAACCAGAGCATTTACTGTTAACAATCCCAGAGACGCTGGACAGTCGATGACCACCAACTCGTGGCTCACACCCTGAAGCGCGACGGCGAGCCGATGGCTGGCTCCGATGGGGTCGCCTGACAGTTGCGGTTCACGCGTAGCCAGCGCAGGGGTGGCGGGCACGACCGACGGTGGTCGTCCTCCTTTGCTGGACCAACCGGCGGTGACTCGCAGGCCCTTGATTGATCCCGGGCGTTCCTCGGCCAGGGCTTGGTCGACACTGAAGGGTGGGTTCCGCACCCCGAGTCCGCTCGTGGCGTTGCCCTGGGGATCCAGGTCAACCACCAGGCAGTCGTGGTGACGTGACCATGCCGTGGCGGCTAGCCCCAATGCGATTGTCGTCTTGCCGACGCCGCCTTTTTGGTTCACAACCGCAATGATGGTCACGGCCTCACCGTAGCCGTTGGTGCTATGTTGGCCGACGCGATAACGGCCCCGAAACAGAATCGCAATCCCGGTCAGGTAGATGGTGCGCGGGACAGACAGCATCCACGAGAGCAGTAGTCTGGGCGCACCCCCAACGTTGATAGAGCGATCCGGGGTGCGCTGGGATCGCGGCGCTCATCAACAAGTTCGGCAAGCATCGTCACGAATCTGGGATCGGGCATGGTGCCCGGCGTCGTGGCTCGTGCCAGCTCAATGCCGAGTTCATCCGCTGTGGAGCGCGCCTCATGGTCAAGATCCCACAGGACTTCAATGTGATCGCTTACGAAACCAATCGGGACGATCACCACAGCAGTTGTCCCGCCCGCAGCGAGGCGTCTCAACTCGTCGCATATATCCGGTTCGAGCCAAGCAACATGAGCAGGACCGCTACGGCTCTGCCAGGCCAGACTACATGAGTCGCTGGGAATACAACTGCGCTCGGCGACGAGTCGAACCGTCTCACGGAGTTGGAGTTCGTAATCGGAGTCTTTGGCCATGGCGACCGGTATCGAATGGGCCGTGAACACCACCGCTACATCACCATCAAGCCCGAGCTTCGAGCGGGCGTCGACCAATGCGTCGGCTAGGGGAGCGACAAACCCAGGATGATCGAAAAAGGCACGCACCTTGTCGATTGCGGGTGCCGTCTCTCCAACGTCGGCTCTTGCCGCCTCGATGTCCTCAAGGTATTGGCGACACCCCGAGTAGCTGCTGTAGGCCGACGTAACGACAGCGAGCGCCCGTCGGATCCCATCGGCGGCCATCTCTGTCACGGTGTCGGTTAGCAGAGGATGCCAATTCCGGTTCCCCCAGTAGACCGGCAAGGGCCGTCCCCTTGAGGCCAGTTCGGTATCAAGGGCCTCTCGGATCCGGCGGCACTGTTCGTTGATCGGGCTTACACCGCCGAAGTGGTGGTAGTGGGCGCAAACATCGTTGAGACGGTCCTCGGGAATGTTGCGTCCAGAGGTCACTCTGCGAAGAAACGGCATCACATCGTTGGGTCCCTCAGGTCCGCCGAAAGACACCAACAGCACCGCTTCGTAGTCCCCGATGTCTCTGCAATCCCCAACGTCTACCAAGGGTCTCATCATTTGAAATTACCGCTTGGGGTTTGGGGTACGTCCAAGCGTGGGTGGGTGGTGCTCGCCATTGTATGAAATTACCGCCTGGGGTTTGGGATGTATCCAAGCGTGGGTGGGTGGTGCTCGCCGTTGTATGAAATTAGTGCTCGGGGTTTGGGATATTGCCTGGGGTTTGGGATGTATCCAAGCGTGGGTGGGTGGTGCTCGCCGTTGTATGAAATTAGTGCTCGGGGTTTGGGATATTGCCTGGGGTTTGGGATGTATCCAAGCGTGGGTGGGTGGTGCTCGCCGTTGTATGAAATTAGTGCTCGGGGTTTGGGATATTGCCTGGGGTTTGGGATGCATCCAAGCGTGGGTGGGTAGTGCTCGCCGTTATATGAAATTAGTGCTCGGGGTTTGGGGTACGTCCAAGCGTGGGTGGGTGGTGCTCGCCGTTGTATGAAATTAGTGCTCGGGGTTTGGGATGCATCCAAGCGTGGGTGGGTGGTGCTCAACGTTTCTCGTTAGCAGAGGCCGTAGCTATTCTAGCGAGTTGCCGACACTCGGAGCGCCACCTGTGGTCACATCCGACCGCGGTTCATCCGCCTCGATTATGCGAGAACCGATTCCACACCGACGGTTGGGAACTGTGATGGTTCCCGCGCTAACGACCGGGTTGTTCGCGCTCGTCTGTGCTTTTGCGGCTGCTGTGGCTGCGATGACCATCGAGGATCTACGTGGCGATACCCCCACTGTGGAGGCCGCCCGTCGCGAACTGAGTCTGGTCCTCGACGAAAGGGAGTACTTGATGCTCCAGTTGGATGTGGCGGACGCGCGGCTAAACGAGACGGCGTTTGAAAATGAGCGTCTTGACATTGAAGCGCAGGGATTACTCACCGAGATTGAGGAGCTGACATACCAACTGCAATCAATGGTGGTGGAGACCTATGTGATCGGGGGAAACTCCGACCTGGAGTTCGTTGCGGATGTGGCGACCACCAACGACCTTCTTTGGCGCCAAAGCCTGCTGAACATCCAAAAGGCCGAGTCGCAGGCCGCAATCAATCGACTATCGGCGCTCCGTGCCTCAGCGGCCGAGGATGTGCTGGTCATAATCGACAAATTCGCGGCACTACGTCGCACGGTTGCGGACCTTGAGTCCCAAATCGATGAACTGAATGGGCTTGAGTCTGCAGCCATCCAAGACCTGACCGTGGCCCTGGCGTGGGATCGCGTAGCCATCGCCCTTGCCGACGACGAGGGTTGGGGCATCGCACCGGCGGACAAGTGGGCGAATCTGAAGTTCTGCGAATCAGGCGGTAACTACCAGGCCGTGAGCCCTTCGGGTCGTTATCGGGGAGCTTTCCAGTTTGACATTGTCACCTGGCAGTCAGTTGGTGGCAAAGGTGATCCTGCCGAGGCGCCTCCTGAGGAGCAGGAGGCTCGCGCCCGAGAGCTCTACGATCGGCGGGGACCTGAGCCTTGGCCCAAATGCGGGAGCTTGCTCTACTAGAGCCCGATTTCGTCACTCAATTTGTTGACATCGGATGACACTGTGTACGTGATCCGTTGCGGTTGAGGACACGCCATACGTGGCGGGTACGGTTCGTCACCATGAGCGACTCCGAGATCGCGGTACGCGCTGTCGGCTTGGTCCGAGATTTTGGTGATGTTCGTGCCGTTGACGGCATTAATCTTGAGATCCGTCCGGGCGAGATCTACGGCTTCCTCGGGCCGAATGGTGCGGGCAAGTCCACCGTCGTTCGGATGCTCACCACATTGCTGGCACCTACCCGGGGGCAGGCATGGGTCCGAGGCATGAACGTCGTTGAGCGTCCAGGCGACGTACGTTTGGCGATCGGTGTGGCTCTGCAGGAAGCCGGTCTAGACGCCAGGATGACGGGCCGGGAGGTACTCGTGACCCAGGGCCGGTTGTTCGGTCTATCGGGTGCGGAGATCCGTCGCCGCATCTCCGAACTCTCCAACATCATCGACATTGGGGCCATCGATCGACTCGTAGGCACCTATTCCGGTGGCATGGCAAGACGCCTGGACCTTGCTGCGGCTCTCATGCACAACCCGAAGGTGTTGTTCCTTGACGAGCCGACCACAGGACTTGACCCGTCCGGGCGGATGCGTGTCTGGGAAGAGGTACGCAGACTCAACCGCGATATGGGTATGACCTTGTTTCTAACCACCCAATATCTTGAGGAGGCCGATTCCTTGGCGGATCGTGTGGGCATCATCAACGTCGGTCGACTGGTTGCCGAAGGCGCTCCCTCGGCACTTAAGCGATCCATCGGAACTGACGTCGTATCGGCGCATGTGGACGGGGACACCGACGCGGCCTGCGATGCGCTGCGCGACATCGAAGGGGTGTCTGCCGTAGACCGGTTCGATCAGGAGATCCGGGTGAGCACCGCCAACGGTTCCGCCGTGCTCAGCCCAGTTGCGCTGGCGTTGGATCGTGTGGGTGTCACCGTCACTGAACTCGCCCTTCGCACACCCACCCTTGACGATGTCTTCTTGGACGTCACAGGTACCCGCCTAGACGCCCACCCCGAACGCGCATCGTCATGACCGCGGCCCCTGAACACTCCGGTCCTGTAGGTGTTGCGGGCAACACGGCTGGTACCGGCGACATGATCGTCGCTCGCCCGGCTGGCTTCTGGCGTGATATCGGATCGATCGCTATTCGTTCGATTCGTCAGTTGCCTCGTGACGTGGAATTCATCGGGCCTGCCTTGTTGATCCCATTGTTCTTCTTGGTCGTCAACGTGGGTTCGCTACAAGACATCGCCGATTTCACGTCGATCGAGATTGACTACAAGGCATTCCAGTTGCCTGTGGCGATCGTTTTTGCCGTCACCGGGGTGACCCGTGCGTTCGCACTTGTGCTCAACATACAAGAGGGCTACTTCGACCGTCTGATGCTCACGCCGGTCTCTCGGCGAGCGCTGCTACTGGGTCACATGGCCGCTGATTTCGTTCTTGTGATCGCGCTGACGATCCCGGTGATTGCCTTGGGGTTCATCATTGGTGTCCGGTTCCCCACCGGCCCGCTTGGTGTGCTGGTGTTCGTACTCCTCGCTGCATTCTGGGGTGTCGCCTACACCGGCATTCCGTACTCAATCGCCTTGAAGACCGGTAACCCGGGTGCTGTCAATTCCAGTTTTCTTATCTTCTTTCCGTTTGCGTTTCTAACAACGGCCTACCTACCGCGGGAGGCGATGACGGGCTGGCTCGGCCAGATCGCCCAGTACAACCCTGTGACATACCTGCTTGGTGGTCTACGATCGTTGTTCGTCGGCTGGCAATGGACAGAACTCTCCAAAGCCTTGCTGGCGATCCTGGGCTTGGCGATCTTCAGCCAGATGCTCGCGTTTCGTGCCTTGGCGGGGCGTGTCAGGCAGAAGTAGGCCTAACCTCAACCCATGACCGAAACCGCCGTAACAGATGAAGCGGTGATGATCGTCACCGACGCCGCCCGGGCTACTGTGCTGGAGATACGTGCCAAGGAGCAAGACGGCACCGAACTCGGCCTGCGGGTTGAAGTCACCGGTAGCGCAGGAGTTGACTACGTATACGACCTGTCGCTGGAGCCTATTGACGAGACAGCCGTAGACGACCATCTTCACACACACGATGGCCTTACTGTCATCATTCCAGCGAACAGCGTCGACGCGATGCGAGGCGCCACGCTGGATCTTCCGTCGATCGCCGGGCAGGGCGGTCTGGTGATTCGCAATCCAAACCGGCCCAACCCGCTCGGCGATATGGGCCAGCTTGAACTGTCTGGCGACGCCGCAAACAAGGTTCGTGTCCTGCTTGCCGAGCGCATCAACCCGGCGCTTGCCGCTCACGGAGGTTTCGCCGAACTGGTCGGGGTCGACGGTGCCAAGGCGTTCGTGACGATGGGCGGGGGTTGTCAGGGTTGCGCCCTGAGCGCGGCCACCCTTCGCGAAGGCATTTCCAAGGCCATCCTGGAGGCAATACCCGAGATCAGCGAGGTGGTCGACACCACCGACCACGACAAGGGTGACAACCCGTACTATCGCTGAATCACACTTAGCATGTACACGGGTGGTGTTGAGGTCTGTGGTGCTCACAGATTTACAATGCTCAGCCACAGGCTTGCGCGGATGTCGGCAAGATATAAGGCTTTCTTGGGGATGGTGTCAGGTGCGAAATGGGGTGGGCGGGGACGGCGAGCGCGAGGCACTCAGGGCCTGAAATGGCCTGGGGTAATATGTGCAATGGTTGTGGGGGACGGCGAACGCTAAGCACATAGGGCCTGAAAATGGCCTTTGGGGTAACGGGCGCAACGGTTGTGGGGGACGGCGAACGCGAGGCACTCAGGGCCTGAAATGGCCTGGGGTAATATGTGCAATGGTTGTGGGGGACGGCGAACGCGAGGCACTCAGGGCCTGAAAATGGCCTTTGGGGTAACGGGCGCAACGGTTGTGGGGGATGGCGAACAGCTCGCCTGTGGTGTGCCGACGGGTAGTGGTGTACCGATGGGTATCTTGGGGCCGCGACTGCTTGGTTAGTGAGGCGGTCAGGATCTGGCTTGGCGATCCGCGAGGGTGTGTCGGGAAGGGTGTGTCGGGGAGTTGGCCTCGGGGAGTTAGATCCGTGCGAGGTACTCGCGAACGGACGGATTGGTTAGTGAGGCGGTCAGGATCTGGTTCGGCGATCCGCGAGGGTGTGTCGGGAAGGGTGTGTTGGGGAGTTGGCGTCGGGGAGTTAGATCCGTGCGATGTGCTCGCGGAGTAAGGGTGTGTTGGGGAGTTGGCGTCGGGGAGTTAGATCCGTGCGAGGTACTCGCGAACGGACGGATTGGTTAGTGAGGCGGTCAGGATCTGGTTCGGCGATCCGCGAGGGTGTGTCGGGAAGGGTGTGTCGGGGAGTTGGCGTCGGGGAGTTAGATCCGTGCGATGTGCTCGCGGAGTAAGGGTGTGTTGGGGAGTTGGCCTCGGGGAGTTAGATCCGTGCGAGGTACTCGCGAACGGACGGATTGGTTAGTGAGGCGGTCAGGATCTGGTTCGGCGATCCGCGAGGGTGTGTCGGGAAGGGTGTGTCGGGGAGTTGGCGTCGGGGAGTTAGATCCGTGCGATGTGCTCGCGGAGTAAGGGTGTGTTGGGGAGTTGGCCTCGGGGAGTTAGATCCGTGCGAGGTACTCGCGAACGGACGGATTGGTTAGTGAGGCGGTCAGGATCTGGTTCGGCGATCCGCGAGGGTGTGTCGGGAAGGGTGTGTCGGGGAGTTGGCGTCGGGGAGTTAGATCCGTGCGATGTGCTCGCGGAGTAAGGGTGTGTTGGGGAGTTGGCCTCGGGGAGTTAGATCCGTGCGAGGTACTCGCGAACGGATGCGGCGATGCCGACGTCATCAAGGCCGAGTTCGGTGTGAATTGTGTCGGGATGGCCGTGAGGGATGAATTCGGTAGGTGTACCGAGGATCCGCACCCGGCACTTACTGGAGTCGAGAACGTCGCGGACTCCGGACCCGGCACCACCAACGCGCAGCCCGTCCTCCACTGTCACCACGACCGCGTGACTGGCGACGTCGTCAATCATGACCGGATCGAGCGGGATCACCACCCTCGGGTCATACACGGTTGCTTCAATACCTTCGGCTGCCAACAACTCCGCTGCGCCCGACACCGCTGGAAACATCTGACCGAAACCGAGGATCGCCACGGAGCCGTCGCCAGTTCGGGTTCTTCTGGCGGTCAACCCCTCGCCGACGTCGCTATCGGCCACGTGGGGCGCGGTACCCCGGGACCAGCGGATAGCAACGGGACCCGACGTTATATCCAAGGCGTCTGCCATCATTTGCTGGAGTTCTTGATAGCTAGACGGCGCGAAAACAGTCATACCCGGAACCTTGGTGAGCAGCACCAGATCCAACAGACCATGATGTGAGGCCCCGTCGGGCCCTGTAACACCCGCTCGGTCAATGCACAAAATGACGGGTTGGCGATGTAGACCCACGTCAAGGTTGAGCTGATCGAACGCCCGTGAGAGAAACGTCGAATACACCGCGACAACAGGCCGCAGACCGCCCATTGCCATACCGGCGGCGGCTGTGATGGCGTGCTGCTCAGCTATGCCGACATCAATGCAGCGATCCGGAAAGCGGTCCCGGAACGGCAACAGGCCGGTGGAGTCGGGCATCGCGGCGGTAATGGCAACAAGGTCACGGTGCTGGTCGCCCAACTTCACCAGCATCTCCGAGAAGGCCGCCGTGTAGGACCCGTCCTTCACGGAACCTGTGTCGTGCATGTTCTTTACAGGGTCGTTTTCCGCTGGGGCGTAGCCGCGGCCCTTCTGGGTCAAGACGTGCACCAAGACAGGCCCATCAAACCCGGATGCGTTCTCAAGGGCTTCCTCAAGTGACTCAATGTCGTGGCCATCAAAAGGCCCTGTGTAGCGAATACCGAGATTCTCAAAAAAGGCAGGCGGCTCCCACATTTCCCGCACCGCAGCCTTTGACATCTTCAGGCCCCGACTGATCTGCTCCCCGACCCAGGGGATCCGCTCGGCGATCTCCTCAACCCTTGCCTGACGGCGCATGTAGACGGGATTGCTGCGAATCCTCACGAGACTCTCGGACAATCGTGACACCGTCGGTGCGTATGAACGGCCGTTGTCATTTAAGACGATCACCACATCGCGGCCGCTGTGACCAAGATTGTTGAGCCCCTCAAAGGCCATACCGCCGGTGAGCGCACCGTCACCCACCACCGCTACCACACGGCGACGGTCGTCATTTGCGTGAAAGGCGGTGGCAAGACCGTGTGCGTAGCTCAGCGCCGTGGAGGCGTGGGAGTTCTCAATCCAGTCGTGCTCGGATTCGGCTCGGCTCGGGTAGCCCGACAGTCCATCCATCTCACGAAGACCGGTAAATGATTTGGCCCGGCCGGTGAGGATCTTGTGGACGTAGGCCTGATGCCCTGTGTCCCAAAGGATCGGATTATGCGGCGACCGAAACACCCGGTGCAACGCAATCGAGAGCTCCACAGCCCCGAGGTTGGATCCGAGGTGGCCACCGTGCCTGTCAACCGCCTCAATGACTAGTTGCCGGATCTGCTCGGCGAGGTCGTTGAGTTCGTCGTAGCTGCGCCCGATGAGGTCTTCGGGACCGGTGAGCGCATCCAGCAGCATCAAAGCGATGCTACCTCACCGATTACAACAAGCCGGGTATCAGCGTTCCGAGGGTGGTGTGGTAGTTGTTGCCGAGCGCTTGAACTTGTTGTGGTGGTTGGGGTTGTTGTAGTGCGTTCGGTGGTTGGTTGGGGTTGTGGTGCGTTCGCAGGGTGGGGTTGGTGGTGGGTGTCGTGGTGCGTTCGCGGGGCGGGGTTGGTGGTAAGGGTTGTGGTGCGTTCGGAGGTGGGCGTTGGTGGTTGGGGTTGCAGTGCGATCGGCGGTGGGTGTCATGGTGCGTTCGCAGGGTGGTTGGGGTTGTTGCAGTGCGTTCGCAGGGTGGTTGGGGTTGTTGCAGTGCGATCGGCGGTTGGTGTCGTGGGGTGCTCGGAGGGTGGTGTGGTGGTTGCTGTTGTGGTGTGATCGGTGGTTGGTGGAGGGGTTGTGGGGTGCTCGGAGGGTGGTGTGGTGGTTGGGGGTGTTTGTAGTGCGTTCGGTGGTTGGTGGAGGGGTTGTGGGGTGCTCGGAGGGTGGTGTGGTGGTTGGGGGTGTTTGTAGTGCGTTCGGTGGTTGGTTGGGGTTGTGGGGTGCTCGGAGGGTGGTGTGGTGGTTGGGGGTGTTTGTAGTGCGTTCGGTGGTTGGTTGGGGTTGTGGGGTGCTCGGAGGGTGGTGTGGTGGTTGGGGTTGTTGCAGTGCGTTCGCAGGGTGGGGTTGTTAGTAGATGTCGGGGGGTGCTCGCAGGGTGGGCGTTGGTGGTAGGTGTCGTGGTGCTGGCGGGTCGTGACTTGACGTACCAACATGAGCGGTAACATTGCGCGTCCGGCCGAGATCTTCGTCCGTAACGCCCCAAACACCAACGAAACGGGAGATCCACGTGATCGACCACGACATCATTGACCGCACTCTGAGGGCTGCCATGCGCACCGGCGGTGAGTTCGCCGAAGTGTTCGCTGAGGATCGCCGTTCCACTTCGGCCGTTCTTGACGACGGGTGTGTGGAGGAACTCACCAGCGGTCGAGACCGTGGGGTGGGAATCCGGGTCGTCATCGGCGAGACCACAGGGTTCGCCCACACAGCCGACCTCAGCCCCCAAGGGCTCGTATCGGCTGCGACAGCTGCTGCTGCGGCCGCCCGGGGCGGCGGGGCTGGCACCCGAGTTGTTCGGGTATCGCCCAGTGAAGTTGCGCGCTCGGCAAAGGTACGGATCCTGCCGACCGAGGTCGCCAAGGCCACAAAGGTCGGCTTGCTTACTGTTGCAGATGAGTCCGCAAGGGCGTCGGGCTCGGCCATAACCCAGGTGACTGCCCGCTACGGCGACGGTTGCAGGCAAACCCTGGTAGCCAACTCCGAAGGCCTACTTGTTGAGGACAACCAGATACGCACCTTGTTTTCGGTCTCGTGTGTGGCCACGGGTGACACCGGCATGCAGACCGGCAGAGAATCAGTGGGCCGAACCATCGGCTTCGAGTTGTTTGACGAGGCCGACGTCGCTGATATGGCTCGCCGTGCTGCTACTCGAGCGCTCACCAAACTGGGTGCTCGTCCCGCACCGTCGGGGACGATGCCTGTCGTTGTCGGGGCGGGGGGCGGTGGAGTCCTCTTCCACGAAGCCTGCGGGCACGGGCTCGAAGCAGATCTTGTTGCCAAGTCTGCATCGGTGTTCGCCGGTCGTGTCGGCGAGCAGGTCGCGTCGGCGGGGGTCACTCTGATCGATGACGGGACCATGGCTGGCGAGTGGGGCCACTACGCCGTCGATGACGAAGGGCAACACGCTGCCCACAATGTCTTGATACGAGACGGAGTCCTTACCGACTACATGTGGGATCGGTTACGGGCACGAAAACAGGGTCGCCACAGTTCGGGCAATGGCCGCAGGCAGAGCTATCGCCACCTTCCCATGGTGCGGATGACCAACACCTACATCTCCAACGGCAGCGACGCACCAGCAGACATCATTGCCGCAACCGAATCCGGTGTGTACGTGGCACAACTCGGCGGCGGCCAGGTCAACACCGCCACCGGTGACTTCGTGTTCGGGATGACCGAGGCGTACCTGATTGAGAACGGCGAGATCACCGACCCGATTCGTGAAGGCAACCTGATTGGCAACGGCCCTGAGGTTCTAACCCGCATTGACGCCATCGGAAACGATTTCTGTATGGGTTCACCCGGCACCTGCGGCAAAGACGGTCAGGGAGTGCCGGTGGGCGACGGCACCCCGACACTGCGGGTCACCCGAATGACCGTGGGTGGCACCGCGGCCTGACGATGAGCGAGTTAGCAGACATCGCTACACGGGTCGCCAGCTGGGCCGCCGATGGTGAGGAGATTGAGGCGTTCGTCGCCCGTGCACGCGAGACCGAGATCCGGGCCTATGGCGGCGAGGTGGAGTCGTTAACAAGCGCCGAGTCCAGCGGGATCGGCGTAAGGGTGGTGACCGGTGGTCGTCAAGGATTCGCCTACGCAGGAACACTGGATGAAGCCGCCCTAGCTGAGACGCTCACCGAAGCCCGCGACAATGCGCAGTTCGCTGGCTTTGACGAGTTCAACGGAGTCGCTCATCCCGATGGTGTGGCCCCGGCCGACCTCAATTTTTTCCACGAGGAACTGGCATCGTTTCGCACCGACGACAAAGTTGCGTTGGCGATTGAACTGGAGCGAGCCACGTTGGCTGCTGATCCACGGATCGGCAGCGTCGAGTCCGCCGAGTACGTCGATTCGATCTTCGAGTCGGCGGTCGCCACGTCTACGGGCATCGCATCAACAAGCCGCGAGACCGGCTGCTACCTCGCTGCCTACGCCCTGGCAAACGATAAAGATGAAACCCAGACAGGCTTCGGGTTCTCGATCGGACGCGAACCCGAAGCGCTTGATGTGACTGCGGCTTCGGCGGATGCTGCAATGAGGGCCACTCGGATGCTCGGGGCCACCAAGCCGCCCACAGCTCGGCTTACCGTCGTGTTGGACCCATGGGTTACGGCCTCGTTGCTCGGCATCGTGGGCCATACCCTCACCGGAGAAGCGGTACAGAAGGGCCGTTCGCTGTTCGCGGGCCGATTGGATGAGCAAGTGGCAGCAACGTCGCTCACTCTTGTGGACAACGCCACCGACCCCGAAGCGTTCACGGCATGTAACCTTGACGGGGAGGGTCTGGCTACCCGACCGACGAGGCTGATCACCGAAGGTGTGTTGGACGGTTTCCTGCATAACAGCTACTCGGGTAGACGCGACGGCACAGCCTCCACGGGATCAGCGATTCGCGGTGGGTTCAAGAGCGCTCCGGGAGTGGGTGCGTTGGCATTGACCGTGACACCAGGAGATCGAACGCCCGAAGAACTGATAGCCGGGATTGACGACGGTTTGTTGGTTCAAGGAGTGACCGGCTTGCACTCGGGTGTCAACCCGGTGTCGGGGGATTTCTCCACCGGTGCTGAGGGTCTGCGGATTCGGGCCGGCGAGACAGCTGAGCCCGTGCGCGAGGTGACCATTGCGTCCACTCTTCAGCGCCTGCTTCACGACATTGCAGCCGTGGGTTGTGACCTGCAACGGCTGCCGACGAACGCTGTCGGTGTCACACTCGTCGTCAGCGACGTGACGATGTCGGGCGACTGAACCCGTCGTGGAGGTTCTCCACGCAATCGTCTTGGGCATCGTCCAAGGCTTGTCGGAATTCATGCCGATCTCATCAAGCGGGCACCTTGAGTTGACCCGTTGGGCGTTTGGTTGGGACGATCTCAACCCGGAAATCGAGACTGCTTTCGATGTGGCGGTGCATCTCGGAACCCTGATCGGGGCGTTGGGGTATCTACGCGATGACGTGATCCGCTACGTGAAGGCAGGCCTGTCGCCGTTGGGCGGCCGCCCGATAGACACTGATGGACGGATTGGCTGGGCGCTGGTTCTTTCCGTCGCCCCGGCGGGGCTGGTAGGCGTGTTGTTCAAGGGTCAGATTGATTATCTCGACTCGATCCCGATGATCGCGGTGATGCTCATTGTTTTTGGTGGCGTTTTGTTTGTCGCGGATCGTTTTGAGGGCTCGCGCGGCGTCACGGACTTCGGCTGGCGCACTGCGCTGGCCGTCGGTGCCGCCCAGGCGGTGGCGCTTCAACCCGGTGTGTCACGAAGTGGGGTGACGCTTACCATGAGCCGGGCCTTGGGCTTCGAACGTGAAGCTGCTGCTCGACTCGTGTTCTTGATGAGCTTGCCGGTAATAGCTGGGGCCGGGTTGTTCGCCTTGGCGGACGTGACAATTCCGTCATCGTTCCGGGCGCCATTTGTGTGGGGTACCGTAGCGTCGGCGATCACCGGATGGATGGCCGTTTGGGCGACGCTGCGACTCGTGCGGTCATACACGTTCACACCCTTCGTCGTTTATCGGGTGTTGCTCGGAGTGGTAGTGCTCATGATCATGCTGTTTGACTGATCCCGTGTTGACTGATGCCGTGTTTGTGCGCGTGACCCGGTATTGCGCTCGGCTCTTGTTAGGGTGACGCACTCGGTTGAGCAGAAGGCTTCGCCGCTGGCGTGGACTGGATTCTCGCTGGCCCGTCAAGGGTGACGACCACGCCACCATTCCCGAGTTCGAGGATGACCACAGCAACTTGGTGAGCGTCAACACCTACCGTCACGGCACCTTCGTGGACGGCGACCACCATTGCGATCGCGAGCCGGGTGCCATCAAGCAGTGAGTGAAGAGCCACCCGGTCGCCAACAGCGAAGATGTCCTCAGCAACGTCCACCGTCACCGCGGAATGTCCAGGTTCCACCAGCGCCGCCACTGTGTTCGCGTCGCGGCCGATCAGACGTGTGTTGCGCACGATCTCGCCTCGACCGTGAGCGACCGTGACCTGCGCTCCGACCGGTGACAGAGTGGCTGCATCGTCGGGAACCAACACCGTGGGTGCCACCCGGGCAATCACGTCTTCGGCTCCGATCACCGTGCCCGGCTCCATCGCTGAAGCGGTAACCCACACCTCACCCCAAGGCTGCCAAGCCTCGATCGCTTGCTCAGCCGACGATCGTGCCCGCATCACGATCGCTGCCAACACGACGACCGCAACGATCGCAGCGGCACGGCGCAGGATCTGCCAGCGTCGGATCTTGTGGCGAATTCGACCCAACACATCTCGGGCCGCTTCGGGCATTCCATCGGGCGTCCTACGGCCTCGACTCCACTGGGTTGGCTCCATCACATCTATCCTTCGAACCGGTGATCGAAAGGGGAAGTGAACGGCTCAACTCAGGGACCTGAGCCGGTTGGGCCGAAGATGAACAGCCGATCTTGGATCCAGGTTGACCCCGGATGAGGTTTATGTGGCTGCTGAGGACTTGGAGGAACTCAACGACTGGGTCTTCTCAACCGATGAGGACGAATCGCTCATGGACGACGAATCGCTCTTGGATTCCGACGATTTCGAATCCGAGGACTTGGATTCTGAGGACTCGGAAGGCTCGCCTTTTGAAGAGTCGGACTCTGAACGTTCGGAGTCGGATCGGTCCGATTCTGAACGTCGTGACCTGGCGACAGATCCATGGTCGTTCTTGTAGAACCCGTCACCCTTGAACGAGATTCCCACCTTCGAGAACACCTTCTTCACCTGCGAGTCGCAAGCCTTGTCTTCGCCAGGGTGAAATTGTCCGCAAACGGTTAGTGGCTCGTCGGTGAAGGCCTGCCACTGCTCAAACATCGCGCCGGTCTGTTGACATCGGTAGTCGTAGGTAGGCACGAAATCCGAGGATAACGGTGAGTTCGAAACCCGCACACACCACTTCGCAGATGGAGATTGAATCGACCTGGAGATTGGATTGAGTTGGCGGTTTGTTGGTGGGTTGGGTGAGATGTTCGACGGGAGCGCAACCCGAAGTAGAGCCGAGTGGACGGGTGTGTAGCCGAGTCGACGGGTTTTATGCCGAGTCGATAGGTGTAAGGACGGGTCGATGGGTGTGTGGGCCTGGAGTTTGGATTGGGTTGGTGGTTTGTTGGTGGGTTGGGTGAGATGTTCAACTAGGGGTGAACCCGAAGACAAAGCCGAGTGGACGGGTTTTATGCCGGGTCGATAGGTGTAAGGCAGGGTCGATAGGTGTAAGGCCGGGTCGATGGGTGTGTGGGCCTGGAGTTTGGATTGGGTTGGTGGTTTGTTGGTGGGTTGGGTGAGATGTTCAACCAGGGGTGAACCCGAAGACAAAGCCGAGTCAACAGGTGTGTGGCGTAGGCACCGGGTTGGTTGGACAGTCGCGGTAGTGGCACGCTCGTTGTCATGATTGACCTACAATCCGCCCAACGACACGTTTTCGCTCGTGTTGGTCCGCTGGAAACACTGAGGATGTCGCCAGCGAAGTCAGCGGGCTTGGTGCTCGCCGCCGACACAGTGGCGTCGGAATCGGTGCCGCGGTTCGCGAACACAGCAATGGACGGATTCGCCGTGCGGGCGGCCGACACCATTGGCGCCCCCGTCAGGCTGGAGTTGATCGGAACGGTTGGAGCCGGTTCGGTGTTCGACGGCCATGTCGGCCCGGGTCAGGCGGTGCAGATAATGACCGGTGCGCCGATGCCCGACGGTGCGGACGCGGTGATCATGGTTGAGCGGACACGACCCGGCAATGGCGAAGTCGTGGCAGAAATTGAGGTACCACCAAACAACCACGTTCGTGACGTCGGTGAGGACTGCAACGTCGGTGATCTGCTATTCACGGCAGGAACGCGACTCCGAGCTGGCCATGTGGGAGTGCTCGCCGGTGTAGGACTCACGGAGGTACAGGTGATCAGACGTCCTCGTGTCGGTGTGATCTCAACCGGCGACGAGCTAGTTGACGACGACCGTCCCCTTCGGCCCGGCGAGATCCGTGACAGCAATCGCCACACCTTGCTTACCCTCGTTGCTGAGGCTGGCTGGGATCCGTTGGATCTCGGCATCGCTGCAGATGATCCCGATGTTCTGCGTCAAGCATTCCTGCACGGTGCGCAGCGTTGCGACGCGATCCTGTCCTCTGGAGGGGTATCCATGGGGGAATACGACTATGTGAAGGTCGTGCTTGACGAGATCGGCGACATGCGTTGGATGCAGATCGCCATCAAGCCAGCCAAGCCGTTTGCGTTCGGCCTGATCGGAACGACACCCGTGTTCGGCCTACCAGGTAACCCGGTCAGCTCGATGGTTTCCTTTGAGCTCATCGCTCGCCCGGCTATTTCTCACATGGCGGGTTGTCCGGCGGCTCCATTGCCCATGATCGACGCAGTGGCCGATGAGCGATTCGCTCATCGCGCCGACAACAAGACCCACTACATGCGTGTGGTTACCGAATACGACAAACAGGGCCGCATTCACGTGCGTCATGCAGGTGGCCAGGGTTCGCACCAGCTCACCGTTATGGCCAGAGCCGATGCTCTGGCGGTCGTTCCCGACGGCACCATCATCGAACCCGGCGATCGAATCAAATTGTTGTCGTTGCGCTCGGAGTGGGTGTGATGGTGGACCGGGTGTGGGAGTTCGATGGGTGTGGTAGTGGCTTGTCACCGGACCGGGTGTGACTCGTGCTTTGCTATAGCCGGTGGTTGTTGCGGGTCGCCGGGTGTATACCGCCGGTTTGGTCCGGCGGCGGTAGCGTGGTGAGTGTTATGGATGGTCTTGTTGACAGCTTCGGGCGTGTCCACACGGATCTGAGGATCTCGGTCACCGATCGATGCAACTTCCGCTGCGTGTATTGCATGCCGAGCGAACCCATGAAATGGCGCCCCCGGGAGGAGATTCTCAGTTTCGAGGAGATCGAGCGGCTCGCTCGGCTGATGGTGCAACGCTACGGCGTCGAGAGCATCCGGCTCACCGGTGGTGAACCCACCGTCCGTGCCCGCCTACCTGTACTCGTGGAGAAACTCGCTGCGCTTGGTGTGGACCTGTCGATGACCACGAATGGCGTGTCGCTTCCGCTGATCGCCCAGGAATTGAAACGGGCGGGCCTACGACGAGTCAACATCTCCTGCGATTCCCTGCGCCGCAGTAGGTTTGTTGAGCTAACCCGTCGCGACGAACTCGACCGGGTGCTCGCCGGTATCGAAGCAGGAATCGCTGCAGGATTCGATCCCGTGAAGGTGAATGTGGTGGTGATGAAAGGCGTCAATGACGACGAGGTTGTCGACTTCGCAAACTTCGGTCGAGACAAAGGGGTGGAGGTCCGCTTCATTGAGTTCATGCCCCTCGACGCGGATGAGATCTGGAGTGACGAGCAGGTCATGACCCAAGCCGAGATCGTTGACACGATCTCAAACGTTCATCGGATCGAACCGATCAAGCGTACGTCTGCCCCGGCAACCCGATGGCGGTACCTTGACGGCAAAGGCGAGGTGGGGGTGGTAGCGAGCGTTAGCCAATCGTTCTGCGACACCTGCGACCGCGTCCGGATCACCGCCGATGGCCAGTTCCGCAACTGCCTGTTCGCTACCAACGAAACCGATATCAGGACGTTGCTGCGCAATGGTTCAAGCGACGATGTGATCGCCGAAGCTCTCGAGCGCACCGTCGCCGCTAAGTGGGCTGGGCATTCGATCAACCGGGTGCACTTCGTTCGGCCTCGACGCACAATGTCGCAGATCGGTGGCTAGCCGTGACTGATAGGGGTTAGCCGTGGCTGATGTGGTTAGCCGTGACTGATAGGGGTTTCACCCATCTGGATTCACAGGGGCGTGCACGCATGGTGGACGTAACACCCAAGGCTGTCACACATCGGGTGGCTATCGCCCGTGGTTGGGTGCAGATGTCGGCCAGTACTGTCTCCGCGGTGGCCCAGGGCGCTATCGGGAAAGGCGATGTGCTGGCAGTCGCAAGGGTCGCCGGGATCCAGGCCGCTAAGCGAACGTCGGATTTGATCCCGCTTTGTCATCCGCTGCTGGTGGGTGCGGTCACCGTGAACTTTGAGATAGAGGACCGGTCGATCGGTATTGAGGCCCGGGTTGAGACGATGGACCGAACCGGCGTCGAGATGGAGGCGTTGACGGCCTGCAGCGTCGCAGCGCTGACGATTTATGACATGTGCAAGTCAATGGACCGCGCCATGACCATCTCGGAGATCGCGCTGTGGGAAAAGACAGGTGGGCGTTCCGGTGACTTTCGTCGTGACGGTAGTTCCTGACCGAAGGTATCGATTCACCTACAGAGCAAGACAGAGCCAACCGATGGGCACCATCTATCCGGCCTGTTGAGATCCGTGTAGACCGACCGAATCGGGATTGAGCCCGCGCATACACACAAAGAGCCCATCGGAGTTGTGTTGCGTTCCGTAGTCTCTTTGTCATATGGTTACCGGCCGTGACTTGCCAAGTGCTATCCCGTACGACAGAAGGCTCTGAGAGGAATCGTTGATGCCCCTGATCCTTTTGTTGTTGGCATGTGCATGGTGTATCTACCTTGTTCTTTGGTGGCGGGACTCGCGCAATACCAGCACCGGCGGGTCTGGCCTTGATCGCGTCAAGTCATTCAACTCAGGGATTGACTCGGCGGGTCAATGGTCGCCCATCCGGGACCAGCGGTCCCTGGAGCTACGCCCGCGCAGTGCATGGGCTGCTGCGCGGCGCCGCAGGCAGGTATTTGTGGTACTGGTGGCCGCGGCGACCATCTCCCTGCTAGCCGCCATCGTTTTTGGGTTGATAGCGATTATTGTCCATGTGACGATTGATGTGGCTCTGCTCGCTTATGCGTATGGGTGTATGCGTTACCGCAACCTTTCTGTGGAGCGCGAGATCAAGGTGAGGATGCTGTATCCCGATGGGGTACTGGCGGGCCCCAAGCCAGAGCAAATCTATTTCGACAGGCCGGATTACGAGGCCCGAACTGATCGGGTGCATACGGGCTAGGGGGCGTTGTTGTTGTCCGACGGGCTGGGTTACGAGGCCCGAACTGATCGGGTGCATACGGGCTAGGGGGCGTTGTTGTTGTCCGACGGGCTGGGTTACGAGGCCCGAACTGATCGGGTGCATACCGGCTAGATGGCATCGTTGTTGTCCGACAGGCTGGGTTATGAGGCCTGATCCGATCGGGTGCATACGGGCTAGGGGGCGTTGTTGTTGTCCGACGGGCTGGGTTATGAGGCCTGATCCGATCGGGTGCATACGGGCTAGGGGGCGTTGTTGTTGTCCGACGGGCTGGGTTACGAGGCCGAACTGATCGGGTGCATACGGGCTAGGGGGCGTTGTTGTTGTCCGACGGGCTGGGTTATGAGGCCTGATCCGATCGGGTGCATACCAGCTAGAGGGCATCGTTGTTGTCGGGATGCTTTCGCGATCGGTTGGATAGCATGGCTGCCCCGAAGGGGGTGTAGCTCAGCTGGTAGAGCGCCTCGGTCGCATCGAGGAGGCCAGGGGTTCGAATCCCCTCACCTCCACTGTCGGAGTAACTTCTGGATGCAGAGATGATCGAGCGAGAAATTGACCTATCCACAGCGGATGGCGTCATGAAGACCTTTGTCCGCCATCCCGAACACGGCGGCCCGGCGCCGGTGGTGCTTTACCTGATGGACGCTCCGAGTATCCGTGGATCGTTACACGACATGTCAATGCGGCTCGCTTCTGCTGGCTACTACGTGATGATGCCGTTCCTGTTCTACCGAGGCAGCGAGTTCCGCGAATTCGGATCGAGCGATGAGGAGATGCATCGCCGCATGGAGTTGATGTTCACCGTCAACCCGACCAACATCATCGGAGACGCCGAAGCAATGCTGGACTTCGCAGCTGGCGATCCCGCAGCCAGCGATGGCGCTGTCGGTGCGGTTGGGTTCTGCATGAGTGGCGGACTGGCGGTGTCGCTGGCTCGGGCGATGCCCGAACGTATGGCTGCCGTGGCCTCCATCCATGGTGCTTGGATGGTACGTGACGGCACCGATTCTCCCCATCTGGGCCTCGACAACGTTCGCGCCGAGATATACCTCGGATGGTGCGACAACGACGCCACGGCACCGCCGGAGACAATGCGGGTGTTTCGCGAATCACTCGACACCGCCGAGGTTGACTACACCTTGGATTGGATCACCAACGCCGAACACGGATACGCCCCTCCGGGAGGGCCGCGCTACAACCGTGACGCGTCAGAACTCCACTGGGAGCGGGTGCACAGCCTCTTACGCCGTCGTCTCGGATAAAGGCCAACTGACCGACTGGTTGGGTGCGAGACGCACATGCTTGCGCAGTGTCGACTTGCGTGTCGACCATCTGAGCGACGGGTTGGTGCGAGACCGGCATTCAACAGTCTTCGTGTTTTGTTGTGGTTGGCCAAGGCCCCGCTGGTTGGTGTGAGATGCTCGTGCGTGTGCAGTGTTGGCTTGCGTGTCGATCATCTGACCTGCTGGTTGGTGTGAGATGCTCGTGCGTGTGCAGTGTTGGCTTGCGTGTCGATCATCTGACCTGCTGGTTGGTGTGAGATGCTCGTGCGTGTGCAGTGTTGACCTGCGTGTCGACCATCTGAGCGACAGTTGTTGTGGTTGGCCAAGGCCCCGCTGGTTGTTGTGAGACGCATGTGCAGGTGCGGGTGTTGACCTGCGTGTCGACCATCTGACCTGCTGGTTGGTGCGAGACCGACCGATAGTTCAAGATGACTACTGAGCGCGCACGTAGATGTACGCGAGAAACCCCGTTAGCGAGTTACAAGCCACCAGTCTTCGTTGCCGGTGAGGCACGCCTTGTTGCCGTTGGGCATCACGAAGGGGTAAGGCTGATCGCAGGGGAACTGCCAGGTGATGCGCTGCACGGCGTTAGGAGCCTGAGGTTTGCCACGCTCCACAGAGGCCGGGATCATCCAGCCGTTGTCGATCGGGCCGAGGGTCCTCAGGCTCTCGTGCACGTCCGCAATGGTTGGGTTGTCGCCAGCGTTGTATAGGGCTCTGGCCGCGACCCGTAGTATCGAACACGACTCGGCCACCATTCCGAAGGCAGAATCGCCACCCTGGTCTTGCCATTTGTGGTGGTACCCCTCGGAATTGTTTTCGCTATAGACGTCGTTACACGTCTGCTCCCAGATCGTAGGGCTGTAGCCAGGTAGGCGATACTCACCGACGGGTCGGCCATCAACCATAATTGCACCGTTATATAGGGCTCCGGCGGCGGGGTTGTTGGAAATCTGGCCTACAACCAACTCGGCCGTCTGGGAGTTGAAGTCCGTGGCGTAGAACTGGACATCTCCGGGTTCGAAGCCCTGCGCAGCCATCTCGGCGATGTAAACCGGGGCGCTGAGGAGGTTCAACACGTTAAAGAACACGGTGATTCCAGCATTGCGCATGTTGGTCACCGACTCACTCACACCGATCGCGCAGAACTCCCCGCCTCCGCAGCCGATCACGTCGTGGACAACCTCAATGCCAGAGTCAAGCAGTGGTTGCACGAGGCCATCCCTGATCGCCTCCGGTTGGCCGGGGGTATCTGGTGCGGCAACACCCACCACAGCTCCTTCAAGAGCACCCGACTCCAGCAGAAATGCGAGAAGGAACTCGAAGCTCTCCTCGGTGGCGTTGGACATCGACACGAGTCGGCCCTCGCCGCGCTCCATCCAATCTAAAGACTCCCCTTCGGTGATGACAAACGCCGCCTCATGCTCCTCAACGAAACACAGTACGGCCGTGCTCCCGAAGCCGGACGAGTTCATGGTGATGACAGCGTTGTGATCTTCGGTTGCCTCAATGCAGGCCGCATTCTTGTCTTCCTCCACGGTGTCGCCCAAGATCGGCACCTCGATTGTGTGCAGATCCAACATGCGACCGCGGATCCCTCCGCAGGTGTTGTTGATGTAGTCAACGAGAGTCTCGAACATCAATGCAGGGTCGCCCACTGGGGCACCGAAGCCGATGGCTGCCGCATCTTCAAGTCGGGTACGCACGTGCACGACCGAGATGGTGTCTGCGGTGATGCCGGGATCGGTGTCTACCCGGTCGGCTGCGGCGGGATGGGGCAGACACACGGCGTCAACCTGCTGGAAGGGATGATCGCCACGGTCGTAGCCAGCCTGGAAATCCGCGAAGATTCCGCCCCTTGGATCATCATAGATGTTAGGTGCGCCGGGGACTGGACCACCGGAACCAACACTGTCCGTGGGATCAATGTCGGTTTCTTCGTTGGCAGGTTCCGTTATGACGGGGTCGTCGGTGGTTTCGTTCACTTCGCCGCCGCAGGCAGCGGCAAGCAATGCAAGTCCAACTGCGATACTCCAGCCGCGGATAGGCCTTTGCAGATCGGACATGAACCACCTCAATTTCTTACCCGGGGGGAGGGTTGGGCCAGTTTTGTTTAGGCGTTTTCATGATACAAGGCCAAAATTACTGTGACTGAGCCAGGTTCGGGCTGTTCGCCTTGGGCTTCAGGGTACGTCTCTGGTTGACGTGGTCGTGTCATTGAGCTGCACGATGGCTGTTCGCCTTGGGCTTCCGGGAACGTCTCTGGCCAGAAAGAGATCAGCCACTAGGAAGTCCGTGTGGGCCTAGTGCAGGTGGGCCGTCCTCAATTGACCTATCTGGGCTGTTGCCTTGGGCTTCAGGGAACGCCTCTGGCCTCCCCCAAGACACCTATGGTTTTGTACCCGCATGCTGTTCGCCCTTGGGCTTCAGGAAAACGTCTCTGGCCGCCAAGAGAACCAGCCACCCGCCAAGAAATCAGCCGCCAAGAAAGTCAGTGTGTGCCTAGCGAGATATTGGCCACCAGTCGTTGTTGCCGGTGACGCATACGTCGTTGCCGTTGTTCATGGTGTAGGGGTAGGGCTGTTCGCAGGGGAATTCCCAGTTAAGGCTCTGCATGGCGTCCGGGGACTGGGTCTTGCCTGGCACAACCGAGGCCGGGGTCATCGGCCCCAGGTCGATGGGGCCCAGGTTCCGCAAGCTCTCTTGTACGTCTGCAATGGTTGGGTTGTCACCGGCGTCGTAAATGGCTCTGGCTGCGATGCGCAGAATGGAACAAACAGAAGCCACCATTCCCCAGCTCGAATCGCCACCCTGGTCCTGCCATTTATGGTAGTTGCCGTCAGGGTTGTTTTCGTTGTAGACGTCGGCGCAGGTTTGCTGCCAGACTGTCGGATTGTAAGTTGAGGAGCGATAGTCGCCGGTGCTTCGGTAGTCGACCATGGTTGCGCCGTTATAGAGCGCGCCAGCGGCAGGATCGTTGGTGATCTGACCCGATACCAACTCGCTGGTCTGGGAGTTGAAGTCCGAGGCATAGAATTGGACGTCTCCGGGTTGGAAGCCTTGCGCCGCCATCTCTGCGATATAGCCGGGGGCGCTGAGGATGTTCAACACGTTGAAGAACACCGTGATGCCTGCATCGCGCATGTTGCTGACCGACTCGGTTACGCCGACCGAGCAGAGGGACCCGCCTCCGCAGCCGATCACGTCGGCGATCACCTCAATGCCTGCGTCACGTAGAGGTTGCACAAGACCGTCGTTCACCGACTCGGGTTGACCTGGCGTGTCAGGCATGGCCACACCCACCACGGCCCCTTCGAGAACTCCAGATTCCAGCAGATAGTCCAAGAGGAACTTGAGGCTCTCCTCATTCGCGTTGGAGATCGACACGAGTCTGCCTTCGCCGCGCTCCATCCATTCAAGAGGTTGGCCCTGTGTGGAGATAAACGCCGATTGTTGTGCTTCAACGAGGCACAGGTTGGCCGAACCCTGAAAGCCGCTGGAGTTCATCGTGATGACGGCGTTGTGATCTTCGGTGGCTTCAATACAGGCGGCGTTACGGTCCTCGTCAACGGTTTGGCCCAAGATCGGCACTTCAATTGTGTGCAGATCCAACATACGGCCGCGGATCCCTCCGCAGGTGTTGTTTATGTAGTCCACCAACGTCTCAAACATTAAAGCAGGATCGCCGACAGGAACGTAGAAGCCAAAGGCAGCGGTGTCCTCAAGACGGGAACGAATGTGCGCAATGGAGATGGTGTCTGCGCTGATGCCGGGATCGGTGTCCACCCGGTCGGCTGCGGCAGTGTGGGGTAGACACACGGCGTCAGCCTGCTGGAAGGGGTGGTTGCTGCGGTCGTAGCTGGCTTGGAACTCGGCGAAGATCCCGCCGCGGGGATCATCATAAATATTGGGTTCGCCATTCGCGGAGCCGTTCGGGTCCTCGGTCGTTGGGGGATCGGGGTCCTCGGTCGTTGGGGGATCGGGATCATCGTCCGGCTTGTTATCAGCTTGCCCACCCGGGTCTGTTGTCACGTCCGGGTCTGTTGTCACGCCAGGGTCTAGCGTGGAGCCCTCGTCAACCTCGCCTCCGCAAGCTGTCGTCACGAATGCAAGAACCACCAGCACGACGACCCACCTCGGAGCGAATATTCGTAGTCCAGCCATAGGTCCCCCTGATGATTGTGCCGGCGGAATTTGCCGTGAAACGAGACCGGATGATTCTTCCCCTATTGCTCGGATGGCGCAAGTCGGTCACTTTGGGCAAAGCTATGCGGTCGCTATAGGTTGACCCTGTTCGTTTGACCTTTGCATGTTTGACCGATCGCAACGAGGAGCTCCTCGGAAATCATGACTTTCAAGGGTGAGGCGCAGAAGCAATCCAACCCAGTGTTGGCTGACGACTCGCCCGTTGAAGAAGGTGACTCGCCCGTTGAAGAAGCTGCGTCGTTGGCTGCGGCTGTCTTAGACGAGGAAGCCAAGCGTCAAGCCCGACAGGCCGAACGCGACGAGATGGTTGTGCTGCCCGACGACCTGCTCCCCGGTGTAGGTGACGAGGCGATGTCGCTCCCCGAGGCGCTGAAGGTGGGTGGACGGTCCACTTTGGTGATGCTGTTCCTGCTCGGCTTGATCGTAGAGTTCCCACGGGCGGTGCGGGTGCTTGCACCCGACATCCAAGACACCCTCAACATCTCCGACACGGCCCTATTCGGTGTTCTCGGCTTCAGCGGTGTGGCCCTGGTGCTGGGGGCGGTACCGATGGCGGCACTAGCCGATCGGGTCACCCGGGTGGCGATCATTCCTGGAGCCAACCTTTTCTGGGCCGGGTGTACCTTCCTCATGGGTCTGGTGGTAAACCCGTTCCAGTTGTTCTGGGCAAGCGCCGGAAGTGGTCTTGGCCAGTCATACCGGATTCCGCTGTCGAATTCGCTGCTTGCGGACACCTACCCGATAGCAGCTCGGGCGCGCATCTTCGCAGTGGAGGGCATGAGTCGTCCGTTGGGTCAACTGCTCGGGCCGGTCATCGTCGGCGGTGTGGCAACTCTCGCCGGCGGAGACGAAGGCTGGCGCTGGGCTCTAATGGCCGTTTCGATACCGCCAGTGGTGCTCGGAATTGTCGCGATCCGGATGAAAGAACCTGAGCGGGGACGTTTTGATCAGGCAGCGATACTTGCAGAGGACGCGCTTGACGTTGACGAACTCGATCCATCCATGAGCACCGCCTTGGCGAGGCTCCGAAAGATTCGCACATTTTACTTCTTGGCGGTCGGGGTCGGAGTGCTCGGGTTCGCTCTGATCGCCATTCCCTTGCAGTTCAATTTGTTGTTGGAGGACCGTTACGGCCTTGATGCCCTTGATCGAGGTTTGGTCGAGTCGATGATGTGGCTCGGTTCGATCGTTTCGATGCCGTTGGCTGGACGCTATTTCGATCGACGATTCCGCAGTGCACCCGAGTCAATGGTCCGAGATGCCGGGGGCCTTGTCATGCTCGCCGGTGTGGTGTACCTGATCGCCTTGCCTTTGCGGATGCTGGGCGGGTTGATCGTGATGATGGCCGTGGCCCAAGCAGCCATCTCGGCGGCTTTCGTGGCCGCGCCGACGATCATTGCAGCCGTTTCGCCGTACCGGATCCGTTCCCAGGCCTTCGCGCTGTTGCCGGTCTTTATCTTCTTGATGGGAGGGTTTTTTGGCGGTCTTATTGCCGGTCAGATCTCCGACGCATACAGCGAACGCACAGCCATGTTGATCGTGGCACCTCCGGCTGCACTGATCGGTGGTTACTTGATCCGCAAGAGCGCCCGTTACATCCGCCGCGACATATCCCTGGCCGTGGAGGAGATGCACGAGGAACAAACCGAGATGGCGCGTATCGTCTCGGCACCCGAGGAAGTGCCGGTGCTCCAAGTCCGCAACCTTGACTACAGTTACGGGCCCGTTCAGGTGCTGTTTGACGTTGCCCTTGATGTGCACAAAGGCGAGGTAGTCGCTTTGCTCGGCACCAACGGTGCCGGGAAATCCACGCTGCTGCGGGCAATTTCCGGTTTGGGTATACCGGATCGGGGGGTGGTGCGGCTCAACGGGCGCACCATCACCTACGCAGAGGCCGAGACCCGCTTTCGGATCGGGATCGTGCAGTTGCGAGGCGGGGAAGGGATCTTCCGGGATCTCACCATCGGTGACAACCTTCGCGCAGCGTTGCTCGGATCGAGCCTGGAATCCGACGAGGCGCAGAGCCGGATAGACAACGTGGTTGAGCAGTTTGATGCTTTGCAGGGACGTCTCGATGAGATTGCCGGCGATCTTTCGGGTGGTCAGCAGCAGATGCTGGCGCTGGCTATGGCCTTGGTGCATGAACCCGATGTGCTGCTCATTGACGAGCTGAGCTTGGGATTGGCTCCAGTTGTGGTGCAGGAGTTGCTCGGCGTGGTCGAGGGTTTGCGGGAGAAGGGACAGACGATGGTCGTAGTCGAACAGTCGCTGAATGTGGCTTTGGCGTTCGCCGACCGTGCCATCTTCATGGAAAAAGGCCAGGTTCGTTTCGAGGGTCCAGCCCACGAACTCGCGCAGCAAGATGATCTCGTTCGCGCAGTGTTCCTTGGAGGCGAAGGCGGATGATCGAAAGATGATCGAAGTATTGGGCATCGAGCTAGGCCAGCAGGCGATCATTGTTGGCCTGGTCACCGGCCTGACCTACGCCGCCCTGGCAGCCGGATTCGTTCTGATTTACCGCTCCACTGGTGTGTTGAATTTCGCACACGGCGAACTTGGTGCTTTCGGTCTGGCCCTGTTTGTGTTGTTGATCGTCAACTACGACATCAACTGGTGGTTTGCCTTCGCCATGGCGATCCTCGGATGCGGTGCCTGCGCGATGCTGGTCGAGTTGATCGTGATCCGACGCTTGTTCACATCCCCACGTTTGGTGCTGCTGATCGCAACGATCGGTATCGGCCAGATCATGTTGCTCGCACGGGTTTCCTGGCTTCCCGACATCACCGCTGGAGGCTCGATACCCACCCCCTTTGACGTCACTTGGACACCCACCGATCACATCCGCCTACAGGCCCGCGAACTGGTCGTCGTCATAGTGGTCCCCGTGCTCGTAGCGCTATTGGCGTTGTTTTTGACGCGCAGTCGCTTTGGTTTGGCGGTGCGAGCCGCTGCGTCCAACCCGGATACTTCCAGGGTGTACGGCACGTCGCCGCGGCGGGTTTCCACGATCGTGTGGACCATCAGCGGGGTGTTCGCGGGGGCTACGGCCATCTTGTCGGCACCACTATCGGGAGTTCCAGCGGCGCTGGTCGACGACACCGGGCAGGCGCTGGCAGAGGTGCTGCTGTTGCGGGTACTGATCGTCTCGTTGCTGGCCCGCATGCGTTCGCTGCCGGGCGTTCTGGTTGCAGGTCTCGGGGTTGGTTTGGTGGAGAAGCTGATCCGCTCCAACGTGTCGTCCACCAATCAAGACGTCGTTGACTTGGTCTTCTTCATAGCCGTCTTGTTCGTGGTGCTGTGGTTGGCACGCTCGCAGCGTGAGGAGGCCAATTGGTCGTTGTCGCCCCGGGTTAAGGCTGTGCCCGAGTCGCTACGCGGCATCTGGTGGGTGCGGCACATGAACCGCATCGGCTTTTTGGTGCTGTTCGGGCTGCTGGCTTTGGTACCGCTGATAGCCACCTCTGCGTCGGCCACGTTCACATGGACGGTGATCTTGCTGTGGGCGATGATCGCCTTTTCGCTCACGATCCTCACCGGATGGTCTGGGCAGGTCTCGCTCGGACAGTTCGCCTTCGTCGGGGTGGGTGGGCTGACAACAGTCGCACTGACACGCGGCCACGACATCCCGATACCGTTCGACCTCTTCGACGCCTCCGTTGAGCTGCCCTGGGGCGTCGCGGTCGCCATCGCCACTTTGCTTGGCACGCTGTTCGCCATCCTCATAGGCATCCCCGCGTTACGCGTGCGCGGCTTGTTCTTGGCCGTTACCACGCTCGCGTTCGCAGTGGCATCCGGGCGCTGGATGTTCAGCCAGGACTTCTTTGATGGAGGATCGAGCGCCCCACGGCCCGCAGTCCCACCGTCGTTTCTTGGCCTCGACTTTTCCGAGAGCCGCCGCAGCCTGTACTACCTGTGTCTGTTCGCTTTGTTGATAACCATCTACGTCGGCGGACGAATCCGGGCCTCGGGCCTTGGACGCACCTTCATTGCTGTGCGCGACAACGAAATGACCGCGGCTGCATCGACGGTGTCTCCCACCCGGGCGAAGCTCTCCGCGTTCGCCGTAAGCGGTGCCATTGCCGCCCTGGCAGGCGGACTGCTGGTGAGTGTGCTGCCTTCGCTGTCTACCCGTACCACGTTCAGTGCTGGTGAGTCCTTAGAGGTGATCGTCATCGCCATCATCGGCGGCCTCGGATCGTTGGCTGGTCCGATTCTTGGTTCGCTCTGGGTCCGGGGCCTGCCTGAGGTCACCCCGGAAAAGCTGCATGACCTTCAGGGTTTCTTCACCTCCAACATCGGACTGCTGGTGTTGTTGATGTACTTCCCTGGCGGCCTGCTACAGATCGCCTACGCGGTACGCGACTGGTTGCTCAAGGTGGCGGCGCAACGACAACCCCCCGCCGAACCGGCACCCCCGAAACCAGCGGTCGCCAAGACCGTGCCCACACGTGCGCACCCGCGCGATGTGACTGCGGGGAGCGTGGCGTTGCGAGCCACCGACATAACGGTCAGGTTCGGTGGCAACGTTGCGGTTAACTCCGTGAGCTTTCATGTCCAGCATTCCGAGATGGTGGGTCTGATCGGCACCAACGGAGCGGGTAAGTCCACGCTGCTCAATGCGATCGGCGGTTTCCTACCAGCGACAGGGCGTGTTGAGGTGCTTGGACAAGATGTCACCCGCACCGCTGCCGCGTCGCGTCACCGGATGGGTCTCGGTCGGGGTTTTCAAGCCGCAAAGCTCTACCCGGACCTCACCGTCCGCGAAACACTGCAGGTAGCGCTTGAGGCTCGTCAACGTTCGATGTTGTTACCGTCGATGTTCGGTGTGCCGCCTTCGCTGGGCCATGAACGCAGCAAACGAGCCGAAGCCGCCGAGATCATCGACTATTTGGGACTTGGGCGCTACGCCGACCACTTCGTTGCCATCTTGTCGACTGGCACTCGTCGCATCGTTGAACTCGGCTGCCTGCTCGCCGTCGATGCCCGGGTGTTGCTTCTCGACGAACCGACAGGAGGTGTGGCTCAGCGCGAGACAGAGGCGTTTGGACCGCTGATCAAACACATCCAATCCGAACTCGACGCCTCGGCGGTGGTGATCGAGCACGACATGCCGCTGGTGATGGGAATCAGCGACCGTGTCTACTGCCTCGAATCCGGGTCTGTGATCGCAGAGGGAAGCCCCGCGCAGGTGCGAAACGATCCGCGGGTGATCGCCAGCTACCTCGGAACCGACGAAAGGGCGATACAACGCTCCGGCCGCGCCTGATACATCCGGAGCCCTGATACATCCGGAGCCTTGGACAGTTGAGCTTGTGGTGGGACTCTGGTCAGGTTCGGGGTTGCCGCACTTGTGGGCGTGATCCTGTGGGCGTGATCGTGGGTCAAGCGTCGGAGACTCTGTGGCGAGCTTCGGCCGCGCTGACCACAGGTGCTTGCGAGGACCACGGGAAATTGATCCAGCGATCAGTTCGCTTCCACACGTATTCACATTTCACCAGCGAGTGTGACTTCTCATAGAGCACAGCGCTGCGCACTTCGGCTACCCGCTGCGTGCACAGGTCGTGGACCATCTTCAAAGTGTGGCCCGTGTCGGCCACATCGTCGGCGATCAGGATCTTGGCGTCCTGCATGTGGACGAATTCAACATAGGGCGGCAGCAGAACCGGGACCGGAAGTCGTTCATCAATGCCGGTGTAGTACTCGCAATTCATGACGTAGATGTTCTTCACCGAGAGCGCATACCCCAGCGAAGCCGCTGGCAACATCCCACCACGGGCAATGGCGAGAATCATCTCCGGCCGGTAGCCATCGTCGGCCACGACCCTCGCCAGTTCGGTGACTGCGGTCCCGTAGGTGACCCAGTCGAGAACCTCCCTGTCGTAACTCATCGCGGCACCATAATCGCCTTTGCGGTGAAGCTGGTCAGATCACTTCGACGGTTACGCGGTGATATCCCTCCGCTCCGTCCGGTGCTACATCTTTGGGTCCGGGCGACTGAAGCTCACCACTGCCGTCACGCGCTCTCACTTGAAGCGTGTGCGTTCCCGCCACGGCATTCCATCGGGTGCGCCACTGCACCCAGGTCTCATCGCTGCCAGGTGCGGCCAGATCACACCGGACCCACTCGTCATCAACAGAGACTTCCACCTCCGAGATGCCACGGGTTGGCGCCCAGGCCACTCCCGCGATCACTGCTTCACCGGCCTCAATCCGGGCGCGGGAGCGGGGCACGTCGATACGTGAGGTGGTCTTGATCGGTCCCGATTTCGACCAGCCAAGATCAATCCAGTAACCGTTGAAATCCTCCCAGGTGGTCAGATGAACCTCCGACAGCCATTTGGTTGCAGAGACGTAGCCATATAGACCGGCCACCACAAGACGAACTGGGAAACCATGGCGGATCGGGAGCGGTTCGCCTCCCATGCCCACGGCAACGACGGCATTACGGCCGTCATGTAGCACCTTGGTGGGGAAACCCGCGGTGAAGTCGTCAACGCTACGGCCGACGATCTGTGTGGCACCGGGTCGGACATCAGCTTGATCCAGTAGATCAACGAGCGAGATGCCTGTCCAGGTCGCATTGCCCACCAGATCGCCGCCGATCGGGTTCGACACGCACGACAACGTGATCGTGTGTTCGGTGAGCGGCATTGCCAGCAACTCGTCGTAGCTGAACTCGATCGGGTTGTTGACCATGCCCGTGAAGCGCAGTTTCCAGTCGGCTGGGTCGACCTGGGGGATCGAGAGGGCTGTGTCGATGCGGTAAAAGTCCTGGTTGGGGGTGATCCATGGCGATAACCCGTTGACTCCTGTGAACGCGCTGTTCGCAGCCGAGCTTGGCTTGCTGCCTACCGCTGGCATGGTGGTGGTGGATGTTGTTGATGCTGGTGTGGCGGGCCGCGAAACCAACGGCAGCGTGACAGCGTCACGTGCTTGTTCGGCCACGGAGGTTCCTCGTGCTAAGCGGCCCAGGCCCACACCTGTGGCGGCGACCGCTGCGGCTCCGGCGCTCCAGCCAATAAACGCGCGGCGGCTATGGGGCGGATCGACAGGATAGGCCGCAATCTCTCCTGGCGTTTCGGTGACCTTCTGTGCTGGCGTTTCGGTGACCTTCTGTGCTGGCGTTTCGGTGACTTTCTGTGCTGGCGTTTTGGTGATGCGGGGGGAGGAGCCGACGATCTCGTTGCTGCTCCGACGTGCTAGTCCGACCAAGAAGTGCAGCGTGAATATTCCGAGCCCTGCGGCCACCAATGACCATCCAATGGCCGACTGAGCCTTTGAGAACGGATTGCGGGCAGTCACATAGGCACCGAAAACGCCAAACGCTGCGAAGGCGGCAATGCCGATCAGACGGGTCCGACGATACGAGATTTCGCCCAGCCAACCAGCCAGCAACAGGGTCACGACGACGATGCCTTCGGACAGGTTGCCCTTTCCCGAGGTGCCGAGTTGTTCGATCGACCATTTGGCCACAGATCCAGGGACGTGGTCTATCAGCCATTCGCCAACGGCGAGTACCAAGCCGGGATTGTTGGTTATGCCTTCCATGAACTGCCCGAAGCCGAGCGCAACCCCAGCCGCGGCAATTCCAGCGATTATGCCCATCCAACGCCCCCTGCGACGGGCATTGGCCCCTGTGTTGACCCGCTTCGTTGCGTGGTTGATCATGTGAGTACCGTAGATTCGCGATCGCCGGGTGTGCTCATGATGTCAAGGTCCGGGATCGGGCAAACTGACCCGGAGACCACCGTGACGAACCCCAACCAACCCAGCGCAGCACCCGGGGCCGAGCAGACCGGGTGCAATTGAGCGATTTCACCGACCTGAAGTCCTGGGGGCTCGACCGGGTATCCGTGGAGCTTGACTGCGACGCAGGATTGAGGATCGGTCGGGTAATTCGCGTCGATCGCGGTGAATGCGACGTGATCACGGGCAGCGGCTTGCTTCGTGTGGTGTCGGACTCGCGACGCCAACACCACGAGCTTGCGCCGGTCACGGGCGACTGGGTGGAGATTGCCAGCTTGGATAACGGGCCAAGCGTAGGCCGCACTGGCGGAATCGACCCGGTCATAGCGCGGGTTCTTCCGCGACACACCTCGCTTCGTCGGCGAGACCCTGCCCGACGTGACATTGAACAGGTGCTGGCCGCGAATGTGGAATTCGTCGGGGTTGTACATGGTCTGGACCGGCCGCTTCTGCCAGGGCGTCTTGAACGGTTGCTTGTGGTGGCCTTGGACAGCGGTGCGAAACCAGTCGTCCTTTTGACCAAGTGCGACATTGCCGTCGTCGCGGACATCGCCAAGAGCATCCGGTCGCTGGTCCGGGACCATCTGATGGTCGTCACCTCAGCCGTCGACGGGACTGGGCTCGACCAGCTCAGATCACTGATAGAACCCGGCTTGACCATGGCTTTGATCGGGGCCAGCGGGGTGGGCAAATCGACGTTGGTCAATGCGCTGGCATCATCGAAGGTGTTGAAAACGGGTGAGGTGCGCAGCTCCGACGCAAAGGGGCGCCACACCACCGACGTCCGCAGGCTGATCCTGTTGAGTCCGCCGGGTGGATTGTTGCTCGACATGCCCGGAATCCGCGCGGTTGGTCCCTGGAATGCGGAGTACGCACTGCGACTTGTGTTCGCCGATCTCGTCGAGGCCGCCAGCGACTGCCGTTTCCGTGACTGTTCCCATGACACCGAGCCGGGCTGCGCAATTGTTGAGGCGGTTGCGATGGGCATGCTTGATGGCCGTCGAGTGGAACACTTCAAGGAGTTGGGTACCGAGTTCGCCGCCCAACGCGAACGTGAGGCGGTACGGGTTCGTCGTGACCCCAACCGCAGAGCAGGCCGTGGTCTGGGTGGTTCATGCTGAGTGTTTGGCGCTGACTGTCGACCGCAGAGCGGGCCGTGGTTTGGGTGGTTCATGCTGAGTGTTTGGCGCTGACTGTCGACCGCAGAGCGGGCCGTGGTTTGGGTGGTTCATGCTGAGTGTTTGGCGCTGATTGTCGACTTTGGAGCGGGCCTTGGTTTGGGTGGTTCATGCTGAGCGTTTGGCGCTGACTGTCGACTGTAAAGCGGGCCTTGGTCTGGGCGGTTCATGCTGAAACGCCAAGCGCAGACCAGCCTGCCAATGGCGGGTCTGGCGGTGTCTGAGCCGACCGTCAAGCCGTGCGCGTCGCTAGGTTGACAAGAGCGCGGCGGTCGATCTTGTCGGCGCTGTTGCGAGGTAGAGACTCCAGCGTGATGAGCGCCTCGGGAAGCTTGTATGAGGCCAATTCACGGGCTCCGAAGGCTCGGAGATCATCCAGCGACGGGGCATCGGCGGGATCTGTAGCCACCACCATGGCGACACCAACCTCGCCCATCACCGGGTCCGGCTTTGCTACGACCGCGATCTCCGCTATGCCTGAGAGCTTGCTCAATATCGCCTCTACCTCGGCCGGGTAGACGTTGTAGCCGCCGCGTATGAACATCTCGGTGACCCTGCCAGCTAGCCGGAAACAACCGGCGGTGTCTACGGCGGCGAAATCCCCGGTGCGTAGCCAACCATCAACCAAAGTGGAAGCTGTCGCCTCGGGATCGTTCCAATACCCCGACATAACAGCACCCGAACGCAGCCACAGTTCGCCTATCACACCGGGTGCCAGTTTGTTGCCGTCGGCGGATCTGATCTCGGCCTCAACTCCAAGACGTGGGCGCCCGATTGTGTGCAACGCTTCGTCTTCGTCGGCATCCGCCGCCGTGGAGAGCCCGATGCCGCCGCTTTCGGTGGAGCTGTATCGGATCTGGTAGCTGGCACCGAAGCTGCGGCGTGCGGCTTTCACCAAACCCGGAGAGGACAGCCCGCCTCCGACGATCACGGAGTCAACAGCGGAGAAGTCCAACGTTTGGATGAGCGGATGACGAAGCATCAGGGCGATCTGGGGAGCGACCCCTGTCACGGCCCTCATCTGATACCTGGCGATTAGTTCAAGCACCGGGCCAGCCGACCAACGCTCGAGCAGATGGATGGTGCGACCAGACCCGATCATCCAGGGCAGCTTCGTCATGAATCCGACATGCGCAAAGGCCGTCGCCGAGATGCCGTGGTTGCTGTCTTTGGGGTTTGGTTTTGGTGTTTGCGCTGTTGGATTTGGTGCCGAGGTGTCGTGGTTGCTGTCTTTGGGGTTTGTTGGTGTTTGCGCTGTTGGGTTTGGTGCCGAAATGTCGTGGTTGCTGTTTTTGGGGTTTGTTGGTGTTTGCGCTGTTGGGTTTGGTGCCGAAATGTCGTGGTTGCTGTTTTTGGGGTTTGGTTTTGGTGTTTGCGCTGTTGGGTTTGGTGCCGAGGTGTCGTGGTTGCTGTTTTTGGGGTTTGTTGGTGTTTGCGCTGTTGGGTTTGGTGCCGAGGTGTCGTGGTTGCTGTTTTTGGGGTTTGTTGGTGTTTGCGCTGTTGGGTTTGGTGCCGAGGTGTCGTGGTTGCTGTTTTTGGGGTTTGGTTTTGGTGTTTGCGTCGTTGGGTTCGTTGCTGAGGTGCTGTGGTTGGGGTCTTTGGGGTTTGGTTTTGGTGTTTGCGCGGTCGGGTTCGTTACTGACGCTGTCGTGTTGTCTCTGGTTCTGGTTTCCCATGCAGAACCAGTGTCGAGTTCAGCGATCACCTCAAGTTGGCGGGAAGTGAACCACGCGCCCTTGGGGCGGCCCGTCGATCCGCTGGTGAAGCAGATGCACACCGGTTGGTCAGGGTCGCCGTCGGGACAACCATTGGCCTTGATCCCGTTGCTGCGCATAGCGGACGCCACCGTGTCTGCTCCGTCGCCGATGAAGATGAGCTCGTGACGCCATTGGTGAGTGTCAACCCGGTCGACAAGATCGGGCGTGACGATCACAAGGTCGGGATCCATGACGTTGAGGCATTCGCCGATCTCGCGCTTGGTCAGCCTGGGATTGATGCCGCCGGTCACCGCACCGAGACGCGCCGCGGCTAGATACAGCACCACATAGTCAATCACCGAGGGCATGACGAGTGCTATCACGTCGCCATGTCCGAACCCCCGGGTGGCCAGCCCGGCAGCGGCCTCGTCCGCGGCGCGGTCAAGTTCGGCGTAGGTGATGGTCCAGCCGCCTGCGGCCACAAACGCGATGGTGTCTGCGAACTCCTTTGCGGCCCGCCGACTAACCCGGGTCAACATGGGCGGAGTCTGACACCGTTGTTACCATCGCCCAACATGGACTTTGGTTTGGATCCCGCACTCCGGGACTTTCGAGACGAGGTCCGCACCTGGCTTGAGGAGCACCTAACAGGAGAGTTCGGTGCCTACCGGGGAAAAGGTCTTACCGGACAAACCGACATTGATCCGCAGGTTCAGATCGCCTGGGAGCGCGAACTTGGTGAGGGCGGATGGCTGGGAATTGACTTTCCCGCATCGGTAGGGGGACGGGAATGCACGCTTGCCGAACAGGTTGTTTTTCATCTCACCTACGTTGAGGCTCGGGCACCGGGCCGGATCCCCAATATGGGTGTCACACTCGCTGGCCCGACCCTTATGACCTTCGGTAGCGACGCCCAACAGCGACGATTCATCCCCGGAATCCTGTCCGGCGAACAGCTGTGGTGCCAGGGGTACTCCGAGCCCGACGCCGGATCCGATCTGGCAAACGTCAAGACCAAAGCCGAACTCGACGGTGATCGCTGGATCATCAACGGACAAAAGACCTGGACGTCGCTGGCACAGTTCGCCGACTGGATCTTTGTCGTGGCCCGCACTGAGGCGGGTTCGCAGCGCCACCATGGGCTTTCGTATCTGCTGGTACCGATGGATCAACCCGGTATTGAGTTGCGCCCGATTCGCCAGATCACCGGCAGTGTGGAGTTCAATGAGACTTTCTTCACCGACGCCGTCACCGACGCAGACCTTGTGGTGGGAGCTGTGGGGTCGGGGTGGACGGTGGCGATGGGCACCCTTGCCTTCGAACGGGGTGCTTCGACGCTTGGGCAGCAGATGAGCTTCCGTCAGGAATTTGACGACCTTGTTTCCACTGCCGCTGCCGAACGGCGAACTACCGACCCTGTGCTGCGAGACCGGCTGACCGACGCCTACATTCGCCTTGAGGTCCTGCGATACAACCAGCTGCGGATGCTCACCGCTTTGACCCAGCACGGGGTGCCCGGTCCTGAGGCCTCGATCGGCAAGCTCTTCTGGGCGGGCTGGCATCGTCGACTCGGAGAACTCGCTACCGAGGTGCTTGGTAGCGAGGCGATGCTCGACGGTCGCTGGCAACGCACGTTTCTGTATGGCAGAGCCCACACCATCTACGGCGGCTCCAACCAGATCCAACGCAACGTGATCGGCGAGCGGGTGTTGGGTCTACCGCGCCCGCCGGTGTCGCCCATCGCGTGAGTCACGAGTTGGCACTGATCGGAAAAGTCGCGGTTCGCCCGACATGAAGACCGATACAGACTTGGCGTCACGAGCTGGCACTGATCGGAAGGGTCGTGGTTCGCCTGGTATGAAGACCGAAAGAGACTTGGCGTCACGAGCTGGCACTGATCGGATGGGTCGGGTTCGCCCGCAATGAAGACCGATACAGACTTGGCGTCACGAGCTGGCACTGATCGGAAAAGTCGCGGTTCGCCCGCAATGAAGACCGATACAGACTTGGCGTCACGAGCTGGCACTGATCGGAAGGGTCGCGGTTCGCTCAGTATGCAGCGTCTGGCATCTCGGACTTGCGGCGGGCGATGTAGTCACGAAGCTCAAGGTCAATAGCTTCGTCGAGTTCGGGGGTCTCGTAATCGCGCAGCATCTGCTTCCATTGCGTATTTGCCCGCTGCGCCGCCGTTAACGAACCTTCCTCGGACCACTGCTCAAAGCTGTTGTTGTCTGCTATCGACGAGCGATAGAAGGCAGATTCGAAGTTAGCCAGCGTGTGTGCGTTGCCCAAGAAGTGCTCTCCGTGCGGATTGGTCCGGAAGGCCTCCATCGCCTGGCCGTTTTCACTCAGGTCGATACCTCGAGCGTAGACCTCCATCATGCCGAGCTGGTCGGCGTCCATAATCAACTTCTCATAGCCGAGCGCCAAGCCGCCTTCCTGCCATCCCGCGGCGTGCAGAACGAAGTTCACCCCGGCCGCCACGGTGGGTAACAGCGTCGCCGCTGACTCATAGGCCGCTTGGGCGTCGGGATACTTAGACGAGGTGAACTGTCCGCCCGAACGAAACGGGACACCAGTCCGCCGAGCCAACCCCGCCATCACATAAATTGCCAAGCCAGCTTCGGGGGTGCCGAAGGTGGGCGCCCCGGTTGCCATCGACATCGACGACGCAAACGTGCCGAAAATGACCGGGGCTCCGGGTCTCACGAGTTGGTAGTAAGCCATGCCTGACAGTGCTTCTGCGAGAGCCTGCGCGCACAGCCCAGCCACTGTGACCGGCGACATGGCCCCGGCCAGTATGAACGGTGAGATTATGGCGGCCTGGTTAGAGCGGGCGTATTCGGTAGCAGCGCCGAGCATGGTGGCGTCCCAGCGCAGCGGTGATGAGGCGTTGATCAGCGAAGTCATCACAGTTCGGTCCGCCAACTCGCCGCCGAAGGCGATCCGGCTGAGTTCTATCGAGTCAGCGGCTCGCTCCGGTGCAGTTACCGAACCCATATAGGGCTTGTCGCTGTAGCGGATGTGGGAATACACCATGTCCAGGTGGCGCTTGTTAACCGCCACGTCAACAGGTTCGCAGACGGTGCCACCACTGTGATGCAGGTGCGCCAGCCCGTAGACGAGCTTCACCACATTGCGAAAGTCCTCCAGCGTGGCGTAGCGGCGTCCCCGGTCGAGATCCATCACGAACGGCGACCCGTAATTTGGGGCGAACACGGTGGTGTTGTCGCCGATCCTGACGCTGCGTTTGGGATTGCGGGCGTGCTGAACGAAAGACCTCGGAGCGTTGCGCTGCACGATCTCGCGACACATCTGCTTGGGGAAGTGCACGACATCGCCGGAGATCTGGGCTCCCGCTTCACGGAACACATCAAGCGCCTCAGGGAAGTCTTGAAAGGCGATACCGACCTCGGAAAGGATCGTCTCGGCGTTGTTCTCGATTTGGGCCAGGCCCTGCTCGTCGAGCACCTCAACAGGTTGCAGTTTGCGTTCGAGGTAGGGCAGGGTCGCCTGCGTGGCGGCGGCTCTGGATGCCCGTCTACCAGCACGGCCTCCTCCACGTCGGCCGGTAGCGCGAGCCGACGTAGCCGACCCGGTCACGTCGGCGCTTCCTTGTTCGTTCCGGTCGATTCGACCATGTTGGATTCCCCCCTGGTATTTGCACGCCTGCTCCGTCGGCGTCGACGCGACAATAAATCGCCCTGCGATGAGGGCAACTTCATCACTTTTTCGAGGTGAGGGCTCTTTGCAGTGGCGTGTGGAAAAGCCATGGCTGCAACGAACAACTCCTGAAACCGTGATTCGGTAGCGGTCTCGATCTTTTCAACAGCGGTCACGGCATGCGAAATCTCGGCTCGCTGAGCTGCCGACAACAACATACGAACCGCTCCTGCACCCGAACTGTTGCCCACCGCACGCACTCCCGACACCGGACAGTCCGGGATGAGTCCCAGCACCAAGGCGTAGACAGGGTCGATGTGGGCACCGAAAGCACCGGCGAGGCGGATATCGCGCACCTCGGACACGCCAGCATGTTCCATCAGCAGATCGATACCCGCCCGAAGCGCCGCGCTCGCCAACTGGATCTGGCGGATGTCGTTTTGGGTGACAGCCAGTTCAATCTGCTGGTCCGACGCGGCGCGAATGACGAACTTGAAGGCCCGACCGTCGGGCTGCAAACGCCATGTTCGGGTGGCCGTCGAGCCTTGCACCACCCCGTTTCGGTCACAGATTCCCGCTAGGAACATCTCGCCGACGATCTCAATGATCGCCGACCCGCACAGTCCGGGAATGTCAAGTTGGGCGGTGGCCTTGGCGAATTCGGGATCATCGCTCCAGCTGTTGACACCGATCACCTTGAAGCGAACCTCGAGCGTGTCACGGTTGATCCGGATGCGTTCAACAGCGCCCGCGGCGGCACGCACCCCACAGGAGATCTGGGCGCCCTCAAAGGCCGGGCCCGTCGGTGAAGACGCCGCGAAGGTGCCTTCGGCGGTGCCAAGCACGATCTCGGCGTTGGTGCCGACGTCCACCATGAGTTGGGGTTCATGGCTGCGATGGGTGCTCTCGTTGAGCATGGCAGCGGCCGCATCGGCACCAACATGGCCAGCAATGCAGGGACCGATATGGGCGCGGGCCACGGGCAGTTCAAGGCCCAGTTCTCGCGCTACGGTGTTCACCGGTGCTGAGATCGTGAGGGTGAATGGTGCCGATCCGAGGGCGCTGGGATTAATTCCGAGCAACAGATGGTGCATTACCGGGTTGCCGACAAACACCACGTCTACGATCTGGCGGCGGATCGTAGCCCGATCGACGATCACAGCACCGGTAGCTGATTTCTGGGTAAGGCTGTGCATCAAGAGGTCGATTAGTTGGTCAATCAGGTCGTCAATGGCGCTGCGCACCGCCGCGGTGAGTTCCGTCTCACCGCCAGGATTCATCATGACGTAGGAGACGCGGCTCATGAGATCCTCGCCGAATCGGATCTGGGGATTCATAGCTCCGCCGCTGGCCAGCAGTTCCCCGTCGGCTAGATCCACCAAGTAGCCAGCGATAGTTGTGGAACCTACGTCGATCGCCACGCCGTAAAGCGCCTCGTCGAATCCGGGTCTAATGTCAATGACCATTCCGTCGGTATGCACCACCGCGGTGACACAGCGTCGTCCCGCAACGATCGCGGTGTGCAATTGAGGCAGCACCAGAGGCGCAACCGTGGCTTCGTCGATTCCCCAGTCCGAACTCAAAGCCTCGGCGAGCAGTTCGGCTTCGCTGGATTCGTCGCCGAGCGCAGGATCTCGAAGTTGCACGTAATGGGCGGTGATCAGCGGATCGATCGTCAGACCCGGCAGGTCGATTGTCTTGCGTACCACCGGGCGATGGACCTGCGACGCGGCAGGCACGTCCACTACCAGATCACCAAGAATCTTCGCCTGACAACCCAGCCGCAACCCATCCGCGATGCGACGACGACCCGCGTAGGTCTCTTCGGTGCCGGTCCATTCGCCAACAGCAGCTGCGTCGGAGCGGATACGCCACTTGGCGAACTCACCGAACGACGGCTTCACTTGGCAGCGCCCGCACAAACCACGACCTCCACACGTTGAGTCGAGGTCGACGCCGAAGGCTCGGGCCGCGTCCAGGATCGTGGTTCCTGTTTCGATGCGTGTCTCAATGCCTGCTGGTGTGAATATGACGGTTACGCGGCCGTCTGCGTAGGCGTTGGTCATCTCCGACGGCTTTTCTTTGGCATCCTCGGAGAGTTCAGACCGTGCTTGAGCCACGGCGCCGATGCTGCCTCGCGTGCTGTGATTGTGGTTCCTGGTTTGATCCGTGTCTTAATGCCTGCTGGTGTGAATATCACGGTTACGCGGCCGTCTTTGTGGGTGCTGGTCATCTCCGACGGCTTTTCTTTGGCATCCTCGGAGAGTTCAGACTGCGCTTGAGCCACGGCGCCGACGCCGCCTCGCGTGCCCTCCGGCGACTGTGTTGGGGTTACGGTTCGCGGCGATCCATGACGTGCAGTTCTGGTCGTGTCCGGCGAGAACGTCGGCGGCCATGATCGCTGTTCTCACCTCGGCGTGCATCGGGTTCATGATCGCTGAGGTCATCCCGGAGCCGATCGCCATCGCCAGAAATGTTCCCGTGATCCACTGACGGTTGGGTAGACCGAAACTGACGTTGGATGCTCCGCAAGTTGTGTTGACCCCGAGTTCGTTGCGTAGGCGGTGCACGAGAGCGAACACTTGCTGCCCGGCAGTTCCCATGGCACCGATCGGCATCACCAGCGGATCAACGACGACGTCGTGTGGTGGTATCCCGTAGTCGGCTGCGGCCCTTACGATTCTCGAGGCGACATCGAAGCGCACGTCGGGATCTTCTGAGATGCCGGTCTCGTCGTTGGAAATCGCTACCACCGCGGCACCGGACTTGGCAACCAACGGAAGCACCCGTTCCATCACCTCGGGTTCACCGGTCACGGAATTGATGAGCGGTTTACCCTGGTACACCGCAATTCCCGCCTCAAGCGCCTCAATGATTGAGGAGTCAATGGACAACGGCACGTCGGTGATCGACTGCACCAGCTTGATTGCCTCTGCCAGCAATGCAGGCTCATCAGCCAAGGGAATACCGGCGTTGACGTCAAGCATGTGGGCACCAGCTTCGACCTGGGCCAAAGCGTCGGCTTCAACCCGGCTGAAATCGCCTTGCTTCATTTCCTCGGCGAGAAGTTTGCGACCCGTCGGATTGATGCGCTCGCCTATCATCACAAAGGGTCGGCCGAAACCGATCACCACCTCCTTGGAGGCGCTGCTGATGATGGTGTCGGTCATGGACAGGCTCCAGTGTCGCGGTTCAGACCACCATTGGCCACTAGGGCCTCCAGCTCTTCTGGAGAATGAGCCTGTTCAAACCGTTTCGCGATCGCGCGGGCGGCACTGAATGGATCACCGTCGGGGCTGTGTACTTCTCGGCGCCACTGTGTGACATAGTCGTCGTGTGCTGTCAGTCCCGCCACTTGGGCTGCGCGGTCTATGGCGTTTTGGAATCGCTGATGCATCAACACCTGCTCTCGCCGGCCTTGTTCGTTGGTGGCGTTCACCTGAGCGGGAATGTCACGCCAGAAGATCGTCACGATCTGTGGCCCACGCCCTCGCCTAGACACGACTGTCTGCGATCCGAACCAACGCTGGCTCCAGGTCGCCGTAGGTTGTGGCGAGTCGCTGGTGGGCAAGACCCAGTCGATCCGCTGCGGCCCTGGCGGCGGCGTCAATTATGGGGTCGTCTGTTTGAGCTAGATGTATCACCTTGGTGTAGTTCCCGAAGTAGGCGTTGATCAGCTCTGGATGCTTGGCGATACCCAAACCGTCCATGATGATCCGTTCGAAGTGCTTGGCCAGGTAATCGGTCAGGTAGAACGCCGTGGGATCCCGGTGATGCAACCTCTGCCAGGTGTCGCCGCCTGCGAAGAACTCATAGCAGTGATCTCCCGGCAACATCTCCACCCCACGCTGGGCACAGATCTTTTCGAGCTCGCCCGATGTTCCGCAGTCGGCGTAACCGAGCAGCACCCGGTCATAATGGTGGGCATCGCGATCAAGTCGTGCACGAACAGCGTCGGGAATCTTGCTGGGATGGTTGTGCAACACGGCCGGCAGACACTCAAGCGTGACGTTATCGAGTTTGTGGAGGCGGGCTATGTCGCGAATCTCGCGGGCAAGCGCACCACAGGCGAGGATCAACACCCGCGGAGTTTCGTTCACGCCGGTATCCGCTCAAGCCACCGACGGTCGGTGCTGATGCCGGTGTTGTTGCCCTTTCACGCCGCTCGCTTTGCGGCAACCAACGCGGATGCGGTCTCGGCGGTCACGGCGGCGTCACGGCAGTAGGCGTCGGCACCGATGGCGCGACCGAACTCCTCGTTGAGAGGGGCACCGCCCACCAAGACGATGTAGTCGTCGCGCATGCCCTTCTCCTCAAGGGTGTCGATCACTACCTTCATGTAGGGCATGGTCGTGGTGAGAAGTGCCGACATGCCCAAGATGTCGGGCTGGTGCTCCTCCAAGGCGGCCAGAAACTTGTCAACGTCGGTGTTGATTCCCAGATCCACGACATCAAAACCGGCACCCTCGAGCATCATCCCCACCAGATTCTTGCCGATGTCGTGGATGTCGCCCTTCACTGTGCCGATCACCACGCTGCCGATCGGTTCGGCACCCGTCTCGGCCAGCAGAGGCCTCAAGATAGCCATTCCGGCCTTCATGGCATTGGCAGCAAGCAGCACCTCGGGCACGAAGAGAATGCCGTCACGAAAGTCAATACCCACAATACGCATGCCTTCAACCAAGGCGTCGTTGAGCACGCGACCGGGGCCCCAGCCACGCCCAAGCAGAATCCTGGTTCCCTGAGCGATCTCTGTTGCTAGCCCGTCGTAGAGGTCATCATGCATCTGGGCTGTGAGATCCTCGTCGCTCAAGGCGTCAAGGTCAATGTCATCTTCCATCTCTTCGGGCAATGCAGGAACTCCTGAGCCACTCAACGACACTCGCGTTGCGGGTGTCGTGAAAGGGATTGGTGATGTGGTTCATATCGAAACCGTTCCTTAGTAGGAACGCTTCGGGCTGTCCCGCATCGTGGAACCGTACCGTATCACGAAACATCAGGGAGTGTCACGCAACACCAAGGCGCGCAACGCTAGGGGCTGTGTCGGATCGGATTTCGCTATATCGGGGGGTGTCAGGCAACGCTGAGGCGCGCATCGCTAGGGGTTGTGTCGGATCGGGTTTCGGTAGATCGGGGGGTGTCAGGCAACGCTGAGGCGCGCATCGCTAGGGGTTGTGTCGGATCGGGTTTCGGTAGATCGGGGGGTGTCAGGCAACGCTGAGGCGCGCATCGCTAGGGGTTGTGTCGGATCGGGTTTCGGTAGATCGGGGGGTGTCAGGCAACGCTGAGGCGCGCATCGCTAGGGGTTGTGTCGGATCGGGTTTCGGTAGATCGGGGGGTGTCGCGCAACGCTGAGGCGCGCATCGCTAGGGGTTGTGTCGGATCGGATTTCGGTGGTCAACTCTTCGACTGTCTCAGAACACCGAAGCCGAGCGCGTAGCCTGTTGGCCGATGTCCGACAGCCCCGATGCAGCAACGGCCGCAGGCGATTCAGACACTCCCCGCTTTCGTTATGACGCGGCACGTGCCAGCGAGATCGAAACCCGCTGGCAGACCGTCTGGGCCGAATCCGGGACCTATGAAACCCCCAACCCGTCGGGATGGCTGTCGGAGGATCCCTTTGGTGTGGTCGACAGGCCGAAGCTGTTCGTAATGGACATGTTCCCGTACCCGTCGGGGTCGGGCCTTCATGTCGGTCACCCGCTTGGCTACATCGCCACGGATGTGTTTGCCCGGTTCAAGCGGATGACCGGCTACAACGTGTTGCACACGATCGGTTTCGACGCGTTCGGCCTGCCCGCCGAGGAGCATGCCCGTCAGACCGGTGAACATCCGAGGGTCAACACCGAACAGAACATGGCGGTGATGACCCGCCAGATGACACGTTTGGGTCTGGGCCACGATCGACGCCGTGCCGTGGCCACCACCGATGAGTCCTTCTATCGATGGACCCAGTGGATCTTTTTGCAGATATTCGATTCCTGGTTTGATCCCGTAGCCAAGATCGCCCGCCCAATTCGGGAGCTGATCGCCGAGTTCGACGCTGGTGAGCGCCAACCCTCAAACGGAAGGGATTGGGCGTCGCTTGATGACATCGAAAGGCGCGAAGTGCTTCAGGACTACCGATTGGCTTATCTGGCTGAGGCGCCGGTCAACTGGTGTCCCGCCCTCGGCACGGTGCTGGCCAATGAGGAGGTCACCTCAGAGGGACTCTCCGAGCGAGGTGATCATCGGGTCTTTCAGCGTCCGCTCAGACAATGGATGATGCGCATTACTGCCTACGCGGAGCGCTTGCTGGACGATCTGGACCTGCTGGACTGGCCGGAGTCCGTCAAGACGATGCAGCGCAACTGGATCGGTCGATCTGTTGGCGCTCACATCAACTTCGACTCTATCAAGGTCTTCACCACCCGGCCCGACACTGTTTTCGGTGCGACTTATATGGTGCTGGCACCCGAGCATCGGTTGGTGGACGAACTGGTTCCCGCGGTATGGCCCGAGCGAACCGATCCGAAATGGACCGGGGGAGCGTTAACTCCAAGCGAAGCGATTGCGCGGTATCGCAACGGGGTGGCTCGGACCGATACGTCCGGAAACGGGGCCGACCATGTGGCCGGTCACGCCGACAAACCCTACGAAACTGCGATCTCGGGCAGCGGCGGTGATTCGGGGGAATCCAAAGACAAAACAGGGGTCTTCATCGGCGCTTTCGTCGTCAATCCCGTAAATGACGAACCGATTCCGGTATTCATCTCTGACTATGTGCTTATGGGCTACGGCACGGGCGCGATTATGGCAGTCCCGGGCCAGGATGAACGGGACTGGGAGTTCGCACAGACGTTCGGCCTGCCGATCATCCGCACGGTGCAACCGCCAGTGGATTTTCGTGGCGGGCCGTACCTGGGCGACGGAAAGATAATCAACAGCGGCTTTCTTGACGGCCTGAACGTCAACGACGCCAAGGCAGCGATTATCGACTGGCTGCAGGAGCATGGATGCGGCGACGGGACGGTTACTTACCGGATGCGTGATTGGCTGTTTTCGCGACAGCGCTACTGGGGCGAGCCGTTCCCGATTGTGTACGACCCCAGCGGCATCCCGATTGCCTTACCCGAAACGGAACTACCTGTCACGCTGCCCGACCTCATTGATTGGGCACCTCGAGTGCTTGACGACGACTCCGATCCAGAGCCACCACTTGGCCGTGCGCAGGACTGGGGTGCGATCAAGTTGGATCTGGGCGACGGTCCTCAGATCTATCGTCGAGAACTCAACACGATGCCGCAATGGGCTGGGTCGTGCTGGTATTACCTGCGCTACCTTGATCCCACCAACGAAAACGCCATGGTCGACGGTGATGTTGAGCGTTACTGGATGAGCGACGCCGACGGCACAGTGGGAGGTGTTGATCTTTATGTCGGCGGTGTAGAACACGCCGTCTTGCACCTGCTGTATAGCCGGTTCTGGCACAAGGTTCTGTTCGACCTCGGTCATGTGGGCGGCCCGGAACCATTCAAACGACTGGTCAACCAAGGCTACATCCAGGCGTGGGCCTATCGTGATGCCAGAGGATCCTATGTGCCTGCGGACCGGGTTGAGGGCGACAGGCAGACCGGGTTCACCTTCGAAGGGGAACCCGTCACCCGGACGTTCGGCAAGATGGGCAAGGGCCTCAAGAACTCAGTCACCCCCGATGAGATGTACACCGCCTACGGTGCTGACACTTTGCGTCTCTACGAGATGTCGATGGGTCCGATTGATCAGGACCGGCCATGGGAAACCCGTTCTGTGGTGGGATCGATGCGGCTACTGCAACGTGTCTGGCGCAACATCGTTGATGAGACCTCTGGTAAATTGACGGTGGTTGACGAAACCCCCGACGACTCATTGCGGCGTGCACTTCACCGAACAATTGCCGGGGTGCGCGCCGACATGGACGCTTTGCGGTTCAACACCGCAATCGCCAAGATCACCGAGTTGAACAACCTGCTCACGAGGATTGAGCGCACCCCTCGAGAGGTGGCCGAGGCTTTGGTGTTGATGTTGTCGCCGCTGGTACCGCATCTCGCCGAGGAACTATGGAAGCTGCTCGGAGGCCAAGGCTCGGTGACCTGCGTCTCGTTCCCTGAAGCTCACCCCGCGTATCTCGTGGCCGACACCTTCGATCTACCCGTGCAGGTCAACGGCCGACTTCGGGCAGTGATCACCATTGCCTGCGATGCATCCGAGGAAGAAGTGTTGATGGCTGCAGAGGCCGACCCCAACGTGAATGCCCACATCGCCGGTCGGAAACTGCGCCGGTCGATGGTCGTGCCTGGCCGCATGGTTACCTTCGTCGTCTAGGCGCGAAGACACCTACTTGGTGAGTCACCGCTGGTATGGGTAGTGCGGAGTTTATCCCCAACGGTGCGTGGCTGGGTGTTGGGACTGTTGTAGGTGTGGGCCCGGACGAGTGTGGTGTCATCCCCGATGGTGCGCGGCTGGGTGGGTTCCGGGGTTGGCAATAGCGTCGTTGAACCATGAACAGTCTCAGTAGCTCACAGGCGCGACGGGTTGCGCTGCATGCTCAGGGATTCAATGATCCTCGGCCCCGAGGCAAGGTTGATCGTCGCCACCTGCGGCGGGTTATGAACAGGACGCTACTGCTGCAACTGGACTCGGTACCGATCGTGACACGCAGTCAGTACCTGCCCGTGTTCTCCCGCATTGGTCCTTATGACCCGACGCTGCTCGACGCTGTTGCTTATCGACACGACGAGTGGTTCGAGGCCTGGTGTCATGAGGCATCGTTGCTGCCGGTGGCTGATGAGCCTTTGCTGCGTTGGGACAAGCAAGCAGCTCGCGATGGCCGAACATGGCATGGGCTTGTCCGGCTTGCCCGCGATGAACCGGCCTACATCGCAGATGTCTTGGCGCAGGTTCGTGAACGGCCGCTTACTGCCTCGGAGCTGGCAGACCCTCGGCCCCAATCCGGGGAGTGGTGGGGGGCTCGCTCAGACGGTGCACAGGCACTGGACTGGCTGTTTCGCATAGGTGAGGTAGGCATCCGGCGCAGGCCCAGGTTCCTCAAGGAATACGATCTCATGGAACGGATCATCCCCGCTGGGGTGCTGGCAGAACGCACACCGTCTACCGCAGAGGCCCATCGTGAGCTGCTACGCCGTGCCGCAGCGGCACTTGGTGTGGCAACAGCGGCGGATCTCGTTGATTATCACCGTCTCCCCAAACGCCCGGCTAAGGAACAGATCCGTGAATTGATCGATAGTGGTGAGCTGACCGAGGTCAAGGTCCAAGGCTGGAACCGTTCTGCATTCTTGACGTCTGCTGCCAAGGTGCCCCGCAGCGTGGATGTGTGCACCCTGTTGAGTCCTTTTGATCCGGTTGTGTGGTTTCGCGAACGCGCCGAGCGCTTGTTTGATTTCAACTATCGACTCGAGATTTACACCCCGAAAGCGAAGCGTGTATACGGGTACTACGTGCTGCCGTTTCTGCTCGGGGATCGTTTGGTTGCCAGAGTCGATCTCAAAACCGACCGAAAGAGCGGCGTGCTTCGTGTTCTGGGTGCTTTCGCAGAGCCACGAACCGATCGTGATGAGGTTGTCTGCGGGCTCCGACGTGCCTTGGATGATCTCGCTGTATTCGTCGGGGTTGGCGCTTGGAAGGTTTCAGGTGGTGCCGGGAATCTCGTCTCGGACCTCGTCTGAGGATTCAGGGTCTGCGAATCCAGCCCTTCGTGATGAGGTTGTCTGCGGGCTCCGACGTGCCTTGGATGATCTTGCTGTGTTCGTCGGGGTTGGCGCTTGGAAGGTTTCAGGTGGTGCCGGGAATCTCGTCTCGGACCTCGTCTGAGGATTCAGGGTCTGCGAATCCAGCCCTTCGTGATGAGGTTGTCTGCGGGCTCCGACGTGCCTTGGATGATCTTGCTGTGTTCGTCGGGGTTGGCGCTTGGCAGGTTTCAGGTGGTGCCGGGAATCTCGTCTCGGACCTCGTCTGAGGATTCAGGGTCTGGGAATCCGGCCCTTCCCGGTTGAATCGGATTGATGGTCATGAGTAGTTAGATCTGATCGGAGGCTTGATCCGTTTCGTTGGGTCCGACCTGCTGTCCGGTTTCTGACGGGACCGTAGCGCCCTTGGTTGACGGGGGTTGCGTGGTCGTGGTCGTGGTTGTTGTCGTTGTGGTTGTTGTAGTGGTGGTCGTGGTTGTCGTTGTTGTAGTAGTGGTGGTGGTTGTAGTGGTGGTGGTTGTAGTGGGCGCAACTGTGGTTGGTGGAGTTGTGGTTGGTGGTGGAGTTCGAGCCGTTGTTGCAGGGGGAGTTGTGGTGGTGGTCGTTGTTGGCGGAGTAGTGGTCGTTGTGGTTGCTGGGGATGTGGTCGGCGGCGGAGTTGTGGAGGTTGTGGGCGCGATGGTCGGCAGGGACGTGATGACTATGGGCGGTGCTGTGGTTGGTGGTAGCGGTGTTGCGGGGTCCCCAGAGCAGGCAGCTGCGACACACAGACAGGCTGCCGAGAGCACAAGAGCCAATAAGCGTCTCATATTGATGCGACAACCTATCCGCGAATGTGCAGTGGATAGGATTGCGTCTCGTGCCGTTCACCCTGCGTCGGAGGGCTGCTCGCTGCGTATTGCTTGATCGCCAGGGGCGGATCCTGCTGATTCACGCCGAGGACCCACTTGATCCCCACAAGCCCCCGTGGTTGGAAATTCCGGGTGGGGGTGTGGGAGTAGGCGAGGACACTGGCACCGCGGCTCTACGCGAACTCCACGAGGAGACCGGGATTGGTGGCGTGGAGATGGGTCCGTGTGTGTGGGTACAGCAGACCGCCTACACGTTCGCTGGGTACCGTTTCGAGTCCGACGACTTCATTCATGTGGGATACTGCGACGGGGGTATTTACAACCCTCAGGGCCTCGAAGCTTTTGAGGCTGCAGCGTTCATCGGGGCGAAGTGGTGGACTCTTGATGATCTCGTCGCTTCCGTTGAAACAACGGTGCCCTTTCGTTTACGGGAGTTTCTGCCGGATCTAATCGCAGGGCGTCTACCACCGGAGCCGATCGACATCACCCCATCTGCGCAGCACGGTGGGCGTGTGGGTTGACGGCGGCGGGCTGACAGCCGTGGGAGTGCGGTTTAACGGCGGCGGGCGTGTGGTTTGACGGCGGCGGGCTGGCGGCGGTTTGACGGCGACGGGTGTGGTTTGACGGCGGCGGTTTGACAGTGGTGGGCGTGTGGTTTGACGGCGGCGGTCTGACAGCCGTGGGCGTGTGGTTTGACGGCGGCGGGCGTGTGGTTTGACGGCGGCGGTTTGACAGTGGTGGGCGTGTGGGTTGACAGTGGCGGTTTGACAGCGGCGGGCGTGTGGGTTGACAGCGGTGGCAGTCTCATCGTTGCTTACCGATCGGGATCACGGCCGTGTTCGAGATCATCGCGAACGGCCGCCTTCACGGCGTACCCGGCCACGATGGCTGGTGCCAATACGATCGAGCCGCCGACCAGGAAAGCGATCGCGAACCTGGTTATGACCAACCCGAAGCCGAATGCCATACCTACGAAGAAGGTGACCATCGCGCCTAGATACAACAGGTAGCCGACCCGCTGAGCGACGCGAACCCATCGGGCAATCCGTGTGCGCTGCTGCGGGACAGGATCGTGGTGGGGGTTCACGTGGTGGTCCTGTAGGTGGTGGTCCTGTAGGTGCTTGACAACAGGTCCGTCAGCTCCATCTCCGTTAGCAGCGCAGCGATCCGTTTGCGTAGAGCATCCAAGGAAAAGTGCTGTAGTGCAAGTTGTCGGTTGTGCTGCAGCAGGTCCGGGTCCGGATCGGCCAGGAAAGCCCCGAGTGGTGCCGGATCTTGTGTACCGAACCAGCGAAACCCAAGTTCCAGCAATTCCGCTGCGACCGGATAGTCACCAACCGCCGCTGGGAGGCGATGAATTGCGGCCTCAATTGGAGGCAAACCGAACCCTTCCCAGGTACTGGGAAAGACAACTGCGTCAGCTGCCCCATAAAGGTCAACGGAGCGTGCTCCGGTCGTCCCCCGCACAACGGGGCAGGCCGCAGCATGCAGCAACGACTCAAGTCTGGAATCGTAGCCCTCCTCAGCGGGACCCCACAGCCAGTAGCAGGCGCCAAGAGCCTCGGTCAAGGCGATGGCTGCTCCTATGTTTTTTCGCTCGATTGCACGAACCGGATGGGCGAACAGCAAAGCGTCGTCGTCTACGCCCAGAAGGGCCCTGATGACCCCACGGTCGACTGTGGCCCGCTGGGAACTGTTGTCTGCGGCCTCCGCGAATCCGCTGTAGATGCACGTGGCGGCAAAGCCGCGAGCGGCCATCTCGTTGCTTGTGAGTTCGTTGATAGTCACATGCCGCCAGGCAGGATCATCGATCGGGAGTTCGGTCACTTTTGCGAACCTGTCCCTCTGCCATGGTGGATCGTGGTGGTGCATAACCGTGGGTCTGCCCCTCAACACCGATGCCACCACAGACGCGGCATCAAGGTTAAGCGGAATCGTGCAAAGGTTCGCTACCACCACCAGATCAGCGTCGCTAAGAGCTTCGGCAACCTCGCCGCGTTGCGCTGGGGTTTCCGCATCGATCGCTAAACCCGGTACGGTCCGGTCGACCGGACCCTCTCCGGCGACGGTAATCGTGTCGAAACCGAGTTGTGATACCGCTTCGATCCAGTTGCGCGCCACAACCGACACGCCGTCTGACATCCCTAGTCGAAACGACACGAAGGCGCATACAGGCATGCATGACACGATGGCGTGCGACAGCGTTGACCGCACCCCGGATCTTCTGCGTGTCCAGGTTCGGGAGGTCATGGAGGCTGCCTGGGTTGGCGAAGCCGGGTACACCGCGCCGAACCCGAAGGTGTATCCGTGGCGATGGCTTTGGGATAGCTGCTTTCATGCCCTGATCTGGCACGAACTGGGCGTGCCGAACAGAGCCATCACCGAATTGCGTTCAGTGTTGTCGGCAATCGACGGGTCCGGCTTTGTGCCTCACATGGGGTACCCGCTTGACCCGCAGCGACCGTTGGAGCTCTGGGGCCGGCGGGCCACATCGTCGATAACGCAGCCACCCATGTACGGCCATGTGCTTTCCGTGGCGCTGCAAGCAGGCCTTGATGGTGCCGCTGAACTAGTTGAACCGGCCCGGCGAGGCCTACTGTTCCTGCTGCGGAGGCGAAGCCGAGATCGAAGTGGCTTGCTGCGGGTAACCCACCCGTGGGAGACCGGTTGTGATGACACCCCCCGCTGGGATGACTACTGCCCCGGCGACGGATTCGATCGCGGCCGTTGGGCGGACCACAAGATCAATCTTTTGGGTACCGTCGAGCGTGGTGACAGCGGCGAGCCTTTGGACAATCCGGCGTTTGGTGCCGCGCCCGTGTCGTTTTCGGCATTGACGGCTTGGAATGGGCTTGAGTTGGCTGCTGTGACCGGCGACGACCTGCTCGCCGATCTGTCCGGCGAGCTTGCTGCGGCGGTGGACGATCGTTGGGAACCCAAGCTCGCCAACTGGACCGACGCTGGCGTTGCCGAGTCCGGATCCGGGCGTGTTCGCACCACGGACGGCCTTCTCGGCATGCTTGTCACAGCCGATGCCCAGCACAAGGCACAAGTCGAGGAGGCGTTGTGCAGTCCCGACGCATACGGCGGCGAATTCGGACCTCGCGGAGTGCACCGCCATGAAGCGGTGTATGACCCTGTGACGTACTGGCGTGGCCCAGTCTGGCCACAGTTCGCTTACCTGCTCGCGCAGGCGTCGTCACAGCCAGCGGCACGGAGATTGGCCCGCGCCACTCTGCGAGGGGCGGTAACGTCGGGCTTCGCTGAGTACTGGAACGCAGAAACAGGAGCCGGTGGAGGGGCGATCCCTCAGTCATGGACCGGGTTGGTGTTGTTGTCGCTGCCGGTGCTGGCCTGAGTTCACAACATCTGCACACGCAATGGCGGATTCAAACACGCGCAATAGCGGATTCAAAGTCGCGACGATCGTGCCGTGTGGAGCAGAGGTTCGAAATCGACCCGGCGTACCAGGCAGTGGATCCAGCGATAGTTGTAGAGTTCGTCCTCGAAGTTATCACGGTCAGGTGTTAGCACCTCGATCTCCAAAACGCTGGTCTCGTAGATCGTGTCGGTCCAGTCCTCGAACAGGCGGTAACACGATTGCAGCGCGAAGTTCTCCATCACGTCGTCGCTGGGATAGCGCGCCGAAGGCTCGGCGGGGTATTCGACACGCCCGAACACCTGGAACGTGTGCGGCTGATCGCAGGGAAGGCGGGTCGTGATCACCGTCGGGCGCCCCGACACGAGTTCTTGCACACGGTTGAAGCAGTCGTCGATGGCCAGGTTGTAGTCAGAGATCGTCTCGCCCACTGGCTCTGGTGTGAGCAATTGGTTCGGCGAGCCACCCATAGAGGTGCGGTGAGAAACGCTTGGTATAGGTACAGCAATCGTCGTTGCAGGCACCGTCTCGGTTGGCGGGCGTTGAGGTTGGCGGTCGCGCTCATCAAGCGCCGCACTCGCAGCCGCGGCTGGATCGTTGAGAGGCCCCGAAGTCCCGGATTCGTCGCTGCAGGCAGCAACCACGAAGGCGACTACCACAGCCATGATAACGACTTTGGTATTGAGGGTTCGGGGGGTTTTCACGTAGCCGTCAGGCTAGATAATGCCCGCCGAGAAGTGTCGATACTGGATCGTGGCCGAGTGCCCCGAAGTCAGTGGTGCCGGTAGCGTCACCAGGGTGTCCGTCATATCGATGCAAGGCGTGGTGGCCCTGCTCGGCCGGTTTCCGGCATTGTCCGGCGTCAACCTGGAAGTCCACAAACGCGAGATCGTTCTTCTGCAAGGGCCCAACGGTGCTGGCAAGTCAACGCTTCTTCGACTTTGCGCTGGTCTATTGAGACCCGAGGCTGGAACAGCGATCGTGTTGGGTCACGATCTGGGTCGTGACCCCGACCCGGTGAGGCGCTCGGTTGGGCTTCTGGGACACGACACCGCGCTGTACGACGAGCTGACCGTGCTTGAAAACCTGAGATTCTGGGCCTCTTTTTCACGAGCTGGCACCGCTACCGTTGATGCTGCACTCGACCGGCTTGGGGTTGATCAGCGCCTCCGTGATGTTGCCGTGGGGCGACTGTCGGCTGGGCAACGGCGCCGCGTGGCGATCGCGGGAATCGTCGTACGTCGACCGAGCCTTTGGCTGCTTGATGAGCCTCATGCGGGACTCGATGACGAAGGTCGTGATCTTGTGGACCACCTGGTGCTGCAAGCGACCCAAGACGGTGCCACAGCGTTGCTCGTATCGCATGAAATCGACCGCACCTTCGAGCTTGCCACCAGGCGTGTCACGGTTGCTGGGGGCATGGTCACCTCCGACTGCGTGAAACGATCCACGGGCACAGATTCTGCTTTGGGTGGGGGTTGTGTTGTGGCGTGACCTGTGTCTGACGGCCGCCAAGGACCTGCGGATCGAGTGGCGCTCCCGGGTGACTACAGGGCAGATCGTTCCTTTCGCAGCACTGGTGCTGATGCTGTTCGGGTTTGCGCTTGATGCCGACCGCCGGCTTCTTGAGCGTGCCGCGCCGGGGCTCTTTTGGATGACGATGCTGTTTGCTGCAGTCGTTGGGGTGCAACGCTCCACCGCCGTCGAAACAGCCGACGGTGCCCGACGAGCGCTGCTGTTGGCTGGGGTCGAGCCGATGGCAGTATTTCTCGGCAAGACGGTCGCGATCACAGCACAGCTGTTGATCGTGGAGGTGCCTTTGGTAGCCGGGATGGTCGTTTTCTATGGAGTTGAGGTTGAGGCTTGGGCGCTGCTTGTGCTCACCTGCTTGGTGGCGACCTTTGCTATCGCCGCAGCCGGTAGCCTGCTAGGTGCTTTAGTTGCCGGATTGCGGGCGCGTGAGACGGTGTTGCCCATCTTGTTGTTCCCGATTTCGGCACCGGCGCTTATCGGTGCTGCGCGGGCTTTCGACGATGCGTTAGGAATAGCGGCCGTGGACGGCTGGGCCTGGCTCGGACTGCTGGCAGGCTTCGGAGTTGTGAACGTGGTGCTCGGAGCGTGCGCTTACGGAGTGCTGTTGGAGGAAACATGACACAATCAAGCTGTATTGACGTTCCTTCGGGTACCGGCTCGCGCGCGACCCGGCTGCTGGGCTTGGTTGTGGTCGGTGGGCTTGTAGCGGTTGTGCTGCTCGGATTCTTCGTAGCTCCACAAGACGATCAGCAACGCGACGCGGTGCGCATGATCTTTGTCCACGTTCCCTCCGCATTGTTGACCTACACCGCTCTGATCGTCGCAGCCGTGGGGTCGCTGATGTGGCTGTGGAAAAGGTCAGTGTGGTGGGACCTCGTTGCGAATGCCGCGGTTGAGATTGGTGTGCTGTTCTGCGCGCTCACCTTGATTACCGGGTCGATCTGGGGTCGTCCGACCTGGAACACCTACTGGGACTGGGGCGACGTGAGGCTCGTCACGACCTTGATCCTTTTCTTGATCATGTTCGGTTACCTCGCAGTACGCGCCGCCGGAGGCGACGATTCTGCGGTTGCGACCCGTTCCGCTGTTGTTGCTTTGATTGCGGCGGTGAACATACCGATCGTGAATCGCAGCGTGGAGTGGTGGTTTGATCGCACCTTGCATCAGAAATCATCGCTCACCGACGGCAACCTTGAGAACATGACATTGTTCACCTTGGTTGTGGGGATCGTCGTATGGGCTCTGGCGTTCGTGTGGGCCATGATTCACCGTTTCCGGGTCGGGTGGCTTGAACGCGAATTGCGATCTGTTGACTTGCAGGAGAGCCTGATCGCGCGGCGAGCTGAGGTGCTCTCGGGTGCCACAACGGATCCAGACCCGCACACGCAAGGAGACGACCGATGACGCATCTTGGTTACCTGCTGGCCGGATGGGGAATCACGATCGGGGTGGGTGTGTTATACGCAACCCGTTTGATCGTTCGCGGTCGTCGCCTGACTCGGAGGGTGCCAGCGGGCCGTCACCGTTGGATGACGACGCAGGACCGACCGTGACCGACAGCCTCGCACCCGTCGCAGCGCGCCAGTCTCGGCACCGTCGACCGGTCGTTGCGTTGCTGGTGGTGGTCATGGTCGCGGTTGTGGTGGTGTTGCTGGTGTTTCGCCTGATGAGCGGATCGTTGTACTTCTACAACGCCGACGAAGCTGTCGAACGTCGCATGGAGTTGGGCAACGATCGTTTCACGCTGCAGGGGTCACCGGTTCGCTGCACCGTCACCAGAGGCTTTGATGATGGCACGGTTGTCGCGTTCAGCGTGGTCTTCGCTGGTGCGGCGGTGGACATAGTGCACCGCGGCGCACCCGCAGAACTTTTTGAGTCCGAGTCAACGATCGTGCTTGACGGTGCCTGGGTCAACGGACCCTTCCCTGTGGCGGATTATCGTGGCCTGGCCGATGACGACTGGTACTTCGCATCTGATCGCATGCGCGTGAAACACGACAACGACTACCGCAACGAAGAGGGCTACGACGCAAGGTTGTCAGCAGTTGCCGACGCCAGCGATGAAGCCGCAGCCGCTTGCCCGCAATGAACAATGCAGTGCTCGGATCGGCTGCTGTGGCACTGGGAATGGCGGGCTCTCTCGGCGGGATCATTGTGGTGGCTCTGGGTCTGTCGGGTCGCCGGCCCCGCTGGTGGGGAGACATCAAACTGCTCGTTGCGGTGACGACTGCCGCCGGGGTGGCGGCGTTCGTGGTGATGGAGCGAGCGCTCATCACTCGGGACTTCACAGTTGCCTTCGTTGCCGAGCATGGTTCCACCCGCACCCCAGCATTGTTCAACTTCGCCACGTTGTGGTCCGCACTCGAAGGATCAATCATCTTGTGGACACTGGTGCTGTGCGGCTATTTGACGGCGGTGGTCTTGAAGTTCCGTCGTCGCGCGGACGATCCGATGGTGGCGTGGGCGTTGCTCGCCTTGTTCGTGGTGTGCACATTCTTTTTTGGTTTGATGGTCGGTCCTGCCGACCCGTTCCGATCCTTTGATCCACGCCCGCTCGCCGACGGCACGCCCTTTGATGGTCCGGGCCCTAACCCCTTGCTTCAGAACCACGTCCTGATGGCGTTTCACCCACCGTTGCTTTATTTGGGCTATGTCGGGTTCACTGTGCCGTTCGCGTTCGCGATCGGCGCACTCGCAACCGGACGGGTCGGGGAAGGCTGGCTGCTGGCCACTCGACGCTGGACGCTGATGGCCTGGGGATTATTGACACTGGGAATCGTTTTGGGGGCATGGTGGAGCTACGAGACCCTCGGCTGGGGTGGTTACTGGGCTTGGGATCCCGTAGAGAACGCGTCGCTGCTTCCGTGGCTCACCGCAACAGCATTCCTTCATTCGGTGATGGTTCAAGAGCGCCACGGACTGTTGCGGGTCTGGAACCTGTCGCTGGTGATATCAACGTTCGCCCTCACCATCTTGGGCACTTTCATCACCCGTTCGGGTGTCCTCGCCAGCGTCCATGCCTTCGTTGAGTCAGGCATAGGTCCCGCGATTCTGGGATTCTTCGCGCTGATCGTGGCGGTCTCGCTGGTGCTCATAGCCTGGCGAGGCGACCAGATCCGCTCACCGGGCAGTATCGGTTCGCCTCTATCGCGAGAAGGGGCGTTTTTGGCCAACAACTTGCTGTTCGCTCTCTTCGCCTTCGTGGTGCTGCTCGGAACGATCTTCCCGCTGATTGTTGAGGCAATTGACGGGCGCTCAATCAGTGTCGGTAACCCCTACTTCGAGCAGATGACCATGCCGATCGGTTTCGTGCTGCTGTTCTTGATGGCAGTGGCGCCGGTGTTGCCGTGGCGGCGCACCTCGGCGGCCGTGCTGCACAATCGATTGCTGTGGCCTGCTTGGATAGGTGTCGCTGCGATGGTCGTGGCGGTCACCGTTGGAGCTCGGGGCTGGGTGCCGGTATTGGCGGTCGGGCTCGGTGGCTTTGCCGGTGGGAGCGCGGCTCGCCATCTGGTCCTTGTCGGCCGACGCCAAGGCCTGCGCGCTCTGGTAGGACGAACCAACGGCGGCATGATCGTGCATCTTGGTGTGGTAATGATTGCCGTTGCCTTGGCGGCCAGCAATTCCTATGTAAGTCAAAGCGAGTTCGTTCTCGACCCCGGACAGGAAGCGGAGATCTCGGGTCACACGCTCAGATATGAGGGCTCCTACATCATTGAGCACTCGAACCGGCTGGAGCGAACCGCACGCGTGCGCATTGACGGTGGGGCTGTGTACAGGCCCGGCATCGCCGTCTACCCGTTTGCGGGTCAGACGATCCGTGTGGCATCGGTACGTTCGACTTTGACCGACGATGTCGCACTCTCGGTGGTGCGGTTCCCCGAAGAGGGCGGCGACTCGGTTGCGTTGCGGGCCACGGTGCAGCCCTTGATCGTGTGGCTCTGGATCGGCGGTGCCGTTATGGGCTTGGGCACCCTGGCCGCTGTTTTGCCGTCACGGCGTCGCAGGCGCACATCGTCCGCCGCGGGCGATCACCAAGATCTCGTTGAGGACCCGGATCCACCAGAGGATTCCGATACCACAGCCGGTGCTGGCGCCGATATTGGTGCGGGTACTCCGGTTGTTGGTGGTGTCATATCATGACCGCGGGTACCGGGGTAGGTGCTGGCGCCGATATTGGTGCGGGTACTCCGGTTGCTGGTGGCGTCACATCATGACCGCGGGTGCTTCGGCGTCGCAGGGAGAAATCCGGTCTTCGTCAAGGCCGCGCAGCAGGGTGATCTGGATCGTGTTACCGGTAGGGGTTGTAGTTGTGTTGTTGGTGTTAATGATGGCCACGAGCGACTCTTCGATGGACCGTGCAGTCGACAGCCATCTACTCGGCGAGGTCGCACCAGTGATCGCGGGTCGTACCACCGATGGCGAATGGTTCGACATCGACGACCAACGCGGCATATGGGTCATTGTCAACTTCTTCTCCACGACCTGCGTACCGTGCGTGGTCGAGCATCCGGAGTTGGTCGCCTTCTCCGAGGCCAACGCTGCCGGCGACGCGGTTGTGGTGTCGATCGCTTTCGATGACAGCGCGGCCAACGTTGTCGACTTCTTCGCTCGCAACGGCGGCGACTGGCCGGTGCTGGTTACCGACACCGCCGGTGTGGCAGTTCGCTACGGGGTGACGGGAGTGCCTGAGAGCTACCTGGTGGCGCCCAACGGAGCGGTCGTGGCGAAGATAATCGGCGGGGTGACGGCGAACGGACTTCAAGAGCTGATTACCCAGGTGAGTGCTTGATTGTGACCAAGCAACGCAGCGGAGTCCGTCGACGTCATCGATCACATCGCCTTGTTGCCTGGGCGGCCGCAGCCATAGTCGGGGTCACCGCCCTGGCGGTGGCGGCGTTCGCCGAGGCACCCCCACGAACCAACGCGGACCGAGCTCACGCCCTCGCCGAGCGTCTTGCCTGCCCGGTATGTCAGGGCCAGTCCGTGGCCGAGTCTGACGTTGTGGTGGCCCGCAACATACGTCGCGAGATACGGATCTGGGTGGATGAGGGACGCTCAGACGACTACATACGTGCCCAACTAACGGCCATTTACGGCGACGACATTGATTACACGCCCTCAGCGTCGGGTATCAGCTCGGTGGTTTGGATCTTGCCCGTTGTTGTGGGGGTAACCGCAGTAGCCGGTCTGACTTCGGTGTTTGCTGGTCGCAGTCCGCCGTCAACAACACAGGTCGTGGCGTCCTCGGGCGCTTTGGCGGGTGCAGGGGCTTCAGACCCGACCCCGCGTCTTCGGCAGGATACCCCAGCCGCGGATGGCGATGTAACGACGAATCCATGGCGGCGAAGGCTCTCATGGACCATGGCGGTCGCTGTAGCTGTGTTGCTGGGAGTTCTCGTGGCGCGCTCAGCGGGCACCCGCGGCGAAGGCGACACGATCACCGGCGACGTACGCGCCAGCGCCCGTGAGTTGCTTGTCGATGCCCAGCAAAGTTTCGCCAGAGGTGACATGGATGCTGCCGTGGGCATCTACGACGAGGTCCTCGAACTGGCACCTTCCAACGTTGAGGCACTCGCCTACAAGGCGTGGTTGCTGCGGCTTTCTGGCGACAGCTCGGCCGCGGTGACACTGATCACCGATGCCGTGGAGATCGACCCCGATTACGTAGATGCGCGTGTGTTCGCTGCGGCCATAGCGCTTGATCTCGGAGACAACGCCGCTGCCGTGGCGCACCTTGATGCCTTCGACCGGCTCGACCCGCCGACCCTTATGCGACGACTGGTTTCTCAGCAGGGTCTGCGCGATGCGGTTAACGAGGTCAAGCGAGCCGACGCGCTTGGTCGGGTACAGGCCGTGATGGCGGCGCAGAGCCCAGTTTCGTTCGCCGAATCGGGCATCACACCCGAGGATCTGCTGTTGGCCGCCGAGGCGCTGGCTGTCAGCGACCGTCTGTTTGAAGGCTTGGAGTTGGTGCAGCGCGCTCTGGTTGAGCAACCCGACGATGTGACACTGAACGTCGGATATGGCTGGTTGCTGGGCCGCAGCGTCTCTGACGCAACACCGGAACCGGCGACGGTGGCCTTGACCTTTCTCGATCGGGCCTTGGAGTCGGATCCCGACCATCCCGAAGGACTCGTTTATCGGGCTTTCGTGCGCTCTTCTTTGGACGATTTCCAAGGCGCGCGAGCAGATCTGGCAGCCTTCGACGCGCTCGCGGTTCAGCCTCATCGCTTGGTCGATTTGATCGGCTCCTTCGAGCTTCGCGCCAAGCTCGAAGGCCGGTGAATCGCCTATTTTTGAGGCGCCCGGTTTTCGCTGTAACTGGTATTGGCTGATTGGTCCTGGCTGATTGATGAAGATGCCGCGCCGATGTGCCTGCGTGCAATGTCAAGTGTGGACGTGATGATGGTGGCGGGGGCGCTGATGAAGATGCCACGCCAACCTGCGTGCAATGTCAAGAGTGGTACGGCCGAGTTGTAGGCGACCCGGCTATGGAGATGCCGCGCCGATGTACCTGCGTGCAGTGTCAAGTCCTTTGAGCTTCGTGCCAAGCTCGAAGGCCGGTGAATCGCCTATTTGTCAGGTGCCCGGATTTGTTGTAGCTGGTATTGGTTGATTGATTGTGGCTGGTCTATGGAGATGCCGCGCCGATGTACCTGCGTGCAATGTCAAGACAAGGCCGAGGGTCAGGATAGGCGGGGATCCAGATAGGCAAGTGTCAGGGTTGGCCAATGTCAAGACAAGGCCGGGATCCAGATAAGACTAGACAGGATGGACCATGGCGAAACCTAGCCGCATCGACCTCGGGCGCATAGCGGTCCTTGTTGTTGTAGTGATCGCCACGACCGCGCTTTTGACCCGCGACCGATGGGGATTGCTGTTCGAAGACGACGCCGCGGTGACTTCGGGTGTGAAGGCCCCAGTCATTGATGATGTCGACTGGGACCACCAACGTTTGTACCGCGTCGACCCTGACTCCGGTTCTGAGGTGCGTTACGTCGTGACCGAACGTCTTGCGGGAACCTCAAAGACCACCATCGGCACAACCACGGTGCTCGCGGGAGATATCGCCATCGACGTCAATGATCCTGCCTCTAGCCGAGTGGGCACCATCGTCGTCAACGTTGAGATGTTCGATTCCGACTCGGAGTTGCGCGACAAGCGCCTCCGCCACGACTACTTGGAGTCCACCCATTGGCCGTTCGCCACTTTCGTCTCCACCATGATCGATGGCCTGCCCGCAACCTACAGCGAAGGCACCGATCACGAGATAGCCATAACAGGTGACTTGACCGTGAAGGAAACAACCCTTCCTGTCACCTTCGTCGGAACGGTTCGGGTCACCGCTGAGGAACTCACCGCATCAATGACAACCACCATCTCAGGCTCCGATTTCGGGGTCGGACCTATCAACATCGCTCGGCTAGCTCGAACCGACGATCGCATTGGGTTGGAATTCGATCTTGTTGCCCGCCGCGTCGATACGGTCACTGCAAGCGATCCCGACGAACTTGATCGGGCGATCCCGGTCGCCGAAATCGCCTCGGGGGCTTTCGCCGAACACGTGCAACCAATTCTCGAAACCCGCTGCGTTTCATGCCACACAACCGGCGGGCCCGGCTGGAACACGCTTGCGTTGGAAACCGCAGCCGACGCGGCCGCCATAGCTGAAGACATCGCCTTGGTCACGCAGGCGCGCTATATGCCGCCATGGTTGCCTAGCCGCGACAGCGTTGCGTTCCATGACGACTGGTCGCTCAGCAACACCGAACTTGACCACATAGAGCGCTGGGCCGCCGACGGTGGAGGCCTCGACGTGGCACCTCACACCAGGCTGGTCCCTCGCACAGAGATTATCCGTCACGTGGAACGTGATCAGGTACTCGTCCCGGAGCCTTACACGGGTTCGCTCACTCGGCGTGATGACTACCGCTGCTTGGTTTACGAAATCGACGATCCCGAAGGCGACGGCAATTGGCTAACAGGTTTCGCTTTCGAACCAGACCAAGACGAGATCGTCCATCACGCCATCTTGTATCGGGTTCCGGCGGCAGCCCGGGACGAGGTGGACGCCAAGAACGGAGCCGACGGCCAACCGGGTTGGACATGTTACGGGTTGAGCGGCCTGACCACCGCTGGGGTGTATTCAATCGCCGGATGGGCGCCCGGTCAGACACCGAGGATCTACCCAACTGGCATTGGAATTCACCTGGCGTCGGGCGACATGATCGTTAATCAGATCCACTATCACTACGACCACAACACGCCAGCCGACGCGTCCGCCATCGTGTTGGAAACCGCAACTGTCGAACAGGTGAATACGGGTATGCGTTCGATCACCGGCACCTCCTACCTGACACCTGCTGAGGTGCCCTGCAGCCCTACCGAACAGGGGCCACTGTGCGACCGCGACACCGTGCTGAAGGAAATCGCTTCGAAGTACGGACACGAGGCCGCCTTCATCCCGGACCTGATCATCGCCGGATGCGGAGGCACAGTCGACGACTACGACGACCTGGACGGCACCGTTGGTCACAGCTCATGTGATCTAAAGGCCCGCAATTCGGGAACGATCTTCTCGGTGCTCGGGCACATGCACGAGTTCGGTGCCGCCTACAGGATGACGCTTCATCCCGACACCCCCGAAGAATTGGTTCTGCTCGACATCCCGGTCTGGAGTTTCGAATGGCAGCTCAACTACCGGCCTGTTGAAGACATCCGCATCAATCGCGGAGACACAGTACGTTTCGAATGTTGGTGGGACCGCACCCACGTTCACATGCCCGAACCCCGCTACATCACCTGGAACGAGGGCACCGTCGACGAAATGTGTTTCTCCTCAATCATGGTCATTCCTCCGACATAGCAACAAGACGGTCGCTGCTTCTGCGTGACTGTCCGTGCGGTCCCCACGATGGTGTGTTTGGGTACTTACCATTCTGGTGTTTGGTGCGGTTTCGGTGTTGGTTGGTTTGGGTACCGGCAGTGTGAACTTTGTTGGTAGTTCTGGTGTTTGGTGTGGTTTCGGTGTTGGTTGGTTTGGGTACCGGCAGTGTGAACTTTGTTGGTAGTTCTGCTGTTTGGTGCGGTTTCGGTGTTGGTTGGTTTGGGTACCGGCAGTCTGAACTTTGTTGGTAGTTCTGCTGTTTGGTGCGGTTTCGGCGTTGGTGTGTTTGGGTACCCCGCCGGTTAGGACAGTGGCCGAATCCCTAGTCCGTGCGGTCTCCACGATGGTGTGTTTGGGTACTTACCATTCTGCTGTTTGGTGTGGTTTCGGTGTTGGTGTGTTTGGGTACCGGCAGTGTGAACTTTGTTGGTAGTTCTGGTGTTTGGTGTGGTTTCGGCGTTGGTGTGTTTGGGTACCGGAGCTAGGAGGGAGCCGCCCTCATACGTGTCGTTGCGGCATACGTGTCGTTGAGGCCGGATCGGCCACGTAATGCGCGCTGGTGATAGCGCCGAAATCGACGTTAAGACTCCACACCGATCCCTTGGCGCAGCCTTGAGGCCCTTTCAGCAGCATCCCTGAGAGCATCAACCGGCTCAACACAAGCGGAATCAGGTCACCATGGCTGCAAAGCACCAGGTCACCGTCGTTGCGAGCCTCGGCCAACAGTATTTCCCATAGCTCGTCGCCGGGTGCGCCTTCGGTAAGGGCGTGTGTTGTCTCCACGCTGAGGCCTCGGTCGCGCGCCAGAGGCTCGACCGTTTCGACGCATCGCGTGGCCATTGACGAGCGGATCCCACGGATCGCGGTGCCCGTAAAGAAATCAACCAACGCGCAGGCCTGGGTCTTTCCTTTCGCGCTCAGCGGTCGCTGCAGATCGTCACCTCGAAACAGGTCCCTTTGCCCTGCAGCGGCGTGTCGGACCAGATGTAGCGTCACATCAACCTACAGGGTCACGTGTGTGACACAGAAGTCGTCGCCGGCTGGCCGCGAAGAAGCCGTCTTGGTTGCGGCGGGACCGTATAGCTCGCTCAGCATTCCTCGCACGATGCCGCGATCCACAGCACAGATGACCGGATGTTCGATCACGGTCTCACCGAAAGGACAGTTGCCAGCCACGATCTGTAGGTGTTCGCCGCCATCGGCTCGTTCGGCACGTGCCGCGAATCCATGGGCGGAAAGGGCATCCGCAACCGCATGTAGCGCTCCTCGAAAGGAACGGTGTGCAGCATCGGGCTCAATAGACTCCGCCATGGCCTTGCCGTACTCAACGCCCACGTTTTCAGCCATCTCCTCGGCCTTGTCCGCGGGAAGCATCGCTAAGGCCTTACCGAGCAGACCGACGAGTATGTCGTCGTGGCGAACCTGCACAGCGAGGCGTACCTCGGTGGAAGAGGACCGGTAGCACTTCGACGGGCGGCCGACCCCGCCGGCTGGTTTGGCTAACTCCACCTCGAGATAACCACCCGAGGCCAACTTGTCGAGATGATGCCGGGCGACATTGGCATGCAGCTCGAAGGCAGTTGCCGTGTCCGTAGCGGTCACCCCGTCTGGATGTTGGTGGATGAACAGGTAGATCTCACGCCGGGTTGGGTCACCGAAAGCGGCGGTTATGGCCGACACGGCTGAGGCGAACTCTGTCGGACTCAATTCGGCTTCGGCGATCGGGTGAGGGGACGTGGCGTCCACGGCGGTATTCTACCTACCGTCGTAGGGGAAATCCTGAGGAGTGTCCGTGTGACCGTCACCGAAGCCGCCGTGCGCGAAGCGCTGCGGCCTGTACAGGATCCCGAACTGCATCGCAGCATTGTAGACCTCGGCATGGTGCGCTCGACCGTTATCAACGGTGCCCATGTGGAGGTAGGGATTGATCTCACCATTGCTGGTTGCCCATTGCGTAACGAGATCCGGACCCGGGTAGTAGACGCCGTGTCGGCCCTGGACGGTGTAAGGCTCGTCACCTTGGAGTTCGGTGTGATGAACGACGAGCAGCGTGCCAACGTGCGTGGTCTGGTTCACGGAAACCCGGCCGCCACCGCCGGGAGCCAACCAGCTCACGGCCACGCCCAAGGCCGCGAAATCCCCTTCGCGCAGCCAGGCAATCGCACCCGCACCCTTCTTGTTGCTTCCGGCAAGGGAGGCGTGGGCAAGTCGTCGGTCACCGCCAATCTAGCTATCGCATTGGCGAAACTCGACCGCTCCGTCGCGGTCGTTGACGCGGACGTCTGGGGGTTTTCGATACCTCGCATGCTTGGTGTTGAGCGTGCACCCACCATCATCGACGACATGATCGTGCCGCCAGAAACGCACGGCGTTCGCTGCATCTCAATGGGTTTCTTCGCCAAAGAAGATCAGCCCGTCATCTGGCGCGGGCCGATGTTGCACAAGGCGCTAGAGCAGTTCCTAACCGACGTCTTCTGGGACGACCCGGATTTTCTGCTTGTCGACCTGCCGCCGGGAACCGGCGACATCTCGTTGTCGCTTGCCGGGTTTCTGCCACGCGCAGAGACCTATGTGGTCACCACCCCCAACCCGGCCGCTCAAAGAGTCGCACAACGCTCGGCGTTCATGTTCTCCCATGTCAACATCAAGGTGAAGGGCGTAATCGAGAACATGTCCTGGTTCACTGGCGATGACGGCAAGCGCTATCGCCTGTTCGGCTCGGGAGGGGGCACTGAGCTCGCCCAGCGTCTCGGTGTTGATTTGATAGGTCGGGTGCCGTTGACGATCTCGTTGCGCGAGGGCTCCGACCACGGCCGACCGATTATGGCGACCGAACCCACCTGCGAAGCGTCGCTCGTGTTCGCCGAGATGGCAGATTGGATCGTCGCTCACGCGCCGAGCAAGCGCACCCATCCAGAACTTAAGATCATCTAGCCCCAAGCACCTCAGGAGAGCTGTTCGTGGACATTCGAATAGGGGTCACCGACGGCCCGAGAGAAATCATCTTGAGGGTTGGCGAGGACGTCGAACGCAACCAGGTGAAGGCCGACATCACCCAGGCGCTGTCCGGCGCTGTGGCGGTGTTGTGGTTGACCGACCACAAAGGCCGTGAGGTTGCGGTGGCGTCTCAACGCATCGCATATGTCGACCTCGCTCCACAAGGATCGCACCCCATTGGCTTTAGCTAACAGGTGGCCATCCTCGCCGAACTCGCACGCGCCAGGACAAAGCTGGGTCCCGACGACATAGCTCACCTGCAGAGGCTTGTTGGTGTCTGGGCGGTTCCCTGTGATCTATCCTTCGGGGATCTCCTGCTGAATGTCAGCACCCGTGACGGCGACGGGTTCGTGGTGCTCGGCCATGCCCGTTCGCTGCCGGGTTCCACGGTGCATCACGCGGACCCGGTTGGGTGCCTCGCCCCGCACGACGTGGAAGAGGTCATTCGGGCATGTATGAAATCCGGACGCTCCGTCGACCGTTTTGTCGGCCCAACGGAACCTCCGCGGGTGGGCGGCGACGACACGGTGCAGGAGGGACTACCGCCGACCGTCACTGGCGGCCAGCGCCATATCAAAGCTATCCCTGTGCGACGAGGCGGATCCCTGATCGCGGTGTTGTCGTTGGAGAGCCAGCCCGGATTGATTCGCCGTCAAGCCAAGCTCGAGACGGTTTACCGAGGTCTGTGGGAACGCTTCGCCGAAATGATCGCTGCGGGCACCTTCCCGCTGAAAGTACAGGAACAGGTAGGGCAGTTTCGAGAGCCTCGGGTGGGTGACGGGATACTGGTGTTGGATCGGGAGCGTCGTGTGCAGTTCGCCTCGCCCAACGGAAGGTCCGCTCTACATCGACTGCGGATCCAAGCGACAGTCCAGGACCGCATGCTGGCCGAGATTGGTGTTGACGACACCGTCGTTCGCCGAGCGTTTGCTAGCCATCACAGCACCGTGGCAGAACTCGAGGAAGGTCCCGACGTTACGGTTGTGGCTCGGGTTTATCCCCTTGTTGCCGCCGGACGCACCACGGGTGCTGTCGTCGTGCTGCGTGACATCTCTGAGATCCGCAGCCGAGATCGGCTATTGGTTTCCAAGGACACCACGATCCGCGAAATCCACCATCGCGTCAAGAACAATCTTCAGACGATCCAGTCGCTGCTGCGGCTGCAGGTACGACGACTCACGACCGAAGAGGCCCGTGATGCTGTAGAGCAATCCGCCCGCAGGATCGGATCGATCGCGATTGTCCATGAGACCCTGTCAACCCAGGTCAGCGACGTTGTCGACTTCGATGTTGTGGTGGATCGGATCGTTCGCATGGTTTCGGAGGGCTTGGGCGACCCCGAACGTCCGCTGCGAGTTTCGGTCCGCGGGTCTCTGGGAGAGCTGAACGGCCCCACCGCGATGCCGCTTGCCGTTGCTCTCACCGAATTGGTACAAAATGCCATCGATCACGCCAAACCACTGGGTGCAGGGGTCTCGGTCGAATTATCAGGAGATCACCGTGAACTGGTGATGCGGGTTCGTAACGGAGGCTTAGGTGTTCACGACGGCTTCTCGCTGGACCGCGACGCCGGTCTTGGGCTCACGATCGTGCGGACCTTCATCGTGAACGACCTGGGAGGCACGATCTCCTTCGGCCCTGCTTTCGACGGCACTCCGCGTGGCACGTTGGTAGAGGTTCGTGTGCCACGACGGGCCGAGATCCTCCGAATCGGGTAGTCACGCCCGGGTTGGGTTGGTAGGCACCCGGGGTGCGAATCGGGTAGTCACGCCCGGGTTGGGTTGGTAGGTACCCGGGTTGGGTTGGTAGGCACCCGGGGTGCGAATCGGGTAGTCACGCCCGGGTTGGGTTGGTAGGCACTCGGGGTCCGTATCGGGTAGGCACACTCGGGTTGAGATGCGATGCACGCCCTAGGTTCCGAATCGGGTAGTCACGTCCGGGTTGGGTTGCGATGCACGCAGTTGGCTGGTCGGGCCAGCGACCACTGAGACGGTGATCCGTGACGGGGTCGGTGTTATTGGCCTTTGTGCCGGGCCGGGCCGATCAGGCAGGTTTAGAGGTTGCTCTGCAACGGCAGGTCAGTGCGGAGGCGCCTGAGTTCAGCGCGGCGCCGGCGACGCATGATGCGCCGTTCCTCTTCGGAAGCTCCGCCCCAGATTCCGGTGTCTTGGTTGGTGGTGAGCGCGAACTCAAGACAATCAATGCGGCAACTGCATTCAACGCAAACTTCTTTGGCGGCGGCGATCTGCTGTAGAGCAGGCCCGGTGGTGCCGACGGGGAAGAATAAGGATGGGTCGGTGTCGCGACATCTCGCTTCGTCCCGCCAGCCAGTCGTCGTCGCAAAGATGTTAGCGGTCAACGCCACAAGAATCCCCCTAGTTGTTGAATGTGATACCAAAACCGATCACAGTGATCACGAAACTATAGGAACGCGTTCTCATTATTGCAAGGTTCACACCGATAGATACAGAATCAGCGCAGTTGGACGCGCCAAACTGGTGCGATGACCGACATCATTGCGCATCGCGGGGCTAGCGAAGCCGCTGCCGAGAACACACTGAAAGCGTTCCGGTTGGCGAGGGAACTGGGTGCCGACTGGGTTGAGCTTGACGTGCGTCGGACCGCGGACGGTGTCGTGGTGGTACACCATGATGCACATCTGCCTGACGGACGGATGGTCGCCGAACTTGACTGCGAAGAATTACCCGAATCTGTGCCGTCGTTGGCCGAGGCGCTTGAGGAATGCAACGGGATGGGTGTCAACATTGAGATCAAGAACCTGCGCGAGGACCCCGACTATGACGCCGATCACTTGGTCAGCGAAGCGGTTGCCGGTCTTGCAATGGCCTATCTCGGCCCGGAGCGGGTGATCGTGTCGTCGTTCAACGTGGACACCCTTGACCGGCTCCACGAAGTCGAACCGGCGATTCCATTGGCGCTGCTGTTCGTCATCGATGATCCCACAAGCACGATCTACCGGGCGGTTGCCCACCAGATGGCCGCCGTGCATCCCTACGACGAGCTTGTTGATGTGACAGTCGTGCGGCGCGCGCATGAGGCCGGACTCCTGGTCAACGTCTGGACGGTGAACGATCCCGGGCGAATGGCCGAGCTTGTGGCCTTTGGAGTCGATGGCATCTGTACCGATGTTCCCGATGTCGGTCGTCGTGTTGTTGATGAGTTCAGGGCTCGGATGGTTGAGGAATGACGAGACTGAGATGTTCGCCAGACTGAGATGTTCGGGGGTCCAGGCATATCGGAGATGTCTGATTGCCTGGCATCTGTACCGATGTTCGCGATGTCGGTCGTCGGGGTTGTTGATGAGTTCAGGGCTCGGATGGTTGAGGAATGACCAGACTGAGATGTTCGGGGGTCCAGGCAAATCGGAGACGTCTGCTCGCCCCCAAGTGATCACCGTCAACCTGATAGGGCGTCGCTGGATCGCATTCAACGGTTACACCACGAAGGTTTCGCTGAATGTCGACATGACGATGCTGTCTGATGTCGTTCCCTCTCAGAGCCGACCATGCCACCGACATCAACGTCGCCGGATCCAGCTTCTTGATGGTCACCGCTGCCAGCGGATCATCAAGCGTAAGGCCAGCAACGACGTTGATGGGTCGGTTACCAAGAAACGTGTAGGGGTCGGCGTTCATCACTATCGCAAGAAAACCGGTAGCGAACTCCGCACCGTGTGTGCTGACTACCCGCAGCGCAGGGTGTTTGCGATCAATCCTGCGAAGCCATGTCTCAACCGCAGACCACATGAACAAGGGGTGACCAGCCCAGCGCTTCCAGGGACCACGTCGCTCCACTTGTGCCACAACGGCCGCGTCAAACCCCACACCGCAGTGAAACAGGAAGTAGCGACCCTCCACCGAGCCCAGACCGATGCGACGAACATCGCCACGATCCACTGCGTCCAGGAGCGTATCGGTGGCCTCCAGCGGGTCGTCAGGCAACCCGAGGATCCGAGTCAACACGTTGGTTGAACCCCCCGGAAGAGTCGCCATCGCCGTTGTGGAGCCCGCCAATCCGTTGGCGGCTTCGTTGAAAGTTCCGTCGCCGCCGAGCACGACGACGAGATCGAAGCGTTCACGCGCAGCGGACTGGGCAAGTCTCACCGCGTGACCACGGCGACTCGTTTCGGCGAGCACGACGTCGTGAGACCCAGATAGTGCTTTGTGGATCAGCACGCGCCGACGCGCCGTGACCGAGGAGGCCTCGGAGTTCACGATGAACATGACCCGCAAGACCCCGACCGTATCGCTTTGGTGGTGGCAGTTCTTCTTGGTGGTGGCAGTTGGTATTGGTGGTGGCAGTTCGTTTTGGTGGTGGCGGTGTTCGGGCAGTCGCTGAGTTCGAAGTGCACTATGTTGTGCGACTGTTTCGTTTTCTTCGGACCATCTGGCAGACTCTTCGCCCATGAAGGTTGTTGTCTGCGTGAAGCAGATCCCTGATCCTGCCGATCCCGGTGCTCTTGATCCTGCCACGAAAACGCTTGTTCGTAGCACTAAGCCCATCCTTGACGAATCCGACTCCTACGGCGTGGAGATGGCGTTGCAGCTCGTGGATGCCGCAGGCGATGGTGAGGTACACCTGGTTTCTATGGTCGCCGACAACGAGGATCGGGGTTTGCGTACCGCCTTGGCTATGGGTGCCGCAGGGGCCACGATCGTGAGCGACGAAGCCTTGCAGGGAAGTGACGCGCTGGGAACGGCAAGGGTTCTCGCGGCTGCCATCGCCCGCAAAGAACCGGATCTGGTCCTTGCCGCTACCGAATCAAGTGACGGCTACACCGGAACGGTTCCTGAGCAGGTGGCCGAATTTCTGGGTCTGCCGTCGGTCACCTTCGCCAAGGCCGTTGCAGTGAACGGCGCAACGGCCAATGTGCAACGCCAGACCGAAGCCGGTTACGACGAGGTGCGTTGTCCGCTGCCGGTGGTTGTTTCGGTGACCGCTGGTGTGGTCGAACCAAGGTATCCGTCGTTCAGAGGCATCATGGCCGCTAAGAACAAACCCGTCGAGTGTCTCACCCTTGCTGATCTTGACATCGACGCCGGGCAGGTTGGTTGGGCTGGCGCAGGACAGGAGATCGTTTCCATACATGACGCTCCCACCCGTCAGGCCGGGGAGGTCATCACTGACGAAGGTGACGCACACGAGCGAATCCTGGCTTTCCTTGATGAGCTCAAGGTCATCTAAGGAGGCAACGATGGGACTCGACAAGATTTGGGTATTCGGCGAAACCGAAGCCGATGGGATCGCTGCCATCACTTTGGAGATGCTCGCCGGTGCCCGCGAGCTAGCGGACGTTGTTGAGGTCTTTACGGCCGCAGACGGCGACGACCATGCAGTCGAACTAGGTGCACACGGCGCGCAGACCGTCTACTGCACCGAAGTTCGCGAAGGGGCCATGCAGGGCCCGGTCGTGGCCTCCGCAGTGGCTTCCGCCTTGGAGACGGGTGAGGTCGACAGCCCCGATGCTTTCCTTGTGGGTACGACCCAGGACGGGCGTGATGTGGCTGCCCGGCTTTCGGTGAAGCTCGAGACGCCGGTGATAACCAATGTGGTAAGCCTTGAGCTGGACGGCTCGAACCTGATCGGCTCCGAGCCGGTCTTCGGTGGCACTACCGACGTTCGGACCAAGAACACCTCGGGCAAGCCCGGGATCTATATCGTGCGGCCGAAGTCCTACGAAGCCTTCGCTGTTGGAGGCCCCGAGGCTTTTGTAGAGGAGTTGGAGGTGCCCGACCTGGGCGCGACTGGCTCGGCTACCGTTATCGCTCACCATGTTGAGGAGTCCGAAGGCCCCAGGCTTGATGAGGCCGCCATTGTCGTGTCGGGTGGCCGTGGCCTAGGCAAACCCGAGGCCTATGAGATGGTCGAACGACTCGCTAGGGCTGTGGGCGGGGCTCCAGGCGCCAGTCGTGCCATCGTTGACGCTGGCTGGGTGCCCTACAGCCACCAGGTGGGACAGACCGGAAAGGTCGTCAAGCCCAGCGTCTACATCGCCTGCGGCATCTCCGGCGCGACCCAGCACCTTGTGGGCATGAAGGGTTCCAAGAACATCATCGCGATCAACAAGGATTCCGAAGCACCGATCTTCGGGGTGGCCGATCTCGGAGTCGTTGGCGACGTGCACAAGGTGTTGCCAGCTTTGCTTCAGGCTCTTGACAATCGCTAATCCAGTGCGCGCTGATCCAATCTTGCGCTGATCTAATTTTGATAATCGCTGATCCCGTCGCCGAGCGGCGTTTCAAGCAGGCGACGGTTGCGCTGTGTTGGGCGACGCTGTCGTTGTGGTCTGGTGGTGCGGTGACCGTTTCGAGCAGCTGACGGTTGCGCTGTGTTGGGTGACGCTGTCGTTGTGCTTTGGTGGTGCGGTGACCGTTTCGAGCAGGCGATGGTTGCGCTGTGTTGGGTGACGCTGTCGTTGTGGTCTGGTGGTGCGGTGACCGTTTCGAGCAGCTGATGGTTGCGCTGTGTTGGGTGACGGCCGGTAGTCGCAGAACAAGCACCACGACCGCAGACTCAGTACCGCCATCTAACCAGTACGGCCTCGGTTTGTGAAAACCGAGGCCGTCTGATGTTTGTGAAGAAGGGGATCCGAAAATCCCCTAATGTTTGTTGGGGATGTGAAATCCCCTGGGTTAACCAAACAATATACGCTTCGTCGCGAGACTGCAACTCCACCGCTGTCGCTTTGAGACTGTCACACTGCGTGAGCCCACTTTGAGGCTTGAGCCTGCTTGTTTGAGGCTTGAGTTGTTTGAGATTCGAGCCTGCTTGCGATTGACTTGAGACTCCTTGCGATTGACTTGAGCCTGCTTGAGATTGACTTGAGCCTGCTTGAGATTGACTTGAGACTCCTTGAGATTCGAGCCTGCTTGCGATTGACTTGAGCCTGCTTGAGATTGACTTGAGACTGCTTGAGATTGACTTGAGACTGCTTGAGATTGACTTGAGACTGCTTGCGATTGACTTGAGACTGCTTGCGATTGACGAATCGTCCCCTGCGTGCCATTCGACCAGTGCTGGCTTACAGCGAGATTTGCGGGTGTGCCGATTCGATTGGTGGCGTCGTCAACTCGATCAGTGGGTGGACCACAGCAGTTTGCGTCAAACCAGAGGCCAGGGCCATCTACGGCCGCCGGTGTCGTCAATGGGAAAGTGTCGGCGTAGTGCCAGCTCTTTGATACGTGCACGAAGAGCGTCTCGTTCTGGCGACGAGAGCAGTTCGTCAAGTGATGAGGGCAGGCCGCCTTCAAGCAATCCCAGCAGATCACTGCATGTCTTGTCGCCCAACGGTTCGCCAGCGAAGTCCCAGATCACGGTACGAAGCTTGAATTGGTGATGGAGCGACACTCCGTGATCGATCGCCCATATCCGCCCGTCGGTGCCCAGTAGGCAGTGCCCCGATTTGCGGTCGCAGTTGTTGATGACGACATCGAAGGCGCAGATCCGGCGGAACCAATGGTCATATGCATCACCGGTTTGCTTGAGCGAGAAGTAGTGGTGTTCGAAATTTGCTGGCATGAACAACTGCAGGCTCCCCAATCCGTGTATCAGGTCCATGCGGGCCAACGTCGGTGGAACAAGATCCCAACCCAACGCTTCAGATACCTCGAACGCCGCTACCTCCCGACGGAACAAACCGTCGGGGAAATCGTGAAGTGGTCGTTCGCCTCGCAGCGGCTTGTAGATCGCTTGGGCAGCGATGCCGTCGTGTTCAAGGCCAACGAGGAAGGTGGCGTTGGAGGAGTAGGGCATGCGCCCGATGACCACAGCTTCTCCGCAGCTCAACAAGGCAAGAGCATCGGTTGTTGGGATCGGATCACGATCCAGAATCGGGCTCATGGGTTCATCGTTAAGGTCCTCACCGACACGGGACCCGGATCAGTTCAGTTGTTGCAGGCGCACCAGCCGTGATGGCGCGGGTCCATCGGCTGACCGCAGTACTCGCAGGGAGTACGTCCTGCGGCTACCACTTGCTGGGCGCGCACAACCCAGCGAGCCGCCTGCTCGCGTTGCAGTGTGAACCGGGCGCGCCGGCCCTCAGCCTGCACGGCTTCGGGATCATCATCTCGATCGTCTGGCAGGATCAATTCCTCGGCGATGATCACCAGCCGATCCGTTTCACTTGCGTAAGCGACGGCGAGATCGCCCACAGCGAACTCCGCCAATACCGGCTCGCGTAGGTCCAAGTCGGCGGCGGAACCCTCATCTGGTTCGTCGTCGGCCGGTGGTAGATCGTTGAGTACACGGTCCAGGTAGTGGGCGAGAGCGGCTACCTGCCCTTTCTCGATTTTCAGCGACAAGAGCTGACCATTGCTGCGACCCTGCAGATAGAAGACTCGCCGACCCTTCGGTCCGAGCGTGCCTACCGTGAAGAATTCCAGCTCATCGAACTCGTATTGCTCGTATTGATCACTCATGAAGGTCTCACGATCTTCAGGTCGTCGCCTGTGGAGTTAACGGTCAAAACGATCGGGCCTTCAACGAAATAGCACACCGCTGTGATCGAGCAGGGCGAGATCACAAAGCGTTGAATCAGATCGAGCGGAGATCCGGCTGCTGCAGCCACTATCGATTTGATAACGTCCGCGTGCGACACCGCCACGATCGTCTTGCCGCGATGAGCGGCGACGAGGTCGTAAGTGGCCCCAATGGCTCGGGCCTGCATCTCGGCGAATGACTCGCCGCCGGGGAACCGAAAGCCGCTCGGGTGGCGTTGGACGGTTTTCCATGCCGCGAGTCTGCGTAACGAGGCCAGGGATCTGCCGGTCCAGTCACCGAAATCGCATTCGTTGAGGCCCTCGGCCGTGCGGATCCGTCTGCGGACGGCCTTGGCGATTGGCGCGGCTGTCTCGCGGGCTCGCTCCATTGGTGAGGCGTACACGGCAGCCACTTGCTCCAAGGTGGCGATCCGAGCGGCGGTTGCCTCGGCCTGGGCCACACCGTCGGCGCAGAGGTGAAGATCTGGAGCTCGTCCGGGCAGTGTGACGCCTGTCGTGGGAGTACGTCCGTGACGCACGAACAGTACGAGTGTGGGGGCATTCCCTGAACGGCTGGCCATGCAATTGCCAAGGTAGTCGCTCAGCGGAATTGTCAAGGTAGTCGCTGGGTGGAGTTGTCAAGGTGGTCGTTGGGTGGAGTTGTCAAGGTGGTCGTTGGGTGGAGTTGTCGAGGTGGTCGTTGGGCGGGTTTGTCAAGGTGGTCGTTGGGCGGGTTTGTCAAGGTGGTCGTTGGGTGGGTTTGTCGAGGTGGTCGTTGGGCGGATTGATTGATCTGCTGTCGTGGCTCAACGGGCACTGTGGGCGGTGATGTAGCTTGCGGTCGGTGAGTTCCGATGCCGGGTTGCCAGCAGATCGATCCCCGCTTCTACCCGATCGATCCTCGCTTGAAGTCATCAACAAAGACGTTGTGGCGTGCAGGGCTTGTCCACGGCTGGTGACCTGGCGAGAGCATGTCGGCGTCCGAAAGCGTGCCGCCTACCTTGACGACAGCTACTGGGCGAAGCCTGTACCCGGTTTCGGGGACCCGAAGGCACATCTGTTGGTGGTGGGATTGGCTCCCGCAGCCCATGGTGCCAATCGCACCGGGCGGATGTTTACCGGCGATCGGTCAGGCGACTGGCTGTATAGGGCTCTATGGCGCGCCGGATATTCCTCGCAGGAGCATTCCACGTCCATCAATGACGGTCTGAAACTAACCGGAGCATGGATCACGTCTCCCGTCAAGTGTGCCCCGCCAGCCAACCAGCCGACCCTAGCCGAGCGTGACCGTTGCCTCCCGTACCTTCGACGCGAACTGCGCGCACTGACTCACATACGTGTGATAGTCGCTCTCGGAGGATTTGCGCATCGGGTGTTGTGTCGCGAATACAATGTACGGCCACGTCCCAGTTTCGCCCACGGTCTCGAAGTCGTGCTCAACGACGACATGGTCCTGTTGTGCAGTTATCACGTCAGCCAGCAAAACACTTTCACGGGGCGATTGACCGAACCGATGCTTGACGCATTGTTCGCACGGGCTGGGGTCTTGGGCCGCTGCGGACCAAGCAAACGCTAGACTCTTTCAGCCATGCGAGGTCCAACCCGCTCCTTTTTTCCGATAATGGTTGCTCTGATACTGCTTGTCGGCGCCTGCAGCCAGGGAAACGATCCCGCATCGTGGTCCGAGGCCTACGAGGACGGCAATCTTCGCGACAACTACATGAAGGCCTGTATTGAAGCCAATCAGGGTGGTGAGATTGAGTTCACCGAGTCCCAGCGAAGCAAATACTGCGTCTGTGCCTTCGGTAGAGTTGTGGAGTACTTTGGTGGTTCCGTGGACGCCAACGACCAGCTGGTCGACTCGCCCTCAGACAGCTTCGGTCGTGACTTCGAAGGCTTCCGGGAGTTGGAAAACTCGCTGCGCGACGACCCCGAAGCGCTGCCCGCCGACTTGGAGAGCCTGTTTCGTACCTGCCGGGATCAGGCTCGAGGTCTCTGATCAGGATTCTCTGGGGATTCGAGGTTCTTTGGGCTTCTGATTGAGATTGCAGTGGCCCCGGCTGTTGGTTATGTGGGACGCCTAGCGAGAGGTCTCTGATCAAGATTCTTTGGGGATTCGAGGTTCTTTGGGCTTCTGATTGAGATTGCAGTGGCCCCGGCTGTTGGTTATGTGGGACGCCTAGCGAGAGGTCTCTGATCAAGATTCTCTGAGCTTCAAATTTCTCTGGGCTTCTGATTGAGATCGCAGTGGCCCCGGCTGTTGGTGATGCCCGGCTGTTGGTTATGTGGGACGCCTAGCGAGAGGTCTCTGATCAAGATTCTCTGAGCTTCAAATTTCTCTGGGCTTCTGATTGAGATCGCAGTGGCCCCGGCTGTTGGTGATGCCCGGCTGTTGGTTGTGTGGGACGCCTACCGAACTCGGGGCGTTCAGTACGGGTTCGCTTGAGTTCCCAGAAACCCTTTATGTTCATCATTGCTTGTAACGCATCCCACAACTCGAGGGACTCGCTGGTGGGCGGCACCCGTGTGATTACCGGCCCGAAATAGCCTTGGCGGACACCTTCGCGGTCGTCAAAGGCAATGATCGGTGTGCCGACGTCGTCGCCGCAAAGAGCGAGGCCTTCGTTCATGCGCCTACGAATCTCGCCGTCGTATGCCTCGTCATCAAATGCAGCCGCATGGGCGGTGTCAAAGCCAGCTGATGTGAGCGCTTCGGCCGCGGTGAAGTCACGGTTCTGGTCGTGGTGAATGCGCCGGCCGTATTCCCAGTAGAGATCAAAGACCGCAGCGTCGCCTTCGGCTGCTCTTAGGGATTCCATGACCCTCAACAGTCGATGTGTAAACGCAGAGGCCGCGAAATATTCGGAGTCCTCAGCTGGCTGATTCTTGAACAGCAAGCTGATCGGCTGCCAGGTGATGTGCAGATCACGGGCTGGTTTGACTTCGTCGACGACCCAACGGGCCGTCACCCAGCACCAAGGTCAAATGGGATCAACCCAGAAATCAAGATCCATTACTTGTCAGCCCCCTTTTTTCGGGTCGCCGGGAAGGCCTACACGAGCAGAACTCTGAGCCCATTGCGGCCATCGCTGCCGGCTTTTTTGGGCAAGGCGATGCATGAGCGCGACGGCACCCGGATCGTCGTCTCCGGGCCTGGTCTCGATCACACCATCGGTGACCATGGCGTTGATCACCGCTCGGCCCAGCTCGGTGCGAACAATCGTCAAAGTCCAGTCGCTTATGTCGCCGATCCCGCCGGTGGAGATGTCGGCGTGTTCGGCGGCGAAGTCGGGACAGTGCAGGCAACCCTCGCGGGTCCAGGCATGGCATTCCTTCAGGTTCACCTCGTGGTAGCGACCATCTTTGGTCCAGATCTGGAAGACACCCTTGATGTTCATCTTGGCGATGTTCTCCTTCGCCAAGCCGTATTTGACCTTGAACAACTCATCGAAGAGGGCGTCGTCGAAGGATTTGGAGCACAATAGGCCGATGTTGAGCTTGATCGGTTTGGACACCTTGCCAACCTTGCGATGCCACATCACCGGCGCCACCGAAGTCTGACAGCTCATGCCAACCAAGGCGAGACGGTCAAGGCCTCGCTGTTTGGCTTCGACAGCCGCGATGGTGTTGGCCGAATAGGTGTAGCGGCTGCCTGCACCTCGCAGTACCTCGTCACGATTCGTCGCAACCATCGGGAAGGCCTTCCAGCCCGGTTCACCATTTTCGAGTGCTTCAACGCCGCTGGTGAGAGCCGCATCAATGATGTCGTTTTCGAGACACCAGATCAGAATCGCCGACACGAGCCCACCGTCTTGGCCCACGTCATAGACGAAGTCGTCGGACGCCCTGGTGAGCAAAATGTCGGAGTAGATGCCCGACATCTCCTCGGGTAGACGCTCCCGGCCGAATAGGTGCATGTCTGCCTCGGGCTCCCACATCCGAAACCGAGGGCACGCACGAGTGCAGGAAGTACAGCCCTTCTGTCCATGAACGCAGTCGTCGGCACCGAGTTCGGACTCAAGATGAAACGGGATGTACGCCCCCGGTTCGTGTTCGTAGCCGATCACGTCGTGAGGACACGAGATGACACAACCCGCACAGCCGGTGCACAGCCCTGAGGTGATGACCTCATCAAAGAGCTCTTTCCACTGGTAGGTCCAGCGGCTCTTGACAGCACCGCCGGTGCCCGGATTGATGACGAGCGTCATGGTTGCACACTAACCACACAGAACATGCCAGCGGATGTTGCTGGCGAAAGGTTGGTGTGAACCGGGGGCGGTGTTCACGTAGTCAATGCGGATGTTGCTGGCGAAAGGTTGGGTGTGGTCGGGCGTGGGTTGTGTACAAAACCCGGGCGGCGTAACGGATGTCGTTGCCGAAAGGTGGGTGTGAACTGGAGCGGTGACGTTCACGTAGTCGCAAATTTGTGGCGGATGTTGCTGGCGAAAGGTGGGTGTGAACGGGCGTGAATGGGGTGGCTGGTGTGCAAAACCCGGGCGGCGTGGCGGATGTCGTTGCCGAAAGGTTGGTGTGAACGCAACGTTCAAGAGTTCTCGGCGCCCTCGGCAGGACTCGAACCTGCGCACACGGCTCCGGAGGCCGATGCTCTATCCGCTGAGCTACGAGGGCCGGGTCCTGAGGCTAGCGGTGCCCCGGTAGGATCTGCGCTCCGACTCCCGGCGACGAGGGCCCGATGCACATCCGCGATCATTTGCGAGAAGGGCTGCGCGACGCGCTGATAGCGCTAGGAGTTTCAGAGCCAGCAAAGATCGGGATTGAGCGCCCGGCTGATCCCCAACACGGCGACTGGTCCTCCAACGTTGCCCTCAGCACCGCATCAACGATCCGGCGCAACCCACGCGAACTCGCCGGAGCGTTAGCGGATCACCTCCGGAACCACCTACCGGTTCACGTCGTTGACGTGGGAGTGGCCGGCCCAGGGTTCATCAATTTCAGGCTCGCCGATTCGTGGCTTCACGACGTACTTCACGACGTACTCAAAGCCGGCACCGAGCAATACGCCCGCCACAGCTTCGGTTGCGGGACCACGGTCAACGTCGAGTTCGTCAGCGCAAACCCCAACAAACCGCTGCATGCCGGTCACGGGCGAGGTGCGTGTTACGGCGACTCGATAGCCCGACTACGCGAGCGCTGCGGCTACTCGGTGACACGCGAGTACTACGTCAACGACCGGGGTGTGCAAATGCAGAAGTTCGCCGATTCGTTGTTGGCTCGCAGGCGTGGCATTGAACCGTCGTCGGACGGCTACCTGGGCGACTACCTGATCGGCTGGGCGTCGGAGATGCCAGATGACGCCGATCCGCTCGAGTGGGGGCTGCGAAGAGCTCTCGAAAGCCATCGTGGAACCCTGGCACGTCTCCGAATCCATCACGATGTCTGGTTCAGCGAACGTTCGATGGTCGACGACGATGCCATCAACCACACAATCACCGAACTCCGGGCTCGCGGAGGGGTCTTCGATCGTGACGGTGCCACCTGGATACGCAGCACCAACTACGGCGACGACAAGGATCGGGTGCTGATCAAATCCAATGGCGACCTCACATATCTTGCGCCCGACATTGCCTATCACCGTGACAAGTTCTCCAGAGCGGACCTGTTGTTCAATGCTTGGGGCGCTGACCACCACGGCTACATCGCTCGGATGAAGGCCGCCATGCAGCTATTGGGCCACGATCCCGACGCCCTAACGATCATCGTCATGCAACTCGTGGAGTTGGTCCGTGATGGTGAACCGGCGAAGATGAGCGGGCGGGCCGGCGAACTCATCGAACTTGACGCGCTCATCGATGAGGTTGGTGCCGACGCAGCCCGGTTCACTTTCCTGAACCAGTCTGTCGACTCCCGCCAGACGTTCGACCTCGACAAGGTAGCCGAACGTGACATGGACAACCCCGTGTACTACGTCCAGTACGCCCATGCCCGTATCTGCTCAATCGTCGCCAAGGCTGCGGAATCCGGCTTCAAACCAGCGTCGGAGGTAGATGCCAGCCTGCTGGTGCACCGACGAGAACTCGACATTTTGCGGTCGTTGCACGAACTTCCTGATGTTGTTCAAGCCGCCAACGATGACAACGCCCCGCATCGAGTGGCATTTTGGGCACGGGGCCAGGCAGCAGCTCTGCACGGCTTCTATCACGAGTGTTACGTCTTCGGACACGCAGTGGAGCCCGAAGTGACCGCGGCACGGCTGGCTCTGGTGGCAGCTTCGCAAGTAGGTCTGCGTATAGCGCTGGACCTGCTGGGAGTGTCCGCACCGGAGTCGATGTGACGATGGAGCCGTTACCCAGCCGTCTTCTGCCCGACAACCACGAAGTCGTGAACGACAGGCTCCGCATCGGTGGCTGTGACACCCTCGAGTTGGCCGCCGAGTACGACACTCCACTGTTCGTCTATGACGAAGGCCACATCCGAGCACGCTGCCGAGAGGCCGTCAAGGCGTTCGGTCCCGGCGTTGCATACGCCGCCAAGGCCTTTTTGTGCTCTGCGATGGCGAGGCTCGCCCACAACGAAGGTATGCACATTGACGTCGCCACTGGCGGAGAACTGCACGTCGCTTTACATGCAGGCGTGCCGCCGGAGGCGCTGGTGCTGCACGGCAACAACAAGTCGATGAGCGAGCTGCGCTACGCCTTGGAGGTCGGAGTCGCGCGAATCGTGGTCGACAGCTTTGATGAACTCGATCGGTTGGATGCGCTTCATGCCGAGACCGGAAACGTGGCGCGGGTGCTGTTGCGGCTAACTCCCGGCGTCAAAGCCGAAACACACGATTTCGTTGCTACCGGTCATGACGACACCAAATTCGGGTTTACCGTGTCCAGCGGAGCCGCCTCCGCAGCCATCAACCGGGCATCATCCGCGGATTCGGTTTCTTTGTTGGGTGTGCACGCTCACATCGGAAGTCAGGTGTTCACCGTTGAGTCGTTCGCCAAAGCGGTCGCGATCATCGCCGAGGTAGCTGCGCCGTGGGGGCTTGCGGAGATGTCGGTTGGTGGCGGGCTTGGTGTGGCCTATGTCAGCGATGAATTCGCGCCCAGCATCACCGAATGGGGCAGGGCCGTGCGTCAGGCGTGTGAACAAGCCGGTGTGCGTGCAGTCGTGTCGGCCGAACCGGGGCGCTCAATCGTTGCTGCTGCCGCAGTCACGCTCTACACGGTCGGAACCGTGAAGGAACTCCCCGGAATCCGTACCTACGTGGCCGTCGACGGCGGCATGAGCGACAACCCAAGGCCAGTTCTGTACGGATCGGGCTATGAAACCTTCCTGCCACGAGCGGTCGGTGCTCACCGGCCACGTGGGATCACCCTGGTCGGCAAACACTGCGAAAGTGGTGACGTCTTGGTGCGCCAAGGCTATGTGCCTGACGACATAGTCGTGGGTGACATCATCGCTACCCCCGTGACAGGTGCCTACGGCCACTCAATGGGTTCCAACTACAACAAGGTGCTGCGACCGGCCGTGGTGTTCGTAGCCGACGGGGACGCGCGTGTCGTGATACGCCGCGAAACCTTCGACGATCTGACCCGTCTCGATCAGTGAGCATTCATTACCTCAGCGGGTCCGCTACCGGTCACCGCTAGTCTCGCCACGTGCGCCAAGTCAGAATCGGTCTGTTGGGTTGCGGCCATGTCGGCGGGGCTCTTGTAGAGTTGATCACCGCCCGCCGTGCAGCAATCGCAGCTCGCACGGGTATCGACTTGTCAGTTGTCGGTATCGCGGTCCGCTCCGCGTCCAAGCATCGCAACGTTTGTGTTGATCCCGCACTGTTAACCACCGACGCACGCGCCATAGTGGAGTCCCCGACGGTTGATGTTGTCGTTGAGTTGATGGGCGGCATTGAACCCGCCCGAGGACTGCTTCTCAAGGCGTTCGAGTTGGGCAAACCGGTGGTCAGCGCCAACAAGGAACTGTTAGCCAATCATGGCGCGGAACTCGACGCAGCGGCCACAGCAGCCGGGGTTGCCTTACTGTTTGAAGCCTCTGTTGCTGGTGGCATCCCGCTTATGCGGGTGCTGCGCGAGTCGCTGGTGGGGGAGTCAATCACGCGGGTCATGGGAATCGTTAACGGCACCACCAACTATGTGTTGACTCAGATGACCAACCATGGTGCTACCTACGCCGATGCCCTGGCCGAAGCGCAGGGCCTGGGCTACGCCGAAGCCGACCCAACAGCTGACGTGGAGGGATTCGACGCAGCAGCCAAAGCAGCGATCATTGCCTCGGTCGTGTACGGCGCCACTGTGGTGGCTGGTGATGTCTACCATGAAGGCATCGGCGGGATAACCGTCGCCGACATCGAAATGGCATGCCGGCTTGGCTATGTCATCAAGGCGGTGGCGGTGATTGAAGGCCACGCCGGTGTTGACGCAACCACCCCAGCGGAGGTTGCGGTGCGGGTCCACCCCGCCATGGTCCCGAAAAGTCATCCGCTTGCCTCGGTCAATGACAGCTTCAATGCCGTGTTCATTGAGGGAAGCTCCGTCGGTGATCTGATGTTCTACGGCCGAGGCGCGGGCGGCGAGCCCACCGCAGTAGCCGTGTTGGGTGACATCGTTGACGTGGCTGCCGAACCCCGAATCCGGACCGTCGCTTCCACGGCGAAGCCTCTGACGGCAATAGTGCGACCGATCGACGAACTTGAGAGCGCTTACTATCTCAATATCCACGTCAGCGACCGCCCCGGCGTGCTCGCACGGGTGGCGGCGGCATTCGGCGATCGTGACGTGTCGATCAAATCGATGGAACAAAGGGGTCTCGGCGACGCAGCCGAACTCATGTTCATCACCCACCGGTCCAGGGAGGCGGCGGTTCAGGCGACCCTTGAGGAGCTGCGCGGGTTTGACGTCGTCAACGAGATCGGAACCGTGATCCGCGTTGTAGGTGAACAAGACTGACCCATATGGCGGCTCTGCGTTACCGGAGTTCTCGCGGTTCAGCACCCGAGATTGGCTTCGCTGACGCGCTGCTTGGCGGTCTTGCACCCGACGGTGGCCTGTACCTGCCGACCCACTGGCCGACCCTGAGCGACACCGATTCTGGGTCCGACGCCGATCCCGGGTCCTACGTGCAGTTGGCGGTTGAGGTCATGTGGCCGTTCGTTGACGGGTCAATCGACCATGACGCTTTTGTCGCGATGGTACGCGACGCCTACTCAACGTTTGATCATCGTGATGTGTGTCCATTGGTGAAGCTCGACGATCACCTGCATCTACTCGAGTTGTTCCACGGCCCGACGTTGGCGTTCAAGGACGTGGCGCTGCAGTTGGTGGGTCGTCTATTCGACTACGAACTGTGTCGCCGTGAGCGACACATGACCATCGTGGCCGCCACTTCCGGAGACACCGGCGGTGCCGCTATGGAAGCGATACGAGGTCTGGATCGCGTTGACATCGTTGTCTTGTTTCCGCATGGTCGCACGACCGACGTGCAACGCCGGCAGATGACCACTCTGGTTGAACCCAACGTGCACGCCGTAGCGATAGACGGCACTTTCGACGATTGCCAGGACCTCGTAAAGGCCATGTTCGCCGACGCAGCGTTCGCCGCTCGTGTCGGTCTCGGGGCTGTCAACTCAATCAACTGGGCGCGGGTAATGGCGCAGATCGTCTACTACGTGTGGGCGCACCGGCTGATAGCGGTAGCTGACCGGCCCGTTACGTTCTGTGTCCCCAGCGGCAACTTCGGCAACGTGTTCGCCGGTCATGTCGCTCGCAGGATGGGCCTGCCGATGCAGCGGCTCATTGTTGCGTCCAACACAAACGACGTACTGACCCGATTGATCACCGATGGCAAAATGACAGCAGCGGAAGTTGTTCCCACCCTTTCGCCGAGCATGGACATCCGGATCTCTTCGAATCTCGAACGTTTGTTATTCGAACTGTTCGATGGCAACGGTCCGGCGACTGCGGAGTTCGTGGCCCGGTTCCGCAGCTTGGGTTACGTCGCGCTCTCAGCGGATCGTCACGATCGCCTCGCCTCGGAGTTCTCAAGTGCGCGTATCAACGACTCGGAGACACTCGCTGTCATGCGTCGCATCCACAAAGAGACTGGTCTGCTCATAGACCCACATACTGCGGTGGGAATCGGTGCGGCTGGGCGGCTGCGCAGGCCAGGCGAGACGGTGGTGACGCTCGGTACCGCGCATCCGGCTAAGTTCGGTCGGGCCGTCGAGTTGGCTACGGGGATACAACCCGAACTGCCGCCGCGTTTGGCGAACATTCATGCGCGCCCGGAGCGCTTCGAGTATCTCCCCAACGACCTCGTCGCGGTACAGGAGTTCGTCGACTCGGTCCGCGCCCCCGGCTAACTGCCGCCGCGTCTCGCGAACATTCATGCGCGCCCGGAGCGTTTTGAGTATCTCCCAAACGACCTTGTCGCGGTACAGGAGTTCGTCGACTCGGTCCGCTCGGCTCGGAGCCACGATCAGCAAGGACGAAATGGTGGCTGACGAAATAGTGGCAACATGTTGCGCCTCGGCTATGGCGCCCCTACGCTCGCAATCAGGCGGCAGTTAGACCGCGAGCAGTTCCAACTCCGACTGCGGGTGAGATGGACTGCTCAGATCCGAGGAGACGTATCCGTGGAAACCGCGGAGATGCGGCGATCGACCTTGCAACGCAAGGATCGTGGCCAATTAGTCCAGATCGCCGAGACGCTTGGTGCAACGCCATCGTCAAGAGCACGCAAGGGCGAGATCATCGAGTTGATACTTGATTTGGTCTCGTCTTCATCGGACTCCCCGGGCTTGGTGAAATCCCCAAGTCCTTCGGAGTCCTTCAATCAGCCCGGCGACGACGGTGCCGATGGCTCCCCTCCTAAGGGTGACGATCCGGGTGCGGATCATCGCCAGCGTAGGCTGGGTGGTGTCGATGGCTCCCATTCTGGGGGTGACGATCCGCCTGCCGCTGGCCCCAATTCGAGTGACCACAGCTTCGAGAGCCGGGATCGGTCCGATTCGGGTAACCGTAGACGTCGGCGCAGGGGTCGTGACCGTGACAATCGCGAGAACAGCAACGACACCTACGACGGAGAAACAATCCCCATCCAAGGTCACATTGATCTTCGAATGAGGGCTACGGGTTCCTTCGTGTTGCTGGCTACATGGCTGGCCGCGACGATGCCTATGTGCCGGTGAAGCTGGTGCGCCGGCACGGTTTGCGCAAGGGCGACTTGGTTGTCGGGCGTTCTCGCCCCGCTGGGCGCAGCGAGAAGAACCCAGCGCTGTTGTCGATCGATTTGGTCAACGGTGACACACCAGACGCTGCTGTTGCCCGTCGTCACTTTGATGACCTCACCCCGGTTTTCCCCGACGAACTTCTCGTGATGGAGACCCCGAACGCTGGGGCTAACGAAGATCGAGCGGGATTGGTTGCTCGCATCATTGATCTGGTCTCACCCATCGGAAAGGGCCAGCGGGGCTTGATTCTCTCACCGCCCAAAGCCGGAAAGACCACGGTCTTGAAGCGGATCGTCCGCTCGTTGGAGACCAACCATCCCGAGGTTTACGTCATGGTGTTGCTCATTGACGGACGCCCCGAAGAGGTCACCGAAATGCAGCAATGGTCCAAACAGGCCGAAGTTGCGGCTTCAACCCTCGACAAGGGTGCCGATGAGCAGGTCACCATCGCCGAGATGATCGTTGAGCGGGCCAAACGAATGGCGGAGAAGGGCACCGATGTATGCATTTTGCTGGACAGCCTGACCAGCCTGACCCGGGCCTACGCAGTCGAGCGCTCCGAGCGCTCACAGTCGGGTTCGCCTGGCTCCGTGATCGAAACCACCATCCATCCCCACGCGATTCAATCAGCCAGGAAACTCTTCGGTGCCGCCCGCAACCTTGAGGAGGGCGGTTCGCTGGCCATTATCGCCACGGCTTCTGTCAATACCGGGTCTTGCACCAACGAAGCCATCTGCGAGGGGTTCACAGGTACCGCCAACATGCAATTGCGTCTGGATCGTCTCGGAGCCGGGACCGTTGGCCGCTCGTTCTTCCCGGTGATCGACATTGATGGCTCGTTCACTAGCCACGAGGATCTGTTGATCGATCCTGAGAGGTTGGATCGGGTTCATGCCCTGCGCCGGTTGCTTCATGCCGCCGCAACCGACGGATCACCTGTGACACGATTCGAGACGCTGGTCGAGGGTCTGGGATCGTGCAACACCAACGACGAGTTCCTTGCGGAGGTCATTAGCTCCTCCGGCCGGGCCTAGACTCCGGTACGCCATGAGACCCGACATACACCCCGAATACAGGCCTGTTGTCTTTCACGACACCTCGGCTGGGACCTCGTTTCTGACCCGTTCAACCATTACCTGCACAGAGACCGTGGTCTTTGAGGACGGTAACGAGTATCCGTTGGCCAAGGTGGAGATATCTAGCGAGAGCCATCCCTTTTACACCGGTACGATGAAGATCGTCGACACAGCCGGTCGGGTGGAGCGTTTCGAGAAGCGTTACGGGCGGCGCCGGAAGGCGTGAGTTCCGGGTTCGAGACGATAATCGCGGGTACCAAGCCTGGCTTGGTGCCCTTGGTGTTGATCATGATCGGATGCCCGTGGGTGTGTTGTCATTTCTGCGGCGGTTCACTAGCTTGTGCATTGATTCACGAGCGGGGACAGCGATTCGTGAAGACGATTCGTGAGGAGACGTTTCGGTGACTAAGCGTGATCAGCGCGAACTCCGCGATGGAGCAGGAGAAGCATTTTCTGCCGCGTTTGAGATGATCGTCACGCCCGCAATTTTCGCTGCGTTTGGGTGGTTTCTTGACGGTCGTCTCGGCATCTTCCCGATTTTCACCCTTTCGTTGGCGGGCGCGGTGTTCGCCTATCAGGTCTGGAAGCTCTGCCGACGATTCGGCGATGAGCTGGATGCAGCTCTTGAAGCGCGAAGGGCCGGTTACGGTTCAGTCCCCGTAGTATCGGCGGGCTATTCGGGCGCCGCAGTTGAGTCCGTCTCTTGTAGCAGCGAGTCGGTTGCATGAAGGGCCTTTCGCAGCTCTCCTTCGCAGCTGAGGTCCGCACCGAGGTTGGTGCCGCAGTTGAGGTTGGCACCGAGGTTGGTGCCGCAGTTGAGGTTGGCACCGAGGTTGGTGCCGCAGCTGAGGTTGGCGCCGCAGTTGAGTCCGTCTCTTGTAGCAGGGAGTCGGTTGCATGAAGGGCCTTTCGCAGCTCTCCTTCGCAGCTGAGGTCCGCACCGACGCAACCGAGCGAGAGATCGCCAACCATCTGGTACTTCAAACCGCGCTGGTGGCGCCGGTGATGCTCGCGGTTGGGGCAATTTTTTGGGGTCTTGACGGCGTCGCTTCCGCGGGCTGGGCCCTTGTACTGGTAGCGGTTAACTTCTTTTTGGGCGCTGCGGTGATCACTTGGGGGGCGAGTATTGGCCCCACCGCTTTGTTCGCTGCTGTAATGATCGGATTCGTTGCACGTCTCGGCATCATCACCGGTGCCGTACTGCCGGTGCGCAACACTGAATGGTTTGAGACAGTACCGTTCGCCATCGCTCTTCTTGTTACCCATCTGGGCCTGCTCGTCATTGAAACTCGCCGGTTCTCAATGTCGGCGCAGCCACCAGATGAAATTCACACCTACCCCATGGACCCAGCGGAGCGCTGCACATGAATGTCGTTGCTTTGGAGTTTCCGCCTGTCAATCATCTCTTTGATTGGCCAACGATCCTGTTTGAGGGCACGCCGTTCGCATTGAACAAGGTGGGCCTCACCTACCTGTTCGCGGCTGTCGCCACCATGTTGATCTTCGGGGTGGCAGGCTCGAGAAAAGGCCTAGTGCCCGCCGGTGTGCAGCACGTGGCTGAATCAGGTGTGAACTTCGTAGAGGAATCGGTGGTGATGCAAACCATCGGGCCCGACGGCAAGAAGTTCATGCCGTTGTTGACGACGATGTTTTTCTTCATCTTGTTCTCCAACATCACAGAGGTAATTCCCTTCTGGCAGTTTCCCGCCAACTCACGCATGGCGATGCCCATCACACTGGCTTTGTTGGTGTGGGTGATCTACAACTTCTATGGCGTCCGTCATCAAGGCGCCTTCGGCTATCTCAAGAACAGCCTCTTTCCCCCAGGCGTGCCCCGGTTGCTCTACATCATCGTCACCCCGATTGAGTTGGTGTCCACCTTCGTTGTGAGGCCGTTCTCACTGGCGATCCGGCTTTGGGCCAACATGGTCGCCGGACACCTTCTGCTGGTTACGTTCGCGGTACTCTCAGCCACGCTGTGGGACACCTTTTATGTTCCGGCTGCGCTGCCGTTTGTAATGCTGATCCTGATGACAGCCTTTGAGATCCTTGTCTCGTTTCTGCAGGCTTTCATCTTCACGATCCTGACGGCCGTGTACATCGGCGGTGCGATGCACCCGCATCACTGATCCGGCTAACACATACCTACCGATATTCCATATCTCATCAACACAGGAGAATTCCCAAGTGCTACCAATTCTGGCAGAAACCGACCCGGGCGAGATGGTCGAGGGCCTCAAGGCCATCGGTGCCGGTCTCGGCTACGGGCTTGCAGCTATCGGTCCAGGCATCGGCATCGGAACGGTTGTCGGCAACGCCATCTCGGCGATGGCCCGTCAGCCTGAATCCGCTGGTATGGCACGCACCACGATGTTTTTGGGTATCGCCTTCACCGAGGCGCTTGCCCTGATCGGTTTCGTGGTGTTCATACTGCTGCTGCCCTGACTTCTCGAGGAGACAACACAATGACTCATGTGATCCGACGGGTCCTCGGCGCATACTGGTTGCTCACCGCCATTGTCATGGCTTTGCTCGTTATCGTCGCTTCCCCGGCGGGAGCAGCGGGTGAGAGCATCGGCTCTTGTGCGGTTGACGCGGCGATCGAAGCGGAGCAGGAACTTGCCGGTCGGGGAATCCTTTTTCACGATCTTCATGACTCCGAGCACGCTTCGGAGTTTGAGGAACTCGAAAAGAAGATGGAGAAATGCCTCGAGGCTCCCAGCCCGATCATTCCCGAACTTGACGAGATCATCTGGGGCGGTGCTGCATTTGTGTTGCTGTTCGCTTTCATGGTGTGGAAGGGCTTCCCCGCGGTTCGGCGTGCGATGGACGCTCGCTCCGAGAAGATCGCCGCTGACCTTGACGCAGCCGAGACGGCCCGTACCGACGCAGCCATGATCAAGGCGGATCACGAAGCGGCGCTTGCGGGAGCGAAGGCGGAGGCCAATCAAATCATCGAAAACGCCCGCTCCAACGCCGACAGCCTCAAGACCGAATTGCAGGCCCGGGCCAATGCCGAGATCGCTGAGATGCGTAGCCGAGCGGCGGCGGACATTGATTCTGCGCGCAACCAGGCGATTGACGATTTGCGGGGCGAGGTCGCTGAGATCGCGGTTGGTGCGGCCGAGCGTGTGATCCGGGGAAATCTGGACCGCCGGACCCAGCAGGCGTTGATCGACTCTTACATAGATGAGGTTGTCCGTGGATGACGACCGGATCGGCGGCTACGCCGACGCGTTGTTGTGTGTTGCGGCCGCTGAGGGCGCCTCAGAGATGGTTGAGGACGAGCTGTTTCGTGTCGCCGAGGTGCTGCGAGTTAACGACTCTTTGAGATCCGTTCTCGGCGATCCCCAAATCCCCGTCCAGCGCCGCACGGGGGTGCTGGAAGACTTGCTGGGTTCTCGGGTTTCCCCGACAACCTCCGCTTTGATCGCGATGGTTGTCTCTTTGGGCCACGGAGCCGACCTCCCGGCAATCGTGGACGAGGCCATGCAAAGAAGCGCAGCGAGACGTAATCGTCGTCTGGCTCGGGTGCGATCGGCTATCGATCTCAGCGACGAGCAGGTGCGGCTACTTTCCGAGGCGATCAAATCCAGGACCGGAGCCGATGTTGAAGTTCGGGTCGTGATTGACCAAAGCGTCCTGGGTGGTCTTGTAACCGAGATCGGAGACGATGTGATTGACGGCAGTGTGCGCCGCCGCATGTCGCAACTCCGCGAAGCCTTCAACTAGTCAGTGCCTTCAACTAGTCAGTGCCTTCAACCAGTCAGTCCTTTAACCAGCCCGAGAGAGAGTAAAAAGTGACGGATCTCATCATCAACGTCTCAGACATCGCGGCCGCTATACAACGCAACCTGGACGGCTTTGAGCCCAGCCTCGAACAGACGACGGTCGGCCGGGTGCTTGAGGTCGGCGATGGTATTGCCCGGGTGTCGGGCCTGCCGGACGCAGCCGTGAACGAGATGCTGCGTTTCGAAAGCGGAGTGGTCGGTTTGGCGCTTAACCTCGACGAAGAGTCGATCGGAGCTGTTGTGCTCGGCGACGTTGAGGGCATCGAGGAGGGTCAGCCCGTTGTGGCCACCGGCGACATCTTGTCGGTGCCGGTAGGTGACGGTCTGCTTTCGAGGGTGGTCAACCCGCTAGGCGAACCCGTTGACGGCAAGGGTCCTCTCACCAACGTCACTCAGCGTCGTATGGAGATCCAGGCTCCTGGCATCACCGGGCGCAAACCGGTTCACGAGCCTCTGCAGACCGGCATCAAGGCCATCGACTCGCTTATACCGATCGGTCGTGGCCAGCGCGAGCTGATCATCGGCGACCGTAAGACCGGCAAGACCACCATCGCCTTGGACACGATCCTCAACCAGAAAGGCCTCGGGGTTAAGTGCATCTACGTGGCGATAGGCCAAAAGGCCTCCACGGTGGCCCAGGCGGTCGCCACCCTCGACGAACTCGGGGCCATGGACTACACGACCGTCGTGGTGGCACCCGCGTCGGATCCCGCCCCGTTCAAGTACCTCGCCCCCTACGGCGGCTGCGCTATGGGTCAGCACTGGATGGAAAACGGTGAGCACGCCCTGATCATCTACGACGACCTATCCAAGCAGGCTGAGGCCTACCGCCAAGTTTCGCTGCTGCTTAGGCGTCCTCCCGGTCGAGAGGCGTTCCCCGGTGATGTGTTCTATTTGCATTCGCGTCTGCTGGAGCGAGCCGCCAAGCTCTCCGACGACCTCGGTGCCGGTTCGATGACGGCGCTGCCGGTCATCGAGACCAAGGCGGGTGACGTCTCGGCGTTCATCCCCACCAACGTGATCTCCATCACAGACGGTCAGATCTTCTTGCAGGACGACCTGTTCAAGTCCGGCATACGCCCGGCCGTTGACGTCGGAATCTCCGTTTCGCGTGTGGGTGGTGCAGCACAGGTCAAGGCGATGAAAACCGCTGTCGGCCAGCTGAAAGGCGACCTGCAACAGTTCCGTGAACTTGAGGCATTTGCCGCTTTCGGTTCGGATCTTGATGCCGTGTCCAAAGCGCAACTCGAGCGGGGCTACCGGCTCACCGAGCTGTTAAAGCAGGGGGTCAACTCGCCGTGTCCGGTGGCTGAACAATGCGTGGCGATCTACGCCGGAACCCGCGGCTATCTGGACAGACTTCCGGTTTCCGACGTCGGGCGATTCGAGCAAGAACTCCTCGATTGGTTCCGCACTCGTCATTCGGGTTTGATGGCGGCCATCACCGACGAGGGGATCATCACCGACGAGGCCGAATTCGAAGCCGCTATCGCCGCCTTTGCCGAGCAGTTCGAACCCACAGAACCCATTCAAGGCGACGAGCCCGACCCCAGCGAGCAGGGTGCCGCCACGACCTCGCTCGTTGACTCCGATACCACGCTGCCCGAAGAGGCGATCGTTCGAGACGAGGACTGAGGTAGCCCCGAAGTGCCAGGTGGCAAGGAGCGCGAACTCCGTCGACGCATTTCCAGTGTGCAGTCGACCAAGAAGATCACCCGCGCCATGGAACTGATCGCTGCCACCAGGGTGGTGAAGGCCATGCAGCGCGCCGAAGCCGCCCGCCCGTACGCCCTTGGGATTACTTCCGTGATCGAGAATCTGGCAGCGGGAGGAACTGAGATCAGTCATCCGTTGCTGCGCCGGGCCGATGAGGTACGCAACGTCGGATTGATCGTAATGACCGGCGACCGGGGCCTTGCCGGTGCCTACAACACCAACCCGATTCGTGCCGCTGAGCGCGAGTTGGCGGCATACCGTAGCGAGGGCAAGGGCTACCGATTGTTCTGTGTCGGCAAGAAATCCGGGGCCTATTTTCGTTTTCGTCGATATCGCGTGGATCATTCATATGTTGGGTTCAGCGACAATCCCGGCTATGACGACGCTCGCCGTATTGGCGAGGATGTGGCAGCCGCTTTTGGCAGTTCCACGATTGACGAGGTGGTGTTGGTCTACACAGAGTTTGTTTCGATGGGTACCCAACGCGTCGCCGTGCAACGGTTCCTGCCGCTTCAACAGGCCGAGGTCATAGCCAGAGTCGGTAGCGGCTCGGCTGCGGCGATGGCTGCATTTGAGTTCGAGCCGTCGCCGGAGGCGGTGCTTGAGGCTTTGCTGCCCCGCTACGTGGAGGCTCGACTCTTCGGTGCTCTGCTTGACTGCGCAGCGTCTGAGCATGCGAACCGGCAGCGTGCCATGAAATCGGCCACCGACAACGCCGAGGAACTGATCACCAAACTGAGCCGCGAGATGAACGCCGCCCGCCAGGCAGCCATCACCACTGAGATCATGGAGATCGTCGGCGGTGCCGAAGCGCTGGAGGCTGTTGACGTCGGCGGCGATCTCGACCCGACAACAAAGGAATATCAAGGCCAATGACCGTCACCGACAACGACCTCGCTACGGGACGCATCGTCGGCATCGCCGGCCCCGTTGTAGACGTTGAGTTCCCACCGGGCCAACTGCCCGAGATCAACACCCAGCTCACCTTCGAAGTCACCGTCGACGCGACGACGATCAATGTCCCTGCGGAGGTCGCCCAGCAGATCGGAAACAACCGGGTCCGTGCCATCGCCATGAAACCAACCGACGGGCTTACCCGTGGCGCAGAGGTAACCAACACAGGGCACGGCGTTCAGGTACCAGTGGGCACCGACACACTCGGCCACATCTGGAACGTGATGGGCGACTGCCTCGACACTCCCGGTCTCAGCACCGAGCTGCGTTGGGACATCCACCGTCCCGCACCGTCGTTCGATTCGCTTGAACCATCGGCGAAGATGTTCGAGACCGGCGTGAAGGTCATTGATCTGCTCACTCCTTACAAGGAGGGAGGCAAGATTGGCCTGTTCGGCGGCGCAGGCGTTGGCAAGACCGTGCTGATCACCGAGATGATCACCCGGGTGGCATCGAACCATGGCGGCGTTTCGGTGTTCGCCGGGGTAGGCGAACGCACACGTGAGGGAACCGATCTGTTCATTGAGATGGCCGAGACGGTCATGGGCGACGGCGAAACCTCGGTGTTGGACAAGGCAGCTCTTGTGTTCGGCCAGATGGACGAGCCGCCTGGTGTTCGCCTGCGTGTGGCGCTTGCGGGTGTGACCATGGCTGAGTACTTCCGTGACGTCCAGAACCAGGACGTGTTGTTGTTCATCGACAACATCTTCAGGTTTGTGCAGGCCGGTTCGGAGGTGTCAACGCTTCTAGGCCGGATGCCTTCGGCGGTGGGGTATCAGCCCACGTTGGCCGACGAGATGGGCCAGTTGCAAGAGCGGATCACCTCAACCCGCGGCAAGTCGATCACGTCTCTGCAGGCCGTGTACGTGCCTGCCGACGACTACACCGATCCTGCGCCGTTCACGTCTTTCACGCACTTTGACGGCACCACCGAGCTCTCCCGCGACATCGCTGCGTTGGGTATCTACCCGGCTGTGGATCCACTCGCGTCAAGCTCGACGATCCTGGATCCGATGGTGGTTGGTGAGCGTCATTATCAGACGGCTCGTCGGGTGCAGGAGGTGCTTCAGCGCTATAAGGAACTCCAGGACATAATCGCGATTCTTGGACTTGATGAGCTATCCGAGGAAGACCGCATCACGGTCAACCGGGCCCGCAAGGTGCAGCGGTTCTTGTCTCAGCCGATGTTCGTCGCTAAGACTTTCACAAACACCGAAGGGATCTTCACACCGGTCACAGAAACGGTGGAATCGTTCGAGGCACTCGTTGATGGTGAGCTTGATGAACTGCCCGAGCAGGCGTTTTACATGGTCGGCGGCGCTGATGATGCCCGACGTAAGGCAGCCGAACTGAAAGGCAAGTGATGTTCGCGGTTCAGGTCATCAGCCCCGAATCGGTGACCTACACCGGCGAGGCCGTGCGTGTCATCGCCCGCACGGTCGGCGGAGGCGACATTGCCTTTGATGCCGGGCATGTGCCGTTTATCGGGGCTCTGGCGGTTTGGTCTGTTGATGTGGTCAAGCCCAGCGGTGATCGCGATGTGTTTGCTGTGCATCGTGGTTTCGTGCAGGTTTCGGGAAACCAGGTCACGATTCTCAGCGATGTGAGCGAGGCCGCAGAGCAGATCAACGTGGCCCGAGCCAACGCCGCCTTGGCTCGCGCAGAGGCCGCAATTGACGTTGATGACAGTGCCAAGACTGCAAGAGATCGTGCTGAGTTACGTGTTCGTGTGGCTCAAGGGTCCGTTGTGGTGAGCGAGTGATTGTCTGAACTTGGTGTTGATGACAGTGCCAAGACCGCGAGAGATCGTGCTGAGTTACGTGTTCGTGTGGCTCAAGGGTCCGTTGTGGTGAGCGAGTGATTGTCTGAACTTGGTGTTGATGTCAGTGCCGAGACTGTAAGAGTTCGCGCTGAGTTAGGTATTCGTGTGGCTCAAGGGTCCGTTGTGGTGAGCGAGTGGCTGTCTGAACTTGGTGTTGATGTCAGTGCCGAGACTGCAAAGGATCGGGTCGAGTTAGGTATTCGTGTGGCTCAAGGGTCAGTTGTGGTGAGCGAGTGACTGTCTGATCAAGGGTCTATCTGATCAAAGGTTCTTAGTGGTAGTCCACGGCGGAGAACTTGCCGAGCTTGTTGAGTTGGTGATGGGCGGTGACTTGGCGGACGGTACGTGATCGTGAACGCATCACGAGCGATTCGGTGTGGCAGCCGTGGGAGTCGAAGTGCACGCCGGTTAACAATTCGCCGTCGGTGATTCCGGTGGCTGCAAAAAAGCAGTCGTCGCTGCGGACGAGTTCGTCCTCGGTCAGCACCCGTTCCAAGTCGTAACCCTTCTCCGTGGCCTTCTTTCGTTCACGTTCGTTGCGGGGCCACAACCGACAGAGCTGTCGGCCACCCATGCATTTGAGGGCCGCGGCGGTGATGACACCTTCGGGGGTGCCGCCTATGCCGATGAGAATGTCGGCACCAGATGCTGGCCAAGCGGTGGAGATGGCACCTGCCACGTCGCCGTCGGGTATGAGGCGGATTCTCGCACCGGCCTCGCGGACTTCGGCTATGTGGTCGGCGTGGCGATCACGGTCCAAGATAACCACGGTTAGGTCTCGCACAGACCCGTGCTTGGCTTCGGCGACGGCATGGAGGTTCTCGGTGATTGAGTGCTCCATTGAGATAGCTTCTTTGGCTTCGGGACCGACAGCCAACTTCTCCATATACACGCAGGGACCGGGGTCATACATCGTGCCGCGGGGTGCCACAGCGATGACCGCGAGGGCGTTGCCGCGGCCCAGCGCGGTGAGGGTGGTGCCGTCGATTGGGTCCACCGCGATGTCGGTAGCGGGATCCGATCCGTCGCCGATGCGTTCTCCGTTGTAGAGCATCGGCGCTTCGTCTTTTTCGCCCTCTCCGATCACGACGATTCCGTCCATCGGCACGGAGCGCAAGATGGTGCGCATCGCCTCCACCGCAGCGTTGTCGGCACCTTCCTTGTCGCCTCGCCCCATCCACCGTGATGCCGCCATGGCTGCCGCCTCGGTGACACGAACGAGTTCGAGCGCAAGGTTGCGGTCAGGAGCTGTCGATGAACGATTCTTCATGGTTGCGACGGTAGTGGATCGCGATGGTTGCGACGGTAGTGGATCGCGCTAGTTGTTGACGTCTCGGTCATGTGCGTGTCGTACTTGTCGACGTGGCAGGATGTAGCCCATGGGTCGTGGTCTGCGTAGTCGAATTCGAGGCGGCGGACGCAAGCGGGGGGAGCGAGGCACCGCGTCCGATCAGGGGGCCGATCCTGGCATCAGCGACGCTCAGCCTGGTGACGGCGATGTTGAACTTGATGACGACGTTGAACTTGATGGCGACGCCGACGGCGATTGGCTGGCGTATGAGCTTCACGAGTGGGCCTCGGAGTCGCGAACCATGCTTGCGCGGCTCTTGGTAGCTGAGAGTGTTGTGCATTCATGGCAGGGCACCACGTTGGTGGTGCATGACTCCGCAGAGCACAACGTCGACATGTTAGTTGACGAGGTCAAAGCAGCCGAGAGTCTTGATCTCGACCCCGAAAACCCCCAGATGGCCTTCGACATGCAGGGCTGGTCCGGCGAGTTGCAGGCGCAGTTGTCTGAACTTCTTGGGGCAAGGTCGATTCCCCACACATTCGACGCTGAAGGCGATCTGGTGTGTCACACCGAGGACGAGGACCTGATCGACTCGTTGATCGACGAACTGCTCGCGCAGGTCGCCGATGAGAGCCTTGAGGAGTTGGAAGGTCTCGAGGCTAATGATCTGCTGTCGGCGCTGTTTGAGGCAACCGATCGGTTGTGCCGAGATCTTGGTGATGTCTCAGGTAGGCGTGGTGCTGTGCAACACGGTCGCCGACTGGCCGCAACGGCAACGCCTTTCGGATTCTCGGCGTCGAGCTGGGCGGCACTACGGGATCGGGCCGACGAACTTGCCGACCTGATTGAGTCCGAAGCGTCTGAGGAAGCCGAGGAAGCCGATCTGGTGGATTTGGCGTCCAGGCTTCGTGATGGCCTCCGGCACGTGATCTGAGGCCCTCCGGCTAGGTGTCGGCAAACACCATCGCACAGTTTGGCTGATCGCAGCTTCGCTGCCTGATCGCAGTAGCGCTTACCTACAAAGGCATCAAGGTGAAGTTTGGCTGGCCGCGATTTGACTTTGGCTGGCTGTGGCACTCCTTTACGGTTGTCAGCCTGTTCAGGGCAACGCCATCGCACAGCCAAGTTTGCTGGCCGCGGTTTGGTTGCCTGGCGGCGGTTTGCTTGCTCGGGTCGCGGTTTGGTTGGTTGGCTGTGGCACTCCTTTGTGGTTGTCAGTGTGCTCAGGTTTGTGGTTGTCAGTGTGCTCAGGGCAACGCGATCGCACAGCCAAGTTGGCTGGCCGCGGTTTGGTTGGCTGGCCGCAGCATTCCTTTGCGGTTGTCAGTGTGCTCAGGGCACCGCCATCGCACTGTTTGGTTGCCTGGCCGCAGTTTGACTCGACACAGAGCCAAGGCCTCAAATGGCCTAAGCATCAGAGCGTAGGATTACGGCTGTGCGCGTCGCTGTCGGCTCAGACCATGCCGGTTTCACCATGAAGGAGACCCTCGCCGAAAAGCTTCGCTCCCAGGGCCACGAGGTGATCGACCTCGGGACCTATTCAGCGGACCGGGTCGACTACCCCGACTATGGCGCAGCGGTCGGGCGAGCCGTGCGTGACGGCACCGCGGATCAGGGTCTGTGCATCTGTGGCAGTGGTATCGGCATCGCTATCGCGGCTAACAAGATCGCAGGCATTCGAGCTGCTGTAGTTCACGATGCCACGTCGGCCCGGCTCGCTCGTGCCCACAACGACGCCAATGTGATGTGTATCGGTGAGCGCCTTGTTGGTCTTGAGGTTGCCTGCGACGCGCTCGATGCCTGGCTGTCAGCGGTTTTTGATGGGGGTCGTCATGCTGGCCGGGTCTCCAAGCTTGACGGGCTGGGTGGGGAGCTGGTTGCGAAAACAACGCTGGATTGAGTATTGGGCTCCTCGGGGTCTGTGGCGAATGTGATGGTCTTGGTGTGGTTTCATCAGAAGTTCTGAGGTGTCACTGAGCCAAGGGCACTTGTCGGCATTCTGAACACCTCGCCAAATCACTCACCCTCACCGCCAACACCGCAAGATAGCCTGCCCGGCCCCTCACACCAGGGGAGCCGCATTCAGGCGGGTCAATGGGCCATGCGGTCGCGGTCAACGCGGTGGTCTTCGCCGAGCCCGCCACAGCTGAGTTCAGGGCCTTCGCCTGCAACCTAAACCAACTCCCATGCGCTAGGTGCTGCAATGGCCAGCGGAAGCTTCCGGTTGGTGTCGGCGGCTAGTGGCGTCGGTTTTGAGGATGGTTCAGGTTGGTGCTTGGGATCACCGGTTCTGTTCGTCGTCGGGTTCGCTGGTGTGGTTGGGGTTGCGCGGCCTCTTTGGGTGTGTTACGAAAGTAATGGGACGTCGGACGTCTTATCTATACCTTGTTGGGAAGGAATCTCTATATGCGGTCTCGGTTGATGAAGATTGCTCGCTTGCTACGGGGGGGGGGTGGCCGTAGCGGTTCTTGTTGCGGTGGTGGTGGCTCCTTCTCTAGGGGGTGTGCCTACAGGGTCGGCTCAGTCGGGCCCGGTTGCGGTTAGCCCTGTCGGTTTTCAGGAGGGTGTGGCTGCGGGGTCGGCATCGGATTTGAGGGATGTGGCGTTGTCTGGGTTGCCGGACCCGGTGCTTGCTTGGGATGGTGGTATTGGGGGTCATAAGTTTGACCGGATTGACTTCTCGGCTCCGGATTTTTATCGTCAGCGACCTAATGCTGTGTCTATGTCTTCTGATGATGTAGACAAGGTGGCTTCATTGTCTGAAGGCACGATCGTTGTTGAGTTTAGTGTTTCAGGGTATGACAAGCCGGGAAGAATCTTTTGTGGTCGTAAGCTGTCGCGGCCAGGTGGATGGCCAAATGGATTGTGTCTTGAGGTTGAAACCGAGAATGCTGGCTACAAATTCTGGGGTGTCTTTGATCGTAATGATGATCTGTATCTCAGGGAGTTCGATTCTAAGCGTGCTCCGGTCTCGGAGCGGGTGACTGTTGTGTTGTCTGTTTCATCGGATGGTAACGCTTTCATGGTCAATAATCACGAATCGGATGTTCACCGTCATTCTGATATCAAGTTCTTTTCTTACTTTGATATCGATACTCTTATGATTGGTGGTGTGAGTTGGAGCCGTAACCAAATTGATTCCACTGTGTATTCGCTTGAGGTTTATGACACACCGCTTAGTGTGGAACAGGCCCGAGACCGCATTCGGATACCTCGAGCGGTGTTTGCTTGGGATAGTTCCGGGGACGAGTCTGGTGATGTTTTTGATGGGCGGGTTGTTGACCGTTCCGATGATCTTGACGCTGTCCGGGATCTTGATGAGGGCAGCATTGTGGTATCCTTTGAGACCACCGAGAAGAAGACACGGCACGGTGTCGTGTGCGCATCGAACAACCGTGAAGCTTCTAGCGAGTTCTGTTTCACTGCGGACAAACAGCAGTACGGTGCTTATGGCTATAACAACGGCGAGGCGGTGAACACGACGGGACTTTCTCAGCGGTCGGTGGGTGCGGGTCCGATAACATCGGTCTTATCGGTCTCGAGTACCGACGGGACGTTCGTGATGTCGAGCCAGGACCCTGATGACATCGCCGTTTCCAAGGAAAGTGGCTTCTTTAGTTCGGTAGAAGGACTGAACAAGCTCTTGATCGGCGGCCTTGACGACAACGAGGACCGCATGAGAGACCTGACGCAAGGCCATATCTACTCCGTGACGATATTTGATACTCCTATGAGCAAGGAACAGGCTAACTTGATCGTTGACCATGCCGATGAACGCTCCACGGGAGATGAACCTCCCATAGAAGATGGCAGATCATATGACCATGCAGGCCCGGTACCGGTCATGTCCTGGAAGCCGGGACCCGGGTCGGGGGACACCGAGTTCGATAAGCGAATCGTGGACCGCACAGCCGACCTCAGGATGGTACGCGGACTCACCGAGGGAAGCATCGTCGTATCGTTTGAGATCACCGAAGACAAGCCACGGCACAATATCGTCTGCGCGTCAAACAACCGTGATCTTGCCAGCCAATACTGCTTCTCCGTTGACCAAAAAGGCTACGGCGCCCACGCCCACAACGACGGCCAAGTCATAACCACCGCCACTGTCGAGGCTCCAACTGTCGGAGCGGGGCGGATCACCGCAGTGCTTACCGTATCCGAAATGCAGGGAGGCGCAGCGTGCATCATCACCAGCGAAGACCTCGATGACCTCCACTGTGACACCGCCGCCACCGGATTCTTCGACCAGGTTGAGGGACTCAATAGGCTTATCATCGGCGGCAACGACAACAACGAATCAGGATTCACAAACCGGACCCACGGACGCATCCACAAAGTAGAAATCTACGACGAGCCACTAACACATCATGAAGCCGTAACCATAGCAAGCGGACTCGTATTCCAATATGACGGTGGACCAACCGGAAAAAAGTTCAACGGTCGACGAATTGAAATTCAATCCCAAGAAGACATAGACAAGATCAAGAACCTTAAAGAAGGAACTATTATTGTTTCGTTTAGTAACTCACTAAATAAAATCGATGAATATCCTCATAGAGATACGCAGCATAATCACGATGCTATCGTGAGTGCCTCGAATTCTGCGCAGCGATCTAGCATGTTGTGTTTCTGTATTGTGGACGGTGTTTATGGTGCATATGGATGGAATGAAGATCAGGTGTTGAATAATGTTAGAGGGATCAATTCAGCCTATGGATCAGACCGGATCACCGCTTTGTTGTCTGTATCAAGCAGTAATGGCTCATTTATGTTGACCAGTCAAGATCTTGGAAAGGTGCAACGTGATACCTCAATGACAGAATTCTTTGATTCAGTTGAGGGAATCAATACTCTCACAATAGGTGGTAATCAGGACAGCGACGGATACGAGTATCAATTCAATGGTAGAATCTATTTCGTCGAAATATATGACTACCCATTCAATCACGATGCAGCTATTGAAACAATTTCCAAATCGAGATTTTCGGTGGGTAATGGGATATCCTATGTGAGGACTGGGAATCGCTCGATTCGCTTCAATATCAACCCATTAGGTCTTGAGAATTTGAATACATCGTATCAGTGGGTATTTCCTGACGGTCAGACTTCCAAGAAACGGTCGCCCACCTGGCGAGCACCAAGAAACAGAAACAACCCAAGACCTATTGCTATTCCTGACAAACCAGTGACTCTCAAAGTTACCATTACAACCCCCGGCGTGTATCACGGGTTCTCTCAGACAGCCCATATCAATATTGATTCAGAAGACAAAGACCAGTTACCGAACTCTCGTAGTTGGGTATTTCGTAATGGCGAAGAAGGATACGATTGTTACCGTATACCTACAATTGTACGGGCAGGAAATGGTGATCTGCTTGTGTTCGCTGAGGCTAGACCTAAAGCTCAAGAGTACTACGATGGCCGATACCATGAATGCTATGACTTTCAGAAAGGCACATCAATTGTAATGAAGCGCAGCATTGACAATGGAGCCACTTGGGGTCCGCTAAGTATAGTAGCGAGCAATGTACTCCCATCCACAAGGCGACAGTGGGTGGCCCAAAATGTTACAGCAGTGCTTGATACACACGATGAGAACTATTTGGAGGGAAAGATCGTTATTGTCTACAACAAAACTGAGTACAATCTATTCAAGATCCAGGAAGGTTATGGCATCCGGCGGACAGTGTCTGCATGGTCGGGTGATCATGGGCATACATGGCACCATAATAAGATCAGTTCACCAGCTGGAACGCAAGATGGAGATATAACCAACCAGATTCATCATCCTTACAACCCCACCTATACTAAAGTATACGATTCAAGTTATACTAGAGCAAATTACAACTCATCGGATACTTCACGGAGATGGAGATTTACTCAGCCAACACTTGGGCCTTCCATCCAGCTTAGATTTGGCTCTTCGGATACTAACGGCCGACTATTGGTAACAGGTACATTAGGAGTTTCCGGGACCGATATATTCAATTTGAGAAATATTCTTTATTGGAGCGATGATCACGGCGAGACCTGGCAGATCGGTGGAGTACTCAATGCTAACCAGTACTGGTTGAATGAAGCAACTGCGGTGGAGCTTGAAAATGGAGACATATTGATCAATGCTAGAGCCTATACTCCGTGGTGGCACCATCGGCGAGTGCTCACACGAGCCAAATTACAATCAGGTAAGGTTGAGTTTGGTGATCCTACCCATGTCCCGGAATTGAACGGGAATGCAACAGCCAACGGTTTTGCTCGTATCACATCAACATTTCAAGATGTATTTGGCTCTAAGAGCAGGATTGCCTATAGTTATCCTAACTATTTGTCTAAACGTATCCGGATGTCACTACGGATGTCACAAGATGAAGGCGATTCTTGGAATGCGTACGGGCCCGTAGCGAAACTATTGCATCCAGGGCAATCTGGATATAGCAATATCGTTGCACTCCCAGACGCCCGTGTTGGGATTCTCTATGAAGGAAGCCACTCGGAAGAGTATCTTGGTGGGGGTATCATGTTTCATTCGGCTTCTTTGCATTGGTTGTCGGATGGTAGAGATCAGCGGGCGTTGTTCCGTCATGATGCTTCCAGGATTGAATTTGATGGGACGGCTTCGACCGAGTTGACGACTACTGATGTTGACCAAATTAGAGACTTGGAGCAGGGGTCTATCGTAGTGTCGTTTAAGACAGCGCAAGATAATTCGAATCAAACATTGTTTTCGGTGTCTAGTTCTGGTGATTCTGATAGTTGGTGGTCGTTGACCCAAACAGAAGATGGTTCCTTCGGTGTCCACGCTGTGAATGATGGCAGAAGCGTGAATTCAACTGGGGTATCGCAATATGTGGTCACCGACGGTCGTTGGCATCGGTTGTCGGTTACCGTTGGAACTGAGGGAACCGATATCTATCTAGATGGCGAACATCTTGTTGAAGATGGCGACTCGATCGAGTTCTTCAGTGCTGTCAGCGATCTTGACAAGATGGTCATCGGTGGTCTCGCTACCGATGATGGGATTATCAGGCATTGGAATGGTTCGATCGGTACGGTAGAGATCTTTGACGGGATACTCACCCCTGAGCAAGCGATAGCAGCGACGCAGCCGCCGGCCTTACCAGTGGCGACTTGGCGTATTGAGAATGAACTAACCGAAACAAACGCGATCGCAATGGACTCCACAGCAGTTGGTGAAGCTGTCGCAAGAGATCATTTACCCGAATGGGTCTCAGGCAACCTCAAGACTTCATGGGCGGTCGGAGGATCGTTCACCGTTCCTCAGCGTCGCCACGCAGACGACAAGATCGTGTTTCGCAGCACCAACACCGACTCCACATCATCATTAGATTTCGGGATCTGGCGAACCGAGACCACGATTGAGGACGACGCCGACGACGATGGCACCGACGACGAGACCAACATCAAGACCAAGCACTGGATCGGGTTGAGACTGAACACCCCGAACGGGGAACCGTGGACCCTCAAAACGCGATCGGAACGTTATCGAGGACAAGATATCTCAGTAGTCGCAGTGCTGAGCCCGCATAATTCCTATCTGGTGATCAACGGTAAGGTCGAAGTTAAGGCTGAGACCCCAGTCCCTGACATCACCGGGATCGGTATCAATCCCTCCTACACGACAATCGGCACAACAGACCCCGCCACCACAATCGGCACCCACGTCAAGTCCGTCGCAATATGGAAAGGAATTGTCCCCTCCCGGCACCTCGCCAAATCACTCACCCTAACCGGCAACGTCGCAAGATAACCCCTTCCAGTCCCAGCTCCCTTGACCAATAAAAGTGGGAAGAAGGAGTCCATAATTCAAGCCCTCCTGCAGGCTGATTATGGACTCTGCATTCAAATATTGGAAAGGGAGCCGGGGTTGGGTTCCGCAAAGAAGAGGTTTCTGAGACCCGCTAGCGGGTCTTGTGCTGGTGGTACAATCCCAGACTAAGCCATAGCGGTCCGCACCGACGCGGAGGCGCTTCGCGCTGCTAAGCAGCCGTACCCCGAAACCGGGGCCTGAAGCATACGGGGCCTGAAGCACAGCTGTCCGGGAGCGACTGGGCCGGATGCGGCTGGCGCAGCCTTGCCCGTGCCTGCCTGAGCCAGCGGTAGTAAAGCTGTCTTTACCTATGACCTCAATAATTAAAGTGATCAGCTGATTACTTTAATTAGAATCGGGCCAATGAAAACGTGCTTTAGAAAGGCGCTTGCATGCACCCGGAAGCATTCCCGTCCAGAGCACGCGGCACAGTCGATAAGACGTTGGATGGCTTCTGGGCTTTTCATCCGGCTCCGTTACCTCGCGATTACCGGATTCCGCAGGGGATGGCTTCGTTGCTTGATGAGGCTACCGGGGTCGTGCACCGCCTCGGCGGTGTCAGCCGTCTACTGCCCAACCCTCACCTGCTGATCGGACCGCACCTGCGGATCGAAGCGATTCGTAGCTCTCGCATCGAGGGGACCAAAACCGACATCACCCAACTGCTGCGAGTGGAAGCAGGCGAGTCGCCAGCCCGTGAGGATGCCGCCGACGCTCGAGAGGTATTGAACTACATCGTCGCCACAGAATACGGAATCGAGCGGATCCGTAGCGGATTCCCAGTCTCTACACGGCTGTTGCGTGAGATGCACGAACGACTGCTTTCCGGCGTAAGGGGCAAGGGTCACCGTCCCGGCGAACTCCGCAAGAGCCAGGTGTGGATCGGCGGGAACACCCTCGACGACGCCGTCTTCGTCCCGCCACCGCCCGCCGAGATGAACAGCGCGTTGGATGACCTGGAGCGGTTCCTTCACGAACGTGATCTGCCTTTGCTGGTTCAACTGGCCCTGGCTCATTACCAGTTCGAGGTGATCCATCCCTTCGGCGACGGCAACGGGCGTATCGGCCGGCTGCTCATTCCGTTGATGCTCATGGAACGGGGCGCTTTGTCTCAACCCCTGCTCTACTTGTCGGCCTACTTTGAGGAGCGTCGGTCCGAGTACTACGACCACCTGCTCGCCACCAGCCGGCACGGTGATCTGGGTCCTTGGATGGCATTCTTCCTCGAAGGAGTACGTCGCCAGGCCCGGGACGCCGAGGAGCGAACAGTGCGTCTGGTCGAGCTTCAACAACAGATACGTGACGAGTTGCTCCAAGAAGGCCAGCCATCTTCGGTGTTGCGGCTAGCCGAATTCCTGTTCGCTACACCCGTGGTCAGTGCTGCGGTGGCTGCATCTCGGCTCGAAGTCACCCCGCCGACGGCCTACACGGCTATCGCTGTCTTGGAGGAACGCGGCGATCTTCAAGAGATAACAGGGCGTCAGCGTAACCGCCTCTACCAAGCGCCCCGGATCTTCGAAGCCGTGTACGGTCCCATCGAACCCGCTGACACCGAATCCGGCTAAAGCGAGGTGTAATCAGCTCGAGGCGTGCGGATGGGTGGTGCAGGACTACCGGCATTGCGCTGTGAGTGCCGCGACCGGTGTCGCCGTGCGTGAGGTGCCCACTGGGGCTGGCCCCGCCGATTATGTGCTGTTCGTGGACGCCCAGGCGGTGGGGGTGATCGAAGCCAAGAAGCGGGGCACGACGCTCATCGGTGTGGAACGCCAGACGCACAGATACCGGGCAGCCTTTCCCGATGAGCTGCCAGCTTTTCTCGTCGACGGGGTTTTGCCCTTCGGCTACGAATCGACCGGCACTGAGACCCGGTTCACCTGTGGGCTCGATCCGGAGCCGACGTCGCGGCGAGTGTTCACGTTTCATCGACCCGAAACGCTGGCCCGGTTCCACGATGATCACATCCGTCTAGGCAGCCAAGCCACATTGCGGACCAGCTTCCGGGCCGGGCTGCAGCTTCTGCCCGATCTGGATCCGGCTGGGCTTTGGCCAGCCCAAGCCGAAGCAATCGGGAATCTCGAGCGGTCGCTGAAAGAGAACCGGCCCCGGGCTTTGATCCAAATGGCGACCGGTTCGGGTAAGACTTTCACAGCTGCCAACGTCTCGTACCGGCTCCTTCGCCACGCCGGTGCACGCAGGATTCTGTTTCGTCTATTACGGTCTTTTGAGTTGCTTCTCCCCCTGGGGCCAGGTTGTGGCGGGCCATAGCAAAGATTGTCGCGGCGTGCCAGCAAAACAGATCCGCAGGGTCCCGCGGGTCGAAGAGCAAGTCCCGGGCCAGCGCCGCTCGGGCATCGCCGGTGAGGCGATAGACTGTCCAAACCAGCGACCGGAACCAGTTGCCTTCCACCGAGGACACCGCCTCCACCGGCCCGACGTCTGCTTCGCCGCCGGACGCGATTACTGGTTGCGCGCGACATCCGGGCGGGGCGTGCAACCAGGCCGTGCGGCGCCAGTTGTCCGCAGCTTCGCCAAGTCGAGGGTGGTGGATCGGGCCGTGTGTTTCCATCAACGGACCGTGTGCTCCCATCAAATCGTTCGGATGGTTGATTCTCACCGGCAGGTTTCCATATTTCCCCGTATGATTATCTGACGGGAATTGGCGACAAAGGTAGATATTCGAGCGGAGTTGGATGATGCAGGTCAGAGAAGCGGTGGAATCAGCAGCAGCAGCGGTTCTGTGCGTCAGTGTGGAGGACCTTCGACTCAAGAACGATGTAAAGGGTGGGTTACGGTTCGATTCGCCCCAGGCCGAAGCGATCGTGGCCCGCGTCGAGGGGTTGCTCGGCACGGGTCCCCTGGCTGAGGTCAAAGATCTGCAAACCGGTGAGCCAGCGACGCTTGAGACGTTGACGGAACTGCTCGAAACCAAGCGCACTGGTAGCGAGGCGATGACGACATGATGTCGATCGTGGCGGATAGCGCCCTAGCCGCGTGGGCGACCGCCGTTCGGGAGATCTCCCGAAAATCTGACCGAGAGGTTGTTCATTCGATTGTTTCATTCCCCTGCGATACGACTCTTGGCCCCGAACACGAGCAGGTGAGCCAGATGTTGACGGATGCTGGTGCGTGGGATGTCAAACAGGTTGCGGACACGATCTTTCCGCAGTCTCTGTATCGCCCCGAGGCCGAGGAACCAGCTAAGGCACTTTTCGAGAACTGGAACTATGCGCGGCAAGTCAAATCCGGAATGCCGCACGTGATGCTGCACGGACCCGCGGCTGAAAGAGCCGAATAGATGTCGCTGAGGTTGGTAAATGTGACACTGACTCACGATGCAGATCTGGCTGCAGCAGCGGCGATTGGACGACGCGAAAATGAGACCGTGTGATAGCAGGAAGGACACAAGGAGATGACCGAGAAGACCATGCCAGAAGTCGGCACAGAACAAGCCGCGATTGGTGAGCGGTTAAAGGAAGCGCGCACCTATCTCGGATTGACCCAGGAACTAGTGGCCGAGGAGTTGTCGATTCCTCGGCCAGCGGTATCCCAGATCGAGCGTGGAGGAAGACGCGTGTCAGGCATAGAACTCAAGAAGCTGGCAACTCTCTATGGTCGGCCCGTGGGTTGGTTCTTCGGTGATATAGAGGAGACGGTTGGGGATACCGGAGAGCAGACCGACGCGCTGTTCCGCGCTATGAACGATCTTGATGAATCCGATGTGGAAGAGGTTGTGCGGTTCGCCGAGTTCCTGCGTAGTCGCGCCGAGACGTCACCATGGCAGTGAGCCAGCATCGGCGCCACCTTGCCGAGGCCCACCGTTAAGGTCGTCTCGAGGCTGAGCGTCTCCGCAACCGGTTGGGGCTCAACACCCAGACCTGGATCGATGTTTTTTGAAATCATCGAATCGCAGCCCAATCTGGAATTACTCTTTCGCCCTCTTAAGAAACTGTACGGCTTTTATTTGCAACGCCAAGGGTCATCGGGGATTGTGATCAATGCTGCTCACCCATCAGCCTTGAGGAGGTTTACCGCGGCGCACGAACTCGGTCACCACGTTCTGAGCCATGGAGAATCATTCGATGAGAATCGACACATAAATGCTCCTCTCGGGATCGATGACGAGGAGGTTGACGGCATAGTCAGTGCTCGTTCAATCCAGAACGCAGGAAACCTCGTCAAAGAAGCCGCTGCCCAGGGGTTCGCTGGCTCGTTCTTGATGCCGTTGGCGCCGGTGAACCGGTATCTACGCGATCACACCGGTGAGTAAATACGATTGCCAGCCTTGAGGCGCCGGTCGAGGGTTCTGCTGTACCATCCTGGATCAAAAGTTGCGAGAGTCGGCTGGCCGACCGTTTCAACCAGGTAGTTCCAAGTTTCGATACGGTTGAATATCTTGAACAACAGAACTCGAAAGATCGTGTCGTCAGCGTTGCGCTCATCGTCGTAGATGACGTGTTGCAGGAGGTATTGACTCACTCGATCAGAAGCACGGTACGCGTTCGTAAACCGATAGTTCGCAAGTACGGGGTCGTTGGTCCATGGCCTTGGCAGGCCAGACACACGCCGGTTGAACATTGCTTGGCGTTCGGCAGCCAGATACCAGTAGCTCCAGAACACCTCGGTTACGGCCACCTGACGGTCCAGCAGACGGATCCGTGGAGGACGGTCCGATTGGCTCAGACGAGGCATGGCGCCAAGATGATCTTGACACAAGAACAGACGCGATGCAGAACCGGGCCACCAGTTCAGCCGTAAGCGCCGGTACGGGCCGCTGTCAGGAGCCGATCAGACCAACGAGTGCCAGACTAATGGCTATGGCTGATGAGCCTTCGGACTATCTTGCTCCTGAGCAGCGTGCGCGCATGGAGATCGACGCCCAACTTGAGGCGTGCGGATGGGTGGTGCAGGACTACCGGCATTGCGCTGTGAGTGCCGCGACTGGTGTCGCCGTGCGTGAGGTGCCCACTGGGGCTGGCCCCGCAGATTATGTGCTGTTCGTGGACGCCCAGGCGGTGGGGGTGATCGAAGCCAAGAAGCGGGGCACGACGCTCATCGGTGTGGAACGCCAGACGCACAGATACCGGGCCGCCTTTCCCGATGAGCTGCCAGCTTTTCTCGTCGACGGGGTTTTGCCCTTCGGCTACGAATCGACCGGCACTGAGACCCGGTTCACCTGCGGGCTCGACCCGGAGCCGACGTCTCGGCGAGTGTTCACGTTTCATCGACCCGAAACGCTGGCCCGGTTCCATGATGATCACATCCGTCTAGGCGGCCACGCCACCTTCCGGGCCGGGCTGCAGCTTCTGCCCGATCTGGATCCGGCTGGGCTCTGGGCAGCCCAAGCCGAAGCTATCGGGAATCTCGAGCGGTCGCTGAAAGAGAACCGGCCCCGGGCTTTGATCCAAATGGCGACCGGTTCGGGTAAGACTTTCACAGCTGCCAACATCTCGTACCGGCTCCTTCGCCACGCCGGTGCACACAGGATTTTGTTTCTGGTGGACCGGGCCAACCTGGCCACCCAAACGATCCGTGAGTTCGAGGGTTTCGCCACCCCCGACGACAGCCGTAAGTTCACCGAGCTCTACAACGCCCGCCAGCTCACCTCCTCGGGGCTCGACATGGTTGACGAGGCAGCCACCAAAGTGCATGTGGCGACCATTCAGCGGATCTACTCGATCTTGCGGGGCGAGGACCTTAGCAACGATCTCGACGAGCGTTCGGCTTTCGACATGGCCCCCGAACGGCCCGTGGAGGTGCTCTACAACCCGGCTGTGCCCATCGAGAGCTACGACGTGATCATCATCGACGAATGCCACCGGTCGATCTATGGGGTATGGCGCCAGGTGCTGGAGTATTTTGACGCCTTCCTCATCGGGCTTACGGCCACGCCGGGCAAGCAGACGTTCGGTTTCTTCGACCATAACCTGGTGATGGAGTACGGCCACGAACAGGCCGTTGCCGACCGGGTGAACGTCGACTTCGATGTGTTTCGCATTCGCACCGAGATCTCCGAGTCCGGCAGCACCGTTGATGCCGGGTTGGTCACCGAGTTCCGTGACCGGGAGACCCGCAAGCAACGCTTCGAACGTATCGACACCGACCTCGACTACGAGGCATCCGACCTCGACCGTAAGGTGGTGGCCCCCGATCAGATCCGCACAATCGTTCGCGCTTTGCGTGTCTCGCTGCCGAAAATGTTTCCGGATCGCCGCATCGTGGGAGACAAAGGGCGGCTCGAACACGTACCCAAGACGTTGATCTACGCCAAAGACGACAGCCATGCCGACGACATCGTGAAGATCGTCCGTAAAGAGTTCGGCCTGTCGGATTCGGGGGCGGTGAAGATCACCTACAAAACGTTCGAGTCCGGTGACAAACCCGAGGATCTGCTTCAACAGTTCCGAACCGGCTACAAGACTCGGGTCGCGGTCACGGTTGACATGATCGCCACAGGCACCGATGTGCGGCCCATTGAGTGTGTCGTGTTCATGCGGATGGTACGCAGCCGCAACTTCTTCGAGCAGATGAAGGGTCGTGGCGTGCGAGTGATGAGCTCCGAGGACCTACGCGCCGTCACTCCTGATGCCAGCGCCAAAGACCATTTCGTGATCGTTGATGCGGTCGGCGTCACCGAAACCATGCTGGCCGACACGGTTCCACTGGAGCGCTGCCATAGCGTCGGGTTCGATCGGCTTCTCAACCAGATCGGCCTCGGCAGCACCGACGAAGATGTCGTCTCATCGGTGGCATCCCGGCTGGCCCGACTCGACAAGCGCATCACCGGACCGGACCGGGCCGAGCTCGAAGAAGTGGCGGGTATCAGTCTCGGTGAGCTGTCTCACCAACTCGTCGATGCCCTTGATCCTGATCGGCATCACGCCGAGGCTCAAAAGGTCTGTGGCACTGATACGCCTACTGGCGCCGAAGTCGCGGCGGCCCGTGAACGACTAGTGAAAGCAGCGCTGGCGCCCATCGCGGGTAACTCTGAGTGTCGTAAGAAGCTGGTCGAGATTCGTCGTAGCTACGAACAGGTCATCGACGCCGCCTCCAAGGACCGGGTCATATCAGGCCGATTCTCCAGGGACGCCGCCGACCGGGCCCGGGGCATCGTCAATTCCTTCCGCCAGTACATACAAGACAACAAGGACGAGATCACCGCTCTTCAGGTTCTCTACAGCCAGCCCTATAGCGGCGGGCTCAGCTTCACTGACATCAAGGAGTTGGCGAACTCGATCAAACGGTCACCTCGCAACTGGACCACCGAGGACCTCTGGGAGGCTTACGAGACTCTTGACGCCAGCAAGGTTCGGGGGTCGGGTCATCGCGTCAACACCGACCTCGTCAGCCTGGTTCGTTACGCGTTGGGCAGCGCTGATGAGCTTGTCTCTTACCCTGATCTCGTAGACGAGCGCTTTGACGCGTGGCTGTTGCAGCAGACCCCCCGGAGGCAAACGGGGGGGGGGGCTTTCCAGTGAACAGGGAGGGCTTTCCAGTGAACAGATTGACTATCTCCGCCTAGTCAAGGATCACATCGCCGCAAGTCTCGGGATCGAGGCTCGCGATTTACAGAACCTGCCGTTCAGTCAGCACGGTGGACTAGGCCGAGCCCGCCAGCTCTTCGGCAGAGGTCTTGAACCTTTACTCAACGAACTCACTCAGGCGCTGGCCGCATGAGCGAAGATCTTCCATCCGGCTGGGCGTGGTCAACCCTGGGTGAGATCATGGATGGCTCACTTTTTTCAGATGGAGATTGGGTTGAGAAAAAAGATCAGGACCCCACTGGACCTGTACGACTAGTCCAACTCGCTGATATTGGTGAGGGAATCTTTCGTGATCGATCCGACCGATGGTTAAACGAGGCGACTGCCGAGCGCCTCCACTGTACCTATGTGCAGCAAGATGACATACTGATTGCACGAATGCCAGATCCGATTGGTCGCGCATGCCTTATGCCGGACCTCGGAGATCCCTGTGTAACAGCGGTCGACATTTGTATTCTCCGGCCCGGTCTTGATGTGTTGTATACACGGTGGCTGATGTGGGCAGTCAACTCACCCCAAATCAGATCGCAGATCGAAACGCTTCAGAGTGGCACGACCCGCAAGCGCATCTCTCGAAAGAACCTCGCTACAGTCCAAATACAGCTTCCGCCGTTTGCAGAGCAGGGGCGGATTGTTGCTGCTATCGAAGAGCACTTCTCACGGCTCGACGCCGCCGAAACAGCTGCTCAGACCGCTCTCACGAAGCTGGACCTACTCCGGCGAGCGGTGCTAGGCGCCGCCTTCTCCGGCCGTCACACCGACGACTGGGAATGGTCAACCCTGGGTGCTGTCTGTGAAAAGCCCCAATACGGCTGGACCACAAAGTCTACCGTTGGAAAGGGACTACCTTATCTACGGACTTCTGATATCTCAGACGGAAAGCTAGATTGGTGTTCGATTCCGATCTGTCTAGACAAGCCTAGTGATCTAGCAAAATATCGACTTCACGATGAGGACATTGTTGTGAGTCGTGCTGGATCAGTAGGAGTAAGTCTCATGATCCAGAACCCTCCGGAGGCAGTGTTTGCGTCTTACCTAATTCGCTTACGTGTGAGATCAGCACTTCCTCGATACATCGGACATTTCTTGAAGTCTCCTAGATATTGGGAAGCAATCTCTGACGCTAAGGCTGGCATTGCTGTCCAAAATGTCAACGCCAAGAAACTTGCAGCTATCCAAGTACCACTTCCGCCTCTCGCGGAGCAACAGCGGATTGTTGCTGCTATTGAAGAGCACTTCTCCCGGATCAACGCCGCAGAGTCAGCCTTGCAGAAGCTGCTTGACAAGGTGGCGGCCTTGCGCCGGTCGATACTCGCTGCTGCGTTCTCGGGCCAGCTCGTTCCCCAAGATCCCGACGATGAACCAGCGTCGGTCCTACTCGAACGAATCGTTGCTGAGCGGCCGAAACGCCGCACCCGGTCAGCCGCACCCGCCGCCTCATTCGGTGCAAGGCAGCACTCATGAGTTCAGATCCGAAGGCTCTCGTCCAGAAACTCTGGGACTACTGCGACGTGCTCCGCGATGATGGCTTGTCCTACGGCGACTACCTGGAGCAGCTCACCTACTTGCTGTTCCTGAAGATGGCCGACGAACAACACGAGCTGTTAGACAACGGACGGGTGGTGCCGGTCGGGTCGGACTGGCCGTCTTTGCTGAACCGGTCCGGCGTTCAACTGGAAGCCCACTACAACGACATACTCGCCGAGCTGGGCACCGCCAACGACATGATCGGCGTGATCTTTCGCAAAGCCCGCAATCGGGTCCAGAGCCCGGCCAAGCTAGAAATGCTGGTCAAAGACTTCATCGATAGCCACGAATGGCTCAGCCTCGACGCCGATCTCAAGGGCGCAGCCTATGAGGGCCTGATCGAAAAGACAGCCCGGGAAGGTGCCCGGGGTGCGGGCCAGTATTTCACTCCCCGGGCTCTCATTTCTGCCATCGTCGATGTGATGCAGCCCGGACCGGCAGATCGGATCTGCGACCCGGCGTGTGGCACCGGCGGGTTCTTCCTGGGCGCGTACCGATCGATTGTCGAGCGCTATCGCCCGCTTGATCCTGACCATCAAGCCCACCTTCGATCTGGCGCGTTCACAGGCTGGGAGATCGCCGATCTGCCCGCCCGGCTGTGCGCCATGAACCTGCTGTTGCACGGCATAGAGGGCCCCGAGTCCGATTCACCCATCCACGTTGATGACGCGTTACGCGACAACCCCGGCAAACGTTTCGATATGGTGCTGACCAACCCGCCTTTCGGTAGGTCGTCGTCGGACAGCTACGAGCGCGAGGATTTCTGGGCTGCCACCCGCAACAAGCAGCTCAACTTCGTCCAGCACGTGGTCAGCCTGCTCAAGGTCGGCGGCACCGCCGCGGTGGTCGTGCCCGACAACGTGTTATTTGAGGCTGGCGCCGGTGAGACCATCCGCCGTCGGTTGCTGCACGACTGCGAAGTGCACACCCTGCTGCGTCTACCCACAGGGATCTTCTATGCACAAGGTGTGAAGTCCAACGTGTTGTTCTTCGAGCGGCGCGCTGGTGCCGAGCGGGCCTGGACGCAGGCGATGTGGGTGTATGACCTGCGCACCAACAAGCATTTCACCCTCAAGCAGAACCCGCTCACCCGAGCCGATCTAGACGACTTCGTGGCGTGCTACAAACCCTCAGAGCGTCACCAACGGGTGGACTCAGAACGGTTCAAGCGTTACAGCTACGACGAACTGATCGCTCGCGACAAGGTAAGCCTCGACGTGTTCTGGCTCCGTGACGACAGTCTCGAAGACACCGAAAACCTCGGTGCCCCCGACGTCATCGCCGCCGAGATCGTCGAAGACCTTGAATCCGCCCTCCAAGAGCTCAAAGCCTTAGCCGAAGGTCTCGTCATCGTCGATCAGACGCAACGACCGCCAGCGGCGTGACAGAGCCCCGGCATGGACCGCCACCGAGCCCTGGTGGCGCAGTTCGCTGATCCAGCCGCCCTTTGCTGCATCGTGTAATGTTGACGCCTCCGAGCGGAATCCAGCTCGTCGCTCTACAGCAGCCGCCTGTTTCGGGAGGATACTTAGGTTCCTTGCATTCCTCGGCGCTGGCGAGCCATACTCCTAATGGAGGCGCTAGCGGGAAGTCTGGTGGTGCTAAGATCGGTGCAGCCGGATTGACTGTGCACAACCGGATGCGGAGCAGGAGGCTACCTTGGGTCTGTGGAAGCGGGGGCGGCCTTGACCACAACTGCCGATGATGGGCTCCCAGACTTCGAAAAGCCTCCGGTAGTCGAAACAGTGCTATCCGTCCAGTTTCGCGAGGTCAAAGGGCTTGATACCGCGCTACTTATCAAGTACTGGAGGGACTACCTTGAAGCTGAACTTCCCACTATTGAGGAACGCTCCAGGTATGAACCGCCAATCGAACAGTTCGGACCGAACCGCGGGACATCAACAGTTGACTTCCAGATCGGCGCACCCCCTACTTCGCCTAGGCTGTTTTGTTCCGGTAGTAATCATCTCGTACAGCTTCAAGTTGATTGGTTCGCGTACAATTGGCGGAAAGTAGCAGACAGCCCCGAATATGCTCGTTACGAAAAGGGTCGAGCTAAGTTCGAATCTTGGATAAGCAAGTTTGAAACGTTCTTGCAGAGTTCACTTAATGGATCGTTCATACCTACTCAGTGCGAAGTTTCTTATATCAACCATATCCTGTTGACTCAGGATGACATAATAGAGGGTCCATTTGGGACGGTATTCAAGAGCATCCAACCAAGGGCAGGAGAGTTCCTACCGGACCCCGAGAACGCACGATATATTGCGAACTACCTTATCAATGGTGAGGATCGTCCAGCTGGACGGTTACATATAACCGCTGATCAAGCCTCCATCGGCGAGGACCTCCAACCGATTCTCCTCTTGAGTCTAACTGCTCGAGGCTTACCTATCTCACCAGACTTAGCTGGAGTTCTTGGTTTCTTGGATATCGGGCGTAGATGGGTTGTCAAGGGATTCGTAGATCTCACGTCTTCGTTGCTTCATCAGCGATGGGGGCTAAATGAAATTCAGGAGGATTAGCTTGATTAATCTTACAGAGAAGGTATCAGTTGGATTTCTAAACCAAACAAACGGCGCAACAAAATACGAACCAGATACATATCAGTATACCTATTTTGGTAGTCCCATCTCGCATACTCAGCGCATCAGCGATTGGCTACGTCTTACCAGTAGCGAAATCAAGGAACTGCTCCTTCTTGGCCGAGGATGGGACGGTGTAGCCGCTTATCCAATTGCGCCAGCAGCCGTCAACAATGCACAAAGGCTTGCGCAAAAAATTGGACAGATCGCTCCGAACCTCCCTCGTCCCACTATCACGCCAACCATTGACGGACAGGTTGTATTGGAATGGCATACCGATACGCACTACGTCGACTTCACAGTTGGATCCAAAGCAGTTATAGTTTTCTACAATGACGAAGCGGAGGGCATCGAATGGGAGGGACCATTGGATGAGGCTCCTATCAACCTCAAGGTGTTTCTGAGCGAGCATTGCTGGTAGCTACACTTTGAGGGCAGTGAAGTGGATCCTAGCCCTTATCGGGACGATCTTGATTCGATAACCGCTCAATGCCGGTTGATTCGGCGAATCAACCGGCACTTCTGCGCCTGGAACAGCCTTGATTCTAAAGGTAACCCGAGAGTCACCAGCCAGGCAGTGCAGTTCTATACCCAAGACATGGCTGAGAAACTTGGGTGTCCGGGTCCTGCGCTGTCAGTGATTGTAGAGAGTATTGCCGATCCTATTTCTGTATTGATCAACCGCTACCAGGGTGATGGGCTTGCTTTTCTCAATGCAGGTGTGGTGCGCGGTGATGGCGAACGAGGCATTCAGCTCTGGCCCACAGATGAGGAACCGGCCCATGCGGTCGTTTTTCGTACCGACGGCGGGAAGGACCTATCAAGGGGCGTCAAGAAGCAGTTCGCGGAGCATCTCTCCAGGAATTGGATAGTCACTCCAGTTCGCTCTTCGTAACTTCATAGCCTGGGGGCACGCAACCCTCAACCGAACCGACCGTTTCAGCCACATTGTTGTCCTGCAGATCTTGTACTGCCTAACGACGGGATCGCCTTGGTGCCGTAAGAATCACCTCCGCACAGCGCCCGACTTCGGGCCAATCGAGACTTCACTACGGCGCGGGCTAATCGAGACTTCACTGCGGGACGAGTCGATCCGGCAGGTGCTCTCGGTGAGCGTGGGCCATATCGACATACATCTTCTCGGCCACATCAACCGACCGAACCAGCGGGTGTGACGCCAGAGCCTGGGTCGCCTCTCGATAGGTGCCGCTCCAGGCCGCGTCGGCGGTGGATTGCTGGTAATACGCCAGCGACTCGACCAACCCGCGCAGATGAACTCCCAGATCGGGCATGGGAATCGTTTGGACCCCACTGGCATCGCAGCGGCCCAGGGTTTCCACAACCAGCGAGTCGGGAAAGCCGTTCATCGAGCCGTTGTTGGCCGCGTTGACAGTCATAACCTCACCGCGATCGTTGAAGACTGCGTCCATGCAATCCAGCGCCAGTTCCAGTTCGTGGATACCTCCCCGAGATCGGGCCGGGTCGAGCTGCGGATCATCACTGCGAGCCTGCTCCTCGTAGTGGGCCCAGTAAGTCGGGACCTCGGCCAAGATGTCCTCGGCTCTGGTGGTGGGTTTGGCGTGGTAATCCCGCAGGACTTCTCGTTCAAAGTAGTAGTACTGGAAGTACCCGCTCGGAATGGAGTCCATCAATGCGGCTAGGTGGAGCATGCGCCGCAGCGACCCAGTCAAGTTCGGGTACGCGGCGCGCTCATCCCAGATGTCACGCAATACAGGAAGCAACTCCATACCGTCGTACTCATGGTGAACCGACCACGATGCGTGGTTCAAACCAACACTTTCGACGCGGAGCTTGTCCGGATCGAGTTCTATCGCCTCGGCCAGCATGCGCGGGTAGACGATCGGACCCTCACACAACGACACGATCGATGTGGCAGAATTGTCCGAAACGGCCTGAGAAACGATGTTCACCGGGTTCGTGTAGTTGAACACAGTTGCACTGGGACATATTCGTTCGATGTCTTCGAGAATGGACTGCATAGCGGTGATCGATCTGAGAGCCATGAAAAACCCGCCCGGACCCTGGGTCTCCTGGCCGATCACGTCATAGGACAAAGGGATGCGCTCATCGAGGACCCGCGCCTCGAATCCACCGGGGCGAAAGCTTGTGAGAATCGCATCGCATCCGTCGAGCCCGGCCCGGCGGTCGGTAGTGGCGACAACGGTGATATCGAGTCCCCGCGCTGACATCATTCGTTGTGCCATTTTCTGTACCAGCTTGAGGCGATTGGAGTCCAAGTCGATGAGGACCACCTCCGAACCGTCGAAGTTTTTGCCTTGATGAGCCAGACTCGCCATCGTCCCGGCTGCTCGAGTGGAGCCACCGCCTACGTAGGCGAGCTTGATTCGTGCCATTTCATGCCTCCATTGTCAGAGCATTTCGATGGTGGATTCTCATGACCAGCAGTTCCCACGTCATCGGCGTCGACGGCGGCAACACCAAGACCATAGCGGTCATAGCCAAACCGACCGGTCGAGTCATCGGGGTAGGTCATGGAGGCTGTACCGACATCTACGGCTGTGCCTCGCCAGAAACGGCCGTAGCCGAGTTGACTCGGACCATCCAGCGAGCGCTCGGGCAAGCCGGTTGTGGAAGTGACCGCCTTTGTGCTGGTGTGTTCAGCCTGGCGGGAGCGGACTGGCCAGAGGACTACGACTATCTCCGAAACCACCTGGAGGCAGGTTTCTCTTTCGGTTTTGCTCCCGTTGTCGTGAACGATTCCATCGGTGGGCTCCGGTTGGGCGGACCGGATTGGGAAGGCATTTCCATAATCTGCGGCACTGGTAACGCGGTGGGGGCTCGCCGCCGTGACGGTACCTACTTCCATCTCGGCTTCTGGCCCGACACCATCGGCGCAGTTTCTCTGAGCCGATTGGCGTTGGATGCCGTTTACAGGGACCATCTCGGGCTCGGGCCTGCGACCTCTCTCACCGCTCGGGCTCTCGAAATCTTCGATACCGACGATCCCATCGAACTGCTTCACCGCTTCACGAAGCGAGGCGGGCTGGGCCGAACGGAGTTGGTGCGCATGAGCCCCGTTCTGCTCGACGAGGCCGACAACGGCGACCTGATAGCCTCCGATATCGTCGGCGAAGCGGGTCGGGCCCTGGGTCAGCAGGGTCGAGTGTCGGCGCAACGAATCGATCTGGACACCGACGGTACTTCGGTGGTCATGGGGGGCGGCCTGTTCCGTCACCGGACCACAGCCTTGCAGAACGCGGTCATGGCCGAGCTTCCTGGCGCCACAGCATTGAGGACCACACTTCCCCCTGTGATCGGAGCTGTGATGGCGGCCCTGGACATGATCGGACAGGCATCTGATCCTGAAACGCTGCAACACTCGCTCGACAGTTTCGAAGACACTCTGAACGAAGACTCCTTGCACGAAGACTCCTTGCACGAAGACTCTTTGACCGGGGCGTAAGCATGCAAGCCATCACGCACTAGTCGCGATGACGGCGAATCCGGTAGTCGTGGCTCATCTTGCCACGGCGCTGGACATATATGGACTCGGCGTCGTAGGGCAGCGGGTCAATCCTGCTTGAGATCTCTTGAGCTTCACCGGTGCTCGCCGCGAGCTGAGCTTTAGTCATTATCTCCAGACAGTGGTAGGCGTGTTCGGGGCGAATCAGTAGATCGATGCCTTCGGTTAGGCGCTCAACCAAATGACGCAGACCCGCGGTCCAGGGCCAAACAGGGTCGGCTTCGGGATATCTGGTCCAGCCCGCTGTGTCTGTGCGCGATATCTCATATCCCTGCGGAGCCCAATCGTCGCCCAACAGCTGGGCCGTGCCTTCGGAGCCGTACAACTCAAGCGCTGGGGACCGGTAGTCCTGGATGGTGAAACCGGTCGTGACCACACCAAGGCGGCCCTTCCCGAAATCCAAAAGGATGTGGTAGTTGTCGTAGTTACTGACCTTGATGACCTCGCCATCCACCTCACGGTGAGATATGGCGGTGCCAGCCAGCGCGGTGACCCTTTCGACGCTGCCCATCAACCCTGTCAGCGACGTGATGTTGTACACACCGAGATCAAAAAGGGGCCCGCCACCGGTTTCGTAATACCAGCGCCCCCAAGTTGGCCCCGACCATCCATACCGAGCCCGCGCCGTCAAGATAGTCCCGATTTCTGCATCGGCGACGATCCGCTTCCAAAGAGCCTGGTAGCTGGGGCTGAGAACAACATGAGGGGCACACACGAGCAGTTCCGATCCAGAAACGGCGAGAGAAACCAGCTCGGCAGCCTCACCGAGGTCAACCGACATCGGCTTCTCGACAACTACGTGTTTGCCAGCCTGCAGTGCCGCTGCGGCGATCTCCCCGTGGCTCCCCATGGCGGTCAGAACGATCACGGCATCAATATCGTCACGCTTAACCACATCGAGATAGTCAGTCGAGAACGAGGCCTGCTGATGAAGGAAGTCACGGACCCGACCAGCGCGAGCCGAGACGACATCACAGGTAGCAACCAGCTCGACTAGTCCTTCATATCTCAGCTCACGGATCAAAGCCGCGTACGGTTCGAAGACGCTCCCCAAGCCGATGACGCCCAGGCGCACCTTGGTAAGCAATCGGTCGGTCATAGCGTTCGTCAGCTTCCGCAGGCGAGCCGGTCCGACCAGATCTGCGCGTTCGGGCATTCGTGGACGAAGGTGGCTGGCCATGTTGAGTCATAACCCGTTGACCCTTTGAGACGCCTGACCGACTCGGCCTTCTCCGGGCCATGAAGCACCATGAGAACCATCCGCGAGTTGCGACGTATGGTTCCCAGTCCAACCGACACACCCCGAGCGGGAACTTCGTCCAAGGACGAAAACTCCGGAAACGTGAGAAGGTTGTCGGTGCGCGTGGACGGCGCCAGATCGACGAGTGACGTCACCGCGTTGAGGTCGGCTCCCGGGCCGCAAAAGGCAACATGGCCGTCGGAGGACCCACTGGCAACAATGAACAGATCCACCCCTCCCGCTGCCCGGATGCGTTCATCAAAGTCAGCCGGATCGTCAACATCTGGGAACCAGATCGATTGCGAAGGAATCATCTTCGAAACAGGCAGTCCCCGATTGATCACGTCGCGAATCTGACGGTTGGCGAACCGCCGACACGAGTAGTGCGCACTGGCGCACACAGGCGCTGGAGTTGAGACGCCGGAATCCAAGTAGTCGTCCATCATGACGATGACAAGACCCGAGCAGTCGATCTGATCCGCGGCGCACCGGTTGCCCAAAGCGGCGTAGATCGGCTTGGGGGAACGACCTCCGGGACAGCCCAACAAATAAGGCCTCCCCAACGCATTGCAATGCAAAATGCCCTCAGCAATGATATCGGCAGCTGCAATGCCTAACTTGAGAGCGGATTCGAAACGCCTAACAGAAACCATCTCTTACCCTTTACTCGCCCCTTCTGCGACCCCTCGAATGAATCGGCGTTGGAGTATCACATACATGATCAGCACTGGAATAGCTACGATCAAAGCAGCCGCAGCGATAACCGAAGGATCACCGCCTCGACGTTGACCAGCGAAGAAAGACAGCGCCAGCGGAGCGGTCTGAGCCGACTCGTTCTGAGGAATCAGGACCAAAGCCAGCAGGAAATCGTTCCATGCGAAAAGAAATAGTAGAGCCGCCAGAGATAGCGTTGCCGGTTTTGCGATTGGGATCAACACTCGTCGTAATATGTCCCAGCTATTTGCACCATCAATCTTTGCAGCTTCCACTGTTGAGCCGGAGAGAGACTCAAAGGCAGCCCGCATCCAGAACGTTCCAAGGGAAACACTGAAACCTATCTGCGGAAGGATAGTCGCCCAGCGTGTGTCAATCAGTCCCAGATCACGGAACCCGAAATACAGCGGAATGATGAGCGCTTCATATGGCAACATCAACCCCGCTATCAACACAACAAATAACGTATTCTTGAATGGAAATCTCATAGTTGCGAACGCATATCCAGCTAGGATCGAAAAAGTGACACTGGCGACAACAACGGTCGAAGCTATGATCGCGCTTGATATCAGAGCCGGGCCGAATCCTCCTCGCGTCCATGCCGTTGAAAAGTTCTCCAAAGTGAAGGATTCAGGGATCGTGAAACCGCTGATGCGGTTGCCTGGCTCGTTCAGAGCCAACAGCACTATGGAAAGCAAAGGATAGATCGCGATAACGCTCGCCCCCATGAGAACCAGATGAATGGTTCGTTTCTCAGCTCGACTCTCGATCAACTATCCACTTCCCCTCTTCGCCGATACCAGAGCACCGTCATGTTCACGATCAGCAATTCCAGCATCAAGACAACACCGATCGCCGCCCCAAGTCCGACCATCCTGGTTTGGAACACAGAACGAAATATAAATACCGACGGAACTTCGGTTGTGGTTCCAGGACCACCTCGTGTAGTCACAAAAACCACATCGAAGTTCCGTAGCGCGGCCGTGATGGTCAATATTAGTGCGACGGTGATTTCACGACGAAGCGCCGGAAGGGTCACTGAGAAGAACTCGCGAACTATGCCAGCTCCGTCTATCCGGGCTGCTTCATATTGTTCCCTAGGGATCTTCTGAACACCAGCTACGAACAATACGAACACGAGCCCGAATGTGACCCATGTTCCCACCAAGCCGAGCGCTGGCAACGCAAACGTGAAATCACCGAGCCAGGCTCGACTGATGCTATCAAGACCGACAATGTCAAGTGCTCTGTTGAGCGGTCCGTCCGGGGCATATATCCATCTCCAAGCCACCGCAACGACCGTGAGGGGCAAGATGGTCGGCATGAACAAGACAGACCGGTAGAAGGCCTGGCCTCGGATCCGAACTCGAACCAGCAGCCCCACGATCACCAGAGCGATCGATATGGGCAGAACCGCATAGAACAAGATCAGAACGAGCGAGTGTTGCAGCGCCTCGCGGATCTTCGGTTCTGTGAGCACGGTGAGGTAGTTCTCGAAACCGATGAAGTGACGATCAGTGATCCCGTTCCACTCGAAAAAGGAGATAAAGACCGATTGCCCGAGCGGAATCACAGCGAAAGCCACGAAGAACGCAAAGGCTGGGAGCAAATACAGGAACGCGATCGGTTGTGATCCGCCCAAGGTGCGCCGCCCAAGAAGAGAACGACGGCGCGGTGTTGCTGTCGGAGCCTCTCGCCGACAGTCCAAGGTGCGCCGCCCTAGGAGAGAAGGACGGCGCACCATCTTGGACATGGGGCTAGATGGTTAGAGAGTTCTCACTCGCTAAAGAAGGCTTCCCAATCAGCTTGAACATCGGCGAGATATTGCGGCCCGTCGATCTGTCCACCGAGAAGCTCCTGGGTCTTGGCCGTAAGGGTGTTGAACATCGTGTCGGTGGTCCAGTCCGCGTAGAGCGTGATGCCGTCATCCGCGATGACTTCAGCTGCTCCAGCTGCGACTTCAGCGAGCAGGCCGGTGATCTCGACATTCGATTCTTGAGCCGGTACTCGTCCTACAGCGGCCAACTCTGAGGCGAAGTCCGGGTCCATCATCAGCGCTATGAACGCCGCAGCCAGATCAGGATGCTCCGTGTTTGAGGAGATGTGCCAGGGCAAAGCAAGGGCTGCGGTACCACCGACAACGCCGCTGGGCCCGACCGGCATGGCGAAGTAGCCGACGTTTTCGCCCATGCCCTCTTCGAGAGCAGCGGTATTCCAGTTGCCACCGATCAGGAACACTCCTTCACCGTTGATGAAAGACGCCACCGAGTCGTCCCATGCGATCCCGTTGACGCCTTCGGTGAAGTAACCTGCGTCCTTCCAACCGACAAAGGTGTCGACGGCCTGCAATTCGGTGTCGGTCACGACGGTTGAACCAGGCTCTCCGAAGACCCAGTCACGAATCTCAGATGCGGGTCGGTATGCAGCCTGAACCATTCCATAGACATGCAAGGCTGGCCAGCCCTCGGCGTTGCCAAGCTGGATCGGTAGTTCACCGGCGTCCTTGGCTTTCGCCAAGAGCGCCTCGAAGTCTTCGAAGGTACTGGGTAGCTCACCACCCATTGCTGTGAACTTTTCCTTGTTGTAATAGACGCCCACGAACTCGGCTACCGCAGAGATCCCCCATAGACGTCCTTTGCCGAAGTCGGTGCCCGTGTCGTTGAATCGGTACTGATCAAGCGTCCCTGAACCCAGGGCTTGCTCCCATCCGTAGACATCTGAGTATTCGTCAAGCGGGAGGATCAGAGCAGCTTGCACGAGAAGCCCGTCGATCGTGTAACCCTGGTTTCCGTGAGCAAGGTCGGGCGGGTCGTTGCTCTGGATGATCCCGGGTGCTACCACCATGTAGTCATCAAAGGCTCGGAGCGTAATATTGAACGAGACGTTGGGATAGCGCTCTTGGAACAGTTCCGTTGCCCGGTCCAGGGTCGCTTCGTCGCCCTCCTCGGCCAAGATCTCCAGGGTCACCTCACCAAGAGACTCGAAACCGTCGGTCTGGATCCCCCCCCCCCCCCTCTGGAATGGTGGGCGCAGCTGGTTCAGTTGTCTCAACGGGCACAGTTGTCTCAGTGGGCTCAGTTGTCTCAGTGGGCTCAGTTGTCTCAGTGGGCTCGACAGTCGCAGCTGGTTCAGTGGGCTCAGCTGGCTGGCTGGCTGAATCGTCATCGTCGCCACAAGCCGCCGCGACCAACGACAAAGCCAGGGCAACAGCCAGAAACCGACCGATGTTCAACCGCTTGATCTTGCGCATTGTTTATCTCCCTCCAGTGGGATCCGTGTCACGGGCGAGATGCCCGGCGACGCTCGTCATGTCACTTCGCAGCTTCACTGCGCAGCGAACTGGTATCATATATCATACCACACTGATCCAGATCAGGATGAACCGGCCCGGTGAATGGCTGTGGCACGATGGAGGGCATGAAACTCTTGGACTTGCGGGCTGTAGACCCGAGCGCGCCGCAGTCCTCGGCTCTGCAGGCCTACCGGATCCTTGAAGAAGCGATAGCTGGCCGGGCCTTTGGTCCAGGAAGCAAACTCCCGTCCGAACGAGACCTCGCCAAACGACTGAGCGTTAGCCGATCCACGTTGCGTAACGTGCTGGCGGCGCTGGCCGACGCTGAGTTGCTTCAGCCGAGCCCTCAACGAGGATGGTTCGTTCCCGCGGCCAAGATCAGCGATCCGCCGAACACCCTGATCAGCTTCACTGAGATCGCCCGCCAGCGCGGGTTGCGCCCCGGCGCTCAAGTTCTCTCGCACAGGATTCGTCCTATCACCCTGGCCGAACAGGACGAGCTGCAGGCTGCACCCGGTACCGACATCCTTGAGATCAACCGGCTCCGCACGCTTGACGGCACTCCGGTGTGTGTCGACTTCAGCTACCTGGTCACAACACGAACTCCCGGCATACAGACAGTTGACCTTACCGATAGATCGCTCTACGACGCGCTGGAGAGCGTTTGCGGAGTCCGGCCTGTTCGCTCCGACTACGCGGTGCACGCAGACGCGGCTGATGAGTCAACGGCTGAACTATTGCAGATCCGTACCGGGTCACCAACGATGATCGCCCGCGAACTCACCTACGGACCCAGCGGCGATCGCCTGCTGATGACACGTCTCATCTACCGAGGCGATGCATACACCTTCCGCGCCACTTTGTACCGACCGTGATCGACATCGGACATCTCGACGGTGTTTGACGTGACGACGGTGCCCAACATCTCGACGGTGGTTGACGTGACGATGGTGGTTGAGGTGACGACGTGATCGACATCGGACATCTCGACGGTGTTTGACGTGACGATGGTGGTTGAGGTGACGACGTGATCGACCTGTCGAGGAGACCGCCATCGGACATCTCGACGGTGGTTGATATGACGAGGTGCCCAATATGCCGAAAGTGGTTGAGGTGACGAGGTGCCCAACATGACGAAGGTGGTTGAGGTGACGAGGAGTTCAACATGACGAAGGTGGTTGAGGTGACGACGGTGCCCAACATGACGACGGTGGTTGAGGTGACGAAGGTGGTTGACGTGACGAAACGTTCAACGGCACAAACATGACGAAACGTTCAACGGCACAGATCGGAGGGTTCTGCCCATGACGCGTACACCTCGGCGAGCCACTCCTCGACCCGTCTATGACCGTCCTACCGCAATACCGGCATCGGACAGAGTCCGCCACATCTGGGGCGACTCAACCTCAGGGTATGTGATCGATCGGCTGTACCTGTCCTCAGAGATGCTGCATGTTCTGGAGTTCGCCCTCCCGCCGGGTGGTCGATTCGGCCACTCCCGTGACAATCCGACGATCTTCGCTGCAGACGAACTGCTTTACGTGCTCGATGGCGTGCTCATGTTGAGCGACCCTTCGACCGGTGAGACGCAACGCGTCCGTGTGGGCGAGGCCGCCTTCTTTCGGCGAGACACCTGGCACCACGGTCGTGCCAGCGGAGACCATGGAGTGCGGGTACTTGAGTTCTTCTCACCAACCCCTGCCACGGGTGCCACGGGCGCCTACGCCAGAACACAGCCTTACCTTCATGAGACTCAGACCCTCGATCAGCGGTTGCTGGGCTCTTGGCCGGTCGATACCGAACGGTTCAAGTCCGAGCGTCGCATCACCCCGGTACGTGAAAACGATCTCGCCTGGGGCAGCCTCGGCGAGATCGAGCTGGCCTTCTTCGCAGCCACCGAGCACCTCACCGTAGTTCGCTGCCATCTGCGGGCCGGAGCGATGACCGATGACCGTGAAGATTCCGGCGAGACGTTCGTGCTCTTATTGACTGGCACCCTCACGATCTTCACGCCCACCGGGCCCGACGCCAACTGCTTGTATCTCGAACCGGGCGATGCCGCAGTTTTGCCGCCGGGCACCCCCCACTCCTACCTGTCCAGCGGTGATGCTCAAGCCGTCTGGCTCGCAGGCATAGGCCCGGGGTGGGTGAACGCACCGCACACCCAGCCACAACCCCAGCCGCGTACCGAAACCCGACGCGGAGTCAAGAGATGACCGGCAGCGTTGAGATGACCGGCATCGTTGACAAGCTGGCACCGTCGGGATTATCGGCATCGGCCCGGGGTGGGTGAACGCACCGCACACCCAGCCCCAGCCGCGTACCGAAACCCGACGCGGAGTCAAGAGATGACCGGCAGCGTTGAGATGACTGACATCGTCGACAGACCGGCAGCGTTGAGGTGACCGGCATCGGCATCGATGTCGGCGGCACGAAGATCGGCGGAGCGGTAGTCGCCGACGGCGGAACTGTGCTGTACAGCCAGACCGTCGCAACCCCGCGTAGCCCTGACGGCGCCGATCCCGGTGCCGCGGCGACGGTGGCGGTGCTCGAACACTTGGAGGCGCAGGCGACAGGGGCAGGCTTGCAGGTTCACGGCGCCGCCATAGCCGTACCTGAGTACGTCACGCCCGATGGCCGGATCAACAGCAGGCTGGTGCTCGCTGCGAGCGCTGACCTTCCCCCCTCAACACGTTCGGGGACGGCCGTGTTGATCGACTCTGATGTCCGGTGCGCGGCCCGAGCCGAATACCAACTCGGCCAAGGTGGCGATTATTCGAGCTTCGTGTTTGTGTCCATCGGGACGGGGATCTCGCACACGCTGGTGATCGACGGCCGGATCTGGACAGGACATCGCGGAGAAGCCATCGCTGTGGGGGAACTACCCGTGGATCCAGCGCTTGTGATTCGAGCGGACGCGGCGCCAACCGTTGAACAGCAGGCCTCAGGCCGCGCCATCGAGCAAGCGCTACCAGCCGAGCAGCTGGCAACCAGACTCGACGAAATCGGAGCTGACGAAATCAGAGCTCGAGCTGGACGAATCGTCGCTCAGGCCTTGGCCGATCTTGTGCACATAACCGACCCGGCTGCAGTGATCATTGGCGGCGGCCTCGGTTCGAGTACAGGCCCGTACACCGAGGCGCTCATCCATTATTTCAACGTTCTCACCCGGCACCGCCGGGCCGCGCCCGCTCTTCTGCAAACCCGGCTCGGCAACCAAGCCGGTGCCATCGGCGCTGGCCTGCTGGTTCACCAACGGTCCCGTTTATCACAGTTGTCCGGTTAGTAACGGGTGGCTGGTTTGTAACAGGTAGCTGGTTGTCAAAGTGAACCGGTCAGTCACAGTTGGCCTGGCCCCAACGATCTCTTGCAAGTCAAGTACATCTTGCAAGTTCGGTTGTCACAGTTAGCCGGTTTGTAACGGGTGGCCGGTTTGTAACGGGTGGCCGGTTTGTAACGGGTGGCCGGTTTGTAACGGGTGGCCGGTTTGTCACGGTTAGCTGGTTAGTAACAGTTAGTCGGTTTGTCACGGTTAGCTGGTTGTCACAGTGAACCGGTTAGTCACAGTTAGCCAGCACGGCCCCAACTGCCTGTTGCAAGTCAGCTACCTCTTGCAAGTCAACCACCTCTCGCAAGTCAGCTACGTCTTGCAAGTCAACCACCTCTCGCAAGTCAGCTACGTCTTGCAAGTCAAGTAGATCTTGCAAGTCAACTACTGAGGCGGGTGGCAATTCCGGCTCGTTCGAACAAAGCCCGGGCCGCGACGCCAGCCCGGTTCAGCACGGCCTGCTCGTCGATTCCGACCAGCTCACGGTTGCGGATGACAATCCGACCATCGACGATCACGTCGAGGACGTCACGGGGAGTGGCGTTGTACACCAAAGCACTTGGCACCCGGTGCACCGGCATCACGAACGGCGACCGCAGATCCACCACTACCAGGTCGGCTCGCTGTCCGGCGGCAATGGCACCGAAGGCATCCCGCAGACCGAAAGCAGCCGCCCCGCCCCGGCAGGCCATATGCAATACCTCCTCGGGTTGGAGCACCACCGCATCAAGGTGATGAACCTTCTGGAGCAGTGCCGTGGCCTTGAGGACCTCGAACATGTCTTGGCGGTTGTTGCTCCCCGGCCCGTCGCTGGCCAGCGCCACCGTAATGCCCCGCCGTTTCATCTCGACGACGGGGGCCACCCCCGAGGCCAGGTACATGTTCGACACCGGGCAATGAACCACCACCGAGCCCGACGAGGCGATGAGATCGAGCTCGCCGTCGTCGAGCCACACGCTGTGAGCGAGCTGAACGTCGGGGCCGAGCACCCCCAACGACTCCAGCCATTCAACGTGGCGCATGCCTCGCTCGTCCAAGCTCATCTCCACCTCCACCGCGGTCTCGGCGCAATGGATGTGAGTGCCCCGACCCCAGCTCCGAGCCTCGGCCACCGTGGCTCGCATGGCCTCGTCCGAACAACCCCACGCAATCAGCGGGGCCAGCTCCACCCGCATACGGTCGTCGTTGTGGCCGTCCCAGCGGTCACGAACGGTGCGGGCCCGCTCGATGGCGATATCGGCGGTTTCCATCAGTGGTGGGTGGTAGTTGCGGTCGGCCCACCCGTGAGCCAGCAGGAACCGCACACCGAGCTTGTCGGCGGCCCGGCACACCGCGTCGTCGAGGTTGGCGTCGGCATGGACGTATTGATGATCGATAACCGTGGTAGCCCCGCTGCGGAGGTTTTCGATCAACCCAGCCAGAGCAGCCAGGTATACGGTGTTGGCGTCTAGGTGAGTCGCAGCTGGCCAGATACAGTCCCGCAGCCAGTCCAGCAGAGTCTTGTCGTCGGCCAGACCCCGAAAGAAACCCTGGAACAGGTGAGTATGAGCGTTGACCATGCCCGGCATGACCGCGGCCCCGGCCGCGTCGATGACGGCCCCGGCCTGACGAAAGCGAGCTTGGGGAGGCATCCCGGAACCGACCTCAACGATCCGGTTGCCGTTCACGTACACCCAGCCCGGATCATGCACGGCGCCACGATCGTCAACCGTGACGACAGCACCTCCGTGGATCAACAGCGAGTGCCGCTGCGTTCTCGTCACCGAGCCCACGGCCCGACCCGTTTGGCCCGCAGCCATTCACCCACGCCGTCTGGCTCGCAGCCATTCCCCACGGCTCCGGTCACGGGGCACCCACGGTCATGGTTCCGGTCATGGGGCACCCACGGTCATGGTTCCGGTCACGGGCACCCTCGGTTCCAAGCACCGCACACACGCTGTCTGGCCCCGGGCCATTCATCCATGGTTCCGGTCACGGTTACCCTCGGTTCCAAGCAACTTACCCACGCTGTCTGGCTCGCAGCCATTCCCCCATGGTTCCAAGCAACTCACCCACACCACAACCCGTGTCGTCCCGGGCCATTCACCCATGGTTCCGGTCACGGGCACCCTCGGTTCCAAGCACCTCACCCACGGCTGTGGTCACGGAGTCCAGGCCGCGAAGGCGTCGATCACCGGCTTCATGTCGTCCATGATCGGGTACAGGATGGGGCAGGTGACGCCGACGTCGATGTACTCGGCCACTTTGTCTCGGCACTGCGCCGAGGTTCCCACCGCCATGAGGTCCCTCACGAAACCGTCACTGATTAAGGGGGCGGCTCTGCGGTAGTCGGCTTCGGTCGCTGGCCAGCCCACCACCTGTTTCACCCGTTCGACGAGATCGGGATCGGCATCGGAGGCCTCCATTAGGTGGGGTTCGGTGCCGAGGTAGTAGGCCACCAGCGACTTGCCCGTGGCTATGGCCGCGTCAGGGTCGTCATCGCACAGCGAGCACACCAGCAGCTCGGGCCGGTCGATACTGGCCGGGTCCCTCCCGGCGCGCACCGCACCGGCGGAAACCTGAGCCACGGCGTTTCTAATATAGGCGGTCGGTACCACGTAGTTGAGAACTACGCCGTCGGCGATTTCTCCGGTCAGCTCCAGCATCTTTGGGCCGGTGGCGCCGATGTAGACAGGGATGTCCCTAGGTGTGCTGTCACCGTAGGCAACATCGAGCCGGACCCGGTCGAGTTGGACGAACTCGCCTTCGTAGCTGACCTCCTGCATGGTGAACAGTGCCTTTATGGCCTCCACGTTCTCGCGCATGGCCACCAGTGGCTGGCGCCGCGCCGCCCCGACCCGGCTGGCGATGGGCTCCCACCAAGCCCCGAGACCGAGCATCACCCGGCTCTCGCCGGTGGGGGTGAGCCCGCCCAGCTCCCACATGGTGCTCCAAGTGGCTGCGATCACGGCCGGGTTGCGGGTGTAGACGGGCAGTACACCGCTGCCTATGCGGATCCGGCTGGTATTGGCGAGCAGCGCGCTCATCATCACCACACAGTCCCGGGCCAGCCGGGTGTCGGCCTGCCAGATCTCGGCGAAGCCTTTCTCCTCGGCGTACTTGGCCATCTCGATCTCGTAGCCGATGTCGTGCTTGTCCTGGAAGTACAGGGCCATCCGTTGCGCCATTGAACTCGGAGTCTACGATCGTCTCATCACCGTGTCCCGGTCGACCGATATGGGCGCGGGCCACGGGCAGCTCAAGGCCCAGTTCTCGGGCCACGGCATTCACGGGTGCTGAGATCGTGAGGGTCCCAGCCACTATCGCTCCGCTGGCGGCTCGCTACGCCCATGCGATGCTGGTCGAGCGCCCGTCGAGGTGGCTGTACACCTCCGGGATGGTGCCCCACCTCCGGGGTATGATTGTGGACTGGTGACCCTTCATCGGTGGCTGTACACCCGGGGTGGTGCCCCACCTCCGGGGTGGTGCCCTCCTGTCCCGACGGTTCAGTGCCCGACAACAACGCCGCACAACTAGCCCTTAGACGTCTGCTGGCGCGACATCTGTTCAAGGTACAGCTCACGCAACGGCTCGGCGTTAGCGCTGAGGGGACCGCCGGTGACCGAACCCATGAACTCACAGAGGTGACGCCCACAGGCGACGAAGCCTGGTGAGCCGTGAAGCTGCTGTGGCTCGCCCAGCAGGAATCCGACTGCTGTATCTGGCTGCTGAATCTGCTGTATCCGACCGCTGAATCTGGTCGCTGAGAAGGCTTTGACCGTTCGAGTTCCTGGGTTGACTTGATCGGCGGCCCGCGTTCGGCCGCGGCAGCGGTGCCAACGATGCCCGCGTGCTGACCGCGATGGGCGACCGGCCCGACCGCTTACGATGGGGCCATGGATCTGAGGGCGTGGATAGTTGACGATCTCCGCTCGTTGCGGGCCAAGATCGACCGGGGAGTTCTTGGCTTGATGCCCGCTGAGCGTCGTCATGAACGCATCGACGGGGGTGGGATCGCCCCCACCTACATCCTCTGGCACTTGGCCCGCCACCACGACATAGCGGTCAACGGTGTTCTCCGGGACACCGAGGCCGTGCTCGAGCGGTGGACCGACCACATCGGTACCGACGAGGACTTGTGGCGAGGGCTGGCCGAGGCCGAAGACACCGAACTGATCGACATCTTGGACCCCGAAGCGGTCGGCGGCTACACCCTTGATGTCATCGAGACCACCGCATCCTGGCTGGAGGAGACCGGGCTGCCGGACCTGGACCAGATTCCGGCAGTGGGCCCGGTCCTTGAGGCCATCGACACCCCCGAGGACCGGTTCGGCTGGCTATATGCCATGTGGGAAGGCCAGACCACGGCCTGGTTCTTGAAATGGACGGCGGTCGGCCACGGCTTCAACCATCTGGGCGAGCTGGTATCGATACGCAACCGGATGGGCCTGAGCCCGTTCTGAGCGGGGTCGATTCATGAGCAGGCATCTCGAAGATCTCAGCGGGCGAGGTCGGTGAGCGAATCACCGAATCAGCGGTGATCATCCAACCGGTCGGGGCGGTAGATGCGCCACCCGACATTCGGGTCTCTGGGTGAGCGAATCACCGAATCAGCGGTGATCATCCAACCGGTCGGGGCCGTAGTTGCGCCACCCGACATTCGGGTCTCTGTCGGTCTTGACGACACCACCCACCGGTAACGTGAGGCGATGGCCGCGGTACAAACAGTCGGGCTGACCAAGCAGTTCGGCAAGACCGAAGCGTTGTGTGGACTCGACCTCGCTGTCGACGAAGCCACGGTGCTGGGCCTGCTCGGACCCAACGGGGCTGGCAAGACCACCGCGGTGCGCATCTTGACCACGCTGCTGCGACCCGACTCGGGCCAGGCTTTCGTCGACGGGATCGACGTCGTGGCCGAACCGCACCGGGTCCGAGGCCGTATCGGGCTTACAGGCCAGGACGCGGCGGTGGACGAGCGGCTGACCGGTAAGGAGAACATCAACTACGTGGGTCGCCTCAACCACCTCGGGTCCGAGGTGGCCCGCCGCCGAGCCGACGAGCTGCTGGAACAGTTCGACCTGACCCAGGCCGCCGACCGGGCCGTCAAGGGCTACTCGGGCGGGATGCGACGGCGACTCGACATAGCCATGAGCCTGGTGGCCCGACCGTCGGTGCTGTTCTTGGACGAACCCACCACCGGGCTCGATCCCCGTAGCCGGCTGGACATGTGGGATCTCATCGCCGGGCTCGTTCGAGAGGGAACCACCACTTTGTTGACCACTCAGTATCTCGAGGAAGCCGACCGCTTGGCCGATCGCATCGCGGTGATGGACCGGGGCTCGGTACTGGCCGAGGGCACTCCCGACGAACTCAAGCAGCGCATGGGAGCCAGCCGGATTGAGATGGAGCTGCACGACCCCGCCGACGTTTCGGCCGCGGTCGACGCCTTGGCGCCGCTGTGCGCTCAAGGTTGCCAGGTTCGCCACCATGGCCGCACCGTCACCCTGCCCGTAACCGACGGCGCTCGGCTGGTTCCCGAAGTGGTGAGAGCCATGGATCAAGCTGGCATCGTCCTCGACGACGTGGCCATGCGGCGACCAACCCTCGACGACGTTTTCCTCAACCTAACCGGCCATCGAGCCACCGAGTCGAATGGGTCGAACAACTCGAATGTGTCAACCGACTTGAATGGGTCGAACAACTTAGCGGCTCGGCCGTGACCGTCACCGAAGCGGACCTCAGGTCGGTGTCACAGAAATGGGAAGCACCTCGGGGATCGATCTGGTTGCTGAGAGACACCTGGACAGAGGCCGGGCGCCATCTGCGCATCGTGCCCCGCACCACCGACCTGATGATCGTCGCCACCATCCAACCGGTGATGTTCGTATTGCTGTTCGTCTACGTGTTCGGCGGCTCGATTGCTGTGGAAGGTTTCGACAATTACCAGCAGTATCTGCTGCCGGGAGTCTTCGCTCAGACCGTGCTCTTCGGCTCCAGCTTCACCGGGTTCGGAATAGCCGACGACATGCAGAAAGGCCTGATCGAGCGGCTGCGCTCCCTTCCCATGAGCCAGCCCGCGGTGCTGATAGGCCGGACCGTCTCAGACCTGGTGCGCAACACGTTCACGTTCGTGATCATGGTGGCTGTCGGTTTCATGGTCGGGTTCCGTTTCGAAGGTTCGATCCTGGGCGCTGTCGCCGCCAGCGCTCTGCTGCTGAGCTTCAGTTACGCCTTCAGTTGGGTTCATGCCCTGATCGGCCTTTCGGTCACTTCGGTGGAGACGGTCAACTCGGCCGGGTTCCTTTGGATGTTCCCGATGACCTTCGTGTCGTCGGCCTTCGTCGACCCCACCACCTTTCCCGCACCGCTTCGGTGGTTCGCGGCCGTGAACCCGTTCACGGCCGCCACCAACGCTTCCAGGGCCCTCTACAACGGCTACAGCCCGGGCGGGGATCTCGGGCTGGCCATCGGGTGGGCGATCGGCATCGCGGTGGTGTTCGGTTACCTGTCCAAACGTCGCTTCACCCGAGCCAACCGCGCCTGAGCATCCGGGCTCGCGCAACCACAGCGCGACTTGCCGTAGTTTGTAAATCGTGAGCCGTCGCAAGCTGAAAAGGATGCTGTGCTGACAAACCTTGCCATCGGGAACTTCAAGCGCTTCGATCAAGTGGAGATCGAACTCGCCAGCCCGGTTGTGCTAATCGGGCCCAACAATTCGGGCAATACATCAGCCATGCAAGCACTGGCGCTGTGGAACCTGGGCCTCAAGCGCTGGAACGAAAAGCACGGTGGGGTGACCGGGCCGCAGAAACGGCCCGGGGTCACAGTGAACCGTGGTGACCTTGTCGCCGTCCCGACGCCGACGGCAAAATTGCTGTGGCATGAGCTTCGGACGCGTCAAACGAGCAAGGTCGACGGCCAGCAGGCAACAAGAAACGTCTGCATTGAAATAGTCGTCGACGGGGTCGGTGCGAGCGGAAAGTGGACTTGTGGACTCGAGCTTGACTACGCCAACCCGGAGTCGTTCTATTGCCGCCCGTTGAAGACCGGCGACTGCGTACCGCCGGATCGTATGCCCATCCCTACCGAGGCCCTGAGCGTAGAAGTAGCCTTCTTGCCGCCCATGTCGGGACTCGCAGCCAATGAGACCCGTTTGGATCATGGTGCGGTCAATGTAAGAGTCGGTGAAGGCCGCACTGCTGAGGTGCTGCGCAACCTCTGCTGGTACCTCCACGAAGACCACCATGAACAATGGACTCGGTTGACCGAAGACATCGCTCAGCTCTTCGGTGCTCGGCTCGATCCACCGCGTTACCTCACAGAACGCGGTGAGATCACCATGAGCTACACCGAAAATGGTGTGATGCTCGACCTTTCCTCCAGCGGGCGGGGGCTCCAACAGACGCTATTGATCTTCGCTTACATGTACGCCAACCCGGGTACCGTGCTGTTACTCGATGAGCCCGATGCGCACCTTGAGATACTCAGGCAGCGCCAGATCTACCAGCGCATCACGGAGGCGGCCGCAGCCACCAGCAGCCAGGTCATCGTGGCCAGCCACTCAGAAGTGTTGCTCAACGAAGCCGCTGGCCGAGACATGGTGATCGCCTTCGTAGGTGAACCGCATCGTATCGACGATCGTGGCAGCCAAGTTCTCAAAGCGCTCAAGGAAATTGGGTTCGACCACTATGCACTAGCGGAACAGACCGGCTGGGTGCTTTACCTCGAAGGCTCTACTGATCTGGCCATCCTGCACGCATTCGCTCGCCTGCTAGAGCGCGACGACGTGCAGCACGCTTTAGAGCAAGCTTTTGTGCACTACGTCGGCGACAACTTGGCAAAGGCCAAGCGCCATTTTTTTGGTCTGAGGGAGGCGTTGCCGGAACTGAGCGGAGTCGTGCTCCTCGACAGCCTTGGCGGTGATCCGTCCGGAGGGGGCCTGCAGTGCCTTGAATGGCAGCAGCGGGAGATCGAGAACTACCTTTGCACCCGAGCGACCCTTGAAGAATACGCGTCCGCATCGGCGCGATCACACACCGAAACCCACACTGGGCCGCTGTTCATCGAAGCTGAAGTCAACAGACGGCTCAAGGCAATGCGTGGATCCATCGACGAGATCGAAAATGCTATGAAGGCACTTGGCCGAGGTTCTCCCTGGGACATCGACACGAAGGTGAGTGACGACTTCTTATCGCCTCTTTTTGCCCGATACTTCGAGAAGTTGTCCCTGCCGAACTTGTTGAGAAAGACCAATTTCCATACGCTTGTGCAGCACATGCCACAAAACGAGATCAGCCCCGAGGTCACCAAGAAACTCGAAGCCATCATGCATACCGCAAAGGCCGCGAGAGCGGGTTGAACTACCCGGCGGCTTCTTTGAATGCATCATAGAACACGTACCAGTGACGGAAGAATAGGCGAGGGTTAGAGCCGGTGTCTGTACCGAACGCTTCTTGGAGTTCCTGCAGTGAGGCACCTAGGACGAATAGATAAAGCCTAGAAGTCACCGGCATCACTGGAAGTGGACAATCAAGACACCCTGTAAGCTGCGCATTGGTGAAACCAGACGGGAGCTTTCCGAGCATTGTCCTGTGATTTCGAGTCATGTGTTTGCCGATGTCAGCTGTAAGGGCATTGAACATTTTGTTGAGCCCGCTTCGGTCCTGTGACGGTGTCGCATTATAGAGTTTCGTGTACAGGCCCAGCAACCGACCCATCTTCTGTGAGAGGAGGGAATAAGATACTTCGTCCTTTGCCGCGTCACTGAGACCCTTATAGAAGCTGTTCCAGGCGTCGTATCGGGACTTAGGCCAGGGGCTACCCAGCTTGACATATATATTATTTCGGACAATATTGTCCCCGTCCGGATCCGGATCCGGATCTGTGATAGCGAGCGTGTCCTGAGCCGCGGAGCGAGCGTCTGGCGCTGCTCCAACCTCAACGCTATCCTGGATTGCTGTGATGTTCCTCTCGAAATAATCTGTAATCACATCCTCAATGTGTTTTTCTACCCCAGCAGAAGCCGTATCTACCTTTGCTGTATCAGACCACGAAGAGCCCCAACCAGTGGTGTCGATCAATTCCTTCCAATAGCTTTGCAAGTTGATGTACTGCCCGACTAAGAGACCAGCCTGCGTAGCCGTGAGACCATCTGATCTCCGTGCTGGACCGTCTATATTCAACTTGATGTCATGATCTAAACCAGGGGCACTGTCGGTACCGTTGAATGGGTCCTCCAGCAGGCTTCGATCAGTTGAATCTGGCCAGACCTCACTTATCGCTGTGTACAGATCACGCAAACGCTCCACCCGGTCCACGAACGTGCCCTTCCTTGCCCACTCGGTGGTTGTAGTTTCAACGAGAGTCTTGTAAAAGGTATCCCAGTTCTCGTACCGAATATCCGGGCGAGGGTTATTCAGAAAGCCGTATATGCTACCGCGACTGTCATATATCTTAGCTACAGTAAATCTAGTGCGGGGTGTCTTCTCGAATCCTACTATCGTGAAAGCTGCAGACCCTGAGCCGCGACTCGCTTCGTAAGCTTCCTTTCCCGAAATCTCGGGTGGTGTCTTCAAATGCCCGTCAAAGTAATTCACGAGCACATCAACCACGCCCTGCTTCAGCAGGCCAGCCTGCTGCCCATCCTGCTGCGAAGCGCCGCGCGTCATCAAGTCAATCTGAGTTTGCGTAGACCCGTCTTCGTGCCAATAGTCATCAGCGGCCAATTCCGACCACAACCAAAGGAGCCCTAGATAGTTACCAGCGAAACGGCCAGCCTCCTCGGCCGTCAGTGGCTCCGAACTTGCCTGAGCCAACCGAGGCCCGCTGGCACCATACGTTGGGGTTGCAGCAACCGTAATCGTCAACACAAACGCCAATGCGACAACGAGCAGCTTCCTCATAGTAATTCCCCCCTCTGAAGATGTAGCACCGGAGGATAGATGCCGAATCTACCTTTGCGACAGTTCTGGGTAGATTTAGTTGTCGTGAATTCAATCGGCGGCCGTGCGCTCAATCGGAGATAAGGACGCATAATCTACCGAGAACGCATGATCTAGCGGCGTTTCGCGAGACGGCGGAGGAGGTTCGAGACAGCGGAGGAGGTCAAGGGCGGCTTTGGAAAATCGCCGTGATGGGCGGGTAGACAGTAGCGGACTGGCCCAGTTCGATGTGGCCTACTCGTGGGCGATGGATGTCGTGGCAGACCGCCAATCGACGGTGATCAAGCACATGATCAATGTGGCACCAACTCAACGAAGCCCAACAAGACCAGGTCATCGTTGTTGTCGAGCTTCTCGCCGTGCAAGGCCCCCAACTCGACCGTCCGTCCGTCGACCGGATCAAGGGATCGAAGCATCACGACATGAAAGAATTCCGGCCCCGCGGAGCGGCCAAGAAACTGTCGGGTGCTGTTCATGTTCGACCCCCGTCGACAAGCGATCCTGCTGGTCGGGGGGATCCAAGAGCGGCAATTGGGTGAAGTGGTACACCACTGCGATCCCGAGGGCGGAGAAGCTCTACACCGACTACATCACCGAACTGGAGGCCGACAGCCTCCTCGACGAAGAATGACAAAGGAGACGATCACCATGGCAACTCGCAAGTTCACCGACGACGTCGGCGAACTCGACAGCGATCGTCGTGCTCGTATCGACGCACTCAAAGACGAGGCACGCGCAAACAGCGTGGCGTTCAACCTTCAGGAGCTCCGCCAGCACCGTCAGCTGACGCAGGTCAAGTTGGTGGAACGCATCAACCGGGTGATATGCGACTTCCCCAAACTCGATTTTGCCACCCGGCACGGCTGCGAGCCGTGGGAAGACAATGATCAAGCTAATGCTCAAATGGTCGGGATGGCTCAGCCTCAGAACTACCCGGCGGCTTCTTTGAATGCATTGTAGAACGCGTACCATTTACTAAAGACTGCGCGATGGTTATAGCCTATGTTTGTGCCGAACACAGTTTGGAGGTGCTGCAGTGAGGCACCTTGGACGAATCGGTCAAGCCTAGCCGCTATCGATGATACTGGATGCGGACAATCAAGGCACCCGCCGCGACGCCCTTTGAGGGCGACGGGTCCCATGAACTTGGTGTGATTTGCATGCATGTATCTGCTGATGTCATCGACAACGGCTTTGTGCATGGTGTCGAGCCCGCTTCGGTTCTTTGACGGTGTTACATTATAGAGTTTTGTGTACAGACCCAGCAAGCGACCCATCTTCTCCGGGAACGCGGTCTTAGGTGTGTCGTCCTTTACCGCATCACTGAGACCTTTGTAGAAGCCAGCCCAGGCGTCGTATCGGGGCTTAGGCCAGGGCTTACCCAGTTCGTCATATATACCGACTCGGACTGTATTTTTTTCGACCGGGTTCGGGTTCGAGTCCGGATCCGGACCCGGATCCGTGATAGCGAGTGCGCTCTGAGCCGCCAGGCGAGCGTCCGGCTCTGCTCCAACCTCAACGCTATCCCGGATTCTCTTGATGTTCCTCTCGAAATATTCCGTAACCACATCCTCAATATGTTTCTCTACCCCTGCAGAAGCCGTATCTACCTTTGCTTCATCAGACCACGAAGAGTTCCAATCAGCGGTGTCAATCAATTCCTTCCAATAGCCTTGTAAATTGATGTACTGTCCGACCATGAGACCGGCCTGCTGAGCTGTGAGACACGCTGATATGCCACGATTGATATTCAACTTGATGTCATTATCTAAACCAGGGGAACTGTCGGTACCGTTGAACATGTCATCCAACGCGCTCCGATCAGCCCCAGCTGGCCAGGCCTCACTTATCGCCGTGTACAGATCACGTAAACGCTCCACCCGGGCCACAAATGAACACTTCCTATTCCACTCGGTAGTTGCAGTCAGCAAGAGAGTATTGTAAAAGTTGTCCCAGTTTGTCCACCGAATATTCGGCTGAGGTTTATCAAGTTGGTCGTATACGGTACCGCGATTATTATGTATGCATGTGCTACTAGTGCTACTGTCACTAGGTTCAGGGCAGCCCGATTTTTCGAAATTCACGATGGCTAAAGCTGCAGTTGAAGCCGCGAGACGTGCTTGATCAACTGTCTTTCCCGAAATCGCTGGTGGTGTCAGCACATGCCCCTCGAAGTAATCCGCGAGCACTTCCACCAGAGCCGTCTCGAACGGACCCGTCAGCGCAGTGACATCAGATTGCTCAGACCCGTCGTCATGCCAGTTAACATCGGCGGCCAGTTCCGACCACAACTGACGCAACCCAAGATAGTTACCAGCAAAGCGGCCCGCCTCCTCAGCCGTCAGGGGGGGGGCTCCGAATCGGCCTGAGCCAATCGAGGCCCGCTGGCACTATACGCCGGGGCTGCAGCGACTGTAGCCGTCAACACAAGCGCCAACGCGACAATAAGCAGCTTTCTCATAGTAATTCCCCCTCGAAGATGTAATCCCGGGAGGATATAGACCTAATCGACATTTCCAACAGCTTGGTTGTCGTGCGTTCAATTGGCGGCTAGGCGTGCGTTCAATCGGCGGCCGTGAGCTGAATCGGCGACTAGGGACGCATGATCTAGGGCGGTTCGCGAGACGGCGGAGGAGGTCAAGGGCAGCTGCAGGAATCGCCGTGCTGGGCGAGTAGACGGTAGCGGACCGGCCCAGTTCGATGTGGCCTACCCGTGAGCGATGGTTCTCGTGGCGGGACGTCAATCGACAGTGATCGAGCACATGTCAATGCGGCAGCAACTCGACGTCGACGAGATGGGGTTGGTGATGACGAACCTCCTCACCAACTGCCGGATGGGTGTCGGCCTCCTCTACACCGAACAATAGATTTGACTCGATATCGAGTCAAATCTATTGTTGCGGGAATGGCTTGGCAGATCCACGGCACCGACGAGTTCGCCGAACCATTCGGCACCAACTCGACGAAGCCCAAGACCAGGTCATCGTTGTTGTCGAGCTTCTCGCCGAGCAAGGCCCCCAACTCGACCGTCCGTTCGCCGACCGGATCAAGGGATCGAAGCATCACAACATGAAAGAACTCCGGCCTCGCGGAGCCGCCAAGAACTGTCGGGTGCTGTTCATGTTCGACCCCCGTCGACAAACGATCCTGCTGATCGGCGGATCCAAGAGCGGCAATTGGGTGAAGTGGTACACCACTGCGATCCCGAGGGCGGAGAAGCTCTACACCGACTACATCACCAAACTGGAGGCTGACAGCCTCTTCGACGAAGAATGACAAAGGAGACGATCACCATGGCAATTCGTAAGTTCACCGACATCGTCGGCGAACTCGACAGCGATCGTCGTGCTCGTATCGACGCACTCAAGGACGAGGCGCGCGCTAGCAGCGTGGCGTTCAACCTTCAGGAGCTCCGCCAGCATCGTCAGCTGACGCAGGTCGAGTTGGCGGAACGCCTCAAACGAGCCCAGGCTTCGATCTCGGCGATGGAGGCAGCCGAAGATAACTTGTTATCGACGTGGCGATCTGTCATCAAGAGCATGGGTGGTCGTCTTGAGCTGGTGGCCGTGTTCGATGACGAACGGATCGCCATCACCACACCCGAAGCTGTGTGACGACCCTCTCCAGCGCAACACGACCGGTAGCAGCATTGACGACGCCAAGTTCTACCTGATCTATTCGCTGTGCTGCAACACGACCTGCCCATCTTCGTGTGCGCGGGCGTGCCGGGCCCTCGGCTCCCGATGTCGCCGCAGTTCGTGGAACGCATCAACCGGGTGATGTACGACGTCTCCGAGTTCGTTTCATCACCGGGCACGGCTACGAGCCGTGGTATGACCGATGGGGCTGAGCCTTGAGCGGATCATGAGCGACATGCTTGCCTCTGGGTTCCACATCGAAGTTTGACCGAAGCTCCTGCGCCATAAACACCGTCCGGGTGCTCAAGCTTGACTGAACCCGCCGGGCAGTTACATGTTGAATCGCAGGGAGCCGAGTAGTACAGCGGCCCGGGCGAAAGGTAGACGGATCTACCTTCGCGCCGAACGGCAGCTGTAGGACCGGGGCGAACCTGATGGCTCAGCCCCAGACCTACCCCGCAGTCTCACCTACCCCGCAGTCTCTCTGAATGAGTCGTAGAATGCGTGCCATTCAGGCCAGCTTAGGCGTAAGTCTTCGCCGCTTTGTTTGGGAAGGCCCGTGCCGAACGCGTTTTGGAGTTGCCGCAGTGGGTAACCTAGCACGAAATAGGAAAGCCTATCAGCGACCACCGATACTGGAGGTGTCCCCCATATGCCGTGGCCATTGGATTTCACGTAGCTGGTAGGTCCGACGATGAGTTCTTTACGCATGTAGGCGCCAATGTCATTGGCGAGGGCCTTGAACATGGTATCGAGCCTGCCTCGGTCCGATGAAGGTGTCCACGCCTTATAGAGCTTCGTGTACAGGCCCAGCAACCGGCCCATCTTCTCTCCGAACGTGGTTTTAGGTATGTCATCCTTTACCGCATCACTGAGACCCTTATAGAAGTTACCCCAGGCGGTGTAGCGATACCCATCTGGGTTGCCCCAGGGCTTACCCAGTTCGTCATAGATATCACCTCGGACGTCCGCCCCATCCGGATCTGTGATAGCCAGCGCCATTTCAGCCGCAGTACGAGCCTTTGATGGTGCTGGGTTGTCATCTTCCTGCAGGTTCTTGCGGAAATAGTCCGCAACCACATTCTCAAGATGTTTCTCTACCCCAGCCGAAGCCCTAGCCACCTTGCCTGCATCAGACCACGCAGAATCCCAATCGCTGCTAGAGATCAGAGCAAGCCAATAGCTGCGAAAACTTATGTACTGCCCGACCAAACGACCAACCTGCGGAGCCGAGAGACCATCTGAACTCCATACTACGCCACCGGAATTCAACTTGATGTCATTGCCCAAACCAGGGGCACTACCGACACCGTTGAACATGTTATCCAGCGCGCTCCGATCAGCTGAAGCTGGCCAGGCCTCACTCATCGCCGTGTACAGATCACGCAAACGCTCCACCCGGGCCACAAACGAACCCCTCTTGCCCCACTCAGTGGTAGCAGTCCGAAAGAAAGTATTGTAGAAGGTACCCCAGTTCGTGTACCAATCTCCCTGGTGGTAAGGCTTATCGAGCTCGACATATATACCATTGCGGTACCCGTCGCGGTTAGTCCCGGGCCTGAAACTCAAGACCCCGCGAGCCGCACGCTTAGCCTTTAGAGCAGCAGCATCAATCGCCGTTCCCGAAATCGCCGGTGGTGTCTGCACATGCCCCTCGAAATAATCTGCGAGCACACCCACCAGAGCCGTCTCGAACGGACCCTTCAACGCAGTGATATCAGAGCGCTCAGACCCACCGTCATCCCACTCAGCATCAGCGGCCAAACCCCACCACAACAGTTGGAACCCAAGATAGTTACCAGCCAAACGGCCCGCCTTCTCAGCCGTCAGGGGCTCCGAACCCGCCTGAGCCAACCGAGGCCCGCCGGCACCATGCACCGGTGTCGCAACGGCAGCGGCCAGCGTCAACGCCAACATGACGATGAACAGCTTCTTGAGGACGGTCCCCCCTTTGTAGGGGAGGGTGAATGGCTTTCTCATGTGGTTCCTCCTCCGGGATTGCCCTGAGCGAACATCAACTGAACGGTTGACTGAATGCATGCCTGTCCCTTTCGATAGAGCTGAACGAACATTAGCTGATCGGTTGACTGAATGCATGCTTCTCTTTTACAAGGAGCTGAGCGGAACATTAGCTGAACGGTTGACTGAGCGGACAGCTCTCCTCCACGAGAGAGCTGAGCGGAATGTCAGGCTCTCCCGACGACCCGGAAAGTTCACGAAGGAGTCTGAGCTAGGCGCAGATGTGTTCAAGGCAAACGCCCACTCGATGCGAGTGCCAGCACATGGGGGCTAGTGGATCCTGCAGGGGCTCTCAGAATGCCAGGGGATCAGCTTTGTCCAGCCTGACCACCACGATGTCAGTTTCGAGAGGTGTGCGAGCGATTTGCGCCGGTGGGCGGTCATCGGCTGCTTACACGAAATCCTGCTGATTTGCCCGTCTTGAAACTGGCCCGCTCGATGACCTGAACAGGGGTTCTGGATGAATCTCGATTGTGTCTCGGCCTATGTGATCGATTCGTCCGCATTGATTGAACCAACATCAATTGCATTGATGACCACCAGCAGATGCCTTCAAGGGTTATAAGCAAATGATCGTCAACAACCAGATCGCCATGCCTGCACAGACGATCAAAGAGGTTGGTGAGCTGACACATCCGGAGACTCCCGAAGCTTGGGCCTCGGGAGTCAGATGACTGCTGTGGCACACTGTTGATGCTGACCACGACCAGATCGGCGATCACCTATCTTCGTGCCGGAACGCAATCACCTTCGCTGCATTCGTTACTGTCGAAGACATGCAGGCGCTGGTGTTCGGTGTGAAGCCCGACCCCGTCGAGGCGCCGGTCGGTGCCACGAGACTGCAGCGAGCGCTGGCACAGACACCGATGGCACTTCGACAATGGCCTGATCCCGGTTTCCTGCGACCGGATTGGGTGGTGTGTCGGCCTCTGCTCACTGGCATTTGCGGCAGCGATTCCAAGCAGGTGTTTATGGATTGGGGCGAGATGGGTCCCGACAATCCGATGATCGATTTCACTTCGTTCCCTCAGGTCATGGGCCATGAGGTGGTGGCCGAGGTGGTGGAGTTGGGGCCCGAGGCCGCCGGGGTCGAAGCGGGCCAGCGGGTAGTGCTCAACGCATGGTTGTCGTGCGCCCCGCGAGGGGTGTCACCGATCTGCCCGGCTTGTCGGTCCGGTGACCTGTCGCTGTGCTGGAATTTCACTGCGCCTCCTTTAGCGCCGGGCGTGCACACCGGTACCTCCACAGACGCCAGCGGCGGATTCGCCACCTTGATGCCAGCGCATGACTCGATGTTGTGCCCGGTTCCCGACGCGGTGTCCGACGAGGCGGCTGTGCTGGCAGACCCGTTCGCGGTGTCGCTGCATTCGGTGGTACGTCACCCGCCGCCGTCGGCAGGTCGGGTGCTCGTTTACGGGGCGGGGGCGCTCGGTTCGGCCGCAGTGGCCGTGCTGCGAGCGCTGTACCCCGATGTGGAAATCGGCGTGGTGGCTCGGTTCGGTGCTCAGGCCGATCTGGTTGAAAGGCTCGGCGCTCATCGTGTGTTTGCCCATGAGCCGGTCGGTGCCTTGATAGAGGACGCCGCGGAATGGTCGGGTGGTGTGCTGCACGGCGATCATCAGCTCCCGATGGCCTATCCGGGTGGAATCGACGTGGTCTACGACACTGTCAGCCGCAAGGACTCTCTTGAGGTGGCGTGCCGACTTCTCAAAGCCCGCGGCACGATAGTGAAATCCGGTGTACACGCACCGGTGTCGTGGGAATGGACTCCGCTGTACTTCAAAGAGATCTCGTGGGTGGGATCCAACGCCTTCGGGATCGAGGAAGTAGACGGCCGCCGACAGCACGCCATTACCCACTACCTCGATCTGGTAAGCGACGGCCGGGTCGATATCACTTCGATGCTGACCCATCTCCGGCCGCTGAATGACTGGCGGGATGCTTTCGGACTGCTGGCCGATCAGGCTGCATCGGGCGCAGTTAAGGTCGCCATCGACCAGCGTTGACGATCGTGAAGACCCCAAGGAGGATGGCATGGCTGTGAAGTCCGTTCCTATATCCGCCGCTGTATTGGGGTGGGCCCGCGAGGAGGCAGGTTTCACCGAGAGCGACCTAGCCGAGCGCGTCAACCGGCCAACCGCCGACATTGAAGCCTGGGAGGCCGGGACTGCCCAGCCCACCCAGGGCCAGTTCACCAAACTGGTCAAAGTGCTGAAACGTCCGTCGGCGATGTTCTTCATGTCTGAACCGCCTACAGCCGCAGCCATGCCGACAGAGTTTCGTAGCACCTCCGCTCTCGACGGCCACAAGCTCGGGCCTGATGAGGTGAACCAGATCCGCTGGGCTCGCCGACTGCAGGGGATCACGTCATGGGTGCTGCGCGACCAAGGCCGGCGACCTGTAACCCTCACGCGTTACAACGCCGAGACCGACCCTGTCAGGGTGGCCGACATCGAGCGCAACCGGTCGGGCATCTCTACCGCCGATCAGATTGCCTGGGTCAGCTCATCAGAAGCCTTTCGAGCCTGGCGGGCTTGGCTCGAAGACAACGACGTGCTGGTGCTGCAGCTCTCCATGGGGAAGAACAACATCCGTGGCTTCGGTGCCTGGGACGACTACGCCCCTGTTGTTGCGGTGAACACGGCCTACCACCCCACGGCACGAATCTTCACCCTTTTCCACGAGGTCGGCCACCTTTTGACGCGCACGAATTCTGCTTGCAAGAGCTTTGTCCGGCCTGACCGCCACAATGTCAGCGCCGAGAGGTGGTGCGAGCGATTCGCGGCGGCGTTCCTGCTGCCCGACAGCGGCATCCGCGCCGAGGCGACTAAACGCGGCATCTCGCCGGGTTCACCCACGTCGGATCCCGACAAGGCACGATTGATTGCCAATCGTTTCTCTGTCAGCACGCGGGCTACGGCCATCCGCCTACAAGAAATCGGTTTGGCGGATCCGAGCTTTTACGAGGCAGTCGTCTCGCAGTTCGCCGACCAGGATTGGCCCACCTCTGGTGGCGGCAGAGGCGGCGGTCAATCTGCTCCCAAAAAGCGGATCGGACAACTCGGAAGACGGCTTGTCAACACACTGATTTCGGCTGCGGACCGTGACCGGCTGACGACGCGAGACCTTGCCGACTTTCTCCGGCTCAAAACCGGCCCGCTCGATGACCTGAGAGGGATGCTGGATGAATCGCGGTGATGTCACGGTCTGGGTGATCGATTCATCCGCATTGATTGAGTCGAAATTGATTGTATCTGTCAGCAAGCAGTGGGATGCCTTCAAGGTTTTGGAGCAGATGGTCGTCAACGGCAAGATCGCCATGCCCAGACAGGTGATCAAAGAGGTTAGTGAGCTAACACATCCGGATATGCCCGGGGCTTGGGCTTCAGGAGTCCGAGGACTGCTGAAGCACACTCTCGATGCTGACTACGACCAGATCACCCACGTCATGAATGTCGCAGGCGATGTCGTGGACGCAAACAAGCCTGACGAAGACGCCGATCCCTATGTGCTCGCGCTGGCTAGGCAACTAGACACGGCGGGCCTCAAGGTTCGCATCGTCACCGAAGACAGAGTAGATCATGATCACATCTCGATCGTCACGGCTTGTTCGATGCTTGGACTGGAGCCGCCCTGCTCGGTCAGGGACTTCTTTAACCACTGTGGCATCGAGACGCTCACAAAGAAGGGTTCCGATCCAGGGTGATCAGACCGAACTCCAGGTTTCTCACGTGACCGAGCCAGACGGCGGGGGTCTCTTCATCGTCGACAACAGCGTCTCCGGATGGACCGGATTGGAGTACCTGAGTCAATGGACCGACCTCGCTCAGTCTTTCGACATCGCCACCGGGTTCTTCGAGATCGGTGCCTTGCTGGCGCTGGGTAGCAAGTGGCAACAACTCGACAAGATTCGCCTGCTCATGGGCGACGAGGTGTCGCTACGGACCCGGGCCGTGTTCACTGAGGCTCTAAGGCGCCGGGTAGGCCGGCTGGATGACAGCCTTGAACACGAGAAGGGCGCTAACCCCTTCCTGGAAGGGGTCGAAACAATAACAGAAGCCATCAGCAGCGGCCGGATCGAGTGCCGCGTCTATCGCCGGGACAAGTTCCACGCCAAGGCATATATAACCCACGCCAAGTTCGACGTGGTCGGAGCACAAGCTCTGGTCGGTTCGAGCAATTTCACCAGAGCGGGACTGACGAAGAACATTGAACTCAACATAAGTGTCCGTAGCAGCCGGGAAGTGGCTCAGCTTCAGGACTGGTTCGAGTCGCACTGGGCTGAGGCCACTGACGTCACCGCCGACGTGCTACGCGCTGTCTCTCGTCACATTGACGTGTACACGCCCTTTGACGTCTACGCCAAAGCGCTCCACGAGTTCTTCCGAGGTCGGGAGCTAACTGCGGGGGAGTGGGACCAATCTCATTCGAAGATGTTCGATCACCTCGATCGGTACCAGAAGGAAGCCTACTGGTCGTTGATGAAGATAGCCCGCCAGCACGGAGGGGCATTCCTCTGCGATGGGGTCGGGCTCGGCAAGACCTTCGTGGGTTTGATGCTCATCGAGCGGCTGGTGCTGCACGAGAACAAGCGGGTGGTTCTCTTCGCGCCCAAGGCGGCCCGGGAAGGAGTGTGGGAGCCACATCTACGGAAGTGGCTGCCCCACATCGGCGGTGTGGGCGGCGGGGCCGACTTCTCCAATCTGACCGTATTCAGCCACACCGACCTGAATCGTCCGGGGGACTTCCCCGAACGGTTCAGGCGGATTACCGACTTGGCCGACGCCGTGATCGTCGACGAGGCTCACCATTTCCGAAATCGAGGTAGCCGTGGTGATCCCGCAGACGACCGTGACCGCCGCTCCCGATATCATCGCCTTTACGACCTGTTGGATACCAAGGTCCGCTCCAAGCTGGTGTTCTTGTTCACCGCCACCCCGGTGAACAACAGTCTCACCGACTTCCGGCACATGGCTGAGCTGTTCACCCGAGGCGACAACGATCATTTCGCTCGCAGTCTGGGTGTCAACAATCTCTCCGGACACTTCAACATGATGGAGCGCCATATGCGGGAGTCGCTGGGTGGTAATAGGGCTGCTTTCACCGAAGGGTCAGCTATCGAAGCTGGCGACGTGCTCGCCAATGACGATGTCTTCGAGGCGCTGGTGGTCCAGCGCAGCCGGGCCTATGCCAAGGCCAGCCAGATCCAGGAGCGAGGTGAATCGACCTCGTTTCCCGATCGCAAGCCACCCCAGGTGGCCGAGTACGCCATCGGGGCGTCCTACCGGGAAGTGCTCGAAATGTTCGAAAAAGCCTTCCGCAAAGAGCACCCACTGTTCTCCCTGGCCATCTACTACCCGTTGGCCTACTACACCGGTCCAGACGCCAGCATCGACCCTGTCGAGGAGAACCGCCAGCGTCAGGTGGTGAGCCTCATCCGCACAATGTTTCTGAAACGGTTCGAGAGTTCGGTGTACGCCTTCGAAAGGTCACTCGACCTGCTGATGCGCAAACTACTGGCCTTCGCCGAGATTCACAGCGAGACAGGCATCGAGAAAAGCCGCTGTGAACATTGGAAACGCCAGCACGCAGCCGTGATCGATTACCGACCCGTACTGCAGCTCGAACTCGACTTTGACGGTGATGACGAAGACGAAACTGAGGCTGAAGAAGACATGATCTCGCCGGAACTGCTCGAAGCGGTCAACAAGCTGCCCCGCAACCAATACGACGTGCCAGCCATTCTCGACGAGGTGTTCTTGGACCTCGACGAGATCACACGGTTCCTCAATATTACCAGGCGGCTCACCCCAGATCAGGACGACAAACTGAAGAAGCTGAACCGGCTGCTGAACACCAAGGACCTCACTGCTCGCAAGGTCCTCGTGTTCACCGAATTCGCCGACACCGCTCGATACGTGGCGTCACAGCTTCGCCACTTCGGCATCGGTGGACTCACCCAGATCGACGGTGGATCCAAGGTGAACCGGGCTCAGATCATTCGCCGATTTTCGCCCTATTACAACGGCAGCAGCTCCCCAGACCTGGCCCACCAAGGAGAAAACGAAATTCGAGTCCTAGTCTCCACCGACATACTCTCAGAAGGGTTGAACCTCCAGGACGCCACCCGGCTGGTCAACTACGACCTTCACTGGAATCCGGTGCGGCTGATGCAGCGGATCGGCCGGGTGGACCGAAGGATGAGCCCGCAAATCGAGGAGCGTCTGATAGCCGACCACCCCGAGACAGCCCCGGACCGTGGCACGATCCGTTACTGGAATTTCCTGCCCCCCGACGACCTCGAAAAGATTCTCTCACTCTATGAAAGAGTCACCGGCAAGGCGCTGCTGATCTCCAAGACTCTGGGGATCGAAGGTCGCAAATTGTTCACGCCCGAAGACAACTACGAGGCCCTGAAGGAGTTCAACGCCACATACGAGGGAACGAGAACCGCGATCGAGGACATGCACTTGAAATACCAGGAGCTACTGAAGCGAGATCCCGGTTTAGCCAGCCGGTTGGACGGATTTCCCGGGTCGGTGTTCTCTGGCCGCAGGAAGGTCCGCAAGAGTGCCTGCGGTGTCTTCTTCTGCTACTCCCTTCCCGCTCTCGACGCCGATCGGGGAGCGTTCACACTGGAAGCCGGGCCGACCCGCTGGTATCTCTACGACCTCGACGGCAACAGCATCCTGGAGTCACCCGGAGAGATCGACAGGCGCATCCGTTCCAAGCCCAATACTGCGAGGCGCTGCGTCATGGATCGAGCAACGCTCAAAGATCTGCGGGAAAAAGTCGCCAAACATGTTCGTAACACCTACCTCAAGCGGGTGAACGCACCGCTGGATGGGCCCGAGCCCCGGTTGCGGTGCTGGATGGAGTTGAACCAATGACAGCCGAACCCGCTGATCATGCTGAGCTGTTGCGCCGCATCCGTACGTTCGCGCAAGTCTTCCAGTACCTCGTAGATGTCCTGGGCTGGCCACTGGACGCCGATCATTTCGAAGACGATGATCTCACCGCTGTCACCTACGATTGGGACCCCGACGAGCTGGGCATACCCGACGAGAAACTCCGAGACCTCCAGCGGCTTCGGCAGATGGCCCCCATCAGCGCCAATCAGCCTTGGGGCGTTTTCTTCTTGGAATTCACGGGGTCGAGGCTGCCAATTACCCAGGTGCGCCGCTTGCTGCAAGCACTGGTCACCAAGAAGCGGGTGGGCAACCCAAGCCGACGGACGTGGCAGCTCGACGACCTCCTGTTCATCGTTATCACCGGCACCGACGACTCGGTGGAACTGCACTTGGTTGCCTTCCGTGGCCGAGATCCTCAACAGCCGGAGTTCCGAACCCTGGCATGGCGGCCGGTGCAATCACCGCTCCAGCATCTTCGCCGGCTCGGCGACGAGTTGCTTCCCTGCCTCGAGTGGCCCCATGACGACAGCGACGTCGAGGCATGGCGTACCGGCTGGAGAGAGGCATTCAAGCTCCCGGCTGGCCAAGCGATCAAAGATGCGGCTCGTCTCGCAGAGCGGATGGCGAAGACGGCTCGCGATCTGCGCGATCAGATCACCGAAGCGCTTGAGGACGAGCAGGGCGTGGGGCCGTTTTCGGCGTTGCTGGAAGAGATCCGCACCCAGCTAGTCAGCGATGTCAACAACGAGAGCTTTGCCGACATGTGCGCCCAGACGCTGGTGTACGGCGTACTCAGCAGCCGGGTGACGGACCCGGAAGGTTTCGGATCGTCACCGGTGCTGTCGACCGTCCCGCTGGCCAACCCCTTCCTGGAAGAGTTCTTCGAGCAGGTCCACAACCAGGCTGAGTCGCTGGATCTACCCGGTAGCGATCTCCCTCAGCTCATCGCCGACCTCCGAGAAACCAATGTGGAGGCGATTCTCGATCAGATCGGCTCCACGGCCAAGGGTGGCGACCCTGTAATCCACTTCTACGAAAATTTTCTCACCTGCTACGACCGAAAGACCCGCATCGACGCGGGTGCCTTCTACACCCCGCAGCCTGCCGTTGAGTTCATGGTGCGCATGGTTGATGAGGTACTGCGATCCCGGTTCGGTCTGGCTTCGGGGATAGCCGACACCACCCCGTGGCGGGAGGTGGCCCAGCGCAACGGGTTCAAGATGCCCGACGGCATCGATCCCGATGAGCCCTTTGTCTCGATGATCGACCCGGCCACCGGCACCGGGACGTTCCTGGTCGAATGGATCCGCCGGGCCCGTCAGTCCTTCGAATCCGATGGAACCGGCGACTGGCCCCGACACTTGCGAGAGCGTGTGCTGCCGTCGATGCATGCCTTCGAGCTGATGCTCGCGCCCTACACCATCGCCCACCTCAAGGTCGCCCTCGAACTGCATAACGCCGGTGTCGGTAACGCCGACACTGCCATCCTGCTCACCAACACACTAGACCACGCTGCTCGCCAGGGTCAGCTCGCCACCATGAGCGACCCGGTAGCCGAGGAGGGCAAGCGCGGCGCCACACTGAAGGAGCAGGGACGGTTCACCGTCGTCATCGGTAACCCACCCTACGATCGCGAACAGCGCAACTTGGGTGACACCTCCCAGCGAAAGGGCGGCGTGGTTCGCCATGGAGCGCCCGGCATCGACCCTCTGCTGGCTGCGGTGACCGAACCCATGAAAGCGGCCGGGCTCGGGCATCACCTCAAGAACGTCTACAACGATTACGTCTACTTCTGGCGCTGGGCCGTGTGGCAAGCCACCGAACTCCCCCCCCCCGGCGTGCGGGCGTGGTCGCTTTCATCACCGCTTCGTCCTACCTCGACGGCGTCTCCATGGGCGGCTTACGCCACACGCTCCGAAAGGCGTTCGACGAATTGTGGGTCGTCGATCTCGGTGGTGAGGGCCGGGGCGCTCACATCGAGGACAACATCTTCGACATCCTCACCCCGGTGGCCATCGCCGTAGGGGTCCGCACGGGCGAGCCCGGCCCCGGCGGGTGCGATGTTCGCTATATGAAGGTTGGTGGCACCCGAGCCCAAAAGCTCTCTCGACTGAGCAAGATCGGGCTCGAAGACGTGACCGACGAGGCGACGGGTACGGGCTTGGATCGGTTCACTCCTCGTAGCGACACCGTCTACTACTCGTGGCCGTGCATTACCGGTTTTTTTCCTTGGTCGTCTTCGGGGTGCTAGACCAAACGGACGTGGCCCATCGGCGAAACCCGGAGCCTGCTTAAGCGGCGCTGGCAGGCACTGATCAGCGAAGTTCCCAGATACCGAGGGCAACTGTTGCGGGAAACAGGTGCCCGTACGAATAGGGCGGCAATCAGACGCCTTCTCGACGAGGGGACAAAGTTGATGCCACTTCATGATCTTGTTATCGGCGATCTGCCTGAGAGCATCGAGCGGTATGGGTATCGAAGCTATGATCGCCAGTGGATCGTCGCTGATCACAGGGTCATAGACGCTCCTAAATTGCATCTCTGGCGAGCCCGCGGCCAGCGCCAGGTCTTCCTCACCACGCTGACCTCCACCAAGCTGGGCCGCGGCCCAGCCCTGACCGTCACTCCTTATGTTCCCGATCTCCATCATTTCCGGGGCTCGTATGGTGCCAAGAACGTGATACCGCTCTATCGCGACCCCGGTGGCCGCATCCTCAATGTCACCGACGGTCTGCTTACTGCCATGGGCGAGCGCCTCGGGGCCGACATCTCGGCCGAAGACCTGCTGGCCTACGTGTACGCCCTCGGCGGTACCGCCGCATTCGGTGAGCGGTTCGCCGATGAGCTGGCCGAGGCGGCCGGACCGATCCACGTGCCGATTACCGCCGACCTCGCCCTCTTCGAGCGGGCGGTGGTGCTGGGATGCGACCTCTTGTGGTGGCACACCTGGGGCGAGCGGTTCGCTCCCGACGGGCAAGCCCGCCTTCCGCCAGGGAAGGCGCAGCCGATCGACCCAGTGAACACGATGCCTGAGCAGTACAGCTACAACCCCGACACACAGGTATTGACGGTGGGCACAGGCCGGTTCGGTCCGGTCAACCCCAAGGTATGGAGCTTCGAGGTTTCCGGGCTCAAGGTTCTGCACTCCTGGCTCGGCTACCGCATGAAGAACCGCAAAGGACGCAAATCCAGCCCTCTCGACGACATCCGCTCCGACCGCTGGACCCAGACCGACGAACTGTTGCGCCTTCTGGCCATTCTCGAACACACCGTTGAAGTCACCCCCACCGCCGCCAACCTACTCGAAGCTATCGTCTCCGGTCCGCTCATACCCGCTACAGCCCTACCGGACCCTAACGACACCCAGCGCAAACCCCTCAAGATCCAGCTAGCTGGATCTTTGCCTGTCAAGAAGCCGTCTAACCCTTCTAGCATTACGATTGCCTTCTCGAAAAGGTTTTTCAAGATAGTTATACTTGATCCTCCACTCTGAGCAATCAGTTTATTATAGTCAGAGCCCTTCGGATGAGCGGCGCTCTTTGACCTCCAACGTCGAAGCTCTCTCAGAAAGGCAATATCACGCTCAGTGTTCATATACTGGTTCCCATTAAGCCAGATCTTCAGCACTTCAATACTCCCCAAGTTTTCTCTGCCAGTACTTTTTTGTCTTGATTTCCATCAGAGAGGGTCTTTTTGAGTTGTTTAACATTCAGGTATTCGTTTAGCAACTTCGAGAGCTTATTAAGCTGCGTATCTTATTCCTGTGACTCACCCTCTCTGATAGGCATATAAATATTGGTGAGGTAGTGATCCCCCTCATGTAATTTCGTATATAGAGGCCAACCGATGATACTTTCCCACCGGTCATTTACTTGCTTGAATTTAGAGCTAAATTGCAAGTCAGGAGATTTAGCACTCGCGAACTGGGCCACTACCTCGATCTGGTAAGCGACGGCCGGGTCGATATCACATCGATGCTGACCCATCTCCGGCCGCTGAACGAATGGCGGGATGCTTTCGGACTGCTGGCCGGTCAGGCTGCATCGGGCGCTGTGAAGGTCGCCATCGACCAGCGTTGACGACCCTGACGACCCCAATAGAGGTTGGCATGGCTGTGAAGTCCGCTGCTTTCCGCCCTGGTTCTTAGGGACCTGGCTCGGTTTATTTGACGAGTTCGGGGTAGGGCGGCTTTGTGGCGCATAGGGTCGCGGCATCGGCTCGCACGGCTGCAATGTTTGCTTCGTCGTCACGGCCCCAAGGAAGTTGGCATGGCTGTGAAGTCCGTTGCGTTCCGCCTTGGTTCTTAGGGACCTGGCTCGGTTTATTTTTCGAGTTCGGGGTAGGGCGGCTTTGTGGCGCATAGGGCTGCGGCATCGGCTCGCACGGCTGTAATGTTTGCTTCGTCGTCACGGCCGCGCAGGGCCCGCACTATCAAAGAGGCGATCGAGGCCATGTTGTCGGGGTCCATCTGTTGGGTGGTGACAGCGGGGGTTCCGATACGCACACCGGAGGTGACGAAGGGGGAGCGTGGGTCGTCGGGCACGGTGTTCTTGTTGAGACTGATGCCAGCGTTGTCAAGCACCGCTTGGGCCTGTTTGCCGGTCAGGTCCGGGTCGAACCCTCGAAGGTCAACTAGCAGCAGGTGGTTATCGGTGCCGCCCGACACCAACCTGAAACCTCCGCTGGCGAGTGCTTCGGCCAGCGCTTGGGCGTTGGTGACGATGTTACGGGCGTAGGCCTTGAACTCATCGGTTGCGGCTTCGGCGAACGCCACCGCCTTGGCCGCGATCGCATGGTCCATCGGGCCGCCTTGAATGCCGGGAAACATGGCCTTGTCGATCGCCTTGGCATGTTCGGCGGTGCTCAGAATGCAGCCACCCCGCGGACCGCGAAGTGTCTTGTGGGTGGTAAAGGTGACGACATCGGAGTGCGGCACGGGGTTGGGGTGCACGCCGCCAGCGATCAGGCCAGCGATGTGTGCCGCATCGAACATCAACAAGGCACCGGCTTCGTCGGCGATGTCACGAAGTGGTGCTGCATCGATGGTTCTGGCGTACGCGGTGGCACCTGCGACGATCAGCTTGGGCCGGTGCTTCAGGGCCTTATCGCGCAGGTCATCAAGGTCGATGCGCTCGTCGGAGGCGGTCACTCCGTAATCGACGAATTCGTATTGCATACCCGAGAAGTTCACAGGCGAGCCGTGGGTGAGATGCCCGCCGTGGTCCAGGCTCATCCCCAGAATCGTGTCGCCGGGTTCGAGCAGGGCTTGATATACGCACATGTTGGCTATGGCACCGGCATGAGGTTGGACATTGGCGTGGTCGGAGCCGAACAGTGCACAGGCACGATCCCGAGCCAGGGATTCGATCTCGTCAACGACCTTGTTGCCGCCGTAGTAGCGCCTCCCGGGATACCCCTCGGAGTACTTGTTGGTAAGTACCGAACCGGTGGCCTCCATCACAGCTGGAGACGCAAAGTTCTCCGAGGCGATCAGCTGGATCGTCGAGTTCTGGCGTTGTTGTTCCCTACGTATGAGGTCGAACGTTTCATCGGATCTGCTGTTGGGCCAAGTCATGGGTGTACCTCCGGTTCGGCGAGGTGGATCGCTATAGCGACTTCCTGACGGTGGTGACGTCGAACCAGTGAACATTACGGCCTTTGCAGAGGCGATCCCGTTTGGACTGCGCCCAAGATGATTTGCCGGTAGAGGTGGGCTGCCGCCGGAGATGGCCAGCGGTAGATGCTTTACCGCCGGAGATGCTCTATCAAGGTGATGGGTTGCCTGCGGGAGTTGGGTTGCCGGTGGAGTTGGGTTGGGTAGATGTTTTACCGCCGGAGATGCTCTATCAAGGTGATGGGTTGCCAGCGGGAGATGGGTTGCCAGCGGAGATGCGTTGCCGGTGGTTATGGGTTGCAGGCAGAGATGCTTTATCGCCCAAGTTGCTCTATCAAGGTGATGGGTTGTTGTTGGAGTTGGGTTGGGTAGATGTTTTACCGCCGGAGATGCTCTATCAAGGTGATGGGTTGCCAGCGGTAGATGCTTCACCGCTGGTTGCTTGGGGATCACGAGACGATCTCAGGTCATTGCATGGCGCTTTCGATTAGCAACGCCGATATGGGTCCTTCGCGCAGCACAGTGATCCCGTCCAGCACCGACACCACGGTGGAGGCGACACCGCCCAAGGGGCCCGCGTCGACGATCGTCGCAACCGTTTCGAACAGTCGAGCTATCTCAGAGGCGCTGGCTGGCGTTTCGGTACCGCTGAGGTTGGCACTGGTGGCTGCTAAGGGACCCACCCGCGTTGCAACAGCTCGCAGCAGTGGCTGATCGGGACAGCGCACGCCGATCGAGTGCTTGTCACCGACGGCAAGATCACAGTCGTGTCTGCGCCGCGCCACGATCGTCAATCCTCCGGGCCAGAACTGCTCGGCGAGCCGACGACCGGCAGGCCCTAGATCCACATACCGCTCAGCCTGGCTGATGTCGGCGACGAGTGCCGCAATGCGCGTGTTGACCGGGCGCTGCTTCAGGGCGAAGATCCGCGCCACCGCCTCCTTATCATCAGCACGCGCAGCGAGTCCATAGACCGTGTCGGTGGGAAGCACCACCGGATCGCCAATCTCAAGTGCTGCCATGATCAAATCAACACTCACGGTGTCGATGTTGACGATTTCGGTCATGATCGGTTGGGGTGAGGCGAGATCCGGTCTGGGTTCGAATGCACGGTCACAACTTCTGTGCGGTCACCAGTCTCAAGTGCTGCCATGATCGAATCGACACTCACGGTGTCGATGTTGACGATTTCGGTCATGATCGGTTGGGGTGAGGCGAGATCCGGTCTGGGTTCAAATGCATGGTCGTAACTTCTGTGCGGTCACTGCCCTGGGGCGCCCTGTCATGTCGGCATGAACGGTCGATTGGTAGCCGAGGTATGTGGCTAGCTCGGCGATCGGCTGGGTTTGGTGAGGCGCCATCTCAAGTACTAATGAGCCTGTCGGGGTGAGCCAGGCAATGGCACCCTTAACGATCTGACTCAGGGCCTCGTCGCCGTGTGGGCCAGCGCGCAACGCGACGGTGGGTTCCCAATGCGCCACCGTTTCAGGTAGCGGTTCGTCGTCGCGGATGTAGGGCGGATTTGAGACGATCACATCGATCGCGCCACGTGTGTTCGCGGGCAGAGCTGCGAACCAGTCACCGTGGTACAGGCCCACCCGGGTAGCCGCTCGACCGAGGCCGCAGAGATTGGCCCGCGCAACCGCCAGGGCGTCTTTGGACCGGTCAGTTGCCAGCACTCGACACGATTCGCACTCCACCGCCATGGACAAGGCGATCGCACCTGATCCGGTGCCTAGATCGGCGACCAAGACCTCGGTACCCGAACGGGCACGCGCTTCGTCGATTGCCAGTCCTGCCACGATCTCGGTTTCAGGGCGGGGAATCAACACTCGGGTGTCGATCAGCAGATCGAGGCTGCGAAATCCCCATCTTCCGAGGACGTACTGGAGTGGCTCACCGTTCAATCGCCGGGCGAGCAAAGCATCAAAGCGTGCCATGGCCTGCACCGTTGCAAATGTGTCCAGTACACGGTGGAACTCTGCGCCCTGAGCGCCGGTGACCTCCTCGACGATTCGGCGTGCATCAACCGATGACAATCCGCTGGCTTGGAGGGCGTGTTCCGCCTGTTTGGTCAGTTCCGCCCATGTGAGCGCATGTCGGCTCGGCATGTCCGGCGGTGGGTGCATGTCGGTCTGCTCCTAGATATCGGTCCAGATATCGGGGAGATCAGTCCTAGATATCGGGGTCCTAGATATCGGTCTTGCATCTTTTCTCACCTTCGGATCCAGAGATCATTCGGATCCAGAGATCATTCGGATCCAGAGATCGTTGTAGGTCGAGCGTCACTGCAAAGCGGCCGCTTCAAGTTGTCGGCGTCGGTGATCGGCAACAAGAGCGTCGTTCACATCTTCTAGTTCCCCTGCAAGCACCCGATCCAGGCAGTGGACGGTCAACCCGATCCGATGATCGGAAACCCTGTTTTCTTTGAAGTTGTAGGTGCGGATCTTCTCGCTTCGGTCACCGGTTCGGACCTGACTTCCCCGCATGGCAGCGGCCTCAGCGTCAGCCTTTTCTTGTTCGATCCGAAGCAGGCGACTCCGCAGCAGTCGCAGCGCCTTGTCCTTGTTCTTGTGCTGGCTCTTCTCGTCCTGCATCGCAACCACCACACCACTGGGCAGATGGATGATGCGCACAGCGGAGTCCATCGTGTTGACTGACTGACCACCCGGCCCTGACGCCCTGTAGGTGTCGATGCGAAGGTCGTTGTCGTGGATCGTCACGTCAAGAGGGTCCGCCTCGGGTATCACCAGAACCGTTGCGGATGAGGTATGGACCCGTCCCTGCGATTCGGTGACCGGCACCCGCTGCACCCTGTGAGTGCCCGCTTCGTGCTGCATTCTTGACCAAACCGTGTCACCCGCCAGCGACGCGGTGATCTCGCTGAACCCGCCGAGTTCGGACCGTTGGGCACCGAGTATCTCCAGGCTCCAGTCCTGACGCCGGGCAAAGGCCTCGTACATGTCGAACAGATCACGAGCGAACAAGTTGGCCTCCTCACCTCCGGCGGCACCGCGTATCTCGATAATGACGTTGCGGTCGTCGTTGGGGTCCCTCGGCAACAACATGACCATGAGTCGATTCTCCGAAGTGGAGATGAGGGTTTCGAGGTCGTCGATAACAGCCCGCCATTCGTCGCGCTCGTCGCCTTCCAGGTCGGTGAGCATCTCACGGGCGGCTCGGTGGTCGTCAAGCGCTTCGCGCAGAACGCTACCGGTTTCGACGATCTCGGAGAGTTGCTTGAAGCGCCTGCCCAGCACAGCCAACCGACCGGGATCGGTTTGCACGGCCGGATCACCGAGACGGCTTTCAACGTCGCTCAGTTCATCAGCGAGCCCTGCGATGCGCTCCAACATTGCGATGAGGCTAATGACTGAATGCGATCACCCTGGTGGGGGGTCTTGCCTGGTGACGGGCTTTGGCAACTGCGAACACACCATGAAGGCGATCATCCCGGAGGTACCCAGCGGCTTGTCGAAGCCGCGGTGAGGTTGATGGTTAATCCTGCTGGCAGTGGCTGAGACGTAGTTCTATCCTCGGGATCATGGAGATAGCGGTGAGCATCATTGGTGTGTTGCTGGCGGTTCTTCTTGCTGGCGTCGGGTATCTGATCGCCCGGATCGATACCCGGATCGACAATCTTTCCGTCCGTATTGACGGGCTTTCCGCCAAGATTGACGATGTTCACCGTGGGCTTTCCGCCAAGATCGACGCCAAGATTGACGACTTGGACCATAAGCTCTCCGCCAAGATTGACGGCTTGGACCATAGGCTCTCCGCCAAGATTGACGAGGTGGACCATAAGCTCTCCGCCAAGATAGACGAGGTGGACCATAAGCTCTCCGCCAAGATAGACGAGGTGGACCATAGGCTCTCTGCCAAGATAGACGAGGTGGACCATAGGCTTTCTGCCAAGATAGACGATTTAGACCACAGGCTTTCTGCCGATATCCGAGAGTTCAGTAATCGGGTGGCCCGAATCGAAGGTCACCTTTTGGGTGTTCCTGCCACGCCAGTGGCTTCTCCTACGAGCCAGGATCCGGTTGCGTCACCGCCGGCTGCTGCTACCCCGGCCACTGCCTGAAACTGACGGCTAGGTCAGCGACAAGGGCAGGCCAGCGGTGATGGCGGTGCTTGTCACCCACTTGGGCGAGGCGGCGTAGATGACGGATCAACTCGTACGGGTCGTCGGCCCAGCGGTTAATCCTGCTGGTAGTGGTTGAGACGTAGTTCTATGCTCGGGATTATGGAGATAGCGGTGAGCGTCATTGGTGTGTTGCTAGCGGTTCTTCTTGGTGGTCTCGGGTATCTGATCGCCCGGATCGATACCCGGATCGACAATCTCTCCGTCCGGATCGACGGGCTCTCCGACAAGATTGACGACGTTAACCGTGGGCTCTCCGACAAGATTGACGACGTTAACCGTGGGCTCTCCGCCGATATAAGAGACGTTAACCGTGGGCTTTCCGCCGATATTCGAGAGTTCAGTAATCGGGTGGCCCGAATCGAAGGTCACCTTTTTGGTGTTCCCGCCCCGCCGACTGCTTCTCCCACGACTCCGGCTCAGGACCCGGTTGCGTCACCGCCGGCTGCTGCTACCCCGGCTACTGCCTGAACTACACGGCTAGGTCAGCGACAAGGGCAGGCTGGTGGCGATGGCGGTGCTTGTCACTCTCACATGGGCGAGGCGACGTAGGTGACGGATCAACTCGTGCGGGTCGTCGGCCCTGCGGTTAATCCTGCTGGCAACGCTGAGACTTAGCTCTAGCCTCGGGATTGTGGAGATAGCGCTGAGCATCATCGGTGTGTTGCTAGCGGTTCTTCTTGCTGGCCTCGGGTATCTGATCGCCGGGATCAATACCCGGATCGACCATCTCTCTGCCAAGATTGACGAGCTGGACCATAGGCTCTCTGCTAAGATTGACGAGCTGGACCATAGGCTCTCCGCCAAGATTGACGACGTTAACCGTGGGCTCTCCGCCGATATCCGAGAACTCAGTAATCGGGTGGCCCGAATCGAAGGTCATCTTTTTGGTGTTCCCGCCCCGCCGACGGCTGCTCCCACGACTCCGGCTCAGGATCCGGTTGCGTCACCACCGGCTGCTGCCACCCCGGCCACTGCCTGAAACAGACGGCTAAGTCAGCGACAAGGGCAGGCTGGCCGTGCTGGTCACCGCGCCCCACACCGGTTGTGCTTTCCATCTTCACCCGCATAATCGTCAACGAGGTGAAGGTCCGACTGGTTCACAGCGACGACATGTGTGTCGCCTCCCTCAACGTCCGGCCCGTCAATCGGGGTTTGCTGCTGGTGGTGCCCGGGGGAGGCTGATGATGGCCGGATTAAGGTTGGACATGGCCGAGACTGAGTTCTATCCTCGGGTTATGGAGATAGCGGTGAGCATCATCGGAGTGCTGCTAGCGGTTCTTCTTGCTGGCCTCGGGTATCTGATCGCCCGGATCGATACCCGGATTGATGGGCTCTCTGCCAAGATCGACGACTTAGACCATAGGCTCACTGCCGACATCCGAGAACTCAGCAATCGGGTGGCTCGAATCGAAGGTCATCTTTTTGGTGTTCCCGCCCAGCCAGTGGCTTCTCCCACGAGTCCGGCTGAGGACCCGGTTGCGTCACCACCGGCTGCTGCTACCCCGGCTACTGCCTGAACTACACGGCTAGGTCAGCGACAAGGGCAGGCTGGCGATGATGGCCGTGCTGGTCACTCCCACGTAGGCGAGGCGACGCAGGTGACGGATCAACTCGAACGGGTCGTCGGCCCAGCGGTGCCAGCGGTTCGGGTCGTCGACGATGCCCGACGCCTTGTCGTGTTTGACCTTGAGCTGATCGACCGCCCATTGCAGCGGGGAGCGTCCCGACACCTGATAATAGTGGGCTTCGTCGGGGATGTTGTCGAGCTGGCACCGATCACTGACCCGCAGCACTGTGAGGTCTTTGCTCCGACCACCGGCTGGTGGTGGTCCCCAGCGCATCCGACCTGTGATCCGGTAGGCGTCATCGTCGGCGTCGCCGTCGTCGGGTTCGCCGTCCACCACACAGATCAGGCCGGGATGCTGCGGGCAGGTTTCGTAGCCGACGTGTAGGTCCATGAGGGAACGGCCCGCGGCCCGGAAGGCCTCAAAATCCGGTGCCAGCGGTATCCGGGGCAGGCTGCGGGACAGGTCGTGGCGGTACCGGTCGCGCCAATCGGGGGCGTGCATCACCCCGTACATGTACTCCCAGATATCGTCCTTGGTGACTTCCAGGGCCGGGTAGCGGTGCTGGAACTGTTCGAGGCACCAGTCGGTGACGTTGTGAAGATCGCCGGGGTTGGCTTCAAGGCCCAGATCAAAGGTGGCGGCGGTCATGGTGGTGGTCCGTTTCGGTCGGCGGGTTCAATGGCTCCAGCCGTGTTCGTTGCGGTTAGGCCCGCCGGGGCGCCAGGATCCGACCGGCCGGGTCAACGGCATGCAGATCAGCCAGAACGGCGGTGGCCAGAACGGCCGGGCGAGTCCGGGGCGAGGGGGTTGGGATCATGATTGACAGGGTGGCAGGATCCGACCGGCCGGGTCGATGGCGTGCAGGTCGGCCAGAACGGCGGTGGCCAGAACGGCCGGGCGAGTCCGGGGCGAGGGGGTTGGGATCATGATTGCCGGTGCGGCGGCAGGGCTCTGGTCTGGCGGGACCCGGCGATGGCGGCCAGATCGACCAGAATCGGGGTGGCCAGGGCCGCAAAGATCATGTTGGACGTGCCCGAGACCAGGATCGCCGCCAGCGGACGATGGTACGCCCCCCCCCCCCCCGGTTGGGGCCGACCACGTTCAGGTCAGACATTTGATCGGCAGCAATGACGCTGTCGGGGGAGGTCACGCTGAGCGAGGCCACGATTATCGTCTCGTCGGCTGACATCTCGGGGGCATCACCCGGGTCTGGCGCCCGGTCGCGCAAAGGTCGATGAGGAGGTCGACGGCGAGTATCCCGAACGGGATCTGGCGCGTCAGATTGAGAATCATCGCCGGATTCGGGGTACGGCCCGGCAGATCTGGAGAGATCCGGCTCCGCACAGGTCGGGAAGCGTGATGCTGGCCAGGGCTGAGAAGATGGCCTTGTTGGACGGGCAAGTGATGAGGATGTTCCCCCCCCCCCCGGCGGAAGCGAACATGGCCGAGATCGTCTTGACGGAGGTGAGAATGCGGTCGTCTTCATACAGCCACAGCTTGGTGAACGGGCGATACAGCACCTCGCGGATGCGGGCTTCGTCGAAGCTGATCTCGTCGCCGCGTCGCAGGGTGGTCTTGAGGGTGTCGGTCCATTTGATCTCGTCGAGACGATCGTTGTCGGTCAGCTGGGCAACCCGATGACGAATGGTCTCGGAGTCGGGGCGGCCCCGGTGAACGAAGCTGCGGGCCGAGTCGTAGACGTCGATTAGCCGACTGACCCGGGCTATGAGATCATCACGGGAGAATGAGTAGACGTAGGTGTCACAGGCTGTTGTAACACCAAGCGCGTGATCTGTGACAGCCACCTGGCTGCGATTCTTGCCGGTATCACATACTGGCAGCAGCTTCTCGAAGCTGCCGTCACCGAGGTTCACCCAGTCGTGGCGACCGGTCACCGGCACCTCGACAAGCTGGTTGCTGGTCACGTCACCGAGCACATCCAGCCAGTCGAACTTGGTGGCCAAGGCGGCTCCGTCGGGCACCTGGGCGTAATGCAGCCTTGCGGGCTGGGCTGGATCAGCGGCCGGGTTGCGGACCAGCACCGTGATCTGCACCCCGTTGCGTGAACCTGTTCCGAAGATCTTGTCGCCCTCTCGTCTGAACTCTTCGCCGCTCTTGTAGGCGTCACCGCGCAGGTTCACCACGTATACGTCGCTGAATTCGTCTCGCAGCTCGGCTCGCATCCCAGCCAGCGAGGTGGCGGTGGTTAGTGAGTTGGGGGTGACAAAAGCCACCACCCAGCCCTCGTTTTCGGGGTCGTCGACATCCACGGTGAGTCGGTCGGTGGCCCACCGGAATGCCTGCACATACAGGTTCCCGGCTGATTTGCCGCCTCCGGCCTTGCCGGTGATCTCGCCCTGCCGGCGGCCATAGGTGTCCTGCACCCGCTGCGCCACCTCTTCGTAGTCGGGGCGGGGGTTGTCGTCCCCGGAGGACTTCTGACCCGCCGACCAGGGCGGGTTGCCCACGATCACCTTGATCGGTGTGTTCTCCTGGGTCGTTACCCGGCTGGCGTTACCAGGCACCTGACCGCCCATCTCCCAGGCCTGCTGTTCGTGAACTCGGCGCTGTTGTCGCATGGCCGGGGTCTCGGACTCGAACGTGTCGGCGAGCACGATGCCGGGAAACGCCTCGTAACCCCGGCTGTCGAAGACACCTCGCTCGGCTGCGGATTCCTCGATCTTGAGCGCCGCAATGTAGTACGGCAGCATCACGATCTCGCGGGCCAAGAGCTCTTCGGAGTACTTGCGGGCCAAATCGGCATCAGCGATCAGAAGTTGGCCGTCTGCGCCATTAAGCGAGAACAACCGGGCGATGAAGGTGCCGGTGCCGGTGAACGGGTCCAGCACGGTTACGTTCTCTTCGGTGAGGCCCCGCCCGAAGTGGACCCGGCAGACTGCGTCGACGCTGCGCAACATGAAGTCCACCAGCTCGATCGGCGTGTACACGATCCCCAAACGCTGGACTTCAGAGGGCATGGCCGCCTTCAGGAAGCCGTCGTAGACTTGGCGCAACACATCCAAACGTTCCCCAGTGCTGGTATCGGGATCGGCGGCTTGGAACGCGTTGGCGATGTGGCGATAGCGGCTCTTTAGGGGTTCTGTGATGTGGTCGAAGTGGACTCCGAAGGAAGCCAGCCGGTTCAGCAGCGCCCTGAGGTGCACCGATATCGGGTTGTGCTCGGCGAAACGATTGTCGGCGAAGAAGGCGTCGAACACGGGGATGGTCACCACGTGCTGGGCCACCATGGCCCGGGCCTGAGGCTCGGTGAACGACGGAATCGAGGTCCGCACCATGGCTTGAGCGAACCCGTTCAGGGCTTCACGGACCTCGTCGTGAGCGGCGGCCATGGCATCAAGATGGGCCCTGACCTGATCACACACCACGGCGGTGCGCCGGCCCCAGGACGGCCAGTACTGACGATCACCGACCTGTTCCACAATCGCCGAAGCAATCGCCTCGGTAAGCAGGTTCGACAGGGCCAGTTGCTGCTGCACAGGCCCTGTAGCGTCGGTAACCGCAGAGACGGCGTCCTCAACGATGGTGCCGGTGCGGTTGATCACACGCAGGGGCAGGTCCCGGGCCGCCCGCACCGAGTTGACCATCACGTCAAGGCGCTCGTCGTGGGATCGCAACGCTCGCAACACCTTGAACACCTGCTTGAAGTCGCTGCCCCTGATCACTTCGTCTGAGTGCATCAGCTTCCCCGCCGGGACCAGCACCGGTAACACCACGTACCCGCATTGCTTGCCTGGAGCGGTTCGCATCACCCGTCCCACCGCCTGCACGATGTCCACTTCGGAGCGTTTGGGTGCCAGCAAAACCACCGCGTCCAAAGCCGGGACGTCAACCCCTTCGGTGAGGCATCGGGCATTGCACAACAGTCGAGCCCCAGGACCGTCCTCGTCGGCCCGGTCGCCGTCTCCGGTTGTATCGCGAAGCCATTGCAGTTTCCATGAACGCCGGTAAGCGTTCATGGTCCCGTCAACGTGATCAGCGTCGAGGGTTAGAACCCCCCCCCCCGGACACAGTGGATATGGGCCGGTTGGTGAGCATGTTCAGCGCCGCGGCTGAGGCACGCGACGCCTTCACGGTGTTGGTGAAGGCGATAGCTCTGCGACAGTACTTCACGCCGGAGGTGACCTCGCCCACGGCCCGGCTGGCACTGGGAGCCAGCGTGGTCGGGTCGGCCAGCGCGTCCCAGCATCCCAGCAGTTGCACCGCGTCCTCGAAATCCAGTTTGGTTGTCTTGCCGTCGTCGTGGGTGACTTCCACCCCGTTACGCGCTGACGGCCCCAGCAGGTCGCTGTAGACATTCTCGCCCACCCCGAGCACCAGCACCTCGTAATCGCAGAGCAAGCCAGCCTCAATGGCTTCACCGAAGTTCATCGAGTACAGCTCAGGGCCGAACTGGGCCTCGTCGTCCATCGAGTACAGGTCGCCGTCGGCACGGGATTTGGCGGCTTGGGTATAGATCCGCTGGGTTGCGGTCATGTACAACCGCCGGTCGGCAGCCAGTCGGCTCTCGTCGTGCACCAGTGTGAACATGCCGCCGCCGTCCACGCCGGTGCTGCGATGAGCCTCATCGCAGATCACCAGATCAAGAGCCGGGCAGCCGTAGACATCCTGGGCCTGACAAACCTTGTCCAGTGATTGATACGTGCAGAACACCGCGGTCAAAGCCTCTGGTGCCTCCCGTTTCAGTTCCGAAGCGATCATGGCCACGTCAGTAGTAACCGGCATCGCCAATTCCGACAGCGATGCACCCTCGTCGCTGGACCTGCGACCCACCTTCGCATCCGAACACACCCCCAGGTAACGATGTGAAATATCACGCTGGGTGGCCCACTCCCGCATCACTTGGTCCATCAAAGCGATAGAAGGCACAAGGTACAAAACCCGGCCCCCCATCCCGGCCAGGGATTCCGCCGCCCACAATGCCACCACCGATTTGCCGGTCCCGCACGGCATGACCAGACGGCCCCGCCCGCCTGTGGCCAGGCCGTTCACGACTGCGTCCACGGCCTCGCTCTGATCGGGCCGGGGTTGGTACCGGACCGGCTGGTAGTGGGCCTGCTCCGGGGACCTAACCAGCTCCCGCCAGTCCAATGGCCAGGCGTCGAGCTTGGCAGGGGTCAAGATCTCGGTGTTGGGGGCTTGTTCCAGTTTCTGTTGAGCTGGGCCGGTGTAATCGCTGGTAGCCACGAAGATCCGCGATTTCCAACCCTGCGGGCGAGGGCCGTGATCCGCCAAGAACTTGTTGACGTCTGCTGTCGACACCTTGGCGGTGTCGTAGAACTTGCACTGGACTGCACATAACCCGCCGCCGTACTCCGGCGTTTGCCGACCCACCAGATCAATGCCTATGTCACCGGTGTGGACCCTGTCGACACGCCCAGACCAGTCATTCCACAGCCACAGGTTCTCGAACCGGGCCGAGCCGTACTCTCCGGGATGGTCCCGCAACGCGGCCAGCATCATGCGCTCGAACAACTCACCCTTCTCAACACGAGACGGATCGCTGGAACGCAACAATTCCAAGGCTTCGTTCAAATATGGCATCGGCAATTTCTCATATGACCGCTACAGCGGGGTCTGCGGGCACCGCGATTGTAATCCTGGCCTGTGACGGTGCCCTAAGCATGATCTATCTGTGACGGTGCTTTGGGCTTGGTTTGTGGCGGTGCCTTGAGCATGATCTATCTGTGACGGTGCTTTGGGTTTGGTTTGTGGCGGTGCCTTGAGCCTGATCTATCTGTGGCGGTGCCCCAACCCTGATTTATGCCGGTGCTCTAAGGACGGTGCCTTGGGCTTGGTCTGTGCCGTGCTCTAAGGACGCTGCTTTGAGCCTGTCCTGTGACGGTGTCTTGGGCCTGGCCTGTGACGGTGTCTTGGGCCTGGCCTGTGACGGTGTCTTGGGCCTGGCCTGTGACGGTGCCTTAGGCCTGGTCTATCTGTGACGGTGCCTTGGGCCGGGCTTGTGACGGTGCCTTAGGCCTGATCTATTTGTGACGGCTCCTAAGCCTGATCTATCTATGTCGCTGCCCTAAGGCTGGTCTATCTGTGACGGTGCTCGTAAGCCTGGTCTGTGACGGTGCCCTAAGGCTGGTCTGTGGCGCTGCTCCTAACCCTGGTCTATCTATGACGGTGCTCCTAAGGCTGGTCTGTGACGGTGCCCTAAGGCTGGTCTGTGGCGCTGCCCTAAGGCTGGTCTGTGGCGCTGCCCCGAGCCTGTCGGGTATCCAGTTAGGAGATCACCCGGTAGGGGGTCCGGCCAGCATTTCAATGAAGCCCGAGACAAGCTTGACGATCTGGCTGTCGAAACTGGGTTTGGGGTTGTGTCCTTGGCCCTCAAGCCAATGCAGTTGAAGTGGCGCGGTTATGGCAAGCAGCTCACGATCGAACTCCTTAGGAGTCCCGAACGGGTCGCGGTCGCCATTGATCATGAGAATCGGAACTGTGATGTCGGCGAAATGATCCACCCTCAATTTCTCGGGTCGGCCGGGTGGATGAAGGGGATAACTGAGCCATATCAGCCCCGCACCGGCAAGCGATCCGGCCAAGGCCATGCTGCACATCCGTCCACCCATCGAACGTCCGCCGTAGACGAGTCGTTCCAGGCGCACCCCGAGTTCATCAGCGAACATTTCGGCCTCCTCGATGATGCAGCCGATCAGCTTCGGGCTTCGATCAGGTGGTCGGCGTCCCGGTTTGCGCCGGTACGGGAAATTGATGCGGCGCACAGGCAGATCCAGACCGCTTTGTAAAGCGAGGTTGGTGTGATGATCCCGGTCGCTTCCGGCACCATGGGTCAACAAAAGCCCCGCCGGTCGCATCATGCGGTCATCGGGTCTCATCGGGTCTGGCTCATGCGGTCATCGGGTCTCATCGGGTCTCATCGGGTCTGGTTCATGTGGTCATCGGGTCTCATCAGGTCTGGTTCATGTGGTCATCAGGTCATATCAGGTCTGGTTCATGTGGTCATCGGGTCTCATCAGGTCTGGCTTATGTGGTCATCGGGTCTCATTGGGTCTGGCTTATGCGGTCATCGGGTCTCATCGGGTCTGGCTTATGCGGTCATCAGAATGCGACGAGCTTCGGTGAGGTCGGCAATACGACGGGCGGCGTCGGTATCGTCACCCCCGTGGTCTGGGTGAGCGTCCAGCAGTGCATCGCGAAAGCGGCGTTGGACCAGGGATCGCTCGGGATGGGCGTCAGCAGTCGACAGTCCGAGAATGTCCATGGCCCAACCAACGGGATCGCCGGTCGCGTTGGTTGGAAGCATCGACGACGAACCGGCATCGTTGAGATAGGCAAAAAGTCCAGGTCCGATGTCGCCAACCCACATGAGGCCACGGCCGACAGTTCGTAACACATCGTTGCGCACTTCAGGAGCGAGCCCGACAGTGGCGTAGAGGGCACCAAGGACATGCTGTGTACCCGATCCCCGTCCTTCGCTGAAGCGGACCCGCAACTCACCCGACGAGCCGTCGCGAAACAGCCGGTGAGTACTGCGTGTCAGTCCGATTCGGTCCTTTTGGAATCGATGGCGAAGACAGGGCTGGGGAACGCGATGCCCGGACTCAAGATCGTGAAGCAGCGAATATAGATCTGGCAACAGCGTTGGATCAACGCCGCCAACAAAGCGCGCAGCGATGGCACCGAGCAGGATCCCGCCCGGCCCGGGGGCGGGGTTGCATGGCAATGTGCATCTGCCCAAGGCAATCCGGCGGGTGGGAGCGATCGGCCGCGAGTGAAACACCTCGCATTCAGCCTGCAACATCTCAGTGAACGCTACAGCTACACCGGAATAGCCATATGAGAACATGCCTTCAGCCAGCTGGGTTGGTGTTGTTGGCGGTTAAGGGTCTTGCCAGCTGGGTTGGTGTTGTTGGCGGTTAAGGGTCTTGCCAGCTGGGTTGGTGTTGTTGGCGGTTAAGGGTCTTGTCGGCTGGGTTGGTGTTGTCGACGGTTAGGGGTCTTGTCGGCTGGGTTGGTGTTGTCGACGGTTAGGGGTCTTGTCGGCTGGGTTGGTGTTGTTGGCGGTTAGGGGTCTTGTCGGCTGGGTTGGTGTTGTTGGCGGTTAGGGGTCTTGTCGGCTGGGTTGGTGTTGTTGGCGGTTAGGGGTCTTGTCGGCTGGGTTGGTGTTGTTGGCGGTTAAGGGTCTTGCCAGCTGGGTTGGTGCTGTCGACGGTCAGGCGTCTTGCGGGTTGAGTTCCTCGAGTTCTCGACCGGCGGTCTCCGGGAAACGTAACAAGACCAGGATCGCAACGATCAGCGGACCTATTGCCGTGAGTGCGATTGGTAGAGCGAGTTCACCACCCCAACGATCCGAGAGCACCCCAACCGACAACAAACCCACTGCACTACCGAGCACTCCCACGGTGATGATCAATCCGTTGGCCCGGCCTCGGTCATGCGTGCCAAACAGTTCGGGTCCGTAAACGGCAAGAGCCGGTACCGCGATTGCCCCCGATACCACCGAAGCAACCGTAAGAAGCCAAAGTGCGGGTCCGGAAACAAAAAATGACATGGCCCGAAGAACCGACCCGCACACCAGCCCGAAAGCGCCGACACGCCGCCGACCCTGAGTCTCCGCAAGGTGGCCGCCCACCAAAACACCGATCCCGATGGGTGTGGCAGTAACGATCGTGAAGAGCGTGATGCCGGTGGCTGTGAAGCCACGTTCGTCTTTGAGGAAGTCGTTTTGGAAGCCAGCAGAAGGAGCTACGAAAACAGCGATCAGAAAGGCCGAGACTGCCAACAAGATCAGGCGGTTACGACGGCGGCGTCGGTCAGTTTGCGCCAGGGGAGTGGTCCTTTTCTGATGTGCGCTAAAACGACGCGTCTCAGGAAGTCGCCTTGCGGCCCAACACAGCAGCAAAATGCCGAACCCGGCCGCCAGGTAGATCGTTCTCCATCCGCGAAACGACAAGTCGGCTACCGGCAGGATCCATACCGCTATCCCCGAACCGAGACCTGCGCTCAGGATAAGAAACGAGGCAGCCCAGGCACGTGAACGTGCTGGCATCTCCTCGGTGGCCACCACCGCTATGAGCACACCGAGAGCGGTCGAGAGTCCACGCGCAAGGAGCTGTGAGCCACCCAGCAACCACATGTTGGGCGACAGGCCACCGAGTACGGTAAAGATGCAGCTTCCGATTCCGGTTGCCACGAGCAGCGAACGTCGACCCCGCCGGTCCGCCATTGCAAGAGTACCGAGCGCCACCAACACACCGAGACGTACCACTCCCAGAACCACACCCTGGGCAGTATTTCCACGTTCGAACTCGTCGGCGGCGTAGGTGAGGGTTTGTGACAGCACGCTGCCGAGGTAGCCGTCCACAACTTGGACGGCGCACAAAACGCCGAGCACCATTGCCATGCGGGTGTCGAGTCGGTCCGGCGGCGCCCACCAGTACCCGTAGTGAGATTTGCGGTGGCGCAGAGCTCGCTGTGCGGGGAACTTGAACAACCATCCCCACATCGGAATGGCCAACCGATACGTGATCGTCTCGGTTACGTTCCAGCGCCGTTGGCTGCTTTGCAGTGCGTCATTGCTATTGCTGGTAGTGACCAGGTTCTCCGAAGCGTAATCCGGTGCGTCTTGCGAGCTTGACGACCGCACAGACAACTCACGGCGGTACTCGCGGAAAGGCCCGTGGCCGAGTTCCCATCTGTCGTCACCAACCGTGACCTCCGAAACGAAGTCGTCGCGAGGTTCACGTAAAGCCTCAAGGGCGGCGTTGTCGCAGTCATGAATGATGCGGACAACGGTCACGACGCAACATATCCTTTCGCGAATGAATTGGGCTCCTGTCGACGACGGGAAAGTCGACGGGCTTTCACGTTCGGCACAGCGACTGCTGCGTCGGCCTCGCCCACGCTACCGGGGGGTCCTACATCGTTGGGCAACGGTTGTTTCGGTACCCACCGCAGCGATACTCATCATCGGTGCCGACGGGTTTCGGGCCACGATAGCGATGATCGTCTTTTGTGCTGGGGCGACGTGCATGTTGGCTATCAGCGCTGTGGTTCATCTGCGTGACTGGCCCGCCGATCGAGTTGAGTTGCTCGTGCGACTTGATCACTCGGCAATCTTTTTGATGTTCGCTACTAGTGCCACACCGGTCGCTCTTCTTGCTCTTGATTCGCCGATCTCGGGGTGGATGCTGGGTTTCGCCTGGATCGGTGCACTTAGCGGCATCGTGGCCGAGTGGATACCACTGCACCCTCCCAAAGGGATGATGAACACCGTTTACATTGTTTTTGGTGTTTCGATGCTCGTTTTCGGCCCGTGGTTGCTCTCCGCCCTGACGCTCACCCACCTCATCTTGCTGATAGGCGGCGGAGTTGCCTACACGGTGGGGGCTGTTGTTGTCGGCAGTCGGCGGCCCGATCCCTGGACCGACGTGTTCGGTTACCACGAGATCTGGCATGTGATGGTATTGATAGCGGTTGGGGCGCACTACGGGCTCGCCGGTACGTTGTCGTGGTCCACCGCTCAAACAGGCTGACCCGAATGAGCGGTGTCTGCGACTCGATCTTGCAGTTCGTCGTTAAGTCCGTGCGTCTTTGTCCGTCGATCCGACCGATGGGGGTTCCGGCATGAAGTTCGGTGTCTTCTATGAGCACCAATTGCCTCGCCCATGGGACTCGCAAAGCGAGCGTCGATTAGTTCACGAGGCGCTCGAACAGGTCGAGTTGGCCGACAGAATCGGATTCGACTGCGTGTGGGAGGTAGAGCACCACTTCTTGGAGGAGTACTCGCATTCCTCGGCACCGGAGGTGTTCTTGGCTGCGGTGTCGCAGCGCACCAAACAAATCCGGCTCGGGCACGGCATATGTCTCACGGCCCCACAGTTCAATCATCCCGCACGGGTGGCTGAACGCATTGCGATGCTTGATCTGGTGTCGGGTGGACGAGTGGAGTTCGGCTCAGGAGAGTCCTCCTCGGAGGCTGAACTCGCTGGGTTTGGTGTTGCATATGACCGCAAGCGAGACGCCTGGCTCGAAGGCTTGGAGGTCACGATCCGGGCGATGACCGAAGAGCCGTTCGCTGGGCACAGCGGTGAGTTTGTATCTATGCCACCCCGCAATGTGGTACCCAAACCCGTCCAGACACCACATCCACCGCTTTGGGTGGCGTGTTCACGTCGCGAAACCATCCTGTTGGCAGCCGAGAAGGGTATGGGTGCGTTGACGTTCGCATTCATCGACCCGGAAGCGGCAGCGGGATGGGTGAACGACTACCGACGAACAATGTCGCAGAGGTGTGTGCCGGTCGGTAAGGCGGTCAATCCCAGCGTGGCGTGTGTCACGTCGATGATGTGTAATCACGACGAGCGCCGTGCTCTTGAGATGGGTCTCGAGGGCGGGAACTTCTTTGGCTACTCGCTGGCTCACTACTACGTGTTCGGAGATCATCGTCCTGCCCGCACCGACGTGTGGCAGGAGTTCTGCGAGCAACGCCGCAAACACGGGTACGACCCAGCCGTGACGCTCGCACTCGAACAAGAAAAGCTCAGTGCCAAGATCGCTTCGGGTGAACACAGCGGACTTCGTGGTGCCATCGGCACGCCGGATCAGGTTCGTGAGTTCCTGCGGCGCTATGAACAAGCCGGGGTTGACCAGATCATCTTTGTTATGCAGGCCGGAAACAACCGCCACGACGACATTATGACGTCGCTGGAACTGTTCGGCCGTGAGGTCCTGCCGGAGTTCGCCGAACGTGAACAAGCCAATGCCGAGGCCAAGGCTGCGTCTTGGGAGCCGATAGTTGAGACGGCGATGGCCCGGCGTCCACCCGATCCGCCGAAGCTCAATGACGAGTACATGATCAGGGCCATCCCCAAACAGCTCATTGATGCTGGGATGGGAGAGGCTTTCGGTGTATCAGACGAGGGCCTCTCGCAGATCGCGGCACGTACTGCGCTTGGCGAGCGTCACGATCAAGACTCAATTCTGCGCTGAGTGTTTCCTCAAGGCCCGCCTAGGGTTTCCTGAGTCCTGCCTAGGGGATTGTTGAGGCCCTGTCCAGGGTTTTCCGAGGGCCTGCCTAGCGTTCTTGAGGCCTGCCTAGAAGTTTTTCGAGGGCCTGCCTAGCGTTCTTGAGGCCTGCCTAGAAGTTTTTCGAGGGCCTGCCCAGAAGTTTTCCGAGGATCTGCCTAGGGGATTGCTGAGGCCTGCCTAGAAGTTTTGCGAGGATCTGCCTAGGGGATTGCTGAGGCCTGCCTAGAAGTTTTGCGAGGGCCTGCCTAGGGGATTGTTGAGGCCCTGTCCAGGGTTTTCCGAGGGCCTGCCTAGAGTTCCCGAGGGCCTGCCCAGCGTTCTTGAGGGCTGCCTAGAAGTTTTCCGCGGCCCTGTCCAGGGTTTCTTGAGGCCCTGTCCAGAAGTTTGTTGAGGCCTGCCTAGAAGTCTCCCGAGGACCTGTCCCAGGGTTCCCGAAGGGCCTACTACTTAGAGTTTCCCGAAGACCTGCCTAGAGATTCCCGAGATCCGCAGATCTCAGTCAATGCCCCAGTCGTCGGGATTACGCCCGAGGGCGCTGAGTCGCTCTAAGACGGGTATCGGCGGGTCAAGGCGTTCACCTCTACGGATCATCGCGACCCTTTCGGAGCCAGCTTCGTATATGTGACAGGTGTTGATGTTGTCAGCCTGGCGAGCTTGATCGGAATGTCGGCCCGGTATCTCAGCACCAAAGGTCCGTCCTGCTGACCAGGTCGCCTGCACGATCGCCGGGGCCAGCGCCTGCAGTAGCGCGCCCAGATGCGTGCAACCTCTGGGCCCTCCGAGCAGTTCACGCACCTTGTGGGTGAATCCACGAGCAATGCTCAGGCCGATCAGTTGGTCGTAGGCGACAGTGATCTGCGGGCAGTCCCGATTCGGGTAAGTGTTGAACAACACCATGACGTCGGTGATGGTCAGAGCGGGGAACGACACCCGTAGTTCGACCACCATGTTGTGCATGACGACGTTTTCGGTGTCGCCCTCCACCAAGGTTCCCGGAGGCTTGTTGTCGGTGACCTCGCCGCGGGCCACCATCTCGTTGCCGTCAAGGTAAACCTTCGCGTCGTATGTTCGGTGCTGTAGAAGTCGCATTTGATGAGTCGCCTCAGGTGAAGGTGAACGATCTAGGCCAGTCGTTGGTTCGGATTGTGGCATCGCTGCCGCCGTCAACGAATACCACCGAACCGACCGCGCAACGAGCCGCTGGAGACAGCATGAAGACGATCCAGTCGGCAATCTGGTCAGGTGTGGCCCTGCCAGCCGGAATGGGGAGACCCCGCATCAGCGGTCCGAAGGTCTCGTCGTTCTCGGTTGCCTCGAGCAGCGGGGTCTGAACGGCACCAGGAGCGATCACATTGAGCCTTATGCCCGCGCCGACCCATTCGGGCGAAACCGAAGCCCGCCGACACCAACGGGTGATGGCCGTCTTGGTTGCCGCATATGCAATGCTTGTGTCGATCGGCTTCTCAAAGGCCGCCAACATCTCGATCGCTTCGTCGAGATCGCCATCGCAGTTGAGTAAGGCGTCCACGAGATCATCTGGCACGTTTGGTGTGACCGTGGTGGAGTTGGAGCCGATCTGCACGACCTGTGCCTCGCCGGAGGCCTCCAGGGCTGGCCGCAGGCCTTCGAGCAGTCTCATGCTGGCAAGGTAATTGATCCGAAGAATCGACCCTGCTGACGTCGGGGGTCCGACCCCGGCACCGCTGAGGAGACCGTCAAGCTTTCCGTGGCATAGTTCAAGGGTCTGCCCGATAGCTCGTCGGCAGCCTTCCTCGGTCGAAAGATCACAAGTGACCTCTTGTTGTCGACGGTCGATGCCGATCACGGTGTGACCGGTGGCTTCGAGTCGTGCGCGGGTCGAAGCTCCGATCCCCGACGCCGAACCGCTGATTGCGTATGTCGCCATAATGGTTGCCCCTCTTAGAAGTGCACGATGATCGCCCGGCCACGCCAAACTGAGCAAATGGACCAAACTGAGCAAATGGAACAGAACTATCGCATCGATCGGTTACGTACCGAAGGGAAACGACTCATCGATGTCGCATCGCACAACTTGAAGGCCTCGGTTCCTACATGCCCGGGTTGGAACAACGAAAGGTTGCTGAGCCACACCTCCAGGGTTTGGGCGAGCATGGCTCGTCAGGTTGGCCAGCGTGCCACCGAACTGCTGGACCGCGACGGGCTTCCGCGGCCCGGAGACGAAGGTGTCGTTGCTTTCTCCAAGGCCCAACTTGATGCGCTGGTTGATGCATTGAGCGATGTTGATCCGGCCGAGCCGATGTGGACCTGGGCGGCGGATAAGACAGCCGGGTTCTATCTGCGACGGGCACATCAAGAAACGCTTGTTCACAGGGTTGACGCTGAACTGGCTTCTGGTTCGGTCACTGCTGTTCCCGTCGTTGATGCCGCCGACGGAATCGATGAGTTGGTGAGCGTTGTGTACAGGCCCGACATCAGCGCCCCTGAGGGCTCGCTGCATCTGCATCAAAGCGACGGTGATGGTGAATGGATGTTGGAGGCTCGTAGTGGGGGAGGCGTGCAGGTCCGTCGCGAGCACGCCAAAGGTGCCGCGGCGCTACGCGGCCGAGCTGAAGATCTCTGGTTGTTGATGTGGGGAAGGCGGGGTTACGACGACATTGCAACCTTCGGCGACATGGCCGTGATCAATGCCTGGGTGGCGCTCGCGCCGTGACCGGTAGCCGGATGCCAACCCGGCGGGGGCCGGGGAGCACGCTCGACCAGGTAATGCCAGCCATCTTGTTTTTCGCTCTCTACAACCTTGTTAACGTGATCGCGGCGGTACTGGCTGCCAGCGCATGGTCAATCAAGGCCGCTGTCACACGTCGCCGAAATGGGCTTGATATCGGCTGGTGGCTTCCAAGCCTAACGGTATATCTGTTGCTACGGGCCGCGGTGACGGTGGCGGCCGAGCGAGAACTCATTGATTTCGGTGTCAGCAGCGAGGCCGTATATTTCGGGATCGGGTTCGCCACTAAGTTTCTTATAGGCATCGTGTTGGCGGTCACGATCTGGTTGGGCCGCCCATTTCTTGCGTGGGCCACCCCGCGGGTTATGTCACTGCCCGACGACCTCATCGCCGACCCCCGCTATTTGCGAACGATGGCCAATGCCACGTGGTTGATCGTCGGCTATGAGATTATCTCCGCAAGCTGGGATATCTGGCTCTTCAACAACTCAGGCTTTAACCTATTTTATTTGGCTCGTACGGGAGTCAACTTCGTGACGTCTTTCGTTTGCATATTGTTTGGAGTCGCCTACATTGATCGGAAGCTCCAGGCGATCGATTCCTACCCCGGTTTGACCCACCTGCTTGAAGTATCGTCAAAGATGAAGGAGAACCAGAAGAAACCTCGCCGAGTCCGATAGTTCCATCAGGACGACAGCGAAACGCCGATTACCAGTAGGCAGGAGAAACCCGCCGAGTCCGATAGTTCCATCAGGGGTGATGATCCTGAAGCGGAAGGAGAACAATGCTAGTTGGGTTGTCGATACGCAATTTCAAGAGTATTCGGAAGGCCAATATCCGCTTCGGGGCTTTTACTTGTCTGATCGGCCACAACGGGGTCGGAAAGAGCAATCTTTTTGATGCTATCTCCTTTCTTGCTGGCTTAGCAGGGAAGGAAATCTCCGAAGCAGCCGCGGGAGTTAGACATACCGACGATGGCGTTGAGTCTCCTCTGGATCTTGTATTTGGAAGGGATCCGAATCGTGAGATCGAATTATCTGCATCAATGGTAGTAGCTCAAGATGTTGAAGACTATTTTGGTCAACCCGCGAAACCTAGCACGACACTCTTGAAATACACGCTGAGATTGAAGTATTCGCAGGAAACTCACCAACTTCGTGTCAAGAACGAAAACCTAGTTCACTCCAAACTAGGTGACTACAAGAAGTTTATTGGTTTCGCCACATCAACTCCATTTAAGTCCTCTGTTGTGGCAGGCAGAAGAAGTGGAGCCTTCATTTCTACCCTGGATGGAAAGACTATGCTACACGGCGATGGGGGAAGCCGGGGTCGCCCATCACCTGTAGGAAAATCTCCCCTTACTGTGGTTGGAGGTACAAATACTGCAGACTACCCGACAGTCCTGGCTGCCAAGCGTGAAATGTCTTCATGGAGGGTTCTCCATTTGGAACCCAGTGCGATGAGGACTCCTGATTCGCGCTCGGGTCCAACTCATATCTCAGCTTCGGGCCGACACATTCCGTCAACCATCTTTGCCCTGCAGAAACGGGATGTAGATCGAGATGTAGATACAGTTAAAGAAATTGTCAATCAACTCAAGGACTTGAATTCCGGCATTGATAATCTTGAAGTTGAGTTAGACCAGGTCCGAAATCAATTATCTCTACGGGCCCATGCTCCAGGTGTAGACAAATGGTTATATAGTCGGTCACTATCCGATGGAACCTTGCGTTATATTGCATTAGCTGTAATGCTGGCAGACACATATGACAGAGCTGTCTTATGTATGGAAGAGCCTGAGAATGGAATTCATCCATCCCGAATACCGAGCTTAGTACAAATCTTGCGTGACTATGCAGTTGATGTGAATGACGCTGTGGGTTCTGACAATCCACTTCGTCAGGTTATTGTCAATTCGCATTCTCCAGAAGTCGTTCGTCAACTTCATATCGACGATCTAGTTGTTGTGCAACAAACCCTCACTGACAAAGATGGGTATATTAGCGTGTTCAGGCCGACCTGGAAATCATGGCGAGCTAGAATGACAGATAGTCAAGCTGATGGAACTCAACCTATCGATGTTACTGCGATCGCAGAGTATATTGGAGGCTCACCGATTAGCCCCAATCTTCAAGAAGAGTTACCTTTTACAAGATTCGGAACTGTTGAATGAGCCGGTGCCATGAATGTACTCGTAGGGATCCGAATAGCCCACGCAAATGGTAGGCACCAACTGGGTATTGCCAACGTGTGATGAGCGCTCCAAAATTCTTCAAGTAGTTACGGTGCCATCGAGCGGGTCGTCGCCGAAGCTTCGTAAGAGGGTGCCGTAGTCGGCACCCCGGCGCAGGCTCTGCCCGCCGTCCACTGCGAAACACTGCCCGGTGGTCCACGATGACTCCGGTCCGATCAAGAACCTGACCATCTCGGCTATCTCGGCTGGTTGGCCGACCCTGCCAAGTGGAATCTGCGTTAGGTAGTCATCGAGAAGCGGTCCACCCGCAGTGATCGGTGCCATCAGTTCGGTGGCGACGATTCCCGGTTGTACCGAGTTGACACGCACCCCGAACCTGCCCATTTCGTCGGCTGCCACCCGGCAGAGATGATCAAGCCCAGCCTTGGCTCCCCCGTAACCACCGAGGTACCGAAACGTGTCAGTACCGGCATGTGAGGAACATCCGACAAAGGATCCGCCCCCGAAATGTGCCATCGCCGCACATCCGTGTTTGAGGCACAGGAACGTACCTATGTAGTTCAGTTCCATGGTGGAGCGGATGTTTTCGACGTCGGCTGTTGCGAGAGGGCCCAAACCCGTCGAGCCACCGGCACATGCAAAAAGACCGTCCAGCCTGCCGGTCACCTCGCAGGCGGCGGCGACCGCACGGCGAACCGATTTCTCGTCGGTTACATCTGCGACGATGTGTGCCACCGTGGCGTTGTCGGAAGCGGCCGCTCGGATCCTGTTGGCTGCATCGGCGAGCTTTGCCTCGGTTCGACCGCAGATCATCACGTGCGCGCCGTCGGCAACCAGCCTGGTCGCTGACGCCTCGCCGATTCCACTGCCGCCGCCTGTCACTAGCACGCTGTAGCCGGTTACTGATCCCATCTTTCCTCCATTACGGGCTGGGTAACACAAACGATGTTGTGCTCATAAATGATGTTGTGCTCATACTCGACGGACGCCGATCGGATGCAGCACAGCGCGATCCTCGGCATCGCTGGCTGTAAGGTCCACCTCCGCCTCAAGAACCCATTCGTGGTGACCTTGTGGATCGCAAAGGATTTGTCGGGCTATTCGGGCGTCCCAGTCAAGCTCGAACCACGTTGCAGAACGTGCATCGGCATCAATATGGATCACATCGTGCTCGGTCCAATAAGACTCCATGTCCGCAGCCAGAATCTCGGTCCTTCGCAGAGCCACATCGGTGAGCAATCGGAACAGTTCATTACGAACCAAAACAGTGAACGCACGGCGATCTGCGGTCAAAGCGGTGGGTTCCGCCACGACGTCAAGATGGTCAGCCTCGGTTGGGTTTCGCAGCCTCTCCCATTCGTCAATGAGGCTCGAATCCACCCTTCGAATCATGACCCCCAGCCACTCTATGATTTCGTCGAGTTCGTTATCGACCCGGTCCGACGGGACGGTCTGTCTTAGTTCCTTGTAACAGTCGGTCAGGTAGCGCAGCAGCAAACCCTCGGCACGTTTCAGCTTGTAGCGGTTGACGTACTGGTTGAACGTCTCGCCGTGTTCGAGCATGTCGCGTACCACAGACTTCGGACTCACCCGATCATTTCTTACCCAGGGATGGTTGCGAGCAAACACCTCAAACGCGGGTTCTATGAACTCAGCTTCGGGTTTGGGCCAGGTCACTCGATCGAGTTGGTCCATTCGTTGGGTGTACTCCACACCATCACGCTTGAGTTCGGTGAGTAGATCACTTCTGAGACTGTCGAGCTGGGCGGCGAGCACCACCGCCGGGTCTTCAAGAACGGATTCGACGACGCTGAGCACTTGCATGGCGTAGTCCGTTGCAGTGTGATCCAGCACCTCTATCGCCTCCATAGCAAACAACGACAAAGGCTGGTTCAGTCGGAATTCGTTTTGTAGGTCCAGGTGCACCCGCACGCTTCTACCTAGATCATCGGGGGTATCTAGCATCTCGAGAATTTCGGCATCAAGCAGCGACCTGTAGATAGCCACAGAGCGTCGGATGTGGTTTCGCTGCGCAGGGCGGCGCTCATGGTTGTCGACCAGCAGGCGTCTCATCGCAGCGCAGCCGTCTCCGGGCCGGTCCAACACGTTGAGCATCATGGCGTGACTCACAGCGAAGCTTGAGGAGAGCGTCTCGGGCATCCTTCGGCTCAGTCGACTGAACGTGTCGGCGTCCCAGTGGGCGTAACCCCGTTGCGGGGGCCGACGCTTTACGAGCTTCTTGCGCTTCTTCGGATCTGTCACAGCTTTTTGTTCGTCGATCTTGTTCTCAATGACGTGTTCGGGGGCCTGCGCCAATACCGAACCGGCTATGTCGAAGCCTCGTCGCCCTGCTCTACCGGCAATTTGCTGAAAGTCTCTCACCGACAAGACCCTCACCCGTCGCCCGTCGTACTTGCACAGCCGGGTAAACAACACAGAGCGGATCGGGATGTTGACACCCACACCGAGAGTGTCGGTCCCACACACGAGTTTGAGTAGCCCGCCCTGCGCTAACTTCTCGACCAAGAGACGGTACTTCGGGAGTAAGCCAGCGTGGTGAACGCCGATACCGGAAAGAACAAAACGTCTGAGGTCCTTGCCGATTGGCGTGTCGAAGCGGAAACCCCCGATCGCCTCGGCAACCCGGACCTTTTCGTCGCGGCTCAACACGTCAAGGCTTGTAAGACTCTGAGCCTTCTTCGTGGCTTCTTGTTGGGTGAAATGCACTATGTACACGGGGAAGCGACCGTCTTTGACAAGATCGCCGATCGTTTCGAGCAGTCGAGTCTCGCGGTACTCGAAATCAAGAGGCACCGGCCGTTCGGAGCCCGCAACGAGGACCGTGTCACGGCCTGTTCGCTTGTTGAGATCGGCCTGAATCGATGATGTATCGCCCAACGTTGCGGACATGAGCAAAAAGCGGGCGTTGGGTAACTGTAATAGCGGCACCTGCCATGCCCAGCCACGATCTCGGTCTCCGTAGTAGTGGAACTCGTCCATAACGACAAGGTCAACGTCGGTGTCGGCACCCTCGCGCAGCACCCGGTTGGCGAGGATCTCCGCGGTGCACACGATCACCGCGGCTCCAGCGTTGACGGTTGCGTCTCCGGTGGCCATACCGACATTGTCGGCGCCGAGCATGTACGTCAGCTCAAAGAACTTCTCGCTGACCAGTGCCTTGATAGGAGCGGTGTAAACCGTGCGTTTACCCCGGGCCAGCATGGCGAAAGCACCCGACATCGCCACCAGCGACTTACCGGACCCGGTGGGTGTGGCCAAGATGACGTTGTCGCCGCTGAGCAGCGAAACGATGGCCTCCTCTTGATGGGAATACAGTTCGAAACCGTCGGCTTCGGCCCAGTCGAAAATGGCATCAAGGAGACTGTCGTCGTCGCTGGCGTTGGTTGAGATGCGGATCGGCCCCAGAGAAGTCATTTGATGGTGTAGCTCGGCAGGTCATCAAGGTGTAAGCGGGTTGAGCGGCGATTTAGCCGCATCAGGGTCGTCGTCGATGTTGAATTGTGAGGGCCTGTGGGCTGTCGTCGTTGCTGGTGTTGGTTGAGATGCGGATCGGCCCCAGAGAAGTCATTTGATGGTGTGGTTCGGTAGGTGATCAGGCTGTAGGTGGGTTGATCGGCTGTTGATGGTGTGGTTCGGTAGGTCATCAAGCCGTGAGCGGGTTGAGCGGCGATGTGGCCGCATCAGGGTCGTCGTCGATGTTGAATTGTGAGGGCCTGTGGGCTGTCGTCGTTGCTGGTGTTGGTTGAGATGCGGATCGGCCCCAGAGAAGTCATTTGATGGTGTGGTTCGGTAGGTGATCAGGCTGTAGGTGGGTTGATCGGCTGTTGATGGTGTGGTTCGGTAGGTCATCAAGCCGTGAGCGGGTTGAGCGGCGATGTGGCCGCATCAGAGTTGCCGTTGATGTTGAATTGTGAGGGCCAATGGACCTGCTGGACAGGTGTAATGTGGCTGCTCGGCAGACTTGAAGCGCAATCACCGAAATCGCCGGGTTTATCTAGCAGACACGAAGGCCATGTGTGACTCCTTGAGTCCGAACACGAAAGCGTTGGGCATCTCAACGTGTGGTTCGTTGGTTAGCCGTTGAATGCGATCAACCCGTGTACGGAGACGATCGAAGAACGTGCGGATCTCAAGGCGGGCGAGCGCCGCACCCAGACAGAAGTGGGTGCCGAAGCCAAAGGAAATGTGGTGATTCGGCGCGCGCCTAATATCAAAGACCTCAGGATCGGCAAAGTGGGCAGGGTCTCGGTTGGCGGCACCATATGCAAGTAGCACCTGTTGGCCTGCCCGGATCGTTTCGCCATGCAGTTCATAATCTGTGGTAGCCACACGGCAGAAGTTATGAACCGGCGTGACCCAACGGATGAATTCCTCGGTGGCAACCTCAATGTCGGCTCCGCCGCGCAGAAGCTCCCATTGCTCGGGCCGATCAGCCAGTTCCAACAATGACCTGGCGATGACGGTGCGGGTCGTCTCGGCTCCGCCGTCGAGCAGCAGCAGACAGTCCGAGATGATCTGGTCGAGTCCGAACGGATGGTTACCCACCTCGCCACCGGTTTCGGCCTCAATCTTGATCCAGCGGCTCATCACGTCGTCGGCGGGGCAACCCTTCTTGGTGTCGTAGAGCTCGGCGCAGGCACCGGCGAACTCCATCGCGGAGATCATCCCCTCCTGATTGTGATAGCGCGGTCCGCCTCCCAAGGCGATGGTGGTCTCGGACCAATGCTGCAACTTCGGCCACATCTCGTCGGGGAACCCGAGGAGCAGTCCGATCATCTGTGCAGGCAGCGGTGCCGCCAATTCTCCGACAATCTCTGCTCTTCCACGCTCAATGACCGGATCGAGCAAGCTGTCGACCGTGGCTGTCACCTCGTCTTGATAGCGGGTAACAGCTCTGGGGGTGAAACGCCGTGACACCAGGTTGCGCCGGGCGAGGTGAAGCGGATCGTCACAGCCGATGATCGAGGCATCGGCGGGGATATTGGGTCGGTATCCGCCCTTTTCACGCCCGGAGTTGATGAACGTGTTCTTGCGCTTCTCGATCTCGATGATGTCGTCGTAGCGGGTCACGACCCACAGGTCATTGATCTCGTCCCAATGACAAGGAGAATGCTCCCGTAACCAGGCGTAGCGGCCGTAGGTTCCGCCGTTGACGTAGAATTCACCATCCAAGATGTCAAGTGGTCGCGGGTCAATCAACTCCATGCCCACACACTAGACCCCGAGGTTGATGTGGTCGTCTTCAGTTCATTAGGCGAAATGTGGTCATAGTGCGGGCACCGATCATGTCGAATAGACAGCCCAAAACGATGACATCCGTTCGGGTTCAGCTTGTCTGGGTTGAGGCTGACGCTCGTCCGTTGATCCGAACCCCTGATCTCCACTTGGTTCAGATCGCCAACCGCTATCGCTCGTGGTGTGAGGGAGGGGCCTGACCGTGGTGTGAGCGAGGGCCTGGCGTTGATCGGTCCTGTGCCCATGATCTCAGAATTGACGATTCGGGTGATCGGCTCAATGCCGTTGGCCTTGGCCATGGTGTCGTTCATCAGAGGACCGCGGCGCCAGCCAAGTCAGCCTGTTCGTGTTCGTCGAGAGGGTTCCTGCAACCCTGGGCTCCGCCCGCCAAGCCGTCGGTCCGGGGCAAGTATTCTGAGGATATGAACACCATCAAAGCCGACAACACAATCAACGTTGACAAGAAGTGGCGGTTGCTGGTCAACGGTGAATGGCTCGAACCCGACGACGGTACCTATCAAGTGGTCGATCCCGCCACGACCAAAGTGGTTGGGTATGCGCCAGAGGCCTCGGTGTCACAGGCGCTTGAAGCCGCGGCCGCCGCTCGGGCTGCAGCGGCGGGATGGAAAACGACTTCCGCCAGTGATCGGTGTCGGTTAATCGGTAGGTTGGCTGAACAGGTGCAGGCACGATCGGCGGGCTGGGTGCCGACCGTGCAAGCCGAAACGGGGGCATTGCAGACGATCACCGAGACGCTGCAGGTCGGAGGCCCCGTTGTCGACCGGTTCCGGTATTACAGCAACGTCATTGACCTTGACGAGGCGCTGAATCCGGTGCCGGTTGAGAAGGGCCCACTCGGGCCTGCGGGGCTGATGTCCGCGCAGGTGCTGCGTCAGCCTGTGGGGGTGGTCGCCTGCATCACCCCGTACAACTTCCCTGTTACCAACGTGGCAGGCAAGATTGCCCCGGCCTTGGCGGCCGGTTGTACCGTAGTGATCAAGCCAGCGCCCCAAGACCCGCTCGGGATCCTTCTGTTGGGAGAAGCGATCCAAGCCGCCGGGTTTCCGCCGGGCGTGGTCAACATAGTGAACGGGTCGGGCGCTGAAGTGCCTGCCGCACTCGTCGATACCCCCGACGTTGACATGATCTCGTTCACGGGCTCTTCACCGGTGGGGTCCAGGATCATGCAAAGCGGTGCGGGGACCATGAAGAGGCTGCTCATGGAACTCGGCGGCAAGGGTGCCTGTATTGTCACCGACGACGCAGACATCGCAGCGGCCGCCCAGGCGATCGCCACCGTTTGGGGATTTCACTCGGGCCAGATATGTACCGCCCCGACCCGTGTCATTGCCCACCGTCAAGTCCATGACCAACTAGTGGAGACCCTCACCTCGTTCGCGCCGTTCATGACCGTCGGCAATCCCACCGACCCCGCCACGATCATCGGTCCTGTCATCAGTGAGACGCACCGAGACCGGGTGGAGGCTTTTATTGCTTCGGGCACTGATGCTGGTGCAACCATGGTGTGTGGAGGTGAGCGTCCCGACCTGCCCGGCTATTTCGTCGCTCCCACGCTGCTGGTTGACTGCACTGCCGACATGCATGTGGTGCGCGAGGAGGCATTCGGGCCGGTGATCGTGTCGCTGCCCTACGACGATGACGAACACGCCGTTGCTCTCGCCAACGACTCCGATTACGGGCTGTATAGCTATGTGTTTTCCGGCGATACCAACCGTGCCTACAGCATCGGCCGGAGACTATTGAGCGGCTGCGTTGGTCTGAATGTCATCCAGCCACATATGGAGGCACCGTTCGGCGGATTCAAGATGAGCGGTGTGGGACGCGATCGAGGGAAATGGGGTATTGAGGCCTACAGCGAACTCCAGTCGATCAATTGGATCGGTTGATGATCCCGCCGCTTGAGGGTCTTGAAGTCGTTGAGGGTTCGGCGTTTGTTGCTGCACCGTCGGGTGGTATGACCCTGACTCAACTGGGTGCGGACGTGATCCGGTTTGACCAGATCGGCGGCGGCATCGACTTCAGGCGTTGGCCTCTCACCGCGGAAGGTGCATCCATCTATTGGGCCGGTCTCAACAAGGGAAAGCGTTCGATAGCGGTTGATCTGCGCGCTGACAGGGCCAGGGAACTACTGACTGAGCTGATCGCGGCGGCTGGAACGTTTCTCACCAATTTCCCCGCCCGGGGCTGGCTGAGCCATGCTGCCTTGTCGGCACATCGTGGGGATCTGGTATCGCTGGCGATTACCGGAAACCGTGATGGCTCCACCGCAGTGGACTACACGGTCAACTGCGCCATGGGGTATCCCCTTGCGACCGGCCCGGCGGAGACGACCGGGCCAGTCAACCATGTCCTTCCCGCTTGGGATGTCATCTGTGGTCAGACCGCGGCCATCGGAATTCTCGCAGCCGAACGAAGACGCCTGAGAACCGGCGAGGGTGCGGCCATGTCGCTGGCGCTTTCTGATGTGGCATTGGCGACGGTTAGCGCTCTAGGGCATGTGGCTGAGGCGCAGATCAACAACACCGAAAGGCAACGTCTGGGCAACGACTTGTACGGCGCCTACGGAACTACATTCCAGTGCCTTGACGGGACCATATATGCAGTCGGCATTAGCCCGAGGCAGTGGAGCGCCCTGATTAATGCAACCGAGGCAGCCGACGCTGTGGCAGCCATCGAAGCTCGGCATGGTGTGAGTTTCCACGACGAAGGCCAGCGATTCATGCACCGCGAAGCCATCGGTGCGGCAATGGCACCGTGGTTCACAAAGCGCCGGATGGATGAAGTGGCCGGCCGCTTGGATGAGTTCGGCGTGTGTTGGGGCCGGTACCAGACCTTCTCGGAACTCGTTGCCGACGATCCTCGGTGCTCAACGCTTAACGAACTGTTCCGAGAACTCGAACAGCCCGGCATTGGCACCTACCTTACGCCTGGATCACCCTTGGCCTTTGGTGGCCTGCTACCGGTGGAGCCTTCGCCTGCGCCGCTGCTCGGAGAACACACCGAGCAGATCCTTGCAGACAAACTCGGCTTGTCTCCAGGCGAGATCGGCCGACTGCACGACGAGGGTGTTGTTGCCAGCGCGAATCGGTAACCCGTTCGGCTCTTAGTGACCTAGCTCCAGGCTCGCAACCACACCTGCATCTCGTCGGGCAGGTACTCTTCGCATTCCTCGAAAGCGTCCTCGAGTTCGCCCATCTGCTCCTCGATGCCGGATTCGTCATCGTGTTCGGTCGCTGTCTGGGTCACGCTGGCAGCGCCGAACATTAGGTCAAAAAGTAGCTCGGCAAGCGGACCGCTTCGCTCTCCGATGCATTCGCTGAACTCCTCCAAGGCATCGGACAAACCGTTCTCGTCGCCCCACATTTCCCCCCACCAAGGGCCGAATCCGCCTCTCATGTCGGGGAACTCGTCGGGAAGGCCGTTTGGGAAAAGAAACTCCCATGCCTCCGGGAGCGGGAAATCAAATTCGTTGGAGTCAAATCGGGGGACGGGGAATTCCCAATCCTCGGGTTCTTCACCTTCAAATTCGCCGTTGTCGTATCGGTCGTAATCGGGGTCTGGCATGTCGTATCGGTCGTAATCGGGGTTTGGCATGTCGTATCGGGGGTTTGGCATGTCGTATCGGGGGTCTGGGATGCCGTATCGGGGGTTTGGCATGTCGTATCGGTCGTATCCGGGGTCTGGGAATTCCCAATCCTCGGGTTCTTCACCTTCAAATTCGCCGTCGCCGTATCGGCGTTCTTCGTGTTCGCCCCGCCCGTCTCGGTTTTCGTAGGCGTCTCGGTTTTCGTAGGCGTCTCGGTTTTCGTAGGCGTCTCGGTTTTCGTAGGCGTCTCGGTCTTCGTAGGCGTCTCGGTTTTCGTAGGCGTCTCGGTTTTCGTAGGCGTCTCGGTTTTCGGCTAACCCATCAGAGTATCCAACGTCGTATTGGTCGTCGTCGGAACCAGAAACCGCAACAATTGCGACGATCAGCGAAGCCAGTGCAACCAACCCCAATATGCAACAGAGGGCCACCAACGTTTGCTGCGATGACGATGCTCCCGCCGATGTGGTGGGTGTGGGTTCTGTGGTTGGTGGTTGGGTTGTGGCTGCGTCGTTGCTGGTGTTTGTGGGTGTGGGTTCTGCGGGGGGTGTGGTTGGTGGTTGGGTTGGGGCTGCGTCGTTGCCGGTGTTTGTGGGTGTGGGTTCTGCGGGGGCGGCTGTGGTTGGTGGTTGGGTTGTGGCTGCGTCGTTGCCGGTGTTTGTGGGTGTGGGTTCTGCGGGGGGTGGTTCAACCGGGGCAACATTGTCGTTCGTGGACTGTTCATCGTTTGTGGGTGTGGTCTCTTTGGTACCGTCGTCCTTGTCGTTCATTGGGTTCTCCTGGTGTGGTTGCGTGCGTTGGGGGATTCGGTGCGGTGATATTGCCCGCTGTGAGCTGAGAAATCGCTGAGAAAGCTGAGAGGGTTCTCAGCCTCCGGTCTCTTGCGTGGTGCACACTTGTATTCGTGCGCATTCTCGTGGTTGACGACGAAGAGCGGCTTGCGAAATCGATCGCCCGCGGACTCAAGGCCGAGGGATTTGATGTTGATGTTGTGCATGACGGACCGAATGGACTCTGGCAATCGCGCATCGGTGTGTATGGGGCCATAATCTTGGACATCATGTTGCCGGGCCTCAACGGCTATGAGGTCTGTCGTCGTATACGTGCCGAGGGCGATTGGACCCCGATCCTCATGCTCACCGCCAAAGGGGGTGAGTATGACGAGGCCGAAGGTTTTGAGTTCGGTGCGGACGACTACCTTCGCAAGCCGTTCAGTCACATGGTGCTCGTCGCTCGCCTGCGGGCATTGGTACGGCGAGGCGCCGCTAAGCCGTCCATGGTCTATGCCGTGGGAAACCTCACACTCAACCCCGCAAGCCGCATATGCACCCGAGGTGACATCGAAATTGCTCTGACCCCACGAGAATTCGCTGTTCTCGAAGCACTTCTCAGGCGTGATGGCGATCCAATACCTAAAGGCGAACTGCTCGATGAGGTATGGGGAATCGATTTTGAGGGTGATCCGAACATCGTGGAGGTCTATGTCGGTTACCTGCGACGAAAGATCGACAAGCCGTTCGGTGTCGAGTCCCTCTGCACTGTGCGCGGGGTCGGTTATCAACTGGTCGCCTTGTGATCGGTATACGGACGCGCCTGACGTTGATGGTGGTGTTGGTTGCTGCTGTGCTCGGACTGTCGGCTGCGACGCTCGGTGTTGACTGGGTGCAGGGCCGGCTGATATCCGACGCGGTGGCTACTGCTGGCGACGCCAACCTCGACACGGTTGAACAGATCGTCAGATCAGGTGTCGAAGAAGATGGCCTCGAGTTCTTCGATTTCTTTGTCGATTCGGTGTTTAGGTACTACGAACCGAGATTGGCCGATACGTCGCTGGGTCGGCTTCGTGCCGATGCGCTCAATGACCTGCTCAAGGTGGCCGATCCCGATGACGACGGCAGGATTGATGTCCTCACGAACTACGGATCCATCGTCGACATTCGACTTGTTGAGGACGCCGCGCCCCGATCCGACCCTATGGTGCTTGGCGGACCCATCGTTCCTACTGCAACGCTGGAAGCCCTTGTTTTTCATGTGGATGGTTCCGACGCGGAACAACCCGACCTGCGCTTTTTGGTTCGCAGCCTTGGCGGCATTGACTATGTCGGTGTTGCTGAGGTGGGCGACGTTGTGCGTGCGGTCGACAGCATTCGTGCCTTTGTTTGGATCGGGGTGCCAGTCATGGTGTCGGTGGTCGGGTTGATCACCTGGCTGTTGACGGGACGGGCACTCCGCCCGGTCTCCGACATCACCGGTCGGGTCTCGGAGATCTCGGCGCGGACCTTGAATGAGCGGGTCCCCGTTCCGTCCACCGACGACGAAATATCGAAACTGGCCCTGACCATGAACCAAATGCTTGATCGTCTTGAGGCCGATGACGTTCGGCTGCGGCGATTCGTAGCCGACGTCTCCCACGAACTGCGCTCTCCTGTTGCTGTGTTGCGCAGCGAGGCCGAGGTGGCTTTGCGTGAGCCTTCCGCCATCGGCACCGCCGAACTCGCCGAAGGTGTACTTGACGAGAGCCTTCGACTGCAGCGGATCGTAGAGGAACTCCTAATCCTCGCACGCGGCGAGGAGGTCACAGCCGCTGGTTCCACCCTCATTGATGTAGACGACGTGGTGTTGGCCCAAGCCGCTCGTGGGTGGCGGGTGCCTGTGGACACGGCGTCCGTCTCGGCTGGACGTGTTTGGGGTAGCGAGGTGTCTCTCGCTCGTGTAGTTGCCCACCTGATCGACAACGCCGCACGCCATGCTTCCTCAAGGGTTTGGATCGGGTTGCGCACCGATGACGACCATGTGTTGCTGTGGGTGGACGACGACGGAACCGGGGTGCCCGAGGCTGAACGCGAGCGAGTATTCGACCGCTTTGTCCGTCTCGACGAGTCACGCGCCCGTGATGTCGGAGGGGCAGGACTCGGGCTCGCCGTTGTCGCCGAGACGGTGGCTACCGGTAGGGGAACGGTTGAGGTCAGAGATGCCTCGGCTGGTGGTGCCCGGTTCATTGTGCGCTGGCCCAGGGTCGATCATGCTGAAGGCGGCTGTGACGAAGGCAGTCATGATCCAGTTGGGCATGATCAAGATGGTGGTGTTGGATCCGGCATTGCGGAGTCCTGAGATGTCGTCCGGTACGCCTTCAGTCGACACCCCATGTTGTATCCCCGATCGGGGCGCCTCGTCGATGGATCCGAGCCTCGGCTCTGAACCTGCCAGGTCGGGCGCGCGAGTGACGCCCCGGTCAACGGTTAGCGGGGCACCTTCTAGCGCTGAACCTGCGAGTCAGGGCGCAGGTAACGGCGACGCGTGTTCTGATGCTGATGGCGCTGAACCTGTGAGGCAGGGCGCGCGTAGCGGCGACGCGTGTTTCGATGCTGATGGCGCTGAACCTGCCAGGTCGGGCGCGCGAGCAACGCAGAGCATGATCGCCATTGAGGCGGGGACATTCCTGATGGGTACCAACGACGTTCGTTTTCCAGCGGACCGCGAGGGGCCCATTCGTGAGATTCAAGTGGACGGATTCTCGATTTCGTCTCGGCTCGTAACCAATGACGACTGGGCCGTTTTCGTCGACATCACCGGCCATGTCTCTTTCGCCGAGCGGCAAGAATGGTCCTATGTGTTCGCGGGTCTGCTACCAGATGACTTCCCCGAAACCCGAGGTGTGGTCGGAGCCCAATGGTGGCGTCAAGTGCGTGGCGCGAATTGGCGTCGCCCTTATGGACCCCACAGCGATCTCGACGGCCTGGGGGACCATCCCGTGGTGCACGTCAACTGGTATGAGGCTTGCTTGTATGCCTCCTGGGTTCAGGCTCGATTGCCAACCGAAGCCGAATGGGAGAAAGCCGCAAGAGGAGGGCTCAGTCAGTCCAGATACGCCTGGGGTGACGAACTCACGCCCGACGGCGAGCATCGGTGCAACATCTGGCAGGGAATGTTCCCTGCCCATAACACACTCGCTGACGGTTGGCTGGCCACGTCACCGGTCGGCACTTATCAACCCAACGGTTTCGGACTCCATGACATGGCGGGCAACGTCTGGGAATGGACCGACAGCTGGTTTGATGAGTCAAGGCGTGCCTTACGAGGCGGCAGCTATCTGTGCCACGACTCGTACTGCAATCGCTACCGGGTCGGTGCTCGATCGTCGAGCACACTCGACACCACCACCGGCAACATCGGTTTCAGGGTCGCGGCATGATTATGCCTGCACAATGGGCCTGCACATGGGCTGGTCTGTGCATGGTTCTTGAGCAGTCGTCTGTGGGGCCTGGATTGCTGCTCGAGCGTCTTGAGAAGCCGATAACACTCATTATGTAAGCTTGTGGGTTCTGGATTGCTGCTCTGAGCGTCTTGAGAAGCCGATAACACTCATCTTGTAAGCTTGTGGGTCCTGGGAGGCCCCCTGAGCGTCTTGAGAAGTCTCGGGTGCGTTTAGGTGGTCGGTGTAGACCAATCAGCGAGCACCGGCCAACGCCACGGCATCGCGAACCACCTCAAAGCGCACCGGGGCGAAACCCAACGGTTCGCCATCGCCCCAGACAGCTAGTTCGTCGTCACAGTGCAGCTCCACCATGCCGCCTCGATACGTGAATACCTTGCGATGGGTGAGATGACGTCCCGAAAAAACGAGCCGAAAGCACCGCAAGAGCTCCAGGCGTCCGACGTCACCGACGACGGTCACATCAAGCATCCCGTCGCTCGGTTCCGCGTTTGGGCAGATACGCATGGCACCCCCGAAGCTGCAGGTGTTCGCCACGGCGACCATCACAGCCTTATGGTCGTGGCGGACTCCGTCCACGGTTAGCGAGACTGACCGATGTTTGAGGCGAGGCAGCGACAAGATCGTGGCCCAGGTATAACGCCAAGCCCCTTTCGGGAAACCCATGGAGTTGGCGCGGGCGTTCACATCACCAGAAAACCCGGCTGTGGCCACAGACGCCACCCACTTCTCACCCATCCGGATGGCGTCGAAGCGAACGGCCGGGGCAAGCAGGTTGTCAGCGGTAACAGCGGAGTCAATGCCCAGCGCATGCGCGAAGTCGTTGGCCGTGCCCAAAGCAACGACCCCGAGGACGGTGTCTGTACCGGCAACCGCCTGAAGTGCCAAATGCACTGTGCCGTCGCCGCCGACGGCGATCAATCGCTCAGCACCTGCGCGCACCGCAGCACGTGCCGCTTCGAGAGCGCCTGGCGCATCGAGTGCGTCAATGTCGACGACTTCCGCCCCCGCCGATGCCAGAGACGACCGCACGGTCGCTGCGGCTTCAGCGGACCGGCCCCGGCACGGACCCATCAGCAAATGAACTGTGCTCACAGCCCCAGAAAACGGCCGCCGTCCACGGCGAGGGTCTGGCCGGTCATATAGCGAGCGAGGTCGGACGCCAAAAACACCGCAACTGGCCCGATGTCGGTCTCGGGGTCGCCCATCCGCCCCAGCGGAGTGCGAGCGTTGAGACGGGCCTGCAGGGTCGGATTGGCGGCGAATGCGTCGGTCATCGCCCGGGTCTGAGCGACCGGCGCGATGGCATTCACCCGTACCCCGAAGGGACCCCACTCGCGGGCGAGGCTCTTGAGGATTCCCCGTTGCGCTCCCTTGACCGTCGCATACAGCGGCAGATTAGCTGAACCTTCGATTCCAGCCGCTGAGGTCAACAAGATCAGGGAACCGCCACGCTCGCGGAGATGACGAAGAGATGCCTGAGCACAATGAAACGTGGCGGTGACCGCTGTGGCGATCTGGGCCTCGATCAACGAGTCTGCGATGTCTTGTATCGGGGCTGGTGGACCCGGTGGCGACACCGCGTTGTGCACCATCACATCAAGGCCGCCGAAGCGGTCGACGGTTGCTGCGACTGCGGTGTCGACAGCAGCGCGGTTCGTGACATCACAGCGCACGAATGCGGCGGTCCCGCCATGCTGTTGGATGGCCGAGGCTGCTGGCACGCCGTTGTTGGCTCGACGCGCAGCGATCATCACCGCAGCACCGGCATACGCCAATGCCCGGGCGATGCCCTCACCTACGCCTTGGCCTGCACCGGTGACCATTGCCACCTTGTTGTTGAGAAGCTTCATCCGGGCATCCACGATCCGCCGTCGAGCACCAGTGACGAACCCACCAACACGTCAAATGATTCGTCGGTCAGGGCGTTGATCATCGCCGACACTTCGATTCTCGGGTCTGGTACGCGCCCCAATGGTGGATCATGCAAGACATACTCCCCGCCGCTGTTGGCCGCGCCATGAACGAATGCTGATGGGTCCAGGGTGAGGGCATGTGAACCGATACCGTCACTACCCCAACTTCTGGCCAGCGATTTGGCCAGAATCCGGCATCCCTCGGCAGCCGCGGCGAATGGCGCATAGCCCGCACCGCCTGCACTCGCCATAAGTGGAACCACGAACACGATTCGCCCCGCCCGTCTCAACAGCGGCCTGTATGCGAGGCGAGCCACACGGATCGCAGCTGTGAGTGGTTCGTCGCAGGCGGCGTGCCATTCGGCGGGGGATAGGTCCGCCATTGCGCATTGTTGACGGCATGCGGCGGGATAGCGGGCATGTACGACCAAGTCCAATTCGTCCGGCCAGTTGTGGTCGGTGATCGGCGAGGAGCCGTCGTGGAGCTGGACGACAGACCAGCCGAGGTCAGCGAGACCCAAGGCGATGGCGGTGGCCGGTTCCCCGTCGCCTATCACCAAGGCGTTCTGGCGGACGGTCACCTCAGGCGTTGTGTGGGCATCTCAGGCGTCCCCGGGTTTGGCGAATAGGGCACAGCACCGTTGAGACTCATGATGGTGACCGACTCTCGGGCGAGGAGCTCGAGGCTGGATTCGAGATGGCCGGTGTGGTCCGCGGGGCAGTCACACAGCCAAAGGGCCGCCTCCACGAGCGCCTCAAGTGGCTCGATCCGATCCTTGGGCAATCTCGAACCGAGCACCGCATCGGCTCCTTCGGTGAGTACCGCTGCTCGGGGTTGCACCGTATTGATTCGTACGCCCGTACCGTGCAGTTCCGACGCCATCGCGGTGGTAACACGGTTCAGCATCGCCTTGGAGGCACCGTACCAGCCGAACACACCACGGACTCCGCTGAGATCGTAGGGCGGTCCCTGTGGATGGTTGGTGGTGGCACTCGACAGGTTTACGATCCAGCCCTCTTCATGTTCGATCATTGACGGCAGTGCCGCCTGTGTGAGATCGACGGGTGCCTGCACGTTGAGTTCCACCATCAGTCGACGCCGTTTCAGTGGGTAGTCGATCATCGGCTGATAGATCGCTCCGGCAGCGTTGTTGACGACGATGTCTACGTGGCCCAGTGCGGTCACGGTCTCATCAAACACTCCTGCTCGGGCATCGCCGTCCGCGAGATCCGCCACAACCGTTGCGACTCTGACGCCGTGCGCTTTGCAGCGGTTGGCGGTCTGTGTCAGCGAACCCGGCAACTTTTCAAGGGCGTGCAAGGTGCGTGCCACAAGGGCAACATCGGCACCTTCGGCGGCGAGCCTTTCGGCGATACCGGCACCAATGCCGCGGCTAGCGCCGGTGACCAAAGCGGTTCGGCCCTCCAGTCGCTTGTTCATCCTCAAAGTCTCGCTGTGTGTTCTGCAGTGGGTTCGCTGATGGGTTCGCAAACCTGGCTATCTTGGGACGCCTTGTCAGCCATGGCGGTGACTATGACCACACCCGCGGCACCGACAACGCTCGCTACCGCGACCGCCACCCAAGCTCCGGCGCCGGGTAGATCAAGTTCGAAAAATGATCTCCCAACTGGCAAAGCCATGACCAAGGTATACAGCGCGGCCATGGACGTCGCCAAGAGGACCTTCCAAGGGCGAAGAGGTCGGCTGATCAACACCAAGATGGCGAGCCCTAGCGCCAACAAGGTGGCAGTGGCAGCGGTGCGTGCCTCTTCAACGTTCACGCCGTCCATATGACGCACGATCTCATACAGCAGATAGGTCACCGTCGCTGCCACGACCCCGGCAGGGACCGAGAACCGCAGGACCCGCGACAAAAAGCCGGAGCGCACCAGTGCCTGATTGGACGCCAACGCCAAGAAGAATCCGGGCACACCGATGGAGAAAGTGCCAATCAAGGTGAGTTGGCGAGGCAAGAACGGGAAAGGCGATCCGCTGATCCCCACGAAAGCCGTGAGCAGGACAGCGTAGGCGGCTTTCGTTATGAACAGGTTGGCGACGCGTTCAATGTTGTTGATGACTCGGCGACCCTCGGCGAGCACCCGTGGAAGCGTGGAGAATTTGTTGTCGAGAAGCACCAACTGAGCAACTGCACGGGTGGCCGAGGATCCCGATCCCATGGCGATCCCCATGTCGGCGTCCTTAAGGGCTAAAACGTCGTTGACGCCGTCGCCGGTCATGGCGACCGTGCGGCCCTTGCTCTGTAATGCGTGTACCATCGCACGTTTCTGGTGTGGGGTTACACGTCCGAACACCGCAGTCTGGGTCACGACATCGGCGAGTTCGGCCGGTTCGGTGGGCAGCGTGCGTGCGTCAAGGCTTTCGTAGGCAGAATCAACCCCGGCGCGTCGGGCGACGGCGGCAACGGTTGCGGGATTGTCGCCAGAGATCACCTTCAGGTCCACCCCCTGGCCGCGGAAGAAACCCAGGATCTCGCAAGCATCGGATCGGATGGTGTCCTCCAGCAACACAAGAGCAATCGGCGAACGGGTGTGGGGGAGTTGTTCCCCCGTCAAGGGCCCATCGGAGCGAGTCACGAGCAGCACCCGCTCGCCTGCCGCCGCTGCCTTTGCGGCTTGAACCCGCGCAGGATCCTGCGCGTCGGTGATCAGGATCTCAGGGGCGCCGAGATAGAACGTTCCGCGGCCTACAAACTCGGTGGCGGCCCACTTGCGAGCCGAAGAAAACGGCAGATTCGATCCCGCCTTCCATCCCTGCGGTGCGCGATGGTGGGCGATGATCGCCTGTAGTGTTGCGTTTGGGGACGGATCCGCAGCCCCGAGCGCACCTAGAACCTCTGCCGCTTCGGCCTCGGTTGTGCCAGAAAGCGCCACGACTCCGCCCAATGAGATCTCACCGGTGGTGATCGTGCCCGTCTTGTCAAGACACAAGGTGTCAACACGAGCCAGCAACTCAACGGACGCCAACTCCTTGGCCAGCGCCTGGTGCTTGGCCAACGCAACTACCCCAGTTATGAACGACAGGCTGGTTAACAGCACTAAACCGTCGGGTACCATAGCGACCGCGGCGGCGACAGCTGCTTGCAGCGCTTCCTGCCACCGGTCCTGGGTGTCGAGCAGGCGAATCAAAAGCAACACAGCAGCGGGCGGGATGATCAAGGTGAGCCGACGCAAGACGACGTTGACACCGCGTCGCAGCTCGCTTCCGGCCAGCTCGAAACGTCGAGCCTCCTCAGATAGTTGAGCAGCGTACGACTCGGCTCCGATCCCGGTTGCTTGATACAAGCCCGAACCAGCCGATACGAACGATCCCGACAGTACTTCTTCACCTGCGGATTTCTCGACGGGTTCGCTCTCGCCGGTAAGCAGCGACTCGTCAACCTCGAGACCGACCGTGGTGATGACCTCGCCGTCGACCACGATCTGGTCGCCGGGGGAGAGTTCGAGTACGTCGTCGGCCACCACAGCGCTCACTCCGATCTCTGTGCCTACCCCTGCCCGGCGCACGCGGGCCTTGGGGGCCGATAACACGGCCAGTGCATTGAGAGTGCGGCGCGCATGCAGCTCCTGGGCGATCCCGATCACGCTGTTGGACACCACAACACCAGCGAACAGAGCATCGCCAGGATAGCCAGCCACCATGATAAGCACGAACAGCGTCCCGATGATGGCGTTGACCGGAGTGAATACGTTGGCCTTCACGATCTGGGGTACGGTTCGCACCGGTGCGTCGGGCACGTTGTTGACCTGCCCGGCTGCGATCCGTTCCGCAACTTCGGCATGGCTCAAACCGCCGTGTTCGTTGCTCACCTGCGGGTCCGTGCTTCGGTGATACTGGAGTCTTCGTAGACGTAACCAGACTCGGCCATCGTGAGACGATGACGTGAACCCGCGACGTTCGCATTGGCGCTGTCGTAACCAGCGTCGCCCTCCCACATCACAACGGGATCCTCGCCCGAGCGCGCAATTCTGGTGGCGTGGTGACGAGGGGCACGATCGGCCAAGGTGGTAAGCGCCGCCTTTACTGTGGTGAACCCTCGCAGTGTGTGCAGCGTCACCCACGTCGGAGGTACCAACTCAACCTCGCCGTTGTGATGGCGCTCCAGCACGTTGGCCGGGGTGGACCACTGCATCTCAACGATCTCGCCGTCGTCAATGACCGCGTGATCGTTGTCGGCTCGTGCGGCGAAGAACCAGGTCGCGAAGCGTTTTGGTGCGATTGGTGGTGGGATCCAATGGGCGAACAACACCATCGAGTCGGCGTCTACTTCGATCTGGGCTTCCTCTCGGGCTTCGCGGACCGCCGCCCGGCGGGCCGCTGCTACGACGTCACCGTTATTTGCGTAGTCGTCGGGATCAATGCGACCGCCTGGGAAAACCCACATGCCGCCGAAGGCGATCTTGGAGTTGCGCCGCAGCATCAGGGTGCGCGGTCCTGTCTCGGTGTCGCGCAGCACGACGACGGTAGCGGCTGGCAAAGCCGGACGATCTCCGCTCTGCTCGGCGTATTGGACCCAGCTCTCGAAGCGAGCACGATCAGCGATGGCTCGATCCCGGGTGTTCATGATCCGACACTAACGGTCGGTCCAGGCGGCGACTTCAAAGGACCTCTGTTGGCGTGCGTGCTTGGGTTAAGCGATGAGGATTATATACTTGAGTATCCAATAGGTGGGAGTTGCACGCAACCTGCCCGACGCCATGCCGGTAGCCTTGATGTTGGACGCGAAGGCTGGGTTGTGTGGTTGTGTGGGTTGTGGTAGGGTTGGTTATGATAGTTTTGGGTCGTTTTTGGTGGTTGTTGGTTGGTTGTGGTTTGGTGTTGGTTGGCGTGGGTTGTGGGGGTGGGTCTGGTAATGGTCTTGATGGTGTGGGTTTGCCTGGGGTTGTGGTGGAGGGTTCTGGTGGGTCGTGTGGTGGGGTGGGTTCTGTTGATGAGGTTGGGTGGTTGTCGTCTTTGGTGTATGAGGGTTGGTCGCGTTGGTCTGTGGGGCGTCGGCGTTCGGATCCGGTGCGGAGGATGGTTCCGTTGTCGTTGAAGTCTATTGAGCGTCATGAGGGTCGTTTGGGTGTGTTGTTGCCTGTGTTGAAGTCGATCGTGGAGTTGGAGAGTTCGAGGGTGGCTAGTTGGGGGTTGTATGTGGTGGGTGATGATTTGTTGGGGTTTGTGTGGTTGGCGGGTTCGGGGCCTGTGTGTGAGGAGGCGGTTCGGTTGGCGGGTTCATATGATGATGTTGTGGTGAGGGTGGGGGCGGATTATTCGGTTGCGGGTGTGTTTGATTTTGTTTCGGGTTTTGGTGAGGTGTACGGGCGTGGTAGTGATTCGAAGAGGATGGTTGTGGATGGTTCGGTGATTCCTGTTCGGGCTGTGGTTCATAGTCCTCGGCTCGGGTTTTCGCGTTTGGATGGTTTCGATATCGGTGCGTGGGTTCCGGTATTGGAGTTAGATGTGGTGTCTCATACTTTGGTGCATTTTGTGCCTGATGAGTTGGCAGCGGTTGATTCTCGGTTGGCGACTGGTGCGGAGTTGGAGGCGATGTTTGACTGGTTGGATGATTTGTTGCGTGATCATGTCGGTATGGAGGTGGTGTTAACTGATTCCAGGGAGTTTGTTGATGCTCCTACGGATCTGAGGACGTTGACTAAGTTTCCGCCGGAAGTTCCCGAGTATGATCCCGATATGCCAGTAGCAGGATTATATTACACGGATCCGATCTTTCCAGTACATCAAGCGCTACTGACCGGTATTCTGGTGTATGAGAAGCCTTGTGTGTATATCGACTCATATGACACTCTAGACGAGACTGCACCTCCGAGAAGGTTTTTCATAAGATTGCCCAACGTGTCTACACGTTATGATCCTGTCACGAACGGGTTCTGGTCTGGCATTTTTGGACCGATGTTTCCCGGTGATATAGTCTCCGTCGGAGGAGGGACAGGACGATCCCCAAGTCCGGATAACGAACTGGAAGCACTATGCGAAGCCGCCGGTGGATGGCACGCACCAAGCATGCACTTACACAAATAAGCCTACGATATGTGACTCGAAAACACTTGTCACACGAAAGAACGGAAAGAGAATGCGAAAGATCTATGATCAAGAACAATATCATTTGGTGAGTATGAAGATTTGCCCGGGTTATCGAGTGCTGATATTGGTAGTACTGTCATTGTTTTGGTTGTTGCTGTTATCGGGATCGGCGGCTGGGTCGGTGCCTGAGGGTTCCGATGATCAAGACGCAGCGGTGGTTCATCCCGCGGTGGAGTCCTATGCTCGGGAGTTTTCGGTGTCGTTGAGCGACGCGAAACGGTATCTGGATCGAATCTGGCCCGTGAAAGAGATCCTCGGTTCGATTATGGAACTTGAGGAATCGCGGGTTGCTGGTTTGGGTATCGACCACGGAGCGGGTTTCATGGCCTGGGTATGGTTGACTGGTGATGACCCTCCCGGTGTGGAAGCGGCGCGGGTTGCTGATGCTCATGGTGATGTGCAGATACGTACTGGTGCGCGGTACACGTACACGCAGTTGCGGGCCGCGCAGGCTGCATTGGATTTCGATGTGATCGTTGAATCGGCTTCTGATCGTGTGGAGGCGGCGCGGGTTTCTGACATGGTTGTCTATACCGATGTGGATGTGAGATCCAACAGCGTCGAGGTCGGCATCGATTCCGACCTCGTGTCTGCTCACAGGACCCGCCGTGGGGCGCCGGATCCGTTGTCGGATGAGGATCTCACAGTCATTACTGATCATTTCGCCGACACGATCAAGGATCATGTGAGCGTCGACGTTCAGGTGACCGTCGGGCCTGGCGCCGAACCCAGTGCGGATCTGATCGCTGGACAACCCATGCGTACTTGTACTGCGGGTTTCGCCGCCAAAGAGAACAATGGAGGCCCGTACGGGATCATCACCGCTGGCCACTGCAATAATTATCAGACCATGCACGGTAGAGCACTCGAGTATGTACGCGGTTGGGAAAGCCCGCGAGCTGACGCGCAGTTTCACAGCATCCCGCAGGGTTCACCTGATAAACTGACCAACTATTACCTGTATAGACCCGCCGGTCCCCAACACCCTCCAATATACAGTGTCACCGATGATATTTTTGAGCTGACCATTCGTAGGATGGTCAGCATAGCAGCAGCTAGTCGGGGTTGGGAATTACTTATTGACAATTATGTCTGTCATACGGGAAGAATAACTGGAGTGTCCTGCGGTAACATCAAGAGCGTATTGTATTCTTTCGATGGCACAAATTACGATAGCATAGATTACGATTATTGTTTGGAGTCTGATGAAGGCAGAGCAGTGAACTGTCTACCGGTGTTTTTTCGTGTTCATGGCGACGATCTCAAAGGCTGTGGGGGTGATAGTGGGGGCCCATGGTATGACCAAGCAGGTGCGGCATATGGTATTACCATGGCTATGACTAAGAAACCGAAGAATATCGACTATGAAACATGGTGCAAAACGCGAGGCAAGAACGCTTATTTTTCGTCCCTGGTTGAGGTCGAAAAGTTCCTTGATGTGGAGGTACTGACCGAGGCCCCGTCTGCTCCGAGTCCGCCTGGTAACGTCAGAAGTGTTGTAGGACCTCGTGCGGTGTCTGTGGTGTGGGACGAGCCGAGCGAGGGAGCGACAAGCTATGTCGTTTACCGTCGGGTTGCCCGGCCGGGTGAGAAGTATCGTGTGGTCGAGAAGACGACCGCTACTAGTCACCGGGTCTTCTATTCCGAGCTGGATCCCGGCTCTAGATATTTCTACCAGGTAAGAGCTGTCAACAATCTCAACATGGAAAGCGAATGGGGTCAGGGCAACTACGCCAGTATCAAGGTTCCCGGCAGGGTCAAAGTTCCGGGCGCGCCCGGCAATCTTCGTGTTTTGCTTGTTCCGCGTCATGTGAGCGTGACGTGGTCCGCCCCGGTTGGCGGCGCCGAGCAGTATGTGGTAACTCGTCGGATGGCCAAGGACGGCCATGACTATGAGCGGGTCATCACAACCTCTAACACCTTCTACAACGACCCAGTGTCGGGATTGAACACCAACGTTGAGTACTACTACCGGGTATATGCTGTGAACGCTTCAGGTGTTTGGGGCCCGCGAAGCAACACCTCCAGCGAAATCATCATAAGATCCAAAACACAGGACCCGGTCCCGGGCGCGCCAGGCAACCTCACTGTTTCGCTTGTGCCGCGTTATGTGCGCGTGGCGTGGTCCGCTCCGGTTGGCGGCGCCGAGAAATACGTGGTGACTCGTCGGATGGCCAAGGCTGGCCATGATTATGAGCGGGTCATCACAACCTCTAACACCTATTACTATGATCCTGTGTCGGGATTGACCACCAACGTTGAGTACTACTACCGGGTGTATGCTGTGAACGCTTCAGGTGTTTGGGGCCCGCGAAGCAACACCTCCAGCGAAATCATCATAAGAACCAAAACGTAGGATAGAGCAAGAACGTAGGATGAGATCCCGGGGGCGCCCGCTGTCGCACTCCCGACCGATTCAACGCAGTCGCGCATCGCGTCATACCTCAGAGGTCGGTGATGTGCCCTGAGTGGGATGTGTTGTGTGGAGGGGGGGTCGAACCCCTAAGCCTTGGGGAGGACCTGAACCAGGACCTGGATCTGGCGTGTCTGCTTATTCCATCAGGTCTGTTTCTAGTGGCTACGCATGCGGACATCAGGTTGTTGGGGGTGTTGATGGGCACGCTGGGACGGGCGGGCTGGTGTTGCTTGTGTTGGGGCGGGTGGGCCGGTTTTGTGTGGGTGTGTGGGTTGTGGTAGGGTTGGTTATGATGGTTTTGGGTCGTTTTTGGTGGTTGTTGGTTGGTTGTGGTTTGTGTGGTTTGGTGTTGGTTGGTGTGGTTTTTTGGGTTAGGTCTGGTGATGATGTGGATTTGCCTGGGGTTGTTTTGCCTGGTGTTGTGGTGGAGGGTTCTGGCGGGTCGTGTGAGGTGGTGGGTTCTGTTGATGAGGTTGGGTGGTTGTCGTCTTTGGAATATGAGGGTTGGTCGAGTTGGTCTGTGGGGCGTCGGCGTTCGGACCCGGTGCAGTGGATGGTTCCGTTGTCGTTGGAGTCTATTGAGCGTCATGAGGGTCGTTTGGGTGTGTTGTTGCCTGTGTTGAAGTCGATTGTGGAGTTGGAGAGTTCGAGGGTGGCTAGTTGGGGGTTGTATGTGGTGGGTGATGATTTGTTGGGGTTTGTGTGGTTGGCGGGTTCGGGGCCTGTGTGTGAGGAGGCGTTTGGGTTGGCGGGTTCATATGATGATGTTGTGGTGAGGGTGGGGGCGGATTATTCGTTTGCGGGTGTGTTTGATGTGGTTTCGGGTTTTGATGAGGAGTACGGGCGTGGTAGTGATTCGGAGAGGATGGTTGTGGATGGTTCGGTGGTTCCTGTTCGGGCTGTGGTTCATAGTCCTAGGTTGGGGTTTTCGCGTTTGGATGGTTTCGATATTCCTGTGTGGGTTCCGGTATTGGAGTTGATGGTGGTGTCTCATGGTTTGGTGGAATTTGTGCCTGATGAGTTGGCAGCGGTTGATTCTCGGTTGGCGACTGGTGCGGAGTTGGAGGCGATGTTTGACTGGTTGGGTGATTTGTTGCGTGTTCATTTCGGTGTGGAGGTGGTGTTAACGGATTCCAGAGAGTTTGTGGATGTTCCTACGGATCTGAGGACGTTGACGAGGTATCCGCCGGAGGTTCCTGAGTATGATCCCGATATGCCTGTAGCTGGGTTGTATTACTCGGATCCGATCGGTCCAGTCCAACAAGCGGACCTGACCGGTATTCTGGTGTATGAGAAGCCGTGTTTGTATATCGACTCATATGATGCTCTAGACGAGACCAGACCTCCGAAGCGGTTTTTCATAAGATTGCCGGACGTGTTCACACGTTATGATCCTGTCACGAACGGGTTCTGGTCTGGCATTCGTGGACCGATGTTTCCCGGTGATATAGTCTCCGCCGTAGGAGGGATGGGACGATCGCCCAGCCCGGATAACGAACTGGAAGCACTGTGCGAAGCCCCTCATGGATGGCATGCACCAAGCATGGACCTACACAAATAAGCCTACAAATGTGTGACTCGAAAGCAAGTGTCACACGAAAGAACGGAGAAGAGAATGCGAAAGACGTATGATCAAGAACAGTTTGAGCTGGTGAGGATGAAGAAGTTCTCGGGTTGTCGAGTGCTGATGTTGGTGGTGCTGTCATTGTTTTGGTTGTTGCTGTTATCGGGATCGGCGGCTGGGTCGGTGCCTGAGGCTTCTGATGATCGAGAGGCGGCGTTGGTTGATCCTGCGGTGCAGTCCTACGCTCGGGAATTTTCGGTGTCGTTGAGCGACGCGAAACGGTATCTGGATCGGATCTGGCCCGTGAAAGAGATTCTCGCTTCGATTATGGATCTTGAGGAATCGCGGGTTGCTGGTTTGGGTATCGACCACGGAGCGGGTTTCATGGCGTGGGTTTGGTTGACTGGTGATGATCCTCCCGGTGTGGAAGCAGCGCGGGTTGCTGATGCTCATGGTGATGTGCAGATACGTACTGGTGCGCGGTACACGTTTACGCAGTTGCGGGCCGCGCAGGCTGCCTTGGATTTTGATGCGATCGTTGAATCGGCTTCTGATCGTGTGGAGGCGGCGCGGTTTTCTGAGATGGTTATCTATACCGATGTGGATGTGAGATCCAACAGCGTCGAGGTCGGCATCGATTCTGACCTCGTGTCTGCTCACAGGACCCGCCGCGGGGCGCCGGATCCGTTGTCTGATGAGGATCCCACAGTCATGACTGATCGTTTCGCCGACACGATCAAGGATCATTTGAGCGTCGACGTTCAGGTGAAACCGTCGGGCGTGGCGCCGAGCCCAGTGCGGATCTGATCGCTGGACAACCCATGAGTCAGTGTACTGCGGGTTTCGCCGCCAAAGAGAACAATGGAGGCCCGTACGGGATCATCACCGCTGGCCACTGCGAAAATGATCTGACCATGCACAATACCGCACTCGAGTATGTCCGCGGTTGGGAAAGCGCGCGAGCCGACGCGCAGTTTCACAGCATCCCGCAGGGTTCACCTGATAACCTGACCGACTATTACCTGTATAGGCCCGCCGGTCCTCAACACCCTCCAATATACAGTGTCACTGGTGATATTTTTGAGCTGACCACTCGTAGCATGGTCGGCAAAATAACATCTGGTCGGGGTTGGGAAATACTCATTGACAATTTTGTTTGTCATGCGGGAAAAGCAAGTGGAGTTTCGTGCGGTTACATCACAAGCGTAATGCATTCTCCCCATAGCGAAAAGCACGATTTGTGTTTGGAGTCTGATGAAGGCAGAGCAGTGGACTGTCTGGAGCTGTTTGTTCGTGTTCATGGCGACGAACTCAAATCCTGTGGGGGTGATAGCGGGGGCCCATGGTATGACCAAACAGGTGCAGCATATGGCATTCATATGGCTGGAGATGCACAACCGAAGAATATCGACTATGAAACATGGTGTAAAACGCGAGGCAAGAACGCTTATTTTTCATCCCTGGATGAGGTCGAAAAGTTCCTTGATGTGGAGGTACTGACCGAGGCCCCGTCTGCTCCGAGTCCGCCTGGTAACGTCAGAAGTGTTGTAGGACGTCGTGTGGCGTTTGTGGTGTGGGACGAGCCGAGTGAGGGAGCGACAAGCTATATCGTTTACCGTAGGGTTGCCAAGCTGGGCGAGAAGTATCGTGTGGTCGAGAAGACCACCGCTACTAGTCACCGGGTCAACTATTCCGAGCTGGAGCCCGGCTCACTATATTTCTACCAGGTAAAAGCTGTCAACAATCTCAACATGGAAAGCGAATGGGGTCAGGGCAACTACGCCAGTATCAAGGTTCCCGGCAGGGTCAAAGTTCCCGGCAAGCCAGGCAATCTTCGTGTTTTGCTTGTGCCGCGTCATGTGAGCGTGACGTGGTCCGCTCCGGTTGGCGGCGCCGAGCAGTATGTGGTAACTCGTCGGATGGCCAAGGACGGCCATGACTATGAGCGGGTCATCACAACCTCTAACACCTTCTACAACGACCCTGTGTCGGGATTGACCACCAACGTTGAGTACTACTACCGGGTGTATGCCGTGAACGCTTCAGGCGTTTGGGGCCCGCGGAGCAACACCTCCAGCGAAATCATCATAAGATCCAAAACACAGGACCCGGTCCCGGGCGCGCCAGGCAACCTCACTGTTTCGCTTGTGCCGCGTTATGTGCGCGTGGCGTGGTCCGCTCCGGTTGGCGGCGCCGAGAAATACGTGGTAGGTCGTCGGATGGCCAAGGCTGGCCATGACTATGAGCGGGTCATCACAACCTCCAACACCTATTACTATGATCCTGTGTCGGGATTGAACACCAACGTTGAGTACTACTACCGGGTATATGCCGTGAACGCTTCAGGTGTTTGGGGCCTGCGAAGCAACACCTCCAGCGAAATCATCATAAGAACCAAAACATAAGATAAGATCCAAAGCACGCCCGCTGGCGCACCCCTGACCGATTCAACGGAATCCCGCATTACTTGACCCCTTCCAAGGCAACGTTGCAGGGCTTTGTTGTGGAGCACGTTGAGGGACAGGCAACGGTTTATACGGATGAGGCGCATGCCTAAACCGGACTGCGGTTCGACCATGAGGTGCTCCAGCATTCAGTCAGCGAGTTTGTGCGCGGACAGGCCCACACCAACGGGATCGAATCTTTCTGGAGCCTGCTCAAGCGCGGCTACTTCGGCATCTACCACAAGATGTCCCCATGTTTGACGTGAGTAACGATGGACGAACATCGAAAACGGATCTTCTAATTGACGGCCATGACTTCGAGGTGAAAACAGCATCACTGGGAGCAAGAGGGACTTTCCAATTCAACCATGTCAGACTTGCCGAACTCGCCAAGCACATTCCTGAGCGGATCTCGGAGGAATACCAGCAAGTCACATCCGCCCGGTTCTTCGCCCTGAGAGAGCTGGGCCAGCCTATCTTTGCCGCTCGGCCCGGGATGCGTCAAAGCCACCCTTGCATGCGACAAAGCCACCTTGCTCGGAGCAATCGCGGGTCTGGGTATGGCCGATTCAGGCACGATCCATATCGGTGTCGCTGGGCGAAGCGACGATCGAAGTACCCGAGGCGATTCGTCGACATCTGATCAACCACGAACTCAACGGTTTGATCCTCGCAAACTGCGCCGAGAACATGACGGCGCTAGATTCCCTTGGTTGCCGATTACGAACAAATGTTCGATACTGAGGGAATGGTTGCTGCTCAGACCGCGGAAGCACTCAACATTGTCGATCGCAGGATTGTCGATCGCAGGGCTCGTCTACGTTTGTTGGGCGAGCGGGTTGCGCCCTTGGTCGGTGCTCACGAACGTACGCTTGGGTTGCTTGAGGAACTCACCTCGCTGTTCCCCGGTGGCGTGTTGCGCCGCGGCAGCATCGTTTCGGTCACGGGATCGGGATCCACGGGGCTTGCTCTGGCTGTGGCAGCCGGGGCATCAGCAGCTGGCTCGTGGATGGCCGCCGTTGACGATCCCGAACTCGGGTGGGCCGCGGCGGCGGAGACGGGCATCGTGCTGTCTCGGGTGCTTGTGGTTGATCCCGTACCCGAGGAGTGGTCATACACCGTCGCGGCTTTGATAGGCGCGGTCGACTTGATACTCGTTGCTCCTCGTCGGCGTGTAAGTGACCGCGACGCTCGCCGCCTGATTGCTCGTACACGCGAACGTGGCTCGGTGCTCATTTGCCGGGGTGGATACTGGCCTTCGGGCATTGATGTGCAACTGGAGGTGCTCTCGGGTAGTTGGCAGGGAATCGGCGAGGGCCACGGATTGTTTCGTTCGCGTCGTGTGCGGGTGAACGGTGGTGGCCGCGGGGCGGCGTCTCGGCCCCGATCAAGCGAATTGTTGTTACCCGGCCCAACCGGTGCTCCCGTGCGGGTCTGACGTGCCCAGCAGATACCCCGTGCGAGCCGTGGCAGCAGCCGAGCGCACGCTGGTGGCGTGGTGCCCCTACTGGCCTCTTTTGGCCGTCGACGCATTGCTTGATGAACCCTGCGCGGTCACCCACGCCAATCGCATCGTCACCTCATCGCCGGTTGCCCGTGAATACGGCGTGACATACGGCATACGGACCCGTACGGCACACCAACGGTGTGCGGAGTTGACACTTCACGTGCGTGACGAGTCTCGCGAAGTCCAGATGTTTGAACCGATCGTTGCCGTCCTGGACAACATCACCCCACGCATTGAGGTGCTGAGGCCCGGTACATGCTCCATCGTGATGCGGGGACCATCGCGCTACTTCGGTGGTGAGACCAAGGTCGCGGAACTCGTTCGATCAAGAATGAACGATGCTCTGGCTGGTCGCATTGATGTACGCATCGGCGTGGCCGACGGGCCTTTTGCTGCCGAGTTGGCTGCGCGTGCCGCGGCGCCGATTCGTATGGTGCCCAGTGGTGACAGTGCCTCGTTTTTGGCTCCTATGAGGATCGAGATGTTGGAACGACCCGAGTTGACCGACGTGCTTGTTCGGCTCGGTATAAGTACCTTCGGTGAGTTCGCTTCCCTGCCAGCAGCCGATGTATCGGCTCGATTCGGCTCAGTTGGTCTTGCTGCGCATCGATTGGCGTTGGGTCTCCAAGAGCACCTGCCCGACAGCCGCAGCCCGGCCCTGGATCGGTCGGCGGTCGTTGAGATCGATCCGCCTGCGGACCGGGTCGATCGGGTGGCGTTCATGGCTCGCAGGCTCGCAGACGAACTTCATCGGCGGCTGCGGCGCGAAGGCATGACCTGTGTGAGGATCGCCGTCGAAGCCGAGACGGAGCACGGTGAGCAGTCGTGCAGGCTCTGGCGTCATGAAGGGATGCTCTCATCGGTGGCTATTGCCGATCGGGTGCGCTGGCAACTTGACGGATGGCTCAACGGCTCGCCCGCTTGCCGTCCGAGTGGTGGTATCGCCAAACTAACGTTGGTACCCGAGGAGTTGATTGCGGCCAAGGGCCGTCAACTTGGTTTCTGGGGTGATGAGACTGAAATTGACGAGCGGGTGACCCGTGCGACGGCCCGCCTACAGGGACGGCTGGGTGTGGAAGCGGTGAAGGTCATCGAATGCAAAGGTGGGCGTCATCCCGATGAACAACTCGTGCTGGTCCCCGCAGCTACGGTCGACCTGCGAAGCACGCCCACCAACAATGCCGATTCGCCCAATGCCGATTCGCCACCTTGGCCCGGCTCTCTTCCAGCACCGTCACCGACACGGATCCTCGATCCCGGCGAGCCGGTTGATGTGTTCGATGCCGACGAACGACCTGTTCGAATCAACGGTCGGGGACAGATTTCGGCACCTCCGCACCGGATTGTGGCCGGTCATGGGAAGCGGTTCCTGGTTGTGGTTGCTTGGAGCGCGCCGTGGCCTGTCGACGAACGGTGGTGGATTACCGGCTCGCATCGTCGTCTTGTGCGGATCCAGGTGGTGACCGACGATGGTGTCGCCCGTCTCTTGGCCCTTGAACAGGGTCGGTGGCGGATCACCGCCTTGTGGGACTGAGCACACCATGATTGTCATGTGGAGAGCCGAACGTGGCCGACATGAACACTGAACGAGACCGATGTGAACGCTGGTTCGTTCGCCGTGGTCTGCCTCACCTGATTGAGAAATACTCAGCAACTGAGGACGTCCTCACACGCATGGTGCCTCTGCTTTCTCTAGTGGTGTTCTTTGAGTTGTTCATGACCTTCGGCGACCGGTGGAAGGGATGGGCACAGTTCGGGGCTTTTACCGGTGGCGTCTTTGCCATGACGACCTCGTTCGTGGTGGTCAACAAGTTGCGGGGGCGTCGCCTGCTGCAACTACCCGACGACGTTGGTCTCGTTGAGATCGGCCTGTATTTCGCATTGCCGATGGTGCCCGCTGCCATCGGTTCGGAGTCGGCGGTAGCAGTGAGCATGTTGGAGATCGTCATCGTCAACTTCTTGATCCTCGCGGTGGGTTACGTGGTTACCTCATGGGGGATCCTGTCAATGTTGCGTTGGTCGCTGGGCCAGGTCCGTCACCAGGTTGGTGATATCACCAACCTGGTGATGAAGTCACTGCCGATCTTGCTCGTCTTTTCGGCATTCATCTTCCTCAACGCTGAGATGTGGCAGGTGGCTAACGACTTCACGTTGCCATTCTTTGGAGCTGTGTTCGTGCTCGTGGGTGGGCTGATGGCGGCGTTTGTGGCCGTATCGGTCAATCGCCTCACAGTTGATCTCGCCCGGTTCGAGGCATGGGATGACGTACGGCCTCGCTGTGTCGGGTCGCCTGTGCAAGACATCGTGCCCCTGGCTTCGGATCCCGCCCCCGCCTCGCCACCTCTCGGTCGGAGTGCCCGGTTCAACGTTGGGCTGTTGTTGTTCACGTCACAGGTCATCCAGATCATGATTGTGGGTTTCATCATCACCGTCTTTTATATGGTGTTCGGTCTTGCGGCGGTGCGGGAGGACACGCTGCTGCAGTGGACAACCGCAACCGAACTCACACGATCAGACGACTGGGCCTACTACTGGTCACTGTTCGGGGGCGAAGTGGTGTTTACCCGCCAACTCCTGCTGGTCTCGGCGTTCATTGGTCTTGTGTCGGCTCTCCAGTTCGCCATCCAAGTAGTGACTGACAGCACTTACAGGGCGGAGTTCGCTGCCGACATGACTGAGGAGATTCGCGATGCCCTCGCCGTGCGAGCCGTGTACCTGCGCCGGTTCGTCATGGTTACGCCTGGGTAATCTCTCGGGCACCTATAGGGCGGAGTTGGTTGCCGACATGACTGAGGAGATTCGCGATGCTCTTGTTGTGCGAGCCGTGTACCTGCGCCGGTTCGTCATGGTTACGCCTGGGTAATCTCTCGGGCACCTATAGGGCGGAGTTGGTTGCCGACATGACTGAGGAGATTCGCGATGCTCTTGTTGTGCGAACTGTGTACCTGCGCCGGTTCGTCATGGTTACGCCTGGGTAATCTCTCGGGCAGCGAGAGTTCCCGCCGACAGATCCCGAACCCGTTGTATACGAACATACGTTTGTATATTATCGGGGGATAACTCCTTACGCCGAACTGCACTGTCACTCCAATTTCTCCTTCCTTGACGGGGCCTCCCATCCCGAGGAATTAGCGATTGAGGCCGCCCGACTGGAACTTGACGCGCTCGCCCTCACCGATCACAACGGCTTTTATGGCGTGGTTCGCTTCGCCCGGGCTGCACGAACCGTCGGACTTGCGACGGTGTTTGGTTCGGAACTGACATTGGCATCTGAGCCTGTTCCCGGTCGTCACGGACCGCCCGATCCGCGTCCGGTGGGGACGCCCGACCCGCAGGGTAGACATCTGATCGTCCTTGCTCGTGACCCTCGCGGCTACTCCCTGCTTGCTCGGGCTATCAGCGAGGGACAACTAGCGGGCTCCAAGGGTGCGCCTCGCATCGTCTATGAGCGTCTCGTTGAACTCGGCGGTATCGGCACAGGAGATCATTGGTGCATTCTCACCGCCTGTCGTAAAGGGGCGGTACCGGCGGCGTTGCTCAACGAGGGACCGGCGGCGGCACGGCGTGAACTTGATCGTCTGATTGCCGACTTCGGTCGTGACAACGTCTTTGTTGAGTTGTGGAATCACGGCCTGCCCATGGATTCGGTACGAAACGACGGTCTGGCCGAACTCGCCGTCAGCGCTGGTGTCGCTATTGTGGCCACCGCCAATGCCCACCATCATTCGGTGGCGCGTCAACGTTTGGCATCAGCGCTGGCAGCGGTGCGTGCTCGTCGCAGCCTTAACGAGATCGACGGATGGCTCCCGCCGGTGGGCATGCATCTGCGCTCCGGTGACGAGCAGTCTCTGCGTTTTGCCCGCTATCCCGGCGTGGTGCAACGAGCTGGCGAGCTCGGTGCTGAATGTGCTTTCGATCTGGCATTGACCGCCCCTGATCTGCCACCGTTTCCCTGCCCCGACGGACTCGATGAGATGAGCTTTCTGAGACGGTTGGTCGTCGATGGTGGCACTCTTCGTTACGGGCTCCGAGACCAAGAACGTGTCTCAGGGGCGTGGAAGCGACTCGATCACGAACTCGATCGAATCGAACAGTTGGGGTTCTGTGGTTACTTCCTGATCGTCTGGGACATAGTCGAATTCTGCCGACGTTCCGATATCTACTGTCAGGGCCGGGGATCGGCAGCCAACTCCGCGGTCTGTTACGTCCTGGGCATAACCAAAGCCGATGCGGTGTCGCTCAACTTGTTGTTCGAACGTTTCTTGTCGCCGGAGCGTGACGGTCCGCCCGACATAGACATTGACATCGAAAGCCAACGTCGAGAGGAGGTCATCCAGTACGTGTATGACCGTCATGGACGCCACAGATGCGCTCAGGTGGCCAACGTTGTCACCTACCGGTCGCGTTCGGCAATCCGTGACATGGCCAAGGCGCTCGGTTATGCCCAAGGTCAACAGGATGCCTTCTCCCGACGAGGCGCGGATTTCGGGTGGGATCGCGATCATCAGTGGCCTGCGAATGGTTCCCGCGACGCTGCGCGTGATTCTCAAAAAGGTGATTTTTGTGTGTCTGGTTCGGGTCTGGATACCGGTTTCGGGAGAGATCTTCCCGCTGTGCCGTCGCAGGTCATGGAGTTAGCCGCCGAACTTAAGCACTTTCCTCGTCATCTAGCGATCCACTCCGGTGGGATGGTGATGTGTGACCGGCCTGTGATTGAGGTGTGCCCGGTGGAGTGGGCTCGTATGCAGGACCGCAGCGTCTTGCAGTGGGACAAGGAAGACTGCGCTGCAGCCGGACTTGTGAAGTTTGACCTGCTCGGTCTGGGAATGCTGTCGATGCTGCACCATGCTGTCGATCTCATCGGTGATCATCACGGCTCTGAGATTGATCTCGCTGCTCTCGCCCAAGAGGACGAGGTCTATGAAATGCTCCGAAGGGCCGACACGATCGGTGTATTCCAAGTCGAGTCACGGGCGCAGATGGCCACCTTGCCCCGCCTAAAGCCCCGATGCTTTTACGACTTGGTGGTGGAGGTGGCGCTCATCCGTCCCGGACCGATCCAGGGCGGTTCCGTACATCCTTACATCCGACGGCGAAACGGGCGTGAACCGGTCACCTTTTTGCACCCGCTACTCAAAAACTCGCTGGCGAAAACTCTGGGTGTGCCGATCTTTCAAGAGCAACTCATGCAGATCGCCATTGACGTCGCCGACTTCTCACCCGCGGAGGCCGACCTGCTCCGCCAAGCTATGGGATCCAAGCGCAGTCATGAACGTATGGACGCTCTCAAGGAACGCTTCTTTGATGGCATGGCGTCCAACGGCATCGCCTGTGAACTGGGCGAACAGATCTGGGCTTCTTTTGCATCTTTTGCCGATTATGGCTTTCCCGAGAGCCATGCGGTGTCGTTTTCGTATCTCGTTTACGCATCGGCGTGGATCAAGTTCCACTATCCCGCAGCCTTTTGTGCTGCGTTGCTGAGGGCGCAGCCGATGGGATTCTGGTCTCCGCATACCTTGGTCGGCGACGCCCTTCGCCACGGTGTGGTGGTGCGCACACCCGACATCAACACATCTGAGGCCTGGACCATATTGGAGCCCATTTCCGACGGGCCGACGGTCGAGTCCCCAGGGCAGGGTGAATTCGATGCCAGGCAAACCGACCCTTCTTCGGTGACAGCGCTGCCTGCGACCAGCCAATCACCTGCGACCAGCCAATCATCGGTAGCTGTGCGGCTCGGGCTCGACTACGTGCGAGGTATCAGCGAGGAGATGGCTGCTGAGATCGCTGCCGGTCGGCCCTACGCCTCGATCGAGGATCTGCGTCGGCGGGTGCCGAAGCTGTCATTACCGGTCCTGGAGGCGCTGGCCACAGCCGGAGCATTCGGCTGTTTCGACATCGATCGTCGTTCGGCTCTATGGAGCGCCGGTGCCATGGCACAAACATCGAAAGATCGACTGCCCGGAGTCGTCACCGGCGTCAACGCACCTGCTTTGGCGACCATGTCACCTGCAGAGAAAGGCGCTGCGGACCTGTGGGCCACCGGTGTTGCTCCCGACGGTCATCCCACCCGGTTCATTCGCTCAGAGTTGGCGGAGCGGGGGATTGTCGTTGCTGAGGATCTGATCCATCTCCGGCCAAGATCGAAGGTGCATGTATGTGGAGTAGTGACCCATAGGCAAAGGCCGATGACCGCTGGTGGGACCATGTTCGTGAGCCTCGAGGACGAGACGGGACTGATCAACGTTATTGTCTCGCCGGGTTGTTGCCTGCGTTATGACCGGGTGGTTCGTGAAGCATCGGCGATGATCGTTCGAGGGCGCCTGGAGAAAGCGGACGGGGTAATCAACGTCATCGCTGAGAAACTCGAAGCGTTTCGGGTGGGTCGCACCCCGGCGTCTCGGGACTTTCGTTGAGTGATCGATCCGGTATCAGCGACGGGTACCCTCGGCCGCCATGCGCACACGCGTCACCGATCTGTTGGGGATCGAGATACCCATCATCCAAGCTCCCATGGGATGGATCGCCCGTTCGAGGCTGGCGTCGGCGGTCTCCAACGCCGGAGGGCTGGGCATCATCGAAACCTCCTCGGGGGAACTCGAAATCATCAAAGCCGAGATAGCCACGATGGGAGAACTCACCGACAAGCCCTTTGGGGTCAACCTTGCACAGTTGTTCATACGTGACCCGCTTGAGATGGTCGACTTCGTTTCGGACAACGGCATCAACTTCGTCACGACTTCGGCAGGGGATCCGGCCGTGCTCGTGCCGCGACTCAAGGAGTTGGGCATCATCACGTTCCATGTGGTGCCGACCCTGCGCGGCGCAGCGAAGGCGGTTGACGCCGGGGTTGACGGTCTGATCGTTGAGGGTGTTGAGGGAGGGGGATTCAAGAACGCCGACGGGGCCTCAACGTTGGTGCTCGTCCCCGAGATCGCCGAACGTTACGACGTGCCGATCGTGGCTGCCGGTGGCATCGTCGATGGCCGCTCCATGGCCGCTGCCTTGGCCATGGGTGCAGACGGCGTACAGATGGGCACACGAATGGTGGCCTCCGCGGAGTCGCCCATCCACGACAACTGGAAACAGGCGATCATAGACAGCGCAGAGACCGACACGGTGATGGCCAACCGAAGACATCGCCCGGCCATGAGGGTCATGCGCACGCAAAAAGCCGACTACCTCGACACTCAGGACGCCCAGGCTGTGCTTGACCGCGACGCCATGATGGCAACGTACTTCGGTGGCGACATGGAAAGCGGGCTCGCTATGAGTGGCCAGGTGCAGAGTCGGATCACCTCCGTGGAGCCGGTGCAGCAGGTGCTGCATTCAACTTGGAACGACTGCCTGGAGATCCTGAGCGCGCTGGGCAGGTCCGCCGCCGAGCGGCTCGCATGAAAGCCAACGACATCAGTATTTCTTTCACCCGAGGTGAATCGCGCCGGATCGCCGCAGCGACCCACCTAACTTGATGGTGTGGGTCGCCGTCCTCGCCGTCTTGCGCGTCTGACCCGAGCCCTTCTGGGTGGTAGTCCGTCCGCTTATCGCGACAGCTTTACAGCGCTGTTGACAGCGGTCTTAGCGAGCCTGGTGGCCGGTGTGACCCTCGCTGTAACAACCGGCACCCTTGAGGAGTTACCAGGACTGCTGTTGCTGGTTCCTGCCGCCTTGGCCGTAAAGGGCAACGTGTTCGGTGCTCTCGGGAGCAGGCTCGGAACATCAATCCATGCCGGTGTGTTCCGGCCCAGCCTCCGTCTCGACACGGTGGTTGGCCAAAACACCGCCGCAGCGATGGTGCTCAGCTTGACCATGGCGGTGATCTTGGCCGTGTTGGCCAAAGGCGTCGCCATTGTCTTTGATGTATCGCCCACCATGTCGATCGCCGATTTCGTGGTCGTGAGCACAATCAGCGGACTACTGGCCTCGGTTGTCGTCTTGGCCATCACCTTGGGTATCGCAGCTGGCTCGGTCCGCCGCGGCTGGGACCTTGACAACGTGGCGGCACCGTTGGTGACTGCCGCCGGAGACGTGGTGACCCTGCCAGCGCTGATCTGGGCCGCCGAACTGGCCGGAATCAAAGGCGTAACACCCGCCATCGCCATCGTGGTCACGATCCTGGCCTTGGCAGGCAGTGTGTGGTCGCTTCGTGTTCGCCATAGCGAGCTGAGAACAATCATGGTGGAGTCTTTGCCGATCCTCGTGCTGGCAGCAGCGCTTGACCTGATCGCTGGCATCGCCATCGAGAAGCGACTCGACGACTTTGTCGCATATCCGGTGATGTTGGTGCTTCTGCCGGGCTTCTTGAGCACCGCCGGGAACCTCGGCGGCGTCCTGTCGAGCCGGCTGTCGTCGAAACTGCATCTAGGGTTAATCCGGCCCGCACCTCTGCCGACGCGCGAAGCAGGTGGCGACCTCGCCATGATCTTCGTGTTGTCGATACCCGTGTTCGCAGTGGCGGGTGTGGTCGCGCAGGCTGGCGGAAATATGATCGGCGCGCAGAGTCCGGGTCTGGGCGAAGTCGTTGCTGTTGCCATGCTCGGTGGGGTAATCGCGACGGTCTGCGCGGTGATGGTTTCTTACTACTCGACCATCGCTGCGGTGCGCTTCGGGCTGGATCCCGACACGTTCGGGATCCCGATGGTTTCCTCCTCGCTCGACTTCGTCGGCGTGTTCGCAATGATTCTCGCCCTCGTCGCAGTGGGCGTTGCATGATGTACAAGGAGCCCTGATGGACGAAAGACCACGCAACCTGCGTGAAATGCTGGCTGAGGCCAAAGACGATTCTGAACTTATGGTCGATCTGGCATACGCAGCGCTCTTTTTCGGCGATCCTGACATGGCCGAGGAGGTGAGCGCCCTCGAGGAGAAGATGAGCGACCTCGTCCAGGACATGCGCAGCGTATGCATCATGGCTGTGCGTAAACCCAAAGAGTCCGCAGGTATGTCGTCGGTGCTGCAGGTGATCAGCGCCATCGAACGCATCGCCAATGACGCCGTGGACATCGCACGGATCGTCACTCACCGGGTCGGTATCCCGGCACAGTTGGTCGCCAACCTGTCCGAGGCCGAAGAGGTGAGTCATCGGGTGCGGGTGAGCAGCGGAAGCCATCTCGCTCATCGCACGCTGAGTGCTCACGAACTACCGGTGCATACCGGCATGCGGATAATGGCGGTGCGCCGCGAACGCACATGGATCACTGACATTGATGGTGATCTGGTGCTGCTGCCTGACGACGTGTTGTTTCTGCGTGGTTCGCCCGACGGCATCGCCCCGCTGCGGGAACTCGCAGCAGCGCTGCCGTGGCAGCCCAGAACCAACGACGACGATCCCTTCGTAACCGACTTGGATCGTGCTGTTGACGTGCTGGTTGAGATGAAGAACCTGTCGGAGGTGGCGGTGGGTCTTGCCTATTCGGCGCTGGTCTTTGCAGATATGGGCCTTGCCGCCGAAGTTCGTCACCTTGAGGACCGTCTCGATGAGATGAAGGATCGCCTCGAGCTGTGGGTGTTGCGCGCGGCTGCAGACAGGGTCGACCCGTCGCCGCTGCGGGGCCTGCTTCACCTGAGCCAGGCAGCCGAGGACATAGGTGATTCGGCCAAGCAGATGGTCTGGATCATTGAACACCGCTCAGAGGTTCATCCAATCCTGGGAATTGCTCTCGGTGACAGCGACGAGGTCGTCGTTCGGCTCCCGATTCGCCCCGGCAGCGACGCCGACCGGTCCGGATTAGCCGAACTGCAACTCAACATTGAGCCGGGTTTTTCCGTACTCGCCATCCGCCGAGGTGGTCAGTACATCTACCGTCCCCGTGGTCGGACAACGCTGCTTAACGGCGACGAACTCATAGCTGTCGGCCCCGACGAGGGCCGCGAACTATTGGCTCGGATGTGCGGCTGGCGGCTCATTGATCTGGGCGACGAAACTGAACTCGAACCACTGACCCACTGAGTCCACCACTACGGTCGATCCTGGACGCGACGATCCGGAATCGTCCGGTATCGTCGGGAATCGATGACCGATTCGTTGTGTATTCTCACCGTGCACGCCCACCCCGACGACGAGGCCTCCAAGGGTGCAGGCACGATCGCCCGCTATCGAGCCGAAGGGATTCGCACAGTTCTGGTTTGTTGTACCGGTGGAGAAGAAGGCGAGATTCTTAACCCGGCCATGGATTGCGACGAAGTTCGTAACAATATGAAGGCAATCCGCCAAGCGGAGCTGTTGGCCGCCGCCGAGGTAATCGGTTATGAGCAGGTTCACATGCTCGGCTATCGCGACTCGGGTATGGCCGACAGTGATACCAACCGCCGCGACGATTGCTTCGCAGCAGCCCCTCTGGACGAGGCGGTGGACCGCTTGGTGCGCCTGATACGCAAAGAACGGCCACAGGTGATCGTTACGTATCCCGACGAACAGGGCACCTACAACCATCCCGACCATCTCAGGGTGTATGAGATCACCCACCCCGCCGTGGCGAGGGCACGGGACCACACTTATCGTCTTGAACTTGGCGATGCCTGGGATGTCACCAAGGTTTATTATTCGAGTTGGTCCCGAGCTCGTCTGCGGGCCCGCCATCAGGCGTTCTTGGATCTCGGTTTGGAATCTCCCTACGACGATCGTTGGTTCGCCGGTCCTGACAGTGATGCCAAGATCACCACACGAGTATCGATTGAGGGGTTCGAGAGCGTGAGGCGAGACGGTCTGCTGGCCCACGCCACCCAGATTGACCCGGACTCCTCGTTTTGGTTCGGGTTGCCTTGGGAGATCGAAAAGAAAATCCACCCGATCGACGACTACCGACTCGCAGCGGGTCCGGGCTGGGTCACTCTGCCCGAGGACGACCTCTTCGCTGGCATTCGCGAATAGGGGATCTGCACTTGAGTATGTGTGAGTCCGCGGACTGGTTCGTTGCAGCGGCTGCAGCCGTAAAGGGGCTTACAGGTGGTGCAGCCGGTGGCTGTAATGTGTCAGCAGTAGTCCAGTACACAGTGAAGAGTGCGCCGCAGGGACGGCTTAGTTGTCACCTGGTAATAGAACAAGGCGAGGTCATGACCCTGGCGTCGGGTCCGGCGACCACCAAATCCGACATCGCCATCACCATCGACTATGACGATGCTTTGGCCATCGTCAACGGCACTGTGGCCCCCGAAGTTGCCTACATGAACGGGGCGATGCGCCTGGAAGGCCGCTACGCCGTCTGGTTGACCGATCTACGCGAACTGCGCGCCTCGATGATTGCTGTTTTGAGTTCGCTGCAGAATCAGATATCGGATTGATCGGCCTGTCCCTTCTACCGCAAGTGTTCACGCAAGGCATCGCGGATCACTCGATAACCGATCGTTGTGAACCCGATTCGGTTCAGACGTTGTGGCAGTGTCGGATCCATCAGTACGGCGAGGTCATCGATTCGGGTTGTGGCCGACGGATCGACGGCCCTTATCTCCTCACAGTCCAACGCAGGCTGCAGTGACACCTCGGTGACACCTGCTGGTGGATCGGCGAGAACACGGTGCAGATGGGCTCGGGACCCGCCTCGCACAAGCCGGAAACTGTCGGGCGTGAATACCCCAGCTTCGGCGGCAAGACGGCGGAACGGGAATCCGGCGTCGATCTCGGCCCGGCTGCTTTCGAGACGGACGGGCAACTTGAACTCACATGCGATATCAAGCATTACGTCAAAGAACTCGGGTCGTTGCTGCATGGCACCCAGATGGGTTGTGAGATGGGTGATGTCGATCCCCCACATGGTTGCCCGCTCGACTTGGGCACGACACTCGCGCCGGACCTCGGAGAGATCGGCGTGGTCCCACAAATCGGCGATGGTGCGGGGGAAACCACCGTCGCCGTCCAAAAGGCTTGGTGCTTGGGTTAGTGGTCCCCATCGAAAGAAGTCCAACTCGGAGTTCAGCGTTAGGTGAATGCCCACGTCGTCGGCTGGATGCGCAGTCCTGGTAAACACATCGCCTGCGTGGCGCGCCCACGGCGCGGGCATCATCAACGTGGCTGTGGTGGCGGCACCTTCCCGTAGGGCCATGATGCCTGCCGCCGTCGCCGCATGGGTGGATCCGATGAGGTCGGTGCTGACGATCAGCAGCCGTTGCTGATCGTCGTATCCGAGTGTGCTTGCAAGTGATCGCACACAGCCGAAGTTACCTGAGCGGGACGTCGAGCCCTCCGCACGCACCCCACAGACCCGCAGAGGATCTTCGAGCTCTGGCCTCGGCGGCTTCGAAGACGCCCTGGTAGTAGGTGTTCGGCTCGATGATGAGCACACCGGCGTAGCCATTCTCGATCAGGTCGAGATTGATGAACAACATGTCATGGGAGCGAACCACGTATCCCAAGAGTCGGCCGTAGTGATCGTGGGACTCGTTGTCAATGATCAAGGTGATGGCGCTTCCCTCCGGCAGGGCACGGGACAGGTATGCGCTCGCCTCGGGCCCGAAGCATTGGACGGGCTTGGTTCGTGCCACGGTTTCTGGGGTATCAATCCCGAGAAGTCGAACACGCTGCGTGCGTCCCCCGATATCCACCTCGATCGTGTCGCCGTCCACGACTCTTTGCACTGTGGCGTTGGGTTCTATCCGATAATCCGTATCGGCTGTGCCGACGTACGCCGTGCCGCTGTGTATGCGGACATTCCCGGTACTGATGACTTCGGTGGTGGCGTCGGCGATTCTCTCAACTGGATTCTCGTCTGCGCTAGCCCACTCTCCTGAGGCCAGCGCAAACATCAATAGCGTTACCAGACGGGCTGCACGCAACGGAATCATGATGACATAGTCGGTGGCGGGTCCAGGGATCTGTCCAGTGCAATACCTAGCATGTGGAGCCGTCCTCGCCGAAGCAGGACGAAGCTACCGACAGTTACGTTGTGGCACCAAGGTTTCTTCGGTTGCCGGTACCAACCTCCAGACGGACGGTTCGTAGTACCTCCCGAGCGTCGGCGATCCCCCGACGACCCCGTTCCAGCGTGGCCGGGTCGAGCCGTTTTCGGTGGTCAAAGCGCTCTTGTGGGTCAAGGCTTATGAGAACTAGCTGATCGGACATGTCTCTACTATGGGGAGGGGGTGTGACAGTCACCTAGAGTCCGAAGATGACTGGACCGGATACCCCAACTCGTTACGGCATGACTGTCCCGTTCGACGGTCCGTTGCATGCACAGCGTGAACGCTTCGAGGCTCTCGAAAGCAACGGCTACACAGACGTCTGGACGGCGGAGTCCAACGGATCAGATGGGCTCACCCCGCTGGCGCTCGCCTCGGTCTGGACGCCCTCGCTGCGCCTGGGCACCGCAATCCTTCCGGCCTTTACACGCGGTCCCGGGCTCCTGGCGCAATCAGTCGCATCAATGGCCTCAGCCTCGGCTGGTGGGTTCGTTGCCGGTATTGGTTCGTCGTCCGACGTCATCGTCAAGAACTGGAACGGCATTGCCTTCACCAATCCCTATCGCCGGGTTCGAGACACCGTCCGTTTTCTCAGGGCCGCCCTGAAGGGCAACAAGGTCACCGAGGAGTACGAAACGTTTTCGGTCCGTGGTTTCCGTCTCGGTGTTGCGGTGGAGAGTCCGGTCAAGATCATGGTGGCGGCGTTGCGTGAGCGGATGCTGCGCTTAGCGGGCCGCGAAAGTGACGGCGCGATTGTGAATTGGCTTTCGGTCGCCGATGCCGAGCGGGTCTCAGGGATTGTTCGTGAGGAGAATCCTGACGCAGAGATCGCAGCTCGCTTGTTCGTGGCACCAACGTCGGACCGTGAGCAGGCACTGTCTGCGGGAAAGTATGCAATCGCCGCCTATCTCAATGTCGGCGTATACCGGGCGTTTCACGAATGGATGGGGAGAGGCGACGACCTCGCCGAGCACTGGGAACAGTGGGCTGCGGGTGACCGCAGGGGCTCACTGGCGAAAATCCCTGACTCGGTGATTGATGACCTGTTGATCCACGGTTCACCCGACGAGTGCAAGGCCCATGTCCGGCGATATGTCGATGCCGGTGTGAACTGTCCGGTTCTGGCACTCATGCCGTTCCCGGGGGTCAACGTCAAGACCGCCATCGAGGATCTGGCTCCCGCACCTTGACGGGTTGGACTCAGCCGACTAGTGACGCATGAAGTCGTTGCATACCGTTGAGCCAGCGCTGCCGGTCGCCAGCTCGCCGTAGTTCGTAGGTCTTCACCTCCGGGTGCGGAAGGATAAGAAAAGAGTCCTCCGCCAAGCCAACGGCCACCGCCTCGGCCACGTCGCAGGGCTCGATCATTCCCTCCGCTCGCACGACGTCAATGGCAAGTCGGTCCTCGGCCTCTGTCATCGGCGTGCGTACACCTTGTGGACATAGACAAGACACGCGGATCCCCTGATGGCCGTATGTGATGGCTAGCCACTCAGCGAGCGCCACAGCACCATGCTTGGTGACGGCATAGGGAGCGGTTCCGAGGTTTGTGAGTAGCCCGGCTGCCGATGCAGTTATCAGGAAATGGCCGCTGCCCCGTTCGGTCCAATGGGGGATCATGTGGCGTGCGGTTATCACGTGAGCCATCACGTTGACGTTCCAAGTGAAGTTCCAGACGTCGTTTTCGAGCTCCACTCCACCGTCGGCACCAACTCCAGCATTGCCGCACCACAACTCGATCGGCCCGACATCGGCCTCTGTCCGGTTGATCAGGTCTATCTGGGACTTTTCGTCGGTCATGTCGATTTGCTCGGCCCGCCCGCCAATCTCATCGGCCACGGACTGCGCACCTTCACCGTTGATGTCAGCCACTATCACCGTGCCTGCACCGTCGGTAGCGAAGCGTCGTGCCATTGCTTGACCGATGCCGCTAGCTCCGCCTGTCACGACCACAACTGTGCCTCGAATGTCCATCAACAGATCGTAGACCCGGGCGCTTGGATGCGAATACTCAAGCCAACGATCACCCGGGTGCTCTGATCTCTGCGAATTCGCCTTCACGAGGCATACGCATTCGAATTATCGACCTGCAGAGTTGTCGCGGGATTGACCGCGGCTAGGGTCATGTCATGACGGAACTAATCGACGGGGCGAAGACCGACGAGGCGCTCTTGCTGATCGATCGTCACCTGGGGGATCTTCATCGCCGTGAACTGGTATCAAGCGCCGAGGTGTCGGATCTGTTGTTGGACCTCCGAATGCTTCTCACCTATGTGGCTTCTGAACCCGTGGCGCCCGCTGCGGTCAACTGATCGACCCGGCCTGATTCGGTCGGCGGTTATTTGATATCAGCGGATATGAGATATGTCAGGCGAAGCGACGTCGTTGAACGCGGTTTGCGAAGCGTCGTATGACCTGGCCCAGCAGCGCCCCGGTGAGGGCACCTGCGACCACGTCGGATGCGTGGTGGATTCGGACGTGAATGCGGCTGGCTGCGACGATGGCGGCCAACCCATACCAAAGAGGGGCCTTGCCCTGGCGTGACAACATGGCAGCTGCTGTAAGCGCTGCCGAGGCGTGGCCGCTCGGGAAGCTTGTTGTCTTGGGCCTGCGCAGGTTGTAAGACTCGGGGCCGCCGGGGGTCGGCCTTGATCGCTTGAACATTGACTTGATCAAGCCATTGACCAACACCGATTCAACCCACAGCGCGGTGCTGAACCTCAGCGCCGCGCTGAGGTTGTCCTTCTTGATGGCCTGGATGACGCCTAGCGTATGCCAGAGCACGGAGTGGTCCCCGGCTCCGCTGGCGGTATAGAAGAGGCGATCCGTTACCCGATGTCCGCGGATCGTCGCCCAGCGTTCATCCACACCGTCGTCAAAGCGGGCGATCGCGTCGAGAAGTGGCTGATGATTCATCGCCCGGAGGTAACCGGCTTGTGAAGCGATGGTTCGGTGTTGGCGAAAACCCCCCGATCCGACAAAGCGCCACGCTGCCAGCGACGGGGAGTGGCGGCTATGGCTCGTGGGTAGTCCTCGAACATCCAGCGGACGAAGTTTCGACGGAGCCAAGGCGTCGCACACGTGGCTTTGAGGCAGGCTTCGACGATCCGGGCATGCGACAGCAGCCAGCTCAAACCCCTGGCCATGCGGTCATCGGCCGTCAACTCCATTCGTGCCCGCCGCTCGTAGTCCCTGACGGCATCGTCAGGTTCGCTGTGTGCCATAACCACCTCGGCTGCGAGACGACCGGTAACCAGTGCCTGAGCGATGCCCTCGCCGGTCATCGGATCCGTTACACCCCCAGCATCGCCGACGAACATAGTGCGCGGAGCAGTTAGCGGCAGTCGTCCCAATGCAGCCGGGATAGGCCAACTGCGGTGGGGACTTTCCGGTTCGGCGCTTTCGCCCAGCATCTCGCGCACGTGGCTTCGGGCGGTGAGGTCCTTCCAAGTGCGGTTCATGTCGCTGACTCGGTGTTTTTGGCGCTGGATCCCGAACCCTACGTTGGCTCGACCGTCGCCTAAGGGAAACGACCATGCATAGCCGGGTAGCAGATCGGGTTCGAACCAGACGACGAGCTCGTGAGCGGCCCGTCTGCTTACCTTGCGGTAGTACTGACGAAAGGCGTGCCAATCGCCCCGGTACCCGTCAACGGCGAGGCCGAGTGCTTTGCGTGTAGAAGACCACATACCGTCGGCGGCAATGACTACTCGAGCGATCATGGGCTCGCGGCGCGCCCCGAAGCCGAGAATCACACCATCGACGGTTGAGCGGGCATCGGTCAGTCCGACGTTTTCGTGCAGCGTTGCCCCGGCCTTCTGCGACATCTCGACCAGAACCGTGTCCAGATCTTCGCGGCGCGCCACGGCGGCGTGGTAACCCGGTCCGTCCGGTAACTGATACCGGATCTCTCGACCCGCTGGGCTGCGCACCACCACTCGGTCAACGATATGCCACGACTTGACGGCGCTCGGGTCGAGTCCGAGCGCCGCGAGTTCCCGCAGGGCTAAGGTCGTCAGCCCATCGCCGCAGCACTTATCGCGAGGAAACCTAGCTCTGTCGAAGAGTTCGACTTGTCGGCCAGTTCGTGCAAGAAGGGTGGCAGCGGTGGTGCCGGCCGGACCGGCGCCTATGACTGCGACATCAACCCTCTTGATCATGACGGGGTGGTTGTTGGGGCGGTCGTTGTTGTTGGTGCGGCGGTGGTTGTTGTTGTTGGGGCTGGTGGGGTTGTGGTTCCTGGTGGCGTGGGTGGGGCGGTGGTGGTTGGTGGGGCGGTGGTTGTTGTTGTTGGGGCTGGTGGGGTTGTGGTTCCTGGTGGCGTGGGTGGGGCGGTGGTCGTTGTTGGGGCGGTGGTTGTTGTTGTTGGGGCTGGTGGGGTTGTGGTTCCTGGTGGCGTGGGTGGGGCGGTGGTGGTTGTTGGGGCAGTGGTTGTGGTTGTTGTTGGGGCAGTCGTTGTTGTTGGTGGGGCGGTGGTCGTTGTGGTGGGTATGGTTGATGAGCCATCGCATCTCTGACCCTCGGGCCGGTAAAGGGCAGAGACATGGTCGATCTCTTGGCGCGTTTCGTGCAACCATGTTCGGGTGCGTTCTGTTGTCACCCGTGTGCATACCGCGCCTCGACGAGTCTGTCTCTGGCCGGTTTGTTCGCCTTGCACCCATCGGGTGGAGTAAAGCTTCACCGTTATCGAGTCTTCCGTCGTCGTAGGCCACAACAACACCCCGTAGGGCGTGTTGTTGATGATCTCAAGGTCGGGATGCGGGTAGGAGACCGTGGCCTCTCGGCCGTATGGGTAGCGGGAGATATAGATCGAATGGCTCTGATACTCCCCGAAGTCGAGCCCCGCAAAGAAGGCCGCGTTGAACAGGGTTGTCGCAAACTGGCTGATACCGCCGCCTACTGATGGCCGAAAGACTCCGTTGAGGATCATCCCAGCGCTAACGAAACCTTTTTCACGGGTGCGTCTACCAACATGCCCGTTCACTGAGAAGGTCTCACCCGGTTCGATCACCGTACCTCGGGTGAGATCACTAATGCGGGCAATGTTGGTGACGCGACTCTGGCCGGGTCTGAAGTGGGTCGTGAACTCGCCGACCAACTCGGTAATGGCCAGAGTCTTGGCCCATTGGAAGCTTCCTTTGACCAAAGGGTCCTTGATCGGGTGGACGGTAACCACATCGGTGCCTTCCACAAGGGCTGTGAGAAGATTGTCCACCGAGTCGGGTGCGCAGCAAACCATGCCGACGGTTCCGCCTTTGATGGATATCTCGTTGCTGAGCGGGTGGACTAGGAACTCAACCGGATCACCGCGCCCCTTCAGCCCGGAGAACAACGCGCGCAGAGTCGACATCACAAGGTTCTGATCCAATCCGATCGTTGAAGTGGTGCCGTCGTGGTCGAACACGATCCATTGGCGTACCGCAGCTTCAGGGATCTGGAAAACCCGCTGGTCGTTGGCGATGGTTACCTTGATTCCGCCTACCGTGATTGCAGCGGCCTTGTCGATAGTCGTGCCAGCACCGCGATCGATCGCAATGGTGCCCGCCACCGGCACGTCTATGCGGGCGGGCTCTGCGGCAGGTTGTAGCGCCGCGGCCAGGATCGCTTCCCTAAGTGCTTCAATGTTGACGTCGGGAACCGAGCGAGCGTCGGTTTCGACGAATTCGCCGTCAATCAGTTCAATCGCGGGCACGCCGAAATCCAAAGGAAAGACGGCGTCGTCGCCTACCCCGAACCAGTCGGCGAGTGCATCATCGTCAAGTTCGTAAGCCAGGTCCAGCGACGACTCGACAAGCAGCGACTTCAACCAGCGATACGGTCGACCCCAGGTATCACCCCTGTTGCTTGCCTCCTCGATTGCCTTGTCGATATCGACCACGACTCCCAACTCGGCGGCCGTAGCGGTAACGGACTTACCGGCCCAATGCAGCTCGATCCGTCTTTGGTCGAAGCCCGCGTCCTCAAGTCGGCTGCGTGCATCGGTTTCAGCAATCCGGCTGATGTTCACGCCCGCAACGTGAACTCGCCGCGGCAGGTCCTCTCTAAGCCACACGTCGTCAATTAACCAGCCAGCCACAACTGGGAGGATGATCGCGATCACGGTCATCACGGTGACCACCGAAGCCTTGACAGCAGTCGCCCGACGCATGCACGGGTCAGGTTATCCACAACCGAACGAGTCGGGCCGTGTAGTGATCCGGCGAAACGCAAACCGCACCAGGATCGGAGTATTTCAGGTTCGGCTCCGGCATCGCTGATCAGGCCATGCCCCTGCTCGGCCATGGACCAAGATCCCCCCGCACCGACACCGAACAACCGCCGACCCGCCCGGTGCCCCGCAAAATGCGCTCAAAACAGTCGTGGATTTGGGGGTCGGATACCTCGTAGTTCGTCGTAGTCAATCTCTACCCAGTCGATATTGCGGTGGCGGGCGAGCACCCGAGCCTGTGGCCTGACCTGTTGGGCTACCAGCACGCCTCGTACCGGTCGAAGTCGTGGATCTTGGTTCAAGAAATCGAGATAGCGAGTGAGTTGCTCAACACCGTCGATCTCACCTCGTCGTTTCACTTCTATCGCCACGGCGGCTCCGTGGATGTCACGACACATCAGATCGACCGGGCCGATATCGGTCGGGTACTCGCGCCGCATCAACCGGAGCCCGTCGGCGATGGCGGTGGGGTTCTCGGCCAACAACTTCTGCAAGTGGGACTCCACACCATCCTTTATTAGGCCGGGATCGATTCCCATCTCAACGCTGATGTCACTCGTCACCTCATGAAAGGTGATGATGAGCGACTCGGAATTCGCACCTGTGATTGTCCAGACGCCTCTCCATGTGCCTGTGTGCTCGTCGTCGCTGACTTCCTGACTCAGACGGTTGGGCGCATTCATCCAGTTGAGCGGCTTGTAGGCACCTCCATCGCAATGAACGGCTACGCAACCATCGGCCTTGACCATCACCAGCCGAACGGCTTCGGGCAGGTGGGCTTCAAGGCGGCCCCGGTAATCAACGGTGCACCGAGCCACGACCAAACGCATCGCGCATGAGGATAGGTCGTTGCCTCACCGTCAATGCAATGTCGAGTCGCCGGAAATGCGGGCTGAGTTCGAGACACCTCCTGCTGATACAGTTTCGGCTTCCGGGGCCGTTAGCTCAGTTGGTCAGAGCGCCTGCTCGACACGCAGGAGGTCACAAGTTCGACTCTTGTACGGCCCACCCGTCCGACAAAGACCGATCAATTCCAATGGCCGATGAGCAACTCGAAATCCTCCGATCGAGCATCGACAACCTTGATACCGTGCTGGTGCTTGTTCTTGCCGAGCGGTTCAGGATCACCAAGGCGGTGGGGGAGTACAAAGCCCGGTCCGGGTTGGCTCCTGCGGACCCCGCCAGGGAAAACGAACAGGTTGCGCGCCTTCGTGAACTTGCCGCATCGACGAACCTTGATCCTTCATTTGCTGAAAGTTTCATGAGGCTCGTGTTCGCAGAGGTCGTCGGCAACCACCGACAAGCTTCGGCATCTCCTTGAACAGTTTGAGAGCCTTGAACAGGTGCTGAATATCGGTTCGAGTCAGGCCAATGGATCAGCGGTCCAATAAGCGGCTCTCAGTCCAAAGTGTGTCGAGTCGGCGTTCGGAGATCCGCCAGCCGCCAGGTCCGTTTTCGTACCGGTCGCGGTAACGGATGTACATCACATGGTTAATACGTGAACCGTCCGTTTCGGTGTGAAGATGGTGGGCCACACAGTACACGTCGCCCATTGCGGAGCCAGCGTCGGTTCCCGCAATGATCCGGCGCTGTCCCAGGTGGTGAAATACAGCGTCGTAGCGTTCTAGACGTGCCAGTGCAGTGATTATCTCCGTAACGCCACGGCGAATCCCCCGACCGGTGTCCAACACGGCTTCGGCGGTGAAGACGTCCACGAGTTCGCCGAGGTCACCTTCGTCGACTGCGTAGGCATACCGTGTGGATAACTCCGAGATCAGGTGGTGTTCGGCAAGGCTAAGTGAGTGGCTCATTGGCTGAGTTTCGCATTCGAGGGCCATTGGCGTTCGACACACAGGTCACGACACCGATGATCGACGACACCTGGTGAAGTTGGCCAACCCAATGCCGTTATGGTTGCAGTGCTTGATGATTGACGCTCCCGTACCGCCCGATTCGACCCAGCGTCTAGCGGAGCGTCTAGGCCGACTGATTCATGATGGTTTTGTCGGCTACCACGAGCGGTTCCTTGAGATCACTCAACGGGCGACCCAGCGATTCGTCGATCGGCAGTGGCTGCAACATCAAGGCGATGTCGCTGAGCGTCTTGAGATCCACAAACGCCGGGTATGGGAAGTGGTCAACGCTGCGGGTCTGCTGCTGCCCGATGATCCCGTCGAGGCTCGCAAAACATGGATCACCGCTCGGCGACTCTACGTGTCACTCGTGGGCGCACGAGATGATCTTGAGCTGGCCGAGACATTCTACAATTCGGTCACAAGGCGGACATTTGAGATCGTAGGACTTGATGTCGAACTCGAATTTCTCTGGCTGGGACCAACCATCTTGCCCACTGACGAATCCTCTCGATCGGAGTACCAAGCCTTCGCCGTAACAGACTCATTGTCAAACACCCTGCGATGCGTTTTCGAGCACTCACCATTGGCATCGCATTTCGCCGACATCGAGACCGATCTCGTCAACGTGACCGAACGTATACAGGCCCATCTCAATGAGGTCTGGGATGGCCGAATAGACCTGATCGAGATCCTGAATCCGATCTTTTATCGCAACAAAGGTGCCTACATCGTCGGACGTCTGCGCTGGCTTAATCGCGTAGCACCGGTAATTCTCCCGGTGCTCGCCAATGACGCTGGCCTGTACATCGACGCGGTGTTGTTGACCGAGCGTGCTGCCAGCCGGATGTTTGGTTATACCCGTTCGTATTTCCATGTACTATGCCGACGACCCGCCGCCGTGGTGGGGTTCTTGAAAAGCCTGTTACCGGTGAAGCCCGCGGCCGAGCTGTACACGTCAATCGGCTACAACCAGCACGGAAAGACGAACCTCTTCCGGGCGTTGTATCGCCACATGGAGCACTCCAATACTCGATTCGAGCGGGCACGAGGGGCGCGCGGCATGGTGATGGCCGTGTTCACGCTGCCGTCGTTTGATGTGGTGTTCAAGGTCATCAAGGATCGCTTCCCGCCGACGAAGCGGACCACGCCCGCGGAGGTGCGTAGCCGATACAAGCTGGTGTTTCAGCACGAACGGGTAGGCCGCCTGGTCGACGCCCAGGAGTTTCGAAACCTCACGTTCAAACGAGATCGCTTCTCTGAGGAACTGCTTACCGAACTGCTCAGAGATTGCACCCGGATGGTGACCGTTATTGAAGACGAAGTTCTGTTGCATCACGTATACACCGAACGCCGCTTATACCCACTTGATCTGTATCTGCGGGAGATGTCGCCCGAACGTGCCCGTGAGGCAGCCATGGACTACGGCAACGCCATCAAGGACCTCGCCGCAGCAGACATTTTTCCAGGGGATCTTTTTCCGAAGAACTTCGGCGTGACCCGCCACGGGTCGGTTGCCTTCTACGACTACGACGAGCTTTCGCTACTGTCCGACGTCAATTTCCGACATATGCCGACGAGTCAAATGTATGACGATGAGATGCTTGATCAGCCATGGTTCCCGGTCGACCCCGACGATGTGTTTCCCGAGGAGTTCCGCACTTATCTGCGTTCGCCGCGCATCGTCGCTGAGGTCTTCGATGAGTTCCATCCCGAGATCACCACGGTTGAGTTCTGGCAGACCATCAAGGACGCGAACAGCCGCGGAGTTCTGCACGACTTCATTCCGTATCCAGTTGAGTTGCGCATTCCCAGAAGTTGAGTCGGTGCCAGCGGTGCCCCTAGCACTCTGAGTTGGCAAATGAGGTGACCGCGTGGTCTGCTTGGGTTATGCAAGCCATCGTGCTACGTGAAAAGGGAGGTCCCGAGGTCCTCAGGATGCAAGAAGTGCCTGATCCGATGCCCGGCCCCCACGACGTCTTGGTGGAGGTGCGGTCAACGGCTGTAAACCGGGCCGACCTACTCCAGCGAATGGGCCGGTACCCGGGTCCGCCGATGCTTCATGAGATACCTGGGCTGGAATTCGCAGGAACCGTAGTTCAAACAGGGGAAAGGGTTATTGAGCACTCAATCGGCGACCAAGTAATGGGTATCGCCAACGGCGGCTGTTACGCGGAGCTGATTGCGGTTCACGAACGGCAGGTGATGCGGGTTCCCAATGCGCTTCCGATCCAAAACGCTGGCGCATTTCCTGAGGTGTTCATCACGGCGTGGGACGCGCTCGTGCGCCAGGGAGGTTTGACCAGCGGGCGCTGGGCTCTGGTTCATGCCGGTGCCTCGGGCGTGGGTACGGCGGCGATCCAAATTGCCAAGGTGATTGGTAGCCGCATCGCCGTGACGGCGTCAGCCGACAAGCACCATGTGTGTCATGCACTGGGGGCCGATCTGGTCATTGACTACAACCATGAGGGCTTTGGGGAACGTATCGCCGATGTCACCAACGGGTTCGGTGTTGATGTCATCCTTGATGTGGTTGGTGGGAACTACCTGCCACGCAACGTGGAGGCGTTGGCAATGGACGGCTGCATCATTCAGGTCGGAGCGTTGGCGGGCGCGCCGGTGATGTTTGACGTTTCAACTCTGATGATGAAGCGGGCAACCCTCATCGGCACGACACTACGTGCCAGACCGCTCGAGCAGAAGATCTCCATCACCCGGGAGTTTGCCACCCAGATGCTGCCTCACGTCGCAACCGATGCGTTGTCACCCGTGATCGACAGCCGATACCCCCTCGCGGAGGTGGCAGCCGCCCATGAACGTATGGGTGTTAACGCCAATGCTGGGAAGTTGGTGCTTGACGTCGTCGTCTGAGGATGTGGTCGGTTGAGGATGTGGTCGGTTGAACGTATGGGTGTCGACGCCAATGCTGGGAAGTTGGTGCTTGACGTGGTCGGTTGAGGATGTGGTCGGTTGAACGTATGGGTGTCGACGCCAATGCTGGGAAGTTGGTGCTTGACGTGGTCGGTTGAGGATGTGGTCGTCTGAGGATGTGGTCGGTGTTCAGCGCTGGTCGATCGGCACGTATACGCGCTCGGGTTCGCCTACGTAGATCTGGCGCGGACGAGCGATGCGGGAGTCCTGCTCAAGCATTTCGTTCCAGTGCGCCAACCAACCAGGGGTACGACCGATGGCGAAGAGCACCGTGAACATGTTGCGCGGGAAACCCATCGATTCATAGATCAGGCCGCTGTAGAAATCAACGTTCGGGTAGAGCTTGCGGCTGATGAAGTAGTCATCAGCCAAGGCGGTTTCCTCGAGTTTCAGGGCGATATCAAGCAACCGGTTCGCGCCGGTAACAGCGAACACATCGTGAGCGGCCTCCTTGATGATGCGGGCGCGTGGGTCGTAGTTCTTGTAGACGCGATGGCCGAAACCGATCAGACGCTGGTTACCCGCCTTCACGCCCTCAACAAAAGGGCCGACGTTTTCATAGTTGTCGATGCTGTCAAGCATGTTCAGCACCGACTCGTTGGCGCCACCGTGGCGTGGGCCGTAAAGCGCGGCACAAGCCGCCGCAACCGCGGTGTACGGGTCGGTGTGGCTAGATCCGACTACTCGGGCGGTGGTGGTCGAGCAGTTCTGTTCGTGGTCGGCGTGTAAGATGAGCAGTACTTCCATTGCCCTCCGTAAGGCCGGATGGACCTCGTATCGGTTGGCGACCTGAAACATCATCGTGAGGAAGTTCGAGGGGTAGTCCAAGGAGTTGTTCGGAAAGACGAACGGCTGACCGACTGAGTGCCGATACGCCGAGGAGGCGAAGGTCGGCATCTTGGCAATAAGGCGAACCGCCTGACGCGTCCGGTTGGCGGGATCTTCGATTCCTTTGGCTTCGGGGTAAAACGTGGAGAGCCCGGCCACGCCGCTCGATAGCAGACCCATGGGGTGAGCGTCATAGTGGTAGGCGTCGTACATCCGCCGCCGGAACTTCTCGTGCAGATAGGTGTGGTGGGTGATCTCGTGGACCCAGTCGTCAAGCTGCGACTGATTGGGAAGCGATCCGTACAACAGTAGGTATGCCACCTCAAGGAAGGTGCTGTGTTGCGCGAGCTGCTCGATGGGATAGCCGCGGTAGCGCAGTACACCGTTAGCGCCGTCCAGCTCGGTGATGGCGCTCTCCGCTGCGCTGGTGGTGACGAAGCCCGGATCGTGGAACCAGATTCCAGGTAGCAGTTTGCGCCACTGCGCAGCATCTATTCCGCCGTGGACAATGGGGATTTCGAGCGAGCCACCGGTGCGGTTGTCGGTGATCGTGATGCTCTCAGCCACAAAAAACTCCTTGCCTGCGCCCTGCGTACCGCGGCGCAAGTCTGAATCTAGGCGCAAACACAGCCCACAAGCACAACCAGCGGGTTACAAAGGGGTATTATCGTGGCGGCGCCGGGGAAGTTTCTCACGCTTGCCAGCGAGCATGTCAAGGGCGGCTGCGATCTCGCGACGAGTGTCGTTCGGGTCGATAACCGCGTCAATCGTGCCGCGTTCCGCGGCGATGTAGGGGTTGAGGAGGCGTTGTTCATAAGCCGCCTGCAACTCGGCTCGCTGTTCGGGTGTGCTACGCCGATGGAGGATCTCAACCGCACCCTTGGCTCCCATCACGGCGATCTCGGCGCTGGGCCATGCGAATGCAATGTCGTTGCCCATTGGCTTGGAATCCATGACGATGTATGCGCCGCCGTAGGACTTGCGAGTAGTGACATTAACCCGGACCACCGTCGCACGGGCGTAGGCGAACGCCAGTTGGGCACCGTAGCGAATCATGCCGCGCCATTCGGTATCCTTGCCCGGGTAGAACCCGGAAGTGTCGACGATTGTGACGAGCGAGAGATTGAAGGCGTCACAAAACGCGACGAAACGCGCACCCTTTTGCGAAGCGGGAATGTCCAGCGTTCCCGCAACGGTCTGGGGCTGGTTGGCGACTACTCCCACCGGGCGCCCGCCGATGGTTGCAAAGGCAGTAACGAGGTTTGCGGCCCATGCCTCACGGGGTTCGAGAAAGACACCATTGTCAACGATGCTCGCCACGATGTCGCGTACATCATAGGAGCCTCCCGCTGATGGCGGTAAGGCATCGTAGGCCTCGGGGGTCGAACGGTTGATGGGATCGTTTGTGGTGTGTGTAGGTGGGTCGTCGTCGGTGTGGTCCGGCAAAAACGCCAAGATCTCTGCCACTAACGACAAGGCCTCTTCCTGATCGGTCACTGTGAAGTCGGCCACCCCCGACCTGCGATCGTGGATCTGTGGGCCACCGAGCTCGCCTGTGGTTACCGGTACCCCGGTAAACATCTCCACCATGAGCGGGCCGGTCACGAAGGCGTAGGCATCGCCTGTCATGATCACGATGTCGGCCAGTCCCAGTAGCAGTGCGGGCCCCGAAACTGCCGGACCGCTGACGATCACGATCATCGGCACCACACCTGAGCATCCAGCGAATTCTCGAGCCGCTTGCCCCCAACCGTCGAGCGCTGGCACACCTTCGGCGATGTCGGCACCACTAGAGGCGAGACGGATCAGCAACGGAAGTCGCTGCTCCCGGGCCGTGCGTGCACCGACGGCGAGGGAAAGCCCATCGCTTGGACTGAGCGCACCGGCATCGTCACGGCCACGGGCATCAACGTCTACGACACGACGACCTCCTAGATCACTTAAACCAACCCGTACGAAACCCGACACGCGAGCCCGTCGAGCGATCGAGGAAAGCGGTTCGGTCACGGAATGTCACTTGACGCTATTGCGCTGAGGTCGCTGTGACGCAGCTGATTCGGTACGAACCGATCCACCTTCTGGCGTAGCAACAGCAGGTCGTCTTGTATTGGCGCGTAGCTCGTTGGAGATTTGCAGGGTGCGATCGGCTACGAACTCGCAGGTGTAGGTCAGTTCACGACTTGACCGGTTGAGGAGAACGGCCCTTAGCTCTTCTTCAAGTTGGGAGATGTGGGTGAACACGTTGGATTGCACCTCGCGAAGGCCGAGCCCAGTTGCCGAGAACGACCTGTGCGCGGCAACTGCCCTCAGCGCTTGAAGTTGGCGCAGGTCCATAACAATTTGTAATACCATATAACTACAATCACTACTGTTATATGTCTACAAAAACTGTTGTGATGATAGTTGAATCATGGTTTAATGATGGTCACACAGCTCCCGTTCTTTCTGGATCGGTTGAGCGTCTCGGTATGGAGGCTTCCCCCAAGCCTCCATACCGTCCGAAGAAGCGACTGGCTACCCCCAATCCGCCAGTCGCTTTTTCGCGCCGGGGCTTCTGTCGCGTGGTGAACGGCACGACTTGATGGGCTATCGAGTCTTGGCCGCTGACACAGCCGGGTCAGGAGAAAGAGGTCTGTTGCTGATATACGAGCAGATTGACAACACGGTCCAGCCCCCCCCCCCCCCCGGGGAGGGGGCGTCGGAATGCTTGGATTGATTATCTCGACGTGCGCCGACGGATGATGTTGAGGGCCGACCCGGCTTTGAACCACTCGATTTGATCGTCACTGAACGTGTGGTTCGTAGCAAACGAGGTCACTTCGCCAGTGGACTTTGTGACTTCCACAGTGACCGTCTGTTCGGGCCTCAGGTCTTTGAGACCGCGAACCGCGATGCGGTCGTCTTCGTTGATGAGGTCGTAGTCGGCCGGGTTACAAAACGTCAGCGGAAGCATGCCCTGCTTCTTCAGATTGGTTTCGTGGATACGAGCGAAGGATCGTGCGATAGCCACGACACCGTTGCGGAACCTGGGTTGCATCGCTGCATGTTCACGACTCGATCCTTCGCCCATGTTCTCGTCGCCGACCACTACCCAACGAATGTCGGCGGCATGATAGTCCGCTGCCAACTCCGGGAACGGCTTGATTGAGCCGTCGATCTGGCTCTTGCCGTGTCCCAGCTCGTAAGGCCCGTGTGGTCCTGTGAAAGCGTTGACCGCGCCCAAGAAGAGATTGCCTGAGATGTTCTCCAGGTGCCCCCGGTATCGCAGCCACGGACCGGCCATCGAAATGTGGTCAGTCGTGAACTTGCCGCTGGCCTTCACCAGCACCGGCAGGTCTTCGTAGTCCTTGCCATCCCAGGGCTCGAACGGTGTGAGCAACTGCAGTCGTTGGCTGTGGGGTGAAATCGAAACCTTGATGTCGGAGCCATCAATTGGAGGAGCGACGAACTTAGGCTCACCCGGATCGAAGCCATTGTCTGGCAACTCCGCCCCGATCGGTGTAGGCAAAGTCACCTTCTCGCCGTTGGAGTTGGTGAGAGTGTCGTTGATCGGGTCGAAATCGATGGTGCCTGCGATCGCCAAAGCGATCACCGTCTCGGGTGAGGTAACGAAGGCGAGCGTCTCGGGGTCGCCGTCATTGCGTTTCGGGAAGTTTCGGTTGTAGGAGGTGACTATCACGTTCGGGCTTCCAGGCTCATGACCTGCTTCGCCCGAACGATCCCATTGGCCGATGCAGGGTCCGCAGGCGTTGGCCAGCACAACCGCTCCGAGGGCTTCGAAGTCCTGAAGGAGGCCATCGCGAACGATGGTGGCTCGGATCTGCTCAGAACCGGGCGTGACCAGCAGACGGGTGTTTGCCCTGAGGCCTTTCGCTGCTGCTGCGCGGGCGATCGATGCAGCACGGGTGATGTCCTCATATGAGGAGTTCGTGCAACTGCCGACCAGAGCTGCGCTGATGTCGAGCGGCCAAGCCTTTTGACGGGCCTCGTCACCGAGTTGCGACACCTCACGGGCGAGGTCGGGGGTATGCGGACCGTTGATATGGGGACGCAATTCGTCGAGGTGAATCTCGATCACACGGTCGTAGAAGCGTTCGGGATCCGCGAGAACCTCATCGTCGGCACGCAGGTGATGCGCAACGCTGCGGGCGGCATCATCCACATCGGATCTACCAGTGCTCTCAAGGTAACGGGCGATTGCTCCGTCGTAGGCAAATACCGACGTAGTGGCACCGATCTCGGCTCCCATGTTGCAGATCGTGGCCTTGCCCGTGCAGCTCAGGCTCTCGGCTCCGGGCCCGAAGTACTCCACGACCGCACCGGTGCCGCCTTTCACGGTGAGAATCTCGGCCACCTTCAAGATGACGTCTTTGGGTGAACTCCAGCCGTTGAGCGTGCCGGTGAGTCGGATGCCGATGAACTCGGGCCAACGCACATTCCATGGCGAGCCGGTCATGACGTCTACTGCGTCGGCACCGCCTACGCCGATAGCGACCATTGCGATGCCCCCACCGTTGGGGGTGTGGCTGTCGGTGCCGATGATCATGGCGCCGGGAAACCCATATTGCTCAAGCACCACCTGATGGATGATGCCCGACCCCGGCTTCCAGAAACCGCCGCCGAATCTAGCGCTCGCCGATTCGAGGAAGTCATAGACCTCTTCGTTGTTGTCGACCGCGGTGAGCAGGTCTCGTTTGGCGTCCACGCGGGCTTGAATCAGATGATCGCAGTGGGTGGTGGTCGGCACGGCGACCTTGTCGAGGCCGGCGGTCATGAACTGCAGCCACGCCATCTGGGCGGTCGCGTCCTGCATGGCGACGCGATCGGGACGCAGGTCAACGTAGGACTCGCCGCGCTCAAGTTCCTGATCGGGACGGTCGAGGTGATTGATCAGAACCTTCTCGCCAAGCGTCAAAGGGTGCCCCAACCGCTGGCGAGCAAATCCGATCCTCTCGTCGAGGGTGGCGTACACATTGTTGATCAGTTCGATGGGGGTGCGGGCGGCTACGGTCATGGAGAATCTCACTTTCGGTCAGGAATCGGGGTCCCGCAGACAATGGAACCCTTGCCAGCCTAAGACGGTGGCACCACGATCCTGACCGCCATCACGGCATGGCTCGGGTGGCTTGTGTAGCGCATCTGGAGCTTGAAGCGCTTGAGTCTCAACGCACCTTGGCAATGACCTCGGAGGCGAACCAGTCGATAGCAGCCTTCTTCTCTGCGACTGTCTGAGTATCAGGACCCTGCGTGTAGGCATCGCGAAATCCCACGATCACATCGGTGACACCGGCGCTGCGCAGTTTTTCGATACCGGCGGGGGAGTAGGCATCGACGCTGATGGCGTGCACTTCGAAAGGTAAATCGGCCCGGTCGTGACGCTGACGGGACTTGTTCACGGCGCGCATCATACGGGCGAGTTCCTCGGCGCTTCCTCCGCCGTGCATCCATCCGTCGCCGAGACGGCCAGCTCGTTCGAGGGCCATGGCGGAGTGCCCGCCGACCAGTATCGGCACACGGGTCTCGGGGACCGGGCACAGCTTTATGGGACAGATGTCGTAGAACTCGCCGTGATACTCCGCGTAGTCGCCGGATTGAAGGGCGTTGATGATCTCGATCTGTTCGTCCATCCGCGCTCCGCGCCGTTGCCATGGTGAACCGGTTATCTGATAGTCCTCGGGCCACGGGCTGGTCCCTACACCGAACCCGAACCGCCCACCCGTGATCACTGCCACGGATGTGACCTGTTTGGCTACGAGCACGGGATTGCGTACCGGGAGCTTGACCACAAACGTGTTGAACCTGAGGCGCTCGGTGACAGCCGCCAATGCAGGAATCAGCGAGAAGGGTTCGATGAACGGCTTACCGTCGAGAAACTGGCGGCTACCGTCTTCGTTGTAGGGGTAGTTGGTGTCGCTCTCGGCGGGATAGGCGATCGAGTCGGGCACCACGAACGAATCGAACCCTGCTGATTCCGCGTGGCGCACGAGGTCTGGGTACAGCCCAGGATCGATCATGGACTCGGCATATGAGAATCGCATTCGCCAAGTCTCGCGCACAGCCGATGAAGCTCTTCGGTCGTTGCCGTGATCAGCGTCAAGACGCAGAATCTAGGTCGGCGTTTGACTGCTTCGAGAAACGTCATAGTTGTGGTGGTGTTGGTGTGGTGGTGTCGCAGGCGCCGAGCTGTTCGTTGGCTTTCAATCCCTGGTGTGGTGGTGTTGTAAGTCTGGTGGTGTCGTGGGCGCCGGGTCGTTCGTTGGTTATCAGACTCTGGTGTGGTGGTGTTGTAAGTCTGGTGGTGTCGTGGGCGCCGGGTCGTTCGTTGGTTATCAGACTCTGGTGTGGTGGTGTTGTAAGTTAGGTGGTGTCGTGGGCGCCGGGTCGTTCGTTGGTTATCAGACTCTGGTGTGGTGGTGTTGTAAGTCTGGTGGTGTTTCAGGCGCCGAGCCGTTTGTTGGCTTTCAATCCCTGGCGTGGTGGTGTCACAAAAACGTGATGTTACAAGAGAGGCCAACCGTGTCTGTGTTGCTTTGAGCTCCGCGATCCGTTTCCGAGAGCCCATGTCCGCCGCCATCGACTGTTGCTGGGTCCGGTGAGGGTCGGACTACTGTTCGCGTGAGCCCGCAACCGAGCCCGGTACCAGTCTGTGGACACCTCATCGGCCAAGGCTGCCACGTCGCGTTCGATGCGTCGTGCGAAACGCGCCGCATTCTCGTCGTGGCGTGCGGTCAGTAGTCGTCCGAATGTGACCGAAGTTGTGCCTGGCCGCGGCAGAGTCTGGCCCTTGCCCAGGATCCGTCCGGTCCCGCGGAGGTGGACGGGCACCACCGGCGCACCCGTCCTGGTGGCCAGGTAGGCGGCACCGCCGCGGAATGGTTGACCCCAGCCGTCCGGACTGCGGCCGCCCTCGGGGAAGATCAAGAGGCTCCAGCCCTTGCGTATGAGTTCGGCGGCGGTCTCGGCGCTGCGGCGGCCCACCTTGTTTCGCTCGATAGGGATCGCGCCGATCGCCAAGGCCGACAACGAACCGGCTAGGCGGTTGGTGAAGAAGTAATCGGCCGCCGCAACCGCAACCATCTTGTGACGCCACGGCTCTGGGATTGATGTCAACAACAGCGGGGTGTCCAGATGACTGTGATGATTGGCGGCGAAGATCAGCGGACCCTCAACATCGGTGAGACGATCCAGACCGCGACGTTCCGGTGCAGCCAAACCTCTCACCATCAATCGCATCGGGCCATCCACGATGGCGGCTCGTGCCACACGTGCTGGCATGCTTCGGGCCCAGTCGGTGTCGAAATCGGCCCCCGTGCCTCGTCGTTTCGGAAGTGGTGCAACCCCTAATGGAGTTGTGGGTGCTCGATAAGGGAACTGTAACGATCGCCATTGGCTCAACCTGGAAAGCAGAGCACCATGTTTGTGACGGATCGGCGTCACGTGACGTCGGCCATTACGATTGGTGGGTTGTGAAGATGGGTAATGGTCGGTCTTGAACCGACCACGTCCGTCGCCATCTCAAGCGCGTCTTGCATTGTCGAAGCAGGCTGCAGGCCGAGCCGTCGCACGGCGCGGGGATTGCCGCCCACGACAATCACCCTGCCGAGCCACTGCAGCGCGTGCGCTCCCCAGTACCACATGTAAAACGGGTGCACCCCATGGTATGCAAATCCTGTGCGATACAGGTGGACGTACCATTCGTCCTCGGCGAACTGCTTTTCGTATTTCGATTCCAACTCCAACGGATCGGTGGTCTCGGTCAGAAGTTGCTCAAAGAAGTCGATGTAGCTCGGGTGGTGAACCGGGTGAAATTCCCAGGGAGTGGGGTGACTCATGATCAAGACGCCGCCCTCGCGTACCAACGGCCGTCCCCGGTACATGTTGAAGAAATAACCGAGCCCCAGGCACATCACCAGGATCGGATTCATTACCGAGTTGACGTTGTAGGGGCATATGTAGGGCAACCCCAGCGTCAACACATCAGTCTGGCCCTCAACCGGCACGAGATGCTGCCTGAAGCAATTCTCGAGCGTGATCTCATGTACGGCGTTAACGTCGCCAGCTTGCACCGAGGTCAGTTCATAGGGTGCTCGCCAGTTGCTGAAGATCGTCCGTCCTGCCGATCTGGGAAGAACGTCAAGCGACTTCTTCATTCCGATGAAACAGGCCCTGTCCCTCGTGGTCCATTCCCACTCTCGTTTCTGTAGCACCGAGACCGGGCCGTCATATCCGAAGGTGTTGTTGTTAATCGTCGTCTCGATCTGAAATATCCGCGGTCCGTTCTTCGTGATGATCTCGCCTTGACGCCAGTTGGAATGATGCAGCTCTGAGCTGTGGCGGTCCATGAAGCTCTTCGACTCGAGCATTGTGGCCACGTTGTGGTGATGGCGTATCCCTGCGTAGTCCGACAGGCCGGTGGCGGTTGATTTCCAGCCACCGTCCATGGACACGATGTTCAGATTTACGTACACCAGCAGATCCGACTCGGCGGCCCGCCTGTTCATGGTGACCTGCTCTTTGTGGCTGGTCCGACCCAGTTCCACCATGCCGTTGGGGTCCTCGGCGTCGTGGTTGTAGAGCGCGCCCTGAGGGGCGAAAGCGTCGTAGATTCGGTCGCCAAGACAGTGACGCAACTCCGTTGGGGTCATACGACGATGCAGTGCCAGCGCCGCTATCAGATGGACGTCGTCGACACCGGCCGCAGCCGCCATGTCGAGTACCTGTTCGATGATCCGCTGGCGGATGTCGGGTGTACGCATTGAAGGCAGAGGAAGTGAGAGATCGTCAAAAGCGATGGTCAGCTTCATGTCGGTGAACATCAGCGAAGGCAGCGGATCCGATGCGATCGGGTTGAGCAGAGCCTGGCGGATTGCCTCATCGGGGTCTGCCAAGCCCGCGAGAGGCTCAGCTGGGTAGATCACGCGACTGCGACCTGGCGGTAGTTTCTCGAGGCGAAACCCCTCACCGTGATGGAAAAGGATCGGAGGGGTGGAACGGTCCACCTCAAGAACGAAGCCGGGTCGTGGGGCGTGGCGGCGGGCGTTGGAAGCCATCGTTGCGACCTCAGATTGCCCGGGCGTGGACGGAACGGCGATCAGTTCGGGGCCCGATCGGGATGAACCGGTTGGGCGCTCCGGTCGACTTGGACCATTGCTCAACGAGCCACCCTCGTCGCCGCGCTATGGCTGCGAGCTTGATTTCGGCGTTGACCGCAACCGGGAACCCGACTGCCTCAAGCATCGGAAGGTCCGAACTCGAATCGGCGTAGGCCACGCACTCGCGCAGTTCCAAGCCGTGAAGTTCGGCATAGTCAACGATGGTTTGGTATCGGGCTTCGCCGGTAGGAGGTGCGGAGCGCAGACGACCATCGTAGAAGCCGTTGTCGGCACTCATCTCGGCGGCGACGATGTCGTCGAAGAGCGGTCGGAGAGGTTCCACTACGAAGTCCAACGCACCGGTGATGAGGAGCGTGCGATGGCCGAGGCGGCGGTGCTCACGGACCCGTCGGATGCCGTCGGGGAACGACTTGGCGAGCAGCAGGTCGCTCATCAACTCAGTCGAGTCTTGCTGTAGGCGATCGACTGGTGCGTTCTCGAAACGACGATAGAAGTAGCGCAGAAAGTCGCTTCGGTCTGCTCGGTCAAGGGCAAGCATGGTTGGTGCGTCGCGCAGGGTCTTGATGGTGAACCGCGCCCGGTCCCCGGTGTTGAGATGGCGGGTGGCCAGCCAGGCATATGTCGCCACTACGTTTCCGGCGATAAGAGTGTTCTCAAGATCGAACACCGCTAGTTGGCGTTTCGGCGACAGCACCTGTTGGCGAAGTCGCTGGTTTCGCCCGGTCGTTTGTTTCGAGCTGGGCGCCATCTTCAGCCGGGCCTGGCGAACCATGGACGGCAGATGGATGGTCTGCACGTAGGTCGGCCAATCCACGGTCTTCGGGTCCATGCAGAAGTCTGCGCGATCGGCATCATCGAGGCTGTTCCAGAGCGCATACATATTGTTGAGCTGATACAGGGCTTCGCATTCGGCATAGGCCCCATAGAGTTCGACATAGCCGGAGGCACGGGCGAGTTGTTCTCGGCGCTCCTCAAGCTCTGCGCCGAACTCGGCTTGTCGGCCACGTAGCGGTAGGGCATGGAGCAACCGTTCGGCTAAGTCGATTCCCTTGCGGGCTCGACTTAGTTGGCGTGCAACACGCCCGCGGCCGGGGAAACTCCATTCAGGCACCGAGATTGGCTGATTGCGTTCGTCGTAGACCGGATTCTCGGTAAACCATGCCCGCACCAAGTCGACGAGTTCGCCGTATTTCAGTGGGTTGCTTGAGCCTGATGCAATCTGAGTGACATCGGGCTTGTGGTCACCGATGTGGTCATGAACCGGACCACGGGCACCAATTGCCAAAATGGTGGCGACCACAAGGTCAACCGGAATGACGTCGATCACACCCTCGGGCACACCCGGGAATTCCCTGAGCAGCCCCCGTGCATAGGCGGCAATGACTGGCTCGGCCATCCGGAATCCGCGAATCCATCCCGGTGACGGCTCCTGCAGAGCGGACTCGATTATTGAGGGTCTCACGATGCTCACCGGAACCGTGCCCCTGGTTTCGAGGAGACAGCGTTCGCCAAGAGCTTTGGTAAAGGCGTAGGCGTCTGGGAAACCGAGACCGGAGGCGCGACCTCGACCGATTTGTGTCATCCGGTCCTGCACCCACTTGCGCCGTAGGTTCTCCGCACGTTCGGTGATGGCGGGCGTTCCGGCGGCACCGAGTGCTCTTACTGCCTCTTCTCGCAGTACGGCGAGGCGTTCTGGGGCTCGGCTTGCCTGTTCGGCATCGATCCTGGATCTGCGTGCGTATGCGACTTCGGCACGCCAGTCAACGTCGACAAAGAATGGTGATTCTTCCACGAGTTGTTCGGGGGCTTCGCCGCGACGGCTCCCTGCTACGTAGCAGGTGGAGACGGCCACCAGATGGGCGGGTTGGCGCGGTGCTAACCCACCCAAGGATGGTTCGCTTCGGCGGGTGGCTGCCTCTGCGAGAGCGACAGCCACCCGGCTTGGGCCGAGCAGGTTCACCTCAACGGCATCATCAAGAGCGGAGTCGAAACTAACGCTGGCGGCGGAATGGATGGCGAGGTCCACGGTCTCCAGGAGGGCTCGGCCGTTGTCGTCGAGGCCGAGCCCGTCCGTGCCGACATCACCGGCCACGCAGTGGATGCGACGTGCGCACATGTCCTCAAAGGTCTCATCGGATCCGTCTTTGACGCTGAGGGTGTTTGCGACGCCGAGAGTCTTGTTGGCGAATTCGGATCGGAGCTGGTTGAAGGCATCGTTGTTCAAGATGTCACGGGTCACACGGCTGTGTACTCCCCGACGACCTGGTCGCACTATGAGAACCAGTTCGCAATCCGGGACCGTGCGCATCAGACGTTCAACGAGTGCGGTGCCGAGAAAGCCAGTGGCCCCGGTGATTGCGATACGTTTGGTGCTGAGTCGATCGCGGATCATTGTGGGAGTGTCTAGCCGAATTCTCTACCAAATGGTAGACGATCTGTGTTAGCACTTGGAGTTGTGACGGGATCAACGCGCGATCGGATCCTTGATGAGGCTATGCGGCTCTTTGGTACCGATGGGTTCGCAGCGACATCGTTGGATGCCCTGGCTGATCAACTCGGCATACGCAAGCAGACGATTCTCTACCATTTCCCGTCGAAGCAATTGCTGTTTGAAGCGGTGATCGACACGGCTGCTCTTGACCTCGCGAAGGTCTTTGAGCAGGAGGTGTCAAAAGGTCTGCGTGGCTTCGCCCAAGTGGAGGCGATAGTGCGGCGGGTGTTTCGCACGGCCGTTGCCCGACCGGAATTGTTGGGACTGGTGCGTGAAGTGACCCGACCTGGTTCGCTTTCGGCTGATCGATTAGCGACGCAGGTTGCGCCAGTGCTGGACCGAGCGCGGACATTTCTGGAACGTGAGATGCAGGCTGGCCGCCTCAGGCGAAGTGATCCGTCGATGTTGCTGCTGTCGTTGTATTCAACCGTTGTGGGTGTGGCCACCGAACTTGAGGTGCAAAGGGCCATGGGGTTGGCACCGACCCTGCGCGGCACGGTGGCGCGTCGTCAGGAGTTGGTTCGTTTCTTGCGTGCCGCCCTTGAGCCGCGTGTTACCACGAAGCCAGCACCTACCCTCGGGCCGGTTCTGTAGGTAGCCAACCCAGAAAGCGAACTGGAGCGCGACTGACGACTCTGGCAGACATGTGTGGTGGGTGTGTGGTTGGCTTACGACTGACGGTCGGTTGTGGGAAGCGCCGCTGATGACTCCGGTAGATGTGGGTGGTGCTTTGGTGTGGTTGGCTGATGACTGATGGCCGGTGGTTGGCTTATGACTGATGGTTGGTGTGGTTGGTGGGTGTGGGAAGCGCCGCTGATGACTCCGGTAGATGTGGGTGGTGGTTGGTGTGGTTGGCTTATGACTGATGGTTGGTGTGGTTGGTTGGTGAGTGAAACGCGGCTGATGACTCTGGCAGATTTGAGTGGTGGTCGGTGTGGTTGGTGAGTGGTGGTTGGTGTGGTTGGCTTACGACTGATGGTCGGTGCGGGCATGTAGGGCATTTCGTTGGTGACGGGAGATGGCCAAAGCGATCAGCTTGTCGATGAGCGACGGGTAGTCGAGCCCGGTTACCGACCATAATTTCGGATACAGCGAGATTGGCGTGAACCCGGGCATGGTGTTGATCTCATTGACCAGCCAACCTCGATTTGCCGCTGGGTCAACCGAGCCGTCCTCATACAAGAAGTCGACCCGTGCTAGTCCTTCCACCCTGCAAGCACGATAAGAAGCAATCGCAATTCCTTGAAGCCTGGCTAGCTCTTCGTCGCTGAGGGGAGCGGGTACCAGTAGCTCGGCACCTGATTGGTACTTGTCCCGGTAATCGTAGAAGTCGGCGCCTGGAAGAATCTCCCCGGCCACGCTCGCAACGGGATCGCTGTTGCCGAGAACTGAGATCTCGATCTCTCGGCCACGGATCGCCTCTTCAATGATGACCGTGCGGTCATAGGTTGCCGCCAACCGGACTGCGTTGGTCACACTGTCAAGATCGGTCGCCCGGCTGACCCCGATTGAGGATCCCATGTTTGCGGGCTTCACGAACAAGGGCAATCCGAAGTCATTGGTGGCCTGCTCAGCTTCACGCAGGACTGAGGACCTGTCACCTTCTGAGGTACGCACCGTGTCCTCATCAAAGGTAAACCATCGGTATTTCCCCACGCCGATCCCGCTGCTCGCCAGCATCTGCTTGCAGGCCACCTTGTTCATGCACAGCGACGAGGCCAACACGCCTGCTCCGACATAGGCAACACCGGCCAGCTCAAGCAGACCCTGAATCGTGCCGTCCTCGCCCATCGGGCCATGCATGACGGGAAAAACGACCGTCACCGAAGGTTCGAAGTCCGGGTATGGCGTCGTGTCGTTTGTTTGGGGCGGTGTGTGGTCGGGCTGAGTCTTCGGGTGCAGGTGTGGTGTCGACTGGTCCGGGTTCGCAGGCTTGTAATCCGTGTCGAGAACTTCAAGCGCATCAATCGTGGGTCCGCTTGCGGTGAGCACCTTCGGCAGCTCACCATCGCCGGCCTGCAACGCTTCAGCAGCGTCTTCGGCATGCACCCAACGGCCGTCTCGGGTTATACCAACAGGTTCGATCTGATACTTGGTCGGGTCGGCAGCGGCCAGAACATGACGGGCCGATATGCACGAAACTTCGTGTTCGGCGGACCGGCCCCCGAAGAGGATCACCAGGCGAACGCGGGGGGAGACCACGCGCACGACGGTAGCCGTGCCACACTCCCGATATGCGCTGGAGTGCCGGGGAGTTGGCTGACCTGGTCGGCGGAGAACTCTCGGGCCCACCCGACACGCCGGTCGAGTGGGCGACGCAGGATTCTCGGCTGGTCGGGGATCGTCCCAACGCACTGTTCGTACCGCTGGTTGCTGCCCGTGACGGGCACGACTTCGTTCCTGCGGCCTTTGCGGCGGGCGCAACCGTCAGCCTCACGGACCGTCGTGTTGCGGGTTCCTGCACGATCCGAGTCGCCGATACATCGGCTGCGCTTAGCAGGCTCGGCTCGGTCGCCCGTGACCGACTCGCCAACGCCACGGTGATAGGGATCACGGGCTCGGTCGGTAAGACCACGACGAAGGACCTGCTGATGGCGATCTTGGTGTTGGGTACCGACGGTGAGCGAATCGTGCACGCTAACGCCTTGTCCTTCAACAACGAGATAGGTGTGCCTTTGACCCTGCTGTCGGCACCTGACGACGCCGAAATCGTGCTTGTTGAGATGGGTGCCCGCGGTAAGGGCCATATCGCAGCTTTGTGCAGGGTTGCCCGCCCGACTGTCGGCATTGTCACCAACGTGGGTAAAGCACATACCGCCGAGTTCGGTTCCATTGAGGCTGTGGCGCAAGCAAAGGGTGAATTGATCGAAGCTCTTCCCGCAAACGGACTAGCGGTGCTGAACGCCGACGATGCACGTGTTCTTGCCATGGCAGGTCGTACCGACTCACGGGTCGTCACGTTCGGTGCCGGGGGTGTTGTTCGCGCCGAACAAATTCGTCTAACAGATGATCTGAGGCCGCGCTTTCATCTGGTTTCGCCTTGGGGTAACGTTGAGGTTGATCTCGGTGTAGCGGGCGCGCATCTCGTGGCGGACTCTCTGGCTGCTGCGGCCACTGCCTTGGCGTTGGGTGTTGATCCCCGAAAGGTCGCCTCGGCGTTGGTGTCACCGGTTGTATCGCCAATGCGAATGGCTCTTGGTGTGACATCGTCGGGCGCACGGGTGCTTGACGACTCCTACAACGCCAACCCGATGTCGGTTGAGGGTGCGCTGCACTCCTTGGCGGCTCTTGGCGGGGATCGCCGGATCGCCGTACTCGGTGTGATGGCAGAACTTGGAGATGACACCGTGGCGGAACACGTTCGCATGGCTGAACTTGCCAGTGATTTAGGTATTGAGGTGATAGCTGTTGACGCTGAGGCCTTCGGTTCTTCTGTGACTCATGTGGACAGCGTTGAGGACGTTCTCATGCTGCTAGTGGGTATCGGCGTCGGAGATGTTGTCCTTGTTAAGGGTTCAAGGGTCGCAGGACTTGAACGTTTGGCCGATGCGTTGCTTGCTTTGTGATGCACTCGTTGACCGCGGGTTTGATCGGTTGGGTTGCCAGATGGTACAGGCCAAGTACCTGCAGTTGACCTGGGGTTTGATCTGTTGGGATGACTTGGGGTTTGATTGATTGAGTTGACTTGGGGTTTGATTGGTTTGGGTTGACCTGGGGGTTTGATTGGTTTGGGTTGACCTGGGGGTTTGATTGGTTGGGTTGACTTGGGGCTTGATCGGTTGGGATGACCTGGGGCTTGATTGGGGAATTATACGCGTACCTTGACACGTATAATTCCCTTTGATTGGTTGGGTTGACCTGGGGGTTTGATCGGTTGGGATGACCTGGGGCTTGTCGGTGGCGTAGGGTCCCGTAATGGTTGAAATCACCGATTTCCGCATGTTCACCGTTGAGGACCTCGCAGGTCGAGTCCGAGACGGAGAGTGCAGCGCTGCGGACTTGACCGATGTCGCCTTGGCTCGCATCGCAGCTCACGACGACGAACTGAATTCGTTCGTTGCCGTTGACGTGGACAATGCGCGTGCCCAGGCGGTGGACATTGACCAACGAATCGCAGCCGGTGAGGACGTCGGTCCGCTGGCGGGTATTCCAATTGGTGTAAAGGATCTTGAAGACGCCGTCGGATTCCAGACGGTGCGAGGCGCCATGCACCTACGCGACATTGCCCCTGCGACCGCTGACAGCGTGGAGGTTCGTCGCTTACGCTCGGCGGGTTGTGTGGTGATCGGCAAGACGAACACCCCGGAGTTTGGTTGGGTGGGCGATACCTACAACTCGGTGTTCGGCATTACCCGGAATCCTTGGAATACGCAGCGTTCGCCTGGCGGCTCCTCTGGCGGCTCTTCGGCGGCTCTTGCAGGTGGCTTGATTCCGCTGGCGACCGGCTCCGACGGTGGCGGATCGATTCGGATCCCTTCGGCTCTGACCGCTCTGTCGGGTCTGAAGCCCACCCAGGGGCGCATTCCGGCGGGACCTGCGCCTCTTGGAGCAGCCGATCTGTCGACTCTGGGGCCTATGGCTCGCAGAATTCGTGACGTTGCGTTGGCACTTGACGTGGTAGTCGGACCCGATCCGAGTGATCTCCGATCTCTTCCTCTGATCAAGGGTTCGTTCCGTGCTGTCTGTGACGATCCTCGCCCGCCCCGGCGTTTGTTGTGGTGTCCGTCCGTGGAGGGTTCGCCAGTTGACGACGAGATCCGTGAAGTAGTCGAGTCGGCTTTGGAGAAGATGCGTGACCAAGGTGTTGAGGTCGTCGAGAGCCACCCGGTCTTCGCCGATTGGAGGGCCGGGGTTTTTCTTGCGATGTTTTTCGGTTCGATGCTTCCGGTATTTCGAGAGGTGATTGATTCGGATGCTTATGCCGAAGTCACACCGGGTTTGAGAGCAATGCTTGATCTGGTCGTGCCACACGTGACCCTTGACGCCGTGGAGGAGGCGCGCAAGGTGGCTCAAGGCCTGTCGGTGGAATTGGCTGCGGCAATGGAAGGATTTGATGCGCTCATCACTCCCACCACGGTGGGGCAGACCCCCGCTTGTATGCAGGAGGGCACCGTGAACGGGGAGGCCACGCCCAAGTGGATTGCAGCTACCCCGCCATTCAACATGACCCGCCGGCCAGCTGGCACCACCTGTGCCGGCTTCGCCGCAGACGGCATGCCGGTCGGCGTTCAGATTGTCGGCCATCAACTTGACGATCTCCGCACACTTGAACTCACCGCCTGGGTTGAAGACCTTTTGGGCTTCGACCCCATTGCACCTTTTGGGCACTGATCATCCACGGTACGGCGCTGGGGGGGGCCTCGAAGTTGCCCTGTGTGCTCACTATCGCATTGCCGATCTCAATTCTCGGTGTGGTCTGCCAGAAGTCAAACTTGGATTACTGCCGGAGGCTGGTGGTACGCAACGCCTGCCTCGCATCATAGGTGGGCAGGGGTTGACATTTAGGTTGGTTCGGCGGTGTTGGTGGTGTGGGGTCGGGTGTGGTTCGCGTAGCGGGACCCTTTGTCCGGCTTCACCGTCCGAGGTGGTGTGTGAGGTCATTAGGGGAGGGCAGGGGTTGACATTCAGGTTGGTTCGGCGGTGTTGGTGGTGTGGGGTCGGGTGTGGTTCGCGTAGTCGGACTCTTTGTCCGGCTTCACCGTCCGAGGTGGTGTGTGAGGTCATTAGGGGAGGGCAGGGGTTGACATTCAGGTTGGTTCGGCGGTGTTGGTGGTGTGGGGTCGGGTCGGGTGTAGTTCGCTTAGGGGAGGGTGCAATTACGAGGTTGCGCAGCGGAACCGGTATCGTTGATCGTCCGGGCCGTTAGCTCAGTCGGCTAGAGCGCTGCCTTCACACGGCAGAGGTCACTGGTTCGAGTCCAGTACGGCCCACTGGTTTTCATCATTGACTTGGGAGCGGCAGAGGGTTGGTTGTAATCTCGCCAGCTACGTCGTTGAAAGGTGCGCTGGTGTCTCAGATTCCGCTTGTTGACTACCTTGATTTGGGCGACCCTCCGCGCCTGATGGCTCAAGAATGCATGAACTGTCAAGCGCGGTTCTTCGATCGTCGTAACGCTTGCGCTGCGTGCTTCGAAACGGAATTCCGCCAGGTGGTTGTGGCGCGGGAGGGTGTTCTTCGCTCCTTCACGATCGTGTCACACGCTGCTGCTGGGGTTCCGGTTCCGTTCGTGGCTGGTGTGGTTGATTGCGGGGGGACCAGCGTGTGCGCCAACATCATCAACACCAAGCCAGACCCCAAGCACGTGAAGCTTGGGATGTCGGTTCGCCTTGCCACCTATGTAGTTGGCACCGACGATGAAGGAACCAAGGCGATTGGCTTTGGGTTTGAACCAACAATAAGGAGCCGGTGAAATGGCAGTGGATGACATCTGGATCCTCGGGATCAACATGACGAAGTTCGGCAAGCACTTCAATCTCGACACGATTGACCTTGCTGCTGAAGCGGCTATGGCGGCCCTGGCGGATGCCGATGTCACCATGGATGATGTGGGAGTAGTTGCTTTCGGCAACCTACGAGGCAATTCCACGGGCCAGCTGTTGACGAAACAGATCGGCCAGACCGGGGTGCCGGTGTTTAACGTCTCCAATGCGTGCGCTACGGGAGCAACGGCGCTGCGTACCGCGATAATGGCGATCAAGTCCGGTGAGTGCGAGATCGGTCTGGCAGTTGGTGCGGAAAAACTGGCGGGTGCAGGTCTGCTGACGGGCAACACAGCTCGCAGCGACGAAAACGTGTATCGACCAAGCGGACGGCAAGGCGCAGTTGCTCCCCTTGACGGCCGTATCGGCACCGCCACCATGCCTGGTGTATTCGCGCAGGTCGGGATGGAGTACCTGTATGAACACGACTACAAGGGTGCCGAATTTGAACTCTTTGCCCGCATATCCCAAAAAAATCACGCCAACTCCACGCTGAATGCCTTGGCTGCCTACAACATGGAGATGTCGCTTGAACAAATAATGGGCGATGTCATGATCGCTTACCCCAACACGCGTCCGATGTGCTCGGCCAACTGCGATGGCGCGGCAGCAGCAGTCATGGTTTCTGGGGACAGGCTCGCAACACTTTCTCGGGAGCAACAGGCAAGAGCAATCCGAGTCAAGGCGTCAGTGCTCACTAGCGATCCCTGGCAAGAGGCCTGCCAAGTGCTTCCGGATGTGAATACGCTTACCCGTAACGCTGCCAAGCAAGCGTATGAAACCTCCGGTGTGGGGCCCGACGACCTTGACTTGGTAGAACTGCACGACTGTTTCGCAACCGCCGAGTTGGTGCACTACGACAATTTGATGCTCTGCGATCCTGGAGGTGCAGTTGACCTCTTTGAGTCAGGGGCCACTACCCGGAATGGACGGATCCCGGTCAATGTGTCCGGCGGCCTCGAATCAAAGGGTCATCCCATATCGGCAACCGGGATCGCCAATGTCTGGGAGATCTGCCAACACTTGCGCAACGAAGCTGGAGATCGTCAAATCCCTGGGGCTCGGCTAGGCCTAGCTCATGTGATCGGATTAGGGTCTGCTTGTGGAGTTCACATTCTTGAGGCATCGGGCAGCACATAGGAGCAAGACAGGCGCTGCGTGTCACCAGCCCCGGCAATAATCTAAGCTTGACCTATCGCCTAGGTTGAACTCCCAGGCCGGGTAGAGTCTTCACCCCCGGCAGTAATCTAAGTTTGACCTATCGCCTAGGGTCAGGTTCATATGAAGCTGCTCCGGCGGTAGGAGCAAACCGTCCGGCTCAGATCTCCTGACGGGAAAACTCAGGATATCGGTTCTGATAAGCCAAATGCCCAGCAATAGCCGATGTCATTCCTAATATAGCATTGAAAAACCCGGAAATGAATAAATGATGATATGTCAAACCATATATGACAATGACTATGAGGAGCAGGGTTAGCAGATCTCTCTCCAATATAGCTGATGATTTAATAGCTATGAGAATCAAATAGACCAAGAACGTCAGATATAGGATAAAGGGTAAAAGTCCAGCCTCACCCAAAAGCATAAGATAAATGTTGTGTATTCCATAGGGGATACCTTGATAGCCAACGTATGCCCCCTCAAGTGATGCAAACTTTCTCAATCCATGGCCAAAAAACGGCTTGTCAGTAATACGTTCAACACCAAGCTCATATGATCTCCATCTGCGTTTAACCATTACCGCCGTATCACCAGCTTCCTTTCTAAAGGTAGCCGCAGAAAGAATAGTAGCGGAACGAGAAAACAGGGAAAGATTGTCTTCGGTAAGAGACACTTCACGCCATTCACGCAAAGAGTTATCATTGGGTGAACGTAACCGATATTGCCAGCTAGGCCAGTATAGATATATGACACCGTCTGATGTTGCCGACGAATACAAATCGAACGGCGTTGTATCTGCTGGAGCATCCCGAGGTAGGATTTGAAGACCGTAGTTCTGCCCAGGCTCAAGCTGCCCAATTCCGTGTGTTCCTTCGGTGACTATATCGGAGAGATTGGACCAAAGACCTTGTGAATCAAATCGCACAAGGTACTCATTAGGATCTTGCCAAACGGCAGTTAGTACCTGCTCCTCGTCAGCTACTCTAGAAACCTGAGCGACATCACCGATCCAGGCTTCGCCGAAAGGGCGGACCTGCACATCATAACGGAGTCCCGCAGTTAGTCCTTCAACATCTATAGAATAGAGTTGTGAATCTCTTGCAAAGTCATTAGGTGTCTGTAGCGGAGGATCCCCAGATCGAACCACCGAGATGGTACCTATTGTGAGGTTATTCTGAGCAATACGAAAATCACGCCAGTCACTCCAGCTAGATTCGTCGCTCCGTCTAACACGTGACTGCCAAGTAGGCCACATCAGGTGTAGAGTTCCGTCTGAATCAGATTGAGATACCAATGTGACTGGTTCAGTGTCTGAAGGTGCGCCAGTCGGTAAGATGTGTAGTTGATATGAAGTATTTGGTGTAAGCTGAACAATCCCACCGTTCTCGTCAACAAGGATATTCTTCAGTTCTATCCAAGTAGAATCTTGAGAGAATCGTACGAGGTAGTCGCTGTAGTCTTTCCAGTAAATTTGCAAGTTTCCGACGAAATCCGAATTACCAGATACTCCCAATTCCTCACCTATCCATGAATCGTGTATGGGCCGAAGCTCTACGTCGTACTCGGTGCCTATCTCAAGACCATCTATTGAATATCCAAAGTAAGGCCTCGAAGCAGATGCATCCAACGATTGCGGTGTGATTTGGTTGGACGGATTAGAAGCAATAGCGACAGGTATAATCTGCCTGAATGGATCTGGTTCCACTGTAATAGGATTCTGGTAGGTTTCATTTTCTGAAATAGCAATATCCGGAAGAAGGGACAGGCTCCACAACACATATAGAGTAAGAATAGAAAAGGTTGACAAAGAAAGAATGAGTTGTTGGCGAGAGTTTGGCTGACCCAGACGAGTGATTGTGACGACAAACCCCAAAACCATCAATGTACCTAGTACCAAAGCCGAAGTAATAGAAAAGGTGAGTACCGCCGCAATTATTCCAAGTAGTAGACACAGATAAGAAAATCGGAGGTAATGTCCTCCATATATCAAACATCCCGAAATCGTTACTGTGATGGTGGCGACAAGTCCTGCATCGTTCGGATCTGAAAATACTCCCGTAGCCCTAGAAAAACGAAACTCAGGAAGTAGTCCGACTTGACGGAGAATCGGAGTAGCAATAATTATACTGCAGCTAACCAACAGAATGTAAAGTAGCCTTTTCAGCAATAGATGAATTCCGATTGATTCTAAGGCATAGCGAGCTGCAATTAAGACGCCGACCAATATGAGGAAATAATATACCTGCCGAAGGACAAGATAATCATTGATCGTCACTCCATAGAAGATCGGCACTACCGTTCCGACAAATAGAAATGAAATACAGAAGATGATAAGTATCCGGCCAGTAGAGCCAAGATATGTTGCCCAAGTGTTTGGTTTAGTGCTCACAGCCACAAGAATTACGAGACCAAGAATAGTAAATTGAATTACTTCTTCCAGAACGCCAACTGGCATGGTGATCTGGATGAGTCCGATAAGCACAAAGAACGAAATAGAAATTAGTCGATTCTGAATATCAATTGAAGTTAAGTTTCCAGGATGATCCGGTAACGATGAGATTATACGATCCTTTGAAAGCTTCGATTTGATGGAGCGTTTCACAGGCGTCCCGATTCAGATAGTTTATTCATAGAACTGACAGGGATAGACTGACTGGGATAGGTCTGATAGGCAAGGTGGGCGATAACAGCACAAGCAAGTCCCAGTAGAATACTAAAATATCCCATAAAGATCAAATGGTAGTAGGTCATTCCGTAGATGATGATCACAATAACCAATGAACTTGCAAGATCCCGTTCTACTGATCCTTGTGACGCCGTCCGGCTATGCCAAAGTATATTCAAGATAAACAGCATATATAGAATCAAGGGAACCAGACCCGATTCACCAATAAGCATCAGATACAGATTGTGGATACCTAAACGTCTCCCGTCGTTGCCGATCGGTGCATCGTCTAAAGAATCAAATGTCCTAAGTCCATGGCCCCATATTGGACTCTCCTTGATCCGGTCAAAGCCGATTTCCCATAAATCCATTCTGGCGAGCAGAGCATCACCTGTAGATTCCTCCCGTAGACCAGCTAACGAAATAACTTTGCGTGGTCTTGTAAACAACGACACATTCTGGTCAAGTAGATCAATATCCCGCCAAGGTCGCCAATCAATTCCATTCGGTGAACGTTCACGAAACTCCCAAAAGGGCCAATATACATGAATGACTCCATCTGAATTTGCTCCCGAGACTATTTTGGCGATATTTGATCTATAGGGAGCCACTTTTGGTAATAGTTCAATCACATTCTCATTCCGAGGACCGAATACTGAGATTCCGTGTGAGCCGGAGGTGGTAATATCACTCAAGTCATTCCACGTATCACTTGAGTTTAGCTGCACCAGATACTGATTATGGTCCTGCCACGCCAGCGAAAGCTGTCCGTTACGATCAGCTATTGAAGATAGTTGTATAATCTCTCCTTTCCAGTCCCTACGGATAGGGCGGAGTTGGACATCATAGCGGTATCCAGCTGTTAGCTCAGGAAGATTAGTGCCATAGGTTTGATCATTTGGAGCGAAAAGTTCGGGCAATTGTATTTCAGGCTCGTTTTGTCGGATTACGGTGATATCACCATCTGATCTATTGTTTTGACCTATACGGATTGGACGCCACTTCCTCCAGTTCGGTGAAGTAAGTGTTCTATCCCGAAATTCCCAAGTCGGCCATAGGGTATGAATGACACCTTGCGAATCTGAACCGGATAATAGAGCTACGGGCTGGAGGTCCGTTGGTTCGGTTTCAAATGGCGAAAATTTCGGAAGCATCTGTACCCTATATGATGTATCAGGAGTGAACCCAGAAATTCCACCATTACTATCAATTGTTAGATCACTGAAGTCTTTCCAGGTGTCCTCACCAGGAAATCTTATCGTATAGTCGTTTGGGTCACTCCAGACGGCAGTGAGTTGACCATTCTGATCTGGCGTCGCAAATATCTGAATCGCATCGCCTTTCCAACCTTGCCGGAGGGGTCGGAACTGATAGCTATAACGTTCGCCTGGCGATAGGCCAGCAAAAGTGTAGCTATAAGCATTTGATAGAGTTAATCTATGACCCGTAGATGAGTCTACCATAACTTGGTGGGCATCTATATGTATTGATGGTACCTGATGCAATGGCGGTTCGGAGGTCATCGAGACCATAGATTCGTGTGGTTCTTCGGCGACAGTGATATCAAATAGTATTGAAAAGCTCCAAGCTCCATATATACACGCTATCACAATACACAGTGATGATAGCAAAATACGATGACCGGTATAGGGCTGGCGTGCCCGTTTAATGGTGGTGATGATAGCGAAGATGGCAACTATACCAAGAACGACCATTGATGTGGTTGAAAGTGTTACTATTGTGGCTGCAGCTCCAACTACTATACCAATGTATCCTTGAATGAGCTTATGGCCGTGGAATATCAATAGCCCGGCGATGATTACGGTAACGCAGGCGACTATCCCAGCGTCATTTGGATCCGAAAGAGTGCCGCTGAGACGTGTCGAAAGGCGATGGTCTGGAACAATGTCTACTTCTCGCAAGAAAGGATCGGCCAATATTGCTGTACTGATAATGATCTGAATTGGCAATAGCCTTTTTAGAAAACTTACGGTACCGACTCGCTCCAATATATATCTTCCAGCTAGTATAGCTGCAATAGTAATAGTTGTATGATAGGCCTGTTGGGCAATAATATATATATCAAATTCTGAATCTCTAGCTAGTGAAACTATCGTGCCAATGGTTAGATATGATATCAATGCGAATATAAGTAAGTATCCGGAAGAATTGATAGAGATCGACCAAGTATGAAATCTGATAGATATGAATATTGCGATACAACATACGATAGATATGGCAATAAATATCTCATCGACCCATCCCATTTGCATCGTGATCTGGTTGGCAAATACCAGAACGTAGAATGAGACAAATACTATCGGTGATCGTCGCACTAAACTTTGTCCCATTCGTAGAATGAGCAACTCAATGCTTCAAATATGTTTTCGGTCACCACTGCTGGAGCGCTCTTTTAAGCTGGGAGTGATTGGATCCGACAAGTTTATGAGCCATTCCTCAGTCAAATTTTCTAGCCCGATCGCTTCCTAGATAATAGACTTGTCCAGGTTCTATTTTCAAGAATAGACTGATGTAGATTGTCGGCGAATGTTCCGTACCACTCGGTACTTCGAAAGCAATCGCCTCGCTGTTGAGCGCCTTCGCTCAGTTGCTGATATAGTTCAGAATCTTCTAGTAGCAGTCGTATGGCCGACTCCAGTTCGTCTACGGATCTGGGCTCTACGAGCAATCCGCTCACCTTGTGCTCAACGAGTTCCTCTACACCGTACCACTTTGCTGCAATGACCGGTATACCACATTGAAAGGCTTCAAGGATCACACCGGGATATCCTTCGTAGTCTTCGTAGCTTGGAAAAAGCATGAGATCGTGATTGCTTAGAATCATCGGCACATCAGATGGTGCGACCACACCACAATAGCTTGCACGTGGATGTCCGTCGAACTTGCTCATATCTGTTTGAGACGTGGGTGCTCCATACACGAATAGATGACAATCATCGGGCAGGTTCTGACAGGCTTCTAAAGCCTCGGTGAGCCCTTTGTTTTTTGCCAGTCTTGAGACGAAGATTAATCTCTTCGCGCATTCCCGTTTTGGTATTTCGTCCAGGACCATTTCGCGGGTGTTGGGAAACCAACGAAAGTTTGGCCAGGTACTAAACGATTTGACCAATTCTTCGGTTTCCAGAAATATCAATGCGGATCGCATGTATGTACGGTCGGCGATCCAACGTTGTAGTCTATTGTAGTTAGAATATACTACAGCATAGCCTGCACCAGAAAATCGCAGAACCAGAGGCTTTCTATTGGTTCTAGAAATCACCCATAATGCCAACCCGAAGGTTTGTGCTGAGTAGCTAGCCATAATCGAGCATAGAATATCCGCCCTATGGGCTCTCCAAGAGGTTTGCCACAGAACCCGAACTAGTCGTAAAAGGCGATGCGCTGTGATCTTCCAGTCATGAAGGTTGGTTACCGACCCTGATGTGTCGATTGTATCAACGATAAAGCCGTGCCGTTTGAGTTCTCGAGTCTGCTCATCTGCCATAACTCGATTTCCACCAACTATGTTGGTCTTGCTAGCGCCAGCACTTTGGACGGGAGCGATTAACAGAATACGCGCTGAGTAATCTGATTCGGGATCTTCATCGGAATTTCCTTCCGCGTTCGGTTCCACGTTTCCCTTCACGGTATAACCTCGTGAGTTGGTGCTGGTGAGTTTGCTATGGGTTGGAATGCTTCCTCAGGAACATAGATCCCAGCTCCCCAGCAAAGATGCATGGTAGGGACAATCAGAGGCAGTAGAATTGCAGATGGATCTTTGCGACGTGTCCATTCGATAGCGGTGGCAATGACAATAGTCGCTGCATATAGCCCTAGGAAGGCAATTAGTGGCAATAGGCTTCCAAATACTGCGATAATGGATAGGACTACTAAACTCAAGATAAAGCCTGGAGCAGTAAGATGGCGAATTCGAATAGAACCAGGATGGTTGATGATAAGAAATGATTTACTTCGCCCGTAGTTGAAGTACTGTTTGGCTAGCTGTTTCAATGTGCTGCGGGGACGGTAGTTCACTACAAGTTCAGGGTTAAACCAGACCGTCTTTCCATGCTTGCGAAATTTGTAGTTGAGTTCGTAGTCTTCATTACGCACAAGCCTTGGATTATAGCCTCCTACTTCTTCGAGATCTATACGTCGATATACGCCAAGGAATGCACTATCGGAAGGGCCTTCCTTCCGATTTAGACCGCGATGACGGGCGTCTCCAGCACCGATGGGGCTGGTCATAGCTATTGCGGCTGCACGCTCAAAGAATGTGGATCCGATAGCAGCTTGGCGTCCGCCCACATTAGCTGCGCCAGTGCGCTGTAGAGTTGAGATTGCCTTCCGTAGATAGTCTGACGGAAGAAAGGTATGGGCATCGCATCTCGCAATATATTCACCTGAGGATGCTCTGATTCCAGCAATTATACCTGTTGTAATAATCTTGTCAGGATTCGGAACGACCTTTACATCAGGATGTGATTTTTGCAGCTTCTCAGCAAGTTTGATGTGTTCGTTTGCTTCCGCTACAACTACTTCAATTGGCCCCTGATAGTCTTGGGCTGCGATATAGTCAAGACATTTGCGCAAATCATGATCGGCATTACGTGTGGGAATGATTACCGAAACTGTCGGTGCGAGCGAATCGTGCTGCTCACGGGTGTTCTGTTGTGCAGAGTATGTGTGCCTCATCGTGCTATCAGAGATCATTGAGTTGACTGGTGAACTCATCAGGCTTGATGCTCGGTAGTCGAAAGAGTTTCGCTGATCATTTTCATGATGCGAACTGTCTCTAATCCATCTGCAGCACTCACTGTCTGAGGTAGATCGTTCACTGTGCAATCGAAGAAGTTCTTGATGGTTCTGTCATGGAGGCTTCTGAAACGTCCTCCCAGGACGGCTAAACTGTTTTCGACCGTCCGGGTGGCGATCTGAGTCGCTTCCCTGATTGATGATTTTCCTATCCCATAATGGGTAGTCTTGATCCTGCGATAGTTGATAAGGATTTTTGACTGCATGTCAATCTTGAGTACCCCATCGGTTCCCCAGAGTTCAATCCAGTATCCTGCATGCCTTGATGTGAATGTTAAGACAGCGCTGCAGGTGAGTTTTTCTCCAATTAGTTCTAGTCGATAGTCTTCATAAGGCGACCATGGGTACTTTGTGAGTAGCTTCGTTCCCCGTACCCAAATATCTTTGATTGGACCAATAAATCTTTGGGCTATGTAGACTACATGTGGGCCTGTCTCTCCCATAGCTCCGCCGGGAAGACGGTTGGCAAAGTGATTTGGATCAGCTGTACTCAACGTGACGGGTGTGAGATAGAAGATCCGCATTCCTGTGAACTCACCAATTTCGCCACTTTCAATGCGTTCCGTGGCCTGGATTATTGATTGATGAAATAGATCGGTGTGTGCTACCTCTACACGCCCGGGATATTGGTGTTCCGCATTTACTATTTTTTCGCAGTCTTCAATTGTTGTGGCAAGTGGCTTTTCAATGAGTACATTGGCGTTTGCCTTAAGAGACTTTACTGCTATGTCCGCATGGGTGGTAGGAGGTGTGCAGATGTCAACGAAGTCCGGCTCTACCTCTTGAAGCATTGTATCAATGTCCGTGTACGCGGCTGTAACACCGAATTGGCCCTTAACTCGTTCGGCACGAGCACGATCAATGTCACAGACGGCGACCAGTTCTACATCCTTGCGTAGGCGTTCCCATGCAGGTAAATGCTTCTTTGTGGCGATGAATCCTGTGCCCACCAAGGCAGCCTTGTACATCAGCGATCTCCATATCGGCCAATCCAACCACTGAGAGTCTAGCGTAGTCACTCCTATGTTCAACATCATCAGGCTGCACCGTCGGGACTCTAGAGGGAGTGGCCCTATGGCGTGCGGCTGGTCGTCATCTGTACTTGTCGTTGCTGGCACCGCGGTCATCTAGTATGGAAGAGTGGGTGTTGAGACGGGGCTCAAGAGGTATGTGATGTTGTGCTGGCTCGGTCGCGTCCAGCATGGTCCGTTAGCTCTGCTAATCATCTGAAACATACTCTCATGGGATGATCGGAGGCAGTTCGGCGCCGGTCTCGGAGTTGTGGAGGCAATGCGATGGCAGCGATCAATGAGGTTACGGATCTCTCCTTTGACGATGATGTGGCCATTGTCACCGTCGACTCGCCGCCGGTCAATGCTCTTGGTCATCATGTGCGTGAAGGCCTGTATCAGGCGTTCACTGAGGCATCGGGAGCAGACTGTGAGGCCATAGTGTTGATCTGCGGGGGCCGGACGTTCATCGCGGGTGCCGATATTCGCGAACTTGGGACTGCTCGCTCAGGTCCAACCTTGGGTGCCGTGCAGGACGCCATGGAGTCATCGGGCAAAGTGATGGTCGCCGCCATCCACGGTACAGCCCTCGGTGGCGGCCTCGAAGTTGCCCTGTGTGCTCACTATCGCATTGCCGACCCCAATTCTCGGTGTGGTCTGCCTGAAGTCAAGCTTGGATTATTGCCGGGGGCTGGTGGCACGCAACGACTACCTCGCATCATAGGAGTGGAGCGCGCGCTCGAGATGATCACATCGGGTGAACATGTGCCGGCACCTGAATGCCATCGAATGGGACTCATCGACGAACTTGCCGACGAACGCTCACTCAGATCGGATGCGATCACGTTCGCGCGTCGCATCGTGGCCGAGGGGCGACCCTCGACACTCGTTCGCGACATGAAAGACAAACTCAAGGTGACGCCCGGACTGTTTGAGGAGTTCCGTTCCTCTCACACCCGAAGATTCTCCGGCTTTGATGCTCCCGAGATGATCATTCGGTGTATGACCGCAGCCGTCACGTTGCCCTTTGATGAGGCGTTGGAGATCGAACGGTCGCTCTTTGAGAAGCTACTTGAAGGTACGCAATCCAAGGCGTTGCGCTACGTATTCTTCGCCGAGCGCGAGGCTCGTAATCTAACCGATGTAGACCGCAGCGTCGTGCCGCTCAAGGTCCACCGGGTCGGCGTGGTCGGTGCGGGCACCATGGGCGGAGGCATCACAATGAGCTTCATTGATGCTGGTATCCCAGTAACGGTGGTGGAAACTGATCCGCAGGCGCTTCAGCACGGCTTGGACGTGGTGAGGGCGAACTACGACCGCAGTATCCGTCGGGGTCGGTTCAGCGTTGAGCAGGTGGATGAGCGGATGGGATTAGTAAGCCCTTCGCTTAATCTCGACGACCTGTCGGGTGTTGATCTCGTTGTGGAGGCTGCGTTCGAACGGATGCAGACAAAAACGGAGATATTCGCTCGGCTCAATGAGATTTGTAAGCCCGGGGCGGTGCTTGCTACCAACACCAGCGCCCTTGACATCAACGAGATCGCCGCCGTCACGTCTCGGCCCGAAGCAGTGATCGGTATGCACTTCTTTTCGCCAGCCAACGTGATGAAGCTCGTGGAGGTGGTCCGCGCCGATCAAACCTCCGATGAGGTGATCAACACCGTAATGGCGACTACGGGGAGGATCGGCAAGGTCGCTGTCTTGGTAAGGGTCTGTCCGGGTTTCGTTGGCAATCGAATTCTCGCAGCTAGGCGACGGGCAGCTGATGAGCTGCTCAACCGAGGTGTTATGCCCTGGCAAATTGACAGTGCGCTTCGCGATTTCGGTTTCGCCATGGGGCCGTTTCAGATGAGCGACCTTGCGGGCTTGGATCTGGGTTGGGTGCGGGAGGAGTCGACGGGATCGACGATCAGGGAACGCCTGTGCGAACTCAACCGGAGAGGGCAAAAGACCGGTGCCGGCTACTACGACTACGACGAGAATCGCCGACCAACGCCGTCTTCAATCACCTCGGAGATCGTTACCGAGTTTGCCCGCAGGTCGGGCGTCGAACACCGCCGTTTCGATGACTCCGAGATCGTCGACCGGCTGGTCTTGGGCATGGTCAACGAAGGTGCAAGGATCCTGGAGGAGAAGATGGCCATGCGCGCCAGCGACATTGATGTCATCTGGCTCAACGGCTACAACTGGCCTCGTTATCGTGGTGGGCCCATGCATTGGGCCGATCAGCGAGGATTGCGGACGGTGATCAATGGGTTAGAGGCGATGGCGGCCGAGGAAGGCCCTCATTGGGAACCTGCTCCGCTGCTGCGTCGTCTAGCCAGCGTCGGCGGATCCTTTGGCGACGCCTGACATCGACCGATCCAAGCGTACGCAATTGCATAGTTCCAGGACGCGAATCCGAAAATTGAACCCGGCGCTGCGCCGGGTCAGGCCCTCAGGCCCTTGGTGATAGCTCCCACGATGGCATCCTTCACGGGGATCATTCCGTAGATGATGAGACCATCAATCACGATATGGATCCAGTCCGCGCGCACCGAATGCTCAAGAAAGCGCTCCAACAAGGAGATGTCAAGAAGCCAAACCAGCAGGATTGCGATGCCCGCGTCTATGTGGGCACCGATTAGCGGATGTCCCCGAATTGTGTCCTTGATGGTAAGAACGTCAAGAAGGCTGTTGAAAACGGTGACAACTCCCCCCAACGCGATCGCCAATACAAGTAGCGCAGCAATGGTGTACATGATTGATTCCTCTCCTGGACTGTCCAGCAGTCCGAAAATGTGATCCGGTTAGGGCCTGCTTGCGGCCAAACCGAGCACCAAGTGAGACCCAGCGGGTTGAACGCTTGTTACATCTTGAATTGCTGTATTGCTATGTTGGCTGTGACGGACCTCTTGGCGGTGCCTTCCTGGGATGTGGTTGTTTGGTCGGTATTGATTGAGTGAGTCGCTGTGTGGTGTCAGTAACTGCCGATAGTGACGCGGTGCAACAAGCGCTCGTGGCCGTCGTAGCCGCCTGTGGCCATGTGAAGTATTGACCTGTTGTCCCACATAACCAGCATGTTGGGTTCCCAGCTATGGCGGTAGACAAACTCGTCGCGGGTTTGCCACATCAACAGCTCGCGGGCGAGGTCGTTGGCCTGGCCTTGCGCCATCCCCTCAAAGCCGATGATGTATCCAGCGCAGCCGAACAAACCTGGTTCACCGGTCTCCGGATGCACCCGGATGAAGGGATGGGATCTGGCAGCGAGAGCTTCGTCGCCCACCACGATCCTCATCGCCCGCTTGTTGCCCTTGTCGGCCTCACCGTAGAGCCCCTGCTTGCTGTAGGCACCGCGGGCCGAATGAATAGCCAGCAAACCCTCGCACCGCTCGCGCAGTTCCGACGGCATGGCTGCCAGGGCCTTGTGTTGGTCTGCGAACAAGGTATCGCCGCCCGTCGGCGGGACAATTTTGGCGAATAGGCACGTGCCCGACGGAGGGTGGGCGAGAAAGCTCCAATCCGAGTGCCAGGATTCGGCGAAGATAGGAGCGGTCTCGTCGGCTTTTCGGTGAATTGCGCAAACATGTTCGAAACCGTCAATTGGCTCAAAGAACGGATCGGTGCCGAAAGGACCGAAGTAACTGGCGTTGCGTTCAAGATCGTCGTCACTCATAGGCTGATTGACGAAAACGAGCACCTTGTGTCGGAGCCACGCACTTCGGATTTCTGCCACGGTGTCCGCATCAACAGGCCTGGTGAGATCAACAGCAGTTACGACCGCGCCACAGGCCTGCCCGGATTCCTGAACGTCTACATTCATGGTTGACCGCCTCGGCCCGGTGTCGTGGCTTGTTCTGAGATGACGGCGCGTCGGGTGATGTTGCTCACAGAGGTCGTGTTCATCGTCTTTGTTGTCACTAGCGGGCGACGGCGCGTCGGGTGATGTTGTTCACAGAAGTTTGCCGCTACGGTTCGGTTTCATGGTGCGGTGATGGTAGCCCCGAAGGGTCTTGGCATCTTGATTGCGGCATCTTGTTAGCTAGACACTCGTTACGCAATCCCCGCGTTCGAGGTGGGCTGTGAAAGCGGTGTTAGCTAGACACTCGTTACGCAATCCCCGTGGGGTGGGCTGTGAAAGCGGTGTTAGCTAGACACTCGTTACGCAATCCCCGTGGGGTGGGCTGTGAAAGCGGTGTTAGCTAGACACTCGTTACGCAATCCCCGTGTTTGGGGTGGGCTGTGAAAGCGGTGTTGGCTAGACACTCGTTACGCAATCCCCGTGTTTGGGGTGGGCTGTGAAAGCGGTGTTGGCTAGACACTCGTTACGCAATCCCCGTGTTTGGGGTGGGCTGTGAAAGCGGTGTTGGTTGGACTCTTGCTACGCAATCCTTGTGTTCGAGGTGGGCTGTGAAAGGGGTGCTGAGCGTGCCAGAACGAGAGCTGCCAGGCCGATGCAGGCGTAGAGCACGGCACCCACAGACATCGGGGTCACGGTGTCATCGATTCTGCGATCAATCAACGCTGCCAGGAGTGCGCCGACGCCGTGGGCGACGAATCCCACCACCGATGCTGCGGTACCGGCAACGGCCCCCAGCGGATCCAGAGCCAACGACATACCTGTAGGTGTAAGGACAGTCATACAGGTGAGGCCCACTGTGGTGATCGGCCCCCAGATCCAAAGAGACGGTACGCCGTTGCCTTCCAAAGCGACGGCCGTTCCAGCAACGCTGGCGCAGAGCATCCCTATGGTGGCGATGGCTACTACCCGTTGCGCGCCCAGGCGCGGTGTCAGCCGCGCGGCCAAGAGCAGCCCCAACGCCATCACACCGGCGACCACGGCGAACAGCAGAGCGAAGATCTCGGCGTGGTTGTAGATCTCGTCAACGATCGGCTGCCCAGAACCCAAAAAGACATAAAAGGCTCCTTCAGAAAAGGCCATCAAGAGCATGTAGCCGACGGTGGCACGGTTCGAGAACACAGCGCGAAACGCAGCGACTGTGTCGCGTGGGTTGAGTGGCCGACGACGACCAAGCGGGAGAGTCTCACCGACGAACTGAGCCCAAAAGGCCGCCACGCCCGCCATGCCTGCTGGCACGACGAACACGATCGGCCACCAGCCGCTGAGCAACAACAGCTCGCCGAGCGCGGGAGCCACGATTGGTCCAAGCAGAAAGACAGCGAGCACTAATTGCAGGATGCGTGCCAGTCGGTCGCCGTCATAGAGGTCGCGGGCCATGGCCGTGAAAATCACGGCGGCGCAAGCGGCACCGAGTCCCCAGATGAAGCGTGCGCCGAGCAGCCAGTTCATTGACGGAGCAGCGGACGCGGCAAGGGCACCACCGGCATATATCGCCAAACCCACCTTAAGGACCGGCTGGCGGCCGAAACGGTCGGCTAACGGACCGTAGAACAACTGTCCAACCGAGAGGCCGACGAAGTAGGTGGTCACGATGAGCGACAGTCGACTCGAACCCGAACCAAGATTGAATGCGTCGCGGATTTCGTCAAAGGCGGGCAACACTGTGTCGATACCGAAGGCCACAAGCACGCTGACGAAGGCCAAGAATGCAATGATCCGCCGTTCACCCATTCGCTTAGGTTCCGCAGCGAGATACGGTCCGGTCAATGCTTTGGTCCGGTCAATGCTTCGGTCCGGTGCCGCTTTGAACCGCGCCGACGATGCGATCAATCAGCAGGTCAAGAATTGGTGTTGGGGTGGCGAAGTTGAGTCGGGCGAATCCCAAAGCGTCGGGTGAAAACTCATGACCGGGGCTGAGGGCGATGCCCGCCTGCTCAAGCAGGACACGGGCCGGATCGTCACCGAGAGATGTGCGACGGAAGTCCAGCCAAGCAAGATAAGTGGCCTGGGGTGGCCGATAGCCCACCTCAGGTACCTCAGCATGAAGCCTACGAGCGAGATGATCGCGATTGTGCGCCAGCAGGGCGAGGGTCTCGTCGAGCCAGTCCTCGCACTCGGTCCATGCTGCCACGGTGGCTTCAGCGGACAGGCAGCTTGGTCGACCGTGGAAGTGATCGAATTGGATGTCAAGTCCTTCTTGGATTGACTTGGGTCCGATATGAGCTACCGCGCAGGACATTCCGGCAATGTTGAAGGCCTTCGAGGCGCTGCCGATGGTAACGGTTCGATCTCGCAGTATTGGTTCGGCCACGATTGATACCACATGTTGGTAGGGCGGGTACACCAAGTCGGCCCAGATCTCGTCGGAGATCACAGCCAGGTCGTGCCTCTCAACGATGGTCGCGATTGCTTGGATTTCCTCGATTGTGTACACGTGGCCTGACGGGTTGTGAGGTTGCGACATGAGGATCACCTTGTTGGACTCGTCGGTTGCCGCAATCTCCAAGGCGTCTATGTTGACTTCGCCATCGGGGCCGCTCGGCACTAACACCTCACGGCGACTGCCCCCGGTGATTGAGCTGCGGAACATGTGATAGATCGGCCCCAATGTGATGACTCCGTCACCTGGATCGGTGACCATCTCCAGCACTACTTCAATCGCCTGGAGTACACCGGTGAACACCCTCATTTCGTTTGTTGGTAGGTCAACGTCGTGGCGACGCTGAAGCCAAAGACTCCAGACCTCGCCCAGCTGATCGATGGCAGCGAAGTTGTAGCCGAGATCACCGCGCTCAATCACCGATCGCATCTTTTTCTTGATCGGTGCCGCCTGGTCGAAATCCATATCCGCAACCCAGGCAGGCACGACATCGTTTCCGTGTCTGCTCCACTTGACGCCGTCGAGTCGGTGAAGTCGGGCGAGGTCAACAAGTGCCGAATTGGTACTGGGCGTGATCATGTCGTGACGCTATAGCCCGGTGTTGAGCGACGGATGTGGGCCGGTGTCGGGCCAACTTGGTTGTGGGCCGGTGTCGGACCGCTCGGTGATGTGGTGTTGATCGGTTGTGGCCGGTGTCGGGCCGCTCGGTGATTTGGTGTTGATCGGTTGTGGGCCGGTGTCGGGCCAACTCGGTGATTTGGTGTCGATCCGTAACAGGATGGGCCGCAGTCCGTACCAGCTGGCGTCCTAATTTCGACCAAGGTTTGGTTTGCGACCGTGGTTGGCCTTGTTTCGGCGGGCCTTGGCCTTCTTCTTTTGGGTGCGCTTGGACATCGCGGCGACCCTAGCGGTACACGCAGCCTCTGACCTATATTCCGTATGTATATTCCGTATGTGCAAACCGTGAAATGGACTGAGATGCAGTACGGGACCGCTCAGGAATACGAGTTCCTAATCTCGGCTTTCGCCGCCCATGCCCAGGCTTGCCTCGTTGACAACCTCTGCGGGTTGCTCAATCTGCTCCGGGGCCCGACGCTGGGCTACCCGATTGATCGTTACGAACATTCGTTGCAGTCCGCCACCCGCGCGTTTCGCAATGACGAGTCTGTTGACATGGTGGTCGGTACGCTGCTTCACGACGTCGCCGACGGGTTCGCACCCGACAATCACTCTCAAGCTGCTGCGGCTCTGCTCAAGCCCTATGTCAACGAAGAAGTCCATTGGGTGATCGAACACCACGGGATCTTTCAAGGCTACTACTACTTTCATCATCTCGGGGGCGATCGCGAGGCTCGACAGCGCTACAGCGACTGCCCTCACTACGACCGATGTGTGGACTTTTGCCGCGAGTACGACCAGAACTGCTTTGATCCCGACTACCCCAACATGCGCCTGGAGGAATTCCGACCCATGCTCGATGAGGTCTTCTCAAGGCCCTCTCGAGTACCCGCTGTGGCTGCATCTCATAGCTGATTCCAGCTAGCGGCACATCGCGGATCCGATCCCGTCAACTTGGTGTGGTCGTATTCTGAACTGATCCCAGTTAGTCCGAACTAGTCGTCGTATACAGCGGCGCGGGGTGTGGCTGCATCTCGTAGCTGATCTCAGCTAGCGGCACATCGCGGATCCGATCCCGTCAACTTGGTGTGGTCGTATTCTGAACTGATCCCAGTTAGTCCGAACTAGTCGTCGTATACAGCGGCGCGGGGTGTGGCTGCATCTCGTAGCTGATCTCAGTTAGCGGCACATCGCGGATCCGATCCGTCAACTTGGTGTGGCAGGGACCGTAGAAACGACCTCAGCTAGGCGTGGATCGGCCCCTCCGTTACCGATAGGGATTGAGCCGCACGGCCTGTGCGACACGAGATTATTTCCGACACGATCGAGATGGCCGTCTCCTCCGGGGTCCGTGCACCAATGTCAAGCCCGATGGGTGAACGCAGACGTACAAGTTCCTTCTCGCTCACACCAGCTTCGATCAGTCGCCTGGTGCGGTCGTCGTGGGTTCGTCGACTGCCCATCACGCCGATGTAGCCGACATCGGTTTCTAAGGCACCGATCACCGCAGGGATGTCGAACTTGGCGTCGTGGGTGAGGATGCAGATGGCATCGCGTGGTCCGAGATCGTGGCCGATGCGGGCGAGGAGCCGGTCGGGCCACTCAACCTCAACGTTGTCGGCTACGGGAAAACGGGCACGTGTGGCGAACACCTTGCGGGCATCGCAGATGGTCACTCTGTAACCCAAGACCTTTGCAACCCGAGCCAATGCGCCCGAAAAGTCGACGGCACCGAAAATAACCATCCTCGGGGGTGGGGCGAAGCTCTCGATAAACGCCGACACCGTTGCATTGCGCGCTTCGCCATGCTCGCCGTAGTGGCGTATGCCGGTCTTTCCGGCTGCGAGTTCTCCGTGAGCGTCTCGCTTTACCACACGGTCGAGTTCGTCGTTGCCGAACGAACCGATGCCGACGTTGTCATCGGCTCGGACCAGCAGCTTGCGTCCGAGTCCAGGTCCTTGTATGACCGTGGCCAGCGCTACTGGCGACTCGGCACGGACGTCGGAGCGCAGTTGAGCGAACCAGTCGCCCCTGTCGAACGGCTCCAGGAACAGATGGATGGTGCCTCCGCAGGTAAGACCGACGGAGAAGGCCTCGTCATCGCTGTAGCCGAACGTAACGATTCTCTGTGTGTTCGAGTCAAGGATTTCGAGCGCCTCAACGACCACCGCCCCTTCGACGCAGCCGCCCGATACCGAACCGACCACCTCACCCGATTCCGTGACAGCCATCGCCGCTCCCGGCAGACGAGGACCGGAACCGTCAAGGTCCACGACCCGGGCCAGCGCGAATCGTCGACCTGCGTCACTCCAGATTCCGAGATCGTCCATGATGTCTCGCACCGCCACAGCCTACGGTGCCACCTCCTGGCGGCGATCACAGTGACGGTCAGGATGCGTCGGCGACCTGATAGCGGACCGGTTGGGTGGATGATGGGCCGATTCGAAGCCTACCTCACCCTACGACTAAGTTCATAGCGAGCCCAGGCGCCAAATATCAAGGTTCCAACCACGATCACGATCAAGCCGGGCCATGTTGGAGCCCATCCGGTTTCTCCGATAAAGCCCTGCCTGGTCATCCTGATCACGTTGGTAGCCGGGTTGATTCGGGCCACGTCTTGCAGCCACCCCGACATGAACGAGATCGGAACCTGACCGATGGACGGGAACAGGAAAGCGAACGCCACGACCTGCACGATGGCCATAGCGCGAATGTTGCCTATGCGCAGCACCACTGCCAGGCCGATACAGCCGATGACCACAGCGGTGCCGACGCTGCCCACCACGGCGATCCCCACTCCCGCCACACCCCCCGGGAAGTCAAGGCCGTTGATTCCTGCGATGACCAAGACGACGACCACCGGGATGATGGCCCGCAACGCGGTGTGAACAAGAGGCCCGATCAGTATCGCCGTTCTACGGATCGGGCTTACCAATAACCGATCAAGAATGCCGGTGTCTATGTCTTGCGCCATAGTCCCGGCTGCGCCAACCCCAGCGAAAGCCGATCCCTGCACCATGGCGTAAGCGGCGATCCAGTTCACGAAGTTGTTCGTTGGGAAGCCGCGCACACCGGTCACGCCTTCGAAACTGCCGGTAAAGGCGATGACAAAAAAAGCTGGCATGACGATGACGGGAATAATGATCTGAGGCACGCGCAGAGTACGCAGAATCACCCTGTGTGCAAGCTGTGCGACGGTTGGTGTCAGAGCCGTGGGGCGGTGGCGTATTGGCTTGGTGACCGAGCGAGCCGACAGGGCGGTTGTTGGTGTGCCGATTTCGATCATGGCTTGCGCAGCCTGCGTAGCCACGCACCATACGACAAGGTCATGGTCACAACCGTCATCACGGCGATCCAGAACACGGCCCGACCGAACGCCGTGACAGTAAATCCCTCCAGCGCGATCTCTCGTGTCGGATCAACGATCAACGTGAAAGGGTTGACCTCGGCCACGTCTTGGTACCAGCCCGACATCAGTTCGGTCGGGAAGAAAGCCGATGAAACGAAGATCAGGATGAAGGTAAGGGGAAACATCGCCTGGGTGGCTTCGGGTGAGCCTGTCCGTAGCGCCACCGTCATAGCAAATCCCCCAAGCGCGATCGACAGCAACGCCGCAATCACGACGATCGCTACCGCAGCAGAAAGCCCTCCTTTGGGCGCGGCCCCTGCAAGGGTGAAGATGGTGATCAAGATCGTGGCCAAGAGTCCGCTGAACACCGCTGCACCGGCCACTCGGCCAAAAAAGATCGGCTGGCGGCCCACTGGAGAGGCCATCAAGCGATCGAAGAATCCCGACTCGATGTCGGTGGCCAAGGCGCTGCCAGCCTCGCTGGAATTGAACGCGATGCCCTGCAGGATTGAGGCTGGCAGAATGAACTGCAGAAACGAGTCCACTTCCGGAAAGGATGCAAGTCGGGTGGCACGATCGAATTGTGCTGCATAGATCGCCGACATCATCAGCGGGAAAATAACGCTCGGAACCCAGGCGCCCGGCTGCCGCCAAGTGTTGACGATGGATCGCCTGGCCAGCTCAATTACCTGCTCGAACGCGATTCGCGCCGAAGCATGCCGACGCGCGACCAATACGTCTGTCATGGCAATACGTCTGTCATGGCTTCTTCAGGTCAAAGGCGCAGCAGGTCATGGTTTTGTCAATTCTGCGCCTTCGAGCCTCCGGCCGGTCGCTTCGGCGAACACATCGTCGAGACTCGGAGGGTCAACCTCAATGTGGGTGAAGGCCACAGCCTGCTCATCAAGGGCACGGATCACATCGGCGAGGCGGGCAGCTCCGCCTTGCAGCCCGATGGCTGCCCTCCCGCTGCGCGAAGGTCGGGGTTCACCGAAACGGGCAAGTACACCGCGCAGAGCATTGATGTGATCGAGGTTTGCGACCTCGACCCGCAGGGTGGGTTCGCCAACGGACTCTTTCAGGTCGTTGGGTGCTCCCTCGCGAACGATTCGACCCTCGTCGATGATCGCCACCCTGCCAGCCAGACGATCCGCCTCCTCAAGATACTGGGTGGTCAAAAAGACGGTGGTGCCTTCGTTGTTGAGTGCCACGACCTCCTCCCAAACCGACTGACGACTCGTCGGATCCAACCCGGTGGTCGGTTCGTCCAAGAACAACACGATGGGTCGATGGATGAGTGCAAGGGCCAAGTCAAGCCGCCTCCGCATACCTCCTGAGTACTCGCCGACCCGACGGTTACGGGCGGCTGTGAGGCCGACACGCTCCAGCAACTCACCGGATCGGCGAGTGCTTTCTGCCCGGCCGAGCCCGTGAAGCACGGCCTGCAGGCGCAGGAGTTCACTGCCGGTCATGAGGGGATCAATGGCAGCGTCTTGTAGCGCCACACCAATGGCTCGACGTACGGCGTCGGCTTGGGTGACCACATCGAAACCGGCGACCCGTGCCACACCGGCCGTGGGCCGCAGCAAGGTCACGAGCATGCGGACTGTGGTGGATTTCCCTGCCCCGTTGGGACCCAAGAATCCAAATATTTCGCCCTCGGAGACGCTGAGACAGATCCCGTTGACGGCGGTGATATGGCCGAAACGCCGTACCAGTCCATCAACCTGTACAGGAGCCTTCATTACCTGAGACCCTTCCGGTTTGTTGGTTGGGTTATGGCTGCTCGGTGCAACTGTTCAAGGCGGTTATCAGGTAGGCCTCGGCACCGGGCCGTACGTAGGGGCCGACACAGCGGGCACGCAGTTCAATGCCCTCAGGTCCGCTGAGCAGCGCGATCTGGTCATTGGTTTCTTCAATCTGTTTCAGAAGCTCCGTTTGTTGGGCCCGGACCTCTTCCAATTCTTGGCGTTGGTCCAGCCAAGTGTTGGCGGGGTAGACGGTGATGAGGACTCCCACGGTCACGGTGGCGATGATGAGGGCAGCGCGCACGAAAAGGCCGGATCGCAGGCTGCGCTGGTCTGGTCGTTTGGGTGCGTTAGGTTTGGCGCGTCTGGTGACTGCGCCTTGTCGCCCCGTGTTGGCGGGTGTGTTTTTCCCAGGAACGCCTTTTCGGTTGCCAGCGCTACGGGCCGAGTTGATGCCAGCAGAGCTACGTCTGTGGGCACTACGTCCCGTGCTCCGGGCTCTGCGGGGTTTGTTGGTGGGGTGCTCGCGCCCGCCACCGACCCTCCGACTTGGTGGGTCGGTCATGGTGTGGGTGTGATGGTCGGCATCCGAAACGCAGCTGCCTCACCGAGTCGTTCCTCAATGCGCAACAGCTGGTTGTACTTGGCAACCCTGTCCGAGCGGGCCGGCGCCCCGGTCTTGATCTGACCACAGTTGGTGGCGACTGCCAGGTCGGCAATCGTTGAGTCCTCGGTCTCGCCGGACCGGTGCGACATCACCACCGTAAAGGCGTTGCGGGTGGCTAGATCGATCGTCTCGAGGGTCTCGGTGAGCGATCCAATCTGGTTGACCTTCACCAATATTGAGTTGGCGATTCCCTCGTTGGTACCTCTTGCGAGGCGCTCTGTGTTGGTGACGAAAAGGTCGTCGCCCACCAATTGCACCCGGTCGCCGAGCGCCTCGGTGAGTTCGGCCCAGCCGCTCCAGTCGTCCTCGGCCATGCCGTCTTCTATGGACACGATGGGATACCGGTCGCACAACGCGACCAGATCGGATACCTGTTGGGAAGCCACCAGGGAACGGCCCTCGGAGGCCAGCGTGTAGACGCCAGCGGCGAAGAATTCCGTTGAGGCAACATCAAGGGTGATGGCCATGTCGTCGCTGGGTGTAAGGCCTGCAAGTTCAATGGCTTCCACCAACAATTGGATGGCTTCCTCGTTGGATCCGAGGTTCGGGGCGAATCCTCCCTCGTCGCCGATACCCGTCGACAGCCCCCTTTCGCCCAGGACATTTCTCAGAGCGAAATAAGTTTCCACACCCCATCGCATTGCCTCGCCGAATGACGCAGCGCCGACGGGCATCACCATGAATTCCTGGTAGTCAATGTTGTTGTCGGCGTGCTCACCACCATTGAGAACATTCATCATCGGCATCGGCAAGACGTGTGCGTTGACGCCGCCGAGGTAGCGCCAAAGCGGCAAGCGCAGCTCCGCCGCGGCGGCATGGGCGACGGCAAGCGAGATGCCCAGGATGGAGTTGGCACCGACACGGCTTTTGTTGTCGGTACCGTCAGCCGCGATCAATTCGTTGTCCACCAGGCGCTGATCGGTTGCATCCAGACCGATTACAGCATCGGCAAGTTCGCCGTTTGCGAAACCGACGGCTTTCAGAACGCCTTTGCCGTTCAGGCGATCGCCGCCGTCTCGTAGCTCGACCGCCTCATAGGCTCCGGTTGAGGCACCCGAGGGAACCATCGCAGATCCTGTGGCACCCGAATCAAGTTCTACTTCCACTTCTACTGTCGGGTTGCCGCGAGAATCGAACACCTCGCGGGCATGAACTGTGGAGATGGTGCTCACGTTTAGGGCTCCGGGGTTGAACGAATCGGGAGGTTGTCGCGCATCAAACCATAGTGGCGATCAAGGTGGGCAGCGGTTCGAGGGCTCCGGTCGCCTGCGGTTTCACGAGGCCGACGCTGCCGATGATGCTGCATTTCGCCACCACTGCGACAGGGTCGTCTTTGAAACAGTCTCAAAGTCGTCTCCGTGTTGTGAGGCAAGCCCTTCCACGGTTCGAACCAGGGCGATGAAGCGCCGGACAGCACCCCTCAGGGATGTCTCGGGATCGTGATCGAGATGGCGAGCCAATCGTACGGCCGCAAAGAGCAGGTCACCGAGATCACGCTCGGAGGGTTCGGTGCGCGACTCGGCGATCCACTCAGCGAAGTCAGTCATGCCTGCATCGCAGCTCTGGACACGATCAAAGCCGACTGTCACAGCTCGATCCTGGGCCTTCATGGCAAACACAAGTGCAGGTTGCACCCCTGAAATGCCATCCATGGAGGAACTTCGGCCTTTCTCATCTGCTTTGATGCGTTCCCAGTTGCCCAGAACAGTCTTGGTGTCCTGGGCTTCGACGTCGCCGAATACGTGTGGGTGACGGCTCACGAGCTTGTCGTGTATGCCTTGGGCTACATCGGCGACCGTGAACGCACCTCGCTCCGCGGCCAGTCGGGAGTGAAAAAAGATCTGGTACAACAAATCGCCGAGTTCTTCGCACAGATGCTCGTCAAGGTCGCTGTCGGGCTCGTTGTCGTTGAGTACCGCCCGCGCGTCCAGAGCCTCCAGCGTCTCATGGGCCTCTTCCAAGAGATGACGTCGCAAAGAGCCGTGCGTTTGCTCTCGATCCCATGGACATTCCGCGCGCAAAGTCCGCACCAACTCCTCGAATCGGGTGAACTCCGCGGCTGGTCCCGGTCCTGGTTCGGTGATGTATATCGATGTGAGATGATCGGCTTCAACGCAACGGTCAAGGTCTGCCCACGCCACCTCATACACGGATTGGCTCGGCAAGCCGAGGTGTTGCAGCACCGTGGCGGATTCGGGAGGGTCATCCAGCGTCAACTTGATGTCGCCGAGCACGTGGCGGGCATGACAACCTGCAACAAGCAATGGGCCAGCCCTGCCGGAGGAGGCGGTGGCAAACCGGTGACCGTCGATCAGGTGGACTCCGGTCTCAACGGGATCGATACCCAGAGCCGACCAGGCGGTGTCCAGAAACGACATCGCTGGCAAGATATTCAACTCGACTTCTCCGTCGGCTGCGGCGTCGCGGAGCAACTCGACGCTACGTTCCAGCACCAACGGCGAACCCGGGACCGCGTATACCAGATCACCCTCTGCTGCGGCGTAGAGCAGGTAATCGCGGATCTTGAGGTACACCTCAACGAAGGTTGCCGCCTGTTCATATATGTGGTCGAATGACACAGCATCGCGCAGAACCGAAGCGGCCGGGTGCTGCGTGGTACGCAGATAGAGCCGGGGTGTGTTCTCGATCACAGACCGTGTCTGCTCAGTTGTGAGATCCGGCCCTGCAGGCCCTAGTCCGACGACTGTTACTTTCCCCATCGTTGTGGGTCAGCGCCCGGCGACGACATAGTTGGCGGTTGGGTCCCAGGTACCGAAACGGGAGTCGATCTCAGCTGTTGCGGCCAATCCGAAAGCCCCTTCGATGACCTCTGTGAAGATCATCTCCACGCCTTGCTCGGTCGACGCCAAGGTCGCCTCGGCTATAGCTTCGTCGACGTCAGCTTGGGTTAGTTCGGGATGTACCAGCACAGACACTGGCCCCATTGATCGGACGTCTATGACATGCCAGCCGAAATCCGAACGTATCGGTCCCACCACACCTGAACCCTCCGCTGAGCGCGCACCCTCAACGAAATCGGTGACGTAGAGAGCAGTGTCGGCACAGCCCAGATCGCCGCGGCTGGCGTTTTCAGGATCGGCTGCGGGCTCGATGGAGAACTCCGCCGCGAGGTCACCGACGTTCTCCCCGGCGTCGGCGCGATCCTTGATCTGTTGTGCCTGTTCTTCATCGGCAACCACTACGTGACTTGCACACAGGTACTCCGGAACCACGTCGCGGGAAACAGCGCTGCTTTCGGCGAAGTCTTCAACCGCATTCAATACCGACACTGTATTGGACCACAGCTGGTGGAGCCTGGTTCCCGGGACAGCTCCCAGCGCTTCGGCTCTGATGGTGCCGTCGGCGACATGGTTGGCTTGGACTATGCCACCGCGGTCGATCAGCTCTTGTCGCGCCGCATGGCTCAACAACCAGTCGGTGATTCTGTCAGCGGTTGCCTGATCTGCTCGCAGTGCAGAATCGGGAGACTCGACCACGAGTTCATTCAACTCGCTCAACTTGAGGCGATATTCGCCGTACCTGGCCACGATGTCGTCATTTCCGCGAAAGATCACATAGCCGATCACCGCAGCGACCCCGATCGCCATCACGATCGCTGGCACTGCGCGAAGCAACGGCAACCGTCGCTGCAAGACGAGGGTGGTAAATTTGGGGGTGCTGCGGTGTGAGGCCGAGGCGGGAGCCGTACCGGCAGGCGGTGGCTCATCCGAGGAGGAACCGGGATCGTCACTCACGAGGCAGGCAGGTTATCGGGGATGAGATCCGTCATGATCTTCACCAACTGATCGACCAGATTGCCGCCACGCCGGTTCAGTGGTAGTCGAAGTTCGCACACACGTTCTTTGTATATGGCACGACGACCGTCTCTCGCATTCGCAAACAGACGCTGCATACGCACTTGACGGCTGGCGGGAAGCCTGACCGGCTTGAGCTTGGCCCAGTAGTCAGGGCCGCCGAAGCCGGGGCCCTTGGTGACGGTGATGTCGCTCACCTTGGTGCGGACACACTCCACCCGCAGCTTGGCTACCTGCAACAGCGCCTCGGCACTTGGCGGGATTGGCCCGAAACGGTCCAGCCATTCCGCTCTTACATCGTCGAGCGCATCCTGCGTTTCGATTGATGCGAGCCGGCGGTAGGCCTCCATTCGGTTGGCTTCCTCGGTCACGTATTCCTCCGGCAGGTAGGCGTCGCCTGGAACCTCGATGTTGATCTCAACCGGTTCGGAGATCGGTTCGCCCTTCAGTTCCGCGACGGCCTCGGTGACCATCTGGCAGTACAGGTCATAACCCACGGCTGCCATGTGACCGGTCTGGCCAGTTCCGAGCAGGTTGCCAGCGCCGCGGATCTCCAGGTCACGCATGGCGATACGGAATCCTGCCCCGAGATCGGTGGCTTCCCCAATGGTCTTGAGTCGTTCGTAGGCCTCCTCGCTCAACGGACGATCGACCGGGTGAAACAGGTAGGCGTAGGCCCGCTGGCCCGCCCGCCCGACCCGACCCCGCAACTGATGAAGCTGGCCTAAGCCGAGCCGGTCGGCACGGTCGACGACCAGCGTGTTGACCGTGGGCATATCAATGCCAGACTCGATGATCGTGGTACAGACCAACACATCGTAACGACCGTCCCAGAAGTCGACCACGACTCGCTCGAGCGTGCCTTCGTCCATCTGACCGTGAGCCACGACAACTCGGGCTTCGGGCACCAGGGAACGTAACTTTGCTGCCGTGTGCTCGATACTCTCCACCCGATTGTGAACGAAGAAGACCTGCCCTTCACGCAGCAGCTCTCGACGAACGGCCTCCGCGACCACACGATCCTCGTGCTCGCCAACATAGGTGAGGATCGGGCGGCGGTCCGCCGGTGGCGTGGCCAGAACGGACATGTCACGGATGCCGGTGAGGCTCATCTCAAGCGTTCGCGGGATGGGCGTGGCGGTAAGTGTGAGGACGTCAACATCGGCTCGGAGTTTCTTGATCTGTTCTTTGTGAGTGACCCCAAAGCGCTGTTCCTCGTCGACGATCAACAAACCGAGGTTCTTGAATGCGATGTCGCTGCTGAGCAGACGATGAGTGCCGATCACGAGATCTACCTCGCCCGTGCTCAGGCCGCGAACTACCGCTTTTGCCGCTGCGGTGGTCAAGAAGCGGCTTAGTACCTCCACCCTGATGGGATACGTTGCCATTCGTTCACCGAAAGTGGTGTGGTGCTGCTGGGCCAGCAAGGTGGTCGGAACCAGAACCGCAACCTGTCTGCCTCCCTCGATGGCCTTGAACGCGGCCCGCAGCGCTACCTCGGTCTTGCCGAAGCCGACGTCTCCGATCAAGAGGCGGTCCATGGGAGCAGCCCGCTCCATGTCTCGTTTTACATCGACGATTGCGGTGAGCTGATCTGTGGTCTCGTTGTAGCCGAAGCTGCTTTCGAACTCACGCTGCCAAACCGTGTCGACATCGAATGCGTGACCCGGAGAGGTGATCCGCTGCCGATACAACACCACCAACTCCTGAGCGATTTCGGATACCGCCGCGCGTACTTTGGCCTTGGTGGCGCTCCAGTCTCCCCCGCCCATCCTCGACAGGCTGGGCGTGTCGCCCCCGGTGTAATGACGCACCGAAGAGATCTGATCGGACGGTACGTACAACCGGTCGCCGCCGCGATATTCAAGCTGCAGATAGTCGCGCTCATTGCCGCCGATCGTCTTGGTAACCATGCCACTGAAGCGAGCGACGCCATGTTGATGATGAACCACGTAGCTGCCTTCGCGCAGGTCCTCAAAGAAGGGCCGTGTGTCGCGCTTCCGGCTCAGGGTGCGTCGGTGGGTTCGTCGGCGACCGGTCAGGTCACGCTCTGCCAGCACCGCCAGCTTGATTTCGGGCAGCACCGCACCTCGGTCAATGGGCGCTACCAGCGTGACACCACCTCGAAGGCGATGTGGTACCGGGCCTTGAACTACATCAATCGCAACCCCGTTTCGCGACAGAAGGGCTGCGAGACGTTCCGCACCGGCGTTGGTGTCGGCGGCTACAAGCACCCCGAAGCCGTCTGCCAGCAAACCACGAATCCGGTGAACTGTCGGCTCGATGTCACCGGTGACGGGCGGCCAACCCGAAGCGGCAACAACGGGGGTCTCGGGACGGTCTGGGGTAGCCAGAACGTTCCAGGTCGGAGCAACGGCTCCAGCAAGGACACGGTCAAAGTTGACGTGGAGTCTGTGAACAGCGTCAACGTCGACACCCCATGTGCGGGCAAGCGATGCAGCGAGGTCGGCTTCCTCGGCCAGGATCTCCGCCGCTCGGTCCCGGATGCGACGAGGTTCGACCAGCACGATAAGACCGTTTGGAGGAATCAAATCTGGCAGGACAACGTGCTCCTCGACGAGCCATGGCAACCATGACTCCATGCCGTTGAAGAGTTGACCTTCCTCAAGGCGTTCCCATTGCTGTCGACCCCAAGGCTCTTGTGTCGTCAGTTCTTGTGCTCGGTGTCGACGGTTCTCGGATGGACGGAACTCACGACATGGGTAGATCTCCACACCGTCGATCGGCTGCTTCGAACGCTGATCGGCCACCGAGAACTCGTTTACCCGGTCGATCTCATCGCCCCACAAGTCGATGCGGATAGCGGTGTCAGCGGTGCTGGGGAAAACGTCGACGATCGAGCCTCGGATAGCAACCTCACCGCGGTGTTCGACCTGGGGTTCTCGGTGGTACCCCAGGGCAACTAACGAATCGACCAACTCAACTGGATCCACCACATCACCCCGGCGTATGACGATGGGTGGAATCGCCGCATCGGGATCGAGGCGCTGAACGAGGGCACGTGCGGAGGCGACGATCACTTTCACGGTGTTGAGCTGATGACTGAGGCGGTGCAGGACCTCCAAACGTCGCCCCATCGTCTCAACCGCGGGGCTGACCCTCTCATAGGGAAGGGTCTCCCATGCTGCGAAGTGCAGCACCTGATTGGCACCCCATACGTTGGCCATGTCCGAAGCCAAGCGTTCGGCATCTGCTTGGGATCCGGTGACGACCAGCATCGGGTGCCGGTCAACCACCGTGCCTATCGCGCTCAACGCCAAGGCTCGGGCCGCGTCGGGTATGGCTACCACCGGATTCTTTGAAGCGGCAGCGGCTTGCAAGGCGGGTTCGGTTGTCAGGATGTCAACAAGGGATCGAAATGGGGGAGCGAGTGATCTTCGCGTCAGGACCTTTGGTAGTGTCTTGGGCACACCTATGTCACGGATACGCCCATGTCTGGTGGTCGTGCGAGTTTCGGGTCTACTTAGCGGAGCCATGGTGGGTCTCAGGCGCCGTTGAATCGGTTCATGGCTTCGTTGATGTCGTTACCGGCGAGGAACTCCAGCGCATCTGCGGCGCAACTGATCACACGATCGAGTTCATTCTGCTCGGCTCGCCCAGGCCTTCGAAGGACGTAGTCGCGGCCCTTCATGGTGCCGGGTACGGGCTTGCCGATCCCGATCCTGATCCGAGTGAATGAATCGTCGCGAAGGTGGGAGCGAATCGACCTGAGCCCGTTGTTGCCGGCTATGCCGCCGCCGTGCTTGAGCTTCATGCGGCCGACGGGCAGGTCCAGTTCGTCGTGGACGATCACCAGTCGTTCCAGGTTTGCCACGCCGTATCGGCGCAGCAACGGTCGGATCGCTCGACCGGACTCGTTCATGTAAGTCGTAGGTATCGCAACGGCTACGCGATGCTCACCTATAGTCAACTCGTCGGCTGTTGAATGACCTTGACGTTTGCCCCGAAGTCGGCCGCCGTGGCGACGAATCAGTTCGTTGATCACCCACTGTCCTGCGTTGTGACGGGTATGGGCGTATTCGGGTCCAGGGTTGCCGAGACCGACCACAAGCAGCGAGGCGCGGGTTCCTGTGCGTTGTCGTTGGATGAGCCGAGCCATTGCGGCCAAGGGCGATCCGGTTCCCGGCCGCGTTGTCAGTCCTCGCCGGTCTCGGGCGTGGACTCATCTGCACCTGCGGCCTCCTCTTGAGCTCGGGCGATTGCCTCGCGCGTTGAGCGGGTGATGAGCGCCGAACACACAGCTTCGTCGGGATCGACCGGAGTCGAAGCACCCGGAGGCAAGATCACGTCTGCGACCTTGAGAGAGCCACCCAGCTCAAGGCTGGTGATGTCAACCTCAATCTCGTCGGGTACCGAGGTGGGCATCGCAGAGATAGTGAGGGTGTACAGAACCTGGTCCACCATGCCGTCGGCCCGGGTGACTTCAAGGGCTTCGCCAACGAGCACCAGTGGAACCTCCACTTCGATTGATTGATCGGCTCGCACCCGCATGAAATCAACGTGGAGAACGTCGCGCCGCAACGGGTGTCTTTGCAGTTCCTTTATCACCGTCAAGTGCTTCTCGCCCTCAATCTGCAAAGTGATGAGAGCATTTAGACCCGCAACCGTGGTGAGGGTCGAACGCAGAGCCGTCCATTCAACCGACACGGCGAGCGGCTCGGTGTCAAGGCCGTAGACAACAGCAGGAACACGGCCTTCACGGCGAAGACGACGAGCAGGTCGGGTGCCCGGGACGCGACCGGTATTGGCGCTCAACAGCAGTTCGGACATGGCGAATCGGGCTCCGGACGTTCGCAGCGATCAAACAACAAGGCTCCGTGGAGCCGACGGCACAGGCTAGCGGACCCGACCGGGATTCCTGTGGGGCTAGTACACCTTGATCGGCTAACCAGGATGCCCAAGCAAGTATCACCTAAGCCAGATTCTTGCCACCGAAGATCTCGCTCACCGATGTGTCCTCAAATACCGCCGAGATGGCTCTGGCAATAATCGGCGCGACCGACAATACGGTGATCTTCGCAAGTTTCTTTTCCTCTGGAAGCATCACGGTGTCGGTGATAATCACGCGTTCCACCGGCGCGTCGGCGAGGCGATTGATCGCTGGCCCCGAAAAAAGGCCGTGAGTTGTGGCGACGACAATGCGCCGTGCCCCATAATCGGCTAGGAGGTTGGCCGCCGCGCAGATGGTTCCCCCGGTGTCGATCATGTCGTCGATCAGTACGCATGTGCGACCATTTACGTGCCCAATAATCTCGGTGGCCTCAACAGAGTCCATCTCTGTGGTTGAGCGCCGCTTGTGTACATAGGCCAGATCGGCGGACAACAAGTTGGTGTAGCGCTCGGCTACCTTCATTCGGCCAGCGTCGGGTGACACGACTACAAGGTCATCGTCTATGCGTGCAAGGTGCTCAACCAGAACCGGCATTGCCGTCAGGTGATCCACCGGACCGTCGAAGAAACCCTGGATCTGCCCGGAATGAAGGTCGACCGACAAAAGCCGGTCAGCGCCAGCGGCGGCGAACAAGTCGGCTAGCAGGCGGGCGGTTATCGGTTCGCGGCCCGAGGCTTTGCGGTCTTGGCGGCTGTAGCCGTAGAAGGGCGCAACCACCGTAATGCGCTTGGCAGAGGCTCGCTTGGCGGCGTCAACCAAGATCAGGTGTTCCATGACGGCGTCGTTGATTGACCCTCCCGGCCATTCGGTGTGTGCCTGAATGATGAAGACATCGGATCCCCGTATCGATTCGCCGTATTTGACGTGGATCTCTCCGTTGGCGAACTCCGCTACGTTCGCCGATCCCAGTCGAACCCCCAGTTCATTGCAGATCTTCGTGGCGAGTGGTTCGGCCGCCCTTCCAGATACGAGGTAAAGGACTTTCTGGGTGGGGAGCTGCATCTGAGAGGTCTTGATGATCCGTTTCGGTATCTGTACAGGCGAGGCGGGCCCGGTCGGCCAGCGGGGTGCGAACCCGAATCATAAGGCGAGTCCAGCCATGCTGGTACCGAGCCGAATCCAGCGATGCCAGATACCCGCAATGACCCGATACCCGCAATGCCAGATAACCGCAATGAAAGGAGATGTCTGATATTGCTGGCCCGGCAGGAATCGAACCTGCAACATCCGGATCCAAAGTCCGACGTTCTACCGATTGAACTACGGGCCAGGGCAGCCATCACGCTAACCCGATCTTGGACCTGCCCGGCTTCTGGCTCTCGGAGGTTGATAATGAACATGGCAACTGACAGTGGCGATGTCGCAACTGACCGCAGAAATCCTCAGCTTGGTGTCCATGACCGTGCACGGAGGTAGCGTCACGGCTGTGGGTTCACTCATCAAGAAGCGCCGAAAGCGGATGCGCAAGAAGAAACACAAGAAGATGTTGCGAAGGACACGACACCAGCGCCGGTAGTTCCGCTGAGACATCTTCAGTGACTTGCCGCGTGTTGGGAGTCGCCGGTTCAAGCCGTTGCGGTGACGGTTCGTCTCGTCTATGTGCCCGGCACGGTGGTAACGATCACCCGGCCCGGGCCCGGAAAGGCACCTGAAACAAACAGCGTGCTCCCGCTACCGGCTAATCGCGGAACCCTGCCGGTGGATTCGGCCAGTTGGTTGCGCCACATTTTGAGTTCAGGTGCAACTGCCATGGCGGCCGGTTCAAGGTCATTGCCGTGGTTGCCGGTCGGACCTCCCAGGGTGTCCCACATCAGGTAGACCTCCTTTGTTGAGCACCCGAACGGTGGTGTCAGCAGTGTGAACACCTCCCGGCGAAACGGCATCGGCTTGATGATCTCGCCAATGCCGGTTACCCGCGCCCTGCCGCCGGTAAGACAGAAGGCCACATCGGCACCGATTGCAGAGGCGCCGACGGGGTCGCTATATCTGGCCCACCTCAAGACGGCTGCGGCATCCGCGGACCCGCCGCCGAGCCCGGCTCCTATCGGTATCTGTTTGTTGATCCGTACCCGAGCAGGTCGCCCGACGAGTTGCAATGCCCGGACTACCAAGTCGTCGGTGACGTTGAGCATTGAGCTCGGGTTATGGGTGACCTCAACCACAGCGGCCTCTGCTTGGCCGGACTTCTCGTGGTCGGAGCCATCGTTGATTCTCTGGTCGTCGATCTCAAGGGTGTCGTAGAGATCCACGGTCACCATCTCGGCGTCGATCAGGTGGTAGCCGTCGCGTTGTCCGGTCACCCGCAGGGAAAGGGTCAGTTTGGCTGGTGCGGTGACTGTCTCCACGGCCACAGACTACGATTTACAGCTGAGCCGACGTGTGCTGGCCAGTTCGGCCCACTCCTCAAGTGACAGCGTCTCGGGTCTGCGTCTCGGATCGACCGACGCATTGGTGAAATCGTCTGTAGTCAGCATCGTGGCCAGCGACCGCCTCAGCATCTTGCGGCGTTGTCCGAAGGCGGTTCTCACGAGAGGCTCGATCGCCTCAAGGGGTGTATCAACGACACGCTGGGGGTGCCGTTCGATGCGCACCAATGCCGACTCCACATTGGGTTCGGGTACGAAAACCGCAGCTGGCACACGCTGGACGATCTCAACCGTCGCATGGTAGGCGGCCAGCAGCGATGGGATTCCGATGGCCCTGTCGCCGGGTTTCGCGGCGAGGCGTTGCGCGGTCTCGAGTTGCAACATAACAAGCATCGAACGAATTCGGCCTGTTTCTCGTAGCAGGTCGAGTATCAAAGGGGTTGCGATGTTGTATGGGAGATTGGCGATCAGCATCCAGTCGTCATGGCTGGCGAGTAGCTCCTCCCAGTCAACATTCATTGCATCGGCTTGGACCACGGTGACATCAAGCCCGGCCACAACATCTCGCAGTATCGTCACCAGGTCGCCGTCGGCTTCCACTGCTGTGACCGCTGCGCCGGTGGAGGCGAGCGCAAGCGTAAGCGAGCCGAGCCCGGGCCCTATCTCCAATACCGGCCGATCCGGTCCCGCGCCACTGATTCGGGCGATAGCAGTCAGCAGTTCGGGATCGCCGACAAAGTGCTGCCCGAGTGCACGCCGTGGCGTTAGCTCGTAACGACGAAGAAGCTGTTCGAGCTTGAGTCGACTGTGAGTCATGGATCGGGCTCAAAATACCTGATCAATAGAGGTGCCTACCGCAGGAGGGCCACGGCTTGGCACCTTGAACGCTGTAGAGATATCGCGCTTGGCTGTCCTGATCGGCTGGCGACGCCTTTGCAGGGTCGACCCTTACCAGCGACGGATCGTTCCGGGAGGCCACCCAGTTCCAGGTGGCTTGTGTGAACTGGTAAGCACCGCGGTATCTCCCGTTGGGGCTCAGCGCTTTGTAGCGACCGCCTGATTCGCATTGCCGCAGGGCCTCCCATTGCTGTGGCGTAGGGCCTGTCGCGACAATGGTTGTGGTTGGCGGGGTTGTGGTTGGTGGGGGTGTGGTTGTCGTGGTTGTGGTGGGGATCGAAGTGGTGGTTGTTGGGGGTGTGGTTGTCGTGGTTGTAGTGGTTGTTGGGGGTGTGGTTGTGGTGCGGGCCGTTGTGGTGGTTGGCGGTGGTGTGGTTGTGGTGCGGGCCGTTGTGGTGGTTGGCGGTGGTGTGGTTGTGGTGCGGATCGACGTGGTGGTTGGCGGTGTGATGGTGCGGGCCGTTGTGGTGGTTGTTGGGGGTGTGGTTGTCGTGGTTGTGGTGGTTGGTGGTGGTGTGGTTGTGGTGCGGGCCGTTGTGGTGGTTGGCGGGGTAGTGGTTGTAGTGGGGATAGTTGTCGTTGTAGTGGGGATCGATGTGGTGGATGTGAAACTGGGTGCGGTTGTTGTCGGTGGTGGTATCGCGGTGTCGGCTGAAATGACCGGGTTGGTGGTCGGGATTGACGGCGTGGATCTTGGGGTTTCGGTAGCGGGTGAGGTTGATGGGGCCGCTGTGGGTGTTGCTGGCAGCTCTGTGAACTCGGCGTGCCTCCCCTTTGTGGCAGCCGAGATGAGCAGCGCCAACGAGGTTAAGACAACGATGAGAATGACCGAACGAACCAAGGCTTTGGTCAAAGAGGGCATGGACTACGAATTTTCTGTTGTTACGGATGTGCCAAATGGGGCCTTACCAAGACCCACTGAGATTGCACTGGCTTTGCTTTTTGGTCCCGACTCGGACAGTTGCCCATGATGTGAGCAGCTATTGGACGAGGGAATAGAAATCTTGCGCCGTCTGCCAGGTGGCGGCCTCTACTTCGCTGATATCAATGCCCTTGGCCTCGGCGACGCCAGCACCCACAAGCGGGACCAAGGCGGGACGGTTGGGTTTACCACGATGGGGCACAGGAGCAAGATACGGGGAGTCGGTCTCAATCAGAAGGCGCTCAAGCGGACAAATTGCCGCTGCCGCTCGCACTTCGTCGGCTCGGCGAAAGGTAATGATTCCCGAAAACGAGAGCAGCGCGCCCCGTGCCAGCGCTTCGTTGGCTTCGTTGGGGCCGCCAGTGAAGCAGTGAAATACAACTTGGTCGGGCATGCCCTCATGGTCGAGGATGGCAAAGGTGTCGTCCCAGGCATCACGTGTGTGAACCATCAACGGCAGTTGGTGATCCCGAGCCATTTGGATCTGGGTTGCGAAAACGTCTGCTTGCACATCACGTGGTGAGTGTTCGTAGTAGTAATCGAGTCCGGCCTCGCCGACCGCAACGATCTCGGGCTCAGCCAACAGGTCTTCGATATCTCCGATTCCGTGCCGGGCCTCATGGGGATGTACACCGGCGGTGGCCCACACGCCGTCGTTGTGGCGCGCCACGGTCAACATCTGACGCGACTGGTTTGCATCGCAGCCCACCGTGATCATTCGGGTGACTCCCGCCGCGCGAGCATCGGCCACAACGTCGGTGCTGTCGGGACCTTCTGGAAGGTGGCAGTGCTGGTCGATCCACGCCATCGGACTCAGGATCCTCCACTTGGGTCGCTGACGGCCTTGAGTATCTCGTCAATATCGGCCTTAGAGAACAGCGGCTGCGGTTTGTCGATCGGTGTGCCAGCGGGAACAGCTCGCATCTCCCACCCTTCGACGGGACCTAGTACGTCGTTGAGCGCTGTGGTGGTGAAAGGCAGGTACGGCGCGAGAGCCACACGAACACCGTTGATTGCATCGAGCGCAGTGGCGAGCACCACACCGCTGCGTTCGGGGTCGGTCCGGGCAAGCTTCCACGGCTCTGTTGCGTTGAGGTAGGCGTTGACCGATGATGCGGCCTGCATTGCTGATCGAAGACCGGCCCTTAACTCGACCCGCTCGATTTGGTCGTCGATCACCGACAGCAGGCGGGAAACCTCAGTCAGGACTGCTTCGTCATCAGTGGTTCTTCCGATTGCGCACGGCTGGGCACCGTGATTCGCGGCGATCATCGAAAGCACGCGGTTCACGAGATTGCCCCAGGTCGCAACGAGTTCGTCGTTTATCCGCCTTACTATCTCCTCAACTGAGATCTCGGTGTCGGCCAGCTCAGGAAACCCGGCTGCCAGTGCGTAGCGAAGGCCGTCGGGTTGGAACAGGTCGAGGCCCTGCTGGACAGTCAGCCCAACCCCCCGACTCGCCGATGCCTTGCCGCCTTTGAAGGTGACGTACTGGTTGGCTGGTATGTCGTCGGGAAGGTGAAGATCGCCGTAACCCATCAGTTGCGCTGGCCAGAACAGCGCGTGAAACAAGATGTTGTCTTTGCCGATGAAGTACACATGGCGACTGTCGGGGTTGCACCACCAAACTCGCCAGAGTTCCGGGTCGCCCTGGGTTTCTGCCCATTCCTTGGCCGCGGATAGGTAGCCGATTACTGCGTCGTACCAAACGTAGATCCTCTTGCCTTCACCGAGATCATCGACGGGCAGTTTCACACCCCAGTCGAGGTCGCGGGTGATGGCTCGGTCAAGGAGCTTTTCCTTCAGAATGCCGAACGCAAAGTTCAATACATGGGGCCGCCAGCCTGTTCTGGATTCCAGGTAGGTGCCGAGACGGTCTGCGAAGTCCGAGTAGCGGAAATAGAAGTGCTCCGTTGGGCGGAGTTCAGGGGTGACGCCGCTGATTCTTGAGCGAGGATTGCGTAGCTCGGTGGCGTCAAGTGTTCGGCCGCAGTGCTCGCATTGGTCGCCTCGGGCCTCGTCGTATCCGCAGTACGGACAGGTGCCCGCGAGGTAGCGGTCCGGCAGGAACCGACCCTTCTTGGGGTCGTAGAACTGATCGGAGGTGCGCCTGTCAATGTGGCCGTTGCGGAGTTGCACCCCAAACATGTCCTGTGTGACCGCCGCATGGTTTTCGGTCCCGGTGGTTGTGTAGAGATCCCATCTGATTCCCAGTTCGTCCCATTGGCGGACGAACTCGTTGTGGTAGCGATCCACGATGTCTTGAGGGGTCACGCCCTCGTCGTCGGCGCGCACCGTGATCGGAGTGCCGTGCACATCCGAACCGCTCACCATCAACACCCGGTTGCCTTTCAGGCGTTGATGTCGAGCGAATATGTCCGCTGGCAGGTAGGCACCGGCAAGATGACCCAGGTGACGTGAACCCGACGCATATGGCCAGGCGACAGCAACCAGAACCGGTGTGGACATGCCTGCTGAGGCTATCGGCGTCCATGGGTCAACATCGGCGCAACAACACGTCGTTCAGGTACCTGTAAGACACAAGCACCGGCCGAACCGTGTTGATCACAAATCGGCGGCACCAACGGCGTTTGCAGTTGGTTGGTCGGTGATGGCGAGCGCGAGTCGGTAGACCCGATTGCGTCCGATTCCGGTATCGCCAGCCACCTCGTCCACGGCGTCACGGGTGGACATTCCCCTGCCTAAGGCCTGTTCAAGTGCCATGATCACGGCATCGTCGGCTGGCTCGGGGTTCACGCAGCCTGTTAGCACCAAGACAACCTCACCGCGCACTCCTTGCGCCGCCCACTGCGTCAGCTCAGTCAGCGATCCTCTATGGATCTCTTCGTGGAGTTTTGTGAGTTCTCGGGCCACAGCCGCTGACCGATCCGGCCCGCAGACCCCGGCCAGATCCCTGAGCGTTGCAGCTGTTCTGTTGGCCGACTCGTAGATCACGATCGTGCGCTCCTCGGTTGCGAGCCGGTTGAGTACCGCCATGCGAGCCTTACCCTTGCGTGGCAAGAAGCCCTCAAAGACGAACCGTGAGGCAGGCAGTCCGCTGGCGACCAGGGCTGTTGTAACGGCCGATGGACCGGGTACCACGGTTACCCGGTAGCCAGCGTTGGCAACCGCAGCCACCAGTCTTTCGCCGGGGTCCGAAACGGCAGGTGTGCCAGCATCGGTGACCAGAGCCACGCGTTCTCCTGCAGCTATGCGCTTGATGATGTCCTCTATCGCTCGGGTCTCGGTGTGGTCGTCGATACGCATCAGGCGGCTTGCGACACCGGCATGAGCCAGCAATCTGCCGGTGCGTCGGGTGTCCTCGCAACAGATGAGGTCGGCGGCTGCGAACTCTTTGATGGCACGGGGTGACAAATCTCCGAGGTTGCCAATAGGTGTGGCGATCACGACGAGCGTTCCGGTCATTCTTTGATCTCGAGCAGGTCACCCGTCTGCACTCCCCAAGCCCTGAAGGAACCGGCTTCGGCCTCAAGTACACAGTCTGCGCGCCGATGCCATCGTCCGATCCTCCCCGGTTGCATTGTGGTGATACTCAACACGGTGAGGTTGCGGTCGAGGTGGGCGACGTCGATCGCGAAGCACATCCGCATTGTGTGAACCGAGCGGGTACGACGAAGCAGCATCGCTCCCTCGATTCCATTGCGGCCCAGCAGACCTCGTCGTCGACCGGCGGGAGTGTCGACTATTTCCAGTGAGGCAATCACCCGAGTGTCACGCACCAACCATGGCATAGCCAAACGCTAGTGGTGACTAACGGCCTAGACGGTGGACAGACTCCTCGCGGCATCCTTGTCTGCTCGCCGCTCCCTAATTCTGTGACCGACTCTGCCCACTCGGTTGATGTGGCCAAATAGGTCGTCTCGTGCTTGGTCGGCCTCCGCTGAGAGACCCTCAAGATGCCCGATGCGCCAATCACGCACGATGACAGGTTGGAGGATCTTGTCGTGGTGGATAGCGAGGTCGTAGATCCCGGCATCGGCGATCAGGCGAGAATGCTCGGCGAAGCCCGGAATCCCGACGCCGGGCATGGCGAAGTCGCGAACCTGGTTCCGGATCGCTATGACCGCAGCCGACGGATCGGCTTCGATCACGGCTGCCATTGAGTCGCGATAAAAGAGGTAGTGAAGGTTCTCGTCGGCTGCCACGCGCCGCATCACCGCACGACCCGCAGGGTCGGTGATGCGGTTTCCTGTATTGAAGTGCGAGATCCGGGTGGCGAGTTCCTGTAGTGAAACGTAGGCGAGGCCCTCTGCCATGTTCGGAGGGTTCGGAGCCACACCGCCTTGGACCTGAGCCATCCGGCCTCTCTCCAACTCAACGGGATCCACCGAACGGGTGGCCATCAGGTACCCGTTGAGCACCAGTCCGTGGCGGCCCTCCTCGGCGGTCCAGCGTCTGACCCATTCACCCCAGGCACCGTCGCCCCCGAACATTCGCTCAATGTCACGGAAGTAGAACGGCAGGTTGTCCTCGGTGAGCGTGTTGACGAACAGTGCGCTGCGCACCTCCGATGACAGACCGGCCTGATCGGGTGACCACTCATAGTCGCTATCGAATTCGTGGGAGCGACTCCACGGAATGAACCGGTGGGGGAACCACTCCACGGTGGTTCGCAGGTGCCGTTCAAGCAGTGCTTCGACTTTCGGCGCTAGGGCTTCAAGCATGGGGGCGTCGGCAGATAGAACCATCGGTTGGCCAGCCTACCTGCCGGTAGGCAGGGAAGAAAGTCCTGCGCCTGTTCTTACCAAGTGAGTTCGCCCATTAGCCTCATTCTCACTTGACGCAGGTGGGCGTGGCGCCCGTGACAACAAGGGTGCTCGGCGTTATAGCCAGACGTCGGGCACGGCGACCGAGAGTTCAGACGTTGAAGCGGAACTCCATGACATCTCCGTCACAAACAAGGTAGTCACGGCCCTCAGATCGGACCCTGCCCAGCTGTCGAGCTGATGCCCAGGATCCAGCCGAGAGCAAGTCGTTGTATGCGATGGTGTCGGCACGGATGAAGCCCCGCTGGAAGTCGGTATGGATCACGCTGGCACATTCAGGTGCGGTCGACCCGGCTTGGAAGGTCCAGGCTCGACTCTCCTTGACACCGGTCGTGAGAAACGTTCGCAGGCCCAGCAAGTGGTAAGCGCCCGAAACGAAACGGGATACGGCGCCGTCGCCCAAACCCAGCGCCTCACGAATGTCCGGGCGCTCGTCTTCGCCAAGTTGGGCAGTCTCAGCCTCGAGTTGGACGTTTAGGGTTACCACCTCGGCGCCTTCGAGTTCCGCAAGAACCGGCGCAGCGACTTCGTCCTGGTTGTCGATCTGGTCCTCGCCAATATTCACAACGGCCATTACCGGCTTGTCTGTCAGAAAGCAGAATTGCTTGATCGAGGCTCGTTCCTCTTTGTGCAGGTCGGCGCGATATAGCGGAACACCCTGTTCAAGGTAAGAAATGCAGCGTTCGATCGAATCCGCAGTCGGGCGTTGCGAGGCATCGCCCTTTGATGCACGCCGTAGTTTGTCGAGGGCCTTCTCGGCACCGGTGAGGTCGGCCAACGCCAGTTCGATCTCAACGACTCGTAGTTGTTCTAGAGGGTCCGACGTGCCGGGCACTTCGGCCTCAAGAAAAGCCCGAAGCACGAAGACAATGGCATCAACCTCACGGATGTGACCTAAGAAGTCGTTGCCTAGCCCCTCGCCGCGGTTTGCGCCCTCAACCAGACCACCGATATCGGTGCACGAAACAGCAGCGTGAATGACGTTGTGGGATTTGCTCATCTCGGCCAGCTGATCCAGACGGTGATCGGGGACCTTTGCCACCCCGACGTGTGGGCTGGTGGTGGCAAAGGCATAGGGCGCGGCATGTGCCCCGCCACCCGTCAAGGCGTTGTACAGGGAACTCTTGCCAGCGTTGGGAAGGCCAACGAACCCGAAGCGCTTCACGAACATGAAGGCTACCGAAGCCCCGACGGTACCATTGGGCGTCGTGACGGAGGCCACAAGGACGCATTCCGAGAGTGCCTTTTCGATGTCGATGTTGGTTTCGGCCGTTCGATGCACGCTCACATATGTCCTGGTTCCATATGTGTTTCCCATAGTCGGGTTCGGGTCCGGTGCTGGTCCCTGGATCGGGTTGCCTGTCGGTCTGGTCGCGATTGTCGCCAACGTCATAAGCATCCGACGATTCCACCGGTCCGATCACCGCTGGAAAAGGCCCGTCTTGGTAATCAATGCTGCTGTGATCGTCTTGTTGGTGATACTTGTGGTAGTGGATGCGCAGCAGTTGCTGAGCTGAGCGGGGTTGATGCGGGTCGGCTATGACGAGTGCACGTACACAGATTCGCTCGCGTTTCGGGATTCACTTGCTGCGGAGTCCCAGCAACTCCTGACAGCTTAGGATCTCGCGGCAATGAGACCCGGAGCATCGCTTTCGATTACGCTGTCGGGATGGAACCGGTAGCTGCGCTGGAGCGTGCGGTTCACTACCTGGACCGCGAGCTGGCACCGGGTCAAAAGGTAAGGGCCTTCAGACGTGCAATTGAGGTGGTGAAGGAAGTCGGGGGCACCGATATTGCCATTCGTTGTGAGCGCGGCACGCTCACTGAACTCGATGGAATCGGTCCGTCCACGGCCAGGGTCATTACTGAAGCTTTGGGTCTTGTTGGGGATGGCTATCTCGCACAGCTTGATATGCGAAGCCGGATTCCCGTCGGCGAAGGCGAGGTCGTGTTGTCAGCGCTCAAAGGAGATTGCCACGCGCACACGACTTGGAGCGACGGTGGGGCGCCACTTAGGGCGATGATTGAAACCGCAATCGGGTTGGGCCACGAATGGATAGTGATCACCGATCACTCTGCTCGTCTCACGATCGCTCATGGGCTCAATGAGGAACGCCTGGACGCTCAAATCGCCGAGATCAACGCGTTGAACGAAGAGTTGGCACCGTTTCGCATCTTGACCGGGATGGAGGTTGACATCTTTGAGGACGGCTCTCTTGACTTGTCCGACGAAATGCTTGCCCGACTAGATGTGGTGGTCGCCAGTGTGCACTCCAAGATGCGACTTCCACGCGCCGAAATGACCCGACGAATGGTCACCGCGATCGCAAGTCCCCATACCGACATTCTCGGTCACTGCACGAACCGCAAACTCATGGGCCGGGGTCGGCCGCCTTCGGAGTTTGATCCCGAGGTTGTGTTCGCCGCTTGTGCTCAGTTCGACACTGCGGTGGAGATCAACTGTCGCCCCGAGCGTCAGGACCCGCCCGAAGAACTACTTGAACTTGCCGTCGACTGGGGTTGCAAGGTGGCGGTGGATACCGACGCTCATGCAACAGGCCAGCTTGAATGGCAGCCCTACGGTGCCGACAAGGCCGTCCGTTGCGGGGTACCTATACACGACATCGTCAATACCTGGTCCGCCGATGATGTGGTTGCCTGGACCGCTTCACACACCGGTTAGAAATACTTCAAGCAACGGGTTGGAAGTACTTCAAGGTTCGAGGCGACGCGGGTATCTTGTGGTGTGCGATGCATGGTGGGAATCGGAGTTATGGTTGCGACGAAGCGGTGATTCTCTCGGGGGTTGGATCTGCCATGAAACCCACGAGTTTCCTTGAATTCCGCCGATGCGCGAGGGTCATGGACAGCGCCGCCTGGATACGACCACATACATCGTTCAATCAGGGATCGCTCTGACTAAGGGATCGCCCTGCGGGGATACCATTTCGAAGAAATGGCTAGAAGGACCACTGACACACCCTGCGGCTATGACCCTGTCTCAAAACAAACCAGGCAACGATTAATACTACGTGACGCCTACATTACCGTTTCGCGGGGGTCGGGCTGCGTTCGCACATGAAAGGACTGACGCCAGTCAACGTGGGCGGTTCCGTCGATCGTGAGTTGCCAGGTGTAGCTACAACCGGGCTTGCAGGGGAGCGCCGGGAATGTAATGGCGAGCGGCACCGACAGTGGCGTCCCGGGCTTGAGGCCCGCCGGTCGACCCGCCTCAAATCGACCGTTCACCACCAGCGGACGCTCTCGAAGTGTGACCGCTCCGCCGTCCTCGTCCAGTAATTCAAGGCTCCAGAGGTGGCGAACATTGGCACGATCCCAGGGCACTTCGATTCGGATCGCCACACCCAGCGGTTGAGGCCGGGGACCGATAACGGTCAGTCCGCCGCCCAGCACGTACAGTTTGCGGTCGGCGACCTGTGCAAAGTCGGCCAACAGCATTGTCGCGCGCAATGCCGGTGCATCCATCTCAAATGACCCTACGCCGTCCGTTTCAGGGTTCAGTGTGCGCGCTACTACGTGTTCGCATGAGCCCCGTCAACGGGCACCATCTGACCCCCGGCGTTTGCGCTGTGCAGGGCTGCCTCAATCATGTGTTGGACTCGAGCCCCGACGGCAAGGTCTGGTGAACAGGCACGCCCGGCGGCGATGTTGTCAACCCATCGCCGAGCCATGACATCGGTGCGACGAAAGACATCGCGGTAGGTGTTGTGCACCGTGTCGAAACGAACACCCGGGAACCGCGAAGCGAGGTCCAGGGATTCAGCCGGTCCTTGTGTTCCCAGCGGCAGGGTGCGCACCTCCTGCACCGTGTCCCAGTCGCTGTGGGCGTAGACGGTTCCGTTGCTGCCATGCAGGTCAAGATGATGGGTCTGACCGAACGGTGTTCCTTCCCAACTCATTGAACATACCTGGAGTGTGCCTATCGCACCGTTATCGAACGCGACGGTCATCACTGCACTGTCCTCCACTTGGGTGTACCGACACCCGTCAAGACGAGGATCGCGCTTCGCGAAGGTTCTGTGCACACATCCGACATGTGTTATTGGTCCTGCCAGCCAATGGGCGTAATACAGGGCATGTGATCCCAGGTCCCCGATCACTCCCGAACCGGCTATCTCGCGATCGAAACGCCAGTTGTAGGTCGTGGCGATGCCGTAGCTGGAGAAGTAACGGAAACTGAGATGGTAGACGGCACCCACAAAGCCATCGTCGATCAGCTGCTTGGTAGCCACAAACATCGGCATGTGCTCATAGGTGAACGGCACCAAGGTGCACAAGGTGGTTTCGCTGGCCAGAGAGGCGAGACGGTCCGCGTCCTGCGCATCAAGGGCTACTGGCTTTTCGCAGATCACATGCAGGCCGCGCCGGATCGCCGTTTCGGTAATAGGCACGTGGGTGTCGTTGGCACTAGCCACGATCACGGCGTCGATTCCGCCGTCGGTGAGCATCGACCGCCAGTCGGTGAACACATCGGGTACGCCCCAGCGGGTCGCAAGTGCACGGGCCTTGGACTCGTTGCGTCCGCACAGGGCCGTGATCTGACCCTTGCGATGATCGGCAAGCGCAGGCAGATACATCGATTCTGTCCACCACGAAGTGCCGACCACACCGATTCGAATCATGTTGTTGCCCGTACCTCTCGTTGTTCCGGTGCCGCTCAAGTCCCTTAGTACCGTCAAGTCCCTTAATACCGATCGAGCGTGTCGCGCCCGATCTGCACCTCTGCGGGCGCCTCGTCAAAGAGCTTCGGGTACGGGTAATCCATTGACATCAACTGTCGCAGCATCGGTGTTGCTCTCTCAATCACCTCAGGATCAGTACCCGACAGCTGATCCTCAAGCGGAGTGATGAACTTGGGTAAGTACTCAATGAGCACGCCGCTGCGGTCCCGTTCGGAGACATTCGGCATAGCGCAATGCCAACACATCCCGTTAAAGATGATGCAGTCGCCGGGCCGACCAAGCATGCGTTCGGCACGGGCGTAGAAATCTCTTCGGTCATCCTCGGTCGGGTAGCGCAACTCTCTTTGAGAGTACGGCAAATACGCAGTGGCACCGGTCTCAGCCACGAAGTCGTCAAGCGGAATCGTTGCCTGCGCGTTCAACGGAAAGCTGGAGTTGATGCGCATAGGAAACTCCGAGCGCTGATATAGGTCCCAGTACGGATAGTCAATGTGTGGCTCCTGGCCGGGTCCGCCAGCCATGATGCGGTTGGCGGCGACCGAACCCATGATGAAAGCATCACCGAGAAATGCTCCCACGATGCGCATAACGACTGGATGCTGCACCATTCGTTCGAAGACTTCGCCTTTGTTCAGAAGATTCCACACCCTGCGTTGTAGGGAGACGTCCTTCGAACCGTCGCCAAGGAAGTGCGTCTCCTTGTCGTCTTCTTCGGTGGTGTAATGCTGAATCAGCGTATGGGCCTGCGCCACGTCGGTCGTTGAGAACGCGTCTCGTAATACGATTGCACCTCGGCCTACCAGAAGTTCTTCGAGAAGTTCCGGGAGTTGCTCTTCGAAACGATCCACGTTGATCTCAAGCATGATTATCCCTTACTGGATCGGCCCGGTGCGGGGCCGCTGCTATCGCGGGTCACGAGCGTGGGGGCCACCACGTGATGACAGGCTTTGGTGCGACCGTTCTCAAGTCGTTGAACAAGGCATGCCATGGCCATCTCGCCGAGAACCTCGCGGGGTTGATCGACCGTTGTCAAAGCGATGTTGCTCAGTGCCGCCAGCGCGGTGTTGTCGAAGCCAACAACCGAGATGTCGCCGGGAGCCTTAAAGCCCTCGTCGTCAAGGCGGCCGAGCGTGCCAGCAGCCATCAAGTCGTTGGCAGAAAAGACGGCGGTTGGAAGTTCGGGGTCTGCCAGCAACACCGATGCTCCCGCCGCGCCTGCGGCCTCTGTGTAGGAACCGGCGACGATACGGATGTGATCGTTGAGACCGTGATCGCCCATAGCTCGTAAGTACCCGGCTCGACGTTGCGTCGCTCCCGCACCGGTGCCGCCGTCAATATGGGCGATTCGAACGTGTCCGTGTGCGACCAGATGATCGACAACAAGTCGGGCCCCCATGCGTTCGTCGACGTTGACGGTGTCGAACAGTTCCGAATTGCTTGCCCGGCCGACCACCACCAGCGGGACCTCGCTGGCCAGTTCCTGCATCGGCTCAGGACCCGATCGAGGGCCGACGAGGATGATTCCGTCCACCCGGAACTGCAGGAAAGTGTTGATGGCGGCCATCTCGCTGTTGACGCTGCGAAGACCTGCGCTGATCACGATCCGGTAGCCAGCGGATTCAGCCGCCCGGTAGATGCCGTCGGTGGTCTCGGCAAAGAACGGGTTGTGGAGGTCGTCAAGCACCAGACCGATTGTCATGGTCCGTCTGCTGGCGAGATGCCGGGCCATGAGATTGGGTCGATAGCCCAGCTCGTCGGCCGCTTCAAGCACCGCGGCCCGCGAATGCACAGACACCTTCGGCGAATCCTGCATGACCAACGAGACAAGGGCACGCGATACGCCCGCCCGTGATGCCACGTCTTCCATGGTCGGTCGACCCACAGACACGAGCCCCTACTTGACAATGAGTGCTGAAACAGTAATGCTACATTGAGTGTGGATCAATCACCGCGTTTGCGGAGACCAATTGGAGCGCTCCAATCTGTCTCCGCACGTGACCGTGATGGTCAGGTCACGTGCGTTATGTCACGCCATTGGGCCACTGCAAGGGATCATCGGAGAACCGATCGGGAAGTCAAGGGGGCAATGAGCACAATCTGGAGTAGAACCGCTGCTGCGCCCGTGTCCTGGGGAGTGTGCGAAATGCCCGGTTGGGGTGTGCAACTACCCGTCGAGCGGGTGCTCTCTGAGATGGTTGAAGTCGGGTTCCGTGCCACCGAACTCGGTTCGGTCGGCTACCTGCCCAGCGAGGTTGACGAACTCAAAGCGTGTCTGGACCGGCACGATTTGATCCTTACCGGCGGATTCAATGCCCTTACGCTCGCCGACCCAGCGCGCAGCGATATCGTGGTGTCGCAGGCACGAACAGCAGCGGCCCTTCTCTCTGCGGCGGGCGCAACTGACTTCATCACTTGTGTCGTGAGCAGTGACGAGGTTTGGGAGAGGCCAGGTGTGTCATGTGCGCAGTGGGAGCATGTCTGGGACATGCTCGTGCGTCTTGACGAGATCTGTGGTGAGTTCGGGTTGGTTCAGTCGTTTCACTCTCATGTCGACTCTTTGGTGGAAACAGCTGACGAGATCCGTCGCGTGCTTGACCATTCCTCGGTTAGGTGGGTTCTTGACACCGCTCACCTACGAATCGGCGGTTTCGATCCCGTTCGGTTCGCTGACGATCACGGCGATCGAGTCCACCTCGTGCACCTCAAGGACCTTGATGTTTGTATGGCTGCCCGACTCAATTCCGGCGCTGTTGATTTCCCGGCGGCGGTGCAGGCGGGTATGTTTGTGCCCCTCGGGGAGGGAGATATTGATATCGCTGCCGTAATCAACCGTATGGAGTACATCGGGTTCGACGGCTGGTATGTGATCGAACAAGATGCTGCTATCACCGGGGCGGAGCCTCCGCCCGGCGACGGCCCTATTCGTGACGTTCAACGGAGTGTCGCGTTTCTCCGGTCAATCAACGCCGACGGCGTGGAAGTCCGCAGCCCCGAGCTGTGTACGATCGGATCTTCAACACCCAATTAGGAGGGGAAACCCAATATGAGGAAACTTCGGTTCCTATTCGCCATCATGGCGATCATCTCACTCGTGGCCGCAGCCTGCGGCGATGACGACCAAACGACAGAGCCAGCTGACCCGGATACTCCGGCTGAAACGGCACCGGCTGAAACGGATCCACCATCTGACACAATTGGTCTGAACCAGAACACCTGCGACAAGACGTTCAACGTCATAACCCATGGTGACGGTGGCACGTTCTGGTCTGTCGTTGAAAAGGCTGTAAAGGACGCCGCTTGGATGACGGGCTGTACGGTCAACTACTTCGGTTCCACCAACGACGTACAGAGTCAGTCCCAAGCGGTTGAGGCGGCTATTGCCGCTGGATCCGATGGTATCGCCATATCGTTGGCTGACCCGGCAGGTATTGGGGAAGCGGCCAATTCCGTGGTACAGGCGGGCATCCCGCTTTATACGTTGAACTCTGGTCTGGACTACTGGAAGGATCTCGGTGCGACCGCCCATGTCGGCCAGGACGAGATAGTGGCCGGTCGTGAGTCAGGTCTGCGGTTCAATGCTGCAGGGGCCACCAAGGTCCTTTGCGCACGCCAAGAGCAGACCAACGTAGCCCTGGATAACCGGTGCGGTGGTACGGCGGAGACCTTCAACGGTGAGGTGGTGTCGGAGTTCGTCGGTCTCGACCAGAACCCCGACGAACAGGAGCAGACAATCGCTTCCATCCTGGAAGGTGATGCAGACATTGACGCGGTGCTCGGGGTCGGTCCGAATCTGCCCATTCGTGCTATAGCGGCGTGCGAAACCGTCGGCCGCACTTGCACAATCGGCGGTTTCGACCTGTCTGGGGATCTGCTTGAAGCCATTGAAGCTGGTGATGTGTTGTTCACCGTGGATCAACAGCAGTACCTACAGGGTTTCCTGCCTGTAATTTTGATGTACCTGGAGTCCACCAACGCCAATACTGCTGGTGGTGGCCTTCCGGTTCTTTCCGGCCCCGGTTTTGTTGACGCCAGCAACGCCGCGGCTGTGGCCGCATTGGTTGAAGCTGGTACACGCTGACCTAGATCAATTGTCGGGAACGCCTCGTAGCAAGTTCGCGCGAGGCGTTCCCGTCTTGGCTTGAGATTAGGTGCTAACCCAAAAAGGGGCCGAAGCAACCCACCCGCTAGATGCATCCGGGGGATGACAAGTGAATGATGATGTTCTGACCGACGAGCAAGAGTCACTGGCCGCGACTGGCGACGATGAGCGGCTGGCTTTCAGAGGCCCAATCCAGACGGTTCTCACCAGACCTGAGATAGGTGCCATGTTGGGCGTGGTCGCGGTGTGGTTGCTGTTCTGGCTGGTGTCGGGATCATTCGGAACGGTCGGGGGCACCGCCAACTATCTTGACGTGGCGGCAATCCTCGGGATCATGGCCGTGCCGGTCGCGTTGTTGATGATCGGCGGAGAGTTTGACCTGTCGTCAGGTTCCATGACCGGCGCCACTGCGGTTTTGGTGGTGTTGTTGAGCAAGAGTGTCGGCCCCTACGGCGGGGCGGGCCTGAGCCTCCATATCGCCGTGCCGTTGGTGTTCGCGTTCGCGCTTTTGATTGGCTGGTTCAACGGGACAATGGTTGAGAAGACCTCGTTGCCCAGCTTCATTGTCACGCTTGGCACCTTTTTCATTCTCATCGGCGGAAAGCTCGGCGTGGCCAAGCTGTTCACGGACAAGGTCATCGTTGAAGGACTCGACGAAGCCGCCGGGTACCGGTTCTGGAACGACCTGTTCGGGGCGGTCTGGCTTCGCAACAACCATCCCTGGGACGGACGTGACTGGGCCTGGGCGATCCTATTGATCGTGGGTGGCGTGGGCTTGCTACTCAGCGTTTTCGATTTGACCTTCAAGCACCGCAGGAATCGGAACGTAACGGCACTCCCCATACTCCTGGCTGGTACCGCCATTGGTGTTGGCGGTGTCATCGGGCTGTTGACCAGCGAGGGCACCACCTCCGATGTGATCTTCGCGGTCGTTGTGGGTGTCGGCGTGATTGATGGTGTCATCGGATGGTGTCGCTGGCGCTACGAACCGGCCGATCACCCCGCCGGTGAGCAGTCCCGGCGGGTGTTGTTGCTTGCAGGCGCAGGAGTCGTAACAGTTCTGGCTGCCATAACGGTGGCTGCGGTGATGGATGCTAACAACGACAACGATCTCAATTTCCTCGGAGGTTCGTTGGGTCGGGTCGTCTTTCTGGCCGGAGTAGCTGCCATGGGTGTTCTGGCGATACTCGCGGTCAACGGAAAGGTGTCACAGTCGACACCGGCGATAGGCGCAGCCGTCTCGGCCGTTCCTGCTGTTAGCTATCTGGTCACCTTCCAGGCAGCCCGCGCGATCCTGTTCGTTGCCTTGTCACTTGCCGGTCTGTTCTTGATCGCAGCAGCAATGCGGGCTGCCGCGGCACGCACCGCCTTTGCAGTCTCCATGTTGGTGCCGCTGATGATGGTGGTGCTTGCGTTGTTCATTCGATCCGAGGGCGACTCTCGCAAGATCCGGGTTGAGGTGATGTCAGGTATTCTGCTGGCTGCGCTGGCGCTGGCGTCCATGTCGGTCGCCCGTTTCTTGTCGGCTCCGCGAAGCAGCGCTGCAGCCCACTCCGAACTGGGGCAGTGGACTCGCCGGGCAGCCATTGCAGGTGCTGCAGCGTTTGTGATCTCGCTGATCTTTGAGTTTGGTGATTTCGGTCCAGCGTTGCTTGATGCCCACGCCGAAAACGGCACCGCATACACCATCGTGGCGAGCGTCTTCAAAGCTGGACTGGTCGCGCTCGGCGTATATGCAACAGGGGTGATTGTTCGTGTCTTCACCACGCACGATGAGGGCATCGGTAAGGCCTTGGCTTCTGTTTCTATTGCAGCCTTGGGGTTGGGTCTCGCCGCCAAGTTGTTGTTCATCACGACCCTGGAGGCCGAGGCCACCCAGGCCGTGACGAGGTTCCGTGTGTCGGTGCTGTACTACCTGGTGTTTGCCGCGATCGGAGCATGGATGCTGGTACGAACTCAGTTCGGCAGTTGGACCTTTGCGGTGGGTGGCAACAAAGAAGCCTCCCGCAGTGTCGGTGTACCTGCGGCACACACAAAGACCACGTTGTTTATGCTCGTATCGTCCGCCGCTTTCGTGACGGGCATGGTTATAGCCTTCCGGCTCAACTCCGTGCAGTCCAACGTCGGCGATGGCAACGAGTTCCGCTACATCATCGTGGCGGTGGTAGGGGGCTGCCTGCTGACCGGCGGATATGGTTCGGCGGCAGGAGCAGCGATCGGGGCGCTGATCTGGGGGATGATCACCCAGGGAATCGGGTTCGCGGGCTGGAACACCGACTGGCGATTCTTGGTGCTGGGCTTCCTGCTGCTCGTGGCGGTTATTGTCAACAACTACGTCCGTGGGCGGGCAGAGAGGGTTAAGTAGTGACCGAGACCCCGTTTCTTGAACTTGAGAACATCTCCAAGTACTACGGCAACATCATTGCCCTCAAAGGTGTCACAACCAATGTGAGCCCGGGCGAGGTTACGTGTGTCCTCGGTGATAACGGTGCTGGCAAGTCGACGTTCATAAAGATCCTTGCCGGAGTGCATCAACAATCCGAAGGCGAGTTCCGCCTTGAGGGGAAATCGGTGATGTTCGATTCGCCCCGAGACGCGCTGGGGTGTGGCATCGCAACCGTGTATCAGGATCTCGCGATGGTGCCGCTTATGTCGGTGTGGCGGAACTTCTTCCTCGGTGCCGAGCCGAAGACCGGCATCTGGCCCTTCCGGGTCATTGATATCCCCAAAGCGAAGCGTGTCGCCAAGGAGGAGATGGCCAAGATGGGCATTGACATCCGCGACACCGAGCAACCGGTCGGAACTCTTTCGGGTGGTGAGCGTCAGTCTGTAGCCATCGCCAGGGCAGGCTACTTCGGTGCCAAAGTACTGATCCTTGACGAGCCGACCTCGGCGTTGGGAGTCAAGCAATCCGGCGTGGTGTTGCGCCGGATCGTAGAAGCCCGCGACCGGGGTCTGGCCGTAATCTTCATCACCCACAATCCGAATCACGCGTACCCTGTGGGTGACCGTTTCGTGATCCTCAATCGAGGCGCGTCAATGGGCAATTTCTCCAAGAGCGAGATCTCTCAGACCGAATTGACCCAGATGATGGCAGGCGGTGCCGAACTCGAAGCGCTCCAGCACGAACTCGCCAGTGCCGTCGGCGAATGAACTTAAAGGGAATTGGCGGCGGTGCAAACAGCACGGAACTACTCGCTCACGGGACCCGAGTCACTTCGGGCTATCGAAAGTGGGTTGGCTAACGCGCAGTGGTACCAGCCACCGATTGACCGCGGGCGTCTCAATGAGCTGACAGCGCGTACCGACCTGCGAGCCTGCCGAGACACCTTGCTATGGCTCGTGTTACTGGTCGGGACCGGTCTGGCCGCGTGGTACGCGATCGGATCATGGTGGGCCGTTCCGGCTTTCGCCGTGTACGGCGCGTTGTACGGTGGCGCTGCAGATTCACGCTGGCACGAGATGGGTCACGGAACCGCGTTTCGTTCCAGCTGGCTCAATGATCTCATCTACTACCCGGCGTGTTTCATGCTGCTGCGAGGCCCGACCCTGTGGCGCTGGTCACACGTCCGCCATCACACCGACACCATCATCGTGGGCCGCGACCCCGAGATCATCTTTCCGCGGCCGCCGACTCCGACGATGGTGCTGTCTACGTTTTGCGGGCTGCGTGTAGTGTTCCCGATGCTCAGACGTCACCTGAGGCATGCAGCGGGTCGCGTTGACGACGACGCCAAGCAGTTCGTTCCCACCGATCAGCAGCGCCGACTGGTATGGGAGTCGAGAGCCTTCATTGCGATCCTCGCAGCGGTAGCGGTCTGGTGTGTCGTGGCAGGTACGATCGTGCCAGCTCTCTACATCGGGTTGCCCAGCATCTATGGTGCCTGGTTGTTGGTCTTCTTCGGGCTCACCCAGCACGCTGGCTTGCGCGAGGACGTTCTTGATCACCGACTGAACTCGCGCACCGTCTACATGAACCCGATTTTTCGGTTCCTGTACTCCAACATGAACTACCACGTTGAGCATCACATCTTTCCGACGGTGCCGTACCATGCACTGCCTGCGTTGCATGCCGAAATCAAGGATCACCTGGCGCCAGCCCTGCCGAACTCGATGGCGGCATATCGCGAAATTGTGTCGACCCTGGCACGGCAACGCCACGACCCGAACTGGGAACTCACTGGACGCGCAGTACCCGAAGCACCAGCGTCGGAACGGGCGGTTGTGCAGGTGGGGGCTTCCTTGTGGTCCGCTCGAGATGATCAAACCCGAGATGATCCACGAAGCGGTGCTGAGGTGCAGGCACCAGTCGTTGCCGACGCAGTCGAAGTCCTTGTTGAACTTGTCGATCTCGGCCCGGCCACGACGCTTGAGGTGGGAGCGGTGCGACCGGCCATCCACGACGGCCGTTTGTTCGCACTGTACCGACTCAGCAACGACGAATATGCCTTGACCGATGGCGTCTGCACCCACGGTCAAGCCGAGCTCACCGACGGTGTGATCATTGATTGCACGATCGAATGCCCCAAACACAACGGTCGCTTCGACATACGCACCGGCCGAGCCGTGCGGCGTCCAGCCACCAAACCAATCACCACGTACGACATTGAAAATGTTGATGGCCGTCTGCTGAGCCGGCTTGTGGCACAAGATCACTCAACCGGGGACCTCGCGACAGGATCGCCGCTGGATACCGGCTCACTGAAGGTACGACGGCCCGGCAGGGCCTCTTGATGAGCATTCCCGAGTTACTCACTATCGGACGTGTCAGCGTTGACGTTTACCCTCGAGAGACCGGTGTGTCGATGACACACGTCAAGACGTTCGAAAAGTCCATCGGCGGGACCTCCACCAACGTCGCCGTTGCGGCCAGCCGCCTGGGTCATCGCGCCGCTACCGTCACCCGGGTCGGCGATGATCCCTTCGGTCGCTACGTCCGCCACGCCTTGGAGGTCACGTTCGGAGTCGACACACGCTTCGTGGGCACCGACTCAAGCCTGCCAACCCCTTTGGCTTTCGCGGAACTTGATCCACCCGAGGATCCGACAATCCTGTTTTATCGCGAACCACGAGCCCCGGACCAGAACCTCACTGTCAACGACGTGGACATTGAAGTTGTTCGGGAGGTGCCAGTGTTTTGGGTGCCAGCAACACGATTTGCATGGGAACCCAGCAGGTCCACCCTCCGAACGCTGCTAGTTGAGCGCTGCCGCAAGCCGCACACGATCCTTGATCTCGACTGGCGGCCGATGTTTTGGGATTCGATGGCGGCGGCACGAAAACATGTGGCACCGATGCTTGATCACGTGACTGTTGCCATCGGAAACCTCAACGAATGCGAGATGGCGGTCGGGGTGCGCGAACCCGATGAGGCAGCGAACCGTCTCCTTGAACACGGACTTGACGTTGCGGTCATAAAACTCGGAAGCGATGGCGTGCTGTTGGCCTCCGCCGAAGGCACTCGCGAGCGCATCCAACCGTTTCGAGTCGACGTGGTTTGCGGACTCGGTGCGGGAGACGCGTTCGGTGGGGCGTTCTGTCACGGCCTTCTTGAGGGCTGGGATCTTCGCCGCACCGTCCGATACGCGAACGCCGCTGGGGCGATTGTGGCAGGTCGCCTGACGTGCGCCGATGCAATGCCAACCGTCGACGAAATCGACGACTTCATGAGGAGAACCCGATGACCGGCTTGCCTAGATTGTTCTTTGATCGTTCGTTGCCCGACGGCCTTGACGACCTTCTCGTGGGGAGGGTCGAAATGGTCGGCCCCGCACCCGAGGACCTCAGCAGTGCCGCCGGTGTGATCGCGGGTGCTTCGCAATGGACCGCGGAACGGATCGCGTCGGCTGGAACGTCGCTGAAGGTGATCTCTCGAACGGGAATCGGTTACGACGGTGTTGACCTGTTTGCCGCATCCGCCCACGGAATCGTGGTGTGTAACGCCCCGGAAGCGCCCACCGTGTCGACCGCCGAGCATGCGGTGGCGTTGATCATGGCATGCGCGAAGCGATTGCGGCACTCCGTGGAGATGCTCAGGACCGGTGATGGTGACTACTTCGCAGCCAATAAATCCATCGAGTTGAACGAGCGTACAGTTGGTTTGGTTGGCTGCGGCCGCATAGCCCGACGTGTCGGCACGGTCTGCTCCGCGCTAGAGATGACAGTGATCGCCAACGACCCGTTTTTGGACCCCGGTGACGTTCCCGATTGCATCAACCTCGTTGAAATTGAGGATCTCTACGCCGATTCCGACGTGATCTCGGTGCATGTGCCTGCCACCGATGACACCCACCGCATGTTTGACACGAATGCGTTCGCTGCGATGAAGCCGGGGGTGATCTTCGTGAACACGGCTCGGGGCAGTCTCGTTGACCAGCAGGCTCTGCTCACCGCGCTTGAATCGGGCCGTGTTGCTGCCGCAGGGCTCGACGTCACCGACCCCGAGCCACTTCCGGCCGGTGACCCGCTGCTGGGGCATCCCGCCGTTGTCGTGACCCCGCACATTGCGTCGGCAACGGATCGGGGCAGACGCCGCCTATATGCGCACGCGATTGATCACGCACTCGAAGTCATAAGTGGTCGGCGGATAAAGACCTGTGTGAACCCGGACGTCTACGAGGTCCTGGAGGCATGACGCTGGCAGGCATCGGTATTGGCGTGGTCGGATACGGATGGATGGGACAGGCGCATTCGCGCTCCGCGGCACGGATTCCTTCATTGTTCCCCGAGCGCGAGTTTGATCCCCGTCTGGTGATATGCAGCGACCAGTTAGCGCAGCGCCGATCCGAGGCCGTTGCCGGTGCTGGTTTCCAACGGGCGTCGCCGGACTGGCACGACGTCGTAGACAGTGCCGACGTTGACGTCGTGTACGTGGCTGCACCCAACATGCTGCACGAGCAGATCGCCATCACAGCCGCTGAAGCAGGCAAACATGTGTTCTGCGAAAAACCCGTGGGCGGTACACCTGAGCAGACCATACGTATTGAGCGCGTAGCACGCAAAGCCGGGGTGATCACCGGTGTCGGTTACAACTATCGCTGGGCACCGTTGGTGCAGCACGCCCGGTATCTGATCGAGTCCGGGGCGCTAGGCGAAATTACGAACTATCGGGGTCGATTCTTTTCGATGTACGGCAGCGATCCTTTGGGCCTGCTGACGTGGCGGTTTCTCTTTGACCAGGCTGGGTACGGGGCCTCTTCGGACCTTTTGAGCCATGTCGTGGACCTGGCCCACATGCTGGTCGGGCCGATACAGAAGGTTTCGGGCACGAAGCAGACGGTTATCACGCAACGTCCCCTGCCTGTGGTGTCGGGCACCCACTACGATCGAGGCTCACCCGGCGACCCAACAGGAGCCGTAACCAACGAGGACTACGCCGCGGCGTTGGCAGTATTCGAAAGTGGTGCCAGGGGAACCTTCGAGTGCTCACGTGCGATCGTTGGACCGGAAACCCAGATGGCATTTGACGTGTACGGCACCAAAGGCGCATTGCGATGGAATCTCGAAACCATGAACGAGCTGGGAGTTTTTCTCATAGACGAGACTGCCACGGCGCCGCGGGGATACACGACGGTGTATTCGGGTGATCGATATCCATATCACGGGCACTTCGTGCCCGGCGATGCCAACCCGATTGGCTTCGAGGATCTCAAGGTCATAGAGAACTACGAATTTCTTTCGGCTGTTGCCCGCGGCGAGCAGCATCAACCGGGTTTCGCGGAAGCTGTCAAATATGTCGGCTTTCAGCACGCCTGGCTGCGTTCGTGTGACACGGGTGCCTGGGTTGATGTCACCTCAATCCGCAAGGACTAACCGATGAGTGCAATGTTGTCGTTATTTCCTAAGCGGGCGGGGTTTAGGGCCGCAGGACCGAAGCCACAAGAGCCCGCTCCGCGCAAGGTGCTGTCGTTCAGCGCGGGGTTTAGGGCCGCAGGACCGAAGCCACAAGAACCAGGAAACCTACAAGAGCCAGGAGACAAGGCATGCAGACAGTACGGCTGACCACTGCCCAGGCGATCGTGAGGTACCTGATCGCTCAACGAATCGAAATCGACGGCGAGATCATGCCGCTGTTCGGTGGGGTGTACGCGATCTTCGGCCATGGCAACGTCACCTGTTTGGGGCACGCCCTTGAGGAGGTCAGCGATGACCTGCCGACGTGGCGGGGCCAAAATGAGCAAGGCATGGCCCTGGCGGCGGTGGCGTTCGCCAAGGCGTCCAAACGACGCCGGATCATGGTTGCCACGTCTTCTATCGGTCCGGGGGCCACCAACATGGTTACCGCGGCCGCGGTGGCGATGGCCGACCGCCTGCCGTTGTTGTTGTTGGCTGGCGACACGTTTCAGCATCGCATTGGTGACCCTGTGCTTCAACAAATCGAGGTGTTTGGTGAGCCGTCGACGACCGTGAATGATTGCTTCCGGCCGGTGGTGCGGTACTGGGACAGGATCACCAGCCCGCAGCAGGTCGTTCAGTCCTTGCCGCACGCACTGAACACGATGCTCGATCCTGGTGATTGCGGCCCGGCCTTCATTGGTTTGCCCCAGGACATCCAAGCCGCTGCCTATGACTACCCGGTTCGCTTCTTTGAGGAGAGGGTGCATGAGATCCGCCGTCCCCGCCCCGACCGTAACGAGTTGGCCCGGGCCGCAGAAGTGCTGAACCGTGCGTCACAACCGCTGATAGTGGCTGGCGGTGGTGTCCACTGGTCTGAAGCCGAAGCAACCCTGGCAACGTTCGCCGAGCGCCATGGCATCCCGGTGGTCGAGACCGTGGCTGGTCGCACCTGCCTGCCGGCTTCTCATCGGTTGAACGCGGGCCCTATCGGTGTCACCGGGTGCAGCTCCGCCAATGCTCTCGCAGCCGCCGCGGATGTGGTACTCGCAGTCGGAACGAGGCTTCAGGACTTCACCACGGGATCCTGGACGGTGTTCGCCGATGAGACAGTCAAGATCGTGACTGTCAACACCGCCCGCTTCGACGCAACAAAGCACTTGGCGGTACCGGTGGTGGGTGACGCCAGGGAGTGTCTCGCCGAACTGACCATCAAGATCCCCGAATATCGCGCAAAGCAATCGTGGATCGAGTTCTGCGAGTCACAGTCCGCCCAGTATCACGCCTACATCGACAAAATCGCGGCACCAACAGACCCAGCCGGTGAGCCAGCGACCTACGCCCAGGTCGTTGGTGCCATTGACCGGGCCAAAGACTCCACTACCTATGCGGTTACCGCAGCAGGCGGCTTCCCGGGTGAATTGGTGAACGGTTGGCGGGCTGAAACGGTGCATTCATTTGACGCCGAGTACGGCTACTCGTGCATGGGCTATGAGATCTCCGGGGGATGGGGTGCCAAGTTGGCATTACCGGACCGCGAAGTAGTTGTGTTCGTAGGCGATGGCTCGTATCTGATGATGAACAGCGACCTGTACAGCTCAGTGCTGTCGGGCCACAAGCTCATCGTCGTGGTCTGTGACAATGGCGGCTTTGCGGTCATCAAACGGCTGCAGGTAAATCAGGGTGGCGTTGCGTTCAACAACATGATTGCCGATTCCAGGGTCGTCAATGACATCGGAGTTGACTTCGCCGAGCACGCCGCGTCGATGGGTTGCCGGTCCGAGACCGTGACATCAATCGGGCAACTCGCCGCCGCCTTTGAACGCGCCCGTGCCTCGGACCGTACCTACGTCATCGCCTTGCAGACCCACCCCGAAAGCTGGACAGAGGGCGGTTCATGGTGGGAGGTCGGCGTGCCGGAGGTCTCAGGCCGTGCCGAGGTTCGCGATGCCCGAGAGGAGTGGTTGCTGGCCCGACGCAAGCAGCGAGTGGGCTGGTGACCGTGAGTTCGAGACGTTTCGAGGACCGGGTAGCGATCATCACCGGGGCAACCCAGGGTGTGGGGGAGGGGCTGGCGCATCGTTTGGTTGATGAGCGCCTTGCTGGTGCTGTGTTATCTGGCCGCAACCTGCACAGGGGCCGGGCTGTGGCCGAGTCTCTACAGTCAAAGGGCTGTGAAGTTGAGTTCGTTGCCGGGTCTTTGGACGACGCGGCGGTTGTTGATCGGATTGTCACGGTCGCAGACGACCGGTTTGGTCAGGTCGACCATCTCGCCAACTGCGCAGCCCTGACCGATCGAGGCACGATCTGGGACACGACGGTCTCAGACTTCGACGCAATGCAGATCACCAACCTGAGAGCACCGTTTCAGCTCATCCAAGGGGTTGCTCGGGTAGCACGACGCAACCAGTCACCCGCGTCGATCGTCAATGTGGGAAGCACCTCGGGTTACGGCGGTCAGGACTATCTGCTGGCCTACTGTGTGTCCAAGGGCGCACTGATGACGCTCACCCGTAACGTGGCTTACCAGTTGATGCGCTACCGGATCCGGGTCAACATGGTCAACCCCGGATGGATGAACACTCCTGGTGAAGATGTCACTCAGCGGGTATGGCACGGTGCCGACGATGATTGGCTCAAATCTGCTGCAGCCGATCGCCCCTGGGGTCGTCTCGTGTCGATTGAGGAGCTGGTCAACACCTTGGCCTTCGTGTTGAGCGATGAGTCCGGCATGATGAGCGGCTCGGTGATTGATCTTGATCAGTCCGTTCAAGGTGCGGGTGATCCTCCCGTGCCAGGCAAGGAGTTGGGACCGTGACGCTCGACGGGATCGACCCAAGTGGTCTCGGTCATGAATGATGGTCGATCATGAATGATGTGCGTATCGGCTTGTTGGGTGCGGGTCGAATCGGGCGGATGCACGCCGATCTGATCTGCCACCGCATTGATGGCATAAGCATCACCGCGGTCTACGACCCCGACCGAACCGCCGCAACCAACCTAGGAGAACGCGTCGGTGCGAGGGTCACCTCGTCGTCGTCTTCGCTGATCTGCGCGGATGACGTTGATGCCGTAGCAATATGCACGTCCACCGACCTGCATGTCGATTTGTTGGTTGCTGCAGCCGAGGTCGCCAAGCCGGTGTTCGTAGAAAAGCCTCTGTCTTTGAAACTTGATGAGGTCGACAGGGCGATTGCGGCGGTTGACAAGTCGGGCATAGCGGTGCAGGTGGGCTTCAACCGACGTTTTGATCCCAGCCACGCCGAGGTAGCCGTTCGGGTGTCGGAAGGTGACATTGGCGACCTGCACATGCTGCGGATCACGTCACGAGACCCGGCACCGCCGCCGATCCCGTATATCGAACTCAGCGGAGGCATCTTCTGCGATATGACCATCCACGACTTCGACATGGCCCGCTTCGTGTCCGCCAGCGAAGTGGTGGAGGTCTACGCAGTGGGCGACGTCATGGTCGACCCTGCTATCGGTGCGGTCGGTGACCTTGACACCGTCGTTGTGATCCTTCGCCACGAAAATGGTGCCATCACCACGATCGACAACAGCCGCCGGGCGGTGTACGGCTATGACCAACGGGTCGAAGCGTTCGGATCTGTCGGCATGGTCACCTCGAGCAACCATGTAGACCACACCACCATGGTGCACACTGCCGATGGTTCTCGGGGTGCAACGATGCCCTGGTTCTTCTTGGACCGCTATATCCCATCGTATCTGGCCGAATGGTCCGCGTTCGTGGCGATGGTGCGCGACGGTGCACCGTCGCCGGTAACCGTTTACGACGGTCGCGCCCCGCTGTTGATGGGGCTGGCCGCCCAACTATCAATCGCCGAGAGGCGCCCGGTTCGACTTGAGGAGATCACCCAATGAAACGCGACCTGAGAACAGTACACGTCACGCCGGACTCCGCCGGGTGGGAATATCTGGAGTTCTGCGTGGTTGATGTTGGCAACGCAGAAACCTGGCACCACCATGCCAGCGGGCGCGAGACGGCAATTCTGCCTCTGGCGGGAGCCGGGACGATCACTGTCGCAGGTCTCGACATTGACGTAGCTCGTAGGTCGGTGTTCGAGGAACTCTCCAAGGTCGTCTACGCCCCGCCCGGAACCGAAGTAGCAGTCCGAACCAACTCAACGCTGCAGGTTGCGATCGGCACCGCCCCCGCCGAAGGCGGACTGGATGTCCGTGTGATCGAACCGACCGAGATGCGCAACGAGATCCGCGGTGGTGGCCAAGCCCACCGTCAGGTTGTGCACACACTTGCTGCTCCTCTACCCGCCGAGCGACTGATCCTGTATGAGGTCTATGTCCCACGGGGCACATGGTCGGGTTGGCCACCGCATTGTCATGACGGCAGAGACGGGTCTCCTTACCTTGAGGAGACCTACTACTTCAGACTCGATCGAGCCGAGGGTTACTGCATCCACCGCAATTGGCGCGACGACGAGAACTACGACGACGTGACGGTGGCACGTGACGGCGATGTGGTGACCGTACCCAAGGGCTACCACACGTCGGTGGCTTGCCCGGGTTCAAACATGTACTTCCTCAACTACCTGGCCGGGGAACTGATCGGCGACGAACGGATCACGCCACCGTGCTTTGACGCAGATCACACCTGGATTGAGGCCGACTGGACTTCGGGTGAATGGGGTCTGCCAGTGGTAACGGTTCGGCGATGACTACCGCCAGGGCGGTGCTAGTCGTCCGTACGGTGATCTCAACGAGCTTGTAGGGACTGGTTTGAGTACCCATTGTTGCGATGTGAGGCGTCCGTACGGTGATCTCAACGATCCGCACCCAAACGGAGCAGAACGTTGGCGGTGACCTTGCGGACCAAGGGGTCGCCCTCAAGTCCGTAGGCCCAATCCGCCGATGCGGCGTTGAACACGGTACCGCCATTGCTGAACGTGCCCATGGTGCAATGCCCGTGAGCGACACGGGCCAGGCTCTGCGGTGATGTGTCGCCGTAAAGCACCTGAGCTGTGCTTTCAAGGTCGCCCGGTGGTGTGAGGTCGGCCCAAAGCTCAGCCGGTGCCTCGCATACAGTGTCGTTGATCGACACCAGCCGTGCTGGCGCCGATGCGAGTATCTCAAAGTCGGTTGGTGTGCCGTCCTCGCCTGTGGGAATCGGCAGACCGTTGACTGTCTCAAACACGCAGCCGTCAACCTCGTAGCCGACGGTGCAAGAACTGCTGCCGAGAAGGTCGCCGTAACGCAGCTCGGTGCCTTCAAAAGCCCAGTGATCGGGGCGGTGCACGGTATAGCCTCCGGCACCGCGGGGTACCGCCTCACCGACACGGTGATATCCACCGCGGCTGAAGCTGACACCAATGGTCTCGTTCTCGGGCCTGCCGATACGCGGATCGGACCACATTGCTGTCAGCAGGTGAGCCTCGTCGCTGTCGCTAACTGGGTCGTTACGTCGGGCGGCACCCCTGTGGCAGATCATCACATCGTTGTGGTTGATACGAACCTGCCAGAAGCAGGTGTTGCCCGAAAAGATCGCCCAGTTGCCGCCGGAGCGAATGAATGAGTCGACGTGATCACGCATGGCCCAGGACCAATATTCGCTGTGTCCGACGGTTAGAAGCAGTCGACGACTGTCAAGTAGATCGCTACTGCGGTGCAGATCCAGGTCAGTGGCGAAATCGAGTTCAAACCCCGCTTGTTCTGCCCAGGTAACGAAACGACGTTCCCAGTTGAACCACCCCGCGGAACTCGTCCACAACGGTACGTTTCGACGCCGTTGGTAGTCCTGCAGATGGGTGTGGTTGGGGTCGTGATGACCCACCGTGGCGATTCGGCCGTCAAACCCGTCGTCATCGGTTGCGCGGGTGAGGTACCCACGTTCAAGTGGCCGGCGAAACGACACTGCGTCGGCGCCGCTGTACAGGCAACGACCTCCCCATTCATTGTAGGCGTTCCAGGTGTTTGTGGCGAGCACCAGCAGGGGTGTATCTGGTAGACGGAGCTTGGCCCGTAGCACAAAGAAGGCGTGAGCCGTACCTTTTTCGCTATCGTCACGATCGGCTTGAAGCGTGATGAGGTACAGGCCCGGAGGCCAGTCTCGCTCGGTATTCACGGTGACGGTTGCTGGCCAGTCACAACCCGATCGCCATGCGTCGTCAGGCACCGGAGTATCGCTCACCTTGATATTGGTGCGGGCCCATACCTGCTCAACGACAGCACCGATGCGTGAAACGACAGCCGACATTGATGATGCGCGGCCTGAACAGCGCACATTGACGCGTTCACCGGGACAAAAGCTGCGGTGGTCGCAATAGCCCTCCACGGCCGGCCAACCGGTGAAGTGATGCGAACGTGCCATTTGGTTCAGCCGGTTCAGTCCGGTGGCTTGGTGGACGATTGGCGATGCTCGCCGGCCAGTTCATCGACAAATTGTCGAATCGATGAGTTCTTATCAGCGAACTCCGAAACCAGCCCTGCCATTTCGTTGGTCCCTCGAAGTGCCGCCAGAGGATCGCGCTGATCGCCTACATAACCCAACGCGAACGCACCTTGGCGATAGCCCATCATCTGAAGCAGTTCGTCGTCAAGCGTTCGTGCTATGTCGGGCGGGCAGGCCAGGAATTGGTTCTCCTCCTGACGGACCCAGCCCACGCTGTAGGTAATGTTCACACCTTGTCTCACCGTGGTGCTCGTGTTCGCCCCTGCGCCGTGCAGCACCTTGCCGTCGTAGAAAAGCACGCTGCCTCGCCGCATCTCGGCCCTCACCTCAACAAGCAGGGCCGCTTGTTCATCGCTTATGATCGATGAGCCCGGCAGGATATGTGTGGCACCGTTGTCGGAGTTGAATTCCGACAACGCCCACATCGTGTTGCACTGCACGTGATAGTCCGAGGGAAACGGGTACCCGTCGAATGCCATCTGGTCCCGGTGCAGCTTCTGGCGGGTCTCTCCGGGTTCAACGGAAATAATCTGGGTGAGGTGCAACTGAATCGTGGTGGCGTGGGACAAGAAGCGAGTCACGACGGCTACCACCAGTGGGTCCATGACCAAGCGCCGCGACGTCGGACATCGCGCTATCAACGCACCCGTCCTGCGGGTGTGGTATCCGTCGTAGCTGTCGCGGCCTACAGGCGTCGCCTCAATGTAGGGCTGTGCCTCCTCGCCGAGGGCATCCAGCGCTTCGGGGTTGACCAACTCGTTCACGATAGCGAAACCATGCTCACGCAGGTGGGCCTCGATGGTGATCGGGTCGTCGGTTGCACCGAAGAGGTGCAGCGGATCGTTGGCCATGGCCGTAATGTTGCCATGTCGAATATTCCGCCTTATGTCGCCACGTCGGCAGGCCGCAGAAGAGTGCACGCTAGCCACATCGCCTTATGAGCGGCCTTGCCGTTTGGGTGAGCCCAAGTTGCTAAGGCAACGGGGCTGGCCTCATTGTGTTGACAGCGCGTCGCTGGCTAAGATTCGTCGGCCAAACTGAAGCGCTATAGCGATGCGCGACTCTGGAGGGAACATGAGGCAGATCAGCAGACACATCAAACACATTCTCGGCAGCTTCTTGTTGATTGCTGCTCTGGTGGTGCCTCTTGCGGCTCCCGCGGCAGCGCAGGACGGGCCTTCGTTGACGGTGGAGCCCGCGACTGTTGATGCGCCGGGTACTCATGAGTTCACGATTACGGGTTCGGGTTACACGTTGCCTGTGTTCATTTTGCCGTGCATTGTGGTTGAGGATCTCCAAGCACTGAATGCGACCGGCGGGGATTGCGATGTTGCGAACTTGACTCCGGCGGCTCCTGATGCGGATGGCAATTTCACGGCGACTGCTAGCTATGACGTGCCTGCTGAGGGGTTGGGGATCGTTGCAGGTGACGCTGGGCAGACTGAGGCGTCGTTTGTCAATGTCACCGTTGAAGCTGCGAGCGGTGGCGGAGCGGACGGGCCTTCGTTGACGGTGGAGCCCGCGACTGTTGATGCGCCGGGTACTCATGAGTTCACGATTACGGGTTCGGGTTACACGTTGCCTGTGTTCATTTTGCCGTGCATTGTGGTTGAGGATCTCCAAGCACTGAATGCGACTGGCGGGGATTGCGATGTTGCGAACTTGACTCCGGCGGCTCCTGATGCGGATGGCAATTTCACGGCGACTGCTAGCTATGACGTGCCTGCTGAGGGGTTGGGGATCGTTGCAGGCGATGCTGGGCAGACTGAGGCGTCGTTCGTAAACGTAACGGTCGCAGCTACGGAAGGCGAAGGTGCCGACGGGCCTTCGTTGTCGGTGGAGCCAGCGACTGTTGCTCCGGGTACTCATGAGTTCACGATTACGGGTTCGGGTTTCTCGCTGCCTGTGTTCATTTTGCCGTGCATTGTGATCGAGGACTTTGAAGCACTGAATGCGACTGGCGGGGATTGCGATGTTGCGAACTTGACTCCGGCGGCTCCTGATGCGGATGGCAATTTCACGGCGACTGCTAGCTATGACGTGCCTGCTGAGGGTTTGGGGATCGTTGCTGGTGACGCTGGGGAGACTGAGTCCGCATTTGTGAACGTCGCCGTTGACGAAAGTCTCGCGATGGAAGAAGAAGAAGAGCCTGAGGTACCCGAGGAGCCCGAGCCTGAGCCTGAGCCTGAGCCTGAGCCTGAGCCTGAGCCTGAGCCTGAGCCTGAGCCTGAGCCTGAGCCTGAGCCTGAGCCTGAGCCTGATGTGGCTGATGAGCCCGAAGATGACGATTCTTCCTCATCTGCAGGGATCGTCGTGTTGGTGATCGTGGTACTTGCTGCGTTGGTCGGCGGTGGTTTGGTGATCCGCAACCGGCGCAAGTCAAGCGTCGCCTAAGCATTATTCGAGAAGGGCGTACCGCACCCGAACACTCCTAGGATCGCTGGAGTGTTCGGGTCGGTACGTGAGCGGCGGCTATGGACTTGGACTGTTGTCGTCGTAGCGACGACCTACGCGACGCTCGCTTTGGCTCGAACCCTGAGCGACGATTTCGTCGTTCGTCGTGTGTTCGACAATATGTTCGTTTTCTCGCTCGCTGTGGTCGGCGTTTCGATCGTTGTGTTGGCATTCGGGACCTACGAAGATGCCAGGGAGCGTCCCGACGTCGGTCTGGCGCTAGGGGTCGGCCTCAGCGTCGTGTCGGCCTGCATCATGGTTATCGCCCGGATGGGAATCCCAGAACAACGAACTCATCTTTTTGAGTACGGCATAGTGGCTCTGCTGATCCAAGAGGCGCTACGGGAACGGAAGGCCTCGGGACGTTTCGATGCGTCACCGGCGTTGTGGGCGGCGATTCTTGGGTCGCTTGTGGGAGTAGTCGACGAGTGCATCCAGGCCTTCGTTCCGGGCCGGGTTTTTGATCCTGTCGACATGGGGTTCAACACCTTGGCCGCCTTTGGAGCTACCGGCGTAAGAGCAGGTCTAGGTCAGATCCGTAGCGCGGATCGGACGCATTGAACGTGACTCTTCAATCGTGACTTCTGCCGATCCAGAAATAACTGGTGCAGTACCGAAGACAAGCTCGCCTTCGCTAAGCACAGCATTTGATGAGTTTCTTGACGCCTTGCGTCGGTCCGAGCGGGCGGTTCGCGAGTCGCCGTCCTTCACCTCGGACCTGCAAAGAGCGGCCGGTTATGAGCACTTGGCACGTTCAATCAGAAAAGCGATCGAGTCTGCAGTGTTGCAAGATCCCGAATACCCATATTTTCGGATTCTCGATCATTGGCAGCGAGAAGGCGGCGATAATCCCGACCAGCTCTACGCCTTTTCGCCGATCACCGGTGGAGAACCTTACCGGATTTGGGGCACCTTGGGATCGGCCTCACGCGCTGAGATTCAGCTGTACAGTGGCGATCCTTGGGCTAGGGCCGGGCGCTCGGCGGGCTACCTGGAATTCGAGCGCCTGCAAGTAGCCGAGGATGGGTCGTTCGTTGTTGAGTTGTCGGATCGGGAACCCGAAGCGGGTGCCTGGCTGCGAAACCCAACGGACGCCACGTCTGTCTTCGTTCGCCACATCTACGACCGATGGGATGACGACACACCGGGCCGGGTGCACATTGACCGGGTCCTCAAAGAGGGTGTGCGTCGTTTGCCCGAGTCTTCGGTTGATGTGGCCCGACGGTTCCGCGACGCGGCCAAAGTGCTAGAGCGGGCAACGACATGGTGGCCTGATTTCGTTCATGCACGCTATGTGAATGCTCGCCCTGCCAACACGGTGTCGGAACTGATTGACACCTACCGCTTCGGTGGTGTCCGGGGCCGATGGATGGCAGGCGGACACTTCGACTTGTTACCCGGGCAAGTGCTGGTAATCGTGACAATGCCTACCGACGCTCTGTATCAGGCAATTCAGTTGACTGATATGTGGTTCGCGTCGCTCGAGTACGCCAACCTGGTCTCTAGCCTCACTTCCCGCCAATCGGTGTTGTCTCCGGACGGCATGTTTTATTCGGTCGTCGGGCCAGAGGATCCCGGACACGCCAACTGGCTGGACACGGGAGGGCATACTCGGGGAGTGTTCCTGCTTCGTTACGACGGGGTCAACGCCGAGATCCCCGCTGCGCTGCATCCTCAGGTACGACCTGTTGATGTAGGTGATCTCGGATCGCTTATTCCCGGCTTTGCCGAGGTTGCGCACCTTGACCGTGAGCGGGTTCGGGCCTCTCGTCGCAGGCATCTTCAGATCAGAACGAGCCGTTGACTGTTCTTTCGGGTCGGTGGCTGTTACTGGAATCGTTGGATTGAGTGGTGCCGGGTCATGGCCGATCCCGCCGGGCCCAAAAGCATGTGCGCCCGCAGGTGGCGTTTGTGGAACAGCGCAACGAGTTCGTTGTCGTGAATTCCGGCCGTGTCGGCGAGAACGAAAGCCTCAAGCTTGGCTTCGCCTTCATAGGGGTTGTGGGGTCGGGTGCCCAAGAGCGACTCCAGGTCGTTGAGGTCGGCGTCGTCAAGTTCGTCGCCGATCTCGTGACATCGCTGAAGATGACGTGCCAGGCGAAACAGGGTACGGAGTTGATGGCGCCCGAAGGCACTGTCCGCTTCAATCGATCGCAAGCTCCGCACCATGTGATGGTGGCCGACATCGGCTATCGACAGGCGCGGTGCGGGCATGTTGACGGTGGGTAAGTTGATGCCCAAGTGTTCGGCCCACGCTTCGGTGGCGAACAGGTTCGTTTCACAACACCAATGAAGGTTGGTCATCAGGTCCGACGCTGGCGTCGGTTCGCGCAAAGCATGGCTGTATGCCAGCAGGTTCGACAATGTGAAAACCATGTGGTGATGCCGGATCGCATCAAGATCCACTGGAGAGCCGGATAACTCCTCGTAGCGGGCGTAGAGATCGGCCATGTTGCCGTAATCGATGACCGTGTCGCGCATGCGCCAGGCGGCCAAATCCATCATGGGGTCGCCAATATGGCCCAATTCCAGGTCAAGGATTGCTGTGATCCGCCCATCTTGGTGATGAAACTGGCCCGAATCCCACACGATGGGCGCCTCACGCCCTTGGGTCTGGATCGGGTTTCGGCGGAGCCAACCGAGGCAGAATTCCAAGAAGGGGTCTGGATGTGATTTCAGAGTTCGGTAGTGCTGCTCGTAACGACGCAGACCTGTGCGACCTGCCTCGGCCGGGTCTTCGGCTCGGTGGATGCCTGCTGCCATGAAGGGAGCAATGGCGAGTGAGTGCAGGCGGGCCAAGATCGTGAGGTACTCATCAACCACAGCGTCTCGCTCGGCATCGGTGGCGCCCGCGAAGTCTGCTTCGCCGGTTACGTGATCCATTACGTAGGCGGTGGGTTCATTGATCCAGCCGTGCACCTGCGCCACAGGAATGCCGTGCTGGTCAAGCAGCCGCTGGAAGGTCATCTCGTGAAGAAGGGGAAAGATTACAGGCATGTCGGTGCGGTCACCTCGCACTACCAGCTCGTGATGCCCATCGGCTCGATCGACTGTGGCGAACCAGACAGGCCGCCAACGAGGCTGGCGGGTGAATTCCACGACAGAACCACCGAAGTGCGTCTCAAGCCAACCGACGATGTTGTCCTCGGCTGCGGCCAGTGACTGCTCCGACATCATGATCCTGACGCTAAGGGACCGGTGTCCCTAACCGGCAAACAACAACATCAACATCACCACAACATCAGATAGGCGACGACTCAACAGCTGGCTTGCAGATCAACCTCAACGTGCAGATCAACCTCAACGTTGTGTATCCGATTGAACGGTTTGTGGAGGAGTTGGCATCAAGTCCGCCAGCGGGGTACGAGCCTTTGCGCCGACATATTCTCGGCACCATACGGAGGAGTTGGCATCAAGTCCGCCGACGGGCGTACGAGCGGCGCAGGCCTGGTTCCACGATCGAACCGAGGCTGGCAATACAATGCAGACTGCACGGTCGGCCATTATGGACCCGGGAACTCCGTTCCCGTTCTGGTTCTGGTTCTACGTGGCTCCCCGTCACCGATGATAAGCACTATGGATGACAAGCACCATGGATATCGTCTTGACAGGAACGGGCTCGCCTTTACCCGATGCCGATCGGGCGGGGCCCTCTACCCTGATAAAGGTTGGCGACACGCACATCCTCGTTGACTCAGGCAGGGGAGTGGTAATGCGGATGGCTGCCGCTGGTTCACTGCCAGGTTTCCTTGCTGGTGTGCTGATCACGCACTTGCACAGCGATCACGTGTGTGCGCTCAACGATGTCATCACCACCCACTGGATCATGACCCAAGCCAAGGCAACACTTCGGATCTACGGACCGAAGGGCACGGCGCTATTCGTGCGCCGTCAGGTCGAAGCGCTTGAAGCAGACATCGGCTACCGCATTGAGCATCACGACGCTTTGGAGATGGGACCCAACCTTGAGGTCTCCGAAATCGAGCCGAGCGACTCGTTTCGCATCGGCGATGTCGCCGTCACGACTGCCGCCACCGAACACTCACCGGTGCGGCCGACGATCGGCTATAGGCTCGAACATCAGGGCAGCGTGGCTGCGCTGGCGGGAGACACGATCCCTTGTGCCGGTGTCGATCAACTCGCCAACCGAGCCGATGCCTACGTGCAGACCGTGATCCGCCGTGACCTCGTTGAAGCTGTTGACAACGAGATGTATCGCGACATACTCGACTATCACTCGGGAGTGATTGAGGCAGCTCAGACTGCGTTACGGGCGAAAGCCGCGCGCCTGGTGATGACACACATGGTGCCCTCACCGAGACCCGACAGTTACCCGGAGTGGATTGCCCGCGCCGCCGGGCATTTCGACGGTGAGATCATCATCGGCGACGACCTCACCACGATCACCATTTGAGCCTGCACCGATAATCGCAAGAAGCAGCGAGATATCTGGCGGCTTTGATGACGACAACGGTCTGCTCAGTTCGGGCATACCGTGATGTAGCAGCGAGATATCTGGCGGCTTTGATGACGACAACGGTCTGCTTAGTTCGGGCATACCGTGATGTAGCAGCGAGATATCTGGCGGCTTTGATGATGACAACGGTCTGCTTAGTTCGGTCATGGCGTGATGTAGCAGCGAGATATCTGGCGGCTTTGATGACGACAACGGTCTGCTTAGTTCGGTCATGGCGTGATGTAGCAGCGAGATATCCGGCGGCTTTGATGACCTGTTCACGGCTGTCGTTGGTTTCACGGTTGCCGCCTGTGCAGGGGGGTGAACTGGCGGTGTGCGGGCGGCAGTGGGTGAGTTCGTTGGTTATTAGTTGTCACAGCTTCGGGTCTTTGCGCCGTCAAGCGGGCCATGTTCGTGTTTGTGGCTAGACTGGGAGTGCCGGGCCGCCAAAGTGCCGGGTTGAAGTGGTGCCGGGCTGAAGAGTGCTGGGGGCTGAAGAGTGCTGGCTGGAGTATCAGGCAAAATTGGCTCAGATGATTTGGTTTAGGCTCGCTGATTTGCCCAGAGCCCGCAATGGGTGAGAGGGTATAACATGCCGATTGAGTCATCAGGTCACAATGCAGGAAGTCCCAGGATGTATGAGATTATTGAGGACACCCCCAAAGAAGGACCCAGTCCTACTGTTTGGGCTTGGCCGCAACTCATTGACCACCTGAAGATCGCAGGCCAGCCCGTCCAAGGGCCTTGGCCGCCTCATCAGGAGCGCCGAGCGGACCCCGACGCCGACTCTATGCCGCGAGCCATCCCCGATCCGCACGGTTCTGTAGACCCGTAACCCGCGTGCGACTGAAAACGCAGACGAAGTAGAAGGAAGGCAGACAGCGAGCATGTACCCAAGCCGGTTCCTATATGAGGCCCCGTTGACTGTTCAAGATGCCATCGCTCTGCTTGACGCCAACGCTGGCGCCAAGGTCCTCGCTGGCGGCCAGAGCCTGGTCCCGATGATGAAGCTCAGGTTCGCGGCTCCCGAGTTGCTCGTTGACATCAATCACATCACCGGTTTGGACCGGCACCAGGCCGACCCCGACGGCACGTATCGCATTGGTGCGCTCGTTCGTCACGCCGACCTTGAAAAATCCGCCACGCTGGCGGCGCATCAGCCCACGATCGCGGCCGCAGCTCACCTGATCGCCGATCCGATCGTACGAACCCGTGGAACATTGGTTGGTTCACTCTGCCATGCCGATCCCCAAGGCGACTGGGCAGCGGTAATGATCTCTGTTGACGGGTCAATCCTGGCGCAGGGCCCCGCCGGTCGCCGGGCCATTGCCGTGCGCGACTTGGTCTCGGGACCTTTCCAAACGGTGCTCGCCTCCAACGAGATCGCCGTAGAGGCCGTGGTTCCGGTGGCTCAGGGCGTGCGTTGTGGGGGATACCTCAAGCTGGAGCGCCGCGTCGGCGACTTCGCAACTGCCGGTGTCGCAGTATCGCTGGAGATGTCGGGTAATGATGTCGTCAAGGCTGGTATTGGGCTCACCGGTGTAGGGGCTGTGACGATAGATGCGGTTGATGCCGCGGCTGTGCTCGTCGGATCTACGCTGGAAATGGCTGATATTGATGCCGCGTCTCGGCTGGCGGCCGAGGCGTCTCAACCGCGCTCGGATCATCGAGGAAGTGCCGACTACAAGCGTCACGTTGTCGCAACCTTCACGAGGCGACTACTTACCCGAATGCGGCGATCCGAACCGGAGGCAGCCTGAACTATGACTATCTTCAAAGAGGTTGCGCCAGCCGATCCGGAGGTCCCGGTCCGCCGGGTGCAGATCACCGTCAATGCAGAGAACTGTGTCGCCGATGTTGAACCTCGGCTGCTGTTGGCCCATTTATTGCGTAGCGGCCTCCGCTTGACCGGAACCCACACGGGTTGCGACACCACTAATTGCGGGGCTTGTACGGTCCTATTTGACGGGAGCCCAGTCAAGAGCTGCACCATGTTCGCCGTGCAAGCCGACGGTCACGAGATTGTCACCGTTGAAGGTCTTGCCAGTGCCGGTGAGCTGCATCCGATCCAGGAGAGCTTCAGCGACGAGCACGGCCTGCAGTGTGGGTTTTGCACCCCTGGAATGATGCTCAGTGCTACGGCGCTGCTGAAAGAGAACCCGACGCCCAGCGACGAGGAAATTCGTTGGGCGCTTTCGGGCAACCTTTGTCGCTGCACTGGCTACCAGAACATCGTTAAGGCGGTGCTGCGGGCAGCGGACATGATGAACGGTGGCTCCCCTGCAACCTCAGACAATGCAGGTAGGGGAACCGATACCGGCGACACTGGTGCTGATACGCAATGACCAGACGGGGAGCGAACTGACATGAGTCTCGACGAGATCAAGATCGGTGGTCTGGGTGCCAGTCGTCCGCGGGTTGAAGACAATCGCTTCATCCGTGGCAAGGGCAACTATGTCGACGACATCGTCTTGCCGGGAATGCTGCACATGGAAATCCTTCGCAGCCCGCTCGCCCATGCCCGGATCAAGTCCATCAACGTAGACGCCGCCTGGGCGATTCCCGGTGTTCGCTTGGTGCTCACCGGCGAGATGATGGCGGCCAGGAACCTGGCGTGGATGCCGACTCTGTCCTATGACACCCAAGCCGTCCTCGCCACCGACAAGGTCAGGTTTCAGGGTCAGGAGGTTGTCTGCGTCATAGCGGACGATCCCTACATCGCCAAGGACGGCTGCGAGGCGGTCGTCGTTGACTATGAGCCGCTTCCACCCATCGTCAACCCTGAGCAAGCACTCCTTGATGATGCCCCCCTGATTCGAGACGACAAAACCAACCAGACCGACAACGTGATCTTCGACTGGGAGGTTGGCGACCGTGAAGGCACCGACCGGGCCTTCACCCAAGCCGATGTTGTGTCAAAGATCGGGATGCACTATCCGAGGTCGCATCCTTCGCCGATTGAGACCTGCGGATCGATCGCCGACTTTGACCGGGCAACGTCAAAGCTGACCGTCTACATGACCACCCAGGCGCCCCACATCATCAGAGCTGCGTTGGCGATTGTCGGCGAGCTGCCCGAACACATGATCCGTATCATTGCTCCCGACCTCGGCGGTGGATTCGGGAACAAGGTGCCGATCTATCCGGGTTATGTTGCTTCGATCTTGGCGTCGATTCTTCTTGAACGCCCTGTGAAATGGATTGAGGACAAGAGCGGAAACCTGATCTCAACCGGATTCGGGCGCGACGTCTACCTAACTGGTGAGATGGCCCTTCGCCAAGACGGCCGCATCCTCGCTGTGCGAATGCATACCGAATCCGACCATGGTGCTTTCTTCTCCGACGCCCAACCCTCGAAGTTCAAGATCGGTCTGATGCACTCCGCCTTCTCGTGCTACGACGTCGGGGCAGCTCATCTAACCGCCCGCGGTGTCTACACGAACAAGGCCCCCGGAGGTGTTGCGTACCGGTGCTCGTTTAGGGTCACCGAGGCAATGTTCTTCCAGGAACGAATGGTGCAGGCCGCAGCCGACGATCTTGGCATGGACCAGGCGGAATTTCGCCGGATCAACCTGGTTCGCGACGACGATTTCCCGCACCGCACACCTTTTGGTTTCTTGACCGACTCTGGTCAATACCAGAAGTGTCTTGACATGGCCCTGGACGCGGTCGGCTACGCCGATTTCCTTGCTCGCCAGAAGCAGGCCCGCGAACGTGGTCGGCTGCTGGGTATCGGCATCTCAACCATGACCGAACCTCTTGGTGCGGGCAACAGCCGCGAGTACGACATCTTGGGTATCAAGATGTTTGACTCGGCGGAACTACGAGTGCATATGACCGGAAAGGCGATCCTTCGCACCGGTGCGAAAACCCAGGGGCAGGGGCACGAAACCACCTGGGCGCAGATCGTTGCCCACGAACTCGGCATTCCCGCATCCGACGTTGTCGTTGAGGAGGGCGATACCGACACCGCCCCGTTCGGCATGGGCACCTACGCCTCGCGCAGCACACCGGTGGCCGGAGCTGCCGTGTCGATGGTCGCACGCAAGGTCAGGGCCAAGGCCCGCAGGATCGCAGCCCATCTTCTTGAGGTGTCCGAAGAGGACATCGAAACAGAACTCGGGCGGTTCCATATCCGCGGCGCACCCGATCGGGGCGTCACGATCCAGGAATGCGCCATGGCCGCTTACAGCAACGTGCCCGACGGGATGGAGCCGGGACTGGAGAACAACGCCTACTACGACCCGCCGAACCTCACCTGGCCGTTTGCCTGCTACATCGCCACGGTTGAGGTTGATCCTGAGACCGGCGTTTGGGACGTTCTGAGGGTCGTGGCCGTTGACGACTGCGGGGTGCGCATCAACCCCATGATCGTTGAGGGACAGATAATGGGCGGCCTGACCGAGGCCTACGCCATGGCCAACATGCAGTTCATCACCTTTGACGCTGACGGTAACTGCATCGGGTCGAACTACATGGACTACTTGCTGCCCACCGCCTGGGAAACGCCCGGGTTTGAACTGCATGAGGTGGTCACCCCGTGCCCGCACCATCCAATCGGCGCTAAGGGAATCGGCGAATGTGCCACGGTGGGTGGGCCGGCGGCCTTCGTTAACGCGGTCATGAACGCTCTACAGGGCACAGGGGTACGCAACATTGATATGCCGTTGCTGGCGGACCGGGTCCATGAAGCAATCACCATGCGCCATGATGTCTCCGGAGCGCCGCCGGTGAGGACCGGGTCGTGAGAACCCGCAGTGCCGTCGAAGGCTGGGGTGTTTTGGAACGCGCAGTCGACTTGGCACGCAGCGGCGAAGCCTTCGTTTTGGCCACGGTTGTTTGGCGCGAAGGTCCGACGTCAGGACAGCAGGGATCGCGGGCGATCTACACCGAATCAGGCGAGATCCACGGCTGGATCGGTGGTGCCTGTGCCGAACCGACATTCATCTCTGAGGCCAAAGACGCCCTGGAGTCCGGAGTTCCTCGACTGTTGGCTCTCGGTGCCTCCGAACGTTTCGGCGACCCATTGTCTGGAACCATCACGGTGGCTATGTCTTGTCGCAGTGAGGGTGCTTTGCAGATCTACCTGGAGCCTGTGATGGCAGTCCCGCACCTTCTGGTGATTGGCAACTCCCCGATGGCGATCACCTTGTCGGTTCTAGCGGACCAGCTCGACTGGAACGTGGAACTTGTTGATGGCCCTGACTTTAGTGAAGGCCTGATTTCTGAGCGATCCGCCGTTGTAATCGCAACTCAAGGTCACGGAGATTACGACATTGTGCTCGGTGCCCTCAAGGCAACCCCGGCCTACATCGGGGTGGTGGCATCGACCCGCCGGGGCGAGAGCTTGTGCTCGGAACTTCTGACAAGCGGCGTTAGCACCGATCAGTTAGCCGGTTTGGTGATTCCCGCTGGGTTGGACCTGGGCAGCACCACCCACAAGGAGGTGGCTGTGGCAATACTGGCTGAACTGGTTCGACTGCGGGCGCAAGGCGCTTTGGTTGCACCCGCAAAGGTCCAGGCATCCGCAGCCGAAACCACTGTCGACCCGGTCTGCGGTATGACCGTCAACGTCGGGCCTGAGAACCATCCACTCCGCAGCGGCGATGCGACCCTGTACTTTTGTTGTGTGGGTTGTCGGGCCACGTACGCACGTGAACACGGAGCGATGTGATGAGAATTGCCAACGAATTTGAGGTTGGACAACCCCTTGAGACGGTATGGGAGTTCTTCGGAGACATCCCCGAGGTTGCCGGGTGCTTGCCGGGCACCGAACTAACGGAGCACCTCGGCGAGGACCACTACGGCGGTACCGTCGCGATCAGGCTTGGTCCGGTCAAGCTGGACTTCGGCGGCGAAGCCAGGATCACCGCTCGCGATGCAGCGATGCACACGATCCGCGTTGATGCCAACGGAAGCGATCGCAAAGGTCGTGGCCAAGCCGCACTGCTACTTGACGCTCAACTGCAGAGCATGCCAGCGGGCACCAAGGTAACCGTCTCCATGGATCTGAGACTGTCGGGGCCCGCGGCTCAATATGGTCGGGGTTTGATTGGTGACATCACCGCCGTGCTGCTTGAAGACTTCGCCAAGAACATGGGGAACCGGCTCGGTGCAACCGAACAGGGATATGCCCCGCAGCTTGTTGCCTCATCGCCGCGTCCTGCAGGCGGGTTCGCAATAGCGCTGCGGGCCTTCGCAATGGCGCTTGGTCGTGTCTGGCGCCGGTTCTTGTTGCCGTATCGACCAGAGGCTGTCTGAGGAGGCTGTGATGTTGTGGTGGATCGGAAACCTCATTCTGTTGTTGGTGGTGGTTCCCGTTGCGATTGCGCTGCTCAACCGGGTGCTGGCCGCTCTTGAACGCATCCGCAAGGCCTCAGACGACATCCTCGCCGGGGGTGTTGCCCTGATCGGCGAACTCGAAACAACGCCGGATCTGCTGGCGACCACAGACCAGACGATCGCAGACGTCTCCGGTGGTGCGGTTCGCTACGCAGGTTCAGTCGCGAAGCTACTGGACGGATAGGAGTAACAGATGCCGATCGTTGCATGGGTAACCATCATTGTCGCCGCCTTGATCATTGTCGCCGCAGCCGTCGGGTTGTTGCGGGTTGTGCTGCATCTTCGGGCCGTGGATCGAACGCTCGCTGCGGTTGTTGGCGGCGTTCGGGTCGTCGCGGAGCGGACCTCGACGGTGCCGACGGTGCTGCCTTCGGTCAACTCGAACCTGAAACCCGTTCGCGACTTTTGCGAATCGATCTGAGGAGACGCCGGTGCCATTGATATTCGCCGAAGGATCAACGACGGGCTGGTGGATCGGCTACGCCATAGGTGTCGCGGTGGTGATCGTCGTTGTTGCCTTGGTCATTCCAATCCTGTTGCTTGCCCGGTCGATCGGAAATCGAGCCTCCGACATAGACGCCGCGCTCTGCGATGCGGTCACCCACACAGCGTCATTGTCCGAACTGAACACAACGATCGATTCCGCTGGAGTAATCGTCGCAGGCTTGCGACGTGGTCGATCCCGTTTGGGAGGTTGACATGTCCCTACTGGCATTGACCGATACACAGGAAGATCTGTGGATCGGGGCCATTGTTGGTGGCTTTGTGGTGGTGCTGGTGGTCGTGGCTGCTCTCACCGTGCTGGTGTTGTCAGTGGCCAGGATCGAGCGCCGGGTTGTGGCGATACGTGGCACCCTCGAACGCGCCGCTGCCAACACCAACGACACAGCTCTGATCGCAGAGACCGCCGCTCAAGTTGATGCCGTTTTGGCCGAAGGTCTACAACATCATCTGTTTCTTGGACGAGTGCTCGAAAAGGTGCGCTCATGACAACTCTCGTGGTGCTTTCTGTGATCCTCATTGGCCTGTTTATTGCTGGGCTGGCTGGCTACCTGTACATCGTCGGCACGCAACTGACCCGCATAGCCGGATTGCTTGAGGACTGTTCACGAATTGTCTGGAAGATCAAAACCGACGCGGACGTGATCGAACCCGGTGTCGAGAAAATCAACAACACCGGTGGTGTAATCGCTGGTGCGCTTCCGCTTCTATACGGCATGGCCGAGGGCATCGTGGCCGGTGTCACCTACGAACCCGAAACCGATGAGTCTGAGGCTGCGCCGGTTCAACCGGTCGGCCGCCGGAGCCGCTTGCACGACATGGTCGGATATCACCCCGAACCGTTGTAACCGGTCCTCGAGCGTTGGAGCACGCTGGTTGTGTCCGGGTCGGATACCACCCCGAACCGTTGTAACCGGTCCTCGAGCGTTGGAGCACGCTGGTTGTGTCCGGGTCGGATACCACCCCGAACCGCTGTAACCGATCCGGCTACAACGTCTGTCGGTTCCGGATCCAACCCGGGATCCGCCCCGCGGTTCATGGGTTGTCGTGGTGGGCCTCGGCTGCAGGGTCTCGCCCCGTCGTCAGCGGTCCAGCGGTGGGTGCTTGGTAGCTGCCGATCCATTCGTCCTTCCATGTGGGGTCGAACCGTGTGGGCGCACAGCCGGGCCGGTACAGAGCGATCAACTCCCGTACGAGCTGCTCACGATGCGAACGAAGGCCTCCGGGAATTTCATAGATGCAGATGTGCAGATTCCAGCGACTGCCAGCGCGTCGTTCCCAGCACCGTGAACGGGGATGACCGAACGGGAGTCGGGTCCGGCTGAGATCATCGGCTTGGTCAACGTCAAGCACGGCGAAGTCTTGTGCTCGATCGTCGGGATCGGGCCGATACAGGATCGCGTAAACGGCCGCGACAGGCGGCGGTGTCCATCCGCCGAGTAGCCGGGGTCCCTCAAATGGGTAGCCTGCGAGCGATCCGAGCCGAATCATTCGTCGAGACCGTCTTCGCCAATGACCTCTGCACGTGTGATCGGCCAATCAGGCAAACCTGCGGTGGTCACTGCAGTACTGAAAGCCTCGAGGGCTTGATCGACAGCCTCATCGGGTGTGGCAGCGTCCACCACGATCTGAGCTCCGTAGGCCATCGCCCCCACGCCTGAGGCGATCCCTTCGAGACCGGCGACTGCATCGGCTAAAGCCACGACCTCTTCAAGTTCGACGGTCCGATCACCTGCGGCCTGCACGGAAACGCTCCACCTCAACGGCTCATCCGATCCGGGCAAGTCTGGCAGCAAACGCCTCAAGCTCTGCAAGGTTGTGTCCCGATTCAAAAGCGTCGACGAACGGGCGAGAAACGATCATGGCGACCGTGGCGGGTAAGGCGTTGACATCGTTGCCGATCAAAGGGTTCATCCAGATGATTCGATGGCAGAGCCGACCAAGGCGCTCAATCGAATCCTCAAGCAATGCCGGGTCACCCCGATCGAGTCCATCTGAGCAGATGATCACTGTGGCACCACGGCTCATTCCTCGTCTTGCCCAGTTACTGATGAAGTCATCAAGGCATTCACCGATCTTCGTGCCGCCGTCCCAGTCAAGCACCCGGGATGCTGCCATCTTCATTGCGTCGTCGGGGTTGCGGCGATCAAGCGCTGTGGTAATGCGCGTGAGTCTGGTACCGAAACAGAAAACCTCCACCTTCCCAGCCGAGCGACGAACCGAGTACGCGAACTGCAACAGATTACGTGAATGGTCCGCCATCGAACCCGATACATCCAAGATGAGTATCAGGGGGCGAGGACGGTGGGTACGTGACAAGCGGTGCAGTTCTGCGGACGTCTCTGTGAACCGTATGGCTTCCCGGGCAACCCGGCGTATGTCAATCACCGGACCTGTTGGGCTTGAGCAGCGCCGTCGTGTGCGGCGCATCGGTGGTTCGAGCCGAATACCTGCGATGATTCTTCTGAGGGCTGCTAACTCCTCGGGAGTGCAGGCTCCGAATCTCTTCTTGCGTTCGATATCAACCGATGAAGCCTGAAGCCCCAGTATCAACGGACGATCGTCACCATGATCTTCGCCGGGCTCGGTGTCGGGAACACCCAAAGTACCACTCGAAACCGGCGCAGCCAGCTTAACCGACGCAGAAGTCGGACCTTTGGGGTTCTCCACACCCAAGTAGTACCTGCGAAAGACCTCATCGTAGATCTCGAGATGATCACGGCGATGAACAAGTGTGCAACGACCGCTCCAGTAGACATCGTTGAGGTCCGTGGGTGTCAGTTCGGCGACTGCAGAAACAAAGGTGACCACATCATCAGACCCAACGGGAAGCCCCTCATTGCGCAGGGCATAGGCGAACCCGACGAACCGTTCAACCAAGCCGATGTGTCTAACATCGCTGGTTTCTGGTATGTCAGCCATCGGCAAGGAGCAGATCTAGATCCGCCTCCACCAACTTGAGGTCGTCACGATCCTTGATGACCGCACCGAGAGTGTCGGCCGCCGTTGCGGTATCAACTACACCGGTGTCGAACGCGGACGTGTCAACCACACCGAGTGCAGCCACCCAATCGAGGGTCTCCGCCACTCCTGGTAGCTTCGCGAGATCCATGTCGCGCAGGCGATGGACCGTCCTGACGACCTTGCGCACCAGCGTTTCGGACGCTTCGGGGGCGCGCAACTTCACGATGTCGATCTCGGCCTCAATGGTCGGGTAATCAATCCAGTGGTACAGGCAACGCCTCTTCAAAGCGTCGTGAAGCTCCCTTGTGCGATTCGACGTCAACACCACAATCGGCCGATCGGCGGATTTGATGGTGCCGATTTCAGGAATGGTGATCTGAAACTCCGACAATAGTTCCAGCAAGAAAGCTTCGAACTCGTCGTCAGCACGGTCAATCTCATCAATCAACAGCACCGACTCGCTACCGGAGCGAATCGCCTGCAGCAACGGACGCTCGAGGAGGAACTCCGGCCCGTAGAGCCTGCTGACCGCTCCAGCGTTGGCTAACTCGTGGCTGGACAATGCCCTAATGTGCAGCATCTGGCGGGCGTAGTCCCATTCATACAGTGCCTGGCTAGTGTCGATGCCCTCGTAGCACTGCAGACGAATCAGCTTGCGGTTGTGGATCTTCGCAAGGCATTTGGCCATCTCGGTCTTGCCTACGCCGACCTCGCCTTCAAGCAGGATCGGTCGGCCGAGACGCAGACCAATGAAGGTCGCGGTGACCAGTCCACGTCCGGCAACGTAGCCCACGTCCCGGAGGCGCTCGTGGAGTTCGGCGACGTTGCTGAGAGCCCGTCCTTGGTGCGTACTCACATCAATAAGGGCACTTTTGGATCAATAAGGGCACTTGGAGCGTCTCAGCTGTCCGCTAAAGGTCCCAGGAGCATCTGACGGAGCGACTCTGCATTTGGGGACGCCTTGCCTTCGCGCTCAAGCACCTTCCGCCACGCCCTCGCCGGATCGTCGTCGTCGGTGGCTATCCCTTCAAACGTGAAGTCACGCGCATTGCGACAAACCCTTGTGGGACTACAGTTCGCGTCGAAAGGGGATTCTTGGGTATCGATCAAGTCGATATTGTCCCAGACATTCTCCAACACACCGGACTCGGGTATTGACGTCATCACACCGATGATATCGGGTAGCGACGGTTCGTTCGCGTTATCGGCGCAGTCTTCGAACTGCCGTTCATCGAACGCCTTGTCTCGTCTGGTTCCAGCGAGCGATGATCTCCGCGGTCACTGAGACGGCCACCTCAGCAGAGGTCCGTGCACGGTTCGTTCGCGTTATCGGCGCAGTCTTCGAACTGCCGTTCATCGAACGCCTTGTCTTGTCTGGTTCCAGCGAGCGATGATCTCCGCGGTCACTGAGACGGCCACCTCAGCAGAGGTCCGTGCACGGTTCGTTCGCGTTATCGGCGCAGTCTTCGAACTGCCGTTCATCGAACGTCTTGTCTTGTCTGGTTCCAGCGAGCGATGATCTCCGCGGTCACTGAGACGGCCACCTCAGCAGAGGTCCGTGCACCGATGTCGATTCCGGCGGGCGCGCTGATTCGGGCAGTGTCGGTGATCCCCCGGTAGGCGAGCCACTCACGCTGAGCGGCGTGGACTTGGCGTGGACCGATCGAGCCGATGTAGCCAGCGGCGGAGCGAAGTGCTGCCTGCAGAACCCGGCTGCTGCCTTCGATGTCGTGACCGACCACAACCACCCCATCGATCCGAGAAAGCGTCTCAACCAGACCGACCACACTCTCGGGTCCCGGGCTACGGACCACGCTCCAACCGACGAGTTCAGCGCTGGCGCTGAGGCTCTCGACCATCGGGCCAAGACCCATCAACACGAGAGTCGGCCGCGGATTCCATGCTGTGACAGCCCTGCCGGGCTCGAAAAGTACCCCGGCATCCGCGGTTGAGTTGGAATCGGCTAGCAGCTTGATTGCCACCACTTTGTTGTCATCAAGTTCAGCCGTGAGGGTGATGGGGTTGCGTTGAATGAGCCGATCCCACAACTGCTCGGGAAGAAGACTCGCGGGAATGACCATGATGCGAAGTGTTGTGGCCGGCGCGACCCCAACCATCTGGACCTCTGTATCGTTAAGAACGATCTCAATCACTCTGCCAAAGGTCGGCTTGGCGGAAGCCCACTCAATCAACCGGCTGTCTATTGCGCCGCTGAGAAGTGATCCGATCTTTCCCCCGCCCGGAGTGAACGCGACTGCATCCGCCGGATCGAATCGCGGCACCAGATCAGGATCCAGGCTCCACGCCACGTCCACCCGCGTGCCTCCACGCAAACAGGCCGCAACGCTCACCGCAATGCCGTACACGGGCCTCAGAGTAGTGCCGGGTCTCCGAGTAGTGCTGGGTCTCTGGGTGGTGATGGGTCTCTGGGTGGTGCTGGGTCTCTGGGTGGTGCTGGGTCTCTGGGTGGTGCTGGGTCTCTGGGTAGTGCCAACGGGAATATTGGATAGCTTGGGCGCGTGCCAACCCGAACCGCTCAGCGGCGTGGCGGTCGTTGATCAGTACCGCCGCTGGCACCGGTCCTGCTCCGGGTTTATTGTCGTACTCTTGTGGTGGTTTGCGGTGATCCTTGAACGAATCCGGCCGGGTCGCGCGCGGTCCTTTCGGAGTTCGGCGTCGCCTTGTAACAGAGTTGCTTTGGAACAGGTTTGTCCGCGAACCAAGATGCGTATGTTGAGGGCTTGACGTGGGTGTCAAGCAAGTGGGGTTGGTCAAGCAACGGGGATTAACGGTGGCGGCCGTCGTGCTTGCCGCTGGATCGTCGCGGCGACTCGGGAGACCCAAGCAGCTTCTGGCGTACCGAGGCTCGACCTTGCTCGGAGTGACCCTCGATGCAGTCCGGGCTTTGGGTCTGCCGCGGACGATCGTGACTCTCGGGAGCGCCGCACCTGCTGTGAGAGAATCCTTGGATCTCGAAGGGCTCTTGGTTGTGGAGGGTGTCCGCCACACCGATGGTTGTTCTTCGTCGATCGTGGCAGCCTTGGAGGTCGTAGCTGAGAATACCGACGGGATATTGCTGTTCCCGGGTGATCAACCCCACGTTTCGCGGGTTGCGGTCGGCGCTGTGCTTCGTGTGGCCTCTCGAGGATGTGAGATCGCCGTAGCCGAGTACAACGACGGTATCGGGCATCCGTTTTGGTTTTCGCGGTCGATGTTCGGGTCCCTGGCCGGGCTGCACGGCGACAAGGCCGTTTGGAAGTTGCTTGAGTCCGGTACTTACAGGACTGTTCACGTTCCGGTAGATGAAAACGTTCCCCTTGACGTCGATACCCGCCAAGACTACGAGCGTCTACTCGCCGGCTAAGCGAACCGACCCTCCATCTGGGTTGTCTCGCAGTCGGCGCAGCGTCCATGAAGGTCGAGACTGTGATGAAGCGGGGTGAAGCCTGCCTCATGGGCTACATCGCTGAGGTTACGGTCGACCATCTCCTCGAGTTCGTGGTCGAATTGGATATCGGAGACGGTTCCGCAACCTACGCAGATCAGATGATGATGGTGATCCAGTAGCGGTTCTGCCAACTCGAAGTGCGTGTGGTCGGTTGCGACCGCAAGCCTACGCACAACGCCGCACCTCTCGAGGACGTCGAGGTTGCGGTATGTCGAACTCTGCGCCAGTCCCGGCAGCAGGTGGGTGACCTCGCGGATCGTGACCGGTCGGGCCGCATTCCATAGTGCTTCGACCAGTCTCCGCCTGCCGGTCGTGTAGCGCTGGCGGCTTCGATTCAGAAGCGATGCGACCTTGTTGTGCAGTTCGTCAGGCGTGGCCGCCGCTGGTCCATCCGAAGCCTTCATCTGGGTGTCAGGATGCCACGGACGCGGGAGGGTGTGTCGAATGGCCGTGGTCGTCGACAAGCACGAGGTTCTCGATCGAGGGCCCGGCGGTCAGCAACCGGTCGCCGAACGCGGCGGTGAGGGCTGTTGCCGTTAGTGCCTGCTCTGCTGTGCCGTCGGCGACGATGCGGCCAGCGAGAACCAGAACATGGTCGCAGGCGGTGGCCTCCTCGAGATGATGTGTGGTGACGACGACGAGTCGATCGGTATCGCGTTCGACTCTCAGAGCCTCAGTGACGATGCTGCGGCTGGGGCCGTCCAGGCCGGTGATGGGCTCATCGAGCAGCAGGCACGAAGCCTCCGACGCCAGCGCCGATGCGATCCGCACCAGTTGGCGCTGACCCCCGGACAGTGCGTCGAACGGGCGTGGCAGTAGATCCGTGATCCCCAGCCGTTCCGCGGCTGCGCCCATGGCCAGCCTGTCGTCATCGTTGAGACGCCCGACGAGACCGCGCCGGTGGTAGCGACCCATTCTCAGCACCTCAGCCACCGTCAATGGGACCCAGGCTTGGCGCTCTTGGGTCTGAGCCAGGTAGGCGACATGATCGCATCGGCGGCCCAGTCGCCCGGCTGTCGGCGATGCGAGACCGGCAAGAAGGCGCAGCAGCGTTGTCTTGCCAGCGCCGTTGGGGCCGATCACTGCGACTATCCGGCCTGTCTTCAGCGTCAGGCGCTTGACCTGCAACACTTGCCGTCGGCCCAAGTGCACGGTGATGTTGTCCAGGTCAAACAATATCCGACCCAGGCCGTGGTGGTGTCGCGGTGGTGCTGTCGCGGAGGATCGACCGTTGCCCGGGAGGCTCTGCGGGTCGACGAGGTGGTTGCGTGTCATGAATGTCTTTCGCTTGGCATCTGAGCCTATCTCATGGTGGAAATAAGAATAGTTCTTATTACTGTATGCGAAATGAGATCAGCTCCCGCACACGGTTACCAATGCAATCGCATGCCCTGCTCGTTGTCGGTACGTGAGGGTGGTTCGATGATTCGAGGAGGCAACGCACAGCAAGGAGACGTGGCTCGACAGCAGGTCGGCATTCCTCTCCCCAGGCGTGGTGTGGTCGGGTTGGCCTGCTTTGCCGGTGTGCTCATGTGGGCTGTTGCGGGATGCGGAGACAACTCTTCGGGTTCGGGAACCGAGAAAGCGCCCCTAGTGGTGGCGACGACAGGAATTTGGGCCGATGTGGTCGCCAACATCGCATGCGAGGGCGGAATCGAACTTGAGACGGTGATCCCCCCAGGGGGAGATCCTCACAGGTTCGAGCCTTCACTTGCAGATCGCAAGCTCATGGACACAGCAAGCCTGGTGGTCGCCAACGGACTCACGTTGGAGGAAGGACTCCTCGACACCCTTGAGGCTGTAGAGGAGTCCGACATCCCGGTGTATTACATCGGTGAGCACCTCGAGCCGGTGTCCGATGAGCCTGGGGAACATGATGAGGATGCCCATGATGAGGACGGTCATGATGAGGATGCCCATGATGAGGATGCCCATGATGAGGATGCCCATGATGAGGACGGTCATGATGAGGATGCCCATGATGAGGACAGTCATGATGAGGACGGTCACGCCGCGGCATCGGAGCATCGGCATGATCACCAAGGCCTCGATCCCCACGTCTGGCTTGATCCGGTTCGCGTGTCCGTCGGGCTCACGGAATTGGGGGAGCAGCTCGTGTTGCATGTGGGGTCGGATCCGGTCGTCGTCGAGCAGTGCGTCGACCGCTACCGAAATGAACTCGATGCTCTACACGAAGAGATCGAAGAGATGGTGTCATCCGTCCCCGAACAGCAACGTGCGTTGGTGACCGGCCATGATGCTCTCGGATACTTCGCCGAGAGATACGGGTTCGAAACCGTCGGAACGGTGATCCCGTCGGTGTCGGGTCTTGCCGAGACCAACCCAGCCCACCTCGAGGAGGTCGCTGTGATGCTGGAAGAAAAAGGGATCCGAGCGATCTTTTCCGACGCCGGAGCCTCCGACGACGATGTCCGGGCTTTGGCGAATCGGGTGGGCAACGTGAATGTGGTGCCATTGTCTTTGGGAACTCTCGGCGCGACCACCGGCGATGATGATACCTACATTGACCTGATGCGAACCATTGCTTCCCTGATCACCGGAGCCTTACGGTGATAGAACTGCTCATCGACCCGGTCAGCTGGTGGATCGAGCCCTTCACGACAAACGGATTCATGCGCAATGCGCTTTGGGCCGGTTTGCTGGCCGTCCCCACCACAACGGTGGTGGGCACCTGGGTGGTGCTGCGGGGAATGAGTTTTCTCGGTGACGCTTTGGCCCATGGTGTCCTGCCCGGAATCGCCATCGCCTATGTCGCAGGTGTCAACACCACCGTTGGGGCGATGATCGCAGCCATGGCTATGGTCGGAGGCGTCAACCTGATACGCACGCATTCACCGCTACCCGACGACACCTCCATTGGGGTTCTCTTCGTGGGGTTCCTGGCACTGGCAGTGGTGATCATGTCGAGTCGTTCCGGTACCTACACAGGCGATCTCAACCGGTTCCTTTTCGGGTCGGTCACGGGGGTCGATCACAGCGACTTGATACGACAGGGTATGGCCGCCGCAGTGTCGGTTCTGGGTGTGGGCGTGTTTCATCGTGCGCTGCTCGTCATGACCTTCGATGAGACGCAGGCCCGAATGCTGGGGCTTCGTCCTCGCCTTGCACATGCAGTGTTGCTGATATTGCTGGCAATATCGATCGTCGCCTCATTCGAGGTCGTCGGGAACCTCTTGGTGTTCGCCTTTCTGGTTGCTCCACCGGCTACTGCGATACTTCTGGTTCGAAGGGTTCCCCTGATCATGGTCGTCGGGGTCGGTATCGGGTCGGTATCGGTGCTTGTGGGGCTATTGGTCAGCTACCACAACGGAACCGCCGCGAGCGCGACCATGGCGCTAATGGCCGTCGTCATCTTCGTCACAGTCCTGACCCTGCGCTCACTTGTCACGACGCTGCGCCGGGTTTCGGCTCCGGTGACCCCGGTTCACTAGATCCGGTTACTCCCATTCCTCGTCAATGAGTCGTGCCAGGTGTGCTCCCAGCGCCAGATCATTGACATGGCCGAAACTCTGCGACCTGATACGGCCGACGCGGTCAATGGCAATGAGACTGGGTGTTCCGCGCAATCCGTAGCGCCGCATGGTCACCGGAGTGGCCTTTCCGGGCTCGTGGCGATCCACCCCAACCGGAAACGTCACACGGTACTCATGTAGGAACGCCTCAAGCGAGACGGGTGTCATGGCTTCGTGATGCTCAAACACTGTGTGAAGCCCGACCACATCCACATCGGCATCAAATGCACGCGCAATCCGCAAGGCCTGCGGGAGCCCCTGGTTAACACACCCCGGGCACAGCATCTGGAAGGCCTCGATAACCACCACCCGTCCTCGCAGGCCCGCCAGGGTCACCGGGTCGGCTGTATTGAACCAGCGATCTACAGCGAACTCTGGCGCCGGTGGTGATGTTTCGCGGGGTTGGGTTGAGATGGCAGTCAACGTTTCAATCGTGATCGGAGGCTTCGCGTTGAGTGTAGGCAAACCCGCAAGCGACCGGTGAGCTACCGTGGGCCTTCCGGTTGTGTCAGGCTGATGCGGTCCCCGGCCGGGCCTGCGGACAAATGGGAGGTACGCACCTTGTCGGTGTCGACGAACACGGCCGAACCACTTGAACATGTCACCCATGAGGTGCAACGCCCCGGATCCCGGATTGCCGCATACAAGACTGCAGCCTCCCTGCCGGAGGCGAGCTTGATCCTGAGACGCCTGGGAACTCAGGCGCGGGTGATCGCGGGCGGAACGGACCTGATCCTTGAACTCGATCGAGGGGCCCGACCCGACGTGAACACACTAATTGACATCACCGGAATTCCGGAATTGTCACAGATCAGCGCGGATCTTGAGCGGGTGTGGTTGCCCTGCGGCGTTACCCACGCGCAGGTGGTTCAATCCGAACTTTGTCGCAGCGAACTCACGCCGCTTGCTCAGGCATGCCTGGAGGTTGGATCTCCCCAACTACGCAATACTGCAACCGTCGTCGGTAACGTTGTTACCGCCAGCCCGGCCAACGATACGCTCTCGGCGTTGTTGGCTCTCGACACCGTTGTTGAGATAGTCACCGACACCGATCGCCGCTCGGTACCGCTTGAAGCGTTCATCACCGGTTATAGAAGTGTGGATCTGCTCGCTCATGAACTGGTATCTCAGATAGGCGTCAGACGCCTCCAGGAGGGCGAAACAGCCATGTTCGCCAAGAGCGGGCTGCGCCGTGCGCAGGCGATCTCAGTCGTTCACCTGTCGGCTCGGCTGCGGCTACGTGACGAAGTCGTGGACGATCTCGTTGTTGCCGTTGGCAGTATCGGCCCGACCGTCGAGATTGTCGACGCCGACTTCAAAGGTCTGCGACTAAACGATGAGGTGATCTCTCGGATCGCTTCAACGGTTTCCGGCGCTGTGGCACCAATAGATGACCTCAGAGCCACCGCGGATTATCGGCGAGCCGTCCTGGAAACTATGATCAGGCGTGTTCTTGCAGCTTTGCGTGACGGCGAACAGCTCGCCACCTGGCCCGTGCATTCTCCGAGCCTGGCTACGAACCCGCCTGGTTCGGTATCTGCCGGAGAGTCGTCGGGGTTCGTTGATCTGAGTTCGCCTGCAGACACCGCCGATACGCAAAACGCCAGCGACCAACCTGAATCCATGTTGATGATGGTGAACGGCACCGTCTGTAGCGGCCCACGCGATCCCGCTGCGGTTCTACTCGACTGGTTACGAACCAACGCGGGGGCACACGGCGTTAAGGAAGGGTGCGCCGAGGGCGAATGTGGAGCCTGTACCGTCATCTGCGACGGTGCAGCGGTCTTGTCGTGTATCGTTCCTGCAGTTCGCATGGAGCAATCCACGGTGCGAACTGTGGAGGGCTTAGCGTCACAAACCGGTCGTTTCAGCCCGATCCAGCAGGCGTTCGTCGACTGCGGTGCTGTTCAATGCGGGTTCTGCACGCCGGGTTTTCTCATGGCCGCCACGGCGCTCCTTGAGGAGGTGCCGTCTCCTCGAACCGAACAGATACTTGATGGGCTGGCTGGCAACCTGTGCAGATGCACCGGCTACGACTCGATCGTGCGAGCGGTGCAAGCCGCAGCCAAACCCACGCATCAAGCACACGAGGCGGATCGGTGAGCGTCGGCTCGTCAATAGCGCGCACCGACGCAGCAGCCAAGGTCACCGGCACAGCTGAGTTTCCCGGCGACCGTATCCCGGCAGAGGCACTCTGGGCCAAGGTGGTGTTCACGAACCAGCCTCATGCCCGGCTGGTGAGCCTTGATATAGCTGCTGCGCGAAACGCTCCAGGCGTTCGCGATGTCATTACCGCCCAGGCAGTTCCCGTCAACGAATACGGCCTGACCATGGTCGATCAGCCGGTTCTGATCGGGGTAAACCAGTGCCCGCGCAGCTCCGTTCCCAGCGATGTGAGCCGCTGGGAGGCAGATCATCTGGCGGTGGTCGTTGCCGAGACGCCTGAGCAGGCCGATTATGCCGGTGAGTTGATTCGGGCGACGTGGAGTCCGCTGCGGGTAGTTGAAGACATTGAGCAAGCCTTGGCTGTGGACGCTCCGCTCATCCATCCTGAGAATCTTCACCACACCAACGCCTACTACAGCTTGCAGATCCGCAAAGGTGATATGAAGGCCGGGTGGGATAGCGCGGCTGTGGAGGTGACCGGCGACTACCAGCTTCCCCATCAAGAACACGCATACCTCCAGCCCGAAGCAGGTTTGGCCTACGTGGATGCCCAAGGGCGGGTCACCGTCGAGATCGCGGGACAGTGGGCTCATGAGGACCGCTCACAGATCGCGCATGCCTTGGACCTGCCGGCCGAAGATGTGCGGGTGATCTACCCGGCGATCGGGGGTGCGTTCGGTGGTCGAGAAGACATGTCGGTGCAGATCGTGCTTGCCTTGGCCGCCAAGCGACTTCATGCACAGGGCGAAAGCCGTCCAGTCGGCACGGTGTGGTCACGCGAGGAGTCGATCGTCGGGCACCACAAACGCCATCGCGGCCGAATCCGCTGCCGTTGGGGTGCCGACGCCAACGGCATGATCGTTGCGGTGCAAAGTACCGCGGTGCTTGATGCCGGGGCTTACAACTACACCTCGAACAAGGTGCTCGGCAATTGCCATCTCGGCCAGTCCGGGCCCTACTACGTGCCGAATGCCCAAATCGACAGCCGAGCTGTCTACACCAACACCGTTCCCGGCGGTGCCTTTCGGGGTTTCGGAGCCCCGCAAGCTGCATTCGCTGCTGAAACTCAGATGAACAAGCTCGCTGTCGCTCTCAATCTGGACCCGATCGATATGCGTCGCAGGAATCTGCTGAGCGACGGACAGCTGACCGTGACCCGAAGGCCACTGCCTGCGGTGGTCACGTTGCGTGAGGTGGTCGAAGCCTGCGCAGATCGTGTCACCGAACCACCGAGCGCGAAACCGTTCAGTTCTTATCGGACGCTTCGACCCGGGTCCGGAGCGCACCCGTCAAGGCCGGATCCATTGCGGGCGGGTCGTGGATTCGCTTGTTCGCTAAAGAATGTGGGTTTCTCGTTCGGATTCCCGGAACGCTGCGAAGCCCGAATCGTCTTGCACGGTGGGCCCGACGACGAGCACCCGTCGAGTGCGGATCTGTATCACGCAGGAGCCGATGTCGGCCAGGGTGCCCACACGGTGTTCGCGCAGATGGCCGCGACTGCGTTGGAAATATCTGTCGACGACGTGCGGTGCTCCTTTTCAGACACCGCCACATCGGGGGATTCCGGCTCGGCTTCGGCTTCAAGGCTCACCTGGATGGCGGGCAATGCGATCCTCGGAGCCGCCGAGGAGGCGACCAAGGCTTGGATTGATGGGCAGCGACCGGCTGAGGCAAGTTTTCGATTCACACCACCGCCCACTGAAGCTCTGGATCCCGAAACCGGTGCGGGACATCCCAACTTTGCCTACGGCTATGTGGCACAGGCTGTTGATCTCACCGTTGACATCGAAACCGGTCAGGTAGTCGTTCATCGTGTTGTATCTGCGCATGACGTCGGCAAGGCGATCAACCCCGAACTGGTGGTCGGGCAGATTCACGGTGCTATCGCCCAAGGGCACGGTTATGTGATGAGCGAGGACCTGCGCATGCACGAGGGCAGGATCCGCAACCCGCGGCTCAGCACATACTTGATTCCCGGGATAGGTGACGTACCCGCCGAGGTTGAGCCGGTAATCGTCGAGTTGGCGGATCCGCTGGGACCCTGGGGCGCTCGTGGAATGGCCGAGATGCCGATGATCACCTACGCGCCAGCGGTTGTGGCCGCTTTGCATGACGCGACGGGGGTGTGGTTCGACTCGTTCCCGTTGAGCCCCTCCCGGGTGCTGGCGGCGCTGTCAAGCTAGGAGATGGCGAGACGCTGCGTGGTGTCAGGTTGGGGAGATGGTGCGCATCAACGCCCTTGACGCGGGAGCACTGGATGTAACGTGGTTTCACTGTAGGGGTGCAAGTGATCGCTCGCCTGTGTCGAAACTGGTGGGGTGAGACGCTGCGTGGTGTCAAGTGGGGGGTGCGGTTAGAAGGCACAGTGAACGACGTGCTATCAACGCCCTGAAGTTTGGTGTCAATTTGGGGGAGCAGGTGCCCATCATCTCCCTCAACGCGGTAAGACAAGACGCAGCGTGGTGTCACGCTGGCACCTGCATGAGGGCACCTATCCACGTAGTAGGGAAGACAAGATGCAGCGTGGTGTCACGCTAGGGGAGCGGGCGAGGAGAATCGAACTCCCATCATCAGCTTGGAAGGCTGAGGTTCTAACCATTGAACTACGCCCGCGTCCGAAGAACTCTACCGGCCGTCGGTCGCTACCGGGTCGGGGGGCTTACCCGCTTACCGTTAGGCTCCATGACAATGAGAAGCACCTTGCAGACCTTGGATGACAACAGGGTCAAGCTGTCCGTTGAGGTTGACGAAGCGGAATTCGACAGGCACATTGATGTTGCCTTCAGGCGGATCGCCAAGGAATTCCGCGTGCCGGGATTCCGTCCCGGCAAAGCTCCTCGGCGTCTGCTGGAGGCCAGGCTCGGCGCCGGAATCGGACGTGCGGAGGCGCTTCGGGAGGCGATGCCGGAGTACTACACCAAGGCTGTCATTGAACACGACGTTGACGCGATCACCGCGCCGGAGATCGAGATCATCGCTGGCGAGCAGGAAGGGCCTGTTTGTTTCAACGCTGTCGTGGAAATCCGTCCGGCTGTCAACGCCGCGGGTTACGAGGGTATTCGGATCGAGATCCCCAGGCCGGAACCGTCGGCGGAGGTGGTCGACGAACGGATCGATCAGATGCGCCGTCAGTATGCCGAACTGTTTGAGGTGGATCGCCCGGCGGAGGTCGGTGACCACGTAACGATCGATGTCACCGCTGTTCAGAACGGCTCGGAGGTGCCGGATCTCACCACTTCGGACTATGACTACCGCGTCGGAGATGGTGCGGTCGGAGGTGTGCTGGATGAACACCTTACGGGGGCATCGGCTGGCGACTCCTTGGAGTTTGAGGCAGCTCCGGCCCAAGGCGATGAATTGATCCAGTTCAAGGTCGTCGTCGGTGAAGTGGCCGAGGAGGTGTTACCCGAACTCGACGACGCCTGGGTGCAGGACCACACCGAGTTCGCTGATGTCGAGAAGTTCCGCAGCGACACCGAGGACCGCCTCCGCAGCATCTTCGTCGATATGTCGCGTAGGGAGATGGTGCAAGCCACGGTCAACAGACTCGCTGAATTGGTCACCGACGAAGTACCCGAAGCACTGGTGGACAGCGAGATCGACAACCGCTGGGATTCTATGATGGCTAACTTGGATCGTGAAAGCGTTGAACTCGACGATTATCTCGCCTCCATTAACGAAACCACCGAGTCCCTGCGCGAAAAGTTCCGTGAACCGGCCATTCAGGCTGTCACGGTCGACTTGGCACTACGCCATGTTGCCGAGTTTGAAGGCCTGGAACCCGCCGAATCCGAACTCGACGCATATCTGGCAAAGGTGGCAGGTCCTGGCGAGGCTGCGAAGTTCAGGGCTGCTTTAACGAAGTCGGGTCGCTTGTCGGACGTTCGTGCCGACCTCGCCAAAGAGATGGCGCTTAACTGGCTGATGGAACGGGTCGAGATTGTTGATGCTGATGGTGAGGCAATCGACCGAAGTGAACTCCTCGATTCCAGCCACGACGATGATCCACAAGAATCATCCACCACGGTCGGTCCGATTTCGGACAAACTGGGCGATCCTGCTTACGATTCAGACCACCAAGATGCCGAGGGAACCTGATGCATATTGATCCGCGCAACTACCTGGTACCCACTGTCGTTGAACAAACCAACCGTGGTGAGAGAGCGTTTGATCTCTACAGCCGCTTGCTGAAAGAGAACATCATCTTCCTGGGAACACCGATAGACGACACCGTCGCCAATCTGATCTGCGCACAGTTGTTGCACCTTGAGTCCGAGAACCCCGACAAGGACATCAACCTCTACATCAACTCCCCGGGCGGCGATATCAACGCGTTGTTCGCGGTCTACGACACAATGTCTTACATCAAGCCAGACATAACCACGATTTGCTTCGGGCAGGCGGCCTCCGCCGCGGCGGTATTGCTTGCTGCGGGGACCAAGGGCAAGCGGTTAGCACTGCCCCATGCGCGCATTCTCATCCACCAGCCGTACGCCGGTGCTTCCGGTCAGGCTTCCGACATTGAGTTGATCGCAGCGGAGATAGCCCGGCTTAAGGTTTCACTCGAAGGGGTCTTGGCTGCGCACACCGGTCAGTCAATCGAGAAGATCGCGGCCGACACAGACCGTGACTTCGTTATGACCGCCGCTCAGGCCAAGGAGTACGGAATCATCGACGAGGTGATCGATAGCCGTAGCCTGGGCGTTGAACAAACGAGCACAATCACGGCTATCGGCTGACGGGAGGGGGCAAGCATGGCGAAATTCGGAGAAGGCCCCGAACTCCTGACTTGCTCATTTTGCGGCAAGAACCAAAAACAGGTGAAGAAGCTGATCGCTGGCCCCGGGGTCTACATATGCGATGAGTGCATTGAATTGTGCAACGAGATCATCGAGGAGGAGCTGACCGACCGATCCGGCACGGTAATGGGCGAATTGCCCACGCCACGGGAGATATATGAATTCCTTAGCCACTATGTAGTAGGTCAGCACCAAGCCAAACGGATCCTCTCCGTGGCTGTTTACAACCACTACAAGCGGATCAGGGTGGGAACCAGCGTCGATAATGACGACGTTGAGTTGGCCAAGTCCAACATATTGCTGATCGGTCCCACTGGATGCGGCAAGACCCTTATGGCGCAGACACTGGCACGCATGCTCAGCGTTCCGTTCTCCATCGTTGACGCTACCGCTTTGACCGAGGCGGGATATGTGGGTGAAGACGTCGAGAACATACTCCTCAAGCTCATCCAAGCCGCCGACTACGACGTCAAGAAAGCCGAGACCGGGATTATTTACATCGACGAGATCGACAAGGTGGCCCGCAAGGGCGAAAACCCGTCTATCACCCGTGATGTCTCCGGTGAGGGAGTCCAACAGGCTTTGCTGAAGATTCTCGAGGGTACCAACGCGGCTGTACCCCCGCAGGGAGGTCGTAAACACCCGCATCAGGAATTCCTTCAGATCGATACGACCAACATCTTGTTTATTTGCGGTGGGGCGTTCGCAGGTGTGGAGAAAATCGTCGAAAACCGCGTTGGAACACGCGGTGTAGGTTTCGGGGCCGATATCCGTCGGCCCGAGAACAAGGACCTTGGTGCCATATTCCAAGAGGTGATGCCGGAGGATCTCACCAAGTTCGGGTTGATCCCCGAGTTCGTTGGGCGGTTACCGGTGGTCGGCGCGGTTAGTCACCTTGAGCGTGACTTGCTGATCGAGATCCTCACCGAGCCACGCAATGCCCTTACCCGCCAATATCACAGGATCCTTGAATTCGAAGGCGTTTCTCTTGAGTACGCCCCGAACGCGCTCGAAGCAGTTGCCGATGAGGCAATTAAGCGCAACACCGGTGCGCGAGGGCTGCGGGCAATTCTGGAAGAGACGTTGATGGACGTGATGTACGACATCCCCGGTCGCCAAGATGTTGAGAAGGTGATTGTCACTGCGGAGTCCGTACAGACAGACGCCCAGCCCACGATTATCACCACCGTTGAGGGCCGGCGGGCGAGCTAAAGCTCTCCGGAATGCGCCACCAGGAAGCGCTTGATCATCTTGACTCGCTAATCGACTACGAGATCATGCCGCGCGCGGGGGCAATTGAGGGTCTGTCGGTCGAACCGATGCGGCGTCTCATGGGTGCCTTGGGCGATCCGCATCTGTGTTACCCGGTGCTGCATGTCACGGGAACGAACGGCAAGAGCTCAACCTGCAAGATGATCGAGGCGCTGCTGACCGAAATGGGTCTAAGGGTTGGCACATACTCGAGCCCTCATCTGGAACAGATTAACGAACGCATCCGAATCGCCGGATCATTGATCGACGACGAGTTCTTGGGATCCACGATCGGGACAATCGCTCGTGCTGTCAAGGTCTCCGAAGAGATCGTCGACGTCACCTGGTTTGAGACCCTGACCGGCGCTGCTCTGCTGGCTTTCGCGGATGAGGCCGTTGATGTGGCTGTCGTCGAGGTGGGCATGCTTGGACGTTACGACGCTACAAATGTCGTGCAGGCTCAGGTGGCGGTGATAACCAACGTCTCACTTGACCACAGTCTGGGCCTGCCGGGCTGGGAGCGGGAGATCGCACACGAGAAAGCAGGAATCATCGAGTCCAATTCCTCTTTGGTACTCGGTGAGACAGCTCCCGAACTCGTCAAGATCTTCCTGGCTGAGGGTCCTACCCGTGCCGTGATAAGAGGTGCCGACTTTGACCTAACCGCTAACCGCCTTGCCGTTGGCGGCCGACTTGTAAGTGTTCGTACACCGAGGGCCTACCACGAAGATGTGTTCGTGCGGCTTCACGGCGCTCATCAAGGTGACAACGCCTTGACGGCCATCGTGGCCGTTGAGGAGTTCCTGGACATCGCCTTGCCCGATGAGCCGCTGACTGAAGCGTTCGCTGATATCAACATCCCGGGCCGTCTTGAGGTGATCCACCGCTCTCCGTTGGTGGTGATTGACACAGCCCACAATGTTGCTGCGGCGCAAGCCCTGGCCGATTCGCTGGACGACTTCGGAGCAGGTCGTCGATTCCTGGTGGTGGGCATGCAGGACGGCCGTGACCCGGCAGCTGTGCTAAAGGCTATGCGGGTGTCGGATTGCCACTTGACGATCACCACCAAGGCACCCACCGCTCGTGGTGTGAGCGCCGGTGATCTGGCGCGGGCTGTGGCCGTGTCGGGTGGCGCTGCCGAACCGGTGCACGATGTCCACGCGGCTGTGGAGTACGCGCTGGCCCAAGCGGAGAGTATGGACATGGTGGTGGTTGCAGGATCCAACTCCTTGGCCGGAGCGGTCCGCAGTATCGTTGAGGAACATTAGCCAGCCTGATTCGGCCGACCGTCTCGGTGGTGTCGTTGATAGCCTGGCATGACATGAACCGCACCTTGGTGATCTGCAAGCCGGACGCGGTGGAACGCGGACTTGTCGGTGAGATTCTAGGTCGGTTTGAGCGCAAGGGTTTTACCATAGCCGCAGCTGAAATGCGCACCCTCAACCACGATACCCTGAGCCGTCACTATGACGAGCATGCCAACAAGGACTTCTACGACGAGCTTGTCGCGTTCATGAGCCGGGGTCCGTCCCTGGTGGCAGTTCTCCAAGGTCCTCATGACACCTGGAAAGTGGTCCGCGCCATGATCGGTGCCACAGACCCGCTCAAAGCGGCTGCGGGCACTATCCGCGGTGATCTTGCCATGATCACGACCGAGAACCTGGTCCATGGCTCCGATTCGGCGTCTTCGGCGGCAAGGGAAATCCCGATATTCTTCCCTGGTCTTGCATCCTGATGACTTACCATGACTAGAATCATCCCCACATCGGGGAAACGCATCCTTCGTCGCCCCGGCTCGAATCGTACGTGAGGCGCTCTATGGTTGCTGGCTCTTTACTCTCAACCTTCGGTGCTGTCGTGGGCCGTGACATGGCTGTTGATCTCGGTACTGCCAACACCCTGGTTTACGTACGTGGGGAGGGGATAGTCCTTGAGGAGCCGTCGGTGGTTGCGATACACAAACGCAGTGGTGAACCCCTCGGTGTAGGTGACGAAGCGAAGCGTATGATCGGCCGCGTACCCGACAACATCTCGGTAATCCGGCCTCTCAAGGATGGTGTGATCGCGGATTTTGAGATTTGCGAAGTGATGCTGCGCCACTTCATCAAGAAGGTACACAACCGGAGTTGGGCGAAGCCTCGCATGGTTATCGCCGTGCCCTCCGGTGTCACCGGAGTTGAACAGCGGGCGGTGCAGGAAGCCGCCATGCTGGCCGGTGCCCGCAAGCCCGTATTCATCATTGAAGAGCCCATGGCAGCAGCCATCGGTGCTGGGCTTCCCGTACAGGAACCCGCAGGCAACATGATCGTGGACATCGGTGGTGGCACAACCGATGTGGCTGTTATCTCATTGGGCGGTGTCGTTGCCAGTCAGACCACCCGCATTGGTGGCGACCAACTTGACGAGGTCATCATTCAGTGGGCCAAGAAGGAGCACTCGCTGATGGTTGGTGAGCGCACCGCTGAGCAGATCAAAGTCCAACTTGGAAGTGCATGTCCGCTTGAGTCCGAGATTGTCGCTGAAATCCGCGGTCGCAACATCGTCACCGGGCTGCCACGAACCATCCGGGTCAATACGGCCGAGATTCGAGAATGTCTTGACGAGCCGTTGACCGCCATCTGCGACGCAGTGAAGTCAACGCTTGATCGCACGCCCCCAGAACTAGCGGCCGATGTCATGGAGCGCGGCATCGTGATCGCGGGCGGTGGTGCGTTGCTGAAGGGTATTGATGCACGGATCACGGACGTGACGGGCATCGCCGCTTCGTCTGCGGCTGCGCCGCTCAATTCCGTGGTGATTGGTGCTGGTCAAGCGCTTGAAGAGTTCGCAGCTCTGCGTGGTGTGGCACTGAGCGCAGGCGAATTCTAACCCTCCGCGATGGCGTTCGCCCGGATCATGGGGCGATCCCGCCGCCGACTACTACTACTGTTGGCGCTCGCTGCGATAACTCTTCTGACGCTTGATATGAGGGGCTTCGGGCCGCTTGAAACGGTTCAAGGGTTTCTACGAGATGTCTTGCATCCGGTCGCCTCGCTGGCAGCCACAGCAGCGTCACCATTTGGCAACACTTGGAATGGCATCTTCAACTATGGCGATCTCGAAGCAGAAAATCGATTGCTCAAATCCGAGATTGCTCGGATCAAAGGCGAAGGGCTGAAGTCCGAATCTGAGCGTGGCGCGTTCAAGGCATTGCTGGAGGCGACTGGCATCACCTATGTCGCTGATCTGGACACGGTGGCAGCCACGGTTGTACGCGGCCAGGTAGGCAACTTCGACTCCCATGTAGTAACCATCGACAGGGGCCGCCGTCACGGGATCAAGTCGGGAATGGCTGTCGTTACGGGTGCGGGCATGGTCGGACGGGTAGATCGTGTCGACTCAACAACCGCCACTGTTCAACTGATAACAGATCCCGACTTGAGGATCGGCGTTCGCGTTATCTCCAATGATGAAGTCGGTCTCGGTAGCGCCTATGGAGACCTGTTTCGTATTTCGAGTGGTATCGAATATCCCAACGCCCGTGCGGGTGTACTGTTGCCCGAGCTCGGATCGGTGGTGGTGACTGCGGCTTTGAGCCGGTATCCGCCTGGTATTCCGATTGGGCGGGTCACCGAGGTAATCGTTGATGATGTGCTATCAACCGTGACTGTTGATGTTGAGTTTGCTGTAGATGTTTCCGACATCGGTTATGTGTCGGTGCTCCTGGCTCACGGAGTGGATCAAGTGCCTCTGCTTGAAGTGGTTCCGGCAACTGCCGCTCCTGTCACCGATGGGCCTGACGTGAGCTCTGGTGGCGGCACCGGTTCGTGATTGCGGTAAGGCTCGTCGTTGTTACTTTGGTCGCCTTGATTCTTCAGTTGACCCTTTTCATTGACATCCGCGTCTTTGGGGTAGTGCCCGAACTGCTCGCCTTGATGGCGGTGCTGGCCGGTTACTACCTCAAACCTGAGCGAGGCCTACTTGTTGCTTTCGGTATCGGCCTGTTGTGGGATATCTATCTGTCAACGCCCATTGGGTTGAATGCGATCACCTTCGCGTTGGTTGCGTTTTCCGTCGCCACTCTGCAGGAGGGACTGTTCCACGACACGAAACTGCAGGTGATCGGACTCGTGGCGGTCGGGAGCGCGGCGTGCGTGCTAGGTTATGCTCTGCTCGGCGCGATGGTTGGGCAGAGCGGTCTTGTCGACGTTAACCTGTTGAGGGTTTCGGCAATCGTGGCTGCACTCAACGCGCTGCTGACACCGATAGTGGCACTTGCGATGCGCTGGGCTCTTCGGAGGCCCGAACCGCTGGGCTTGGGTTGATGGATGAGGACACAACGGGGATCCGGCTCGGCATCTTCTTGTTTGTAACGGCCGTCCTGTTTGGTGCTCTCGGAGCACGCCTTTGGTACTTGCAGACGATCGAACATGAAGTGCTTCAGGCCAAAGCCGAGACCAACGTATTGGAACCTGTATATGAACAAGCGCCTCGTGGGCGCATTCTGGATCGTAACGGCCGTGTCCTCGTTGACAACGAGGTGGTGCAGTCGGTCACTGTCGACAAGTCCGTGATTGAGTCTCTGGACTCCGCGGAACTCCAGGCTCTGTACCTGCGGTTGGCAATCGCAGCCAGTCGTTCCGGAAGGCTCACCAAGGTGGACGATATCCGAGCTGAGATCGACGATCGCTCCTACGGACCGTTCGAGCGAATCCCCGTGGCTGTAGATGTCGACCCCGATCTCGCCGTGTTCATCGGGGAGCGTTCCGATCTCTTCGCTGGTGTGGAGGTCGGCCCGCAAACCGTTCGCAGATACTCCTACGGCAACCTTGCGGCTCACCTTCTCGGCTACGTGGGGCCCATCACCCGTAAGGAATGGGAAGCGATGCGCAATATTACCGAACCGGACGGGGGCGAACCATCGGACGTGTACCAACTCAACGACGAGATCGGCAAATCTGGAATAGAGCGACTGTTTGAGGACGACCTTCGTGGGGTATCGGGAGTGCGATACATCGAGGTCAACGCATCAGGTCAACCGGTACGAGAATGGACGGAGCGCTACCGGCCACCGATTCCGGGTAACGACGTGTGGCTAACGATTGATATTGATCTTCAAGCCTTGGCCGAACGTGAACTTGCGGAGGGTTTGGCTGAGGCCCGCCGCCGTGAACCACGACGGCCCGAAGATCCGCCGTTTGTCGCTTCGGCGGGCTCGGTGGTGTTAGTCGATCCCCGAGACGGATCGTTGCTGGCAATGGCATCATACCCCACGTATGACCCGTCCACGTTCATCGACGGCATCTCGGTCACACAGTTCGAACAGTTGACCTCCGAGAACAACTTCTTCCCGATTCTCAACCGAGCCATCCAAGGCACCTACGCGCCCGGTTCAACGTTCAAACTTGTCACCGCGTACGCCGCCTTGCAGGAAGGCGTAATCGGTCCTGATGGAATACGCGATATCCACCACGCCTACATTGATGTGGGCGATTACCAGTTCTCGAAATGCTTCCAGGAGTCCGACACCTGCATCTACTCCAGTCCCTATTCTGGGCCGGGTCGCAGCGTTGACCTTCCGATTGCAATCACGGTGTCGAGCGATACGTATTTCTATGAGATTGGTGGTGAAGGCTTTTGGCTGCGACCGAACGAGGATCTCGACGGCGACGGAGTGAGCGAAGATGAGGATCTTCAGCTGTGGGCTCGTCGGTTGGGGTTCGGGACCAAGTCTGGAATCCAGTTGCCATACGAACGCTCGGGGGCGGTCCCAGATCGGGAGTACTACCGAGGTCAATTCGATCTCGGAGTGTTCGAAAGCAGCCAGTGGTTCGGTGGATCCACCATCATCCTCGCCGTCGGACAAGGCGAGTTGTTGGTCACGCCTTTACAGTTGGTCAACTCCTACGCCACGTTTGCCAACGGTGGCCGATTGCATCAGCCCAACGTGCTGATGAAGGTGACCGGAGCCGGGCAGACTGGTGAGGTCCTACGCGAAATCGGTCCCAGGATTCTGCGTGATCTCGAAATGCCAGACGAATTTCGAGATCCGATCGAGCAGGGCCTGCTGGGGGTTCCTCGCTCCGACGGTCGGTACAGGGGAACAGCGTGGCGAGCGTTCGCCGACGTTGGATTGCCAGCGTCTTGGCGGGTGGCAGGCAAGACTGGCACCGCGGAGGTACAGGGGGTGGCCGACACTTCGCTGTTCGTCGCCTACGGGCCCGTTGACGTTGAAAGGAACGGCGACCAAACAGAACCTGATGTGGCGATTGCGGTAGTGCTTGAGGAATCCGGGTTCGGTTCCGTCGCGGCGGCGCCAGTCGCGGCGCGTATCTTGGATAGGATTGCTCGCGACAACGTTGAAGTCGTCCGGTCTTCATCGGAGGTGGAGGCCACAGTCTCGGTGAACCGCCGCCAGTTGCAGTCCACCGGGTGATGACTCAATCAGGTCAACACGAAGCTTCAACGAACACCGATAATTTGTCGCGGTCGGAGAGCTACCGCGAAACCTCAGATGAGGCAGACCAACCGCGACGCTTTGATGGTTGGCCACGGTCCGGGAGCTACCGCGATGAACAGATCCCTTGGTGGTTTGTGGTTGACCCGTTCCTGATCTTGACGACAGTAGCGGTCACCGCATTTGGAGTGCTACTGGTTCACTCCGCCACACGGGGGCCGGCAACCGAGCTGCAACCAGCGGATTTCTCGTTGATGCGCCGCCAAGTGGCCTACATAGTCGTCGGTCTTGCCTCAGCCACGGGAGCTGCTTTGTTGGATGTGCGTCGCCTGCGGTATTGGGTACCAGCGGGTTATGCGCTAACGGTCTGCCTACTGATCGGTGTAGTGCAGTTCGGTGCCGATATCCGAGGAGCGCAGTCATGGTTCCGCTTAGGCGGCTTCACCTTTCAGCCTTCGGAGCCAGGAAAACTGGCCCTGATACTTGTTCTCGCAGTCGTTCTTACCACCGAGACCGTCTCGTTTCGGCGAATGCTAGCCGGGTTGACGTTGGCGGGAATCCTCACGGGATTGATCTTGATGCAACCCGATCTCGGCACCATCCTCATCTACATTGTTATTACCGCAGTCATGATTTCTTTGAGTGCCGTGCGGTTCCGCAACCTGGTGCTTTTGTTCTTGGTAGCGGTAACGGCAATAGTCACGATCTTTCAGTCGGATCTACTGAAAGAGTTCCAAAAGAACCGCTTGACGGTGTTTGTCCTTGATGACGAAGCCGTTCAGGATCTAGGTGAAGACGCTATCCGTGTCGCATACAACGCCGAACAATCTCAGATCGCTATCGGCAACGGTGGCATGACAGGCCAGGGACTGTTCCGTGGCACCCAGACCGGTTCCAACCTCGTGCCCGAGCAGCAAACAGATTTCATCTTCTCCGTAGCGGGGGAGGAGTTGGGCTTTAGGGGTGCGACGATTCTGTTGGCTTTGTTTGCGATCATCTTGTATCGGGTGTGGCGAGTGGCTGTTCGAGCCACGGACCGATTCGACCGAATGCTGGCGATTGGTGTTATGGGAATGTTCGTCTTCCAGGTTTTCCAGAGCGCAGGCATGACTATGGGAATCATGCCGGTCACTGGCATACCGATGCCTTTGGTCAGCTACGGAGGATCGTCAATGGTGACTTCGCTCACGGCTCTCGGTCTCGTTTTGGGTGTCCATCGTCGTCGGTTTGACTACAGCATCCGCTGACTGCGTCGTTCTGAGCACAGCGTTCGATTGGTAGGGTTCAGTGATGACCACGTGTGCCGACGCCGATCCGGCGTCAATCTGGTCTCAACTGGAACCGCTGCTTCCACGGGTCCAAAAGCCCGCTCGATACATCGGCATCCGCTGACTGCGTCGTTCTGAGCACAGCGTTCGATTGGTAGGGTTCAGTGATGACCACGTGTGCCGACGCCGATCCGGCTTCAGTCTGGTCTCAACTGGAACCGCTGCTTCCACGGGTCCAAAAGCCCGCTCGATACATCGGCTGTGAAGACGGTGCCGTTAGTCCCGAACGACACAACAAGCAGATCAACTGGCTGCTCACTTACCCAGACACTTACGAAATAGGGCTCCCCAATCAAGGACTGCAGATCCTTTACGAGATCCTCAACGAGCGCCTTGATGCCTCGGCCGAACGCAGCTACGCACCCTGGACCGATCTTGAAGTGTTGCTACGGCGCGAAGGCCTGCCGCTGTTCTCTGTCGACACCCATCGCAAAGCAGGCGATTTTGACGTGATCGCCTTCAACCTCAGCGCAGAACTGACCTACACCAACTTGTTGAACTGCATCAACTTGGCGGGGGTAGCGGTCCGCTCGAATCAGCGCCGCGACGCCGATCCCTTGATAGGAGTCGGTGGCCACTGCACCTACAACCCCGAACCTATCGCCGACTTCGTTGATTTCGTTGTGCTTGGTGATGGTGAGGAGGTGGTGGGTGAGATTACCGAGCTCCTGTTCGACTGGAAGGCTGCCGGTAAGAACTCGGGCACACGCTCGGGCTTGCTGCGGTGCATGTCACAGATCGCGGGCGTCTATGTGCCGTCCATGTATGAGGTCGCATATAACGGTCCACACATAGCTGAGATTACGCCTCGCTACAGTGATGTGCCCGAAATCATCGAGAAACGGACGGTTGCGGACTTGGCGGAGTGGCCGTATCCGAAACGGCAACTCGTTCCGCTTACAGAAGTGGTGCACGATCGACTTTCTGTGGAAGTGTTCCGGGGCTGCACGCGGGGTTGTCGTTTCTGTCAGGCGGGAATGATCACTCGCCCGGTTCGTGAGCGTCCGGCCGAGCAGGTGCGTGCCATGATCTCAGAGGGTCTGGATCGCACCGGTTACGACGAAGTGGCGCTCACCAGTTTGTCCACTGCCGACTTCTCCGGGATTGAGCAGGTCATCGCGGACACAATCACTGACAATGACCGGATCTCGGTGGCGTTGCCCAGCCTGAGGGTTGATGCCTTCACTGTTGGTATGGCCGCGCAGATACAACGTGCCCGTCGCACTGGCCTGACGTTCGCTCCAGAGGCGGGTACCTGGCGGATGCGTCAGGTAGTCAACAAGCTCATTAGCGACGAAGACCTCTACGGGGCGGTTGAAAGCGCCTACAGTCAAGGGTGGCGGCGGATGAAGCTGTATTTCCTGACCGGGTTACCGACCGAAACCGATGACGACACACTCGGTATCGCACGGCTCGCACGCAACTGCGTGGAGATCGGCCGAACCTACCGGCGTTCGCCGTCGGTAACTGTGTCTGTCGGCGGCTTTGTGCCCAAGCCGTTTACGCCCTTTCAGTGGTTCGGCCAGAACACCGCGGCTGAACTCAAGCGCAAGATCCAACTGTTGAGAAATGACCTGCGACGCGCCCCGGGGGTGCGGGTCAAATGGCATGATCCCGCCGCCACACTTGTGGAGGGTATCGCCTCACGCGGAGATAGACGGCTAGCGCCAGTCATCGAATACGTTTGGAAGCATAGCGGCACATTCCAGGAATGGTCCGAGTGCTTCAATCATGACCTGTGGATTGAAGCCATGGAAGTCAACGGGTGCGACGTCGACTGGTACGTTCATCGTCATCGCAAGCCAGAAGAGACGCTGCCTTGGGCTCACCTCTCGGCTGGTTTGCACAAGGATTTTCTCTGGCAGGACTGGCGTGACGCTCTTGACGAACTCGGACTGGAAGACTGCCGTTGGACCCCTTGTTATGACTGTGGAGCTTGCACCGGCTACTCCATCGAGCATCGGGTTGCCTCGGCCACTCCGCCTGCAGGCGGGAGTCAGGGAACTGGCGTTGATCTCTATGGTGCCGTGCCGGTGAACTTGCAGTCACGGCCGCAGGTTCGGGTGGGTCTGTGACCTGTTCGTGAGACGTCTGCGGATCGAGTTCAATAAGCGCGGCAAGGTCCGATTTGTGTCGCATCGCGACGTCGTGCGGATCTGGGAGCGGACGTTGCGGCGGGCTGGTGTCCGGGTCGCTTACAGTGAGGGATTCTCTCCACGACCCCGTCTGTCGTTCGGCTTTGCCCTGCCTACCGGCTATGAGTCCGACGCCGAGTATCTTGATGTTCGCCTTGAACCTGACGGCTTGCATGGACCAAACGACATCAGCGCTCTTCCGATGCTGCTCAGCCAACAATTGCCCGTCGGTATGGCTGTTAGCGAAGTGGCCGTTATCGATCCGTCGGCACCTTCTTTGCAACAGGCTGTAACGAGCTGCACCTGGCGCATTGAGGTGGCCTGCGTCAACGCGGAGACAGTCGTTGCAGCCGTTCAAAGAACGTTGTCGGTGGGCGAGCTGATCGTTACCCGGACACGCAAGGGGGAGCAAATCACCGAAGACATTCGCCCTTTGTTGCGTAGTCTTGAGGTAGATGCCACGGTTGCAATGCCGTCATCGGACGGTAGTAATAGGGTATGTGTACCGATGATCGCCGAACTCGGGACGCAACCAAGAGCGGTTCGTGTTCCCGAACTCATGGCGGCGCTCGACCCTTCTGTTTGCGAGCATCACGTGCACCGAACACATCAATGGATCAACACCGACAACGGCCTGCGTGCGGACCCTATGCCGTTGTCTGCAACCGCGGAGGCGAAATGAGCGCCCATCCTGCGGTGCACAAACCGAAAGACGAATTCGATGGCCGACGATCAGGCCCCAAGGACCGGCTTGCCCGGTCGCTCCACGACCGGCTTGCCCGGTCGCTCCACCCGCCCGGCCCGCCGGGAAACAGCCAAGCCCTCAGGCGACAACCAAGACCGCAAATCTGCTAACACCCCCAGGGTTGGTGATTCGAGGCCTGATTCTCGAGCTCCGAGGGTTGGTGATTCGAGGCCTGATTCTCGAGCTCCGAGGGTTGGTGATTCGAGGCCTGATTCTCGAGCTTCCAGGGTTGGTGATTCGAGGCCTGATTCTCGAGCTCCGAGGGTTGGTGATTCGAGGCCTGATTCTCGAGCTCCGAGGGTTGGTGATTCGAGGCCTGATTCTCGAGCTCCCAAGGTTGGTGATACCAAAGCTGGTTCCGATCCCAACAGCAGTCCCAAGGGTGGGCGTCGCCGTCGGCGTGGTGGTCGAGGTCGAGGGCGTCGCCGCGGAGGCGCCGAGGAGGGGAAGGTCAAACAAGAAGGGCATGCTCCGGTCGAGGCAATCACCGGTGGAAAAGCCGTCAAGCTCGACGAGAACACACTGAAGCGTCGGCGGGGCCGCACCCGCCGAGGTCAGGCGGTTGGTCGTTATCTGATGTGTGTCCACGTGGGTCCCGAGGCCACCCAGATCGCCACCCTTGAAGGCCGCAAACTGGTCGAACATCGGGTGTCGCGGCCGGCCGATGATGTCAGCCAGATCCATGGCAACATCTACCTCGGGCGCGTCCAGAGCGTCCTGCCGGGAATGGAAGCAGCATTCATTGATATCGGCACACCCAAGAATGCTGTGCTTTACCGCGGCGATGTCCAATACGACGCCACCGACTTCGAGGGATCCAGAATCGAACAACCGCGCATTGAGGACATCCTCAAATCGCAGCAATCGATCATGTGTCAAGTGACCAAGAATCCAATCGGTCACAAAGGTGCCCGCCTAGGCCAGGAGGTGTCGCTTCCGGGCCGATTCGTCGTACTCGTACCGAACTCAGGCACATACGGAATCTCCAAGCGGCTACCCGGTGGGGAGCGTCAGCGACTACGCAACCTTTTGGATAAGGCCAAGCCTCAACAACACGGTGTGATCGTGCGTACCGCGGCTGAGAACGTGACCGAAGCCGAGATCAGAGGCGATCTGCAACGCTTGATGGAGCAATGGGACGGTATTGAGAAGTTGGCGAAGCGAACGAGGGCGCCTGCTCTGCTGTACCGCGAGCCCGAAGTAGCGGTGCGCACCATCCGCGAGGAGGTCACGAGGGACTACCGGGGCGTAATCATTGACGACAAATCGCTCTACTCTGAGATCCGGTCATACGTGCAGTCGATTACGCCGGAGATCGCGGACCGGATCATCTACTACGATGCCGGTTCCGAGGCGCTTCCACTCTTTGAGCGACGCCTGATCGACACCCAGGTCCGCAAGGCGCTCGAACCTAAGGTTTGGTTACCTTCGGGGGGCTCACTGGTCATTGAACATACTGAGGCCTTGACGGTCATAGACGTCAACACCGGCAAGAATGTCGGTAGCTCGAATCTTGAGGAGACGGTTTTCAAGAACAATCTGGAGGCTGCCGAGGAGGTGGCGTATCAACTACGGTTGCGAGACATTGGTGGAATCATCGTCATTGATTTCGTTGATATGGAGGTGGCCAAGAATCGAGAGGCGGTCACCAAAGCCTTTCGGACTGCGCTGGCACGGGACAAGACTCGAACCCAGATGTTCAACATTTCCGAGCTGGGTTTGGTCGAGATGACCCGAAAGCGTATAGGTGAGGGCCTTATTGAGTCCGTGTCTGAGCCATGCTCGAACTGTGAGGGCACCGGACACAGGGTCATTGAAGATCTCTTTGTTTGAAGTGGTGCCTGACCGAACCGCGAATCCGTTAGAATTGAGTCCCTATGTACGCGGTAGTTAAGACCGGCGGAAAGCAATACCGCGTGGAGCAAGGGCAAACAATCGAGGTTGAGCGCTTGGGTGACGTCGGAGGCGAGATCTCATTGCCTGCGGTGCTTCTGGTCGACGGTCCCACTGTGCTTGTCACACCGGATCAACTTTCCACGGCTCGGGTCACGGCTCGGGTCATCTCGGAGACCAAGGGTCCCAAGCTCAACGGGTTCCTGTACAAGAGCAAGTCAAACAATCGCAAGCGGTGGGGTCATCGCCAACAAATGTCCCGCATTGAGATCACCAAGATCGTGAAGGGCTGATTGCAGTGTCGAAGACCAAGGGCGGAGGCTCAACTCGCAACGGTCGAGACTCCACAAGCAAGCGCCTCGGTGTCAAGGTGTACGATGGTGGACATGTCCTGTCGGGGGCGATCATCGTGCGTCAGCGAGGCACGGCATTTCATCCGGGCGAGAACGTAAGTCGAGGCCGTGACGACACCCTGTTCGCCACATCAAACGGCACCGTTAAGTTCGGTAGGCGAAAAGGCCGCAAGCTGGTTGACATAATTCCCGACGCTTCGTGACACTGTTGGCCGTCGTTTATCCTCAAACACGTTGAAGCGTGAGCTTGACCCTACTCCAGGATCCCAAGGATTCGGGTTGCATTCTGAAGGCATCGACCGGGCCCGTTACAGCACCCTCAGGACGTAGCCTCTGGGCGTGAGCGCCTTTGTTGATGAGTGCAACATCCACGTGACAGCAGGCGACGGCGGGGCTGGATGTGTTGCCTTTCGTCGTGAAGCGAAGGTTGCCAGAGGTGGCCCCGATGGCGGCGATGGCGGCGACGGCGGTTCTGTTTGGCTCGTAGCGGATCGCAATGTGGCCTCCCTGTTGTCGTTTCGTGATCATCCCCACCGCCGGGCCAGCGACGGTGCTCACGGAAAGGGATCGAACCGCCATGGCATGAGAGGCAGCGATATCGATGTTCGTGTCCCGGAAGGAACGGTCGTGCTGGATCACCGAACACGGGAGCACCTTGCGGACCTCACAAATCACGGCGAACGCTGGCTGGCCGCTCACGCAGGCGAGGGTGGGCGAGGCAATGCCCGTTTCCTGAGCAACCGGCGCCGGGCCCCTTCGTTCGCGGAGCAGGGAGAACACGGAGAGCAACGCTGGTTACGTCTTGAACTCAAATTGCTTGCCGACGTGGCGATCGTGGGACTGCCCAACGTCGGCAAGTCAACATTCATCAGCCGCGTGTCTGCAGCCAAGCCCAAAATAGCCGACTACCCGTTCACCACGCTGGAGCCGCATCTCGGTGTCGTGCGCAGCGATGACGGATTCGAGATGGTCCTTGCCGACATTCCCGGTCTGGTCGAAGGAGCAAGCGCAGGCAAAGGCCTCGGTCACCGGTTCCTACGCCACGTCGAGCGTGCATCAGTGCTACTGGTGCTGCTCGATCTGGCTCCCTACGACCTGACCACACCGGAAACTCAACTTGAGGTGCTGCTGACCGAACTCCGCAGCTACCGGTCCGATCTGCTTGAGCGACCACGCCTTGTTGTCGGCAGCCGCGTCGACCTGGCTCCTCAGACCACCTTCGATGGTCTGAGAATGTCATCAGTGACCGGTGATGGAATTCCCCGGGTCGTCGGAACGCTGATGCGGTTAGTGAACGAGGTTCGGCGTGGTGTTCCCGCTGTTGAGAGCATTGCGCTGCATCGCCCGAAAGGTCGTGAAATCCAAATCGAGCGACTCGACGACGGAGCGTTCCGGGTCACCGGACGTGCAGCACTTCGAGCCGTGGCGCTCAGCGACCTCACCGATGAGGGTGCGCTTGAGCTCGCACGGCAACGACTCCATCGTCTGGGAGTGGAAACTGCTCTCGTGCGAGCGGGCGTTTCACCGGGCGACACCGTGTACATAGGTGACTTCACCTTCGACTACGAGGCTGATGAATGACGATCGGTTCTCATGCGGCCACGGCCCGACACGCAGGGTTCTTGGTGTGCGCCGTGCCTTGGATACGCGACCATGCCGGTTGCTATGGAGACCTTCCAAAGTTGGGATGTGCGATCATGGCGAACGTGGTGCTGCGCGACCATCGCATACCCGGTGCTGTTCGACGCTGGTCGCTATGGAGACCCCTCCAAAGTTGGGATGCTTGACCATGGCGAACGTGGTGCTGCGCGACCATCGCATACCCGGTGCTGCTCGACGATGTCGAACCCCTGGTACGCCCATCCTGGTTGGCGTCGGGATGAAGATTCCCCTCATTGTCAAGCCAGCGTGGAGGTGATAGCCAAATGACGAACGCCACCGTGGTCGCGAAAATCGGCACGTCGTCAATCACCGATGATGCGGGCATTGTTCAGCGTGATGTCGTGGCCAGGCTGTGCGGAGAAGTTGCAGAGCTGCGCGAAGCCGGTTACAGGCCGATCATTGTCACCTCGGGCGCGATCGCTGCGGGACTGCCGGAGCTGGGTCTGCACGGGACCAACCGACCGACCGACAACATCACGCTGCAGGCGGTGGCCACTATCGGTCAGAGCATTCTCATGGGCGTCTACCGCCAGGAACTCCGGTCTCGGGGCTTGTTGGCCGGTCAGGTGTTGTTGGTGCCCCACGACTTCATAGTGCGTTCTCAGTATCTGCATGCTCGTCAGACGCTGACCCGTTTGCTTGAACTGGGAGTAGTTCCGATCGTCAACGAAAACGACGCCATCGCCGACGACGAGATCCGTTGGGGTGACAACGACCGCATCGCCGCGTTGGTGGCGAATCTGGTTGGGGCGCAGCATCTGATTCTGCTGACCGACACCGACGGCGTGCTCACAGCCGACCCACGTTTGGACAGGTCTGCAAGCTTGATCTCCGAAATTGTAGAGATCGACCATCAACACGAAGCCTTGGTCGGTGGAGCGGGGTCGGCACGAGGCAGCGGAGGAATGACGTCAAAGCTGACAGCAGCCAAGATCGCGGCTTGGTCCGGTATCACCACGGTCATTGCCAACGCCGAACGTCAAGGTGTATTGAGCGATGCCGTAGCTGGGCATCGCGGGGTGGGCACGGTTGTGCGTGGTCGCGATGTGCGGATTCCGGCTCGCAAGCTTTGGATAGCGTTCGCGGTTGTTGCTCGGGGACGGATCATCGTTGATGAGGGCGCACGGTCGGCCTTGGAGTACGGCAGGTCATTGCTATCCGTGGGTGTGCGTGAGGTTGAGGGTGCCTTCGATCCGGGTTCGCCGGTAGAGGTTGTGGATCCCGAAGGTGTGGTGTTCGCCAAGGGTCTGGTTCGTCATTGCCACACCGACCTAGTGGCTGTAGTCGGACGTCGCTCAGACCAGTTGCCTCCCGGGTCACCCCATGTGGTGATTCATGCCGACGATCTGGTGACCGTCCCCTCTTGGCGGGTGTGACCTTTTGGGTTCGATGGCCTACTCCGTCGATTCGCCTGTGGTTAGCGCTTCGGTTTCCGGGGCGGCCATGAGGCCCAAGTCTGTCTTTATCCGATCCAGCCGAACTCGTGCCTGGGCACCCCGAGCTGCCTCTTCGATCTCCAGCGTCCGATGATCGGCCCTGGATTCGCTCAGCTCGGCCACAGCGGTTGCTTTGGCGTAGCGGGCCTCGATCTTCAAGCGAACCTCATCGAAGGTGGGCACATCCTCGCCAATTGATTCGTCGAGCGTTGACATGGCCGCATTGACAGTCTCGTGCATCTTGGCTTGATCGAGTTTGCCCAACAGCGCCTGCCGTTCGCTCAGTCGTCGTTGAAGGAGTAGGGCGTTTTGCTTCAGCGCGGCTTTGGCCTGATCGGCTGCCTCGGTGGCCTGAAAATGCAAGGCCTTCATGCCCTCAATCTCCTCTTCAACCGCGAGCATACGATTGGCGAACTGCTCGGCTGCCTGCGTGTAGGACTCGGCTTTGGCGTCGTCGCCGGAACTATGGGCTTCCTCGGCCATTACAACGGCTTGGCGGGCATTGATGTTGACCCGCTCCAGCCGCTCAAGGGCCTCATTGATGCGTAACTCGGTGCGCTTTTGGTTTGCCACCACGTTGGCGGCCTGGTCGCGTAGGAGGTGATGCTGAGCCTTGGCCTCGCCAATTGCTTGCTCAAGTTGGACCTTGGAGTCGGCATTCTTCTCGTGCCCGGCTGAGAGTCTCGCCACCAGGTACTTCCACCGTCGCTTCAGATAGCTAAGCATGTCCCTGATCGTAGACCGTCGCCGCCGAAGCCATTGCCCCTATCTCCGCTTAATTGTCCGCAATATGGGTTGCACCACAATGTCCGCCTCGGCAACGCCAGTGCGATATGCCGTCGCCAAGTAAGCGAAACCACCGATTCCGACGGTGAGAATTGCGGCAGGTGCGGAAGGCAGATCCCGGGCTGCGAGATTCACGGCGACGGTCACTGGAAATGCAACGGCCAGGGCAAGACCAGGGCGTCGCAACGTCAAAAGGAGCGGCGACATGGTGGGTAACTGTCGGCCAACGAAGCGACGCAGTAGGAACACCTCGACCCAGGCAGCAGCTGCGGAACCGAGCGCTAGACCGACCGCGCCGAGATGTGCCAACTGCGTGGTTGAACGTGTGTCTGCGTCGAGCGGCCCGGTGAGTTGTAAGACAGCGCCGAGGTTCTCTATGCCGCTGGAGCCGATGAAGACACGATCAAGGGGGAACATCACGAGCACGCCGAGACCGCCAGCGATAAGAACGCGGACAGTTGCGATAAGGGCTGGACGGGTGGTGTCACCCAACGCATAGGAGGCGTTTTGGAGCATCCGGGCATAACCCACGGCTGGCAGTCCAATCGCGTAAGCAACCACGATCAGCCACACAAGCGACGTATCGGCGGAGGTGAACTCTCCGCCTTCGAACAACAACCGGATGAGCGGCTCGCCAGCAGCGATCAGAATCAGACAGGAGCCCAACATCCAAAAGGCGATACGGTGCCCTGCGAAGTCGGTGCGGTCCGCGATCTGGCGGCGATCTCTGTTCAGTCGAGACAACTCCGGCAGTTCGGCGGCGGCCACGCTCATGGCGAACAGGCTCACCGGCAGCGTGTAAAGGATCTGTGCCCGAAATAGCGCAGCCAGGCCCCCGGCTGCCAGAAATGAAGCCAGGATCAAGTCCAAGAAACCCGATAGTTGCACCGCTCCACGGCCCAGAACCGCCGGCCCGAAACGTCGACGAACCTCTCGTACCCTTGGATGGCTGCGGTCGAAACGGAGTCTCAGCCCATGAACCAAGGTGATCACGCTTGAGAACTGAACGGTCAGCTGGACGAGTGCCCCTACACTGAGAGCTACTGCCATTCCGCGCGCGGCATCAGTCAGAGGCCATTGGCGCTGCCAGGCAACGAGCAGAACCACGATTTGTACGATGTTGGAGGCCACCGGCGCGACATAGGGCAAAAAGAACCGCCGGTGGCTGTTCAGGATTCCCAGACACCACGCAGACATGACCAAGAAGCCGACGCCGATCGCGATCACACGGGTCAAATCGACAGCCAGTTCGAACGTGTCGCCCGTTAGCCCCCACGCCAATAGCCTGGTCAGCGGCCGGGCAGCCAGCACGACGACGAGCACGGCGAAAGCAGTGACCGCCAAGAGTAGGGTCCCGATGGCGCAGGCGACATGTCTTGCCTCGGAGCTATCGGACTCGTTGTCTATAAGTTCGCTGTAGACCGGAACTAAAGACGCCGATAGAACGCCTTCTCCGAGAAGGTTCTGCAATAAGTTCGGGATGCGCAGCGCAGCCACCAGCGCATCGGCGGGACCGGTGTTGCCGAGCACGCGGCCACCGACAGTTTCGCGTAGCAGCCCTGCCAGCCGTGACAACCCGATACCCGCCGCGACCATAACCGACCCGCTGCGGGGATCCGAGTCGTCCCCGTGCTGGAAGCCGGGGTCGGACCGTGGCCTCATTCGTGGCGAGGCTACCTGGCCGGTGTTGTTGGCTCACCAATTGGGTCTGCGATGAGGCTTCCTGGCTGGTGGTGTTGTTGAGGGGTGGGTCACCCAATGCGGGCGGTGAGGCTACCTGGCTGGTGGTGTTGGCTCACCGATTGGGTCTGTGGTGAGGTTTCCTGGCTGGTGGTGTTGTTGAGGGGTGGGTCACCCGATGCGGGTGGTGAGGTTTCCTGGCTGGTGGTGTTGTTGAGTGGGTGGGTCTGGGCGAGACAACTTGCTTGTTGGTGCTGCCGAAGAACCGGCCAGGGTCGGTCAAGCTGCCACGAACGGAACCGTCACTGTACTGGTACCATCACATCCTGTGAGCGGTTCGGGTGAGCAGCCGACTTCTATTCCCGAGCTGGCGATTCGCGCCAAGGCTGCGACCACCGCGTTGGCGGCGGCACCTACCGAGCAAAAGGACTCAGTCCTTGGGGTTGCTGCGGAACTTCTCATGCTGCGAGCCGATTCGATTCTTGAAGCCAATCAGGCCGATGTGGCCCGCGCTGAACTTGACGGTATGGCAGCTCCGCTTGTTGATCGTCTGCGCCTCGACCAGGCCCGAATCTCTGCAATGTCTGGCGGCCTGCGTCAAGTAGCGGCGCTTCCCGACCCGGTGGGTGAGACGACCCGGGGATGGGTTCGCCCCAACGGTTTACGGATCTCGAAAGTGCGGGTCCCGCTCGGTGTGGTGGCGATCATCTATGAGGGGCGCCCCAACGTCACATCCGACGCTTTCGGGTTGTGTCTGAAATCCGGCAATGCTGCCTTCCTGCGGGGATCCTCATCCGCAATCTCCTCAAACATCGCCATCGCCGAAGCGCTACGGGAGGCACTGCCGAAGGCCGGTCTGCCAGCCGATGCGCTGGTGATGGTTGATGACACCTCGCGTTCGGCGGCCACGGAGTTCATGCAACAACGTGGCTACGTCGACTGTCTAATTCCCCGAGGCGGACCCATGCTGATCCGCTCGATTCTCGACAACGCCACCGTTCCGTATCTAATAGACGGGGCAGGCAACTGTCATGTGTACGTTGATGCATCGGCGGACCCGGTGATGGCCCGCGAGATTCTCGTTAACGCCAAGACTCAACGCACCGGCGTATGCAACGCAGCCGAATCCCTGGTGGTCCACGCCGACATTGCCGCCGAGTTCTTGCCCTCGGCCACAACCGCGCTCGAAGGTGTAGAGCTGGTCGGAGACTCCGCCGCCCGGGCGATCACGTCGAAGATCGGTATTGCCACTGACGATGACTACAGCACCGAATACCTCGACATGAAAATGAGTGTGAAGGTCGTCGCTTCGGTTGATGAGGCAATTGCTCACATAAACCTCACAGGGTCCGGACACTCCGAGGCGATCATCACAGCCGATCTAGCGTCGGCGCAGAGGTTCACCCGTGAAGTTGACGCAGCAGTGGTTCTGGTGAACGCAAGCACGAGGTTCGTTGACGGAGAGGAATTCGGCTTCGGTGCCGAAATTGGTATCTCGACCCAGAAACTCCACGCCCGCGGCCCGCTGGGCCTCACCGAACTCACCGCAGAGAAGTATGTGGTGCATGGCGACGGCCACGTTCGCCCGTAATCGTCAGCGTTGGTGAGTTCAGTGAGTCGGCCCGGGTAGAGCACATCGGGTGATGACCGGTAGCCTGGTGCGCCATGTCGAGCCGCTTTGCAGGGAAGTATGTGGTGCATGGCGACGGCGATGTTCGCCCGTAAGGGTAAGCGTTGGTGAGTTGAGGGAGTCGGCCCGGGTAGAGCACATCGGGTGATGACCGGTAGCCTGGTGCGCCATGTCGAGCCGCTTTGCAGGGAAGTATGTGGTGCATGGCGACGGCGATGTTCGCCCGTAAGGGTAAGCGTTGGTGAGTTGAGGGAGTCGGCCCGGGTAGAGCACATCGGGTGATGACCGGTAGCCTGGTGCGCCATGTCGAGCCGCTTTTTCGATGTCGCGTCCGTTCAAGACGAGTTACGTGCCGTCGACTATCTCTGCGATGAGAGCATCGCCGGAGTCGTGTACCTCGCCGATCGGTTGGATAAGCCTGTCCTCATTGAAGGGCCCGCCGGTACGGGCAAGACCCAGCTGGGCAAGAGCGTGGCCGAGATCACTGGTGCCCGGCTGATTCGCCTGCAGTGTTATGAGGGACTCGACGAAGCGAAGGCGTTATACGAGTGGAACTACAAGAAGCAACTACTGCGCATTCAAGCTGAACAAGGTGGTGAGCACGAATGGGACGATGTAAGCGACGACATCTTTTCCGATGAGTTTCTTCTCACTCGACCGTTGCTTGAGGCCATCCGAGCCGATGAACCAGTCGTGCTGCTAATCGACGAGGTCGACCGGGTAGAAGTAGAGACCGAGGCTCTGCTCTTGGAGGTTCTCTCCGATTACCAGGTGTCTATACCTGAACTCGGAACCATCGAGGCCAAACAAGTGCCGCTGGTGTTTCTTACGTCCAACAACACACGGGAACTCTCCGAGGCCTTGAAACGGCGCTGCCTGTATCTTCACGTCGACTATCCCGACGTTGAGCGCGAGAAACGGATCGTCTTGACCAAGGTGCCCGACATAACCGAGAACCTCGCCGATCAGATCGCACGGGTTGTGCGCTCAATCCGCCGGATCGAACTCAAAAAGGCGCCGTCAGTGTCCGAGACCCTCGACTGGGCACGAACGCTGGTGTTGCTGGGTGTGGAAAGGATCGACGAGCAAACCGCGGCGGAGACCCTGAACATTTTGCTCAAGTACCAAAGCGACATAACCAAGACGCTCCGGGATCTGGGATCCGCAGACGGAGTCTCGGTCTGAGTGGCCGATCGAACCGACGTTCGGTTGCCGATTGAGGTCGGCGAAGAGCTGCTGGATTTGATCAACGGCTTCATCGTGGCGCTCCGCGGGGCCGGTTTGCCCGTCAGCCTCACAGAGAACATTGATGCCATCGAGGCAATCAAGCACATCCCCATTGAGGATCGAGCCACCTTCAAGTACGCACTGGCGTCCACACTGGTAAAGCACTACGGCCATTGGAATGCATTCGAGACTGTCTTTGAGGTCTATTTCTCCTTGCGAGGGCCGCAATACGCGATTGGCGAAGAATCCGATCATGGCAACGTAGACCCCTCCGAGGACGAACTCCGTCGCGGCGCCGATGGTTTGTCGGGCTCGGGAGGGGAGAACCTAACCCCTCAGGAATTAGCCGAGATGTTGTATCTGGCACTATTGCGCGGCGACCGTTCGATGATGCGGGGTGTTGCCCGCCATTCTGTGAAGCGATACGCCGGAATGGAACCGGGACGACCGGTTGGTGGCACCTACTACCTGTATCGCACCCTCCGCAACCTCGATCTTGACGGGGTCCTGGAGCGGCTGCTGGATCAAGAACAAGACACTTCGGGCGATCCCTCCGACGATCTCGCTTTGCGGTTGCAGCGAGATGAGTACCGGAGCCGAATCGATCATCTCCAAAAGGAGATCGAGGCGGAGATCCGTCGTCGGCTGGTGGCTGATCGCGGAGTGGAGGCCATGGCCAGGACGCTCCGCAAGCCTCTACCCGAGGATGTGGATTTCATGCATGCTTCACGTGAGGAGATGGCTGGCCTGCGCCGGGCGATCTCGCCGCTGACACGCAAGCTTGCAGCGAGGCTGCAACGCAAGCGTCGCCATGGGCGCAGGGGTCCGTTGGATTTTCGTAGAACCGTGCGGGCCTCGCTGAGCTATGGAGGAGTACCGGTCGAGCCCAAGTTTCGTCATCCCCGGCCCCATAAGCCTGAGATAATGGTTATCGCTGACATCTCGGGTTCGGTGGCGGCGTTCGCACGGTTCACGCTGCATCTCGTGTATGCAATCAGCGGACAGTTCTCCAAGGTGCGTTCCTTCGTCTTCATCGACGGCCTTGATGAGGTCACGCCCCTCTTCGAAGGAGTTGAGGACATCAACGAAGCTGTGCACCGCGTCAATACCGAAGCCGATGTCGTATGGGTCGACGGTCACTCCGACTATGGCCATGCCTTCGGCGTGTTCTGGGAGCAGTACGGTTCCGATATCGGCCCGCGGACTTCAATCATGATCCTCGGAGACGCCCGCAACAACTATCACGCACCAGAAAGTTGGACTGTCAAAGCGATGCATGACAAGGCCAAAGCGGTGTACTGGCTCAACCCCGAACCGTGCTCGTATTGGGACACGGGCGACTCCATCGTGGGGGAGTACTCACCGTATTGTGACGGCACCTTTGAGGTACGCAACTTGCGCCAGCTCGAATCCTTTGTTGAACACCTGGCCTGATAGGGATTGAGAAGTCCGGTTCTATCGAGCGCTCACGTTGTGGTGTAGTAGTTCGGCGACCCGAAAGGCCAGGTCAACCGATTGGCGCCCATTGAGTCGTGGGTCACACATCGTTTCGTAAGCCTGATCAAGTGAGTCCTCACCGAGGTTGTCGCCGCCGCCTACGCATTCGGTGACGGGATCCCCGGTCAACTCAACGTGAATACCGCCGGGCCATGTGGCTTCTTGACGGTGGGCCTCAAAGAAACCGCCGATCTCTTCAAGAACGCTGTCGAAGTGTCGGGTTTTGTGGCCCGACTCGGAGGTGTAAGTGTTGCCGTGCATCGGGTCGCACACCCAGACAACCGGGTGTCCGGCGTCGCGCACCGCCCTGAGCAGGGGCGGGAGGCTCTCGCGCACCTTCTTTGCTCCCATCCGTGTGATCAGCGTAAGCCTGCCAGCTACCTTGGCGGGGTTGAGCGCCTCGCAAATCCCAAGGACTTCGTCTGCTGTTGCCGTTGAGCTGATCTTGCAGCCGAGAGGGTTCTGGACGCCGCGCAGGAACTCAATGTGTGCACCATCAAGTTGGCGGGTTCGTTCGCCTATCCAGAGCATGTGTGCCGAACAGTCGTACCAATCGCGTGTAATGGAATCGCGACGTGTCAGGGACTCTTCGTAGTTGAGCAGCAGGGCCTCGTGGCTTGTGTAGAAGTCAACCTCGTGCAGAATTGGGGTGTTGGTGCTGTTGATACCGCAGGAGGCCATGAAGGTTAAGGCACGATCAATCTCGTCGGCCATCTTGGTGTAGCGCTCGCCTGCGGGAGATGAGGCCACGAACTCAAGGTTCCAACTCGAGACTTGCGATAGGTCTGCATAGCCGCCGCGTGTGAATGCCCGAAGCAGGTTCAACGTGGAAGCCGCTCGGTGATAGGCAGTCAGAAGACGGCTTGGGTCGGGACGTCTTTCGGCTTCGGAGAAACCGATGTCGTTCACGATCTGGCCAAGAAAGGACGGCAGTTCGGTGTCGCCTTGCGTTTCGGTTGGGTTTGTTCTTGGCTTGGCGAACTGGCCTGCGATGCGGCCTACCTTTACAAGAGGAAGGCCGCCGGAGTACATGAGTACGATCGCCATCTGCAGGATCACGCGCAGCTTGTCGCGAATCGAATCCGCGGAAGTGTCGAAGGACTCTGCACAGTCACCCGCTTGCAGCATGAACGCTTTGCCCTGCGCGACATTCCGGAGTTGGGCAGACAGATTGCGGGCCTCGCCAGCAAAGACGAGGGGAGGAAGGTCGCCGAGCATCTTTGACACACGGTCAAGTTCGGCCTTGTCGGGCCAAGAAGGTTGATGTCTGGCCGTGAACTCACGCCACGAACCAGGATTCCAAGGCGAAGTCACAGGGCTAGTGTGGTCGATGAGGGCGGTAATGCCAACCAAGCCCCCCAATATCTTGCACGGTGGTTGCATCTCGCATGGTTGTTGCGCTGAGGCTGGACGTGTCGCATCTACTGCAATGATACTTGACCTCGGTCAGTCGCTGGTTTGGTGTTGATCTGGCTGTTCGCCTAGGCCGATTTGTGTTGTGGTCAAATGACCTTGTGCAATTGACCTCGGTCAGTCGCTGGTTTGGTGTTGATCTCGCTGTTCGCCTAGGCCGATTTGTGTTGTGGTCAAATGACCTTGTGCAATTGACCTCAGTCAGTCGCTGGTTTGGTGTTGATCTGGCTGTTCGCCTGGGCCGATTTGTGTTGTGGTCAAATGACCTTGTGCAATGACTATGGTGAAATGACCGTCTTGTGAGCGTCGAACAGGATTCCGTGGATTCGGATGCGCAGGTTGACAGCGGTCGTGTTGAGTACCGCCAAGCGCCGTGGAAGCTTTCGGCTACGTCACCGTGGACGCTGCTGATCGTCGGCGCAGCAGCAGCGGGAATCGCATTGAGGTTCATTTCCGTTTCGCCACTTTGGCTCGACGAAGTGCTGTCGGTCCGCATCGCCACTGGTGACTTGGCGATTACCGAAGCACTTCGCCGAGACGGGCATCCGGCGCTTTACTACCTGTTGTTGGGCTGGTGGATCGACCTGTTCGGCGGCGGCGAAGTATCCGTTCGTGCGCTGTCGGGCATATTTTCGGTTGCGGCGGTGCCGTTCGTCGTGCTCTGCGCTCGCAGCTATGGTCCCGGTGTAGCAGCTACGGCGGTTGTGTTGGCCGCCACTTCTCCGTACATGATGCGCTACGGCACCGAGGCACGGATGTATTCCTTGGTTGTCCTTGAGGTGGTTTTCGGTTGGTGGGCTCTGCAGCGTGCACTTGAGCGTCCCGCCCCAGGTCGACTCTTCGTGGTTGCTTTCACCGCCGCTGCACTCGCTCACACGCATTACTGGTCTGTATTTGTAATCGTTGCTGTGCTGGTGTTGCTGGTTTACTCCGCAGCCACAGGCAAGCAGCGCAAAGGTGCGGTGGTGCGTGTCGGAGCTGCGGTCGTGGCGGGCTGCGCAACCCTTGTTGTGTGGTTACCCGTGCTGGCCGAGCAGTTGACCCGAACCGGCACCCCCTGGGCGGGACGAGCCCGCCCGACCGAGATCCTGATTGAGACAGCCCAAGCATTCGGGGGCAGCAGCCGATTTGATGGTGAGACTCTTGGAATAAGCGTGCTGGTAATCGCAGCGGTGGGAATGTTCGCTGTCAGTGATGGAGAACGCAACGAGTTGAGGTTGAACTTCGCGACAATGAACCGTCACATGGCCCTCGGAGCGGTGGTCGTGGGCGCACTCGTCCTAGCCGCTGTGGTGAGCTTGGCGACATCGGGTGCATTTGAAGCCCGTTACGCCGCGATCGTATTCCCGTTCGTGATTGTGCTGGCCGCTCGGGGAGTGATCTCGTTTCCGGCACCAGCGGTGCCGGTAATTCTATGCCTTCTAGCGTTGTTCGGTGTGTCTGTCGGTGCTTATGAGGCCATCCACGACCGTTCCCAGGGCCGCGAGATTGCCGAGGCGATCGCTGCGGCCGCTTCGCAGGACGACGTTGTTGCCTTCTGCCCGGACCAGATCGGCCCGGCGACCATGCACTACCTTGATGGAGATGTCTTGACGCTTGCCTATCCCCGAGGTAACGGAACCACCATCGACTGGCGGGACTATCGCGCAACGATTGCTGGACAGCACCCCGATGTGTTTGCCCTAGATCTGTTGGACCTCGCGGGGACTGGCGACGTATGGCTAGTGATTGCGCGGAACTATCCCGGTTTCGGCGATCGCTGCGACCTGATAATGCAACACCTCCGACGAACGCGTACAGACCAAACGTTCGTGGCGTCTCGCCAACTATTCGAGTCGATGATGCTTGTTCGCTACTCGCCTAGCTGAGGGCGATGCCCATAGACTCCGGTAACCCGCAGGCTTGCTGAACTCAAGCCGCGTCAACGGTGTCGGCTATTTCGGCTGCGTGCTCGCGAACCGCATGGATCGCCCGTTTCACCAATCGCCGGGCTGCCTCGGCAGTAACGCCGAGTTCCTCGCCGACCTCACGGTACGAGCGCTTGCGACCATCGCCGAGCCCGAAACGCTGCTCAACTGCGTACCTGGCCCGGGTGTCAAGGATGTCAAGCAGACCGGTGACCATCTCTTCTTCGACCTTGGCCATGACCTCGGATTCGGGGCCCGGGGTGGAGTCGGGAAGCAGGTCAACAAGCTCGTTTGAGTTGTCGTCGCCGATCGTTCGATCAAGGCTGGTCGGTGTAGTCAACCGGTGCAGGCGGGCGTGCTCATCATCAAGCTCGTCGCCATCGCCTGACACGGCCCGCAGAGCGGATCGCAGCGAGGCGGAGCGATCACCTGGGAGGCGGACCAGGCTCGCCTTTTGATCAAGAGCACGGCCGATGGCCTGACGGATCCAGAACGTGGCATAGGTGGAGAACTTGAAGCCCTTGCGCCAATCGAACTTGTCGACCGCGTGCTCAAGGCCCAGGTTGCCTTCCTGGATGAGATCAAGCAGCTCCATGCTAGGGGGTAGTGGATAGCGACGGGCAACGCTAACCACGAGGCGGAGATTGGCACGAATGAACCGGTCCTTGGCAATCGCAGCCTTGCGGACTGCACGATCCAGTTCGAATCCCCGCTCGCCGTTCTCTTTGCGTTGCGTCGCCTCAACGCCCTTCTCAATTATCTGACTCAACTCACGCTCTTCTTGCGCGTTGAGCAGGGGCACGACCCCGATCTCGTTTAGGTATTGTCCTACTGAATCACTCATGGCACACTCGCTCAATGGGCCCGCGCTAGCGGTGCTCCCGTCGGTTGTTGCTTCGGCAGAAGAGGACTTTGCGCGCGCCCGCCAACACAGACCCACATCGCTCTTCAATTGACGGGGCCCATTACACTACACCCAAAGGTGAAAGTCCCGTATATTTTGTGTGACATTTGTCACAATCACCATTTCCAACGTCACGATCATCGTTTTGAGCCGACGCCGTGGGAAAGTAGCGCCAAGAGACGCGCCAACCAATGCGACCGTAAGGGCCAGAACCGGGCCCACTACACTCCTGTTCGTGATGGACGGGTCGGTTCAGCGGTGTGGGTGCAAACTCGCCGTGGAACGCATCGGGGTCTTTGGCGGCACGTTTGATCCTCCACATTGGGGTCATCTGGCCACCGCACTAGAGGCTTATCATCGGCTACAACTCAATCGGGTTCTCCTGGTTGTGGCCAACGACCCTTGGCAGAAGTCCGCGTTGGCTCCCGTCACCCCGGCAGCCATCCGCTTGGCGTTGACGGTAGCGGCCGCGGATGGTCTCGAGGGGCTTGAAGCGTCCGACCTTGAAATCAAACGAGGAGGCCCCTCATCCACGGTTGAAACATTGGAGACGCTGGCTTCGAAGAAACCCGACGCTTCGCTCTTCATGATTGTGGGGTCTGATGCTGCGGCCGGGCTTGACACCTGGAAACGCGGCGATGACATCATGGGTTTGGCCAGGACAATCGTCGTGGACCGTGGTGGTCGCCAGGGTGGGCGGCCATACCCCGGATGGCCGCACACGGTGATAGCAGGTCCGGCTTTGGAGATCTCATCGGCTGATCTGCGAGCCCGATTCGCAGACGGTCGACCGGTTGAGGCGCTCACCCCGCGAGCTGTTGTTAACGAAATTCGCTCGCGAGGGCTGTACGGGAGCGGCCGTTGATCCACCATCCGCCGGTCCTTTCGGAAGATCAAGATCCCAACCTCCTGAGTCGCCCAGAACTCGGTAGCGGAGATCTCGGCCCGCATCCTCAGGGTCGAAGTAGTCGGAGCGGATCCACATCGGGTTCCCGCTGGGGTTGGTTGTTCTTGTTTGTGCTCATAGTGGTGGGGTTCGTGATCTTCCGGTTGTGGGAGGAGGGGACCAAGGCGGCCCTTCGCACAACAACGGGCCGACTGGTCGAGATTTCCAATGATCCGACGGCTCCGGGTTTTCAGGCCTACCTTGAGTTCACACCCACGTTGCTTGTGGCGCACACCGACGATGGTGACCTCGTCGGGGTTTCGGTCCTGACCCAATCCGCCCCGGGAATCGGCGGTTACGTTGTGTTGATTGGTTCCGATCTGCTCTTGGAGCCCGAACTTACCTCGGTGGACAAGCCGATCTCAGTTGGTGACGCCTTTCGTGATGGTGGCACCGAGATATTGCGACTGCTCATAGCAGAACTTTTCGGTTTCGGCTTCCTGGAAGTCATTGAAGTCGACACCGAACGTTTGGCGGCCATGATGGGCAGGGTCGATTCGATCCCCATCAACCTGCGTGACGATCTGGGGCAGCAACCCTACCCGGGCGAGTTCGAGGTGTGGATACCAAATGGGCACCATCTCCTTGACGGTGCGACTGCCGCCAGCGTTTACGGTTTTCGTAACCCCGGCGAGCCGAACATCGATCGACTGAATCGCCAACTCGGTCTGTGGGATTCGTGGCTGGGCCGTATACGTGATTCGGCCGAATCTACCGATGCGGTACCGGAGGGTGCGGTGGGCCTGCCGCCCTACCTACGCGCTCTGGGAGTCGGTGAGGTCCAACTGGCGGTCCTGCCCGCCGATCCCGTGGCGACGGGAGATGGATATGTCCTTGGCGAGGAGCATCTGGCGTGGATACAAGAAAGTGCCGACATCATGGTTCCGGTGCCGATCCCGGTTCCAGGCGAGCAACGACCCAGCGTCCGACTCCTTGATGGTGTCGGTGATCGTGGAAACCTGAACAAGGCCATGGGCCAACTGTTCAAGCTGGGAATGCAGGTGACCATGATCGGCAACACTGCCGAGTTCGGAGTCGACGCTTCGAGCGTTACCTACCATTCGTCCTTGGACGAAGCTGCCGCGCGAGCCTTGGCCGGTGACTTGGGCGCGCTGCTCAATTTCAATGAGAATCCCGAAGCGTTGAGTCGGTTCACGGTGGTGGTCGGTGTGGATTGGCGGGTTCGGTGACTGGGGTTGGCTGGGTGTTGGGGCACTTGGTGGTGGTCGGTGTGGATTGGCGGGTTCGGTGAGCGAGGTCGACGTGTTGACATTGGTTCGGCTTGTCGCGGCGGTGGCCGACCACCAAAAAGGCAGCGACACAGTCATCATTGATGTCGGCGACGTGTTGGCGGTATCGGACTTCTTCGTTATCACCAGCGCATCAAGCAGTCCGAGGGTGGCAGCCATCGTCGGGGAGATTGAGGCCCGTGTTTGCAGGATAGGTGGACCCACTCCGGATCGAATCGAAGGGCTTGGCGAGCGCGAGTGGGTTCTGATGGACTACGGGGCCTTCGTCGTGCACGTCTTTCGTCAATCCCAACGCGATTTCTATCGGCTGGAAAGGCTTTGGCAGGACTGCCCGCAGGTGAATTGGGTGCCGCTCAAAGCTGGATCGTAGCGAGTCAGACTTCACCGGCGTTGACGTGGAGCTAAGGGGAATCGAACCCCTGACCTCTTCCATGCCATGGAAGCGCTCTGCCAACTGAGCTATAGCCCCGAAATCAGAAAGCAAGCCTACCAATCAACGATTGGCCCAACACTTGCCCTCAACAACGGAAGTGACTAGTCCGGGTTCGTTGGGGCTCGGTGAGATCCCCATCCACGCTCATTGAGAATGGTTCACGCTCAACCCCTAAGGGGCTCCAGACAACGACGTAGCGTCACGGGCATGGCGCACCCCAAGGCCACTATCGCCGCATTGACGGCCGCGTCGTTCGTGCTCGGCATCATGGTGGCTAAGGCGACACCGGGGCCGCTGCTCTCCGCAGACGACATCGCCTATCTCTCTTTAGCGCGCACGCTGGCCTTGGAGGGCAGCGCTCCGATCGGTCCACAAGCACCCTACGGCGTACTCTATCCCACACTGCTCGCACCCGGATGGGCCTTCGGTCTAGATGAGGCATCCATGTTGGGCTACGCCAGGATTCTCAACGCACTATTCGGTGCCCTGTTATTGCCAACCCTGTTCGCCTTGGTCCGCCAGGTGATGCGTATCTCGTTTCGCACAGCGCTTGTCTGCGCAGTCATCGGTTCCTCCCTGCCAGCACTGTGGCTTACCGCAACCATGGCCTGGACAGAGCGACTACTCGCGATGGTGACGGCTCTGGCCTTGCTGACCTTGGTGCGTCTATGGAACGCCCCCAGTTTCGGGCGCGCCTTAGCTGTCGTGGCGTCCGGCGTTGCTCTGCTAGCTGCTCACCCACGGACCGGACCGGCTGCCGTTGTTGTGATCGCAGGCGCGTGGCTACTCAACAGCGACGCTGGGCATCTTCGGCGGCTCGCGGCGCCTACGTTAGGGGTGATCGGGTTGGGGCTGGTCCACTGGGTGCGCAGAGCGCTCGCATCGGCTGCGTTCGGAAGTGTCGGAACTTATGACCTCACGACCCTTGCGGAGCGGCGCGGCCTCAATTCGGTACCGGAGATGGTTCAGTTGGCCGGTGGTACGATTGCCTATCTCACACTGGCGGGCACCGGGCTTGTGGTGCTGGCCGTGTTCGCGTTGTTGAGGCATCGGCCTTTCGGGTTGGTGGCTCTGGGCGTGTTGGTGACGACCATCGCTGTGGCGGCCTGGTTTCTCACAGGCGTTGCCCGAGCGGATGCCTATCTTCACGGGCGTTATGTTGAGGTTTTGGCTCCTGTCCTGGTGACCTTCGGCGCTGCTGTGGTGCCCCGTGTGCACTACCGGGCCGGTTTGGCGACAATGGTAGCTGGCCCGGTGATGGCCGGTCTATATGCCGCCTGGTCCGGTCCCGGCGACACCTGGATGAGGCCTCGCGCGCCGGTGATGATGCTTGGAGTGGAACCCGCTGGGGCACCGTTCGGCTCTGACATTTTTGAGCCCGGTGCGGCGGCCGCGGTTTCTGTGGTCGTCGGTGTGGCTGTGTTTGTCGGACTACGTTCTCGGCATTCCGCCAAGGTCCCGGTGGTGGTTGTGGCGATTGCCGCAGTCGCAGTGTTGAGCGGGCTCGAGACACTCAACCAGCTTCACGAAGCAGCAGTGATCGGCAGGATTGAGGCGGCCGACGTTGACCTTGAAGCGGTAGAAGAACTCTATGTGGACAGTTCGAGGGTGCACTCTGAGCTCAAGTTGGCCATGGCCTGGAAGGTCGGACTCGATCGGACAACCCTTGAGCGAAGCGCCCGCAGTACACATCTGCTGCTCGGATCCGGAGACGTACCTCCGCAAGGAGCGCAGTTATTGTTGGAGCTATCTGAGGGCACGCTTTGGAGGGTTGAACCCGACTCCTGAGGGAGTACCTGGCTGTCTGAAATGGGTATATGGCTGACTGGTTGCTCGTGGCCAAAGATGAGGGCGGATTTCTATCAATGGGGGCTGAGTTACCCAGCTGGCGCGACATCGCCGTCGCCTTGGCTGCGCAAGAAGCGCTCAATCTCGGCTGCAAGATCTTCCGACGATGGCAGGTCTTCGTTTCGTCCGTCCTGATCGAAAGCATTCTCGAGTTGGGCGAGCATTTTCATGTGGTCGTCGTTGTGGGTGATGAGTTCATCGAGACGGTTCCGGGTGGCGAGAGCCTCAGTGGCGAGATCTGCTGTGTCGAAGCGGACCCCGGCGATTTGCTCCAGCCCGCCAATGATCGCCAGAGCTGCCGGCGGGTACGGCACGACGGAAACGTAGTGGGGAACCTGGACCCACATACCCATGGCATCAATATCGGCCGACCTGAAGGCTTGCTCCAGCGCCGATTCGACACCGCCTGGGACATCAAGCGTGACATCGGTGAGCACGAGGTCTGCAGAGTTGGTCGCGCTTGATGTGAGCGATACCCGTGCAGGACGGGTGTGGGGAGCAGGCGCTGGGTAGGCACCGAGCCCCACCATCTTGGTCACACCGAAGCGCTGAGCCAGCCCCAGGACCGCCTCGGTGAACGTACGCCAGTGATGGTCGGGTTCTGCACCGTGTAGCACGAGCACGTCGGTTCCGTTCGTGTCGCGCCCTACTTCAAGCTTGATAACAGGCCAGTCCATGCCCACATTCACACCGTCGACGATGTGCAGGGTCGGACGCCGGGCGCGATGGTCCAGCAGCCATTCCGTCTCGAACGTTGCCAGTGTCGACCGTCCAAATTGGCCCAGGATTCTCTCCACGGCCAGAGCCGCGCTGTGACCGGCGTCGATCCAACCGTCGAAGTGTACGAGCAGTACGGGATCCGCAAGATCAGGGTTGCGTAATATTGTTACTAGATCGTCGGGGTTGACCGGGCGGTTCATGACGCCAGGGTACGGCATTGGTTCGACAGGCTTGTGGTGCAGCACGATCTTATGGGCCGACCATTACGGGTGGTTTGGCGGCATTAGCTCGGAAGGTGTTGTGGTGTAGCGCGATTTCTTGCGGGCTGACCGAGGGGTTGGTTTGGTGGTATTGGCCCATCGCGTTTGGGTTGTAGCGCGATTTTATGTGGGCTGACCGAGGGGTTGGTTTGGTGGTTTTGGCCCATCGCGTTTGGGTTGTAGCGTGGTTTTGAGGGGCTGACCGAGGGGTTGGTTTGGTGGTTTTGGCCCATCGCGTTTGGGTTGTAGCGTGGTTTTGTGGGGCTGACCGAGGGGTTGGTTTGGTGGTTTTGGCCCATCGCGTTTGGGTTGTAGCGTGGTTTTGTGGGGCTGACCGAGGGGTTGGTTTGGTGGTTTTGGCCCATCGCGTTTGGGTTGTAGCGTGGTTTTGAGGGGCTGACCGAGGGGTTGGTTTGGTGGTTTTGGCCCAGCAGGTGTTGTGCGACGCGAACAACGCCATGAAGGCTGTCAATTGATCAGTTCGCTTTGCGAAGCCGCGGCTTTGAATTGACCGGGTGTTTGGCACGGAGATATCTCGACCACGGGTGTTCGCAGCCGGGTAGCGTCGGATAGCGATGTCGTCGAAGATCTCGGGCCGAGCCGCACCCGGCCAACCACCAACCGAGGTGCCGCGTGCCGGGCCCCGGTCACGATCCGGGATCAACCCGACCGACAAGACCCCAGCATCAGCGGCGAGGACACCCGGTGACGGACAACCCCGGTTTGAAGAACCCAGGTTGTCCCTCAAGAACGCGCCAGGTCAACTCGCCGACCGGCTTGGGCTCAGCCCATTTGGAGTAGTAGTGGGTGCGTTGGTCGTTGCCGCGGCCGGTGTGGGTGCATGGTGGGCGTTCGCTACGCCCACCTCGGTTCCTGAGGTCGTTCTTCCAGCCGCAACGGAGATATCGATCCCGTCTGCCACCATCGCGGCACCCGAGCCACTTGTTGTACACGTTGACGGTGCTGTGAAGGTCCCAGGCGTACATGAGTTGGCGCCCAAGAGTCGTGTCATTGACGCCATTCAAGCCGCCGGAGGATTCGCCCTGCAAGCCGATCGTTCACGCATCAACCTTGCCTTGCTGCTGAGCGATCAACAGAGGGTTTGGGTTCCTACGGTGGGTGAGGAAATGCCCGAGGTTGCTCTGCCCTCCAGGGGCACCTCGGCTAGAGGAGAAGGCGACAATCCGGGACGTGTTGACGTCAACCATGCTGATGCGTCCTCCTTGCAGACCTTGCCCGGCGTCGGGCCTGTTGTAGCAGCAGCGATCATTGAACACCGCAACAGCAACGGAGCGTTCGTTACGCTTGATGACCTAGTTGACGTAGCTGGCATCGGCCCGGCCAAACTGGAACAGCTCAGACCCTTCGCCCAGACGTGAGCGTGCGCGCGGCCGCGTCGGTCGTCGAGCTGTGAGAGCACACGCTGCGGTATTGGGAGCGGTGGTAGGTGCCTTGCTGGGGTACCCATTTCCGGTCTGGTTGTGCGTCTTGGTGGTTGCCCTGGTAATCGCACTCACCGCTTCTGTACCCGAATCGGCTGTGTTTGCATCCGCGGTTATGGGACTCGCGTTGCTTGTTGTGGCCAGCACCATATGCGCAAGATCTGAGGCGACCATAAAGCCTGCGGATGCGGGTTCTTTCGAAGGTTGGGTCACGCTGCTTGACGACCCGCGCCCTGTGGGTCCCTACAGCGTGCGAGCCACCGCCCGCGTCGCCAACGCACGGATGACCCTGAGGGCTCATGGGCCGTCGGCGGGCCGTCTCGATGATCGACTATCTGGGGAGCGCGTCCGTGTGGTCGGCACGATCAGGCCGACTGACCCCGACGATGATTGGTCACGCTGGCGTCACGTCACAGGGCGACTCATGGTTGATCGGATCGAGACGTTTGCTGCGGGATCGCCCGTAACCCGAGTCGCGAACGAAATCCGTCGCATCCTCGCTCGCGGTGCCGAGGCGCTGCCCGAGGAGCAGCGGGCGTTGTTTCTTGGCATGGTGATCGGCGACGATCGGGACCAGACCCCGGTTGTCGCCGACGACTTTCGAGCTGCGGGCCTGGGCCACCTTCTGGTCGTGTCGGGTCAAAACGTGGCCTTTGTGCTGGCCTTGGCCACGCCTTTCCTGCTCTGGGCGAGACCCGGTGTTCGGCTTGTGATACTCGGTGCGCTCTTGTTGTTCTTCGCCGTTCTCACCCGATTCGAGCCGTCGGTTCTGCGTGCAGTTGTCATGGCCGCCGTTGGGGTGGGTTCGATAGCCGTGGGCAGACCGGTCAGCGGTCGTCGTGCGTTGTCGGTGGCTGTGACCGTTCTGCTGCTCGTTGATCCCTTCTTAGTGCATGTGCTGGCTTTTCGGCTCTCGGCTGCGGCAACCGCAGCTATCGTCTGGTTGTCCGAATCGATCGCCGGGCGGTTGAGGGGTCCGATGCCCTTGCGTGTGGCCTTTGCAACTACCGCTGCGGCCCAAGTCGGTGTGGCGCCACTGCTGTTGGCAACGTTCGGACCGATGCCGCTTGCCACACTACCGGCCAACCTTTTGGCGGGTCCGTTATCGGGTCCGGTGATGATGTGGGGCTTCTCCGCTGGAATGCTCGCCGGTGTGTTCGGCGGAGTTGTGGCAGCGGTGATCCATTGGCCGATACATCTGATGTTGAGCTGGATCGGGGGTGTGGCGGCTACCGCTGCTGCCATGCCACAGGCAGAACTGGGTGTCGTTTCGGTTCTCGCAGCCAGCGCAGCAATGATCCTGGCGGTTCTCAGCCGTTGTCGGGTTGCCAGCTCGGGGGCAGTAGTGATCCTGTTGTTGGTCTGCGTCATGTCGTTACGCAACGCGCCCCACCTGAAACAGGGGACGACCAAGGTTGATGGCGGCGCTATCGCCCACCGTGTCAAGGACAACGTCGTGGTAATGCTGAAGGATCCCGGATCACCACGTCGCCTGTTGGAAGGTGTTCGTAGGGCCGGTGTGAACCGAATCGATCTCATAGTTGCCAGCGACGGTGATCTGTCAGACGCGCTCGCGGTCATCGCACTTACAGATCGCTACTCAACGGTAGTGGTGGCGCCTCCGATGCACCGCGTACCTGGAGCTCACACCGTTCAATCAGGCGACATCGTTCGGGTCGGCGATGCGGTGGTCACGGTAGCTGGCGCAAGGCCCGATCTTGATGTCCGGGTTTCGTTGGGTTGATCGTGTGCGGGTCCGGGGTCGCCGGGATACAGCCCGATAGCGTCTCGTTGATGATTCTCGAACTCGGGAAGTCACGCTTTGACACAACCACCCGAGCACTTGTCATGGGAATCTTGAACCGCACTCCGGACTCGTTTTACGACCGCGGCGCGTATTGGTCCTTCGACGATTTCCTGCGACAAGCCGAACAGCTCGTTAACGAAGGCGCAGACTGTCTCGATGTCGGGGGCGTCAAGGCGGGTCCTGGTCCCGAGGTGACCGTAGAAGCCGAGATCGAACGGGTCGTGCCCGCTGTTGGAGCACTCGTGCGGCGCTTTGATCTGCCCATCTCGGTTGACACCTACCGCTCGGAGGTGCTAGGGCAGGCTCTGGCCGCCGGAGCCTGCATTGGCAACGACATTGGCGGATTCATCGATCCGAACTATCTGCAGGTCGCGGCTCGCCACGGCGCCTCCGTGGTTGCAACACACACACGACTGGGACCCCGGATTGCCGACCCCCGTCCCGATTATGGCGATGTGTGCTTGGAAGTCATCGATAACTTGCGTTGCAAGGCGAGATCGGCGCTCGCCGCCGGTATTCCCGCCACACGGATCATGCTTGACGCCGGGCTCGATTTGGGTAAGACACCGTCAATGTCGCTGGAACTGTTGCGACGCAGCGATGAGCTCGCCGCACTGGGTTTCGCGGTGTTGCTCTCGGCAAGCAACAAGGGCTTTCTCGGCCAGATCATCGACACCGACGTTGACGATCGTCGAGAATCCACCATTGGTGCACATGCCTTGGGCATCGCCCTGGGATGTCGTGTACTGCGCGCCCATGACGTAGCGGGCAGTCGTCGGGTAGCTCAAGTGATGAGTGCGGTTCTCCAGCGTCATAGTGACTCATCGTCATGCACGGCGAGCACTCAACCCTCAGACTCAAAGCCTTCAAGCAACCCTGCGCTAACGTGCATCTCCGGAGAGCCGACGTGGTCGTCCGACTAATTGTAGGCGACAACCATGTGCTGGTCGCAGAGACCGTCACCACCACGATCAACGAACTGGTAGCCGACGGCGACCGAAGCTTGATGCTCGAAACGCTTACCGAGGACGACTATCGCAACGAGGACGGAGGGTGGGACCCGGCTCGGCTGGTGGACGCCGCCCGAACCCCGCCATTTCTCACGAATAAACGGGTAGTGGTGGGTCGTCATCTGAGCAGATTCGCCCGCAAAGACCAATATGGGTCGGTCGTGTCGATCATAAAGAACTGCCTCAACACCACCGACTTGGTGCTCGTGTGGGAAAAGGGTGTGGACCCCAAGATGGACCGCATGCCGGGGCTGCCCAAGGCCTTGGATCGGGCGGCACGCTCCGCTGACGCCACTGTGGTGCGCATCGGTGTCCCAACTCGAGCCGCCGACGGACGGAGTTGGCTGCGGAGTCGGCTTGAGGCATCGTCCCTCAGCTTTGATCGGGGTGCGGTCGCCGCAGTTACCGAACTGCTCGGTGAGGATCGCAGTCGTGTCGTGGGCTTAGTACGTACCCTTGAAGGAGCTCTTGGTGAGGGCAGCAAAGTCACCGCTGCCGATATCGCCACATATGGTGGAGATCCGGGGTCGGCTGCGCCCTGGGCGCTCAGCGATGCTCTGGACAGCGGGGATGTAGTTGCTGCGCTGGAGCTATTGCAGCGCCTGATCCCTTATGAGGATGTAGTCCTCGAACGAAACGGTGCAGTGTTCCGACTGGTGTCGTTGCTGCACAGGCATTACGCCAACATGTTGCGACTTGACGGTGCCGAGATGCTTGACGACGAGCAGGCCGCGGCGCTGCTCAACATGAAGGGATCAACGTTTCCTGCCAAGAAGGCGTTGAGGCAAACCCGACGGCTCGGCAGCGACAGAATCCACCGGGCGATTGATCTGCTCGCCGAGGCCGATCTCACGCTTCGAGGTACCAAAGACTGGCCGCCGGAACTGGTGGCGGAGGTTCTTGTGGTCCGACTTGCGTACCTGTCCCGCGGGCGCTGATCTTCTTGGTCGCCGGAGCCTTAGCCGTTGGCGAGTCGCTTGGCTAGTCTGCTTGACTTTCGGGCGGCGGTGTTCTTGTGCAGAACTCTCTTTTGGGCCGCCTTGTCGATGCACTTGATTGCCTCACGAACGGCTTCGTCGGCATTGTCGGATCCAGCGTCGATCGCTGCGAGGGCGGTCCCGGTGCGTGTTTGGATCTCCGAGCGCACCTTGCGGTTGGCGAGGTTGCGTTTTACGTTTTGGCGGTTGCGCTTGATCTGCGACTTGATGTTTGCCACGACGATCCCTATCGGTCTTCGGCTGAACCGGCGGCCTGGGGCCGTCACGGTAATACTATCGCCGCTGCCATCGGGTCCGCACCAGTTGGGTGATGGGCCTTATCCTACGTCATAGGACCGAGCGAGCATGGTCCGGTTGGTCAGCACCAAATAGGTAGTTTGGCCCCGTTCGGTGCAGTGTTGTGAACTTTGATGGGCGGGCATTCCGGGGTTGAAGTGTCCGATGTGCGGCCGGAAGCGGCCTCATGTCGGTAACGTCGCGTCCACGAAATGGATCTCAACCGAATCCGCAACACTTCAATCATTGCCCACATCGATCACGGCAAGTCCACGCTCGCCGATCGCATGCTGGAACTCACCGGGGCTGTCTCCGTGCGAGACATGCGCGCACAGTATCTCGACTCCATGGAACTCGAACGTGAGCGTGGGATCACCATCAAGTTGCAGTCCGTGCGCCTGGAATGGAACGGCCATGTCATCAACCTGATCGACACGCCCGGTCATGTCGACTTCGGCTACGAGGTCAGCCGCTCGCTTGCGGCATGCGAGAGCGTGATTCTGGTAGTCGACGCAGCCCAGGGAATCGAGGCTCAGACGCTCGCCAACTGCTATCTGGCAATGGAAAAGGATCTTGAGATCGTTGCCTGCCTTAACAAGATTGACCTAAGCGCGGCTGAACCAGATCGCTGCGCCGCGGAGATTGAGCAGGTGGTTGGAATTCCCGCGGATGACATTCATCGCATCTCTGCCAAGACCGGCGAAGGGGTGACCGGGTTGCTGGATGCCTTGATAGCAAACACGCGACCACCCGACGGAGACCCGAAAGCACCACTACAGGCGCTGATCTTTGATTCCCACTTTGATCAGTACCGAGGCGTTGTCTCCTCAATCCGGGTTGTCAGCGGTGTTCTACGAAACCGAGACCAGCTTCGGTTCATGCACGCTGGCACCTCCCACTACGTCGACGAGATCGGCGTCCGCCTTCCCATCAATTTCCCGGTCGATCAACTCGGTACGGGCGAGACCGGTTACCTCATCGCAGGAATAAAGAACGTCGGCGAGGCCCGTTCCGGTGAGACTGTCACGTCCGTCCACAACCAGGCCACCGAACCTCTGTCTGGATACACCGAACCCAAGCCGATGGTCTTCTCCGGGCTTTACCCGATCGAGGGCGATGAGTTCGCCGACCTGCGTGAGGCACTGCAGCGGCTCCGACTGAACGACTCGTCGTTCACCTATGAACCCGAAACTTCAGGCGCTCTTGGTTTCGGGTTTCGCTGCGGGTTCCTGGGACTGCTTCACATGGAAATCGTGCGCGAGCGTCTCGAACGTGAATTCGACTTGGCGCTGATCTCTACTGCACCTTCAGTTGAGTATCACGTGACTCGGACGAATCAGTCCGAGGTGGTGGTCTCAAACCCATCCGAGATGCCACCGCCGGGCGAGATCTCATCGGTTTCCGAGCCTTACCTGCGAGCCGGTGTGCTGACGCCCACGAACTACACCGGTACCGTGATGGGTCTCTGCCAGGGTCGCCGTGGCGAACTCCTCGGGATGCAATATCTCTCCTCAGAGCGGGTCGAGATCAACTACCGGCTACCCCTCGCTGAGGTCGTTATCGATTTCTTCGATCAACTCAAGAGCCGAACCCAGGGATACGCCAGTCTCGATTATGAGCCTGATGGCTACGCGGTGTCCGACCTCGTGAAGGTGGATCTGCTGTTGCACGGCGAGCCGGTGGACGCCTTCAGCACCATCGTCCACCGAGACAAGGCCTACACCTACGGCCGCAACATGACCGAGAAACTCAAGGAGTTGATTCCACGCCAGCAATTCGAGGTGCCGATCCAAGCCGCCATTGGTGGACGGATCATTGCTCGTGAAACCGTGCGTGCCTACCGCAAGGACGTGACGGCGAAGCTCTATGGCGGGGACGTGACCCGCAAGAACAAGTTGTTAAAGAAGCAAAAACTAGGCAAGAAGCGGATGAAGTCGATCGGCCGGGTGGACATCCCCCAAGAGGCCTTTATCAGTGCCTTGCAACTGGAGAACTGATCCCGCCTCGGTGACCTAACATAGGCGCATGCTCAACGACCGAAAGGCCGCGATCCTGGCTGAGGTGGTGCGCGAGTACGTTGCGACCGCCCAGCCCGTCGGCAGTGGCCGGGTTGCTGCCGCTGCTGGCGTGGGAGTATCGCCAGCCACGGTTCGCCACGAGATGGTAACGCTTGAGGAGTCCGGCTACCTCACCCAGCCACATACAAGCGCTGGTCGTGTGCCCACTGACAAGGGCTACCGTTTCTTTGTTGACCTTCTGAGGGTGCAGGGAACCGACATTGAGGCTGTCGACCAGGCCACAGTCAGCGAGTTCTTCATGGGGATCCACGGCCAACTCGAATCGGCACTGCTACGAACCGGCGATGTGCTCACCGCCCTGACCGACTGGACATCGGTCGTAATCGGCCCCACCGCTGAGGCGGCCCGTGTGCGTTCCGTGCAGCTGGTCGACCTATCCAGCCACGTCGTACTACTGGTAGCGGTGCTCTCGAACGGTGTGATTGAGAAACGCACCCTGGAGGTCGCCCCTGAGTTAACTCCTGAGATTATGGATGAGGCGAACCGCCGCCTGTCTGAACGCGTTGTGGGCAAGACTCTTGGCGAACTTGGCGATCTGCCCGATGCCGCCGAAACCGATCCGTTGGTTAAAGCAGCCGTCTCGGCACTTAGTGAAGCCGGTCGCTTTGCGGAGCTCTATGTCGGGGGAGCGTCTCGGATCGCAGCGGCTTTTGACGCGGTTGAGCAGGTACGCGAGGTGTTGGCTTTGCTTGAGGAGCAAATCGTTGTTGTGTCCTTGATTCGTGAGGTGCTGAATCGCGGTATGCGTGTGGCGATCGGTGAAGAAACCGGTGTTGGTTCGTTGGCGGAGTGTGCGCTGGTTCTGGCCCCGTATCGTGTTGAGGACAATATTCAAGGAACGATCGGAATCTTGGGGCCTACCCGCATGGACTATTCACAGGCGCTTTCAGCTGTGGCTGTCGTGAGCAGCCGCCTTGAGAAGGCACTTCACGAAGGCTGAACCCTTGCCGACAGATCATTACGAGACTCTTGGCATTCAGCGTGATGCGACCGATGAGGAGGTCAAGAGGGCATACAAGAAGCTGGCTCGTCGATTTCATCCCGACCTCAACCCAGGCGACCGGGAATCCGAAACCCGCTTCAAAGACATTGGCGCGGCCTATGAGGTGTTGTCAGATCCGGAGCGTCGGGCAAGATTTGACCGTTTCGGTAGCGACGATCCTCGGACGGTTGACCCGTTCGCAGGAGGGCTCGGTGATATCTTCGAGGCGTTCTTCGGATCCAGTTCATCCCGTAACGGTCCGCCGAGGGGTGAAGACATCGAAACCAACGTTGACCTTGATCTTGAAGAGGTCGTGTTCGGAGGCGAGCGTGACGTAACGGTTCGTACCGCGGTTCGTTGCGAGGATTGCGACGGATCGGGTGCCGAGAAGGGTACGGATCCGCTGTCTTGCACGGACTGTGGCGGCACCGGTCAAGTGCGCAGGGTGCGCCAGTCTGTGCTTGGTCAGATGGTCACCACCGGGGCGTGTTCCCGCTGCCGTGGCCTCGGTCAAGTCATCGAATCACCGTGTGAGACCTGCAACTCAAACGGTCGCACAATCGACACACGCACCTACTCTGTAAAGGTTCCCGCTGGTGTTGACGACGGAACGACTCTGCGGCTCTCGGGCCGGGGAGCCGCCGGACCCCGCGGCGGGACTAACGGAGATCTCTATGTACATGTGCGGGTGCGCCCCCACCCGGCCTTTCACCGCGACGGACCTAACCTGCTCCACGACTTGTATGTCCCCTACACGCAGGCGGTTCTGGGAGCCCACATCGAATACGAAACCCTTGATGGTGTGAGAGAACTGATCATTCCTCGAGCGACTGAATCCGGTACGGTTTTTCCTCTCAAAGGCCTCGGCGTGCCCAATGTTCGCAGTCGTGGGCGAGGTGATCTGCTCGTTCGAATCGTGGTTGACGTGGCCGATGACCTTGACGACGAGCAGGAGGACCTGCTCAGGCAACTCGCTGGGTTGCGTGGCGAGCAGGTAGCGGAGCCGGGGCGGAGCTTGTTCTCACGGATCAAGTCGGCGTTGTCGTGATCGGCGGCGATGCGCCTCCGGACGGATCACATGGACCTCACCTATTGGTGGAGGACCTGAGTTGGCCCGAAATCTCTCCCGAGGACCGCCATCACCTTGAACGCGTATGTCGGGTTCGCTCAGGGGACCCGGCCACTCTCGGAGACGGAAGGGGTCGTTGGATGCCGGTGCGGTGGGGGAGTTGTCCCGAGCCAGTTGGCGAGATCCGTAGCGTGCCTGAGCCCAGGCCTCGCCTAGGGGTCGCGTTCGCCTTGGTCAAGGGTGGGAGGAATCGTTCTATCGTGCGCAAGCTGGTGGAACTCGGCGTAGATGACATTCGGCCATTTTCTGCCACCCGATCGATAGTGCGATGGGACCCGGCTCAGGCCCACGACAAACATCTCGGTCTCACCATGGTGGTCCGTGAGTCGGTCATGCAATGCCGACGTGCCTGGATTCCGCGCTTGCATCGCCTTGCAACCTTCGAAGAGGTCGCAGCCCTGCCGAGCGCTGCGCTGGCTCGGCTCGGCGGTGCGCCGTTGTCGGCAGAGACAAGACTGATCCTGATCGGACCCGAAGGTGGTTGGGATGCTGCGGAAACCTCATGGGGACTTCCGGATGTGGAACTGTCCAAAGCGGTACTGAGGGCCGAAACGGCTTCAATAGCGGCCGCGGCCATGCTTGTTGCGAGCCAAAATCTCAGCGGAGTTTCGGATCCAAGACGTGAGCGACGTGACCATGGCAGGATTCGGTTGCCCCAAGTTGGTGCGCAGCAGTTTGGTGCCAGGGCTACTGAAACGCGAGGCGCAATTGCTAGCTAACCCGTAGGTTCAGGTGTAACCGGTAGGTTCAGGACAAGGAAGGCAAGATGATCCGCGTACCTGGGTGAATGAGGTCAGGGTCATCAAACAGAGATCGGTTTTCATCGATTAGTTTCAACCAGTAGCGGCCTACCTCGGCAGGATCTGGTTGATCGGTTTCGCTGTCTCGAAGGGTCTCGGTCGCAATGTGCCATAGGTGATCTCCCGGTTGTACCGTCCAGGTTCCTTGGGTGTCAACGGTTGGGGCTGAGGGAACGTGGTCTGTGTCGGGTTCCGGTGTCCAGATTCTTTGGGTGTCAGCGGTTGGAACTGAGGGCACCTGTTCTGTATCGGGTTCCGGTGTCCAGGTTCTGAAGGTGTCTGTCGTTGCCGTGGGTTCAGGCGTTGTGGCGGCGATGGGACTCTCACGGCTTGTGGCGTCGAAACGCTTGTCGTCTTCGGGGGCGATATCTGCGGTTGCCGCGCTCTCGAACCCGCGGCTTGTGAGCTCGCTGAGGACGAAGCCATCGCTGGTCGGCCCGATGTCAACCAGCATGAACTTCTCACCGGCGGAACCATGAGTAAGGGGGGTCATGTCCGTGCCGATCGATTCCACGACAAACCCGGCGGGGTAAGAGTCAGCTGTGGTTGCTGCTACAGGGCTAGCAACGATGCCCGCCATCGCGGCACCGATCAGGCTGCGGCGTAGTCCGATTGGCAAACCACGAAACACGACCTTCGGAATCCTGATTCGTAGAACTGCGCCCAACGTTGCCAAGGTGCCCACAATTGCCACCCACAACGCAGCTGTGGTGACGACCAAGCGAACCAGTGCAACGGTTGCAGTCGGTGTGCCGTGCTCGGTCCACCAGTCAACAATGTCGTACGGGGCGCTCGGCGGGGTCGGGATCGGCAGCGACCAAAACAGCCATGTCGTCATGGTGGCTGTGATGGTGATCAAAAGGGGGCGGAATAGGTTCATGAGTTCTCCAGGGTCAGGAGTTGGGAGCCGATGGGGGTGTGTACACGTAATTGCTCACAGGACGCAGAACCATCCACTTCGAGCCTGTAGGCGGCTTCGATGACATCGATTCGTGCGGGCAAGAGCGCTTCACCCTGTATGGGCCAAGTTGTGAAGATGGCGATCTCACCCGTTGAGGGACGTAGCGCCGCAGGTGTTCTCACGCCGTCGCACGTCCAATCACCAAGCACCACAACGTCACCGGGGCGTCCGACGCCGTAGCGACGTCCGTCGTGTTCCACTTCTGGCATGCCCAAGTTGAGCGGGAGTTCTGCCGCAAACCCGGCTGCTGGTAAGGCACCTGTGTCGGGACCAGTTGGGGCGTTTTTGGGTACCGACACCGAGGATGCGTTGGGTAGGGTCGTCTCTGGCGTCTGCGGTTCGAGATCCGCAGGCCCCGCCGTGATGTCGGGCTCGAATGACGCGGATCCGTTACCACAGGCGAATGTCGTGGCCGTAAGGATCAACACAACCGCTATGCCCGTACCCAATAGCGCACTGACGCGACGGTCGATTCGGTTACGCCATCTCGATTCACCGGACCGGTGTTGGCGGAGACCGTCGAGGCGGGTAGTGCAGGTACGGGCAGTCAGCTTGCCTTTTCGTAGGTCTGTAGCCACGGAGGTAAGGGCTGAGCCCACTTCCGAACCACTACCCGACGCGAGTTCCTCCGCGATGCAGGCCAGCGACTCAAGATCAACGGCCACCGATTCGGTGTCTGCGGAACCGGAGGCTTCGAATCCGCAGAGTACCGGACGCCCGTCGGCACAAACGAGCACATGCCTGGTCTCCAGTGACCCATGAGCAATGCCCGCATCATGGAGGTCCGCGATGATTGAACACACCTGCGCCAACCCGGTAACGGCCGCCGCTCCCTCTGGTGGTCGGTCAGCCCAGGATTCGGTGGATACGAACACGGTCGACATGCGCACGGTTGGTGTGGCTTGCAAGTCGACCAGTTCAACCACCCCTGGATGGCGGACTCGGCCCAACACTTCGGCGACGCGAAGGATTCGATCCGCCTCGGGTGTGTCGGGTTCGGCCTCATGCACCGCCACGACACGGCCCCCGATCCTTGAGACCGTTACTCCACTCATCGATTCAACTTATTGTCGGCAGGTTTCATAGGGAATGAAATATCAGGAAAAATGCTTATATACAACAAGATTATCTAGTTTCCCCACTGCAATTGTGTTGAGGCAGTAGGCTGACCTGATGTCGTCTCCGCGGGTGGTGTCTGTTGCCGCGTCATCCCCGGCGGAAAGGTCCGGGCTGAGACCCGGCGACAAGATCATCACCATCGCAGGCGAATTGCCTCGTGACGTGATCCGTTGGAGGATCCTCACCGACGAACCGGACTTTGACCTACTCGTGGACCGTGCTGGGGATCGAATCGAGATCACGATCGACAAACAAGCTGGTGAGCCGCTCGGTGCGGAGTTCCACGCCGCGTTGTTCGACAGGGTGCAGACCTGCGACAACCATTGCGAGTTCTGTTTTGTACACCAGTTGCCCGCAGGGATGCGCCGGTCGCTGTATTTGAAGGACGACGACTATCGACTCTCGTTCCTGTACGGCAACTACACCACCCTCACCCGGTTCACGGAACTGGACTTCGAACGTGTAGTCACTGAGCGTTTGTCTCCGTTGAACGTTTCCATCCACAGTACGGAGCCGGATTTGCGTGCCGACATCCTTCACAACCGCCGAGGTGCGGTGTCGTTGCGGTGGCTACGGCTCTTGCTTGATCACGGAATCGAGATCCACGGTCAGATTGTGGTATGTCCGGGAGTCAACGATGCAGATGCGCTCGAAGAGACCCTTTGTGGCATTCTGGAACGCTTCCCGGAACTGCGGACCGTTTGCGTTGTGCCGCTGGGGGTGTCCCGATTCTCCAAACGGCCGCGGATGCGCGCACACACGCCCGCCGAAGCAGTAGAGGTCGTTGAGGTCGTTGAGAATTGGCAATCCGTGTTCCGCGAGACGTTGGGACGCCATGTTGTCTTCGCCGCCGACGAGTACTACCTCATGGCCGACCGCCCGTTCCCGCCCGCAGATGCATATGAGGGTTTCCCGATGCATGAAGACGGTGTCGGGATGGCACGCACCTTGCAGATTGAATTTGACGCCCCTGCAGTTGCAGCGCCGACCCGGCCGAGGCCCGGATTCTTCGCCTCCGTTGATGGGGCTCCCCCAGATGGATACCGCGCACCGAGAACGGCAGCGGAATCTTCGGCTGCAGGCTGCGCGAACAAGTTATTGTCACCCGCTGCGCAGACCTCGGCAGCGGTGACACCTTTGTTTGGTCAGGCGACGCCATGTCACCAAAGGGATGCACCGGTTGGGGTACTGACCGGAACGCTCGGAGCCCGGGTCGTCGGGCCTCTGGTGGCGCGATCAGAGCGCGACGATGCCCGGGTGATTGCGGTTCCCAACCGCTTCTTCGGTGGCAACATTGGTGTTACCGGTCTGATGGTTGGTGAGGATGTGGCCGCCGTCTTGGAATCAGAACCTGAAGGTCACCGCTATCTGCTACCCGACGTGTGCCTGAGCCGCGGTGTCTTTCTCGACGACGTGGCGCCCAAAGACCTGCCACGCCCGGTCGAGATCGTGTCCACCGATGGTGCCGCGCTTCGGCGTGCTCTGCAACGGTGACCCGACCCATGGCAGGGTCGCTCCCGGTAGTTGCGGTTGTGGGCCGCCCAAATGTCGGGAAGTCCACACTTGTCAACCGCATACTTGGCCGTCGTCTGGCGATTGTGGAAGAGCGTCCGGGCGTCACACGCGACCGCCTGGCTGTGGATGTCACCTGGGTGGGGCGCCACTTTACATTGCTCGACACCGGTGGATGGACCAGCAACGGCGACCCGCTTGATGGCAAGGTCTCGGCGCAGTCTGAACTCGCCATGACCGAAGCCGATGCGGTGATGCTGGTTGTTGATGCCACCGTCGGTGTCATCGCCGAGGAGGAGCGCCTGGCTCGGCACTTGCATCGTCTGGAAGTGCCCGTGCTGGTTGTCGCCAACAAGATCGACGACCCGACTCACGAAGCGGCAATGTGGGAACTGATGTCGCTGGGACTTGGCGATCCTCATCCGGTGTCAGCACTTCACGGCAACGGCACGGGTGACCTGCTTGACTCCTTGGTTGCTGTGCTTCCCGACGGCGGTCAAGAGTCCGACAACTTCGACGAGAGTGCCAAGAACGACACGGAGCTGTTCTCGGTCACGATCGTGGGTCGCCCCAACGTTGGAAAATCGACGTTGTTCAACCGGCTCATTGGTCAGGATCGCTCGATCGTCCACGATCGGCCTGGCACGACCCGGGACGCGATCGACACGATTGTTCAAACCCCGACCGGGCCGATCCGTTTCGTAGACACCGCTGGCATGCGGCGCCGTGCACGGATCGGAGACAACACCGAGTACTACTCGTTGGTTCGAGCGTTGAAGGCGGTCGACGAATCCGACATTGCGTTGCTTGTGATCGACGCGGTTACTGGCATCACCCATCAGGATCAGAGATTGGCCGAACGAGTTGATGCGGCCGGATGCCCGATCGTGATCCTGCTGAACAAGTGGGAGCTACTTGACACCCGAAGGCGACTTTACGTGGGCGAAGACGTTGAGCGCAGGCTGGGGTTTCTCGGCAGCCCTCAGGTGTGGCGGATCTCAGCGCTAAGCGGCAAGGGCGTCGATCGACTGTGGCCTTCTCTGCAGGAAGCGGTGAGCGACTACCGCAGACGGATTCCGACCCGAGAGGTAAACAAGGTATTACGTACCGTTCAGGCGGCACATCCCGCGCCTCATGGCGCCAAAGTAACCTACGCCACCCAAGGTGCCACCGATCCGCCGACGTTCACCTTGTTCACGAACCGGGAACTACCCAGTACATATCTGCGGTATCTGCAGAAGTCGTTACGTGAAGCCTTCGATCTGACTGCCACACCGATAAAGCTCCGGGTCCGACGCCGCAACGATTGAACTCCTAGGGGCTTTGCCATTTCAGGGGCGCCGTCAGTCATCAATGCTGGTATGAGGGGACCGTTAGCTTCCTCGCTTGAAGCCCTGTGAGGACGTGGCATTGAGACGCCTACATCTTCGGGTGCATGCCGCCATACCATAGGCAGGCCAAACTCGCCGAGGAGACTGCCGGTGTTCACTACGATCGTCTTGAGCGCACTTGCAGTGCTGTGCATAGCAGCAGCTACGGTCTCTCTGCGCTCGGCTCGTCTTCGCTGGCGTGTAGTCCGACTCATTGAGGCCGATGAACTAGCCGACGTTGAGGCTCATTCGCTTGCCTTTGCAGCGTATCGCAAGGAAGCGCATGCGGCCATGGTCTATACCTTGTTGGCACCGGCGGCGCTCGGGATCGCACACATCAACAATGCCCGAGTCGCAGCCGTGTTGGGTTTGTTGGCGATTCCAGCGGTTGCGTCGTTGTGGTGGGCTCGACTGTCCGTTACCGAGGCCCGGATGGCGCGAAATCGCTATGACATTGAGCGAAGAGCTCATGAGGCTCTGGAGCAGGAGCAACTCGCTCCGAAGGCTTGGGCGGCAAGGTTGGCACCAGAGGAGGTGCCGGACTTCTCGGGATTCGAGATCGGTCGCGTCTATCAGGCCGGTTCGGGTCTGATGGCCGGTGATTTCTTCGATTTCCATCAGGTGGGGCCGTCAAGGGTGGCTGCCGTTATCGGTGATGTAGCCGGACATGGCATTGAGTCGTCGATCACGGCGTTTCAGGCCAAGTATCTGTTGCGGGTGTTCTTGCGTCAGTTCCGTGACCCGGCTCAAGCCTTTGAGGAACTAAATGAGCAGTTGGCTGCGGGTGACCGCGACGAAGAGTTCATCTCGGTGGCGGTGATCGTGTTTGACACGGAGGCCGCAACATTGCGGTACGCGTCGGCGGGTCATCCCGCGGTTTTCTTGTTCCGCGAAGAGGGTACGTTGCCCTTGCGATCTACCGGTCCGTTGCTGATGCTTGATCCCGGTGCGGGCTATTTCTCCAGGGAGTTCGCCCTCAAGTCTGGTGATCTCGTGTTGATGTACACCGATGGTCTTGCCGAGGCTCGTAGGGCTGGTGTGTTGTTCGGTGAGGAGCGGATTATCCGCACTGCAGAGCGTGAACTTGCCGCACCCACCGACGTGTTGTGCAAGGTGCTGCTTGATGAGGCAAAGGACCATGCAGGCGGCATTATCGATGACGACACCGCGATCATGGCGATTCGTCGCGACTAAGCAGGGTTGTCGAAGCTGTTGATCTCGGCGGGCTGTTGTTGTTGATCAGGTCTGAAACTCTGGGTTGGGTACCCTTGTGGGATCTTTGTGGTGTGGGGACCTTGTAGGGTCCGGATCTGCGGTGTCAACCATGCATGTGCCGTAACCTCGGGCAGTGCCTTGGTGTGTGCCGTGTGCAAGAAACTGGACACCCACCTCTGTGGGAGTGGACGGACGCTGTCCCGACTGCGGTGGGAGCATTGAGGCCACACCCGGTGTTGACCACACCCCGACCTCTGTTGCCGGACCTCCCTGGCATTTTTGGGTGGGTGTCGCGGCTGCGGGCGCCTATCTGGTGTGGCGCGCTGTCCAAGGAGTGATCCTGTTGCTGTGACTGCTACTATCGGATACTCGCGGGCTGTGGCGCAGCTTGGTTAGCGCATCGGTCTGGGGGACCGAAGGTCGGGAGTTCAAATCTCCCCAGCCCGACCATTATTCGCTGGATGACCAATCAGTAGCTGGATGACCAATCAGTAGCCAGCGACGAGCGGCCCGGAAAGCGTTGATCGGGTTGCCCGCAGATCAAGATCTTCAAGGTGGCTCGGCATAGCACCATAAGCGATTAGTGATCCCGCTGCGCGGCCCATGGCCTCAGCGGTGTGTATGCCGTAGCCACCCTGGCCGACCATCCAAAAGAACCCTTCGGCGTCACCCGCGAACCCGGCCACAGGGGTGCGGTCCGCGGTAAAGGTCCGCAACCCCGCCCACACAGACCTGACGTGGCGCACCTGCAACGTCGTGTACTCGGCCAGTGTGGCCAAGCCCCGAGCGACGTCGAGTTCATTGGGCTTGGCGTCGCAGGGTTCCGACGGTGTCTCGTCGGCGGGTGAAACCATCAAACCGCCTGGTTCGGGTTTACAGTAGCCAGCCATCGGTCCCGACATCGACTCAAAGGATGTAAGCGGCCAACGAGCCGCGTCAGCGGGATCGTAACCGTCGGGCAACTTGGCAACGGCGATCGTGCGCCTCAAGGGATGCAGCCCGATCGGTTCCACACCGGCCAACCTCGCCAAGCGGTCGCCCCAAGCCCCAGCTGCATTCACGACAACGGCCGTGTCGATTCTGTCTCCGGTAGCGCATCCGATGCGCCAACCCGACCCGACGCGTTTGACGGTTCGCACCGGCCAAGACGTGCGGATCTCCCCGTTGCGTGCACGCAGCCAACGCACATAAGTCTGATGTAGCCCCGCTACATCAATATCCATCGAGTATGGCTCATAGAGCGCACCAGCGATGTCGTCTCGCAAAACAGGCATGATCCGGCGTGCCTCGTTGCCGTCAACGAACACAGTTGTTGGAACCAGTGCCTTGGCACGATCAACCTCGGCACGTAGTTGCGCGACCCGTTCGCCTCGACCTACCTGAAGCAAGGGCCGCGGTCCCAGAAGTGATCGGTCTTCGCCGAACTCGCCTGGGTCCTCCAGAAAGGCTCGGCTTGCCATCGTCAACTTGCGGACCGTGCTGTTGCCGTAGTTCTCCAGGTACTGGGCCGCGGATCGTCCGGTGGTGTGATACGCCAGCGTCTGCTCGGCCTCTAGCAACACAACCGACAATCCGGTCTCGGCTATGTGCGCGCCAGCGGACACTCCGGCGATTCCGCCGCCTACGATTGCCACGTCGAAAGTAGTTGCCATCAGCTCGCTCGATTCTTCTAGCTCGCCTTCGTCGTGATCGCGATGCGACCAGCGCCCTTTGCGACCACGTCACCGATCACAGCCGCGGTGTGACCATTGATCGCCAACTCCGCTAGCACCTCAGAGCATCGACTCTGGTCAACCCCGAACACCAGGCCACCGCTTGTCTGCGCGTCGGCGAGAAGGGTGACGTCGATCCCGGCAACTCCATCACCGACATCAAGACGGTCCGAGATCCAGGCGAGGTTGCGTTCGGTGCCACCTGCAACGTTGCCTTCGACACCAAGTTGCCGGGCACGATTGATGACTGGCACATCACCGACACGTATCCGCACGTCAACACCAGATTCATGAGCCATGCGCCCAAGATGGCCGAGCAGACCAAAGCCGGTGACATCGGTAGCGCCGGTGGCATTGGCGCGCAGTGCTGAGCGTGCTGCGGCGGAGTTGGTGCGTACCATGGATTCCACGGCCGCCACCATTGTGGCGTTGTCCACTGTTCCGCGTTTGATGGCGGTAGTGATCACCCCGATACCAAGCGGTTTGGTCAACACGAGGGCTTGGCCAACCCTGAGTCCGGTGTTGGTGAGCATCCGCTCTGGGTGAACCTCACCTATCAGCGCCAAGCCGTACTTGGGTTCGGGATCGTCCACCGTGTGGCCACCCGCAACCACGAACCCGCACTCCGAGGCAATGTCTTGCCCGCCCTGCAACACCTCAACAAGAAGTTCGGTGCTCAACTCCTCGGTGTTCCAGCACACCAGGTTGATGCCCAGTAGTGGTGTGGCACCCATCGCGTAAATGTCGGACACGGCGTTGGCAGCGGCTACTCGCCCCCAGTCGCGGGCATCGTCAACAACAGGGGTAATGAAGTCTGCGGTGACCACCAGGGCACGGTCCTTGGATAGTCGCCACACTGCGGCGTCGTCGCCGGTGTCGGCTCCTACCAACAAGTTGGTTGAATCAGTTGGGGAAAGGCGGCGCACGACCTGCGCCAACTCGCCGGGTGCGAGCTTGCAGCCTCAACCGGCACCATGACTGAACTCGGTGAGTCGTCTCATTTCACCTCGCTTTCCTGGTCGTGTCTTTCGTGGTCGGGTTGGCCCGCGTGGGAACTCAAGGTGGGTGCAAACCTAGGGTGGGGCCATGGTTGATGCGAGGCTGCAGACACGGGCCACAGAACTATTTGGGGTCCGGTACCCGATCGTGCAGACCGGAATGGGATGGGTGGCAGGACCGTCGTTGGTCACCGCAACGGCCAACGCCGGAGGTCTCGGTTTTCTTGCCTCGGCCACCATGACCCTGGAACAGATGACCTCGGCGATCGCCGAGGTCAAGAGCCGAACCGAATGTCCCTTCGGGGTCAATCTGAGAAGTGATGCAGCTAATATTGATGAGCGAGTCAATCTGTTGATCCGTGAAGGTGTGAAGGTAGCAGGCTTCGCGCAGGCACCCCAGCCTGACATCGTGACCGGTCTTAGAGATGGAGGTGTTGTGGTGGTTCCCACCGTAGGTGCCCCGCGGCACGCAGAAAAGGTCGCTGAATGGGGTGTCGACGCGGTGCTCTGTCAGGGTGGCGAAGGTGGCGGCCATACCGGCACTATTCCCACGTCGCTGCTACTGCCGCAGGTGATCGACGCGGTTGATATTCCCGTTGTCGCGGCCGGCGGCTTCCATGACGGACGTGGCCTCGCCGCTGCCCTTGCCTGGGGTGCCGAAGGTGTCGCTATGGGTACCCGTTTCTTGTTGACTGCGGAGTCTCGGGTTCCCAACTCGGTCAAGGCCCGCTACCTGCAAACACCGCTGACCGGCACCGTCGTGACCGATGCCATCGACGGGGTACCTCAGCGCGTTATCCGCACCGAACTCGTCGATTCGCTTGAACGCAAGGGGTTCGGTCGGTTTGTGCGGGCCGCCGTCAACGCACTGCGTTTCCGCAAGGCGACCGGAACATCAATGCCTGACCTGTTGCGCGAAGGCTTGGCTATGAGAACCGGACGGGACCTCACCTGGGCTCAATTGGCGCTGGCGGCCAACGCCCCGATGCTCACGCGAGCGTCCATGGTCGACGGGAACCTTGATGTCGGCATTCTCCCGAGTGGTCAATGTGTTGGTGTTGTGGATGATCTTCCCACCTGCGCGGAGTTGATCGAGCGTATGGTGGCCGAGGCTGTTGATCGTCTCGACGCCGTAGCTGGATTGTGAGATTCGAGTCGCGGCGTAGGTGAAGATTTCTGTTGGGGAATCTACGACTTCAGACCGGTTCAGACCCGGCTGCATCTAGTCGTCTGCGGATACCGGTTTGCGTGTAGGGTCTGAGCGTTCGTTGTAGCGAAGTCCGGTGCGAACCCGGCGCTGTCCCGCAACGGTGATGTCGTCTGCCTCGGCGGTCGAACAAGTCCGGCCGCCTTGACGAGCGTACGAACCGACCCTCGTGGAAGGGACGGCTCGTGCGACCGGACCTCCTGTCGCTCGTGCCCGACCCGAGCGAAAAGGAGAATCCGATGAAGTTACTGCTCATATCTCTGATGGCTGTGTTGATATCCGCGGCCCCGGCATGTAGCGACACGGATATAGCGGATCCCGGGGCCAGGCAAGCCAACGACACAGCTGTCAACGACACGGTCGCGGCATCAGTGACAGCGGCGGGCGGACTGGCCGATCCAGGAGAAGGTATCGACCCCCCTGTGCGGCGAATCGTTTCCATCTCGCCTTCCGCCACTGAGATGTTGTGGGCGATGGACGCAGCGGATCTTGTGGTGGCAGTCGACTCGCTGTCCAGCTATCCCGACGGCACACCCGTTACCGACATTGAAGCCTGGAACCCAAACATTGAGGTTGTCGCAGGCTACGAACCCGACATGGTGGTGATGCAGTCCAACTCAGAGATCGAATCGGCCCTGATGACCCTGGGGATCGCCGTTCTGGCTCAGCCCGCCCCGGCCACGCTTGACGAGGTTTACGCCCAGATCATCGAACTCGGAACGGCGATCGGACGCGAAACCCAAGCCGCCGTGCTGGCCCAGGATATGCGCAACCAGATCGCCAATCTGATCGCGGATGCACCCGACGGCACAGGGATCACCTATTACCACGAGCTGGACGACACCTTGTACTCGGTAACCGGCGGCACATTCATAGGAGAGGTATATTCCCTGTTCGGGCTTCGAAACGTTGCCGATCCAGTGGATGCCGACAATCCAGCGTCTGGCTATCCCCAGTTGAGCGACGAGTTCCTGCTTGATGCCGATCCAGATCTGATCTTCCTTGCCGATACTCTCTGCTGCGGTCAGAATGCCGAGACGGTTTCGAAACGACCGGGATGGGCGCAGCTATCGGCGGTGCGCAACGGCAACGTGATTGAATTGGACGACGATGTCGTGTCGCGCTGGGGGCCACGCCTTGTGGTCTTCGTCACCGACATCGCCATCGCGCTCAAAGGCATAGTCGCAGGGTTGTGACGCCAATCGGCCGCCCAGCCGTTCGAATGGCAATGTTGTCACAGGCGTCGCTTCACCGTGGCGACCCCCCGGTATTGTCGCCGTCTCGGCTCACACCGGCCACGATGACGATCGCCGCGGCGATCACTCTGGGGGCCGCCGCGGCCGGGCTGACTCTCGGACCTACTCATATCGGGCCGCGGGCAGTCGGGTTGGAACTGCTTGACATGGTTCCCGGAATCAACACCGATTCGGGACTTTCGGCGCTGAGATCAAGCATTGTGCGAGATCTGCGGCTGCCTCGGGTTGTCCTGGGCCTGCTGGTTGGGGCCACGCTGTCTTTGTCCGGTGCTGCGTATCAGGGAGCGTTTCGCAATCCGCTCGCAGATCCGTACTTGCTCGGCGTTGCCGCGGGTGCAGGACTTGGTGCAACCGTCGCCATAACTGGAGGTCTCGGCGACGGGGCCGGAATGCTGGACACCGTCCCGGTCGCAGCATTCGTCGGAGCGATGATCGGCGTCAGTATCTCTTACGCTGTCGGTCACATCGGAGGCCGTTCAACGGCGTCGCTGCTACTCGCAGGCGTCGCTGTTGCCAGCTTTTTGACTGCGTGCCAGACCTATATTCTGCAGGCCAACAGCGAGAGCTTCCGCGAGGTGTATTCGTGGATCCTGGGGCGTATCGGCACCAGTGGCTGGTCCGAGCCGATGCTGATGGCCCCGTATTTTGCCTTGACGGTACTGGTCGTGTTGCGTTACCGGCGAGCGTTGGATGTGTTGGCAGTGGGCGACGAAGAGGCCAGGGCCTTGGGTTTGGCTCCGAATCGTGTGCGGGGCATTGTTGTGGTGGCCGCCTCTCTCGGCGCGGCCGCGGCGGTGTCGGTGTCTGGTCTTATCGGGTTCGTCGGAATCATTGTTCCGCACGCAGTGCGACTCGTCTTTGGAGTCGCTAATCGGGTTGTGCTGCCGCTCAGTGTGTTGTTCGGCGGAGCCTTTATGGTGCTGGCTGATTTGGCGGCACGTACTGTTGTCCGACCGGGTGAGTTGCCGATCGGGGTAGTGACGGCCTTTCTCGGAGCTCCCTTTTTCGTTGTGGTTATGCGGGTCGGTCGGCGGGAGATTTGGTGACACCGAGAATCGTGATTCGTGACCTGCGGGTTCGTTTCGGGGATCGTCAGGTCCTCAATGGTGTAAACATCGACGTTGAGCACGGAGAATGGGTCAACATTGTCGGCCCTAATGGTGCGGGCAAGACCACGCTGCTGCGTTCGTTGCTCGGCGCGGTTCGTTATCTAGGCGTTGTTCGTATTGACGGCATCAGCGGTACTGGACCCGCCGAGCGTGCCAGGAACGTTGCATACGTACCCCAGAGCCCGGTGATTCCAGCGGCGATGTCGGTGATTGATTTCGTATTGCTGGGCCGTACACCGCACCGAAGTATGTTTGCTGCGGACAAACCCGAGGATCTGACCGTTGCTCGCCAGGTACTCGACCGGCTTGATCTGGTCGGTTTTTCTGCACGCCGTGTCGACTCGCTTTCTGGTGGGGAGCGCCAACGTGCCGTGTTGGCAAGGGCTTTGGCTCAGCAGGCTCCGATCCTGCTTCTTGACGAACCAACCACAGCCTTGGATCTCGGACATCAGCAGGCGGTGCTAAATCTCGTTGATCAACTACGCCAGGAGAGGAGTCTCACAGTGGTGGCAACCATGCACGACCTGACCCTCGCGGCCCGTTACGGTCACCGGGTGGCGTTACTGTCCGAGGGAGAGATTTCGGCCGATGGTTCGCCCCGGGAGGTGCTCACCGAAGCCTCGATTCGGTACCGCTTTGGTGCAGAGGTTGAGGTGATTGACTACGCCGGTGGTCCGGTTATTGTTCCCCTCGGCAACTTCGCAGCGGACCGGTTGAACCAGAGGGTTCTTAGCGCCGAGCGGAACGCACTGCAGTCCGATCCCGTGGCCGGTCCGTGATCTACACCGTAGAATTCCCGCGTTGTGAGATACCAATAGCAAGGCAGCTTTGATGATTGAGGGACCGCACTGATGACTGAACGGTCTCCGACCAATCAAGGTTTGCCCGCAAACGAAGAGCCGCCGACAACCGATCCGCGCCCGCCACGTTTGCGAACGGTAAAGAGTCTGGTGCTGGTGCACACCGGTGACGGCAAGGGGAAATCGTCGGCAGCGTTCGGGGTGGCAATGCGTGCCAGAGCCCGTGATTGGCCGGTGGCGGTCGTGCAGTTCCTCAAGAGCGACGAATGGGTAACCGGGGAGCAGATAATGGCAGAGCGGATAGGGATCCGTATGCAGTCCATGGGTGAGGGTTTCACCTGGGACAGCGAAGACCTCAGCGCGGACGAGGCTCGAGCCTGCGAGGCTTGGCGCTTCGGCAGGTCGCTTGTGCGCTCGGGCGATTATCGCCTCGTGGTCTTTGATGAGATCACATATCCCCTGAACTGGGGATGGATCGACGCGAACGAGGTGGAGTCGACATTTCGCTCCCGCCCCGACCATGTTTCGTTGGTGCTCACCGGACGTGATGCTCCGGGTTGGATGATCGACTTGGCCGACACCGTCACCGATATGGGTAACGTGAAACATGCATACAGTCTCGGGATCGCAGCCAAGAAAGGGATCGATTACTAGGTGCCGACCCGGTGCTCAGTCACAGTGATGGCCGCCATTGAGTGCGGCATCGGCGTGGGTCGTTTAGGCACCGTGGGCGAGTTTGCTCCACTCTTCTTCGCCGTATCGTTCGATCAACTCCAGCATCAAGTCGGCGTCTGCTGCGGTCGTCCGTGGACTGATAAAGATCAACCTGAAACAGTTGAGTCCGTTAACAGGTTGGAAGCCGATCAGAGCTGAGCCCTCGGTTTGCATCCGGGCTTTGATCCTGGGTGCCAAGGCATTTAGCCGGCGGCGATCATCGTCTTTGAGTTCGGTTAGACGCAACGGCCGAAGTTCTGGGGGTACCCATGTCACGCAAACATTGGTGAACGTGCCCTCCACGATCGCAGCGAAGTGGTCGCTGCTTTGTCTGATTCGTTCTCTGACATGGTCGGCCACGGCCACAGCGTGATCAACACGCTCAGCGAACCCTGTATCGCCCCTTGTTTTCCATGTGAGCCAGAGCTTCAATACGTCTGCTCGGCGGCCGCACATGAATCCGGAGTCACCTAGGTCGTACATACGGTGTTGTTTGTCGGGTTGAAACAGGTAGTCGGCGCCGCAGGCGAAGGTGTCGTGCAGACGCTGGGGTTCGCGTACGAGCAGGGTTGAGCACTGCTGGGTCATGCCCATCATCTTGTGTAGGTTCCAGTTCAGCGAATCCGCTCGCTCAACGCCTGCGAGGCGGTGGCATTGCCTGGCTGAGAAAAGCGCTGAGGCCCCATAGGCACCGTCGACATGCAGCCAGATGTCTGATGCGGTGCAGATTCGTGCGATCGCGTCGATCGGGTCGAATGCCCCAGTAACTGTGGTCCCTGCTGTTGCGACCACAGCGATTACCCCCTCAGAGCCCTTGAGCATGTCGGCGAGTGCTTCGGGTTTCATAGCGCCGGTCGCATCGCATGGAACCTTGAGGACCGAGCGTATGCCAATGCCCATTACAGCGGCCGCTTTGGAGGTGGCATAGTGACCACTGCTACCAACAAGGATCCGAGTCGGTCTGCCGTCTGATCCTGTTGACAAGACCTCGGGTCGTGCGCGGTGCCGTGCTAGTTGCAGCGCCTGGAGCATGGCGAGTGATCCGCCAGCTGTGAACATTCCCGGCACCAGACCCGTCTCATTCTCTGTGGGAAACCCCGCCAGGCGAGCCAACTTATCGAGCACCACACGTTCCATCAGCGTGATGACAGGCGCAATCTCATAGGTCGACACAGACGTGTTGAGCACCGCCCCCAGCCAGTCACCGACCACGCCTACAGGGTCGGTGCCAGCGAAGTTCTGATTGATGAACATGGGATGGTCGGTTCTCACGGAACGGTCGATGACTTGTGTGACCGCGGCTAGGAGATCGTCGGTGCGGTGGGCGGGAGCGTCGTCGGCGAAACCGAGTCCGACCGTTTCGTCCAGCTCGTTGGTGATGGTATCGGGTGCCGCGAACCTGACGACCGGGACCGGGCCACCGGTGCAGGGTGCAGCGCCAATGTGGGTCAGCAGCCTTGAAACAATCTCATTTGCAAGGTGTGGGCCTTGGTCGTTCGGCGCGGTGGGCATTGCCGTAGTCTGACATTTGCGATCGTTGGTGAGGTGCGATCGTTGGTGAGGTGCGATCGTTGGTGAGGTACTGGTAGTTCGGTCGGCCTCGGGCGTCATATGACGACTATTAGGTGATGTGGTCGGCATTGACGGGCTGTTCGGGCCGCTGCATCAAAGCGCCGACGGGCTCGGTGCCATAGATTTGTCGCATCAACGAAACGACCAATTCTTGTACCGGTAGCGAAAGCTATACGGAGGGTACCAGGCATGGTCGCGGTACGGGTTTGGCGGGTTTCATGCGTACCGGAACCGACCCCATTAGGTTGCCTCACGCCAGCGACGGTCCGATGTTTAGCTACGCCGAAGCCGACGAGGCCGCTCACAGGTTTCTGGCAGCATTGGCTCAGGGCCGTCAGCTGCGATACCACGCGGATCCCGTGGAGCACGCCCGCCGTAACTCGTTGTTGTTGCTGTTTTCGCCATCTGCGACTGAGGTATTCAAGACTTTCCTGACTCGTATGCCCGAGTCGCGTCGCGCCGCTTGGGTGGAGCTCCTCTCCGGAGGTGTGAGTTCAGAGGTGTTCGGACCGCTGACGTTGGCTGAGCGCCAGGACGCCGATCGCTTGGCGAAGGGACTGGTTGAGGCCCGCCGTCGCTTCGTTGTGAACGCAGCGATCGTGTTGGCGCTGATCGCCGGAGCGGTTGTCGGGATAGGGATCGGTTATAAAGCGTTGCCGGGCGACGAGCGGCGCACCGCAGGGACCATTCGTTTCGCTGAGATTGATGATTTCAGTGGTGTGCCAGGAACCGGTGTGGCTGCTGGTGGAGCACCTGTTGCCGATCCTGCTTTGACGGTGGCGTTGACTGAGGCGGTGGCGGTTCTTGTCGGTGATGGCGCTCCTGAGGAACGGCTAACGGTTCCTCCCTTTGACCGGTTCGGGTATCCGCCCGGCTCTATGCGGGCGTCGCTTTTTGAGTACGCTGGACGAGGTTACGTGGCCGTGGTCGGTCCCGAAGGGTTCGTCAAGACTGCTTGTTTGCGGGTGAGTGTCGTCACGGAGGGGCTTCGCCCATTGGACACCGTCACCTACGGGCCTTGCGTTAACCCCGTCGGCCGTGAACCCGTGATCGGCTGCCTCGGGAAGGCGGTTGTGCTCTTGGGGATTGATATCCCCGACGGGGAAGTGGCCTTGCCCGAGGGCGGGTCGGGTTTCGCGGACGCTGTTCGGGTTCAATTCCTTGCCGACGGGGGAGCGGAATACGAGCTGCTTACGTTACGCGGCACGATCAAGGTGCCTGTGGGCAGTGACTCGGTGATCCCGCGCTTCGGTGGCGCACCTGGTGACTTGGTTAGTATTGACCTCGGTGGTGACAGCGCCGTTCGGGGGTCGGATTGCATCATCGGTGCCCAAGTGGTGTGACTTTTTCGTATAGGAGATGGTGCTTGGTAACCGTGGTTCGCGAAGCTGATGATGGATGGATTGGTATGGAGATTACTGAACTTGGCTAGGGCCTTGACTCAATTGGTCTGAAAGACTGATACGGAGTCGGTCAAGGTCGCATGGATCAGGATTCGGGTCGGCATTGGCAAAGTTGAGATCGGCCATTGAATTTATGGGTATCACGTGAATGTGGACGTGGGGTACTTCAAATCCGGCGATTATCAGCCCGATCCTTGCCGGTGACAGAAGTTCCCGTTGGGCGTTGCCGATCGCATGGGCCGTCATCATCAGGTGAGCGGCGGTGTCGAGCTTCAGGTCGGTCCAGTGATCGGTCTCGGTTCGCGGCACCACGAGTGTGTGTCCGTGGGCGAGGGGGCGCACGTCCAGGAAGGCGACACAGATATCGTCGGTATGTATGAAGCGGGCACTGATGTCGCCTGCGATGATACGTGTGAAGATGCTTGCCACCGCTTGATCGTAGGCTACAGCAGTGGATGATACGAATGAGACCACCGATGACATGACCGGTCCGGTTGGTGTTTCGGGTGAGTCCGCAGGCCGAGCGGTTAGGGACGGTGATAAACGGATTCTCACCGTCCCAAACGTTATTTCCCTGGCTCGTATCGGCTGCATTCCGGTGTTCTTGTGGTTGCTATTCGAAGTACAGAATCGTTGGACGGCAGCATGGTTATGGGGAGCCCTGGGTGCCACCGACTGGATTGACGGCTGGTGGGCCCGCCGATTCAACGTTGTTACCGAGTTTGGTAAACTCATTGACCCAATCACTGACCGAGCCGTGCTCATCGTCGGGATTTTCGCTGTCGGCATTGACAGTTCGGTTCCCTGGTGGCTTGTAATCTGCACCCTTGCACGTGAAGGTATTGTCGCTATCGCTGGCCTGGTGCTCGGGGCGCTGGGTGCACGACGGATTGACGTAACATGGTGGGGCAAGTGCGCAACCTTCGGCCTCTACTTCTCATTTCCGTGCCTGCTTGCTGGCGCCAGCTCCCATTTCAGTGCTGATGCCTTCCGGATCGCTGGCTGGGTCTTCGCTGTGCCATCGTTGTTCTACAGCTATCTGTCGGCGTTTCAGTACATTCCCCTTGCGCGTATTGCGCTGCGCGAGGGCCAGCAGTCGCGCAGTTAGCGGCGATAGGAGTCGGTGTCGGCTGGGCTACGGATGGTGTTGGGATTGGACGCGCTGTCAGCTGTGATCGTCGGTGTGAGCCGTGTCGGCTGGGCTACGGATGGTGTTGGGATTGGACGCGCTGTCAGCTGTGATCGTCGGTGTGAGCCGTGTCGGCTGGGCTACGCATGGTGTTGGGATTGGACGCTGCCCTGCGTCCGGTTGTGCCCGGTGTGGTGTCGGCTGGGCTACGCATGGTGTTGGGATTGGACGCTGCCCTGCGTCCGGTTGTGCCCGGTGTGGTGTCGGCTGGGCTAAGGATGGTGTTGGGATTGCACGGGTGTTTGGAGTAACCAAGCCTAGGGCAGCCCTCCAGAATGCACATCGTGTTGCTGTCGTTGTTGATCACGCGATCTGTCATTGTCGCCACTGTGTGCCATTTCGTACAGGTGACGTGGATGCGATAGGTTTCAGCCATGAATGTTCCCGAGGAACTCCGCTATTCATCGGATCACGAGTGGGTACATGTTGAGGCCGAGATTGCCCAGGTCGGAATAACCGAATACGCCCAGGACGCGTTGGGTGACGTCGTCTATGTTGATCTCCCGGCGACGGGAACCGCTGTGACCGCTGGCAGGAGCTTTGGCGAGGTCGAATCTACCAAGTCGGTGTCGGACTTGTTCGCTCCAGTCTCAGGTGAGATCGTGGCTGTTAACGACGATCTCATGGACGAACCCGAACGCTTGAACAGTGATCCTTACGGCGACGGCTGGATATGTCGGATCGCTATGGCCGACCCCTCAGAGTTGGATGAACTCATGGATGCCGCTGGCTATCGGGTGTTGATTGACGGTTGAGATGGGCATTGCCTGCACACACTGCGGTCACAAGAACGAGACCGGCGCGGGCTACTGCTCATCGTGCGGGACAGCCTTGACCGCGGCGGAGTCAGTGTCTGTGATCCACGCAACCATTCTGGGAGACCTGGGAAACGGTATCAACGTTGACCGTTCCGGATTCGGTCCCCAAGATGGCCTGTTTGTCGTGCTTGAAGGGCCAAAGGCCGGGGCTCGCTACTCTCTGGACGACGATGTGGTAACCGTCGGTCGTCATCCCCGAAGCACGATCTTTCTAGACGATGTCACGGTGTCACGTCGCCATGCCGAAGTGCATCGCGATCAGCCCGACTATCATATTCGTGACGTTGGGTCGCTCAACGGCACCTACGTCAACCGCATTCGGGTTGACGTAGCAGAACTCACAGACGGTGACGAGATACAGATCGGTAGGTTCAAGCTGGTGTTCGTGCACGGAGCCGATGAATGATTGACGAGCAGTACTACACGATCGGTGAGGTACTCAACCTGCTCAAGGTGGAGTACCCGGATCTCACCCTTTCAAGAATCCGCACGCTGGAACGCAAGGGCCACATCAAACCTGAGCGCACCCCATCGGGCTATCGCAAGTTCGGTGACGTTGACGTTGAACTCTTGCGAACTGTTCTCAAGTCTCATCCCGACAAGTCCGGTAATGTCCAACCACAGGAACACGCGGCCGCATCTGTGAGCATGACTCTGGATGAACTCGCGGATGCCGTTGGCGCCGATCGTCGCTTCATCGTTGAACTCGCTCGTCTGGGATTCATTGAGCCGATCGATACCAAAGCTGGGGCGGTATATGACGATCACTCTCTCGTGGTAGCCAGAACAGCCACCCGACTGCAGAGCCACGGCCTTGATGCCCGGCATCTACGGATGTACAAGGTTTCTTCGGATCGAGAAGCTGGGGTTCTCCTACAGCTCTTCGGTGCAAAGCTTGCTCGTAGCGGACCCAAACGCGACGAGGCACGGAGCGAGCTGACCGTGGTGATCGGATTGGGAGAGTCGTTGCGTCGCGCTCTTCTCAAACGGGATCTCGGGGAGTAGATCGTTTGATCTGCCGAAGCAGCGGTTGATGATCGTCGTCGCGGTTGCGTTCCCGTTGCCTATGTGGAAGCCCTCTTTGCCACCTAGTGTTGGTTCATGAACATCGAGATGGAGCTCATCGGCGTTCGTGTTGAGGTACCGGCCAACGCACCGATTGTTCTTCTTCGAGAACGTTCCGGTTCCGAACGAATCGTGCCGATCTTCATAGGCCCTGCCGAGGCGCAGGCGATCGCCTTGGCTCTTGATGGTATCGAGACGCCGCGTCCGATGACACACGATCTCATGGGCAGCCTGCTGGCCCATCTCAACGCCGAGCTCGAGTCGGTGATCATCACCGAGATCCACGACAAGACCTTTTTCGCGGAGTTGCGTATACGTCGTTCCGACGACGAGCGATGTGTTATACAGAGCCGATCATCTGATGCGATCGCGATGGCTGTGCGCATGGGTGTAACCATCTACGCAGACGAAGGTGTGGTAGAGGAGGCAGGCTTCGTTGAGGGCGAGCGGGCTGGCACCACTGAACGACCCGAGGAGGTCGTCGAAGAGTTCAAGGAATTCCTTGAGAACCTTTCGCCAGAGGACTTCTCTGACTGACGGTTGGGTTCATGCGTTGGTTCGGTCCGCTTGCGGCCCTCCGCTGTGAAGCTTCAAGCGTGAGTTATCGTCGGTCCTCTATCGTTGACCTTGGTGTCGGCGGTCGCTTAGTGTCATTGCCGTCCGACGCGACTATTGCCGTCCGGGCAGTCTGAACTCCTAGGAGTAGAACGTGTACGACAGAGGGTTCAGTGGGAAGCGGACGGCGGAGATCGTTGGGATCACATACCGCCAACTCGACTACTGGGCGCGCACCGATCTGGTGCGTCCATCGATCGCCGATGCGGCGGGATCAGGCACTCGGAGGAGCTACAGCTACCGGGATCTGCTGGCTCTCAAGGTCATCAAGGGCATGCTCGACTCCGGAATCAGCTTGAAGCAGGTTCGTAAGGTGTTCACCTATATCCATCAGCAGCTCGGTGAGGACATCACCACTGCCAACCTTGTTGTCTACGGATCCGATTCCGTCCTCGTTAGCACGGGCGACGAACTGCTGGACCTCGTTCAGAACGGTCAAGGCGTGCTCAACGTCGTTCCGTTGGCGGGAATGAAAGCGGACGTTGATGCTCAGATCGTGTCCCTCCACCCCGAAGAAGTGGCCTATCCCGATACGGCGAACACTTCCGGGAGGTCGGCCGCTGTTGGTGATCGGTGATCTGATCGGTCGCACTCAGGCTCGCTTCCGAGATCGGCAGTTGGCACCCGGACTGTCAACCCCTCGACTGTGGGCACCATGATGTCAAGTATCAAACCCACACGGCCCGACGAGCGACGCTCACCGCTTCACGACCTGCATGTCGAACACGGTGCCAAGATGGTGCTATTCGGCGGCTGGACCATGCCACTGAACTACTCGCAGGGCACGCTTCATGAGCATATGACTTGTCGTCGCGACGCGGTCGTGTTTGATGTCAGCCATCTCGGAACCGTCAGGGTCCAGGGTGGACGTGCTTTCAACGCGTTGCAGTGGGCTTTCACCAACGACTTGAACCGCATCGGTGTCGGACGTGCCCAGTACACGCACCTGCTTGATGCCAACGACGCGTCGGTGCTTGACGACATCATCATTTGGTGGGTCGGTGACGATCGCTTCGATGTGATGCCAAACGCATCCAACACAGCACGCGTGGTGACTGCACTGGCCGGTGCTGTTGGCAAGGCCCATGTCACTGACGTCACCCCCGGACGGGCATTGTTGGCGGTGCAGGGCCCCAAAGCTCGTGAACGTCTGACGAAGGTCGCTTCTGGCGCTGCGTCAATCAAGCGGTTCCATGTAGCCAACGCCGAAGTCGCCGGAGCCGCCTGCGTCGTGGCGGGCACCGGATACACCGGTGCGGACGGTGTCGAGATTGCCGTACCTGTGCAGCACGCTGAGGCGGTGTGGCGACTGATCGCCGATGCCGGAATTGAGCCCGCCGGTCTCGGAGCCCGTGACACTTTGCGCCTTGAGGCGGGGTTTCCACTTCACGGCCATGAACTGGGCCCTGGGATTACGTCGTCCCAGGCTGGCCTGGGATGGGTCTTGTGCCTCAACAAAGGGGATTTCCGGGGTCGTTCTGCGGTTCTGGCCGAGGCCAAGAACCCTGTCGCGCGTGAGCTGCGTGGGATCGTTGTTGCTGGTCGGCGGCCACCTCGCCAAGGTCAACGGGTCATGATCGGAGATGATCCGGTGGGTGTGATAACGAGCGGCAATTTTTCGCCGGTTCGTGGGCGTGGGGTGGCTCTCGCCCTTCTACGACCTGGCCTGGATGTTGGTACCGCCGTGGAGATTGACGTGCGTGGCACGACGGTGAAGGCAACCATCGAAGATCCACCATTTCACCACTGATCTGCTCCGCCTGGTCGGATCGGGAATGTCTGCCGTGACGAGAACGGCGCCCGCGGCGATCATTGGTGTTCGTGAAGCGGCGGCAGAGCGTCCAATGCTCGCTGGCGAAGCCAGTGATCAGCCAAGGTGATCAGCACCATGGACTCCACCATGGGCACAGCCCTGGGTAACACGCAGGGATCGTGACGGCCGCGAGCAGCCAAAGTGGTGACCTTCCCGGAACGAGTGACCGAATCCTGTTCGGCTGCGATTGTGGAGGTCGGCTTGAAAGCCACCCGGATATCAATGTGCGCGCCGTTGCTTATACCGCCTTGGATTCCACCGCTGTGGTTTGTGCGGGTACGGATACCACCCTTGCCGTCGGGTTCGAAAGGATCATTGTGCTGCCTGCCGGTCAGGCGTGTGCCTACAAATCCGCTGCCGATCTCAATACCCTTGGCTGCGGGCAGAGACATCAGACCGGCCGAGAGGGTGGCGTCGAGCTTGGCGAAGACGGGATCACCGAGACCTGGCGGAACCCCACGGGCAATGCAGCGCACGATGCCACCGAGGCTGTCGCCAGCTTTGCGTGCGTCTTGAATAGCGGCTGTGATGGCAGTCGCAGCCAGCGGATCGGGACAGCGTGTGGGGTCCGCTTCAACGTCTTGCAGGGTCACGACGTCGGGATCAATCGAGGCATCGATTTGGCCTACCTGGGTGACCCATGCCAGCACCTCGACACCGAATGTGTGCAACAATCGGCGGGCGACGGCACCTGCTGCGACTCGACCCACGGTTTCGCGTGCCGAGGCCCGGCCGCCTCCCGCCCCGTGTCGCAGACCGTATTTGGCATCGTAGGTGAAATCGGCGTGTGACGGGCGGTAGACATCACGAAGGTGGTCATAGGCGTTGGGTCGGTGGTCGGTGTTGCGGACCAGCACCGCCAACGGCGTGCCGGTGGTGAAACCGTCCAGCAGGCCACTGAGGATCTCAGCCCGGTCAGCTTCATCGCGCTGAGTAACCAGACGGCTCTGCCCCGGCCGTCGACGATCAAGATCGGCTTGGATGTCGGCTACCTGAAGGCGCAGACGGGGTGGACAACCATCAATAACCACCCCCACTGCGGCTCCGTGAGATTCGCCGAAGGTCGTCACTCGAAACAACGAGCCGTAAGTGCTGGACATCGCAGTCAAGTGTAGATGGTTGTACGAGTATCCTTGATCCAATGCAGGCTAGCGTTTCAGCAGCAATCAACAAGTTCGTGAAACGTTGGCCTATTCTTTTCCTGGTACCAGCAGCATTGGGAATATTGACGTTGATGGGTTATATTCTGAAATCTGGGATAAACGAATCAGATAATGGCACTAATCGTGGGATAATAGAATCAGATAATGGCACAAATCGTGGGATAATAGAATCAGATAATGGCACTAATCTTAGCTCAACAATCGAAGTAGAAGCATCTCATTATGAGATAGGTTCGATGCCAGCACTAAGCGCATTTGCCAAGCGAGCTGAGCTATCGCAAGGTGAACCGTTATCACTAGCAGTACATACTGAGATACCACTGGATCTTGACATCATTATTTTGAGAATCACTAAGGAAGGTTCATCTGAAATACTTAGTTCGCCCATACGGGTTGGCCCACAACCTTCACCTACAATAGAAGAATTGGATGGCCATCAGTATACATCGTTTGCTACCTGGACATACAACGTAATAGTGAATATTCCTGATGACGGATCGTGGCCAGGTGGATACTATGAAGCACGGATAATCGCCAAACAAATTGATGATCCTGATGTCGGCATTCCTAAGGCAGCAATAGTGCCATTTGTTATCCTAGAGAACGTGGAATCAAACGATAGTCAGCTGTGCGTGGTTACAAGTTACATTACTCCGAACGTTGCCTACAATACTGTTGGAGGTGCCAACCTATACATGGGACTAAGAGGGGGCGCCTTTACTAGAGAGGCAAAGACGTCAGCAGTAAGTGTGCAACGTCCGGTAGAATCCAATTCCTACCAACCAAATGTGCGAACAGTTGTGAGTTTCCTATATGATTCAGGGTATACAATTCGGCATCTAACGGATTTAACAATTCATCGCAGCCCGACACTTCTATCAGGGTGTAAAGTTGTTGTTGCATTCTACCATTTTGAATATGTATCTAGCAATATATGGGTTGCTCTATCCGATGCAGTCGATAGAGGCGTACATCTAACATCCTTGTCCGCAAACAGTCTATATTGGAAGGTGGAAATAAAGAAGGATAAGTTCGGTCATGATATTGTCATAGTTGATCGTAACGATACAAATAACCTCTGGCGTCACCAATCTGACCCTAATGGGCGTTCATTCAATGAACAGGAAATATTTGGAGCACAATATACAATTGGAACTTGGAGTGATTCAACTACAGACTTCTTGGTTGAACCACGTAGTCTTGATCACCCGATTCCCTCTCCTGAGCTAATGGACCATTGGATATTTGAAGAAACAGGATTGAAGTTCGGAGATAAACTGAGCGGGTTGATGGGGCTGGAAGTGGATACTCTACATGAGGATATAGAAGTGCCTGATATGATTGATCAGATCTACTTTATTTCTCCGTTCTTGCGCAATAATGATACGGTAGTTCTTGCATACACGACATATTTCAAGCGTACAAATGGCCAAATGACTTTTCATTCTGGAACTCTCCAGTTCCACAACGCACTATTAGGTGACTCGAAAGTTGAGCTTGGCCTTCAGAAGATGATCCAGAATATTCTTGAGCGTATGGTGGACGAAGGGATAGAAGATTGACTGCTCTCGACTGCGTGCCCTTACTGTAGTTGACGAATAGGCACGTATGACCCGCGCCCGCAGCGATCCGTTTGACCCAGAGAACAAACGCCTCCAGAGAACAAACGCCTAGTGTTCCTAGGAAGCCCCGGTGCTAGGGTTGCTATCCGTCGGTTCGGTCAGGGGTCTACCAGCTGTCGAGCGTCGGCTGCTTCTTGGCGGCGTTTAGCAGCTTCGGTTTCATCGAGAAGAGCATTGGCTTCAAGCTCGGCTGCAACACGACGTTCCCAGGAAGCGATCTCAGCCGAAACCCGTTCAGGACTCCATCGGAGCTCTGGTGCCATCAACTCGGCGACCCTTTCGGCTGCCGGTAGACCCCTGGAGCCATCTTCAATGGAGATACGCATGCGTCTGGCCAATACATCTTCGAGGTGCAGAGCGCCCTCGTGACGGGCGGCATGTATCACCTCGGCTTCGAGGTATCCCCCTCCTGGTAGCGCGTTCAGCAATTCGGGCTGACGGTCGCACAAAGCCAACACGTCGTTGATCTGTGAACCGTGGCGCCACAAGAGCCGCTCTATGATGTTCTCGCGTAAATTCCATCGCTTTGAAAGAAGCGGAGCTGAATCGAATCGGCTGACCCACCCGTCGGCTCCGATGCAAGGAATCGAGTCCGTGACCGAGTCTGGAACCGGTCGATCCAGCCCTTGTGCGGCAACGTCGATCGCTTCGGCGGCCATTATTCGATAGGTGGTGTATTTGCCTCCTGCAACTGAGATCAGCCCGGGAACGGTTTCGGTTACGGCGTGCTCCCGGCTCAACTGTGCGGTTGAGTCGGTCTCCCCTGCGATGAGTGGCCTGAGACCGGCATAGACACCGACAATGTCGGCATGGGTCAGCGGTCGGTGCAGCGCCCGGTTGACCTGGCCAAGCAAATAATCAATGTCTCCGCGGCTGGCGGCGGGATGAGCCCGATCCAGACGGTAGGCCGTGTCGGTAGTTCCGATCAGCCAATGCTCACCCCATTCAATGACAAAAAGCACGCTGGTTGGTGTACGCAGAATGATCCCGACCGAACTATCAATGCTGTTGCGATGCACGACGATGTGAACGCCCTTGGCGGCCTTCACCGATAATCCCGCCGTGTTTGTCATGTCCTGCACATCGTCAAGCCAAACACCTGATGCGTTCACGATTCTGCGCGCAGCGATCGAGAAGGAATCACCGGTTTCCACATCTTTGACCACCGCACCGGTTACCACTCCATCGTTTCGAATAAGGTCGGTGACCTTGGTGCTCGTCAGTACTGCAGCGCTGTGGTGGGCTGCTGTGCGCGCAACCGCCAGGGTGTGTCGGGCGTCGTCGATTTGGGCGTCGAAATAGATGATTGCACCGACTGGCCCGTCCGGGTCAAGTGCCGGAGCCAGCCGGAGAGCAGACTGTTTCCGCAAATGTCGATGCCTTGGGAATGGACTTCGGTGACCCAGAGCAAAGAGATCATAAAGAGCAACACCGGCGCCGTAGTAGAGACGATCCAGGAAGCTTCTTTGCAACGGGATCATGAAACTGACCGGACGCACCAAGTGGGGACAAACCGTGGTCGCCAAAAGGTTTCGTTCCTGAAGGGCTTGTCGCACCAGCGAAAAGTCGCGGTGCTCAAGGTAACGCAGTCCACCGTGAAGGAGTTTGGATGAGCGACTGGAAGTACCCGAAGCCAGATCTCGTTGTTCAACCAGAGCGACGTTCAGTCCGCGGGTTGCGGCATCAAGGGCGCAACCCGCCCCGGTCACTCCTCCGCCGATAACGAGAACATCAAAGTCGTCGTGGCGAAGCCGTTGCAGGTCTCTGCGGCGTTGCTGCGGTCCGAGCGAACCGGGTACGCGAGCCATGACACCGAAAGGGTATTGCCGTATTCGCTCAACGACGTCGCCGGTGACCGGCATGTGGGCCGGATCGACTAGGTCGGTGACTCAGAGTTCGAGCAGTGCCTGTTCGAGTACCTCGGGGAGTGCGGGGTGGATGTAGTACTGATCGCGGGCCATCTCATCGACGGTGCGTCCGAAGGTCATGCCCTGAACGAGCTGCTGGATCAGTGTTGAAGCCTGAGGACCGATAATGTGAGCTCCCAGCAACCTTCGGGTGCTGGTGTCGGCGATGAGCTTTACGAATCCGGTGGTGTCCTCCATCGCCCAACCGTATGCAGTAGCCGAGTAGGGCTGAATATGCACACGCAGGGCGTACCCGGCCGTTTCGGCCTGCGCTTCGGTAAGGCCGACGGCGGCGACCTGGGGATGGCCGAAAACGGCGTGGGGAACGAAGCGGTGATCGACGGCGCGTAGATCCTCGGGGTGAGCGGTCAGGTTGTGGGTCACCACCCGGGCCTCGTGATTGGCCACATGCTTGAGCTGAACCGGGTTCGTGATGTCGCCGAGCGCCCACACTCCTGCCACTCCGGTGCGCAGATACGGGTCAGTTACAACGTAACCGTGCTCATCTATCTCAACACCGCAGTTGCGTACCTGCAGCAAGTCGGAGTTGGGTATGCGTCCCGTGGCTACCAGCAGGGCGTCCACGCGCAACTCGTTGATGTGACGCCCTCGCTCATCGTCGCTGGTGTTGCGAAGTTGCAAGACGGTATCGTCACCGTCACGTTGGGCCCCCGCGATGACGGTTTGGTCCCAGACACGATGTTTGCGTTGGTATAACTCTGTTAAGCGCCGAGCGATGTCGTGGTCCTCTTTGCGCAGTAGACGGTCCCCGCGGATGACGAAATGCACTTCGGACCCGAACGCAGCAAACGCATCTCCGAGTTCGGCCGCGATGTAGCCGCCGCCGAGAACACCAAGACGCTGAGGTAGTTCATCGATTCGCATTATCGAATCCGATGTGTGATAGCCAGCCTCTTCGAGGCCGGGGATCGTTGGCACGTGTGGGCGCGCTCCGGCGGCCAAGACCACCCGCTCCGCTGAGATGATCTCTGAGCCGACATCGAGTTCTCGCACGCCAACGAAGCGCGCCTGACTTGTATAGACGGTGATGTTGGATGCGTCACGTCGGTAGCTCGCGCCGTTAGCGGCGATGGGATCGATGCGACCAAACACTCGGTCGCGCACCGCAGGCCAGTCGGCACCGTCGCTGCGGGTGCGGAGACCGAGCCGTGGTCCTACTTCGCCCGCCAGCCGAGCCACTTCGGCTGCATAGACCAGCATCTTCGACGGGATGCAGCCGACGTTGAGGCAGGTGCCTCCGAACGGTCCTCGCTCAACGATCGCGATGTCCCAGTCGTCGTGGTCAGGGCCGATGATCGTGTTGCCTGAGCCAGCACCGATAATGATCAGGTCGAACTTTCGCAAGGCTCAGTCGGGTACTTCGGTGTGTGGCAGCTCGGCTCGGGCCCGTTCAATGTGGCCATGCCCGGTGTTTGCTTCGGTTTGTGTCGGGGCGGTTCGTGTCGATCTGTTGGCGGCCAGCTCGGCGAGTCGTGTCCGGAACCGCTCAACGTTGCGAAGCTTGATCTGTTCATACCCACGAACCAGCTCAGGTGTCTCCGCTATCTGAACCGCCCAATGCAGCGTCTCAGGCACCAAGCCTTCAATGGCGTTGCCCAGCGCCGTACGATACTCGTCGGGAAGTGCCCGCTCCACTCGACGGACCTCGCCACGACCGAACGGATCAAACGTCGTTCCCCGCAGTCGGCGTCCTTTTGCCAGCAATTTCATCAGAGGTCTGGTCCAGCGGGCAGGAAACGAGATCTTCTTGTTGCGCCCTAGAGCACGCAGCATGGGCGGATGTAGCCTCCAGGCCACGCGATCGCCCGGTTCCGCAGCGCCTTGCAATGCAGGGTCATCAAGCAGCAACAAACGGGCCACCTCGTACTCGTCTTTGTAGGCCAGGAGTTTGTACAGCCCACGAGCAGCGGCGAGGGTGAGACGCTGGCTGGTCGGATCAACCCCACGCTCGGCTTCTCGTATCGGCGCAAGATCAGCGAGGTAGCGGCGGGCCAGTTGCACGTCCTGAAAGGCTCTGAGCTCGTTGGTGAACAACACCAGGGCCTCGCGGAGTTCACCCGGGAAAGGCGCCAACTCCAAAACGGCGTCTGCCAGTTCCGCTGGTGGTTCGCTCGCAGCCTCGGTGTTGTGAGCACCCGCCGCGGCTGCCACGGACGCCGGGTCGGCAACCTGAGCGCGACCCCAATCAAAGGCGATGACGTTACGTTCGACCGCAACTCCATTTAGCCGGATTGCTTCGCAGATGCTGCCAGGGCTGATCGGCAGAAGGCCGGATTGGACAGCCATGCCCACCACAAAGATGTTGGCAGTAACGCTGTCGCCCACGAGCGCCTGAGTCAGCCTGGTCGCATCAGCCCAGAAACGACGCTCGGGGATCGTGAGCCGGTCGATGCGCGCCAGCAAGTCGTCAACCTCAGGCATCTCAAGATCGGGATCGGCGATCTTCGCGCCTGGAGGGGCCAGAGAAGTAGAACCGACTACCGCTGTGCGCTGCGGGTCAGCTGAGTTCAGTCCTGTCCACGAACCCGCTACCAACAAGTCGAACGCCAACAACAAATCGGCTTGACCCGCACCCACCCGGCTCGACGCCACTGGGTCGGTCCGGGTGATGCGCAGGTCTGAGACAACCGGGCCAGCTTTTTGGGATAGGCCTATCTGGTCGAGACTGGATGCCTCTGCTCCATCCAGCATGGCTGCGGTACCTAGGATTTGGCTAACGGTGACCACACCAGTACCTCCGACACCGGTGATATGAACGTTCACGCTGCGGTCGTCGGATTCAACAGGAGCGGGGGGATCAGGAAGATCTACGGGTGCTGGGATCATCGCCGAGCGGGCTCGCGAACCCAGATCGGGTGACGAGTGTGCGGCGGTCCGGCGACGTCTTGTGCGGCGCTTCGGTCCGGTGGTGATCTTGATGAAGGAGGGACAGTCACCGTCGAGACACGAAAGATCAAGGTTGCAGGTATCGAGATCAATCCTTGTCTTGCGACCGAAGGCGGTCTCGGTTGGCTGAACAGAAAGGCAGTTGGAGATGGACGCACAATCACCGCAGCCTTCACACACCCGTTCGTTGATCACGATCCGAATCGGCGGTGTTGGTTCCCGACCTCGTTTGCGATCACGGCGTTTCTCAGCTGCACATCGCTGATCATGGATGAGAACTGTCACACCCTTGATGGCGGCAAGAGCCTTGTGTGCCTCCGAAAGCCTGTCACGATGCCACACATCAACTTCGTGAGGAATGCTCTCGGCACGGGTGCGGTTAGGATCGTCGGAGGTGATGATCACCCTCTTGACGCCCTGACCGAGCAGGTTCGAGGCAACCGCACCGATCCGAAGTCCGCCGGTGGGGTCCTGCCCGCCTGTCATGGCCACCGCAGAGTTCCAAAGGAGCTTGTAGGTCATGTTGACACCGGCGGCGACCGCTGCAGTCACAGCTAGCTGGCCCGAATGGAAGTAGGTGCCGTCACCTAGGTTCTGCACCATGTGATCGGTCTTGATGAACGGGGACATCCCGATCCATTGAGTTCCCTCGTTGCCCATGCAGGTCAGGCCAGCGATCTCGCCGAAGCGCTCGCCGCCTTGCAGCATCACCATCGTGTGGCAGCCGATGCCAGCGCCGACAAGGGTTCCGGGTTCAACCACCGTGGAGCGGTTGTGTGGGCAACCCGAGCAAAAAAACGGGGCTCGGGTCACGCTGAGCGGAATGACTTCACGAAGTTGCCGTGCGGGCACGAGGCGGTCGCCGATTCTTGGTGATAGTCGTCCCCGGATTGCTTCGATGAGGTTGTCGGCTGTGAGGCTGCCGTAACCAGGGGTGATGGTTTGACCGTGCTCATCGAACTTGCCGATGACCAGCGGGTGATGTGATTGGTTGTAGAGCGCGTCCTTTACGAGGCTTTCGACGTTGGGATGTTTCTCCTCAAAGACGACGATCTCGCTTAGACCGCGGGCGAAGTCGCGTACCGTTGACGGATTGAACGGGATGGGCATCTGCAACTTCAGGAGCCGGATGCCCGCGTCGGCGATTTGTTCGTCGGTGCTGAGACCCAGCCGGTGCAGAGCCTCACGCACCTCAACGTAGGTGATGCCTCCGGATACGAAACCGATCCAGGCGTCGGGCGGATCAACCGTGGCCATGTTGAGATGGTTTAGGGCGGCGTACTCAAGCACGAGCCCGTAACGAACCTCATAGATCTCACGTTCGAGTGTGATGACGTGAGGGGGTACCAGAGTGGCGTCGGGTAGATGGACGTAGGGCTGCCCGTTGAGCGTGGGAAGCACCGGCCGGACCCGATAGGGATCGAGTTTGATGTTGGCGGCACCGTCAGCAACATCGGCAACGATCTTGATTCCTGTCCACAGGCCCGCGGCTCGGCTCATGGCTATTGCGTGGCGCCCGAGATCGAGTGCCTCAGCCGGTGTGGAGGGGTACAGCACGGGAATGTGCATGTCGGCGAGGGAACCCGCCGACGACGAGGGAACAGTTGACGATTTCGCCAGCGGGTCGTCGCCGACCAGCGCGACGGCACCCCCGTTCGGGTCGGTACCGGCGAAAACGGCATGACGGATTGCGTCACCGGCTCGGTCGATGCCTGGTGCCTTGCCGTACCACAGGCCGATCACGCCGTCGAAGGTTGCGTCGGGCCGGGTGCAGGCAAGCTGACTGCCCATGACCGAAGTCGCCGCGTACTCCTCGTTGATCGCGTGACAGTGGGTGAATGGCAGATCCGGGACCTCGCGGGCTGCACTGTCAAAGGCTCCGTCGAGCCCGCCAAGAGGTGATCCCGGGTACCCGGATGCGTACGCCGCAGTATTAAGGCCTTCGGCACGGTCAACCCGGAGCTGTTCGATTGGGAGCCTGGCTAGCGCCTGGATACCTGTCATGTAAACCGTGCCGGTATCAAGTCGGTATCTATCGGCGAGTCGATAAGTGTCGGTCACGACTGCCCTTTAATCCAGCCCGGCAAAAGGGGTGACGGTTCAGACGGAGATCGGGTAGTCCGGCGGTTGGGCCATATCCACAATCGGATCAACCTCGCCATTAAAAACCGGGAAGCGCGGAACGGCGTTTTGGCGGTAGCGGGTAGTGCTGTGGACCGGGTCGGTGTCGAATTCGGGAATGACGTGCTTGCCGAATATCTCAATCATCTCCACGGTCTGGTCGTGGGTGTAGCCCTCGTCGGGGGCGGCGAACACCACTTGATCACAACCGACATCGGCGTAGGCCTTCACCTGCTCACAAACCTCCTCAGGGTTACCGCAGAGCATGTACCCCGCAGCGATGGCCATATCAAGGGTTTCGTCGTCAAGTTCGAAGCTCGGTCTGGGGTTGGGCCAGACGATCGCGTCGGGGCTCTTCGGCATTGAGTCGTGATAGAGGTTCACCATCGTGACCCGGTAGCCGCGGGCGTTGCGCTTGGCCATCTTGCGGGCCTCATCACGGTCCTCAAGGCAGATCACGGCGTTGGTCATCATCACGTTGTTGTTCTGGTATTGGCCGATCTGGTCGGTAACGTTGGTTGACGCCTCCTTGTAGGCATCAACCCGTCCTTTGAGGTTGTGGATCGGCTCGAAGTTGAAGGCGATGGCGCCGATGCCGTGGGATCCAGCCTTGGCGAAGGTGGCGGGGTTTCCGCACGCAACCCAGATCGGCGGATGCCCCTTGCCGTAAGGCTTTGGGAGAATGTTGTGAGAGTCGGGCACCGAGAAGTGCTTGCCGTGAAACTCATAGTCTTTTTGTTCCCACATGCGTGGAATCTCGTGGATCACCTCGTTCCACATGGACTTCGTCTCAGATAGCTCGGTGCCATTGAACGTGCGCACCTCATGGCTGCCGGCACCGCGTCCCGTGCCGAACTCGAAACGATTCCCGGTGATGTGGTCCATCATCGCGGCACGTTCAGCGATCCGTACGGGATGGATCTTGGTTGTCGGGAACGAGGTGATGGCAGAACCCACATGGATCCGTTCCGTTCTCCCCGCTACGAACCCCATCGGACCGTAGGGAGCGGACATGTGGCTGTACTCGGTGAGGGTGTGGTGTTCACCGAACCAGGCGTACTTCCAGTTGAACCCGTCGGCACGAACCGCGTATTCAAGTTCTCGCATCAGCATCAGGTGCTCGGCGTCACTGTCGTGAGCTGCCGGACCGGGAAGGTATCCATTGAAGAACAGACCGAATTCCATGGGCTTTCGCTCCTTTGCATTGGGCTGCGGGTCCTGCAGAACCCTACACGCTGTCCGGAACAGGCTCTTAGAAAATGCCAATAAGAGCCATGCTTTTCCGCTTCACCGACACTACCGATGTGTCGACATTTCAAGCACGGTGCTTGACCAGCAGATCAATCGGCGGACACGAGCACACGAGATTGCGATCGCCGTACGCACCATCAATACGGCTGACCGGTGGCCAGTACTTGTTGTGGCGGGTCGACTCGGTGGGCTGAGCGGCCAAAGAACGTGGGTAGGCGTGGTTCCAGGCGTCTCCGGTGACGTCGGTTGCGGTGTGCGGGGCATTGACAAGCGGGTTGTCATCGGCTGGCCACTCGCCGTCGCGTAATCGCAGGGTCTCGTGATGGATGGAGATCATCGCCTCGCAGAAGCGGTCGATCTCCTCAAGGCTCTCGGACTCGGTCGGTTCAACCATAAGCGTTCCGGCCACCGGGAACGACATCGTCGGTGCATGGAACCCGTAGTCAATGAGGCGTTTGGCGATGTCCTCAACGGTAATACCAGCCGTGTTGCACACCACCCTGGTGTCGAGAATGCACTCATGGGCGACGTGGCCCAGAGCACCTCGATACAGAACCGGGAAGAACGGATCCAGTCGGGCGGCGATGTAGTTGGCGTTCAAGATAGCGACTTCGGTTGCCTTACGGAGTCCCGAACTGCCCATCATTCTCAGGTACATCCACGGGATGCAGAGTATTCCGGCGGAGCCCCAGGGAGCCGCGGCGACAGGGCCGGGTCCGGTGGGCGGCCCCGCGACGGGATTTAGCGGATGGTTGGGAAGAAACGGCACCAGATGCTCAAGCACACCAATCGGGCCGATGCCCGGACCGCCTCCCCCGTGGGGAATGCAAAACGTTTTGTGCAGGTTCAGGTGCGAAACATCGGCACCGAAGTGGCCCGGGCGCGCCAAGCCGACCATTGCGTTGAGGTTCGCTCCGTCCAGGTACACCTGCCCTCCCGCTTCGTGGACCATGTCGCAGATCCGGCGGATCTCCACCTCAAAGACTCCGTGAGTGGATGGGTATGTGATCATGAGCGCCGCCAGGTTGTCGCGCTGTTGGCTGATCACCTTGTCCAGCCCGGCAACATCAACGTTGCCGAGATCGTCGCAGGGCGTAGGCACGACACGCATCCCGGTCATCACCGCGCTGGCGGCGTTTGTGCCATGTGCGGAACTCGGGATGATGCATACGTCACGGTTCGAGTCGCCGCGTGATTGGTGGTAGGCACGAATGGCGAGCAGACCGGCCAGTTCACCCTGGGCTCCCGAGTTGGGCTGCAGCGACACACGGTCGTAGCCGGTGATCTCCACCAGCCAGCGCTCAAGTTGGTCGATCATCTGGTGGTAGCCGACGGTCTGGTCCACCGGAGCGAAAGGATGAATGCCCGCGAACTCGGGCCAGCTAACCGGTTCCATCTCACTGGCCGCGTTCAGCTTCATTGTGCAGGAACCCAACGGGATCATCGAGCGGTCCAGGGCAACGTCGCGGTTCACGAGACGACGCATGTAGCGCACCAGTTCGGTCTCGGAGTGATACATACGAAAGACCGGATGTCTGAGCACTGGCGAGGTTCGGCGCAGCTGCGGTGGCCTGGGGTCGCCTACCGTTGCCTCGATGCTGTCGAGATCGGCTTCGATCCCGAAGGCGTGCCACACCTTATCCATCACTGCGCGACTGGTGCGTTGATCAAGCGCAGCCGCAACAGTGTCGGGATCAACCCGGCGCAGGTTCACACCGTTGGCCAACGCGATCGCCATCACCTTGTCGGCGCGTCCTGGTACACGCGCACACACGGTGTCAAAGAAATGATCGTGAACGACGTCGATTCCGCCGTCTCGCAGTCCCTGAGCCAAAATCGCTGCCAAGGTGTTGACCCGGGACGCGATCCGCCGCAGTCCGCGAGGCCCGTGATGGATGGCAAAGAACGAAGCCATCACCGCCAACAGGACCTGAGACGTGCAGATGTTGGAGGTTGCCCTTTCGCGACGGATGTGCTGCTCTCGGGTCTGCAAGGCCAGGCGCAGTGCCGGTCGTCCCTGCGTGTCGACGCTTACACCGACCACGCGACCCGGAAGCGAGCGCCGGTGCGCCTCTCGCGAGGCAAAGAATGCTGCATGGGGGCCGCCGAATCCCATCGGCACGCCGAATCGCTGCGAGGAGCCAACCACCACGTCCGCGCCGAGTTCTCCAGGCGGGGTCAACACGGTGAGTGCCAGCGGGTCGGCCGCGACCGCTACCAGCACACCCGCTGTGTGCGCACGGTCGATGATTCTGCCGATATCGGGGATCGCCCCGGTGGTGCCGGGATACTGGACCACCAGACCGAAGACACCGTCGAGATCGGCCGTCGCCGGATCGTCCACCACAGTGTCGAGCTCGATGGGTTCGGCTCTGGTCTGCACGACGCCGACCGTCTGGGGGTGGCATTGGCTGTCGATGATGAACCGGTTCCCTCTGCTGGCTCGGTTGACGCGGTGCAGCATCGTCATTGCCTCGGCAACTGCGGTCGGCTCGTCAAGCAAAGAGGCGTTGGCCACCTCCATGCCGGTCAACTCGATGGCCATTGTCTGGAAGTTGAGCAGCGCTTCAAGCCGACCCTGGGAGATTTCGGGTTGATATGGCGTGTAGGCCGTGTACCAACCTGGGTTTTCCAAGATGTTGCGGCGGATAACCGGTGGAGTCACGGTTTCGTGGTAGCCCATCCCGATTAGTGACACGACCAGTCGGTTCGTTTCAGCCAGGCGGCGCAGCTCAACCTGAGCGTCAAGCTGACCCATGGGATCGGGAAGGTCCAGGGTGTCGTCCATGCGGATATCGGACGGCACGGTCTGGTCTATGAGTTCGTCGATTGTGTCCACACCAATGACCTGGAGCATTCTTGCCCTTTCGGACTCGGGTGGTCCGATGTGGCGACTCTCAAAGGTGTCACGATCGTGCAGGTCGGCCAGCGAACGTGGTTTGGCGGAACTCATTGCGGTCAAGCTAACGCATCCTTGTCGGGCCAGCGGGCGGCTGCACCGGGGTCAGTGCAATTGGTGTGTTCGTATCGGTCGGGTCGCCCTGTGATCTGATTGTTGGGTGTTGGTTCCACTCAAGGGTGAACATCGGCTTGATTGTGGAGGTTCATCTTCGGAAACGGGCCGAAGAAGCCGTGTTCGTAAAGGCCATAGCCGACGTGATCGCCGTAGCGGAACTCGGCCACAGAATCGACCACGCCGTATTGGGCGATACCACGGATCTTGTCGACATCAAACTCAACGGCTTGAACCACCTCGGTGTCGCCTTGGTACATGCCGTGGCGCCAGTCCTCGTCCATGCCGTACCCGGTGCCAAGCGATACGAGGTTGGTGAGTAGAGGGCGAGCCTCAATTGTGAACGATCCCTCGGGCGCATCGGGCATCGTGATGCGACTTGCTTTCAGCAGGCGGGTACCTGGTTCCATGTCGTGATCCCAGTCGGGGCTACCCAGCCTTTCGATAGGGCGTTGCGGATCAGCCCAGATCCGTACTGTCTCCTCAAGTGGGCGATTGCCCGACGGTTCCTCATGGCACATGTAGACGATGCTGTGATCACCGAAATCCATCGGAAAATAGTTCCACATCCCGGACATGACGCTGATACCTTCACGGATGCCGTCGGTTTGTCTCTCGCCGACCGGCCTCACCCCCCAGGAGCGATCACGTGAACCGCCGCAGCGATCAGGGCTCACTTCCAAGGACTCACCCGCCACCGTGAGCGTGCCCTCCCAACGACCCATCTGGGCGAATCTTTGAGTGTTGAACATCACAGCACCACGGACCCGCAAGTATTGGCGTGGCTCTTCGAGAGCGGGATGGGTTCCCGTCCAGGTCACGTCCATTGAGATGTCGGCTTCGTTGGGTTCCACGACTACACGCAGCTTGTGCAGCGGTTCAATCACCTCAATTCGCAGAGGACCGACCGACACGTCCATCCGATCCTCCAGCGGTTTGCTGGCGCGCATGATTCGCTGCGTGCCGTGACGGGTGACGGCCATGAAGGCATCGTGACACCCAGGTTGGGATACTGGCCGAGCCCGAAGATGGCGAAGTATTCGTCCGATGATGGATGGAGGTTGAAGTAGTAGCGGTCGTAGAAGTTGCGATCCGAGATGGCGACATGGCGAACGAACTCCGATGCCTGATGGATCGGGTAGTCATCGCCTGAGGAGATGTAGCGGTCCGAGGTCATGAATGTTGACAGTAACCGGTACCGTGGCGTGTCGCTGTCTCGGGTCTGGATCCCGAATTCGGATTCCCCGATGGTCCAGCGGCACGAGAGCCGCAGCGAGGGAAAGGGTGGGCGTGAGCAAGACACAGGTCCCGGCGGTGGAGGGCCTCTTCACCATGGATAACGAGATGCCGCACTTGATAGGCGGCAAGGTTCCTGGCCGTGAGTCCTACTTCTTTCCCAAGCATCTGGCTGGAGGAGACCCCGCCGTTTCCGGCCCGGTTGAGCTGGAGACCGTGAAGCTGTCCCGTAACGGGTACGTGTGGAGCTACACCACGAGCCACTACCCGCCACCACCGCCGTTTATTGTCGGCACCGAGCCTTACCGACCTATCACCATCGCGGCAGTGAAGCTGCCCCGTGAACAGCTCGTTGTGCTTGGGCAATGCGTTTTGGGTGTTACCCCCGACGATCTTGAGATAGGTACAGAGATGGAACTCGTGTTGGACACTCTCTACTCAGATGATGAACACGACTACATGGTTTGGAAATGGAGTCCTGTGAACCTACCCGCCCCGCAGACCGGCGCAGGCATTCGCTCGGACATTGAGACGACCACGGATCAGGTGACACGACGTCTATGAGCATCCACTTGAACACGAACGACACAATCACGAACGGCGATGTGCGCCGACAGGAGGCCCGCTAGATGGATGAGATCGCGATTATCGGTGTCGGGATGCATCCCTGGGGAAAGTGGGGGCGCAACTTCGTCGAATACGGGACCTCGGCGGCCCATGAGGCACTCGCTGAGGCAGGTGTTGACTGGACCGACGTCGGCTTCGTTTCGGGAGCAGTAACGGTTCGCTGTGGTTACCCCGGCTACGTAGCCGGATCGTCCTTTGCGAGGGCGCTCGGCTTCAACGGTTCTCAGGTTGCGTCCACCTACGCGGCGTGCGCTTCGGGGGCCTCCGCCATGCAGGTGGCCCGCGGCCAGATCCTCTCGGGTGCCACTGACGTGGCCCTCGTTGTCGGTGCCGATACCACACCCAAGGGTTTCTTGGCACCCAACGAAGGCGAGCGGCCCGATGATATGGACTGGCTGCGGTTCCGACTTGTGGGTGCTACCAACCCGGTCTACTTCGGGCTCAACGCGCGACGTCGAATGGATCTCTACGGTGCCACGCAGGAGGACTTCGCCAGAGTCAAGGTCAAGAACTCCCGCCATTCGGTACATAATCGTCGGGCACGGTTCACCAAGGAGTACAGCATCGACGACGTGCTCAACTCGCCGATCGTCTCGGATCCTCTTCACCTGCTTGACATCTGCACGACTTCCGACGGGGGAGCAGCCGTGGTGCTTGCATCCATGGACTACGCCCGGGCTAGCGGCCACTGCGATCCGGTTCGGGTTGCCGGGATCTCTACGGTGCTCCCCACATACCCCGACACCGTGATTGATTTGCCGTACCTCGCAACGGACTCCGCGGCCGCAACCGCCGAGCCTGAGCGTGGGTTCAAACAGTCGATCGGCGATCAAGTCTACAGCGAGGCAGGCTTGGGCCCCGACGATATTGACGTGGCCGAGGTCTACGACCTGTCGTCGGCTCTCGAACTCGACTGGTATGAACAACTCGGTTTCTGCTCCGAAGGCGAAGCCGAGGGCCTCGTACGCGACGCTGTGACCGCCATCGGCGGTCGACTCCCCGTGAACCCAAGCGGTGGGCTGGGAGCATTCGGTGAGGCCGTTCCTGCTCAGGCGCTGGCTCAGGTATGTGAGCTGACTTGGCAATTGCGTGGTCAGGCAGGCGAGCGTCAAGTCCACAACGCTCGAGTCGGTATCAGTGCCAATCAGGGATTGTTCGGTCATGGCTCATCGGTGCTGGTCCGTCGATGACTATTCATTGCACCCTCGGTCCCTGCGGTGTGCTCGAGGCGGTGATGGACAATCCCAAGGTCAACGCTCTTCCGATTGCCGATTCGGACGAGTTGACGCGGATCTTCGAAGGTGTACGTCACCGACCGGAGATCCGAGCGGTTGTGCTCACCGCGGTCGGGCGTGGGTTCTGCGCCGGTGTTGACATCGTCGAAATGCAGGCCCTGCCCAACAATCAGGGAATCCTGGAAGTCAACCGAGCCTGCTTTGATCTATTCCGGGCCGTGTACGAGTGCGCCGTGCCTGTGGTGTGTGCCGTCAACGATTTCTGTTTGGGCACCGGAATCGGACTGGCGGGTTCTGCTGATGTGGTCGTGGCCGCGCAAGGGGCGCGCTTCGGGCTGCCCGAAGTGGATAATGGTGCGCTTGGAGCGGCCACACATTTGGGTCGGCTCGTTCCCGAAAAGCATCTGCGATGGATGCTTTACAGCTGTTCAACGGTGACTGCCGAACAACTCCACGGTTGGGGCACTGTGCTGCGGGTGGTTGAGCCGGGTGAACTGATGAGCGCCGCACGGTCCGTCGCAGAGGTGATCGTCTCCAAACCTTCGGCGGTGATACGCGCAGCCAAGCGATCGCTCAACGACATCGACAAGGACCTGTTGAGGTCATATCGCCATGAGCAGGGCTTCACATTCGAACTAAACCTCTCCGGACACGGCAACGAAGCCCGTGAAGCATTTCTGCGGGGTGAACGCCGATAGGATCCGAACTGAGCGGTAACCGCCTACGCTGTGGTATCACTTAGACAAACCGACTTGACATGCGGCCGGAACTGGACTTGCCATAGTTGCCCGATCCAGGCAGGTTGCGCTATGACAGGAGCACAAACATGAACAAGGCTGAACTGGTGGCTGCGATGGCTGACGCTACCGGGGTATCGCGAGCGGATGCGGGGGAATGCCTTGACGCGATGTTCGAGACGATTGCCGCCGAGGTCATGGCAGGCAACGCGGTGCAGATCACCGGTTGGCTCAAAGTAGAGAGGGCGGCAACCTCGGCGCGCACCGGGCGTAACCCCTCGACCGGCGAAGAGATCGAAGTTCCCGCGGGTACTCGCACCAAGGTAACCGTCGGTACCAAACTGAAGGCTGCCGGCAAGAGCTGACCTAGGCACTTGAACGGTACTCCCATCGCCTCTCTACATCCCACGGATGTAATCCCGCATCGCGATCCATTTCTATTCATTGACGAAGTCACCGAGTTGATACCTGGGCTCAGAGTGGCTGGCGCTTGGCACCTCACCGGAGACGAGCCCTTCTTCGCCGGGCACTTTCCGGGGCGCCCAACCCTTCCCGGTGTGCTGATGTGCGAGGCCGTGGGTCAACTCGGAGCCGTGGCACTGCTCAGCGACGAGCGTTTCAAAGGGGCGCTTCCGCTGTTCGCCGGAATCGATAAAGCTCGCTTTCGCCGTCAGGTATTTCCTGGAGAAACTCTGGACATAGAGGTTGAGTTCGGTCGTTTCTCCGCTCGCGCTGGCAAAGGTCGCGGGCGTGCCCATGTCAACGGCGAGCTGGCGGTCGAACTCAACTTGCTGTTCGTGGTGGCCCCATCGCCTTAGCGCAGATTGCGGTTGCTGAACTGGTTGCTATTGATCCCCGGCTCAGTATCCCGGTCCGATGACGATGGTGCCGTTGTGACCACCGAACCCGAAACTGTTCGACAGGGAAGGGGCTGGTTTCCACGGCCGTGGCTCGTTCATGACGAGATCGATCGCGGGCAGTTCGGGGTCCGGTAACGTCAGCCCTGAGGTGGGCGGAATAAGTTCGTGCTCGATTGCCAGCAACACAGCGGCAGCCTCCAACGCCCCGGCTGCGCCCAACGCATGACCTGTCACGCCCTTGGTGCTGGTGACCGCCGGACCGCTGTCGATCCCGAACAGCTTGGCGATCGCCTCGGCTTCGGCAGCATCGTTTTTGTCAGTGGAGGTGCCGTGGGCGTTTATGTGGGTAATGTCGGCGGGGGTCACCTCGGCATCCTCGATCGCCATCTGCATGCAACTCAGCGCCCCGCTGCCTCCCGGCGCGGGCGCGGTGATGTGGTGGGCGTCGGCAGTGCTTGCCGACCCGAGGATCTCGCCGAGGATGCAAGCTCCACGTTCGACCGCGGTATTCCACTCCTCAAGTACCAGGAGTGCGCATCCTTCGCCCATCACGAAACCGTCACGTCGTACGTCAAAGGGCATACTGACCCCGGAAGTGGACAGTGCGGTCATGTTGGAGAAACCGGCGATGGCTGTAGGCGTGAATGGTGCCTCCGCTCCCCCCGCAACAACAACATCGCAGCGGTTATCGGCGATCATTCGTGCACCGTTGCCGATGGCGTGGGTTCCGGCCGCACACGCAGTTGCGGTGTTCTCGCAGGGGCCCTGCAGTCCGTAACGCATCGAGACAGCCGCTGGTGCCGCGTTGGGCATCATCATCGGAACCAAGAACGGTGAGACCCGGCGCACCCCTCGATCGAGTCGCAGCTCAATTTGTTGTTCGAGCGTGCCTATCCCGCCTATGCCTGTGCCGATAGACGTACCTCGTCGGGCAGGATCGGCGGTGATATCACCAGCCTGTTTCAATGCCTCGGCAGCGGCCGCCAAAGCGAACTGGGCGTAGCGGTCGCTGCGGCGAGCTTCCTTGGGATTGTCGAAGTAAGGGCTCGGATCCCAATCCGGGATCATGCGCGGACCGTTGGGGGCGGGGGCGATCAATCCACGCCAGAAGTTGTGCCGACCCGTACCGGCGTGCGCTACGACACCGAGTCCTGTGACGGCGACCCGTCGTCGATCCATCAGAGCTTGGACGTGACCAGATCGAAGGCAGCCGCGACGGTGGTGACGCCCTCGAGTTCTTCCTCTTCAACGTTAATGTTGAATTCCTCCTCGAGGGCCATCACGAACTCGACTAGGTCCAGGCTGTCGGCATCAAGCGACTCAAACGTTGCTTCGGGGATGATCTGAGCTTCGTCAACCGACAAAACGTCAATGGCGCATTTGCGAAAACGGTCGAAAGTGTCGTCACTCACTGGTGTATCTCCTGTGTCTCCAAGGTCGGTGCAGAAACTGCACATTGTGTACGGGACTGTTATGTCCGGGACTGGATAGAACTCGCCGACTCCGATCGGTGCGAATGCCCGGGTTGAAATCCGGTCGCACACGACGGATCACCGCGGCACGTGATCCTATCTCGGGGTCAACTCATTGAGAGGCCGCCATCTACGGGCAACACAGCACCTGTCACATAGCTGGCGTCCTCGGAGGCCAGGTATGTGACCGCAGCGGCGATCTCGTCGGGTAGACCGAGCCTACGCAGCGGCACCGAATCCGTCATCGTTGAGAGCACCTGCGCGTCAAGTTCCATCAACATGTCGGTTTGGATCGGGCCGGGTGCGACGACGTTAACGGTGATATTGCGGCTGGCGAGCTCCTTTGCAAGTGCTCGCGCCAAGCCGATCAAACCGGCTTTCGACGCCGAATAGTTCGCCTGGCCAGCGTTACCGCTGATTCCCGCAACCGACGAAATGAAAATCATCCGACCCCAGCGACCACGAATCATGCCCCTTGCGCAGCGTCGTGCGACACGAAAGCCGCCCGTCAGGTTGGCATCAATCACGCTGGCGAAGGAGGCGTCGTCCATCCGGACGGTGAGGCCGTCACGGGTGATGCCTGCGTTGGACACGAGTATCTCAACCTTGCCGAGGTCATCTTCTACCTGATCAACGGCCGCATTGATGGAGTCGGTGTCGCTGACATCGCCGCGTACCACCAAGATGCCGTCGGTGTTGTCGGCACGACCCGAGCGTGAGGTCACCGCCACCTTGTGTCCGGCGGCTGCGAACCGGCGAGCCGTAGCCAGGCCGATTCCACGATTGCCCCCGGTTACCAGAACCACCCGTGGGTTCACCACCGCAAGACCACGCTGGCCCAGGTCATGCCAGCACCAAACCCGGCAAGCAGCACGATCCGTCCGGGTTCCAGGGCACCGTCGTCTTCGGCTTTCTTCAAACACAGCGGGATCGTTGCGCTGGACGTGTTGCCGGTGTACTCAATCACATTGTGGGTCTTGTTGAAGTCAAGTCCGCTGCGCTGGCAAACGGCTTCAATGATGCGAATGTTGGCCTGATGCAAAAGGACGACATCAACGTCGTTGGGACCCAGCCCGGCTCTGCGCAAGGCAATGTCAACGGAGTTGCCTACCGCGCGAACTGCACGCTTGAAGACCTCGCGCCCTTCCATCTTGAGGTAGTCGCCGTGATCGGCGTACAGGATCGGCTGGAGCGTTCCGTCGGCGCCCAGATCGAAAGACAGCATTTCACCCTGCGCGTGTTTTTCCATGACGACAGCCGCTCCCGCGTCGCCGAACAGGATGGCAGTGCCGCGATCGGTCCAGTCCGTGATCTTCGAGAGCGCCTCGGCCCCTACCACCAAGACCCTGTTAGGACCTCCGGGTAGCGACATCAGCCCGTAGGCGCTGACGTATCCGTAGGCGAAACCGGCGCAGGCGGCGTTGAGATCAAAGGCCCCGCAGGTCAGCCCGATGTCGCGTTGCACGACTGCTGAACTACCGGGAACCATCTGATCGGGACTGGTGGTCGAAAGGATCAACAAGTCAATGTCGTCCGGTGACAGGCCTGCTGCTTCGATGGCTGCGGCTCCCGCCTGCGCACCGAGCTCGCCGGTGTGACCCCCGACGTGACGCTCGGCAATGCCCGAGCGTTCCCGGATCCATTCGTCGTTGGTGTCAATGGATCGGGCGAGATCCTTGTTGGTAACTACCTTGTCGGGAAGCGCAGTGCCGATGCCAGCTATACGTATGGTCACGTTTCGATCCTCAGCCAGGCGATGGGTTGGCGTGAGCCCACACGTTCCCCTTCAAGCGCGAGCACGCCCTTGATTTTCCCGGCGAACGAACTGCGCACCTCAATCGCGCCGACCATGCCGAGGAGGGCGCCTACTGTGATCGTGGCTTCCTCAACGCACATCTCGCCAGGGACGAAGACTCCGGCACTGGGTGATACCACCATGCGTTCGGTGGAGAAGAGGTGCTCGCCTTCAAGGGCTGCTGTTCGTGCACCGGGTCTGGTACCCGAGAGGCTTTCGATGAGACCGTCGAGATCACCGGGAGTGGAAACGGCGATACGGTTCGCGCCCTTTATCGCCCGCTTGGTGAGGCCGGTGAGAACCGTTCCCGGGCCGAGTTCAACGAACGTCGTGAAACCATCGGCTTCGAGACGGCGCAGGGTCTGGCGCCAGCGGACCGGGGATGTGAGTTGCGCGCCCAGCAGGTCGCGCCATTCGGCGGGATTATCATGAGGGCAGGCGTCGATGTTGGCGTAGACGGGCTGCTCCGGTGCACGAAACTCGGTGCGGTCGATGGCCTTGCGAAGCCGATCGCGTGCCGGTGCCATTAGCGGCGTGTGGAAAGCCCCGCCAACGCGAATCCTCATAGCCCTCTTGGCACCCATCTCCTTGGCTATGGCGCAGGCCCGGTCCAGGTCATCGGGAGACCCGGCGATTACCACCTGACCCGGGGCGTTGTAGTTGGCGATCCAGACTTCGCCGCCGGTTCGGAGGCAGGCGATGTCGACCCGGTCGTCGTCAAGCCCCAGTACCGCTGCCATGGTGCCTTCTCGGTCATCGGCGGCGACTTGCATCGCATCACCGCGTTCGTCAACCAAGGCGACCGCATCAGCGAAGTCAATGGCACCCGAGGCGGTCAGCGCGCTGTATTCGCCTAGCGAGTGACCGGCATGGGCGACTGCCTCGGCTCCGATACGACTCACCGCATCAAGCACAACCATAGATGTAACGAAGGTTGCGAGCTGGGCGTTGCGGGTCATCGTCAACTCGTCGGTGTCGGTGTGAAGCAACAGATTCGCAATGTCTCGATCAGCGGCCTCGGATGCCTCCTCCACAAGTTCCCAGGACGGGTGATCCGCCCATTTGGCACCCATTCCCGGGGCTTGTGATCCCTGACCGGGATAGGTGAACACGATCATCGGGTTCTTATCCTCCCTAAGGTGGCGAACCCAACACGGGACGGGTTCTCAGGGTTCCGACCGAACCCCGTTGGATTCGGTTTCATTGCTTGAACCGAAATGGTGTCGATAGTCATGGCCGATGCGACGACGAGGTCAGGACGACGACGAAATGGTCTGGTAATTTCTTCGTGGTCACGGTCCACGCGGCCAGTCGTGTAGATTGCCAACGTGACGTCGTATTGACCGGTCGCGTACAAACGCGATCAACGCCATCAGTAAACCCAGCCCGATTATTTTCTTCGCCCGGTTGGCCCACACCGGATAGAGACTAAGCTCTGTTACCGCGATATGGCCGCTGTTACCGCAAAACGCCCGCCCGGGTGGTGGAATTGGCAGACACGACGGACTCAAAATCCGTTGCTCGGATGAGCGTGCGGGTTCAAGTCCCGCCCCGGGCACTTCACTGCATGATCATTTGGCACCATGATTGCTTGGGCTGCAGTCGTCTGAGTTTGGTGCCATAGACTGTCGCCATGTCCCGCCCTCTGATCGAGCGAAGGCTCCGTGATGTTGGCAAACAACTCAAGTCGCTGCGTGCCGACCTCGCAGTTACCCGAGAACAGCTCGTTCAACTTGACGACGAGGCTGACGCCGCCCGGCTTCGTGCTCTCGTTTCTGAAGCACCCGGAGCGCAAAGGCAGCACCGCAGAACGGCCCGCCATGCGACACGCCTGCGCAGACACAATGACCGCCTGATTGAGAAGATCACATCTCTGGAATCCGAGCAGGACGAGTTGCTTGATCGGCTGACGGCCACGTCGTGAGCCGTTGTGTTCTCGTGGCTTGGGAAGGTGGGCGCCGATGTTGCAGGATAACAGCCTCGACGTGAATGTCTTGGTGACCGAAGAAGGTGCAACCACGTCGTGAGCCATCGTGTTGTGGTGGCTTAGGAAGGTGGGCGCTGATGTTGCAGGATGACAGCCTCGACGTGAGTGTCTTGGTGACCGAAGAAGGTGCAACCGCGTCGTGAGCCATCGTGTTGTGGTGGCCGAAGATGAGGCGATCATCCGCCTTGACCTGATTGAGGCGTTGCGAGGCGAAGGATACGACGTCGTAGGTGACTGTGCCAGTGGTGATCGAGCCGTCGAAATGGCGGTCGAACTTCAACCCGACATTGTGTTGCTCGACATCAAGATGCCCAACCTCGATGGCATCACAGCCGCACGTCGGATAATGGACAAGACCGAAGCCGCCGTGGTGATGCTGACAGCCTTCGCGCAGCGTGACCTGATCGGCGAGGCCAGCGAGGCTGGCGCAATGGCGTATCTCGTAAAGCCCTACCGGCGCATTGACCTAGTTCCGACGCTTGAGTTGGCACTGGCGCGACGAAGCGAAGCGGTGATGCTCGCCGCGAAACTTGATGACCTCAAAGGCAAGTTCGAGGAACGCAGGGTAGTCGATCGTGCGAAGGGCAGGCTGATGGACGGTTACGGCCTCAGCGAGGCCGACTCCTACCGGTTGCTGCAGCACTCGGCCATGGCAACACGTAGGCGCATGGTTGATGTGGCCGAGGCGGTTGTACGCGGCGATCCTGCTGCTATCGCGGGACTGTCGGATATCTCAATCGGTGGCGATACCTGCCGGACTTAGACACGCAAGAAACAACCACGGGGTCTGGTGAACTCGGCGCGGTAGTGTCGGCCGCGATGGCTACCGTCATGCTCATCGACGGCAACTCGCTCGCCTACCGGGCATTTTTTGCTTTGCCGACCGACATGGCCACCTCCTCGGGGCAGGCGACCAACGCCATCTATGGATTCACGGCAATGCTCATCAATCTGCTCAACGACTACGAGCAGACTGGAATCTGTGTGGCTTTCGACCGACCCGAAGCCACGTTTCGGCACCGGATGACACCCACGTACAAGGCGCAACGGCAGTCGGCACCCGACATTTTGCGTCAACAACTCGGTCTCGTGCGCGAACTGCTCGATGCCTTGGCGATTCCCGTCGTCGACAAGGCTGGCTATGAGGCTGATGACATTATCGCCACCTTGGCCACCGAAGCCCGCGACCGTGGTGACGACGTGATCATCGTTACCGGTGATCGTGACAGCTACCAACTGGTGGAGGACCCCCACGTCAAGGTTCTCTACAACCGCCGCGGCGTCAGCGATTATGTCATCTACGACGAGGCGGGCATCAAAGAACGAACCGGTGTGAGGCCCTGCGACTACGTGGCGTATGCGGCTCTCAGGGGCGACGGTTCCGACAACCTTCCCGGAGTCCCCGGAGTGGGGGAGAAGACCGCAGCCAGACTGGTGAATGAACGCGGAGGTATCGACGGGATCTACGAAAGCCTTGACGAACTCACTCCCAAGCTCAGGGAGAACCTCACAGCCAGCGAAGCTGCGGTCCGCAACAACGTTGAGATGATGCGACTGGTGCGCGACGTGCCCATGCAATTCGCTCTCGCACGACCGGTTCAGGGTGAGCCCGATGTGGAGGCCGTCCGGAAGTTGTTCGACTTCCTCGAAATCCACAGCCTCTGGGATCGACTTGCTCCTGTGCTGGGTGAATCCACATCCTCGGCGTCGTCGTACCTGGTGGCTACCAAGATCACGACGTCACAGACCGACGCCGATGCTGTCTCGGCACTCGCCGCGGCTGTCGCAGGTCACGGTGTGCTTGCCTTGGGTGTCTCGGAGGCGGGTGTGACTTCAGGGCTCGCATTCGTGGCCGACTCGGACGCCGCTGAGGTGCATTTTGTGCCAAGCAGCTTGCTGCTTGTTTCCGAAACCGTGACCGCTGCGCTGCGCGACCTCCTCGGTGGTAAAAGGTCAGTAGCCATGCACGGCTCCAAGGCGACGATGCGAGCGTTGCTGGACCACGATGTCGAAGTTGGCGATCTCGCCATGGACACACGACTTGCTGCGTACTTGTTAGACCCCGCCGACCGCAGCTATGAACTTGACCAACTCCTAACCCGTCATACGGGCTTGGTGATGCCCGCAAGCAACGGGGCACCAGAAGGCATGCTGGACTTCGATAGCCCCGATCCCGAACCCGGCGAGGAATCCGCCCGGCAGGCACTGGCTGTTGATCGATTGGTCAACCCGTTGAGGGAGACGATGGCGGCTCAGGGCTTGCTGGAGCTGCTCAACGACATGGAACTTCCGTTGGTGCGGGTGCTGGCCAAGATGGAGCACCGCGGTATCGGTGTTGATCCAGCCGTCCTCGGTCGCATCCGTGACGAACTCACCGCGCATGCCAACACCTTGCGACAACGTGTGGTTGATAGCGCTGGCCGTGAGTTCAATGTCAATTCCACCAAACAACTTAGTGAGGTGTTGTTCAAAGAACTCGGTCTCACCCCGTCGAAGAAAACAAAGACTGGTTACTCCACCGACGCACGCTCGCTGGAAAAGATGCGTGGTTCGCATCCGATCGTCAATGATCTTCTCGAGTATCGCGAGGTGGAGAAGTTGCGATCCACCTATGGGGAGGGCTTGCTCGCCGAGGTCGGTGACGGTAATCGCATACGGGCGACGTTCAACCAGACAGTCGCCCGCACAGGCCGCCTTTCGTCGGACCAGCCCAACCTTCACAACATCCCGATTCGTTCCGAGCGAGGCAGGGTGTTCCGCACCGCATTTGTGGCTCCCGATGGGTACCGCCTGCTGATTGCCGATTACGACCAGATCGAGCTGCGCTGCATAGCTCACCTCGCTGAGGACCCGGGCCTAATCGAGGCTTTCGAAGCCGGGGAGGACATCCACAAAGCCACTGCCGCCAAGGTGTTTGGCATCTCTGCGGATGAGGTTGGTGTTGCGGAACGGTCGACCGCAAAGATGGTGAGCTACGGACTCGCCTATGGAATGGAGTCCTACGGCCTTTCCCAACGTCTTGACATCGCTGTCGGCGAAGCCGAACAGATCCTGGAGAGCTACTTCGCCGCTTTCCCTCTGGTGCGCCAGTACATGAAAGACGCAGTGGAACTCGCCCGCCGGCGTGGCTACACCGAGACACTGTTTGGTCGCCGCCGCCAGATACCGGAGCTGTCGTCGCGCAACCGTCAGATCCGTCAGGCCGGTGAGCGCCAAGCGATGAACGCAGGCATCCAGGGATTGGCCGCCGACATATTCAAGGTGGCCCTGGTGCATCTCGACAGGGCGCTTGAGGATCATGAACTGCAAGCAACCATCGTGTTGCAAGTTCACGACGAGATCATCGTTGAGGCACCGGCCGCCGAAGTCTCCACCGCTGCGGACCTAATGCGCAAGAGCATGCGTGACGCGTTTGAGCTTCGGGTGCCCCTTGAGGTTGATCTCCGGGTGACCCGAACCTGGGCCGAAGCGAAGAGCTGAATCCACACGGGGTTGATCGGGACTGTTATCCCGGCGGTTGACATCCGATGATTGCACCGGATTGCTTCTCATCTGATTGCATCGGATTGCTTCTCGTTGCACATACGAAACAGCACGTGGCGGGATAGTCTGGCCGGGCTGTCGTTCCCCGACAGGGCGGGTCGTTCCTATCGGCTTGTCTCATTGTCCCCAGCAAAAAAGCAGATCAAGTGTCCGACCTAGCTCTTGTCGCCGAGCAGTCCCGATTTGGGGCCTTTGATGCCGACGGCAACTACATTCCCGACCAGTTCGTTGCCCCTGATTTCGAGAAAATCGACATGGACGCGGCCTATGCCTCCACGATGGTCGTCGTGGAAGAAGGCCAGATAGTCGAAGGCACCATCGTCAGGATCGAACAGGACGAGGTTCTGCTTGATATCGGTTACAAATCAGAAGGCGTGATCCCGAGCCGAGAACTGTCGATCCGCAACAACGTGGATCCAGGTGATGTGGTGTCGTTCGGTGAGATGGTTGAGGCCCTCGTCATTATCAAGGAGGACAAGGAGGGGCAACTGATCCTGTCGAAGAAGCGCGCTCAGTATGAGCGTGCCTGGGGCAAGATCAGGGAACTGAAGGAAACCGCCGGTGTGGTCAAGGGCCAGGTCATTGAGGTTGTTAAGGGTGGGTTGATTCTTGACATCGGCCTGCGGGGCTTCCTGCCCGCCTCGCTCGTGGAGCTTCGAAGGGTGCGCGACCTGCAGCCCTATGTGGGTAGGGAACTCGAAGCCAAGATCATTGAGTTGGACAAGAACCGCAACAACGTTGTGCTATCTCGTAGGGCTTGGCTTGAGGAGACCCAACGGGAGCAACGAAGCGAGTTTCTCGACAATCTGAAACCTGGTGAGCGTCGCTCAGGGGTGGTTTCCTCGGTGGTGACCTTCGGTGCGTTCGTGGACATCGGGGGCATGGATGGTCTTGTGCACGTGTCGGAGCTGTCATGGAAACACATCGATCATCCTTCTTCGGTGGTCAGCATTGGCGACGAGATTGATGTGGAGGTCCTCGAAGTGGACCTCGGTCGTGAACGCATCAGCTTGTCCCTGAAGGCCACGCAGCAGGATCCGTGGCAGGAGTTCGCCTCTGGTCACCGGGTTGGTGAGCTGGTCTACGGACGGATCACCAAGCTCGTACCGTTCGGATCTTTTGTCCACCTCGGCGAAGGCATCGAAGGCTTGGTCCATATCTCAGAGATGTCGGCTCACCATGTGAACCAACCCGAGCAGGTAGTCACACCCGGTGAGGAACTCTGGGTCAAGATCATCGACCTGGATCTTCAGCGTCGCCGCATCAGCCTGTCAATCAAGCAGGCCGCAGAGGGCGGAGTTGTCGCAGCCGAATACCAGGACCACTTCGGCGATCACGCTTACGACGCCGAAGGCAACTACGTCGGCGGCGAACAAACCTCCGAGGGTCAAGCCGCCTGGGAGGACTACTACCTTGAACACGACGAAGCCGACCAAGCCGATGAGGAAGGCGTCGAATACGAATACGTGGAGGTCGAAGTCACCGAGGAAGCCGAAGAGGCCGAATCACACGCCTGATTGGAACCGCCAGCCAGCGCGTTGATGCCTACGGACGATTCCCGTAGTTGTTTCTTCTCTCGTGGTTCGCTGGGTGAGTTCGGCAGATACCCGGCCGCTCATGCAACTCGCTGTTGATGTAACTCGGTTTGTCTGTTGTTGGTTCGTTGTGTGAGTTGGGCGGAGACGGGGCTGTTGATGTAACTCGGTTTGTCTGTTGTTGGTTCGGTGTGTGAGTTCGGCAGATATTGCTGTTGACAATGCTTTGTGACTTGCGACAAACGGTGGAAAGAGGTCTGCGGAAACTACTGTCGGTGGTGTGATTGAGGTCGGTCTGACTGGTGGCATCGGGTCCGGGAAATCCACGGTTGCCGACGCATTGGTCCGCAGAGGCGCGGTGCTGATCGACGCCGACCGTATCGTTCGCGAGTTGCAGCAACCAGACCAACCAGTATTCGAGGCCATGGTCCGCCGCTGGGGCGACCGAATCGTTGCCAGCGACGGAACGCTGGCACGAGCAGAGGTCGCAGCGATCGTATTCGCCGACGCCGAGGAACTGAAGGCGCTCAACGGCATCGTCCATCCGGCGGTGGCCGCGGAGATGAAGGCCCGTCGGAAGGCGCTTGCAGACGCAGACGTGGTCGTCGTTGTTGACATTCCGCTGTTGGTTCAACCTGACGGAGGATCGATCACCGAACGCTACGCGAACCTGGCTGGAATCATCGTCGTTGATGTGGACCCGGAGTTGGCGATCCGGCGGCTGGTCGCTAGCCGTGGCTTCAACGAGGCCGACGTACGCAAGCGCATCGCCAACCAGGCCAGTCGTGAGCAACGCCGGGCAAGGGCCGACATCATCATCGACAATTCCGGCAGTCTTGAGGATCTCGAACCACAGATCGACACCGCATGGGAGTGGGCTCAGTCTCTATTGAAGGCACTCGGTTAGAACGTGGCTCCCGTTACCACACCAGTGGCGAGAAACCTGAGGGTCAGCTCCGCTTTCGAGCCTGCCGGAGATCAACCCAAGGCCATCACCGCTCTAGCTGAGGGAATCGACCGAGGCGATCGTTTCCAGACGCTGCTGGGGATTACCGGCTCCGGTAAGAGCGCCACCATCGCCTGGACTATCGAACAGGTCCAGCGGCCGACGCTGGTTCTGGCACCCAACAAGTCTCTGGCGGCTCAGCTTGCCAACGAACTACGGGAGTTCTTTCCCGATGGCCGGGTCGAGTACTTCGTCAGCTACTACGACTACTACCAGCCCGAGGCCTACATGCCCTCGAGCGATACGTACATTGAGAAGGACTCATCGGTTAACGACGAGATCGACCGACTCCGTCATTCAGCGACTTCGTCGCTGCTCACCCGGCGCGACACCATAGTGGTGGCTTCGGTGTCGGCCATCTACGGACTCGGATCCCCCGAGGAATACGAAACCCAACTGCTCGTGCTGAGGGTGGGTGAGGAATACGACCTGCGGTCAATGCTTACCCGGCTCGTTGAGATGCAGTACGAGCGCAACGACATGAACCTGATCCGGGGCCGGTTCCGGGTGCGCGGCGACACTGTTGAGATCCATCCCGCCTACGACGAAGCAGCGGTTCGAGTCGAGATGTTCGGCGATGAGATCGAGCGGATCACTGTCGTGGACACCCTGACCGGTGAGCGCATCGAAACTCTCGACGATCTGGTGATCTTCCCCGCAACGCATTACGCCACCGGCGAGGAGCGGATGCGCAAAGCAATTGCCCGCATTGAGGTGGAACTGCAACACCGACTGGCCGAGTTCGAAAAGGAAGGCAAGCTCCTGGAGGCGCAGCGGCTGCGGATGCGCACCGAATACGACCTCGAGATGATGAGAGAGGTCGGCTACTGCAACGGAATCGAGAACTACTCGGGACCGATCGACGGCCGAGCACCAGGCGAGGCCCCTTACACCCTGCTCGACTACTTCCCTGACGATTTCCTCACGGTCATCGACGAATCCCACGTTGCGGTGCCTCAACTACACGGGCAGTACGAAGGAGACCGCAGCCGCAAATTAACCCTGATTGAGCACGGTTTTCGTCTGCCGTCCGCTGCCGATAACAGGCCATTGCGCTTTGAGGAGGCCATGGCCCGCTTCCGCCAGGTCGTGTTTTTGTCTGCCACGCCCGGTAACTACGAGATTGAGGTGTCGTCGCAGGTTGTTGAACAGATCGTTCGTCCCACCGGCCTGATTGATCCCGAGGTGATCGTCAAGCCGACCAAAGGCCAGATCGACGATCTTCACACCCTGATTACAGGTCGCGTGGCAAACAGCCAGCGTGTGCTGGTCACCACACTTACCAAGAAGATGGCCGAGGACCTCAGCGATTACCTGCTCGAGTTGGGTGTGCGGGTTCGGTACCTGCACAGCGAGGTCGACACCATCGCCCGCATCGAGATCCTGCGTGATCTGCGGCTTGGGGAGTTTGACGTGCTGGTCGGGATCAACCTGCTGAGAGAAGGTCTCGATCTGCCCGAAGTGTCGTTGGTGGCGATTCTCGACGCCGACAAGGAAGGCTTCCTGCGCAGTGAGACCTCGCTAATTCAGATGATCGGACGAGCTGCGCGCAATGTGGCGGGCCAAGTGGTGATGTACGCCGACCGGATGACCGATTCAATGCAACGGGCGATCTCGGAGACCATGCGCCGCCGAGGCTTGCAACAGGCCTACAACCTTGAGCACGGTATCGATCCGGTATCGATCCGCAAGGAGATCACCGACATCCTTTCGATGATCAGACCATCGGAGGCCTCTGAACAACCACCCGAGAAATTAAGCGATCTGTCCAGGAGGCGGCGCTCCACGACACGGCTCAATGTCGTCGACGGCGACATTGAGCGACTCATCGGTACCCTTGAAGCTGAGATGCGCGAAGCCGCAATTGATCTACGATTCGAATATGCCGCCCGCCTACGTGACGAGATCAAGGATCTCCGCCGCGAGCTCCGCGAGTTGCGTTGACAGGCATCTGTTCAATGCACGGTGGAAGTACCGGACGATCGCGGCACGAGATCGTCGCGGGTTCTGTGAGTTGCGTTGACAGGCATCTGTTCAATGCACGGTGGAAGTACCCGTCGATCGCGGCACGAGATCGTCCGCTGATGCTGTTTCTGTAGAGTGCCGTAGGTGGCTGATCGGCTTGTTGTTAGGGGAGCGAGGGAGCACAATCTCCGCGAGGTCAATCTTGATTTGCCACGCGGCAAGCTGATTGTCTTCACGGGCCTATCCGGCAGTGGCAAGTCCAGCCTCGCGTTCGACACCATCTACGCCGAAGGCCGGCGTCGATACGTCGAATCCCTGAGTGCCTACGCCCGCCAGTTCCTTGGGCAGATGGACAAACCCGACGTTGACTTCATTGAGGGACTGTCGCCGGCCATCTCCATTGACCAAAAGTCCGCTGGCCGCAATCCCCGGTCCACGGTCGGCACCGTCACCGAGGTTTATGACTATCTCCGCTTGCTGTACGCCCGCATCGGAGTACCGCATGACCCCGAAACTGGGGAGAGGCTTGTCCGCCAGACACCGCAGCAGATAGTCGACAAGATCATGGCGATGCCCGAGGGCACACGCTTTCAGATCCTCGCACCCGTTGTGCGTGGTCGCAAGGGCACCTACGACACTCTGCTTTCGGACCTGGCCGGTCAGGGATTCGCCCGCGCAATCGTTGACGGAAAGCCAATCGAACTCGCCGATAAGATGGCGATGGACCTCGCTCGATACGAGACCCACGACATCCAGATCGTGGTCGACAGGCTCGTTCTCCGGGAGGGTCTCGATCGACGGCTCACTGACTCAGTCGAGACCGCGCTTAACCTGACCGGTGGAATTGCCGAAGTGCAACTGGTGCCGCGTGATAGCGAACCAGAGACCATCGTGTTCAGTCGTCACCTGGCTCGACCAAGCGACGGCAAGTCCTTTGAAGAGCTCGCTCCACGCAACTTCTCGTTTAATTCGCCGTATGGGGCCTGCAACCACTGCGACGGCCTGGGGACCGTGTTTGAGGTTGATCCCCAACTCGTTGTTCCTGACCCGGAGGCCACCATCGAAGGCGGAGCGATCCGACCATGGGCCGCTGGCCGCAGCCGTTACTACTCACGGCTCCTCGAGTCGGTCTGCGAGCAACACAACATCGCGCTGGACATCCCCTGGCACAAACTCAGCAAGGGACAAACGGACCTGTTACTTCACGCCAAAGGCGTGACCGACCGAGTGCAGGTCCGGTACCGGAACCGTTACGGGCGGATCCGTATCTATGAGACCAGTTATGAGGGTGTGATTCCACACCTGCGAAGGCGTCACAACGAAACCGACTCTGATGCATCTCGTGCACACATTGAGGGATACATGCGCCAGGTGCCCTGCGAAAGCTGCGCAGGTTCCCGGTTGAATTCGATTTCGCTGGCGGTCACCATCGACGGCCAAACGATTCACGATTTGTGTGCGATGTCGATCGCGGAAGCAGCCAAGACCCTCGGAGAACTAGAGCTCTCAAAACGCGACTCGGTCATCGCTGAACAGGTACTAAAAGAGATCCGTGCTCGGCTCGGTTTCCTGCTTGACGTTGGCCTTGACTATCTCAACATGGCGCGCAGCGCAGCCACCCTCGCCGGTGGCGAAGCCCAACGAATCCGACTGGCCTCACAGGTCGGGTCGGGCCTTGTTGGTGTGCTGTACGTATTGGACGAACCGTCGATCGGTTTGCATCAGCGCGACAATCGCCGCCTAATTGAGACCCTCGTGCGGATGCGTGATCTGGGTAACACGGTGCTCGTGGTGGAACACGACGAGGAAACCATCAGAGTCGCCGATCACATCGTGGACATTGGTCCTGGTGCCGGTGAGCACGGCGGCAATATTGTACATTCCGGTAGCTATCGCGACCTTCTGGACAACCCCGAATCGATCACTGGTCGCTACCTTTCGGGTGCACGCGAGATCGCTGTGCCGACCGTTCGTCGTGTCGGTGACGGCACGAAGTTGATCGTGCGTGGTGCTCGCGAGAACAACCTCAAGAACATAGATGTTGAGGTTCCACTTGCCAGGTTCGTGTGTGTCACTGGCGTGTCCGGCTCAGGGAAGTCCACACTGGTCAACGAGATCCTTTTGCGGGCGCTCATGCAGCGCTTCTACTCTTCGAGGCTTCCGCCGGGTCTGCACACCCGCATTGAAGGGGTTTCACACCTCGACAAGGTGATCGCCATAGATCAGTCGCCCATCGGACGTACACCGCGATCTAATCCGGCCACGTATACAGGTGTCTTCAATCACGTTCGCAAGTTGTTCGCCCAGACCGCCGAAGCCAAGGTACGCGGCTACCTGCAGGGGCGCTTCTCGTTCAACGTACGAGGAGGTCGCTGCGAGGCCTGCCGTGGCGACGGAACAATCAAGATCGAGATGCACTTCCTGCCCGACGTCTACGTGCCTTGCGAACAATGCAAGGGCAGCCGTTACAACCGCGACACCCTCGAGATCGCGTTCAAGGGCCACAACATCGCCGAGGTGTTGCAGATGTCGTGTGAGAACGGGTTGGAGTTCTTCGCTAATCAGCCTGCCATCGCCCGCCACATGCAGACGCTCGTGGACGTCGGACTTGGGTACGTAAGGCTGGGCCAGCCCGCACCCACCTTGTCTGGAGGCGAGGCGCAGCGCGTCAAGCTGGCTTCGGAGCTGGCCAAGCGTTCCACAGGCCACACGATCTACATCCTTGATGAACCAACAACAGGACTGCACTTTGAGGACATCCGCAAACTGCTGGGCGTTCTCGGACGGCTCGTTGATCAGGGCAACACGGTGTTGGTCATTGAGCACAACCTGGATGTCGTCAAGACCGCAGACTGGTTGATTGATCTGGGTCCCGAAGGTGGATCTGGTGGTGGGCATGTAGTGGCAACGGGCACACCGGAGACCCTGGCGACCGTGCCCGAGAGCCATACCGGCGCCTTCCTGGCTCGGTTGTTCGCTTGATTGGGGCTTGGTTTTGGGTAGTTGTTTGAGCCACTGGCGATCCTCGTAGCTGTGCCCGAGAGCCATACCGGTGCCTTCCTGGCTCGGTTGTTCGCTTGATTGGGGCTTGGTTTTGGGTAGTTGTTTGAGCTGCTGGCGGTCCTCGTAGCTGTGCCCGGGAGCCGTGTTGGTGCTTTCTTGGTTCGGTTGTTCGTTTGATTGGGGCTTGGTTTTGGGTAGTTGTTTGAGCTGCTGGTGATCTCCGTAGCTGTGCCCGGGAGCCGTGTTGGTGCTTTCTTGGTTCGGTTGTTCGTTTGATTGGGGCTTGGTTTTGGGTAGTTGTTTGAGCTGCTGGCGGTCCCCGTAGCTGTGCCCGAGAGCCATACCGGCGCCTTCCTGGCCCGGATGCTCGCTTGATTGAGGCCTGGTTCCGGGTAGTTGTTTGAGCCACTGGCGATCCCCACAGCAGTAGTGTCAACCCCAATGGTGCAGCGACCACCCACGGGGTCCATACCCGAAACGCCGGGCTCGTATCAGTTCAAGGACGCCGAGGGAAGGGTGATCTACGTAGGCAAGGCCAAGAACCTGCGCTCTCGGCTTTCGAACTATTTCCAGAACCCCAGGAATCTTCCGATCCGCACTCGTCAACTCGTTGACACCGCCGAGTCGGTGGAATGGATTCAGGTCGGCAACGAGGTTGAGGCGCTGATGCTTGAGTACTCGCTGATCCAGCGTCATCGGCCCCGCTTCAACGTCCGCTACACCGACGACAAGTCCTATCCGTATCTGTGCGTCACGATGATCGACAAATGGCCACGGGCGATGGTGATGCGCGGTAGGCGCAGGAAAGGTAACCGCTACTTCGGGCCATACGGACACGTCTACGCCATCCGCGAGACCCTCGACCTGTTGCTGCGAACCTTCCCGATCCGCACGTGCACAGACGGCAGGTTCGTTCGTCATGAACGGCTCGGGAAGCCGTGCCTGCTGTTCCACATCGAGAAGTGCTCGGCTCCGTGCGTGGGCGAGGTCACCAAGGCCGACTACGACGAGCTCGTGGTCGAACTGCTGTCGTTTCTTGAAGGTGATACCAACGAGATCATTGAGCGTCTTGAGGAGCAGATGGTTGAGGCATCCGAAGCCCTCGAATTCGAACTGGCGGCACATCGCCGGGATCGCCTCACGGCTGTGCGCAAGGCGGTGGAGAAGCAACAGATCGTGTTCCCTGGAGATGCGGGTGCCGACGTCGTGGGATTGTTCGACGACGAACTTGAGGCGGCCGTGCAGGTTTTCTTCGTGCGTAAAGGGCGGGTAATGGGTCGTCGAGGTTTTGTGGTGGACAAAGCTGAGGATCTCGATAGGGGGGAGTTGGTGGGCCGCGCTCTGGAACGCCTCTACTTTGACGACAACCCGCTGGGATGGCCCAAGGAGGTGTTGGTGCCGGACCTTCCCCACGATCCCGGCCTCTACGAGAGATGGCTGTCCGAGCAACGCGGTACAAAGGTCACCATTCGCGTTCCTCAGCGCGGCGACAAACGAACGCTGCTCGCTACCGTCACCGACAACGCCGAGGAGTCTTTTCGCAGGAATCGCCTCAAACGCGCGGCCGATCACAACAGCCGCGCCAGGGCACTCAACGAGCTTCAAGAGCATCTAGGGCTCAGCGAGGCTCCTTTACGGATCGAGTGCTACGACATGAGTCACATTCACGGAACCGATTATGTGGGCTCAATGGTCGTAGTGGAGGACGGGCTTCCCAAGAAGTCCGACTATCGCCGTTTCAAGATCAAATCGGTGGTCGGCAACGACGACTTCGCTGCCATGCAGGAAGTGCTGACCCGGCGCTTCTCCGCCTATCTGCGGGAACGAAGCCTGCCGGTAGCTGAACGTGAGGGGCGCTTCTCTTATCCTCCGCAGCTGCTCGTCGTTGATGGAGGCAAAGGGCAGCTATCTGCCGCGCTGCGGGTGCTTGACGAGCTGGGTTTGAGAGCTGAGATCCCGGTGGTTGCGCTGGCCAAGCAGTTTGAGGAACTGTTCGTGGCCGACCGCTCGGAGCCGATCCGCCTACCGCGCCAAAGCGAGGCGCTGTATCTACTGCAACGCATACGCGACGAGTCACACCGGTTCGCGATCACCTATCACCGGTCCCTGCGAGACAGGCGTATGACCACCAGTGCACTTGACGGGATCGCTGGTTTAGGCCCCGTCCGCCGCAGACGCCTCGTCACCGAATTCGGCGACGTCAACGCAGTGAGGCGCTCCGACCTCTCCACGTTGGAAAGACTGTCGTGGTTACCCGACAACGTTGCGGCAAACGTCTATGAGGCGCTGCACGGCCCCGGCAGCACCAAGGAGCGCTCCGGTTCACCCTCAGGGTGACGGGCGTGGGTTTTTCGATCTCCATGGTGGGTATTGGTTACCGCTCCTGGTGGCGCCTTTGGGTTCGCCGGGTTGGTGCCGCCGGATCGGAGAGGCAGCGTCGGTGTACGTTGCTTCCAAATCGGGGCTGGCTCGGCGCTGGTGCCAATAGGGAGCAGAGTTGGTCCACCTCGGCGTTGTCGATTCTCCGAAACCTTCGATGCGCCATGTGTCACCCGAAGCGGTGAGCCGTACCATCAAGTGCACATGAGTGAACTGGTCGTGATCACCGGCATGTCTGGAGCCGGTCGCTCCGAAGCTGGCAACAGTCTTGAGGATCTCGGCTGGTTCGTGATGGACAACCTGCCGCCCGCCCTCATTGGTGAGGTAGCCAGCGCCGCCGACCGGATGGGACCAGCAGGCGAAAGGTTGGCGCTGGTGGTCGGCAACGGGCGATACCACGAAGAGATTGCTCCCCTGATCGAGGAACTGCGGACACAGGCCGACCGCCTCAGGCTCGTGTTTTTGGATGCGTCCACCGATGTGCTGGTTCGCCGCTACGAATCCACCCGGCGCAGACACCCCTTCGCCGCAGCCGAGGGCACACCAAGGCTTTCCGAGGCGATCGAGGTCGAACGGTCAGAGCTCAAGTCGTTGCGGTCGCTGGCCGATCTGATGATCGACACCTCGGACTTCAACGTCCACCAGCTTCGCGCCCGCATGTTCGAGTCCTTCAACGGCGACGGCAGTGTTATGCAAACCAACATTGTGTCGTTCGGCTACAAGCATGGTCTGCCTCGCGACGTTGATCTGGTGTTCGACTGCAGGTTTCTTCCCAACCCGTATTGGGTGCCGGACCTTCGGCCGCTGACAGGCTTCGATCAAGCGGTAGCCGACTACGTACTTCAGCAACGCATCGCGGAGGAGTTCCTTTCGAGGCTTGAAGGACTCCTGAACCTGGTTCTGCCTGGCTACGTTCAGGAGGGACGGACGTTCCTCTCCGTCGCCTTCGGATGCACTGGAGGACGACATCGTTCAGTGGCCATAGCCGAGCGGATGGCCGCAACGCTTCGGAGGATGGGCCGAGACCCGACCGTGAGTCACCGAGATGTCCACAGGTGACTCACCGCAGATGACGACCCGCGCAGGTTCGGTGGTCGCTATTGGCGGCGGACATGGGTTGGCTACCGTGCTGAAAGCGCTCGTTGATCGATGCGAATCGCTTACTGCGGTCGTGTCGGTGGCCGACAATGGTGGGTCCAGCGGACGTCTTCGTCGTGATCTCGGCATCATCGCACCTGGTGACATGCGGCGCTGCCTCGCCGCATTGACACCACGGGGCCTTGTGCGAGACGCACTGACCCATCGGTTTGCCTACGGAGAACTCGCCGGGCATGCCGCTGGGAACGTATTGGTGGCGTCCATGCTTGATCAGGGAGCCGACCCTGTCACAGCAATGGATGCCCTGGCCAAGGTGGTCGGCTGCCGAGGTCGGGTGTTGCCAGCAACCCTTCATGGAGTGGACCTGGTCGCCACCACTAAATCGGGCACCGTTATGGGGCAGGTTGCGATCGGTGGCAACCCTGCGATCGAGTCTCTGCGCTTCGTACCCGGGGATCCTGAGGTACCTCAGGCGGTGCTCGCTGCTTTGGCCTCCGCGGAGATGGTCGTAATCGGTCCGGGTTCGTTGTACACCAGCGTGCTGGCAGCAGCCGTGCCGGGCGTGCGTGACGCCATCGCGGCGAGTGCTGCGCTGGTTGTTTACGTCGCCAACCTGGCCACCGAACGGGCCGAAACCACCGGCTACGATCTCGCCTCCCACGTCGCAGCGGTCCACAACCACGGCATCGAACCCGACATCGTGCTGTCAGGTGCGCCTTCGGAGACACCCGACGATCTGGCGAATCTGGTTGTGGCATGCCCGCTATCGCGAGACCATCGGGCCCGTCACGATCCCGACCTTCTCGGCGGTGCGCTGGTTGCATGTCTGGATCACCGCATCGGGCTGCTGAACCGACGGCGTCGTTACGGCTGGGGCCTCCCGGACGACTCCAGCGGAAACGGTACGGACCGAGTCATTGGCATGCACCGTCCGATGTGGTCGAATCAACACCCTGGCAACAAGCAAATCGAGGGAGAGTTCCCAACATGACAGTACGCGTCGCAATCAACGGCTTCGGGCGGATCGGCCGTAACCTTTTCAGGGCTGCCAGATCTCGTGGAGCCGACATCAACTTCGTTGCCGTGAACGATCTTGGCTCGCTGGAGACAATGGCTTACCTGCTCCGCTACGACTCGGTGCACGGCCGACTCGATGCCTCCGTTGAGGTTCTCAACGATGGCATTGGTGTTGACGGCGACAGGCTTCTTGTCTTATCCGAACGCAACCCCGAGGACCTGCCGTGGGGCGACCTCGGAGTGGATGTGGTGATCGAATCGACTGGCATCTTCACCGGTCGACAAGCAGCGTCGCGCCACCTGAACGCGGGCGCGGGAAAGGTGATCATCTCGGCACCATCAGGCGACTCCGACGCAACCTTCGTCGTAGGTGTCAACGACTACGCCTATGACCCGCAACGCCACCACGTGGTCTCCAACGCATCGTGTACCACCAACTGTTTCGTACCAATGATCAAGGTTCTCGACGATGCGTTCGGCGTCGAGAAAGGACTCATGACTACCGTGCACGGATACACCGGCGACCAGTCTCTAGTTGATGGCCCGCACCCCGATCCGCGCCGGGCACGGGCGGCGGCGGTCAACATCGTGCCGACATCTACCGGAGCAGCCCGCGCCACAGGCCTGGTGATGCAGGCAATGCAGGGCCGTCTCGACGGCACCTCGTTGCGGGTGCCGATCCCCGACGGATCAATCACCGACTTCACCGGCATTCTCAGCAAGGAGGCATCGGTCGGCGATATCAACTCGGCATTCGCCGCCGCTGCCGAGTCTGGCCCGCTTGCCGGGGTGCTCGACTACTCTTCGGAGCCCTTGGTGTCGTCGGACATAGTCGGTTCAAGTGCTTCATGCATCTTCGATTCCGGTCTCACAATGGCGTTGGGCTCGCTCGTGAAGGTCTTCGGATGGTACGACAACGAGATGGGCTACTCGAACCGTCTGGCTGACTTGGCCCTTTTGGTCGGAGCCGGACCGACACCGACCGGGTCGTGAGGTTCGCGGTCGTGGATTCGCATACCCCGAGATACGACTCCACGCACCAGTGACCCGATCAACGAGTCAAGTACCCGCCCTTGAGGACCTCGGGGACATCCACGGCCGAACCGTACTGGCCCGTGTCGATTTCAACGTGCCCATCGTCAACTCTGAGATTACCGACGACCTACGCATCCGAGCTGCCCTGCCGACCATCTCGTGGTTGCAGGACGCCGGGGCTCACGTCACCGCCTGCACTCACCTGGGACGACCCACTCGTGGCTACGATCCGCGCTACGACGTCGAGCCGGTGAGGGAACGGTTCGCCGAGCTCGCACCGGGTGTGGAGCTACTTGACAACCTGCGGTTCGATCCCGGCGAGGCGGCAAACGATCCCGCTTTCGTGCAGCAACTGATCAAGGGCCACGACGCCTACGTCAACGACGCTTTCGGTGCTTCGCATCGCCCACATGCCTCTATCGTTGGTCCGCCGCGCTTTCTGCCGTCGGCTGCGGGTCGGCTCCTGCATCGTGAAGTGGAGGTACTGACCGCCCTTCGTGAACGCCCCCGGCGGCCGTTCGTGGCGGTCTTGGGCGGCTCCAAGGTGAGCGACAAGTTGGCGGTGATTGAGGCGTTGCTGGAAATCGTTGATTCTTTGATCGTCGGAGGAGCGATGTGTTTTTCATTTCTGCGAGCCAAGGGCCACGCCGTTGGGTCCTCGCTGTGCGAGCCGGAAATGGTCGACACCTGCCGGGAACTCTTAGATGGTCCCGAGATCATCCATCTGCCCTATGACATCACCGCGCTCGGCCCCGGCGGTCAACTAGCGACTGGCGTCGCCTCAAGCGATACAGCATCGCGGAGGTTGGGGATGCGAACCCGCCGGTCGGTAGGTGGCGAATCGAACGTGCGTCACGTGGGAGCGGATCTGCCGGATGGTTGGACTGGGGTTGACATCGGCCCTGGCTCTGCGGCGTTGTTCGGCGACCTGATCCGTGACGCGGGAACCGTGTTGTGGAACGGGCCGATGGGTGTATTCGAAGATCCCCGCTTTGCCGCTGGCACCAAGGCCGTTGCCTCGGCGATGGCCGATACGAAGGCGTTGACCGTCATCGGCGGCGGAGACTCGGCCGCGGCCGCGAGACAGTTCGGGGTAGACAGAGACATGGATCATGTTTCTACCGGTGGCGGTGCGTCGCTTGAACTGATCAAAAAAGGAGACCTGCCCGGTCTAAAAGCTCTGAGAGGAGCACCCGGTGGCTCATAGTCGAAGGCCGATCATCAGCGGCAATTGGAAGATGAACCACAACCATCTTGAGGCGATCAAGACGATCCAAAAACTAGCCTACGCATTGGATCGCCGGGATTACCGAGAAGCTGATGTGAGCGTGCATCCTCCGTTCACGGACATTCGTTCGGTGCAGACCGTTTTGCAGGCCGACAACGTACCGATCGCGTTGGGCGCGCAGAACTGTTATCACGAAGCCGCCGGAGCATTCACCGGGGAGGTGTCCGCGGCGATGCTGGCCAAGCTTGACGTTACATATGTGATCGTCGGGCACTCGGAGCGGCGGGCACTCTTCGGTGAATCCGATGACGAAGTTAATCGCAAGGCGAAAGCAGTGATCAGTGCCGACTTGATCCCGATCGTGTGTGTTGGAGAGACGCTGGCTCAACGTCAGGCCCTGCAGGCGGAATCGACCGTAGCGAAACAGGTCGTGGCCAGCCTCAAGGATCTCGACAAAGCAGTCGTAGCGGGGCTAGTGATCGCCTATGAACCCATCTGGGCGATTGGCACCGGCGAGACCGCCACACCCGACGACGCCCAACAGATGTGCGCCCACATACGAGGCTTGGTGGCAGACAAATGGGGAACCGAATCCGCCGCAATGATACGTATCCAATACGGCGGATCGGTCAAGCCGGGCAACGCTCCGGATCTGATGTCACAAGCCGACATTGATGGTGCCCTCGTTGGTGGTGCCTCGCTCAACCCGGATGTGTTTGCTCGCATCGTCAAGTATCGCCTTTACCGGTAGCCTCGGTGTCGTGATCTGGATTGTCGCTCCGCTGCACGTCCTATCCGCTCTCGCCCTGATCGGTTTGGTGTTGTTGCACAGCGGCAAGGGCGGTGGCCTCTCAGACATGTTCGGTGGCGGTGCGGGTGCCGCAGCCGCGGGCTCCACCGTGGTTGAACGCAATCTGGACCGCATAACTGTGATCACTGCGCTCGTGTTCGGATTCTCCTCAATCGCCTACGGCCTCGTCTTCTGAATCTTACGCTGCAGCGATCTAAGAGCGAGGGTTCCCCCGGGCCCGTTGAGGCCCGGCGATGTCTCTAGCCTAATCTTGATTGATCTGGTCGGGTTTAGGTTATGCTCGCCGAATGAAAACCCGACCAAACCAGTCGGAATTTATGTATGCCGGTCAGCGGGCCCTCATCGCCACACCACGTAACATCCTCGCGTGGGCGTGGGAGCGGTTCGGCGAGCGCTGCTGTGTGCTCTCGTCGATGCAGGATGCAGTTGTCATCGAGTTAGCTCTGCGGACCAGTCCTCGGTTTCCGATCGTATTCCTGAACAACGGCTACCACTTCGGTGAGACCTGGGACATGCTGCACGCAATTGAACGGCACTACAGGGTCAAGGTTGAAGTCGTCGGACCCCTGTCTGAGCCGCGTCCGGGGGTCCTGCCCGGGCAGTGCTGCGATGAGAAGCCAGCGCTGCTTGAGATGGCACTACAGCACCGAGACGCGTGGGTTACCGGTATTCGCAGGCAGCAGACCGAGCACCGTCGGACTGCGTCAATCCTGGAGACCGATGGGAGGGGTCTGGTCAAGGTCAACCCCCTCGTGCAATGGTCTGATGCTGATCATGGCGCTTTCATTGAGGCAGAGACCATTATCCAGAACCCGCTTGTTGGGATGGGCTACGGCTCCGTGGGTTGCGAGCCGTGCACATCGCCGTCTGTAGACTCCTACAACAACGCACGATCCGGCCGGTGGGCGGGCAGCCAGCGAACTGAATGCGGAATCCACTCATGACCGCTCACCCAGTTATTGGCCGAAGGAGCAGCAGAGTCAGAACCGGGAGAGTGAGATCCGCTGCATCAGCACTCTCCTTACAATTGATACTCGCCCCGATGGTCGTCCTTATCCTCAACCGAAACTCAATTGCTGACTTGCTAAGAAGATCGCTGAGGAAGCCCCCGGATCGCTAAGAGCGCCCCCGGGTTCGCTAAGAGCGCCCCGGATCGCCGGTGTTAGTGGAAGGGGAGGTACCAGTTCAGTTCCCAGTCGGTGATCCTGTTCGTGGTCGTATCCCAGTCGCCTTCGGTCGCCACGAAGTTAGCCCACTCGTGACGCTTGGCATCCACGAAGTTGCGTACAAGATCCGGGCCCATTGCAGCTATGAGGTCTGAGTCAGCCTCAAGATCATCAAGTGCATCGGATAAGTTGGTGCCGACCCGGCAGTCGGTGCTGATGTTGAAGATGCCGTCGCTCGTCTCGGGTGCAGGTGGTTCTAGCGCGTCAACGGCTCCAAGACGTGCGGCGTTGAGCACGGCCGCGGTGGCGATGTAAGGGTTCGCGCACCCGTCGGCCATCCGGTGCTCAAGCCGGGTCGCCCTGCCGCGGTGCGGAGGGACTCGCACTCCGGCGCATCGATGGTCGTAGCCCCAGTTGGCGTACACACCGGCTAGCGAGCCGGGCTCAAGACGCCTGTAGGCATTCACGGTGGGAGCACACAGCGCAGCCATCCCCCGGTGGTGATTGATTAGTCCAGCAACGCAGTGCCCAGCGAGGTTCGAAAGCCCGTCATCGGTGTCGCTGTCGGCGAACGCGTTGTTGCCTTGGTGGTCGATCAGGCTGAGGTTGACGTGAATACCGTTGCCTGCCTTGCCGGGTATCGGTTTGCCCATGAACGTCAGTCGGAGTCCCTGCTCAAAGGCCGTCTCCCGGGCGAGCTGCTGGAAGAGGAAGATCCGGTCGACCGTCTCGAGGGCTTCGCCGTACTCAAGGGTGAGTTCCCATTGCGGGAAGTCGAACTCCCCGTTGAGAGTCTCGATCATCAGGTCACAGGCCTCGGCGCGGCGCATGAGTTCGGCCATGAGTCCATCGGGATCTGCTGTGGCGCCGGTGCTGTAGACGAACGCTGATGGTGTGTGGCGTGGCTGCCAGCCGCCCGCATCGTCGGGTGCGAGAAGATAGGCCTCAAGCTCAATGCCGATCTGTGGCTGGTAGCCCAGTTCGTTCCAGCCGCTGATCGCTCGGCGCAGCGCGTGCCGGGCTGAACAAACGTAAGGCTCGCCTGCGAAGTCAAGGTCGGCCACGACGACCGCCGTGTTCTCCTCCCAACTCGGACGGGCGTCCTCCAGCGAGTAGGTCGCGTCAAGGTCTGGAAAACCGGTCGGGTCAATCCCAATGTGGACATCTTGAACGGCGCGCTGGTAGTCAAGCATCCAGGTGCCGGAACTGAACGATGTTCCGCGTGCGGCGACCCTCCACGGCAGGTACTTGCCACGAGCAAGACCGAGCGTGTCCGGTACGAGAACCCTGAGTCGGTCGTAGTTGGTCATGATCCTGGCATCCTCCGTGTAATTCCCCGCAACCGTGCCAGACTCAGACTAAATCGGATCAGGCCAAGTCGGAACGGAGAACCCCGGCGTCAACGACTACATCACCGTCAAGTGCGACCGTGCAGCCGCGCATAGGTATGTCAAAATGTCCTCTGCAGAAGCGACCGGCGACCTCGTTGGCACCTGTGGAGAAAACGACATTGCCCGCAAAGGCGCGCAACTCGGTGCCGTTGAGGTCCGACTTGTCCCACATGGCGAGCGCCTCCCAGCGAGCCGCCGGGTTCATTCCCCACCCGATGTGGCTGATCGCATACGCCTCTGGTTCGCCGAATGCCTGCAGGTACGAACGCATCAGCTCGGCGTCGTGCCCTGAGCCGTCAATGGCAACCACGTAGTCGTTCTCAAGCCTGAGCACGACGGGTTCGCGGATGTACTCGTTGAACGTGAGATTGATATCGCCGGAACTCAGCACCACCGTTCCGTTGACCTTGCCCGCTGCGGGGAATGCGAGCACCAGGCCGCCGGGCCAGTGGGCGATCGAGCCTGGTTCGCTGCACCAGCCGTGGGATCCCGCGCGGACGGCGCCAGCTAGGTCAATGTGAAGATCAGTACCGGCAGCGGAGGTGATCGTCATGAGCGACGCTGCCTTGAGGAGCTGTACGCCGTAAGCGACGCGGTCGGCGAGTGAAGGGTCGTGCGGCCAGCGCTCAACGTTCTCCGGGTGTTCAGCGGAGATCATCAGCACCCGGGCACCGCCTCTGAGGATGTCGCCGAGCTCGGGCGCATGGAGCAGTCCTTCGGCCGTGCAGTCAACAACGAAGTCTGCCGTGGCACACGCGGCCACAGCAGATCGGTGACCTGCGAGGGCCTGGGACGCGCCAGTGGAGCGGATCGGCAGCGGCCCAGGATTAGGCGGTGTCGGCATCCTGACGTCCGCCACGGCCGCACCCACCATTTCAAGGGCGAGGCGAGCGGTCTCCACGATCAGCGGACTGCTAGCGGCCTCATACAGCAGGACGGCGACTTCGTCGGGCTCCAGTGCGCACGCCCGGAACTGTTCGGCGTAGCGGTCAACCCAACGCCATTCGGCCCGCTGGGTCATGTCGCGTCGGACTCGGTGCCGTACAGGCGCGTTCTGCCGAGTCGTTCCAGGCAAACTTCCACGCTCCAGGGGAGCATCACGGCTCCACACCTGGAGTCGCGGTAGGCCTGTTCAATAAAGCTGGGACGCAGCATTGACCGTCCTCCACATACCCGGATCGCGGCCGACGCCAAGGCCGGTGCGCCTTCCATGGTGGTTACGAGAGAAGCCTGAGCTCGAGCGACTTGGCTAGGGGAGGGGTCAACGCAGACGTCGGCGAGGACCCGATAACAAAGGGCCTGGGCCTGTTCGTAGCGGATGTTCATCTCAGCCCAGCCCTGCTGCTTGATGAGGTGGTCTCGGCGGGCGCTGGCCTTGAGGTAGTTCTCGGTGAAATCGAGAATGGCTCGCATCAGGCCTAGGTAGGTGAACGAAAGCGTCATGAAGAAGTACGGGAAACGGTCGGCGCACCGGTTGTAAACCCCGGGTGGGAGCCACTCGCGCTCGGCAGGCACAAATGCCCGCTTCATCACCAGGTTGCGTGAGTCCGTTCCTCGCATTCCCAATGCGTCCCATTCGCCTTCAATGGTGACTCCGTCCCCATCGTGTGCAACACCCAGCAACCGCAGCCGGTCCTCACCTGGGACTTGGCACAAGACGTTGTGGTACGTACAGGCACCAGCCAGTGAGGCGAAGATCTTGCGGCCGGTGACCAGGAAGCCGCCGTCGACGGGTTCGGCGCGAGTGGTGTAGCCAGAGGTAGCGCTTGCCTGGACTCCCTCGGAGAAGGGTTGGCTGTGAATCTCAAGGTTTCTGGTTACGCCGTTCCACAGCAGTTCGCGCCGGGCGTCCAGAAAGGCCTTTTCTTCTCCTTCGAGTTTGAGCAGGCCGGAGATCTCCCCTACGAGCAGCGTCGTGGCCACGTGCATATTGAACGTGAGCCCCGTGGTTGCGCAGTGCCTCCCGAGTTCCTCAGAAGCGAGCGCGTAGCCCACGAAGTCACCGCCGAGCCCACCACTGCTCTTAGGTATCGCAATGCCGAGCAGGCCAGCCGCTTTGAGGTCCTCCCAGTTCTCGAACGGGAAAGCTGCGTCGCGGTCAAGTTGGTGCGCCCTCTCGGCGAAGACGGGCCCGATGTCCGCCATCTTCTCCACGATCGCCATTCGTTCAGGCGTTCGGATGTCGGTCATGGTGTTACCTCTATTGTTGGGGTGAGACGCCGAGAAAATCGGCGACCAGGTCGTTGAAACGTTCCGGATCCTCCGACGGGGTCAGGTGTCCGACACCGTCAAGTACCTGGAGGTCACTGTTAGGGAGGCCCGAGGCAAGCGCGGTCGCGTAGTCGACAGGCGTCTCCTCGTCCAACTCGCCGACGATCACGAGTGCGGTGTGGGCGATGCCAGCCAGTCGGTCCCTGACGTCGTTCGTGGGCAGGCAGTGTACAGCGGCTCTGAAACCGTCAACGGGTATCTCGCCGAACGAACCCAGGATCTCGGCTCGGATCCGCCCCGTGAGGGTGACAGCTGTGATTGAGTCCACGATCTCAGCAGCAGCATCGGCCGGGGTTCCACCCTGATCGATTGGAACAAGACGACCGTGGATCCACTCGGCGGCAGTCGTACCGTCCATACCGAATGCGGGGCTGGTATCGGCCAGCACCATTCGCCGGACTCGATCGGGATGACGGATCGCGGTATGCAGTGCCTGCATCCCCCCGAACGACAGCCCCACGAGGTCGGCGCATTCGATCGACAGTTCGTCAAGGAACCCAACGAGACGATCGGCGATGCCCTCGTAGGTCAGCGGCATCAGCGGTTTCGAATCTCCGTATCCCGGCATGTCCCAGGCGATGCAGCGAAAACTTGTGCAGAGCTCCCTGAGCTGAGGACCCCATGAGGTTCTCGTCCCTCCCAGGCCGTGCAGGAACAGAACCGGTGACCCTTCGCCTGCTTCGCGCCAAGCAATGGTGCCTCCCACGTGGTCGGTAGCCCGGACCGCATCAAACGCGTCGACGTGGCGGGTTGTAGCAGTGGTGCCTTCTACGTGGTCGGTAGCGCGGCCTTGGGCGTCTAGCTCGCCGACTCGGTGGACGTCGGAGCACTCAATCACGCTACAGATCATATACTGTAATATCGGCGGAAGACAAGATTACAAGATATCTCGACGATACCAGCGCAGTAGAAGCGTGACAGCTCTACCAAGGTTCGCTCCTGATCGCAAGAGTCTCAATACTTGCCAAGAAAAGCCTAAGAATTTGCTCGATACAGTTGTACAGCGGGCCTGTCGGCGCCTAACACAGTGCTGACCTTTCAAGGGGCTCAGGCTTCCAATCACACAAATTTTTCAACTGTTCTTGCATGGACCGACAGAAGTTCATTAGAGTCTGACACGCATGGATACAAGCGCTCGTTCAGATCGCACTGGCGCTGCCCTGGCAACGTTCGAGGCAGCGTGACGACGAACTCAGATCCGAACGGCAGCCCGTCTGCGCCCTTCGTTGCCGCCGCCGTGCAGGCGGCACCGGTATTCCTCGACCCCGACGCGACCGCCGACAAGGCCTGTGCCCTGATCGCCGAGGCAGCCCGCCACGGAGCCCGATTGGTGGCGTTCCCCGAGGTGTTCGTTGCGGGTTACCCCTATTGGAACTGGATCATGAGCCCGCTTGAGGGAAGTAAATGGTTCCATCGGCTCCACTCGGCGTCCATTAGTGCTACCGGGCCGCAGGTGCGCCGGATCGCTGGTGCCGCCAGACGCCATAACGCCAATGTGGTTGTCGGAATTAACGAACGGTCCCCGATTGGAGCCGGGACAATCTTCAACACGCTGCTCACGATCGACGACGCCGGTCGCCTGATCGGTCGTCACCGCAAACTCGTACCCACCTGGGCAGAAAAGCTGACCTGGACCGGAGGTGACGGCTCAAGCCTGGTAGTGCACGACACCTCGGTGGGGCCACTCGGCGTGCTGGCGTGCGGCGAGAACACCAACACCCTCGCTCGGTTCGCCCTGCTGGAACAGGGCGAGTTGGTGCACGTCTCCGCGTATATCGCCCTCCCGACCGCTCCAGATGACTACGACATGGCGACAGCCATCCAGACAAGGTCCGCAGCCCATGCATTTGAAGGCAAGCTGTTCAACATCACTGCGTGTTCGGCACTGTCTGCGCAGATCAAGGATGCGATGTCATCCGCGGTTCCCGAGGCCAGTGCGTTGTTCGAACGCCAGCGATCTGCATGGAGCGGAATCGTCGGACCAGACGGGTCGCCAGTCGAACAACCGATCGTTGACGACGAAGGCATCGCCTATGCCGAAATTGACCTGGCGCGCTGCGTAGAGCCAACCCAGATGCACAACATCACGGGCCACTACAACCGGTTCGACATATTCGAATTCCGAGTTGACCGCACTCCAAAAGGGCCCGAGGCACCGTTCTGCGGTCCGATTGATCTGACGATGACCTTGTCCGAAGTTGATGCTGACGAGTTCGCGGAGCCAGAGGAGGCACTGTTGTGACTATTAACGCGACCGTTGACCGCGATGCCCAGCTGGGTGACCGCGATGCCCAACTGGGTCGGGCGCGCGTTCAAGACAACGACGAGCTCTACGCCTACTACGCCGAGCTCGACCGGCTTGAGACCGGGGCGCTCTGGAAGGTCGCGAACGACATAGAGCCTTGGGAGCCGCATGCATTCGCGATCCCGGTGTTGTGGCCGTGGGCTGAACTGCGAGGGCACACCCTCCGAGCGCTCGATTTGGTGAGCCCCTCCGACGCAGGCCGGCGGGTCGTGTACCTGCGCAACCCGCAGCGCAAGGAAATCAGCGCTGCGTGTGGCTTGTTGTTCAGCGGCATTCAGGTGATGCGCCCCGGTGAGCGTGCCCCGGGGCACCGCCATGGTGCGTCCGCTCTGCGGTTCATAATGGAGGGCAAAGGTGGCTACACGATCGTTGACGGTCATCACGTGGACCTGGGCCCCAGGGATTTCGTGCTCACCCCGAATGGCACGTGGCACGACCACGGCGTCGCAGCCGACGGCGAAGTTTGTCTCTGGCAAGACGGTCTCGACATACCCCTGACCAACGCCCTTGAGGCCAACTGGTACGAAATTCACCCCGATGATTACCAGACCACGCAGTACCCGGAAAACGACTCCTCGAAAATGTTCGGCTCTGTTGGATTGCTGCCCACGAAGTACCGGTGGGATCACGCCTACTCGCCACTGCTTCGATATGGGTGGGACGAGACCTATGAGGCACTCCACCAAGCCGCTTCGGCAGGTTTGGACGACCCTTACGACGGGGTCATTATGCGGTTCACGAACCCTCATTGTGGTGGGCATGTGATGGCCACGATGGGTGCATCCATGCAGATGCTGAGACCGGGCGAGGCCACTGTCGCTCACCGTCACACGGGCAACGTCATCTACCAGGTCGCCAAGGGATCCGGTTACTCGGTGATTGCAGGCAGACGCTTCGACTGGACCGAGAAGGACATCTTCTGCGTGCCCTCGTGGTCCTGGCATGAGCACGCTAATGCCTCTGGCACCGATGATGCATGCCTGTTCAGCTTCAACGACTTCCCGGTGATTGAGAAGCTCGCTTTCTGGCGTGAACAAACCTTGTTCGACAATGACGGGCACCAGGAGGTCAGCGGATGAAGCTCGCAACGGTTCGCCATAGCCCGACGGGGGAAGCCCGACTCGCTGCACTTGTCGATGGCCTCGCCGTTGACATTGAGCGGCTCGGTACAGAGGCTGGTCTGGCCTACCCGGCCAGCATGCTTGATTTCATTGATCTCGGGCCGCACATGGTCGCTGCGACAGCTGAGTTGTTGACCGACAGGTCTTTGATCAACAGGCCGGGGTTGGCGGTTCCGCTCTCCAACGTGTCGCTGCTTGCACCGATCCCTACGCCTCGCAAGAACATTTGGGGGGTGGGTCTCAACTACACGGCACATGTCGCTGAGTCGGCGCGTTCGCTGGACACCGCGAAGGACATGCCCGACCGCCCCGTCATCTTCACCAAACCTCCGAATGCCGTGATCGGAACGGGCGCTGCCATTGAACACAACCCCGAACTCACACAGCAGCTCGACTGGGAGGTGGAGTTGGCTGTAATCATCGGGTCGCGGGCCAAAAGAGTGGCAATCAAGGACGCTATGAGCCACGTGTTCGGGTACACGGTGCTTGTTGATGTGTCGGCCCGGGACGCTCGCCGTGCAGGCCAGTGGATTGTCTCCAAGGGCCAGGACACTTATGCCCCGATGGGTCCGTGGATCGTGACCGCCGATGAGATCGAAGATCCCCACGACCTTGATCTGTGGCTCACGAAGAACGGGGTGACCAAGCAGTCGTCGAACACTGCGAACATGTACTTCAAGATCCCGGAACTGATCGCCGACATCAGCGAAGGTATGACCCTCGACCCTGGTGATGTGATCGCCACCGGCACGCCCGAAGGCGTCGGTGCCGGACGGGATCCCCAGGAATGGATGTGGCCTGGCGACACGATCACGGCTCACGTTGACGGCATCGGCACCATCATCAATCCGATCGTGGGGGTCTGATGACGGTGTCTGCTCCGAGGATCCGCCACCGTATTGGGCAGATCGTTCCCAGCTCGAACGTGACGATGGAGATTGAGATTCCCGCTTTGTTGCGTCGCCATGCCGAACACACCGGCGACGTTGAGTTCTCGTTTCATTCGTCGCGGATGCGCATGAAGACAGTGAGCACCGACGAGTTGGCAGCCATGGACGCAGCGTCGGACCGTTGCGCTCTTGAGCTATCCGACGCGCAGGTGGACATCCTGGGATACGCCTGTCTCGTCGCGATCATGGCCAGTGGTCATGGCTATCACCGCCAATCCAGTGAGCGTCTCCGCCAGCTCGCCGCCGACAATGGTGCCGCTGCCCCGGTCGTCACCAGCGCGGGTGCGCTTATTGAAGGCCTGCGGGCCTTGAAGACCCGGCGTATTAGTCTCGTCGCACCGTATATGCGGCCATTGACCGAGCTTGTCGTCGGCTACATTGAGGCAGAAGGGATCACGGTGCAGGACTACCTGGCGCTGGAGATTCCCGACAACTTGGAGGTAGCGGCCCAAGACCCTATGCGCCTGGTAGATCACATCGCGTTGGTCGACACACGCGGGGTTGACGCAGTCGTCCTTTCGGCGTGTGTGCAGATGCCTTCGCTTGCGGCCATTCAAGTTGTCGAAGATCGCTTGGGTGTCCCGGTCCTGAGCGCGGCAGTTGCGACCGCGTGGCAGATGCTCGTCGAGCTGGGCCGCCCACCGATTGTTCCCGGAGCGGGCTGTCTTCTCCGGGAAACCCACGAAGGCGCTCAACACAATGCACGCCGACCCAAGGCAGCTTCTCTGTGAACCCCCGGCACCCCGAGGCCCGAACAACGACCACGTGGGAAAACCCCACGTGTGAACAGGAGGAATGAACCATGCCTGCACAACCCAACAACACCACATCGCGACGGAGCCAACGGTCTCTGCGACCACGACTGCGTTGGGTACTGGCGCTGATGTGCGCGTTCGCCTTGGTGGCGAGCGCGTGCGGTGGCGACGACGACGATTCGACCGGCGATGGTGGTTCGACCGGCGATGGTGGTTCGACCGGCGATGGTGGTTCGACCGACGGTGACGGTTCGACCGGCGATGGTGATGGTGGTTCGACCGGATCTGGTACCGCCAACTTTGATGTTGACGCGGCGCTTGCTGCCCCGCACGATTGCGTGGATCCTGTCACGGGTGAGGCCATCGTCATCGGGTACGCCGCTGACTTCTCCGATCTCGGTGGGTTCGCCGACGTACCCGGCTCAGAAGCCGTTCAACATTTCATCGACAAGATCAACTGCTCGGGTGGGGTCAACGGTCGACCGCTGCAGCAGGTAGTCCGTGACATTTCCGGCGAGCCTGAAACGACGGTGCTCGCCGCCACTGAGCTGCTCGAGGCCGGTGCCATTGGATTACTCGGCCCACCGTTTCCCGACTTCGGGTTTCCGCTGCTGCAGGTGACAAAAGGCGAGGTGCCGGTGATTTTCACCGCGTCAACCGAGCCAGCCCTCAGCGACGTTGAGGCTTTGTCTTACCTGGTGTCATTTGACGACACTCTTCAGGCAACGGCTGCTGCGCAATACGCCCTGGACCAGGGTTGGACAACCGCAGTTACCTTCTCCGCTCCCGGTCCCTACTTCGGATACAACCCCGAGGTCTTCACGGAGGTGTTTGAAGCTGGCGGCGGAACGGTCACCGCGGATTACAACTTCGTGCCCATTGCCGACGTTGACTTTTCCACACAGGTGAACGAGATGACCGGAGATGACGCCCCAGACGTCATCTACACAGCGATGCTGTCGTTCCAGTTGACTGCACTGAAGAGTCAGGCCGAGGAGGCGGGCATTGAAGCGGCCTACATGTCGACCGACTCATTTGAGGCGACCGGTGGTTATGGCGGTGACAACATTGAGGGCATCTACCACACCACTCACGCCTTCCCGACCGCGAACGGTGCCCGAGTGGCCAAACTTGACGAGAGCTTCGCCGCGGCAACGGGGAGCGGAAGCGGGAGTCCCACCTTTGCTGCTTTGGCGGTGGATGGGCTGCTGGCGATCATTGATGCTCACCTGCGCACGGGTTCTGACGACCCGGCGGTCGTCGGAGCGGCCATCGCCGAAGCCGCCGACCTGCAGGTAATCACAGGGGTGCTGACCTACAACGGGTCCGGCAACCCGGCGAAGACCGTTTATCTGCATCAAGTCGTCAATGGTGAGCCCAGTCTGGCCGCTGAGATGAATTAGCGGACGCACCGAAACGCACGCTGGGAGGCAAGGCACCTATGAGCCTTCTCGAAACAGAGAATCTGACAGTCAAGTACGGCGCAATCGCGGCGGCACGCGACGTGAGCATTGAGGTACGAACCGGGGAGGTGGTCGGTCTGATCGGTCCGAACGGGGCCGGAAAGACAACCACCCTCGGTGCCATCTCGGGCTTGCTGAAACCGGCGCAAGGCACCGTGCGCTTCAACGGGCAGGTAACCACTGGATGGGCCCCGGACAAGTTGCTCCGTCACGGCTTGGCTTTGGTGCCCGAGCATCGTCGATTATTCACCGATCTGACCGTGCTCGAAAACCTCAAGATCGGCGGCGTCACGGCCAAGGCCAGCGAACGCGAGGAACGTATCCAGAACGCGTTTGAGCTGTTCGGTGTGCTCAAGACGAAGGCTCGCACACCTGCTGGTTACCTCTCGGGAGGGGAGGCCCAGCAGCTGGCGATCGCCCGTGCGCTGATGAGCGACGCGCGTCTGGTGTTGATGGATGAGCCGTCTCTCGGGCTGGCGCCAGCCCTGGTTGATGTCGTCTTTGATCTGATTGAGAGCCTGGCCGCTGCCGGGAGGACATTGCTCGTCGTGGAGCAAAACGCAACGCGCATGCTGCGGGCCGCCGACCGTGCCTATGTGATGCGCAGCGGCGAGATAGCGGCATCGGGCACGGGCGCTGAGCTGCTCAACCGTCCCGACCTGTTCGAGGAATTTGTGGGTAGGTCATGAGCGAGCTCATCCAGCAACTCTTTGATGGTCTCGGTCGCGGAAGCGAGTATGCGCTCATCGCGTTGGGGATCGCGGTGATCTTCGGTGTGATGCATCTCGTGAACTTCGCTCACGGCGAGTTGATCACTGTGTCTGCCTACGTCACCTACTTCATGTTCAACAACGACCTGAATTGGTGGTTGATCATCCCGGCTGTCGTGCTTACCGCGTCGGCCACGTCGGTGGCGATTGAGTTCGTCGCGTTCCGATGGGTACGAGGAGCCACGGATTTCACCCAGATGTTGACCTCATTTGGCGTCCACTTCGCGGTTCAGGCCATCTTCATCATGTACGTGTCGGCGAGCTTCAAGAGCTATGACCGGCCAGGTTGGATTGCCAACACGGTAACGGTGGGTGGGATCCGACTGGAGGTCATCGATCTTGTGACCATTGGTGTCACCGTGGCGGCCCTGCTGGGCACCGCTGCTTTGCTGAGACGAACCATGTTCGGCATCAGCTTGCGAGCCGCCGCTGCGGATTTTGACGCGGCAAGGCTGATGGGTGTTCGCAGCGATCGGGTGATCCGAGGCGCATTCCTTTTGGCGGGGGTTCTGGCCGGGATTGCTGCGGTGTTCGTACTGATGCGAACCGGCAGAGCTTCGCCGACCGCCGGACTCACACCCTTGCTGAAAGGGGTGCTGGCGGCCCTGATCGGCGGTTTGGGGAGCCTGTCGGGAGCGGTCATCGGCGGCCTAGCGCTCGGAATCGTTGAGGTGTTGTTGATAGCGCGACTACCCGCTGCATGGGTCGGTCTAACCAACGGGTTCGTCTTCATGCTGATTGCGCTGCTGTTCGTGTTCCGGCCCGGGGGTTTGATCACCGTTGGCAAGGCGGAACGAGTATGAACCCCGAAACAACTGTCCAACCCGAAAGAACCATGAGCCCTGCGTTGAGCAAGAGCCCTGCGTCTATGGAGTGGGTGCGGCGGCTCGGAGGTCCGCTGCTAACCAGCATCGTGTTGTTCGCTGCGTTAGTGCTCGGCGGGCTGCTCTATGCCTCTGGTGGGGGTGGCGCCCGCGACAGTCTCGTCACGCAGATGCTCATCAACGCGATCATCGTCGTGGGGATGCAGATCTACATAGGCAATACGGGGGTCTTGTCATTCGGCCACGTAGGTTTTGGCGCGATTGCGGGTTATACGTTCGCGATCTTCGCCATCTCGGTTGAGCGAAAGTCGGTCACTGTTTCCGATGCCCCGTTCGGTTTGAGCGAGATCCAGTGGTCACCGCTTGCTGCCATCGTTGCCGCTGTGGTCGTCACGCTTGCCATTGGGCTTGTAGTCGGACTCGGCCTTTCTCGCACAGCGGCGCAATCAGGGGCGATTGCTGCCACTGTCATCACACTGGCTGTGCTGTTTATGGCCCGCGAGGTGGCCGTCAACTGGGACGAACTCACCGGCGGCGACCGCGCTGGCTTGTCATTCGGGATTGGTGACACCCTGGAGAGCCGCTGGCCGATCTATGTGGCACTGTTCGCGTCGCTGCTCCTTGCCCGGCTCTACGGGACGTCGCGATCGGGTCGGCTTGCCGCCGCAACCAGGGAGGACAACCTCGCCGCCCGGGCAGTTGGTCACAATCCCGCTACCCATCAAACGCTCGCCTTGGTGCTGTCGATCGTGGTAGTCGCGGTGGGTGCATCGCTGCGGGTTTATGAGCTGGGCAGCATTACCCCGAAGTTCTTCTTTTTTGAATTCACGCTGCTGACGCTCACCATGCTGATCGTCGGTGGCCGCAACAGCCTGACCGGAGCGGTCCTTGGCGTCGTGGTGATCACCGTGGGCAACGAGGTAACCCGATACCTGGCGGGTCCCAGCGTTGATTCGTTTGAGTTCGTCTTCCGGCCTGGTTTGTCGAAGCTGTTCTTGGGTTTGTCGATGCTGTTGTTCATGATCGTGCGGCCCGGAGGGTTGCTGCCCGACTGGGAGCTTGACTCATGGCTGTTTTCTCGCTGGCGCCGACGCCACGAAACCAAACCAGTGGAGGCGGCCACGGACGAGGATACCTCTCTCGGCTCGGAGGTTCTGAAGGCAGAGTCAATCACAGTCCGCTTCGGTGGGTTCCAGGCACTTGACGATGCGACATTGGACCCTCAACCCGACGAGGTGACGGGAATCATCGGGCCGAACGGGGCTGGTAAGACCACCTTGTTGAACGTGCTGACAGGAGTGGTGCCGTCAACGTCTGGGCGGTTCTCCCTTGGTAGCAACGATTTGTCGTCAAAGCAGACCCACGCGATTGCTCGTGAGGGCGTTGTTCGCACGTTTCAGAACCTCCGACTGTTCGGCTCGTTGACGGTCCGGGAGAACGTGGCAGTAGCGGCCCTTCATCGCAGCGACTCCGGCGACTCCGGGTCTCAACCGAGCGTGGAGGAGCTGCTGGTGGCGGCTGGTATCTGGGATGATCGCGATCGGCGCGCCAGCGAACTCGATTACGGCACGGCCCGGCGACTCGAACTTGCACGGGCTGCAGCCACGCGGCCTGCGTTCCTGCTGCTCGACGAACCGACCAGCGGCATGAATGAGGCCGAGTCGTTGGCAATGACGGCCCAGGTCCGGGACCTCGCCCGCCTCGTTGGAGCGGGCGTCGTTGTCATCGACCACGATCTCGGTTTCATCACCGGTGTGTGCGACCGTATCTATTGCCTCGCCCAAGGCACGGTGGTTGCGGTGGGAACAGCCGACGAGATCCAGGCCGACCCAATCGTGCGTGAGGTCTATCTGGGATCCGTGGCAGACGACGGGCCTGGTGAGCCCCGGGATTCGTGAGTGAGCATGCAGTCCTGGCCAATGCCGCTGACCAGGCCTTCACCCGATCCGCCCGCGAGTCGGCTGGCCCGCGCGACTGGATCCTTGATGTCTATGGCTCCTTCGTTCGTGACTTCGGTGGCTGGATAGCGGTTGCCGATCTGCTGACGTTGCTGCGCAGCCTGAACGTGGGTGATGCCTCGGCGCGATCGGCATTGTCCCGAATGAAGGGCCGAGGGGAGGTGCGGTCGGTCTGCCGGGGGCGGATCCGCGGGTATCGGCTGACCGAGGCAGCGGACCGCTGGTTCGCCGACGGCACCGTTCGAATCATGGGAGAGCCCTCTGCGCCCGCGGACGATCTGTGGGTCCTTGCTTCGTTCAAGGTACCTGAACAAGACCGCCGCCTTCGTTATCAGATTCGCACACGTCTGAAGGGTCTCGGTTTCGGGCATCTATCCGGGGGTCTGATGATCGCTCCTGCGCACATCCGCGAAGAGTCGCAGCGGGCGCTTGAGGATGCAGGCGTCGGCGACCGTGTTGACTTCTGGGAGTCTCAACACATGGGCAGGAGCCCGTTGGTCAAGATCGTTCGTATGGCTTGGGACATAGATGGGATTGAGGCCGCGTACCGTCAATACCTGTCGCTGGCGTCGGAGCTTGAGTTGGAGCTGGAGTCGAGCCCAGTCTCGATCAATGGCGAGGACGCCTTCGTCCGCTACGTGGTACACGTCAATGCCTGGCGCGAGCTGCCCTTCATGGACCCGGGTATCCCACGCAGGTATCTTCCCGAGAACTGGCCCGCTGCTGACGCTTGGGCGACTTTCGGTGAACTCGTAACCCGCTTGCGGCCCGAAGCGCTCCGTCACTTCGTTCGGATCACATCGAGCTGACCCGGGCTGGAACCAGCCGCTTGCGGTCACCCAAAGGGGTTCGCCGTGGCCGACGTGTTCATGGAGTGTGGAGTCTGGAGTCGCTCATTGAACAAACTCAGCGTCTCGAGTACACACAGGCGACGCGCCAGTGATCACGGAAACGGTGGAGATCGCCCGTCCCCGCTCAGCTGTTTGGTCTGCTCTCGCCGATTTCGGATCAGTTGATGGGCGCCAAACCTGGAACACTTCTGCCTCATCAACTGCACATGGCGGGGGAGTGAGCGCCGTAGTCGCGGGCAGGTCGGTTGAACGGACTTCGCCCGCCCCACCAACAGAAGCTCGACCTCCCTGCGCAGCGGTATAGCACGTCGGCCGATTCTCGACCCGCTGATGAAGAGCGGCCGCACCACCGGGCGATTCGAACCAACGGAGCTGCTCGTTGTACGACCGGGGGGGGGGGGGAGGTCAGGTGGTGAGCTTGGTGGGGAATCGTGTTCAATGTACGACCCCCGGGGGTGAGGTCAGGTGGCGAGTTTGGTGATGAATCGATAACGATCGCCGCGGTAGACGGATCTGACGTATTCGAACGCGTCGCCGTTCGCGTCGAAGGACTGGCGGGTCATGAGCAGCATGGGTGCACCGATCTCGGTGTCGAGCAGCTCTGTCTCCTCAGGGGTTCCGGGAGCGGTTTCAATGGTTTCCAACGCGTGTGCGGGAGTCACGTCGTACTCGCTGGCGAGGATCTCATAGAGCGAGACATGGTCGTTGACGAACCTGGCGATACCCGCGAACCGTTCCTTGGACAGATGAGTAAGTTCCAGAGCGAGGGGGATGTCATCGGCAAGGCGAACGCGGGAGATGACTGTGAGCGGGTCGTCGGCAACGAGCCCCAACGCTACCGCAGCCCTCTCATCGGCGTTCTGATCGCCAACCGACAGAACCCTTGAGCCGGGCCGAATGCCTAGCCTGTGCATCTCCTCGGTGTGGGAGGAGAGCCGTAGCGGGAGGGTGAGCTTCGGCTCCGCTACGAATGTTCCTCGCCCCTGGTGCCTCATGATGCGGCCCTCCCGAAAAAGCTCCTGGAGTGCCTGGCGAACGGTGGTGCGGGAGGTCTCGAACGCCGAAGCGAGCGTTCGCTCATCAGAAAGTGGCGAGCCGGGTCGAAGGCCAGCGATCTCTTCCACGATCGCCTCCTTGACCCGGTAGTACTTTGGGAGCCGTCTCGTGTCGGTCATTGCCAGGTTCCTCCTCGCACCAGATTGACCACAGAGATTGATCTGTGCCAACATGCAAATGGTCTAGACCACTATGAGGATCTGGACCAGACTATTGAGGGAGATTCGCATGAGTGAGAAAGCACGGAGGTTGACGAGAATCGTTGCCCTGATTGCTGCTCTGATATTGTTAGCTGCCGCGTGTGGTGACGATGGAGGTGGCGAGACCTCTGGTGACCCGGGAGCCGGGACCGAGCAGCCCGGGGACTTGTCTGATGGTGAAACCGGAGGTGACGGTGATGGTGAAACCGGGGGCGATGGTGAAACCGGAGGTGAAGGTGATGGTGAAGATGTAGCGATCGATGACCGCGCCGACGCTCCGACCGGGACCTTGGTTGTCGGTCGAGCGGCCGATCTGGACGTTCTTGATCCGCATCTGGCTACGGCGTTTCAGTCGGTGCAGGCTCTCGAACTCGTCTACGACACGCTCTTGAGCCTCGGTCCGGACCTCGCCGTGGGTGCGGGCCTTGCCGAGAGTTGGGAGTTCTCTCCCGACGGTCTGACACTCACGATGCACCTGCGTGAGGGTGTGTTGTTCCACGGGGGCGATACGTTCGACTCCGAGGATGCGGCTGCCTCGCTGAACCGGATCCTTGATGAAGAGACCGGTGCAGTCACCCGGGCCAACATTGCATCGATTGCCTCGGTGGACATGCCCGATGCGTCAACGGTTGTTTTGAATCTGTCGCAAGCCGACGCTCCGATCCTGGCGTCGCTGGCGGATCCGAACGCGGCGATGCTATCCGCGGATGCGATCGCTGCTGGCACGGTTGCTAGCGAGCCTGACGGCACCGGTCCCTTTGTCTGGGGCAACTGGCAGCAGGGCGAGTCCTTGACCCTGACGGCAAACGTCGATCATTGGCGCGGTTCGCCACAGGTGGGAGCCGTCGAGATCAGGGTGCTCCCCGATGAGGCATCCTTGTTGGCCGCCGCCGACGTGGGCGAGATCAACCTTGCCATCATCACTGACCCGTTGGTAGCTGTGCAGGCCGGTGGCGATATCGAGGTGCTCCGTACCCCGGCGCTCGCCTACCACGCCCTGATGATGAACTCGAACCGCGAACCGCTAGCCGATCAGTCGGTCCGGCAGGCCATCTCGTGTGCGATCGACCGCCAAGAGATCGTGGACTCCGGTGCTCTCGGTGAGGGCTCTATCACTGGCCCGATCACTATCCCGGCCTACCGGTCATCCTCTGATGGCTTGCCATGCGGAGGCCAACAAGATGCCGCTGAGGCTCAGCGTTTGCTAGACGAGGCTGGCCAGGGTGATGGGTTTGAGCTCAACGTCATCGTTCCGACCTTCTTTGCTTCGGCCGTCAATGAGGCTCAGGTGATTCAGGCTCAGCTCGGCGAGGTCGGCATCATGCTGGACCTCGAGGTTCTCGAGACCGACGTCTACGTTGAACGGTGGTTGGCCGCCGATTTCGACGCAGCTGTTGCGCTTAACAGCGGCAAGATCGACCCACATCAGATGTATGTCCGCTATTGGACTTCGGACGGCAACCTGAACGACGTTGCCGCCTACTCATCTGACACTCTCGACGAACTGATGGCCGCTGGACGAGTCGAGACCGACCCGGCTGCTAGGGCCCGTATCTACGCAGACTTCTCTGCGGCTCTCCAAGAGGCGTCGCCGTGGATCTGGATCTACAACGGCTATGAGTACCGGATGCTCAATGGGATTGAGAACTTCACACCCATGCCCACCGGCTCGCTGCAGTACCTGCGCGAGGCGGCTCTGGTTGGCTGATCTATTGTCAGTTCCGGTCTGACTCGCGTACCGGGACTGGTCCAGGTCGGTCCCGGTACCGTCTTGATGCCCCGACTACACGTGATTGGTTGGTCTATTGATGCCATGGCGTTACGTCCTTGTGCGGCTCATTACCTCGGTACTCACGCTCTTGGGTGTGGCTCTGATGGTGTTCGTGGTGCTGCGGCTTCTGCCGGGCGACGAGATCACTTCGACCTTCGGCACTGAGACAGGCATCCTCACCGACAAACAGATTGAGTCGCTGCGCAGCTACTACGGCGTTGATCAGCCTGCCCCTCAGCAGTTTCTTTCTTGGCTGGGGAACGTCGTGACCGGCAATCTCGGGCTTTCGGTGCGCTCTGGTACCAGCGTCGGCTCGCTGATTCGCGATGCCCTTCCGGTCACTGTTGAGCTGGCGTTGCTGTCGATCCTCATTGGCTTAGTCATCGGTGTGCCGTTGGGGGTGCTGTCGGGCGCCAGGGCTGGCACCCGAGGTGACGCTACGATTCAGGTCTTCGGACTACTGGGCCTCGGCATCCCAAACTTCGTGATCGGGACTTTCGCCGTCACCTTGTTTGCGTCATGGTTCCACTACTTCCCCAACGCGCGAGGCTACGCGGCACCCTGGGAAGACCCCTGGCTCAACGTCCAACAGATGATGTTCCCCGCCATCACGCTCGGACTTGCCCTTAGCGGGACGATCATGAGGACTACCCGATCGGCATTCTTGGAGACCTCGTCTCAACCGTTTGTTCGCACCGCCCTGGGCAAGGGACTCTCGGCTAGACGGGTGCGTTACGTGCACATCTTGCGCAATGCGTTCATCCCGATCCTCACCATCACCGGAATCCAGTTCGGCTACCTGTTGGGAGGCACGGTGATCGTTGAGCAGATCTTCGCAATGCCGGGCCTTGGGCGGTTGGTCCTTGATGGCATCGGCAAGCGGGAGTACGCGGTCGTGCAGAGCTCGATTCTGGTGATAGCGGGGCTCTTCGTCATGGTCAACATGCTCGTCGATGTCCTTTACGCCCGCCTCGATCCGCGGATCCGGTATCAGTGAGCACGCCCCGGCCTCTCATGCGACGCCTTGCTGGGAGTCACTCCGCTGTCGCGGGCGGCATCATCGTGGCAATGCTGCTGATCGCGATGGCGATAGCGGTCCTGGGAGTCACTCCGTACCCGCCAGCCGAGCAACACCCCGAGAGTCGACTGCAGGGGCCGTCGGGGTCGTTCCTTTTGGGGAGCGACCAATTCGGACGCGATGTGTTGTCCCGAGCGCTCGACGGCGTCCGGCTCTCGTTGCAGGTCTCGGTTTCGGCAGTCGCAGTTGCTGCGGTGATTGGCAGCACGATCGGACTTGCAGCGGGGTTCTTCGGTCGCTGGTTCGACGCTGTGACCATGCGCATAGCCGACGTCTTCTTCGCCTTCCCCGCGATCTTGCTGGCGCTGGCTATCGTCACCGCCCTGGGTCCGGGCTGGCGTAACACGGCGATCGCGATCGCCGTCGTGTACACGCCGATCTTCGCCCGAGTCGCCCGCGGCCCCGTGCTGTCGCTTCGAACCCGTGAGTACGTCGAAGCGGCTGAAGGACTCGGGTTCCACCCTGCCCGGATTCTGGTGGTCCACATCCTCCCCAACGTCGCCGCGGCGATCATCGTGCAGATCAGCTTGGCTTTGTCCTGGGCGATCCTCACCGAATCGAGCCTGAGCTTTCTGGGTCTTGGAGCGCAGCCACCACAGGCCTCGCTTGGGCTGATGATCTCGGACTCCCGAGCCCTTGCAACTACGGCATGGTGGAATTTCGCGGGCCCCGCGGTCATCGTTGCTGCTGCGGTCATTGGCTTCAATCTGCTCGGCGACGGCCTACGCGATGCACTCGACCCCGCCCAGGAGAACCGGTGACAAAGCGCATCAACACCGAGCTGGCGGGCCTGCAGACCGAACGCCGCAACGACGCCCTTCGAGATGTCGATCTCTGGGAGACCCGCGACATCGTCACCGCGATGAACGACCTCGACCGCGGTGTCATCGAAGCCATCGCGGACTGCAACGACGACATCACCGCGGCGATCGAGCTGATAGTCGCCAGTCAACGAGCTGGCGGGCGCCTCATTTACATTGGTGCTGGGACGGCCGGGCGCCTCGGTGTGCTCGACGCGGCCGAGTGCGGGCCGACCTTCAGCGTCGAACCAGACAAAGTTCTCGCCGTGGTCGCGGGTGGGTTCGACGCTGTGGCCCGAGCGGTCGAAGGGGCCGAAGACGACCATGTCGCTGGCGCCAGCGACACATCCGCCCTCGAAGTGGGCCCCAAAGACGTAGTGGTCGGCGTTTCAGCAAGCGGACGCACTCCGTATGTTCTTGGCGCGATCCAGCAAGCCCGGACCCGTGGGGCAGTGACGGTCGGAATCGCTAACAACGAGAACTCGCCGCTGGCGTCGCTCGCCCAAGTTGGCATCAATGTCATCACTGGCCCGGAGCTGATTACCGGCTCCACTCGGCTCAAGGCCGGTACCGCGCAGAAACTTGTGCTCAACATGTTGTCGAACATTTCCATGATTCGGCTAGGCCGCACCTACGGCAACTTGATGGTCGACCTGCGGGTATCCAATGACAAGCTCCGGGCCAGGGCAGCCAGCATCGTGAGCGAGATCACCGGTGCCTCAACACAACAAGCCCTCGATGCTCTTGATGCGGCCGACGGCAAGGTCAAGATCGCAGTGGTGATGATGATCGCCGGACTTGACGCGGCTGCTGCTGATGCACTGCTCGACCGTCATGGTGGCCGTCTCCGGTCAGCCCTGGAAGCTTCCGAGCAGTGACCGCCCTCCCGGTCTTGTCCCTCGAGGATCTCACCACCTCAATCTCCGTGGCTGGCGAGGCGCTCCATCTCATCCAAGGGGTGACCTTCGACATTGAGACCGGCGAGAAGGTGGGCGTGGTCGGCGAGAGCGGCTCGGGTAAGTCGATAACCATGCTGTCGATCATGGGCTTGTTGCCGCCTAAGGTGACGGTCACATCGGGTAGTGCCGTCTTCCAAGGTGTTGAACTCGTCAGCCTCAACGAGCGTGAGTACCAACGACTTCGCGGCTCACGGCTGGCGATGGTCTACCAGGATCCTATGTCGGCGCTCAACCCCGTCATGCGCATCGGTAACCAGATCGGCGAAGGACTCCGTGCTCACGGCACGGAGGGTCTCGAGGTCAACGAGACCGTCCAGCGGGTGCTCGGTGAGGTCGGCATCCCCGACCCTCATCGGATCTCTCGGTCCTACCCCCATCAGCTCTCCGGCGGAATGCGCCAGCGCGTGATGATAGCGATGGCGTTGGCGATGGAACCCGAACTGATCATCTTCGATGAGGCCACTACCGCACTCGACGTCACCATCCAGGCCCAGATCCTGATGCTCGTGCGTGAGCTGCACGCGGCCAAGAACACCGCGATCGTGTGGGTCACCCATAACCTCGCGCTGGTCAGCAATCTCGTCGACCGCATCGTCGTCATGTACGGCGGCCGAATCGTTGAACAGGGTCCGGTCGGTCAGGTGCTTCGCTCGCCCAGGCACCGCTACACAGCGGCCCTGCTCAGTGCCCTCCCCGATCGTCACTCCAAGGTCCGCTCTCGGCTAGACCAGATCCCGGGCGGGCCACCTAGCCTCAACGACGTGCAGATTGGCTGCCCGTTCCGAGCGCGGTGTGGCAGCGCCATTGACGCATGCGATGCCATGCCCCCCGACCAGCGCGACGGCTCTGGCCGCTCCTACGCCTGCTGGGTTCCGATCGGGGTCTCCTCATGACCTTTTCCCAAACCCCGGACGATTCGGTGACACGCCTGCTGGGTTCCGATCGGGGTCGCTTCATGACACCCGCAGTGCGCATCAGGGAACTGAGCCGGACCTTCCAGAGCGGTCGAAACGCCGCCCCGGTCCAGGCGCTGCGTGGTGTCTCGTTCACCATCGCAGCAGGTGAGACGCTGGGAGTCGTTGGCGAGTCCGGCTGCGGCAAGTCGACCCTCGCCCGCCTTATCGCCCGTCTCGACGAACCGACCGCTGGTAGGATCGAAATCCTCGGCGACGAAATCACCCATATCCACGGCCCGGAGCTGCGCCTGCTTCGGCGAAGCGTCCAGTTGGTGTTCCAGGACCCGTACGCGTCACTCAATCCCCGGCGCCGAGTAGGAACGACTCTCAAAGAGGTCCTGAAGGTACACAAGGTCGCCGACTCGCCAATCAGCCGGGCCAAGCGGGTCGATGAGCTCCTGGTGATGGTCGGACTCGACCCCAGCTTTGCCGACCGTTATCCCGCCGAGTTGTCGGGCGGCCAACGTCAACGGGTGGGCATCGCCCGAGCGCTGGCCATCGAACCCTCAATTATCGTCTTCGACGAGTCTGTCTCCGCGCTGGACGTGTCGGTTCAGGCGGAGATCATCAACCTGATGGCGGCATTGCGCGAGGAACTGGATCTCACCTACGTCTTCATCAGCCACGACCTTGGTGTCGTCCGTCATATCGCGGACCACATCGCGGTGATGTACGTCGGGACCATTCAGGAGTTGGGGACCTGGGAGCAGGTCGCAGATGATCCGGCCCACCCCTACACACGGGCGCTGCTCAGCGCAGTTCCGCAGATGCGCTTTGGCGACGATCTCGAGGAAGACGAAGTCGCAGAAGAGGTGGCTCCACTGCTCGGTGAGATCCCGAACCCTGCCGCTCCTCCGTCCGGCTGCGCGTTCCATCCCCGCTGCCCGCACACGACTGCCCGCTGCGTTGACGAGCCGCCGGTACTGAGAGCGGTGGCCAATCGCTTGGTGGCTTGCCATCTGGCCGAGGAGATCGTCAAGCGATGACCAGGCTCGGTGTCGACGCCGCGCTGATCGGCGGAGAGTTCCGGCCCGGCGATGTGGAGATCAGCGACGGTCGGGTCCACACGGTCGGTATCCGCACCGCCGCCGGTACCGGCCGAATCGCCGTGCCCGGCTTCTGTGACCTCCAAGTCAACGGGTTCGCAGGTGTCGACTTCGCAACCGCCGATCAAGCCGACCTGGTATTGGCTTGTAAGGCGCTCGCCAAAACGGGTGTGACCAGCTTCCTGCCGACCCTCATCACCGGCCCCCTCAACGACACGACCGCCCAAGCGAACTCGATCACCGCCCGAGCGAGATGCGACTCCGGGGCCCAGGTCGTTGGCATCCATCTAGAAGGCCCGGCCATCAACCCCGATCGAGCCGGGGCCCACAAGAGCGATCATGTCATCGGTGCAAGCGCTGAGTTCGCACGGACGCTACTCAACGACATGACCGATGTGCGGTTGGTGACCCTGGCTCCCGAGCTGGACGGGGCTCTCGCCATGACCCGAGTCCTTCGAGACGGAGGCGTCACCGTGTCTTTCGGACACACCGAGGCCACCGAAGCGCAGGCCCAAGCCGGATTCGAGGCTGGCGGAACTGCCGTCACTCACATCTTCAATGCGATGCGGCCTATCAACCACCGTGAGCCCGGGATCGCAGCTGCGGCGCTCATGCACCCCGCGGTCTTCATCGGTCTGATCGCCGACCAGCTCCACGTAGCTCCCACAATCTTGCGAATGGTCGCCGGTCTCGCCCGTCACCGAATCATCCTAGTGACCGACGCTTGCGCTGGCGCCGCCTGCCCAGATGGTGACTACACCCTCGGTAGCGAACCCGTCACCGTCATAGATGGTGTCGCCCGCCGGCCTGACGGAGTACTCGCTGGCTCAACTCTCACCATGCCCAACGCGATCCGAAATCTCATCTACCAACAAGTCTCGTTCATCGACGCCGTCGGAGCGGCCACGCTCACCCCATGGACGCTTCTCGGGCAACCCGAACGCGCCAAGATCGGCCCGGGCGCGATTGCCGACATCGTGATCACCGACCAAGACCTTGAGATCCACTCCACTCTGATCGCTGGTAAGACGGTGTACGAGCGATGACGCAACACAATCGCCCTATCCGCACGATCGGGATGATCTCAGGTACATCATTTGACGGGATCGACGTCGCTGTAGTTGACGTTGAGGTGGGTGACGATTACGTGGAACTGGCGATCGTCGGTTGCGACACCTACGACTATCCACCGGGCCTCGTGACCCGGATCGCTGCTGCGCTTCCCCCGGCCGATACGTCTATGAAAGAGGTGTGCAAGCTCGATGCGATGATCGGGCAGGCTTTTGCTGGCGCGGCTGTACGCGCCAACAACCAGATTGCCGGCGGGTGCGCCGAGCTGATTGGGTCGCACGGTCAGACAATGTTTCATTGGGTAGAAGACGGAGCTGCCAAAGGCTCGCTGCAACTTGGCCAGCCAGCCTGGATCGCCGAGGCCACTGGACTTCCTGTCATCGCTGATCTACGCGCAGCCGACATCGCCGCAGGCGGCCACGGTGCGCCGCTTGCCTCTACGTTCGATGTGATGTTGCTTCGAGGACGCGAAGGCGGACCCCGAGCCGCGTTGAACTTCGGGGGTATCTCCAACGTCACGCTCGTTGATGAGCCAGAACCGCTCGCTTACGACATCGGCCCAGCCAACGCCCTGATCGATATGGCCACTCAGTGGGCTAGCAACGGGAGCGAGTTCTTCGACGCTCAAGGGGAGAGAGCCCGGGCAGGCCGGGTCGACCCAGCCCTGCTGTCGCGCCTGCTCGAGGACCCGTACTACCGCCTTGACCCTCCGAAGTCGACGGGTAAGGAGCTGTTCAATCAGAGCTATCTCGAAGCGGCGCTCAGCACAGTCCCGCCAGTCAACCCCAACGATGTCGTCGCTACGACCACCCATCACGCGGCGAAGGTCGTCACCGATGACCTCCGCTCGCGAGGAATCACCGAAGTTGTCGCTTCGGGCGGAGGTACCAGCAACCTCTTCTTCATGGACCTCCTCGCTGAGGGATTGGCACCGGAGACACGAGTCACGTCAATCGAGGACTACGGCGTGCCCAGCGACGCCAAGGAGGCTGTCTTTTTCGCCATGTTCGCGGTGCTAACGGCGTGTGGATATGCGGCGACTGTTCCGAGTTGTACCGGTGCCGCAGGTGAGCGCGGGCTCGGGATGATCGTGCCGGGACTGACCACGCCGATCGGAGGCCGTGACGTGATCTTCCATCGACCGCGTCCTTCCCGTGTTGTGATCGGTTGAAAGCAACCTCCTTGCCTGCCCTCGGATCCGACGGTTTTCCCAGATCCGTGTGCAGCGATGGAACATGATTCACCGGAACATGATTTCTATAATCCGCCCCTGATCTGCGGCGACGCCGGGCAGTCTCCGCCCTTGTCGGATTCGAGCATTCAGACGGTCTCGCTTCTCATCCCTATTGGTCCCGCCTTGTGATGATGCTCATGATGTTCATGCCCCGCGGCCGAGCCAAGACCATGCGTTCACTCTTTCGTCAGTATCGCAAAGCAGACACAACCGGCCAATCGAAGCGCCTGCCTCTGTGTGTGGCCGCAGCTGGCGACTATCAAGAATACACCTTTTGACATGTTCAATTGGATTAGGACCGATCGACAGCCTGGCTCATCTGGAGGAGGGGTCTGACCCCGACCGCTTGTGGGAGCGGCTGTCGAAGCGCCGCTTGACGTTCACCGCAGTCGCCTGTTGGTACCTATTCGGCTACGAAGACGCCACGCGATCGTCTTTGTGGGCACAAGCTTCGGCGCTTGCTGATACCTGGCGTGCGTTTGCGCGAGCCAATCCGCGTGTGAAGGAACTAGTGGTAGATGGCGTCCGACGTATGAAAGCACCATGTATCAAGCTAAGTGATGTAGAATTTCATACATGGTTGCGTTGACGGCACTGGATCAGTTGGGCGAGATCGGTCCCATCCGTCTGCCGTTCACGTCGCGATCCCAAAGGTACGCATCGACCGAGCATCGACTATCCGCCTACGGTTGTGCATGTGTTCGCGGCAGAGACTGTTGACGTGGGGGGCGGGCATTGAGGTGAGCCGCGGAGAAAGGGAGCGGTTCACGATCACGAGGCGGGAACGGATTGTCGCCGACACGTTCCGTCTGTGCGACCTGGTTGGGTTAGACCTCGTAAACGAGGCAATGCGGCAATATCTACGCTCGCAACCAAAGCTCCCGACTCTCTCCAGAGTGGGGCACGCGCTCCGGGCTGGTGCAGCGTTCACAAATTCGGATCACTTGACCGCCGCGCTTGATGGCTCTCCACTACCTGAGCCAGTGGAGCTGGTGAGGCCGTGAGGGATGTTCCACCGAGTGGGCGCCGTTTGGCTGCCGCGGCTATCTCGGACGCGGAGGACGTAACCGATTTGCCGTGCGTGTCTCCGACGTTTCTTGAGACGGCGTTTCCTGCGCTCGGTGTTTCGCGGGTCGCTGCAGCTGACCGACGGGTCAAGGATCCGGCGTATGGCGCTCACAGCTGGTGGGCGCGCCGGCCGCCGTCGGTGATGCGAGCGATCCTCGTCGCTGCCGCCCTTGATGGCGGCACGTCGGAAGAAGAGTTCTGGAGCTTGTTCGCCGACCCGGCGACGACTTTGAACGGCTTCTCGGTCTATGACCCGTTCATGGGTGGGGGTACGACGTTGATCGAAGCAGCGAGACTCGGAGCCGATGTTGGTGGCACCGATGTTGACCCGACCTCTGCAACGATCGTGGCGCACGCCTTGGAGCCGGTGGCCGCAGTTGATGTCTTGGCTGCCGGAGATGAGCTGCTCTCGTACCTCAGAACGAATTTCGGGGACTTGTACCCAGACGAGGCTGGCGATCCACTTCACTACTTCTGGCTCCACGTTGTCACCTGCGCACACTGTGACCGATCCGGACCATTGTTCCGATCGCTTGTCCTGGTCCGGGATTCAGGGAAATCGGGCGCCGTTGTGAGAGACGAGCCGCTCACGGTCTTCGACCCCGAAGAATTCACCATTCATCACCTTCGTGAGTCGGACCAAGCGACCTTCATGGGAGCGGCCAAGCGGTGGCGAGTCGATCGGTCGACCTTTGACTCGGGCCGGTATCGCTGCGGAAAATGCAAGGAGCGCTCCACGCACCGCGAACTCCTAACAGGTGCTGCGCCCCGGAAGCTACTCGCAGTGGAGCGCACGCGAGCCGACAAGCGGCGCCGATTGGAGGCCCCGAGTAGTGCCGATCTCGCGGCGTTAGAAGCCGCCAAATCGATGCTCAGCTCGCCACCGGTGCCGCTGGCACTTCCAACCGCCGAGTTCACTAAACAGCGAAGCGACCCCCGCCCACGTAGCTTCGGCATCAACTTCGTCAGCGAGCTCTTCTCCAGTCGCCAACTCCTCGTACTTGGAGCCGCGCACGCCTGGCTCAACGAGCGGGTTGACTTGGCGCCCGGAGTGAACAGGGCCATTTGCTTGGCGCTATCAAACGCGCTCACCACAAATAACCGGTTGTGTTCTTATGCCACCGACTACGGGCGGCTCGCCGCGCTCTTCAGCGTCCGTGGCTACTCACTCCCGGCCCTGCCCGTTGAACTCAATCCCCTGCATTCCTCGGGCGGGCGAGGAACGATTCGACAATGCCTCAATCGCGTCGTTCGATCGGCCACGAGTTCAGTGCGTCGCAGCGTCTACAATGTCGCCACACGTAACGCCGAGGCGCGAGTTCTCGACCTCCCACCGCAACCAGGCGCAATCGACCTCCGATGCTCGTCTGCTGCCGACACGCAACCGAGCGCGACGATCGATCTGCTGGTGTTTGACCCGCCTTACTACGACTACATCGTCTACGACGAACTCACCGAACTCTTCCGAGCGTGGAGCGATCGTGACAATCAAAGGGGCCAAACGCTCCAATCGGCCACCGAATCCGACGGGTCCAAGTTCGGAGTCGCGCTCGCGGATTGCCTGCGCCCAGCCCTCGCCGCGCGCACCGAAGGTCTACCAATCGCGTTCACCTATCATTCGTCGAATCCAGTAGCTTGGTCGGCTATCGGTTTTGCACTCGACGAGACCAAGCTACGAATCACAGCAATGTGGCCCGTCCGAAGCGATCCACATATGGGCCACCACAGCCATCCCGGCAACTGCGAATGGGACATCGTCGTGGTCTGTCGACCAGTCTCGGAGACAACACCGGCCACCTTGGCCGAATCCGGTTCGGATTGGGAGCACCTCTTCGGCGATCTCAAAGTCGCCGACGCCGACCGTACGAACTTTCAGCTCGCACACGAAATCGCAGCCAGCCGCTACGCCACCGTGGCGCCGAGCCGGGATTGACACTGAGAGAACTATGGACGCCACCGAACGTACCGCCGCAATCAGAACTCAGCGCCAGCACGCTGACCGGCCAAAAGAACGGCTTTGGGTTGCTGATGCCTGGAGGTCATTTGAGGTTTGGCGAGTGCCTATCGACCTGCTCGTTCTCAACGTCGATAACCGTCGTTTCGCAGCCGAACGAAAGTACTTTGAAGCGAAGCTCGGCGGGCTGACCCTCGATCCGGAGAATCGCGAAGGCGACGCTCTGATTCTTGAGTCTATCCTCCTTGATTCAGTCGGAAGCTGGCGAGTCGAGAACGGAAGGGTTGTTGGCAAGGACAGCAAGGACACCGTGGCACTTGAGGCCGACTGGGTGAAACGGCGACAGGAGCGGCCGTTCTGGATCCGACCCGATGGCGTCACTCACAATGGCAACCGACGACTCGCGATGATGCGTCGGCGGCGCCGAAAGTATGGCGACGATGGCAACATCTGGGCTGATGTCGTCGAAATCGGAGACGACATCGACGAACTCACCTTGTTCCGGATGGAACAGCACGAACAGCTCACTGAGGACTACAAGGTCCTCTACACCGATATCAACCTCCTTCTCGCGATTCGCGATACGGCCGAGCACAGCACCATTGACTGGGGCGACTCTGGCAGCATCGATCGCGTAGCGGGCGAGCTTCAAGGCCTCATAGGGAACAATAAGAACTACGCCGTCACCCAGCTCCACGCCATCAAGTACATGGATGCATTCCTTGATGATCTGAACCAGCCCGCGGCGTACGAACTGCTCCTCCGCCAAATCGAACGATTTCGCGATGTCGGCAAGGCAATGCGCCAGGTTCAGAAGCTTGCCCCAGACCGAGAGGAGGACATGCTCGATGTCTGCTTCGCGGCGATACGCAGCGGCATCTCTCACGGGGACATACGGGGTATCAAGAAGATGTTCGTCAAAGACCGCAGCAGGTTCGACGCTCTCGTCACAGAGATTCGGGAAGCGGAGGCTGGATGGGAGCCTGCGCCCGGAACGCAGCCACTTCACGAGCCGGATCTACAAGACGCTGCTGACAACATCGTCGAATCCGACGAGATCGATGATGCCGATGATGACGACGACGGCGATGCCGAGCCTCTGGGTCCCAACATGCCGGACTACCAGCCGCGTGAGGACATTCTACGAATCTTTGACTCCCGACTCGATGGCTTCAAGGCGAGTCAAGGCACAGATGTGCTGAAACTCCTCGCTGAAGTCATCAACCGCTTGGAAGTACTCGCCTCGGAGAACCGAAACCTACTAGAGGAGGCTCGGGCGGCTGGTGTAGGCGGCATTGACGACAAACTGGGCGAAATCCTAGCATGGGTGGACGAGCACGCGGATCACTTGAGGTGAGCGGTGCGGTTGTTGAGCTGCGTGTCGACGGCCGAGACCTACTGCTAGAAGGCCCGGCCGAACTGCACGACAGAAGATCTCGCAGGTTCTTCCGCACGATCCTCGGGGGAGACATCACCACTGGTGGGTGGAGGATTTTCGCCCGGGCGCAGCCAATGGCACAGCTCGTCCTCCGAGTCGACAGCTACATCAACGAACGCGGCTGGATCTCTGAGCGCGACTACCTGGTCGCCCGCGAAGTAGAGCTGGCCCTCGAAAGGCGCCGCAGTTTCGAGCGAACTGCGGCCGCCGCCCGAGAATGGAAGACCGGCAAGGTTGCCGTCACCGAAGCCGAAGTCGAGGAGACTCTCCGCCTATTCGGCTGGAGTGACCATCGGGTGCTACGGGACCACCAGCGCAGCGGCGCGACTCATGCAATTGCGGCAGGCAACTCAGCCAACTTCTCAGTGCCTGGTTCGGGTAAGACTACGACGGCGCTAGCGGTCGCCGCCAGTCATATGGCGGCTGGCACAGTGGACCTCGTATTGGTGGTCGGGCCGCTCGCATGCTTCGAACCATGGGAAAGCGAGACACAAGCGGCGCTATCTGACAAGCTGACAGTCAGACGAGTACGAGGTAAGCAGGACCAGCGCGCAGAGCTGTACACCCGAGCCCGCTCCGGCTCAATACTTCTTGTCGGATACCAAGCAGCAACAGCGGACCAGCAAAGAATCTTCGACCTCGCCGAACGGCTCAACGTCATGCTCATCGTGGACGAATCGCACCGCGCCAAGCGATTCCGCGGGGGCAGCTGGGCTTCAGCTCTGATCGCCATCGCCAAACGATGCAAGACTCGCCTCATTCTGTCCGGTACTCCGATGCCGAAGAGTCCCCTTGATCTCTACAGCCAGCTGAACATCATCTGGCCGGACGGGCAACTCACCGGGACTGCAGACGATTTTGAGCAGCGCGCCGAAACAGATTTCCCCAAACTCCGAACCGAGGTTGCGCCATTCACGATCCGTACGCCCAAGGCTGAGCTCGGGCTACCCCCGTACACCGTCAACACTCACGAGGTTGAGCTAGCCGGTACCCAGGCCGATATCTACGACCTAATCGCCGGTCGCTTCCGCCAAACCCTCGCCGAAGCCCCCGACTGGGAAGAAAAGCTGCAGGCGCTTCGCAGGGCCCGGCCGATTCGCCTCCTGCAGGCCGCCGCCAACCCCGACCTACTCAACCGCCATGACGAGCTGTACAACACGCCGCGAGTGCCACCCGACAGCCCGACACTAATGGACCGGCTCGCCCGCTTCTCAAACGCTGAGGTTCCCGCGAAATATGTCCGCGCGACCGAACTCGTGGCCGACATCATTGGTGCCGGTCGAAAAGTCGTGTGTTGGAGCAACTTTGTCGCCAACCTTGACCAGTACCGCCAGCACCTAGAACGCGAGCTAAGCGTCACCTGTTACCAGATTGACGGGCGCATCCCCGTCGACGACGGAAGCAAAAAGTCCAAATTCGACGACCTCGACGAGACCCGCGAACAGGTCCTACACCAGTTCTTAACCCACTACGGCCCTGCCGTGTTCATCACGAACCCGGCGTCATGCTCGGAGTCGATCTCGCTCCATCAGGCCTGCTATGACGCTATCTACCTCGATCGGACCTATGACGCCGCTCTCTATCTGCAATCGATCGACCGCGTGCATCGTCTGGGTCTTCCGGCTGGGGCAGATGTAACGATCCATCTCCTCTTGGCGACTCATGATGCCCAACCAACGATCGATCATCTCGTTGACATCTCGTTGACTCAAAAGCGTGACGCGATGGAGGAGGTCCTCCAAGGGGCTGAGCTGCACTCGTCGGTTTATGAACTCAGCCAGCCTGAAGGAACAGACGACGACCTTTCCACGCTGCTCCGATACCTGCTCGGCGAATAGATGCTATGACGAACCGCAGCGACTGGTTTACAGCCTCACGCATACGCCGTCTCGAGTCCGTGTTGGAAGGACTACACCCACGCGCTCCGGGCTTCGCCCAAGCGAACGCTGCCCAGGTACTTTGGCCGACCTGCGGAGGACCTCGCAGCGAGATCGCCGACCTGTTGGATGTGCTCACCCGATCTGGCCTCGCTCAGCTTCAAGCTAAACGTGTCTATCGAACCCGACAGGGCGAGCGGATAACCCAGATGAACGCCGACCGGAGTCGGCAGGAACTAGCAATGATGTTGATTCGTCGAGGCTGGCTCCACGATCAGATCCGGCAGTTTCTGACCGTTGCAACCAAGGCCGCCACGACTCTTGTCTGCGATACAGCGCTCGCTCGGGAGGTCTCGCCGCAGTTGGTCGGTGTCCTTCAAGCTTGGCCCTCGGTGGTCTCAGATACTCAAGTGGCGGTCAGCGGTGACCTCCTCGTAGAGATCGATTCCCCGTGGAGCCTCCTCCCGTCGCTGACGCCTGCGGCCGCTGATGCGCGGATGACAATTGGGAAGCGTGGCGAGGCGTACAGCTTCCAGCTCCTCCGCCACAACGCGCCACACCCCAAGGATGTTCTTTGGGTCGCTGCGGACGATGAGACGCTTGGACACGACATTGAGGATCGATCCTGTGGCGGGCTCGAGAGGGTTGAGGTCAAGGCGAGCGTGAGTACTTCGGTCCGGTTCTATCTATCTCCCAACGAGTATCGAAAGGCTCATGAGCACGGCTCGGAATACACGGTCCACTTTTGGGGTGGCATCAACCTTCACCTGGATCCCGCCAAGGAGTTCAAGCAGCTGTGTGACAGTGGCTACCCGCGAGTGTTCTCGGACCTCGCTGGCCACCTCAGCGACGGACGCCTCATAGGAGAACCTTGCGATTGGTTGGTGAAGGAGCCCGTCGACTTAGCCTGAAAGCACCTGCGGGTTGAACGACCTAACTTGTGGGCGGCCGCAGCTGGCGAGGACAAGGGGATTTGGCTCAGCTTCGAGGGCGACCTCGATCGCTTGCTAGGCGTCTACCAGCGAGTCGGAGATGTCTCAGGGATCGCGGTCAACGTTGCCCGGCCAATGGCATTGCAGCGGTTCACCGCCGCTCACGAACTCGGCCACCATGAGCTGGGTCATCCATCACACGCCGACGACGACACAACAATCCTCGGTCCAACCTACGACCCCCAAGAGATCCAAGCCCAAACGTTCGCCGCGAGCCTCCTCATGTCCGAGCTGGCGATCGAGACCCGCCTCGAGCATCGTGGACACGACCCCGAACGACCATCACTAACCGACATCGACATCTATCTACTGTCCGTCGAACTCGGCGTCAGCTACAAGGCAGCAGTCACACAGCTACAGGCACTGAACAAGATCCCATACGCCACCGGAGTGCAGCTCAGGAAAGCCTCACCACTAGCGCTCAAAAAACAAGTGCTGGGCGGCCGACGCCCCGACAATCCGAGTGCAGCTGTGTGGCAGCTGAACTTGGCGGACAACCACCGACGCATCGAGCTCGACCCAGCTGACGAGATCGACATCGCTCTCCCCGAGATCCGGTCCACCGGATACGAATGGCTCCTTCCAGACGATCTCGAGGCCAACTTCCTAGTCGTGAACGACCGCTACGTCACACGACAGCAAGATGCCGACGGCATCGTCTTCGGTGGCTCAGGGACCCGCCACATCACCCTGAAGGTGTACGGGCGTGGTCGAAGCCGCCTCGACTTCACGCTGTCGCAACCCTGGCAGGGCGGCGACGAAGGCACGACGTTCACCATCGATGCGATTATCCGACCAGCGCCAATCTCGGAGGTCGGACAGGGCATCTCAGTCAACCAGCAGACACAACTTCTCGCGGCCTGAGATGGCTCAGACGATCGACCTTCGCAGCGCTTGGTGCTGTCCGGAGTCAAGGCCAACGCGGTACCTGCCTGGCGTTCGCAGTGACTGCGGCTCACGAACTGCACATTGGCGACGGGATCGATCGCAGTATCGAAACCCTGTACTGGGGCGCGAAGCAATTTGACCGCGACAACGATCCGGGAACAACGTTCGAGTCAGCCGACCAGGCGTTGCGGAAGTGGGGCCAGCCAGCCGAAGCGCTATGGCCGTATGACTCGACCGCCGACGACCGAAGCTCTGCATACGCTCCGCCTGCCTCAGCGATCGACCCGGCCAACTGTCACCTAGCCGCGCTCGATCCGTGCGCCCTCGACCGAGCCACCGTTGAAGCTCTTCTGGAGAACAGCACGGTCATTGCGATCGGCGTGCCCACATGGAGTGCGCTCCGCCGACCAGCAGACGGTCACCTTCGCAACCCGGCCGTCGACTCCGGTGTGTCCCGGCGCCGTGCGGGACGCTGGATCCAATGACGGGCGATGCGTTTACGGTGCCAGCGCAGCAGCTCACGCTTTGTTGAGCTCCACGCGCTCCCAGAGGTGAGTGTGACGCGGTCTTGGCAGGCTCAGCCCTGGTCAAACGGCCGTGTGAGTCTCGGTGTCCAACGCGATCAAGGATCGAGGGATGCGATGTGTACCTGCGTGGCCGATGACGCAAGGCGACGCAGGTCGTCGGTGTCGCATGTGGCGATGACGGCTCCTCCCCGCAGGTCGGCGTCGGCGACCAGGAAGGCGTCGATTGCCATCTCTGATCCGGCGCCGACCGCGCCGAGCAACTGACCGGCTCGCACGCCGACGCGACTATCGACGGGATGAACCTCGACCCGTTCCCGTCGTAGGCCTGCGAACACTCCGGCGTCAGCCGGCCGACCGCGGACTACCTCGGCGAGGACAGCAGCGACCGTTGTGATCGACAGATTCCGAGATCGCATTTCCATCACGAGCGCTCGGACCCGATCCCGCCTGAGATCTGGACCATGGGCAACAGCCGAGATCGCTTCGCTGTCAAGGAGGAGCACTCAACTCGCCCTGGCTGGTCGGTCACTGGATTCCCACTCTTCAACTATCCGCGCAGCCCACTCGAGGGTTTCCGGAGCGACTGGACCGTGTTCGGCCTCGAGTTCGGCCAGCCACTGATCGACAGCTCGGAGGTGCCGTAGTCGCGACAAGTAGGCACTCACGGCTTGGTCGACGGTCGACGACAAGCTCCGGGCGTCGACCAGCGAACGGAGTTCCTCGAGCTGCTCGGTGTTGAGCGTGAGAGTCACCTTCTCCTTTGCCATGATCGTATTATAGTACGTATACACCACCCCTGTGGGTGATTGTCGACTCCGGCGGCGTGCCCTACCGATACGACTGGCGAACGAAGGCAGAGCCAATCCTGTGGGTCGCCGATGCCATCTGCGGGGTGACGGCGGAGCATCTCCTCGGCGGCCCTGCGGCGCACTTCGACCGGCTCGCGAAAGCTGGCGCCCAAGAGGCGCCATCGTTGCCCTTCGGTGATGGGACCAAGGGTAATGCGGTTCGTGTTGCTCTCTTTCCGTCTGTGACTCCTTGTGACATTGAGTTGCTCTCAGAGTATTGATTACGTCGTGGTGGGTCTCGCAGATTCCGCTGCATACGAAGGGAAGCCTTAGAATGATGATTGATGCGGACGCCGCGCCTGTCGGTCGCTATTACTGCACTGTGGCGGACAGAAGCATTGAAGTCGTGGCCAATGCTCCGGAGGTGCGGGAGCGCCTGTATCGCGAGTTCTTGCCTTTCTACCGGATCGATGATCAGCCGGGTGTGACTGGGCTGCTCGGGACTGTGGTCGCGCAGCGCTGTGAGTTCCCCGACGATCTCGACCGCACGAGAGGGCAACACGTTCTGCTCCACGACGGCACCTACGCCACCGCAAAGCGCCGTGGCCTTGAGCAGTTGTTTGATGGCAAGTGCCGCATTTGGTGCTACGACTCCGGCAGTTTGTTTGAACTGGACGACTATCGGCGAATCGCTGTGGTCACGGATCCGTCCGGGAAGAATCTTTCGCTTGATTGTCGCCGTGTAGTCCGCAATCAGACCATCGTGTCGTGGTTGGAAAGCCAAGGCGGCGTGTCATGTCACGCCGCTTCATTTTATCACTACGGCCAGGGATACATGGTGTGAGGCGACCGGGGCGCTGGTAAGACGAGTGTGTTCTTGGCGGCACTGTCAAGACCTCGTTCATATACGAATCGTACACTCGTTGGCGTTCGGTGTTTGGTTGGGTGTGTCAGGCCCGGGGTAGGGGTCAGCCTCTGAAGGGTCGGGGCAGTGCTCGAATGGCGTTGAGGGTTTGGTGGAAGTCGTTGCCCAAGGCCAGCCGGTCGGGAATCGCAGTCGCATGCGGCGGGCATGCTTCGCGATGAGAGATTGGATTCGACAGTGTAATCTAAACTGTATGCGTATGTCGGAGAGCAGCTACGTTGTCTTGGGGCTTGTGGATCAGCGCGGACCGGTCACGCCCTACGATCTGAAGCAACACATCGCCGAGAGCATCGGCTACTTCTGGGACTTTCCCCACAGTCAGCTTTATGCTGAGCCAGCACGGCTCGCCAGGCTGGGACTGCTTAGCGAGCGTAGGGAGGATGGCGGGCGTAGACGACGGATCTACACCATTACCGATGGCGGGATTGCTGCATTAGGGGCGTGGCTTGACGAGCCGACCACTTCTCAGACCGAGGTTCGTGACGAAGGGCTGCTGAAGTTGTTCTTCTCCGATGGCAGGCAGCCTGCCGAGGTTGCTCAACTAGCAGAGATCCAGTCCGCCAACCATCGTGCCCGGCTCGCGGAGTACGAAGCGTTGACACTGAGGCTCAGCCCACAAGCAAGGACCCTCCTTGCTTTCCGCACGCTTGAGCTCGGCCTCCGATTCGAGCAGACAGCAATAGCTTTCTGGGAGGGTGTGCGCTCCACAGCAATCGGCGACGACTGCTGAGATCCGACGACTGCTGAGATCCCCAGGTTTGGCTCAGGCAGTTGCTGCGGTCCAGTTTCCGTGGAACCCGAACGGGATCCTCTCAGGAAGATCAATCTTGTCGACCGAGCCTGCGAAGATTTCATCAGCGGCCAAGATTTCTGCGTATCGGCCTAGCTGATTCATCGCGGCCCTTCGGGTTGGTACACTTCTCAAATGACCGACTCAGCCGCACCCGGATATTACCACGCCTCCGGAGACCCACCAGACACGGTCCGCTACTGGGACGGTACCCAGTGGACTGGCGAAACAACACAAGCCCCCCTGCCTTCAACGCCAGCCGAGAGCGCTGATCCTCTCCGCTTCGGCGGTGTCGGTATACGGATTGCCGCCAGCGTGCTTGACATACTGGTTTTGATAGCGGTCGTTACTGTCTTTGCCCTGATACAAGGCGACATCCAGGACTTAGAGGAATCGGAGTTCTTATCGGAATTCTGGGTCGTGCTCGTGGTGGTTTGGGTCGCCAATCTGTTCATGGCCGCTTGGTTGGGCGGTACTCCTGGCAAACTCGTCGTTGGGTTGCGCATCACCACCAAGGACGGAACTTCGACACCTCCCGGCATCGGCCCAGCGTTCCTGCGCGTACTCCCCAGTCTCATCAACGTGGTGCCTGTGGTTGGCCCATACCTTGGCCTTGGCTTAATCATCCTAAACGTAGTCTTCGTGGCGAAAGACACCGAGCGACGCAGTGTCCATGACCGCGTCGGTGGAACCCGGATCGTGCGAAAGGAAAGGTTGATATAACCAACCACGTTGCTTCGCGGCCATGCACCGACAGGTGTAGTCATCCCAGCCACGGGTTCTTAGCTTGTGTCGACGATCTGAGCCGCACATCAAGCCAGGGGTAATCACCTTCAGCCACGGGTTCTTAGCTTGTGTCGACGATCTCAGCCGCACATCAAGCCAGGGGTAGTCACCCTTCAGCCACGGGTTCTTAGCTTGTGTCGACGATCTGAGCCGCACATCAAGCGGGGGGGGGGTTACCTAGGTGAAACGCTTACCAATAGCGTCCCTTTGTTGGTGCTGTAGAAGGCATTGTGCCGACGTGGGCGAGTTGAAGCGGATGCTTATTGTGCCGTTTTGTTGGCGCTGTAGAAGCTGTTGTGTTGATGTGGGCGAGGTGAGGCGGATGCTAGTTGTGTTCCTTTGTTGGCTGCATGGGTAGCAGACAGAGTAGAGTTATCGCTTATGCTGGCCTTGTTTGTGACCGCTGGATTGTGGATGTTTTCTGGGACTGCTGGGGCTGAGTGCGGTCCGGGTGTGGATGGAACAGCTGATTCTCTGCGGGTTGTGACACAGTTTGTTGAACCGCCTGCGTCGGTGGAGCCGTTGAATCATGTGGCGGTGTCTTATGCTCGGGATTTTTTGGTGTCGTACGCGGAGGCGCTGCGGCGTTTGGATCGGGTTGACGCGTAGCAGGAGATCATGGCCTCAATTCGAGATTCGGAGAGTTCTCGGTTGGCTGGTTGGGGGATTGATCATGCTGGCCCTTTGACGGCTTGGGTTTGTCTGACGGGCGACGATCCGCCGGGTGAGGTGGCCTCGCGGTTGGCTGAGCGCCATAGCGATGTTGAGATCCGTACTGGTGCCACCTATTCCTACGCGGAGTTGAGGGCTGTTCAAGCTCAGACTTATCTGGCACAGGTTGATCTGGACACTGGCGATACTCGTACGGGGTCTAAGGTCTCCGTTCGCATCGCCTACGCAGGGGTGGATATGAGCGGTAATAGCGTAGATGTTGCGATTGATCCGGTGATTGTGCCGAACCGGATTCCGCGAGGAACCGATGTCATGTCTAGATCGGTCTCTGATGCTGTGTTCAAGGTTGAGCAGGCTCGCGTCTACGCACGAACCGTAGCACCCACGGTAGAGGGTTTACAGGCTAACCTCGGGTCTGATGGTGTTTCGTTGTCGTGGTCTGTTCCGGTTGGTGATGTTGTTAGCTATGAGGTGTATCGGCGTGCTGCTGTTGCTGGTCAGAGCTATGAGATGATCGGCACTCCGAGCGCCAACACCTACCAGGATCCGTTGTCGGGCTTGACTCTGGGTGTTGAGTACTACTACCGGATCAAGGCGGTCAATGGAGATGGCTTGGTTGGTAGTTGGGGATCTGCTTCAAGCTACGCACGAACCGTAGCACCCGCCGTAGAGGGTTTACAGGCTAACCTCGGGTCTGATGGTGTTTCGTTGTCGTGGTCTGTTCCGGTTGGTGATGTTGTTAGCTATGAGGTGTATCGGCGTGCTGCTGTTGCTGGTCAGAGCTATGAGATGATCGGCGCTCCGAGCGCCAACACCTACCAAGATCCGCTATCTGGGCTAACACCAGGTGTCGAGTACTACTACCGAGTCAAGGCGGAAAATGGAGATGGCTTACTTGGTAGTTGGGGACCGGGTTCCAACTACGCACGAACCGTGACACCCGCCGTAGAGGGACTCAAGACAACCATATATTCCAATGGCGTGTCGCTTGCTTGGGCCACAACAACCGGAGATGTCTCCTACTACGAAGTTTACCGACGAATAGCAAAGCCAGGAGAATCTTACCAAAAAGTCGACCACCGAACCGAATCCCCGTTCTGGGATCCATTGTCTGGCTTGACACCAGGCACAGAATACTGGTATCGGATAAAGGCGGTCACCAGCACTGGCGCAGTCGGTAGCTGGGGAGCTGGAGCCAACTATACGAGCGCGGTCATACCAGCTGTACCTTAGCCAGGCTGGCTCTACTTCAGTTATCAGGCTAAGTTGAGCGTTCCTCGGAGGGCCGAGCTCCACTGAGAATGCCAACACCACAACCGATCTCTTCTGCTACCCGGCAGAGTATCTCTGGGCAAGATTGGATGGAGGCGGTGGCTCAGCCAAGTTGATCCCAGAACATGACTTGCTCGCCGAGTGACATCAGATGTGATGAGCGCTTGTCCGGCGGGTGCAGTTCACGTGCGTGTTGAGGATAATAACGTGCAGCTCACAGTGGGCGCCTCGGACTTCTCATCAAGTGCTACCCTTTATGTATGTTCAAATGGTTTACCAATGACCGGATCGTGTTGGTGCGGGATCAGTGAAGTCATTCACTTCTTCCCTGGATCCGATCAGTTTGCGACTTGAACGTTGTATCCCAATACACCCCACTTACAAAGCTAACCGCCTAGGTATGACACTAACTGTGTTGTTCGTGGGATTGTGGATGTTCGTTCGATCTGCCGGAGCTTCTTCCGATCCTGCTACTTCTGCTGGGTCATTGACTTCATTGAAGTCCAATCACTCTACTTCGGTGGAGGGACGTGGTCTTCGTGGCGAGCTATGGCGAGCGACGCAGTGTCCATGACCGCGTCGGTGGGACCCGGATCGTGCGAAAGGAAAGGTTGATTTAACCGCATCTGGTGTATCTCGGCCGCACATCGAGCAGGGGTAGTCACCCCCTCCCGGGGCCACGGGCTCGCAGTTGGTGTCGGCGATCGCGGCCAGACATCGAGCAGGGGTAGTCACCCCCTCTTCGCCGTACCGTTGGCCACCGTGGGATCTCAGCCACACACCAAGCAGGGGTAGTCACGCCCCGGACCAGCGAACAGGTCCGGGGGTTGCTTATCTCAGCCAAACACCAAGCAGGGGTAGTCACGCCCAGGTGAAGCACATGCTATTTGTGCACCTTTGTTGGCAGCACTGGTATTCGAGAGAGTAGGGTTACCGCTTATGTTGGCTTTGTTTGTGACTGCGGGTTTGTGGATGTTTTCTGGGTCTGCTGGGGCTGAGTGCGGTCCGGGTGTGGATGGGGCAGCAGCAGATTCTCTGCGGCCTGTGGCGCAGTTTGTTGAACCTCCGGCGTCGGCGGAGCCCTTGAATCATGTGGCGGTGTCTTATGCTCGGGACTTTTCGGTGTCGTACACGGAGGCATTACGGCGCTTGGGTCGGGTCAGCGCGTTGCAGAAGATCATGGCCTCAATCCGAGATTCAGAAAGTTCTCGGTTGGCTGGCTGGGGGATTGATCATGCAGGCCCTTTCACGGCTTGGGTTTGTCTGACGGGCGACAACCTGCCGGGTCAGGTGGCTTCGGGGTTGGCTGAGCGCCATAGCGATGTTGAGATCCGCACTGGCGCCACCCACACCTACTTAGAACTGAGAACCGTTCAAGCTCAGATTCATCTCGCACAGGTTGATAAGGACTCTGATGCTCGTACAGGGTCCAAGGTCTCCGTCCGCGTCGCTTACGCAGGGGTTGACATGAGTGGAAATAGCGTAGATGTCGCTATTGACCCGGTGATTGTGCCGGACCGGATTCCGCGAGGAACCGGTTTCGGGCCTAGATCGGTCTCCGATGCAGTTTTCGAGGTTGAGCAGGCTCGCGCTCAAAGTGTACTGGCCAATGAGTTAGGTGTCGCAGTGAAGGTCTCCGACGGACGAGGGTTCAGCACTAAAGCTGACTTCAGAGGTGGGGAAGAAATGGAGACTTGTACATCAGGTTTCATAGCTAAGAGGAATATGGGAGGCTATGGGATACTGACTGCTGGGCACTGTCGAAGTCAAGAGATTCATGGTGTCAGTTTGGATATAGTCGGTGGAGAAGGCGCACGAGCCGATGCCGGATTTATTGAAATCCCTCTTACTGATCCAGCCCATCGTCTCTTTGATGATTATTATTGTGGCCCGGGAGCGAAGCAGATCTGTGATGTGACTGGTACAAAAGACCGAGATGAGATGGTAGGAGATTATGTCTGCCACACAGGGAAAGTGAGCGGTGTGTCTTGCGGAACTATTGAGGACAATTCGACGGCATTGAACTCATGGAGTCAACCTGATCTAGAAAGCGGCAGAAAACCAGATGACTATACCTGTTGGGAAGCGGCTAACTATCTATGCGAACAGGTATTCCTGAGAGTCTGGGGGCCTACCTTCATGCTCTGTAATGGTGATAGCGGTGGTCCGTTGTATAATGCGGCGGGTGTTGCATACGGAATCCTTAGAGGAGGCAAGGGTCGGTGTAGCTATGATGGATCCACAGGTATATTTTCTGCGATTAGAGAAGCGGAAGCTTATGTGGATGTCAAGGTACTAACGGAGGATCCTGTTCCTCCGAGTTCCCCTGTTGCACTGACTGATACCATAGATTCCAATGGAATTGGGTTGTCCTGGCAAGCACCGCCAGAAGGAGCCCACACTTATAGAGTGTACCGTCAAAGACCCGGCCGAGACTTTGAAGCAATGGGTTCAACAAGAAGCAGAACCTACAATGATCAGACTGCTGTTCCTGGATCTCGTCCAGGGACTGAATATAGATATCGGGTCACAGCGATAAATAACCTAGGACAGGAAAGCGATCCCGGTACTGCTGTTGCGGTGTCTATTCCATCCCCTGGACAGCTCAGTATTGCTCTTCAATCTGACAGTGTTTCATTGTCTTGGCCTGTTCCGGCTGGTGATGTTGTTAGCTATGAGGTGTATCGCCGTGCCGCCGTCGATGGTCAGAGTTATGAGAGGATCGGTACTCCTAGTGACAACATCTACCAGGATCCGCTATCAGGCCTTACGCCGGGTGTTGAGTATTATTATCGTGTCAAGGCGGTCAATGGAGATGGCGTTGTTGGTAGTTGGGGATCGGGTTCGAACTATGCACGAGCTGTGACACCCGCTGTAGAGGGGTTACGGGCGAACCTCGGATCTGATAGTGTTTTGTTGTCTTGGTCTGTTCCGGCTGGTGATGTTGTTAGCTATGAGGTATACCGCCGTGCCACCGCCACCGACCCGAGCTACGAGAAGGTTAGCGATACTAGCGATGCTAGTTTCCCGGATCCGTTGTCGGGTTTGACTCTGGGTGTTGAGTATTATTACCGTGTTAAGGCGGTCAATGGAGATGGCGTTGTTGGTAGTTGGGGATCCGGTTCGAACTACGCACGAACTGTGACACCCGCTGTAGAGGGGTTACGGGCGAACCTCGGATCTGATAGTGTTTTGTTGTCTTGGTCTGTTCCGGCTGGTGATGTTGTTAGCTATGAGGTGTATCGCCGTGCCGCCGTCGATGGTCAGAGTTATGAGAGGATCGGTACTCCTAGTGACAACATCTACCAGGATCCGCTATCAGGCCTTACGCCGGGTGTTGAGTATTATTATCGTGTCAAGGCGGTCAATGGAGATGGCGTTGTTGGTAGTTGGGGATCGGGTTCGAACTATGCACGAGCTGTGACACCCGCTGTAGAGGGGTTACGGGCGAACCTCGGATCTGATAGTGTTTTGTTGTCTTGGTCTGTTCCGGCTGGTGATGTTGTTAGCTATGAGGTATATCGGCGTGCCGCGGTAAGCGGTCAGAGCTATGAGAGGATTAGCACTCCTAGCAACAACAGTTACCAGGATCCGTTGTCGGACTTGACACCGGGTATGGAGTACTACTATCGGATCAAGGCGGTCAATGGAGATGGCGTAGTTGGTAGTTGGGGATCCGGTTCCAACTATACACGAGCTGTGACACCCGCCGTAGAGGGACTTAAGACAACGATCTATTCGAATGGTGTGTCCTTGTCTTGGACTATGGCCGGGAATGCTTACTACTATGAGGTGTACCGTCGCGTAGCAAAGCCAGGAGAATCTTACCAAAAAATTGACAACCGAATTAGGTCCCCGTTCTGGGATCCGTTGTCAGGCTTGACACCAGGCACAGAATACTGGTACAGGGTAAAGGCGGTCACAGGCACCGGCGCAGTCGGCAACTGGGGAGCTGGACCCAACTATGCGAGCGCGGTCATACCAGCTGTGCCGTAGCCAGTCTAGCGTTACTTCAGTTACAAGGTGCAGTTGAGCGCTCCCCCGAAGGCGGCGCGCCACTGAGAATGGCAACACCACAACCCGTCTCTTCTGCTACCGGCTGAGCGTCTCTAGGCACGATTGGATAGAAGCGGTGGCTCAGCCAAAGTCGATCCCAGATATGACTTTGCTCGCCGAACAGCATCATATGTGGTGAGCGCGTTTTCCGACGGGTGCAGTTCACATGCGTGTTGAAGATGAGAACGCACAGCTCACAGTGGGCGCCTCGGACTTCTCATCTAGTGCTATCCTTTATGTATGTTCAGTTGGTTCGTTAATGACCGGATCATGTTGGTTCCGGTTCAATGAAGTCATTCACTTCTTCCTCGGATACGACAAGTTGGCGGCTTGCACGTTGGATCCCACTACTTCTCACTTACAAAGCTAACCGTCTAGGCATGACACTAGCTGTGTTGTTCGTGGGATTGTGGATGTTGGCTGGGTCTGCCGGAGCTTCTTCCTATCCGGTTGCTTCTGCTGGGTCGTTGACTCCACTGAGGTCCAATCTGGCTGCTTCGGTGGAGGATCCGGAAGTCAAGGGTGTGCTGAACCCGGTGGTGCAGTCTTATGCGCGAGACTATGGAGTCTCGTATGAGGAGGCGGAGCGGCGTTTGGATCGGGTTGCTCCGTTGCAGAAGTTGCTGGCTTCGATTCGTGAGGTTGAAGGTTTGAGGCTGGCAGGTTGGGGGATAGATCATGGTGATCGATTTGTGGCTTGGGTCTGGTTGAGCGGTGATGATCCTCCGAGCGAGGAAGCGGCGAGGATTGCCGCTTCGCATGATGATGTAGAGATCCGTGTTGGTGCTACTCATACATACGAAGAGTTGAGAGTAGCTCAGGACAAGATTAGTAACGAATTGGTTGAAGGGGCGTTTGGGAGCGCTGATCCTGATCCGGGCGTGTCTACGAGTGTAGCCTTTACTGGGATTGATATGGAGGCCAACAGCTTGAAGGTCGCTATTGACCCCGTATTGTCGGTTAGACGAGAGCGGAGGGCTGCTGGGTCCAATTCAGAGAGAGTGTCGGATCAGGTGTTTAGCAAGGAAGCGCAGCGACTTGCCGAGGTTCTGCGAAACCGCTTGGGTGTCAGAGTAACAATTGCGGATGGTCGGTGGATCGCCCCCACCGCGGATCTCAGAGGAGGTCAGGGATCACCAATATCTTGTACGGCTAGTTTTGCAGGTAAACGGATTGGAGGCGATTATGGGCTATTAACTGCAGGGCACTGCCCAAGAGATCTTGGCGCTAATGGTGTTCAGTTGCCGTATGTTCACGGATGGCAAAGTACTACTGCGGACGCCCAGTTCAATCGAGTTCCGGAGTCTGATCCTCCTCATCGTTTGTTGGACGATATTGTCTGCGGGCCCCTCCCAACGGAAGTGTGTGACGTAACCGGGACGATCGCTCGTGATTCAATGATAGGCCATTACGTATGTTACACAGGACGAAAAAGTGGCTACTCCTGTGGTACAGTCACGATGGCCGCCGTTCGTAGTCATCGATGCTTCAGTCTTCCTGGCCCTGCCAAGAGGAAGATGATGGAGGAATTGGGGATAACGATGCACGGCTCGAGAAAACAGGTTAAATGTGAGCCATCATATCTCATGGTTGAAGGAGAGGACTTAAGGGGATGTATAGGTGATAGTGGTGGTCCACTGTACAATAAAGATCGTATTGCCTTTGGAATACTAACAACAGGATCTGGAAATAAATGTATCTCTTCGGTTTATCTCATCTTTTCTGCGATCCAGGAAGTCGAAAAATTCCTGGGTGTTGAAGTCTTGACCGAGGATCCGCTGCCACCGAGCGCACCTGGAGAAATTGACGCGGCTGTCAGTTTGGCTGGAGTGTCGTTATCTTGGAGTGCTCCACCTGAGGGAGCACGAAAATATGTTGTGTATCGTCGGCGTTCGGGCAAGAGTTCCGTAGCTGTAGCAACCGTGACCGATCTTCACTACACAGATTCGGATTCTGTTTCGGGCAACCTACCTGGTGATGAATATTTCTATCAGGTTCGGGCAGTTAACAATCTGGGCTTGAAGAGTTCACCTAGTGCTGTGGCGCGGGTATCTGTTCCGACTTCTGAAGGACTCAGCTTAGCCTTGGATTCCGATGACGTGGCATTGTCTTGGCCGCCCGCGCAAGGTGATGTTGCCATCTATCATGTGTACCGTCGGATCGCAGTTCCAGGCACAACTTATGGCAAGATCGGCGACACCATCACTACCAGCTACTCGGATCCTGTTGCTGGGCTGATTCCAGGAATCGAATACTACTATCGAATAAAGCCAGTCAATAGCGCCGGAGCGGAAGGCAGCTGGGGTGCCAGCTCGAATTACGCACAATTCGCGTTACCGGCCTCTACAAACCTTCAGGCAGTGTCCAGCGCATCCGGTGTGCAGCTAACTTGGACTGTTCCGGCTGGCGATGTTGCCCGCTTTGAGTTGTATAGGCGGGCTCCTGTGCTCGGCCAGGGCTATCGCAAGATCGGTACAACCCTAGATGCTACCGCGAGTTTCGTGGATCCTACTACCGGTTTGGTGCCCGGCGTTGAGTACTTGTACCGGGTCAAAGCAGTCGGTAGCACCGGGCAGGTTGGTGGTTGGGGATCCGGCTCCAACCACGCACCAGTGTGGGTCAGGGCAACCACAGACCTCAGAGCCAAAGTCGCCATAGGCAACGTAGAATTGACTTGGACCCCGCCAGTGGGTGATGTGAACGGCTACAGGGTGTACCGGCGGGTAGCAGGCCCAAATCAAAGCTACTCCGAAATCGGTCAAACCGACACTCCCAGCCTCATGGACCCGATCGCCAGTTTGGTTCCCGGCTTTGAGTATCTATACCGAGTGAAGCCAGTTAGTAGTGCTGGCGTGGTCGGCGGTTGGGGACCAGGCCCCAGCTACGCATCAGCGCGACTACCATCCGCTAGACACCTGAAAGCCGCAACCGGCGCAGCCGATGTGACGGTTACTTGGACCGCCCCTGACGGTGATGTCGCCTCTTATGAAATATACCGACGCTCCGTGATGCCGCCCGGCAAGATCTATCAGAAGATCGGTGAAACCACCAGCACCGAGACCAGCTACTCCCACCCCGTGTCAGATCTTGTGCCTGGTGGCAAGTACTACTACCGGATCAGACCAGTCTCTAGCACCGGTCAGGTTGGTGGCTGGGGATCCGGCTCCAACTACGCACAGGCTACTGCTCCGCCGCTCATCGACCTGAAAGCACAATTCGGCCCTGATGGGATGCTAGTAACTTGGGTAGCACCAGCAGGCGATATTGCTAGCTACAGAATATACCGGTTGGCAGAACGTAAACAATACCGACTTATTGCAACCTCAAACACTCCTAACTACACCGACCCTATCGTAGCTCCCATTCGGAACATTGCAGATCTAGCGCCAGGAGTTGACTACTACTACCGAGTAAAAGCTGTTGGCAGTGATGGCGCTATTGGTGGCTGGGGATCAGCCACCAACTATGCATTAGGAACTGTGCCATCTGTGCCAGCTCCAAGTGGCTTGAAAGCAACAAGATATTCAAACGGAGTCACATTTTCATGGGAGCAACCCACTGAAGATATAGCAAGCTACAAGGTATATCGACGTGCCGCAAAGCCAGGAGAGCGCTACAGACGAATCGGAATCCGCACAGTTCCCTATTTCTGGGATCCATCCTCTGAATTGACACCAGGAACCGAATACTATTACAGGGTGAGAGCAGTCAACAAATTAGGTCTAGTTGGTGGATGGGGTTCAGGCAGTAACTACGCAGCGATAAGAATACCGACGCGGTGGCCCCTGTAGACCTTGCGCTTGCGGTCCTGGTTGCAGGAGTCAGATCAAAGCCCTCGTCGCTGCTGACCCAGCGAAAACCGAATTGATGTGAGCCGTTCGCAGGAGCGTAACGGATCGAGCGTTGCTGGCCGGTGCATTCTAGACGCATTTGGGGCCCCGCCGAGGAACAACTGGGCAGTTTGTTAGTTTGGCACGAACCCTACAAGCCCTGGATAACTGTCCTGGATAATTGAGTGCTGATCAGTCGAAACAGAGATCGGCGAGCGTCTCAGGGTTGACGGCTGAGAGGTTCATGGGCTTGCAGCGCCGGGCCAGGTTGCGCATCATCTTGTTGGCTTCGTCCTTGCGGGCCGGTGACTTTATCTCACCGCCAGCCTGGGTTGTTTCGTCACGCGCCCGAATGGACGCGATCACGAAACCTGCCAGGGCAGCTGGGGCAGCCAGCCGGCTTGATCGGCGGCACACCCAGCGGGTCCATTCTTCCCAAATGCCACGTTCGCGCAGCGTCTCGTAGGCGCCTCGCGGAGTGAAGGCGCCATTGCCGACGTCCACGGCTGCCTGGACCAGCTTCATCCGCCACCATGCACCAGCGAGCGGGCAGTCGTACCAGAACGCTCCTGAGTCGCGGATAGTGGGAAGCCCGCCTGTGTAGCGCAGAAGCGTCCGGGTTGCACTATCAAGATCGCCGTCGTCGATCTCAATAGCGCCAGTCCCTTGGTCGGCGTACGTGGATCCGACGACCCGAACCTTTCTGGCATGCGAGCCGAGCAGGCAGGTTGGCGGGTCCGGAAGATCTCTTGTTTCGAGCCAGCGGATGTGACACAGCAGCCAGAAAGGACCCTGAGAGGCGATCCGGCGTGGCAGGCCCGATAGCGACTCAAAGATGTTCTGGGCAGTCTCATACTGGGGTGAAATGTCGACCTCTTCCGCGCTCAAAGAGTTACGAAGTTCAGGGATAACATCCAAATCAGCCTCCACGAGATTCAGAGCTTCTCGAAAGTGTTTAGCCAGGTCGTTGGCGGATCGCCCTGCACTTGAGACTAGGTCTCGCTGTTTCTTGAGGCGAAGCTGATAATCTTCGGTGGCTTCAAGATCCGTACTCTTTTTGCTGAGTACAAGTTCAGATTGCCATCGGATGATGTTGACGCCTACTGCGGAGGTTATGCACAACCGTTCAGCTCGAGAGAAATCAGATTGTGTAGCCATGAGTCAGGTTCGGTTGCTCATTGTTAAGGAAATGCATGGATATCCGGCTTGGTCTCATCAGTTATCGTCTTCATAGGTCATTGCAGAATGCTGGTCTGGAGGCAACTGCATGTTCTCGAGATTGCACAGTGCTCTCATTGGATCCCATTCCGATTGATTGTCCCAGAGAGGGGTATCGGAGTTATGTAGCGCGGTTGCGAGTTCCTGTCCCAAAGAGGAGGCCCTGACAACCGGTGTGTTCAGGTCGTTGTAATCAATATCAAAATGGTTGTTGTAGGGCAGCATCGCGAGGGCAGTGGCATAAGCACTCCACCCGATCATCGTGTCACGGTTGGAGCGGTCAAAGTTCTTGGAGTGCAGGCTGACGGTATACCAATGCTCCGTGCCGTCGCCGTCGGCGCTTATCCTCATCTCATCCTTCTTGAGGTTGTCGTCGGATCGAAACTCGACCAGCGATCTCCCAACCAGTCCCGCCCTGCACGAATAGGGACGACCCCGAACGAGCCACCGGTGCGCCTCAACCGGAATACTTGTGATTCTGCCATCCGGCGACGACGTCGGAATCAGCGACGGAAACAGGTCACGCCTAACGTCGTCGGTGATCTCAATAGCGGTTGCTCGCAGCGACACTACGCCGGGCCACAAGTCAACTAGTCCCTGTGCCTCGTCGTGGGGAATCTCGATCGTCATCGTTGCTGGCAGTGTCTGGTTAGACACGTAAGTCTGAGCCCAGCCTGTTTGAGAGCAACGGGCCTCAACCGCCCATACTGCTTCGTCACGCTTCAGCAGCTGGGTGACCCCTGCCGTTCGCCCAAGCGACATCTCGACGTCAAGATGCCGCTTGGGCGAGTGAGTTACATTGCCGACACGGAACTCGGCATTGAAGGATCCGTGCGGCCAGTCAAGGTTGGATCTAACCCCAGTGCCGGGATCGACACTCAAATCAAGCGTTGGAGTCCTGTAGGCCATTAGCTTTCGGGGGTCTTCGCGTCGCTTTTTTGGGCGGCTCGGCGTGTCACGATGTCGATGATCAGAATCTCTGCGTCTTTGGGATTGAACGATTCGGAGAGCTCGATGGTCGCGCTGCCTTGTTGGGGTGGATTGGTAAGCCGCACCTCGTATGGATCGTTACGATCCGGCACAACTGTTCTGAGGCTGCCCGCACGGGAGTCGCATTGAAGCGCCCGTATCTTCAGCCATTTTGCTTTGTTCTTTTCCTTATCCGTTTCGTCGGACCCAGACGGTAGAGCCACCCGAATACCGACGCATGCCGCAGCCTCGGGCGACTGCCACGCAAACGTGATTCGGTCGCGCTCAACTCCCAAGGGTGTCGTCCGAATAGCGGGGCAGTGCCCCTTACTGGCGCCTACAGGTCGAGGCAATATTGGCCTGGGGCCTCCGTTAGGGCCCGCTACGGGTTGCTCGTCTCCTGGGACAGAGTCATCGATTACCGGCTCTTTGATGCCGACTTCTGGAGAGAGCAGTTCGTCTTGAGGTTTGGGCTTTGCTCGCTGCCGCACCTCGGGTCGACCGTGTTCGGTAGCGGTGAAGATCCGCAACCATTCCGGTGTCCAGCGCTTCTTGCTGAGCGCTCCCGCGGTGTCGCGCAGAAGAACTCGGAGCTTCTCAAGCCGCTCCTCGAGATGGCCGCGGTCTTTGTCTCGGGCTATCTCAGACAGCGTGATCTTCAAATGGCTGGCACCTTCAGCTTCGCGAATCAGCGTGGCGAGGGAAAGGGGATCAGGCGGATCCGACTGTCTGACGTCGAGCACCGCGTCAAAGGGATTGAATCCGTCGAAGTCTGAGTACCGCAACCTCGGACATCCCCCGGTGATCCACATCCCGTCCCGAAAAACTGAGACGTGAGACCTTTCGCCGGGCGACAGTCGACGAAACCACAGCCGTAGACCGTCGGTGTCGTCGATCAGTCTCTTGGTGTGAGCCGAGGTCAGCGTCTCCCAGACCCGGTAGGCGATTTGGCCTCGCGGGCCTGCACCGTCGCGGTTGCGGCGCTGATCTTTGATCGACTTCAGGTAACCCTCGAGTTCAGCTTTGGTCAGGCTTTCGATTCGCTCACCGCTGAGCCAATAGTCAACGGTGAGCGATCCGTCGTGGATGGCAACAGTGAAGTTCCTGGCCACGGCGGTGAGCATTCGCTTACCGAGGTCTTCGTCTGGCTTGGCCTCCTTTATCGGCCTGTACCCGCAGATAGCGACCGCCGATCCAGAGCCTGTGGAGTCAGACAGCTTCCTTCGCAGCAGGTCCGGCAGTACCGGCACACCTTGGGCTTCTGAAACGAACATCGCTCGCTGGTCCGCCTCAAACGGCATGATGAACCCGTCGGCCGCCCATTGCTCGCGATCCGGGTGCTCACGGTCCGGGCGAGAATTGCTGCGGGCTGTTGCCAGCATGGCGTGGCCGCCGAACGTTTCGGTCCGCCCGTCGGCGGCCGGGGCGTGTCTACCAGCGTAGAGCACGTACCTGAGATCGCTGGGCGCGAATGCGGTCAGGTGCCCGACTCCGACCGACCCTCTCCCGCGGTTTGGTTTGGTGGTCGCGCCGGTTCCGTACAACGAGCGAATCGCCTCCGGTCCGATTCCTTTGCCGTTGTCGACGCATGTGAGTACTGCCACGGACGGATCCCGCAACGCCTGTTGCATACGGCTATGAACCGTTCGCTCGGTCGGCGACTGCTCCTGTCCTTTGCGGGTTTGTTCACAAGCGTGAAGGGCGGCCTCATAGTCTTTGATGCAGGGAATCTTTGTGAGCTGGACTTGGTCGTAGTGGAACTCAACACTCAGGCTGGACCCATCGGAAGCTCCGGAGTCGAGGGAGTTCTGGATCAGCTCACGCACAACGGTTTCGTCGTTGACGTCCTCTCTGGATGCTTCCGGCCGGGCAAACCCCTGCTCGGGCCCCGAGTCCTCCCTGAAAACGAGTTTCGAGTCGTGACGCGCCATCGCTCAGTCCGTGCAGGCGCAAGGCAGGTCGTCGTCGGTGGCCGAGATACTGCCTTCGGGGGGGGGGTGGAACGCGCTGAAGCAGCTATGTCTGCGTATGGTTCGCCAGACAGCGACAAGAACTTGAACTTGCCGCCTTGGGCGTCCCGGTTCGACGGGCGGGCGTAGCGCTGCTCGATGTCTGCCCACCAATCAATGTCGGATGGTGTTCCCGGCACGGCCATCGGATCGGGCGTCGAGGCAATCCTGGTTAGGCGCGCAGCGCCCTTCATAAAGCAATACACGCAGTTCCCCAGTGCCTGATCGATCGCGAGATCATAGTCGGAGCCCGCCCAGAAGGCCGAAACGTCAGGCGATTCCACACCGTGGTCGCTGAGCGGGGCGTAACAGATTTCCCCGGCTGGTTGGGAGCTGTCGCGGCACTTGGCGCCAGTGGCCCCCTCGGCGAACAGGGAGCGTTCCTCCATGCGTGCAACCCGGTCGGGTTCGTCACCCCTCAGACCGAGCAAAGTCAGGTAGCGAACCGGCGTACCAGCGACCCCGTAAACGTCGGCGGTTGACCTAGGGCCGGTTCGGGGATTGCTCAGCTCGGCGCCGGTGAAGTCTTGCCAGTTCTGCGCTGGGCGCCCCGGCGGGTCAATGCGGTGGTGTGCTTCCGAGACGCCGCTGAACCATTCGACTGGCTGCGAGCCGCGGTACTGGGCGGCGGCATCGGCGGGCGAGGCCAGCTGGCGCTCGTAACGATGCCCGACCGGAGCGGGTCCCGGACCGCCCGCAAGCCACTCCGACACCAGGGCCGCTCCCGGAACGGTCTTCAGTTCGCGAGTACAGATTCGCAGGTGGCGGTTCGGGAGCATGGCCTTGAGCGAAGCCAACGCCTCGAACGCCGACCCATCGGAGCGAAACCCTGGAAGATGGAAAGGATCATTGTCCGCGGCCGGGTCCCGAGTGACGAGACGATACGCGGCTCTGCGGGTCCATCCGGTTCCACGACGCCTGGGAACCTCAACCGTGCAGAACTCGTACCAAAGGCACGGCAAGCCGTGGGCATCTTCAAGTTCGTCGCACACCTGCGACGCGAATTCGTATGTGGCGGGATGCTCGGCGGTGGTGTTGGCGAACAACACCACATCGCCACGGGTGGCGTCCATGTGCCCGGATCGGGCCATACTCAACGTCATCGCCGCTGAGGAACGCCCGCCGGACATCTTCACCACATGCGGGAGGTGCGCATGATCCGGGGACCGGTATCGGGGAGCACCGCAAACCGATATCGAGATGGATTTGGGTGGGTGAAGTGCGGTCATCGGTCAACAACCATAGACCACTAGCAGTGTGAGATGGGTCAATCGAGCTGTATGGCAATGCGACTCTGGCGGTGAATGCAAACATGGCGGTGTAAATGCAAACATGGCGGTGTAAATGCAAACATGGCGGTGAATGCAACCGTGACGGGCAGGGTGACCGGTCAGCATTGTGAGACGGGTTTTGTGGTTCCGCGGGGTGGGTGTTGGTAGTTCTGGTTGGCTGCGGTTTGAGTTCCCCAGAGTCCGGCGATGGGTACCGCTTCGATTCCTTGGTCCAGGCGGTAGCGGTGCGGGCCGGTGTGGAACACGACGCCACCGGCAAATTGTCCGGGGGGAAGCCGGTCTCGTAGCCAGGCGATGTGACGGGCATCTCGGCTGGTCGGCGCGCTTGATGATTTGACTTCGAAGGCTGCCAACCGGCGCCCGGTCTCCACTACCAGATCGATTTCGTGGTCGCCGCCTTGGGTGCGCAGATGAAACATGTGCACCTTTCCCGCGGATGTCTCGACTTCACTGCGAAGCTGTGCAGCGACGTAGGTTTCGAGGATCCGGCCTCTGGCATCGGTGTCTCGCATCAGGCTTTGGTGGTCGACGCCCATCAGCCAGGCGGCTAGGCCGGAGTCGGTCATGTAGATTTTTGGCATCGAGACCAGTCTCTGGACTCGGCTGGAACGCCAGGCGGGGATCTCGGCGACAAGTCCCAGCACGGTTAGCATTTCGAAGTAGCTCGCAGATGTGCGGCGGTCGAGCCCGGCCGAGCGGGCCAGCGTGGTATCGGGTACCACGCCAGAGGTATGCGTTGCTGCAGCAGTTAGGCACCGGCGAAGCGACTCGGGGCTCTTGCGGCGTCCCCTGCCGTTGGAGAACTCGCCCAGATCCCGGGTCACGGCAACGTCGACGTAGGCACGCATCCAGTCATCGCCAGCACCGACAGCCGACGCCGTCAGCGCACCCGGAAAGCCGCCTTCCAGAGCTAGTTCGAGGTAGCCCAACACGTCGGGCGGGTCAGACGGCACCACAAAGCGATGGTCGCTGTCCCAGCGGTCGAACAGCGAGGGTGCGCTTGCATCCCCGAAGCGCTCCCGCCCGGCCAACGGCCAAAGACGAAGGTTGAGAACCCGTCCAGTCAGAGGCCACTGGCCCACGTGGAGATCATTGCGAGCCGACCCGGTGATGATGTACCTCCCGGCCGAGTCCGGCTTGGCGTCAACTGATCGTTTCACCGCCCACAGGACCTCTGGGGCGTGTTGCCACTCGTCGATCAGCAACGGAAACGGGCCGTTACGTATAGCTGCATCCGGGTCGTCCAGCACGATCCCGCGTTCCGCCGCCTGGTCCATGCGCAATGTCGAGCGGGCATGCCTTAGTGCAGTCGTGGTCTTCCCCACCGCCCGCGGCCCAGTAATCAACTCCGCGGACCATACGCCAAGGTGGCGATTCAAGACCGTGTCAGCGATTCGAGCTATGTAGGCAGCGATCCTGTCAGGCTACCGCTCCAGACTCTTCTTGTACAGATTCACGGGTCCTTCATGTATGAATTAACAGCTTATTCCTGTACATATTCACGGAACATTCTTGTATAAGTTCACATGGCGACCCTAGCCTCAGGCGGTCAGAGCCATCGGAGTGGCGTTTGTCAAGCTCTTTGGGGCTCATAGCCATGCACCGTGACGGTCATTCGACTCAAAAATGATCGAACCGGATGCCACACTGCGTATATGACCGAGCCGGACATGGCTGGGATTGATGTTGAGGTTCATACCGGGGAGCACAAGGTGCACCGGCATCGAAACATCCAAGGTGGCACGGCGGGTCGCGGTATTCGGGGTGAGCGACGGGCTGTTAGTGACCATTGAAAGTAGCCAGGAGACGGTTCGGGCCGTGGTTTTTGGGGTGAGCGACGGGCTGGTGGGCTGGCTTCAGTGGGTGGTAAAGGTGAGCCCCACAGGCGTCGAGTTCACAGATCAGATCGGGTTCTGGTTGGCCGAGCGCGCTGGGTTCAATGCCTTCTATTCGCGCCTGTGGGCCTGAGCGGACCGTAGTGTCTTGAGCGGACCGTATTGTTCTGGTGTGGCCAGAACCCGCAAGGCGTGATGCGTGTGTCTTCGTGATGCGTTATGAGTGTCTTCGTGATGCGTGTGTCTTCGTGATGCGTGTGTCTTCAAGGGAGGTCCGTTGGTGACACCGGTGTATCTCGACTACAACGGCTCGGCGCCGATCGATCCCCGGGTCACCGAAGCAATGCTCGAAGTCCTGAGAAGCGGTGTCGGCAATGCTTCATCGGTTCACTGCTTCGGTATGGCGCAGCGGGCCCGCGTCGACCGGGCTCGTGAGCAGGTCGCAGCTTCGGTGGGTGGACTACCACGAGACGTCGTGTTCACGTCCGGAGCGACGGAGGCGAACAACCTTGCCCTCAAGGGGCTCGTCGATACGCGGCCCGCCGCCCGGAGTCGGGTGCTGATCTCGGCGGTCGAACATGCATCCGTTCGCCAGACGGCTATCTGGCTCGCCGAGGAAGGTCATGCGAAGGTCGACTTCATCGCGGTGACGCCCGGCGGGTTCGTTGATCTCGATGCTCTCGATGAGCAACTCGGCGATGACGTCATGTTGGTATCGGTGATGCTGGCCAACAGTGAGACCGGCGTGATCAACGACCTTCCCGCGATCGCAGAGCGGGCGCATTCACATGGCGCGCTGCTACACACAGATGCGACCCAGGCCGTCGGAAGGCTCGCCACCCACATGGCCAAACTCGATGCAGATCTCCTGTCGCTGAGCGGTCACAAGATCTGCGGACCGGGCGGCGTCGGAGCGCTTATCGTTTCGTCGCGCTGTCGGCGAGCAATGCGACCGATCATCCACGGTGGCGGACAAGAGCGAGGACTGCGTTCCGGCTCACTCAACGTCGCCGGTATAGCGGGATTCGGGCTGGCGGCAGAACTCGCCGACACCGAACGCAGCAGCGATGCTCTACGGGTCTGCGCTCTGCGTGATGAGCTCGTCGCACTCATCGGGTCCGGTCTCAAAGGGGTGGAACAAAACGGCGATGTGAACCGCCGCCTTCCGAACACAGCGAATCTGTTGTTTCGCGGAGCCGACGCCGAGGCTGTCCTCGTGAATCTCGAGCCCGTAGCGGTGTCCACGGGAAGTGCCTGCCATTCCGGAGCCCAAGGGCCTTCTCCTATACTGCTGGCGATGGGGGTAGATCGCGTAGGCGCGGCTGAGTCTGTAAGGTTCAGTCTCGGCCGCTTCACCACCCGCGAAGAAGTACAGTCCGCAGCCACTCGTACCATCGAGGCGGTCCGGTTCGTCCGGTCCATGACCGAGGCCACCGAATGGGATTAAGCGAGGCTACGGAGTGCGATTGACCGAGGCCACCGAGTGCGATTGACCGAGGCCACCGAGCCGATCTTCGCCCGCCACGAGACCTTTCATCCTCGCTACAGTTGGTTCCGCAAGGCGTATGCCACGGCCGCCGCAAACGGGCGAGGATTCACGGCTGAGGACGCGCCGGTCGCCATTGGCGTGGGCAAGAACATGGTCCGCTCGATCAAGTTCTGGGGCCAAGCGGCCAAGATCATCACCTCCGACCCGGAATCGGTCAACAAGAGATCCCCGGAAATGATCCCGACGGGCTTCGGACTGGCTCTGTTCGGCCCCGTTGGGTGGGACCCTTACATGGAGGACCCAGGAACGGTCTGGCTGCTTCACTGGATGCTGCTGGCCCCGCCGTCGCTGCTGCCCGTATGGTGGATCGTGTTCAACGAGTTGCACGCGGTTGATTTCGAAGATGACCTTCTGGCCAGCGCCGTCACAACCCATATACACGCCGCTGGCCCTTGGTCGGCGCCTCATTCTTCTGCGGTGGTGAAGGATGTCTCCGCGCTCCTCCGAACCTACGCTCCGGCTGTGCACACGTCACGGACGCGTTTCGAAGACCTTCTGGACTGTCCGTTACGGGAACTGGGTTTGATATCCCGTTCGGCTGCGACCGGCAACCATCGCTTCGTGCTGGGTCCCAAGCCCACCCTCCCCACCGAGATAGTGGCCGTTGCTGTTCTCGACTATCTTGCTCGTCGTCGGCGGAGCGGAAAGACCGTCACATTGGCGAACCTGGCGAATGAGCCGGGCAGTCCGGGCCAAGCATTCAAACTCTCAGAGCACGACATCTACGTTGCGCTCTGTCGAGAGTCCGAGAAGCTATCGTCGCTGGACGTGATGGCACCGACCGGCGCCCGGCAGTTCGTCTGGACAGATCCGCCTGCCCAGATCGCTGTGGAAATCCTCAACGACTACTACAACACGCAACCCCCAGCACCGGCTATCGGCGGATACGGTGACGAGCCTGCGGACAAGGAACTCTTCCCCGAGCGATCACCGGCGATGCTGAGACTCCTAGAAGCCAGCGATCGGCATCGGCAGGTCGAATGCGCATGACCTTGCTTGGCGATCACGTCACGATCTCTCGGCGCTTCTCCCGGTCGGCGAACCTTGAGCGTGACGTAACCACACCCAACTCTCTTGACCGATACCTGGTCACGCCCCGCGCCGTGGATGTTGTGCAGCGCCTCGCGACCCGAGCGGCTTCAACTGCGGGGGGGGGGGCTTGGTCGATCACTGGACCGTACGGCTCCGGGAAGTCGTCGCTGGCGCTTCTGCTCGACGGCGCGTTTGGTGAAGCAGGCCCGATCCGTGAAAGAGCCCTTGAACTTCTAAGCGCCGCGACCCCCGACCTGGCCTCGCTGGTGGTCGCCGCTCATCAGCGCCACGACACGGTGGAGCTTGGGTTCTTCAACGCAGTAGCAACTGCACAGCGCGAACCGATCGCTCACACGGTTCTTCGTGCCCTGCACTCCGCTGTGGTTCGCCGGTTCGGGGAGTTCCCGTCGCAGTCGCATTTCACAGCGGCACCGGCTCTGAAGAATGCAATGGCCGCCGCCGCGAGCAATGACCCGCGCCGTACTGGACCGTCGGTGACAGACATTCTCGAAGTAGCACTTGGCATTGCCGAGTCTGCACCCCTGCTGATTCTCATCGACGAGTTCGGCAAGAACCTCGAGGCAATCGGCACCTCCGCAGACGCTGATCCATACCTGCTCCAGCAACTCGCAGAGGCGGGACAGACACACCGCACTCCGATCTTCACCGTCACCCTGCAGCATCTTTCCTTCGAGGACTATTTCACCACGGTGGATAGCCCCGAGCACCGAGAATGGGCCAAGGTGCAGGGCCGGTTCGAAGCCGTTCCCTTTGCCGACTCCCCGGCTCAGATCCGAGCGTTCATTGCTGGTGTCTTCGAAGTCGGCGATGCGATCCGTGAGCGAGTTGACAACTGGGCCGACGAGGCTGCGACGGCCATCCGGGACCTGGATATCGCGGAGTTGGCAACCCCGGACGCCGTAGCAGGGTGCTTTCCGCTTCATCCGCTCGCGGTTGTAGTGCTTCCTGAGCTCTGCAGCCGGTACGGCCAGAACGAGCGCACGCTTTTCTCGTTCCTTTCGGGAAACGAGGCCACCGCTGTGCCCGCGCTGCTCGGCGGGCGTGAACTCACCGAAGGGCCTTTGCCTGTGGTGGGACTCGCAGAGATCTATGACTACTTCATCGCAGAAGGTGGAATAGCTGGCTCGCTTGGAGCACACGCGAGCCGCCGGATGGAGATCGCCACAACTCTGCGTGATGCGCACGGGCTCTCGGCGACAGAGTCGAATATGGCGAAATCGATCGCCGTGCTGAATCTCGTTGGAGCGTCGGGCACTATTCGAGCATCAAGCACCGCGCTCGCTCAGATTTCTGAGCGTTCAACATCAACTCTAGAGAAGCTTACCGACCGCGGGTTGATCACTTATCGAGCCTTCGCCGACGAGTACCGGATCTGGCAGGGAAGCGATCTCGACGTTCGCCATCTGTATGAGTGCGCAGCATCCGGCCTTGCGAAGCTGCCCTTGATCGATGTCCTGGCACGACTCGATGCACCTACTCCCGTCATCGCAGCCCGACACTCAGCGGAGAGTGCCACCTTGCGGGTATTCACCCGCCGTTATGCGACCGCCTCAAAGACTGTCGTGGCACCGGATCCCTTTTCTGAGGCCGACGGCGAACTGTTGTTGGTCATCGACCACAACGGAGACTGCCCGACGGTCAACAGCAGTGACCTGAGCCTGCCCGTAGTCGCGGCTGTCCCTGCCACGCTTGTGCAACTGGACACCGCGGCCCGGAGCCTGGCTGCGATCCATCAAGTGGTCGAAATGCCCGAAGTCGCCGCCGACTGGGTGGTCCGCAGCGAACTGGGCGAGCAACTCGCCGAGGCCGAATCGCAATTCCACGGCGCTTGGACCTCGACATTTGATCCACAACAGTGCGCCTGGTATCTGCTCACCCCCGACGGGCGCCAAGAACTGCCGTCAGGTCGAGGGACGACGGCACTTTCGGCGGCAGCCGACTGCGCCTATCGAGCGGCGCCGCTGATCGGCAACGAGATGATCAACCGAACCGACGTGACGACACAAGGTGCCAAGGCGCGCCGCTTGCTGTTGACAGCGATGATCGAACGGTCCGACGAAATGGATCTTGGCTTGCAGGGATACGGACCCGAGGTGGCGATGTACCGCGCAGTGCTCAGCCATACCGGCATGCACCGCCTTGACAGCAACAACAGCGGACTCGTCTTCGCTGAACCTACCGAACCATCGATGCTTGTGGCTTGGCAGGAATTGGAAATGACGTTCACCCGAGCGAAGAGTCAACGGGTCAATCTCGTCGACGTCTACCGGGTGCTGATGTCCCCGCCGATCGGTATGAAAGCCGCAGTGGTGCCAGTGTTCGTCACCGCAGGTTTACTCGTTCATCACGACGAGATTGCGATCTACGAGCACGGAACATTCAAAGCGACACTCCAAGCAGACATGTCGGAACGGATGGTGAAAAACCCAATCCATTTCGAGATCAAGCACTACGCGAACGCAAGCGGGGCTCGCCGTAAGGTGACTCAAGCACTCGCAAAGGAACTAGGAGTTACCAGGCGTTCCCGACAGCACAGGGTTGGCAATGTTCTAGCGGTTGTCGCAAACGTCATTGGGGCGGTTCAGCGACTCGACAATTTCACCCGCAAAACCAGCGCTTTGTCCGATTCCGCGCTAGCCGCACGCGACGTGTTGACCACGGCGATCGAACCCGACGATCTGCTCTTCGAACGACTCCCCGAAGCACTCGGGTTTGCCCCGATCTATGCAGCAAAGCCGTACCCGCAGTGCGCGGAGTATGTGCGAGCGGTAAGAGACGCCGTCGAGGAACTGAACGGATGTACCCGCCGACTGCAAGAGGAGCTTCTCAGCTTGATTCTCCGGCATGCGAGAGAGCCGAGTCGGCGAGCTCTCAGCGGTCAGGCGTCGGCCATCAGTCACGAGATCATTGATCCTGGAATCAGATCGTTCGTGTTGGCGATGTCCGCCAACGGCTTTGATGACGATCTTCAATGGGCCAACAACGTTGCGACCGTTGTGGTGAAGCGCGCTGTCAGGGAGTGGTCCGACGGTGACCGAACTCGATTCGAGTTCGAACTTCCAGCAAAGATGGCGGCGTTTCGTCGCTTGCTGGCGCTTCACGTTGAGCACCGGGCCGCAGACGGTAGTCCCTTCAACGCCTTACGAGTCACGGTCACACGGCCCGACGGCAACGAAGACTATCTCATGTTGACGCTCAACGATCACATGCGCAACACGGTCGGCGACTCTCTTGAAATGGTCGTAGAAGAACTCACAGCCGTTCTTGGAAGCGAAGCCAACGCCCGAGAGGCAATTCTCGCCACTATGGCAGAACAGGTGCTCCCGTGTGCCGAGCCGATCGGCGGCAGCGAGATCGCACATATCTCAACAGTCAGGGCGGCTAATGGTTGACACTCGACACATATGCGGAATTTCGGGCGGTAAGGACTCATCGGCTTTAGCTGTCTATATGCGTGAACGTGTACCGGCGATGGAGTACTTCTTTTGTGACACGGGTGCCGAACTTCCCGAAACCTACGAGTACCTCACACGCCTTGAGGTAACCCTCGGCAAGCCCATCGAGCGACTCAATGCACAGCGCGGATTTGATCACTGGTTCGAGGTGTATAGAGGAGCGCTTCCATCGCCGCAGATGCGTTGGTGCACCAAACAGATGAAGATCCATCCGATCGAGGCATGGGTTGCAGACGACCCGGTTGTCTCATACGTAGCTATCCGCGCCGACGAATCAAACAGAAAGGGCTACATCTCCACGAAGCCGAACATTGAGACTGTCTTGCCTTTCGTGGATGACGGGATCGACCACGACGGTGTAATGAGGATCCTCGAAGATGCTGGCATTGGGCTGCCGTCGTATTATGAGTGGCGAACCCGCTCCGGCTGCTACTTCTGCTTCTATCAACGTAAGGCAGAATGGGTCGGACTCGCGGACCGTCATCCCGACTTGTTCGAACGAGCGGTTGCCATCGAACAGAAGGTGCTCCGCGATGCTGGTGTCGACGGCGACGCCGACTTCAGCGATCGAGCCATGTCCGGGCGGCAGTACACCTGGACCGGAAGCGAAACCCTCGTCGAGTTACTGGGGCGGCGCGAGCAGATCATTGAACGCCACAACGCCGCTGTTCTACGTAAGGCGAAGGACAAGCCCAACCGCCCGCTTGTAGAAGCATTGGCGGGTGTTTTCGATGATGAGAGCGACGATATGTGCACGGTCTGTGCGCTGTAGGGGTTGATCAAGGTGTCGGCGGGAATCACACAATCGCAACAGCACAGACATTTGTGTCGGACCAGCACGGATCGGTCTTGTGAAGAACGCAGCGATCATTTTCATCAAATCCGCAGGGTGCCGGTACAGGTCGCGGAGTGGGGTTCGCCTTCGACTCCGCTGCTGCCGTCACGATTCATCGAGGCGCTGGCTGAGCAGCCGCTACCTGATTCGCTTCGGGCTGCGGGGCCGGAACTCAAGACGTTTTCGGATCTCCCACGGTACTGGGAGCTGATCGACGAGCCACTCAGCCGTATCCAACGCCAGGATCTGGTCGCCTCGGCAAAAAAGGTGCCTGCAATGACCGCAATCGAAGCACTACCTGCCTGGGTATCTGAGGCCGAGATTCGCGCTCTGCCGGTGTCGGTTCGCACATACAACGCGATACGGCGTGTGCATCTGCTGCCGAATCCGTACCCGGTGACTGCTCAGCAGCTCCTGGATATTCCGAACTTCGGAATCAGGTCACTCGTGGATCTGTTGTGTGTCTTGGAAGCGGCAGGTCCGTTTGTCGGAGACGGAACATGCGCTGAGGAACACGAGAGTGCCATAGGGATTGATTCAGAGCCGGTTGCAATCGCTGGCTGGGCCGGGGTGGACATGTTTGTAGACAGCGCTCTTCAGATCCTGTCGCTTGCTCGTGATGCGCTGGGTTGTCGAAGTGTGGCCGACGCGCTCGCATCACCTCGTCTTGTCGAGCTGCTTGACAAGACGGGCGCTGCCGAGACGCTGCAGGGACTCGGGCTCGATGAACTTCCTGGTGATGTAGGGCCGGTTGCCGGTCTGGTTGATGCGGTCAGGCTCGTCGAAGTCGAACATGGTCCCGACAACATCGAGATTCTCTTACGTCACAAGGTGCAAAAGTCGGTCTCGCTTGCCTCGCTTGGCGACGAGCGCGGCGTTACCCGTGAACGTGTTCGTCAACTGGAGGTTAAGGTCGCTGACGCCCTCGATGAACACTGCGGAGCGCAAGCGGGCTTGATCGCATCTGTTGTTCGTGGCGGGATGGCGGAGATCGTGAGAAACGATGAAGTGGAACAGCGTATTGATGCTGTTCTTGGCTCTTTCGCGTCGGCAAGCGGAGACCAATTCGAGACCTCGACGAAGACTCTTTGTCGTTACCTGATCAGGTCACGGCTCGGTTACACCACCAAAGGATCTTTCGCACTCAGCGACGACGGCTGGCATCTTGTGGACACGCTGGCTCAACGGATCGTCTCTGAAGCCGATGACGTAGGGCTGGTCGACCTCAAGGCGATTCTTGTACAAGAGGCCCCACATGCACTGCGGTTAGTTGATGAACTCGTCAAGTTGCTCGGCCTCACGCGAATCGGTGTGCACCTGGCTCTGCGAGACACTCGGCGCGTTCGAGCGAAGCTGGCTCTGTTGGAGATCGGTCGATCAGCCACCAAGGAGGAGATCGCAGAACAGGGCGGATTCGACGCCGACAGTTTGACGAGCACCCTGTCTGGCATCGATTCGATAGCACGCGCAGACAAGTCTCGATGGGGGTTGATCGAGTGGATCGATGATGTCTATGAGGGGATCCCGGCGGAGATTCGGCAGCGCATCGATGAACACGGTGGCGTCGTGTCGTTGAGCTTTCTGCTCGAAGACATCCCCGAACGCTTCGGTGTCTCCGAGGCGAGCGTTCGGACCTATGCCGCCACGAAACAGTTCGACGTGAGTGACGGAATGGTCAGTGTCGCCAACCCGCATACTCTTATTTTCCGGTCAGTAGATGACGTTGCCACCCGCAACGAACACGGCGAAATCTGCTGGGAGTTCCTGGTCGAGGATCGGTACTTCGACGGTTACTCAATCAACAGGTTCCCGCCCGAACTTGCCCTAGAGCTCGGTTGTGGGCCTAACGATCGCTGTACGGTGCCGGTGGCTTCACCGGATGGTTGTAACCCGGTAAGCATCAACTGGAGGCTGACCGCTCCACACGGTGACGCCGAGATCGGCAGGGTCAGCGATGCGCTGCTGGGAATCGGCGCATTAGCCGGTGAATTCGCACGGGTAGTGATCGTCAATGACGGTTCTGCAGTCAGGTTTGAGTCGGTCACAAAGAATCAGCCCTCTGCGCAGTCGCCGACCGCAGGAGACCTGCTCGAACGATTGAAGAGACGCAGGCGGATCAACTGATGCTCGCCGATGTCTCAACATTGCGGCGAAGCTTCTACAAGCTGCCCGAGGATCCGTTCGCGCGCGAGATCCTTATCCCGGCTTTTCGAGAGGCGGTTTCGGCGCGCGGTGTATTCGGTTGGTTCAGTTCTGGTTGGATCTCCAGGCTTGCCCCGGGGTTGGCGATCTATCTCCAACATCGCGAGACGCGGACCATCGAGATGACGGTTTCGCCGACGTTGTACGAACCCGAACGTAAAGTAATCGAAAAAGCCGTTTGCCTCTCCGAAGATGAGTCCGCTCACCGCATTGCACAGGTCTTTGTCAACGGACGCGTCGATGCGGACGGCCTTGCTGTTCATGCACTCGACTGCCTCGGCTGGATGCTCGCAACCGGGCAGCTCCGCCTACGGATAGCGGTGCCTTCGCCCGGCTCGAACTTCCACCCCAAGATGTGGGGATTTGATGATGATCTCGATCGCGTCATCGCAAATGGTTCCGGCAATGCCACCGGACGAGGAATCGTGGCTGGCGTTGAGCAAATGACCGTCACGGTGAGCTGGGACAAACACGATAGGGAGGTCTTCGGTCGGGCTGAGGGGGCCCTGGGTGACTGGTTGCGCGGGCGTAGTATCGGCATCAATCACGTCTTTGATCTTCCCGACGCTGTCGAGGCTCAGATCATCAAGTCGGCGCCGGACATCGCGCCTAGCGAGTGCGACTATTTCAGTGCAGTTGAGGCAGACGGCAGTCCTGCGTGGGCGGCAGATCCTCACTGGTCACTCCGTCGGCGATTTTCGAGACCGGCTACAGCATCGCCACCGGTATTGAAGATTCCTTCGTGGCTCAGGTGGCGAGACGGTGACTATGCACATCAAGGCGAAGCTGTCAACGCCTGGGAACATGCGGAGCCGCCCGAGCGCGGAATTCTGGAAATGGCGACAGGTGCGGGCAAGACGCTCACCGCCCTTGTGTGTGCAACGCGTGTTCAGCAACGCAACCCGGGCCGTCCACTTCTGGTGGTGGTGTCGGCACCATCTCGTGCGCTCGTTACGCAGTGGCGCTCCGAGATCGCCAAATTCGGTCTGCGTGCGGTGGTACCCGCACTTGAATCAGATGCGGATAACGCGCTGAGTAGAGCGTTTCGTCAGCTACGGCTGGGGGGAACGGTGGCGATTGTGGTCACCAATGTGATGCTGTGTGATCCCCGGTTCCAGGCGACACTACAGCAGGCCGACTCGGCTGCCAGCTTGCTGTTGATAGCAGATGAAGCTCATGGCTTGGGCGCCGACGGTTTCGTGAAAAACAAGCCGGAGTTCTTCACCAAGCGCCTTGCTCTGACTGCTACACCGATTCGGCAGTACGACCCGGACGGCACCGAAGAGGTCTTTGACTACTTCGGACAACCCGTGTACAGATTCGGGCTTGAGAAGGCGATCGGGTTTTGCCTGACGCCGTATCAGTACTACGTACACGCGGCGACGCTTGACTCCGAAGAACTGAACGAGTTCGTCGAGCTGACACGCCGTATTGGTGCGGCAGCCGCACACGAAGATGAGGATCGTCTTAATAGATTGCTAATCCGGCGCAGAAGGATCGTTGAAACCGCCGAAGCCAAGTACACTTTGTTGCGCGCTGTACTGAAACGTCGAGGTATACGCCAACTGAGTCATGCCCTCGTGTATGCCTCCGCTAAGAATCCCGAACAGTACGATCGAATCGCTGCGCTCCTTGACGATCTAGGGATCAGGTGGACAGGCATCACTCAGGCCACTTCTGCGAGTGTCATGCGTCGTGCCTTTGAAGCGTTCAATACAGGCGGATACCAGGTCCTTCTTGCGAAGAAACTCCTGGACGAAGGGGTCGATATTCCAAGTACCAGGGAGGCGTTCATCGTCGCGTCATCTTCGGTTGAGCGGGAGTGGATCCAGCGCCGTGGCCGGGTCCTGCGCAAGCACCCGGACAAGCCGTTTGCGATCATTCACGACTTCATTTCGTTGCCGCCAGCTGCGGATCTTGATGAGTCCCGTTCTGTGAAGTCGATTATCAACGCCGAGGTGGGACGTGCCTATGCCTTTGCCCGACATGCCGACAATCCGACTGGTTCGGCGGGAGTGTTCGCAAACATCACTGAGATCCGCGAAGCGTTTCAGAACACAGGTCGAAAAGGCTCGATCCATCTGCAGCAACCCGGAGACATATTCGTAGCGCCCGGCACTCCCAAAGGAGCACCATGATCAGCAACTTCGATCGGATCCACACCGAGATCACCAATCAGGCCAACCGGGTTTCCGAGGACTTCGAAGCCGAATTCTTGATCACGTTGGCGATGGAGATCGTCGACCACGAGGACAGGCATGCCACGAAGAGGGTGAACATCAAGCAGATCGTTGAGAACCTCATTGAGCAGGCCGCCACTGCAGGAGCGTCGACGTGATCCGCTTCACCCGAATTGAACTCTCGAACTTCGTCTGCTTTGAGAATCTCGTCATTGAACCGTCCCAGGATCCCGAGCGTCCGCTGACCGTCATCCGTGCCGAGAACGGATCCGGGAAGACGACGTTTCTGCGTGCGGTCCGCTGGGGGATGTACGGAGAAAGAGGGCTTCCGGGTGACCGGACCGGCTTCGGTGTGCACCCTACGTTTTGGGCGCCGACTGATGCAGGCATCGAGACCCGGGTCGTGATTGAGTTCACCTCCGACGGCTCTACCCGTCACGACATCGCACCCGGGACCACGAACACCCGGTATCGACTCGTCCGAACGGTTCGCACGATCGCCCACGACAACGATCCCGACTACCGGCGGATCAACGAGAATGCTCAACTGATGTTTCAGAGCCTCGGTGGCGCATGGGAGCCACACTCATATGGCATCGATCTTGTCATCGGGCAACTGCTTCCATGGGAACTCCGAGATTTCTTCGTGATGGACGCAGACGAAGCTTCCGAGTTCGTCGGTGGCAGCGAGGCGATGACGATCAGCCGCAGTGAAGTTGAGAAGAAGACGACATACGCGATCAGCGCCTTACTCGGGATCAACGTCTTCAAGAAAGCGGCTAGCCGTGTCGCCACAGCGGAGCGATCGTTCGGAGCTAAGGCGACCAAAGCCGTGGGGGATGCCGACCTCAACGAGATGCAGAGAAGGCGAGACGAGACGCGGTTGCAGATCGAGGAGTTGGAGAAGAAGAAGCGGGAGGATGAACGTGCGCTTGTCAACCTGCAGGACGGCCTCGCAAGGGCGCGTGAGCGACTGGGTGAGGAACTCAAAGGTATCGGTGCCCTTGAGGAACTCGAGAAGCGGCTAGCCCAGAATCGACTTGAACTGAACCGGGCAAACAAGGACCACGAGCAGGCTCTGGCGGCATTGGGGGCCATGCTCGAGGCGCCTTCGCTCCTCGCGAAATTGGCCCGCTCGCAGATGGCAGCCACGGTCGACTGGCTTAAGCCGATGTATGACAGCGGCCAGATTCCGCAACGCCATGTCGGGTTCGTCCAAGGGCTTCTCGAGTCCGGACTGTGCATCTGCGGCGAGGATCTCAGCCATCCGGGTTCGCATCGCAGCCATGTCAAGGAACAGCTCGCTGCCTCTGAGGCGGATGCCGAGCACGCGAACTACCTCGGGCATGTGTTCGAGGCAGCCCGTGATCTCATGCAGTTGGCCGACACCTCGGACTGGTCGGCCGACGTTGAGGCGGCCGAGGTTCGGCTTGCGGGTGCTGAACATTGGTTGTCCGAACTCAACACCGATCGTGCCGATATCGATGAGAAGCTGGAAGCAGCCGACCATTCTGAGGTCACCTTGATCCAAGAGGAGATCGGAGCTCTAGAAGCCCAGATCATCAGGCTCTCTGCGGAGACCGCCGAACACTCGAACCGTCTCCCGGGTCTTCGCAGTGAAGCGGACGCGCTCAACAAGAAGATCCATGTGCGCCAGAACAACGAGATTGCTGCCGTTGGCCACCGCCGGGCCGAAGACCTTGCCGGGGTAATATATGGCGTCCTTACTCGGGCCTACGAGACGATCGAAAACGACCAAGTCGACGAACTCTCAAGTGAAATGAATCGGCTCTTCGCAACGATGGTTGACAATGTCACTGGCGACGACACGCAGGATATTCGAACAGGAAAAGAAACAATCCGCACTATCGCCGAGGTAGGGGTGCGCCCTGTTTCAAGTGGAGGCTTTGAAATCTTCGCTATTAACAACCATGGACGCGACAAGCCTCACATTGAGATAAACGGCGCCAGTCGGCGGGTGATCGCCCTAGCATTCGTGTTGGCATTGTGCAGCGAGTCGCAGACCCGCGCGCCGCTCATCGCGGACTCCTTGCTCAACATGATGTCGGGTGCTGTACGTCGCAATACTCTCGCCACTACCGCGAGAAAATCCGGACAACCCATCTTGTTACTGACCGGTGCCGACCTAGAAGCTGAGAGCGAGGTGGAGACCGTGGCTCACAATGCCGGAGCGACCTACACCCTAACGGCTCAATGGCATCGCGAGGTGATGAACCTGACTGATTCCAGGGCGATCTCTTTGGTGTGCGAATGCGGGCCTCGTCAGTACTGCGATGTATGTGAGCGAGAGGGCCAAGCCAACCGACCCGGTTGGTCAAAGAGAAAGTAGGTATCACATGTACTTTTCCAATTTCTTGACGGGTCGTGCTTACTCGTTGTATCTGCCAACGCAAGCGCGTGACGGTGTTGCTCGTCTGGTGTCGAAACAACAGCGAACGAGAACAAATCTCCACATGACTCCGTTTCGTCGCCATGTGGACTTCTGGCTGCTATGCGTAGGGGTTGGTCTCGCAGAGGACCTTAAGCCGCTGGAAGGGTTGCCGACAGCATGGGGATACAAGTTCGTCGACACCCGTGAGGTACGACTCCGCAACGAGATATACAATTTTCTAACGGTCATCGCCTTTGAGGAACTGGCACGCGACGCAGACCGCATTGATGATCCTGCTCAGATCATCAATGCCGCAAACGGATTGGCCGGAGCGGCGTGCCCCCAAGTGCTCAGCGAATTGACCAGCAAGGATCTACGGAGTACCCCGTTGAACAAGGCGCTCAGGCTGGCCCGCCACGCACTCAGCTAAAACGCTGAACGAGATGGTATTGCCTGATTATCCATGCATCATCTGATAGTCGGTTACGAATGGGACGTTCGACAATTCGAGATCGGCCCGGCTGTGCTGTCTCTGCGGGACGGCAAGCACATTGTGTGGTACAGGCGTCTCGGCGATGAGAACATCGACCACGAGCCCGCTATGTTCCCGAGGGTCTCGTCGCCGCAGCGGATCTCAAGTAGACGCCTCTTGCGTCGGTTAATGCGTTCATCCCACCTGCGTTCGAAGTGTTCGCGCTCGGACTCAGCTAGCTGGTATATTTTCCGGTATGAAATCCTATCCGTCAGAACCTGATGTCTTGGAGGAGCTCGGGGACAAGGTCCGTGAAGCGATCGTCAACGCGGTAGACGCAACTCGAGCCGATCTTGCCCGCTACCGTCAGGAGTTCCCGGACTTCGTGAGTCAGCACAGCGCACGTGGTCTCGCCAACTGGATCCATGACCACTTATGGCACCATGTGGCTACAAATCTGGGTGAGCAGGATCATGTGAAGATTCTCGACAAAGGCGCCACCCGGGAATTGGTCATACACGGCAGGTACCGGGTCAGGGTCAAACGCCACGACCAGACAGGATCGGTGAGAACTTACCCGACGCAGGGCGCGCTCGAATTCATGGCTCAGCCCGAACAGCTCACATTCGACGGATTATCCATGCATCATCTGATCGTCGGTTACGAATGGGACGTTCGACAATTCGAGATCGGCTCGGCTGTGCTGTCTCTTCGGGACGGCAAGAACGTCTTGTGGTACAGGCGTCTCGGCGATGAGAACATCGAGTACGAGCCCGCTTTGTTCCCGAGGGTCTTGTCGCCGCAGCGTCCGGTGGTTGAAGTGGTCGGATCTGATGATGTGATTTCTGGCGAGGAGACCTCCGGTGGGTATCGGTGACGCTGTCGCGACTGCTCGTCGGGCCCGAGGGATCACCCAGGAACAGTTAGCGGACCAGGCCGGTATCACTCAGGCGGCGCTGTCGAGATACGAGAACGATTTACGCGAACCGTCGGAGGATGTTCTTGGTGATATAGCTGCTTGTCTGGGTGTGACTGTTCGGTTGTTGCAAAGCGTGAGCCGTCTGCGAGGTGGTGTTGCGGTTGATGTTCACATGCGCCGGAGGGCTACGGCCAAAGCGACGGTTTGGCGCCAGCTTGAGGCTCAGCTCAACTTGTATGACCTGCACGCCGAGTTTCTCGCCGAGGAGGTATCTATCAGGGCGCCCTACGCTGTCCCGCAGTTCGACCCGGTCGAGGTGGCGCCTGCTGATGCGGCCCGAATGGTTCGGGCCCAATGGCGGACACCGTCCGGGCCGGTGCGAGACCTTGCTGGTTGGCTCGAATCGGCTGGATGCATGATCATCGACCGTGACTTCGGCACCACTCGGGTTGACGGCCTCTCGCAGTGGAGCAGTGACCATCCGTTGGTCTTGTTGAACGAGGCGATGCCCACGGACCGGCGGCGTATGACACTCGCGCATGAGCTCGGTCATTTGTGCCTCCACAACCTCGAACCGACGCTCAACATGGAACAGGAAGCGAACGACTTCGCGGCTGAGTTCCTCATGCCTGAAGTCGTGATCCGTCCCCAGCTCCGCAACCTCAGCACCGGCAAGCTGTGTGACCTGAAACGCCATTGGGGTGTCTCGATGCAAGCGCTCGTTGAGAGGGCCTGCCGACTCGAGATCATCGATGCCAGCCGCAGAACCGGCTTGTACAAACAATTCAGCAAACTGGGCTGGCGGACCCGGGAACCGGTGAGCGATGAGCTGATGCCTGAACGGCCTCGGCTTGTCACCGAGATCGGCCAAGCTCTCGCCGATCGGGGTCTAAGCCCCGATGAAGTCGCGGCGATCGCTGGCTTTACTGGGCCCTCGTCCGACAACCCGTTCTTCAAGCCTTCGAGACGGCTACGCGTCATATCATGACCGTGAACCCGATTCGAATCCGAGTCATGAGCGGGATCCTCTAACACTTGATCCCGAGATGACATTTCGGATACAGGAGTGGTATGATCCTGACAATCAGGGGGAAGTGTCTGATGAAAATTGTGTCTCGATATTTGCGTTGGTTTTCACCGGTTGTTGCGGCAGTCGCTGCGTTTGGAATTGTCACGCTGTTCTCCGTGGATGCTCTGGCTCAGGACGGGCCACGCGACAGGTCGGCTCCCGCCGCCCGACTCACCGCTGACGGTTCAGTTTGCGAAAACGGCGCTGTCATCTTGAATCACAGCGCCAAGGCCGATTTGGTGGCTGATTGCAGGATCCTATGGGCTGTCAAGAGTCACTTGGTCGCAAGCGCAGGTGGTTCCTCGTTTTTGAACTGGGCCGAGGATGTACTACTTCGCGATTGGACAGGCGTAACTGTCGAAAATAACCGGGTTCGCGAGTTGAATCTGTACGAAAGAGAATGGTCGGGTTCAATACCCAAAGAATTGGGTTCTCTCACTGAGCTAAGACGTCTGAGCCTTATTCGCAATGAGTTGTCCGGAGAGATCCCGAAAGAACTCGGGAACTTGACACAACTGGAAGCTCTCTGGCTTGGCGGGAATCAATTGTCAGGGGAAATACCTGAAGAGCTGAGCAACTTGACCCAACTGAAATCTCTATACCTCTATGACAATCAATTGTTGGGGAAGATCCCGAAAGAACTAGCCGAGCTGGCAAGCCTGGACACTCTGTCCCTCCACAAGAATCAGTTATCTGGAGCGATACCGAAAGAATTACTGGAGCTGACAAGTTTGCGTACCCTGTCGCTTAGTGGTAATAGGTTATCAGGAGAGATACCGAAAGAACTGGCTGACCTCAGCAACTTGCGGCATCTGGATATAGCCCACAACAATCTGGATGGTGAGATACCGAAGGAACTATTTGGTCTAACAAATTTGAGGGTTCTGAACTTAAGCCGTAGCGGATTGTCGGGGGCGATACCGAATAGTTTGAACAGGCTGACGTACCTGGAGCACCTGGACTTGTCAGCCAACAGGTTGTCGGGAGAGATTCCCAGGGGTTTGGATAATCTGACCAGATTAAGATATTTCTATCTCAACAATAACGAATTGTCGGGGCCAATACCGGCAGAGTTAGGGAGGCTGACTAATCTAGCAGTCCTGAAGCTCAACCATAACGCCATATCGGGTGCGATTCCGCTGGAGCTAACCCAACTACGTAACATAGGCTCCCTTAACCTGAGCGACAACAAACTCAGCGGAGACATTCCGGGAAACTTCAAGTACTTGGCAAGCATGCGCAGGTTGCACACCTTCGACAATCCCGGTCTGCGGTTACCTGATTCCTTGGGGAGCCCGCCGGTGTTCGTCACCGAGCCGACGATAAGGGTTGCTGATAGTACCAAGTCGGTTGAATTGATTGCTGACGATGCCGACTATGACAGGTTGACATGGAAGGTCACCGGTGGGGCCGACCAGGATCTGTTCGTGCTATCCGTGGATCAAGATCAAATTTATTCGTCTGATTCGTCTGATGTGAAAGCAGTGCTGGATTTCAAGATTCCACCGGAACTGGACCACCCACGTGATCAAGGAAATGATAACATCTATGAAGTTGAGATAACGGTTCACGACTGGGGTGTATCTACCACTAGGCTATTTGAAGTTCTGGTGACCGATGTGCTTGAACCGCCCGCGGCTCCAAACCTGCTCAATGTCGAATCCAAGGGTACGGGTTCGTTGTCAGTATCTTGGGAACCACTCGCCGACAACAGCTCGGTGGTTACCCATTTCCAGGTACAGTACAGAATCGTCAGGCAGGAATACGACAATGTACGTGATCGTGCCGCGAATCTAGAGCGTATTCTTGTTTCAGGTGCCTATTTGTGGGTCGGTGATTGGGTTACGATGGAACCCGTTCCGAGCTCCAGTAGCCGTGTCATCGTCACCGACTTGGTCCCGTTGACGGAGTATCAGGTGAGGGTTCGGGCTGTCAATGGTGTAGGTCCTGGCGCTTGGTCCAACGGAAGCGCTGTTGTAATCGGTGCAGCCAACTCGTCCCCGGCGATAACCGCGGCCGGGGATGTCCGTGTTGGGGCAGTCCGTGTTGTCGTCATCCGCGTGTTGGAGAACTTCGCCGAGGTGCAACTTCAGGCCAGCGATCCAGAGGAAGGCGAGCTGATCTGGGAAATCACCGGCGGTGCCGATGGAGCGCTGTTCGATCTGATCGTTGACGAGAACAACTCGACCAAGGCGACATTGCAGATTGCAGTGGACTACGAAAAGCCTGAGGATAGGCAACGTGACAATGTCTACAAGGTGAAGGTTACCGTTACCGATGATGCCGGTAATACCGCCACAAAGACATTCAAGGTCAAGGTTTCTGATGTTCCTGAATCTGTACCAGTAGCACCGGCGGCGCCGAATCCGCCGACTGTCGTAGCTGGGGGTCCAGTATCGTTGATTGTGACTTGGACGAGTCCCGACAATTCTGACGACCCCGACAATTCTGGGAACCCAGATATCGACTGGTTTGAACTGCAGTATAAGACCGGCGCCAATGACTGGATTCTGATGCTTCCGGATCAGAAGTCTCCGACTGATCGCAAACCCAAGAGTGTTGATGGTCCAAGCGCAGCGGGTGCAGCAGTCAGCGGTGTTGAGATTTCTGGATTGGAGCCAGCCACGTCTTATGACGTGAGGGTTCGCGCTGTCAACGACGGAGGTGCCAGTGACTGGTCCGAGCCTGTTACTGCGGTCACCGACACCGCGAACTCGGTGCCGGTGATCACCACTCGCAAGGGTATTCGGGTTATGGAGAATGCTGCCGGGATTGATCTGGTTGCCACCGATGCCGATGGCGATGAGCTGACCTGGAGTATCACCGGGGGAGTCGACCGGAGTCTGTTCACCCTCACCGCCGATAAGAGCAACTCGGCCAAAGCCCGGTTGAGTTTCGTTTCGGCCCCCGACTTCGAGAACCCTGCCGACCGAGACGGCGACAACCTTTACGAGGTAGGGGTGACCGTCACAGATGCCCGCGGCGCTTCCGTTGCCGAGTCGTTCGAGCTCAGCGTCGTCGATACCTCCGAACCACCCGGATTGCCGATTCGGACAACGGTTGCCTCCACGGGTACGGATTCCCTGCGGGTGTCCTGGATGACGCCTGCGGGAGCCGATCGTCCGGTGGTCACAAGTTTCGATGTGGAATACCGAACCGGTTCGTCCGATTGGGTCCGGCTGGATCCGGGGCCTGGATCGAACGACAGTGTGGCAATTGTCGGTTTGGAACCCTCGACGTCTTATTTCGTGAGAGTGCGGGCTGTCAACGATGAAGGCGTCGGTGACTGGTCCGAGCCTGTTACTGCTGTTACCGACACCGCGAACTCGGTGCCGGTGATCACCACCGGCACGGGTATTCGGGTTATGGAGAACACCGCCGGGATCGATCTGGTTGCCACCGATGCCGATGGCGATGAGCTGACCTGGAGTATCACCGGGGGAGTCGACCGGAGTCTGTTCACCCTCACCGCCGATAAGAGCAACTCGGCTAAGGCCCGGTTGAGTTTCGTTTCGGCCCCCGACTTCGAGAACCCTGCCGACCGGCGCAGCGACAACATCTACAAAGTCGGCGTGACCGTCACAGATGCCCGTGACGCTTCTGTCACCAAAACGTTCAGAATCGTGGTCGCCGATGTATCCGAACCGTCGGAGGAGTCGGCTCCGTCGAAGGTCGATTCCGAGAGTTCGGAGTCGGAGGAGGAATCCTCGGATACGCCCGCTGACCCTGAGCCGGAGGTCGCCCGTTTCGAGCCGGAGGTCGCCCGTTTCGAGTGGAGCGGGAGACTGACCGCAGGGAAATGGAACCGAGGGTCGCCGCAAGGTGCCAGCGTGGGCTATGACCCGCCCAATGGGCGCTCGAACGGAGGATCGCTCGAGAGCGCGGCGTTCATCTACGAAGGTGTGCAATACACAGTGGATCGCCTGTTCACCTGGAACGCGTCGGTACGGCTGGACATATCACCGAAAGGCCACGCCGGGCCTCTACCCGATGACGTGGTCTTGGAGATCCGATCGCGGTCAGTCGCAAGGGCAATATTCAAGAGCCGGATAGGCAACGCCATACAGGCCCCTCTGCAAGTGGATTACGTCTGGAGGAACCTCGGGGTGGACCCGTTCGTGTTCCGTATGGACGACCAGTACGACGTGAAGCTCTACCGAGACGGCACATGATGGCTGCGTGATTGGCTTAATCGAGCGTCAATGTTGCCGTTGTCACCAGGATCGACATAATCGGGTGAAACCTGTCGGATGCTTGCTGATCGTGGCCATTTCTCAGCCAGTCACGGGGCCGTATTACATTGAGCTTGAGGAATCAATACATGAGTCGGTGTCTTTCTTGGTTAGCGCTCACGTTTGAATTCGGGTGTCCACTACGACGATTTCTCGGCATCCTTTAGTTACACAGGTGGCAAACTTGAGACCTTGTCTCTTCTGAACTGGCGATAATTAACTGATTCGAGCTTAAGGATTGCGGGCCAGTTTCTTGATTTCAGATTGGTAGGCCAATCTCTCTTAGATTAGTCACCGCGAATGGACCCGGAACACATCAGCAAGTATACTCTTACTATGCTGTCTCTAGTTCCCTTCGTCATGTTCTGGTTTCTTCTGGGGGTGCCATCGGCTACGGATGCAGAAGGCGACCAGGCCAGTGCGGTTGAGCCCAACCCGGTAGTGGAGTCCTATGCGCGAGATTACGGGGTCTCTTTCGGGGAGGCTTTGCGTCGTTTGGACCGCGTTGGTGAGCTAAAGGACATTGTGGCTTCGATCCGGGATCTGGAGATCGACAGGGTGGCTGGCTGGGGCATTGATCATGACGGCGACTTCGGTGCTTGGGTGTGGTTGCAAGGAAGTGATGATCCTGATCCGGCCGCGGCGCGCATCGCGAGCGGTCATGATGATGTAGAGATCCGCACCGGGAACTGGTCCGATTCTGCGTCTGAACATGCAGAAAGAGGGCCTAGACGCCCAAGAAGCAGTGGTGACTCTGATCCTGCACCGATGTCCGATGAGGAGCCGGGTGATGTGCCGCGGCAGCACAGCGACGGCGATTCTGAGCCTGTTGTCGTGTCCGAAGGGAATAATGAGGATTTTGAAGTCCAGGCGGCCCAGCCGGTTGAGGGGATAGGTGCTCCGGCCGGGTCAGAAGATACGGCTACGAGCGATCTGATTGACGAAGCTCAGGAGGTCGGGCCGTTTAGATATTCAGGGCGATTATACTATTATATGGGTGGAGAATACGCTGGTTCTTGCACAACAGGATTCCCGGCTAAACACGTCGGTGGCCTTTACGGATTGATCACAGCTGGTCATTGCGCGGACAAGCTCGAAGTCCAGGGTATGGATCTTAGCCGTAAGAATGGTTGGAAGAGCAAGACGGCTGATGCACAGTTCAATACAATACCGCTATATGCCAATTTCGTCCTAAGCGACAAATACATATGTGGGCCCACTGATAGAGGTATATGTGATGTAACTGGTGTAGCAGACAGAAGTGACATGATGGGTGATTATATTTGCCATACTGGAGCTGGCAGCGGTGTATCGTGCGGAGTAGTTGTCGACACCCAATACGCGCTCAATACCGAGCCATGGGCTAGCCAATCTGCCTGTATAAGTATCAAGGGAGTTACGATTCCTTGCGATCCGGTCTTTGTCAAGGTTGAAGGTAAGTCCCTCAAAACTTGCCATCTTGACCATGGCGGCCCGTGGTATGACCATCATGGTGTAGCTTATGGCATACACAAGGGCGGCAAATCTACGGCGGGCAGCCTTAACAACTGTTCTCATGTAGGCGGCCATGCCGTGTTTTCGGCAATCAAAGAGGTTGAAGAGTTTCTAGAGGTAAAAGTATTAACCGAGAATCCTACTGGGCCTGGCAAGTCCGTTTTATCCGGATCGGCCTCTAAGAGCGGGACCGTCTTGTCATGGACATTACCATCGGGTGGAGCGTTCAAATATTATGTGCATCGGCGCGTGGCCAAACCAGGTAGCGAATACGTCCTCGCCGGTATCAGATACGTTACTTCGGGCCTGGATCGAGCCGCATTGCTGACGCCCGGAGTGCCATACGAATATCGAATGTACTCAAGCGATAATCTTGCTTTGAAGAGCGAATTCAGCGACACCATTGTGATAACCGCATATCCCGTCTGGGACCTTAAGGCGGAACCCGTAGGCCACAACGTGCAAGTGTCATGGAACAAGGAAGGGAAAGTAACCCACTATGAAATCCATCGTCGACCGGCTTTAGCCGGATTCAACTACACCAAGATAGGTACGTCTAAGACGAATGTTTTCAACGATCCGATGAGTGGGCTCGTGCCAGGAGTTGAGTACTACTACAGAATCAAGGCAGTTGGTGACGGTATGACTGGCGTGTGGGGCGGCCAAGCGAACTATGCCGCGACTCGCGTTCCAGCTGCTGCAGGACTACAGGCTAAAACGACGGCAAGTGGCATCTCTTTGTCTTGGACTGCGCCCCGCGGAGACATTGCTGGTTATCGGATCTACCGGCGGAGAGCGGTGAATGGTCAGACCTATAGCGAGGTCGCAAGAACCACAACGGCGAGCTACTCAGATTCAGGTTCTGGCTTGATTCCGGGAGTCGAATACTATTATCGAGTGCGTGCCGTGGGCAGCGACGGTGAGCTGGGTGGTTGGGGGTCAGGTGCCAACTACGCGAATGCACACTGGCTGGCTGCTTACGGGCTCAACGCAACCTTGACTGCTAGTGACGTGTCGTTAACTTGGACCTTTCCAACCGGAGACGTGGACCATTTTCAGGTGTACCGGCGGGTAGCGATCAGCGGACATGCCTACAGCCCGATTGGCACAACCCGCACCGCAAACTACACAGATCCTCTGTCCGGTCTAACTCCCGGTGTTGAATATTATTATCGAGTAAAGCCGGTCAGCAGCAGTAATGTAGTAGGAGGCTGGGGTGCAGGGTCTGACTATGCGCCGATTGTGACGCTGGCCCCGAGCGGAATCGAAGCGGTAGTTGACGTCGATGGCGTAACGGTCACTTGGACGGCACCTCCCGGGGATGTCACGGGATATGAGGTATACCGACGGGTCGCCGGTCCGGGCCAAAGCTACAGCAGAGTCACAACAACCGTTGAGACCAGCTATACAGATCCACTCAGTGATTTGACCCCATGGACCAGTTACCTATACCGGGTAAGGGCCATCGGTAGCAGCAGTGTGATTGGGGGCTGGGGGCCCGGACCCAACTATGCGCAAGTAACCGTATAACGCGCCAGCGATGTGCAGGTTGGTCGGTTCATCCCGCTGGCCTCAACCCGGCAGATAGCGGCCCAACCCGAACCGAACTCAATTCCGCGTGCCGCCATATCAAAGACCAAGGTCACTTTATCGGAATGATGGGCCGGTAGGGCCATACCATGCGAGACGCCTACGCTGCGGCGAGTTTGATGGTCCAGGGGTGTGCGTGTACTCAGGGTCGAAGTCGCCCTTCGGACACACTCGTCAGTGCACGGCGAATGTGGTTTCATGTTCAAGGGTGGATGGTGGGGGATGCGGGGCCCAGCACGGCGCTGAGCGTCGTGAGGTCGTCTGGGTCGCCGGTGAGGATGTCGTCGCCGAGACGAACGGCGGTGATCACCAGGTGGGCGTCGATGACGTCTGATGTTCTGGTCTGGGCGAGGAGCTGTCCGACTGGGCGGCCGTCGTTGAGTGGGTGGATCGTGATGGTCTGGAGGAGGGCCGCCAGCCGGGCGTGTCGGGAGCTGTTCCAACACGTCTGGGCCACAACGGGGTTGGTGATGTGGAGCGCCGTTCGGATCTGCTGGCAGCAGTCAGGAACGCCTGGGCGGCGCGCTCGCTTCGATCGATAGAGATAAGGAACCCGGCGTCGAGTATCAAAGGCCGTATCGTTCGGCCATCGCAGCGATTTCTTCCTCATCGATCGGGCCTTCTTCGGTGTCCCATTCGGCGAGGAACGCGCTGAGGGCGTTCCGGCGTTTATGGTCGGTTGCGAGAGTGCGGAGGGCTTGGCGGATCGCGCTGGAGCGGCCCTCCGTACTTCGGTGCGAGCATGTCGAGGAGGGCTTCGTCTTTGTCGTCGAGTCGGACCGTCGTGGTGCTCATGAGCTGAATTCTAGCCCGGGTATGCCAAATGGGCGAGTAATGGCAGGGGCGTGAACACCGCAGCAGTCTGACACGTACAGGGCCGCGTTGGCAGCGACCCCGATCAGATAGCTCAAGTTACGGGCAAGGCTAGATTGAGGTGATATCAAAAGATGCCGAGTACGACGATTACCAGTGCGATGATGACAACGGCAGCGATCGTGGTCGTCCACAACCGACGCGAGAGTGTCTCCTGTATCTCGTTCATCCTCGCTACGGATCTGTCTGTAGACTCTTTCTGGGCTTCGATCAACTCGTCCAATTGACGTTCTATCCGATTGAGGTCAACCGAAGACAGATACTCTGTGACAGTAGTGAGCGCGGCATCTGCTGTGCTCAGAGAATCCCCTAGGGTGCCAGTCGCCTCCCGTATTTCCGCGCTCAACTCCTGCAGTGTCTGCGCTGCAGCTTGTGATGATTGAAGGGAAGCAGCGTTGAGATCGTCAGTTTGTACGAGCGATTTGAGACGATCCTTGAGTTTTTCAATGACATCAGCACTATTCTGAAAGCGAGCGACGATTTCTTCTACGTTGTAGTCACTTGGGCTGTTCATCCTGCGTATCCAGTCGTGCATGTTTCGGTGAGACAAGAAAGCTTGGTCAGGGTAAGATCAATGTCAACGATGGTGGCGGCAAGGTTGACCGAGGCCAGTTCCTTAAGAATCTGCCGAACATCGTTGTCGGAGACATCGTGCCGCTCAGCGACCGAAATAGTTGCAGCAACGGCGGGTATTGCTGGACACATCTTATTGTTTATCAGCCAGTCAACCAACCATTTGATGGTGTCATGTACTTGTTGGGGAGGCACGCCGTAGTGCGGTGTGGCGCTTTGTAACGCTGACTTGAGGTTGCGGATGTATTCATCAACTGAGTCAGAGGAGACTTGTCCGTTCATGTTAGCGAAGAGTTCAGTGAAACCTCTTGATAGGAGCAGTCCGGGATGGTCCGGATATGAGACAAGGAGGCGTGCGGACGAGGCCCGCCAGGCGTCTTTGATCTTGCGACGGGCTCACCCCGAAGAGGCAATCGACGGTCTCAAGCGTCTCCTCGTTGCGGATTATGAACCTGCGTGGCCTGGGGGTAATCGGCCACACCATCAAACCCACCGTAATGAGGACGAGGGATTCAAAGTCCGCGCAGGCGGAGTCCACTTTTTGACAGATAGCAACGACTGGAATGGTGCCAATAGATTCCTGAGACGAGCACGTCACCGCTGATCGGGGACACACAAGAACGTTGCGCCCTACGGTCAGTCGTCTTGGATCCACCCTACGGTCTCGGGGTGGCCGCGGCGTTGTTCGTGTGCTTCGCCGACGTGTTTGCCAATGTTCCAGCCGACCTCAGATAGGTTCTTGGCGGCCCAGTCGACCGATTCCTGATCCGTCACGGTGGCGACGGTGTCGTTCCAGCGGTTGAGCCAGCCTGCGAGGCAGTTGACCGCCAAGATCTCGACGATCTGTTCAGCGGAGTAGTGCTTGCGTAACTCCTCAAAGTGTTCCGGGCGCGCTGCATTAGGTGACTGCGCTGCCGCTCGCACCAAGTGGAGCGCAGCTCGTTCGGCATCGGAGAACAGTTCGGAGGTTTCGTAATCCCAGAGAGCCTGGATGCGCTCGGTGTCCACTCCCATCCGGTTCAAAGAGAAGGCACCGTGCGACTGGCAGTGAGTGCAACCACTGGCGACGCTGGCCATGGTGAACAACTCCGATTTCAGCTGCCGGGAGATGGATCGTTCGCTGTAGACGAGACTGGCGAGATCGTTCACCTGCTTGCGCAACTCAGGCCATTGATCAAGTTCGAAGTCCTGGCGATTTTCATAGGAAGTACTCATCTTGGATGCCTTATCAGGTTGTTTCGTCATCAGGTTTGGTGCACCTGTTAGCGGAGATGATCGGGGATGGCAACGCCGAGCTCGTTGCCTATGTCGTAGTACCGTTTGTTGACCGGCACCCCGATGGCGTCCACCACTCGGTTGGTGCATTCGAAATCGGCACAAACGGCAGCCGCCCGGGTCACTGCTCCAAGCCCTGACACGTTGTGAAGAGCCTGGCGAGCGAGCGGCAACTCGTCGAAATCAACGAGTGAGATGGCGTCCACGAATGCAATCAACTCATTGCCGAGTGGGAGCAGAGGGTCGACGACCCATTTGGTCACGGCACCAACGTTCACCGGCTGGTTCTGGGCTTTGGAGCTCTCACGGAGCATCCAGGTGTGACCGAACAGTCAAAAGAAGCATTCGTTGAGCCACGATGTCCGGGCCGCAACCAGCTCCATCTGCGGGCGGGTGATCTCCCGACCCGGTTCAACGTCGTACTTGTGGACGACGTCGTCGGGTAGGTACCACTCGGCCGCAAGTTTCTTCTTCGTCGCCGTTTCGTTCGGTAGAGCCGAAAGGGCGGTTGGCGCTAGGGCTATGCCAACCGTCGGTACCCACGCGTTCATCACCCTGGCGTCGGGGTGAACGACGGGTGTGGGTTCTCCAGGTACCGGTTCTGGCAGCTTGTCAAGTTCAGCGCCCAGAGCGAGCCGATACGAGTCGATCCCCGCTATCTGAGCGACGACCGAAACGAGTTCAACGTATGCCAGGACATCGCGGCCATCTTGTTCCCACGCCCGGACATGATCTGGTCGTGTCGTCATTGCCTTTGCAGCGACCCGAGCAGCAGCGTCTGCAACCACAGGCGGCAAGCTTGACGAAGCGGCACCCAGGCCGCGAGCCGCGCGGGCATGTTCGGCAAGCGCCACGCGCTCAGCGCCATCAAAGAACGATCCCGGAGAGCTAATCGCAGTCAACGCAGCGCGGATTGCGTCCTCTGTGGGATCCTCGGAGTGTGTCTGCATCCAGACTCCTTTGATTTCTGTCGTGTACTTTCGGTCCAGTCTGTTGGTCTGGCCCGTCGAATCTAAATCAGACTGACCCACTGTGCTGCCCCACTACACGGTCTGGTACCCCGCAGCGCTTCTCCTGCCTTGATGTCGGGCACTCGTCAAGGGGGCGTCGGCAGCGGCTAAGCGTCGTGTCCCTATCAGGCTGACCCCACTGCACGGTTTGGTACCCCGCAGCGCTTCTCCTGCCTTGATGTCGGGCACTCGTCAAGGGGGCGTCGGCAGCGGCTAAGCGTCGTGTCTGTTCGGTGGTGAGTATCTAGCCTGGAGCTAGGTTGCGGTGGCGGGTCAGCGGCTCGCCACCGGTTCAGGGCGATCGCAAGGGTGGGCGCTGGGTGACGAATGTCCTCTTTTTATGCACGGACCAGCATCGCGCTGACCATCTCGGGTTCGGTGGCAACGAGACCGTGCGGACACCGAACCTTGACGCATTGGCGTCGCGGGCAACGGTGTTTGACCGCGCTTATGTGGCCAACCCGGTGTGTATGCCGAACCGCTCAAGCATTCTCACCGGGCGTCTGCCTTCAGCGCACGGGGTGGTATTCAACGACCGGTCGCTTGATTGGGGAGCGAACACGTTCGTCCGGCGTCTGGCCGACGCTGGATACCGGACCCGACATGTTGGTAAAGCACATATCCAGGTCCACGCCCGCGATTTCTTCCCGGCGAAGAACCGCTACCCGGTCGGTCAGCACGGTTGGCCTGCTGGTTGGGACTATCTCGAGACCGCTGAACAGTATCTGGCCGCCGATCCTGGCCCGGTTGAGGACTTCTATGGCTATGACTACGCGGAGTTCTGTCTCGGACATGGTTCTAGCATTGGGGGTCATCATCGGCATTGGGCACTACAGCGAGGACTTGACTCGTCCACTGCTGGTGGCGGCCGTGACGGTCCTGCGGCGGCTCGTTCTGAGAACTGGTGGCAGATCCTCAAACCTGCCTACGACGAGGACCTGCATTCCACCGAGTTCGTCACCAACAGAGCTGTTGAGTTTATTGAGTCGGCAGCACTTGATAAGCGGTCGGCAGCATCCAAAAGGCGGCCGTGGTTCCTGTTCGCGTCCTATCCCGATCCCCACCACCCTTTTGCACCACCTGGGGACTGGTATGAGAGTCACAAGCCTAACGACATGGTGCTACCGCAGTCGTTCCACGACCCGATTGATGGCCTGCCGGGCTTCATGCGCGAGATGTCGTTCAGTCAGCGAGCACGCGGCTCGATGCGGATCGGTGAGCACGCACTGCGTGACGCCTTGGCAGCCGAGTACGGGCTGATCGAGCTGATCGACGCCGGAGTGGGACGCATACTCCGAGCCTTGGAGGCGTCCGGTCAGGCCGACGACACCCTCGTCGTTTTCACTGCTGATCATGGCGACATGTTCGGCGACCACGGATTCATGTTGAAGGGCGGCATGGTCTTTGAAGGCACGACACGGGTTCCGTTGCTAATCGCACGTCCCGACAGCACGGGTACGCGCACGCCTTCGTTGGCTTCGTCGCTCGACATCGGGTCGACGATTCTCGATCTCGTTGGAGTCGAGTCCTATGACGGTGTTCAAGGCACGAGCCTCGTGCCCATCCTTGATGACCCGTCTGCACGAGTTCGTGACCACGTCTTAATTGAGGAGGACATCCCGTCATATGGCCTCTATGAGAACGCGGTGCCTGCTCACTCACGGACGGTCGTGACGAGCGATGCGCGCATGACCCGCTACTCAACCGGCGAGGGTGAACTCTACGATCTTGTTGCCGACCGCAGTGAGCGAAACAATCTCTTTGATCAAAACGATTGCGTTGACCTCCGCCATTACATGACAGAGCAACTCACCGAAGCGCTCATTGGTGCTGCTGACTACGCTCGCTTTGAGCCCACGCTGGGCTGATTAGGCTCGTCTTGAGCCCACGCTGGATCAGGAATTGATGTGAGTGGCCGTAACGGGGCGAGCGCTTCGCCTTGAGTCGGGGGATTCATCGGCCTGTTCGCGGAGTTCCTGTGCACAGGTGTGCAGGTAATTTCGTCCGGTTGCGGTCACCAGGTTGTACGCGAGTTCGTCAACGGCGTCGGCTTTGAGTTTGAGCGTCTCCGCTGGACGGTGTGCGAGTGCGAGCACCATGTCGCAAAGTTCGGCGGCCCACTGCGCCTCACCGGCGGTGAGCGCGGCGACGGCCTGTTCGTAGAGAACATCGGGACCGCCGACGAGTGTTGCGATTCGTTGCGATCTTTCGGTTGGGGGTAACGGGTTCAGGTTGGTCGGGTTGCCGTCGAACCAGCCCAGGATGCCAGCGAAAATCGCCCGTACGCCCCAACTGATGTTCCCATAGTACTGGCCGAGCAGTGGGTTGTCCGCCAACTCCGACGGCAGCGTCACCTCCTGGGAAAGTTCGTCGGGTGTCTTGCCTTCGTTCATACCAGTGATGGTCTCGTTGTAGACGTGCCACATAGCGCGGCTGTACACGTCGAGTGCTTCGTCAACCTCCTGAGCGCCTGAGAAAGGGGCCGTGTGACCGAGCACGAGATGGTCTGCTTGTAGCGCTCGGATGCGATCGACGGATTCACACCAGTCGCGGACGTCGCGGTACTGCGTCCCCCGGATGGCATAGAGGTTCGGAAAGGACCGATACATGTTGTCGCCAGCGAAGACGACCCGCTGCTCCGGAAACCAGATCATGACCTGATCGTCGGTTTCGCCCGGGTTGTAGCTGACGTCCAACCGGACGCCGCCGATCGAGATCATGGCTTCGGTGTCGAAAGTCCGGTTCGGCAAGGTGCGCGGATCAGGCCCGCTGCTAGGTCCACCTGCGAGGGCATCGTCGGTGGGGTAGAGCGCTGGCGCGATGCCGTTGTTGATGCGCTTCGCTGGAGGTAAGAGAAAGCCAGCCTGGCGGATGCCGCGACGGCGTGCAACTGAGACCCCGTTACGGGCGAATCGTCGTGCCTCGTCGCCGAAATGGGCGATGCCCCAGATCTCAATGTCGGGGTTTTCGTCGAGGAAAGCGTGCGCTCCACCCGTGTGATCCGGGTGGCTATGCGTGTACACGAGAGCAAGGATCGGCAGGCTGGTCCGCTTGCGCAGCTGTGAGATCGCCTCTGCGGACATTTCAGGCACAGAACCCGAGTCGACAGCTACGACGCCCGTGTTGCCCAAGATGAACGAGAACGTCGACACGCCATAACCGACCGCGACGTGGACGCGGTCGGTCAATTCCAGATACTGCCGAGCGAAGAGATGCTCGATCGAACGGAGTTCTGCGGAGGCGGCCGTCTCGGTCCGTTGGAGGTCACTCACGGGTTGCGGGGTTTTCTGTTGCGGGGTTTGGGTACACGACCGTCCTGGCTCTTGGTCTGTTGGAGGTCGCTCACGGGTTGCGGGGTTTTCTGTTGTTGGGTTTGGGTGCACGACCGTCCTGGCTCTTGGTCTGTTGGTCGTGGCTTGTGGGTTGCTCATGTCTTCTGTTGCCGGGTTTGGGTACACGACCATCCTGGCTCTTGGTCTGTTGGTCGTGGCTTGTGGGTTGCGGGGTTTTCTGTTGCGGGGTTTGGGTGCACGACCGTCCTGGCTCTTGGTCTGTTGGTCGTGGCTTGTGGGTTGCGGGGTTTTCTGTTGCCGGGTTTGGGTGCACGACCGTCCTGGCTCTTGGTCTGTTGGTCGTGGCTTGTGGGTTGCGGGGTTTTCTGTTGCTCATGTCTTCTGTTGTGAGGTTTGGGTGCACGACAGTCCTACTTGAAGGCCTTCTGAGTCAGGTCTGCTTGTTTCTGGGCAGGGTTCACAACATAGATCGTCTACACAGTTGTTGACAATCTGCGCGGCCGCTATAAGACTTGTGCTGTTGTTAGCGTTCGCGAGCCTTGCGAACGGCCTGGAGGTGGGAACATGACACAAAGCAGATGGCTTCGACTGGTTGTCGTCGTATTGGCGATGGCGCTTCTTGCCGTCGCATGTGGTGACGACGATGACAGCAGTGCGCCAGATCCAACCGATCCCGTACAGCCTGAGCCAACCGACCCTGAACAGCCCGAGCCAACCGAGCCCGAGCAGCCTGAGCCAACCGACCCCGGTGGCGAGGGCGCCAAGGTTGACACGGCGCTCGGCAATGTTGATGTTGATAAAACGGCCGCGAACTGCGCAACCGCTATCGAACTTGAGGTGGGGGAGTACAACCCGGGCCAGCCGCTCAACGTCGCTAACTCGGTTATTTTGGGATCCGGGCTGAACCCGCACAACGATCAGGCACCGGCGAGCTTTGCCTTCTACGGCTGGGTGTTTGAAGGTCTCGTTCGCCAGGATGTTGACGGTCAGATCGTGCCCTGGTTGGCCAAATGCTGGGAAGTCAACGACGCAGGCGACGTCGTAACCTTCTTCTTGCACGACGGGGTGACCTTCCACGATGGCACTCCCTTCGACTCAGAAGCAGTCAAGGCGAATATTGAGTTCGTCAAGACAGCCGGGCCGCCCCAGGTCCTCCCGCCGGTAGCGAATCAGCTAGGCGTTGTCGACAGCGTCGAGGCGGTTGACGATCTCACCGTTAAGTTCAACCTGACAGGCCCGGGCGAGGCCTTGTTGTTGAGCGGCCTCATCCGAAACTCTGGGTTCATGGTTGCTCCCGGTGTGCTCGGCGACGCTGGCGCCAACCCGGTCGGGACGGCGCCGTATGCGGTGCAAAGCATGAACGCCGACAACTCTGAGTTCACCTTGGTGGCTTACGAGGACTACTGGCAACCGCAACTCGTTGGTGCAGAGAGCGTCACCATCACCACGGTCCGCGACGCGCAGGCGCGAGCGGACGGACTCAACGCTGGCCAGTTTGATGTTGCGGTGATCAACACCAACCAACAAAACGATGTGCCAGCCTCCAGCGCCAACACCACGGTCCGCATCGGCTTCGTGGTGGCTGATTGGACCGGGCAGACAATTCCGGCTCTGGCGAACCGTGACGTGCGCTGCGCCATGGCACAGGCACTGAACCGGGTTGGAATCCAAGAAGCATTCGGTAGCCCGGCCGAAACAGCGATCAATCAGTTCGCTGTCGGCCCTAACGACTACGCCTACATCGACGATCTTGACGTACCCGACTTCGATCTTGATGCAGCGAAAGAAGCGTTTGCTGCTACGGGCGAGGAAGGCTTCACCTTCCAAAACGGTCACCTCCCGGCCAATTTCTGGCCGGTCGTGTCATCGGCGTGGAGTGGTGCACTGGCCGAACTCGGTATCACCATGGACAATGAGGCGCTTGACCCGCCGTCGGGCGGGGAGATGTTCGCCCGTCTGTCGAAGGGTCAGTACCCGGTGCAGATCGTCGCGTACAACGAACCCAACGCGCTGATGTCTCTGATCGCTCGGACTGGTGAGGCTGCCTTCAACCCGTCGGGTGTCTCCCCCGACGGTGTCGCGGAGCTGGTGAAGTCGGCCAGGTCAAAGTCGTTCGAGGACGGCGAAGCGGACGTGGCCGATGCCTGGAAGATCATGCTCGAAGAGTGCATCTTCATCATCCAGCAGGTGCTCAATACCGCCGTGGGTCACCAGACGAACGTCACCGGAGTTCACCACACTCAGGGAGTCCCGATATCGTTTTGGCCGCACGGCGTCCGCAAGGAGGGCTAATCCTGGCGTCAAGCACCCGGCGTCGAGCAGACGCGCCAACGCAACGTTGAGTCGATAAGGCGCCTAACTCCAGGGGGACCTTTGGGGAAGTACATTGCTTTTCGACTGTTGGCAGCGGTACCGCTGCTCTTCGCCATCGCCGTCGTGACATTCCTGATCTCGGTGGCCATGGAAGCGAGAGGCTCAATTGCAGGCCAGGTCTGTGGCGAGGGGGCTACTCCCGAGTGCATCGCGACCGTCACCGCCGAACTCGGTCTCGACGACCCGATACCGACACGCTTCGCTCGTTGGTTGGGTGACGTTGCCAGCGGAGATCTAGGCACTTCACTCCTCAACGAGAACACCGAGGTTTCGGCGTTGATCGGCGAGCGCATCTGGCCCACCCTGAGCATCGTCGGCTTCAGCCTGCTGATCGGCATTACCGTCGGGATGCTGCTCGGGATTGCCGCAGCGATCCGTCCCGGTGGCCTGGTCGACCGGTTGATATCGGTGATCGCGGCGGGAGTCATTGCGGCCCCCGGGTTCATTATCGGCATGTTGCTGTCGTGGGGCTTCGCCGTCGAACTCGGCTGGCTTGACCCCGTTGGATACGTACCACTTGGTGAGTCGTTCACTGGATGGCTGAAGTCGATCACGCTCCCTTCGGTCGCATTGGCGCTGCCGACACTCGCCATCGTGCAACGTCAGCTGCGGAGTTCGATGGCCAATGCGTTGCTGTCGCGCTATGTACTCGCAGCGCGTGCACGTGGTGTTAGCCGTCCGAGCTTGATCGGGCGTCACGCCCTGCCGAACGCGATGATCCCCACCGTCACCGTCATCGGTTTTCGCGCCGCATCAGCTATCGGCCTCACAACGGCGGTCGAGATCGTGTTCGGTGTCCGAGGTATGGGCGAGATGCTCGTCACAGCCATCGTCGGACGCAACGTGACCGTCCTGCAGGGGGGCATGCTCGTCATCGGTTTGGTAGTTGTTGTTGTCAACTTGGCGGTGGACGTCAGCTACGGCTTCCTCAACCCGAAGGTGAGGTTGAGCAGGTGAGCGCCCCCGTCGCGGCGCCCGCCGTTTCGCCGCGGCGCAGGTTCTGGCGTCGGATGTTTCGAAACCCGCTCGCAGTATTCGCAATGGGCTGGTTCGTCATCCTCATCATCTCCTGGGTCTGGCCGGAGCTCATTGCGACGCACGATCCGTTCTCCCAGGACGTCATGCTGCAGCGTTTGTTCGAGACGCCCAGCGGTGATCATTGGCTGGGAACCGACCAGTTCGGGCGTGACCACTACAGCCGGGTCATCCACGGCGCAGGTTTCGCTTTTCGTTCGATCCTCATAGCGATGAGCATCGCGGTAGGTCTCGGCGTGCCGATCGGTCTCTACTCGGGTTGGCGAGGCGGACGAACCGACCGCGCGATCATGTGGATCAACGACGTGTTCTTCTCGCTTCCCATCGTGTTGTTGGCGATGGCCGTCGTCATCATCTTGTCGCCGTCGCTCACGAGCGCCATGATCGGCGTCGGGATAGCGATGTCGACGCGCTTCGTTCGCCTCACCCGTGCTGTCACGCTGGCCGAGAAGGAAGAGTTGTACGTTGACGCGGCCCGTATCACCGGCATCTCGACTCGGCGCATCCTCAGTCGCTACATCGCGCCGAACCTGCTGCCATCGCTTGTCATTCAGGCCGCGATTATCTCCGGCGCGATCATCCTCATCGGTGCCACCCTGAGCTTTTTGGGGGTCGGCGCGAACCTTGATGACCCCGATTGGGGCGTCATGTTGAATCGGTCGCAGGCAGTCTTTCGCCAGGAAGGGGTCTGGCAGATCGTGCCTCCCGCCTTGGCGCTGGTGCTGACGGTTTTGGCCTTCAACCTGCTTGGCGATGCGATTCGTGACGCCCTCGGCCGCGATGCCAGCGACAACGCGCTGAGCGTCACCAAACGCGTCGCCGTCAAGCCCGCCGAAACGCCACACAAAGCGGGAGCCGACATCGTTTTGTCGATAAGGGACATGGACATTGAGTTCCCGGGCCAAAAGGGCCAGGTCAGCCAAATTCTGCAGGGCGTGTCACTCGAGATCGGCCCGGGTGAGACCCTCGGTGTGGTCGGCGAGTCTGGATCAGGCAAATCAATGACGATGCTGTCGGCGCTCGGATTGACTCCGGCACCGGGTCAGATGACGCGCGGCAGTGTCTTTTTTTGTGGTCGTGATGTCACCGACCTCGCTGAAGCTGAGTGGCGCAGGATCAGAGGCAAGGAAATCGGGGTGATCTTCCAGGAGCCGATCGCCGTGCTGAACCCGGCGATCAAAGTTGGGACTCAGATTGCCGAGCCGTTACGGATTCACCTCGGGATGTCGCGGCGCGCGGCGCGTAACCGTGCCGCTGAGCTGTTGGCGGAGGTACGTGTGCCGGATCCTTTGAGGCGGCTCGATCAATATCCGCACGAGTTTTCTGGTGGGATGGCGCAACGCGTAGGGATCGCGATGGCTCTGGCCTGCGAGCCGAAGCTCCTCATCGCCGATGAGCCCTCCACGGCGCTTGACGTCACGGTGCAAGGTCAAATCCTTGACCTGATGGCGGAGGTGCAACAGCGTCGCCAGACCGCCATCATCTTGATCACGCACGACCTCGGTGTGATCGCCGAGGCCGCCGATCGTGTGCTCGTCATGTATGGGGGTCAGGTCGTTGAGACCGCGTCGACCCATGACGTTTTTGCGCACCCGCAGCACCCATACAGCCGAGCACTCCTTGATACCATGCCCCAAAGCCACGATGGCGCGGGGGAGCTTCCAATTATCGCTGGCATGGTTCCGTCGGCGTCGGATTGGCCCCCCGGATGCCGGTTTGCGAGCCGGTGCGAATTCGCCAACGACGAATGCCACGCGTCCATGCCCGCGCTCACGACCCATGCCAGCGGCGATCTGGTGCGTTGTCTGCGTGCCAGCGAGCTTGACCTTGGCATGGGTGTGGGAGTCAAATCATGAGCGAGCCGTACTTCGCCGTCAAAGACCTTCACGTGCACTTCGCTGGCCGCGGGCGGCTCTTCGGCTCGGCTCCAGCGCCTGTCAAGGCGGTAAATGGCGTCTCGTTCTCAATCGAACGTGAGCGAACATTCAGTCTGGTCGGAGAGTCTGGCTCCGGGAAGTCGACCGTGGCGCGGGCCATCCTGCAGCTCGTTGACATCCACGAAGGAACCGTCATGCTAAACGGCGAGGACGTCACCAGGGTTGGGCGCCGCGACGAGATCCGTTTTCGCAAACAGATTCAGGCTGTGCTCCAAGACCCTTTCTCATCGCTGAATCAGGTCCATCAGACACGCACCATCATCGGAGACGCCATCACGCGTCACTACGGCACCAAGCCGGGCCTCGTGAGAGATCAGGCGGTGATTCGTCTGCTTGACGACGTCGGAATGTCGGCGGAGTTCCTCGACCGCTACCCCTATGAGATGTCGGGCGGGCAGCGCCAGCGCGTGTCTATCGCGCGTGCGCTGGCGGTCAGTCCTGGTCTGATTATCGCCGATGAGGCCACCAGCGCCCTTGACGTGTCGATCCAGAGCCAGGTGATCAACGTCTTAAAGCGTGCGCAAGCCGACAGCAGGGTGGCCTTTTTGTTTATCTCCCATGATCTTGAAGTCGCGAAGCATATGGGCGATGACGTAGGGGTCATGTATCTCGGCTACCTCGTTGAGAGAGGTGACGCCGACCAGGTATATGAAGGCCCAGCGCATCCCTACACAGAGATGTTGATCACATCAATTCCGGTACCGAACCCGGCCACGCAGGCCGCTCGCAGAGAACTCAGACAGTCGTTCAACAACGACGCTGAACCGCCGAGCCCCGCGGATCTGCCTGAGGGATGCCCGTTCGAGAATCGCTGCCCGGTAGCGATGGACATCTGCAAAACGCTAATGCCCGCACCGACGCCTGCTCACCATGGGGGTGAGGTGCGCTGCCATCTGCACACCTCAGGCCCGGAACTTGCGGGCGCGTCTGTCGTTGAGTTCATTGAGACAACGGCCCGCGGTCGAGTTGGTGTCTGAGCTGTGGGTCCGGTTTCGTGTTGTCGTCGCGGTGTTGGTTTCGTAGGCGGTTGAGTTGGTGTTGTGGGTCCGGTTTCGTGTTGTCGTTGCGGGTGTTGGTTTCGTAGGCGGTTGAGTTGGTGTTGTGGGTCCGGTTTCGTGTTGTCGTCGCGGTGTTGGTTTCGTAGGCGGTTGAGTTGTTGTGGGTCCGGTTTCGTGTTGTCGTCGCGGTGTTGGTTTCGTAGGCGGTTGAGTTGTTGTGGGTCCGGCGGCGAGTTACGGCGGTAATGCAGGCGAGCTGATGGTCTGTAGCAACTTCGATACCGTGGAAATGCGATGAGCACTTCGGTCACGATCACCGGCACGGGTTGCCCGATCCCCGACGGCAACCGGGCGGGTCCTGGAGCGCTGGTGCGCTACGACGACCTGACACTCCAGTTCGACGTGGGCCGCTCGACTGTGCAGCGACTCGCCGGTGCCGATGTCTTTATCCCAAATCTCACCGCGGTCTTCATAACCCATCACCACAGCGATCACCTGACCGGCCTGACTGATCTGGTGCTCACCTACTGGACGATGGACCGGACCGACAGCTCCCCGGCGCTGCCGATCGTGGCTCCGGCAGGGCCCGCGGCTGCGTACGTGTCGACCCTGCTGCACGGCTGGGACGACGACATCGAGGTCCGAGCTGTTCACGCTGGCAGAAACACCCGTCCCGCTTTTGATCTCATCGCATTCGACATCCCACAGAGCCCTACCGAAGTTTGGCGGCAGGGAGATGTCGTGGTGTCGTCTGGTCAGGTCAGGCACGAGCCGTGCCCGCATTGCGTTGGGTATCGCGTCGACACCCCGGACGGGTCCGTTGCTATCACGGGTGACACTCGCGTGTGCGAGGAGGTCGCCGAGCTGGCCGAAGGGGTTGACGTATTGGTCTATGAGGCCATGCGCTTTTCGTTCTACGACGATCTGCCAGCACACCGCGGATACGTGAGGGAGTACCACGCCGATACCCGCCTGATCGGAAAGCAGGCAGCGGAGTTGAACGTGCCGACCCTGGTCTTGACTCACCTGATTCCCGCGCCTGTGAACGACGCGGACCGGCGTGCGTACGTGGATGAGATCCGCTTGGGTGGATACCAGGGCCAAGTGGTGGTGGCCGACGATCTCGACACCGTGGCGGTAGGCACTGCCGGTTTGCCCGAAGTGAAGCGAATCCTCCAGCCTGCCGCCGAGCAGGCCTGATCAAATAACGTTCTTGGAGGCCGCTTCGTGGCGGCGTTCGTTGAGGTCGCTTTGCGGCGACGCCCGTTTAGATAGCCGGGGCATCGCCCCAGCGACGGAGCACTTCAATGACGGAGTACAGATGGTTGCGCATGGCGTCGGCCGCGGCGTCTTCGTCGCCAGATATCACCGCATCAACTATCGCGGCGTGCTGCTCAAGTGATTCGGCGGGGCGCCCGGGCATGACAGCTAGTCGGTACTGGTGATGTGCGGCGCGATTGCGCAGCTTGTTGATGAGGTCGGCCGCGACGGTGTGTCCGCTCATCTCACGAAGCCGCCGGTGCAGTAAGGCATTGAGGTCCGAGTAGTCGCTGTTTCGCTCCTCGGCGACCGCGGCACGCATGTCTGTGATGACTTGTGAAAGCTCCGCACGATCAGCGTCGTTGATCTCACGGGCGGCGCGGGCGGCGACCAGGCTCTCAAGAGCGGCTCGGCCTTCCGTGATCTGGATCGCTTCTCCCACTGTTATACGGCGTACCTTCGCACCGCGATTCGTCTCGCGCTCAATGAGACCCTCCGAACTCAGCTCCACCAGCGCAGCGCGCACCGCGGAGCGTCCGCATCCGTAGCGTCGGGCCAGCGTGATCTCCTGCAATCGCTCGCCTGGTGGGAACTGTCCGGTCAGGATGTCGCGGCGCAGGCTGTCGGTGATCGAATCAGTCGGCCCGTCGTGGCCGGTGGTCGTTCTCATCAGTATTTCTCATCGGCATTCTCATTGGACATGGCTCATCAACATTGAGGGGTCATTGAGTCATTGTCAACAATATTGTCCCCACTAGATGAAATGTTTCAACGTTGTTGTCTGCCCTCATTGATTCTGTTCTCATTGATTCTGTCGCTGAGGCCCGTTTCGCCATGGGTTTGAGAAGGGTCACGGGTTTGAGAAGGGTTGAGCCGATTCCGTCTGACTTGACGGGATCGGGCTGGGGCAACTATCCGCAGCCGGTCGCTTTGTGTCTCTGCGGTGGTGTATCTCAGGCCGTTCGTCAGACGATGCACCACTCGAGTCGGGTGGTGACGCGAAGCGTTGACTATCAATGGCCCCCGTCGTCACGTCGGCAACCGTCGGATCGCGAAGCGCTGACCCAGGAAGCCGAGGACGTCGGACTCGATTACTGAGAGGGAGTTGTGGCGTTTGTAACGGTCTACGAAGCGAATGTCCTATACACCACCCCGATCGCTCCTTGCTCACTGTGGTCAAGAATGAACACCACGGTGCGCGCGAAGTCCGGTCACGCATTGCGGGTGTTACGCCCAGATGTCGTCCAGTCGTGGACGAAGTGAACAGCGCCAAATTGTCGTGTGTCGGGGTCCCGGCTGTCGGCTCAACCGGTCGCCCTCAGACTCCAAGCGGGGCGACAGCAATTGGTACCGGAGTTGGCATGGCGCGTCAGCTTGCATGAACTGCGCGGATGGCTAGGCTATTACCCTGGCGCAAATGGTGGGGGATGTTCTTGGGCTGGCTCTCACGGCTGGTTCTTGTCTGGTGCTCACACACGCGGTAGCTGAGACCGAAAGGAATACTGATGAAAAAACTAATCGCTGTCCTGCTGGGGTTCACCCTGGCGATCTCCGTGGCGAGTCCTGTCATGGCCCAGCAATCTGAGGCGGCTTCCGCTACGAGGTCGGCTCAAGATACTGGCCTGACAGCCGAGGAAGCGGGACGCCTAGCAGCCCTCTACCTGAATTTTCGGCTCCATTGGCACAACGTGATTGATGACACCAGCGTCCGGAAATCCTCCAGTCATGACGAGATCACGCAGGTAATGGACCAATTTGAGCGACATGTGGTTGATGTGCTCGCCCCATACTTGCGCGAGAACGTTCAGCAACCTCCCAAGACGAATGGGACGTACGGTGAGATAACCTGGTCCAAACCGGCTCGGGATGCAGCCGCGATGATGTTGGCCTTTGACCGCATGAACGTTCAGCGATTCAGCCGGAGTAGCGTATATGAGGCACTCAGCAACCCGTGGCCCAAGTCGCGGTATGACAACTGGACCACACTTAACGACGAGTTCTCTAAGACCATCCGTACCAGCCCTTTGGAAGGCAATCACGATCTGATGGGCGAACTGCTCGGTCTATACGTTGAGATGTCACGATTGTTTAAGAAGGCGGAAGGACAGCCGAAGTGGTTGTTTGACATAACCGGGGCTTTGCGTTTAGATCTGGCCTACTACCTAAACGACTTAATCTCCGTAGATTCAACTAAGGCGTACAACAGCATCGATGAATTCACCAGAGGGACGAGCCGTGGTGAACTCTACAAGATCATGGGCAGCCCGTGGCCGGTGGAGCGCTACGCCAAATGGAATATATTTTACAACTCCTTTGAACACGTGATCAAATAAGTTGCCCACAACCATGATGATTAAGCTGGAAGGCTTCGCCTCAGCTCAGCATCTATCCTGAAGTCCGTTGCGGCGGCCCTGATAATCCTTTGGGGGTCGCCGCAACGTTGCACATGAGGAGCTTGTTGTCCGATCTCATTGATTCTGTCATTGAGGGGCTATTTCGCCACGGGTTTGAGACCAGTTGAGCCGATTCCGTCTTATCCGACTTGGCGGGATCGGATACTCACCGACTGGAGGGCGGCCAGCGGTCGTTGCCCATCCACTCATGACGAGCGACACTTAGCCAGGCATGTATGAAGCCGAGCCCTTACAAGCTTCGCAACGAACAAGTTGGCCTCAGAATACGGGTGCCAGCGGCCTACGATCCACGCTGGGCGCTGGCATCGTTTGGCTGCTTGAATCGCGTTCGAGCAACGGAGAGTTCATGTACATTGGTAGGTTCGTCGCTGGCGGGCAGCTCGGCGACTCTTCGATAGCTCTTGTGTATCGGGTGTCCTCGAGGTTGTTCCCCAATCGTCGGATCGCGATCGGTGAGGGGAGCGCTTCGGTATTGCCAACCGATGAGACTGCGGTAACCGACAACCCGTATGTCTCGTACGTCTGCGCTCGATGGACGGACACAATTGCGGCCGTGTCCAATGGCAGTCACACAGATCCGATCTTTGAGCGGCTGATCGATGGAGTCCCGGCCAAGGAGGCCATCAGCTTCTGCCTTGGTGCAGTTGGCTATGAGCGTGATGACTACAACACACCGCGAGTCGTAGCGGTCGCTGACCTCGAACGAGGCGAGATGTGGTTCGGGATCGTCGCTGCGGACCGACTCCACGTCCAGAGCGCCCCAATGATCGCTGGAAAGCTCTGGCTCCTCGCCACTAACGAACTGCATGACGCGGTTGCCCACGCCCGCCCTGTTTCTGCGACGAGTGCTGTTGAAGTCGCCGATGACGTAGTAGCGGGGCCCGGTTGGAACGATCTCGAATACCCTGTGGCCGCCCTTGCCCTCAAGGGCGGTGTGAGAGGCTGGACGACAGCGCTCTCGCACCCGTAGTGCCCGCGAAGGGCTCTTTCTCGACGTTTCGGGTCGGGACCGCCCCTAGCCACGATCTTTCGTTCGGTTTGGGTGGCCGCGACCGGCTGGCTTGCTGAGGCTGACCACGGTCGTGTTGAGTTGGTCTCGACCGCTGATGAGGAGGCGGGCGCCAAGCACGGGTCGGTGTTCTTGTCACAGACTGGCGTGTTGCAATCCGAGGCGATGGTGATCGGCGAACCAAGCGGCATCGTCGAGCCCTTGGGAAGCAATCCATGTCGTCTCTCGGGGCCTCCACGCCTTCACCGTGCACGTCACCACCCAGCAGGGCTAGGGCTGAGCGTGAGAGGATGGTCCCCCCAGCCTCTCGCTCAACGCCGGAGGTAACGCCGAACTCGCACGAGCCTGGCTTGATCAGATGTACGCGCTGATTCGTCTCAGCCTCAACGCACTTGGGACTGATCCAGAAGCCGTCTCGAACGCCTTCGAATGGCTTGAGGAGACGCCCGTCGAGGATGAATCCTTACCAACTTCACGTCCGTCGGACAGGCGAAAGCCATTTGTCCCATTCTGGATGGAATTTCTGGATTCATGGTGTCTTGACAACGAAAGTCCACTAATTGCAGCTCTGGCGTAAGTTCGGGATCTAGTATGTCGGCATGACTGCGAGTGCTCGACCAGGTGGGCTATCGGGCCAGAGTCGACGCGAGTTGGCGGAACTGTTTGGCGCTGGGGGCCGAACGGTCACGGTCGAGGAGGCAGCGGAGACGCTCGGCGTCAGCCGCTCACTCGCTGCACGACGGCTTGCTGCATGGGCCTCGAACGGGTGGCTACGCCGGGTACGCCGGGGGTTGTACATCGCCGTTCCCGTCGATGCGAGGAATCCCTCGACTTGGATCGAGGACCCCTGGTATCTGGCAGACTTGGTGTGGAGCCCCTGCTACATCGCTGGCTGGTCCGCCGCGAATCACTGGGCACTCACCGATCAGGTCTTCCGGTCAACGGTCGTTGCGACTACTCAACGCGTCCGTCGAGTCGACCAGGAACTGGCGGGAGCGCCATACCGCGTCCACCACATCCCTATGGACCGGATGGAGTGGGGACTTAAGCGGGAGTGGCGGTGTGACCGAAAGATCAACATTTCGAACAGGGAGCGCACTGCCGCTGACATGCTCTCGGATCCCGCGCTCGGGGGCGGGATCCGCCATACGATGGAGGTGCTCGACGCTGCGCTTCAGACCTCCGCGCCTGAGCTGTTGGTCGATGCGGTTGAGCGCCTCGGCAACGGTGCGGCGCTGAAGCGACTCGGATTCCTCATGCAGACACTCGGCTACGACACCTCGGCTGTCTCGGGGCCGCTCACCGCTGGGTACCCACTGCTCGATCCCTCGCTTGACCCGCGCGGATCGCGTTCCAACACCTGGGGCCTCGTCATCAACGCCGACGTCTCGGCATGATCCCCAGCCGCGAGATCGCAAACCTGGCAGGGGAGTGGCAGCTCGCGCACCATGTGGTCGAGAAGGACTACGTCCTCGGATGGCTGCTCGCGGGAATCGCACAGCATCAGCACACACGTCCATGGGCGTTTAAGGGCGGGACGTGCCTGCGAAAGTGCTGGTTCGAGACCTATCGATTCTCCGAGGACCTTGACTTCACCGTGGCCGAAGGCGATCTCGATATCGATCACCTGATGACCGTCTTCACAGAGATCGCCGAGTGGCTCGACAACGAATGCGGACTTCGACTGATCGTCGACGATAAAGCGTTTCGGCAGCGCACGAACAAGCGAGGCCAACCAACCATCGAGGGCCGGCTCGCTTACATCGGACCACTCGGGTCCCCGACACCGCCGAAGGTCAAACTCGACCTCACGGCCGACGAGGTGCTCGTTCGAGATCTTGAACAGCGACCGGTGCTTCACCCGTTCAGCGATGCGCCTGGTAGATCCAACACGGCCGTGCTCGCGGACGTGGTGTGTTACTCGCTCCCTGAGCTTCTCGGCGAGAAGATCAGAGCGCTTGCTGAGCGATGTCGACCTCGCGACCTGTACGACGTCGTCCACACACACCGTCATCCAGGCCTCATCGGTCGCGTGCCAGACGTAGTAGCAGTGCTCGAGGCGAAGTGCGCGCACGCCGCGATCGAGACACCGACGCTCGAGTCGATACAAGCTACGCCTTTCCGGAGCGAGATCGAGACCGAGTGGGCGAACATGCTCGGCCACCAGCTGCCGTTCTTGCCGCAGTTCGAGGACTTCTGGTCACAGCTCGACGACGTGTTCACCTGGCTCGAGGGCGCGTTGCCCGCCGCCCCGCTCGCCGAGATTCAATCGAGGGAGCCCGTCACGGACTGGCGGCCCGCCCGCCACATGACCTCATGGCGCGAGACCTTCCCGATCGAGCTGATCCGCTTCGCCGGAGCGAACCGACTAAGGGTCACAATCGACTACCACCCGGCACGCGGACGCGTCGGGCCTCGGATGGTCGAGCCCTACTCGCTGCGGTACTCGCGAGCAGGGAACCTCCTCGTCATGGTGCTAAACGACCACGGCGAAGTACGCAGCTACCGTGCCGACCGCATCGCTGGCGTCCGCATCGAACCTGAGAAGTTCACGCCTCGATACTTCGTCGAGTTCTAGGTCGACGCCCACGCCCGACTGCTAACGAACTGCATGACGCGGTTGCCCACGCCCCCTGTTTCTGCGACGAGTGCTGCTGAACTCGCCGACGACGTAGTAGCGGGGCCCGGTTGGAACGATCTCGAATACCCTGTGGCCGCCCTTGCTCTCATGGGCGGCGCGAGAGGCTGGACGACAGCGCTCTCGCACCCGTAGTGCCCGCGAAGGGCTCTTTCTTGACGTTTCGGGTCGGGACCGCCCCTAGCCACGATCTTTCGTTCGGCTTGGGTGGCCGCGACCAGCTGGCTCGCTGAGGCTGACCACGGTCGTGTCGAGTTGGTCTCGACCGCTGATGAGGAGGCGGGCGCCAAGCACGGGTCGGTGTCCTTGTCACTGACTGGCGTGTTGCAATCCGAGGCGATGGTGATCGGCGAACCAAGCGGCATCGTCGAGCCCTGGGAAGCAATCCATGTCGTCTCTCGGGGCCTCCACGCCTTCACCGTGCACGTCACCACCCAGCAGGGACACTCTGGGCTCTACAGTTTGAGCGGTCAGTCGAAGTCGTAGAGCTGTTGCGGGTTGTCGACGAGGATCTGGGTCCTGATCGCTGCGTCGGGAACGAAGGCCGCCAACAGGTTGACGAGTTCTCCTTCGTCGGGCATGACGGACATGTTGGGGTGCGGCCAATCGGTGCCCCAAAGGACCCGGTCCGGTGCAGTCGCAACGAGCGCCTGAGCGAACGGGATGACGTCGTTATAGGGCGGCGCCTTGCCTTCGGTGAGGCGCTCGGCGCAGGAGATCTTGACCCAGCACATCTCATCGTCGGCGTGTAGTTGCAGGAGCTGTTGGAATGGCTCCTGTTGAACGCCGTCAGCGGCAGGGACGCGGGCCATATGGTCGATGACATAGGGCACCGGCATGGCGTCAAGAAGATCGCTGTAGGTGGGTAGGTCTGTGGCGTCAAAGTGCAGCACGACATGCCAGCCCAATGGTTCCACCCGTCGCACCAGCCGCCAGAACCGATCGAGGTCGGGTGCCCCGCCGAGATGGGCCACGAAGTTGAAGCGGATCCCTCGTATGCGGTTGTCGTGTAGATATGCAAGGTCGGCGTCGCTGAAGCTGTCGTCAACCATCGCTACCCCCGCGTAGGAGCCCGCGCCGCGCCCGATGGCGTCAATCATGGCGGTGTTGTCGGTGCCGTGACAGCTGGCCTGGACGAACACGGCTCGGCTGAACCCGAGCCGCTGCTGGAGGCGCTGAAAGTCGTCAATGCCAGAATCGGGCGGGGTATAGGTCCGAGTGGGCGAGAACGCGAAGAGTGCCGCGGGACCGAACACATGGCAATGGGCATCGCATGCCAACGGTGGTGGTGTGAACGCGGTCGGCTGCGATGGGTCGGGGATCGGCCCGGGGATCGTTGGCTCGACCGGTCCGTCGTGTTGCGGGTTCTTGTTCGCCACGTCTGAGTTCTTTCAGTAACCCCGAGGAAAAACAGTGCCGTCCATCAGCTTGCGGGCGCTACGTACTATCCCGGCTCGCCGCACGACGACACGATCACCGACTTCGGTCACCGATAAGGCAGTCTCGAAGTGCCCAGTCGGGTGCTCAAGGATTAGCCGTTCGCCTTGGTGGCCCACCATGACCTCATGCGCCGGTGAATCCGAAAGCAAAGCCGCGGTTGCGACCGAGACCGCGCCCAGAACACCAATGGCGTCATGGCATCGGTGGGGAATGAACGTCCGAGTGCAGATATGGCCGCCAGCTTGCGGGGGAGCGACCAGGGTGAGTTTCGGCACGGTAGTGCCAACGACGTCCCCCAGGTTCATCAGGTGGCCAGCTTGGAGGCGTATGTGATCAAGTGCGGAACGCAGCGATCCGTTGGCGTCGAGGTCGTCGCAGGATTCGTAGCCGGTGATCCCCACAGCATCTGCGCGCATAACGACGACGGGCATGCCGTTATCGATCAGCGTGCAATCAACCCCAGCGATTTTGTCGCGAGTGCGACCGGTAGGAAGAAGCGCCCCGGTTGATGCTCCCGCGATGTCGGTGAAGTCGAGTCTTATGGCGGCGGCTGCCCCCGGAACCCCCGAGATAGCAGTGTCGCCGTCATATACCGGTGCGCCAGCGGCGAGCGGCAACGAGGCGGTTGCAATCGAGCCGGTGTTCACCATGTGGATGCTCAGTGTGGCCTCCGTGGCCGCAAGGTCGACGTTGATGAGCCCGCGTTCGATAGCGAACGGAGCAACTCCGGCGAGGATGTTGCCGCAGTTCTGTCGGTCGCTCACGTGGGCTTTGTCAACCGATACCTGCAAGAAGAGGTAGTCAAGGTCGGCGAAGGCTGAGCGCGCTACGACGGCGACCTTTGACGTCAGAGGATGGGCACCGCCTATACCGTCAATCTGGCGGGCATCGGGTGACCCCATTATCCGTAGGAGAAGGTCGTCGCGCTCGTCGCTCGCAGTGGGTAGATCGTCGCGCAGAAAGTAAGCGCCCTTTGAGGATCCCCCTCGCATGACCATGCAGCGGACTCCGTTCATGGTGAGTCTCAAGTCTCTCGGAGAGCGTCGACTCGCTGCTGCATCTGAGTGAGAAATGCGTCGTAGTCCTGGGCTTTCGCTCGGAACAAGTCAAGCGACATCGGAGCTGGTGTTATCAAGAACTTACCTTCGGTTATGCCTTTGACTGCCGCGTCCACGACCGTGTTGACACTCATCGGTTTGGTCATGGTCGTAGCGAACTCGGCTGCCATGGCGGTATCAACGATCGTCGGACAGATCGCGCTGACCGTGATTGTGGGCCCGTGGTTGATGGCAATCCACTCGGCGACGCCTAGGGCGGCGTGCTTGGTTGTGGCGTAGTTAAACGAAACGGGTCCGGTGGTGAGGCCTGCCGACGAGGCGGTAACAACGAAGGCGCCCCCGCCACGGGACTGCATGTGCGGTACGACGTGACGCGCGCAATACACGGGCCCCAGGACGTTCACCCGCCACGAGATGTCCCACATCTCGTCGGATACGTTGATGTCACCCCCGGCCCCGACACCAGCATTCGCACAGAACAAGTCGATGTGGCCGATCGTGTCGATGGTGTTTGATATCAGGCTCTTTACCGATGCCTCGTCGGTGACGTCGCAGCGCTGGCTTGAGCCGCCGATTGCGCTTGCGGACGCAGCCGCTGCGGTTTCGTTGATGTCGGCGACGACCACGTTCGCCGCGCCGAGCGCCACGAATCTTTCGCACAGTGCCCGGCCGATACCGGACGCACCCCCGGTGACCACGATGTTGCTTTCTGCGATTTTCACGCTCAGCCTCCTGCGACCACGATGCCAGGCCTACCGGCCATCACGGCCAATTGACAGCGAATTGTTGACAAGATTGACGACAGGTTAGGCGCGAGCCGCGTGCTGCCTAGGTTGATCCGCCTTTATGGCGTGGTCGTCATCGTGAGCCGAAGGGCTTCAAGTATGAAAGGGCGTCAACTATGTCAGCTGGCCATTGCGAACGGAGCATCCTCAAGGATCAGTTGTCCGACTGCTGTGTTGCTTGCGGGCACGTGGTAGAACCTGTGCGCTTCGTGAGGGGAGGGCCCGCCAGCCATGTCTGCCATCGCGCCACGAGCGATCAGCCACATGACCAACTCAATGCCCTCGGACCCAGCCTCGCGCACGTAGTCAACGTGCGGCATCTCGCCAAGACCGGCGGGATCTGCGATCATGCGCTCGAACCATTCGTGGTCCCAGGGCTGGTTGATCAGCCCGGCCCGACGCCCCTGGAGCTGGTGACTCATTCCACCGGTGCCCCAGATCTGCACCTTCAGGTCGTCGTCAAAGGATTCGACTGCCCGTCGGATGGCCTGACCAAGCGCTAGGCACCGGTGACCAGTAGGAACGGGGTACTGCACCACGTTGACTACCAGAGGGACCACCGCGCAGGGCCAACTTTTGGGCTGGTCGAACATGATCGACAACGGCACCGTGCATCCGTGGTCGACGGGCATCTCGTTGACAAGGGTGAGGTCGAATTCATCAAGGATGACCGAGTGTGCTATGTGGGCTGCCAATTCGGGATGTCCCACTATGGTCGGCACCGGGCGGCGGCCCCAACCTTCGTCGGCTGGCTGATAGCTGGAACCTGTGCCCAACGCGAACGTGGGGATAAGTTCGAAACTGAACGCGTTGCCGTGGTCGTTGTAGACCAAGATGACCACATCCGGAGGATTGTCGGCAATCCAATCCCGTGCCGGTCTGAAGCCTTCGAACAGTGGCTGCCAGTAGGGCTCGGTGGTCAAGCCCTTGTCCACCGCAGCGCCGATGGCTGGCACGTGCGACATGTACAGGCTGGCAGTGATGCGGGCCATCACAAACCGCCCTTTTGGTCACGCGATTCCCATTCATGCAGGTAGCGGTTGCCGTCGGGTGATCGTCCCCCTGCGACCATCATTGCCTGGTGGCCCGCGGCGTCGTTCTCGGTCATGGAGCTCACAATCTCGACGTAGGACTGGCCGTCGGTCGCCCCGATCTTGGCGACGTAATAGATGTTGCCGCCCAGCTCGATGATGAGGTTGAAGTCACGGTCGATCACCGCTTGCTTTTGATCCTCGGTCATATCCCACTCATCGAGATACGCCCGCTCGTTGGTGCAGAACCGGTCCCGGTTATCGGCATACCTAAGCGACATGGCGAACTGGTTGAGGTGGTATCCCTTGCGCGCCTGGTCGGCGTCGAAGATCGTGGTCCCGGGGATGTCGAGGTACGGCTTGTCGAGTCCCATGATGATGTTGCCTCTTTCGTGTTCTCTCGGATTGTCTATTCGTAGGGAAGGCCGACGTACTGCTCGGCCAGCGAACGCTGAGCGCTTTGCGAGGACGCCAGATAGGCCAGCTCCTGTTGCTGTGCACGCCGGTCGAACGCGGTCCGGTCCTCGAAGCGGTGCAGCAGCGCGGTCAACCAGCAACTGAAGCGAACGGCGTACCAGACCCGGCGCAGTGCCATGGCAGAGTAACCGTCGAGGTAGCTGTCGTCGCCGTCGTAATGGGAGATCAACGCACGCGCCAGGTAGCGCACGTCGGAGACCGCGAGATTGAGGCCCTTCGCTCCGGTCGGCGGAACGATGTGCGCCGCGTCACCTGCGAGGAACAGGCTGCCCCATCGCATCGGCTCGCTCACGTAGCTGCGCAGCGGCGCCAGTGACTTCTCGATGGACGGCCCCGTCACGATCCGATCGGACTGGCTGTCCGGGATCCGGGCGAGCAGCTCGCTCCAGAAACGGTCGTCTGACCAGTCGTCGACGCTGTCGCCGAGAGGCGCCTGCACGTAGTAGCGGCTGAGCATCGGGTTGCGCATCGAGCACAGCGCGAACCCTCGCTCATGGTTGGAGTAGAGCAACATGTCCAGCGGCGGTGTCTGCGAGAGGATCCCGAGCCACCCGAATGGGTAGACCTTCTCGTATTCGGTGCGTGCCGATTCGGGGATGGTGTTGCGGCTCACCCCGTGAAAGCCGTCGCAGCCGGCTATGTAGTCACAGGTGATTCTCTCGATGCCTCCACCCGCATCGAAACCGACCCAGGGATGGTCGGTCTCGATGTCGTGGAGCCGGACATCTTCGGCCTCGAAGAATACGGTGGCACCTCGGGCGTCGGCCGCGGCGTACAGATCCTGTTGAATGCGTGTCTGCCCGTAGGCCATCATCTGCTTGCCTACGAGCGCGCCGGTGTCGATGCTCAGGATCTCCGTGCCACGCCAAGTCTCGGCGTCACGCGAGGTCTCGGCACCACGCCAGGCGATGTTGCCACGCCAGGCGACGTTGATCGTGTCATGGACTCGGCCCTCGACGTCCATCCGGGTCCCGAGGCCGGCCTCGCGCAGGGTCTCGACCGTGCCCCATTCCAGTACGCCCGCACGGATGCGGCCGAGCACGTGTCGGCGGCTCCGGCGTTCGAGCACGATGTTGTCGACACCGGCATCGGCGAGAAGATGCGAAAGGAGCATGCCAGCAGGGCCAGCGCCGATGATGGCGACACGGGTCTCGGGCATGTTGTCCCCTCCCGAATACCGGACAGCCGCTGGGCATTTTGGCGCGTTCCATGCCAGAATGGATACAGGATTGTTGACAATCGGACCTTAGCCGGTCAATTGTCCTGAATGTCAACAAGAAATGGCGACTATGGCGCGACCAGCGCTGCGGTCGTTGAGCAGAGGTCCGACTACAGAGGTGGAGACTCAAGAGGTGGAGATGACCAACGTAGACACCGTGAAGGTAGCGGTGATCGGCGTCGGCGCGTTTGGGAATAAGCACCTTGATGCGTTGACTCTGATTCGCGAGGCGGCGGTGGTGCTGATCGCTGATCCGGTTGAGGCTGTGGCATGCAAGGTCGCGGGGGAGCGAGGCATCCAGCGGGTTGAGACCAGCTTGGATGCGGTGCTCGCACACGAAGACGTTGACGCGGTCGTGCTCGCTACGCCCACTCAGGTGCATGCGGAACAGGCAATGGCCTGCCTCGACGCTGGCAAGCACGTTGCGGTCGAGATCCCTTTGTGTGACAATCTCGCTGACGGGCGGGCCGTGGTCGAGGCGCAGAAGCGGTCCGGCAGAGTCGCTGTGTGCGGTCACACCCGCCGCTTCAACCCGTCTCACCAATGGCTACGCAAGCGCATCATCGACGGGAAGTACACGATCGGGCACATGGACGTGCAGACCTTCTTCTTTCGGCGCACCAACACCAACGCTCTCGGTGAGCCGCGCAGCTGGACCGACCACCTCCTGTGGCACCACGCCGCGCACACCGTCGACCTGTTCGCCTACCAGACGGGGTCACCGATAGCGGAGGCACATGCGATGCAAGGTCCTTTCCACCCCGAGCTGGGGATAGCGATGGACATGTCGATCCAGCTCAAGACCGAGGCGGACCAGCTCTGCACGCTCGCTTTGTCGTTCAACAACGAGGGTCCGTTCGGCACTTTCTTCCGCTACATCGGCGACAGCGGCACCTACATCGCCCGCTACGACGATCTGTTCGATGGCTTCGAGCAGGCGATCGACGTCTCGAAGGTTGATGTGTCAATGAACGGCATCGAACTCCAGGACCGCGATTTCATCGCCGCCATCACCGAAGGTCGCGAACCCGTGGCCGGCGTCGCCTCGGTTCTTCCCACCTATGAGGTGCTCGAGGAACTCCAGCAGCAACTAGGCCCGGGAGGCCGAGCGTGATCATCGACTGCCACGGCCATTACACGACCACGCCGCCCGGTGTCGGCGCATGGCGTGAGGAGCAGAAGGCGGCCGTCGCCGTCGACCCGGCCTTCGTCGGGCACAAGGGCGAGATCCAAGTCGGCGACGATGAGATCCGTGCAAGCCTCGAAGGGGCTCAGCTTGCGCTGCAGCGGGCGCGGGGCATCGATCTCACCATCTTCTCGCCGCGGGCGAGCTGGATGGGTCACCACATCGGCAACGAACACACCTCGAAGTTCTGGACCCAGCACCAAAACGAGCTGATCCGGCGGGTTTGTGATCTGTATCCGGCGAACTTCGCGCCCGCCTGCCAGCTCCCGCAGTCGCCCGGCGCGCCGATCGACGGGTCGGTTGCCGAACTCGAGCGATGCGTGGCGGGCATGGGATTCGTGGGCTGCAACGTGAACCCCGACCCGAGCGGCGGCCACTGGAACGGGCCACCGTTGTGGGATCGCCACTGGTGGCCGTTGTGGGAGAAGATGATCGAGTTGGACGTGCCCGGGATGATCCACGTGTCGGCCTCGTGCAACGATCACTTTTTGACTACCGGGTCCCATTACCTCGGCGCCGACACCACGGCCTTCGTGCAGGCACTCACGTCGGGATTCATGGCCGACTTCCCGGGTTTGCGTTGGGTGATACCACATGGCGGTGGCGCCATCCCATACCACTGGGGGCGTTTCAAGGGCTTGGCGCAGGACAACGGGTGGGATTTCGACGGCCTGCTCGCACACATCTGGTTCGACACCTGCGTCTACCATCAGCGTGGTATCGACCTGCTGATCGATGTCGTTCCTGTCGACAACATCTTGTTCGCCTCGGAGATGGTGGGCGCCGTCCGAGGTGTCGATCCCGAGACCGGCAACCACTACGACGACACCGGCATCTACATCGAGGGATCGAAACTCGACGGGGCCGGTCGCAGGGCCGTATACGACGAGAACATCCGCCGCGTCTACAAGCGCCTACAGTCTCCTTCGAAGGAAACAGCATGAGCCTTCGAAACCGCCACGCCGTCGTGAGGTCCGTCGACCGCACCCCTCTCGAGATCGTCGATCGGTTGGCGCCGATCGGCACGGCCACGGTGCACGAGGCCATCGGGCGACGAGGCTTCCTCGGCCCGGACCTGCGCCCCATACAGGTCGGCGCCCGGGTGGCTGGCACCGCGGTCACCGTCTTGTCGCACCCCGGCGACAACCTGATGATCCACGCCGCCGTGGAGGTGTGCTGCGAAGGCGACGTTCTGGTCGTGGCCACCACCGCGCCATGCACACACGGGATGTTCGGCGACCTCCTGGCGAACTCGCTGCGGGTCCGCGGGGTCCGAGGCCTGGTGATCGACGCCGGTGTTCGTGACACCGCCGACCTGCGGGAGATGGGTTTTCCGGTATGGGCCCGCCATGTGTCGTGTCAGGGCACGGTCAAGGCCACGCCGGGGTCGGTCAATGTGCCGGTTGTTGTCGAAGGTCAGCTCATCGCTCCCGGCGACGTGATCTGCGCCGACGACGACGGGGTGGTCGTAGTCGAACGCAGTGAGGCCCAGTGGGCGCTCGAGTCGTCGCTTGCCCGCCTGGCCAAAGAAGACGGCACGCGGGCGCGGCTCTGCGCAGGTGAACTCGGTGTGGACTTCTACGGCCTGCGCGACAAGCTCGCCGACCTCGGCGTCGTCTACGTGGACCGTCCCGAGGATCTCGACGCCCGATGACGCCGCCGCAGCGTCGGCTGCGGGTATCAGCCGGTCCCGCCGCTCCCGCCGCGGATGTCGAACCGCAGCGTTCATGGGTCGAGGACCGCGAAAGTCCTGGTCAGCGGTCTGCTCTCGTGAGCGGGTGTCGCTTGCAAGTGGATCTGAAATACCCGACTGAGCTACGGGTGTGCGTAGCGCGCTGTGATTGTCAGCCTGTGAGGCTTGGCGGAGGCTCGTGGTTGTTGAAGTCGGGAAGATCGACCGGTCCTGTCAAGGATGACAGTCATCGTTGACAGACAACGATGACAGGATTATGGTGACCGTTGTCTCGGCGAGGGGCCGGGTCGTGCTGTCGCACAGAGCGTGTGATCGCACCTGTGAACTTGGGGGAGACGCCCAATGAAGAAATGGTTGGCCTTACTGCTGGTGTTCGCCTTGTTCGCCGCCGCCTGCGGCGATGACGACGACGGGTCCAGTTCGAGCGGAGGAGACTCGTCGAGCGACGGTGAGTCGGTGACGTTGAACATCTTGGTGGAGGGCGGTGGTCTGCAGCTCCAGCAAGACATCGCTGATGCCTTCGAGGCCGAGACGGGCCACACGGTGGAGTTCACCGAGGTGCCGTACGCGGGAGTTTTTGATCGCCTGAGCGCGGAAGCGGCGTCGGGGTCAGCGTCATTCGATGTCGCGACGATCGACGTGATCTGGATTCCGACGTTCGCGGGCTTCGTTGAACCGCTCGATGACTTGTTCAACGACGACGTGATCGGGGACTTGCCCGCGGCGCTGGTGTCGGACGCTCAGTTCGACGGCAACTTCGTCGGCATGCCGACGTGGGCGAACGCGGAGATCATCTTCTACCGCCTGGACTTGTTCGAGGACCCGGCTGAGCAGGAGGCGTTCGAGGCCGAGTACGGGTACCCGTTGGCGCCGCCGACGACGTGGGAAGAGTTCCGTGACATGGCGATCTTCTTCACCCGCGATACCGACGGCGACGGAACGGTCGACTTCTGGGGCACTGACGTCAAGGGCGGTGTCGAGACCGAGTGGCTGGCCCATGTCCTCCAGGCGGGCTCGCCCGGAGTGGTCCTGGATGGCGACGGGAACATCATCATCGACAACGACGAGCACGTGGCCGCCCTCGAGTACTACGTCGACCTTCACTGTGTCGATGGGGTTAGTCCGACCAATGTGTTGGAGATCGACTGGGGTGCCGCGCAGAACCTCTTCTACCAAGGCCAGACGGCCATGATGCGGTTCTGGGCCCACGCCTACCGGCTGACCCCCGAGGATTCCACCGTCGATGGCCTCGTGGGTGTTGCGCCGATGATCGGCGGTCCGGGAGGTGTCGCCGCGATCCCTGGACCTTGGTACAACATCGTGCCTTCCAGTGGTGACAACGTCGACGTCGCGAAGCAGTTCGTGCAGTTCGCGTACGAGAACAACGCGCTGGGCATCAACGCTCCATTGGGCCTCGCGGCGCGAGACAGCGCCTACGCCCAGTTCGCCGACCAGGAAGGTTTCGAGCACTTCGACCCGCTGGTCGAAACGCTCGGCGCTCCCGGGACCGTCGGTCGTCCACTTGTGGAGAACTGGCAGGAGATCAACGACGAGGTGCTCGTGCCCCTCGTGCAGGAAGCCCTCGAATGCGACCGCGAGCCCGGCGCGATCCTGGCCGACGCGCGAGGAGCAATCGAGGACCTGAGCTAGCCCCTCCTCGTGGCAACGGTGCGGCCCAGGCCACCATCCCCTCCGATGGTCTGGGCCGCAGTCGCCTACACATGAGCTGACAAGATCTGACCTAGCCGCATGCCGAAAGGGGGTCGGAGTGAAGGACAAGACGTTCGCGCTGTTGATGATCGCCCCTGCGGCGTTGTTCCTCGGAGCGCTCGTGGCCTACCCGGTGGGCCTGCTCATTTACAACGGGTTCTACGAGGTCGAGCTGCTCGCACAGTCCGAGCGCGCGTTCGTGGGGTTCGACAACTTCATCGACGCGCTGACCTCGGACCGGGTCCAAGAGGCCGCATCGCGGACCGCCCGATACACGGTCTTTGCGCTGTTCTTCGAGTTCCTGTTCGGCTTCATGGCCGCCCTCGGATTCCACGCGATGGGCCGCCGGTCCGAATGGGCTCGCACCGTGTTCTCGTTCCCACTGATGATCCCACCGATCGTCGCTGGCTTGTTGTGGAAGTTCCTGTTGGCCAGCAACTTCGGCATCGTCAACCACGTCCTCGCCGACATCGGGATCATCGACTCGCCCGACTCGATCGCGTGGCTGAGCGACACCGACCTCGTCCTGTACTCGGTCACCTTCCCCGACATCTGGCTGACCACGAGCTTCGTCGCCCTCATTGTCTTCGCCGGCCTCCAGAACATCCCTCAAGACGTCATCGAGGCTGCGCGGATCGACGGCGCCAACGCCCGGCAGATCTTCCGGCGCATCACGCTGCCTCTGCTGCGACCGGTCATCGCCGTGGTCCTCATCATCCGCGGCGTCGATGCTGCCAAAACCTTCGACCTGATCTGGATCCAAACCGAGGGCGGGCCCCGATCCCAGTCCGAAGTCCTCTCGTTGACCATCCAGCGACGGATGATCCGCTTCGGCGATCTCGGTGAGGCCTCGGCCATCGCCACCTTGTTCCTGATCGCCATGGCGATCCTCGCGGTGATTGCCTACCTGACCGTTTGGAGGCCCGGTGCCAATGACGCCTGACACCGAAGTCTCCACATCTGCGCTGGCCCGCTCAACCGGCCTGTCCGCGCGTCAAATGCGACGCTTGAAGTCGACCACGGTCACCGTATTCGTCGTCGCGATGGTGCTCGTGTGGGTGCTGCCCTATCTGCACCTCATCTTCACGTCGCTCAAACCCCCCGCGGACGCAATCGGGATCCCGCCGACGTTCATTCCCAACGAGTTCACACTCGAGAACTACGAGCGGATACTCGACGAGCCCGGCATGGGGCGAGCGTTCCTCAACAGCGGACTCGTGGCGATCTTCAGCACCCTGCTCACCCTTGTCTTGGCGGTGCCGGCCGCGTACGGTGTCACGTTCTTCAAGCTCCGTCTGGGACGGGTGTTCCTGGTGTTTGCGCTCATTACCCGAATGGTCCCGTCGGTCAGCATCGCTGTACCGCTGTTCTCGATGATGAAGGACCTCGACCTGCTTGACACCCGCACCGGACTGGTGCTGGCCCACAGCACGGTCAGCCTGCCGCTCGCCGTGTGGTTGATGGCCGCGTTCTTCGAACCGGTCCCGGCGTCGCTCGAGGAAGCGGCACGTGTCGATGGCTGCACACGGTTTGGTGCGTTGCGAAGGATCATCCTGCCGGTGGTCTCGGGCGGTATCGCCGTGACTGCGATCTTTGCGTTCTTGGCGTCGTGGAATGAGTTCCTGTTCGCGCTGATGCTGACGTCGATCGACGCGAAGACCGTCCCGCTGGCGATCTCTGAGTTCAACGGCCAGTACGGCCTCGAATGGGGCGCGATGACCGCGCTTGCGACGCTCTATTCGGTGCCAGTGGTGATCTTCACGCTGGCACTCCAGAAGCGCATCATCGCCGGGCTGACCTTCGGCGCAGTCAAGGGCTAGCGAACGAGTTTGATCTCAACGACGAGAAAGAAGAGGAGACAACAAGTGGAGTTCTGGTCACCCAACAGTCCGCTCGGAGGGCTGCCGATCATCAAGGCAGCTCGGACGCTGCGCGAGTCGAGCTATGACCGGACGGGTGGCAACCGCGACTTCGCCGTCGTGCCCTCTGGCGAGACCCACGTGCTGGCCGACATCGCGGGTGCGGGGGCCATCAAGCACATGTGGATCACGACCCGCTGCTATGATGAGAAGTACCTTCGCAAGCTCGTGGTCGAGATGTACTGGGACGGTGAGGACAACCCGTCGGTGCGGGTGCCCTTGGGCGACTTCTTCGGCATCGGCCACGCCACCTGCCGTCACTATGTGTCGCTGCCGATGTCGATGGTGATGGGGGAACGCCGTGGTCCGAAGGGCCCGTTCGCGGCCGCGATGAACTGCTACCTGCCCATGCCGTTCGGGTCGCGTGCAAGGATCCAGATTGTCAACGAGGCCGACACGGCGATCGAGAATCTCTTCTACCACGTGGACTACGAACTCACCGACGAGGAGATACCTGACGACGTCGGGCGCTTCCATGCGACCTACAACCAAGAGATCCCGACCACAAAGGTCGACCACCCCGGCAACGATCCGGACCCCGCGCCATGGGAGCTCCCCGGTCTGAACACGACGGGCGACGACAATTACGTGGTGCTCGACGCCACCGGACGCGGCCACTTCCTGGGTTGCCTGTTGAACATCGACAACGTCGACTCATCGAACCAGGTGTTCACCTGGCCCGGCGAGGGTGACGACATGATCTTCATCGACGGCGAGGCGTGGCCGCCCAGCATCCACGGCACCGGCACCGAGGACTACTTCGGTGCCGCCTGGGGATTCCCCTCTGGTGAGTACGCTGGCCCATACCACGGCATCTCGCTCGGCTCCGATGTGCAGGAACACGCCGGCAAGTGGAGCTTGTACCGCTGGCATGTCGAGGACCCGATCCGGTTCACTGAGTCGATCAAGGTCACTTTCGAGCACGGCCACGCCAATGACCAGTCGAACGACTACTCCAGCGTGGCCTACTGGTATCAACTCCATCCCCATGCCCCGCTCCCCGAGCTTCCGCCTGTCGAGGAGCGGCTCCCGAAGCGCTGGCCCGAACATGGACTGTGGGACCGATGACCGACACCCCACCGAAGCCGACGAACGGTTCTCCGACGATGAAGGACGTCGCCGAACTTGTCGGCGTCTCCACCAAGACCGTGTCGCGCTACGTGAACGGTGACCGCTGGGTCGGTGAAGAAACCCGGCAGCGCATCGAGGCCGCCATCACCGAACTCGGCTACCGGCCCAACATGTTGGCCCGCAACCTGCGAACCACCGAGACCGGCATCATCGCCCTGGTCACCGACGAAATCGCCACCACCCCTTTCGCTGTCGACATCCTTCGCGGGGCCCAAGAAGCCGCTCTCGCAGCGGGCAAGTTGCTGCTGATCGCGGACACCGAAGGCGATACCGACGTCGCTCGGGTGATCTTCGACACCCTGCATCGATGGCAGGTCGATGGCCTCATCTACGCGACCTCCTACCACCGCGAAGTCGATCTCCCCGCAGAACTCCTGACGGGCCGGTGCGTCCTGGCGGACTGTTACGCCGCCGACCGCAACCTGCCCTCGGTCGTCCCCGACGAAGTCCAAGGAGGCCGCACCGCAACCGAGCGCCTGCTCGAGGCAGGACACACGCGCATCGGGTTCATCAACGGCCCCGGCGAGTTCCCGGCGTCCCACGGCCGACGCCAAGGCTACGAAGGAGCATTGCGCGACGCCGGCCTCGACGTACACGAGGCCCTCATCACGGCCGGCGACTGGTGGCAAGAGAGCGGCTACGACGCCACCGTGCAACTCTTGTCGCTGGCCCAGCCGCCGACGGCGATCTTCTGCGGCAACGACTGGATGGCTATGGGTGCCTACGACGCCATCCGCGAGAGCGGCCTCACCATCCCCGATGACATCGCAGTGGTCGGCTTCGACAACCGCGATGTCATCGCCGCCCACATGCGCCCCACCCTGAGCAGCGTCGCCTTGCCCTACTACGAGATGGGCAAGTGGGCCCTGCGCCACCTCGTCGATGCAACGGCGAGCGGAGACGCAGGAGCACCTCAGATCAAACTCGACTGCCCGTTCGTACAACGAGCCTCCAGCTAGACAAGGAGCCACCGATGGCCGTCGTCACCCTCGACAACGTCAACAAGGTCTACCCCAACGGCTTCCACGCAATCCACGATCTCGACCTGCGTATCGACGACACCGAGTTCTCGTCCTGGTCGGGCCCTCGGGATGCGGCAAGTCGACCGCCCTACGGATGATCGCTGGCCTCGAGAGCCTGGGGTCACAGCAACTCTCATTGCCGGAGTCGGTGTTCGATGACCGGCCCGCCCTGGCGGGGCACCGAGGCCAGAGCGTGATTGTAGGGGTGAGGCCCGAAGACCTCGAGGACGCATCGTTGTCCGGGAGCGATCGGGTGAACGCGGTCATCTCTTCGACCGTGTCACTCACCGAAGCCCTTGGCAGCGAGATCATCGTGCACGTCGAGCTCGACGCCACCCGCGTCGACGCTGGCGACGAGATGAGCGACACCACCGCAGTCGGCAGATTCGACCCCCGCAGCCGCGTGCGGATGGGCGAACCCGTGGACATCGCTGTCAACGTCGAGAACCTGCACTTCTTCGACCCCACCACGCACCTGAGCATTTGGCACTGACCGGGGCGACTACGCATGCTGATCCATCCCGGCTGCCACCTCGGCGACGCCTGGTTCTACGTCGAGGGCGACACCGTGCACGCCTACTACCTGGTATGCCCTGACAACGTGCCCCGCCATACCGCATGGGATATCGCCCATGCCACCAGCACCGATCTCATCGAGTGGGACTTCCACGGCCTAGTCCTACGACGAGGCGACGACACCGACTGGGACGGCGTCTGTCTCGCCACCGGATCCGTCATCCGCCACAACGACCGCTACCTGATGGCCTACACCGCACGATGGAACGAACTCGAGGTCGCCACCGGCCTCGCCACCAGCGACGACCTCCACCACTGGACCAAAGCACCCGATAACCCCACCACCCGCCCGCCGCCCTACGTTGTCGACCGGCCCTGGTCGGACCGACCACCGACCCACTGGCGAGACCCATTCCTCATCGAGATCGATGGTGGCGTGCACCAACTCGTCTCGGCGGCCCGAGCCGATCAACCCGACGACGCCAGCGGCACAGTCGGACACGCAATGCTCGACGACAACAGCCGCTGGAAGCTGTGCGAACCCCTCCAGGTCGAGGCGGTAGCCCGCGAGCTCGAATGCCCAACCGTCAACCAGATCGATGGCCGCTGGTTCCTCACGTTCTCATCGTTCCGCGAGCTCTTCTCAGCCCAGATCCAGAAGGACCCGAGCACCGACCTCGGCCACGGCACCTACGCCATGATCGGCGACGGGCCCCTCGGCCCGTTCCGCTTCGTCCAGCGCCACTGCATCCTCCCCGCCGACCACCCGGACCAGCTCTATGCCGGCCAGATCGTCACCCTCCACGAGACCGCATACCTCATCGGCACCGTGTGGCGCGACGACGCCCACGACTACCTCAACGACGCGATCCCACTTCGGCGCGACGGCGAGTGCCTCGTCACTGCGTGAGCACCGGACTGACATGATCGTCTGCTGTGGCGTGGTGCGACGCCCAGCAAAGAGGTTGGGCGTTGGCGGGTCAGCAGTTGGCCATGGCGTCGAGGGCTGAGCAGATCTGTTGACGGCCGCCGACACCGAGTTGGCCGAGCCTCCTTGTGAGGACGGATCTTGGCACTGCGGCGAGGTTGTCGAAGGTGGCGACGCTGTCGTGGTCGATGCCTTCGTCGACGCCGACGGGGACGCAGGTGGGGATGGCTCGGACGGTGCTGGTCACGGGGGCGACGATGATGTTGTTGAGCACCGGGATGACTTCATCGCGCGACACGATGAGTACGGGACGTCGCTTCCGGTTCGGGGTCTCCATGAGCCAGAGCTCGGCTTGGGCTACCAAGGCTCGGCCTCGGTCATGGCGATGGCGTTGGCCATGGCGAGGTCATCATCTTCCGGTGTCTGTGGGCGTTCGCGGTACGATGCTGCGATGTCGGCGCCTACTTGCGCTCGACGCACGAGGTCGGCGAGTTGGTGGATGGCTTGGCGGATGACTGCCGATCGGCTGTCTCCGACTCCCTGTTCGACGAGGTTGTCGATGAGGGCGAGTTCTTCGTCACTGAAACGAGTCGGCACGGGCCTTGTCATACGCGTCAGTATACACGTCGTATAGCGAGCGCACAGACGGTGTGAGCCTGACGAGCGGTAGCGCCGCCGGCGACTCGCCCGCTGCGGTGTCATAAACAGCTCAGACGGCCCGTCGCTAGGCCACGGACCTCAGCGCGAGCCAGTCGCCCCGGTACCGTGGGTCAAGGGTTGCATTCCCCCCTCCGACACAAAAGCCACCTGCGGGTCGGTCAGCGGTGGGTAGGCCAGCGGCTCGCAAGTGCTGAGTGGTTTCGCGAGCGAGGATGTCGACGCCGATCTCACCAAGGGCCGCGACTACCCGGTCGTCTCGTAACAGTCGGTCGATGTCGTAGTAGTGCCGCGCAGTAGTAGCGCGGCGTTGATCGTCACCTTCGGACGCGGCGTGATGGAGGAGCACGAGCTTCTCGAGGGTGCGACCCGGTTCCAGAACCAGGAAGCTGACCGGAGCCGCCTCGATGGAGTCCACGGGCAGGCTGATGCTCTCGGCGTGCTCGGCGATGAGCGATGACGATGGGCGACCGCGTTGCGGTCCTGAAACGAGGGGTACTCCAACAAGTTGATACTCCACAGAACCTCTACGACATCCCGGCCAACGTCTTCGTTGCCGGATTCATTGGGTCACCGTCGATGAATCTCGTGCATTCACGCATCATGCAATCAGGCGATGATCTCCAAGTACAGCTCGGCTCGACAGTCCTTCGCCTCAAAGCCCAAACGCTCGCACGTCGCCCGGTACTCGCTGAGTACGTCAATCGCGAGATCGTCGTGGGTTTGCGGCGCGAAGACGTCGAGGACGCGGATCTGGCTACATCTGGCCCGGACAACAACATCGTCGAGTCCACCGTTGTGCTCATCGAAGCACTCGGGGCGGAGCTGATCGTGCACTTCACGCTCGATGTCGAGCCTTACACCATCATGGACTCCGAATTCGAAGGCGACGATGCCCACGAGGCTTCGCCGGACACGGACGGGCGCTACCGCTATGTCGGGCGGTTCAGCCCCAGATCTCAAGTGCGGGTTGGCGACCCCGTCCGGGTAAGGATCGACGCAGCACGCCTTCATTATTTCGACGCCGAGACTGGGTCTGCGCTCTAGGACGCAGCCCGCAATCTGTGTCTCCGGCCGGCAGAGCTTGCCCACGTCCCAGTTGAAACGTCGTGGCCGCGGTCCGGGGGCCTGTGGTGCCCGGAAACTCCGTCGTCGTAGGTCAGGAGGCATTCTGAACATCACCTCAGTCGCTCTCGTGGTGTGGTCGGGTACAAGACGCCAATGCTGCCCGAAGGTCCGGTCGTGGCTGGTCAGGCGGCGTTTCGGTATTCGTGGATGAGGCTGTCGCATCGGCTGGTTCGAACCACGGTGAAGGTCGCGTCTCAGGCGGATCGTGGGCTGATGTCGGTGGTATCCGGTCGAGGAATTGCCCATCGTGGCAGGACGCCCGCTGGATCTCGTCTTACCGCGCGAAGGGGCGCGTGGGGGGGGGGGCGCCTACAACTCAGTCCAGAGCGAGGCCTCGACGTAGCGCTCGAGGTGCGCGACGTTCGTTGTCGCTACGACGACGCGTTTGTCGGGCGTCGTGGAGTGCAGATTGCGGGCCTGGGCCGCAAGAAGGACGTCGCCGTCGAGGGGGGCGTGGTGGGCGGTGGGGTAGCCGTCGTTTCGGGCTTGGGCCCAGAGGTGTGCGGCGTCGCGCATGATGGGCGTGGACATCGGGTGGTAGCCGAGTGCTGCGCAGAGCTCGTTGAGGCGGGCGATGCCTTTGGTCTTGTCCGCGCGTATGAGTTCGCGTCGTACCTCGTAGTCGGCGATTTCGGGAACGATGATCTGGTCGCCGCTGGCGATTCGATCACGTGCCCAGTCCTGCGCCTGCTGGCCAGGTCCGGTTGTCGTTGGGTTGCTGAGCAGTCCGAGTGGTCCGCTGTCGAGGAGGATCAACACCTCAGAAGGGGCGTCCCTCGGCCCGGCGGGTCGCGCCAAGCGCGTCCATGAGTTCGCGTCCGGTCGCTTCTCGCTCGTCGTCGTCGCCGATCGCTGTCACTGCGTCGAGGGCAGCGAGAGCCCTGGATGCTGGATCGTCGAGAGTGGAGGGGTCGGCGACGTAGCGTTCGGCCTTGGTGAAGTACTTGGCGCCCTTGACACTTCCCTTCCTGCCGGTGGTTCGCCAGCCGAGCTTGGCCATCTTGAGCTTCAGTGCGACGCCGACGGTCTGGCGGAAGCGATAGCCGGCGCTGTCTTCGGACAGCACGGCTTTGATGGTTGGATCGGATTCGATGAACCGGACGACGCCGCAGAGCGCCGGGAGCCTGTGCATTTCGGCGTCGGTCAGGCGCTGCTCGTTCGCAGGGTCGTTGAGCAGCGCGAACAACCGAACGAACGCCTCGGGGCGTCGCGCCAACTCATCGCGGTACTTCGACGCGTGCGGATCGTCAAGGAAGTCGTCCTGACGAATGTCGTGGGTAGTGGCTGTTGTTGGCGTCAAGTGATCAGTTTAGACATCCACTCAGCAGATGTCTACTGGATGCATGTCAAGCGTCGGAGCGGGAGCGCAACCTGTGCGGCCTTCCGGGCGCGCTTCACTTCTTCGATCCACTCGCCGACGATGACTGCGTCGGTGCCTGCTTCGAGGGCCTGCCGGTACCTGCTTCGAGGGCGGCGCGGACAGGCACGTCGACGACCGCAAATCTGTGTGCTTCGCGCAAATCTGTGTGCTTCGAACGAGCTGTCCCGCGGAGGCGAAGCCACGCCGAGGTCCCGATCCCCGACGGGTCAGCGATGCGGGAGGCGTGAGCGATATGCGTGCCCCCGGGGAAGCATCTCGGGGACGATCAGGTGGGCACGGCATGTGGCGCGCCACCATTCATCCCGACGAGGGCGGTCGCTAGGCGCCACACTTGATGGGTGACCGAGGAGACAGGGAACAGCGGAGAGGAGGCAGCGACGGCAAGCGCCGTCCCGGTTGCCGAGGCCGTCGTCTCACGCATGTCTGTCTCGGGTTTCCGATGCCTGACGGATCTGACGATCGACTTCGAGCGGGATGTCACCTACCTCGTCGGGCAGAACAACGCAGGCAAAACCTCGATCATGATGGCGTTGGCGTCTGCCTTCGGCGCTCGGCGACCAAACACCGATGACCTGCGCATCGGCAAGGACGGTTCGCGTGTCCCCAAGGCCGTCATCGATGTCTACTTGTCACCCGCGGTCGGTGACTCTTTCGGGGCCGTCACCGGTCAGCGGTTGGCCAATGTTCAGCGGCGGCCCGGTACAACCGAGGAGGTCGTTGGATTTCGGACCACCCTAAAGCCCAGCCTGGAGGGTGCGTGGTTGAGCGACACCCGCCAGTTCCTCCAACCGGATGCAGCGGGCGTGTGGGACGCGGTGGAAGCCCCACCGCTGACCAGACGGGTGCTTGAGTTGGTGGAGGTCCAGCAGGTCGATGCGTCGCGCGACTTGCTGGAGGACCTCGGACGACGGAGCAGCGGATGGGGGAGAGTTCTCGCGAATCTTGGAATACCAGATCACGATGACCTGGAGGACGGATCGCCCCATCCTTATGGAAGGCGTGGCCTGGAGCAGACCCTTGGAGAGGTGGCAGCACGCCTGAGATCCGCGAGCCCCGTGCTATCAGTTTCGTCGCTTCGTCGAGCGACCTCTCGGCGAGATCTTCTTCTCCTCTCTCGTTGTCTTTGGGGATGGTCAGACCGAGCGGTGTGCGCTTCCCGTGCTCGTCGAACCCGTGATCGGTGTTGACCCTTCGGCGGCGGGTGTGACCTTCGTCGACTGCGAGTCGATGGACGACCCGAAGCTGGCGAAGGTCGCCGACGCTCTCCGGGACCTCTCGATTCCCCACCTCCTGTTCGTTGACAACGATCCGTCCGGTCAGAAGGCGATGGCCCAGATGAAGGACCCCGAGACAGGCGACCCGCTCGACTTCGGCTCCAAGTGGGTCGTGTCGAGTGGCGACAAGCAGATCGAGCAGATGCTCGTCGACGCTGGTTACGACGATGAGATCGAAGCCGTTGCACTTGGTCAAGAAGTGAACATCCCAGGCGATATGACTGCCCTCGACTTCCTGGCATCCACTAAGCCCTGGAGTTGCGAGGAAGTTGCCCGGCTTGCTGTTGCCAACGGGAAAGCCGCGCCCGGCCCGGTCCGAGAACTCGGCGAACGGATCAACGATCTGTTGTCGGACGCGACTGACGGCGGTGATGACAGTGGCTGATCCGCTTCTTCTGACAAGTGAGCAGCAAGAAGCTGTGGGCGCAGAACAAGCTCGGGTTCTTCTCGTTGCGTCAGCCGGAAGTGGCAAGACCGAGGTTCTGATTCGCCGAGTGATCAGAATCTTGTCCGAGTCCGCTGGTGAGTCCTTCCGCGTTCTCGCAGTGACCTACACGGTTCGCGCGGCCGAAGAAGTTCGCCGTAGAATCCAGGCGACCGTTGGCGATGAGGCCTGGCGCGTCGACGCTGAGACGGTTCACGGTTTCGCGCTCAAGTGGTTGCACCGGTATGGCCAGGGCGTCGGGATCGATGCCTCGACGCTCGTCTATAGCGATGACGTTGACCGGGCTGAGCTTCTGGGCGAGTACCTGCGAAGCATCGGGGTGACCCACCCGATCGAAGAGGACTTAGCGGGCGCTTTGCGCCCGATCCTCGCTGACATCGATCGACTCCGCACCTATCGGCCCCGCGACGCCATGCCAGAGGTCGGTGAGAGCTATTTCGGGGTGCCACTAAGGGAACTGAAAGCGGCGTACCTGGAAGCCTTGGAGCAGGCCGGAGCGATCGACTATCCGGGCATGCTCACGAAGCTCATCCAGGCAATGGACGAAGACCCATGGATCGTCAAGCAGTTCCGCACCACCTACCGGCATGTGTTGATAGACGAAGGCCAGGATCTCAGTCCTGTACACGTGGACCTGTTCGATGGCCTCATCGGTTCCACTGTCGACCTCTTTGTCGTTGCGGATGATCGCCAGTCGATCAACGGGTTCGCGGGAGGCGCGTTCTCAAATGCGCGCGCCCTTGTTGGAGATGCTCAGCACTCTCCGCTTCACCTTCCTCACAACTTTCGCTGCGCCACGTCAATCATTGACGCAGCGGAGGCTGTCGCTGCTCATTTGGATGCGACGAAGGGGCGGGTCTTCTCGGCCGAGAATGCACCACCAGGGGAAATCAGATTCGTTGAGGCAGAGGACCGAGAGAAGGAGACGGTCCTTGTCGCAGACTGGGTCGACGGACTTCTCGAAGATGGCCTGCCGGTGGATGTCCTCTCGCCGGGGGAGGACCCGTCTGTGGCTCCGGAGCAGGTCGGCGTGATTGGCCGAACGCGTTGGGTCGTTCAGGAGATGGCGGAGGAGCTACGCGGTCGAGGCATCGAGTGTGTCCTGCAGGCCGAACCGGGTGCTCTGTTCGCGACGCCGGAGGCGCGGCTCCTTGTCGATCTTCTTGCTCTGGCGGTCAACGTTGACGATAGGCCGGCACGTCGCCGCGCAGGCGATGAGATTCGCGAGACCCTCGGAGGAGAGGCTGAGGAAGAGATCTTCGATTGGCTCGAGACTCAGGAGTACGAGCCGTTCCGCGTGATCACGGAGATTGCAGCTAGTGCGGTCGAGGGCCAGGACCTCGGTGTCCTACTCTCTGAGAAGGCCGCTGGCTTCGAAACCGCTGAGTGGGATCTCGACCTCCCACTCCTTCAGCGCGCGTGGTCTGAGTATGCCGCGGGCACGCGGGTGCAGACTCGGAACATCAGCGGCTTCCTACAGCATGTTTCGAAGCTTGAGAGGACCCGCCCGACGGATCCAGGGGTTCGAGCGCTTACGATCCACCGAGTGAAGGGCCTTGAGTTCAAGGCTGTGGCGTTGGTTGACGCCCGCGATGGGATGATTCCGCACTACCGATCCAAAAGCGATGAAGAGATCAATGAGGAGCGACGGAGCTTCTACGTCGCAATGACGAGGGCCTCACGTTCCTTGCACATCTCCTGGCCCCGGACCACCACTGACAGGTACCGCAGGACGCACCGGCAGGAGCCGTCGCGCTTTTTGGCCGAGGCGCAGCTCATCTAGCGGACGTACGTCCTACTATCCCGCCGACCTGTGCGCACCAACAAAACATCGCGTACGGATATGCGATTTCGTTGTTCTTTTTCTTCATGGTTCCGGGTGTCGCCGATCCAGCGCTACCTGACACGGGAGAAGTGACATGACGACCGAGCCGTTGATGACGTGGACCCGTGGGTCGTCTTGGGGGCGACTGTGGCGGTCACTCGAGGTTGGCGCGCATCGCGGCGATGGCGTTGAGGCACTCCACCGCCCATTCGTGCGCGACAGGGGCCAGCGCCTTCTCGCAGTCATCGAGAATGTCGTCACGGCGATCGGTGAGGATGCTGATGCGCGCCTCCGGCCCGTCAGCTTCGACGATTGCCTGATGGGCGGCAGAGATACCGGAGAAGTCGATCGATCGAGCGAAGTTGGCCGTAATCAACTCTTGGGCCTCGATGATCTTCTTGAAGGCATCTGCTTGCTCCACAGCGCGCGGGGCAGCCCGGATCGCAGGGAAGTCGATGGACGCAAGGCTGCGCTGGATCTCGGCGAAGGCGTTGAGGGTGGCCTGCAGCGTGTCGGCTGTTTCAGCGGTCCCACGAAAGCCGTCCCATTAGCGCCAACGGTGTACGCCGGTCCGGGTCGGCTGATTGGGCGGAAGGATGCTTCAGACGCTGCGATCTTGTGCAGCGAGGATCCACCCGAGATCGGGTGTGATGGGTTGTAGTGCGAGCCAGTTGTGTGGTTCGTCGTTTGGGTGTTTGCTGAGGCGGTCGCCAGCTCGCCAGGTGGGGGAGTTGGATGCGATGACGCGGCGTGCAGTGTTCGTAAGAAGGCAAGGAGCGTCTGCTGCTGACAGAGCTCGTAAGAGATGGCTTTCGACCCGAGACACGGCGATGTCGGCGCCAGCGATGCCGAGGAAGTCTTGGTTGTCGAAGACGGGGGTTGCAAAGGTCATGACCAGTATCGTGGCGCATGGCAGGTCGATGAGTGGGCTGGTGACGTGGCGCACGCCGGATGTTCTGGCAGCCCGGAACCAGTCCATTTCATAGTAGTCGTAGCAGTCGACGCTGGTTGGTTCGACATCAAGCAGGAGGGGCTCGTAGCGGCGTTGTGTGTCGGTGCGTTGCCACCACTCGAAGCTGCGTGGTTGGTCGTCGAGGATTCCTTCAGCCACGAAGAAGCCTGCGCTGTGCATGGTTGGGACGGTGTCGAGGACATTGAAGATGGCTGGTTGGAGCTGGCACATATGGTTTGAGGTGAATCCGTTGGCCGCGCGGAGGTTGTCTGTTCGGGTTTGTACGAACTGCGCCCCGAGTTCGTTGAGAGCTTGAAAGATTGACTCGACGACATTCTCGACACCTTGTGCAGCTTCGTCGAGCGAACGACCGAGGACCTCGAGGCGACGCGAGGTGTTTCCGTGGCCTTGGGCCGAGGTCACTGTGGTCGCCCGCGTCATGACTGGAGCGACAGGGCGACGGCCACGAGGCGGTCGATTGCGCTGCGAATTCGTGTCTCGGCCGCTTGGCGGGCGCCAGCAGGATCTTCGGCCTGGAGGGAGCAGACGATTGCTTGGCACTCCTCGGCGACTGTTTCGATGTCGATGCGTTGAAGGTCCGCTGTGGCCGGTGGGGGGGTCCAGAAGATGTCGCTGATTTCGGATTGGAGGCGAAGTTCGGATCGGGTGAGGCGTTCGGATTGTGATGCGAGGGCTACCTCAATGTGGATCTTGCTGAGGGTTCTGGCTCGGCCGTCGACGGTGGTTTCGTTGCGTAGTTGGTTGATGAGTCGGGTCATTCGGTCGATGCCCGCGTCGTCGGCGCGGGATGCGGCAAGCATCGCGGCGGTGGAGAAGACTGCGAGCCACTCGTCGCCGAGGTCTCGGATGTCGGCAATTGCGTGGGAGGCGAGGCGGCTGCGGAGTACAGCGGTTGTCGTCGCTGAGCGTTCACAGATGAAGGAACCACCGTTGCGACCTCGGCGAGTCTCGATTAGTCCTCTTGATCGAAGGGTTGCCAGGGCCTCTCGTAGTGTGACGGTTGAGACTTCGAGTTGTTGGGCGAGAACCGTCTCCGGCGGGAGCTGTTCGCCGGGGGACAGGAAGCCGATTCGGACTGCTTCGGTCAGTCGGTCCGTGACCGACTCGACGAGTCCACCGCCACCGACGCGCAAGAACCCAACGTTGGTTGCTTCTGACGGTGTGGTTGAGGTCTTCATGAGCTCTCGTCTGGTCATCGCCCAAGAGTAGAACTCATACTTTAGTGTATTCGGCGGCCGGGCACCAGACCCGCTGGTCTAGCTGCCGAGGTTGCTCATGACGTGTTTGACTCGGCTGTAGTCTTCAATGCTGAACATGGAGAGGTCCTTGCCATAGCCGGAGTCCTTGAAGCCGCCATGGGGCATCTCGGCCACGAGCGGGATGTGGGCGTTGATCCAGACGCAACCGAAGTCGAGTTGGGCGGCGCCGCGCATGGCGGTCTGGTGATCGTTGGTCCAGATCGAGGAGGCGAGTCCGTAGGAGACGTCGTTGGCAGCGACGATCGCTGCCTGGGGATCGTCGGCTCTCTGAACGGTGATGACCGGGCCGAAGATCTCTTGTTGTACGATCTCGTCTCGTTGTTGGACTCCAGCGATGACGGTCGGATCGTAGAAGTAGCCGGGTGAGTCTTGTTGGCGGGCGCCGGTCACGATCGACGCATGATTCCCGATGCCCGCGACTAGTCCCGCGACTCGTTCGAGCTGTGAGGCGTTGTTGAGCGGTCCGTAGAGGGCGTTGGTGTTCTCGGGCGGCCCGGTGACCGTGGTGGCGGCTTTCGCGCCGAGTGCCTCCACGATGTCGTCGTAGATGCCCGGTGTGGCGATGACGCGCGTCGCTGCGGTGCAGTCCTGACCGGCGTTGAAGAGCCCGGCCATGGCAATGTCTTCTGCGGCCTTCTCCACGTTGGCGTCGTCGAGAACGATGACGGGGGCGTTGCCGCCGAGTTCAAGATGCACGCGCTTGAGGGTGTCAGCGGCGCGGCGCGCAACGTCGATCCCGGCGCGAACCGAGCCCGTGATGGCTGCCATGTCGACTCCGGGATGACCAACGAGGCGTTGGCCTGTCTCTCTTCCGCCGCAGATGACGTTGAAGACGCCTGCTGGAAGGACTTGGTTGGCAAGCTCAGCTATGAGCAGAACAGATGCTGGGGTCGTCTCTGCTGGTTTCAGCACGACGGTGTTTCCAGCAGCGAGGGCTGGCGCGAACTTCCAGACGGCCATCATCATGGGGTAGTTCCACGGTGCTACCTGGGCCACCACGCCAACTGGTTCGCGGCGTACGTAGGAGGTGTGGCTCTGAAGGTATTCGGTGCTGGCTGGAGTGTTCATGCACCGGGCAGCGCCAGCGAAGAATCGCAGCTGATCCACCATCGGTCCAATCTCTTCTTCGAGCGTGAGTTGGATTGGCTTCCCGGTGTTTGCTACTTCGGCCTCAACGAGACTCGGTGCGTGCTGCTCGACTAGAGCGGCGAGTTGTAGGAGAGCGTTCGAGCGCTCGGCTGGCGTTGATGACTTCCATTGAGGAAATGCTGCTCTCGCGGCCCTGACGGCGCGGTCGATGACGGCGGTGTCGCTGATGGGAGCGGTGCCGATAACGGCGCCCGTCGCTGGGTCGATGAGATCACTGCGCTCGGTGGTCTGTGTGTCATCGGTCGCGCCCCCGATGAAGTTCTGAAGCTGCTCACTCATTCTGTGATCCTTTCGGTTAACTCAATAATTCTTGACTTGCAATTTAACCTATGAAATTATAGGTTAGATGTCAATGGCCACGAGTGACACTTGGAACTGCGCGGGTTTCGAATCTGCCAGCATCCACGACACTGCCCAGGCTGAGGGGCCTCCAGCGGTGCGTTTTGTGGATGTGCACAAGGCGTTTGGTGATCTTCACGCGGTGGATGGTGTGGACCTCGAGATCAACGATGGTGAGTTCTTCTCGCTTCTCGGGCCGTCAGGTTCGGGCAAGACCACGTGTCTTCGGTTGTTGGGCGGTTTCGAGGACATCACGGCCGGGCGGATCTTCCTGCACAACGAGGATGTGTCGTTACTGCCGCCGTACCGGCGTGACGTCAACACGGTTTTCCAGGACTACGCCCTCTTCCCCCACATGACGGTGGGGGAAAACGTCGCGTACGGCCTCATGATTTCTGGTGTCGACAAGCGGAAACGTCGGGCACGGGTGGCTGAGTCTCTGGAGCGGGTGGCGCTTGGGGATCTAGCGAAGCGGAAACCGAATCAACTGTCGGGCGGCCAACGTCAACGGGTGGCCCTGGCGCGTGCCTTGATCAACCGGCCCTCGGTCTTGCTGCTCGACGAGCCACTCGGCGCATTGGATCTGCAGTTGCGTCGTTCGATGCAGATCGAGCTGAAAGAGCTGCAACGTGACGTGGGGATCACGTTTGTGTTCGTAACCCACGATCAAGACGAGGCGCTGACGATGAGCGACCGGATCGCCGTCATGAACGAAGGCAAGATTGCCCAGGTTGGGCGGCCCGTCGATCTGTACGAGAACCCGTCGACGAAGTTCGTTGCGACCTTTGTAGGTCACTCGAACGTCATTGATGCAGTCCTGGCCGCCGAGCTGACGAAGACGCAGAAAGCGTTCATCGTTCGACCAGAGAAGGTCGAGCTCTTCAAGGATGGGGCAGTTCCGGACGGCTATGTACGGGTTCTGGGCGAGGTTGCCGAGTCGAGGTTTCTCGGCATGTACCACCAGGTTCGGATTCGGTGTCGTGACGGCATCGAGTTGCTTGCCGCTGTCTCGAACACTGTGGACTCATCGGATGGCTTCCGTGTTCCAGGTCGTGCAGTAACCGCGGCGTGGCACCCAAGTGCCTGCCGCTTTGTCGAAGAGGCGCCCGGGCCATGACCCGAGCGATGCAATCGCCGGCGATCCATCCGGATGCGTCGGAGTATTCGGGCCTGAGGTCCGTTCCAACAAACAGGGGAGTAACCCATGAAGAAGAGATTCCTGGCGAGTATTGTCGCCGTGACGGTTGTCGCTGCAGCGTGCGGTAGCGCGACGGAAAAGCCAGCGTCCGATGCGGTGGGTTTGCCGACCGAGATCGGCGAAGGCGAAGGCGCGCTGAACATTGTTGCATGGGCCGGATACATCGAACGCGGCGAAACCGACCCAAATTTCGACTGGGTCACGGACTTCGAGGAAGCAACGGATTGCGCTGTCTCGGTGAAGACCGCCGCAACGTCTGATGAAATGGTCGCGCTGATGACCAACTCAGACGAGTTCGACTTGGTCACCGCTTCAGGTGATTCGAGTCTCCGTCTTATCCTCGGCGAAACGGTTCAGCCAATCAACATCGATCTTGTGCCGAGTTGGGACACCATCGATGATCGCCTGAAGGACGCTCCATGGCACACCGTGGACGGGGTTCACTACGGCGTGCCCTACCAGTTCGGCACTAACGTTCTGGCCTACAACACGGATGTGTGGGGCGACGAGGTACCGGACTCGTGGAGCGTGGTCTTTGAGGAGCAAATCCTCCCCGATGGCCAGTCAAACGTCGGTCGCGTTCAAGCCTACGACGGACCCATCTACATCGCGGACGCCGCCTTGTACCTCAAGGCGACCCAACCAGAACTCGGTATCGAAGACCCGTACCAGCTGAACGAGGACCAGTACGCGGCGGCGCTCGATCTACTCCGCCAGCAACGTGAGTTGATCGGCCGATACTGGCACGACGCGTTCATCCAGATCGATGACTTCACCAACGAGGGCGTCGCGGCATCGCAGAGCTGGCCATTTCAAGTCAACATCCTGGCGGCTGCTGACGCCCCCATCGCAGGCGTCATCCCAAAAGAAGGTGTGACCGGATGGGCCGATACGACGATGATGCACACAAACGCGCCGCACCCGAACTGTGCGTACATGTGGCTCGAGCACTCGCTCAATCTACAGCTGCAAGGTGACCTTGCCGCGTGGTTCAGCACGGCGCCGGTCGTCGCTGCCGCCTGCGAAGGCAACGAGTTGCTCGGCGATGACGGCTGCACCCGCAACCAGAGGGACAACTTCGACCAGATCCTCTTCTGGAAGAGCCCCACAGATGATTGCAACGGGACTGCTCCCGCGGGATCTTGCGTTCCGTACTTCCGGTGGGTGACCGACTACTTGGCAGTGATCGGCGGCCGCTAACGCTCGCCTTCGACACGTTCGGCGGCCAGCTCAAACCCCTACTGGGCTGGCCGCCGCATGGCCGTTCCCTTGACCGACGACCGCGCCACACACGAAACGAATCCTGAATTGACAGCCCCACCTACGCAAACATCGGACAAGTCCAAAGGCACGCCCGATCTTGCCGTCAAGGTCTCAACATACCTGTGGCGTCACCGTCGGATTCGTCTGGCGCTGCTTCTGCTGCTCCCGGTCAGCCTGCTGGTAGGAATCTATGGCATTAGCCTCGTCTCGCTGTTGTTCAACAGCTTCTATCGGCTTGACCAGTTCACCGGCCGTCTCGACGACACGCTGAGTCTGGACAGCTGGCGAGGCCTGTTCACCACGCCGAACGTGCTGACGGCGTTCCGGACGATTGCAATCGCTACGTCTGTCACCATCGCGTCCGCGTTTCTGGCGCTGCCGCTCGCCTACTTCGTCAGTCGTCAAGCCTCAAAGCGAAGCCGCCGGTGGTTGATTCTGGGCATCATGGTGCCGCTCTGGTCGTCGTACCTGGTTCGGGTCTACTCCTGGAAGTTGATCCTCGCGGCGGAGGGCATCGCGAACTGGTTCTTTGACGCTTTCGGGATCGGCTTTGTCCTCGACGCGATTCTCGAACTGCCGGTGATCGGTGGACCCTCTCTGTCGTTCTCATGGCTGGGCCAATTCATCGTCTTTGTCTACATCTGGCTGCCGTACATGGTCATGCCAGTACAAGTATCGATGGACCGAGTTCCGCAATCGCTGCTGGACGCCTCACAAGACCTCGGTGCAGGACCGTCGCGAACGTTTCGAAAGGTCCTGTTCCCGCTCATCGTCCCGGGCGTCGCGGCTGGGTCAATATTCACGTTCTCGCTGACGTTGGGTGACTACATCATCCCTCAAGTCGTTGGCGACTCGAGCCCATCGATTGGTTATGTGATCTACTCCCAGCAAGGCTTGGCCGGGAACCTTCCTGCCGCTGCCGCGTTCGCGTTCGTCCCGATCGTGGTGATGGGCTTATACCTGTTCGTCGTAGGCAAGCTCGGCGCCTTCAAGGCACTCTGATGGCCGGACGACGCCGATTCGGCACAGTGAAAATCGCCGCCACAGCGGTCCTTTTGTTCCTTCATGTGCCAATCGTCCTCATCGGGCTGTACGCGTTCAGCACGGAGGAAGCCTCCTTCCAGTTCCCGCCGCCAGGGTTGACCACCAGGTGGTTTACCGTTGCGTGGGGTCGAGATGACGTTCGAGAAGCGGTCTCCTTGTCGCTTCAGGTTGCTGCGGTCTCCACGCTCATCGCATTGGTGCTCGGCACCCTTGTTGCTGGCGCTGTATGGCGAACCAAGTTCTTTGGACGCAACGCACTCTCGCTCATGATCGTGCTCCCCATCGCTCTCCCGGGCATCGTCACCGGAATCGCTTTGCGTGCCTCGATCAATCTCGCGGGGGTTTCGTTCTCCATCTGGACCTTGGTGGTCGGGCACGCCACCTTCTGCGTCGCCGTCGCATACAACAACGTCATCGCCCGGCTCCGACGAATGAACCCGTCAATGATCGACGCGTCCATGGACCTCGGCGCTCACGGCTGGCAAACGTTCCGACACGTCCTCTTCCCACAACTCGGGTCAGCGATCCTGACCGGCGGACTCCTCGCGTTCGCTCTGAGTTTCGACGAAGTGATCGTCACCACATTCACCGCAGGAAACCAACAAACCCTGCCCATCTGGTTCTTCTCCCAGCTCGTCCGCCCTAGAGACCGTCCTGTCACCAACGTCGTCGCCCTCGCGGTGATGCTGCTCACGATCATCCCCGTCGTCTTCTCCGTCCGGCTCTCCGAGCGTGGTGATGACGCATGACCGAGCACATAGTGGCTCCTCTTGTAGCCGTCCCGATATCCGACGATGCTGCAGATCTACTCGCTCGTCATGCCCTGACTGTTGGGTATCACGGCATAGGCGACGCTCGGTCGCCTTGCGGCGATCTTCGGTCTCGGCGATCCACCGCGCGACCGAGTCGCTGGGTGCGCTTCGTAGCGCAGCTCGGTAGTTGTCGACTTCGGCATCGCACGCTAGCGCTCAGTGTGGATCTTGGCTCCCCGAACGTGACAGCTGGTGATTCCCGGGCGCCGTTACCGAGCGCCCGCCGATCACTCATCCACCGCGCTACGAGAGGTGAGTCCAGCCCGTCGCGACGACGCCAAGGCACTAATGAGCGCCGCCCGGCTCGGGCACGGGGACGTCGACCGATCGGTGGCCGTGCTTCATGCGATCGGCGGAGCCAAGAGTCACGGGGATCAACTCACTCCGGTATGGACGATGCCGGGGAACGAAGCGACCGCCGGTCGTCTCACCGGTGAGTTTCACCGTCTTGTCCAAGCAGCTCGACAGTCGGTGACGTTTGCAACGTACAACTTCGAATCCACGTCGCAGATGTGGACCGTGCTCCGAGCAGCAGCCGAGCAGCCCGGGGTTCTCGTCACCGTCTACCTCGACGCAGACAAGGCGGACGTTTCGAGAGTCAAGGGCCAGCTCGGCCGAGCTGCCGTCTACCGGTCCGCCGCCTTGCCCAACGGCAAGCAGGTAGTTAGCCACGCCAAGTTCGTCGTCATCGACCATGAAGTTGTCCTCATCACGAGCGCAAACTCTCCTTCAGTGCCGAGAACCGCAACATCGAGTTCGGTCTGCTCATTCACGATGTGAGACTGGCGCGCTCCGTTGAGACAACGATGGCGTCCAAGCACGGCATGCTCTACGAACTCGCGTAGATGAGGTCGGGGAACCTAGGGCCCCGGCAGGAGGGACAGCTGTTGGTCCAGCTCGGCGAGCGCGATTGCGGAGGATTGCGATCTGTCGATCTGGGCGAGTGCGGCCAACTCATAGTCACCAGCACGAAGCGGCAGTGTCCGCTCGGTGTCTCGACGTATCGACGTATTGGTGAGGACACTATGGGTGGATGGGGCGGAGCGAATCGATCGGTGCCATTCGGCGGGGACTCCTGAGGCACCTTGGAGAGTGACTTCCGCCAATGGTTCACTTCGCGGCTGAGGACGAGCGCGGCGCTGAGGACACCTGCGCTCGGTGCGAGATGAGTCGTAGGGTGCTGAGGTTCTGCGGGCAGGTGCTTACCGTCTGCATCCATGCGCGGGGCATGAGCACGGCGGCTGCGATCTCCTCACAGAGGCGTTCCTCGTCGTCGTAGTCGCCGATGCGGCGGTAGGCGACAGCGGGAGCGTTCGGGTGGAGTAGGGCGCGGTGGGAGAGTTCGTATGCAAGGGTGAATCGTCGGCGCCCGCGGCTGAGCCCGTGACGAAGGTAGATCACGGCTCGCTTACCGTCTTGTTCAAGGCGTCCGTCCTCGGCCATGTCGGCTTCGTGAATACGTTCGACGCCCATCCGCGAGGCGAGTAGCTCGAGATCTATCGAGGGTCGAGGCGGCAGGTAGAGTCGTTGGAACAACAAGGCTGTGAGTACATCGGACCGTTCTGTCATGGCAGGACGTAGCGACGGGCGAAATTGATCCAGTCTTGTACCGACGACAGCGGGAGTCGTCGAACCCCGCCCTTCGCGAGTTCGAGGCGTGCCCTTGACTCGATCTGAAGGATCTGCGTCGGGGACCACTCGTACTCCTCTGCGGCGATGGCCAGACCGGCACGCTGGCTCGAGAAGAGTTCGGGAATCGGGTTTGGGTTGAGCGTCTCGCTGGCTTTTAGGCCCAGCGCTCTTGAGAGCGCGATGAGTTCTGATACGGACCCGTCCAGCAGCGCGTCGGGATCGAACAGCTCCGAGACTCGCTCTGGGCTGAGGCCCGCAACGGCTGCGATGGCCTCCACCGAGTCCGGCGAAGCGGCGAAGGTGTCGCGGAGCCGATCCGCCGCTCGAATCGCGATGATGAGCTGGCCTGTCCCTGGGCGTGCGATGGACTCCACAGCTGGGGGCCACTCTGTGACCCACTCAGCGACGGCGGTGCGTAGTTCGTCGTCGGTGTTCACGCGCCGTACGGACATGCGGGCTGGTGTTCCCGCAATTTGTCGACTCAGAGGCTCGTTTCCGTGGAGAAGCACGAGAACTGGCAATCTCCGGGCGACTGCCCACACAAACTCCTGTCCCGCGCCGAGGCTGCCGCCGTGATCGCCGAGGAGGACGAGCTCCGATGCGCGACGGACATGGCCTCGGTTGAGTGCGTAGATCTCCCGCGAGGATCGGTTGTCGTTCGGTCGGGGTGCTGACCAAACACTGGGAGATGGACCTTCCAGGGGTCGCCAGCGGCACCGGAGGTCTAGATGATGGTCCGGTCGATGATCTCGCATCGGCGCGAGATTGCTGCTCGTTCGGTCGGCTCGAGCGCGGTGAGCGCCGAAGCGACGTATATGTGCGTATCGGGCCGGTCATCGAGATCGAGCGCGAGTTGGGTGATTTCGGCATAGTCGTCGCCGGTCATGCCACTCGTGTCCCTACCCATCCGACGAAGGTCGCCTCGTCGATCGTGCCAGCGGCTGCGGCCAGCATCATGTCGACGGTGTCGTCGCCGTCCGGGTCGTCGGCTGGCTCTTTCCAGTTCGCTGCGTTGCGTTCGGCCATTTCGACCATCGCTAGGAAGGCAACACGGCTTGTTGCCGTCGAGGAATGGGTGGTTTCGGAGGAGCCGGTAGCCCAGCACGGCCACCTTGCGAGCGAGCCCTGAATGGAACTCAACGCCGTCGAAGGACGCTGCTGGAGCGTGCACCGCGGAGTGCGCCGTGTTGATTCGGCTCGTGCGAACAAGCACCTCGGGCTCGATGCGCAAGACCTTTGACGCAATCAAGACAATGTCACCGAGCCCGAGGTAGTTCACTCTGCCTAGCTGGCCAGCCGGTCGAGGATTCGCCGGTGACGCTTCATCGACGCGGCAAGTCGCTCTTGGAAGCCATCATCTGCGCGGCGCGACTCGATGTGGCTCTCGATCGCGTCCCGAACGGCTGCAGACACGCTCACGCCATCGACCTCGGCAATGAACTCGAGAGCCTCGGCCTGCTCGGCGGGCAGTCGCAAGGTCATTGCTTTGCAGATGCTTGCCGATGGGGTGCTCGACGGCGAGCGAGTAGGCCGGGCCTGGATCATCGACCGTGAGCAGTTGCACCGAGTTGTGGGGCTCCGCCCCGAAGTCGGTCGGCCGTGGAGCCCGGCATCGGCGTGGGCTGTGCTGGGGCTCGCCGACGGAGAGCATGTCGACCTGTCGCCCGTCGAGCGCTCACGAGCCAGCAAACGCCTCGGACTGGGGCTGGATCAACTTGTCGGGCGACTCGCTGCCCGCTGCGAACGGCGGTGGTTCTATGCGCACCCCGGTGTTGTGGACCGGTTGGCTGGCGAAGTCGTGCGCGCCGGGATCAGCGCCGCCGTCCATCACGGAGCAGACCTCGTGATCGGCGAAAGCGTCGAGGGCTATGTCCGTGCCAGCGACATCGATCAGCTGGTCGAGCAGTTCGGTCTCGACGGCCAGGCAGCACGACCGAATGTTCTTCTCCGGCTGGTCGACAACGACGTGTGGCCCTTCGGGTCCGTCGAGCGTTACGCAGCTCGGTCGGTGGTGGGTGTCGACCTTCTGGAGTCCGATGAACCGCGGTCACGGCGGGCTGGCGCCGAGCTGTTGGCGCTGGGGTGACCTCCTGGCCCGTGTTGGACCGCGAGCCGATCCGGCTTCCGGCGCTGCCCGGTCACGATGATGAAATGTGGGCGGCACTCCTTGAGCTGGCCGAGCTCCGACCCGGTGAGTGGACCCTGGTGGGTGGCCAGATGGTGTTCCTCCACGCCTTCGAGCATGGAGTCACGCCACCGCGGGTGTCGACCGATCTCGACGTGCTCGTCAATGCCAGGGTGGTGGCCGGTGGCGTTCGTGAGCTTGAGATGGCGGGCCAGCTCACCAAGAAGGATCGGCAACGACTCCGAGCACGGGCAGAGATGGCCGACGCCGAAGCCAGGGCATGGGTGAGTCTTCCGCCCGACGCTGGCGATCGTGGCAGGGCGGTCTATCGACTCCTCGCTGCGTGATCCGAAGGTGTGTCGGGGTGTGGGCCGGGAACTTGGTCGCGACGCTCTGGCCAGGCCGACCACACCAAGTCAGGCGGCTATCGGGAGCTGAATCCAGTCGCTCTCGATGTGGAGCTAGGGTGCTCGTTCTCGCGACCCGAGCCCGATGGTTTCGGTGGGCTGCTCGACGGAGGGTTCGCATCGATCGAGACGCGCGAGTGGGCCAAAAGCAAGGATCATGAGATGCTCACCGACTTTGTTGACCTCCTGAGGCAAGGCCTGTTGAATCAGGAACACCGAAGGCTCTGGCATTACGGGAAGAAGCGGCTCTTCGTGTTCTGAGGCTCGCAGCACGACTGTGATGCCGTGGTGTCGGCAAGCTACCTGAAGTCAAAGAAAGGCGCGTCAGCGAACGGCGGGTGTGCAGCAGGCCGCGGTGCCATGCTGCTCAGTCGGTGAGCGGCTGGAGTAGTGGATCGGTAAAGTTGATGACCTGGTTCAGGAGATCGGCGAACTGTTCTGGGGTCGTGTCGAGGGCTTGGCGACTGCGCCAAGCCCACCACCGGCTTTGTGCCAGGTCGGCGTAACCAGCGAGCGTTTCAGCCAGGGGCCGGATGTTCACTTGTCGGTAGTCGGCGACCATCTGCAGGGCCTTGCTGAGCTGGGTCGTGTTGAGCGGGACCGATGCCAGCGCGGCGATGTCGACAAAGTCGCGCCAGCGCGTTGATGCTGTCCCGCGTTGGATCGCGGTGATGATCTTCTCGTCGAGGATGAGTTCGGCAGAGTAGCCGCGGAGAGGAATTGGCTCGGCATGGAGTAGTTGAGGAAGTTCGACGAGGTCTGGTTCGGGCCAGAGCGGGTCGCCGATGTTGATGTCGACGTGGAAGCGGATCTTCGCCCGGTCGAGTTGCCCGGCGATCGTTGCGCGGATTCCTGGGTAGGTGGCGTTGTCGCGGATCTCCTCGACCCGGGCGACGGTCAGCTGGTCGAGGCCGTCGTCTAGGTCGACATTGACGATGTCGGCGATGGCGCTCGCAATGGCGGTGGTGTCGCCGTCGACGTTCGTTCCGGCGAGGTCAATGTCTCGGGTCGGTCGTCTCTCGGTGTACGCGGCGAGAAGGACAGCGCCTTTGAGGACGAACGCCGCGGCGTGGTCGGTTTCGACGAGGCGCCGGAGGAAGCCTTCGAGCGCGTAGAACTGGAAGAGTTCGTCTACGGGTCGGCCTGTGGCGCGGGCAGCGGCTTGGAGATCGAGGTACGCGGAGCCCGCTGTCGTGTCTCGACTTGGCGGGGGGTTCATTGAAGGGTCTGGATTGCTGCGCGAAGTGCTGGCGTGGCCCGAGGGAATGACTTGGCTAGGTCGAGGAGCTCGGAGGGATGGTTGCCGCGTTGGGTGAGCCAGCGACGTAGGGCTGTGTGTGCGAGATCGATGCCGAGTTGATGACGGAGTCGGTAGGTGTCGATTATTGAGCGGGCTGGGTTGTAGATCCCGATGGTTATTGTGTCGGTGAGTTGAAGGTCGTTGCGTCCGAGGTGGAAGGTGTCGCGGTCGAACCGATGCCAGGTGACGGGTGCTCGTGTTTTGGGCTGCCAGTGGTGACGTGGGAGAGCGGCGTCGATTGTGTGGGGGATCTCGTCGGTGAGGTCGTGGTGAGCGAGGGCGGTTGTGAGGCAGAGGGTGGTGTGAGCGTTGCGTAGAGCCAGCTCAAGAAGGTCTGGGTCGGCGCCGTGTCCGGGGCGGGCGTAGATACCGCGTGCGATGCGCTCCAAGTCGCCTTGGGCTGTGAGCTGGGCGAGGTCGCGGTCAGAGATCCCGAGGTTGCGGGACTGGGCGTGCGTGAACGCGATCGGAGTTGTTGTCGGCGGCATGTATGAAATCATAACCAGAAGATGGCTATGTGGCTAGGAATTCATACAGCGCAGGCGTCGCGGCTAGGGCAACAGGATCGACTGTTCTTGGGCGGCCTGGAGAGGGCTGGTTGCCGGGGCGGCCGCGCAAGGACTACAGATGTGTAAGTACAGCTGCATCCTTGAGGATCGGGTGTGTGCAGTGCACCGACCGCTGTCGCCTCAACCGGCGACTACTGGAGCTGCTCCGCGAGGACGACTCTGTCGAAGGACCGGACAAGTTCTGGAGACGCCCCGCAGACCCCGAGGACGCGTCGTGAGCGGCGTTCGAGGATCTCGTCGCGGGCGCCTGGTCGGTAGATGTACAGCTCGTCAAATGGCGAGAAGACGCAGCGCAACAGCCCCTTCGCCGAGTCGACCTCGCTGATTACGTTGCTCAACGCGGTTCTCGACGTTGCTGGTGGACGGTGTGTTCAACGGCAAGGGCGGTTAGGTGAGTTTGTCGATGAGTTCCCAGACGTTGGAGCTGGGGTTGGCGTCGGGGCCTGAGTCGTTGCCGACATGTCGGACACGCAGGGCTTCGGCCCGCCTCTTCGCGTCGGGGTAGCCGGTGAGGAGGATGTCGATGGCGCCCGGCTGGAGTCGCTTGGAGTCGGTGATGCCAAGGTTGGCGGCGAGGCGTTGGGCTTGGTGGCGGTGGAGTGCGGCGGTCTGGTCCTGTTGGTGGAGGATGAGCCAGAGTTCGAAGCAGGGATTGGAGAGCGCGACGTAGATCCCGCTTCGGCGGGCCTCGGTGACGGCTTGTTTGAGGTTCGGGTGTTGGTCGACGTCGAAGATGCACCAGATCTCGTCGAAGTCTCCACGTTGCTTGCTTCCGCGTCTCCGGTTCGTTCGTTGATGTTCGCGAGCGCGCTGGACGAGGCTGAGTGGCGCCATGCCGGACTCGGCGAAGTCGACGTGGATGTAGTGGCTCCGGCGGGCCCACTGCACGAGGTAGGCGGGTTCGGTGACTGCGCCTTCGGTGAGCACACGGATGACGCGGAGGGGGTCGCGTCGTCCTGGCACCCGACGGGTTGCGCTGCGGTTGGGTCGTTTCATGCATCGACGAGCGCGAGGCTGGCTCTGATCTCCCCGCGGTCGACGACGGGCACGGCGCCGAACCTGCCCTGGAGATAGCGGCGGGCCAGCGCCTCGTCGTGTCGGGGCCGGAAGTCGGCGAGGGGGAAGATCACGGTGGCGCCGTCGGGGCCCTTGTCGGCAAACCAGATTTGGTCGCGGCCGAGTATTCCTTGTTCGGAGTCTCCGAGGACGTTGACGTCGTGGGCGTTGAAGATGAGCTGAGCGCAGCGAGGGTTGAGACGCTGGTCCTGGAACATCTCGACGAGCATGGAGATGAGGTGCGGGTGGAGGCTGGCGTCGAGCTCATCGGCGAGGAGTACGTGGCCGCCGTCGAGGGCATCGAGGACTGGGCCGATGAGGCCAACCCAAACCATGGTTCCCTCTGATTCGAGCTCGGGGTCGAGGTCGACGTCGCCGCTAAAGCCGCGGTGTTTGAGTCGGACGGTATCGGAGAAGACGATGTCGATGTCGTCGTCTGATGCGTCGGTGTCTCCGTCTTCCCCGTTCAGGACGCGGATGGCTCGCTGAAGTCGGTCGGCGACTTCACCGTCGACGGTGGCGCGTTCGATCTCACAGACTCCGAGGTCCGCAGCGCGCACGAGGGCCATGACTCGTTCCTTGGCGTCTGGGTCCTTGACGAGTTCGGCAGTGCGGGCGGCGCGGCTGCTGCGGTTGGCGGCTTGGGCGAGGCGGAGGTTGCGGAGAAACCAGCTGAAGAGCGGTCCGAGCTGTTCGTCGTCCGCAGCACATGCGACCGAGAGCAAAAGGGCGTTGTGGCGCAACAAGGGAAGGAGCCGTCTACCGGCGGGGCGGAACGGTGGCCCGAAGGTGACCTCGTCGTCGGTCCGGTCGAACACCAGTGCCTGTCGACCCTTAGGGTAGTGGTAGGCGTACTCGCCGACGACGCGGTCATCGGTGACCTCGAACCCGTACTGCCAGTGGACCCCGTGCAGGATCAACTCTACCTCGAAGAGGGTTGGCACGCTCTGGTAGGTGTCGTCGAGCGCGAAGGGTCGCCGGTAGATGCCGCTGGAGCGGGTGCCGCCTCGAAACGAGTTGGCGACGATCGCGCGCATGTCTGCCATGGCGAACAGCAGTGTCGATTTGCCCGAGGCGTTGGCGCCGAAGAGCCCGGCGGCCGGCAGAACCGAGATTGGTGCCTTCGATGAGGCGGTGTCGAGTTCGCGCGCGACGCCTTCGCGGGCGAGGCGAGTGGCCAGTAGCGAGAAATGGACTTCGTCGCGGTAGGAGCGGACGTTGCTGGCGCTGAACGACAACAACGCGCTTGGGGGAGATGGTGCCTCTCGGGTGCTCATACGCCCATCCTCGTGAAAAATCCTCGCAGTGTGCAACTTGATGACTATATCTGCTCCTATCACAGGAGTCTGAGCGAGAGAAAGTCTCGCTATCGCCTTTCGTGGCGAAACTGAAACTCCTTGAGGACGGCTGTCACACCCGATCGTCATGATGGGGGTCGGGGACCGGAGTCACCACGTCGGTTGCCCCGGTCGCGTGGCTCTCCCTTATTCGCGGGGAGCGATGTCACTATTTCGTGGAGCGTGGGCCGATGGCCGTCTATCCCTTCAACACTGAGTTCGGCAAGGCTCAGAGTAACATCAACCTCGGCGACCGCACGAAGATCGCGATCGCGGCGCACGTTGAGGTACGCACTGTGCTCAACGCCAACGCAGCCCTCCGCGAGGCGGGCCTGGCGGATGTGCTCGTCGGCAGCTACGCACGGTTGTTGTCGATCTGGCCGGGGAAGGACGTCGATGTGTTCGGTCGCCTCGTTGCTCACACCGTCGGCACCATCACACCGGCGTCGGCGTACGAGCTGTTCGCAGCCGCCCTAGCTCCGTTCGACGGTCAGGGTCGCCTTACCCGGCAACCTCGTTCGCTCAAGTCAGCTTCAGTCCCGAGCATCCGGTGCCGGAGTGGTCGATCCGCGCTGCGGGCGAAGCGCAGGGCTGGTCCATGGCCGAAATCCGGGATCTCGTAACGAAGGCGGCTTCTCTGGATTTCGAGTTCTCTGTCTATGTGGTCCCCGGGGTTGAATGGGAGCCGCACAACGGCATCCCCGAAGTCGACATCGCCGCCGACGGGACTCGGTCCCTTGCCCAGACTTGGAAGCGCACTGACCCCGTCGCGCTCAACAACGAGACGACCAAGCGAAACCGAGAACCGACGATCTCGGGCCAGGGCGCCTTCGTTCCGACCGTCAAGGCGCTCAAGCAGATTAAGACTCACCATCTCGCCGAGGTGAAGCCGAGCTTCCTCTTCTACGAGTTCATGCTTCACGAGGGCTTCGCCGCTGGCAGGACCGGGTCTCGGCTCGTCGCTCCAACGCGAATTCCTTCTTCTTCTCGCTCCAAGCCGGCATAGCGGTCGCTCTGGGCGCCTTCGCTGTCAACACCGGTTCGGTTGACGATCCGCAACCCGATCGGTTCGTGCTCACTCTCGCCGCCGTAGGTGGAATCATCATAGCGTTTTCGTGGTATCTGCTTCTCCAGTCGTACAGCGATCTAAATGCGGCCAAGTTCTCGGTTATCAACAAAATCGAGCGGGACCACTTGGACCTCACCCTGTTCAGAGATGAATGGAAGAAGCTGAAGAAAGGCCCGAAGAAAGATCGCGTGAAGCGATGGCCTCGCTACGCAGAGCAAGGTGCGGTTGAGCGGGTCGTGCCGCTGCTCTTCGTTGCGATCTACGGAGTCCTCGCCATCTACGCTGTGTGTTCGTGAGCCACTTGGACAGCATCGCCGAAGCAATCCGCAGGGAGGTGCCTCCCGAGCTGATCCCATCGGATGCTGGCTTTCTCTTCCTGATGTACGCGATTGCGCCGCTCTTCGGAGCGGCGTTCGCCGTTTCTTAGGCCGCGGCGCTTTTCAGGGCGGCGCCGGCCGACTCAGTCCTGCGTCAGGGCCGCGTGGGCTGCAGACAGCCGGGCGATCGGCACGCGATAGGGGCTGCACGACACGTAGTCGACACCGAGGCGGCTGATGAAGTCGATCGACTCGGGGTCGCCGCCATGCTCGCCGCACACGCCGACCTTGATCGCCGGGTTGGTCGATCGGCCACGCTCCACTCCGGTCGCCACGAGGCTTCCCACGCCATGCCTGTCGAGGTGCTGGAACGGGTCGCCCGGAACGATTCCCTTGCGGACGTAGCCGGGCAGGAACCGTGACGAGTCGTCTCGGCTCAGGCCGAGCGTTGTCTGGGTGAGATCGTTCGTGCCGAAGCTCACGAAGTCTGCGTGCTCGCAGATCTCGTTTGCGGTGAGCGCGGCCCGGGGCAGTTCGATCATCGTCCCGACCCGCCACTTCACGGTGGAAGCGGAGCCGAGGGTGTCCTTGGCGACGCTCTCGATGAGTGCCCGTTGGTTCTCGAGTTCAGTGGCCCACGCGACGAGCGGCACCATGATCTCCACTTCGACGTTCGCGCCCTGTTCGGCCCGCCGGCTCGCGGCGGTGAAGATCGCTCGACACTGCATGCGGGTGATCTCCGGGAACGTCACACCGAGCCGGCATCCCCGGTGCCCGAGCATCGGATTCGCCTCCTCGAGCCGCTCGATCTGTTCGAGGGTGTCTTGTAGTTCGGCGATCTCTTCGAGCAGCGCATCGATGCGCGACAGGTCGCCAGCCAGGCGCAGCTGCAGCTTGCGGTCGACCAGCGCGGCGCTGGTGTCGCCATGGCCGGGGAGAAACTCATGCAGCGGCGGATCGAGTAGTCGGATCGTGACGGGGTGGCCCTCCATCGCCTCGAAGAGCCGCTCGAAGTCGTCGGTCTGGAACGGCTCCAGCTCGGCGAGTGCTTCGGCTCGCGCCACCTCGTTGCGAGCCATGATCATGCGTCGCATCGCCTCGATGCGTTCGCCGTCGAAGAACATGTGCTCGGTTCGACACAGCCCGATCCCCTCGGCGCCGAAACGGCGGGCGATCTCGGCATCGGTGCCGGTGTCGGCGTTGGCCCGCACGGCTAGGTCGCGGATGTCGTCGACCCAGCCCATGAGGCGGTCGTAGTGGTCGTCGAGATCGGGCTCGACGAGGCGAACCCGTCCTGCGTAGACCTCGCCGGTCGTGCCGTCGACGGTGATGGTGTCGCCAGCGCTGACGCGGGTGGTCGGCGTCTCGAAGAGCTGCTTCACGTAGTCGACGAACACGTCCTCACAGCCGACGACGCAGCTCTTGCCCATCCCCCGTGCGACGACGGCCGCGTGCGACGTGACCCCGCCTCGGCTCGTGACGACCGCCTTGGCGGCGACCATCCCGTGGAAGTCGTCGGGGCTGGTCTCGTGGCGCACCAAGATGACGTGGTGGCCCGCTTCGGTGAGCTCGACGGCTTCGTCGGCGTCGAAGGTGACGATGCCGGTCGCTCCGCCGGGGGAGGCGGCGAGTCCGGTTACGAGGCGCACGGTCGTGCTATCGGGCTGCACGACCGGGTGGAGGAGTTCGTTGAGGCGGTCGGGACTGATTCGTCGGACGGCCTCGTCGCGGTCGATCAGGCCCTCGTCGACCATCTCTACGGCTGAGCGGATCGCGGCCCGCCCCGTGCGCTTCGCGGTGCGGGTCTGGAGCAGGAAGAGCTGGCCGCGTTCGATGGTGAACTCGATGTCCTGGGCGTCCCGGTAGGTCTCTTCGAGGCGCTGTGCCACGTCGAGCAGCTCAGCGTGGAGTTCGGGCTGCTGCTCGGCGAGCGCCGCGACCGGTTGCGGTGTTCGGAGCCCGGCCACCAAGTCCTCGCCCTGCGCGTTCTGGAGGTACTCGCCGTACATCTCGCGCTCGCCGGTCGTCGGGTTCCGGGTGAACAACACGCCTGTTCCGGAGTTGTCGCCGCTGTTGCCGAAGACCATCGCTTGCACGTTGACGGCTGTGAACAGGTCCTCGGGGATCGAGTTGAGGGAGCGGTAGTCGATGGCGCGCCGATTCATCCACGAGTCGAACACGGCGGTGATGGTGCTACGCAGCTGCTCCATCGGTTCGTCGGGAACCTGGCTGCCGGACCGGTCCCGGATCGTGTGGCGCAACGATCGGATGGCCGTCGCTCCCACGACATCGGCAGGGACACGGACGCGGGCCGGCGAGATACCGAGGACGATCTCGGCGTACATCTGCACGAACCGCCGGTAGCTGTCCCACCCGAACCCGCTGTAGCCCGTCTGTCGTTCGAGCGCGTCGGCTGTCTGTGGCGACATCCCGAGGTTGAGCACCGTGTCCATCATCCCCGGCATCGAGACCGGAGCTCCGGAGCGAACGGAGACGAGCAGGGGGACCTGCGAACCTCCGAATGTCTTCTGCGTGTTGTCTTCGAGGCGCGCGACGGCTTCGTCCACCTCGGCCCAGAGCCCGTCGGGGATCGTGCGTTCGGACTCGAAGTAGGCCCGACAGGCGTCGGTCGTGATTGTGAACCCAGGCGGAACGGGGAGGCCGGCCGCGGTCATGCTCGCAAGGCCAGCACCCTTCCCGCCGAGGATGGCCTTGTCGGGCGAGTCGGGCGAGTCGAAGTCGACGACCCATCGACCGGTCACGACGTGGGGCCCAGCTCGCTCAACGCGGCGCGCAGCGAACGCAGCAGCGTGATCGCCCCATCGGCGTCGGTAGCGCTGCCAAACGCGTAGAAGTCGGGACGTTGCAGGGCCCAGCTGGCGCCGGTCGATTCGAACCAGTGCTGCATGGCGCCGTCGTCGGTGCCGACCGGGACGACCGCGCCGCCGATCGAGCGGAACCACTCGTCGAGATCGTCGGGGAGGGTCGGGGGACTCGGATCGGCGGTCATGAGGCGGAAGCCGACACCGTGGAGGTCGTCAAACCAGCCCTTGGTGAGCTTCGGTTGGGGCAAGAGCTCGCCGGCGCGAGGGGATCCCTCGCTGATGATGCCGGACAACACGCCCGGCATCGGCGGCGGCTCGCTGGTCACACCGTCGAAGTCGGCCGACATCGCTGCATCACGTGCGGCAGCGACCTGCGGGTCGGGCACGCAGATGACCTTGCCCAGCTCGATCGAGATGTCGATGGCCGCGTTCACGCTGGGCCGGCGTTCGATGTCGTAGGCATCGAGGATGGACTGGTCGGTCAGCCCGTCCATGGTCAGACCGAGCTTCCAGGCCAGGTTCGCCGCATCGCGGACACCGGTGCACATGCCCTGGCCCGCGAACGGAGGCATCTGGTGGGCTGCGTCGCCAGCGAGAAGAACGCGCCCGTCGCGCCACTGCTTCGCGGCGCGAGCCTCGAACGTGTAGAGGGCGCGACGCTCGATGGTCGAGTTGCCGGGGTGCACGCCCCACGGTTCCAACAAAGCCCAGACGTTGTCCTCGGCTACGAGTTCGTCGAGCGGCTCATCGGGGAGCCGCATGAACTCCCAGCGACGTCGCCCCGGCCCGCCCGACACGGCGGTCGTGGGTCGGTGTGGGTCGCAGATCTGGAGGTTGACCATGTCGAAGTCGGCCATGTCGTCGGGGATCAGGTCGACGATCAACCAGTCGAAGAAGAAACCGCGATCGTCCATTGCGCCCCCGAGCAGGTCACGGACGGTGGAGTTGGCGCCGTCGCACCCGACCAGATGACGGGCTCGGATCGTCGAGGTCACCGTCGGCACGTCGCCCAGTTCGCCCGGGCCGACGAGTTCGACCGCCATGCAGGCCACCGTGACGCCCTCGTCGTCCTGCTCGAAGTTCACCACCTTGGTGCTGCGGCGCTCGCTGACTGCATCGATCGTCGCCACCCGCTCCAGCAGCAGGCGTTCGAGGTCGGGCTGGGAGAACATCGAGGCGCCGGGCCAGCCCGACGCGGCGTCGCCCTCGCCGCCGAATCGAAGCAAGGTGAGACCGTCGGCGTTTTGCCATTCGTAGGTGGGTGCCGGCTCGATTATGTCGCGCAAGCGGTCGCCGATCCCGCACGCCTGCAGGATGCGACCCACCTCATGGTCGAAGTGCACCGCTCGCGGGAGCGGGTACGGGTCGGGCCACTGTTCGATCAGCTCGACGGTTCGCCCCTGCTGACCGAGCAGAATGGACAGGACCAGCCCGACCGGGCCGGCCCCGACGATGGCGACGTCAACCGTGCGTGTTTCGTCGGCCCCCATGGTCACACCTCCTTGTTGGCGAGCTTGGAAAGCCAGTTGCGGATCGCGCTGTTGACCGCCGTCGGGTTCTCGATGTGGCAGAAGTGGCCAGCGTCGACGAACTGAACTTCACCATCGGTCACGAACGCAGCGGAATTTTCGTACTCCTCGGGGTGCTGCCCCCGGTCGTTGCGACCCTGGAGGATGAGCATCGGCATCGTCATCTCCTCGAAGAGGCCACCGTGACGTTCCTTCAGTTCGATGTCGAAGTTGGTCGTCTCGAAGTACTTGCTGACAGCTGGCGCGACGCCCTTGAACTTGAACTCGTAGTCGAGTCGCTTCAATGTCGCAGGCGTGAGTCCGCTCGGCATGATCCGGGTGTAGATCGTCTCGATTATGCCCTTCGATTGGAAGTTGCCGGTCCCGATCTTCGTGGCGAACATCGCGTGTGGAGGCGCTGGTTTACCGTGCGGCTCGTTGAACGACTGTTGCATGCGGATGTAGCGCACGAAGCGGCCCTTGAGAGACGGCACAGCACACATGTGGTCGGCGATGACGACGCCACGGTCATGGGCGAGCACTGTGAAGGTGTCGACACCGAGCTGATCGAGCAACGCGGCCATCTCCTTCGCCATCGTGGTGTTGGTGTAATCGAGGTCGAGACGCTTGTCGGACTGGCCGTATCCCTTGTTGTCCATGGCGATCACGTAGTGGTCCTTCGCGAACTCCGAGATCTGGTTGTGCCACGACCACCAGGACTCCGGCAGGCCGTGCAGGACCAACATCGGATGGTTCGACGGAACGCCCGCGGTCACGAAGTGCCAGGTGACGCCGGAACTCTCGGCGTACCAGTGGGTCACCTCGGTGCCGTCGTCGAGCACCTCGATCTCGCCGTGCAGGTTGGCCGTGTTCGGAGGCGGAGTGACCGCTGGGTAGCGGACGTCGTCGGTCATTTTGGGATTGGCTGTCGGGGTGCCGGTGTGGGTCGCCGGGCGAATGAGCCCCCGCAGCGACTTCGCCAACATGACCGGTGGCAGTGGTGGTCCCGTGCGTTTGGATTCATCGGTGGTCACGGCTGCTGGTCCTTTCTAGACGCATCAGTAGGCCGCCTCTAACAGCTCGGTCAGCTGCTGGCGCGACTCGAAGGGGCGGACGTTGCCCGCCACCCAGGGATGGTTGATGCTGAGTTCGGCGACGACCCGCAGATGGGCCAGCTCAACCCCGGCGTCGCGAAGACGGGTGGGCATGCCGAGCGATTCGATGAACTCGGTCATCGCTGCGTGGGGCGGGCGACCGGGCGCACCAAGCGCTTCGGCGATCGCCGCTTGGGTGTGGTTGGTGGCCTCGTGGTTGAAGGCCATGACGTGGGGGAGCATCACGCAGCTGGTGTGGCCATGCGCCATGTTGGCGACCGCACCCAGCTGCTGGCCGAGCCCGTGGCTCGCCCCGAGCGGCACTCGGTTGAGACCGACGCACGACGACCACACGGCGAGCTGGCAGTCGAGTCGGGCATTGAGGTCGTCGGGCGATGCGAGGGTGGTGGGCAGCGCCTGCGCGAAGAGGCGAAGGCCGTGCAGGGCCGCCCCGTCGGCGTACGGCTCGGGTGCTGGCGAGCAGAGGGTCTCGACTGCATGGTCGATGGCACGTACGCCGGTCGACAGCCACAGGTCCATGGGGGTGTGCACCGTGATCGATGGGTCGAGGATGATCGCTTTCGGGCCGGTGTCGCGGCCCTCGAACAGTTGCTTGCGACGGGTTGCGGTATCGGTGCAGCCAGCCAGATCGTTGAACTCGGCACCGGAGAGGGTGGTGGGGGCGGCGATCTGGTGGACCAGAGGAGTGCCGATCGGTTGGTTGGTCCACGTGCCGTCGGGACCGGCTGTGATGGCGTACGGCTCAAGGTGGGCGGGCTCGGTGAGGTCGTGAGCAAGGCAGGCGAGCGCGAGCTTGACGGTGTCGATTGGTGTGCCGCCGCCCACGGTGACGATCAGATCGGTCTGGGTCGATCGGAGAAACTGCGCCAACTTGATGACGGTTTCGCGTGGGGTGTGCTCGACGAGGCGGTCGAAGCGACCCGCGAAACGAGCGCCGAGCGCGTCTTGGACCCCGGTGATGACGTCGGTTGTGCGAGCGAGCGTGCCCGAGCAAACGACGCTGACGCGGTCAGCATCGCGGGCATCGGCTTCGGCGAGTACCGCGGCCGCGAGCGGTTCAGCGATGCGCACCCGCTCGGCGCGCAGGAACTCGAACACCCGTCCCCTCGGCACGAGTCGGACAGTACCGCAGATAGTCACGAATGTCGCATACGACAGAAAATGTCGAAAATCACCGGGTGGGGATTACCGTTACGGCGTGGCCCGGATGCAAGACCTGCACGAAGACCAGCGTCAGACGCTCGAAGCGCTACCTCTCCCGGAGTTTGACACGCAACCCTTCGTCCAAGGGCCGCCGCTGGCCCAGCGCCGAGTCGCGATCGTGTCGACGGCCGGGGTTCACCGGAAAGGTGATCGGCCGTTCGCGTTCGGGAGCCGCGACTACCGCGTCATCCCGGGCGACACCGACTCCGCCGACATCGTCATGTCGCACGTGTCGTCGAACTTCGATCGCACCGGATACCAGGCCGACCCCAACGTCGCGTTCCCGCTCGCACCGCTTCGCGCCCTCGCCGACGACGACGTTATCGATTCGGTCGCAGATAACCACTACTCCTTTATGGGCGCCACACCGCCCGAGCGCATGGAGCGCGAAGCCCGCACGCTCGCCGGTGTGCTGCGGGCGGATGCGGTTGACGCCGTGCTGCTCGTGCCTGTTTGACCGTTTTGCACGCGCGCCGTGTGCGGGCTCGGGCACTACCTGGAAGAAGAAGGACTGCCGACGACGCTGATCAGCCTCGTACGGCCCCACACCGAGGCGATCAAGCCGCCGCGGGCGCTGTGGGTTCCGTTCGTTCTGGGTCGTCCGCTCGGCAACCCGGACGACCTCGAGTTCCAAAAGCGCGTACTGCACAACGTGCTCGGTCTGCTCGAACGCCCAGCATCCGACGCGCCGGTGCTCGTCGACCACGACGAGGAGGCCGAGGCCGGGGTCGACACCGACGACGGGCTCTCATGCCCGCTGAGCTTCAGCCCCGTCGAGGGCGATGGCAGCCTCCGTGAACGACTCGCCGAAGAGATATCCGGTCTGCACACCTGGCACGGCCTTGCTGTCGAGCGCACCGGTCGCACGTCATTCGGTCTCGCTGGCCTCACGATCGACGAAGTCGTCGACACGATGATGCGGGCCGCGGACGGCGAGGTGGTCAAAGCACCCGAGGGCGAGTCGGTCGGCAACTTCCTGCGCTTCGTCGTCGAAGACCTCAAGGCCTACGTGACCGAGGCCGCCGCCGCGCAGCCCGGCGACCTGTCGGCGTTCGCGATGCGAGCGTGGTTCTGGGAGCAGACCGTGGCTGGCGAAGCCGTCATGGCCGTCTACCAGGCCGGGCTCGCCTCCGACGACGAGACGTGGAAGGGCTACACCGCCACCTACGTGCCCCGCGACTACCGCTAGCTCGACCCTCGCTAGAAGTCAACGAGTGATGAGGGCTGCGATGGTCGCGAAATCCGAGCCAGCAACGCGTCGAGACAGGCCGGGCGACTCGTCAGCGACTGCTCGCGGTCGCGGTTCGGGTCTTCTCGGAGCGGCCGTACGACGAGGTCAACGTCGGCTGAAACGGCACTGCGATCGCCGCGCTCGAGGCGGCCGAGGGCTGCTAGCGGACCTCGACCATGGTCTCGTCGGGGGCCTCACCGTGTTCGGCGACGACCCAGTCGCGGATCCGGCGCCGGAACAGCAGGCCAGCCTTGTCCCCGGCGACGCTCATCTCGGTCATCGGTGTGCGGTCCTCGTCAAGGAGCCTCTGCATGTGCGCGACCGCCCAGCGGTCTTCCTCGAACCCTCGGGTGACGAAGCCCTCGGTGGCCTCATAATACGCGTCGTTGTCAAGCGCGAAGTCGTTCGAGATGGCCCAGTAGTAGCGCGAGGTGGTCTTGGTGATCGGGGTGACCGCATGGGTGATCCGCTGCGTGAAGACCTCGTCGGGGTCATCGGGGTCGCCGATGATCGTCGGTGCGTAGCCGGTGAACACCCCGGGGGCCATGGTCAGGCCGCCATCCCATCGTTGGGCTGGTCGGCCCGCCACTCGCTTGCGGATGTCGGGCGGCAGGGCGCCGGTGGCCCGCTGGGGATCATCGTCGATCCGGTTGCACCAGATGCCGTTGTCACGCTGCTCGACCGTGGTCGGGAGCTCCATGAAATAGTCGTCGAACTTGAACGAGTCGCGGTGCAAGTAGGCGAAGTGGCTGAGGTCGTTGAGGTTCTCCATCATCAAGAGGTAGCTGCCGTCGAGCTCATTCGCTTTGTGAAACGTGCGGTACGCGGGGTCCGAGAGATACGACAGGTCGGGAAACGCCTCATCGTCGACGGCGTCGGGGTTGCCCATCCAGATCCATGCGAACGGCCCGGACTGTCGCACGGCGTAAGAGCGGAGTTTGCGGTTCGACGTGTTGGCTTGGCACGGGATGCGGACGATCTCGCCGTCGGTGTCGTAGCGGATGCCGTGGTACCCGCAGACGAGCTCATCGCCGTCGAGCTTGCCCTCGGCGAGCGGGAACGAGCGATGCAGGCAGCGGTTCTGCAACGCGGTGAGATCGCCAGCTTTTGTCCGATAGAACACGATCGAGTGTTCGAGGATCGTGCGGGCGGACGGTTCTCGGCTGAACTCGTCGACCGTGCCTGCGATGTACCAGTGGTCGTAGAGCAGCGGGAGGGTCAGGTAGTCGCGCACGTTTCGAATGCGCTCGCGGTAGGTGGTAGTCATGGCGTCCTCCCCGACGGGTGATGCAAAAGTTTCGTTACTGTGCGAGAATGTCGAAAATCCTAGCTCATAGCGCAACTGGAGTTCCTGTGAAGATCCTCGCTATCCCGGCCACCAACAGCCGTGACGGAATCAACCGCAAGCTGATTGGCACCACCGTGAAGGTGATTGAGGCCAATGCCCCCGACGCTGAGATCGAGATCGTCGATATCAACGACTATGAGATGCAGATCTTCAGCGTCGAGCGTCAAGAAGCTGGCCTGCCTGACCTCGCGCAGCAGTTCTGGGACCTGCTCGGATCGGCCGACGCGATCGTGATCTCGTTCGCCGAGCACAACGGCAGCTACAGCGCCGCCTGGAAGAACATTCACGACTGGGTGTCGCGCATCGACATGGGCATCTACCAGGGCGCCAAGGTCGCGATGCTCGCCGCCACTCCTGGGCCGCGTGGCGGCGCCGGTGTGCTGGGCGGCGCCACCATGACCGCGCCGTTCTTTGGTGCCGAGCTCGTCGGCAGCCTCGGTATCGGGACGTTCTTCGAGAACTTCGACCCGGCGGCAGGCGAGATCACCAACGACGAACTGAAAGCCGAGTTCACCGAGTTGCTCGGCAACCTCACCAAGGAGGGTTGACCATGGTCGCCAAAGGAATCATGACGTTCCCCACCGCCTACGGCATGCCGCCGGGTGACTTCGCCCTGGCCGCCGAGGAGCGGGGGTTCGAGTCGATGTGGGTCAGCGAGCACTCGCACATCCCCACGAGCCGCGAGTCGCCGTGGCCCGGAGGCGCCGAGCTGCCCCAAGTGTACTACGACGCCATGGACCCGTTCGTGGTGCTGACCGCCGCGGCTGTCGCCACCACAACGCTCAAGATCGGTACGGGCGTGGCGATCCTCCCTCAGCGCGACACCATCCAGACGGCCAAACAGGTCGCCAGCCTTGATGTGGTGTCGGGCGGCCGCTTCCTGTTCGGTATCGGTGGTGGCTGGAACGCCGAAGAGATGCAGAACCACGCCGCTCCGTTCGACCGGCGCTGGCGCCTCATGCGCGAGAAGGTCGAGGCCATGAAGGAGATCTGGGCCAACGACGAGGCGGAGTACCACGGCGAGCTCGTCGACTTCGACCCGATCGCCCAGAACCCCAAGCCGGTCCAGACCCCGCACCCGCCGATCCATGTCGGCGCGGCCTATCCCGGCGGTCTCCGCCGAGCTGTGCGCTACGCCGACGGCTGGATGCCGCTCATGGGTCGAGGCGGCGAGGAACTGTTCGACGCGTTGGCTCAGGTCGCTCCCGCGCTTGAAGAGGCTGGCCGCGACCGGTCGACGTTCGAGCTTTCGATCACCGGCTGCCCGGCTAAACAGGAGATCGTCGACAAGCTCATCGAGGCGGGCGCTGATCGCATCTCGTTCGGTGCGCCGCCGTTCGGGGCCGACCGAGTACTGCCGATCATGGACGCGATCGCTGCGATCGATCTTTGAGCGGCGCTAAGCCGGATTGGTTCCGTCTGAACGGGTCCAGATCAGCGGGAACTCCGCGCTGGCCATGACGTCGCCGTTGGTGAGGGTGGGCGACAGCTGGGAGCCCTCCGGTGTGCCCGTGCGGTCAAGATAGCGCACGTCGTCGCCTAGGAACCGCAAGGCAAGGGAGCGGCGGTAGCGGTGGCTCGTGTTGCCGGTCGAGCCATGCACCGTTCGGACGTGGTGGACGATCGCGTCGCCCGGCTTGGCAGGGCACCAGACGATGTCGTAATCGGCCTCGTTGCTTTCGATGTCGGGGAGCGGTTCGAGAGTCGACCCGAGGATCGGGGATCAGCGAATGGGATCTTCCCTCTGTTGTGAAGTTCATCGGACTCAGTGTCTCAGTGGGCGTTTTCGTATTGTTGGCCTGCCGTTTTTCTTGTCGGTTGTTTGTGCGGTACGTGCCGGTCGGCTCGTTGTTTAACGTCGATCGGTTGCGCCTCGGTAGGTCCTCCACGGCCAGCAATTCGGCTTTCTAGCCTGGGCGCTGAGGCGATCGGATGTGCCTCGGTAGGTCCGCCCCGGTCCCGTTGACCTGATTCTGCTATTGCTGGCAGGGTTGTCAGCCGGTGGGGACCGGGTTTGTTGACACTGGCCTTTTTGTTCCCTTATGGTGCATGGTTAAGGGGACATTGAAATGAAGAAGCGACGGCTGGTTTGGTTTGTTGTTGTGGGGGTGTGCTTCGGGGTGTCGAGTGTTGGCGAAGCCCGTCCGGTCTCGGCGGCCGACTCAGCCGAGACCGACACTGACTCAGCGGAGACCGAAACCGTTGTCTCGGAGAGCGGGTCGGGCCCAGCTTCGGACAGTATCGGCGGAACATCACCGGGTGAGATTCCTGAACTGAGTGTCACCCAGCGTGGCTGCCAGCGCGATGACAGCCCGCATGCATATTACAATAGGTGTGTTCCTTGGTATTGCCAGTACGGGCGCAGCGGCGATGGTATGTGCGAACCGGATTCGCCGTCGTTTCGCTATCACGTATTGACCTGTAGCTCCTACAGCACCGTCGCCGACGCGGCGGCGTACCTCGACATCGATCCCGACCATAAAAGTGACCGGGCTGTTTGCCCGCCTCCCGGATTGTTCCTCGCCAGCCCGGGTACCGATGACTGGCCGTGGTGAGGTTTCGACAAGAACGTCGCCGATGACTACGGAAAGATCGTGGTCGAGAAATCCGGTGAATGCAGCGGACTCAAAGACGACTGGAATCTTGATTTTCCCGACGACAGCAAAGTCCATGATTTCCAGATTCCGTGTAAAGCCCATGATCACTGCTTTGATCTTATCAGAGCCGGATTATCCGGAACCGTTTCTGAACGTGACTGTGACGCACGGATGGATGATCTTATGAAAGCCGACTGTAACAACCGAAATGGTAAAGACAAATTCGCTTGCGATGGTGCACGGCATGGAGTGCGAATTTTTGTGGGTTTCTTTTCTAGTGTTGGTCCTGATCCGGGGCTTGTGAGGTTGGTGAATGTCGGGTCCAGTCTGTGCGCCGATGTTGATCGTTCTGTGCTCCCGAACGGTCAACTCTCCGACGGTTTAGCCGACGGTACGGTGCTGTTACAGTGGCCCTGCCGAGTATTCAACGCGGAGAATCAACAGTTCCGCTTACGGCCATCCACCCACCGGGGCTACTTCGAGATCCGGCCCGAGCATTCTATTCATCTCGACAAATGCATCACAGCTGTTGCAACAACCCTCGTTCTAGCGACCTGCGAAAGACTCGCCAAGAGGGGTCCGTATAGTCAAGAAAGACCTTCATCTCCGACCCAATCATTCAAGATCACCTCCGTTGCCGACAGCGACCGGTATGTTTTCACAAGCATGGCCCATGACAAAGCCTGCTGGGCAGTACCAAACAGGGCAGTAGTACACGGAGGAGCCTACCTCCCCGGAAAAGGAACCGGGTTACTTGCAACATACTGTACCGACAGCTATCCCGGTCAATATCAAATATGGAGAATAGAAAATGCCAATTGATAAACACTATATACTGCCTGGAGCTGTGCTGATCGTTGCATTGCTCGGTTCTGGATGTGGCTCCGGCTCCGAACTAGAGACAATTGCAGAAACAACGGAAACCAGTATCACTGCCACCACCACTATAGCGGCACCGTCAACTACATCTACCACAACCGTGACACCGCAGCCTACCGTGACTATGCTAACCCCGACTGTCACTACCTCCACATCCAGTCCGACCAGTACCCTCCCGGCCACTACCGTAACAATATCAGAAGCTGGGGAGGTAGAGCCATATGTATTGGATGAGTTCCTGCTTGTAAATCCCAGCGATCGGTCCACTCCGATCGGCACACTATGCTGGGCGATGTTGGAATGGGGCAGAATGAGCACAATCAATTTATTCGAGGTTACGGCTGTTCAAGACCCGAGAATTGAGATAATATATCCAGCAGGTTACGATCACGAGTACACTCTGATCGATGCGCTGGAAGAGATAGCCAAGCCGGAGATAGTCAGTATCGCCGACAGTCCACAGTTCTCCGAAGAACTTCAACTCTTCGCCAAGGCCTTCTTTGAACAGATACGAACTGACATTAAACGCATAGACGAGATAACATCCACTCCAGTTGATTACAACAATACGTACTTCGCCGCCCTTGAAAGCCTGCCACACCTAGAAGCTTACTTTGAAGCAACAGATACTCACACAGACCAATGCATCTTTCCTGAGGCCGCGAATTAGCCATCAGATTAGTGAACTATTGCCGATAATCATTGCGTGAAAAATTGTGCCAATCCACAAATACTACATACTCCCTGGGGCTGCGCTGATCATTGCATTGATAGGTATAGCTTGTGGCTCGGTTTCTGAAGTAGAAAAAACTGTAGAAACAACGCAACCTGAAATCACTGCGACCACCACGACTATAACGGTACCGACAAGCACAAATATGTCTACTAAAACCGTTATGTCTAATACAACCGTAACTGTGCTAGCCCCGACTGTCACAACCACCACATCCAGTCCGAACAGCACCGTCGCGTCCACGATCGTAACTACATCAGAACCTGGGGAGGAGATAGAGCCATTTGTGTTGGATGAATTCTTCACAGTCAATCTCAGTGACCGTTCCACTCCGATCGGCACACTATGCTGGGCGATGTCAGAATGGACGAGAATGCGCATGATCAGTACGTTCGAGGTTATGGCTGCTCAAGAACCTAGATTTCAAATAGTATATCCAGCGGATTACGATCACGATTACACCCTTATCGATGCGCTGGAAGAGATATCCAAACCGGAGGTTGTCAGCATCGCAGACAGTCCACAGCTGTCCAAAGAAGTTCAGCTATTCGCCAAAGCATTCTTTGAACAGGTGCGAGCCGACATCAATCAAATAGATGAGATAACATCCGAGCCAGTCGATTACAACAAGACGCACTTCGCCGCCCTTGAAAACTTGCCATACCAAGATGCCTTCAATGAGGCAACAATTGCCAACGCAGACCAATGCATCTTTCCCGAGCCCGCAGACTAGTCAGCAGACAAAACTAAACCATTGCCGATGATCATTCGCCAAGCAGGTCGCTATCCTTGACGTGGTGTCCGGCGGCCGTTTGCCGTTCGGTATTGGTGGTGGCTGGAACGCCGAAGAGATGAAGAATCACGCCGACCGAGTACTGCCGATCATGGACGCGATCGCTGCGATCGATCTTTGAGCGGCGCTAAGCCGGAACGGCTCCGCCTGAACGGGTCCAGATCAGAGGGAACTCCGGGCTGTCCATGACGTCGCCGTCGGCGAGGGTGGGCGACAGCTGGGAGTCGTCCGGTGTGCCCGTGCGGTCAAGGTAGCGCACGTCGTCGCCCAGGAACCGCAAGGCAAGGGAGCGGCGGTAGCGGTGGCTCGTGTTGCCGGTTGAGCCGTGCACCGTTCGGACGTGGTGGACGATCGCGTCGCCCGGCTTGGCCGGGTACCAGACGATGTCGTAATCGGCCTCGTTGCTTTCAATGTCGGGGAACGGTTCGAGAGTCGACCCGAGGACCGGCTCCTAGGTGACGAAGCCGTTCGCGGCGTGGATCTCTCAGCTGTGGGCGCATCTTGTTCTTCCATTTTGGCTGTCGCGCATTCAGGCTGTCGTGACTTGGGGCGCAGGTCCCATGGGTGCCGGGAGCGCGATCGCCATCATCGTGTCGACGAGGCGGTTCGTCATCTCCGCGACAAGCCCATGGTCGATCGCCGAGAGATCGGTCAGTTCGTGGGGATCGTCGGCCAGGTCGAACAGCTGCGTCTCACCGGACGAGTAGCGGGTGAAACGGTGCGCGGCGGTAATGAACGAGCGCGCCATTGTCGGGAGGCCCGCACCACTCATTCCAGATCCGCCCACGAAGTCGGGGATCTGCTCTTCGATCAGGACATGGTCGCGTACCGACGCAGCCGGATCGGCGAGGATCGGAGCCAGGCTCTCACCCTGCATGTCGCGGTACGGGTCCAGGCCAGCGAGACCGATCAGGGTCTGGGCCAGGTCGACGCTCGACGCTAGGGAGGATGTGCGGCCAGCGGCGTGACCCGGAGCATCGATCACGAACGGCACGCGCGTGGTGCCTTCCCAGTGCTGCATGCCCTTCAGCAGGAGGCCGTGGTCGCCCATCATGTCGCCATGGTCGCTGGTGAACACGACGATCGTGTCGTCACGCTGACCGGTCGCCTCGAGGGCGGCGAGCATCTGGCCGACCCCGTCATCGATCATCTCGATCGCGCCGTACTGCGCCGCGAGCGCCTCTCGAAACTGATCCTCGGTCGGCCGCCATCCGGTGAGGAAGGCTGGCTCGCCCGGGCGGGCCGCGATGGCACGCAGGAACTCGGGCGCATCGGCCATGTCGTCGTCAAAGGAGACCGGTAGCTCCATGTCGTCGGGGCGATGACGGTCGAACCATTCGCCGGGCGGAGCGAAGGGATGGTGCGGGTCGGGGAATGATGCGTACGCGACCCAGGGCTGATCCGCGTCGCGGCCAGCCTCGATGAAGTCGACCGTCCGGTCGGTCACGAACGCGGTCGAGTGGTGCTCGGCCTCGTAGGCCGGTTTGAGGATCTGAGCCCACTGCTCGGATCGGAACTCGGCTGGCCCGGCGATCAGGGTCGCTCCGTTGATGGCCTCTGGGTCGACGCCTCGCTCGAGCGCCCACCGCCGATGGTGGCCAGCCACGATCGCGCCATGGCCGATGGAGAACTCGGCAGTATTGAAGCCGTAGAACTCCTCGGGCGGCTCCGGTAGCTCGTTGACATAGCTGCTCGCCGTCTCGTAACGGTCCCAGTCGGTCGGATACGGATCGAACACGGCCGCATCGCCGGGGCCGTGATCGAGCTGGCGCACCCCTCGCCACACCATGAGATCAGCCTTGCCGAACAACCCGGTCCGGTAGCCCGCCCGCTGGAAGACACGGGGCCACGTGTTGCAGCCCAGCGGAAGCGAGCGATCGTTGAAGATCACGCCGTGGGCGGTGGGGTAGCGGCCCGTCATGATCGTCGACCGGCTCGGAGCGCACAGCGGGTTGGCGATGTAGGCGCGGTCGAAGACCATGCCGCGGGCGGCGATCGAGTCGAGGTTGGGGGTCCGGACCGTGGTGTTGCCGCCGAAGCCGGTGTGATCGGCTCGGTGCTGATCGGTGATGATGAACAAAACGTTCGGGCTCGCCATCAGCCGACCGTACAACCAAGGTCCGGGCCGCTTCTCAACCCCTGGGGCAACATAGAGGCGCGGGTGCGACGCGGGATCAACCGCGAGGGGTGATTCAGTGAGCCGACGGCGGATCTACGTTTCCCGGGTATGACCGACCGCCCCGTCGTAAAGGCGAAGGACGTGGCCTACGTCCGCTTCTCGGCTCCCGACCTCGACTTGATGCAACAGTTCGTCGAGGACTTCGGGCTCGTCGTTGTGCATCGCGACGACGACGTCCTCATCTCCCGGGGCATCGAAGCCTCGCCGTACCTCCACGTGGTTCATCGAGGTCCGGCGAAGTTCGTGGGCTTCGCGTTTGAGGTCGACAGCTCTGCTGATCTGCGTGCACTCGCCGACGCTGTCGGGGGCTGCTCGCCCGTGCACGACATCCCCGGCGTCGAAGGCGAGCTGGGCGAGGGTCAGCGGGTGCACTTCGTCGATCCGATCGCCGGGTTCGTGATCGAAGCGGTGCACGGCCAGCGGGCCGACCCGCTCCCCCCTGAACGGGCCGCACCGATCTACAACCAAGGCGGCGCCTATCACCGCGTGGGGTCGCTGCAAGACGTCGCTGGCAACCGGCGCCCGAGCAAAGCCGACCCCGGCCCGCCCCAGATCCTGCGTCTCGGTCACTGCGTCCTGGCGGTACCTCCGGGCGCTCACCAGCGCATGATGGACTTCCTCGCCGACACGTTCGGACTGATCGTGAGCGACGCAACCGAGATCGATCTGTCGCCCGACGCCGACCCCCCGCTACACCCCAAACTCGCCGCGGCGTTCGAGAACTGCGAGACGAACGTGATGACGCAGTTCATGCGCATGGATCGCGGCGATGACTTCACCGACCACCACAGCGTGCTGGTGTTCCCGCTGCTCGATCGCCGCGCCACCCAAGCGGACGGCACGGTCGATGCCCAGCTCAGCCACTGCGCATTCGAGGTGTTCAGCATCGACGACGTGTTCCGCGGCCACATGTCGCTGCGAGCCAAAGCCGAGGCGGGCCGTCCGTACGCCGTCGCGTGGGGTGTCGGCCGCCACGTCTACGGCTCGCAGGTCTACGACTACTGGTACGACCCGTACGGGCACGTCCACGAACACATGGTCGACGGCGACAAGGTCAACGCCGACTTCGGTCCGAACGTCTATGACTTTTTCAGCCTCGGCGACAACGGCGGCAACCAGTGGGGCCCGACGGTCGATGGGACGGGTGTGCACAACCTCGACGGCCCCCAGCGAGCGCCGCACTTTGTCGACCTCGAAGAGGTCGACAAGGCCTCCGTGCTGTCGCGCGACCTCTCCGAGCTCGCCCACGTGATCGACCTACTCTGATCTCTTCGAAAGGACCTGTCCCCATGGACGTCACCACCGCTGTCCACCAGCGCCGCTCGACGCGGGCGTTCCTCGACACGCCATTGTCGCAGGCCGATCTGCGGGCTTGGCTGGCTGACGGCCAGCGTGCGCCGTCGGGCGGCAACATGCAGCCGTGGCGGGTCATCGCCCTCACCGGAGACGCCAAGGACGCCGTCATCGCGGCGGCGATAAAACGGGTACCGCTCGTGATGCCAGCGGGCGAAGAGACCGACAAGCCGGTCTACCCCGTCGAGCTTGCGGAGCCCTACGTCTCTCGTCGCCGCGAGACCGGCACGCGGATGTACGACGCCCTCGGGATCGAGCGCGGCGACGAAGCGAAGTTCGCCGCCTGGCGAAGCAACAACTTCCGGTTCTTCGGGGCACCGGTAGCCCTTATCTTCGTGATGGACGAAATCATGGGGCACGGCCAGTGGGCCCATCTCGGGATGTACATGCAGACCCTCGCGCTGCTCGCCGAGGAGCGGGGTTGGGCGACCTGTATGCAAGAAGCGTGGGCCATGCTCCGCCCGACGCTGCATGCCCACCTCGGCCTGGCCGACAACGAGGTCGTGTTCTGCGGGATGGCGGTCGGCGTGGCCGACCCCGACCACCCGATCAACAACTACCGCACACCTCGCGCCGACGTCGACGATGTTGTCGACTTCCGCGGGTTCTGAGCCGTGATCTTCGAACGGCGGTCCTACACGCCCCGGCCGGGACGGCTGCAGGACTTCATCGATGCGCAATATCGGGGCGGCTTCCGGCCGACGCCGATCTCACCCCACAAGGTCGCCTACACAACGTCGATCAGCGGGCCCGTGGAACAGGTCGTCCACTTCTGGGTGTACCCCGACCTCGGGGCGTGGCAGGAGACCTACGCGAAGGTTTACGCCAACCCGATCGCGCAGGAGTACCTACAGACGGTCCGACCTGGGTTCGTCGAGCAGGCCTACGCGTTCTTCGCTCCGGCGCCGGTCCCGGAGCTCACGCCTCACTTCGGCGACGACGCCTGGTGGACGCTGAACGACGGACCGATCGCGCTGCTCCACGACTCGCCCGAGATGGTGATCGAGATGCGCACGGTATCGATGCATCCCGGTTCGCTGCCGGCGTATTGGGGCGCGGCGACCGACCACGACATCGCGTCGCCGTCGTCGCTCGGTGGCAACCTGATCGGCTTCTTCGCATCCGTCGCAGGGGTCCAATACGAGGCCCTTCAGCTGACCTGGTACGCCGACGCGAACCAACTCGTCAACGGGGCGCATGCCCGCGCCGCCGACCCGGCCTGGCAAGCGTTCGAGCAGGCGATCAGCTCATTAGTCGCACGTCAGGAGTCACAGTGGCTTGCGCCCTGGCCGATTCCGCAGATGGCACCGCTGTTCTACGACCTCGTCGACTGAGGCCGAACCTCAGACCGATGTGAGGAACTGCAACACGCGTTCGTTGAAGCGGTCGGGCCGCTCGTAGTACAGCGAGTGCCCGACGCCGTCATAGATCGCGCATTGCGCGCCGACGGCGGCTGCGACCGACCGGATCGACGGGGGAGGCCACAGCGGGTCTTCGTCGCCGCCGAGCAGCAGCGTCGGAATCGCAGCGCCGCGATACTCCTCGATCGAGAACCGTTGCGCCACGACCCCCGCCGTCCGAGCGAACTCGAACGGCGGGTTCAGGGCACCGATCGCGTCGTAGAGATGGGTGCGCTCCGGTTCAGACGTCCGGAAGCCGAGGCCGAGGAAGTTCTCGCTCGGGATCGGCGAGACCTCGCCAGCCTGGACCTTTTTGTTGAAGTGACCGAATGCGGCATCGGCCTCGTCGGTCCACAGTCCTGCGGGGGTTCCACCGAGTACCAGAGCCGTGATCCGCTCGGGCAGGGCGAGCGCGGTCGCCACGCCCGCCCAGCCACCGAGCGCCTGGGCGACGATGGCGACCCTGTCGATGTCCTCGGCGTCGAGGATTGCCTCGATGTCGGCCGGGAAGTGCTCAGGGGCGAACCGCTCGGGCGTGCACACCGACCGACCGAAGCCGCGAACGTCGAACACCACCACCCGATGCCCGGCCGCGACGAACGCAGGTACCTGTTGCCACCAGATGGCGCTGTTGCCGCCCGCCCCGTGGACGAACAGGACCGGCGGCCCGTCACCGAACGCCTGATACCCGATGGCGACACCTCCGGAGTCGACGGTCGGCATCAGTCGTACCGGACCGTCTGGTCGGGAAGTCGAAGCTCATCGTGATGCGACCCTCGTTGAGCGTCCATTCGTAGAGTTCGTAGTCGCGCACGCCAGCGGCATGAATCGGGTCGGCGTCGAAGATCGCCCGGGCCTCCTCCGCAGAGTCAGCCCGGATGATTATCAGCCCCTTCGTGGGCGCTGGAGGGGAGTCCGGTTGCTGGAGCGGGCCAGCGCCGAACATGGTGCCGTTCTTCTCGAGCGCGACCTGATGGTCGAGGTGGGCGGGAAGCAAGTCGAACAAGTCTCTGATCGATTGGCCTTCAATGAAGTTCGTGATGCACACGAACAGCTTCTTGCCGAGCATGGGACCGACCTGCTCGATGACTCGTTCGACTGCTTCGGGTGATGGTCGGTCGTCGCTCATAGGGTCATTCAAGTCACGCGGGCGGGGAGGGTCGCGAAGCCTTGGAGAATGTTGTTGACGATCGGTGTGGGTCGGCCGACCAGCTCGATGCGCTCAACGTGACGGGTCAGGGCGTACAGCAGCTGTTCCATCTCGAGCCGAGCGAGATGGGCGCCAGCACAGAAGTGGGCGCCGAAGCCCCAGCCCAGGTGGTCGCGGGGGTTGCGGTCGACCTGGAACTCTTCGGGGTCGGGGTAGTGGCGCTCGTCGTGGTTGGCGCTCGACCAGAGGATCATCACCCGGCTGCCGGTCTGAAGCGTCACCCCGTTGACTTCGTAGTCGACCTCGGCCACCCGGGTGAAACCGCGGATCGGCGACGACATCCGCAACGCCTCGTTGACCACGCCGGGGACGAGCTCGGGATCCGCTCGCACCGCGGCGTACTTCTCGGGCGCGCGAGCCAGCTCCCAGAACATGTGCGAGGCCGCGAGGATCGTCGTGTCGAGGCTCGGGGCGATGTAGTCCATCAGCATCGAGGAGCTCTCGGCCTGGTTGATGCGGCCGTCGAGCATCGCTTGGTGGACGCGGTCGGCCCAGCCGTCGGGCGTCATCCGGGTGTGATCGACGTTCTGCACCCAGTTGAGCAGCCCCTTGATCTTCGGCATCGACCGGATCGCTCGACCGTTCATCGGCCCGATCAGCTGGAAGGTGGCCGCGGCCCACGGGAGCATCTGCTCGCGTCCGTCCTCGGGAAGGCCGACGAGCTCCGACACCACCTGCACGGGCAGATGGCTGGCGAAGTCGGCGACGCCGCAGAACTCGCCCCTTTTCAGCAGATCGACGACGAGCTTGTCGGCCGATGCTTCGACGCGGTCGAACAGGTGCTTCATCTGCGACCGGCCGAGGCTCTCGTTGAGGACCGCCCGGCGTCGTCGGTGGGTGTCTCCGTCGCTGAGCAGCACGGCATCATTCGGACGGGTGTTGAAGAACTTATTGGCGCCGACGCCTTTGCTGTTGACCAACTCCTCGTCGCTGCGAAGCGCGTCGCGGACGTCGTCGTAGCGCGGGATCGCGAAGATCTTGTGCTTCTTCAGGTGGACGATCGGACCGAGGTCGCGCAGCTCGCGGTGGAGCGCATTGGTGCGGAGCAGGTTCTTCTTGGAGAAGTAGTCGCCCCGATAGACCTCGGCCGAACTCATGCCAGCACGTCGACCGACACGTTGTCGTAGCGAGCGGTGAAGGACGTCTCGATCATGAGGTCGGTGAGGGCGTCGACCATCTCGATCCGCTTGGCAGGATCGCGCCCTTCGACCGCCAGGTTGCTGAGCTCATCGGGGTCGTCGGCGAGGTCGTAGAGGGTCTCGTAGCCAGCGGAATCGCGGGTGTAGCGAGCATTTGCGGTGACGACCGTGCGGGTGTGCTCGGGGTTTGGAGCCCGGGGGTCGAAGCGGGGGAAGTCCTCTTCCACGTAGATGGCGTCGCGAACCGTCGCAGCGGTGTCGGCGAGCACCGGCGTCAGGGCGTGGCCCTGCATGCCTTGGAAGTCTGCGACGCCGCAGAGGTCGAGGATCGTGTGGGGCAGATCTATGCTCGACGAGAGCGACTGGGTGCGACCGGGTTCGTAGCCGGGAGCCTTGATCGCCAAGGGCGTGCGGAGCACCGCCTGATAGTGCATGGCGACCTTCAGCATCAGGCCGTGGTCGCCCATCATGTCGCCATGGTCGGTGGTGAACACGATGATCGTGTCGTCGTCGACTCCGAGATCGTTGATGGTGGCGAGCAGCTGGCCGACACCCGCGTCGACCGCCTCGATCATGCCGTACGTGGCCGCGAGGGCATCGAGCGTCTGTTCACGGGTCGGACCGAACGGGCGGGGGTTGGCGGCCCACATCGGCAGGGCGTCGCTGTTGCGGATGGCGTGCAGGTGCGGTGCCCAGTGGTCGCCGGGATCGTCGAACGTTCCCGGCAGCTCCATGTCGTCGGGGCAGTGGCGGCTGAACCACGGTTCGGGGATCATCATCGGCTGGTGCGGGTCGGGGTAGCTGCACCACACCATGAACGGCTGGTCCGCCGCGGCCGCCTGTTTCATGCAGTCGATCGTCTTTTCGGTGATGAAGTTGGTGGAGTGGAATTCCTCCGCGTACGGGGCGGTACCTACCTGCCACCAGTGATCGGAGCGCCCGGGGATCGGGGACTGCGGATCCATGCCCATGGCGAGCACGTCGGGGTCGGCGCCGTTGGTGACCGCCCATTGCCAGTGGTGACCCTCGACCTGGGCACCGTGACCGAGCGCTAGCTGGATCCGGGAGAAGCCGTAGTAGTCGTCGGGGGCGACGGTTTCGCCGGTGGTGTAGCGCTCCCAGTGCTCGAAGGTGTCCCAGCCTTGGTCGTACGGTGAGATCCTGCCGGGGCCGTTGCCGAGCGGTCGGACGGTCTCGCGGCTCGTGCCGTGCTGGAGGTGCGACTTGCCGACGAGCGAGGTGGCGTAGCCGGCTTCGCGGAGGCGGCGGACGAACGTGTTGTTCGCCGGGTCGAGCGATCGGTCGTTGAAGATCGCGCCGTGGCTAGACGGCATCTGGCCGGTCATGATCGACGACCGATTGGGCATGCACAGGCCGTTGGCGACGTAGGCGCGGTCGAACACGACGCTTCGACCGGCGAGCCGGTCGATGTTGGGTGTACGGACCACGCTGTTGCCCGCGAAGCCGAGATGGTCGGCTCGGAGCTGGTCGCAGATGATGAACAAGACGTTGGGCTGGCGCGGGTCTTGCGTCATGGTCGGATTCTCCGTTGTGCGTCGTGCGGGGTCGCCACCCCGGAAGGGTGAATCACCGGACCGGCGGTTCGGTTTCACTGAAGCGCTCCCAAGCCTCGTCGTCGGGGATTCGCATCACCGCGTCGTGGTACTTCTCCGGGAGGAAGATGGCGTCGGTCCAGCGGGTGCGTTCGGGCTGCGCAACGGGCTCCACCGCTGGCTCGTGCGCGACCGGGTTCTTGTACGCTTCGACTTCTCCGAGGGTCATGGCGCACAGGTTGGTGACCTCGGGGTCGATCCAGTTCTCGGCCGGGATGTTGGAGCCAGCGGCGATCTCAAGGCTGAGCCCCTCGGGGCCCGCGAAGTAGATCGATTGGATGAAGCCGTGATCGAGTGGGCCCATCACCTGCACGCCGTGGCTGCGGATGCGGTCGCGCATCGTCATCAGTTCATCGAAGGTGTCGACGTGGAGAGCGACGTGCTGCATCGTGCCGATGACCGACGGGCCGGATGCGTTGCCGGCATGGGTCTTGCCGAGTTCGATCTCGTCGCTGTTCTTGGGGTGCTGGACGAAGGCGATGTAGCTGTCGGGGCTCAGCTCGAGGAAGCCGTGGAACGTGTCGGGAACGCCATGCATCCAGTACAGGGCCTTCAACGGGCAGCCCAGGACCTCGGACCAGAACTTCACCTGGTTCTTCATGTCCTTGGTCGACAGCGCCAGATGGTTGACGCCCTTCGGGTGGAGATCGGTCATGTCAGGCCTCCTTGGTGAGGGTGCGAATCCAGTTGGACACAAGATCGGTGTACACCTCGGTGTGAAACAGCATCAACTGGTGGGTGCCGTCGGGCTCGATGTGGAAGTCGACCGGCCCGCCCGTCGCATCGACCACCTTTTGGGCGAGGGCGACCGGAAACGTCGGATCGTGCTCGCCCACTGTAAACAGGATCCGCTTTTGGTTGTCGGCCATCGCAACGACCGGGTCGTACGCGAACACCGACGCCCACGAGCCGAGGTCGTACTTCCACGTGTTGAGCGGGTCGGCCTTCTTCTGCTCGGCCGCACCCTTGTAGCCGTAGTCCTCGTCGAAGTTGAAGAAGCGTTCGATGTCGAGCACGATCTTGTCGCCGAGGAGCCCCACGAGCTTCTGGACGCCCTCGGATCGGTAGACGTTGGTGGGCTTTGCGAGCGGACCGGACGGGATCATGAACCCCATGAGCACGGCGCCCCCGAATATGTCTGTGGCCTGCAGCGCGCAGTAGGCGGCGGCGGCGCCGAGCGACGAACCCTTGATGACGACCGGGAGCCCCGTCTCGTGCTTGATGTGTTCGCCGTAGGTGACCGCGGCTTTGACCCACTGGCTGAACTCGAATCGGCCGGGCGGCTGCGAAATGCACGAGCGGCCATGGCCTGGTGCATCCATGCACCACACCTCGGCCCCGCGCTCGGAGTAGTACGCACCGAAGTTGTCGTATATTCCGCCGTGGCCACCAATGCCGTGCATCACGAGGACCGCGTGATCGGGGTTCTTGCCGGGGAATCGGTAGGAGAAGACGTCTCCGACCATGTGTTCTTCGCGGATCATGTCGTTGCTTCCTGGGTTCTCCTCGCCGCGTAGGCGAGGATCGGATCGAGGGACTCGGGGTTTCCCATGGCGTCGCGGCTCACCACCGCAGCGGGATCGTCTCCCTGCAGGATGCGCTTCACCGGCAGCTCGAGCTTCTTGTGGGTGAGGTTCCGTGGCACCATGGTCACCCCGACGACCGTGTCGGGAACGTGGCGGGGGGACAGTTCCGCACGCAGAGCACGGCCGAGTTCGCTGCGGAGGTCGTCGTCGACACCGCGTTCGGAGACGACGAAGAGGATGAGTTCGCCAGCGCCCCCGTCGGGATCTTCGAGGTGCACGACGAGCGAGTCGGCGACGTCGGGGTGTTCTTCGACGACCCGGTAGAGCTCGGCGGTTCCGAGTCGAACGCCGCCGCGGTTGAGGGTGGCGTCGGACCGGCCGGTGATGATGCAACTACCGTTGTCGCGGAAGCGGATCCAGTCGCCGAAGCGGAAGACGCCCGGGTAGTGATCGAAGTAGGTGAAGCGAAGCTTGCTGCCGTCTGCGTCGCCCCAGAAGCCGACCGGCATCGAGGGCAGGGGCTGCGTGATGACCAGTTCGCCGAGCTCGTCCACGATCTTGTTGCCGTCGGGGTCGAAGCTGAACGCCGCGACACCCGGCAGGCGGTGCGACATCTCGCCGACGTAGGTGGGGGTCATCGGATTGGCGCCGACGAGGCCGCTGCACACGTCGGTGCCGCCGGAGCCCACGTTGAAGTGGACGTCGTCGCCGAACTGTTCGTGCACCCACAAGAAGCCCTCGGCCGGAACCGGTGACCCGGAGGCCAAAAGGACTCGGAGCTGGGACAGGTCGAACTCCTCGGTGGGTTCGACACCCGCCTTGCGACAGCCCATGAGGTACGCAGGGGCGGTACCCATGTGCGTAGCGCGGACCTCGGCGGCGATGCGCCACTGGGCGAGCATGTCGGGGAACATAGGATTGCCGTCGAGCATGACGATCGAGGTGCCGTGCATAAGGCATGAGACGACCGCGTTCCAGATCATCCACGCCGTGGTCGAGAACCACATGCCGCGATCGCTGCGCTTGAGATCCCAACAGAACCGGTGGCCCTTCAGGTGCTCTAACAGGATGCCGCCGTGCCCGTGGATGATCGCCTTCGGCAGGCCGGTCGTGCCCGAAGAGAACAGGACGAACAGCGGGTGATCGAACGGCACGTGGTTGAACTCGAGCGTTGCCGTCTCGGCTCGCAGCGTCGCCCAGGTCTCGCTGGTGTTGTTGTGGAGCGAGCCGTACCCGACGTCGATGACGTGTTCGATGGTACCGATGGCCGCGACGACCTCGGTGACACTGTCGCGGATGTCGATCTCTATACCGCCGTAGCGGTAGCTGCCGACGGCGAGCAGGACCTTCGGCTCGATCTGGCCCACGCGATCGATGACGCTGCGCGGTCCGAACTCGGGGGCGACGGACGCCCAAACGGCCCCGATCGATGCGCACGCCACCATGGCGATGAGTGCCTCGGGCGCGTTGGGCAAGTAGCCGACGACCCGGTCGCCGGGCTCGACGCCCAGCCGGAGGAGACCGGCGCGGACGCGTGCGACCTCGTCGACCACGTCGGAGAACGTGAGGACGATCTCGTCGCGGGTCTGGGAGCGAGCGATGATCGCGATGTCGTCGCCCCTCTCCCGACAGACGTCGATCAGGTGGCGGCCGTAGTTGATGCGCGCCCCGGGAAACCACTCGGCGCCGGGCATGACCCGCTCGCGCAGGACACACTCGTAGGGCTCGGTCGAGCGGACGTCGAAGTAGATCCAGATCGACTCCCAGAAGTCCTCGACGGCATCAATGCTCCAGCGCCAGAACTCGTCGTAGTCCGCGAACGTGAGCCCCTTTTCGGTCTCGAGCCAGGCGAGGTATTCGCCGAGGTTGGTCCGCTCTGCGATGTCGGCGGGAACTGGGACGAGGACGTCGCCGTCGGCGGGTTGGGTCATCGGTGGCTGCTCAGATCGAGAGGGTGTCGGGGTCGAGGCCGACTAGAATCCGGCCGTAGAGAGAGCGCGCCGTGTCGAGGGCGAGGCCGTTGTGCAGTGGCTGGCCGGACGACTGGCCGGTCATCAGCAACGACAGGAACCGATGGGCCGGGACCGTGACGTCGTCGGCGACCGATTCGGCGAGGAGGCGGCGGTTCTCTGCGGTCTGTCCGGCTCACTCGCGCAAGGCGGGACGAACTCGCGTGCGCGGCTGACGAGATCGGCGGATGTCAGGTCCATCGAGGGTTCGGTAGCTGTCATCGACTCGCTCCTTGGGTGCTCGGATTGCCGAGAAGCACCATCTCGGCCTGCGTCGAGAGAATCGTTCCATAATTTCGAAATGTCAAGCTAGATGCGAGATTCCTACCTGTCTTGCGACTTCGACTTTTGTTTCGCCGATGCAGATGTACTGTGGTTCCATGGCAACGAGCAGTCAGACCCGGGGCGAAGCGGTCTACCAACAGATGCGAGACGACATCGTCAAGGGTGTGTTCCGCCCTGGCCAGAAGCTGCCGTTCGCAGTTCTCACGGATCGATACGAGTCGAGCGCGAGCGTCATTCGCGAGGGCCTGGCTCGTCTCGTCGAGCAGGGGCTGGCGCAATCCGAACCCCAGCAGGGGTACCGGGTCGCATCTGTTTCCGTCAGCGATCTCCGCGACCTCACCTTGGCCCGGCAGGCCGTCGAGACTCAGGCCCTTCGTCTTTCGATCGAGCATGGCGATCTCGCCTGGGAGTCGTCGGTTGTCGCCACCATCCACGCCCTCGAGCGCACGCCTGTCATGACCGACGGGTGGGCCGAACTTCATCGACGCTTCCACGAGGTGCTTCTCGAAGGCGTTCCTTCCAAGCGGCTAATCGCCACGGCACTGGGAATGCGCGACTCTGCCGAGTTGTACAGGCGATGGTCGGCCCACGCCGACGATGGCGGGGAGCGCGACGTCGACGGCGAACATCGAGCCATCGCCGACGCGACGCTCGCCCGCGACCCCGACCGGGCGTGTGCGTTGCTCAGCGAGCACCTGCAGACCACCGCCGATCTCCTGGTTCAGCGCGGCCTCGCGGAAGGCTTCCTCGAAGAGCCGGTCGAAACCCCACTCGCTGGCTGAACGAAAGGCCTTCTGATGTCCTCCTTTGCTGCCGAGATCGGGCGCGAGCTTGATCGTCTCGTCGTCGGCTTCCAGAACGTCGCTTTGCCGCGGTGGCGCGCCTCGATGCTCGACATCGGCGATCCGCTCCCTGACTACCTCGCGCCGGTGACGGGTCATCTCGCCGAGGTGCTGTTTGAGGGACGCTGGCGGCCGGAACTCACGCGGTTGCGCCACCGGTACCTGTACGACTTCATCATCGACGGCACGATCGAGAAGCTCGCGACCGAGCCGTGGCTCGACGACGACCTCAAGCCGATTGGCGTGTTCCGCGACGCGCTGCTCGGCAACCTCCGCACTCGTGCCGAACTCGCCGCACAGACCTGGGGCACCTCCGGCTTCGACGTCGCTCGCGACGGCGCTGCCAAGAGCTTCTACGCCGCCACGACCCCGCTCTGCGAGCTCTACCACCCGGTCCTGCTCCCAGACGATCCCGCGCAGGAGCTGCATCACCTCCTCACCTACGCCCGCTACGTGCGCACCGACGCCCACGCAGCCGCGTGGGAGGAGGTGGGCCTGACCGGGTTCGACATGGTGGCGCTCGAAGAGTCCGAAGCGGGCCGAGATCTCACGGTCGACCCGTCGTCGCTGATCGCGCGTGGTTGGCTCGACGAACACTACGCGATGACCGCTGAGGGCACCGCTGGCCGTGCTGCCATCGAAGCCCGCACGAACGAGGTGCACGCCATCGCGCTCGACGCCGTCGACGATCAGGCCGCGTTCCTTGATGCCCTCCGCGTCCTGGCCACGCCAGCGGCTCCCTAGAACGGTTCCATGGCGGCTCAGCCAGCCATCATCGCTTCGACGATCTCGCCGATGTCGGTCGGGTCGAGTGCGCCGAGAGTGGGCGGACCCCAGATGTAGAGCGCCTTGTCTGGATCCCAGTCACGGGCCATCCACTCGGCGTCGTCGACGATCTGGTCGAGATCGGAGAAGTACTCAAAGAAGTTGCCAGCCGGGTCCTTGAAGTACCAGAACAGGTTGCTGCCGAGGAAGTGGCGCCCGAGGCCCCAAGCGTGCCGTTCGAGATTGTCGGTGAGGAGGTGACGGGCTGCATGACCGATGGCGTCCATGTCGTCCATCTCCCACGCGACGTGGTGGATGATCGCACCCGGTGCCTGGGCGAGGGCGAAGTTGTGATGGTCGGTCGACGTCCGCCAGAAGGCCACATTGCCCGGCACCCGGTCGGAGAGCTTGGCGCCGATGATGTTGCCCAGGAACTGGCCCGTCGCCTCGATGTCGGGTGACGACATCGCGATGTGGCCGAGCTTGCGGGGGCGTGGGGTCTCCTCGACGAACAGGGTGTCGGGGCGGGAGTTGACACGCGGGGCATAGCCAGCCTGGTTCATCGGGACCTGTTCGACCGTGTCGAGTTCGACGCGGGGCATGACCTTCACCCGGATGAGGAGCTGGGTCACCGGCTCGACGATCTCGATGGCGTCGCCAGCGTCGACGAACTCGTGGCCAGCGGCCGTCGCCGTGTGACGGATCCGGTCAAGGTCGTCATCGTCGTCGCAGCCAAGGGTGGTGTCGACGATCTGACGCCACTTGCGTTCGACGATCGAGAGCTGGGCGCCGCCGTGGGTCGACGAGAAGGAGGTACCAGTCTCGTTGGGTGTGAGGCCGAAGTCCTCGTAGAAGGGGGCGACCGCCGCGACGTCGGTGACGCCGAGGGTGATCTCGTGCATTCCGTGCAGTGCCATCTGCAAGCCTAACTCTTCTTCGTCGGCTCATCGAGCCGAGGTGGTTTCCGTCGACTCGACGAGCCGAACTCGATATTCGCAATCTTGCCTATAATTTCGCAAATTGACAGGAGTAGCGAATATGGTACGGTCCCGTCACTGTTTCGACCGGAATGCGAGAGGGGGACTGCGGTCATGGTTGTGCTGGATGCGCCGGGCTTCGCTCATCACCGAGCCGACGTCAACGGCATATCCCTGCATTACGTCACGGCCGGGAGCGGTCCGCCCGTTGTTTTGCTCCACGGCTGGCCCGAGACGTGGTTCGCCTGGCGCAAGCAGATCCCCGCGCTCGCCGAGCACTACTCGCTGATCGTCCCGGACCTGCGCGGCTACGGCGACAGCGACCGACCAGCCGCTGGCTACGACAAGCGCACGATGGCCCAAGACGTGACCGAGCTCGTCACCCAGCTCGGTCACGACACCGTCGCCGTCGTCGGCCACGACCGCGGCGCGCGCCTCGTCACACGCTGGGCCAAGGACCGACCAGAGATGATCGACCGGATGATCGTGATGGACAACATCCCGACCCGCGTCGTGTTTGAGGCCATGAACGGTCGCGCGGTGCCCGGCACGCTCGCACCCGACATCTCGTCCGGCACCCTCGCCCGGGGCTACTGGTTCTTCCTGTTCAACCAGGAAGTCGATCTTCCCGAGGCGCTCATCACCGGGCGCGAAGAGATCTGGCTCCGCCACTGGCTGTCGAGTTGGTCGTACAACCGCCAGCTCTTTGAAGACTGGGAGGTCGCCGAGTACGTGCGGGCCTACTCCCAGCCCGGCGGCCTGCGGGGGTCGTTCAACGACTACCGCGCCGGTCCCACCGACACCGCACAAGACCTCGCCGATGCCGACGAGTTGCTCGAGTTGCCGATCCTCACGATGTGGGGCGCCGACTTCGACCTCGTAGGGCGGTGGTGGGACGTCGAAGCGGTCTGGAAAACCATGGGCACCGACATCACCGCGGTGCCGATCCCCGAGTGCGGGCACCTCTGCCAAGAGGAACAGCCCGACTTCGTCAACGAGCACTTGCTCACGTTCCTCGATGGCTGGCAGGGCTAGCCCGACACCCCAGGAGACCACCATGCCTCACATCCCAGCCATCTCGCGCGAAGACCTTCCGCAGTACGAACCATTCTTCCAAGGCGCCGAAATGGCCATGGGGTTCGTTCCGAGTTCGATCCGGACCATGGCTCACGTACCCGCGATCTTCGAGGGTTTCCTCGGGCTGGTTCCCAACGTGCTCAACAACGGCGTGATCCCGAGCGAACTGGTGAACCTCGTCGGCCTGGTCACGAGCAACGCGTCCGGGTGCCGCTACTGCCAGGCCCACAACGGGGCCACCGCTGCGCACCACGGGTCCGACCCGGCCAAGATCGCCGCGGCCTGGGAGTTCGAGACATCCGACCTGTTCTCCGACGCTGAGCGTGCGGCGCTGCGACTCGCGTTCCACGCTGGCGTCACCCCGAACATGGCCACCGAAGACGACTTCGCCGAGCTCAAAAAGCACTACGGCACCGAGGAGATCGTGGCGATCGTCGCCGTCATCTCGCTGTTCGGCTGGCTCAACCGCTGGAACGACACCATGGCGACCCGGCTCGAGGACGAGCCCACCGCCTTCGCGGACGCCACGTTCGCCGATCTCGGCTGGGAAGCAGGCAAGCACGTCTGATCGATACGAGCCTGATCGATACGACCTGACACGAAACGGAAATCACCATGAGCTACACACTCGCCAACGTCGGGGGCCGCGCCGCCCTCGTCGCCGATGGCAACTACTACGACCTCGAAACCGTCAGTGGCGCTGCGCTCGGCAGCGACCCGATGGCGGCGCTCGCGGCGCTCGAGCAGCTGTCGGAGCTGTCGGCTGGCCTCGGTGACACCGAGCCCACCGGTTCACTCGATGGTGCCGATCTGGGCTCGCCGTCGCCCTCGCCTCGCAACTCCTACGGCATCGGGCTCAACTACAAGGCACACGCGGATGAGGCATCGATGGATCTGCCCACCTCGCCGCTGGTCTTCACCAAGTTCCCTTCGTGCATCGTCGGGCCGAACGACGACATCGAACTGCGCAGTGACGGCGTCGACTACGAAGGCGAGATCGTCGTCGTGATCGGCGAAGGCGGCAAGGACATCGACGAGGCCAACGCGTGGGACCACGTGGCGGGCCTGTCCGCTGGCCAGGACGTCTCCGATCGCCCGCTGCAGATGGCTTCGAGGCCGCCGCACTTCGCGCTTGGCAAGTCTTTCGACACCTTCGGCCCTATCGGTCCGACCCTGGTGTCGATCGACCAGTTCGAAGACCTCGACGACATCAGCATCTCGTGCTCGATCAACGGTGAGGTCCGTCAGCAGTCAACGACCGGCAGCCTCATCTTCTCGATCCCGCAGCTGATCTCCTACCTGTCGCGAATCACCACCCTGCGGACCGGTGACGTCATCTTCTCGGGCACACCCGAAGGCGTCGGCATGATGCAGAACAAGTTGCTCAAGGACGGAGACGTGGTCACCACCACCGTCGACATCGTCGGCACGATGACCAACAGGTGCGTCCGCGTCAGCGACCACGGACACCCCGGCCGCGAGCTTCCGAAGAAGGACTGAGCCAGGTTGCCAACTATGTCGGGTTCGTTGGCTAGCGCGGCGTTCGCCGAGCGGCCGAGCTGCGTGCTCGAGCTGCAGACGGCCCTGCCGGCCGCGCTCGAGTTCGAGTTCGCGCGGCCCGCGCTCGTCGACCGGATGCTCTCGCGACTCGGGCGCGCTTCTGCCGCGGTCGTAGCGGGCTCCGAAGGGTCAGGGAAGACGACGTTCGCGGGCCAGGTCGTGCGGGCGTGGCCCGGCGAGACCGCGTTCATATCGCTGACGTCCCGCGACAGCGCCGAGTCGCTCTGGGCGCTCGTCACGGCGGCGACTGAAACAGCATCGCCGGTCGTCGCTTCGCGAGACGCGGCGATCGCCGGGGTTCTCGGCGCCGCGAACCCGCTGGTCGTCTTCGACGACGTCCACCAACTCGACGCTCCGACGCAGCGCGAGCTGGCTGGCCTGATCACCGACCTCTCCGGTCAGGCCCGTTTTGTGATCACGATGCGCGGCGACGACGCGGGTCTTGTCGACCGGCTCCGAGGCCATGGCAAGGTCTTTGACTTCGACGCGGGTGAGCTCGCCTTCGACGATGCCGAGCTCGCCGCGCTGTATGACGCGCTCGCCTCCGGTTCGCACGACGACCGGTCGGCGGGTTGGCCAGCACTGGCCCACGTGGGCCTGGCCGCGCCAGCGGGCCGCGTTCCCCGCATTGACGACTACCTGCAGCGAGTGGTTCTCGGCAGCGTGCCAGCATCGACGCGTGCTGCGCTGCGGTGGGCGAGCCTCTTCAGCAGGTGGACGGTCGAGCTCGTCAAGCTCGTCTGCGAATCCAGCGAGTTCAGCGCCTCCGACCTTCGTGGGCGAGCGCCAGCTGTGACCGAGGTGGCCCACGACGGCGTTGCCTGGTTCAGCCTTCATCCGCGTCTGCAGGCTGTCCTTTCCGCCGAGCTCCTAGCGAACGAGTCGCCCCAGCGGGTTCTCGCCGCGCGATCAGCCTCTGCTCGTTGGCTCGCCGAGAACGGCGCCCTCCGCCTCGCCGACGAGTGCGGGCTCTCGGCCGCGGTCGCCGTGCAGTATCCCGAAACCCTTCACGACGAACGCCTCGCCAGCACGGTTCGGCACCAGTTCCTCCACCGCGTCAAGGAGCTGGCGCCGTCAGCCAGCTCGCATGATGTAGCCGACTTCGACCTCACCGCTCGCGAACACGAGATTCTCGGCTTGCTGCTGACCAGATCGACGTTGAAGGAGATCGGCCAACAGATTCACCTGTCGCCGCACACCATCAAGACCCATACCCGAAACCTCTACCGCAAGCTCGGCGTCGCAACCCGACGCGAGGCGGCGGAGTTCGCCGAACGGCACGTTTTAGTGCCCGAACCAAACACCCCAGAGGGGTGATGACGGCGATGACCACCAGACCGAAACTCGGAAAATTATCCACCTAAGGGGGAGTAATGCGCGTACGTAAATGGTTCGTGCTGTTCTTGTTGTTGGCACTGTTCGCCGCCGCCTGCGGTAGCGACGACGACAACGCAGCCGATGTAATCTCTGACAGAGACCCGGTGTCGACCGCAAACGGCAGTACAGACAACGACGGATCGGATGGCGATCCGTCGTCCGATGGAGGTGACGACCCGACGCCGACGCCGACCTCGTCGTCGCCCTCAGCCGCGCCGACCGGTCCCAGCGGCGAGCTCCATTACGCCGTCCCGCTCGCACCGGCATCGTTCGATGCTCACAGCGAAAACCGTGACTTCGGCATGATCTTCTACACGCTCGTCTACGACGGTCTCGTTAACGAGCAGGCCGACAATTCGCTCGAGCCGGGCCTGGCCACCGAGTGGGAGATCAGCCCGACCGAAGCGCGCTTCACACTACGGGAGGGCGTGACGTTCCACGACGGCACCCCGTTCGACGCTGAAGTCGTCAAGTGGAACATCGAAAAGGCGAAGGTCACGCCGGGCACCACCGGTGCGCTTATGCGAAATATCGACAGCGTCGAGGTCGTTTCGCCGACCGAGGTCGTGTTCAACATGACCGGTCCCGACCCCGACCTTCTCAACAACCTCGCCCGCTTCCCGGGCATGATGATGAACCCGAACGTGTCGCCCGAGGACCTTGCGTCCGGCGCCGTGTCCGCTGGCACGGGCCCGTACGTGATCGCGTCGCGAAACGAGTCCGAGCTGGTCTTGGAGGTCAACCCGAACTACTTCGATCCCGACGACCAAGGCTTCGAGAAGCTCACCTTCACGACGTTGACCGACGACGAGGCCCGCTACAACGCCCTCGTCAGCGGTGAGGCCGACATCGCCACTATGCGAGTGTTCCAGCTCGCCGATGCCGAGGCGGCGGGTTTCCCCGTGGCCCAGGCGCCCGCCAACTTTACCTTCCTGCACTTCCATGACATCGGTGGCAACCTCATCCCCGAGTTCGCCGACGTGCGTGTGCGTCAGGCGATCGCCCACCTGATCAACCGCGAGGGCTGGAATGCCGCGATCGCCCGCGGGCTCGGCAACCCTGCGGTCCAGGTGTTCGATCAGGGTTCGCCGTGGCACATTGACGGCTACGAGGGGTTCCCCTACGACCCCGAGCGTGCTGCTGAGCTGCTCGCGGAAGCCGGGGTCAGCAACCTCACCTTCGAAGTCCCGAGTTGGGGCATCTTCAACGCTTGGCACCAGGCACTGTCGGCGATGCTCGCCGAGGGTGGCATCACGATGAATATCCGCGACGTGCCCCCGGGTCAGAACGTCACGGAGGTCGCCCAGCAGCAGGTGGGTGCTTCGGTCACGATCTGGTCCAGCGTCCACGCCGACACGGCGTTCGGCAACTGGCTGTCGCCCCCGACAATCTGGAACCCGTGGGACGTTCCTGTTGCTTCGGTGATCGGGCCGTACCAGGCCGCGCTGGCAGCCGAATCCATCGATGAGCAGAACGCGGCCTTCCGCGCCATGCTCCAGGAGGCCTACGACCTCGCGTGGATCGTTCCCATCTACCGCAACCCGACCATCACCGGCTACGACCCCGAGGTCGCCGAAGCGGTGCTTTGGGACAACATCACCCTCGGCCTGTACGTCCGCGACATGGTGCCAGCCTCATAGACGACGGTGGCCCGTACTCTCGCCTTCCGACTGGTCGCGGCGGTTCCCCTCGTCTTTTTGGTGTCGCTTCTGGCGTTCGGGCTCGTGCATCTCATGCCGGGCTCGGCGTCGGAGACGATCCTGGGGGACGCGGCGACCCCGGAGGCTGTCGCCGAGTTGGACGCTGAGCTCGGCCTCGACCGTCCGATCATCGAGCAGTACTGGAACTGGGCCACCGACGCCGTTCAGGGCGACTTCGGTCGCTCGCTCATCACTTCGCGCGACGTGAGCGACACGCTCGTCGAGCGGTTCCCCGTGACGATCTCGATCGCGATGGGCGGCTTGGTGGTCGCCCTCATGATCGGGGTTGTCGGTGGGACGGTGGCGGCGTTGCGGCAGGGCCGACTCAGCGACCGGGTGATCTCCCTTCTCACCGCTTCGGGTCTCGCGGTGCCGAACTTCTGGGTTGCGGTGCTGCTGGCCTTCTATTTCGGAGTCGAACGTGATTGGTTCCCGGCGATCGGCTACGTCGGTCCCACCGAGAGCATCACGCAGTGGATATACCACCTGATCCTGCCGTCGCTTGCGCTCGGCCTCGGCTCTGCCGCAGTGATCGCTCGACAGATGCGCGGCGGCCTGCTTGATGTGCTCGACCGTCCCTACATCCGAGCGGCACGAGCCAAGGGCTTGCGCTACCGGCGAGTCGTGGTCGTCCACGCCATGAAGAACGCCTTCATCCCGGTCATAACCGTTGTCGGGTTCCAAGCCTCGGTGATGATCGGCGGTGCGGTGCTCGTCGAGCAGATCTTCGGCATGCCGGGCATCGGCGTGCAGGTCGTCGGCGCGGTGCTGAGTCAGGACATGCCGCTGGTGCAGGGCGTCGTCATGGTCAGCGCGGTGATCGTGATCTTCATGAACACGCTGATCGACGTGTCCTACGCCTACTTCGACCCGCGGGTACGGCTGTCGTGAGGTCCATCCTGCACCGGCTCGTCGCTCGCCCTGCGGGCTTCATCCCGCTGTTCTGGCTGGCGATCGTCGGCTTCTGTGCGTTGCTGCCCGCCCTGGTGATGACGCACGACCCCAACGCGGCAGACTTCGGCGCCATCCTCGAGGGCCCGAGCGGCGAGCATTGGTTCGGGACGGACGACTTCGGACGCGACACCTTCTCGCGCGTCGTCGATGCTGCGCGGCCCGCGGCCATGGCCGGGCTCCAGGCCGTCTCGATCTCGTTGGTCTTGGGTCTGCCCATCGGCCTGTTCGTCGGCTACGCGGGTGGCTGGTGGGATCGCATCGTCATGCGGATCGTTGATGCGATCTTCTCTCTCCCAGGCCTCATCCTCGCGTTCGCGATCGTCGCGATCCTCGGCCCGGGGCTCACCAACGCGATGTACTCGGTGGGTTTTCTCTTCGCGCTCCGGATCATCCGCCTGGTGCGCGGCATGGTGTTGTCGGTCCGAGAGGAGCCCTTCATTGAGGCGGCCCGGCTTTCTGGCGCGCCGACTGCCACGGTGCTCAGCCGCTATCTGCTGCCGAACATGATGGGCCCGCTGATCGTGCAGGTCACGATCAGCTTCGCTGCGGTCCTTCTCATCGAGGCCGCGCTCAGTTTCCTCGGTCTCGGCGTCCAACAGCCCGACGCGACGTGGGGTTCGATGCTGCGCGAGGCGCGTTCGCTGCAGCGAGACAATCCATGGATCGCGTGGCCGCCCGGTCTCGCCATCACCTTCACGGTGCTGGCCTTCAACACCTTGGGCGACGCCTACCGCGACGTGCTGACCGAGGGGCCCGGCGGGCGGGCCAAGGCCGCGAAGCGGGGTGCCTCGCTGGGTCTGGCGCAGGGCACCACCGCGGTCAGCGACGCCGATCCGGCCGACCCCAATGCCCTTCTTTCTGTTCGTAACCTCACGGTCACGGTCCCGACCAGCGCCGGTCCCGCCCCGGCCGTTCGCCAGCTCTCGTTCGACATGCGGCCCGCCGAGGTCGTCGGTCTGGTCGGCGAGAGCGGATCGGGCAAGACGGTCAGCGCCCTCGCGGTCGCTGGCCTTCTCCCTCGAGGCGTCACGATCGATCCTTCGTCGCAGATCCACTTCGACGGCGAGCAGTTGGTCGGCAAGACAGAGGCCGATATGTCGAACGTGCGGGGCACCGGCATCGGAATGATCTTTCAGGACCCGACTGCATCGCTGAATCCGGCGCTCACCGTCGGCTATCAGCTGGCCGAGCCGCTGCGAATCCACCACGGGCTGTCGAAGAAGGACGCCATCGACCGAGCAGTCGAACTGCTCGACCGGGTGGGGGTCAACAACCCGCGGCAACGCCTCAAGGACTTCCCGCATCAGTTTTCCGGCGGTATGGCTCAACGGGTGATGATCGCCATGGCGCTGGCCAGCGAGCCGTCGCTGATCATCGCCGACGAACCCACGACCGCCCTCGACGTCACGACGCAGCGCCAGGTTCTCGAACTTCTGGTTGAGCTGTGTGAGGATCTCGGCATGGCGATGCTCTTCATCACCCACGACCTTGGTGTCGTCGCGGAGGTCTGCGACCGGGCCGTCGTCATGTACGCCGGTCAGGCCGTCGAGACCGGAGACGTTTACGACCTGTTCGCTGCACCTGACCATCCATACTCGCGGGCGCTGCTTGCCAGCGTGCCCCTGCTCGACGGTGACGAAGAGCGTCTCGTCACGATCCCGGGCCGCGTCCCGGGCCCGGGCGAGCAAATCGCCGGATGTCGCTTCGGCGCGCGCTGCGAGCTCGTCCACGAGGCTTGCACCACCACGCTGGTCGAGCTGATCACGCTGCCCCGGGATGGTCGCAGTAGCCGCTGCCTGCTCGCTGGCGCGAGCACGGAATCCAACCCATGAGCGGGACCGTTCTGCGCGTCGGGCACCTGGTCGTCGAGTTCAGCGGCGGCGGCGCCTTCTCACTGAATCGTGAGATCGTTCGCGCTGTTCGTGATGTCTCGTTTCACATCGGGCAGGGGGAGGCCTACGGCCTCGTCGGGGAATCCGGTTCCGGCAAGACCACGAGCGGACGCTGTGTGCTGGGGTTGCAGAAGCCCACCAGTGGGTCGATCACATTGGGAGCCGACGATGTCGGCGAGCTCGCGCGACACGACCCGCAAGCACTTCATCAGCGAATCCAGGCCGTGTTCCAGAACCCGATCTCGTCGCTCAACCCGGCGATGACCGTCGATCGGATCTTGGCCGAGCCGCTTCGTCGGCTTGCTGGCGTCAAGGACTCAGCCGCAGCGAGGACCCGCAGCGCCGAGCTTCTCGACGCCGTTCGCCTTCCATCCGACGTGCTCGACCGGCGCCCCACTGAACTGTCGGGCGGTATGGCCCAGCGTGTGTCGATCGCCCGGGCCCTCGCATCGAGCCCGACGCTGATCATGCTCGATGAAGCGGTAAGCGCCCTCGACGTCGCCACGCAGGCCCAGGTCATCAACCTGCTCGCCGATCTCCGCGACGAAACAGGCGTCTCGTATCTCTTCATCGCCCACGACCTCGCCGTCGTGCGCCACCTCTGCGATCGCATCGGGGTGATGTCGCAAGGCGAGCTGGTCGAAGAGGGCAACTCGGCGGATATCTGTCATCGCCCGACCCACGAGTACACGCAGCGGCTCTTGGCCGCCGTGCCCGTGCCCGACCCGAACGTCAAGCGGGTCCGCCAAGATCTGCGGACGCGCTGAGGTAGGACCATCCATGCCCTTCCGAGACCCGACGACCGTGTTCGACGTGGCAGAGCTCACCGCGGCGACCCGTACGCGAATCGAGATGGCGGAGCAGACCCAGGTCGAGGTCGTCGAAGCCCAGTGGGGCCGAGCGAAACTCCGCATGCCCCTTGTGGGCAACCGCAACCACCGCATCGAAGCCATGTACGCGGGCGCGCTGTTCACCGTTGCCGAACTCCCCGGCGGCACGCTCTTTCACACGACGTTCGAGAACGGCGAGTGCTACCCGATCGCCAAGGGGCTCGAGATCAAGTACCTCCGCCGCGCACAGAGCGACATCACCGTCGAGTGCTCGCTGAGCGCCGACGAGATCTCCCGCGTGGAAGCCGAGGTGACCGAACGCGGCAAGTCCGACTTCGACCTCGAGATGGAGCTCCTCGACGAGAGCGGCACCGTCGTGGCGGTCTCCACCAACCACTACCAACTACGCCGCAACGGCACCTGAGGAGCGTCATGTCCGACATCAAATGGGACAAGGAGAAGCAGGCGAAGGGCATTGAGCTGATCCAGACGCTCGGCATCCGACCGGGCACCCGGCTGCCCGACGGTCTGAATCAGGCCACGGTGCAGCACCTGTTCGGCGATATCTGGCAGCGCGACGGTCTCGAACTCCAGGAGCGTTCGATGATCACGTGTGCGGCACTGATCGCGCTCGGTCGCTACGAGGAACAGCTCATCCACTTCCGCGGCGCGCTCAAGCTCGGCATTGCGAGGGAGAAGATTGAGGAGATGATCACCCATCTCGCGCACTACGGCGGTTGGCCCGTCGCGGTCGGCGCGGTGCGCAGCCTCGCGGCAGTCCTCGAAGAGCTCGAAGCCGAGGCCGCCGCCGACTGATGGCAGACGCGGCCCGGCTGAATGTCCTGTTGATTATCACTGATCAGCATCGGGCCGACCATGTCGGCTTCATGGGTAACCAGGTCGTCCAGACGCCTAACCTCGACGCGCTCGCGGCCCGGGGCATGGTTTTCGAGTCGGCGTGGGTCTCGAACCCGGTGTGTATGCCCAACCGGTCGAGCATCATGACCGGCCGCGTCCCGAGCGCGCACGGTGTGATCTTCAACGACCGGTCGCTCGAGTGGGGTGCCAACACCCACGTGCGGCAGTTCCGGGCCGCTGGCTATCGCACGGGCCTGCTCGGCAAGAGCCACCTCCAGCACGGTATGAGCCGCAACTCCATCCATGTCGCACCTGGCGGGGCGTCGATCGCGGATCCGTACCCGCAGGGGTGGGACACGCTCGAGCACGACGAGCGATACCTCGACGGCGAGCCGGAGTGGCCCGAGGACTTCTACGGCTTCGACCATGTGCAGTTGTCGATCGATCACGGCGCTCGGGTGACTGGCCATCATTACCGTTGGGCTCTCGAGCGCGGGGTTGACCCGGGCGATCTTCTCGCGCCGCAGACCCCTGAGAATCGCAGGCGGCGCGGTGGTGCGGTGTGGTGGCAGGTCTACGACCCGCCTTACGACGAGGAGATCCACTCGACGTCGTTCGTCGCCGACCGCGCGATCGACTTCATCGAGACCGCCGCGGCGGAGGGATCGCCGTGGTTGGCGTGGGCGTCGTTCCCCGATCCGCATCATCCGTTCACGCCGCCGGGCCGGTGGTACGACCGGCACCGACCGCAAGACATGGAGCTCCCCGCCACCTTCGACGATCCCCTAGACGGCGCACCTGAGTACCTGAAGGGTCTGCGGGGCCGGTCGGTGCACAAGATGCGTCAGTGGGTCGCGCTGACCGGCGCGACGAGCCCGGAGGTGGTGCGAGCCGCGATGGCGGCCAACTACGGCTCGATTGAGATGGTCGATGACCGGATCGGCCAGATCCTCGCCACCGTCGATCGACTCGGTCAGACCGACAACACCATCGTGGTGTTCACCGCCGACCACGGTGACATGATGGGCGACCACGGGCTGCTGCTGAAGGGATTCATGCACTACCGGGGCACGCTGCAGGTCCCGCTGCTGATCGTCGATCCCCGCCGCGGCGCGGGGCGATCGGCGTCGCTCGCGAGCAGCGTTGACATCGGTCCGACGCTGATGGGTCTCTGCGGGATCGAGCCATACCACGGCATACAGGGCGTGAGCCTCGAACCCGTGCTCGACGACGATGCGGCGACGGTGCGCGACTCCGTTCTGATCGAAGATGACCTCGACGAGCCCGACGGTGGGCGCATTCCGAGCACCATCCGCACACTCATCACAGCCGAGCACCGCTACACCCGCTACAGCAGCGGCGAAGACGGCGTCTACGAACTGGGCACGGCAGACGACGAGCGGACCAACCTCGCCGCCGAACCCGCGCTGCGGGCCAAGCTGGTCGACGGGCTCGCCGACGCGATGATGGCGCACGTCGACAAGACCCGCCTCTCGCCGGTCAGTGGATAGGGCGGCGCTCGGTCTGCCAACCACCGATCGTCAGGAGCTGCCCGCGGTGAAGGTCATCTCGCCGCTGACCTTCGGGACTCTCACGATGACGGAGCGGGCGGTGTGTTCGAGCGAAGTGCCGTCGATGCCGGTCAGCTCCCGGATGCGAGGCTCGGCGCCTACGATTCGTAAGGCGGTCCTCGAGGACGGATCCTCCTCGTGGACGTCGAGTTCGAGGTACAGCGCCCCGTTACGCCACTCGGCGGTGCGTAGCGCCACGTTCGGGAAGTCGACACCGACGACCTGCGGCTGGCGTTCGAGCGGCGCCGCCGACAGGCGCCCCCACCGACCGGGCCCGGCGGCTTCGGCCGCGGCCAGAAACGCGTTGTACTGGCCCCGCGGATGTTGCTCGCCGAGTCCGAGGCCCCACGTGAACTCGCCCGAGGCGTCGTCAAACGTCGGCTCGTAGGTCGCTTCGATCGCGTCGACCAGCCGCTCCTCGAGGTCGGTCAACCCCCACTCCCGGGCGAGGACGAGGGCCGAGCCGTAGTTCCGGGATGCACGGATCGGCAGCCGGATGTCGCCATCGAGACCCATCGAAGTACACGCGGCACCGAACAGCTGCTTCGCGTCGTCGGGCGCCTGGGGCGCGGCGTAGTACGCGGTCGTCAGGGCCGACGCGACCGGGAGCCGATGGTGCACGTCGAGGATCGGGTCGTAGTACAGCGTCGTCTCGGTCGGCATCCCGCGATCAAGGTTGAGGTAGTGCTCACGGGCGTATTGCCACCACGGGCCAAAGGCATCGGTGTGATGGCTGGTGCCGTGTCGGTTGTCGTGGAACCTCAGACCGAGGCCCGCTCCGGCCAGTCAAAACGGCCAGATCTTGGTGTTCTCTCAATGGCAGCCGATCGGCGCGGCGAGCCACTGTCGCATCAGGTGGTCGGCGATCTCGGAGTGCGTCCAGGTGAAGGTGTTGTCACCGTCGCGGATCATGTCGAACGGCTCGTTCCAGCGGTCGTCGTCGGCGATCATCGATCGGATCCCGAGCAGGATGAGGAAGAAGCCCTTGTAGAAGAGCATCCCGTCGGCGGCCACAGGATCCATCTGGACGCCCCACGGCTCGATGCCGTTGGCGGTCCAGCCGGGAACGTCGTACTCGCCCCAGAGCTGCTCGGGGATCAGGGCCCGGTAGGCGTCCGGGTAGTCGCCGCGGTCGGGATCGGGACCGAATTGTGTGAGCCAGTCGGCGGCCGACCACCAGCTGGTGTGCCGCTCGATCAACCGGTCGAGGATGGCGACGTAGGGCTCGATCCACGCGGGCGTCCGGTGTGCGAGCAGCCCCATCGCATAGGAGGAGTCGACGAGATCGAACCGGTGCCAGCTCGCCATCGGCGGATCGGACCGATCGTCCCAGTGAGGGTGGGGGCGGCCGGCACGATCCCAGTTGTCGGGAGTGTGGGCCTTGCGGTGGAGATACCGCAGCCACCCGATCGACCGATCCGAGAGCGTCACAAGCGCAGATCTTACGGTCCGGCCCGGCAGGTCGGCTCGACACCGACACCGGCCCCGTCGAGTAGGTGTAGGACGCGGTTGGTGTCGTGGTCGTCGATCCGCGCTGCACCCAGGTCGATCCATGCGCTGTCGGAGTCGTCGATGTCGATGGGTTTGTACGGTTCACACGATCCGTCGTTGGCGCCAAGGTTCGGTGTCTACGCTTCGGGTCATGAACGCCGACAACGAGCGGGCCGAAGCGGATGCGAGCGAGCTCGTGCTGGCGGCGGTTGCGATCCGCGCCACGCTCGGCGGTGAGGGTGACTCCAACCTGGCCGACCTGCTCGATCCCTCGGCGACCTGGGGCGACTGCGCGGGTGCCGACGAAGTGCTCGAGTTCATCTCCGCAATGGTTGGCGCCGGCGCCGAGATCCGGGGCCTTGATGTCGAGGTGGTCGCCGACCGTGTCGTGGCCGAGTTCCGAATCGGTGATGGTCCCGCGATCACACAGGCGATCTTCATCCGCTCCGGGCGGATCTCGGAGATCGTCGATGCCACAGACCGAGAACATGCACGCGCTGTACCGCCGATGGGTGACCTGGCCCAGGCCGCGTCCCGATCCTGGCGAGCCACACGAGTCTCGTCCGTGCTGCCCGTCAGCGACCTGGCTCGCGCTGTCGCCCACTACCGGAAGTTGGGCTTCGACGTGCGCGTCTACGAAGGCGACGCGGCCTACGCTTTCGCCGCCCGCAATGACATCGAATTGCACCTCGCTCAGGTCCGCGACCTTGACCCCGCAACCAACACCAGCGCCTGTTACCTGTACGTCGACGACGCCGACGCCGTCTACGCCTCCTGGCGCCTTGCTGATGTCGAAGGCCGACTGACCGTCCCCGTCGACACCGGCTACGGCCTGCGAGAAGGCGCGCACGTCGACCGAGATGGCAATCTCTTGCGATTCGGCAGCGGCGCCCATCTCGGTCAGGACGGGTGATAGCTGTCGATCACGACCACGGCGCCGGGCTTGCCCGGGCGGGCGGTCCTCGCTGAGCGTCGGCCGACGGCTGATGTCGACATGCTCGCCACGTCGACATCCAACGACGTCGACGAGATGTCGATGATGGTCCGCGAAGTCCTGGATGTCGACAGCGATGACGGTGTCGAGTACCTGCCAGCCGAGTTGAAGGCGGGCCCGATCCGCGACCACGACGTCTATCCCGGAGTGCGGATCAGTGTTCCGGCCCGAATCGATCGAGCGCGTGCGATGCTGCGGGTCGACATCAATGTCGGAGATCCGGTCACGCCTGGACCGACAGTTGGTCGAGTACCCGGGGTTGCTGGGGGAGCAGTTCGCTGTTGTCGGTTATCCGCTTGAGACAGTCCTCGCCGAGAAGATCGTGACGATGCTCGACTGGGGGGAGCTGACGACGCGGGAGCGGGACTTTGCTGACGTCTACCTGCTAGCGAATCGCCTTGATGTCGATGGCGACTCGTTGAGCAGATCGATCGACGCGACGATCAGCCACCGCGGTTCGACACGACGAACGACCCTGTTGAGGTCTGGGTCTGCGATGGTGTATGAGCCCCGGCCCGCAGACTGCACAGCCGAGTCCGAAGGGATGTGTTCGCGCCCATTTGCGTCGACCTGCAGCGCGTAGCGGATGGTTCCTCGAAGTGCACGCGCTAGAAGGGCCGGACTCGAGGAACCACAATGAGCGACCCGCCTGCGTCTACGGTCGTGGGTTGATGGAACTCGTCGCAGTTCGTGTTGTCGGTGTCCGCAGAGCCCGCCGAAGGGCGGGTGGCTCGCTGCGGCCGCGGCGCCTCGGTCGATGTCACACCCGCTGCGTACCGTTGCTTCAGCTTCCCCCTTCGAGAGAACTAAGCAATTTCGTGGAGAGAGTGCTGTGCAACGAAGGATCAATGAGCAGATGACGACGTTAGAGGAGTCAACCGTCGAAGCACATGGGCAGGGCTCGACAGTGGATACCGCCAGGATGATCACGACGATCGACCTGTTTGCGGGTGCGGGGGGCTTGAGCCTCGGCTTTCACCTTGCTGGTTTGGGCTTTCTTCCGGTATTCGCCGTCGAGCACGAGGTCGCTACGGCAAAGACTTTCGAGCGGAACTTCCGGTGTGAGGTCTTCGCCGGTGACATCGAGGAGGGGCCTGAGTACCCCGAAGCCGACCTGATCATAGGTGGACCACCCTGCCAGGGCTTCAGCCCACTTGGGCGCGATCGCGACGATTTTAGTCGCGCGCAGTTGAACGGGCTCTGGAAGCACTTCCTGCACGCTGTACGCACCATTCGCCCCAAGGCGTTCGTGATCGAGAACGTGCGCGAGTTTCAGCGGTCGGCTCAGTTCGCCGAGTTGTTGCACCTGCTCGAGGTCGATTCGGAACTGTCGGCTTATACACCTGCCTACGGCGTATTGAACGCCGCGGACTACGGGGTTCCCCAAACGCGACTCCGAGGCATTCTCGTGGCAGTTCGAGGACATGAGGGCGAGCTCCCTTGGCCTCCACCGCCATTGCGAGGCCCGGACTCGCCAGCCGAACTCCCGTATCGGACTGTCCGCGAGGCAATCGGTGATCTTGCACCTCTAACCACCGGATTCGACCCCTACTTCGACGAGGACGGCGGGCAGCACCTGCACTTCGGCCGCCGTCCAACGCCGATGTCGCTGGAGCGGTACCGGGCGATCCCGCCAGGCGGCAATCGGTTCGATCTGATGGAGAACCGGCCCGACATCACGCCCGCGTGCTGGGCGAACAAGCCGACGGGGACGACTGACGTTATGGGACGGCTCTGGTGGGATCGGCCATCTGCGACGATCCGGACTGAGTTCTTCAAGCCTGAGAAGGGGCGATACCTCCACCCCGTTGAGGATCGGGTGATCTCGCACCGGGAGGGCGCACGGCTCCAGTCGTTCCCCGACTGGTACCTCTTCGAGGGCACCAAGATCGAGATAGCCCGCCAGATCGGCAACGCCGTTCCACCGCTCCTCGGCGCCGCAATCGCCCGCTACGTGTACGAGCACTCCTTCGCGCCGAGGCCTGGGTAGTGGACGACGACGCTGGGCTGGAGCGCGCTTTGGGCTGGTTCCGTGCACAGCCCGACATGGTCCAGCGTTTCGCCGGAGCGATCCGCCAGAGCTTCGATGAGGTCTTTGACGGCCAGCGCACCGGTCGCTACTCGCTCGATCAGCTCTCGAAGGTAGAGAAGACCTACATCGGGATCAAGGTCGAGATTATCGTCCAGGCCGAGTTCGGCCTCCAGCGCGGTCGACGCATGGACTACCTGGTTGCTGGCGAGGAAGTCGATGCCAAGTGGTCGATGAAGTCGGGAGGCTGGATGATCCCGACGGAAGCGGTCGGCGAGCTTTGCCTCTGTATGACCGCAGACGACGCTCGGTCAACCTTCTCCGTGGGCATCGTCAGGGCCGATGAGGTCCAGCTTCGCTGCGGCAAGAACCAGGATAAGAAGCGACGCCTCAACGATCATGGGATAATGGCCCCTGCATTGGCTCGAGAAAGACGGTCGGCTTGCCGAGAATCTGCTTTTGCACCTTGACGACTAGACCCGGTCAGCCATCCTCGATCATGGCCTGAGCGGTCAGAAGCGTGTGAATCAGCTCTTTCGTCACGTCCACGGCCGGCTCGTTCGGCGCGAGGTGGTCCTGACAGTGGCGCAACAAGACGATGGTCCCAAGCGGGTGAGGGACGCTCGGAAGCATCTTGAGCCTGAGGGAATCGTGGTGCTCGGCCACTAGGGCAGCCACCCTCGCATCGCCGAGGCCTTGGGACTGACGACGCCCCCGAAAGGGTCATGGGTCGCCCTAAGGGTGTCGGAGGCGGTGGAGTCCGAACCGGGGACTGTCGAGATCGAGGGCAAGCACTGGCGTCTAGCACATGGTTCGGATCCGGTTCGGCCCGGGCCCCGCAACTACGAGTAGCGGCGGCTCCAGCCTTGGCCCCGACCACGGCTCGCCGTGAGCTCCCGCAGCGTTCGACCTGGGCCGGGTGGAGGTCGCCCGGGCAGATAAGGAGCGGTTCGCGATCACCAGCCGTGAACGGACGGTGGTCGACACGTTCCGCCTCCGGCATCAAGTCGGATCCGAACTCGCGAACGAGGCCCTCCGTCGCTATCTGCGATCTCGGCCTGAGCTACCCATTCTGTCCAGGGTGGGACACGCACTGCGGGCTGGGAGCGCATTGGCAGACTCGATACGGCTGTTGATGTGAGCCCGATCAACCGTGCGACGACCGCCGGGCGGGCATATCTCGATCTGCAGAATGTCGATGGCGACTCGTTGAGCAGAGCGATCGACGCGACGATCCGCCATCGCGGTTCGACACGCCAGCCACTGCGAGCGGGTCGGTGACTTGGCGCGGCTTCGGCAGTCGAACTGGTCAATCTATGTGGCGTCGGCCGGTCTTGCGGACGAGGTGCCACCCAGCTTCGAGCAGACCATCGACCTTGTGGCCACGTTCGCCGACCCGGTGCTCGCCGGTGAGATGGGAGCGGTGGCCTGGGACGCTGGCCGGGGTCGCTGGTCGGGACGGAGGGGCTGAATGGTTGGCTCGACCTGCCATGGCCTTGCCCGCGTTCAGGTTCACGGACCTCTCGCGCCACCGGCACCTTCCCACGAGGTCTTGATCGAGTTCCCGCAGCGTCCTACCAAGGCCCCGTAGGCAGCAACCGCAGCCGCCGAGATGTCGCGCCAATAGGAGGCAGAGGTCCGTGGCAGCCGTGGACGGATGCCAGAGAGAGCTTCCTGTCGGCGAGAGCGGGGTCTGAGTCGCTCGACTGGCGAGGGTCCGGCTACATGGCCCACCGCCGGATCGGCGGCGCTGCTGTATCACACTGCCGATTCCGAGTTGTCGTTCGACCCGTCGATCAAGCAGCAACCAGGTCGATCCGGTCACCTCGGTGGCGTGGGTGAAGGGTTGCAATCCCCCCCCATTATACGAACAGGTGTTCGGGTGATGGGGGGGGGGGTGAGCCAACGAGTGCTGGCCCACGCGGCATGTGGTTGGCCTAGGCGCTCATCACCGAGTCCCACACCTCTGGGATGTAGGTCCAGTGATTTGCAAGTGTTGCTTACGCACCCTGTTGGGAGGCGCTCGTCGTTTGGTGTGAGCGTAGTGTCCACCAGGTAGCTGCGGCCGACGTCGCCGCAGAGAAGATGGTCCCCTCGGCTGCGATTGCAACGGTCGACGCCAGTGGGAAGTCGGCGATCGTCCATGTGATGGTGGTCGCCAAGGTGCCGTAGGCGGTGAGGCCGAGAAGCGCTCCCTTTTTGGCCGCGTTCGCAATGCTGGCTTGCGCGATTGATGGCCGCACCACCAAGACGAGGTTGGCTAGGGCGATCAGCACGAAGAACACCACGAAGAGGTAGAGGTGGCGGGGTGGGTCGGCAAAGATCTCGTCGATCCCGGCGTTTTCGTACTGGGTTTCGTTGAAGTTGATGCCGAACGCGACCTGATAAATCACGTCGATCACGAAATAGAACACGATGATGAACAAGAAGAGCTTGATGCGGCTGGGCTCACTTTGGGAGTCGCTGGTGGAGGTTGGACCCATGAGCGGATTCTACCGGGGCCGCTACCGCCAGATCACATCCTGTCAGTCTCACTCCCTCGCACTCTGCGAGTTCTTCGCCCAAGCGCGAAGGCGCTCGAGTGTTTCCTGCACGTCGGCTTGGCGCCGTCGAAGCCAGGGCTGGTATCGCTACTGGAGTCTCGCCGATGCTCGGCCGCTGTCTCTTTGAAACGCTCGGCTCGCGCCACCACTCCCAACGACCCGAAGGCGCCCGGTAACCTCGCTCAGGCGCGAGCCTGCCACGACCACCTTGCATGCGAACTCCCCATCGAGACTCCTCACAAGCGAACAACTCCTCAAGAACGAACACCTGCACGCAGCAGCGTCTCGGGTGTGGCGATCCAGTCGTCGCGGAGTCGGCGGGGGAGCGCTGCGCGATCGCTTCGAGCAGTGTCCGGTCGTCGTCGTTGACGGCTGGCCGGTCGGTTTGTCGGCGGAGAACCATGAGCTGGTGGCGAAGCACGTTGATCTCGAGGTCTTGGAGCGTCCAGAGCGGACAGCGAGCCGAGCGAGTGCAGCCAAGAGGCGGTAGAGAAGGCGAAACATGGGGCACCAGGTTGGAGGCATCGCGCCTGGTCAGCCCCCACGCGCGGACTCAGTTTGTCGTTGACGCACTCGTTGTCGTTGACGCACTCGCGACTGTCAGTTGATTTTGACAGCTATGAGTGTTGTTTGTGTTGATGCCCTGCCGGCGGATCCGTTGGCCGCGTTGGCGGAGTTGACACGCAGCGAGGCGGAGCTGGATGTGATCCGTCGAGCGAAGGTCGAAGCAGCTCGTGCTGCTGGGGCGTCGTGGGAACAGGTCGGCGGAGCGCTCGGCGTGAGTCGTCAGTCGGCGTGGGAGTACTACTCATCGGCTGTTCGCTCGAAGCTGGCGGCGAATGTCGAAGCGAATGATGATCTCTGCGAAGTCGATGCGATGGATCTCGCGGTTGATGAGGTGAGCGCTGTTCGGCGCCGCCGTCGCAAGAACTGACCGACGCCGATGCGGGTGATGTTGGATGTCGCTGGCTGCCGTCTATTGCTGTTCCCCTCTGGGGGCACACCTCATGTCCATCGGGTGCTGTGGGTGCCCGAAACTGTGTCGTGACGCTCTGGCCAGGAGGAACACGCGAGTTCAGGCGGCCATCGGGAGCTGAACCCAGTCGCTCTCGGTGTGTGGAGTTAGGGGACGAGTCGCCCCTCCGACACATTTGTCGGTACCTCGCATCGGATGTGGTGAGGCTAGGTGAGTCCGAGAATGGTGATGAGTGCGTCATCGATCGACCACAGCTCGTTCGGTGAGAGGTATCCGACGCGATCGCCAAGTCGCTGAGCGTCGATTGCTCCGAGCTGTTCGACGAGGACGCGTGTCGTGTCGCCGGCTATGGTGATCTCGGGTCGAAACGAGGCGGGTCGGGCGCTGCGTGACGTTGGCGCGACGATCACTACTGAGCGGGGGAGCAGCTCATCGGCTTGAACCACGACGCCGTAGCGCACGCCCTGTTGCTCATGGCCGACGCCCTTGGGAGCTCGGAACCGGTAGACCTCACCCCGGCGCACGCATGGACTCCATGACAGAGGCGACGGCAAGCATCTCCTCGCGGTCGGCCTCATCGGCCTCAAGTGCGCCAGCTTCGGCGGCGAGCTCTCGCCCTCGCCGGAGCCGAGCTGCAGAAGCAAGCAGTGACGATCGGATTGCCTCGGATCGGGTCAATCCAGACGACTCAAGCGTCTGTAGGGCGCGTTCGGTCTCCTCATCGAGTCGGACAGAGATTGCTTGAGCCATGTCATGAGTATGACGCAACGTGATACAACCCGCAACCGCGCGGGTGGCTACCAACGATCGTCGGCTGCGCGAGCTCGTCGTAGCTGGGCTTCAGCAGCGCTTCCTGGCTGTTGTGAGCACGGGCGATCTCTCAGCTCATCCCTGCGCAGTTGTGGCCGGTGGAGTCCCCGCCGCCAGCCTCGTGACTTGCAGCGATGCGTTCTCGGCACCTGCAAGGGTCTGATGACTCGTTCGACGGACTGCGGATATGGATGATGCGAGAGTTGGGCCAGGGGTGTCTGTCAGGCGCGGTATATGTTGACGCTGTCGGCGTGGGCGGCCAGTGCAGTTAGGTCTTTGAGGTCGCTGGTGAGCACGGCGCCGCCGGGTTCAGCGAGTGCGACGATAATCGCGTCAACGGCGGAGCCTTGGAGGGCGAGTGCCCGTAGAGCGCCGGCTCGGCGGGCGAGGCGTTCGGGGAGCTCTTCGACGATGTCGCAGGTTTTGAGGAACCGGTTGGTGTTGAGGTCACTTCGTTGGCGTCCGGTGATCGACTCGGTAAGTACTACCGAGGGGACCGCGGGCGGCCAGAGGCCGTCGCGCTTGAACACCGCGATCAGGGCGGCGGAATCGTGTCGTCGTCGGGCGAGACGGCTCACACCGCCAGAGTCGAGAACGAGCGACACTCAGCCGGTCGCGGCGGGGGCGTTGGCTTGGATTCGTCGCGACAGGGCTTCGGCCTTGGCGAGCGCCTCGTCGGAAGGTTGACCGACGTCGTCGATGAGCTCGGCCAGGTACCGGTCGGTCTCTTCGAGCAGAGCCTGATGTCGTAGCTCAGCGCGTACGGCGGCTTGGAGGAGCTCTGAGGGTGACAGCTCGCGCTCCTTTACGGCGTCGTAGAGTTCGTCGGGGAGGTACACCTGCATCCGTGGCATACGTATATTATACACACTCGAAGTGTCATCGAGGAGTCGTGGTAGGTGTGTCGCTTTGCCAAACAGATTGCTAACGGCAGCCGCCAGCAACGAGCGGAATCGGGCGGCAACCAGCGGGAGTGGCCGCCGAGAACGCCCGTGAAACACCGGCAGCTGCCGCTCCTTGCCACTGGACGCCACGAGGAAGGCGGTCGTTCAAGTCCCCTTCCGACACTCGAACTGGTGTTCGGCTCACGGAGCGTGGCGGACGGGATCTTGCGTGATCTGGCATTGGAGGTTCGTACGAACCTCCAGTTGTGTCTCAGTTTGCCCGTGTGGTCGAGAGCGTGGGTGGTCGTCGCGCTTGGTGGTCAAGCAGTGGGCTGTTGCGGGTGCAGGCGCGTGGGCGCGGTGAGCGCCCGGCTGGGGTGGCTGGCCCTTCGGGTGTGCTGGTGGAGTTGGCTGCTAGTGGTGGGCGAAAGGGCCAGGTTCGCCGGTGGGCGTTGGTAGACGGCGTCGTAGCAGTCGACGTGGCAGTGCATCTCAAGGAGGCAGCGCTGGCTGTCGGTGTGGTGGGGTAGGGCCTGGTCGGGCGGTGAGCTCGCCGGTGTGGATGGTGGAGGGCTGTGGGAGCAACGGCGAAGGTCTCCCAGTGGCCGCAGCCAGCACAGCGTCCTTCCCAGATGTAGTCAGCGGGCGCGCTGGTGATGGTGGCGCGGTGGCAGGCGGGGCAAGTCATGGTGATGAGCCAGCGGCGGGTGTCAGGGTCGAAACCTTCCAGGGGCTCTGGTGTTGTGGTTGGCGGTCCACGGCTCCAAGCGGACGGCGGCGAGGGTGGTTTCGGTGGCGCAGCGCAGACAGGTGCGGTGGATGGTGACGGTGGCATCTGGAGTCTCCTTGGTTCGAGGGCGAACGAAGCTCCGCTTCGGCTCGGACGACCTCGGTTTTAGGCCCCGAGCACCGGGTGGGCATCTTGGATGTGCATCGAGGTGCCTTCTGATGCCCCCCCCCCCCGTCTGCGAAGGCGACATGAGATCGTGTTGCGGGACCAAGCGTCATCTTCGTTGAGACCCGGTAGGCACTCCGCGAGCCGCTCGTTGCGTGACAGCACTTTGAACCGACGGTGGACGATAGGTCGGACGGGCGAGGGTGGGGGATCGCGCGGAGCGATTCACATCGACGGGGCCGGGATTCCCTCAGCGGCGATCCAACTCCTATGCGGCAGCGCCGGTCGTAGAGGTTGTCACAGCGAAGGCCGGAGCCGCCGGGGAGAGCCGGACTCGAGTGTGTATGAAATCCACCATAGGTAGGAGTGAGCGATGTAGAGTTTCATACATGAGCCGGCCTCGATCCCTGGAACAGCTGCGGGAGGTCGGGCCGATCTTCCGGTCGAGCGAGGCAGTCGCCGCTGGCGTTTCGTGGCGCGATCTCTACGGGCTACGCGATGAGGGTGAGATCATTGAGCTGTCACGCGGCCTATACCAGCTTCGCGAATCAGCAGGAGTCGACAACATCGACTTCATTGCGGTCGCTGCTCGTGCTCGATTGGGAATGATCTGTCTGACCTCTGCTCTTGCATATTGGGATCTCACCGATGAGGTCCCATCAGCCGTCGATGTCGCGATTCCAAAGGGAACGCACCGACCGGTGATCGACTATCCACCGACGAAGGTGCACGTCTTCGCTTCGGAGACGTTCGACCTGGGCCGGGTGGAGGTCGCCCGGGCAGATAAGGAGCGGTTCGCGATCACCAGCCGTGAACGGACGGTGGTCGACACGTTCCGCCTCCGGTATCAAGTCGGATCCGAGCTCGCGAACGAAGCCCTCCGTCGCTATCTGCGATCTCGGCCTGAGCTACCCATTCTGTCAAGGGTGGGACACGCACTGCGGGCTGGGAACGCATTGGCAGACTCGATACGGCTGTTGATGTGAGTCCGATCAACCGTGCGACGACCGCAGGGGGGCATATCTCGATCTGCAGAAACTTGCCCGCGAGTCCGGTCGGCCGACCGACGAGGTCTTGCGGAACTATGTGCTCGAGAGGTTCCTCTGGCGCGTGGCGTCGTCTCCGTACCGCGAACGCTTGATCCTGAAGGCGGAATGTTGATGGCGGTCCTCGCTGAGCGTCGGCCGACGGCTGATGTCGACATGCTCGCCACGTCGACATCCAACGACGTCGACGAGATGTCGATGATGGTCCGCGAAGTCCTGGATGTCGACAGCGATGACGGTGTCGAGTACCTGCCAGCCGAGTTGAAGGCGGGCCCGATCCGCGACCACGACGTCTATCCCGGAGTGCGGATCAGTGTTCCGGCCCGAATCGATCGAGCGCGTGCGATGCTGCGGGTCGACATCAATGTTGGAGATCCGGTCACGCCTGGACCGACAGTTGGTCGAGTACCCGGGGTTGCTGGGGGAGCAGTTCGCTGTTGTCGGTTATCCGCTTGAGACTGTCCTCGCCGAGAAGATCGTGACGATGCTCGACTGGGGGGAGCTGACGACGCGGGAGCGGGACTTTGCTGACGTCTACCTGCTAGCGAATCGCCTTGATGTCGATGGCGACTCGTTGAGCAGATCGATCGACGCGACGATCAGCCACCGCGGTTCGACACGCCAGCCACTGCGAGTGGCGGTCGGTGACCTGGCGCGGCTTCGGCAGTCGAACTGGTCAATCTATGTGGCGGCGGCCGGTCTTGCGGACGAGGTACCATCCAGCTTCGAGCAGACCATCGACCTTGTGGCCACGTTCGCCGACCCGGTGCTCGCCTGTGAGATGGGAGCGGTGACCTGGGACGCTGGCCGGGTCGCTGGTCGGGACGGAGGGGCTGAATGGTTGGCTCGACCTGCGATGGCCTTGCCCGTGTTCAGGTTCACGGATCTCTCGCGCTAGCTGCTGAGCGGTTTCGCGAGTTCGATGAGGGTGATTGAGGTGGTGTCGTCGAGTTCTTGGTGCCGACGGGAGACTTCGTCGAGGTCGCTGGTCAGCAGTGCGACGGTTGATGGATCGAGCGGCCAAGGGGGACCGGGAAGCTGTCTCGTGGTTTGGTTGATGAGCATGACGGCGACGAGGGTTCCTCCAGACGTGATCAGCTGGCGTATTGCCTGGGCCGCCGCGTTCTGGCGCGGTGGAGGGATCGACTGGATGGTGAAGACCTCGACGACAAGGTCGAACGCTTCGTCCCATGTGTTCGGCAGCGAGAACAGGTCGGCTTCGTGCCAGGCGATGTTCAGATTGGTGTGTCGAGACTTGGCCCAGGCGACAGCGGTCGGGGAGAAGTCGAACGCGGTGACTTGGGCGTCCTTTCGGGCGAGGGATGCGGCGTCGTCACCGAGACCGGCGGCGACGACCATGGCGCGGGTTCCTTTGGTGGGTTCGTAGTCATCGAGCCAGCTGTTGATGAAGTCACGTGAGATCGCGTGTTGCCACGGAACGGACGCCTCGTCGCCGCTGGCCTGCTCGTACACGTCGTCGAAGAACTCAGCTTCTGTCATGCGTTGATACTTTCGTCGGGGTTCGGGTAGCCAGGGCCGATACCGAACGGCTGGCCTGCTTCTTTGGTGACCTGCCAGAGCTTGTCGCCCATCGTCGAATCGAGAAGGCAGAGCTCGAAGCCGCCTTGTTTCGACCAGTCTGAGCGGGCGATCTTGAGCGGGATTCCGTCGACCTCGGCGTCGCTGAACCAGAGTACTTCAAGTCGCGAACCCAGCAAGCCCAGAACCAAATGTCGGAATTGTCGATCGACAGCCAATAGCAGTCGTCGTCGATCTTGAGTGCAATCGGGTCGTTGATGAGGACACCACGGTGGTCACACAATGCCATGTACTGCCCCTGGTTCATTTCTTGGTGGGAGAGGTCTTGAGTACAGAGGACCGGGGCCAGAGGAATTCTCCATACGGTGGATGCGCCGATGCGGTGTTCGAGCCGGTTGAGTTCACCGGTGATGCGCCATAGCCCTAGGTGGGGTTGTCGGAGTCTCTACGAATCGGACACGGATCGTGGTGGCTGCGGACGGGCGACTGGGTGGCCGCGAGATTGTGTTCAGTGCCGGGCGATCTGGTGACGATGGCAGCGCTGCCGAGTTCTGCTGGTTGTGTCGTTTAGTTTTTGGGGGTGCTGTTGTCTGGTTGGAGGTGGGCGGGGATGTCTCGTTTGGTGTGAAGGATGCCCCAGATGTCGAGGAGGTCCTCGTCGGGTAGGTAGGAGAACTTGGTGAGAGACCAGCTGTGCAGGTTTGGTATCTCGAGTTCGTAGCCGAACCGGAGAGAGCCGTTGAAGGGGTATCGGGTCAGGTGGGAGCGCGGTTCTAAGGTTGTTGATGAGGTCAACGGCGATCTCGGGGCTGGCGTTGTTTTGGTAGTGGTTGATGGCGGCGTCGACATCAGCGGCGGCGACGGCTCGGAGACGAGCGTGCATGTTTGCGGAGCTTCTTCAGGGTCAGGCTTTGGCGTGGGCTCGATCTCGTAGTGAGGCGAAGTAGGCGGCGTCGGCTTTAGCGGCGATTGGGAGCGGGCCCCTTTGATGAGGGCGCTCAGTTGGGGCCGGTCGTGGTCGCGTCGGATCAGGTCGCGGAAGTACTCGCTGGTCGATCCGTAGCCGCCTTCGCTGACTTGGCTGTCAACGAAGCCGTGGCAGGCTCACATCCGAGCTGAGCTGGAGGTACGCGCTGCCGAGCGCCTCAATGCTTGTGACCAGGTGAACAGCTACGCGGCGACCAGTTCAGCGGTCCAGGGCGTGCGTGTACCTTTGGGTTGAAGTCGCCCCTCCGACACACTTGGAACCCGCGTTTCGCCTGGTCAGGTGTAGGTGGGGCGCGTGTACCGATGTTCGCGATTCGGCGTTGGTGCACGGATCGGCTTCCGAATCTGGTGGGGTGTGGAGACACGGGCCTGCGTCATCAGGGCTTCGCAGCGCGAGACCTATCCCTGCACAGCTGAGATGCGTGAGACGAACTGGATGGCTCCCTCCATGCGCTGCTTGATGGCGGTCAGGGCGACGAGATCGAATCGCCCTGCCTCTCCGTGGGTTCCGGAGTTGAACTCGTCGAAGAGGCTCACGACGTTGTTGAGGTCGTCTTCCACGAACACCTCGAGGTTGGGGTCGTGGGCGCCCTGTCGGACCAGGCAGTGCCGCACGCGTGCCCGACGCGAGACGGAGCCGTTGGGTGTCATTTGGCAGTTCGGGTCGGCTGCGAGCACTTCCTCATCGGGTGCGACGAACTCCAGAAATGAGGCGAGCAGCTCGCGGGCACTGGTACAGAAGTGGCGGGATGCGTCAGGGTTGTCGGGGTGCAGCGAGAAGAGGGCACCCCGCCATCGCGCATCAAGGTCTGCCTCGCATCTCGACAGTTCGGTCGTGATGGTGGTAGCTCGGAGGACGACGATTTCGGCCTCCGAAGCCGGGTTGTCGGTCCGCTCCTCGAGAAGGGAATTGAGCGCGCCGACGCTGTTGGCGGTTTCGGACTCGCTGAGGTCGAACAGCTCGTCGGATCCCGTCCATCGCTCCGATTGGACTGCAGCTTCGAGTCGGCTGAACGTTTCGGTGAGCGTCACCACGGACGTGCGGTAGGAGGAGTGGCGGACGCTCGGCTTCGAGTTGAGTTTGGCGATCTCGCGTCGTAGCCGTTCGTTGTGTGCGCGGGCTCGACGGTTGTGGTCGCGGACGACCCGCTCGTTGTGCGCTTTGACTCGGCGGACTTCTGCGTTGTACTGGTCGATCGCACTCTTGCGACGGGCGTTGTACTGTCGCACCCAGGCGTTGTACTGGACGGGTGTCATCCTTCGAACCATGGCCCCTCCATCGCGCAAGGCTCAACTTACCGACGCGTTGCGACACCCCCGGGCCTGGTAGCTGCGGGGCTGACGGTGAGCGGCCTACTCGAGCAGGGAACTCAGCGTTCGCCCACCGGTGCCTCCGGCGAGGTCCAGTTCGACTTCGGCTCGGGCGACGAGGTGCAGGGGTGTGAGCTCGCCGCCAGTTTCGAGTTGGGCGTGGACGATGCGGTCAAGTCCAGCGCCAGCGAGGCTCAGCGCCGTTCGGGTCGTGGCCGTGAGTGCAACCGACCGGAGGGAGCCAGCGTGGGCAACGGTGTTGCGCTGGTTGTAGAGGCGACGGAGCGACTCGGTGACGTAAGTCTTGATTCGACCGAGCTCGGCGGCAGGGTTCTGGATGATCGCGAGGATGCGGTCCTGGGCGGCAAAGGTCGCTGCCGTGGATCAGATCGAGACGGGCGCCCGCTCGGAGGTGGGCCTCGACGAGTTCGACCTTCTCGAAGTTCGTGTGGGTTTCGTTGAGTGCGCCGGCGAGGTCGTCGTTGGAGTTTTCCAGGTGGCGGTAGGCCAGGGGAGGGAACTCGGCACGAGGTAGCGAGCAGGCGATCAGTGACGCGAGCCGGTCGGCGGCGAGGTGGTGACTGCCTTCGCCGGGTCGGATGAGGAGCGCCTCGATGGCGGACCATCCCCCGTGACGGCGGCACCTGCCGATGGGGATTCCATGTAGGACGCCAACTCGAGGGCGTCGTCGGTTGTTGGGGGTAGTCCGCCGTCGAATCGGTAGACAGCGTCTTGGCGGACGAGGCTGCCGATCTCGATCTGCCGAGGCGTTGGGCGGATCTCGTAGGAACGCTGGTCACCGGCGATCCGGGCCCAGCCGTCTAGGCGGATCGTCTCGTTCGACGGGCTGGTGGCCTTGGCCCGGGCATCGGCACGAGCGACGATGACGCGAGCCTCTTCGACTGCAGACCAGGAATCTCGGCCTTCGATCTCGAGGAGGAACCCACCCGAGTGTCGACGTGACTCCGTGTCCGGGAGGTTCTCTCGCAGCCATATGGCCGCGGCGTGGCCGTCGAGCCAGCGGACCCGGCCGGCATCGGTGACGGGTTTGTCGTAAGGGGCGGCGCAGGGAACGAAGACCATGTAGGTCCGGATTGACATCCTCGTCACCATGTCCAGGGTCGCTGCGGTGACCTGAGCCAGGCTCGTGATGTCGCTGCTGACGGCGGTGATCCAGCGGTGTAGGTGATCCGGGCTGAACCCGAGGTCGAGGAGATGCGCAGCGAGCGCTCGTGCGGTGAACTCGACAGCCGGCTCGGGGGTCGCAAAGGTCCAGTTCCGGAGGTAGTCGGATCCGAGGCGGCGAACGAGCTGGTCTAGCTCGTCCCGGGCGGCCACGGGAACTTGTGACGGCGAGGTGACATCGAGGGCGTCGAGACGTGCCCGGATCTCGCCGGCGAGCGGGGCTGCGCCCGGATCGCGACTGACCTCGCGTTTCGCAGTCCCCACGACGATCCGGAGACTTTGGGTGTTCGGAACGGAGCCGCTGAGGCAGGCGTCGGCGTACTCGAGGACCTCCTAGAGCGCGAGGCACGTTCCGACGTTCTAGAGACGCCGGTGCCATGGGGTCCGGTGGCCGAAGAAGTCGACGAGGCGCGCCAGCACGAGCGACGTCTGTGAGATTCGGGTTCCGGTGCAGTCACAGTTCAAGTATGTTGTGAGCAGACTTTGACACGCAGGTGTCGGTCACCGTCTAAACGGGAGGAGCCGCCTACGGGCCGCTCCTCCCTTTACTTTGCTCCGGGCCGAGTTCGTCCGGTGCGGTGCCTACTGTGGCACGTTGGATGACCGAGGAGCAGAGGCCTCACCAGGCCTTTGTCTCGGCCTCTTTGGGCTAGCTCGGCTCACACGGGTTTGTCTGCTGGCCATCCGGTCGGCACGCGGCCAGATCGTGTTTGTTGGAAGCTCATCCGTGGCTCAGCCGAGATCGAGGCACGTGACTACGACCTCAAGACTCTGGTGCACGTCGACGACCCGCTCCACGGGTAGTTGCGGCGTCTCACGGTCCGAGGGACTGGCCGATCATGCCGGTCGAGTATGCAGGCTTCACGATGATTGCCAGTCGGCTTCTTCGACCAGAACCCAGCCCACGACGTGCCCCCGTTGCACGGCGCCGACCACTGCGCCGGTTGAAGGTCGCACGATGACGACAGGATTCATCTGGCATGAGCGCCTGATGCGGCACATGACCGGGCCCCGGCCTGCACCTACCGGGTCGCTGGCAACTTCGAGCCGGGGCGAAGCCGGTCGCACTCGCCCTTGTTGAGCTCGCATCGGTGGTGCTTGTCACGCCCGTTCTGTGTAGTTGGGTGGATGCAAGGAAAGCGACCGAGGCCACGACACCGAGACAGCGTTCAAGCAGTCGAGTCGACCGTCAACGCAGACCCTGAGCGGTTGGCGGCGGCGCGGCTACGGCGGCATGACAACTTGGGGTCAGCTTGATCTTGGATGTCATTCTTCAGCGCTTGCGGCGTAGGCCGAGGAATGAAAGCAGCAGAACTACGCTGGAGAGATGAGAAGGTCGCCTACCTCTGGCGGAGTCAGCTCTGAGTCGTTGCACGGCTACCGTTCCTATGTCTGCGAAGTGGAGGAACTAGCCGAGGGGGTTCTGGCTGGACGCGCCACGGTGACCGCGGAGGCGGCGGTCCTTGATGGAGCACCGTCGCGCGCACTGCGTCGCCTCACCAGTCGGGCGTGGCGGCGGGAGGGTGGCGCGTTCTTCACGACATCCGCGTTGCGGGACGGGCCATTTCGCGCGTCGCTGCCGCGAGCGCCCCGTTCGCATTCGGCACTCGATCCTGCATGTGGGGCGGGAGACCTCTTGCTGCGATGGTCGGACCGACTCCCGGTTCAACCGACACTCGCTGAAACCCTGGACACCTGGGGACGACTGCTCTGCGGGATCGATCGAGAAGCTGAATTTGTTCGTCTCGCTCGCGCCCGGCTCGTGTTGGCCGCATCGCTACGAACCAGGGCAGTCGGGAACACTCGTGACCTGCAAAGCTACTTTCCCTCAATCACCCAGGGCTGCGGCGTCGGTCGGCTACTCGAGGGTGACTTTCCGTCTTGGGCTCTTCTCAACCCCCCGTTCGGCACCGTTGTGGCCCCTGACTGGTACGACATCGCAAAAGGCCTGGTGTCACACGCTGCGGTATTCATGTCAGCGTGGCTGTCGGGCGCCGCAAGCGGTGACCGACTAGTGGCGCTGCTCCCCGATGTCCTACGCACTGGCTCGAGGTACTCCGCATGGCGGGAGACCCTTGAGGCGGGCGCATCCATTCAATCGATTCAGCCTCTCGGCCAATTCGATGTTGATGCGGACATCGACGTGTTCTTGATTTCGCTTCGACGTCAGAAACAATCGAAGGCTCAGCCGTCGTGGTGGCCATCGCCGCCGTCCCTAGACCTGTCCGGTCTGGGGCGGTGGACCGTGAGCTGCGGAGCGGTCGTTCCTCACCGACACGCCGAGCGGGGCCCGATGCACCGGTTCTTGTCGGCGTCCAACGCCGGGCCAGCCGGGACTGCGACCCCACCACCACATGAGCGCCGAGCATTCGACGGCACGGTCTTCACTCCGCCGTTCGTTGTCGTAAAGAGGACATCGCGACCCGGGCAGCGACCACGCGCTCGAGCGGTGGCTGTCGAGGGTGTGCAGTCCGTGGCAGTGGAGAACCACCTGATCGTGCTACGGCCGGAGTCGGGAGGTCTCGACGAGTGCGAACGACTTGTCCGCGTGCTCGAGAGCGAGGCCGTTTCGGAGTGGCTTGATCACCGACTCGGCGGTCGACATCTATCAACGCTCGCTCTTGAAGAGCTGCTAGGTAACCGAGGATGACGGAGCGCTTCGGATTCGCGCCTCAGATTCTCCGCAGACTCGGGGAGGAACTAGTTCCGCATCCGGATCAGGGGATCGTGGAGTTGGTACGCAACGCCTACGACGCCGACGCCAAGACGTGCACCATTGACCTCGCTGAAGCGCGCAGCGGTGGCGGGACGATCGTCGTAGAGGACGACGGTGACGGCCTCACCAGGGACTCGATAGTCGATGGGTGGCTCGTCCTCGGGAGGTCCCAGAAGACCCGAGTTGTGAGGACTCGTGGTGATCGAGTCCCGGCCGGCGACAAGGGCCTCGGCAGGCTGGCAGGTCTGCGACTCGGGCGAACTGCGGTCCTACAAACTCGTCCTGCGAGCGAGCCGGGTGTGGAGTATGAGGTCTCAATCGAGTGGGACGAATTCGATGGGGCACGAGTGGTCGAGGATGTCCCGATCGAGGTAAAGAAGGCGAAGACGTCGCGGAGTCCGGGCACCACGATCGAGCTACGGGACCTGAGAGAGGAGTTCGGCCGGTCGCATTTGAATCGGCTCGCGCGCTCTCTCGTCCTCCTGAAGGATCCATTCGAGCACGCTGAGGGCTTCAGGCCCGTCTTGCTTGCACCGGAGTTCGAGGACCTTGAGAGGCGGGTCGCAGAAAGCTACTTTGAGGACGTTGAGTACCGAATCGTCGCCGAGTTGGACACGAATGGGTCTGCCAAGGCGCGCGTGTTGGACCCTGCGGGTGATGTCCGGTTTGCGGCCGAGCACGCAAACCTCGCGGCCCGACGGGACGGAGAGACCTACTCCTCGTCGGAGGCGCGTTTCGAGATTTGGGTGTTCAATCTGTCAGGCGCAAACTTTGCTACTCGCTCATCCACTTTGAGCGAAGTGAGGGACTGGCTGAGAGTCGTGGGCGGCGTGCATATCTATCAGCATCACCTGCGCGTGCCTCCGTACGGAGACACCGGCTACGACTGGCTCGCTATGAACCTCCGTCGAGCCCGGAGCCCGGAGAACCGCCCGTCGACCAATAACAGCGTTGGGCGGGTCGTTCTCGAGTCCGACGACGAACTACTCGTGCAGAAGACCGACCGAACGGGCTTTATTGAGAGCAGCGCTTTCGGGGAACTCCGCTCGTTTTGTCAAGATGCCCTTGACTGGTCAGCTGCAGAGCTTGAGAGGGTCGCGGAGAAGCGGCGGCAAACTGATCGCGAGAAGGCCAAGCGCGACCGGAAGGGAGCCGACACGGACGCAGACACGGTCCGGTCAACTCTCGAAGAGTCGGATCCGGCGGCGCGGGCAGCGTTCGCTAGGTACGAGAAGGCGCTTGAGCGCCAGCTCGAGTCCCTGAAGGAAGATGTCCTGTTGTATCGGACCCTGGGCACTGTTGGGACCACCTCGTCCGCCTTTGCTCATGAATCCATCAAGCCTGCAAGCAGGATTGAGCAGGCAGTGAAACTCGCCCGAGAGTCGGGTCAGAAGCAGTTCGGTGAGGCGTTCAGTGCTGCCGTAGGGCGGCAATTGAACGCGATTGAGAAAGCTGCGCTTGCCTTAGGAAAGTGGGCGCAGATGCCTTTGAGATTGCTGCAGAGAGACAAACGGCGATCACGGCGAGTTGACGTACGCGTGGCGGTTGAGGATGTCCTGGAGCTCCTTGAACCGTTCCTTGTGGATGCCAAGATCGAGGTCGAACGCAGTCTTCCTGAAGCAGAGGTGCCTGTGTTTGCTCCGCCCGCTGCGATCGAGTCGATCGTGGCCAACCTTCTGGTCAACGCACTCAGGGCCGTCGTCGAGAGTGGTAGGCGGCCGAGGCAGATTCGCGTGTCACTGTCTGTGGATGACCAGCCTCACTTCGCGACCCTGGCCGTGGCAGATTCTGGAAACGGAATCCGGGGTATTGGCCGAGACGACATTTGGCTACCAGGTCGGACCAGCCACAGTGAGGGCACGGGACTCGGTCTCACCATCGTTAGGGACTCCGCAACCGACATGGGGGGGGGGGCTCCGCTGTGTTGAGCGAAACGAGCGATCTCGGCGGCACCGAATTCCTGGTAACGCTACCGATCCAGGAGCAGGCATGAACCAGTCCGCCGTGGAGACGGTTGCCGTGCTTGATGACAACAAGGACGATCGTGAGATGACGGTGATGGCGGTCGAGGCGGCCGGCTTCAGGGTCTTCGTTCTTGAGTCGATGGATTCAGTCGATGAAGCACTCAGCCAGATTCGAGAACACGCTCAAGCACTCGTAAGCGACCATCATCTCGAGTGGGCCGATGGTGCACCCTTCACAGGTGCCGAGATTGTCAGTCGCTGCTACCAGGAAGGCATCCCTGCTGTACTTGTCACCGGATACATGACGGACTCCAATAGCTCGATTCGTTGTTTCCGTCGAGGTGTTCCTGAGTTGGTCAGCAGAAGTGATCTGGACGGGGACCGACTCGCCGCGGCGATACACACCGCCAGCAGTGAGTTGCTTGACTCGCCGACGCGGGAGCGCGAGCCGCACAGGGCATTGGTGAGAGTCGATCGGGTCAACCCAGACACAAGGCAGCTTGATGTGGTGGTGCCTCAGTGGGATCCCCACATGAAGATCGCGATACCTGGTGCGATCCTCGGGGATGCTGCTGAACAAGACGATCTCGCTGGTCTGAAGGGCGCCCGGTTCCTTGGCGTCGTCAATACGGGCGCAGCGGAGATTGCGGATCTCTACTTCGATGATTTGCAACCTGCCCCAGACGTGCCGGATGACTCGGAAATCGAATGAACGAGGTGATCCTGCTCGACGTTGGCCACGGCAACTCGACGGTCATCACACATGATGACCGTGTGGTCGTTGTGGATGCGCCGCTCCGTGAGCATCTGCTCGACGCGTTGCGTCTTGAGGGGCACGAGCGTGTCCGCCTAGCCGTAGCTTCGCACAGCGACGCCGACCATTGTGGTGGCTTCATTGGACTGCTGCTCGACCCGTCAGTCGTGGTCGAGGAGATCCGGATCAATACGGATGCGACCAAGCGCGGTCACTTTTGGGACGATCTGAAGGTTGCATGGAAGGACGCGCACGATCGGAACGGGACCCGGCTGCGCGTCGAGTTGACGACTGAGGTGACTGAGGAGCTGAGCGAAGGATCGCTGAGGTTCGAGGTCGTCTACCCGCCCCCCGACCTCGCCTTGGGTGGAGTCGGCTCGGTGAGCGATGGAAGAACCGTGACTGCCAACGCAATGTCGGCTGTCGTACGGGTGGTGCTGGACGGCGAGAAGCTGGTGCTTCTCACCGGCGACATGGGCGTTGCTGGCTTGAAGCACCTGACTGAGAACGAAGTTGACGTGTCGGCGGACGTCCTTGTGTTTCCGCACCATGGTGGATTGCCAGAGGGTGCAGGCAAGTCGCCCCAGCTGAAGCAGTTTCGCTCTCGACCTTCTTGAGGCTGTCAAGCCTAGGACTGTGGTCTTTTCCATCGGACGCGGGCTTCATGGGACCCCTCGACCGGAGATCGTCAGCTCGATTCGGCGTGCTGGCCGCGATGTCCACATCGCGTGTACACAACTGTCCGCTCGATGTGCTGACGAGCTGTTGGCTACCTCGACTCACCTCGGAGCACGGTACTCGGCTGGCCGGAAGACGGGTCTCTGTTGCCTGGGCTCCGCCGTGCTGCGGCCGGGTATTGGCTTGGCGTCCCCGACACGGGAAGCGCACGAGACTGCTGTTCAGCTCGCGGCCAAGCGGCTCTGTGCGGAGCCCGATTCAGGGTAGGGACCTCTCGTTGATCTGAGCTGCCGCTCAAGCACCGATCGGTAGCTTGGTCCATCCACTCTCGGTCTGTGAGTTACGGTACAAGACGCCCTCCGACACTCGAACAAATGTTCGGTCACTCGGGTAGCATGATTGGTGGACGGCGATACGAAGTCCGTCCATGGGACCTCGATGGCGGTGGGCCCATCGCGAAGCACCTCAACGACGGCAACCTCGATGGGCTCGAGACCGAGGATGCGTCACTAGATCGACCGGCTTACTGAACCCCGGCTACAGGCGCAGGAGCCCGCCCGGCAACAGCGATCGTCTCGACAGCAGGAACCTGTGTCGTCAGTCCGAGAACGGGCTGCGGACACACTTGCCGGTCCCGACCCGGGGCCGGATCGCCATGTCAACATCGAAGGCCTAAGGCAGTGGCGTGCCTACCGGGGGTGCGTGGCCTCTTCCAGTACAGGCCCCTGCGGACCCTGGCGACGTCGCCCTTAGCGATGAGCCGCGACAACTGACACTCAACGGCGCGACGAGGCCCAGGCAGATCAGCGGTCTCGACAAACGAACGCAGCGGTGCGCCCTCGATCCGTTCGCGGACAAACTCAGCCGTAATCATGGTTCCTTGACCGGGCTCGACTCGACTTGTCTCCTTCGCGCGGGGCCCGGTGGAGGTGGCTGGGTTGTGTTGCCGCTTTCAGGCTCGGCTGCGGTACGGCAGTGCGAGCAGGTAGATGCCTGTCGCTATCAGTAGCGCGATAGGGATCAGGGGTAGGTAGACGATCGCTTCGGGTGGGTCGTCAAGGAGGAGTGCGGCGAACCGTGCGGTTCAGGGTGTGGCGAAATGTGGTTTCATGGCCATGGGTGGATGGTGGGGGATGCGGGGCCCAGTACGGCGCTGAGCGTGGTGAGGTCGTCTGGGTCGCCGGTGAGGATGTCGTCGTTGAGACGAACGGCGGTGATCACCAAGTGGGCGTCGATGACGTCTGATGTTTTGGTTTGGGCGAGAAGCTGTCCGACTGGGCGGCCGTCGTTGAGTGGGTGGATCGTGATGGTCTGGAGGAGGGCCGCCAGTCGGGCTTGTCGGGAGCCGTTACGCCAAACCTGGGCCACAACGGGGTCGGTGGTGTGGAGAGCCGTTTCGGATCTGCTGGCAGTAGTCAGGAAGGCGTGGGCGGTGCGCTCGTTTCGATCGATGGAGATGAGGAACCCGGCGTCGAGTATCACAGGCCGTATCGTTCGGCCATCGCTGCGATGTCTTGCTCATCGATCGGGCCTTCTTCGGTGTCCCATTCGGCGAGGAACGCGCTGAGGGCGTTTTGGCGTTTATGGTCGGTTGCGAGAGTGCGGAGGGCTTGGCGGATCGCGCTGGAGCGCCCTCCGTACTTAGGTGCGAGCATGTCGAGGAGGGCTTCGTCTTCGTCGTTGAGTCGGACCGTCGTGGTGCTCATGAGCTGAATTCTACCACGGGTGTGCTACATGGGCGGCTCGTTCTACGTAGCCCGAAAAGCTGAGGAGTTCGCTTCGAGAATTGGACCAAGAGTCGTCGATGCGCTGGATCGCGCCGATCCTCTCGGAGTCCTTGCGCCACGGCAGAGGGTCACTCGCCCACTTGAACCGGAACGTCCAACGCCCAGTCACGGAGAACATGCACATAGCGACGATGTCAAACGCGTCTAACGGGTACTTCCGGCCTGCGCCCGAGTCCCGCGTCTTCTGTGTCTCCATCTTCGCGTCGCCATCCTTGTAGGTCTCGCGCAGGGCAGTGCTGCACTCGATCGTGAATTCATTGACGTCGTGAGTCTGGACTCGAAAGCCAGGCATGCCTCAGACCGGCCCACCCGTTCTTGAGGACCGCTTCGGCGTTCTCATCTTGATAGTAGCTCGAGATTCTCATGGGGAACTCGGTGTAACACGAGGGGATCCAGGCCGACCAAGACCTTGAGTTCGGGATCTACGGCCAGCACAAGCGTGACATCCACGCCAGCCGGGATGTGCGCCAGCGGATCGCTTCTTCTCGCACCCGCTTGGGTTCTCCGAATCGGATCTGGAACCTATGCTCAGCGAGCGGTCGGTTCTTGGTGACTCGGCGGGTCGTCGTGAAGGGATAGGCCAGTAACCCGTAGTGGTGGCCGTCGTCATCCTCGGCACCCAGGAAGATCGGGGCCACCAGCTGACCCGGGAAGGTGCACGAGACGAGCCGCCCTCCGCCTACCGCGACCGTGTCGCAGAGGAGGTTGACGACCGTGCTCCGGGAACGGGAGATGTGGTAGACCAGGGTGGCGGGTATACGCCCTGGTCAGCGGCCACGACAGGGTTTCGGGCACCCACAGGGTTTCACGCACCGTGCGACGTTGGCTGGGGATGGGGTTTTGGCCGAGTCCTGCTGGTTGTGTCGTTCAGTCTTCGGGGGTGCTGTTGTCTGGTTGGATGTGGGCGGGGATGTCGCGTTTGGTGTGAAGGATGCGCCAGATGTCGAGGTGGTCTTCGTCGGGTAGGTAGAAGATCAGGTAGGGGAACTTGGTGAGGAGACTAGCTGTGCAGGTCTGGTATCTCGAGTTCGTAGCCGAACCGGAGAGAGCCGCTGACGGGGTATCGGGTCAGGTGGGAGATCGCGGCTTCGAGGTCGTTGATGAAGTCAACGGCGATCTCGGGGCTGGCGTTGTTTTGGTAGGGGTCGATGGCGGCGTCAACATCAGCGGCGGCGACGGCTCGGAGACGAGCGTGCATGTTGCTGAGCTTCAGGGTCAGGCTTTGGCGTGGGCTCAATCTCGTAGTGAGGCGAAGTAGGCGGCGTCGGCTGTGGTGGCTATGGGGGAGCGGGCCCCTTCGATGAGGGCGGCTCTCAGTTGGCGGCGGTCCTGGTCGCGTCGGATCAGGTCGCGGACGTACTCGCTGGTCGATCTGTAGCCGCCTTCGCTGACTTGGCTGTCGACGAAGCTCTTGAGATTGTCGGGGATCGAGACGTTCATCATGCCCATATCGTCAAGGCTAACTGCTCATGGCAAATCTTTGCCAAAAAACGGGTGAGCGTGGCTGTGGACCTGCGGTCAGGCGAAACGCGGGCAGCGACCGGCTCTGAGCGCCATGGTCCGCGTGTAGTCGGGGTTGTACTCGCCTCGGACACACTCGCCATGGGTGTGATTATGGCCAGCGAGCTGCCAGCTGATCATCTTTGTCCCGGCGCTTATCGGCGCTCATCGACGAGGTGGTGACGCCATCACCCAGCGGCCGAGGATACGCAAATGGATCGCCCTCAACGTCGCCGAATGCTACGTCGAAACGCTTCGCGTTCTTGCCGATGTCGTCCCGCATCCGTCTGAGGTCGAGTCGACCACTCGTGACGTCGATGACGACCACCTCATCGCCTTCGCTCGCGGTCGACCTCGCTCGGCCATGGCGCCGACAACATCGTCATCGGCGACAAGGACCTTCTCGTGGACCGAGCAGCGCCCGCCGCTGGTTCTTGAGTTCTAATGAGAACGCAACGAGCGGCACCAACCCGCTGGCCGCCACCCGGGTGTTTGCATTACAGGGCGGTGCTGGTCGACGTCAGGCAGCGTCTAGGCGTTCGACTGCTTGGCCGGTTATTTCCGCGATCAGCGCGAAGTCCTTGTCGACATGCAGCACGGTCAGTTCGGTGAGTTCGGCGGTGGCGGCAATGAGCAGGTCAGGAATCGATGGAGCTCGATGCTGGCCGCGAGCGGCCAGAACCGATTGGATCTCGACCGCGCGGTCCTCGATCTTGGGAGTCAGGTATTCCACGGGCATCAATGCAAGCGGCGGGTCAGAAACGAGTTTGCCGTGATCGGTGGCGGCTCGAGCTGAGTAGCCCACCTCGAGCCGGGTCACGGTGCTGATGCGGATCAGGCCCCGTTCAATCCGTTGTGCCCATTCGTTTGCGTCCTGAGCGAGGTGGAGTCGGTTGATTGCGGACTTGTCTATGAGCCAAGTCGTCACGACCATGCACCGGACATGATGTCGGGGTCGTCAAGGTCTTCAGCGAGCAGAGCGACCTGGCGGAGCTGGTCAAGGCCGACCCGGCCAGCGTTGATCGAACGTTCGCGCTCCAGTGTTCGACGGAGGTACTCGCTGCGCGAGAGTCCCACTCGCTTTGCTTTCGCGTCGATTGCGGCGAGGACCTCGTCTGAGACGTCTCGGATCAGGATGTCGGTCATGACCACCACCAGTGATAGCTGATGATATCATTTGATGGAGTCGTAGTCACCCGTGGGTGCCCGAGCCTTGGGCGTGAGCCTGTGACTAGGCGCGCCAGGTCACGCGGTGAGGACCCCGGTCGTCCAAGGTGCGCGTGTGCTTTGGGTTTCAGGCGGCTCTGACACCAATCGCTAACCCCTCGGCGTGACCGAGAGTCCGGCTCGGCAGTTGTCGTGGTCTTGGCGGACCTCAAGCTGGGCTGTCTCATACACCCGGCGGCGGTTTTCGGGTGAGGCTTGGCCGACAGCCGAGTGACCAGCTTGGTGAGGTTCAGCACCACCTCTCGGTTCTCCTCTTCGGTCATGGGCCATGCCAGTGCGAGCCGCCGGAGATGGACGAGCGTGCTGACCGAATGCTTCAGAGGGGTCCGCGTAGTAAATCCCTGACATTGGTTCGTGGCGAGATCGGGAAACGGTGCCGGACCCGGAGAGGGTCTTCGGCGATGGTGATGACCAGCTGGGCGGTGCTTGTCGGCGAATCGCCGTGAGAGCGGGCGAGATCGGTTGTTGGCATTGCGTGCTCGCTTCGTTGGCGCGGCTCGCGACCGAGCTGGGAGGCAGTTCGCTCGGGACGAGGTGTCGGATGGGACGTTCTACCCTGCCCGAGAGCTGAGCAGCTCGCTCAGCGAACTGAACCAGGAGTCGTCGATGCGCTGGATCGCGCCGATCCTCACGGGGTCCTTGCGCCATGACACGAGGTCACTTGCCCACTTGAACCGGAACGTCCAATGTCCAGTCACGGAGAACATGCAGGCAGCGATGATGTCGAACGCATCGAATTGGTACTTTTGTCCTGCGCCCGAGTCCCGCGTCTTCTGGGTCTCGACCTTGGCGTCGCCGTCTCTGTAGGTCTCACGCAGGGCGTTCTTGCACTCGATGGTGAAGTCGTTGCCCTCATGAGTCTCGACTCGAAAATCCGGCATGCCGTCCTCGTCGATCGGCGCGCAGCCAGCGACAGCGGGATCCTCCCGGAGCGTTCTCTCAAGATGGTGTTCTGCAACACTTCCGCGGACTGCCACGCCCAGCCGGAAGTTCGATTCGACGATGTCGAGGATCGTTGCCGCGTCGATCCCGAACAGACTCTCCAGGTCGTGTCGGCCGATTCTGCCGGTGGCGAACTGGTCTGCCAGGGCGAGTCGGAGGCCGCTGTCGAGACCGAGGCTTGTGGCCAATGCCTCGAATCGTGCGTAGTCAAGGAGCCGATCGGGAGTGAAGCCGACCATCGACTCCATTCCTTCCCAGCCCTCGCCTCCTTCCCAGCCCTCGCCCTGAACCGTTCGCGGTCTGGTCTTCTCCCTGGCCCAAACGGACCACCCGTCCGTAAGGACCGCTTCGGCGTTCTCATCTCGGTAGTAGCCCGAGATCCCCATTGGGAGTTCCGCGTACACGAGGGGGTCCAGGCCGACCAAGACCTTGAGTTCGGGATCTACGGCCAGCACAAGCGTGACGTCCACGCCAGCCGGATCGTGCGCCAGCGGATTCGCCTCTTCTCGCACCCGCTTGGGATCCCCGAATCGGATCTGGAACCTATGCTCAGCGAGCGGTCGGTTCTTGGTGACTCGGCGGGTCGTCGTGAAGGGATAGGCCAGCAACCCGTAGCGATGTCCTTCGTCGTCCTCGGCGCCTAGGAAGATCGGTGTCACCAGCTGACCCGGGAAGGTGCACGAGACGAGCCGCCCTCCGCTCGCAACGATCGCGTCGCAGAGAAGGTCCACGACGGCGGCCCGGGAACGGGAGATTCGGTAGAGCTTCGGGATGTAGCTGCGCCCTGCGAGTTCGGTCACGGCTGCCCGGCGGCGCTCACTGCTGTCATCAGCAGCAGCCAGCAACCTGCTCAGCCACTTGTTGGGCTAAGAGAGGCGGTACCGAGTTCCCGAGTTGGGCCTGAACTGACGCCCGTCGGCCTACGAATGTGAAATCGTCAGGAAAGGTGAAGAGCCGCCGTAGCTCAGGCACCCGCAAACGCCGGTTCTCCCAGTGGAACGGCCCGACGTTCGGACCTGGTTGGGCCTGGATCGTTGGCGAGGGCTTGTAGGGGTTGAGCTTCAAGAGAAACGACCAGTACCGCGAGCGCCATTTGAAGATCGGCTCGGGATGGCCTCGTTCGGCGGTGAAGTGGAGGTAGTTATCCCCAGGCGGGATCTCCGGGAGTAGATGACCCCATGACCCTCCGACGACCTCTTCTCGCTCGGGCTCAGTGACCAGGCCCTCGAGAACATCACCTGTTGTGACATGAGCAACGCCACCTCCAACGCTCTTTCGGCGCTCCCACTGACCGAAGTGGGTCGGCAAAGGCAGCTGAGGAAGCCGCTCCTTCTGGCGGCTCCCAATGATGAAGAGACGGGGCCTGGCCTGGGGTACGTCGTAGTCAGCGGCATTGAGCACCTCCCAGCGGCACCTGTATCCCGCTTCTTCGATCTCCCTGAGCAGCCGGTTGAAGGCAGGTCGACTTGCCTTGTTGTTGAACGTCAGTGCGTAGACGTTCTCAAGGATGAAGAAGCGAGGTCGGGCTTCGGCAAGCACCCGGGTGTACGACTGCAGCAGACTCGCAGCAGGGTCTACGCCGTCGCGCTTCCATTTGAGCCAGAAGCCGGATTTCGAGAACGCCACGCATGGCGGCCCACCCACCAGCAGATCAGGTCGCTCACGGCTCGCGAGGCCTGCGGCGCGGAGGATGTCCCGCGTCGAGAGACCTGTCGACTGGGCGGCGCCCAGCGGGAACAGGTCGCCCCTCACCACCTCTTGCAGCTCAGGGAAGTACGCAGGTGCGTTCTTCTCCATCGTGTCAGCGGCATCCTCGTCCCACTCGACGGCCGCGAGCGTCGAGAAGCCCGCAGCCTCGACCCCGAGGTCGAGGCCTCCGGCACCGGAGAACAGCGAAATCGCGGATCCGACACTCATCCGTCGATTGTGCACGCTTTTGTCTTCCGTGTGGTGCATCCTCACGCGAGTCCCGAGCCTAAGCTGGATCGCTGCGGTTCCCTGGTTTCCTCGTCTGGGGCCATTCAGCCAGTACACATGGTCCCTGTGACAGGGAACCGGGCGGAACGCCGGGCTGCTGGCGAGGACCGACGTCGGACGGTGGCCTCCACGTGCGCTATGTCGACGTTTCCGGACGCGCAAATGGGCGAGGACCGACGTCGGACGGTGGCCTCCACGTGCTGACTACGTCAAGGTTGTGGCGATTGGCGCGGCGAGGACCGACGTCGGACCATGGCCTCCGCGTGCCCTATCCAGTGGCAACCGATCGTACGGCCAGCACCGTCAGTCGAGGCATGCGGCGGGTCGGAAAACGAGTGTGCGGTGATCGGTGGGGGCTCGAGCTGAGTAGCCCACCTCGAGCCGGGTCACGGTGCTGATTCGGATCAGGCCCTGTTCAATCCGTTGTGCCCATTCGTTTGCTTCTTGAGCGAGGTGGAGTTGGTTGATTGCGGACTTGTCTATGAGCCAAGTCGTCACGACCATGCCCGGACATGATGTAGAGGTTGAGGTCTTCAGCGAGCAGAGCGACCTGGCGGAGCTGGTCAAGGACGACCCGGCCAGCGTCGATCGAACGGAGCGTGGCGGACGGGACCTCGCGTGATATTGGCATCGGAGGTTCGTTACGAACCTCCGATAGTGCCTGACATTGGTTCGTGGCGATCGGCAGAGAGATGGCCGAGAGGCGATCGGGCGGGCCAGCAGCGAAGCTCGGGGCTGGCCTGTCACATGAGATCAGTAGCGTGCGGCGTATGGGATCACAGTGCTGTAGTTTGGGTGCGGTGGAGAAGGCCCAGTGAGCCGGGCTTCGCAACTGGCGTTGAGGGATGTAGCCACGGAGAGGCCGAGTTGGACGCCTGACCCTGGCGGCGAGCACGGAGAGGTGTTCACCCGTCGATGGGTCGTTGAGCTGATCCTTGACCTCGTGGGATACCGGGCTGACGAGGACCTCGGCACCTCTGTGATCGTCGAGCCCTCGTGCGGCTCAGGCGCCTTCATCGTCCCGATCGTCGAACGGCTGGCGGAATCGTGCTTGCGCCACGGACGCCGACTCCGAGACCTGGGCGGCGCCATCAGCGGCTTCGACCTGCTAGAGCACAACGCCGAGCACACCCGCAAGGCCGTCATGGACAAACTGCTCGAGCTGGGCGAGCTGATCGATGTTGCCGAGCGCCTCTCTGGGCGATGGGTCCAGACCGACGACTTCCTCCTCGCCGACCACGGCGGCCTTGAAGCCGACTTCGTCGTTGGCAACCCGCCCTACATCCGTCTTGAGGATGTCCCCAATGAGGTGAGCGACGCCTACCGGCGAGAGCTGCCCACCATGCGGGGACGGGCCGATATTTTCGTCGGCTTCTTCGAGCGCGGGCTCTCGCTACTCGCTCCCGCTGGACGGCTCGCCTTCATCTGCGCCGATCGCTGGATGCGAAACCAGTACGGCACCCATCTGCGTTCTCTCGTAGCTGAGAGCTATTGCGTTGACAGTGTTCTCGTCCTTCACGACATCGACGCCTTCGAGGATCCAGTTGCTGCCTATCCCGCCATCACCGTCCTGCGCAACGGACTCCAGGGCCCCGCGAAGGTCGTCGACACAACCGCATCATTCGGGCCGAGCGACGCCAAGACCGTTGCGAGTTGGCTCTCGGACCCCGATGAGCCTATGCCAACAGCGAGCGCCTCATTCGAAGCTGCCGAGCTGCCAACGTGGTTCTCCGGGGGCGCACACTGGCCCGCCGGGTCACCACATGACCTGAAGCTCGTCGCTTACCTAGAAGATAACTTCGCACCCCTGCAAGACCCGCGAAGCGGCACTCGGGTCGGCATCGGCGTGGCGACGGGCTGCGACGACGTGTTCGTGGCCACGCACGCCGACGGCGTCGAGTCCAGCCGTCTCCTGCCTCTTTTGACGGCAGCCGACATCGCCGGTGGCGAAGCCGACTGGGGCGGGCGATATCTTGTCAACCCCTGGGAAGACGGTCGGCTAGTCGATCTGGAAGACTTCCCAGGTCTCGCCCGCTACCTCGAGGCGCACGGCGAACGAGTCCGTGGCCGACACGTTGCGAAGCGCCAACCGAACAAGTGGCACCGAACGATCGACAAGGTTGACCCGACGCTTCAGGCGCGACCGAAGCTGCTCTTGCCGGACATGAAGGCTGCCGCTCACCCAGTCTTCGACTCGGGTGGCTACTACCCGCACCACAACCTGTATTTCGTCGTCTCCGAGGAATGGGACCTCGAGGTGCTTGGTGGCTTGCTGCTGTCTGACGTGGCGAACCTGTTCGTCGGCGTCTACTGCGTGAAGATGCGCGGCGGCACGTACCGCTTCCAGGCCCAGTACCTCAGAAAGATTCGCCTTCCGCACCGCAAGGACCTCTCCGACGAGGCGATGAACGACCTCCGGGCGGCCTTTCGGGCCCGCGACCGGGCCGCTGCCTCAGCAGCCGCCTGGCCGCTCTACGGAGTCGACCCCGAGAGCCGCCTTCTTACCTTGCCCACGCAGCCCTGATGACCCCAGTCGTCCCGGACTACGAAAAAGCGTTCGCTGCTGCCATTCACGACTTCTGGATGATCAAGACGAACCAGCAGACCGCGGCCGGCCTCGCTGGACGAAGCGATGGCGGCACCAGCGGCTCGGTCCGGGCGGGCAAGCACATGTCGCCGTTCGAGGCGCTCATCAGGCAGGTCGTCGAGGACGCTGGCATCGAACCCGATCCCGCTCCGAGCGACACGATGTACCTCCCCGGCTACTACCGCGAGACGAAGTCATGGGATGTTGTGCTTCAGTACAAGGGCCACGCCCTCGCCATCGTCGAGGCGAAGTCGCAGGGGTCGAGCCTGGCCAATAACTTCAACAACCGCGTTGAGGAGGCCATCGGCCAGGCGGCCGACGTCTGGAAGTCCCACGAGCGTGGGCTCCTGATCTCTGGCCTCCGGCCGTGGGTCGGTTACCTCATGATCGTCGAGGAAACGAAGAAGACCACCGAACCGAAGCACCTGCTCAGCGCCAAGTCCGTTCCGGAGGGGATGAAGGTCGATCCCGAATTCGACGGGATGAGCTACGCCGAGCGGTACGCCACCGCGTTTCAGCGGCTCGACCAGGAACGGATGCTCGATGCCACTTGCGTGGCCATCACCAGCGGTCACGAAGCCTACGAGTACCCGAGCGAGTGGCTGTCCTTCAACGGCTTCGCCGCCCAACTCTGGGGCCGCTGCCAGCATGTCCTTGCGGTGGCGGGCTAATGAGGGACCGGTCCCCATCGCTCTTAGCGAGGGCGATCTGGGTCGGGTGCCGATAGCGGTTGGGCTCCCCGTGAGACGTGACTTCGCTACCTACGTTCACATCAATGCAGCAGGCTCGGTGAAGCGCACCTCTTACGATCGAACTAGTGCAGTCATCGACGTCCGGGGCGTCCTGGCAGCGATCGACCGACTGAGGAGATATGCGGCATGAAGGTATGGTTCGGCTTGGAGGCGAACACTCCATGAACTTGGTAATTGTCGGCCGATTTGAGAATGCGGCGACCGCTGAGACAGTGAAGGGAGTTATCGAGAGGCTCACGGAGGCCGTTCAGGCCGAGGTAGACGCTGGTCGCCTCGCGCAGGGCGAGCCACCCGACTCCTACAGTGACGAAATGCTAAAGCTGTTCATGGATCTCAAGGTCTACAGCCTTGGCCCGAGCCAGCTTGAACAGTTTCTCTACGACATCAGGGTCAACCGCGATGGTGACTCAGTCGTCATCACGACGGACGAGATCGATGTCGAGGCATTCCTGAAGCTCATGCTGGCGAAGGGTGGCCGAATCGAGGTGTACTCCGCACACGACTACCCGGACACGAAGTACGGACGCGGCAAGTGAGTGTGCGAGGCCAATAGCGATGCCACCTCTGAACTGGGATGGGTTCCCAGATCTCCCAGGAGACGTTCGTGCGAATTTTGAAGGCCTGTGCCGCGCCACCATCTTTGTCAACTACTCCCGATTCGGGAGGTTCGCTGCCACGGCCCAGCAGCCCGGCGTCGAGTTTCACCTTCGGATCGAGGAACCAGACTGTCCGCTCGGCGACCCTGTTCGTTGGTTTGGCTGGCAGTGCAAGTGGTGGGATATCCAATCCGGGAGGGCGATAGGCAAGAACCGGCAGAAGAATGTTGTTGACGCTCTCAAGGCAACAGAGCGCCATGTGTCCGGAGCGACAGATTGGGTTCTCTGGACTCGGCGACCGCTCACGAAGGGCGACCAGGATTGGTTCTACGATCTCGAGACCGAGATGCGACTCCACCTCTGGACTGAGGATCAGCTCGATGACCTCCTCGTAGGTGAGTCCGCCCTCTTACGTGAGGTCTACTTCGGCGACTTGATCATGACGCCTGAGCGACTTGCCGAGGCGCACAAATGCACGGCGGCGGCAGTAGGTGATCGATGGGTAGCGGAAGTCAACCAACCCTCGTTGACAGAGAGGCACCTGTGGCGAATGCTCGCGGAGCCCGGCCAATGGGAGGATCTCGCCGCGGTAGGAGCGGACATCGGTCGCTTCGCTACTGCGGTCAATAGCCTTGGCGCGAATCTCGAAGATGCCCTGGCCACCGAGACCTCCGAGCTCGTGGCGAATGCCCAACTCGTTGCCCAGTTGCTGAAAGACGCCCACGACTCGGTGACTTCGGGCCGAGCCTTCGTGGCCGTATCTCAGCTGTCGGCCCTGCCGACGCCGGAACGCCCACCAGCGATTCCTTTGATCCTCCGGCGGCTGCGTGCGACTCAGCATCCGGCGGCGCCCGCGCTGACGAATCTCATTGCCGCCGCACGGCGCGCCCACCGGTTGCTCGACGACGTTCGTCGATACGTCTCGACGCCGCTGGCGGTGGTGGCAGGAGGTGCGGGCTACGGAAAGACCCAGCTTGCGGCGCAGCTCACAAGCCCCAAAGACTCTCGCCCAGCAGGGGTACTGCTCCATGGCTGGCTTCTCGATGAGCGAGGCACGCTCAACGACCTTGCCGGCCAGTTGAGCGTACCCGGTGCGAAGGTATCGACCTTCGAGGAGCTCCTGGCGGCAGTCAACGCTGCGGCAGAGAGGTCTAGTTGCCGACTGCCCGTGGTCATCGACGGACTGAACGAGGCACAGCACGCCGCAGCATGGAAGCCCCTCTTGAGATCGCTCCAGGTCAGGCTGCGGCAATACCCGTCGGTGGTCGTGATCTGCACCCTAAGGGGAGAGTACATCAAGGACGCTGTACCTGATGAAGTGAGTGTGATCCTCGAGCTCGATGGCTTCGATGATGACATCGAGGAGGCAATCGCACGCTACTTCACCTACTACAGCATCGATCCAGCCGACGCCGAGCTGCCGATGGGACTACTCAACCACCCGCTCTTCCTGAAGATCTTCTGTAGCGTCGCGAATCCCAGCCGAGAGAAGGTGGTTGGCGTTGGGCACCTTCCTGAGTCGCTTACGGGAATGTTCTGTGACTACATCAACGCCTCGGCTAGCAGAATCGCTGAACTAAACCCCTCGATTCATCAAGACGATGTCACGGGTGCCCTTGGCGCGCTCGGCGCCGAACTCTGCGCGACAGGTAGCCGGGAATTGGCTCAATCCCGTGCAAAGGAAATCGTCGGCGATTCGGGCAAGCTCTGGAAGGAGAGCATGCTTGCAGCGCTTGAGCACGACGGCGTCATAAATTCGACAGCCCAGACAGCCCGGCAATGCGACAGTGGCCTTCGTACACGACATGCTCGCTGGCCACGTAGTCGCCTCGAGCCTTCTGGAGGCCAACGGCGCTCGTATCGCCGAAGTATTGGAGGCCGAGGAGACCACGGCACTGTTCGCCGGTCGTTACGAGGAGAGGCATCCACTCGCCAGCGACATCTTCGCCGCTTTGGCTGGCCTCATGCCGCGCGCTGGTGCGCCACAGCTATGGCAGGTCTCCTCAAGCGATCTGAGAATTGCAGCTCTCCACGCTGCAGCCGGACTGGAAGCGGACTTATTGGACAAGCCAACAGTCGATCAAATCATGGTCCACATGGACGTTATGCGCGGCCACACAGACATCTTCGACAGGCTGCTCGTCACCCGCGGAGCCGAGCAACATCCGCTGAACGCAGATTTCGTTGATCGGGTCTTGCGCGAGCGCCCTGTGTCGGAGCGGGACCTCCGTTGGACCGAGTGGCTCAGAGACCGCGGCCATCGCCTCCGAATCGACGCTGAGAACCTCATCCGGTGGTGGAAACGGAAGCAGGGCCGCACAGACTCCGATCTGCTGCGTGCACGGTGGCTGATGTGGACACTCACGAGTACGGATCGGGATCTTCGTGATACTTCGACCATGGCTCTGTACTGGTATGGGCGGGGAGATCCGGTAGGACTCTTCGGGCTCACGGGCGAGTCCATGACCATCAACGATGCCTATGTCAGCGAACGAATGCTGGCTGCTTCGTATGGCGCCGCTACGGCCGTCCAGCTACCCGACGAATCCTTCGAGGCTGCGCTTGGGCACTATCTTCAGAAACTCAAGGCAGCTTTGACCGGCCCGGACGCTTCTGCGCCAACTTGGCACGCTCGTGCCCGGTACTACGTTGACAGCACCTTCCGCTTCGCCCGGGCCTTCTACCCGGCAGTGGTTCCGCAAGGTGTTGCCGATCCCGTCGACTTCTCCGATGGTTTTCTGGCTCCGCCCCTGCCAGAAGGGGACCCGCGCCGTGATGAGGTCCGCAGCACCCTGCACATGGACTTCCGCAACTACACACTCGGCGGACTCTTTGCGGACCGGCGGAACTACGACTACGACCACGTCGAGCACCAGCAGGCTACCGACCAGGTGCTCGGGGTAGTTCACGATGCCGGATGGCGAGACGAACTCTTCAATGAGGTCGAAAGGAGGATCGCTGAGCCCCGCTACGACCAGCCACAGAACGTCGAGAGATATGGCAAGAAGTACTCATGGATCGGATTCCACCTCATCGCAGGAAAATTGGCCAGTCAGGGTCATCCGCTGAGGGATCTCGAAGTGGATATCGATCCGACGTTTCCGGAGTCTCCGGAGCTTCTGCCGGTCTCTCTCGAGACCTGGGCACGGCGAACGCCAGCAGACAGCCACCGGTGGCTGCGTGAAGGGCTCGTGCGACTACCAGACTCGTTCCTTAGGCCGGAGGATCTTGATGGGACACCGGGACCATGGGTCTTGGCACACGCTGAGATCGAATGCAAGGACCCGGCTACAGGGCGCAACACCTTCGGCTTGATCAACACGGTCCTTGTTGACGCGACGGAATGCGACGATCTCGTTTCGGCACTCAACGCCGCCGCCTACCCTGGTCGAAAGTTCATTGACGTGCCGTCTGACTACTACGTATTCGCTGGAGAGTTTCCATGGCACGAGCGCTTCGCGGCGCCGGAGCCGGGAATCACCCTTGTGGACCTCTACCGCATAGACGTGTGTGCAGGAGGCCGCATCATCGCCGTCGAGAGTCTGGCCCATGGGTATGCATGGGAACCGCACCATAGCGGCGTGAACCGGGCCGCAGGGTTCCTGCCGAGCAAGCTGTTCTCAAGTTCTCTCGGGTTGAGGGGACGTCCGGCAAGTCTCGATCAGGTCGAACAGACTGGCGACGTTGCTGCTCGGAGTTTCGCTGCGCCGGAGGGCTTTTTGGGGCGCGCGCTCTATCTTCGGTCGGACCTGGTCGAGTCGTACGCTGCGGGCCGGGCGGTGCTGACTTTCGCCTGGGGTGAAAGACGGTTGCAGCACGCGTGGCCGGAGGGCACGACTCGAGCTGAGCAGAATGCCTACCAGGCGTACGCCAATGTCTGGCGGCATGTCGATGTGGCGCAAACATAGGTCCTGAGGCTCTCGATCGAGCACATCGCTACGGACCGCATGGTTCCGTCGCCACCCTGCCCGCTTGATCGCGAACCAGTCGCAGTATCCGGGGGTGTCTCGAGCCCTACGACGAAGATCTGGCGGTCCGGATCCAACACACGAACCGTGCGTTTCCCAGCCCCGGGATAGCAGGGTTCGACGCGACTGCCGACCCCGTTGAAGTCTGGGCCTGAGATGGTGTACGAGTACTGGCCCGTAGCGTGCATCATCACCCGTTCAACCCTGCTGTCGCCTACCGGATCGAGACACCGGCCGGACCGTCGTGATCTCTGGGGACACCCGGGTCTGTGACGAGGTCGAGGACTTCGCGCGGGGTTGTGACGTGTGCCGCGCCATCGGGTAGCTCCCGTCCCGGTAGTCGGCGACGGGGGCTTGGCTGGTAAGGGAGTCGCCCTCCGCCGGAGTGGGGCATAAGGTTCAAGTGGGTCCTAGGCGGTTCGGGTTCGTCCGGGAGCGACGGCGAGCTAGGCGAGTCCGACGGGCCCGTCTCGCCGGGCCCAGCGGTGAGGCAACGGTCTGCGAAAGTCGCTCGAACTCAGGTGGGCCGCCTCCCGCTGCGCCTCTCGCCTGATCGGGCGGTGACAGGCTGGTGGTTGAAAGCCACCTCGGTGGGACAAGGGGCCACGCTCTGACATCACGGCCAACCCACAGGACTAGCGAGAGCTATGCTCAGCGGTTTCTTCTCGCTATCGGATGCGGAGACTACAGAAGTGCCGCGAGTTCACGCACGCGGTGGCAGCACTGCTCGATTGGTGATGCTGGTGCTGTAGGCCAGATCAGTTCGCGAACGACGGTCTGGTAGGCGTCGATGGCGGCGGTGCTTGGTTCGCCCCAGGCGGGGCTGGTAGAGAAGCCTCCTATGGGTCGGTCAGCGGTAGGTAGGCTGGCAGCGCGTGAGTGCTGAGCGGTTTCGCGAGCGAGGATGTCGACACCGATCTCATCGAGGGCCGCGACGACCCGATCGTCTCGCAATAGCCGGTCGATGTCGTAGTAGTGCCGCGCGGTAGCAGCTCGGCGTTGATCATCGCCCTCGGTTGCTGCGTGGTGGAGGAGCACGAGCTTCTCGACTAGGGTTCGGACGGGTTCTAGGACCAGGAAGCTGACCGGGGTGGCCTCGATGAAGTTCACGGGCAGGCCGATGCTTTCGGCGTGCTCGGCGATGAGCGACTGGATCGGGAGCCGGCGATGGGGGAGCGCGCCGCCACGCGTTCCGAGTTCCATGAGCACCCCCGGTTTGAGATGACCGGCTTCGTGGGTGGTTGGGTAGGCGAAGGTGGCGGTGCGCTTGATCCCTTTGGTCACGGTTGCCGGGTCGGTCTCGGAGCCGATGCCGGTGGTTTGTTCGGCGGCGTGCACGAATTCCTTCAGTTTGGTGTCGCGTGCTCCTTTGCCGCTGTCGGGAAGCACGACGATCAAGTCGACGTCCTCAGAGAACCGCTCGATGATGCGGTGCGCTTTGGACAGGCTCGTGCCTCCCTTGAACACGACCGAACATTGCGTCGCAGCTGACTCCGCGGCGGCGCCGCGGAGTACCTCGGTGACCCAGAAGTCCTTTTCGAGGTGCGCCGCCGGGATGCCCGTGGCTTCGCCGATTCTGGTCAGGTAGACCTCGAGTTCGTCGGGGCTGTCGCGCAGGCGGCGCTGGCCGGGGCCGGTCAACGCAGTTCGCTCCAACGCCGACGCGCCGCGATGTGACGTTCGTGGCCAAGCTGTTCGGTGATCAGCTCTGGGCGAATCACTTCTTCGCGCTCGAGACGCGCGGCTACCTCTGCGAAGTCCGCCCATGGGACCTCGGCGGTGGTGGGCCCATCGCGAAGCACCTCGAGGACGGCAACCTCGGTGGGCTCTAGACCGAGGATGCGTCGCTCGATCGACCGGCTCACAAACCGAACACCGGCTACAGGCGTAGGAGCCCGCCCCGCAACAGCGATCGTCTCGACAGCGGGAACCTGTGTCGTCAGTCCGAGAAACGTGGCTGCGGACACCCTGGCCGGTCCCGACCCGGGGCCAGCGATCGCCATGCCAACATCGAAGGCCCGAGGCAGCGGCATTCCCACCGGGGTGCGTGGCCCCTTCCAGTACAGCCCCCTGCGGACCCTCGCAACGTCGCCCTTTGCGACGAGGCGCGATAACTCACACTCAACGGCGCGACGAGACCCCGGCAGATCAGCGGTCTCGATGAACGAACGCAGCGGCGCACCCGCGATCCGTTCGCGGACAAGCTCAGCCGTAGTCATGAGAGCTAAGTGTAACGAGAATCTCTTAGACCTTCTAGCAGCATGAAGCTCGGCGCAGCCCGTGCGATCCACCGAGCTGGCTTGTTGACCAGGCACTTCGCTCACGCTGCGACCCTGGAGATCCGGCAATATCGTGCAGGCCGGATGTGATCGACGGATCTACTCATTAGAAGGCCTGACTCCTACGATATATTGCTTCGGTTGGTGGTTACGGGCGGCGAGTCCCAATCCGCGGCGTCGGTACCCGGGTTCTTAATGGTGTACTGAATCGTTAGGGATGTTGCGAGCATCACTGCGACGAGTGCTGAGATCGGAGTAAACACACCGGGATGGCCAACGGCGTGCGAGGTGGCGTGGCGCGAGAAGTGATCCGGCGGGTCGATGCCAGTGTGGGGGAACCACTTTGTGAAGGCGCGAAACAGTGGCCGCAGTGAGAGATTCTCGGCCACAAGCTTCAGTGGGAGTTCATTGAAGTCCTCCTGCGCCTGCGTCTTGGCGTGTTCACGGCCGTTCTTGCCGTGGAGTCCGAGCACGATGCTGTCGATGATGTTCGACGCGTGAGACTGTGACGGTTCCTCAAGGTTGGCACGCATCGCGCCGATTGCGCTACGACACTGCACGGCCCATTCATGCGCGAAAGGGGCAAGCGACTTCTCGCAGTCATCGAGGATGTCGTCGCGGCGATCGGTTAGGATGCCGATGCGAGCATTCGCTTCGTCGGCTTCGATGAGCAGGACGACGATCTCGGTCTGTGGCACCCAACTGAGAGGAATGCCCTCATCGAATGCAACTGTCCCTACGCTGTCAAGTGCATCCACGTCGCGAAGGTTGTCAGGGAGGGCCGCGAGCGGATCGCGGATGTCGATCGTTGTGAGCTTGCATGTGATGTTCTCACCGATCCGTGTGAGGAACTCGGTCTGCTTGCGAAGTGATTCGTTGAAGGCGGTGTCGGTTAGCGCCCACTCGCGGAGCGCTGCGCTTGCCTGGTTCAGCGCCGAGAAATCGATGGACTTGGCGAGGTGTTCCGCCCACTGCTTCTGGGCAGCCATCATTTCGGCGGCGCTGCTCGCGTCAGCGATTGCCTTGTAGGTGGTAGAGATGCCGGAGAAGTCGATCGAACGACCAAAGTTCGCGGTAATCGCCTCTTGGGCCTCGAGGACCCTCTTGAAGGTGCCAGCCTGCTCCACAGAGCGCAGGACAGCCTGAATTGCTGAGAGGTTGATGGACGCAAGGCTGCGCTGGGTCACAGCAAAGGCGTCAAGGGACGGTTCGGACCCGCGGAAGACGGGGCCGATCTCAGTGGTCTCGCCGTCGTTGGATGTGCCCTCCGATTCCTCCTCGTCGGGTTGCCTGGTAGTTCACCTAACCCGAGATAGTTCATGCGGCCTAGCTGGCCAACCGGTCGAGGATTCGCTGGTGACGCTCCATTGACGCGGCAAGTCGTTCTTGGCAGGCATAATCTGCGCGGCGCGACTCGATGTGGCTCTTGATAGCGTCTCGGACGGCCTCAGACACGCTCACGCCATCGACCTCGGCGACGAGATCGACGATCGGGTAGGCCCGGTAGGCGGTCGTTGGGAGCCCGTCGACGGCGACCGGCGAGAGCGGTGGGATCGGTTCAGGGTCGGCGGTCATGTTGGTGGCGAGCACTGCGTCGATGCCGAACTCGGCGAAGACCTTCACGCCCAGGAACGCGGTCGCTCGAAACTTGCGGCCCGGATGGATTCCGCCGAGAGATCCCGTTGTTTCGTGCGGAATGAGAAGAAGTCGCCGAGGTCAGTCTTCGCTGCGGTGGCCAGGTCATCATCGAGAGCATCGAGTTGGCCCTGGTAGTACAGGTCGATGTCCATGCTGTGGCGGGCTTGATCGGGCAGCCGGGCAAGCAGCCCGGTCCCGCCTTTGAGCACCCACCGATCGTGCGCGACTCCGAACAGCCGAGCTAGGAGCCGGTCATAGGCGAACTGGCGGCGAAGATCAGTAATCGGTCGACCGGTCGCCTTTGCCGCGGTCGCGAACCGGTCTGCCAGCGCAGAAGCGAACGCGGTTGCCGTGCTGTAGCTGAGCGCGGCTGGCGTCGGCGACAGCTGAAACGCCTCGTGAGCCTTGTAGCGACCTGATCCCATCGCTGCTCTACTTCTCCGCCATCGCGACAAGTGCGTTCACGTCCACTGCGGGGGCAGCTTCCTCGAGTTCATGGAGCTGCACGGCCCGCGCATTCATGGCATCGCGAACAAAACCGCCGATATGGCCACCATCAAGGTGCGCCGCGACAAGATCCGTGAACGTGCGCACCACCGATGTCAGCACGAACCCATCCTCAATGCCCCACTCTTCATCGCGGAGCCCATCGCGACGCACCGCGATCGACACCGACATCCGAGGTTGCCGGCGTCTCGTCGAAATGAACTCAGGAACATCGGCAATGAAGTCCCCGAAGCCGTGAACGATCGCCGCAGATCGACCCGCCACCCACAACGACGGGCCATACAGCCGGTCCAACGGACCAACGTCGTGCGTCAGGCGAAGCCACGCCACGCGAAGCGTCTCGTGACGGTCGAACCCAGCACCGACGACGCGATACACCCCGGAGCCAAGGCGACGGATCTGCCGATACTGCACCCCGCGTTCGAGTTCAGCGCCGCGCAGCCCGGCCGCGGCGGCTTGGGCAGCCGTGAAGTAGCCTTGTTGGGCTTCAGCGACGTCTTCGAGACGAGACGGTACATGGAGCCGAACCTTCATATGCTGCATAATACACAATAAATGTGATAAACGCAGCATTATCTATATCGGCTGTTGGAGCGTTCCACACCGATAACGTCGGGTTCTGGCACCGGGCTCCCGCACCCGGCCGGTTCCTTGGCGTGCAAGAGAATCTGTCGCGGCCGTCGATGTCAACGGTGGAGGTAGACTAGTGCAGCTTGACCCACGCGTCCGGATCTAGGATCGGTTCGCTGACCCACGCGTATAAGGCATCGACGTCATCGGGTGGCAGCTCATCGACGACGACGCTCTGGGGCTCGGGTGCATCGCCGCCACAAGCAGCGGCAAGTACAAGGACGCATAGCCCCAACTCGGTGGTTCTTAGCTCCCAGAGCATTCCGAGACCGCGCAGTCCGGGACCGCGGAACATGACCTGAACGCCACCTAGCGTTCGCGCAGGACTACGGCTGACGGAGAACCTTTGTCAGCCCAGTCCGTCAGATAGGACGCGAGCCAACCGGCGGAGGGAACCGACCAACCCCGCGTCGCGATGCTTCCAGTGATCCGAACTCCTGACCCATGGTTGCCCTCCCTGGACTCCACCACAGAGACGGGGCCCGCTCGAAGCGGCGGTCTCACCTCAATAGAACCCGGCTTCAGGTTCTCGAACTCGATATCGAAATCGAGCACTTTGATGTTGTTCTGTGCAGACGTAACCCAGTTCAGAGACCCGACGAGGTGATCCCGGTCGGGAACGAGCATCCAATGGGCGAAGACCAGACGAACCTGATGCAGCGACTCCATACCGAGCCTCTCGCACGCTAGTCCCGCAGTGACACACACGAGAGGCAGGACTGCTGACCCGGTGGAGTTCGGCCCGACGCTGATGTCCAGCCGGTGCGTATCCGGGCCTGAAGTCAACGCGGCTTCGTGCATGCCGACCAGATCAAGAGAGCCATCTATCAGGCCCAGATACGCACCGGCTGATCGAAAGATGCTGTATTCGTCCTCCTCGGAATCCGGCTCCAGCCCACGGAAGCGACCTTCAACGGTTAACTCGATTGCTCCATCAGCCACCGGCGGATTTCGCTCTGCGGGTGCGGATCTCGCTCTGCGGGTGCTAACGGCCGCAGCGAAGCGAGCACGAGCACGTCCAGCCAACGTATGCACTCGGATCGTGGTGTTGGTTTCTCCTCTGGCTGCTGCCTTAGTCATTCGCCTTGCTCGCTTCGGTTTGTGCGCACCGCACCATATCAGTACCGGGGGCGGGTCCGGAGTCGTCTCGACGACCCGGATCCTGCATGCGGAGATCGGAGAGAGTGCGCAATCCACTAGAAAAAAAGCAACCGAGCCGCACGACTCTGCCGACCCCGGAGGTGACCGGGGCGGAAGCGGATCCTATGGGGGGTCTTGGCCGGGAGAGGCCCGGGCCGGGAGGGGATGTAGGGCCTATTGAGGTGCTCATGGCATGGCAGGTGACATGTAACATATATCTTCGTGTTCGGAGCCGATCTGTCGCCCATGGCGAGCGCCACCGGGTCGGTGATGCGACCACTCGACTGGTCCGAGGCTCTCGAGATTCGATCCACCAGACCCGAGCTACGCCCCATATGCGGAGGCACCGACCTTATGGTGGATGTCAACTTCGATCGCGCACGACCCGATGGACTCCTGGACCTCTCCGCGCTGGCAGAACTCGCGCAGTGGGACCTTGTCGACAACGGCCACACCGTTCGCCTCGGAGCCGGGGTGCCCTACAGCCGGATCGTGCGAGAGCTGTCGGTCGACTGTCCGGCCCTTGCACTGGCTGCGAGAACGGTCGGCTCGCCGCAGATCCGCAACAAGGGAACCGTCGGCGGGAATCTCGCGACCGCGTCGCCGGCTGGCGACTCTCATCCACCGTTGCTTGCTTGTTGGGCACGCGTCGAGACCGCGTCGCTGCGCGGTGAGCGGATCATCGACATCGACGATTTCTTCATCGGCCCCAAGCGTTCCTCACTGGCCGATGACGAGCTCATTCGGGCGATCCACATTCCCGTCGCCACCGGCCCGCAGCAGTTCGCCAAGATCGGCCCGCGAAATGCGATGGTCATCGCGACTGTGTCGTTCGCGGTCAGCCTCGATCCGACAACAGGTCGGGTGGGCACCGGGATCGGCTCAGCCGGGCCCACGCCGCTGCGCGCTCGGGGAGCCGAAGAGCTACTCGAGGAGGCGTTGAGCGATCGATGGTCGGCCCCCGGCCCTCCCGAACTCGACGTGGTCCAGGCGTTCGGTGCGGCCGTGGCGGAGGCAGCAGCACCGATAGACGACGTTCGCGGAACCGCCCTATACCGCCGACGCGGGCTCGGTGTTCTGGCCCGCCGGTGCGCCACCTGGATCTGGTCCGAACTCGATGAAGAGGCGGCATTAGATGAAAAAGCAGCACTAGATGAAAAGGCGGCCTCGTGAGAGTCGAGCTCACCGTCAACGGGCGCTCGCACACCGTCGACGATGTCTGGCATCTCGAGAGCCTGCTGGAGCTTCTTCGCGAGCGACTCGGGCTCCGGGGAACCAAGAACGCGTGCGAGCAGGGGGAGTGTGGGTCCTGTTCGATTTACATGGACGGTGTCCTCGTGTGCGCCTGTTTGGTGGCGGCCGGTCAGGCTCAGGGCAGCGAGATCGTCACCGTTGAGGGACTTGCCGACCCCGATGGTTCCTTGCACCCGATCCAGCGGGCGTTTCTCGATTGCGGTGCCGTGCAGTGTGGCTTCTGCACGCCGGGGATGATCATGGCGACGCACTCGCTGCTAGGTGAGCACCCGTCGCCTGACGATCCGACCGTCCGCGAGGAGCTCTCCGGGAACCTGTGCCGCTGCACCGGCTACCAGAAGGTCCTGGACGCGGTGCACGCGGCGGCAGCACAGGTGACACAGGCAGCACAGCCGGGAGGTGGCGCATGACTGCGGCGACCAAGACTGCGGCGAACAAGGCTGCGGCGACCAAGGTGCCAGCAACGATCCTTACCGGTTTTCTCGGGTCGGGAAAGACGACCCTGCTCAACTACATCCTGCGAGAACAGCATGGCAAGAGGATCGCGATTGTCGAAAACGAGGCTGGTGAGATCGACATCGACTCCGATCTCGTCGTCGCTTCTGACGAAGAGATCTACGAGATGGCAAACGGCTGCATCTGCTGCGTTGCTTCGGTCCGCAGCGATCTGTTGCACGTCCTGCGCGAGTTGATGAGCCGTGACTATGAGCTCGACTACATCCTGTTAGAGACGAGCGGCCTGGCCGATCCTATGCCTGTCGCCCAGTCCTTCTTCGTGGACGACCCGGTGCTCGACGAGGTGACCCTCGACGCCATCGTGACGCTGATAGATGCGGCCCACATCGAACGGCACCTCGACGACGTCCGCTACGACGGCATCGACAACCAGGCGGTTGATCAGATCGTGAGCGCAGATCGGATCATCCTCAACAAGGTCGACCTGGTCGATGAAGAGACCGCCGGGCGAATCGCTTCACGGATCCGCGATCTGAATCAGCGATCCGAGATCGTGACATCGAGCTACGCCGAAGTGAACCTCGACGGCATCCTCGGCACCCGCTCGTTCGAGTACTCACAAAGAGCCGCCAGCGATCCGAGGTTCCTCGACGAACACTACGTCCACTCTCACGACCCCGATATCGGGACCCATTCGATTCGCGTGCCGGGCGAGCTCGAGTTCGGCGCAATAGAGTCTGCGGCCTCCTCGATCGCCAAGCAGTTGGGCGCTGATCTGCTGAGATGGAAGGGCGTGCTCGCGATTGCAGGAAACCCGAACCGGGTTGCGCTCCAGGGTGTCCACTCGATGTGGGAAATGCACGACCTCGACCCGTGGCCCACAGACCACCGCGACAGCCGCCTCGTCTTCATCGGCAAGCACCTCGACACAGCCGACCTCGAACGTCGGGTTTTCGCATGCGCCGTCGCCATCCGAGAAGACTCAAGACCATGACCATGACCATGATCGACGCGGCGACGACTGCTGTTGATAACGAACAAGGCATCATCAAACAAGGCGTCGGCGAGTCGGCCGACAGGCCCGACGGGGTGCCCAAGGTCGACGGCAGCTTCGTCTACTCCTCCGATGAGCACCATCCCGGCTCTCTGTGGGGCGTCACGCTTCGCAGCCCCCATCCGCGGGCACGTCTCCTGTCCGTCGACACCTCACCGGCCGAGGGCCTCGATGGCGTCGCAGCCGTTCTTACCCATCGCGACGTTGCCGGAGCGAAGAAGTACGGCATGAAAGTCGCGGATCAACCCGTTCTGGCGATCGACGAGGTGCGCTATCAGGGACAACCGGTGGCGATTGCCGCGGCCACGCATCCCGAGATCGCGCGGAGGGCCTGCGACCTCATCGAGGTGCGTTACGCGGTGTTGCCTCCTGAGACCGACCCGGAAGCGGCGGTGCGCGAAGAACTACATCAATTCCCGAACGGCGGTCTGGCCCGACACGTAAGGATCCGCCACGGGGACGTCGACGCAGCGCGTGACCGCGCCGATGTGACGATCTCGGCCCACTACGAACTCGGAACACAGGACCCCGCGTTTCTCGGGCCGGAGTCGGGGTTGGCCTTACCTCTCGGCGACGGTGGCGTCGAGCTGCACGTTTCGTGCCAGAACCTTCACCTCGACCACAAACAGGTCGTCGCCAGCCTCGGGCTACGCGAAGAGCAGGTGCGGCTCGTCCTGTCGGGCGTCGGTGGGGCATTCGGAGGCAAGGAGGACCTGAACGTCCACATCCACGCCTGTTTGCTCGCGTTGCGGACGAGACGACCCGTGCGAATGGTCTACAACCGCCAAGAGTCCTTCTTCGGCCACGTGCACCGCCACCCTGCCAGCGCCCGGGTGGAGTTGGGCGCAACAAGCGACGGACGCCTCGTCTTCTCGAACGTCCGGCTGGTGCTCGATGGCGGCGCGTACACGTCCACTTCGGAGATCGTCATAGCCAACGCCTCGTACTTCGCTGCTGGCGCATACAGGTGCGACAACGTTTCGATCGACGGCTACGCCACGTACACCAACACACCACCGTGCGGGGCCATGCGCGGATTCGGTGCGGTGCAGTCGTGTTACGCCATCGAATCGGCCATGGATCGGCTGGCGATTGCGCTGCAGATGCATCCCCTTGAGCTGCGCGCACACAACGTCATCGGCGAAGGTGACGCTTTGCCTACCGGGCAGGTCATCGACGGGCCCGCGCCAGCCAACGTGCTCCTCGCCCATCTACGCGACCTGCCCCTGCCACCGGCACTCGAAGACAGTGAGGCAGATCTCCGAACTCGACCCGGGGGCGTCGGAAATGTCACCCACGGCGAGGGCATTCGACGCGGCGTCGGATACGCGCTGGGAATGAAGGCCATCGGTTTCTCCGGCGGCGTCGACGACACCTCAACCGCACGGGTGACGATGTGGATACGCGACGGCGAGCCGGTTGCCGAGGTGTATTGCGCGGCGCCTGAACTGGGCCAGGGCATCGTCACGCTGGAGACCCAGGTGGCGCGAACCGAACTCGGCGTGCATCATGTCCTGCTCGGTGAAAAGGACACACTGATTGCCGAGTCGGGCGCGTCTTCGGCGTCCCGGCAGAGCTGGATGAGCTGCGGGGCCATCCTCGGCGCTTGCGCGGCGGTTCGCCACGAACTTCTCGAGCGAGCCGCTGCGATCGTCGAGGAGCCGAGCGGCTCGTTGCGACTCACAGGTACGACGATTTCTCGCGCCCACGACGGTCGGGAGCTGGTAGAGGTCCGGGAGGTGTTGGGAGAGGAGTCGATCTCGGCGACTCACACCTATCACCATCGTCGCACCGAGGGCATCGATCCCGAGCGCGGTCAAGGAGACGCACACGTCGCGTTCGCGTACGCCGCACACAGAGCTGTGGTTGACGTGGACGTCGAGTTGGGTTTGCTTCGGGTCGTCGAGATGGCGACCGCGCAAGACGTCGGCAAGGCGCTCAACCCGCTTGCCGTCGAGGGCCAGATCGAGGGCGGGACCGTGCAAGGCCTCGGCCTTGCCGTCATGGAAGAGATTCGGATCGATGACGGACACATCAAGAATCCCTCATTCACCGACTACCTGATTCCGACCATGCTCGACGTCCCTCCCATGAATCTGCAGGTGTTCGAGTTCCCCCACCCCGACGCTCCCTACGGGCTGAACGGCGTGGGGGAACCACCTAACCTCTCGTCGACCCCAGCGATTCTGAACGCGCTTCGTGACGCGACGGGCCTTGAACTTCCGAGAGCTCCCGTTCGATCGACCGACCTGCTCATTGCGAGTCCTGTGCCCGAGGAGGCCAACACATGATCATCGACACTCACCTGCATCCGACGAATGTCGTCGATGAAGCGTGGCGCCACACCGGAGAGCCGTTCACGGGCGAACGCATGCTCAAGATGATGGACGGGCCCTACTGGATCAACGGCAAGCCCCGTCGCATCGACATGGGCTTCATCCAGCCGCCTCCGGGCAACACCGCCTGGCGAGACGGCTCTCGCGGGGGCCGCGAAGGCATCCGTGACTATATGGCATACATCGTCGAACTCACCCAGAACTATCCCGATCGGTTCATCGGCAACTTCAACTACAACCCTCGTTTCGGGCCAGAGAACGGGGCTGCCGAGTTGGAGTTCCATGTCAAGGAGTACGGCTTCAAGATGTTGAAGCTGCACGCGAACATGCATGCATACCGGCCCGACCGGGCTCTTGATTGGCTCCGTCCCGTCATGGGTAAATGTGACGAACTGGGTGTGGTCGTACTCATCCACACCGGCGACGGCCCGTACTCGATCCCGACGCAGTTCTACCCGATCATCCGGGAGTTCCCGAACGTCAACTTCGTGATCGGCCACTTCGGTGTCCAGACCGGCGGCGTCTACTGCTTCGAGGCGTTCTGGATGATCATGGATTCACCCAACGTCTACGGCGAGTCCGGCTGGCTGCTGCAGTCGCGGATCGTCGAGTTCGCCAAGGAGATGCCCCGCGATCGGCTGGTGTTCGGCACCGATTCGCCGCCGAACGATCCCGGGATGTGGCTCACGCACCTCGAGGTGCTGTGCCATGACGCGCCGCAGGGCATCAACGCCGACGAGGACACGCTCGAGGACTACATGGGCAACAATATCGCCCGGTTGGTCGGCATCACCCCGACCGCTCCGCCCTCCACCAGACAAGATGCCGAACGGCAGCTCGCCGATCGCAGCTACGGTACGCCGATGGAATAGCGTCCGGTGGCGCAGGGGGGCAATACGACATTGACCGGGGGACTAGCTTGGGCACACGGCCGCTTGGCGGTGGCTCTCACCGACGCTGGCGCGCCGCAGCTTCGGATCGAGCTGTTGGGGGCCTTGCACACGCGGCAACGATCGGGACCCATATGAACGGATCCGACGCAAAGCGTTCGAGAACTGTCGGCGCGGACCATCGGCGAGGTGCTCGACCTGTTCGCTATGACGCATTCGTTGTTCGAGCTGTGGGCAGCACCGGAAGTTGTGCGCACGTGAGCAAACAGGCGAAGACGTGCGCCGACGACGAGCTGTTCGTAACACCGGAAGGTGTACGCGGATGAGCGACCAGGCGAAGACGTGCGCCGACGACGAGCTGTGGGGCACACCGGAAGGTGTACGCGGATGAGCGACCAGGACCTGCGGACCTTCCTTGAGGACTATGGACGCCGACACCCTGGGACATCTTGACCGTCGATCAGGTGGTGAGTGATGACCAGGACGTGTCGGCGATCGTCTGGGAGCTGGCATCGCGAGGTCACTGCGAACTGCTCCGGTTCAAGAATGTGGCGGGCAGCGATCACGAGGTGGTGACGAACCTGTTCGCGTCGCGAACGCGCATCGAACGTATGCTCGGCGCCGAACCGGGAGAGCTTCATGCTCGCTATGTCGAGTTGGCGGACGACCTCAGGCCCCTGCAGGAGGTCGATGTTGGACCTGTGCTCGACAATGTCGTCAGCGGCTGCGATGTCGACCTCACCCGGCTCCCGCTCATCACACATTTCGCCACCGACGTAGGCCCGTACATCACCAACGGCATCATCGTCGGTGAGGATCACGGGACGGGGTGCGGAAATCTCAGTTATCACCGGGCCATCGTCGCTTCTCGTTCGACGCTTGCGACGAGCCTGCATTCCAGAGGCGATCTTTGGCGCCTCTTGCAGGACGCCGCCGCCAGGGGCGAAAGGTTGCCGGTGGCTATGGTGATCGGTTCTCATCCGCTATTCATGCTGGCTGCCTCCGCACGGGTGCCGCCGACCACAGACGAACGCGAAGTCGCAGGCGGTCTGTTCGGGGAGTCACTGCGTGTTGTACGCACACCGATCCACGGGATCCGCGTCCCGGCTTCAGCGGAGTACGTCGTCGAGGGAACGATCGACCCCACCGCCACCGCCACCGAAGGCCCGTTCGGCGAGTTCACCGGGTATTCCTCGCATCGGTCCACGCACAACCGGATCGATGTTGACGCTCTGCTGTATCGATCCCGTCCGATCTGGGTCGATGTGGTAGGTGCAAACTCAGACGAGCACCTCAACTTGGCGCGCGTCCCCCGAGAATCGGAGATCGGCAATAAGCTGGCCGACCGCTTTGCATCCGTTGTGAGGATTCATTACCCCAACTCGGGCTCTCACTTCCATTGCTACGTCGCCGTCGACCAACGCCGCCCCGGTGAGGCGCGCCAAATCATGCTTGCCCTGCTTGGTTGGGATCCGTACCTCAAGACCGTCGTGGCGGTCGACCCCGATGTGGACGTTGCATCCGACAGCGAGATCATGTGGGCGTTGGCAACACACTTCCAGCCAGCGCGGGACCTCTTCGTCATCGACGGGCTGCCGGGGAGCCCCCTTGATCCGTCGTCGACACCGGACGGGTCGACATCACGCCTGGCTCTCGACGCAACCCGAGGACCGCATTTCGAGGGCACCCGAGTCGAGATCTCTCACCGGTCTCGCGAGTTCGCCCGCGTGATCGTCGATCACCTCATGCGCCCAAACGCCGAGGCCGGTCATCAAGGCCACGACACGAAACATGGGGGCTGAAAGCATATGAACAGCCTTCCCGGCGCCGAAGCATCCAAGAAGCCGCCCGAAAGCGGCGCCTCGCGAGCGCTGCGTTCCGTGGTCGCTTCGATCGCGGGCCTCGCCATCCCGTTGTTCGCGGTGGTGGCGGCCCTCGCGATCGGGGCACTGATGTTGGTCGCTTTGGGAGCCAACCCTTTGCGCGGGTACGCCGCGATGATCACCGGCGCACTCGGCGGCCCAGATGAGGTATCGGACACGGCCATCAAGGCGATGCCGCTGATGCTGGTCGGAGTCGGAATCTGCATCGCATTCCGCACGGGTGTGATCAATATCGGCGGTGAGGGCCAGCTCATTGCCGGGGCCATCTTGTCCACCGTGACCGCACTCGCCCTACCGGATGTCCCCCGGGTGCTGCTCGTGCCGCTTGTGCTGCTCGCTGGCGCGCTCGGCGGCGCGATTTGGGGCGCGATACCCGGAGCCCTGAAGGCGTATGCGGGGGTTAACGAGATCCTCAGCACGATCATGATGAACATCGTCGCGGCGCAGTTCCTCTCATTCCTTTTGCAGGACCCGCTGATCGAGGAGGGAGCCATCAAGATCCAGCAGACGAAGCGGCTGAGCCAAAACGCCGACCTGCCCCTCCTTCCGGGCGGCACACGCCTCCATTTCGGATTCGTCGTCGCTGTGGTGGTGGCCGTTTTAGGGTATGTGCTCCTTTTTCGCAGCGCTCTCGGGATGCGTTTGCGGGCGGTTGGGCACAACCCGACCGCATCGCAGTACGCAGGGATGCCGGTCAAGCGCAGCATCGTCCAGGCGCTCGCGTTCAGCGGTGCATGCGCCGGGGTGGCCGGCGCTGTCCTCGTCTTCGGCAGCGAGTCTCACCGGCTGATCGGCGAGGGCGGCTCAACCGCGTTCACTCAGGTGGCTGGCTTCAACGGAATCGTTGCCGCGCTGTTCGGTGGACTGCACCCTTTGACCACCGTGCCAGCGTCGTTTCTTTTCGGAGGAATGCTGACCGGCGGGATCGAACTCCAGCGTGAACTCCAGGTGCCGGCGGCGCTCATCGTCGCCCTCAACGGCATCGTGGTGGTCTTCGTCGTCGGAAGCCTGAAACTCAGGGGCAGACTTCAAAGTTGGGTAGAACGCCTGGACACAAGACGGGCTGTGTCATGAGCGAGTTCTTCACCATCTCGGTGCTCACCGCCACACTGGCCTCCGGTGTCCGCTTGGCGGCGCCTTTCCTGCTGGCCGCGCTCGGCGAGACCGTCAGCCAGCGAAGCGGAGTGCTCAACCTCGGAGTCGAGGGGGTCATGCTTCTCGGGGCGTACTCGGCTTACTACATCGCGCTCGAATCGGGTAGCGCGACCGCAGGCGTGGCCGCGGCACTCGCAGTCGGGCTCGTCATGGGCCTTGTCTACTCCGTGATCACCGTGTTCCTGCACGCCCAGCAGGGGATCAGCGGTATCGGCATCTTCTTGTTCGGGCTGGGATTCACGGACCTGTTATTCCAACGCCAGGTCGGCACCCCCTTGCCGATCGATGGATTGACCCGCAAGAAGATCCCGGTCCTCGGCGACATCCCGCGTGTCGGTGAGATTCTTTTCCAGCACAACGTGCTTGTGTATGTCGCGTTTGTCTGCGTTCCGGTTGTCTGGTTCGTGATCAACAAGACGACGTTCGGTTTGAACGTGAGAGCCGTCGGCGAGACACCCGAGGCGGCGGACACCCTGGGCGTCGGCGTCAACACCACGAGAGTCGCGGCGATCGTGATCGGTAATCTGTTCGCGGCCCTCGCGGGGGCCGCCCTCGCACTGGAGGTCGGCGTCTTCCAACAGAACCTCACCGCCGGACAGGGCTTCATCGCAATTGCTCTCGTGTACTTCGGGGCGTGGCGACCGGTTCCCGTCATGGCCGGATCACTCCTGTTCGGCATCGTGTCGTCGACGGTCCTGCAGTGGAAGACACTCGGCATCGTCTCAGGCGGAGCCTCGGCGATCACTACGATGGCGCCTGCCGTGCTGACGATTGTCGTGTTGGTCGCGGTTAGCCGGCGTCTCGCAGCACCTGCTGCGCTCACACGACCGTTCGAACGGTCCGCTTAGCGCAGCATCGATCAAAGAAAAACAAACGAAGGAAACCTTCATGATGAAAATCAACTCATTGAAACCCAAAAGAGCCACTCTGCTGTCGTCGGCGTTGTTGGCGATACTCGCCTTAGTCTCCGCAGCATGCGGAGGCGATGACGACAGCTCCGTGCCAGCCGACAGCTCCGTGCCAGCCGACGTGTCGGTGGCTCTGCCTTTGCGGATAGCGGTCGTCGCGCCGAGCGCCAGCAACGATCTCGCCTTCACCCAAAGCATCGTCGACGCACTCACGGTCGTCGGGGAAACCCGCGACGTCGACGTTGACATCACCGATGGCACGTTTATCGTCGAGGACGCGGCAGCGGCGATCCGTGGGTATGCCGAAGACGGATTCGATCTCGTCGTTGCGCATGGCTCCCAGTACGGGGGTCCGCTCCAGGAGATCGCGCCCGACTTCCCCGATGTCTCGTTCGCCTGGGGGACCACGACCGACACCTTCGGGCTTGAGAACGTGTTCGCCTACACGACCCGTTCCGATCAGGGAGGGTTCGTGATGGGAACGATGGCGGCGGCGATAACCGAAACCGGTGTCGTCGGCGTGGTCGGGCCGGTCGAGGTCGGTGACGCGAAGCTCTACGTGGACGGATTCGTCGCGGGCGCCGCAGCCCAGGATCCTGCGGTCCAGGTCAACGTCAACTACATCGAATCGTTCTCAGATGTCGCCCTCGCAGCAGAAGCCGCCGAGGCACACATCTCCAACGACGCCGACGCCCTGACCGGCACGGCCCAGATGGTCGTCGGGGCAACCGGCGTGGCCCGCGAACAGGGCATCCCCTGGTTCGGCACTCAGGCCAACCAGACCGCCCTCGGCGAGGACAACGTCGTGGCGTCGCAGGTGTACCACTGGGAGGTCATCCTCCACCAGATCCTCGACAACATCGCTTCGGGCACCCTGGGCGGAGAGGTTTACGGCCTCACCCTTGAGAACGGCGGACTGGTCATCGAATTCAACGACGGTTTCGCTCTCCCGCCGGAGATCCGTTCGCTGGCGGACGACGCCATCGCAAGGCTGATCGATGGATCGATCACGACCGGGATCGATTAGGCGGGCGCCGCGATGAACGAACCCGACCCGGGTGCACCGATGCTCGAGATGCGCGGCATCACCAAGCGCTTTCCCGGTGTCGTCGCGAACGACTGTGTGGACTTTGATGTCGTGGCGGGTCGGGTTCACACCCTGTTAGGTGAGAACGGCGCTGGCAAGAGCACCCTCATGAAGATCCTGTACGGGCTGTACCAACCCGACGAGGGATCGATTCACCTGCATGGTGCGGAGGTGAGGATCACTTCGCCCACCGATGCGATCGGTCGGGGGATCGGCATGATCCACCAGCACTTCATGCTGGTGCCGACTCTGACGGTCGCAGAGAACGTTGCGCTTGGCATGCACAGCCCTATCGGCGTATCGGATATGCGACCGGTTCGTAAGCGATTGGCTGAGGTTTCCGAACGCTACGGGTTGGCCGTTGACCCCGACGCGTACATATGGCAGCTCGCGGTCGGCGAGCGTCAGAGAGCCGAGATTCTCAAGGCTCTCTACCGGGATGCGTCGCTGCTGGTTCTCGACGAGCCGACCGCGGTGCTCACACCTCAAGAGGTCGATGAGCTGTTCACGACGCTTCGTCAACTGACTGCCGACGGCCGCGGGTTGATCTTCATCTCCCACAAGCTTCATGAGGTGATGGATCTCTCCGATGAGATAACGGTTCTGCGCGACGGGCGTGTCGCCGGTTCGACGCGCCCGGCAGAGGCTACCCGCGAGCTCCTTGCGGAGATGATGGTCGGTAGACCGGTTCGGTTCTTTCGTGACATCGCCGATAGGGAGCCACAAGAAGTCAAGCTGGAGGTGAGCGATCTCACAGTCATCGGGGACCGTGGCACCGCGGCTGTTGACGGTTTGAGTTTCGCCGTGCGGGCCGGAGAAATCGTGGGGATTGCCGGGGTCTCGGGAAACGGTCAGCGTGAGCTTGCTGAGGCCATCATCGGGCTGCGTGCCGTCCACTCCGGTGAGGTGAAGCTCCGCGATGAGGTTGTCGCCCGCGCAGATCCAGCGTCGATGCGTGCGGCGGGTGTTTCCTTTGTTCCTGAGGAACGCATGGTTCATGGTGCGATCGGTGACTTCACCGTGGCCGAGAACCTGATGCTGGTCGACTATTGCGCGCCCCCGTACTGCCGCCATGGCCTTCTGTCGTTTTCTGCCATCAACGAAAGGTGCGCAGAACTCGTGGAGTCGTACACCGTCAAGACGCCATCACTGGAGACACCCACGAGCAGCCTCTCGGGTGGCAACATTCAAAAGGTCGTTATTGCCCGGGAGTTCAGCGCCGGGTCGGAGGTGCTCATCGTTGCCCAACCGACCCGAGGTGTCGACATCGGCGCCGCTGAATACATCCATGAACAGTTGCTGCGGCAGCGCCTCGCGGGCGCCGCAATCCTGCTGATTTCGGAGGATCTCGACGAGGTGATGCAGCTTTCGGATCGCATCATCGTGGTACTCGAAGGCGAAGCCATGGGTGAGGTGGCGCGCGGTGAGACCGACGCCCACGGCATCGGCCTGCTGATGTCGGGAGTCCGGTCGTGACCAACTTGTTGTTGTTCATGAGGTCCGTTTTGTTCATGAGGTCCGGCAGCTGGCGACCCGGATAGCTCGCGCGACACCTACGCCATTGTCAGCGCCTCGGTGACGACCGATTGTTGGCCCGGAGTGGCGCCAACGAATCGGCGAGGCCACAAATGGCAGCGATTTAGCGGTTCGTGGCCGTCACAGGAATGTCGGCACGAAAAGTCGGCGCCCGGTGGGGAAGTCAAGCCCGAGGCCGTGGGAAAGGATCGTCGCAGGCCGTGGAAAGGATCGTCGCAGGCCGTGGGAGAGGATCGTCGCCTGAACCGGTTGTCAGACCGTGACGATCTCGACGAGGTTGTCGAGTGACCCGAAGTCGCCGGGGTTGCGTGTGTAGAAGGGTAGGTTCGCGGCGACGGCGGTCGCGGCGATGAGCAGGTCGACCGCTCGTGCACCGCGGGGTTTGCGTCCTGTTTCGACTACTGCGGAGAAGACGCGGCCCTAGTCGCGAGCTGCATCTGTGTCGAACGGGCGCGGGTCGAAGGCGGCTTCGGTCCGTTGAAGTCGATCCTGACGTCGGCCGCGTTCGGTCGGGGCATCGGTGGCGTGTGGGCCAGCGGCAAGTTCAGCGAGAGTGACTGCACTTATGGCAACTTCAAGTGGGAGTGAGGCCGCGGGGATTGTCTCGAGGTCAATGACGACTGATGTGTCCAGTAGGCCGCGCTCGGGTCGGTCGCCGCTAGGCATGGGGGACGATGACCTGATCGGCAGACCGGTCGAGGTCGTGGCGAAGTTGGCCGTAGTCGACGGGGGCTGCGGTTCGGAAGAATTCGATGGCGGCTTCGGCCGGTACGAAGCTGCGCCGCCATCGTGGGCTCAACTCGCCGATCGGCTCACTGTTTCGCGTGACGATGAATGTCTCGCCCTTGATGAGGGCGCGCATGATACGGCCGCTGTCGTTTCGAAGCTCCCGCTGGCCGATCTCGGCGCTCATGATTCCGAGTGTGGCACAATGTGCTATACCCTCGCCAAAGGAAACTTTCACCAAGGAAACTCATGGCACCAACTCCTGGTGAGCGTCAACCGGTCTCGTCCAACCCGATACCACTCACTCATGCGTGGGTTGATGGTCGGATGACAGCCGACCAGGAAATGAGAGGGATCCTGTCGTTGGAGGCCGGGTTGGCGGGGGTCAAGGCCTGGGAGGCCGAGCACGGAGAGTCGAGTGCCGAGGAGCTGGCGTGGGCCGACTCGATCCTCGATCGCTTCGCTGGCGGCCGGGTGTATGTTGATCGGAAGGATCTCTTTCGGCTCAGTGAGGCGCTGGATGTCGAACTCGACATCGAGGTGGTCTGACAACAGCAGGTCAGGTTTCGCGAACCGAGCAGGGGTCTGCCACTACGGTTAGCGTCACAGCCGATGCTTAGCCTGGTCGCCTTGCGTTCGCAGCGTCCCCGTGAGATCTGGCGCGCAAAGGCTGCGCTTGCTTATCGAGTGTTGGCTCTACGAATCGTCAGCTTTGCGTCGGTTGGGGTGTTGCTGGCTGCTGGCTGTGGTTCGGCTGGCGAGCCAGACGGCGACTCTGCCGGGGAGAGCGCAGAAGCCACGACAACCACCGAGCCTGCAGTTGACCGGGAGTCTACGGTCGGCAGAGAGACTGGAAGTCTGCCGACTGGGGAAGGCCAGCCTGCACTTGATCCGGAGTCTTTGGCCAGCCTCTACGAAGGCGTGGGCGACCCCGACGCAAAGACGGTGGTCGTGTACGCACAGGGCGGTCCCGTCACGGAGCTGAGCGAAGACGAACTCCGTGAGGTTGCCAGCGCCTCCGGGCTCGAAGACGGCTATGTCGTGGCTGTACATCAGGCGCAGACGTTGAATCCCGAAGACTTCCTAGACGCTGATCTGGACTTCGAACAGGCAAAGGCTGCAAGCGCCGAAACCGTGGCGATGATGGCCGACGTTGTCGACTTCTATCTTGCCGAGAAACGAGATGTCTACGTCGTCGGGTCGTCGTTCGGAGCGTTCGTGGTGCAGGACCTGTTGGCAACCCAGGGCAACCTAGCGAGCGGCTACCTGATTCTCACGGGACGGCTCGATATGCCCGAGCAGGTCTGGGCTGCGTTCTCACAGGGTCGAGCGGCGGGCTTCGCCGATGGCACCGAGATCGTGGAATTCGAGATCGAAGAGGCGGGGATGGGGGCCGGTACACCTGCCGGGGATCGAAACATGGCTCGTCTCGCCGCTGGCCTCGGCTACAAGCGCTTCACCGAGCTTCTCGACGGAGTGGATCTGTCCAATACCGTTTATGTATACGGACAAGCCGACGAGCAGGTGGGGCGATTGACCGCTGCGGAGGTCGAGTTCCTGGAGGATCACGGCGCCCGGGTCGTGTCGGATCCCGGTGGCCATGATATTGGCGGCGACCGGTTCGCATCCGAACTGATGGCGATGTTGGGCACGAAGTCGTCGGTGTCCGCCGCTGCTGTCGCATCTGTGGAACTGCCCCGGACGGGCTTCGCCGAAGGGGAGGCGCTACTCGCCGACTCCTACGTCGGGGCGTTCGTGTTCGCCGGGGACGGTGAGCATGCCTTCGAAGAGATCGGCTTCGAGTCGGAACTCGATCCCGGTGATCTGCCAGCTCCGATCGACTCGTATCTTCCCGCACCCGCGCTCGTCGGGTTGGCTGGCGACACCATCGTCGTCGTTCCGGTCGACCTCGCAACCGAATCTCCGGCGGGCGCTGTCCTTGTCGTTCATGAGGGCCGATTCCTTGCGGGTGTCGACGACATCGAATTCGATCGAACCGACGACGGCTTCGTATCCGTAGCGGGCGCCCTCACCGACCTTGACGCGGGCAGCGAAACGGATTTCGCTGCTGTGCTGGGTTTCGGTATCGGATCGAGTGTCTTTGAGATCGATGGCACCCAGGCACGGGTTGCTGGCACCCTCGGCGGACGCACGTATGTCCAGTTGCAGTACCTTCTCGAAGCTCACCCCGAAGTCGACACTCTTGTGCTTCAGTCGATCCAGGGCTCTGAGGATGACGACGTGAACGTACAGACGGGGCGTCTCGTGCGTGCGGCGGGCATGACTACACTGGTGCCCGCCGATGGCGAGATCTACTCGGGCGGGGTCGACCTGTTCGCTGCGGGCGCGGTCAGGATCGCCGAAGACGGCGCAACTCTCGGTGTGCACTCGTGGTGCTGTGCAGAGAGCGGAGAGCCAGCCGACCGACTGTCACACGACAGCCCCGAGCACGACACACAGCTCGCGTATTTCACCGAGATGCTCGGTGAGGAACTTGGACGCCAATTCTATTTTTTCACTTTGCAGGCTGCGACGTTCGACGGGATCGAGGCAATGACACGAACCGAGATGGACCTGTTCGGTCTGCTCTCCGCTGATGATGTGCTGGGAGCGGCAACCGACCATGCAGACGGCCTCGTCGGGCTCTCGGCCGCATCGCATGCCGAGCTCGCGGATCTGGTTATCGCCTCGATCGAAGGCGACTATGACATCGAAGGTGACAGTGAGGTCGAAGGCGACGTCGAGCTTCTCGTTGTCATCGATGCGGCTCCGGCGGCAATCATCGTGTCGATCACCGGTTTCAAGGACGACTCGGTCGCCGGAGAGATCGTCACCGTCGAGGTTGAGCCCGGCGCGGGTGGCTGGATGTCGGTAGCGGCGCTGAGCAACACGATCTGTGCTCGTGGCATAATCGACGGGGTCTGCGTCTGACCGCGCCGTGTGTTCACGACCCTCGAGTTCGCCGTTTCTTATAGAGTTCGCGGGGCCAGTAGCGAATCGGGTTGATGCCGTCTGCTGCGACGAGTTCGGTCTTGATCCGGTCGTAGTCGTAGCAGTTGGGCTCGTATCGGTTGCCCCAGGGGTCGGCGAGGTTGTACGCCCAGCACAGGTCCAAGTCGACGATCTCGTCGGCTGTGAGTGGTCGGCAGTGGGGGTTGTGGATGTCTGCGGGCAGAGATCGGGCAAAGGCGATGAAGGCGTCGACGTCGACGCTGAACGCGATGCCTGTTTCCTGGCGGATCATCGGATGCTCGTCGGTGGTCTCGAACAGGGCCAGCATCGTGTGGCCGCCCTCGGCTGAGATCTGCAACGGCCCGCCTTCGAATCCGCTAGCCCAGAAGTCGAACTCGGTGACGGCCTCGAAGCCGAGATGCTCGACATACCATCTGGCGGCCCGGGTTCGGTCCGGGACGCGGATATGGACGTGGTCGAGTCGGCCCATGCGGAATCTTGATTCGGTCATGGTGCTGCTTTCATGAGTGGGTGGTTCCCGATCGGGCTTGCAGCAACCGACGCGGTTTGCTGATCAGAGTCTTACGCCCGGGATGCGGCTTGCTTGTTCGAACCATGATGTGAGTCGGTTCTCGTCTATGTGGTCGTGTTGGCGGACGTTGAGGTAGCGGACGTCGGGGTGTTTCGATGATTTGGGAGGCGGCGGTTCGAGCGCTGAGCCGTTGTGGAACGCGAGCTGGACGTAGTTGGTGAAACAGCGAAACGACACGAAGACGGTGTCGTCGTCGACGCCGTAGAACGGCTGGTTCCAGCGGACCTTCTTGTGGACATCGGGAACGGTTGCGATGATCAGTTCGTTGATGCGTTCGCCCAGGGCGCGTTTCCAGCCCGGCATCTCGGACGAGCCCTCGCTGTCTGGGGGGACGGTGGTTGGGGGAGTCTTGTCCGCTCCGGCAAGCAGGACGAGGGCCGATTCGACGATCGGCTCGTTGCTGGTGCCGTCGATCTCATCAGATTACGCTGGCGCCCCGACCCGGCGCCTAGTTGGGTGACGTTCGTCCCGTCGCGACGAGACCCCGTCCTTGTGGCGGACTTTGCCGAGCGCCTGGCCTTGTCGCTCGGCTTGCCTTGTGAAGGCGTAGTGGTGAAGGTCCGTGACACAGAACCGCAGAAGACGATGCAAAACAGTCCCCAGCAGTACATCAACATCTGGGAGGCGTTTGAGGTAACGGCCCCGGTGCGCGAGGGTGCGGTGTTGCTGGTCGACGACATCGTCGATTCTCGCTGGACATTGACCGCCGTCGGGTGGAAGCTCCGAGCGGCCGGTGTCTGCTGCGTCCATCCGTTTGCTTTGGCGGACACGGCTGGGAGGTCCGCAACGTGAGCAACGACGACTCCCTTGCGACGATCCTGCTGGTGAGCCGACTCTGCGGCGAAAGGGGTCCGCCCGCTCAAAGCATCGGAGTTCTGGAAGCTGTGTGACCGACTCGAAAAGCCAGACGTGTTGCTCGGGCAGACCGAAGCCGAGCTGATCCGCGGTCACGAACTCGAACCCGAGTTCTCGGCTAGGATCGTTCGCCTGCTGGATCGAGCGACGGCGATGGCTTTCGAACTCGAGAGGCTCGAGCAGTCGGGCATCGAGACGCTCACTCAGTTCGACGTCAGCTATCCACAGAGGTTCACCGAGCGGCTCGGTCACAAGGCGCCCCCGCTTCTTCACGCGGCCGGTGATCTCGGGGTTCTACAGGCACCCGGGATCGGGATCGTCGGGAGTCGTGACGTGAGCGATGACGGGGCGGTCGTGGCCAAGCAAGTAGCGGAGCGAGCAGCTCGACTCCGATGCGTGATGATCTCGGGAGGGGCGCGGGGTGTGGATCGGCTCGCGATGAAAGCTGCCTATGACAAAGGCGGGGCCGTTGTGGGTGTCCTCGCCGAGTCCCTATTGCGGAGGCTCAAGACTCCAGATGTGCGATGGGCTATCCATGAGGGGCGCACGGTCATGTGCACGCCCTATAGCCCTCGCGCGGGCTTCAGCGCGGGTAACGCCATGGGCAGAAACAAGCTAGTGTACGCGCTGTCTCTCATCACGCTGGTTGTTGCCAGCGATGTCGGCAAGGGCGGCACATGGTCCGGGGCTGTCGAGGCCTTGAATAGCGGATCGGGTCGATTGGGTGTGTGGCAAGGACAGGGCCGAGGGCCCGGCAACGAGAGACTCATCGAAAAAGGTGCGACAGCCATCTCGTCGATCGACGATCTCGAAGCAGCCCTGCGTGGCCCTAAGGCTGCGTCCGTGGAGCCAGGAAGCGCAGTCCAGCAGTCACTCTTAGAATTGGTCGGCAAGAGCGCGGATGGTTCGTGATCGCGTCTCGCTGGTCATGAGTCGGAATCGCCGGACCGGAGTCGACCACGAAAGGCCACAAACATGAGGATCGAGAAGGTCGAGGGGATCCCTGTCTCGTACCCGGAGCCCAACGATTTCAACGCGCTCCGGCATCTGTGCCTCGTGAAGATCACCACCGACGACGGAGCGGTCGGTTGGGGTGAGTCGATCACCCAGTTCCCGGAGGCCAGCTTCGCGACGAAGGCGATCATTGACGGGATGGCCGCAGATGTCGTGGGCAAGGACCCTGTCCGCAACGACGAGATCTGGCGGGCCGTCAAGAACCGTGCGTGGTGGTACGGATATGAGGGTGGCATAGCCTCCTATGCCATCTCCGCGATCGACATGGCTCTGTGGGATCTGAAGGGCCAGGCGCTCAACCTGAGCGTGTGTGAGTTGCTGGGCGGACCGGTCCACGAGAAGCTACCGGCCATCGCCTCATCGCACGCCCACCACGCGTCTATCCCGGCCATGGCCTCCGAGGCCGCCGAATGGCTCTCCACCGGGCTGCAGGGAATGAAGGTCGGTTTCGGCAAGCGCGGTGAGGCCCATCTCGGCTATGAGCACGATCGTGATGTCAAATACGTCGAGACGATGCGCGAAACCATCGGGCCCGACAAGATGCTGATGATCGACCTCGGCATCAAGATCCGATGGGATGTCTCCACGGCGGTGAAGCGTGTGCAGGCCTTCGATGAGTACGACATCGACTGGATCGAGGAGCCATTGGGCGCATGGGACCCCGAGGGGTACGCCACGCTTCGGGCGAAGACGAAGACGCGGATTGCCTATGGCGAGAAGGAATGGACACTGAAAGGCTTCGAGAGGGTCCTCGCTACCGGCACCTGTGATGTCGTCGGTGTGGACCCCGGAAGGGCCGAAGGCATCACCGGGTTCAAGAAGGTCGCCGACCGCGTCGAGGCCTATCAACGTCAGGCCAACGCCCATGCCTGGTCGTCGGCGATCTGCAGTGCGGCGAGTCTCGCTGTTTCGTTTTCGAGTTCCGCATGCAAGCTCTTCGAGTTCAAGCCGCTGGAGAACCCGATGCAACACGAACTCGTCGAGGTCCCCTTTGAGCACCGCGACGGCTGGGTTCACCCACCGGTGGATGCCCCGGGTCTGGGCATCGCGATCCGCGAGGAGGTCGTCGACCGCTACCGCAGCGAGAAGGTGCTCGGCCTGTGATGCAACCGTAGCTGGGCCCGCGTCGCCGTGGCGGATTGCCGGGTCAGTCGAAGGTCTTGTTCGACTTGTGAGAAGGGTTAGGGGGAGGGGAGGACGATCCGCGTGGCACGTACTTGGTGGGCAACAGTACCTGCCTGGGTTCGTCGCCATCGACGACCATCTCCAGGAGGATCTGGCCAGCGACACGGCCTATGAGCGCCGCGTCTCGGCGTACGACACTGATCGGAGGGTCGACGAAGCTCATGAACTCGGTCTCGTCGCAGGAGACGAGGGCGTAGTCCTGCCCGAGGTCGAGCCCGAGTTCACGGCACGCGGCGAGGATGCCAGCGGTACCCTGAACGCCGCCCGACACGATGGCCGTGGGGCGGTTCGAGGAAGTCATCAGCTTCATGGTCTCGGCATACCCGAACGCCCGGGCGTAGGAACCCAGGCGGATCATCTTCCCGTCGATCTCCTCGACAGCCGCACCGAAGGCATCCTCATATCCGCTGAGCCGCTCACGCGTGGTTCGGATATCCGGTGTGCCGCCGAGGAACGCGATGTTGCGATGTCCCAGTTCCAAGAGATGGGTGGTGGCGGCTCGGACACCTGTGCGGTGGTCGCACAAGACGGCACCCGCGTCCGAGCGCATCGGGTCACGGTCGATCAAGACGATGGGGATCTCCAACTCTTCGATCGTAGAGCGGAGCTCATTGCGCGACTCCGACTGCAAGGAGAGCAGGAGGCCGTCGACGCGTCGCTGGTCAAGAATGCGGACGTTGTGCACATCCAGGTCCGGATCCCCCTCAGAGTTGGCCAGGATAAGAGCGTGACCCGCGTCGCGCAGGGTCGTCTCGGCGCCCTTGACGATGTCGGCGAAGACGGGGTTCGAGAGGTCCCTGAGCACGAATCCAATGGTCCGGGTGAAGCCGCCCCTCAAGCTCCGGGCCAAGAAGTCCGGCCGATAACCCAACCTATGAGCTGCGTCCGTAACCCTTGTTCGCATCGCTTCGCTGACGTCGGGGTGGTCGTTGAGTACCCGCGAGACAGTGGACGGCGATACCTCAAGGTGGCTCGCGACGTCCTTGATGTTGACCGATGGTCCGGATCGTCTGCGACTTCTCATCTCGCTCCCGATCAGTTCTCGATCCCTGGGTCACACCGCGATCGCAGGAACGGATCCTAGCCCATCGCCTGTGCGGTCACGCTGTTGGTAAGGCTGATCCGATACCCCGGATTCGGGCCCTGCCAGCAATAAAACCCGGGAACATTGCCCAGGTAATCGGCGCCTGTCTGCTATTGAGCGGTCCGAAGTTGATCCCTCTTCCTTTGCTCCCTCCTCTTGTCGGCGCGTTCCTTGTCGGCGCGTTCCCAGCTCAGCCGTTCGGTAGCAGGACCGATCTGAGCACACGGCCGCCACGCAGGTCGTCGAGTGCGTCATTGGCCTCGCTGAGGGGGCGTTGCACAGCGGTCAGATGGTCGCTACGGATGTGGCCGCGACGGTGCAGGTCCAGTACCTCCTCGATGTCGTCGGGGACGAAGCCCCGTGACCCGTGAACGGAGGCCTCCCGCCAGATCAGGTCGACGGATCTGGTAGCGAATGTGTCCGTGCTCGCACCGATGAGGACCACCTTGCCGCCCAAGCCCGCAGCGGCGATGGCTTGTTCGTCTACCGTGGCCGAGCCGACGGTCTGAACGACGATATCGGGTCCGCCCGGTCCGGCGACACGCGCCACCGCATCAACCACATCGTTGTCCGCACGGATGGTCTTCGAGGCACCCAGTTCACGCGCCAGTTCCAACTTGTCCTCGGAGCGACTCACGGCGATCACTTCGCAACCCAGATGTGCGGCCACCTGGACGGCGTTCGAACCGATGCCTCCGATGCCGAACACGACGACGGTCATGCCATCGGTCACCCTCGCCACCCGGACGAGGCCGTGATAGGGCGTGGCGACAGCGTCGGTGAGAACGGCCACCGCCGTTAGGTCGTCATCGGTGCGGACGGGGATCGCGTTGCGAGCAGGTATGAGCACCTCAGTGGCGAATGCGCCGTCGAATTCGACACCCATCCTTTGCACGGATAGGCACATGTTCACACGCCCGGCGAGACACATCTTGCACTCGCCACAGTGTTCGATGTAGTAGACGGCCACAGGGTCGTCGCGGGAGAGTCCTTTGACCCCCAATCCGACGCGGGCGATGGTGCCCGCCGCCTCATGGCCCGGGACGATCGGCAGTGTCGAGTCGAACCCACCCTTCTGTAGGAAGGCATCGCTACCGCAAACCCCGCACGCGGCGACCGACACGACGACCTGATCGGGGCCCGGCTCGGCGGGTTCGCGCTCGACGAACCCCAGCGGCGTGTGGTATTCGGAGAGGACGGCTGCCTGCACCGTCGCCTCAGCCCGTGCCCGGAAGCCCCATAGCGCCTGCGTCGGGAAGGTCACCAACATCAAAGTTCGACGACCCGAACCTGTCGGGCTTGGTGCGCCCGACCCGAGTGTAGACCTCCTCGGGGGCCGCGGTCGGGTCCTTATACATCGTCCACCGGCACTTCTGGCGCCTGTCTGGATCGCGGTCGGTGTCGGGATAGACGGGCGGATCGATCACGCGGACCGGGTAGCCGAAGCGATCGATCGGGATTTCCTCCATCAACACGATGCAGTGTGCGCAATACAAGCACACACCCTTGGTGTAGTGGTTCCACGACGCCTCCTCGGTCGAGGCAGCCCAGTTGTAGGGGGCTTGCATGCGGGCGGGCGTGTCTTCCGTCCAGTCGCCGCGGAGGGTCCGCTGTCCACTTCCACAAGGGTCGAATCTGAGCATGAACTTCTCGTCGTCTTCGATGAGTTCGAAATCGCCGGTTCGCTCCGGGCCCGCCAGGTGTCCCCGCATCGCCTCACAGGAAACCAACAGCAGCGTCTCGAGTCCCTCATCCCAGGGATGCCGGTCGATGTCGAACTTCTGGTAACGCCAAGCGAACAACGGCACAAGGATCCGCTGATACATGTCCGCGATGCCTTGGGCGCCATAGCGCTCCTGGATGGCCGACATGAGTCCATAGGTGTGGTCCACGTCACGGTCGTGGGTCTGGCGCCATGTCTCCTTCATGATCGCCAGAGCCTCCAGAGCCTGGTCGAGCTGCTGGCGGTGGATCGCTGCGAGAAGCGTCCTCTGCTGGGACCGGTAGTCGTCCCAGTGCCGGTGGGGGTTCCATTCACGGCCGTCGGGGAGCGTGAGCTTGGAGACGACATCGGCGTCGATGTCGTCGACCTCCGTCGCCGATGAGCCGCTGTCACGAAGAAAGCCGCGGAGGTCGCTGATCCATTGGCGGTAGAGGCTGAAACAGACCTGTGCCTCGTCGGTGAAGTAATCCGCGAGGTCCGCGGCGAAGTCCCAGTTACCCTCGCCGATCGCCTCGGCGATCTTGCGATAAGTCGAGATCTTCTGATCCTCCCAGGATCCGAGACGGACTCTGCGGCCCAGTACCTCAGAGAACTCGATGGTGGTCTCGCTCATGCTTCCCGCTTCCCGCATGTGGTGGTGCTTTCCTCGTGCGGTGGTGCTTTCTTCGTATCGCTCATGCTTCCTGCTTCCTGCATGTGCCCGCTTCCCGCATGTGGTGGTGCTTTGCTCGTATCGCTCATGCTCCCTCACGCGTTGGTAACGTTTCCAATACTGCACTATAACGACGGCCATGAACCCGGGCCAGTCCGTCAAACCTCGTGTCGCCGTGATCCTTCCCTACTGGGACTTCTGGGAGGCGAAGGCCGGACCCGACTTCCGGGCTGACCGTCGACGACTTCTCGAGCGGGTGGTGAACGCTCTCGCAGGCGAAGGGGTCCAGATCGTGTGGTCCGGCATGGTGGTCGGACCCGACGCTGCCGTTGGCGCTGCTGCCGATGTTGTCGGCGCCGACCCCGAAGCAGTGCTCGTCGCAATCTCGATGGCGGTTCCGCCGACGCACACGACCGAGCTTCTCGACCGGGTCGACGCCCCCGTCGTGATATGGGCGGTGCAGAACGCCGAAACGGTCGAGGACGATTTCGATGCGTCCTCCATCACCACTCTCGGCTCGACCGTCGGGACACCGATGCTGACGAGCGTCCTGCACCGTCGCCAGCGTCATCACGACCTTCACCTGTCGGCCCTGTCGGATCCAGGCGGGGCTTCGACCGTAGCCGAACTCCTCGCTGGCGCGGCCACGGCGACGCGCCTGGCCAGAGCGCGCCTGGCGAGGGTCGGTGTGCCCTTGGCGGGATACGACTGCGTCGACGCCCCCGACGAAGACCTCGAGGCGTCGCTGGGGCTCACCGTCGTGTCTGTGGCCCCAGTCGAGATCCGCCGTCGCTATATGGCCGTGTCCGACGCCGACACCCAAGCGCGCCTAGGCGCGGTGCGCTCACGTTTCGAAGTGCATGAGGGAGACGCCGCGAATCTCGAGCGGTCTGTGCGGCTCGCCGCGGCCATGCAGTCGCTCGACGAAGACGAGCAGATCTCGCTCGGGTCGATGAACTGCCACGTTGCGGAGATCCGCTTCGGTGACGAGCCCGGGTTGGCACCGTGCTTCGGCCTCGGTTGCGAGACTTCCCGTGGGATTCCCTGGACCTGCACCGGCGACGTGCTCACGGCCGTTGCCATGTACGTAGCCCGATCACTCGGCGGGGCGGCCCTGTATCACGAGATCGAAGCGGTCGACTTCGACGCCGACGAGGTGGTGTTGGCGAACTCCGGAGAACACGATCTGGGCTGGTGCAGCGAGGGTGTGACGCCCTCGCTGGGCCCGAACCCTTGGTTTCAGCACGACGTGCGGACCGGATGGCGCGTCCGTTTCGAATTGCCGCCCGGGTCTGCGTCGCTGGTGGGATTCGTCGTCGCACCGGACGATCCGGGCGGGTTCCGTCTTGTGGTCGCCGAAGGTGAGATCACCGGCCGTGAGCTTCCTTTGAGCCCGACCACGGGAGGCTTGTTCCGTTTCGCTTCGGGTCCCGCCCCCGAGGCGTGGCGGAGGTGGGCCAGCGCCGGTGTGAACCACCACAGCGCCGCCGCTCCCGGTCATCTCGCTCGCGCCGTGGCGACGATGGCCTCCCACCTCGGGATCGGTTTCGTCGAGGCCTGAGCCGGTCGGGACGTCGAAGACCTCCGAGCGTCGCGCGTCAAGCCGTCCGACTCCCTAGGTAGACGCCCCTGCGTCGCCCATCCGGGCCAAGCGCCTCAGTCCAGGTGCCAGACCTCGTCGGCCCAGAACAGGTTCCCGTCGTCGTCGGTCAGGTTCACTATGACCTCGGTGAACCAGTTCGCCCATCGGGCGTTCACGTCGGTGGCGCCGATCTTGTCGAAGGCCGTCTCCACATCGGGATGGCACTCGACATAGGCAATGACGGTGGTCCCGCGCCTGAAGAGCGTGTAGTTCCTCAGTCCCGACTCTTCGATGGCCTCGACGAGTTCAGGCCAGATCTCGTCATGGCGCTTCTTGTACTCGTCGATCATGTGCGGGTAGATCTCGAAGGTGAAGCAGGCGCGTTCCATGCTGGCACGCTAGCGATTCGCCAGAAACGTTTCCAGCAGAAGTCAGCGACGTTAGGCGCCAGCCATGGGACTCTGCCGGGATCGACGAGACATGTTCTGCGTGCCGACAGCGCATGCCGGGAGCCAGCCATAGGGAGTCGGCCAGCGGTCAGGCAATCCAGCGGTCAGTCAATAAGGAAACCGCCGTTGACATCCATCACCTCAGCGGTGATGAACGACGCCTCCTCCGATGCCAGGAATGCCACCGCGGCTGCGACATCATGGGGCTGGCCGAGTCGTCCTACCGGGATCCGGTCGGCAAAGTCGGCGATGCCGTCCACCATGGCCGTGTCGATCAGGGCCGGGGCGAGCGCGTTGGACGTGATGCCGTGACAGGCGTACTCCGAGGCAACCGCCTTGGCGAAGGCCATGAGAGCCGCTTTGGACGCGCCGTAAGCGGCCATGTGCTTGGACCCGCCTGTCTTCCCGGCACTCGAACCGATAGAGATCACGCGCCCCCAGCCGTTCGCCTTCATTCCCGGTACGGCACGCTTCGTGCAAAGAAAAGCACCTGTGACGTTCACGGCGAACATGCGGTCCCAGGCCTCGCGCGAGGTGTCGCCGAGCGGCTCGATCGTGAAGATCCCGGCGTTGTTCACGAGGATCTCCACAGGGCCGAAAGAGGCCTCGATCCGTGAGAAGGCGCTGTCGACAGCCACCTCGTCCGCCACGTCACACTCCACGAACATGACCTCGTCGGGTTCGGTGAGGTCGGACCGGTCGTCTGGGGCGCGGATGTCGAGGTGCGCAACGCGGTGGCCCGCGGCGCGTAAAGTGGTGCCGATCGCCCGACCGATCCCGCGTCCAGCTCCCGTGATCGCCGCCGTTCTCGCGGTATCTGCGGCCGCTGTCGGGTCGCTTGTCGTCATGTTGCCTTCCTGCTAGTTGGCTTGCGTTTCCCCTAATCGGCTCCCTAGTGTTGGAAACGTTACCGGTTTGCACAGGGAGAGGCACAAGTGGCAACTCAGGGGAAAGTCCGGGTCGGAATCATCGGAGCGGGTTCATGGGCGGTCAGCAATCACATACCCGTGTTGGCAGCACGAGACGACGTCGAGCTCGTCAGCGTGGTGAGAAAAGGGACCGAGGCGCTCGAAGCCATTCGGGACCAGTTCGGTTTCACCCATGCGAGCGAGGAGTACACCGACGCCCTCGATCGGGATCTCGACGCAGTTGTCGTCGCCAGCCCGTCGTCGCTACACCATGAGCATTCGAAGGCCGCGATGGAGGCAGGAACGAACGTCCTTTGCGAAAAGCCGTTCACCGTCGACCCGGCACAGGCATGGGACCTTCATGAGACCGCGGGCCGTCTGGGTCGTCACCTGCTGTTGTCGTTCGGGTGGAACTACGGCCCACTCGGCGTCGAGGCGAAGCGCATAATGGATGAGGGTGGAGGTATCGGCCGGATCGAGCACCTCATGGTGTCGATGGCTTCGGGAACCCGCGAACTATTCACGATGACCGGCGGCGGCTATGAGGGTTCCGCTGAGGGGTTCGCGCCCGAGGCAGAGACCTGGGTGGATCCTGCGAAGTCCGGTGGCGGCTACGCCCCCGCTCAGCTCAGCCACGCGATGGGTCTCGCTCTGTGGTTGACGGGTGAACGGGCCGAGCGAGTCTTCGCGTTCATGAACAATGCGAACGCCGCAGTGGACATGCACGACGCCGTCAGTATCCGGTTCGAGTCCGGCGCCACCGGTTCGCTGAGCGGCGCCAGCTGCCCCGGACCGGCCAACGCCATTGATTCACCCGACGAACCGTGGCCGCGTCACCAACTGCTGATCCGCGCCTACGGATCCGAGGGTCAGCTGATCCTCGATCTCGAGAGGGACTTCCTGTGGCACTACCGCCAAGACGGTGTCGATGACAAGGTGGATCTCCCGCCGAAGGCCGGTCTGTACCTGTGTGACGCGCCGCCCGACACGCTTATCGATCTGACTTTGGGCCGCGACGTCCCCAACAACTCCCCGGCGGATCTCGGAGCCAAGACGGTCGAAGTCGTCGCCGCGGCCGTGAAGAGCGCGCGGATCGGCGAGGTCGTGGACGTGACGGGTGGCGCCTGAGCTGCGCGTCGTTGTCGACAGCTACAGTTACCATCGCCGGTTCGGTGAGATCCGTCCGTCCGAGCATCCCACCAACATCGGCTGAGACAGTGTGGACTTCGTGGAGCACTACGGCCGACTCCGTACCGACGGCGTCGCTTTCGAGACCTGCTACATGGATCTGCACGAGATCGGATATGCGAGGAATCGATCCGGTGGTTGAGGACTGCCGCCGGATCGGCTCGGGTCGAAGGAGGCTGAAATGCCGAGGATGAGGATGAACCAGGCGATCTCGCTGGCGATCGCCGAGGAGATGAGGGCCGACTCCGATGTGGTCGTCTTCGGCGAGGACGTCGCCGTCGCCGAGGGACCCTTCAAGACCTCCGCGGGACTGCTCGAGGAGTTCGGTCCGCTGCGTGTGAGAGACACGCCGATCTCGGAGATGGGCTTCCTGGGCGCCGCGGTTGGTGCTGCCGCGACCGGATTGCGGCCGGTCGTTGAGATCATGTTCATCGAGTTCCTCGGTGTGGCTCTCGACCAGCTTGTGACCGAGGGGGCGAAGTTCCACTATCTCTCGGCTGGCGAAGTGAAGGTGCCGATGACCATACGGGCGTCGGTGGGTGCGGGACTCGGGTTCGGTGCGCAGCACTCCCAAACGCTCGAGAGCTGGATTCTCGGGACACCCGGCATCAAGATCGCTGTTGCGTCGGGCCCGCAGAACGCATATGGCCTGATCCGAGCCGCCATCCGCGACGACAACCCGACCGTCGTTTGCGAACCGCGCAGGCTATATGCCACCCGCGACGAGATCGTCACCGGCGAAGGAGGCGTCGTCAAACTCGGAGCGGCCCGCACGGCCCGGCCCGGCGACGACATCACCGTGGTGGCACTCGGATCCATGGTCGATTTCGCGGTCGGCGCCGCAGCGGAAGCGGACTGGTCGGCCGAGGTTATCGACCTCCAGACGCTCCAGCCGTGGGACCGGGCTGCCGTGCTAGAGTCGGTCGAGCGGACGGGCCGTGTGGCCACCGTCGAGGAGAATCCCCATCTCGGCGGCTGGGGCGCCCACATCGTGTCGGTGGTGGCGGCCGAGTTGTTCGGCGACCTCGCGGCACCACCGGTGCGGATCACCGCACCGGATGTCCCGGTGCCCTTCGGACGCGAACTCGAAAAGCGGTACATGCCGTCGCCGGACTACATCCGGTCACAGATCGATCATTTGATGCATACCGGTCAGACTCCGGCGCCGTGGTGGGAGACCGAAGGGATGGTCACGTGAGCAACCCAACGCGACGTCGAGAGGCCCTCAGGTCGGACCGGCTCACCCGCTGGGAGCGGATGGTGGAGATCCGCACTCTCGAGAATCGGGTGCAGCAACTCTTCGCCGAGGGGATCGTGCACGGCACCACGCACCTGTGTGTCGGTCAGGAAGCGGTTGCGGTCGGCGTGGCTGCTGCGGCTCGTCCCACCGATCACGTGACGTGCACCTACCGTGGTCACGGAGTGGCGCTGGCCCTGGGCTCACGCCGCTCTCGGTGATCGGCGAGATCATGGGCCGTGAGATCGGCTCGGTCGGCGGTGTCGGTGGGTCGATGCATCTTTGCGACATGGACGTCGGCCTGCTGCCGACCTTCGCGATCGTCGGCGCGGGTGTCCCGGTCGCCGCCGGCGCGGCCCTGACGGCTCAGGTGCGTGGGACCGACGACGCGGCGCTCGCGGTGTTCGGCGACGGCTCCACCAACATCGGCGCCTTCCACGAGGCGCTCAACCTCGCCGCCATCTGGAAGCTGCCAGCCGTCTTCGTATGCGAGAACAACCGGTACGGCGAGTACTCCAGGACGGAGCTGACCACCCCGGTGGCCGACATCGCCATCCGTGCCACCAGCTACGCCATGCCGGGCGAGGTGGTGGACGGTCAGGATCCCGATGCCGTGGCCGCCGCAACGCACACGGCCCTCATGCGTGCCAGGGCGGGGGAGGGCCCGACGCTGCTGGAGATGAAGACGTACCGCTACGCCGGGCACTCTCGTGCCGACACGGCGCCCTACCGCCCCGAGGGCGAGTTCGACCGCTGGTTTGAGCGGGACCCGATAAACACGTTTCGGGCTCGCCTGACCCAGGAGGGGCTGCTCGACGACTCCGCAGCCGAGGCGACCGAGTCCCGGGTTGCGGCGCGAATAGAGGAGGCTGTCGAGACGGTCAAGGCAGCCCCCGGTGCCAGCGTAGATGCGATGTTCGCCAACGTCCTCTCGGACTGAACAAAGGTCTAGATGCGACACACGATCAAGCTGCCGAAACTGGGTGACATGACCGAAGGGGTCGTAGTCATCGAGTGGCTCGTCGCCGAAGGCGACGCCGTGGCCGAGGGGGATGCACTGTTGCGGGCCGAGACAGACAAGGTAGAGGCCGACGTGCCAGCCCCGATAGCCGGTGTCGTGACTGAGCGGCTCGTCGCTGAGCAGGACGAGGTCGCCAACGGTGAACCCATCGCCGTTATCACCAGCGGCTGAACCGTCTGGCCCGCGGGTCCACACGGCGTTAGATCGCTGGCGGCATCATTTGATCGTCGCTTCTCGATACGTCGCCTCTCGTCTCGGTTGGCTGCTGGCGGTGAGCCCGACCGCGCGATACGTCGCCTCTCGTCCGTCGCCTTCTTGTCTTGGGTTTTCTTGATACGTCCGCTTCTCGTCCCGGGTCCACCACATCACAGGCGTGTTGAAGGGGAGTGCGCAATGCTGGCGTGTTGGAAACGATACCGGTACCCTGAAGGCATGTCGGATGAGAGGTTCGGGGCGCCGTGAAGATCGAGCGCATCGAAGTGGTCCCTCTGGTCGTCCCATTGGCGGAGACCTTCAGGGGATCCAAGTACTCGATGTCGGAACGGGCAACGCTCATCACCCGCATCCATACCGACGACGGTCTTGTCGGGGAGTGCTACAACGGCGACGAGGTCGATACCCAACATGAGATCGCACGGATCATGCGCGAGGAACTCTTCCCGCTCATCGAGGGTAGGGACCCGCTCCTCGTTGAGCAGTGCTGGGACGCCATGCTGGCGCCGACCTTCGACATCCTGCGGGATCGCAAGCTCGTGGTGATGGGGATGGCTGCTATCGACTCGGTGCTCTGGGACATCGCCGGGAAGGCCGCCGGTTTGCCGGTGCACAAGCTGTGGGGCGGCTACCGCACAGACATCCCAATGGTCGCCATCGGTGGGTATTACGGCAAGACCGACGCCGAACTGGCTGCGGAGATGGAAGACTACCTCGGGTTCGGTCTCGCTGGCTGCAAGTTGAAGATCGGCGGTATGTCACCCGCCGAAGACGCCCACCGGTTTGAGGTCGCCCGCGCAGCCGCCGGTGACGATTTCGTGCTGACCGTCGACGCAAACCAAGGCTACACGGTTGCCCAGGCCGTGGAGTTCGTCCGACTCGTCGGCGCGGAGAACATCCGCTGGTTCGAGGAGCCGGTGTGTTGGTACAACGACGTCCGTTGGATGCGTGACGTCAGGTACATGGCCGGTGTCCGGGTGGCCGCTGGCCAGAGCGAATTCACGCGCCAGGGTATGGGCGACCTCATCGCCTCGGGCGCCATCGATGTTTGTAACTTCGACGCATCCTGGAGCGGCGGCCCGACCGAATGGCGTCGTATCGCTGGCATCGCAAAGGTGTTCGGCGTCGAGATGGGGCATCACGAAGAGGCGCAGATCGCAGCTCAGATGCTTGCGTCGGTCCCGCATGCCACGTACGCGGAGGTGTTCCACCCGACCAGGGACCCGCTTTTCTGGAACCTGATCGCCAACCGGGCGCCGATCACCGATGGGATTTACACGCTGCCCAACGATCCGGGTTGGGGGCTCGAACTCGACGCCGACTACATTGAGAAATATCGTGACGACCGATAGACGGTCGCGATCCTGCGGGTCTGCTGGCTGCCATCGCCCGACGGGACACCGCGGGACACCGTCGGGCGGGAACCAAAAAGTCGATAATCTGGTGGAGCCCGCCGCCATCGCCCGACGGTGTCCCTTCCGCGCCCGATCCCCTCTTCGGGTAAGGCCGTGGTCAGATCCGGTAGACCCTCTCCGCGTTCGACGAAAGCAGCGCCGTCTTCTCGTCGTGTGAGAATACCGAGATGATCTCCAGGTAGGCGTCCAGCAGGGTCTCGTATGTGGAGTACATCCTGTCGACCGGCCAGTTGCTGCCGAAGAAGGAGCGCTCGACGCCGAATGCCTCGATACAGCCCATCACGTACGGTCCGATGGTGTCGACGGTCCAGCACCCGCCGGCCATGTAGTCGCCCATCCCCAGCCCGGAGATCTTGACGACCGTGTTGTCGGGTTCGGCCAGCGCGACCATGCCTTCTCTCCAGTTCTGCAGGTAATCATCGGTGCGATCCTGGGGAAACCCCGCATGGTCGAGTATGAGGGTGATGTTCGGGAATGAGCGGGCCAGATCCGCGGCTTTGGACATGTTCTCGAAGGTGCAGTCCAAGTCGAAAACCAGGTCGTACTTCTCTAGAAGTGCATAGCCACGGTGGAAGTCGGGGTCCACCAGGTAGTCGCCCTCGCCGAAATCCCTCAGACCCCGCATGTTGGCGTACTCGCAGTGGCGCTCGATGGTGCCCTCGACATCGGGGCTCTGCAGCCTTGCATCACCGGTGATCCCGTTAGGCCAGCCGGTGCGGTCTGCGATCTCCTGGAGCCAGGCGGTCTCGTCGACCGGATCTGCGGAGCCGATCGCGGCCTGGACGTGGACGATTTTCGTGACGTTCAGATCGGTGGTGTCCTCGCGCAGGTGGGGCTCGGAGTAACTCCGGAGTACCTTGAGCTTGGTGATCCTGCCGAGCTGGGGATGGATGGCGTCGTCGGCCAACCACGCCCAAACGAGCTTGTCGTGGGGACGTTCCCAGAAATGGACATGGGTGTCGACAAAGTCGAGTCGGTCGGCCATCGGTACTCGCTCTCCTCGGTTCGGGTCTGTCGGTCCCACAGTAGTCGAATCGTTTCCAGGACTGCTATCTTGGTAACTGCCGGGCAGTCCGGATGTCACGGCGTCGGCGTAACCGCTATTCGGCGCCGCCGAGGCGGACCCGGAGCCTGTCGAAGGACACGGCGATGATCAGCAGGGCGCCCTCGCTGAACTCGATCCAAAAGGAGGGGACGTCGGTCTGGATGAGACCGTTCTCCAATGTGTTGAGCACCAATAGAGCGAGGAAAGTACCGGCGATCGAACCGCGACCACCCGAGAGGCTTGCGCCCCCGAGGATAATGGCCGTCACGACTGTGAGTTCGAAACCGGAACCGGCGTTCGTTGAGGCGCTGCCGATCTGCGACACTCGGATCATCGCGGCGAGAGCGACTGCGAGCGCCGTCAGAACGAAGGCGATGAACAAAACGCGATCGGTCCTGATACCGGCGAGACGGGCGGCTTGCGGGTTCGAGCCGACAGCGTAAATCGATCGTCCGTACACCGTGTATCTCAACAGGAGATGGCAGGCGACGGAGACCCCGATGAAGATGTAGACGGGAATGGGTATGTCGAACAGCGGGCGGCTGACACCCAGTTCTCCGAAGCCATTGAGTCGGATGGTCTGACCGTCCCCGAGGACCTTTGTCAGACCTCTGAACATCGCCAGGCCGCCCAGTGTGACGATAAGCGAGTTCAAGCCGATCTTGGTTACGGCGAAACCGTTAAAGATCCCGATCGCCAATGCCACTGTGATCGTGATCAGGACGGCGAGGCCGATACCGACGCCCAGACCGTAGGGCGTGGTGTCGGCGTTGGTCGCCGTCGTCGTGACGGCCATGGTCATCCCAAGCAGTCCGGCGACAGAACCGACCGAGAGGTCGACCTGGCCACCGATCAGGAGCATCGTGGCTGGCATCGCGATGATCCCGACAACCGCCGAGTTCTGGGCGATGTTGACGAAGTTGTCGAAATCGAAGAAGAACTGCGATCTCGCCGAGAAGTAGATGATGAGGCAGACGAGCACCGCCAGGAGTGCGGCGGTTTCGGGTAGTCGGGCGATCGCCGTCGTCAGACGGCTCGGTGCGCCCGGAGCGCGGCGCGGCGATGCTTGATCCTCGCTGGTCTTCGTGCCCGTCATATCGTCCCTTTGCGCGGATTCACCGGGCTGAGGGTGTAGCGCTCAGCCACCGGCATGGGTCAGCAGTGTGTTCATGTCGATCTCGTTGCTGTCGAGTTCCGCGGTTGTTCGGCCCTTGGCGATGACATAGGAGCGGTCGGCAACCGCGATGACCTCTTCGTAGTCAGAGGTCACGATCAGGATCGCGGTTCCGTCGGCGGCGAGTTGGCGCAGGACCTTGTAAAGATCCGCCCTGGCGCCGACGTCGACGCCCCGGGTGGGTTCGAGCAGCACGAGCACGTCCGCTTCTCGTTCCAGCCAGCGCGACACCAGGACCTTCTGCTGGTTCCCGCCCGACAGCTCCTGCATGGGTTGGGCCGCACGGCCGCTGCTGCGGATTGCGAGTCGGTCGTACCACCGGTCCAGTGCCCGCTGTTCGACATCAGTGGTCAGGATCCCGTTCGAGGCGAGCCTCGGCCAGGAGGCCACGGCGACGTTCTCACCGATCGGTCGCGTCGAGAACGCGCCACCGACCTTGCGGTCCTCGCTGAGGAAACCGATGCCGTGGGCGACTGCCTCGACCGGGTTGGCTAGCTCGACGGGCTCACCACCGACCTCGAGGGTCCCGGAGCCGATGGTCTCCAGCCCGAACGCACTACGGCCGACATTGAGCGCGCCCGAACCGAGTTTCCCGTACAGGGCTACCACCTCGCCTGTACGCACCTCGATGTCGATGTCGGTGAAGCTACGGTGACTCGTGGCGCAACGCCAGCGCAGCGCCACATCACCGATCTTCGCGTCGGATGCCGGTGGTCGGCCGGTGACCACGTCGTGGCGGCCCACCATCGCGGCCACCAGTCGGCTGCGGTCGACATCGGCGGTGTCCTCGAGCAGGGCCGTTTCTCCGTCACGCAGCACTTGGACGCGGTCCGAGAGTGCGAACACCTCGTCTAGGCGGTGGGTGATGTAGACGATGGCTTTGCCCTGGTCACGCAGCCGGCGAACCCGTTCGAAGAGAATGTCCGCTTCGTGCTGGGAGAGCGCAGCGGTCGGCTCGTCGAGAATGAGGACACGGGCTTCGTTGCCGAGTGCCCTGGCAATCTCCACGAACTGACGCTCGCCTATGGTGAGCGACGACACCTCGGACTTCACGTCGATCTCGGCTTCGAGTGAAGCGAGGACCTGACGAGCCCGCCGCTCCACCTCGCGCCAGTTGACGAACCCGTGACGGTTCGGCAGTCGACCGAGGGAGATGTTCTCCGCCACGGTCAGGGTGGGCGCGTCGTTGAATTCCTGGGCGATCATCGAGATGCCAGCGTCGCCGGATTCGACCGGCGTGAGCTGCGCGTGGGTTACGCCGTCTATCACGACCGAGCCCGCTGTCGGCGTGTAATCGCCGACGATGATCTTCACGAGGGTGGACTTCCCGGCTCCGTTCTCTCCCAGAAGAGCGAGAATGGAACCGGCCCGGGCTTCGAGATCGATGCCCTTGAGGACTTCGACCCCGCCGAAGGACTTGCAGATGCCGTCCGTCGAGACGATCGGTGTCGCCACGGCGGCCACGGCGCGCCCATCTTTGCGTCGAGGGTCGCTCACCCGATGGTCCCTCGCGCCAAGCCGATGGGCGTCTCAGCCGCAGTCTGTCACGTCGTAGATGTCCTCGATGTTCTCGGAGGTGATGATCTCATGCTGGGTGAACAGGAGTTCGTCCACATCTTCACCGGCGAGGATCGCCTTGGCGGCGGGGATCAGGATCTCGCCGTACCGCTCCGGGAAATACGCAGTCGAGGCGATGTAGTTGGGGTTGTCGCGGACATCGCACCAGATGCTGGGATCCGTGCCCTGACCGGAGTAGTACAGGTCGCCGTCACGGCCGAGCGTTCGAGCCGCGGCGATGGCACCGAGGATCCCGTCCTCGTTGATCGCGACTACAGCGATTCGCTCGCCGGGCAGCGCCGACAACAGGTCGGTCATCTGCTCCAGAGCGGAGTCGGTGCGGTCTGCGCCGTCGAGGACCCGCTCATTGGCGATCGGGCAGTGCTGGGAGAACCCGGTGCGATAGCCGCCCATGCGGTCGGCGTTGGCATCACCGGCGGCGGTGGACTCCAGCGACACATAGGCGTCGTACTCACAGTCAAATTCCGTGGCGAAAAACTCGCCCAGGGCGGAACCGGCGAGTTCGCCAGCGCCACTATTGTCCGCACCCATGAAGGCCACCTGACAGGGCTCCTGCACGATGTCGATGGCGATGGTCGGGACATCGCCGTAGGCGGCGCAGATCTCAGGGCTGGACTGCTGATCCACCTGGAAGTTGAGAACGACCTCGACATCGCGGGTGTCGAAGAGCTGTGCGCACTCCAGCGCCTTGGCCGCATCGATCTCGGAGTCACAGAAGACCAGGTCAACGCCCTCGGCCTCCGCTTGTTCGATGATCGAGTCGGAGACCAGCTTCACGAACGGGACGGAGTCGCCCAGCGAGATGTAACCGACCGTGCCGGAGTCGTCGTCGCCACCGCATGAGGCGGCGACGACACCGAAGACCGCCAAGACGGCGATCATCCATCGAAGGGTCTTGCTCATTGTTGTCCTCCCCACCCGGCGTCGGCCGCTGGTTCCGTTCCTGGATACGATTCCAGTATGCCACGGCGCACGGCTAGGTCAAGTGGGATCCACAAACACAACCGCACAACCGGCAATTGCGCAGACCCCATCGCGCATGCCGATCGAGAACCATTGTTCGGTCAACCATCCATGAGGTGGGGGATGGGAGAGCATGACTACGACGGGTTCGGAGCGGCCTTAGGACTCGTCATCTCCCGAAGAGGTGGGGGTGGGAGAGCATGACTACGACGGGTTCGCAGCGGCCTTAGGACTCGTCATCTCCGTTGATGTCGGTCGGCGCCGAGCCGGGCTTGGTGAGCCCGATCCGGACGTAAGACTCCTCGGGGATCGCCTCAAGAGACTTGTAGACGGTCCATGTGCACTTTTTCGGCTCCGGGCCTGTCGTCTCTTCGGGATGCAACGGCGAGTCGACGACCCGAATGGGGTGACCCCACTGGTGTGCTGGCCAGTACTCGAGTGCATAGCAGCAGTGGGCGCAGTAGTAGCAGACGCCCACCTCGTTCCAGGCCCAATCGTGCTTCTTCGTGGTGATGCCGAAGTCATAGGGTGGGTCTGACCGGGAGCCGGTCCCCTCGAACGGGTCGCCCCTTTGACCGCGGTTGCCCGAGCCGCACGGGTCGAATGCGATGGTGATCTTGTCGTCGTCCTCGACGAAGGTCATGTCCCCGTTTCGCTCGGCGCCGACGAGATGTCCTCGCATAGCCTCAAAAGAGAGGTAGATGTTGCGAAAGACGGTGTCGGTGTAGGGCTGGCGACGCACATCGAACGGTGCGTACCGTTCCTGAAGGTAGGGCTCGAGCACGTGCGAGTACGCCTCCGCCACCGCCTCTTCACCGAACCGTCGGGCGACGAAGGTCAACAGACCGGACTGGAAGTCGCCGCCCCGGTCGTGTTGTTGGCGCCAGGACTCACGGATCGCATCCAGGGCCGCGAGCGCCTCGGACTCGGTGATCTCATAGGCACGTAGCCGGTTGGCGAGTTCGCCTGCCTCTCGGGCCATCTGCTCCCAGCGGGCCTTCGGCTCGAACGGACCGCCGTCGGGGAATGCGAGCAGTGCCCGCAGGCGTGACAATTCCGCATCGAGCTCGATTTGGGGCACACCCTCAGACGCCAGGTATTCCTGCCAACCTTCTGACCACACTTGGTAGATGACGTAGACGACCTTGGCCTCTTCCATCCAGTAGTCGAGGAGCTGCGCGGCGGACTCCCGGTCCCCGCATCGGATCGCCTCGATCACTTTGGTGGTGGTGGAGATGGCCTGATCCGCCCAGTCACCGGTCCGGACCCGCTTGTCGATGTCGTCGGACCACGTCAGGCGCGTCGTGGGTGTGCTGCTCGACCCGGAGATGGCGAGTTCAGGTCGGTTGGTCATGAGGTCACCTTTGTGATGGGATCGGTACGTACAGGATCCGGGATCGATGCCAAGAGGGCGTCAGTACATAAACTGTGGGGCTTCAGTACATGAGCTGTCCGCCGCTCACGTTCAGTGTGGCACCGGTTATGTACGACGCGTGTTGCGAGGCGAGAAACACTGTGGGGCCAGCCATCTCCTCGGGTGCGCCGACCCGTCCGAGTGGTGTGGCGTCGAGTAATTGCCGCAGGACTGCGGGGTCCAGGTCGGTCATGAGCATCGGTGTGTCCACCTGCCCCGGTGCAAGGGCGTTCACCGTGATCCCGTCGGGGCCAAGGGTCCGCGCCAGCCCGCGAACCATGGAGATGATCCCGCCTTTCGAGGCGGCGTAGACCACCGAACCGCCGAATCCGCCCGTCCACCATCCTTGGGAGCTGTACGCGATGATGCGACCGCCCTGCCCGGCGGCCTTCATGGCCTCACCGGCTTGCCTGCAAAGGAAAAACGATGCCTTCAGGTTGGTGTCGATCTGAAAGTCCCAATCGTTCTCTGTGACTTCGCCGAGCGATCCCCGCCGTCGCAACACCGCGGCGAGATGTGCGAGAACGTATAGGCCGCCCAACTCATCCACGGCTCGCGCAATGAGCGCCTTTTGGGCCGAGAGGTCGCACAGATCCACACCGGCGGCGATGTGACCCTCGCCGTCGAGCGTGCTCACCACCTCCTCGGTCGCCTCCTGATCGAGGTCGACGGCCATCACCCGTGCGCCCGCTGCAGCGAAGGCTTCTGCGACGGGTCTGCCCATTCCTCCGGCTGCGCCCGTCACGATTACGCCTCGGCCATCCAGACCCGCTCCGACATTCCAGGCCATGTCAACCTCCAGGTTGCGTCTCGGTCCTGGAATCGATTCTAGGCAGATGCGGGTGTGAGGATCTGCGCCGGGGTTCTGGCGCCGATCTGGTGGGCTGCCTTGCCGCTGGTCATTTCGATGTCGGGGTGCTGACTATTGTGAGGACATGGCCAAGCCCAAGACGCCCGAGCCTAGGGAACGACTCGGCGGCGGTTTCCCAGCGGCATCGACCGCTGAGGATATTGAACACCAAGCCGACCGGTTACAGGTAGTCTCGGATTCTCGACTGTCATCTGAAACCATCAATCGAATGTCTCTCGACGATCTCGAGCGTCGTCGCCTACAGGCTCTCGGTGGATGAGTCGACCGGTCCGGGTAGGAACGACGGTAGAGAAAGACATCGCTGACCAACTTGATGCCGACGGGGCGGCACTCTTCTCGCGCCACGATCTGGCGTCAGCAATCGCCCTTGTGTCCCGCGATGGCACATGGGAGTCTTTGCCAGAACACGGTGGGGGTCGCCGCTTGACCGTTGAGGGCATCACGGTTGGCGCGTTCCATCTTTTTGTCACCGCCGACGAGTTGATCCCCGACTTGACGCGCTCGTTGGGTATGCCGTTGACATCTGGCCCGAGGGCTTCCCGGAATCGGCTGACTGAGCAAGACGCCACGACGCCAGCTGGCGCAGAATGCGATGCATTGATCGTCAATGTAGGTGCGTCACCCGTCGGGGTCCAAGGTGGTGTTCACGGCGAGGTTGACCTGCACGATGCCGTCTCGGATTCGGGTTTCGTGGACGGGTTGGGTGCGCTCTCGCTCTTTGCAGTATCCGGTCCGCAGGTCGAACGCCCATTGATGGCCCGGACAGACGAGCCGCCCGTCGAAGACGTTTCCGTTGACGAGTTCGCGTTCGCGGTGCACGCAGATGTTGGCGAGCGCAAAGGGACATCCTTGGTGCCACAACAGCACCAGCTCGCCGATGTCGGTGTCGACCTTCAGTTTGCGGCGCTTGCTGAGCTCGCCAACAGCCACGGTCGCGACCCAACGCTGCGTCCGTTCGCCGGTGCTCATTGGTTGCCATCTGCTGCATCGAGCCACCGGGCGAGCAGCCGCTTCCCGGCGCGTGAGTCTTGGTCGATGCTCTTTTGGTCGGGATCCCAGACGATCGTGACAGAGCCCGACACATAGGTCTGACAGGCGAGGCGGACGCCATCATCAACCAGATCGCCGAGCAGTTTCCTCTCGCGGCGTTTCGGAGGGCTCAGGTGCTGCGAGCCCTCGATGATCCGGACTCGATCCGTTCCGCACAACCCTGTGGCACATTTCCATGGAACGCCGCAGTCGTGCCTGAGCGCCATGCGCAGCAGGTTCACCTCCTCCCCGTCGGAGAACTCGACCCTGTTCTGCGATGTCCGGAAGTCGATCGTGGGCATCGAGGCCGGTTTCGTTCCCGCCGCGGCAATGGGATTCGGTCAGGCCGCGCCGCGAAGAACGCCTGCGGGATTGGAGGTCCAATCGCCGAGATCGGGCGCCACATAGGTGTCGTAGAGAGCCTTGGTGTATGCGAAGCGCATGTCGGCCCCGTCACGTGTGATCTCGATGCAGCGCCGCTGGAGTTCGGGCGTGTCGGCGTACTTGAGGACGATCTGGTAACCCCGCTCGCCGTGGATCTCGTCGGAGCTGATGTGCAGGTCGAAGAACTCCGCCTCGTCCTCGGTGAACCCGTAGACATCGCGGTCGAGCAACGGCGGAAGTTGCTTGCGGTAGATGCTCGGTACTTGCGATTCGAGGCCGACGACGAGGGCAGCGGTGGCGACGGCGAAATGCTCGCGGAAGGAGATCGCGTAACACCACGACTGCAGGCCTCGGGTCACCGCGGTGATGTTCCCGGGATCTACAACCGCTTCACGGGTTGTGCCGCACGCTTCGGCGAAACGAATCAACAGGTCGGTATGGCGACTGTCGCCGATTTCCTCCTCCCACATGTTCTGCAGCAGAAAATCCTTGGCGAACGTCGCCGAGTCGGGGGTGTTGGCGTAGATATACGCGAGGTAATCGGCGAAGGGCCCGACGTAGTGGTAGTGGTTCTCTGCCCATCGGGCGAAGTGTTTGCGCTCGAGTTTGCCCTGGGCCCAGGCCTGGCTGAAAGAGGCGTCCTTTGCCTGGCGGCCCTTCATAGCGTCTTCGAGTGCGGTGCGGAAGTCATCATCTGGGAGTAGGTCTGCCATCCTCGTGGGCCTTTCGTGTCCAACCGAACTCATTCACGGAATTGTATACTGCATACCCGACGTTGAACTGCATACCCGACACGTCGATGCGATGGCGAACCCGGCCGAGCGGCTTTGCCGAGGTGCGCCCGAACTGCATACCCGACACGTCGATGCGATGGCGAACCCGGCCGAGCGGCTTTGCCGAGGTGCGCCCGAACTGCATACCCGACACGTCGATGCGATGGCGAACCCGGCCGAGCGGCTTTGCCGAGGTGCGCCCGAACTGCATACCCGACACGTCGATGCGATGGCGAACAGGACGTGGTGACGTCGGTTGCGGTGCGGTCCTGATTGCCGATTGTGGGGGATTCCTGTGAAGGTGTCGCGAATATGTGGGACGCGTTGGTTGCGGTTCGGCGTTTAGCGTGGAGATTCCCTATGAGTGTTTCGCGATGAGTGTTTCGCGACTGGCGGGGACCGTGTCAATCATGGCCGAGCAGTGCACCGCGCGGGGCGCTCGGGGCGTGACCGCTGCGGCCGCGCCCGCAGCGGCGAGGATCGGAGCCTCGATGCTCGAGCGCGGCGGTAATGCCTACGATGCCGCCGTAGCGGCCGCCCTGGCTGAGACGGTGCTTTTGCCGCCGAAGTGTGGACTGGCGGGCGATCTTGTTGCACTGGCGTGGGCGCCACGGGCCGAGCAGCCCGAGGCGCTGCTTGCGATCGGCGGGGCTCCGGCGGGCTTGGGTGCCGTGGCGCGACGCGGTGAGATGACCGTGACCGGGCCGATGGCCGTGGGTGTGCCCGGAGCTCCCGCGGGGTACTTCCATCTCGCCGAGCGAGGCGTGCTTGAGGTGACGGATCTCGTCGCTCCCGCAATCGAGCTCGCCGACGATGGGTTCGCATGGGCGCGAATCTGCTCACTGCTCACCGAGGAGTCGCTCGATTTGATCGAAAAACACAACCCGGGCGGGACTTCGTACCTGCGCGATGCAGCGCCAATCGCGCCAGGCGCCATCACGCGTCTGCCGGGCTTGGCACGCGCCCTCGAAGCGTTTGGCGCGAACCCTCGGTTCTTCCTGACAGGAAGCGTCGGCGAAGCCATCGTGGCGCGTGTTCAGGAGTCCGGGGGCGTGCTGAACAGCGAGGACATGCGCCTTTCACGCGCAGAATGGGTAACCCCAGTGTCGGCGGCGGGATCACTCGGCACCTATTTCGCAACCCCAGCGCCGACGCATGGTCCTTCGCTGCTGGAGGTCGTTTCGGGGTTCGGCACGGGCGAAGATCACAGCCAGGCGGAGCTGTACCGCCGGGTCATGGCCGCCGTCGCGCGCCGCCGGTCATTAGCTGATCCCTCGGGCACGTCGATGGTGAGTGCCGTTGATGAGGACGGGCGGATCGTCACAGTGGTGCACTCGAACTCGTTTCCCCGCTTCGGCAGCGGGCTGGTAGTCCCGGAGTATGACCTGATCCTGTCCAACCGCGCCGGGCGCGGCTTCGCTACAGGCGAAGGCCATTCGAACTTCCCGGCTCCGGGCAAAAGGCCCGCGACGACGTTGCACGCCTGGGCGGTCTCGGCCGCCGATGGACGGCGGATCCAGGGCGCGACACCGGGAGGCGCGAACCAAATGCCCTGGAACGCCCAGGCCCTGGCACGGTTGCATCGCTGGCCCGAAGCTGTCGCAGAAGCGGTCGTCGACGCGAAATGGGAGTGGTTGCCCGACGACGACGGCATCCGCATCGAAGATGGATTGGCTCACGCCGAGGTGGCTGAGCTTCGCGAGGTGGCGCCTAGGGTCGAGAGCGTGGGCCGCTGGGGTTTGCGGTCCGCCATGCAGATCGTCGTGGACGACCGCGGCAGCGGGTCAGCGACCGCTGTTGTCGATCCGCGCACCGTTGGTGGTGTCTGCGCCGTGTAGCGGGCCCGTCTCGGCGCGGCCCAGGACAAGACACAGCGGCACTGCCGACACCACGGCGATGGTCGGGCGCAGCCCGGCGATATCGGCTGCGGCGCCGACAGTGAAGCCAGCGACCGCTCCGGCGGCGAGTTGTAGCGAACGAAACACTCCCAAGGCAGGCGCCCTGGCACCAGCGCGTTCGAACGCCAGCAGGTTCGCGAGCGGAAACAACGCGCTGACTTCTGCGGTGAACACAACCGCGGCGACAACCCCGATCCACAGCGTCGGGCAGAGCGCCCAGGCAAGTCCCGCAACCGCCAAGACAACGCCTACGCACCGAGCCGTGTGGATCGGGCCTCGACGATCCGCCAATGCCCCGGAGACGAGTTTCGCCGGAACCGACATCACCCGACCGACCGCGAGCACGCCCGCTGCTGCCGCCTCGGACATATCCCAGACATCAACGGCGAAAACCGGCAGGAACGATACGGTGGCGTATTGGGAGATCCCGCCCACGACTCCTACGATCGTCGGTGCGCCGAGCACTGCAGCCAGACCCACGAAGGCGGACCCGCCGGTGGCCGCACGCGGCGCGCCGGAGATGAACAGCACAGCAATCGCGGCGATCGCAGCGAACACTGCGCCGATACCGAAGGACCAGCGCCAGTCAGACTGTGTTCCCAGCGCCGAGAGACAGGCTGCGAGCACCAGTCCGGCGGAGAACATCACGCCGAACAGCCCCATGGCAAACCCTCGGCGGTTGCGACCGGCAAATGTCCCAACAGACATGACCGCCCCGGGATACAACAATCCGGCGCCAGCGCCGAGCAGCACCTGCGCAACCAGGAACTGCCTCGGCTCGCCCGAGGTTGCGGCGACGAGACCTCCGAGGCTTGTCGTGGCAAGGGCAGCTGCCAGAACCCGCGGCGTGGCCCATCGGCGGAGCAAGAGCCCGCCCACGACATTGCACACGGCGATCGCGCTCGCCAGAACGGCGAACGAGAGCCCCGCCCGAGTGAGGTCCAGGCCCAGATCGTCGGCCGCAACGGGATAGATCGGGGCCAGCAGCGACTCGCCCGTCGTAGTCGCCAGGTAAGCGAGGCACACAAGCAAGAAGGGCACCCATATCGGGCCGCCGGATCGTTGCCCGGTCGTGGCGGTCATGAGAACGCAGGCATGCCCGCAAGCCGCCAACCGTTCGGCAACAAAGGGTGGCTCCCGTGTGCGTTGGTGCTCGAGGTCGGAATCCTGCGATTAGGGATGAATCCTGCGATTCGGGATACTGTATGCAAGCTCTCGACCCGAGTGCCCGAGGGCTCGTCTTGCGCAGCCGAAGGCTCGCATGCCACCCCTTTCCGCCGACCGATTCGAGGATACAAAGAAATTCGAGGATGCAGATAACCGTGGAATATCTCGACGAGAGCACGGTGGCCACTCTGCTGGATCGAACCGAGATAGCGGACATCCTCGAGTGGGTAGTCGCGGAGTTCGATCACAGGTAACGAGTAGACCCACATGACAAGGAGACCCACATGATCGACACGAAACAGCTGACGCTCACCGAGGCGAACCTCATGCTCGATGCCGCGCAGGCCGTAGCCGAGGAGCGTGGCGTCCCCGAGACCATCTGCATCGCGGACGCAGGAGGTTGGCCGATCGCTATGCGTCGCCTTGACGGCGGCAAGCCGACCAGCCCCCAGATCGCAATCGACAAGGCATTCACTGCGGCCTGTCACCGGCGCCCGACCCACACCTACACGAATGCTCAGCCCAACCAGGAGGCGTTCGGGATCAACAACATGCACGGCGGCCGTTTCACCATCTTCGTCGGTGGCTGGCCCATCGAGGTCGACGGGGAGGTCGTCGGCGGTGTCGGCGTCAGCGGAGGACACACGGCCGACGACATCGCCTGCTGCCAGGCGGCGATCACAGCACTACTTGAGAGCCTGGGCAAGACCGCCGATTTCTCCAAGTGGGACAACTGGACCGCGCCCCGCATCGACTAGCTCGGCGCCACATCGAAGACCGCAACATGACCTTTATCAACTCGACTATCAACTCGACATGACCTTCGAAATCCGGAACCGAATCGGTGACTCCGCACAGCCAGCGGCTGACGGGGCGACACTCGAGCGCTATGACCCCGCTGATGCGCGCCAGCTCGTCTCGATCGCACCCGAGTCCGGTGCCTACGACGTGAGCGCCGCCGTGGACGCCGCAGCGCAGGCGTTTACCGAGTGGTCGCAAACGGCGCCGTCGCTGCGGGCGGCGCTCCTCGAGAAGGCCGCGGACATCCTTGCCGCCGCATCGAGCGAGATCGGCGCCGAGATGGTCGCCGAGATGGGCAAGCCGATCGCTCTGGCACGAAACGAGGCAGAGCGAACGCCCAAGAACCTGGAGCTCTACGCCGCCGAAGCCATTCGGCTCACAGGCGTCACCTACCCATCTGACGACCCGTACGCGAGCGTCTACTCCGAGCGCGAGCCGATCGGTGTGGTCGGGGTCATAACCCCATGGAACTTTCCGCTCAATCTGGCCAGCCGAAAGATCGGCCCGGCCCTCGCCGCTGGCAACACCGTGGTGTTCAAGCCGTCACCGATGACACCTCGAATGGGGGAGCGGCTCAGCGAGGCCTTCATCGAAGCCGGATTCCCACCCGGTGTTGTCAACACCGTCCACGGCATTGCCGCCGGCGCCCACCTCGTCGGCGATGCCCGGGTGAGCGCCATCACCTTCACCGGCTCCAGTGCAACGGGCTCGGAGATCCATGATGCGGTCGGGCTGGGGCGGCGGGTCCAGCTTGAACTCGGCGGCAACAACCCGATCGTCGTCCTCGCCGACGCCGATGTGGATGCCGCGGCCCAAGTCGTGGCCACTTCGAGCTTTTCGCTGTCCGGGCAGGCATGCACCGCAGCTGGGCGGATCCTCGTGGCCGAGGAACTGCACGACGCGCTCTTGGACAGGGTCGTGGCCGAGGCCGCTGCGCAGGTCGTTGGCAGTGGCGCGCACCCCGACACGACGATGGGGCCGCTGATCGATGAGCATGCCGTGCAGACCATGGACCGAGTCGTCGCCGAAGCCGTGTACAGGGGCGCGACCGTCGTGACCGGCGGCGCGCGCCTCGATGGTGACCTGGCCAACGGTCACTTCTACACACCCACGGTGCTCGCGGATGTTGATCCCGCGATGGAATCGGCCAGCACAGAGGTCTTCGGTCCGGTCATCGGTTTCGAACGCGTGAGCGGCCTCGATGAGGCGATCGAACGCGCCAACACGAGTGACTACGGCCTCACGTCATCAATCTGCACCACCAGCATCGCCGCGGCTCGTCGGTTCGCTTCGGCTGTTCAGGCAGGCACCGTACGGATAAACCGACCGACGGTCGGAGCGGCTTTCAATGCCCCGTTCGGCGGAACCAAACAATCAGGGTCCGGCACCCACCGAGAACAGCTCGGCCCCACAGTCATGGACTTCTACACGTCTCTCAAGACCGTTTTCTTCGGCTCATGACAGCCATGAGCGCGCATCAACGCATCTGATGGACCTGGGCCTGCGTGAGCGGAGGGCGCTGGTGCTCGCTTCCTCTAGTGGGCTGGGAGCCGCAGTGGCGGCTGGCTTGACCACAGAGGGTGTCGACGTCGCGATCACCAGTCGCAGCGCCGAGCGTGTCGCATCGGCAAGCGAACGTACCGGGGCAGCGGTCGGCTTGGTCGGCGACTTGACCGAGCCAGGCACGCCTGAGCGGTTCGTCACCGAAGCGCACGCCGCGCTGGGGGGATTGGACATATTGGTGGTCAATACCGGAGGCGGATCCCCGGGCGGGATTCTCGACAACAGCGCCGTCGACGACCGGCGCGCCTATGAGTCGATGCTCGCCCCTGCGCTGGAAGCCTCGCGTGCTGCGGCGCCCCTGTTGCGCCGCTCCGACCAGGCGAGGCTGGTCTTCTTGACCGCCAGGTCGGTGGCGGAGGCCAGCACCGACTTGGCGTTGTCGTCGGTCTTTCGCTCCGGTGTCGCCGCGGCAGCTCGGTCGTTGGCGCTCGCTCTCGCTCCGGAAGTGCTCGTGAACGTCATCGTCACCGGCCAGTTCGACACCGCAGCGCTGGGTCGATTCGAAGCGGCGCGCGCCGAGCGAGAGTCGCGCTCGAGCGAAAAGGTGCGGGCGGATCACATCGCAAAAATACCCCTCGGCCGGGTCGGCAATGCGATCGAACTGGCAGATGTCGTCGTCTTTATCTGCAGCGCGCGGGCAAGTTTCGTCACCGGGACCGCGATTCGAGTCGACGGCGGCGCAATCAAGGCGTTCTGAGCGCCAGCGGGTGAGCGGGTCGACGGCGGCGCAATCAAGGCGTTTTGAGCGCCAGCGGTGAGCGAGCAGGCCGCGGAGAACTCAGCCGTCCAGGTAGGCCGCTCGGGCTGCGCCAACATGGTCCTCGGCCAACGAGCGGGCCAGCATGGCTTGGCCCGCGCCGACCGCGGTTGCGATCGCTCGGTGTTCAGCCCAGGATCCATCGACTCGATCGGTCAGTCGAGCGGCGTAGATCCAGCGGATGACGCCGGAGAGCTGTGCCAAGGTCTCGGTGAGTAGACGATTTCCGGCCATGTCCGCCAGAAGATCATGAAAGCGGGTGTTCAGCATCGGGAGATCGTCCAGGTCCCCCCTCGCTGCGGAATCCACCCCGGCCTCGGCGATCGACATCAGGGCGAACGAACTGGTCTGCTTACCCCGCTCAGCGGCCAGCGCCGCAACCAGACCCTCGAGTGCGCCACGAACCTCGAACAGTTCTTGGGCTCGCCGACGATCGATCTCAGCGACGCGTGCGCCACGGCGGGGTTCAAGTTCGATGAAACTCTCCGCGGCAAGCGCCTGAAATGACTCGCGGACAGGGTTGCGTGAGACCCCGAACTCATTGGCGAGGCGGTCTTCATAAAGACGCTCTCCGGGCGCGTACCGTCCCGAGAGAATCGACTCGCGGATGGCATCAGTGACGGCTCGACGTAACGGCTTGTGCAACTTCCCGAGCGATTTTGAGTCCACCTTCGAGACCTCCGCCCTTACCTGGGAACGTCGCCCCCGTTTGACCTAGAAAAACGTCCATTGTATACAGTAGGCAATTCAAGGGAATGGTTGCCGTTTCAAGGAGGGGGATTCGTGCCCAAGAGACTCAAATGGTTTGTGCTGCTGGTCGTCTTCACGCTGGTCGCCACCGGCTGCGGTGATGACGACGACTCTGGGGCGGATCCGCCACCCGCCGCCGACCCGACGGTCGACCCGGGAGGTGAAGAGGTCGGTAACGGTGACACGGACCTGCCGACACAAGTGGCCATTACGATCGCATTGGGTTCGGAGCCAACGAGCCTGGACCCGCATCTAGTCGACGACGGCGGAGAACGCGCAGTGAACGACAACGTCTATGAGACGCTGCTCGCTCGCACACCCGAAGGTGATCTCGTCCCTGGACTTGCCGCGGCAATGCCGACTCGTCTGGACGACACCACCTGGCAGTTCACCCTTCGAGACGGCATCGAGTTCCACAACGGCGAGCCCTTCAACGCGGCCTCCGTCGTTGCCAGCGTGAACCGCATCGGACGGCTCATCGACGAAGGTGTCACCGACAACGACGGCTTCTTCGCCTCATTGAGTGGCGCCGAAGCCGTCGACGATCTCACGGTCAACATCACGACCGAAGACCCAGACGGTGTGCTGCCCTCTCGCATGTACTGGTTGAAGATCATCCCGGCTTCCGCCGAGGCCAGCGAGGATCTATCGGACTCGGTCATCGGCACCGGGTCCTACCGGTTCGAGGGCTGGACACGAGGCGAAAGAGTCACGCTGGCTGCCAACCCTGACTACTGGGACGGGGCGCCGACGATCACCGATGTCGAGTACCGGTTCGTGAGTGAGGCGGGCAGCCGGTTCGCTGGCCTGTTGTCGGGAGACTACGACCTCATCACCAACCTCAATCCCGAAGACGTGCCACGAGCACCCCGCTCCGCCACGGCTCAAGGCCAGGAGCACCCGGTGCTGATCCTCGATGCCGACGAAGGCATCACAGCCGACCTCGACGTCCGGCTCGCCCTGAACCTCGCGGTCGACAAGGCAGCGATCGCCGACAGCCTCTTCAGCGGGTTCGCGGTGATCGATGCCGGTCAGCTGCTCAGCCCGTCGATCCTGGGCCACAACCCGAACATCGAGGCGTATCCCTATGACCCGGACCGGGCGGCGCAGTTGATCCAAGACGCTGGTGTGGCCGGTCAGACCATCACCTTGGTCGGTGAGTCCAGTGGCCGCTGGTTGCTCGACGCCGAGTTGGTCCAGACCGTCGCTGGCTACTGGGAAGAGGCGGGCTTGAACGTTGACCTTCAGCTCCCTGAGTTCGGCGAGTATCTTGATGTCCTGTTCGATAGAGACAGCCGTGCCGATGCGATCTTCGTGTCAAGCTCGAACGACATACTTGACGCAGACCGGCAGCTGAGCACCTACTACCAGGCAGGCGGTATCGGCAGCTCGAACAGCAACGAGCGGCTCTCGGCACTGATCGACGAAGCCCGTGCCGAGGTCGACGCCGACGCTCGCGAAGCGCTCTATCAGGAGGCCGTCCAGATCGCCTACGACGAGGCGTACTTCGTGTGGATGATCAACAACGAGGACATCTACGGTCTATCCGAACGCATGTCCTGGAACCCGCGAGTCGATTCCAAGCTACTCATCGAGGAGATGAGCGCCAGCTAGGGGCAGCGGCGGCAACCTCACTGCCATCGCCACGGGTGTGGGCAGGGCAAGGCTCTTTGCCCACACAGGTTCCCGAGCCGTCCGTCGGCTCGCCATGCATCCTCGCGGGCCCCGGTTTCGCGTAGAGCCGACAATGGGAGAGCGATGGGATCGTTCATCATCAGACGCATCGGGCAGGGCCTGGTGGTGGTCGTCGCGGCAACCGTCGTCGTGTTTCTGCTCACCCGGGCGTTCACCGACCCTGTGGATTTCATCCTGCCGCTTGAGGCGACAACCCAGGAACGCGCGGCCCGCGAAGCCGAGCTGGGGTTCGACCGCCCGCTGATCGTGCAATTCGGCGACTACGTCGAAGACCTTTCCCGCGGTGACTTCGGGGAATCGCTTTGGCAGCCCGGGCGATCGACGATCGATATCGTCGGTCAGACACTACCCAAGACGCTGCAGCTCGTCGCCGCTGGCATGTTCTGTGCCATCGCGCTGGCTCTGCCGCTCGGCATGATCTCGGCTCTTCGACCGGGCGGGATTCTCGATCGCATCCTGGTCACGCTCAGCCTCATCGGCCTGTCCATGCCGCAGTTCTTCGTGGGCCTGCTGCTGATTATCGTGTTCGCGGTCCATCTCCGATGGCTGCCCGTCGGGGGTTACGGCGGCTTCGAGCACATCATCCTGCCAGCGGTGGCACTCGCGCTCCCGGCCCTCGGACGTCTGACGATGGTGGTTCGTTCGGCCATGATCGACGAACTCAACAGCCAGTACGCACGAGCTGTGAAGGCCAAAGGGATGCCCAGCCACGTCGTTGTCGCGAAACACGCCCTACGCAACGCAGGTATTCAGGTGCTCACCTTGTCCGGCTGGGAGATCACCAGAGCGCTGGCAGGGTTCACGGTCGTGGTCGAAAAGGTGTTCGCCTGGCCCGGGTTCGGGTTCTTCGCCCTAGAAGCGATCCAGCGCCGAGACCTGTTCTTGTTGTCGACCATCGTGTTGATCGCCGCGATTCTCGTAGTCGCCATCAATGTGATCGTCGACATCGCCTACAAGATCATCGATCCGAGAATCGAGCTGTCATGACACGCCAAGCGCGTGGCGAAGCCATCGAGATCCCCGACGGCGAGTTCAGCGCGTCCGCTGAGCCAGCCCTGGTCGCTGTCTCGGGCCATCGCCACCGCGGTGTCGCCAAAGCCACCGACATGGCCGTGGAGCTGTGGCGCGACAAGGCCGGTTTTCTCGGCGCGCTGTTCCTTCTCGTCCTTTTCGTCGCGGCCGTGTTCGCACCGCTCGTCGCCCCTCATGATCCACGCAAGCAGGACATCGTCAACCGTCTGCAGCCCCCGGCATGGCAATCCGGTGGAGACTGGAGCAACGTCTTGGGCACCGACGGGCTCGGGCGTGACATCCTGTCACGGCTGATCCACGGCGCACGTGTCTCGCTGCTCGTCGGCCTCGCGGTCTTGGTGATCGCTGGATTGGTTGGGGTGCTGGCGGGCCTCGTCGCGGGCTACCGGGGTGGACGCGCCGACCGCTTCATAATGCGGGTCGTCGATACCCAAATCGCGTTTCCGGGTTTGTTGATCGCCATACTGCTGGCGTCGCTGCTCGGCCCGTCGGTCCGCACCGTCGTGGTCGTCTTATCGATCAACGGATGGATGATCTACGCCCGCATGACCCGTGGCGTGGTCCTGTCGGTCAAGGAGACCCCTTACGTCGAGGCGGCCGAGATCATCGGTTGTCGCCCCCGACGGGTCATGGTCAAACATATCTTGCCGAACCTGGCAGCCCCTATCAGCACCTTGGCTGTACTCGAGTTCGCTCGGATCGTCCTCGCCGAGGCAGCCCTGTCGTTCCTCGGTGTCGGGGTCAAGCGAACCGACATCTCCTGGGGTCTGGATGTCGCGTCGGGCCAGGACTTCGTCTTCAACTCGTGGTGGCTGGTCGTGATGCCCGGCATCGTCATCTCCTTGACGGTTCTGTCCGTCAACGTTGTGGCGAGCTGGCTTCGCGTCGTCGCCGATCCCCGAGAACGCGAGAAGCGCTACGCGGCCGTCCAAGCCCGCCGGTTCAGCGAAGGCCCCGTCCGATGAGTGAACGTCTTCTCCAAGTCGACGATCTGCAGGTGCGGTTCCTGACACGCCGGGGCGTGGTGCAGGCCGTGCGTGACGTCACGTTCCACATAGACCGTGGCGAAACCGTTGGCCTCGTCGGTGAATCGGGCTCTGGCAAGAGTGTGACGGCGCAGGCGATCATGGGCCTCACCGAACTCCCGGGTCGCATCACCGGCGGCGACGTGAGATGGAAGGGCGAGTCGCTCGTGCGTGGCCCGAACGCAGGCGCCGAACTCAAACGGGTGCGTGGCAACGAGATCTCGATGGTGTTCCAGGACCCCATGACCTCGCTGAACCCGGTCTTCTCCGTCGGCAATCAACTCACCGAGGTGACCCGGCGCCATCTCGGCCACTCGCGCGCCCAAGCCACCGAGCGGGCGATCGAGTTGCTCGATCTGGTGGGCATCTCCAACCCGCGTCAGCGCATGAAGCAGCATCCGAGCGAGTTCTCCGGCGGTATGCGCCAACGCGTCCTGATCGCGATGGCTTTGTCATGTGAACCGGAGCTGCTAATCGCCGACGAGCCCACCACCGCACTCGACGTCACGATCCAGGCGCAGATCCTGGAACTCCTCGCCGACATCCAAGATCGGCTCGGATTATCGGTGCTGCTGATCACCCATGATCTCGGCGTGGTGGCTGGCATGTGCGACCGCGTCTGCGTCATGTACGGCGGTCGGCTGGCCGAGATAGGGCCTGCCGAAGATCTTTATGCGAAACCTGCGCATCCGTACACGCACGGCCTCCTCGAGTCGACTCCGCGTGTCGACGAAGTCCAACCCCGGCTTGTGTCGATCGACGGCGCCCCACCCGATCTCGTTGCACCGCCGCCGGGCTGTCCGTTCGGCGATCGATGCGGCTGGGCGACAGATCGGTGCCACAGCGAGCTGCCTGAGATGACCCGACTCCAAGAGGGGAGAAGCGTTGCCTGCTGGAACCCGTTCCCGGCGGCCTGATACCGCCGTGCGCACCCAGTCCGAAGACGCACTGATCCGCGTCGAGGACCTCAAGATCCACTTCCCGGTCGGCCGATCCGGCTTCTGGGGCCAGCATCGCAGGTTCGTGCACGCCGTCGACGGCGTCAGCTTCGGCATCATCCGCGGCGAGACGCTCGGGCTGGTAGGCGAGTCCGGTTCTGGCAAGACGACGACGGGCAGGGCGATACTGCGTCGAATCACCCCGACCGCGGGCGCCATTCATTTCCGCGGGCGGGACATCACACACACCAAGGGCGAAGCCCTGCGGCGCCTGCGCAGACACATGCAGCTTGTGTTCCAGGACCCCTATGGAAGCCTCAACCCACGAATGACCGTGGCTGAACTCGTCAGCGAGCCGCTTGTGGTCCACGGCAGCGTGCAAAGCGTGACCGAGGCCCGCGATCGCGTGGTCGCCCTGCTCGAACGATGCGGACTGCCAGCCGACGCCGCCGGTCGCTATCCCCACGCCTTCAGTGGCGGGCAACGCCAGCGGATCGGCATCGCACGCGCCTTGGCCCTCGAACCGGACTTCATCGTGGCCGACGAACCGGTCTCGGCGCTTGATGTCTCGATCCGCGCCCAGGTGGTCAACCTGTTGCAGGATCTGCAGGACGAGCAAGCGCTGACGTACCTGTTCATCGCGCACGACCTGTCGGTCGTACGCCACATCTCGCATCGCATCGCCATCATGTACGCAGGCCAGGTCGTCGAACTCGCCGATCGCGACGCCATCTACGCCAACCCGATCCACCCCTACACCGAAGCTCTGCTATCGAGCGTTCCGATCCCCGACCCGCCGCTGCAGCGAGCCAGACGCCGCATCGTGCTCCACGGTGAAATCCCCGACCCCGTAAAACCGCCGCCGGGATGCCGCTTCGCTTCCAGATGCCCGCTTGTTGAGGATCGCTGCCGCACGGAGGCGCCCCCGCTGACCGTGCGGTCCGCAACGCATCGGGCCGCCTGCTGGGTTCGCTGAGTCTCGGCCATCGACGTGCTCGCGCGCCCGCCAAGAGCCTGCCTCCGGTCTCCTCGGGGTATCTCGTCTCCTGTGGGTGTGTCGTGAACTGGTGGGAAGCCCTGTTGTTGGTGTTCGGAGGCACGTTCGCGGGAATCATCAACACCGTCGCAGGTGGAGGGTCGATGCTCACGGTCCCTCTGCTGGTGCTCGCGGGAGTTCCGGGCAACAGCGCGAACGGGTCCAACCGCGTCGGTGTTCTCACATCCAACGGGGCATCGGCAGCATCGTTTCGGCGACTCGGAGTCGAAGGCGTCACACACGCCACGCCGATTCTGGTTCCGGTCGTCGCTGGCTCGTTCGCTGGCTCGTTCGCCGTCAGCCAGCTGACCGACGACGCATTCGAGACGGTGTTCGGCCTATTGATGATCCCGCTGATCGTCGCATCGATCCGCAAACCAGCATTCCGAGCCGATGCCGACACCTGGAGCAGATCGGTCACCTTCATAGTCTTCTTCGCCATCGGCGTCTACGGCGGAGCGATCCAGGCTGGCGTCGGGCTGGTGCTGCTCGCCGCATTGGCACGAGCTGGATTCGATCTCGTTACCGCCAACAGCGTCAAAGTGCTCGTGACCTTCACGGTCACGTTTGTCGCCTTGCCCGTATTCATCTGGCAACACAAGATCGTCTGGTTGCCAGCGCTCATCCTCGCAGCCGGGTTCACGACCGGGGGTTGGCTGGGTGCTCATGTCGCGGTCCGGGGCGGCGAGCGACTCATTCGCGCCGCGATGGTGGTGGCCGCTCTCGCACTGGCGGCCAAGCTCTTAGGCGTTTTCGGCTGAATCGAATGAATCGAACCACGAGATGGAAGTCCTCGAACTGAGCGTGTCCGAACTGGCGACCGCTCTGGTCGCCGTTGTCGTCGGCGCGGCCTTGCAGGGATCACTGGGCTTCGGGCTCGGCCTTGTTGCCGCGCCCGTGCTCGTGCTCCTCGACACCCGTCTCGTGCCCGGGCCTCTGCTGTGCATGGGCGTCCCTCTGACATTCCTCATCGCCTGGCGTGAGCGCCGAGACCTGGACTTCGGTCGCATCCGTTGGGCGATAGCGGGCAGAATTCCCGGCAGCATCCTCGGCTCCGTCATGGTCGTGATACTCGCCGAGCGCTGGCTGGCCGGGCTCTTCGCGGTCGCGGTGCTGCTTGCGGTCGGTTTCAGCGTCTTGGGTCTGTCGGCGCCGCCCACGAGGATAAACCTCATCACAGCCGGTGTCGCATCGGGGATCATGGGCACGGCGACATCGGTCGGTGGCCCATTGATCGCTCTGGTCTACCAACACAGCTCGGGTCCGGAACTGCGAGCCTCACTGGCTGCATTCATGGTCTTCGGCGCCAGCTTCTCGCTCGTCGTGCTGGCCGCCGTCGGTGAATTCGGGTGGACCGACCTCGCGCTGGCCTCGCTGTTCGTGCCCTGCGTGATCGCAGGATTCGGGCTCTCGCGATGGACCAACGCATTCTTGGATAATGGCCACACGCGGCCAGCCGTGCTTGTGTTCGCCGCAGCCTCCGCCGTCACGATTCTGTTCAGGCAGGTGTTGTGACGACGACGTCAGCTTTCGTCGTCACCCGAGCTGGCGCGTGGCAGCTCAGCGATCACCGATTGCATGTGATCCAGCACGGCGCCGTGTGCGGCGATCGGGTCACCGGCACTGATTGCCTCACGGATAATTTGATGCTGATCCCAGCTCAACATGCTGCGGCTGTCGGCGAGAACGGAAAAGACGAGTTCGGTTCGGTGGCGCAGTGGCCCGACCGTCCGCTCAACGTGATCGTTGCCCGATGCGCGCTCAATCGCAAGGTGAAAGTCGCGGTGACATTCAGCGGCCGTGACCAGATCGTTGGACGCTGATGCCTTTCGGCCCTCTATGAGGCATCGATCGATCTCGTCGATGTCGGCCGGTGTGCGGTGCTTCGCGGCAAGCTCAGCGGCGAAAGCCTCCAACACGGCTCGTACCTCGAGGAGCTGCGTCAGGTCCTGCGCATCGAACGTCGTCACGGAAGCCCCGATCCGTGGCGTGACCTCGATGAGACCGGTGGCTTCAAGTGCCCGGATCGCCTCACGTACCGGGCTGCGGGACACGCCCAGGTCCCGGGCGATGTTGTTCTCGTGAAGCCGATCGCCGGGCTTGAATTCGCCGCGCAGGATCATGTCGAGGACCTCCTCGGCGACGATCTCCCTTAGCGGCCTGTGTCGGTGACCTATCGACACTGCGGAACCTCCTATTCGCCAGTATGGCTTCAAGCCAGGGCTTCGGCTCACCGGCAACGAGACGATGTGCTCGTTGACGCCAAGGTGACCTAGCCTCCTCGTTGCGTGAGTGTGCGATCCGGCATGAACCCCGCGTCCCGGCATGAACCCCGTGTCGATGTCGGCGATTACGCTGGAGCCCGTCGGGCGTACTGTTCGAGCAAAGGTATGACGCGTTGCGAGTCGTTTCGTCGGCCTGGGAACTCCAGTGACACCGCACTCACGATTCCGCGCTCGCTCATCTGGCGGCCCAGGTTCGTGACGGAGTCCCTTTCGGATCCGTCTGCTGGCCGTCTCCGACCGAACCGAGACAGCAGCGCCAGCGGGATCCGCCGGGTCGAGGACCTCCGGAGATGACGATCGAGATCTACGACACGAGCGCGACTGACGTCGACGAGTTGCGTAAGTTGAAAGGTGAAACGACCGTGTCGGTCTGTCTGCCCGCACGCGACGAGGCGGCCACTGTAGGGCGCATCGTTGAGGTCATCGTCGATGAGTTGATGGGCAGCGACGGCGCGGCTCTGGTCGATGAACTCATCGTGATCGACGATGCCTCAGCCGACGAAACCACGAAGGTCGCATCAGCACAAGGCGCCGAGGTCGTGTCGATCCACTCGATCCTGCCCGAACTCGGCGCTGGCCACGGCAAGGGCAACGTCTTGTGGCGGAGCCTTGCCGCGTCGACCGGTGACATCGTCGTCTGGTGCGACGCGGATGTCACGTCGTTCAGGTCCAGCTACGTCACGCGCCTGCTGACGCCGCTGCTCAGCGAAGATCGCATCGATTTCGTCAAGGGTTACTACGCCCGGCCCCCCGATCCGAACGGCGATGGCGGAGGTAGGGTCACCGAGCTGGTCGCCCGACCGCTGCTGTCTCGATTCTTTCCCGAACTCGCGACACTCCGTCAGCCGCTCGCTGGCGAGGTGGCAGCGCGCCGGGTAATACTGGAGCGGTTGCCGTTCGTCCAGGGCTATGGCGTCGAGATCGGCCTGCTGATCGACGTGCTCGCAGCAGCTGGCCCGGATCGCATGATGCAGGTTGACCTCGGCGTTCGTCGCCATCGTCATCGCCGACTCGAGGAGTTGGCCGTGCAGGCAACCGAGATCATGCATGTCCTGTTGGACCGGGCCGGGATCTCGTTGGACAGGGCCGGGGTCTCGCCAGCATCTTTGGGCAACGTAACCGAGCTGGCGCGCGGCGACGGGTCCACGGTCACCGTGACCGTGACCGAATGGCCACCGCTCATCGACATGGTTGGCGCGGTGAACCCTGCAGGGTAGACGAGTCACTATATTGGCTTCGACGACGCGATGGCTGACCCTGGAGTGACCATCCGTGTTGGTACAGTCAACTTATGCTATCCCTACTGGCAGATTATCCGGGTCGTTCGATGAAAGAGCACTGTGGGGTTCCGGCATATGGGCCAGATTGAATTCGTGGGCCAGATTGAACTCGCATCAGGGTTCCAGGGAGAGGAATGACGCCATGAGCGAACAACGAAACGGGGGTGCCACGGCTGGCGACGCCGCCATGCGTAGCTTTGGGGCTACCCAGCAGGTGCCAGTGTTTGACGATCCGGCGTTCACGAGACTCGACAAGCCGCTGTCGCAGGCCCGGGTTGCGATCGTGACGTCGGCGGCCCTGCACCGCCCGGACCAAGAGCGCTACACCGCAACCGATACGCGGTTCCGGGCCTTCAACCGTGGTGACCGCGACCTGATCATGGGGCACTGGAGCCCGAACTTCGATCACACCGGGTTCCAGCTAGACCTCAACGTTGTCTATCCGATCGACCGACTTGAGGAACTCGCTGACGATGGCGTGATCGGCGAGGTAGCGCCTCGGCACTTCGCTTTCGCCGGTAATCAGCCCGAAACGGTCTCGGAACTCCGCCTTGACACCGGGCCCGCCTGTGCCCAGGAGCTAACTGCCGACGCAGTTGACGTGGTGTTGCTGACGCCGGTTTGACCAGAGTGCACGCGTACCGTGAGTACGCTCGCCCACGTTCTTGAAGCGGCCAATCTGTCCACGGTCGTGCTGGCGTCCATGCGTGAGGTGGCAGAGAAGATGCAGCCGCCGCGCACGCTGTACTGCGAGTTCCCGCTCGGCCGGCCGTTGGGTCGACCCGGTGACGCCGCCTTCCAGCGTGATGTCCTAGAACGAGCGCTCGGTCTGTTGAGTGCGACCGAGCCGATTCTCAAGGACTATCCCGTGGTGATCGAATCTGAGGAAATGCCACTGGCGTGCTCAATTCCGCCCCGTCATGATCCTTCATTGCCACCAGCCGTCGACGAGGCCAAGGGCCTTCGAGCGGCCTATGAGCGGTCGCTGGCACGGCGGGGTCTCACCGCTGTGGGTCGTGCGATCGACGCCAACGGTGTTCTGAGTGCGCTTGACGTGTTGCATCAGTGGGGACAGGGAGCGCCGTGGAAGGACGTGGCTCTGCCGGGCAAGAACACCGTTGCCGTGTGCCACGACATCCGGGCCTACTACGCCGAAGCTGCCCTGGAACTCGCGACCGGTCCCGCACCAGGCAGCCGAGCGGTTGAAGCCTGGTTCCACACCGAGACCGAAGCTGGCAAGACAGTCATGGCCGCCAGGAACGCGCTGAAGGACCAAAACGCTCCGTTCCCGTTCTGGTTCTATATGGCTCCCGCGCATCGCTGAAGAACTGCAAGTGCCGCACACCCACGGTGGCCGAGCCCAAGCGGGCACCATCTTTGGGGAGACGGGCACTTCCAGCACCTACCAATAAGAACTGGACATAGCCCAAGCGGGCACCATCTTTGGGGAGACGGGCACATCTCTAGGGATTGGAGAAGTGTGCCCGCATTCCATGAGACATCCTCTGGGAGGCCACGAGCCAGACGCCACGAGCGCCACGTGCCAGGTATTGAATCCTGTTCCGATCGCAAGGTCGGTATTGGCGATGGCGATGCGATCGAAGCGGTGGAGGTCTTCGAACTTGTGCCGCATCCCGGTCGCTGCATCTGTGGCACAGCCCTGCCTCGCCGCTACGATTGCACATTGCTGCCGGGGCACCGGGAGCAATGTCGGAGTGGCGGAATTGGCAGACGCGCTAGCTTGAGGGGCTAGTGCCCGTACATGGGCGTGGGGGTTCAAGTCCCCCCTCCGACACCAGCAAGACCCTTGGTCAGAGCGGTGTCAGGACCCCGCAGGGTGTCGTTTGCGAGTTGATTACTGCATTGCGAACCACTTGCTCACGCGGTAGTTCCGGAGCATTCTCAGGCTTTTCTGAGCACTGGCCTGTCGCTCGCTGGTCGCGACGGCGTCGCATCGTTAATACGACCCCGGGTGGGCTTTGGTCGAGCGTGTACCGAGGCGTGGCCCTTCACACCAGCAGCATCTCGCAGCCGGTGCCTGCAAGGACAGCATCGACTCGGGTCCGGTCGTCATCTTGGAGCGCGGCGTAGTCTCGGCGCAGCCACTCAAGACACTTGCCTTGGTACTTGAACGTTGCTTGACGGTAGGTGCCGCCCTCGGCCTCGCACACCACTTCGTCGGATCCCGACATTAGCGCCTCGGCGTTGGCCACCATGAACGGCGTGTAGGTTCTGCCGATCTCGTGCAGAAGGAGCTTGGTGGCCTCCGCCAAATCGTCAAGCGGTGACCATCCGGCGTTTGGCTCGATCGGCAGCCACGCCAGATCGTCCATACGGTCAACCCAGTTGATTACCTTCGGCGCACGCGCCACAGCAATTGCCGTTGATGTCGGATCCCACTTCACGAGCTGGCTGAGCTGGCCGAAGATGGCGAAGTCACCCCGGCCAGGCCGGTCGCCGAGCAGAAAGTCCTGAGTCGAGAATAACTCGGTGAGGATGTCAAGCAGCCGTTCGTAGGAGCTTTCGATGATCACCCGATTCTCGTCGGTCGACCCCACAAGCGCCCGTCTAGCGATCTGGCGACTGGTGATGTATTCGTAACTTTGTTGAAGCCGGTCGCTGTCCATCTGAAGATTCTGTGAGACCGGCAGAAGGCGTCCGGCCTTGTCAATGTCGGCCTGGTAAGCCCATCGGTAGTGGTACATGGCCTTGGTGACCCATTCATCGCCGTAGTCCTCAATGAGCGCGTCTATGAAAGCCAGGGCTGGATCATCGGGCACAACGCTGCGGTCGGTGAACTCGGCTTCCAAATGCATGATCTGCGGAGAGGAGTCGACGGTTACCTTGCCGTGACCGCCGACGGCGTTGGGGTAGACGATCACAGGGATGATCGGGACCGGGGGAGTGGGGATGTCGTCCCACTTTGAGTCGCGAAGTACCCATCTAGACGGGATATGGCGGTAGCGCAGCACGGCACGCATCTTGAGTGTGTATGGCGAGCCGTACTGACCGGCGAGCACGAGCGGCTGTTTGCTCATGACGATGCCTCGCTGTGAGACGATGCCTCGGTGTGAATTGTGTGATCGTGGCCAGTGGCTGGGTTGGTTCGTGTGGCCTTGATCATGTCCGGTTGTTTGCTGTCCGGTTGTTGGTGGTGGCGCTCAAGTCGAAGCCAGGCTGCGCTGTGATTGACGAGACCGCCGTAAACCCGGTTGATGCATGCTTGGAGTTCGGCTCCGCCGCAGTCCTCAACTCGTTTTCCAAGTTGGACCATGTGCAGCACGCCACACGGATCGACGGGTCACACCAGCCAAAGATCATGCAGGCGATAGTACTCTCACCACAATAGATATGCCAGATAGACACGCAAAAGATGCGCGAAGGGTAGGATCACTAGATGGCCGACATCTCCGAGGCGGTAACCATCGCCCGACCGTGCGAAGCGGTCTGGGCCACCCTGGCTGACTTCGGTGCCATCAGCCGCTGGGCACCAAACGTTGATCACTCCTGTTTGATCACCGGGCATAGCGACGGGATTGGTGCGGTACGCCGGATCCAGGTTGGCCGCAACACGTTCCTTGAACAGGTCGTCGAATGGGTGCCTGGTCACCGCCTCGGCTACACATTAGAGGGCCTCCCGCCCGTGGTTCGCTCGGTCACCAATACTTGGTCGCTGCATGAGTCTGGGTCGCTGCGTGAGTCTGGCGCCTTGAGATCCGACGGCTCCACGACGGTGACCCTGACCAGTCGCATCAACGGTGGCCCGCGCCCACCCCAACAGATGATCGCCCGTGGGGTTGGCCGGGTTCTGGCCAAGGCATCCCAGCAGTTGCTCGCCGGGTTGAAGAGCCACCTTGAGGAGGCCACAACATGAATCGCCCCGACGTTGTCGTTGTCATGACGGATCAAGAACGTGCAGCGCCGTCCTACGAATCGCCATCCGTGGCGGCGTGGCGGCGAGCCAAGCTGGCAGGTGCGCGTTGGTTCGAGGAAAACGGGGTGTCGTTCCGACGTCACTACACGGGCTCTCTTGCGTGCGTGCCGAGTAGGCCAACGCTGTTCACTGGCCAGTATCCCGATGTCCATGGCGTCACGCAGACCAACGGGCTGGGCAAGATGCACGACGACTCGCGGATGCGCTGGCTGCGATCCAGCGAGGTGCCGACCCTCGGCCACTGGTTCCGCGCCGGTGGCTACGACACGCGCTATGTGGGCAAATGGCACATGAGCCATGCCGATCTGATTGATCCGGATACTGGCGTGGCGTTGGCCACTCACGATGACCATGGTGCTGTGGACTCCGACGCGGTGCGGACCTACCTCAAAGCCGATCCACTCAACGAGTACGGGTTCTCGGGGTGGGTCGGGCCGGAACCGCATGGCGGTAAACCATCACTGTCGGGCCTCGTTTGTGACCCCGTCTACGCAAATCGGGCGGTGGCGTGGCTCAAGGACCGCTACGAGCGGCGGCGCCTGGGTGAAGCAGCGGCGCTACGGCCATTCTTGCTGGTGGTCTCCTTCGTCAACCCGCACGACATTGTCTACGTGCCGGTATGGCTCGGGCGCTTTGGCCCCGATAACCCGTTTGCGACCGATCCGCATAATCTGCCTGACGTTGCACCCTCTCCCACCGATGACGAGGACCTCGCCTCAAAGCCAGCCGCTCAGATCGCCTACCGTGCCTCGTATCCGACGACATACGGGTTGGCGCCTTTGGTTGAGCGCACCTACCGGGATCGCGCCCAGGAGTATCGCAACCTCTACTACCGCCTGCATCTTGAATCTGATGGTCCGCTCGATCGGGTTAGGCGAGCGGTGACCGAGGGCGGATCCGATGAAGCCGTTCTGGTCCGCACATCCGATCACGGCGAATTGCTCGGGGCTCACGGTGGGTTGCACCAGAAATGGTTCAACCTGTACGACGAGGCGACACGGGTACCGTTCGTGATCGCTCGAATAGGAGAGCAGGCGACCTCGGAGCGAATGGTCCACGATGCTGTGAGTTCACATGTGGACCTCGTGCCGACGTTGCTGAGCGCGGCCGGGATCGACAAGAACAAGATCGCCGAGCGGTTGCGGACTGAATTCAGCGAAATGCACCCGTTACCGGGCCGCGATCTGATGCCGGTAATCAACGGTGATGATGAGCCGGACCGTTCGCGCTCCGTGTACGCAATCACCCGCGACAACATGCCCGAAGGTGACTCCGGTGCCAGTGCCATAGCCCGCCGCATGGGTCGCATCACCAAGCAGCCGCCGCCGTTGCGGATCCGGGTACCCGCCCACGTGGCGGCGAACTTTGAAAGCGTCGTAAGCCGGGTTGATGAAGCCGACGCACCGGGCGGGGCCGGTCACCTGTGGAAGATTGTGCGCTGCTTCGACGATCCTGCTACCTGGACCGAGCCTGGTATCAGGCATCTGGCGGCCAATGGGCCGAGCGGCGAAATGTTTCGAACCGAACCGCTGCAGGATCAGTGGGAGCTGTATGACCTTGATGCCGATCCCATCGAGACACATAACCGCTCTGACGCGTCCGACGCTGTAGCAGTTTTTGATTTGCTTTCGGGCCGGCTCGCAGATGAGCGGGCCCGAGCTGTACCCCAACGCAACCAACCCTGGCCGTACGCGACCCGAAATCCCAGCGCAGGACCCGTCTTGAAGAACCCACCACCGCCTGCCCGTTTGTTGCGGAAACTCCTGCAGCGCATCGGAATGCATCCCGAGGACACCGAGACCATTGATGTCAACCTGACCGGTAAGCGGGCGATGCTGATCGCAACCAACCACGGGGTTCTTGACATTGGCAAACCGACCGGGGTGTACGCCAGCGAACTGACCGTGGCGTATTACGCCTTCGTTGACGCTGGCATGACCGTTGATGTAGCCAGCCCCAACGGCGGCGTGATTCCTGTGGACCCCATTTCGCTCAGGTCGCCGCTGCGTACCGAGGCCTGCGATCGTTTCCTCGCCGACGACGACCTGAAGGCAAAGGTCAACGATTCGACCGCGGTTGTCGCACTCGACATGGCCGACTACGAGATCGTTTACCTTGCCGGAGGCTGGGGTGCCGCGTTTGATCTGGGCTTCTCTGAGGAACTCGGCCGCCAGATCACGCTTGCCAACGAAAATGAACGGATAATCGGTGGCGTCTGCCACGGTCCCCTCGGGCTCCTAAGGGCCAAGGCCGCTGACGGTTCACCGCTGGTGCAGGGCCGAAGAATATCGGCAGTCACAGACAAACAGGTGCAAGAACTCGGTATCGAGACCACGCCGCACCATCCCGAGACCGAACTACGCAAACTCGGAGCCAGCTTCGAGAGCCAGACCCGGTTCCGTGATCCGTTCGCCAACCACTGGGTGGTTGACGGCAACCTGGTCACCGGTCAGAACCAGAACGCCGCACCGATGGTGGCTCGCCAGATGATGCTGCTCGCCGCCCAACGCTGTGTCGTGAACAGCTAACCGGTTGCACCGCTGGGCTTTGTTGGGCTTGCCGATGAGCGACGTTGATGACATAACCGAATCCACCGATGGTCGTGCTGCCAGGCGAGAGTACTGCCCGCCCCAATCAGCGCCTGACATAACCGAACCCACCGATGGTCGTGCTGCCAGGCGTCAACGCAACATCGATTCGGTGCTTGATGTGGTACTGGAGATGTTCGCCGACGAGGCGATGTTCCCCACGATGGAGCAGGCGGCGAAGCGGTCGGGTCTGTCGCTGCGGTCGCTGTATCGGTACTTCGCCGATCCGGGTGAGTTGCTGGAAGCAGCAATAAAACGCAACGACCAAATCGGCGTCGAGCTGTCAAGACTGCACGAGATCGGCCAGGGCCCATTTGAACGCCGCATGGACGATTTCGTGACCATGCGCATCAACCTCCATGAGGTCCTCGGGCCGGTACTTCGCGCCGCGCTGGCGAATGCGACACGACATCCGCGTGTCCGCGACAACCTCGCCAGTGACCGCAACAGGATGCGTGCGCAGTTCGAGCAGCAGTTCAAGCCCGAACTTGCAGAACGCAAAGGTACCGACCGTGAGGCAGTGGCGGCGGCTGGTGACCTGCTAACCCAGCCTGAGTCCATCGGCTACCTGCGTCGCCAGCGCCAGTTCACGGTCGCACAAACCCACGCAACGCTTGTTGCGGCGCTGCGATCGCTGCTGAGCTGAGCACTGGCAACCAGCAATTGCTCGCCGACCATAAATTGCTAGTAATGCAGGCAGAAATGTAAGGATTGCGCGGCATGCCCAGCTACGGACAGATTGATCAGGACTACGGCCGCAAGCTTGCTACCACGGCACCAGACGACGACGGGCCAGTCTGGATGGTCAACTTGATGCGCTACAACAAGCAAGCCACCTACGTTGACGGCCGTGAGACCACGCTCAGCGGACGCGAGGCCGACGAAAAGTACACACCTGTGGGTCCGCTGGCTGCGGTCGGCGCCGAGATCGTATTCGTGGCCGACGTTGAGGACCAGTTCCTCGGTGACGAACCCAAATGGGACCGCCTAGCCGTCGTGCGCTACCGCACTCGTGCATCGTTCATAGCGATGCAACAACGCAAGGACTTCCAACAAGCCCACGTGCACAAGGAAGCAGGGATGGCCGCCACTATCGTCATCGGCACACAGCCCCTGCTGTTTCCGGTTCCCGAACGGGTGGAATGGGCCGAAGTAGCGCACCCGTGCACCGACGACGATGGGGCGTACACGGTGGTCCACGTAATACGGTTCCACGACGAGGCTGGCGCAACCAAGACACCAGAACAAATGGAGTCCTACCAAGAGGTCGCTGGCAACCTTGGCGCTGCGAACGGTATTCGAATCGAGGGCTGGTTCTGCGCGGAGGGCACCATCATCGGTGACGGCCGGTCGTGGCATCAGGTCCGTTTCAATACGTTTCCGAGTCGCCGCGCTTTCATTGCGGTGGCTGAGGACCCGGACCGCAGCCTGGCCCACACGCAGCACCGAGATTCTGCAATCGCCGATAGCTACACGCTCGGTGTCCGGGCTTTCGTGAACACGCTCGCCGCGTCGACGAAAGAAAGTTATGATTCTGCGCGGCCTCGAGATTCTGCGCAGCCCCGATAGTGCCCGCAGTCGCTTGGCAGCCTGTCCGGCTGAACGGTGCTCAAGGAGTGGACCAAGCTGGTGCTCACCATCTTCAGCGACCGTGACATCGTCGCGCCTGAAGCTTATATGCCGATCGTTGAACGCATCCCGGCGCGGAGAGTCAGCCCAGGAGATCCTGTTCGGTGGTGGTCGTTTCCTTACACCAAACATCCCGGCGGCCTACACCAAGGTGTTGGTGACTTGGTTTGGAGGCGGCAGTGGTTAGGAGGCGGCAGTGACTTGGAGCCAGCAATGACTTGTAGGCGGCAGTGACTTGGAGGAAGCAATGACTTGGAGGCGGCAGTGACTTGGAGGAAGCAATGAAGCGACTTGTACGGCGGCTGCGCGTCGACAACGAACGGTTGGCGGCCTATGCCCGCCCGCACGACCCGGCCGATTACGAATTACCCGAACTCAACGGATCCGGGCCCAAGGCGTCGGACATCCCCCTCGACAGCACCAGGCGTGACGCATCTTGGGCCGTCTGGGCGGAGCGTACCCTAAACGGCTGCCGGGAGCCGCTCGCAGCTGGCGTTGCGGACATGCGTGGTGTGTGGGAGGTCTACGAGGGCCGAATGAAGGGCCACGTCGAAAGGATCGAACAAGCCGGTAACCGCATCGTTATCACAACGGGCGGACTTGTTCACGACATGTTCTGCGACGGCACCCTCGAAAATGGTGTCAATGACATCGCCGGGATTGGTGGCCGTCGTATTCGCGTAGCGGCGACGTTCGAGCAAGGCGTGCACAAACTCCGGCCGTTCAACAAGAAGGTTGTCGCTGTCACCAGGCATCTCGACGGCGACGAGATGGTGTGGGGCTACCTCTTGTTCCGCAACCGGCTGCGGCGCCTTGAGAGCCCACCGCTTGACCACCCAGCAACCCGAGCCGCATTCGAGTCGGCCCAGCCATGACGCCGTCAAGCAAGCCGATCCCGTCAACCAAGCCGATCCCGTCAACCACGCCGATCCAGTCGACCACGCCGATCCAGTCAACCACGCCGATCCAGTCAACCAAGCCGATCCAGTCAACCAAGCCAAGCCAGTCAACCAAGCCAAGCCAGTCAACCACGCCGATCCCGTTTGGCGGCATGATCGGCCGGACCCTGGCCGACTCGGTACCGCACTTCGCTGAGCCGCCCCACCCAGGCGACAGCGCACCGAACGTGGTGATTGTGCTGCTCGACGACACCGGCTTTGCCCAGCTCGGCTGCTACGGGTCCGATATCGAAACGCCCAATATCGACGTGCTAGCAGCGAACGGGGTGCAGTTCACGAACTTCCATGTAACGCCGCTGTGTTCACCGACTCGGGCCGCGCTGTTGACTGGACGGTCCCAGCATGCGGTAGGTATGCGAGGTGTCTCGAACTGGCGAACGGGTTTTCCGCATCAGCTCGGGCACATCTCGAACTCGGCAGCGACGATCGCCGAGGTGCTGCGCGCCGAAGGGTACGCGACGTTTTGCGCAGGCAAGTGGCACCTGGCTCCGACTCAGGACATCTCCGCGGCTGGGCCGTTCGATCAATGGCCGCTGGCTCGGGGATTCGATCGGTTCTACGGATTTCTGGAGGGCGAAACGGACCAGTTCCATCCCGAACTGGTCAGAGATAACACCCATATCGACCCACCGGCCAAACCTGAAGACGGGTACCATCTCAGCGAAGATCTGGTCGATCAGTTGTTGTTGATGATCAATGATTCCAAGGGCGTCCGCCCAGACCGTCCGTATTTTGCCTATCTGGCCTTCGGTGCCACCCACGCACCGCACCAGGCGCCTGAGGAGTACCTCAACAAGTACCGCGGCCGCTTCGACGAAGGTTGGGACACGGTGCGTCAGCGCTGGTATCGGCGCCAGCTTGAGCTCGGAGTCGTTGCTTCATGCACCGAACTCGCTGCACGCAACCCCGGGGTAAAGGCCTGGGACGACCTACCCGAGACCCATCAGCGCTTGGCTTGTCGTCTTCAGGAGGCATTCGCGGCTTTCCTTGATCACACCGACGATCAGATAGGGCGGCTCGTCGACGCTCTACGCAACATCGGCGAGTTGGACAACACGATTCTTGTATTGCTGGCGGACAACGGCGCGTCACAGGAGGGAGGTCCGTTCGGTGTAATGCATGAGATGAAGTACTTCAACGGGATCCATGAGACGCCCGAGACAGCGGTGGAACGGATCGACGACATTGGCGGACCCAACAGCCACACCAACTACCCGTGGGGTTGGGCCCAGTGCGGCAACTCACCATTTCGGTGGTACAAGCAGAACACCCATGAGGGTGGTGTCCATGTGCCGATGATCATGCACTGGCCCGACGGCTTCGGTGAAGCGCAAGCCGGGACCAAACGAACACAGTTCGTGAACGTGTCTGACATCACCCCGACCATCTACGAGATGCTGGGTATAACCGCGCCCGACATCTATAAGGGAACAGATCAGCTGCCGGTGACGGGTAAGTCGTTTCGCGCTGTGTTGGACGACGCCGAAGCGCCAGCTGCCAACACACTGCAGTACTTCGAGAACGCTGGCAGCCGCGCGCTCATCGCCGAGCGTGACGGTGTGTGGTGGAAGGCGGTCACCAAACACAACCCGGGTGATGACTTCGAGACCGAGCCTTGGGAACTCTACGACCTAACGGTGGACCCTTCGGAATGCAACGACCTCGCCGAGACCAACCCAGACCGATTGGCTGCGATGGTTGAGCTTTGGTGGCAGGAAGCACAACGCCATGGGGTACTACCGCTGGATGACCGCACCCTGGAACTGTTCAGCAGCCACCGCAGTGATCGTTCCCCGCATCGCATCGACCGTCGCTACACGTACCGGCCTCCGATGACTCCGATTCCAAGCCAGCCGTCCCCGCCGCTGGGAGGCTTCGCGTTCGACCTCAGCGCACGCGTCACTTGTGGCCCCACCGACGAGGGTGTCTTGTGGGCAACGGGCAACCAGAACTCAGGATGCTCGATCTTCGTGCAGGACAGTCGGCTTGTGGTCGACTACAACGCGTTCGATGACCACACCATCGTCGAGTCGGCAATTGAGGTGCCCGCTGGCGACCACACTTTGGGTATGCGCCTGCAGCGTGACAGTCGCACCACGGGATGGGCGGAGCTGTTGATCGACGGCGAACCCTGCGGACGCGCTGGCATCGGCTTGTACATGGGGATGGTCTCCTCGGTCGGCTCAAGCATTGGCAGAGACCATGGCTCCGCCGTGTCGGCTCGCTACCGTGCCCCGTTCGCCTTCACCGGCATCCTTCACAGCGTCACCATTGAGTTACCGCAGCGTCGCAGCACCCACGAGGAAGCGACATCTGCTGCCAGTGAAATGTCACGCCAATGACGATGTGATGCCGGTGGTCTCTCCACCCGCGACAAACTTGCCTTCTCGTTTGTCGGTGCTTCGGCTAGCTCGGCTGATAGTTGCCGTCGGGTAGCACCGTTGGCAAGGCGAGCCTGTCGTCTTGCAGTATCGCGGTAGCCGTTGGATCACCATCAACCATCTTGGCTGGGGTTTCGAGCCGCCATTCGTGCCCGATTTCGCGTGAGCGGCCCTGTTGGCCGCCGAGAAGGCTGGTGTGCGCCCAGTAGGTGTACTCGGTGACCATGCAGGAATAGTCACAAGTTCGGTCGTCGTAGGTAAACCAAGCACCGTCGGGGTAAGGGCTGGGGATTGTGTCAAACCGGCCGCCACGGGCTAGGTCCATGGCCCCGGCGATGGCTGAACCCTTTGTCTGAGCTAGTTGGTCCCCGAAGATCTGAGCCCAGCCGGTGTTCAAGATGAGGTGATGTATCTCTTCCAAGGAGGCGTCAAACCCGTATGCGGGAGCGGTTTCAGATCCGTACAGACCCTGACCGCCTTCCCCGACGAAGCGGATCATCTGCTCAAGGTCGGGAAGGGCTTCCAACTCTTCGGGGGTAGCCCCCATCACCAAGGTGGCGTTGTTGGCCACCATGGCCTCAATAACGGCCGGGTTGTCCGGGTTGCCGTCGGCGTCGTTGTCCAAATACTGGGCCATGACGTTGGCGGCATGGATGATCTTGGTGTCGTTGGTGTTGGGGGTGCCGACGACGTTGATGCCCCACACATTGATGTACTTAGTGAACGAGCCGCTCAACGGTGCGAGAGTCTCAGGAAGTTGCCCGACGGTGAGATTGAGTCCTTGACCTGTCGTGTCGCTGCCCGGTTCGGTGATAGCTGGCTGATCGGCGGTCGGGGTGGTGGTTGCCGGGGTGGTGGTTTCCGAAGAGGCGCCAGAGACATTGTTGTTGCTGCAGGCGGCGACTAGCAGACACAGGCAAACAGCCCGGATCACGTTGACCCACCCGAGCGCAGAACCTCGGCCAGTTGATCCCATTTGAGGTCTCCCAATACGTGGGTGGCGCAGCTTCGGGGTATGTAGCTTTGGGGTAACTGGCGAACGCTCTGAACGACCTTCAACGCTCTAAACGACCTTCGCTGTGGGGCTCACTGATCAGCATAGAGATTCTAGGTGCCCGCGGTGGTGGTTGTTTGTCGGGTGTGTATTGGGTGAATCTGTTGTGAGTGGTGGCGGTGGTGATGTGGGGCGGTGGTTGTTTGTCGGGTGTGTATTGGGTGAATCTGTTGTGAGTGGGTGGTGATGGTGATGTGGGGCGGTGGTTGTTTGTCGGGTGTGTATTGGGTGAATCTGTTGTGAGTGGTGGTGGTGGTGATGTGAGGTGGTGGTTGTTTGTCGGGTGTGTATTGGGTGAATCTGCTATGAATGGTGGCGATGGTGATGAGAGGCGGCGGTCGCTTGGCTCGAGAACTTCAGTTGCTTGAGTCGGCAGGGTCGCGGCTTGTTGATGTGGTTCGTTGTGAGGTTGATCGTTTCCTTGCCGACGCCCGCGAAGAGATCCACGCTGAGATAGTTAAGAGGCTTCGCGCAGAGCAGGGTGACGGCGAGTTTCCCCATCGGATTTTGTGGTCTCCTCAATCCAGCGAGCATGTGGCTGATGAGCCTGAAGTCCGTTTGGTGGTACTCGGCCCGGATACCCCTCATCGCCAGAGCCTTCACGACAATGACGAAGCGGTGGATTCATCAGGCGAAGAAGGTGATTGGTCAGGCGAAGAAGGTGATTGGTCAGGCGAAGAAGGTGATTCGACAGAAGGTGATTCATCAGGCGAAGAAGGTGATTCCTCGGCGCTTGAGATGGCTCGCTTGATCATCGACAACTGCGGAGCCTTGCCGAGGCGGTACCGCAACATGGTTGTGTTCGCTGCTGCAGGTGGCCAGAGCCTGGACGACCTTGAAGTTGCTACCGCCGTTTTTCTGTCCCTCAAGGGGATACTTGAACGAGATGTTGGCGTTGCTACGCAGGCAGAAGTAGCAGAATTGGCAGAAGTAGCAGAGCTGGCGCTCCAAGCCGACGATGCGATTGGTTTGCAGATAGCTGACGCCTATCGGTGGGCTCTCGTTCCTTGCAGCTCAACTCATCAAGGCCGGGTTGAGTTTGACATCGTTCGTCTTCCCAGCGGTGCCAGCCTCGCGCAGAGGGTCTCAAGCGCCCTTGTCAACTCTGGTGCCCTTTCGATCCGGTATTCGCCTCAGAGCCTTCGTGGCAAGCTAGACCGCGAGCTGTCCTCGCTTTGGGCTGACGGAGATGTGCGAATCAGTGACCTCTGGGAGCACTTCGCCAGCGACCTCAGCCTTCCCCGATTGCGTGACATTGCGGTACTTGTCGCCGCAGTTGAGGCGGCACCGGCGTTGGCGGACTGGCGCACCGGCGGCTTCGCTACGGCTAGGCGCAGCGACGATTCGGGTCGCTACGTCGAGCTCACGGTCGGATCGCACCCAGGGCATCTTCCCTCGGAGGCACTTGTGGTCGCCCCCGTCTTTGCTGTCGGACAGTTGGAGTCCGATGCCAGCGCAGAAAGCCGGTCCCGAGTCACAGCAGACACTGTGGGCTCATCCGGTGGGGTTATCGCGGGTGGAGACGAGGGTGAGACTGTGGGTTCATCCGATGGGGTAGTCGCGGGTGGAGACGACGGCGAGACCAAGGGCCAATCCTTACCCACTCGATACCGGCGAGTGCTGCGACTTGATCCCGCCGATCCGGTTCAAGACTTTGACCGGTTGGCGCGCCCGATAATCGAGCGGTTGACTGCACTTGCGGGGACACGCGTTGAGATCACAGTTGAGGTCAACGCGGTGCGAGAGCTTGGAATACCCGAATGCGTGAGCAAAGGCATCGCAGACAATATGCAAACCCTGGGGTTTGACCGTAGCGAGCTGCAATGACCGGGCTGAGCTGATGCGCCTCGCTCAAGTCGACATTCGCGACTATCGCTCCATCTTTTCCAACAGCACCCGTAGCGCTCTAACCCTTGAGCTGGGCATCGGCATGAACACGCTCATCGGCTCGAACAACTGCGGCAAGTCCAACATCTTGAGGGCTATTTCGCTCGCATTCGACCCTGAGCACCGGTTCGATCCTCAGCGCGATGCCCCTGGGCCGAGGCCCTTTGCCTTTCCTATCATCACCCTACGATTCGTGGCTGGAGATAATCTGGCACCCGAATCCGATGTGTTGGCGGCAGCAGCGGAATACGAAGCTGGTTTGGGCATCGACCCGGCGCAGAGCAGAGCTTCTAACGGTGAGATCATCCTTGAGGTTGCGTTCCAACCGGGCTCAAAGGGCTACCGCCGACGCGAACGGCTCCTAGTGGCCAACGAACGCACCCCGTCGAACTCAGAGGACAACGCCCGCCTTGAATCGGCGGTGTCGATGCTGCGTGACGCGGTCAGGTTCGTGCTGATCAGATCTGGCGAAAGCCTCGAGAGCGTTCTCGAAGGGAATTTCCGGGAGATTCTCCACAGCGTGGTTCGTGAACACCTCAGTGAGGAGTTCACACGGGCGGAGGCCTCACGCAAGCAATACATCACCGGCCTTCAGGACGAACTCCTGTCACCCTTGCGCAAGAAGCTTGGAGCCGATGTCGCTGGACTGTTCCCCGAGATTGAACGCACACAGCTCACGCCTGAGGTTCCCAGCATTGAGCGCACCTTGTCCAACGTCGGTGTGAGTCTCGGAGATTTGGTGGATACACCCCTTGAGCAAAAGGGAACCGGTGTTAGAGGTGCCGTGTTGGCGGCCCTGCTGAGCTATCTCGGAAGAAGTGCGACTCGTTCGATGGTGTTTGCCTTTGAAGAGCCCGAGGCGTTCCTTCATCCTGCCTCGCAGGAAGATCTGCGTGATCTACTCGAAGAGCTTGCGCTGACCTCCGACACCACGCTGCTGGTGAGCACACATTCGCCTTACATAGCGACTCGGGCCCCGCAGGGGCGGCTCTTCAGCCTGGCGAAGGACCCAGATGGCCGTACCCGAGTAGCGCGATCAGTGCCTGGCGATGCCCCGCATGCGTCCTTGATCGGCGGCCTCTTTCGTGAGTCGAGCCTCGAAGAGTTCGTGGCCCGCGACTCCTCTTTGCCAGCGGGCACCAAGGCGGTGCTGCTGGTGGAAGGTGCCGGCGATGAGTTCTGTCTCAAACTGGCAGCGGAAATTGTGGGCCGTCCCGAACTGCTTGACGATATACAAATCCGCCCCACAGGCGGGACCAACAAGATGGCGGTTCAGTCCATTTTGGCACGGGCCGGAAGCGATGTGCCGGTGTTTGTGCTCGTCGACAACGACGATGCCGGCAAAGCAACCGTGAAGCTCTTGTGCGACCAGAAATTCCGATTCCAAAAGGGCCGCGAGGTCACGACCTACGCCGAGGTATTCCCCAAGAAACAACGTGAGTTCCCATATGAGGCCGAGGACCTGTTCGCCCCTGATCTTCTTGAGGCCTTTGTTGCCAGTCACGAACCCCCAATTCATGACGGGTCCAAGAAGCGGCCCGACGGGGCGTTTCATTACGACTTTGGCCAGGCAGCGAAGAGCGAACTCAAGGAGTATCTGCGCGTTGAGACCCGTCCACGCCATGTTGAGCGATGGATTGATCTCATCTTGATGCTCAGGGAAAGGCTCAAGCTACCCGGAATAGAACAGAGCGCCGTTCAGCTTACCGAAGCCGCCGAGGCTGCTTTGGAAGACCAATCTCCAACGCAGGGTGGGAGCGTTCTGATTCTGGCCGAGGCTCTACAACACGCCCATCATTACTCCCAGTACTCCGCAAGCGCAGCTCTGACACTTGATGTGGACCAGGAGCTGCCTGCTGACCTCACCCGCATCGGCTTTTATGTCAATGCCGCTATTCAACCAACTTTTCCGCGGGTCCTTGCCCGTTATCCGGCGCTTCATTATCGAACTCCAACGGCCCGGCAGCTTCGCGCCACCGGTAACACGCTTGATGCTCGCGCGGCGGGTATTATCGAGCAATCGGTTAAGGTTGATGACGAACGAGCCGGGAAGACACATCAATTGCTATTGCTGAGTGAGATGTCAAGTGCCGATACCTTTGTGTTGGATCAGCCAATTGAGAACACAAAGAAGAGGGCCGGTCGACGACTCGCCTGGGCGGTCTCGCCTAAGGTGATCGCCTGGAGCTCGATTGCGGCTTCACCCACAACAACGGATGACCTTGACCGCTTGGAGGCTACTGGCGGCAAGAACAATCGAAGGACGAACGCGTGAAGGTTTCCACTATTCTTGACCAGGTTGACTACGGACAGCTAGCGCTGCCGCAGTTCCAGCGTGGCTACGTATGGAGTCGCAAGCAGGTCCGTGACTTGATGGAGTCTCTCTACCGGGGATATCCGATTGGTGGTTTGCTCATTTGGATTACGACCGCCGATGCTGCGGCGATCAGAGGTGATCGTCAGATAACCATCAGCCCCATAAGACTTCTGCTCGACGGCCAGCAGCGTGTCACTTCGCTCTATGGAATCATACGAGGCAAGGCTCCGCCTTTTTTCGATGGCAACGACAATGCGTTCAAGGGTCTTCACTTTGATGTTCGAGACGAGACTTTTGAGTTCTATGGACCAGTGAAGATGCGCGACGATCCGCGATGGGTCAACGTATCAGAACTCTTTCAGGCCGGAAAACCGCCTGCGAATCTCGTTCCGTACAGCTACGAGAACCATGAATACATCAGCCGCGTCTACCGGCTTTTGTCGATTAGGGATCGCCAGCTCCATGAAGAAGAAATAACAGGTACACAATTGGACGAAGTAGTAGAGATATTCAATAGACAGAACTCAAGTGGCACAACGCTCTCAAAAGGAGACTTGGCACTTGCCCACCTTTGCACATTGTGGCCTGAGGCTAGAGACAAGATGAGAGCACAGCTTGATGAGTGGCAAAGAGCAGGGTTCAAGTTCAGCCTAAACTGGCTGCTACGCGTCACCAATGCAGTGCTGACAGGTGAAGCAGACTTGACAGTATTGCGTGATCTGGATCGCCGAACGTTTGAGCGAGGTCTCAACAAGTCGGTTGTTCATTGCGACAGCTTGCTTAATCTCATTGCTGATCAGTTGGGTCTTGACCATGCCCGAGTACTCCCTGGCGTGTCTGCCTTCCCAGTGATGGCACGGGTCTTGGAGTTGAACGGATCGTTGGATTCCAATGATGAGTCACGGATGCTTTTTTGGTATCTACACGCTTCTCTGCGAGGGCGTTTTAGTGTATCGACCGAGACGACCCTCGCCCAAGATCTGAGAGTGGCAGAACAGTCCGGTATTGATGGACTGATTGACCATATTGCAGCCTGGCGACCTGACCTGAATGTGACACCAGCGGACTTTGCGGGAGCTAATCGAGGATCCCGTTTTTACCCACTCCTTTATCTGCTATCGCGTGTAGGCGGCGCAAGAGATCTTGTCTCGGGCCGTGCCCTCAGCCACCACATGCTCGGCCGGTATTCCTCACTGGAACTACATCATATTTTCCCCAAGTCAATGCTCGATAAACGTGGCTATGACATCCGCGAACGGAACGCACTCGGAAACTTCTGCTTTCTTACGAAGAGTTCCAATCTAACGATTGGTAAACAGGAGCCCTCTGAGTACCTAGCCGAATACGAACGAAGGCACCCGGGAGTCCTGGAATCACAATGGATCCCTGTGGATCATGATCTGTGGCAGCCGGAGAACTATGAGAAGTTCCTTGAACGACGCCGTGAGCTACTGTCTGCAGCGGCCAATGAAGTGCTTGACAATCTCAGAATCGGATATGGCGTTGATGATGAAGGGCGACACCCAAGGCCTGAACCCTCTGTCCCAAGGCCTGGCCCAGATTCACAGAACAATACCTCACAGATCAAACCCATAGACCCGGACACCGACCCGATAATTCAACACATCATAGACAAATGTCATGAGCACTTACTGCCGACACCTGAAGTTGACTACTCGATTGTCCATCCCGACACAGCAGAAGATCTGGCCTGGGCTGATCTTGCATGGCCTGACGGCCTTCAAGAAGGCCTGACCGAGCCGGTCGCTTACCTGCTTGAGCCCGACACTGAGATGCAGATGCGTCTGGGTGAGCTTGGCTACAGGTACTTCACCGACGACACGCGCCTCATTCGGCACATGGAATCCGTGTATGGAATTGACATAGACGGCGACAACACGATCGGCGAACCCACCGATGAAGACCTTGAAGTAGAACCCTCGAGACCTCGCGATACCGGGCCTTTGCCCGAGCGCCCCGACCCGGTCGCAAGCCATCACGACCAAGAACCCGAAGCCAAACTGGAGCCCGAGCCCAAACCCGTCAGCGAAGGCACAGATACCGAAACTCCCTCTCAACCCATTAGCCCGCCAGAGCCTGGGTCTGCTAGCCCGTCAAAGCCCCGCAAGACTCGTCGCGTCATAAACAAGACTCGTAGTGTCAAGGTTAAGGAACTCATCAACGCAGGCCTGCTTGAGGTGGGTGCTCAGCTCACCTGGGAGCGACGAAAACAAGGTGCGACCTACCGCGCCTTGGTACTGGACAACGGCCATCTTCAGCTAGCAGACGGAAGCACCTACTCCAGCCCTTCTCGAGCTGCGATGGAAGCGGCCGGGGTCCAATCCCGCAACGGATGGAAAGCTTGGCAGACAACCGCTGGCGATTCCCTCTTGGACCTGAGGGCGAAACTGCTTCGTGATGAGCAGGCCCAACGCGAAGAAGCGATCAAAGAGCCCGCCGAAGAGGTCAACGCGGGGTTTGAAGGCGGCACTGCAGATGGTGGCGCTTCCTTACCTAGGACGGCGTCTCAGGTCAACGCAGGGTATAGAGGCGGCAGCGTAGATGGTGGCGCTTCCTTACCTAGGACGGCATCCCGGGCCAATGCGGTCTTTGAAGGCCCCACTGCAAATGGTGAAGCCTCCGTAGCTAGGACGGCGTCTGAAGCCAACGCGGGGCTTGCAGGCGGAACTGCAAATGGTGACACTGCACTAGATAGCAGCGATCCCAAGTTGAGCCGCCGTAGACGGAAGAAGCGTCCGAGTCGAGGATCACAATCCGCGTTGAAAGGGGTTTCAAATGCAGAGCACGAGTTGGCGATTCTTCAGGTGCTTGTCGACCTTGGAGGCTCCGGAAAGACTTCGGTGGTGGTGCCTCGTGTTGGAGAATTGATCCATAGGCGACTCGCTCCGAAGGATCTCAAGTTGAACAAACGGGACATTCCCAACTGGGAATATCAGACTCATTGGCGGCGGTCGGACATGGCCGACAAAGGCGAAATACGTGACGACTCCAAACGCGGGACCTGGGAGATCTCCGCTGCGGGACGGGCACGGTTGGAGAACTCCGGCTTGACAAAATGACTACGTAGTCATAGTCTGCAGCCATGAGTGGCAGGCAGATGGCTGGCAAGCATCCGGCCAAGGCGACCTCACATGATGTTGCTGCTGAGGCAGGTGTCTCGCAGGCGACAGTCGCACGTGTGTTCTCGTCGCCGCACAAGGTTGCGCCCGCCACCAAGCAGCGGGTGCGAGATGCCGCCGCGAGGCTCGGCTACGTCCCCAACGCCATCGCCCGAAGTCTCAAGTCGCAACGCACCGACATCGTGGGTGCCGTCGTCCCAGCCCATAGCGACTACTGGCAGAACGTGATCACGACCTTCTCTCGGCGGTTAGCCGACCAGGGCAAGCAGCTCTTGTTGTTCTCGTTCGCCGACGCAGACCAAGTGCAAAACGCCCTTGATTCCGTGCAGCAGTACCGGCTCGATGGTCTCGTTCTCGCCTCCTCAACAATCCGCCAAGAACACTTGGTTCGCATGCGCCAACCCACCCCAAGAGTCGTGGCATTCAACCAGCCAGCAGCATCAGGGCTGCTACCGCTCGTCACCGTCGACAACTCAGCTGGCGCACGGGACTTGGCTGAGCATCTTGTCGCACAGGGAATCCGTACAGTGACATTTGTGGGCACCGTCGCGTCCGCATCCACGGACCAGATTCGCTACCGCGGAGCCGCAACCGCCCTCGCCGAGCATGGAATCGCCTGTCCCTACGTGCAGGCCGGGGCATTCACATACGACGCCGGATACAAAGCAGCAGCACGATTCTCACCCGGCAAGAACGATCCCGATGCGGTGATGGTCGGCAGCGACGAGGTGGCACTCGGGCTCATCGACGGTTTGCGTATGGGTGGCCTCGATGTTCCAAACGACGTGCTGGTGACAGGCTTCGATGGCCTGCCACAGGCCTCATGGGCGGGATATGACCTGACGACCCTCGTGCAACCCATTGAGGTGCTGGTCGACGAGGCCCTGTCGATGATCTTCGACACATCTGCGGATGCAGCGAAAACCGAGCGGATCATGCCCGGCACGCTTCGCGAAGGGCGAACCACGCGGCGAACCAATGGCTGAGATCCTCAAAGACGCAACCTCAAAGACGCGGCACGGAACCGATCCGGACCTGACAGAACGTGTCCGTGCACTGATAGCAGACATTGAGCAACGCGGTGCGGCCGCCGTTATTGAGATGTCCTCGAAGTTCGATGCTTGGGAACCGGATCGTTTCCGGCTCACTACGCAGGAGATCAAAGAGGTCGTTGCCAGCGTCGACCCATCAACGATTAACGACATCCGGTTCGCTCAGACACAGATACGCAACTTCGCCGAAGCACAGCTCGAGACGCTCACCGATCTCGAAATCGAAACCTTTCCCGGTGTCACGCTCGGGCATCGCAACATCGCCGTGTCGGCGGTCGGAGCGTACGTACCCGGCGGCAGATACCCGATGGTGGCTTCCGCGCACATGAGCGTTCTGACAGCGAAAGTCGCTGGGGTGCCTCGGATAGCGGCCTGCACTCCTCCCATCGGTGGCGCGGTGCCAGCCGAAACGGTCGCAGCGATGCATCTCGCTGGTGCCGATGAGATCTACCTGCTCGGTGGTGTGCAGGCGGTTGCGTCGCTAGCTCTCGGCACCGAGTTCGTTGATCCCGTCGACATCTTGGTGGGGCCTGGCAACGCCTACGTGGCCGAAGCCAAAAGACAACTCTACGGGCGGGTAGGGATCGACTTACCGGCCGGGCCCACCGAAACCCTGCTCGTTGCCGACGACACCGTTGACGGTGAGATCTGCGCAACCGACTTGCTGGGGCAGGCCGAGCACGGTCCTAGTTCACCCGCAGTGCTGCTCACCACTTCTCGTCGGCTTGGTACTGACACGCTGGCCCAGGTTGAGTCCCAGCTCAAGACCCTGCCGACGGCTGACATCGCGGGAACCGCATGGGCCGACTATGGCCGTGTGATCGTGTGCGACGACAACGACGAGATGCTGGCACTGGCCAACGACTTAGCCTTTGAGCACGTTCAGGTTATGACCCGAGACGACGACTTCTTTCTCGCCAACATGACGAACTACGGTGCCATGTTCCTCGGAGCGATGACCAACGTCTCCTACGGCGACAAGGTCATAGGCACCAACCACACCTTGCCCACCCAGGGCGCAGCTCGTTACACCGGCGGCTTGTGGGTAGGTAAGTTCTTGAAGACCGTTACCTACCAGCGGATCACCGATCCGGCGTCGAGTGTGTTGATCGGCGAGTACTGCAGCCGCTTGTGTGCGATTGAGAACTTCGCCGGGCACCAAGCTCAGGCTGATATTCGAGTACGGCGATACAGCAAGGCCAACCCATGAGGACAGCTGTGGTGACCGGCGCCTCCGGTGGGATCGGTTCAGCCATCGCGCAGCGTCTGGCCAAAGACGGCTTCGTTGTGGTGGTGGGCTACAACACCGCAGCCGAGGGCGCCCGGCAGCTACTCGAAGACCTGCCCGGTTCGGGCCATCGCTCTGCGCGTATTTCGGTTCTTGATCCGGTGACGCTCAGTAGTCTTGCGGACTCTCTGCGCTGCGACGTGGGGGCGCTGGACGTGCTCGTCAACTGCGCCGGGTTCACCCGCCCGGTCCCTCACGACGACCTTGACGGTCTCACCGATGAGCTCATTGATGAGATCTTCGCCGTCAACTGGCGAGGCCCGTTCGCCACGATTCGGGCTCTGCGTCCGCTTCTGGACGCCTCTCACGCCGGGGTGGTTGTCAATATCTCCTCGGTGGCCGGTACCACCGGGCAAGGCTCCAACGTCGCGTATTGCGCGTCGAAAGCGGCACTCGACTCAATGACACGCTCGCTCGCGCGTGCGCTGGCACCATCGATTCGTGTTGTGTCGGTCTCGCCGGGATGGGTGCTCGGTGAATACGCCCAACGCATGCCGCCCGAAGTACTTGAGGCTCAACGCTTAGCCACGCCGATGCGTCGCCTCGCTACTGCCGACGATGTGGCCGCGGCGGTAAGCGCCGTAGTCGGGGATCTTGTGTTCACCACCGGTTCGATCGTCGCCGTGGACGGTGGCCGACCCCTGGGAACCTCATGACCAACGACGGGTCCACACGAGTCGTGCGATATCGGGTCCTTGGCCGTGGGGTCAACTGGTGACCGGATCGGTAAACGCCTTCACCTCAGACGAGTTCATCGTCAGCGAGGCCGAGATGGCCCGGCGCGTCATTGAACCAGACGATTTCGTTGCGGACACAGCGGCGTTCGTTGACTATCGCCTGGAAGGATCGGCAGGCAAAGCCAGCTACTCGTTCATCGGACCCGGTGTCTCCGAGAACGCCGATCAGGTGGTGAACCTCACCGAGCCACACGGCTTTTGCATCGGCGGAGCAGGCATGCCCTCCGGCGCGGTCAACAACCAGCACATGCACTACACAGCCGAGGTGTTCATCTGCACACACGGCATCTGGCAGATGCGGATAGGCCAGTACGGCGAGCACCGCTTCGACATCGCCGCGAACACCGTGTTCTCGGTTCCCCCGTGGATATTCCGTGGGTTCCAAAACGTCGGCGGTGCCGATAGCTGGCTCTTCGCTGTTCTTGGTGGGGACGAAACTGGCGGGCTTTTGTGGGCACCTCAGGTGCTGGAGGCGTCCGAGGCCACGGGCTTGTACCTGTCGGAGGATCATGTCGTTTTGGACGAGCGAGCCGGTGATGCCATCGTCAACACGACCCGCCCGGTTGAGCAGTCTCGCCTTGACGAACTCGACCACTACAGCGACGAAGAGATCAAGGCGCTGATCGTCGCTCCCGACCGGCTTCGATGGTCTAGAGCAGCGCTGCTGTCCAGCGTCGTGCCCGGTCACGCCTGCGCGATTGCACAGGTGATCGGGTTCGGGTTCAGCGAGGACCGCCATCAGCGCCCCCCGATCTGGACTCCCCACGGGTTCAGCCTCCAATGGCTCCGGCTGCAACCGGGTGCCTCCTCGGGACTGCACCGGATCGACCGGTCGCAGGTGGTCTTGTTGGTTCAAGGCAACTGTGCGATCTCCTACAACCGTGACGAGCACCGAAACAGACGTAGGGTGGCGCAAGGCTCGGTCGTGTCGGTGCCTGCGGGCTGCTGGCGAGAGTTCTCCAACCCCTCAGCCGAACCCGCAACGTGTGTGATCGTCTGTGGCGGCGACGAACGGGTCAGGCTCCAATGGGACCCCGCGGTGGTGGCTGACGCCCACGATGCGGGATGGGCTCGCGATGCCAACGGCTACCTGGCTCCGGTGGACCTACTGCGAAGATCGTCTGTATGACTCTGCCGGTTCTGTTCCTGCCCGGGTCGCTGTGCGACGAAAGGGTCTTCGCTGAGCAGCTTCGCGACATTGATCATCCGTCGATTGTTGCTGACCTAACGCTTGACGAATCGTTCACGTCTATGGCCATCCGAACACTCGGTGAGGCCCCGCCACGGTTCGCAGTGGTTGGTCTGTCCATGGGTGCCATCGTCGCGGCGGAGATCGCCCATCTCGCTCCCGAAAGAGTAGCTGCGATGGCGCTCATCGACTTCAATCTCAACGCACCCGATGAGGTGCAGAATCGAAATCGGCGACGCTGGGCCGACGAAGTGCGAGCAGGTCGCTTTGCTTCGGTGGTCAAAGAGATCAGCGCGAACATGTCCATCTCGCCGCAACGTCACGGTCCGCTTATCGCCGATATGGCTAGATCGGTTGGACCGCTCGGGTTCCTTCGCCAAAACGATGCGCTTCTCGTGCGACATGATCGAAGACCGATTGTTGAGAACTTCCAAGGCCCGGTTCTCATTGCTTGCGGGCGCCACGACCGTCTATGTCCCCCTGAGCTTCACACCGACCTCGCAGAGTGTGTCCGTGACGCGCATGTGGTGATCGCTGAGCAGGCCGGACACCTATCTACGATCGACCAGCCAGCACGGCTCACCCGTGCCCTCGTTGGCTGGTTGCAAATGTGCAATAACCACAACACCCGGGAGGGGATACTGTCATGAGCACTACAAACCAGAGTTGGTGGCGGCTACTTGCCGTCGTCTTCGCTTTCACCTTGATTGCTGCGGCGTGCGGCGACGATGACGATGACGATGGTGGGGCCGACCCAACCGTTACACAAGCGGAGGAACCTGACCCGCCAGCGGAGGAACCTGACCCGCCAGCGGAGGAGCCTGACCCGCCAGTGGAGGAACCTGACCCGCCAATGGACGAGCCTGAGCCCTCAATGATCTCAGACGAGTGCCCGATCCCGGAACCAACCGACGATGTCTCAGTCGACATCATGGGTTGGGAATTCCCCGTCACTGCGCAGTACGCAAAGGAGTTTGAGGAGTGCAACAGCGACAACCTGGAGGTGAACGTTCAACTCCTAGCGTCCAACGATGCGCAGGACCAGATCACCATTGACCTTGGTACTGGTTCGCCCGAATACGAGATAGTGCAGGTGACCAACTCAACGGTTGGTATTCACGCCGACAACCTGGTCGACCTTGCACCCTTCATCGAGAAGTATTCTGAGGAGTTCGCCCTTGACGACATCTCCGACGCAATGTGGGGCACGGGCACCGTTGATGGACGGGTCCTCGGTGTTCCGGTAATCAGCAACACGAGGCACTTCTTTTACAACGCCGAGATTCTCGCTGAGCATGGGGTGACGCCCCCCACCACGTTCGCCGAAGTTATACAAGCCTGTGGCGTGCTGCGCGATGCGGGCTTCGACGACCCATTCAACCTGAACGTGGCCGCCAACTGGGCCAACGATCTGGAATTCTACGACATCCTCAAGTCCCTTGGCGGCGACTACATGGACGACGACAACGCGCCGGTGTTCAACTCCCCGGAAGGTCTCGCTGCGGTCGATCACATGATCGCGATCCGTGACGCGTGTATGAGCGACGCTGGTCGAAAGTTCAGCATCGACGATGCCGAGGCGGCACTGCGGGCGGGTGAGCTGCCGATGGCTTCAATCTGGGCGTCGCGAGCCGCGGCGATGGACGACGAAGAAAGCTCGCTTGTGGTCGGACAGATTGAGTTCGCTGCGGCGCTGTACACCGAGGAGGGTTCGCTGCGTACCGGTGGGGCGTTCGTCGATCTCTATTCGATCCCGGCGGGAACCGACGCTGATCCCGAGATGATCTTCTTGGTGATCATGGCCGCAACCGACCTTGAGAGCCAGAATGCGGCAGCGGCACATGCTGCGGTCTCGCGCAACTCCGCCAGCAACCCTGACGGTCCTCGCAACTCGGCTGCTCTGCTGCAGAGCATCGCCGAGGGAGTCGGTGCCCAGCCGAAGAACCCGGCACTGCCTCTAGTGCAAGGCGCGATTGGTGACGAGCTGTTGGAGGTGCTCCAAAACGACGCCGATCCTGCGATCGCGCTGGCCAACGCCGAGGCGCGCTACATCGAGGAAGCAACCGACGCCGGCTTCATGTAGGAACAGGTTGCACGCTCGTTGGGGCCGGCACAAGCAACGTGTCGGCCCCGACAGCGGGTGTCTTGTTTGGCTATATCGATCCGACAGTCCTGAAGGGAGGCGTAGATGAACAAGCGAACCTTCGCGGGATTCGCATGGCCCAGCGTGGCGATCATGAGTGTGCTCATGGTGTTCCCGCTCGTGACCACGGTCTACCTTTCCTTCAACCGCATCTTCCTTCGTGACCTATCCAGCAGAGAATGGATCGGGTTTGAGAACTACACAGACGTCTTGCAGGACCCGGACTTCTGGGCAGCGCTGCGGTTGACGCTGCTGTTTGTTGCAGTTGTCGTGCCGGTACACATCATCTTGGGGCTCGGTATCGCGAATCTGCTCGACCGGGTCACACGCGGGCGAGGGTTCTATATGGCAGCCCTGCTGTTGCCGTTCATAGTCACCCCGGTGGTGAGCACGCTGCTTGTCCGCGATCTCTTCGACCGAGGCGGTCTCTTATCCTGGCTGTGGGAGGTCCTCACCGATGATCCGTTCGTGATCGATTCAGGCAATGTGAAGTGGGTGATCATCCTGCACGGCATCTGGTCGATCACACCGTTTGCTGTGATCACGTTCTTCGCTGGCATACAGATTCTCCCTGAGGAACGCATCGAGGCCGCCGACATGGACGGGGCTGGCTTTTGGGCCAAACAACGCTTCGTGGTGATCCCGCATCTGCGATCACTCATCATCTTCGTCCTGCTGATCAGCATCATGGACGCATACCGCGTCTTTGACAGCTCTTTCGTGTTCGGGCAAAGCGTCGGGGAGTCTGCCTACACCCTGTCGGTTTACAACTTCAACACCGCGCTCAGTGCCCAGATCGGCCGGGTGGGCAAAGGCAACGCCATTGCGGTGCTCATAGTCATCGGCATCTTCGCGGTGCTGATCCCGTTCTTGCGCAAGTCCTATCAGGATCAGATCGCAGAACGATGAATCAGCTACGCGCCACCGCCAAGACGCTTGGGATCCACACCACGCTGCTGGTGATGATCGTCATCAGTTCTGTGCCCTTCTACTGGGTCGCACAAAACTCGATCAAGTTCACCCGAGACACGATTCGCAGCACACCCACCCTGTGGGGTTTCGACGTTACCGCCGACCCGTACCGCAAGTTCTGGTTCCGCAACTCCGAGCAGAACATGTGGGAAGTGGGACTGTTCATCCTGGCTCTGGCTGCTGCGGTTTTGGTGCTGGTGTGGGCCTCTCGGCGAGCTGAGACCACCTGGCCGTGGAACCTGGGTGTTGTGATCACGTTGTGGATCGCGCTTGTGGCGTTCCCGAGGTTCTTCGACATGAACCGGGAGTTCGACTACTTCATCAACTCGGTGTTCGTCACCGTGCTGACCGTGATCATCTCGATATCGATCGGTTTGCTGGCTGGCTACGCGCTGGCCCGCTACTCGGGGCTTTCAGGGGCTGTGATTCTGATCGCGGCGCTCGGTTTTCGTGCCCTGCCGCGCACGGCGTTCGTCCTGCCGTACTTCATCGTCGCCAAAGAACTCGGCATCTTGGATTCGCGCCTTGTCATCGTGTTGGCGCTTGTGGCCGTCAACCAGCCGTTCACCATCTGGATGTTACGAAGCTTTTTCATGGAGGTGCCTCGTGAGATCGAGGAGGCAGCGATGATGGATGGCGCCACCCGACTTCAGGCGTTCCGCATGGTCGTGATCCCGATGATGTGGCCCGGCATCATTGCCACGTCGTTGTTCACGATGCTGTTGGCCTACAACGAGTTCCTCTTCGTTCGGGTCCTGACCGTGACCGAGTGGACGCTGCCGGTGGCGATATCCGCGCTGACCGGTGGCGAGAGCACCACGACGCTCACCGAAGCCGCGGCCGCTTCCGTGTCGATCACATTACCGATCGTGATCGTCATCATCGTGTTCCAAAAACATCTGGTGAAAGGGCTCGGGGCAGGAGCGGTGAAAGGATGAGTGCGCTGCTCCAGCACGCAAAGGCGATCGTCGGTGATCACCTCGCCGCTATCGACCGGGCACCCACCGATGATCTCGCCGATGTCATCGCCGAAGCTGTGAGCGATGACTACCGCTGGCGAGGCGTGCACCCCTTCAACGAACTCCAGGGCGCGGCGGCCGTAACAGCGAAATTCTGGGTGCCGCTTCGCGAAGCGTTGTTTCCCATACAACGCCGGCCCGACGTCTTCCTTGCCGGTGAGAACACCTCAGGGGCCGGGGTATGGGTCTGCGAGATGGGTCACCTGATGGGGTTATTCGACCGACCATGGTTGGCTATTCCGCCGACACGGCGAATGTGTTTCTTGCGGTACGCGCAGTTCCACCGAGTCGAAAGCAACGTGATCGCCGAGTCGGCGTTCTTCACCGACGTGATCGCCGTGATGCGCCAAGCCGGACAGTACCCGCTTCCGCCAGCTACCGGCTCGTCTCACATCCAGCCGGGTCCGCTCACCCACGATGGCCTGCTCTATGACGAACAGGACGCCACAGCAGGCAAAGAAACGATGGTGCTGGTTGATCGCATGATCGACGACCTGAGCGATGCCAACAGCATCGGCAACTCCTCCGGCGACAACCGCGTCCCCCGTGAGGTTCTGGCGAGGACCTGGCATGAAGACATGATCTGGTCGGGTCCCGACGGGATCGGAGCGACCTACACCATCGACCGGTATCAGCATCAGCATCAGTATCCGTTCCGGTTAAACCTGTCCGCGAAGACCTTCAACGGTCACGTTGCCCGATTTGCCGAAGGTAACTATGCGTGTTTCTTTGGCTGGCCGAACCTCACAAACACTGCAACTGGTGGATTCCTCGGTATGACCGGCTCGGGCACACCGGCCGACATGCGAGTGGTTGACGTCTACCGCCGAGACGGCGACAAGCTCGCCGAGAACTGGGTCTTCATCGATCTTTTGCACTGGCTGGATCAGCAGGGACTTGATCTCCTTGCCAGGATGCGACAAATGAACGGAGAACAACAGTGAAGGCATCGCCACAGCAAGCGGAGCTGTCTTTGGGGACGGACATGTCCAAAACCGAGGCAACCCGCGCGGTCATCGAAGGGATGGTTGACGGGCTCAACGATCATCGAATTGACGACATCGGCGAGTTCTTCGCCGAGAGCTTCCGTTGGATGGGCAACACCGGCTGTGGCACCAAGAACGGGTTGCGCGAGTTTCAAGACAACTGGCAGCGTCCGTTCCAAGCAGCGTTTCATGACAAGGTTTGCATTGATGAGGCCCGCTTGTTCATGGGGGAGTGGGCCGCGTCTTTCGGTCGCCAGGAGGCAATCCACGGCGGTGAGTTCATGGGCTTAGCCCCGACCGGCAAACGGATCGAGATCAGGTATATGGACTTCTACAAGGTGGTAGATGGCAAGATCGTCAACAACTGGGTGATGGTTGACTTCGCGCATGTGCTCTCACAGTTGGGGGTTGACTGTTTCGACGGCGAGGGATGGGAGAAGTTCGATGGCTGAGGTCAGGCTCGACAGGCTCACGAAGGTGTACCCGAACGGTTTCCAAGCAGTGACGGACCTGAGCCTGGATCTCCGCGACGGAGAGTTCATGGTGCTTGTTGGTCCTTCGGGATGCGGCAAGTCCACCGCGCTTCGAATGATCGCTGGGCTTGAGGAGATCACTGAGGGTGATCTCTATGTTGGCGATCGGCGCGTTAATGATGTGCAGCCCAAGGACCGTGATATCGCGATGGTGTTCCAGAACTATGCGCTGTATCCCCAGATGACGGTCGAGGAGAACATAGGGTTTCCTTTGCGGCTGCGGAAGGTCAACAAAGCCGAACGCAAGCAGGTAGTGGCCCGTGCGGCGGAGGTTCTTGAGCTAACCGAGCAGCTTGACAAGAAGCCCGCCAATCTTTCGGGCGGTCAGCGTCAGCGGGTGGCCATGGGGCGCGCCATTGTGCGTGAGCCGAAGCTTTTCTTGTTGGACGAGCCGCTTTCCAACCTCGACGCTAAGTTGCGGGTCCAGATGCGTGCGGATATTGCAGGCATCCAGCGCGACCTTGGGGTCACCACGTTTTATGTCACCCATGACCAGGTGGAGGCGATGACCATGGGTGATCGTGTGGCAGTTATCAAAGATGGTGTGCTGCAGCAGGTAGCGGCACCCGAGGATCTTTACGACAAGCCCGACAATGTGTTTGTGGCGGCGTTTATCGGGTCGCCGTCTATGAACCTCTTTGAGGCAACCCTGCGCCAGTCCGGGGATGGTTACGTCGTTGAGATCGGCGCGCACACTTTGGTTATTGATGAGTCGGTGCTGGCGTTGCGGCCTGCCTTATATGGCCATGTTGGTGCTCCGCTGGTGGTGGGTATCCGCCCCGAGGACCTTGAGGACGGCGCTGTTGTGACCGATCATCGGGTCGATCAGCAACTTGATGTAACGATCGACATCAGAGAAGCGCTCGGCGCTGAGACGCTTATGCATTTCTCTTTGCAGGCAACGACGGTTGACAGCGGCGATCCTGATGCCCTTGATGAACTAGGCGACGAACACGAGAGTCGTTGCACTGCGCGATTCTCCGCAGCCACCCGGGCACGTAACGGTGACCGTGTCAAGGTTAATGTGTCCACTGAACACATGCATTTCTTTGACCGTTCGACTCATCTAGCGATCCGTACATGAAGACCAGCACCGACCGTATCTTGACTACTCACGTGGGTTCTTTGCCACGTTCAGACACCGTGACTCGTGGTGTGTTTGCCATCGAGAACCAAGAAACCATTGACCTAGCTGCCCACAAGGCCGAGATAACCAAGGCAGTCAACGACGTGGTCGCACAGCAGGTGGGTGTGGGGGTTGATGTTGTCAGCGACGGAGAGATGAGCAAGCTTTCCTATGCCACCTATATCAAGGACCGGATAACGGGTTTCGCTGGTGACAGTCCCAGGCGCGCCCCTGCGGATCTTGAGGACCACCCATCATTCCTTGAACGCCAGGCACGCACCGGAGGGACACCAACCTACAAACGGCCCCAATGCGTCGGTCCCGTCACCGTGAAAGACATGGGACCATGCCGCGAAGACATAACCAACTTCACCGCCGCGGTTGACGGACACAACCCCCACGACGCTTTCATGAACGCGGCCTCTCCGGGTGTCATCGCTTTGTTCCAACCCGATGCGCATTACGGCGACCATGAGACGTACCTCGCTGCGCTCGCCGAAGCGATGCGAACAGAATACGAAGCGATCGTTGAGGCTGGGTTCGTTCTGCAACTTGATTCGCCTGATCTCGGGTTGGGGCGCCACATGATGTTCAAGGACAACTCCGACGCCGAGTACGAAGCGCTCGCCCAGGTCCATGTTGAGGCCTTGAACTTCGCTGTGCGCAACATCGACGCCGACCGGATGCGACTGCATATCTGCTGGGGTAACTACGAGGGTCCACACACTCACGACGCTCCGATGTCGCAGGTGTTACCGATCGCGCTGAAAGCGAAGCCGCAGGCGCTGCTTTTTGAGGCCGCAAACCCTAGGCACGCGCACGAATGGGCGACGTTCGCCGAGGTTGAAATCCCCGATGAGAAGATCCTTATACCCGGGGTGATCGACACCACAACGCACTTCGTGGAGCATCCCGAACTCGTCGCACAGAGAATTCAACGGTTCACACGCATCGTTGGCAGAGAACGGGTCATGGCAGGCAGCGACTGCGGTTTTTCTACGTTCGCGGGCTACGCCGGAATCGATCCCGAAATAGCCTATGAGAAGCTTGGGGCCCTCGCAGCGGGTGCGGCGATCGCCTCGCAGCGTCTTTGGTGAGAACCCGCAAAGTGATGTCTTTTTCGAACCAGAACAACAAGGCTGCCGTTTGGGATTATTGGCAGAAACTGAATCACGTTCCAAACGATCAGATCCCCGACGTCGTTCGTGCGGCTTGCCATAGCGACGTTGACTGGAACGGGTCCGCACCGATCGACCGGCTGTTGGGTGTTGATGCGCTGATTGCGGATTTCTGGGAGCCGCTGCTGCGTGCGTTTCCAGACCTGCAGCGCGTCCCGGACATCTTCATGGGTGGCATCGACGATGGCAGGTCGCGTTTCGCCAGTAACGCCGACACCGAGTGGGTGTCGGGTTGTGGTCATCTCATCGGAACCTTTTGTGAGGACTGGCTGGGTATTCCCGCCTCCAAGAAGAAGACTCACATGTACTTCGCGCAGTTCTATTTGATGCGCGAAAACAAGATCGCCGAGAGTTACGTCATGTTCGACATTCTTTCGGTCATGCGCCAGGCTGGTTATGAGGTGCTGCCGCCGTCACCGGGCGCCGATGGTGGCAAGGTCCCGCCGCCAGCTGCGGGTGACGGCATTTTGTTGATCGACCAGGACCCTGCTGAAGGGCGAAAAACCCTTCAGCTTGTGGCTGCCATGGGGAGCGGACTTGAACGCTACGTCCGCGATCGTGATGGTGCCGACATGACCCGAATGGAGCAGTGGCAGTACTGGACGCGAGACATGAAGTGGTACGGCTACTCCGGTATCGGCCGATGTTACACGCTCGAAGAGTTTGAGGACTTCCATCAGCGGCCATGGCTTGAAGGTTTCGGTGATCGAGGACTCAGCGCCGACGCCGATTCCGGGAGTGTTATGGGGTTCGTGGGCGAGGGCTGCTACGCCTGCGGGGGTATCTGGGATGTGCCGTTCTCGTACCATCATGGCACCTACGCGGGTATCCCGGCGACGGGCAAGCTCTTGACGTTGCGCGACTTCGATTGGTGGAAGCGAGGACCGAACGATCTGCTGATCGAGAACTGGGTCCCCATTGATCTCATCGACCTTGCCCGCCAGATGGGTGTTGACCTGATGGAGCGGCTCTCGATCCTGATTGATGAGCGCAAAGCCAAGGGGTGGTGGTGACGACGCGTACTCGGTACCGGAACCGCTGGCCGTTATCAGCCACCACATGCAAACAGACAATACAGAAAACCGATCAATGACCGATGTTGCCCACCAAGCGAACAAGTCGTTGGTGCTCAAATATTGGGCTGCGCTTGATCAAAGTAACTCTGAACAGCGAGCCGATGCCGTTGCTGCGATGGCCGACAATTTGCGTTGGCATGGCCAAGTACCGGTCGGCAGCCTTAAGGGTCCGGACCGTTTCCTGACACAAGCGTGGGAGCCGTTGATGCGCTCGTTCCCAGATCTCGAGCGCGAGATTTTCATTTTCTTTGCGGGTACGTCCAATGGCCGCGTTGACGGCGACATCAGCAAGGACGGACATCGGTGGGTGACCGCCACGGGCGTGTTGCGGGCCACGTTCGCCGAGGACTACCTAGAAATCCCTGCTACCGGCGGGCCGGTCACAATCCGTTGGGGTGAGTTCTGCCGGGTCACCGATGGCAAGATCGATGAGGTCTTCTTTCTTGTTGATGTCGTGGACCTGATGCAACAGGCAGGTTTCGATGTCTTGGACCCAACTCCGGGAATCGACGGGCTGTACCCGCCACCGGTCGACGGCGACGGCGTACTGCTCGAGCCGCAGAACGACTCCCTGTCTGATTCTTGCCTGAAACGGATTCGGAGGTTCATCTTCGACGGGCTCAACATCTACGACCAAGGCGACCTGTCGTCGATGGGCTTGGCCGAGTACTTTCACCCGGACCTACGCTGGTACGGACCAGGCGGGATCGGCGCCTGTATGAGCCTCGAAGACTTCGAAAACCATCACCAACGCCCCTGGCTTGTCGCCTTCCCCGACCGCCGGGTTCAGGACCTCGACGCCTTAATCGCCGAAGGCAACTACTGCGGCGGACCCGGTTGGGCCGGGGTGAAGGCACGCCACACCGGCGGCTACCGCGGCGTCGAAGCCGCCGGCAACGCGATCGACTTCAACGGCCTTGACTGGTGGAAGCTTGACGGTGAGCAGTTCGTGGAGAATTGGGTCTTCGTCGACATGGTTCACCTGTTCGCCCAGATGGGTGTCGACCTATTCGAACGCATGCATTCGCAGATCTGTTGACCGCAGCGAGCGCTGTGCTTGTCTACGAGATCCCTCCGCCGTCGCTAATGCTGCATAATCGCTGCTTCAGACACATCCTTTTTGACCACATGCTTTTTGACCAACAGTTGGATAGCCACCACATGGATAGCCACATTGAAAGACTTTGATCCGGAGTACACGTCGGTTCCCGACTACATCCTGAAATCAACGAAACGTATTTGGGAAGAGCGCGGCATCGCACGAATCCGCGATTACTACTCCGACGACAACATCGTCAGGACGCCGATGGGGGTGACCCAGGGTATTGACACCGTGATCGCCGCGACGAACGCGACTTTGCATCAGTTCCCCGATCGTCGACTTCTCGGCGAGGATGTGATCTGGACCGGTGACGACGACACCGGCTGCTACTACTCGTCTCACCGGATCGTCTCGCCGATGCACCACAAAGGACACGGCATGTTCGGCCCGCCGACAGGCAAGCGGGTCAAGGTTCGCACGATCGCCGACACGGTCCTCAGAGCCGAGCAGGTGTGCGAGGAATGGTTGGTCCGCGACCACGGAGCGATCATCCGTCAGCTCGGCCATGACGTCGGGGAGTTCGCGGCCGCCTCGATCGCAACAGAGATGGACGCGGGCCGCACGCCGCAGGTGTTCACGCCCGAACTCGACGTCGTTGGCTCGTATGTCACCCCCGAAGAAACCTCCGACTATGCCCTCTCTTACGCCGACACTCTGGAGTCGATCTGGCGCAGCGATTATCGCGTCGTCGACGCGAACTACAATGATGCGGTTGCTTTGGAGTTGCCGGGCGGCTTCGGCGAGAGCGGCAAGACCGCGGCGACCAGGTTCTGGATCGGCCTGGTTTCCGCAGTCCCGGATGCGCATTTTGTGGTGGATCATCTGATCGGCCGAGACGATCCGGGCTACCCGCTGCGCGTCGCAGCACGTTGGAGTGTCCGGGGAACCCACGACGGTGCTGGCGCATTCGGCAACCCGTCCGGTGCGCCGATTCACATCATGGGCATCAGCCATGTCGAGGTGATCGACCAGCAGATCATCCGGGAGTGGGTGCTGATCGACGAGCTGGCTATTCATCGTCAGATCCGATTGTTCAAGGGATAGCGAACGATTCAAGGGATAGGGAGAGACGTCGTGATCGACACGATCAGCGAGCACAAGACCATCGACGAGGACCTTCGGGCTGCGCTGGCGGGATTCGACACCCCGACGATCTGCAACGCGCTCGAGATCGCAGCCCCCGACCGGTCCCGCGCCACCGGGTTCACGCGTAACACTCTGCTCGCCGTCGACCCGACCCTGCCTCCGATGGTTGGGTATGCGCGCACGGCGATGATTCGATCGGTCGTGGGCGTCAGCGCCGAGGAGAAGCGGCGCAAGTCGCTGGAGTATTACGAGTACGCGGCGCAGGGACCAGGGCCGACAATTGTTGTGGTGCAAGACGTTGATGCCCAGCCAGGCACGGCTGCGTGGTGGGGAGAAGTCCACACCGCTTTGCATTTGGGACTCGGCTCACTGGGTGCCGTCACCAACGGTGCGATCCGAGACCTTGATCAGTGCGCCGAGGGATTCAACCTCCTGGGGGCCAGCCTGAGCCCTAGTCATTCCTATGTCCACGTGGTCGATATCGGCTGTGAGGTGGACATCTTCGGCATGGTCGTCGAGCACGCAAGCCTGGTTCACGCCGACAAGCACGGCGCAGTCGTGATCCCAGCGGAGATAGCTCCGCTGCTGCCTGACGCCATAGAAACGATTATCCGGCGAGAAGCGGTGATCCTCGACGCGATCCGGTCCAGCGGCTTCGATATCGAGACCCTCACCGCAGCGATGGGAAAATCGGCGGAGATTCACTAGCAGCCTCGGGTGTCTCGAGGTCGATGACGACCGATGTGTCTAGTAGTCCGCGCTCGGGTCGGTCGCCGTTAGGCATGGGGGACGATGATCTGATCGGCAGAGCGGTCGAGGTCGTGGCGAAGTTGGTCGTAGTCGACGGGCGCTGCGGTTCGGAAGAGTTCGATGGCGGCTTCGGCGCGTACGGAGAGACTCCTGGTGAGTGTCAACCGGTCTCGTCCAACCCGATCCAATCACCCATGCGTGGGTTGATGGTCGGATGAGATCAGGTTGGGGTGGCGGTCGGGGCGCGCCGGGGCGGAGTCAGTAGCGATCGCGAGTCAGCTCGACGAGCACGCCGGTGGTGTCGCCGTGCAGTGCTTCCGTGCGGCGCCTCGACTCATCGAGGTCCTCGGTCAGCCGAGCAAGCGTCGTTGGATGCAGGGGCCACGGAGGCCCTTCCGGTTCGCTGTCGCCGCTGTGGACGAGCATGACCGCGACCAGGGTGCCGTTCTCGGCGAGCAACCGTCGGATGGCGTCGGCAGCCGCTGGTTGTCGAGCCGGCGGAATCGACTGGATGGTGAAGACCTCGACGACGAGATCGAATGCCTCACTCCACTCGGCGGGAAGCTCGAAGAGGTTGGCGACCAGCCAGTCGACATCGAGTTCCGCGTGCCGTGACGCGGACCACTCGACGGCGGTCGGCGAGACGTCAAAGGCGGTGACGTCGAGCCCCTTGCGGGCGAGCGCCGCTGCGTCGTCGCCAAGGCCTGCACCGACCACCACCCGCTCGTGACCGGTCGGGGCGTACGCATCGAGCCAGTCGGCGATGAACCTGCGAGAGATCGCATGCTGCCATGGCACCGATCCCTCGTCGCCGTCGGCTTGGGCGTATACGGCGTCGAAGAAATCGGATTCGCTCATGGTCGGTCCTTAGTCGCAATGGCCGGTGTCGAACGGTTGTCGGCTGTGGGAATCGCCGCGTCCGTCGGCGATCTGGTGGAGCCGCAGCTGCAGGGCGAGCAGCCGGGAAAAGAATCGGGTCTGGGCGAGATTCCCGCCCGTGAACCACAGCCCAGGGTGTGCCGTCGGCATCCACATGCTCCTGAGTTCACCGAGCCAGGGGCCGGGGTCTCCTTTCGTGCCGGATCCGTAGCCCCAGCATGGTCCGACCCGGTCGGCCACCGACGGGCCGATCAGCGAGGCCACCAAGTCGGTCATATTGCCGAACCCGGTGGCGTACACGATGGCGTCTGCGGGGAGCTCTTCGCCCGACGTGAGTTCGACGCCGATGGGTGTCACCCGTGCGACCTCGGTTCCGGCCCGGATCCCGATGCGGCCGTCGGAGACCATCTCGGAGGCTCCTACGTCGATGTAGTAGCCGGCGGCAGTTCGGCGGTACTGGGGGCCGAGGCCGCATCCGTCCTCTAGATCGAGCAGAAACCCGGACGCTGCTAGCCGGGCGTAGAAATCTTCGGCGGCGTGGTGTATCTCGTTCCAGAGCACACGGTGGTCGGCTTCGAACTGGCGCATCTGAACCGAAAGAGTGAGGAAGTCGGCCTCGTCCGCGGTGATTCCGCGTGCGACGGCCGAAGCGGAATACATGGGCCCCAGCACCTTCTCGCGGTAGTCCGTCTGGCGTAGCACCAGGGTCGGCGATCGTTGGACCATCGTCGGGTGGGCGCCGTGTTCGACGAGGTCTGCGGCGACGTCGTGGGCGCTGTTGTTTGCCCCGATGACGACCACGTTCTGGCCCGATCGCCCCTGCGCTGTGGTGTAAGCACTCTTCGATGCCCGCCCGGATACCGCGGGCGAAGGCGGGGAGATAGGTCGAGCCCCACGGGCAACCCTCGCCCCAACCACTGATGCCCTCGTCGGTGTCGATGCGAACGATCGTGGAGTCGAGCCGCTCGATGTGCAGCCGACCACCCGACAGTGAGTACGGCCGGTCCAGCGCCAGGTCGACCGCCCAGACGGCGATGCGAGTGATCTTCACTCCGTCATCCCGATAGTGGTGACCTCGTCGCCGACGCTCGTGATCCTCACGCTCGTCGGGCCTCTCGCATCCGCCGTGTGGCGCCGTCGCGTTCGCCGGAGCGGTCACCGGCGAAACGGGTCCCGAGCTGCCCGACACGGAGCCCGATGGTCCGGATCGGCTGAACACCTGCCGCAGCGACACCTTCGTAGCGGTGGGCGAGTGCCTCCTTCTTGCGGACCTGGTGCGGTTGAAAGTTGTCGAGCTGGGCGGGGGTCAGCTGCTCTCCGAGCACCACAGCGCGGGCATCGACCGCCTCGCGCAAGAGCGTCTCGCCGGCGTCGGTGCGCACCACCACCGCGTTGAAGCCGTCGTCCTCGCCGGTCGGTGCGCCACCGGGCCATGCATCGGCCGCGGCGATATCGGCGCACTCGCCGAGTGCGTCCGGGCGCAGCTTGCAGCGGGTCTCGAGTTCCCATCCGGACTCATCTGCCCACATATCTAGGTAGGTGGTTTCCAACACTCGCCCGTCGGTGGTCCGCACTGTCGTGGGCCCGGGGTTCCCTTCCCCGCGATAGCGGAGGTCGGCCACGTCGTCCTCGGTCACCCCCAACTGCGCCAACATCTCGGTGGTCTTGGTCAGGCGAGACTGCCCGCCGCAAGCCATGGCGAGGCGGATCGTGCAAAGCCGGTCGATTCGCTCATCGCAGCGGCTGAGGCGATGGATCGCACCGAGGTCACAGGGCTTGGCGATGACGGCAAAAGGTTCGCCTCGGCTAAGGAGTGACTCGAACCGCGTGAGTGGGTCCGTATCTGGATCCGGAGTTGGCGAGAACCTCCTCCGCGGTGCGGCTGATCACCGATCGGCTCCTGATGGGATGCGTGGGGTCCGCTCCTACATGCAGCACCGAGTCGACCAGACCCGACCGCAGCGCATATTGGCCGAGCGCTGTCAGGACGCCGCCGGTAGAGGCACGGTGACGGACGGCATCGTCGGCGGCCCAAGCCATAGTCATCGTGCGATACCGGCCCCAGACGTCGTCGCTGTGGGGCGTCGGGTGGTTGCGTGCCGAGGCGATGACCCCGGGGCATGCGTCCAGCACCCGTCGCTCCTCCATCGGGGTGAAGCCATCGACCGTAGGCTCCCTAGGAGCGAGCCGTAGCCGTGTGTGGCGGTGAGATCGAGCTCGCGCAGCATCGCCCAGTACAGCGCGAAGTCCGATGCCACGACCGGTGTGGTTGTGGCGCCTTCGACGGCGTCGACGACTTGCAGCATGCGGAAGCCGTCACCGGTCTGCACGATGGCGTCCGCATCCGGGGCCCGCTAGTGGGCGTCGACGCTGGCCCGGATCATGATGTCGTCGGGGTAGTCCCACAGGGTGGCTGCCTCGATGGCCAGCTTCTCGTCGTGGTCGGCCACCAGTCCCTGCTCGATCAGGTCGCCCGCCCAGAGGATCTCGAAGCCTGCGGCCTGCAGGTAGCCGTTGATGCCGGCGGACCAGTCGGGTCGGTAGTAGCCATTGACCACCGTGATCGTCTCGGCTCCGATGGCTCGAAGTGCTTCGACGAGGCAGTGGCCGGACTCGGTTGCCGCGATCCCTATCATCGGCCTCGCCATCGACGACGTCGCCCGGATGGGTGCCCGTGACGTCTTGGTGGCGATGACGTTCAGCCCGTATCGGTCCGAGATCGTGGACGCGGTGGCGCTCGCGGTCGAGCGCGCCATCCCGGTGATCGCCGTTACCGACAGCTGGGCAGCGCCGATCGTGGCGCCGTCCGCCCACGCCTTCGTCGTCCCGAACGACTCGCCACTGCCGTTCTCATCGAACGTGGCGGCCGTCGCCCTGCTCGAGTCGCTTCTGGCGTTCGTGGTGGCCGATGCCACGACAGACGTCGTCGGCGCCATCGACACCTTCCACCAGACCCGCCGCGACGCGGGCATCTACACCGACTGAGGTCCCCGATCATGGACACCGTCGACCTCGGCTACGCCCATCCCGGTCTGGTCGACCCGAGTACTACGTGCCGGGTCTGCCCGCCGACTACGTGGCCGAGCGCTACGGCATCTCCCCAGATCGGATTTCGAAGCTGGACAGCGCCGAGAATCCATTCGGTGCATCGCCGATGGCCATCCAGGCCGCCGTCGGCTGAGATCTGCAACGGCCCGCCTTCGAATCCGCTAGCCCAGAAGTCGAACTCGGTGACGGCCTCGAAGCCGAGATGCTCGACATACCATCTGGCGGCCCGGGTTGCGAGCGATTCTTCTCGTTGCCGGTTGGTTCCGTATCGTTCGCGTGAGCGGTGTCGGGGTTAGTCGTCTTCGGAGCTGTCGACGGCGAGGCGCGATTGCAGCGCAGCCACGGCGGCGGCGGGCCGACCGGCGATGACTCCGTTGATTCCTCGGGAGAACAGTTCGGTGTACATCTCGGTGGTTTCTTCTACGCCGGTGCCGCTGAACCAGACCCAGATCGCGTATCCGTCGTCTTGCACAGGCCCGAAAAATCCTGGTAGGGCGACGTCTTGGCCCTGATAGAGGTTGGGGATCTGCACGACTCGGTCGTTGGGATGCAGTGGGGTGCCGCTGAAGAATCGTGCGAGCATGGCGTTTTCGCCGGGGCTGGTGGCCACTTCTGGTGCGGCGGTTCGGAAGGCGTCGAGTACTTCGTCGTTGAAGGAGGCCACGATCACCGAGTCTCGAATACCTAATTCGTCGATCTCTCGGGCCAGTACTTCGGCTGCGGCGATGCCGGTGGCGGGGTCGTCTTCGCCGTCGGCGTTGCGCTGCACTTTGATCTCCACGTTGAGTACCCATCCCGTGAAGCGTTCGGCTACTTGGCGGAAGGTGGGGACGGCAAAGTCGTCGGGTGTGAATCCCGGTGGGGCCTCGACGTCACCGGTTCGTACACCTCGCCAGCGGTAATCGGCGTCGGGTTGAGCTTTGTTGTCCCAGTTGCCGGGTATGAACCAGTAGGCATTGTCCAGGGCTTGGATCTCTGCCAGTGTCATCTCGGCGACTCGCCCGGTGGTTTCGGTTGTGCGGTCCACGGTGTCGTCGTGTTGGACGATCAGCACGCCGTCGGCTGTGAGCTGTACGTCCATCTCCAGCAGGTCCGCGCCGTCGTGAGCTGCTTGCTCGAAGGCGTACAGGGTCGAATGGGGGTAGTCCTGATCACCACCCGCATGAGCGGCGACAACCGGCCGGTCCAGGGCCAGCAACTCCTCCACGGTCGACACAGGCGGATCGGGCAGCACCGATGTACTCATCGTTGTGGTCGTCGAAGTGCTGGTCGTGGTCGCAGGGCCGGTCGTGGTCGTAATAGTGCTGGTCGTCGTAGGGCCAGTAGTCGTAGTGCTGGTCGTGGTGTCTCCGGTCGCGTCGGGTGTTTCCGAGTCACCGCACCCTAAACCGAACAGACCCATGATCAGAGTTGCCATCATCGGGAACCACCGGAGCGAGCACATCGGGCCGACCCTACCAGCCGACGTCAGGCCGTGTCCGAGTAGCAGTCTCCAGCGCCGTGATCGGGAAATGATCATTGGATCGTGCTCAACGTCGGCCTTTCCGACATCGACGGGTTCGGTAGCTGTCGACGCCGATGTGGTGCCATCGCATGTCTCCAGCTTGCATGCGTGCAGTTGCTACATCTTGATGGTGCCGTGGGAACCTTACACTGGCAGTGTGGTGCCGTGAGCGATAATGGGTTCTTGGGGCACAGACCGACACCGGCCTGGCGGTCGTATGTGGTAGTTCCGTGACCGATGTAGAGGTTCTTGGGGCACCGTTGGAGCTTCCGTGTGGTGTGGTGTTGAAGAATCGGTTGGTGAAGGCTGCGATGTCTGATTGCTTGGGGGACGGTGCGGGTCGTTCGACCGATGCGCAAGTTGAGCTTTATCGGAGGTGGTCGAGGGGCGGCGCTGCTCTGTCGCTTATTGGTGAGGTTCAAGTGGATTGTCGTTTTCCGGAGAAACCGGGGAACCTAGTTCTTGACCCTTGTGTTGATTTGGCGCGTCTTCGGCGGCTTGTCGTAGCCGGTTCTGTTGATGGTGCGCTGATCTGGCCTCAGCTTGGTCATGCTGGCGCGCTCGCTTACGGTCCGGTTTCTCGCCCTGCGGGTCCATCTGCGTTGGATATCGAGGGTTTGCGTTGCGATGCGCTGACGGCGGCCGAGGTTGATGCGCTGCCGATGATCTACGCCAAAGCGGCGGCTCATGCCCGAGATGTTGGCTTCGGTGGTGTTGAGATACATGCAGGCCACGGTTTCTTGTTGAGCCAGTTTCTGTCACCGTTGTTCAACCGTCGCTGCGATCGCTACGGCGGCTCGATTGAAGCGCGATGCCAGCTTCTGCTTGCCATCGTGCGCAAGGTCCGAACGGAACTGGGATCGGGTTTCGCGATCGCGGTGAAGATCAACTCGAGTGATCAGCTCGTTGGTGGGTTGAGCGAGGAAGATGCCCTTGTTGCGATAGCGCTTCTCGGACATGAGGCAGTGGATCTGATCGATATCAGCGGAGGCACTTATTTTCCTGGTGCTCCAGCAAGTTCTGATCGACGATCGTCGGGGCCGTACTTCCTTGAGTTCGCCCGGCGGGCACGGACTGTCACGAACACGCCGTTGATGCTGACCGGCGGGTTCAAGACCCGAGCTGAGGCCGCCGATGCCGTTGCGACCGGGACGACCGATGTCGTGGGGCTCGCGAGGGCGATGGCTTTGGATCCCGGTCTCGCCGGGAAGTGGCTTCATCGCGATGGAGGCGATCCGCAATTCCCCAGGTTCGAGTCGACGCCAGTGGGTGGAATCACCGCGTGGTTCACGATGCGTCTCACAGCGCTCGCGAACGGCGACGAAGATGTGTTCGCCCCGACGCTCAGCGAAGCCATCAATGCCTATGAATCTCGCGACGCCGAACGCATCAATACATGGCAACTGGCCTTCAACACAGCTAGCTGATTCTCGGGGCCGATCGCCGCGATCAGCCCGTAAGTTTGCATTCATTGGCAGTTCGCCGCTGTTGGTCACGACTGTGGTTCCAGTCTCGCAGAAGCGCAGCTTGAGCGAGGGCGGGTTATGTGTAGAGGATCAACTAGTGGATGGTGGCAGTGACTTCGGTTTCCGTTGTTTCTGTAGTTGTCTGTACTACTTCGGAGCCGGAGCCACATCCAGAACCCAGCAACGCAATGATCAGCACAGCTCCAGGCAGTATGTAGTGTCTAAGTGTGGGCATATTTTTTTGGAGCAATGATCAATGGTAATGGCTCAGTCGTCTGCTAGCTAGAGAGAGGCGCATGGGAATGGGGCATCTGTATCTTCATAATAGGATTGTAGGAATGGCATGTCTTCAAGCTCAGAGAAAGGATAATTGGCGTAATCTAGTCCATCGGGTGCTATCTCTTCTATTAGTTTAATGTCAGTTCGCACCTGTTCAAAGAAGACCTTGGCGAGGAGTTGAAATTCCTTGGAGAGCTGTGGGTCATTGGCGATACTGACCATTTCCGGTTTGGATATCTCTTTCAGCGCTGCGATAAGGGTGTAGTCGTGATCGTAATCTGCTGGATATATTATTTGAATTCTCGGATCTTCGGCAAACGACACCTCGAGTCCGGTGATTCCGTGCATTCTCACCCATTCCCACATCGCCCAGCAAATTGTACCGATCGGAGTGGAACGGTCGATGGGATTGACTATGAAGAACTCATCCAATACATATGGCTCCCTCTCCGATGTTTCTGATGTTGTTACGGTTGTGGTCGAGAGGGTGCTGGACGGACTGGACGTGGTGGTTGTGACGGTCTGGGTTGGCATAGTTACGCCAGTCTGCGGTGTCACAGTTGTAGTAGATATAGTTGTACTTGACGGTACCGCTATCGTGGTCACAGTAATTTCAGTTTCCGTTGGTTCTGCTATTGTCTCTACTTCGTTTGTCTCTTCTTTGGAGTCCGAGCTACATCCAGAACCGAGCAATGCAATGATCAGCACAGCTCCAGGGAGGATATAGCGTTTATGAATTGGCATATTTTTCGGAGCAATCATCTCGGCAATGGTTCAGTCGTATGCTGGCTAGAGTTAGGAGCATTCGTCTGAGTTAGTTTCTCCTTCATAGAGGGTTTGTAGGAATGGTGTATCTTCAATATCAAAGAAAGGATAGTTGGCGTAATCTAGTCTATCGGGTGCTATCTCTTCGATTAGTTTAATGTCAGTTCGCACCTGTTCAAAGAAGACCTTGGCGAGGAGTTGAAATTCCTTGGAGAGGTGTGGGTCATCGGCGATACTGACCATTTCCGGTTTGGACATCTCTTTCAGCGCAGCGATAAGGGTGTAGTCGTGATCGTAATCTGCTGGATATATTATTTCAATTCTCGGGTGTTCGGCAAACACCACCTCGAATGCGGTGATTGCGTGCATTCTCACCCATTCCCATATCGCCCAGCAAAATGTACCGCTCGGAGTGGAACGGTCGAAGGGATTGACTATGAAGTACTCATCCAATACGAATGGTTCCATCTCCTCCCTAGGTTCTGATGTTGTTACGGTTGTGGTCGGGAGGGTGCTGGACGGGCTGGATGTGGTGGTTGTGACAGTCGGGGTCAGCACAGTCACGGTAGGCTGCGGTGTCACAGTTGTAGTAGATGTAGCTGTACTTGACGGTATCGCTATAGTGGTGGTGGCGATGATTTCGGTTTCCGTTGTTTCTGTAGTTGTCTGTACTACTTCCGAGCCAGAGCCACATCCAGAACCGAACAGAGCGATTACTAGAACTCCTGCTAGCAGTATGTAGTGTTGATTAATTGGCATATTTTTCGGAGCAATGATCTCGGGCAATGGTTCAGTCGATTGCTGGCTTGGGAGAGCCGCATGGGGATTCTAGTTGGTCAAAGAAGGCCTCTACATATGGTATATCTTCAAGTTCTGGGATAGGATATTCGGCATAATCGAGTTTATTGGATGTTAGTTCGTCTATTTGGCTAATCTCAGTTCGGACCTCTTCAAAGAAGGCTTTGGCGAAGAGTTGAAGTTCTTTGGAGAACTGTGGGCTGTCGGCGATGCTGACAATCTCCGGTTTTGTTATCTCTTGCAGCGCATCAATGAGGGTGTAGTGGTGATCGTAATCCGCTGGATATATTATCTGAAATTTGGGTTCTTGATCAGCCATAATCTCAAATGCATTGATTACGTGCATTCTCATCTGCTCCCACGTCGCCCAGCACAGTGTGCCGATCGGAGTGGAGCGGCTGATAAGATTGACAAGCAGGGCTTGATCCAATACGTATGTTTCCATCTCTCCAGGTTGTGATGTTGTTCCGGTTGTGGGCGGGAGGGTGCTGGTCGGACTGGATGTGGTGGTTGTGACAGTCGGGGTCAGCATAGTTACGCTAGGCTGCGGTGTCACAGTTGTAGTAGATGTAGCTGTACTTGACGGTATCGCTATAGTGGTGGTGGCGATGATTTCGGTTTCCGTTGGTTCTGCAGTTGTATTTACTTCGGAAACCGAGCCACAAGCTGTACCTATCAATGCAATGATGAGCACGACTCCAGGCAGTATGTAGTGTTTATGAATTGGCATTTTCGATTCTCCATATTTGGTATTGACTGGGAAGGCTGTCGGTACAGTATGTTGCAAGTAATCCGGTTCCTTTTCCGGACATGTAGGCTCCTCCGTTTACTACCGCCCTGCTTAGTGCTGCCCAGCAGGCTCTGTCATGGGCCTTGCTTGTGAAAATATACCGGTCGCTGTTGGCAACAGAGGTGATCTTGAATGATTGAGCCGGAGATGAAGGTCTTTCCTGACTATATGAAAACGACTTGGCTTGTCTTTCGCAGGTTGCCAAAACGAGGGTTGTTGCAACGGCTGTGATGCATTTGTCGAGATGAATTGAATGCTCGGGCCGGATCTCGAAGTAGCCCCGGTGGGTGGATGGCCGCAGACGGAACTGTTGATTCTCCGCGCTGACTACTCGGCACGGCCACTGCAACACTACCGTACCGTCGTCGAAACCGTCGGAGAGTTGACCGTTCGGGAGCACAGAACGGTCAACATCGGCGCACAAACCAGACCCGACATTCACCAACCTCACAATCCCCGGATTAGGACCAACACTAGCAATCGTCACACCACGTCGCACCCACTTCCGTGTCCAAGCGCAACCGATTTGGGCTCTACTACTTCGGTTGTTGCAGTCGGCTCTCATGAGATCATTCATCCGGTCGTCACAGTCCCGTTCAGAAACGGTTCCGGACAATCCGGCTCTGATAAGATCAAAGCAATGATCATGGGCTTTACACGGTACCTGGAAGTCCCATACACGACCGGTATCGGGAAAGTCCAGACCTATGCTGTCCGCAGGTCCGCTGCATTCACCAGATTTTTCGACCACGACCTTTCCGTAGTCATCCGCGATGCTCTTCTGGAAACCCCATACCGGCCAGTCATCGGTACCCGGACTGGCCAGAAACAATCCAGGCGGCGGGCAGACAGCCCGGTCATTCTTGTGGTCGGGATCCATGTCAAGATAGGCGCGGGCGTCGGCGTCGGTGCTATAGGAACTGCAGGTTAGCCGGTGATAGCGCAAGGACGGAGAGTCCGGTTCGCACGCACCACCGCTGGTACGCCCGTACTGGCAAAACCAAGGAACACACCGATTGTAATATGCATGCGGGCTTTCACCGTGCCGGCAGCCATGCCGCTGGGTGACACTGGGTTCAGGAACCTCACCGGGTGACGTTCCGTCAGTTCTGTCCGAAGCTGGGGCCGACGCGCTCTGCGAGACAACGGTCTCGGTCACCGCTGAGTCAGTGTCGGCTGAATCAGTGTCGGCCGCCGAGACCGGACGGGCTTCGCCAACACTCCACACCCCGAAGCACACCCCCACAACAACAAACCACGCCAGCCATCGCTTCTTCATGCCAATTCCCCCTTAGCCATTCACCATAGGGGAACGAGAAGGCCAGTGTCAATAAAACCCGGACCCCACCGGCTGACAACTCTTCCGACAACTACGGAAATAAGATCGCCGCGGCCGTGGCGGACCTACCCGGGCGCATTTGATCGCTGTCAGACAACGAGCCGACCGGCACGTACCGCACAAACAACCAATAGGTCAATAATACGAAGCGCCCACTCTGACATGGAGTCCAACGAACTTCACGCCTGAGGACAGGCCCTCACCACAGCCAGCTGAAATTCTCAGGGCCGTTCACCGCGGCCAGCTATCAAGTTTGCATTCTTTGGCAGTTCGCCGCTGATGGTCACGACTGCGGTGCCAGCCCCACAGTCGTGCAGCTTGAGCGAGGACGCGCTCCCCGGGTATGTGTAGACAACTAACTAGTGCACATTGAAGACGCTTTGAGCAGGGACGTGCTCGGGGTATGTATAGCGGGCCTCCGACAAACTGGAACGCCAGCCTCATCGCTGAAGAGAAACGCACCGTCGCCAGTGATGGTCACAACCCGGTTCTGCTGCCGAGCGAGCTTACATCCAGAACCGAGCAGAGCGACTACTAGAACTCCTGCTAGCAGCATGTAGTGTTACGAACTGGCATATTTTTCGGAGCAATGATCATCGGCACCTGTCCAGGATCATCGGCCATGGTTCAGTCGTCTGCTGACTAATCCTCGGGCTCGGAAAGCATGCATTCGTCTGGATGAGCTTCCATTTCCTCTACGAAGGCTTCAGTATGTGGCAGTTCTTCAAATTCGGGGAAAGGATATTCGGTGTAATCAAATCCATAGGATGTTATCTCTTCTATGTGTTTCATCTCTACTTGCACCTGTTCAAAGAAGGCTTTGGCGAAGAGTTGAAGTTCTTTGGAGAACTGTGGGCTGTCGGCGATGCTGACAATCTCCGGTTTTGTTATCTCTTGCAGCGCATCAATGAGGGTGTAGTGGTGATCGTAATCCGCTGGATATATTATCTGAAATTTGGGTTCTTGATCAGCCATAATCTCAAATGCATTGATTACGTGCATTCTCATCTGCTCCCACGTCGCCCAGCACAGTGTGCCGATCGGAGTGGAACGGCTGATAAGATTGACAAGCAAGAACTCATCCAATATTACTGGTTCCACCTCCCCAGGTTGTGATGTTGTTACGGCTGTGGCCGGAAGGGCGCTCGTCGGACTGGATGTGGTGTTTGTGACAGTCGAGTTCGGCAAGGTTACGCCAGGCTGCGGTGTCAAAGTTGTAGTAGATATGGTCGTAGTCAACGGTACCGCTACCGTGGTGGTGGCGATGATTTCGGTTTCCGTTGTTTCTGTAGTTGTCTGTACTACTTCGGAGCCGGAGCCACATCCAGAACCCAGCAACGCAATGATCAGCACAGCTCCAGGCAGTATGTAGTTGTCTAAGTGTGGGCATATTTTTTAGGAGCAATGATCAATGGTAATGGCTCAGTCGTCTGCTAGCTAGAGAGAGGCGCATGGGAATGGGGCATCTGTATCTTCATAATAGGATTGTAGGAATGGCATGTCTTCAAGCTCAGAGAAAGGATAGTTGGCGTAATCTAGTCCATTAGGTGCTATCTCTTCTATTAGTTTAATGTCAGTTCGCACCTGTTCAAAGAAGACCTTGGCGAGGAGTTGAAATTCCTTGGAGAGCTGTGGGTCATTGGCGATACTGACCATTTCCGGTTTGGATATCTCTTTCAGCGCTGCGATAAGGGTGTAGTCGTGATCGTAATCTGCTGGATATATGATTTGAATTCTCGGGTGTTCGGCAAACGCCACCTCTAATCCGGTGATTCCGTGCATTCTCACCCATTCCCACATCGCCCAGCAAATTGTACCGATCGGAGTGGAACGGTCGATGGGATTGACTATGAAGAACTCATCCAATACATATGGCTCCCTCTCCGATGTTTCTGATGTTGTTACGGTTGTGGTCAGGAGGGTGCTGGATGGACTGGATGTGGTGGTTGTGACAGTCGGGGTCAGCACAGTCACGGTAGGCTGCGGTGTCACGGTTGTAGTAGAGATAGTAGTACTTGATAGTACCACTATCGTGGTGGTGGCAGTTATTTCGGTTTCCGTTGGTTCTGCTGTTGTCTCTACTTCGTTTGTCTCTTCTTCGGAATCCGAGCTACATCCAGAACCGAGCAATGCAATGATCAGCACAGCTCCAGGGAGGATATAGCGTTTATGAATTGGCATATTCTTGTTGCAATGATCAATGGTAATGGCTCAGTCGTCTGCTGGCTAATCGTTGGATTCGGGAGAGGAGCATTCGTCTGAGTTAGCTTCTCCTTCATAGAGGGTTTGTAGGAATGGCATGTCTTCAAGCTCAAAGAAAGGAAAATTGTCGAAATCTAGTCCGTCAGGTCCTATCTCTTCTAGTCGTTTAATGTCAGTTCTCACTTGTTCAAAGAAGGCTTTGGCGAGGAGTTGAAATTCCTTGGAGAGCTGTGGGTCATCGGCGATGCTGACCATTTCCGGTGTGGACATCTCTTTCAGCGCAACGATAAGGGTGTATTCGTGATCGTAATCTGCTGGATAAATTATTTCTTGTCTCGGGTGTTCGGCAAACAACACCTCGAGTCCGGTGATTGTGTGCATTCTCGACCATTCCCAAATCGCCCAGCAAAGTGTGCCGCTCGGAGTGGAACGGTCGAGGCGATTGGTTGTGAAGAACTCATCCAATACATATGGTTCCATCTCCCCAGGTTCTGATATTGTAACGGTTGTGGCCGGGAGGGTGCTGGACGGACCGGATGTGGTGGTTGTGATAGTCGGGGTTGGCACAGTCACGCCAGGCTGCGGTGTAACAGTTGTAGTAGATATAGTCGTAGTTGACGGTACCGCTATCGTGGTGGTGGCGATGATTTCGGTTGCCGTTGTTTCTGCAGTTGTCTGTACTTCGGAGCCGGAGCCACATCCAGAACCCAGCAACGCAATGATCAGCACAGCTCCAAGCAGTATGTAATGTTTATGAGTTGGCATATTTGTCGGGGCAATGATCAATGGTAATGGTTGAGTCGTCTGCTAGCTAGAGTTGGTAGCATTCGTCTGAGTTAGTTTCTCCTTCAAAGAGGGCTTTGTCGAATGGTGAATCTTCAATCTCAAAGAAGGGATAATTGGCGTAATCTAGTCCATCAGGTCCTATCTCTTCTAGTAGTTCAATTTCAGTTCGCACTTGTTCAAAGAAGACTTTGGCGAGGCGTTGAAATTCCTTGGAGAGCTGTGGATCATCGGCGATACTGACCATTTCCGGTTTGGACATCTCTTTCAGCGCAACGATAAGAGTGTAGTCGTGATCGTAATCTGCTGGATAAATTATTTCTTGTCTCGGGTGTTCGGCAAAAAACACCTCGAATCCGCTGATTGCGTGCATTCTCGACCGTTCCCAAATCGCCCAGCAAAATGTACCGCTCGGAGTGGAACGGTCGATGGGATTGGTTGTGAAGAACTCATGCAATACATATGGTTCCATCTCTTCAGGTTCTGATGTTGTTACGGTTGTGGCCGGGAGGGTGCTGGACGGACCGGATGTGGTGGTTGTGACAGTCGGGGTTGGCATAGTCACGCCAGGCTGCGGTGTAACAGTTGTAGAAGATATCGTGGTGCTTGAAGGTACCGCTATCGTGGTGGTGGCGATGATTTCGGTTTCCGTTGGTTCTGCAGTTGTCTGCACTACTTCCGAGCTAGCGCCACATCCCGTAGCTATCAGCGCAATGATCAGCACAGCTCCAAGGGGTATGCAGCGTTTATGAATTGGCATTTTCGATTCTCCATATTTGGTATTGATCGAGATAGCTATCGGTACAGTATGTTGCAAGTAATGCGGTTCCTTTTCCGGGTATGTAGGTTCCGCTTCCGCGTGTGGCGGTCCCGTTGATTGATGGTACTGCCCAGCAGGCTTTCTCATGGGCCCTGCTTGTGAAAATATACCGGTCGCTGTTGGCAACAGAGGTGACCTTGAATGATTGAGCTGGAGCTGAAGGTATTTCCTGACTGAATGAAAACCACTTGACTTGTCTTTCGCAGGTTGCCAGAACGAGGGTTGTTGCAACAGCTGTGATGCATTTGTCGAGATGAATTGAATGCTCGGGCCGGATCTCGAAGTAGCCCCGGTGAGTGGATGGCCGCAGGCGGAACTGTTGATTCTCCGCGCTGAACACTCGGCATGGCCATTGCAACAGTACCGTGCCGTCGTCGAGACCGTCGGAGAGTTGACCGTTCGGAAGCACAGAACGATCGATATCGGCGCACATACCGGACCCGTCATTCACCAACCTCACAAGCCCCGGATCAGGACCAACACTAGAAAGCCACACACCAATTCGCACCCCCTTCCGTACCCTATTGCAACCGGATTTGTCTATTCCACGTCGGTTGTTGCAGTCGGCTTTCATGAGATCATTCATCCGTGCGTCACAATCCCGGCTAGAAACGGTTCCGGATAATCCGGCTCTGATAAGATCAAAGCAGTGATCATGCGCCTTACACGGTATCTGGAAATCCCAGGTTGGACCGGTATCGAGAAAGTCCAGACCCAAGCTGTCCGCAGGTCCGCTGCATTCACCGGACTTTTCGACCACGACCTTTCCGTAATCATCGGCGATGCTCTTCTCGAAGCCCCATACCGGCCAGTCGTCGGTACCGGGGCTGGCGAGGAACAATCCCGGAGGCGGGCAGACAGCCCGGTCATTCTTGTGGTCGGGATCCATGTCAAGGTAGGCCGCCGCGTCGGCGTCGGTGCTGTAGGAACTGCAGGTTAAACGGTGATAGCGCAAGGACGGAGAGTCCGGTTCGCACGTACCATCGCTGCTGCGTCCGTACTGGCAAAACCAGGGAACACACCGATTGTAATATGCATGCGGGCTTTCATCGCGCTGGCAGCCACGCTGGGTGACACTCAGATCAGGAACCTCACCGGGTGATGTTCCGTCAATACTGTCCGAAGCTGGGCCCGACGCGCTCTGCGAGACAACGGTTTCGGACTCCGCTGAGTCAGTGTCGGCCGCCGAGACCGGATGGGCTTCGCCAACACTCCACACCCCGAAGCACACCCCCACAACAACAAACCACGCCAACCAACGCTTTTCCATAACAAGTCCCCCCTGAACCGTGTACAATAACCCGGACCCCACCGGCTTACAAGCAGCTGGCAACTACCGAATCAACTAGTGGACTTCGAAGGCGCTTTGAGCCGGGGGGCTCAGGGTATGTCTAGCGGGCCACGGAGAAGCTGGACCGCCAACCGATCTCGATCAGGGTCGGGCCGCTTCGTTGGAAAGCTAATGCGAGTTCGCGCTCGAGTGCCTGAGGGTCGTCGAGCCGACAGGCCGCGGCGCCGTAAGCCGCGCCGAGCGCAACAAAGTCCGGGTTCACGAGATCAACCGCACTGGCAGCACCGTAAGTGCCCAGTTGCTGCATCTTGATCATGCCGTAGGAGTCGTTATTGGCGACGATGAAGGGAATCGGCAGTTGCCGTTCGACCGCTACGGCGAGTTCGGCGCCGCTGAAGAGAAAGGCACCATCTCCGGCGATGGCCACCACCCGGTTCTGCGGCCGAGCGATACGAGCCCCGATGGCGGCAGGGACGGAATACCCCAACGTGCCGAGACTCCAGGGAAACATCACCGTGCCCGGCTGACGAACCGGGAAGGCATGCAACATGTCGGCCCACATCAAACACATGTCGGCGACAACAACATCGTGGTCGCGCAAAGAGCTACGCAAAGCGTCCATCCACGGTTTCGCGTCACCGACTATTGCCGCCTGATGTCTGCGATAATCGGTGAGTGCCGCCGCCAGAGCACCACAAGGTTGCGGTCGACGGCTGGGGCTTACACCGCTGAGGATAGCGGCGAGAGCGGTTCGGGCGTCCGCGTGGATGAGGTATTTCATCTTGAGGTTGCGGCGCAGTTCAGTGGCGTCGATGTCTATCCGCACTGTTGTCGCCGGTAGCGCCAGGCTCCACATATTGCACATCGCCGGATCGAACCGGGTACCGACCGCAATAAAGGCGTCGCAGGCCTCAACCAGCGGCTCGATCGATCCAGCAGCGACCCAAGGCACACCGGCATAAAGGTGATGATCAGTGGCCAGTGCCCCCGCTGCATTGCCGGTCACAAGGACCGGCGCACCCAACCGTTCAGCCAGTTCTTGCAACTCGGCGTTGGCCTCCGCCGTGTTGACCCCACCCCCTGCGTAGATCAGCGGGTGCTTCGCCTTCACGAGCTCGTCTGCGACCGCATCGATCGCTTGCTGGTTCAGTGCAGGGGCAGGTTCGCCCACCATCTGCCCAATACCGGCCGACTCAAGACCCGCCTCCCCAATACCGCTCAACGCAGCACCGGCCGAGGCCGTGATCGCATCGTCGGCTTCGAGTTCGAGTACGTCGATTGGCAGCTCGACTTGGACGGGACGGGGTCTACCGGTTTGGGAATCAAGTACGGCGTGTCTGATCCGGTCCGCCACGTCGGTCGGCATTCGCGGGCGGTAGGTACGCTTGCATATCCCGGCGAGGGTCTCGGTCTGATGGGTCAGCTCATGGAGATGACCTCGCTCAGCGTCAATGTCCGACGTGGTGATCTGGCTCGCCAGTACCACCATCGGGACCGAACAGCTCGAGGCCTGCAGGATGCCGGTCAAGCCGTTGGTTACACCACAGCCAGGAAGGAGCGACACCGCTGCCGGTCGTCTCGTTGCCCGTCCGTAACCGTCGGCCATGAACGTGGCTCCCTGCTCATGTCTCACCGTCACGACGTCGATGCCTGCGTTACGACGCGCGGCATCAAACAACGACATGTTGTAGAGCCCTGGGATACCGAACAGAGTGTCGACCCCGGACGCAACGAGCGCTTCGATAGCGAGTTCTGCCCCATTCAACGCTACGACGACCCCTCTTTGTGCCAGCAACCCCACGGCCGGGTGAAGCTGGTTGACCGCAGTGTTGTCATCATCTAGTTTCCGACGATACCAAGATCTAGCGAAGGCTGAGTTTCTGTGAAGGCTGAGTTTCTGTGAAGTCCCCTGCATGATGAAGGCTTCCCGAAGGGAGCGACGTCATCCCCGAGGGAGCGACGTCATCGTGAGCGACGTTGTCATTGTCGGCGGCGGTCACAACGGCCTGATCTGTGGGGCGGTCCTAGCCAAGCGGGGTTTGAGCGTCACGGTGCTGGAGGCGAACACGCGCCTCGGTGGCGCCGTGACAACTGACGAGGTCACGCTCCCTGGGTTCAAACACGACCTCTACGGGTCCTCACACGTTTGGATTCATGCCAACCCCGACTTCCAGGAGATCCTGTCGGAACTTGAAACTTTCGGTCTCACCTACATCTGGGCGACGGACGGCATCACCGGGCACCCCGACCGAGAAGGTCCCGGCATCGTCGTGTACTCCGATATTGATAAGACCTGCGCGAGCATCGCTGGCTACTCCGAGCGCGATGCTCGCCGCTACCGCGAGATCTACGACGGCTTCCGCGAGATCGAAGATGGTTTCATCACAGCCATGTTCTCACCGCCCAACCCGCCGAGCCTTATGCAAGAAGCTCTGGAGAGCACCGAGGCGGGACTTGACCTGCTCCGCTTCTACTCAATGAGCCCGTATGACTTCGTCATGGAGAACTTCGAGCACCGGGTGGTTCAGTCCTTTTTGATTGGCTGGTCCACGGCGCCGGGGGTTGGCCCGCATACCGAAGGTCGCGGTGAGCTGTTCTTCATCATGATCCCGGCCATCCACGTATACGGCGAAGCGATCCCGCAGGGCGGCAGCATTGCCTTGCCACTGGCGTTGGCGAGGATGATCCAGAGCTACGGAGGGCAGGTCCACACCGGCGTACCCGTCACCAAGATCCTGGTCGGCGACCGCGGCGAAGCGCGGGGCGCGGAACTAGCCGACGGTCGGGTGTTTCAGGCTTCCAAAGCGGTCGTCAACACACTCAACCCGAAGATCTCATACCCCCATCTATTCGACGACGGGGTGCTCGACTCGGATTTTCTGCGCCGGGTCGAGAACTTCAACGTGGGCGACTTCTCAATCGCTCGGGTGCACTATGCGCTGCACGAGCCTCCGAACTACACCTGCTCGGCTGAGGTCACCGACACGCCTTTCCAGCGGATCTACGGCTCGGTTGATTCGATCGTGAAGCAGTGGTCCGACATCAGCGTTGGGTCCGCACCCGAGGATCCATTCTTGTGGGTGGCGACATGGACGACCAAGGACCCGAGCCGCGCACCTGACGGCAAGCACACCATGATCATGGACACCTTCGTACCGAAGACTCTGTCGAATGGCGCCGACTGGGAGGTTGCGGGCCCCAAGTACGTCGAAACCGTGGAGCTGGCCAAGCTTCGTGAGTACACCGACAACATGTCTGACGACAACATCATTGCCCAGTACGTGCAGACCGGCCCGGTGATCCAGCGCGACAACCCCTGTCTGGTTGACGGCACGACCACCGGCGGAGCGATGCGTCAGTATCAGTCTGGCTTCATGCGGCCGTTCCCGGGTTACAGCCAATACCGCGGGCCGATCGAACGCCTCTATTTCGCCGGTCCGTATTGTCACCCCGGCGGTGCCATCTCCGGTGCGGGAACGATCACCGCCCGGGTCATTCTCAGAGATCTCGGTCTGGAGAAGGCGGAGTTCTGATGGGCATCGAGCCGTATACCGCGATCGTGGTGCAGCCCGAGGTCACTATGGCCACCACCCCTGAGGAGATCGAAAGCAATCTGGCCAGAGTCGAGAACCTGATCGACTTCGGCGTCGGCTACTTCTGGGAGGTACCGGTCCGCCTGGCCGTTCTCCCGGAGTACTTCCTGCAGGGTGTGACGACACCCGGTAAGGGCGAGGACGGAATAAGGGAGTTCATGGACAAGGCGATCCGGATCGACGGACCGGAGATGCAACGCCTTGGAGCCAAAGCCACGGAATACGACATCTATATTTCCGGTGGCGGCATCATCGAAGTCACAGATGAGTTCCCAGACCGCTGGTTCAACACAGCCTTCATTATCGGCCCCGACGGAAGTCTCGCGCTTCGATACCACAAGTGGCACGTCAACGCATCGCTGGGCCTGGGAAGCAGCCCTCACGATCTGTTCGACGAATACGGCAAGGCCTACGGCAACTCGATCAGGGACCTTTTCCCCGTTATCGACACCGAGATCGGCAAGCTCGGGACCATGACCTGCCATGACGGTGCGACTCCCGAGGTCTCAAGGGCGCTGGCCTTCAACGGCTGCGAGGTGCTGTGTCATCCCGGAGCGATCCAGGAGGTGGAGGGGGTCAGCGAACCATGGGATTTCTGGCGTTTCACCCGCCGCACCAGAGCCCATGACAACATGATGTATCTGCTGTGCTCCAACTGGGGGAAAGTCAACTACGGGTATTATCCCAAGGCATTCTGCCCAGGGCATTCCATGATGATCGATTACACCGGCATGGTCATGCGAGAAGCGCCCTATCCCGAAGAGCAGATCATCGCGGCAACGGTCGACATTGAGGCGCTGCGTCGACATCGCACCGTCACCAATCACAACACCTGGATTGATGTGAGAACCGAGGCCTTCCGGGAAATCTACGCCGAACCCATCTATCCGCCGAATCTGTTTCCTGCTGGTAGCCCGCCTAAGAACCTGGCCGAGAAGGTCCATGGTACCCGGCGCGCATTTGAGGTTCTGTACGGGCGAGGTCAATTCACCCCGCCGGACGGTTACCAGGTCGCCGACATGGCAGACCTTGTAACAAAACGGGTAGCGGACGCGCAACGGCGCGGTCTTTTGAGGAAGAACTGAGATGCAGGTCGTTACCAAACTCGTGAAGACTGAATTCGTAATCGATCGCCTGTACGTGGATGACGACGGGCGTCTCGTCATGGAAAACGGCGACGACGCCAAGCTTCGGGTGCGGGCCTACCTAGACCCTTCCGACGTCATGGCAGCCATCAAGAACGGGTTCCGTCTCGACGTCATCAAGTTCATGGTGAAGTCACCATTCAAAGCCCGCCGTTTGAGGCGAAGCAACCAATCTTTCAACTAGTAAACCCAGGAGAAGAACATGAGAATACGAAAAGGACTATTCCGGATCTTCGTGATGTTCGTTGCGTTGGCTCTCATAGCCGTGGCATGCGGCGACGATTCGTCCACAGCCGACGATCCCGCTCCCGACCCCGACGCGACGGCGCCGGAGCCCGGCGATCCCGACCCTGAGCCCGGCGATCCCGACCCTGAGCCTGAACCGCCTCCACCGCCCGACACTGCCAAGGACCCGGCCGAAGCCACCCGAGCCGAGACATTGATCGTCGATATCGACTCCGGCCTGGGTGAGGATCCGGAGAACTTCAACCCCTACAGCGGAGCACAGCGAGACGCTGGTTTGAGTCAGGTGCTGACCGATCCGCTGTTCCTGTTGAACATACTCACCGGCGAACTCGAGCCGTGGATGGCCGAATCGATTGAGTCCAACTCTGATGCCACTCAATGGACGCTGACCTTGCGCGACGGGGTGCAGTGGAGCGACGGCGAGGCGGTCACGGCCGACGACGTGTTGTTCACCGTGGAGATGCTTCAGACCGTTCCCGAGCTTTCGGCCGGTACAAAATTCGAAGGCGTGGAGGCGACCGCCGTTAACGATCGCACCGTCAGGTTTGACTTGACGGAATCTAATCAACGGTTCGCTCTCAGCTCCTTCTCGACCGCTTTGGCAAGCCAAGCCTTCTTTGTTGTTCCCGAGCACATCTGGAGCACCGTTGATGACATCGCAACCTTCAAGAACTACGACCCCGAGGGCGGATGGCCGGTGTTCTCCGGGCCTTACGAGCTGGACAGCGTCACCGACACCAGCTTCACGTATCTACGCCGCAACGATTGGTGGGCCGCCGAGGCTGGTCTTGTGCAACTGCCTCAGCCACTGAAGGTCCGGTTCGTCAGCTTCGGCGGCGAGGAACAGAAGCTGGCCGCCATGGATCAAGGTGATCTGGACTGGGCTACAAACATCTCGCCCGGGGCCTATCTCGCACTGAGACAAGGTAATGAGGACGTGGCGGCTTGGTCGGAGAACGCGCCGTTCGGTCAACTTGACCTGTGTCCCCGGTCGCTGGAATTCAACCACAACAACCCGATCCTCGCCGATGCGAACCTGCGATGGGGTATCGCCCATCTGATCAATCGCGAGGCCGTCATCGACGTCGGCTACGGAGGATTCGGTGCACCGCCGTCGCGCCATTTCATGGCCGCCTACCCAGCTCTCAACCGCTACGTCGACCTGCTCGACGACGCGGGCCTCACAGATAAGTATCCATTTGCCATCACCGATGATTCGATGGCCGCGGCCCGGCTTGGAGCCGCCGGTTACGTCAAAAACGGCGACAACTGGGAGAAGGACGGGCAGCGCCTGTCGTTGAAGATCTCAAACTACGACGATCCAACGATCAACAACTTGGTCAAGATCCTGGTCGAGCAGTTGACAGCGGCCGGAATCGATGCATCGCAGGACACAATGCAGATCCCGGACTTCATCGACGGACTCCTCAAAGCAGGCTTCGAGGCGTATGTCTTCTTCGGATCCTGTGCCGGTTCGACGGTCGATCCCTGGCAGGCAATGGACTCCTTCAGTGTTCGCCATCTGCCGGACAACCCAGAGGATGCGGTCGGAGGGTTCTACAGCAACACCTTCCGGTGGAGCAGCGACAACGCTGTCGCCTACGGCGACATAGTGTCCGAGATCAACACTTTGCCGGTCGCCGATCCGAAGATCGATGATCTGTTCGTGGAAGCCATGGAACTGTGGCTCGAGGACCTACCCGAGATCCCGCTAGCGCAGCACCCGATCATCCATCCCTACTCCAGCCGCTACTGGACCGGGTTCCCGAATGAGAACGACCCGTACATTCAGGCAATCGTCGCCGCCCCGACGTTCGCTGAGGTGTTGATGACGATTCGACCGGCTGGCTGATCGAATCCGGGCGCCAACGGGGGTGACCGCACCTGCGGGTGATTGCCGGTCACCCCCGTTACGTCACAAAGAGACTGATGCAGGGATACATAGGCCGGCGATTCGTCCGGATGTTGTTCACCATCTGGTTGGGCGCGTCCGCCATCTTCTTCATTCCCAGGTTCGGCGGTAACGACCCTGCCGATGCCGTACTTGGCGGGTTGCTGGCTGCAGGCGGAACCACTGAAGGGGCCGACGAGCTGATCACCGCGTACAGCGAGCGGTTCGGTTTTGATGATCCGCTGCTCGTTCAATACGGCAAGTACCTCAAGAACATCGTGTTGTTCGACAACGGGCTGTCGATATCGGCGTTCCCGGCAAGCGTTGACGAACAGATCGGCCGCGCACTGCCATGGACGATCGGGTTGATGTCGGTCGCGATTCTCCTTTCGTTTCTTATCGGAAACCTCATCGGAGCATTGCTGGGCTGGCCCGCCACGAAGCCGTTGACTCGGGCCATTCTCTCGATGCCGCTGTTTATCACGGCCATTCCAGCCTTCATGGTGGGGCTGATACTGCTCTGGCTCTTTTCGTTCCGACTGCAGTGGCTGCCGTTTTCTGGTGCGTACGATCCCGACGTTGCACCCGGCTGGAACCTTTCGTTCATCGGCAGCGTCGTCAAGCACGGCTTTCTGCCCGCGGTATCGGTGATTCTTGTCAGGCTCGGAGGATTCGCTCTCGGCATGCGCGGCATGATGATCACCACCGCGGGGCAGGACTACATGCTGTTGGCCGAAGCGAAAGGACTTTCGAAGCGTCGGAAATTCTTCCGATACGGGGTTCGTAACACGCTTGCCCCTCAACTCACCGAGTTGGGAGTCGCCATCGGGTCAATTGCTGGCGGTTTCGTGATCGTCGAACGGGTCTTCAACTATCCCGGCCTCGGATCGCTGTTGTTCCGCGCCATCCTCACCGACGACTTCCCCCTGATCCAAGGAGTCGTTGTGTACCTGATCATCGGGGTTACGGCCATGGCGTTTTTGCTTGACATCGCATACCCGCTCATCGATCCGAGAATCAGCTACAGCAAGGATCGATCGTGAACGCGGACAACGCGGAGACGGTGGACGAATCCACCACGGCCGAACCGCAAGCCCGAAGAGACAATCCATGGCTCAATCGCAAACTCATAGCCGGGGCCGTGGTCTTGACTCTGCTGTTCGTCATGCCGTTCGCGCTTCGCCTATTTCACGACCGGGACCTTGCTTTGGTTGGGTCCAGTCCAGTGAACATGGTGCCGAACGGTTTTGAGGGAGATCCCAACCTTGGGTTCAAGGACCCCAGCGGTGATCACCCGCTCGGTACTGACAGCCAGGGCCGTGACATGTTGGCGGTTCTGCTGGTGGGCATCCCGGCCACGCTGCAGGTGGGCCTGATCGGTGCCGGTATCGGCATGGCGGTCGGCATACTCTTGGGCTTCACGTCCGGGTTCTTCGGTCGACGACTCGATGCAGTGATCACCACCATCACCGACGCCACGCTGACCATCCCCGGCCTCGCTGTGCTCGTGGTGGTAGCCGCCTCGGTTGATGAACTCACCGTAACGACCATGGGACTGGTGATGGCGTTGTTCGCCTGGCCCATACCAACCAGGCTCATACGATCTCAGGTTCTGTCGATGCGCCAATCGGGGTACGTGCCGCTTGCCAGAATGTCGGGTGTCACCCCGTTCGGCATCATGTTCAAAGAGATACTCCCGAATCTTCTGCCCTACCTTGCGGGAGGATTCACTTTCACCATCGCTGGAGTCATCTTGGCCGCGACTGGGGTTGAAACACTGGGGCTCGGCCCGCAACGGCTCCCCACGTTGGGGACGACAGTCAACGCCGCATTGGAGAACTCAGCGCTGTTTCGCGGCATGTGGTGGTGGTGGAGCCCGCCGATCATCGTGCTCGTCGTTATCTTCTTGGGCTTTTACCTGTTGAACATGGGACTGGACGAAGTCTCCAACCCCCGGCTGAGGAGAATCAAGTGACAGCCGGTACCGACATTCGTGACCCATTGAGCACCTGCGACCCGGCGTCAAAGATGCTCGAAGTCCGAAACCTCCAGGTCGTATATCGAACGCTTCAAGGTGATGTCAGCGCGGTCCGCAACGTCAGCTTCGATCTCGAACGACACGAACTTCTCGGGCTGGTCGGCGAGTCGGGCTGCGGCAAGACCACCGCTGCGATGACCCTTTTGCGGCTGCTCCCTCAAGCTGCCCGTATCGTTGGCGGCGAAGCCATCTTCGATCAGCGGACCGATCTCCTGGCGCTCAACGACGAGCAACTTCGAGACATTCGCTGGCGTGAACTCGCACTGATCCCGCAGGGAGCAATGAACTCACTCAACCCGATGATGCGGGTACGAGACCAAGTCATTGATGGCTACCGGCCATCCGCTGGCGACACCAGTGTTCATAAGTCCGAGATCGTTGAACGCGCCGCTGAGCTGTTCTCCCTGGTCGGCCTTGCTCGCCGCGCCCTTGCGTTGTACCCCCACGAACTCAGCGGCGGCATGAAGCAGCGTGTTTGCATAGCCATGGCTCTTGTCAACAACCCCGCTTTGCTGGTAGCTGACGAACCGACAAGCGCGCTCGATGTCAACGTACAGCGGCTCGTGGCCCAGACACTGCTCGACGTTAAGGAGCAGATGGGCACGTCGATGATCGTCATCGGTCACGACATGGGCCTGCTGGCCCAGCTCGCCGATCGGGTAGCGGTGATGTACGCGGGTACGATCATGGAAATCGGACCGGTCGATGAGGTTCTGCGTACACCGTCGCATCCCTACACCAGGCTCCTGATGGACGCTGTGCCCGAAATCGGCAGCGACGTCAAAGCGGTCGTCACCGAGGGCATCACCCATGACCTTCGTAACCCGCCCCCCGGCTGTGCCTTCCAGGACCGCTGCCCGGCCGCGGCGGAGGTTTGCCGCACGGAGTTCGCACCGGTCGAGCTCGGCAACCGTCACTCGGTTTCGTGTGTGCGGTTGGGTGAATTCTCACTCGACGATCTTTGGTCGAGTGAAACCTCATTCACATCCGGACTGAGTCCATGAGCAACGAACTTCTTCGGATAGATCAACTCAGCCAGATCTACAAGGTGAAAGGCAAGGAGTTCGTCGCTGTCAAGGATTTCGATCTTGTCTTGGCTGACGAACCCGCGTCGATCATCACCATCGCTGGCGAGAGCGGGTCGGGCAAGTCAACCGTCGCACGGGTGGTGCTCGGCTTGGAAAGGCCTTCGGCTGGCACAGTCACCTACAAGGGCCACGACATCACCACCCTCGATCGCTTCCACCGCAAGCAATACCGGCGTGAAGTGCAGGCCGTGTTTCAGGACCCCTACGCCTCATACAACCCGTTTTATCGAGTGCGTCACATCTTTGATGTGGTGATCAAGAACTTCGACTTGGCATCATCGAAGTCGGCGGCAACCGACATGATCGAAGAAGCCCTCGCTGTCGTCGGCATCCTCGGAACGGAGGTACTGCACAAGTACCCCCATCAGCTCTCCGGCGGCCAGCGCCAGCGCATGATGATGGCGCGGGCGTACCTGCTGAAGCCCAGGCTGATCGTCGCCGATGAGCCAGTGTCGATGGTCGACGCATCGCTGCGGTCGATGATCCTCAAGATCATGCAGGACATGCGCGACCACCACGGCATCTCGTTTTTGTACATCACCCACGACCTCTCAACGGCTTACTCCACAACCGACCGTCTATACATGCTGTACCGCGGGGTGACGACAGAGGTCGGTCCGACCATCGACGTCATTGACCGTGCCACCCATCCCTACGTCGAGAACCTCGTCGCTGCGATTCCCCGTGTCTCGGCGCGCTGGGAGGGCCGCGTCGCGCTCGCCGACGACGCCGAATTCGAAATCGATCCGCGAGGATCCTGCCCGTATGCGCCGCGTTGCCCTCATCGACATGATCGCTGCACCACACAAGCCCCGGACGGCTACCCTGTGGGGCCCGACCATCGCTCGGCATGCTTCTTGCACGACCCGTCCGGCGCCACCTACGAGAGTTCCCGACCCTCGTGAGAGCCAATCTGGTGTTGCCTCGGCTTGCGCTCGGGTCCAACGAGAACGCCTTGGGACCCTCACCGAAGGTCGGGCCGGCCGTGGCCGAACATATCGCCAGCTGCCATCGCTACCCGCAAGGTGGCGTCTCAGAACTTCGCACCGCTATCGCCGCACGCAGCCGGGTACACCCGGAGCAGGTGCTGGTAGCCAACGGCTCCGCCGACGTGTTATTGGCGATCGGGGCGACGCAGCTCAGTGCTGGCGTGAACACAGTTGTGTCCCGTCCGACGTTCTACCTGCACGTCTTCATGACCGAGCGAGCAGGAGCGGAACTGAAGTTCGTGCCAACCCTTGACCTGCATCAGGATCTTGATGCAATGGCCAACGCGGTTGATGACCGGACCCGCCTGGTTGTGCTGACCAATCCCCATAGCCCGACAGGGACCTACGTTGCTGACGATCCGCTGCGCCGCTTCGTTGACCGACTGCCCGACCACGTCGTCGTGGTCATTGACGAGGCTTACCGCGAGTACGCCGACGCGGATGACTTCGCGGACGGTACTGCCCTGGTGCGTGCCGGGCGGCCGGTGATCGTGACTCGCACATTCTCCAAGGCGTACGGCCTAGCCGGGATGCGGGTGGGATACGCCGTCACCACTGCGGAACTGGCGACGGTGATCGAGAAGTACTTCCCGCCCTTTCACGTGAATTCGGCCTCAACTGCGGCCGCGCTGGCGGCGTGGAACGATCCCGCGCATCTCGGCGAGGTCGTGGAACTCAACGCCACCGAACGGATCCGCATTCACCGAACCCTGACAGCGCTGGGTCTGCGGGTAATCCCGACACAGGCCAACTTCTTGCTGGTCTTGGGCCTGACCAACCCCATCAGCATAGTTGCCGAACTGGACCGGCGCGGCATCACGGTTCGTGCCACCGAATCGGACTTCGGCCTTCCCGGCGGATTGCGGCTCACCACTGGCACCGCCGCAGAGAACACCCGACTCCTAGCGGAGCTGGCCGAGGTGGCGGGGTGAGCAGCCGAGGTAGCAGGATGATCAGCCGAGGTGACGGGATGATCAGCCGAGGTGGCAGGATGAGCAGATGAGCGCGTCGGTCGTGCCAACTGCGGCGGATCGAGCCGCCATCTTCGATGCTTTCGCCTCCTTGCCGGTCCAAGGCCGGGTCTTGGTCATGGTACCCGACGGGACGCGCACCTTCCCGCATCCGACGGTTCTGAACGCCGTCGCTTCCACGATCGCCCCGCGGGTCGCGACGGTCGATGTGATGATCGCGCTCGGAACTCACCAGGAGCTGAGCCGAGCCGACATCGACCGGCTCTTTGATCGCTCGAAGCGATCCCGCGGTGTCGGCGAATCAGTGCGCATCCTCAACCATCGCTGGTGGGAGCCGAACGAACTGGCAGATTTCGGTTCGATCCCAGCGACCGAAGTGGCCGAACTGAGCGAGGGACGCCTGTCGCTCGACGTCACGGTCCGCTTGAACCGCAGGTTGCTCGATTATGACCACTTGGTGGTCTGCGGCCCGGTGTTCCCCCATGAGGTCGCGGGCTTCTCCGGCGGGAACAAATACTTCGTCCCGGGGGTTGCCGCCCAGGAAGTGATCGACGTCACCCACTGGCTGGGTGCTCTGATCACCTCGAGTGCGGTGATAGGCAAGGCCGACACCCCAGTTCGACGATTGATCAATCGTGCCGCCTGCATGATTCCCCGACCCCGGCATGCGGTGAGCCTGGTGATCGACGCCGAAAGCCGCATTCAGGTCTTCTCCGGGGACATTGAGGCATCCTTTGATCAAGCCGCCAAGGCATCGAGGGTTGCCCATGTTCGACGACTAACGGATCCCGTCGACCGGGTACTGGCAATACTTCCGGCGATGTACGACGAGCTGTGGGTCGGGGCGAAGGGGATGTACAAACTCGATCCTGTCGTGGCCGACGGCGGCGAACTGGTCATCGTCGCACCGCACCTGCATCAGGTGAGCGCGACACACGGCGAGCTGATCTCCCGGATCGGCTATCACGTCCGCGACTATTTCACCGCCCAGTGGGATCGCTTCCAACACATCGCATGGGGCGTACTGGCGCACTCCACCCACCTTCGGGGAACGGGGACCTTCATCGACGGCGTCGAACGCCCCCGCATCAACGTGACGTTGGCCACCGGCATCCCCGAAGCCACGTGTCGTGCCTTGGCTCTCGGCTACCGAGACCCCGACTCGATCGACGTCGAAAAGTGGCGCCGTGAGGGGGCCCTCATCGTCGATCGTGCTGGTGAGACCTTGTACCTCATCGACAAGAGCGGATCATCCGCCCGGCCCGCATGATCATCGTTGGGCGCTGCAAAGCGGCGACGTTGCGTGTCGCGTCACCAGCGACGACAACAATGTCGGCTGCTGATCCGGCGGTCAAGGTTCCAACATCGTCTGTGAGCCCCAGAGCCGCCGCTGCCCGGACCGCATCGATTCGCCCGCCGGAGCAGTCGATGGCCATCGATCGCCGGGGTGGCTGATCGGTTCCGTCCAGCAGCCGATCGACTAGAACCGTTGTCGGCGGCTGCGGCTCCGCTGAGTTCATGAGGTCGATTCAATCGTGGCTTTGACGTGGGCGAGTGCGGATTCACCGAGCAGCTCGCGCAGCGTCAAGAATGCTTTGACGGCAAGATCGCCACCCCAGGGATCGGGGAGATAACTGCGCGGTAGGCCCGGGTCGAGGTAGGGGAACTTCCGCCAGGCGTGGACCACGTCGGTGTAGTCGGTGAACGCACGGGTGTTGGGGCCGATCGGCGGCGCGGGCCATGTGGTGAGTACTTCGTCGCAGTCGGTGAGGAATCGGCGGTATAGATCCGCCAACGCGTCAAGATCCCAGGCGGATTTTACCATCTCATGGGGTTGTGCAGCACCGAGGTAGGTACCGCTGAACATGGTCACGATCCGGTCGAGTTCGAATTCTCGTAGCAGCGCCCAGAGGTCGTCGGTGGCGCGGCGCGGTGCCAGCCAGATGGCGTTGCCCAGCCTCCCGCAACCGTGGCGTCGCAGCTGCTCTCTCAGCCGGTCTCGTACGTTGCGTCGGCTCTCAGGGATCGTGGCCGTAATGATGGTCCATCCGTCGGAGATGTCGGCCGGTTCGAGCGGGTTGAGGATACGCCGATCGGCTCGCTGCATGCCCGGCTCGGCTCGGGGCGCAACGGCGTAACCCTTGACGGATCCGCGTCGTCGTTGTTCGAGCAGTCCCTTGCGAACCATGCGCGACAACGCTGATCTGGTAGCCCCTTCGTCGATGCCGAGATCGCTCATCAACCTGACAAGTCCCCCAACCGCGATCCAGCTATCGAATCGACGGATGTAGAGCCCGAAAAGGTCAAGGATCAGCGACGACGATCGACCCCTTCTGGTCGTTGCCAAACCAGGTGAATCGGGGTCCTTGTCAGACAACTCGGCGTCAGACGACTCAGGGTCCTTTGAGGTCTCGATGCTCACTCGAGTACCACGAGTGCGTCAACAACGACAGGTTGACCGTCGGCTATGAGCACCGGGTTGCAGTCGATCTCGATCACCGCCGGGTCCGTCTCGAGTAGATTCGATACCAGCGAAACGACCTTCTCGAGGGCATCAAGGTCGACCGGCGGCGCGCCTCGGTGGCCGTGCAGCAACGCCGCGGCGCGAAGTGTGCCCAGAGCCTCTGCCAGCTCGCCGGGCTCCGGCGGTGCCAGGATCGACGCGACATCGCCGAAGACTTCAGCGGCTACGCCGCCGATCCCGATCGACACGACCGGGCCAAAATGTGGATCGCGGAAGCCGCCGACGATGAGTTCGAGTTCGCCCGACACGACCTCTGAGCACAGCACCGTTGCATCGCCAGCGTCGGCGAGTTCCTGCCAGGCCTCCTTGACCCCGTCGGAGTTGAGGCCGACTCGAACCAGACCGAGTTCGGACTTGTGCGCTACGCCCGAGGCCTTGAGGACGACCCGCCCTCCGAGTTCGGTGCAGACGACGATCGCCTCATCAAGGCTTGATGTGAGCACCTGACGCGGAGTCCTCATGGCGGGGCCGAGACGCTGTTTCGATTCCCATTCGCTCAGCTCGATCATCGGCTCGGCCTCGCCGCCACCGTCTTCGGCCGCGCCCGTGTCAGCGATTTCAAGCCCGATACAGCACGTTCGGGTGAGCCAAACAGGGCGATACCCGCATCTGAGAGCGCCCCGGCCACTCCCGGGGCGTCGCTGACGAAACCGACACATGGCTTGGCGGTCAGCCTGGCTGAGGTGGCGACGGCTCGGCCGAAGGGTTCCACATCAAGGCCGCAGTTGATGACAACGACCGCGTCGATGCCGGGATCCTCGAATACCGCAGCGACGGCGGGGCCGAAGGAGTCGGGCGCGCACTGCGGTGTGAGATCAACCGGGTTCGCGGTTGCAGCGAACCCGGGGGTGACAGCCCCTAACCGGGCGACGGTTTCGTCGGTAAGTGGCCGCAGCTCGAAACCGAGCCGTTCGGCTTCATCAGCGGCGAGCACGGCCGGACCCCCCGAGACGGTGAGGACCGCGATCCGCTGGCCGTGTGGGCGCGACTGGGTGGACGCAAACACGGTCAAGGCGTCGAAGAACTCGTCGGAAGTAGTGGTCTCAACGGCCCCAGCGCGGCGCAGCGCAGCGCTCACGGCACCGTGCGCCCCGGCGATTGATCCGGTGTGAGCGGCCGCCGCCCTGATGCCTGCTGCGCTGCGGCCCGACTTCAACACGACCACTGGCCGATCCACGGTGATCGTGCGCACGACCTCGACGAAGCGTCGTCCGCCTGCGATGGCCTCGGCGAACAGTCCGATCACAGCAGTCTCGGGATCTCCTTTTAGCCATTCGAGTATCTCTGTCTCATTGAGATCTGCGGCGTTGCCGAGGCTTGCGAAACGCCGCAGCCCCAGACCGCGCTCCGCGATCTCAGAAAGGAACATCCCTCCGAACGCTCCGGACTGGCTGATGAGACTGATCGGACCTGCTTGCACGGAGATGTCCCAGAAGTAAGAACCGTTGAGCCATCGGGTCCCGCCGAGGTGGCTGAGCACTCCCATGCAGTTCGGTCCCTGCAAACGCATGCCCGTCCGGGCCGCTCGTCGCACGATCCGGCGTTCGGCGGCCTTGCCTGCCGAGCCGGTCTCACCGAATCCCGATGTAAGGATCACCGCACACCCAGCGCCAGCGCCCGCTGCGTCGTCAACCGCGTTTTCGACTGCGTGGGCTGGAACCGAGATAAGTGCCAGATCAACGGGGTGATCAAGCGACGAAACGACCGTGAGGCCTTCGGCGGTGCCAGGGTTAGGCCCAACAGCAATGATTTCGTCCGGGTCGCTACCGATGGCGTTACGGAGCAGCGCGTTGCCGAGCTTGGTGGAGTCCTTGGTCGATGCACCGTAAACCGCCACAGATGCGGGACAGAACAACTTGTCCAGTCTGGCTTGGTCAGTTCTGGCTTGGTTGGTTCTGGCTCGGTCGGCCACTATATCGACGGTATCACGAAAGCCCTGGTATCCGTGAAAAATTCGACATATAATACTCCCATGGCAGGATTAAGTCTCGCGTGAGTGTCACCGAGAACACACGCCAAGGCGAAAGCGACCGTAATCGCGTTGTCGGCAGGCGAATCCCGAAACTCGACGCCGCGGAGAAGGTCACCGGTTCCACCGTATACATCGACGACATGCGCATAGCGGGCGTGCTAACAGCTGCCATTAAGCGCAGTCCTCATGCCCACGCCCGGATCGTCTCGATCGACACCACCGAAGCCGAGGCGCTACCCGGAGTCCACGCCGTGATCCACGCAGGTAACGCGGATCAGCGACCGTTCGGTTACGGCAACGACAACGAACCGTTGAAGAGATCGAAGGTCAGATGTATCGGCGACGAGGTCGCGGCCGTGGCTGCGGTCGACGACGAAGTCGCCAAGCTGGCGATTGAGCTGATCGACGTGACCTATGATCTGCTGCCCGAGGTTGACGATCCGTTCGCTGCCATGTCCGCGGATGCACCCACCATCCACGACGAACTCGACATCGATGGCAACATCGCGATGCGTTGGGACTTTGAAACCGGAGACTTGGCGGCGGCTGAGGCTCGCAGCGCAGTGATCGTCGAGGGTCGCTACTCCAGCCCGCAGGCCGCACCGGCACCAATTGAGACCCATGCGGTGATCGCGGATTTCGACCCGACCGGTCACCTGAGGGTGATCTCACCGGTTCACATGGTGTTCATGTACCGCAAGGCACTGGCCGACTGCCTAGGTCTCGACTGGCAGCGCATCACCGTCCAACAGCCTCCGGTGGGGGGCAGCTTCGGAGGCAAGATCGACATCGACACCCACGACTTCATCACCGTTATGTTGGCCAGGGCTGCGCAGCGACCAGTCAAGTTGGTGATGACCCGCGAGGAGGAATTCGTCGGTTCTCGCACCCGTCAGCCGATCCATTTCAAGCTCCGAACCGGTGCCGACGCCGACGGCATGATCACCTTCCGCGACGCCGAAGTTGTTTCCGATAACGGCGCCTACAACGCTTGGGGTTCACACGCCATGCTCGTGGCGATGAACACCGTCACATCGCTGTACAAGATCCCCGCATCACGAATGTCGTGTGCTGTTGTCTACACCAACAAGAACTACGGCGGGTCCGTCCGGGGTTTCGGCAATCCGCAGGCCACCTTTGCTGTCGAACAACAAACCGAGGAGCTAGCCGACGCCCTGGGCATTGATCCGATGCAGTTCCGACTGCAAAACGCCAACAAGGCGAACGAGACCACCACCCAGGGACTCAAGATCACCACCTGTGGCCTCAGCGACTGCATCGAAGCGGTCCGTGATAAATCGGGCTGGAATCGGCGCCGTGGTAAGCAGCGGGGCAGGTTTCGCGGGATGGGCGCCGCTACCTACATTCACGTCGGCGGTGGTGCCCGCATCTACGGCTCCGACGGTTGTGGAGCGATGATCAAGATCGACGATTCCGGACAGGTTGCCCTCATATCGGGCTCCTCGGAACTCGGACAGGGATCTGAAACGGTACTGGCCATGATCGTGGCTGAAGAACTCGGTGTCGGGGTTGATGTGGTGAGCGTCACCCACAACGACACCGACGTGAAGCCATGGGACGTCGGCGTCCACGCCAGCCGCACCACGTTCGTCGCAGGCAACGCCGCCCGTCTTGCGGCCCGGGGGGCTCGGACCAAGCTGTTGGCAGCAGCGGCGGAGGTGTTGGACGTTCCGGTCACCAAACTGGACCTCCGCGATGGCATGATCATCCACGACGGCGATCGTGACACCGCCATGCCCTACACCAAGGCAATTCGACGCAGTTTGCTGCGCGAGCATTCCTCAATCGTTATGTCAACAGCCTTCTACGACCCGCCGACTGAAAAACAAGATGAGGGCTACATCGGCAACATTTCCGCCACTTACGGCTTCGGGGCCCACGTGGCAGAGGTTGAGGTGGACCCCGAGACCGGCATGATCCAGCTAATCAACCTATGGGCCGCCCACGACGTCGGCCGGGCTATCAACCCGATGAGTTGCGAAGGTCAGATCGAAGGCGGTGCCGTCATGGGAATCGGCCTGGCCCTGTCTGAGGAACTCCCGGTAACAGATGGACGCTTCTTGGCTCCGAACCTCCACGACTACGGCATGCCGACCGCAGTTGATGCGCCCCGAATTGACGTGACCCTGGTGGAGACCATCGACCCTCTGGGACCCTACGGTGCCAAAGGAATCGGCGAAGGTGGCATTATCTGCCCGCCAGCCGCCATCGCTAATGCCGTGGCCGACGCCATCGGCATCCGTCCCCGGCAATACCCGATGCGGCCCTGGAAGGTCGTTGACTGGATCAAGCGCGAGGAGCGGTCAACGGTGATCGACCGCCGCGGTGCAGCATCATCATGAACACTGCGGCAGCACCACGCACAACCGGGACCCCCCGCCTTCATCGCCCGGCCGACCTAGGCGAGGCGGTGCGGTTCCTGGCAGACAATCCCGGTGCTGTGCCTGTAGCTGGCGGCACCGACCTCTTAATCGACCGGCGACTGGGCCGAATCACGACCGACTGCATGGTCGACATCTCACATCTCGACATCTCAGGGATTGAGCGCGACGGCGACCATCTGAGGATCGGGGCTACTACCACCATCCGGACGATCGAAACCAGCACAGAACTGGCCGTCTCGGCACCCGCACTCCTCGAAGCGGCCCGAGTGTTGGGCAGCATTCAGATTCGCAACATGGCCACCCTGGGCGGCAACCTGTGCCACGCCACACCTTCAGCGGAGATGCCCCCACCGCTATTGGTGTTCGACGCCGAAGCAACCATTGTCTCTTCGTCGGGCTGGCGAACGATCGAGTTGGCCCAACTCTTTACAGGACCGGGCGAGACCAGCCTGCAGCCGGGCGAACTGCTAACCGGTGTGACCGCGCACGTAGGTGACGGGATCGGGTCGTGCTATATCCGCCAGACCGTGCGCTGGGCCATGGACCTCGCCGGTGTTGGTGTCGCCGCGAGCGTCAGGATCGAGCCCGAAACCAACGGGATCGTCTCGTCGGTCCGGGTCGCTCTCGCAGCGGTGAACCCGGTGCCCACGGTCGTTGAAGGGCTGGATTCGATCGTGGTCGGCAAGACTTTAGATGCCGACGTGCTCGACGAGGCGGCCGCACTAGCCCGGCGGTCGGCGTCACCGATCAGCGACGCCAGGGGAACCGCGCAGTATCGCCGCCACGTCGTGGGTGTCCTGACCGCCCGCGCTTTGCGCGTCTGCACAGCCCGTGCCGCCAACACGTGGCCGCCCAACCGAGCAGTGCCACCCAACGGATTCGACCCTGAACTGCTTGTGGACAGCGGGGTCACGCGATGAGGCTCGAGGTGACGATCAACGGCGATCCTTACCGACCCAACATCGATCCCGCCGCCACGGTCCTGCAGGTCCTGCGCGACGACCTGGGCCTGACCGGCACCAAGTGGGGTTGCCTCACCGGTGACTGCGGTGCGTGCACGGTGATAGTTGACGGCCGCACCATCGTCGCATGTTTACAACTGGCAGCGCAGGTCGACGGTGCCAACATCACCACCGTGGAAGGCCTCGCCGGTCGGGGCAACACGATGAGCGACCTGCAAGACGCCTTCGTCCGTCACGGCGCGGCCCAATGCGGGTTCTGCACACCGGGCATGATCGTCGCCGCCGAACAGCTCGTTCGTGACGGTATCGAACCCGACGAGCAGGCAATCCGCGAAGGGTTGAGCGGCAACCTGTGTCGCTGCACCGGCTACAACAAGATCGTTGACGCGGTCGTGGAGGTCGCATCAAGACGATGAACGGCCCGGGTAACGACATGACTGTCAACGAATCGACTCCGCCACGAATCGAGGACGCTCCGAGCACCGCCGAACGGGCGGCCGCGCTGATGGCCCGCCGCAAACGCGGTGATGGAGCCTCTACCTCAACCGGTCGAGCCGACTGGGGTACCTGGCCCGCCTACGACGCGGCCGTTGAAGGGCTACGCAACTACTGGTATCCCGTGTGCTGGTCCGCCCAAGTCAGCCGCAAACCCTTCGGGGTGCGCGTCTGCGGCGAAGACATCATGTTGCAGCGCGATCAGCACGGCACCGCCTATGGCTTGCATGATCGCTGCCTGCACCGCGGTGTGCCACTGTCAATGGGCACAGAAGAATTTCCAGGCACCGTGACCTGCCCTTATCACGCCTGGACCTACAACCTCTCAGACGGCGAGTTGGTGGCTGTCATTACCGACGGCCCCGACTCCCCGATGTGCAACAAGGTGCGTGTCCGGACGTACCCAACCGACGAGGCGATCGGCTTGGTTTGGGTCTTCGTTGGCGACCGGGAGCCCCATCTGTTGCGCGATCAGCTTCCCGCAGAACTCCAGGACCCGCCCAGCTACTCGGTCGGCGGCCGGATCGAAGACCGCGACGGAGACTGGCGCTTGTTTGCCGAGAACGGCTTTGATGAGGGCCACGCCAAGTACCTTCATAGGACCTCGTACTGGCGAATCTTCAAGACGATGCCCACTTGGAACATCGTCCACATAGAACGACACGGGCGATGGATCTACCGCATCGAGGACGAGCGGCACTGGGACGCTGAGTTCGAGGGCCTCGGATCTTGGAGCAACGCCCGCTGGTGGAAGATCAAGCCGAAGCAGCAGCAGGGCCGGATGCTGGGCAACACCGGAGGGTCGAAGAAGAACGATCCCTACATTGTCGGCCAGGACTTGCCCGGCTTCGCGTCTTTGAGCATGCCCGGCGTCTTGCGCATCGCTTACCCGCAGTTCATCCACTATGAGTTCTACGTTCCGATCGAACAGGGTCGCACCCGATACGTCGGGGTGATGGTGCAGTTCAAGACCGGGCCGGCTCGGGCGTTGTTCTTTGCCAAGTACCTCTGCGGAATTCGCTGGCTGTTCCACGGGAACTTCTCGAACCAGGACGGCTGGATGGTTGAGGCCACCGACGCGCCCCCCGAGCGGCTTTACCGCCCCGACATCTCACTGATCGAGTGGCGCCGGATGGTGCAAGAGGGCAACCCGTTCGATCCGGGCCGCGAGTTGCTCGTCGACGATCCGGCCAGCGAGTTGCTCGCCGACGACCCGGGCCGCGAGTTGCTCGCCGACGATGCGATCATCCCGGCGGAGGTCCAAGCGCCCAGAACCGATACCTGATGGTGTTCGTCGTCGCCTCCGAACCGCCGGGCCGCGAGTTGCTTGCCGACCACCGGGGCAGCGAGTTGCTTGCCGACGACCGGGGCCGTGAGTTGTTGGCCGACGACCGGGGCCGTGAGTTGTTGGCCGACGACCGGGGCCGTGTGTTGTTGGCCGACGACCGGGGTGGTGAGTTGTTCGCCGAGGGCCGGGGCAGCGAGTTGTTGGCCGACGACGCGATCATCCCGGACGCGACCCAAGCGCCCAGAACCGATACCTGATGGTGTTCGACGTCGCATCCGAACCGCCGGGCCGCATCGTGGACGCCGCTGGTTTGGAGTATCACGTGATCGAGATGGGGGAGGGGCGGCCGACGTTCTTTCTCCACGGAGGAGGGCCAGGATGCACCGCCTGGACCGATTTCGGCCCGATAGCTCCGTTGTTCGCCCGGGACCGGAAGTGCTATCTGGTGGATCTGTTGCAGTACGGCAAGTCGCAGAAGTGCACGATCAGTGGCCCGATGTGGGATTTTCACGCCGGGACCATGTGCGACTTGATGGACGCCTTAGAGGTGAAGCGCGCCGACTTCGTCTGCAACAGTTGGGGCGGCAGCATCGCCCTCGCCCTGGCAGCGAACCACGGGCACCGAGTCCGATCCGCGGTGGTCACCGGGTCAATGCCGGTGTTCTACGGCCCGTTGGCTCCGCTACCCGAAGGCGCTCGCCGCGGTCGCAAGGCGCGGGATCGCTACTACGGAACAACACAACAAGACGGGCCGACGCTTGAAAAGATGCGCCAGCTGATGGCCGACCTTGAATGGTACGACGAGGCTGAGATCCCCGCGGCCACCGTAGCGATGCGTTTTCGGCAGTCGATAGACCCCACCGAGATGGAGCTGGCCGCCCGATCCGACAACCCCAGAGGGCAATGGCAGGACCTGACCCACGAGCTGGGCCGTATCCGCTGCCCGGTTCTTTTCGCCTGGGGCATGTATGACGCCTTCTTGACCCCTGATTACCCCCTCATGCTGGCCCGCATGATCGAACACGGCCAGCTGTACGTAATGGACAAAGCTGGCCATCACCTTCAAGAGGAACGCCCTGCGCACTTCCATTCGGTGGTGCGCGGTTTTTTGGATCAACAACCCAGGGACACGACGTGATCAAGCTAGCCACAGTGCTGGCGCTGATCGCCGTGGTCTGGACCTCTCGCAAGCATCTCATCCACCTGCTGATGAGGTTCACAGGGACTTGGGTGGGTAGCCCCGATGGCTGAAACTGCCGTCGTGGCTGCCGATGTCGCTGGCGAGGCTGTAATCGCCGCTGCGGAGGCCGCCGTTACGGATCGCCGGTTGACCGAGATCTGCTCGGCGATCGTTGACATCGCCTCCCCAACCGGTGAGGAAGCCGAGCTGGCCCGGGCTCTGGCCGCCGAGATGACGCGGGCGGGGTTGTGCGGTGCGGTGCAGGCGGTTGATGCAACCATGCACAACGCCCACGGCCGCCTGGCGGGGCACGCAGACGGGCCCTCGCTGCTTTTGTATTCCCCGATCGACACGGTGACCGTCGGACGCCAAGCCGATGACATTCCCTGGGCTGGCCCTGAGCTTCGGCCCGACATGCGACCCGAATCCAGGATCGTCGGCCCGGCGGTTCTCGGTCTGGGGGCACAGAACCCCAAAGGCCACGCGGCCTGCGTACTTGCCGCGGCCGAGGCATTGGCTGGCTGCGGTGCTCGTCTCAGCGGCGACCTGTTGGTCGGTTTCGGAGCCGGTGGAATGCCGACCAACAGCAGGGCCAGCGGCCTGGCCGACGGCCACGGAGCGGGCTGTGACCGACTCATCGACCTGTGCGAACCCACCCATGCGGTCATAGCCAAGACCGGCTGGGCCGTCTCAGCAGCCGAGGTCGGCCTCTGCTGGTTCGAGGTCGAGGTCTCAGGGACACACACATATGTGGGCAGCCGCCACCTGCTCCCGTACCGCAACGCGGTCGCCGACGCAGGGCGGATCATCGCCGGACTGGAAGCCTGGTTCCCGACCTGGACCGAAGCCCACCGCGACCACCTGCACGCCCCCCAAGGTGTAGTAGCCAGCATCGAAGGAGGGTCGCCTCACACCGCGGCATTTACCACCGCCTCGTGTCGCTTCCGTGTCGACCTGCGACTGCACCCACGCACCACGGTCGGCGAAGCCGAAACCGCTTTCGGTAATCAACTGCAACGCCTAGCCGACGAGATCGGCGCGGAGGTTTCCTGGCGGCGAACTGTGGCCATTCCCGGAACCACCACCCGCAGCGACGCCGCAGTGATCCGATCAGCGATCCGCTGCTGGGAGCAACTAAACGGCCGGACGCACCAAACCATCGGCGGTCTCTCCGGTGCCACCGACGCCAACATTCTGCGCGCTCGGGGCGTGCCTACCGCCCGGGTCGGCCTGCCCAAGATCTCGCCGCAACGGCTGGCGACCCATGATGTAATCGATTTCCAGCTTGGTATGAACGCGGTTGACGTCCGCGACATGCAACGTCTCACTCGCCTGCTGATCCGGGTGGCGGTCGACATCTGCGGGACGGCGCAATGAGCAGGATCGTCGCCGGGGTGGGTGCTTCGCACACCACGCTGATGAACACCCGCTGGGGTGAGGTCGATCACCTGGAACGTGCTCACGTCTTCCGAAACGGACTCGAAGCAGCCAAGGCCGAACTGAAAGCAGCCGAGCCCGACCTTGTCGTGATTGTCGGCTCGAACCACTTTCGAGGATTCTGGCTTGATCTCATGCCCGCGTTCACTGTCGGTGTCGACGAGGTGATCGCAGCAGGCGAACACGGCACGCCTACCGGTCCCCAACCCGTCGACCCGCTAGCCGCTCAAGACGTCTGCCACAGCCTGCTGGCTTCGAGTTTCGACGTCGCCTTTTCGACCCGACTCCAAGTCGATCACGGCATCTCCCACGCCGTGCAGTACTTGGTGCCCGAAGGCCTTCCGGTGATGCCCGTAGTCATCAACGTCTTCGCCCCGCCCCTGCCGGGGCTTGCCCGATGCCTGGAGTTGGGCGCAGCACTGCGGGCCGCGATCAGCGCGCTTCGCGGTGAGCGACGTGTTGCGGTCGTCGCGACGGGCGGGCTGTCGCACCAGATCCCGTTCCCGGACTGGCGATCGCCGCAAGGCGACGACGAAGCATTCCTCGCCGAGTCGTTCCGAGACGGTCGAGACAACTGGGAGCACTACGAAGCTCGCCGCCGCCCGATCGTCGTCGGGGCAAAACCGCGGATCAACACCGACTTCGACGAACACTTTTTGAGATTGGTCGAAACCGCAGCGCTACAAACCGTGCCGTCGCTTTACAGCGACGACGAGCTTGTCGCCGTTGCGGGCAATGGCGGCAACGAGATCAGAGCTTGGTTGGTGATGGCAGCCGCACTCGACCATGTCCCGGGTCGCCGCATCGCCTATGCACCCATGCCCGAATGGTTGACAGGCATGGCAGTCGTTCATCTCGAATCCCGGTGACCGGAAATTCCGCCCAACACCATTGCATGCCAACACCAGAATCCAGCTCAGGAATCCAACCCACAATCCCGTCCACAACACCCTTTCCACAACATAGGAGCAAAAACGTGTCGATCTGGACCGACCTCACCGGTATCTCCGTACATCTCGATTTCGTCGACGCCAGTGGCGTACCGACCCGGGCTCTCACCGCCGGAGCATCGCAGGGATCCGACGTGATCTTCCTTCACGGCACAAGCGGCCATCTCGAGGCGTTCAGCCGCAACTTCGTGCCCCACGTCAAAGCCGGTTTTCGATGCCACGCCATCGACATGCTCGGTCATGGCTACACCGGCAAACCCGACTACCACTACGAGATCCCCCGTTATGTTGAGCATCTGCTCGCCTACCTCGACGCGCAGGGGATCGACTCGGCGCATCTCGTGGGTGAATCCCTCGGAGGTTGGGTGGCCGGTTGGCTGGCCAGTGAGCACCCAGAGCGGGTCAAGAGCCTGCAAATGGTGGCGGCTGGAGGCACCAAGGCCAACCCAGCGATCATGGAACGCATCAAGAACTCGACCACGAAGGCGGTCACCGAAGACGACATCGACCTCACGCGACAGCGCCTCTACCTGCTCATGTTCGACGGCGAAAAGGACGTGAGCGAGGAACTGGTCGAGATCCGCCACGCGATCTACCACCACCCCGACTTCAAGGCAAACCTCGACAACCTGCTGTGCCTGCAGAACATGGAGATCCGCACACGCAACCTCATGACCAAGGACCGCCTGGCCCGGATCACCGCACCCACGCTGGTGGTGTGGGGCAACGAAAACCCTTTCGGCGAGGTTCCCGAAGCTACCGAGATGCACGAAGCCATCGGTGGTTCACGACTGGAGCTATTCGCCGAGTGCGGTCACTGGCCCCAGCATGAACGCGCGGAGCTCTACAACCCGATCAGCGTTGAGTTCATCTCCGAACATGACGGCTGAAACCGGCGAACATGACGGCTGAAACCGGCCGATCCTGTGACTCTGATGTGATCTGTGCTGTCGACGGTCACCGTCTTGCCTACGTCGACTAGCCGGGACACAACGGCCGCCAGAGCGGACCCACACCTTTAGGTCTTCTTGCCTGGTTGCTGCCCTGGCGGCCCTGCTCGTTACTGTCCTCGATCAGCTATCTGACACTATTGTAATTCATATATTGCAAATAACGCGAAAACCCCTCTTGTTTCACATATTGCGAATCTGTTAGCCTGTTAGAGGATGGCCAGTGGACATCGCATATGAGAAGGGGAGCCAGCATGCTAAGAGCAGCGACACGTGATCTTGAGCTTCCCGACGAGCAATCCGCAGAACAGGCCGCGGACGCCGTTGAGCAGTTGACCACGTTCCTGCGCGCCCACCCGACGCCCACGACCCATGTTTGGTTGGTGGCCGAGGCCGCCACGGAGGCACCTACCAGCATCACGGTGCCAGCGGTAGCGTTTCGGTTCTTCATCGATGTGCTCGCCGAGTTGGCAAACGGCAATGCTGTAACCGTCGCTCCAGTACACGCCGAGCTTACGAGTCAACAGGCTGCTGACCTTCTCAATGTCAGCAGGCCTTACCTCATTAAGCTGCTTGACGGCGAGCAGATCCCTTACCGTCGAGTCGGAAACCGTCGCAAGATACTCCTCACGCACCTCCTCGAATACAAGAAGCACGACGAAGCGCGACGCCGAGAAGTCGCGAACAAGCTGACCCAGGAAGCCGAGGACATCGGACTCGATTACTGAGGGGGAGTCGTGGCGTTTGTAGCGGTCTACGACGCGAATGTCCTATACCCCGCTTCGTTGCGCGATCTGCTCATCCGGCTTGCTCAGACGGGTACGTTTCAAGCGAAGTGGACCGACCAGATTCTTGACGAAGTGTTCGGAGCGGTCCTCAGCGCCCAACCGGGCTTGGCCCGGCGTCTGGAACGCACGAGAGAACTGATGGAACAAGCTATCCCCGACGTCCGAGTGACCGGCCATGAACCGTTGATCGAGAGTCTGCAGCTGCCCGACGCAGATGATCGCCATGTCCTTGCCGCGGCCATCCGAGCGAGCGCACAGGTCATCGTCACGGCCAACCTCAAGGACTTCCCGGACGATCGAATCGGGCGTTACGACATCATGGCTCAAAGTCCCGATGAGTTTGTCTTACACGTGCTCGAACTCGCTCCCGCTCGAGTCGTCAGCGTTGTCGAAGAACAGGCACGAGCCTTGACCAAGCCAGCAACGACCCTTGATGAGCTATTGGATCGGTTGAGAGCCATCGGACTACTTAGATCAGTTGCGGCAATCAGACATCAACTCAGCGGCTGATCGATGCGCACGAGATCACGCAGGTCACGGACCAATTTGAGCGACATCTGGTTGATGTGCTCGCCGTGTATTTACACGAGAATGTTCAGCAACCTCCCAAGAGGTATGGGACGTACGGTAAGATGACCTGCTCACCGACGGGTTGCGCAACCTGATGTACCAGCTCGGCCGTGCCAGGATCGCCGAGCTAACCGAGCGGGCATCCGGTTCGTGGTCGGCGGTGATCTTGGGCCATGGGTGTCGTTTGTGGAACTCCTGGTCGGGCGACACAATGAGTCGCTATGTGGGTGCATGACACCGATCTCGGCTGGGGAGTCGCGTGAGCAGTCTCTGCTTCCCGCTCGACAGAGAATCCTGCATCGGCTGCCATGCCTGCACCGTCGCCTGCGTCGAGTTCATCTCCGAACATGACGGCTGAAACCGGCGAACATGACGGCTGAAACCGGCCGATCCTGTGACTCTGATGTGATCTGTGCTGTCGACGGTCACCGTTTCGCCTACGTCGACACCCCGAACGGGCAGATCCACTGCGCTTTAGCTGGCCGCCCGGATCTGCCTGCGCTGTTGTGCTTGCATCAAACACCGAGGTCGTGCGACGAATACCGCGAACTGATCCCCCTGCTCGCTTCTCATTTCCGTGTAGTGGCAATGGACACTCCCGGGATGGGCGCGTCAGCCCCTCCCCGGGGCCCGGCATCAATCGAGCACTATGCCAACAGCGCCGTCATGGTGCTCGACGCCTTGGACATTGAGCGGACCTCTGTCGTTGGTCACCACACCGGGGGTGTGATCGCGATCGATCTTGCAGCCCGTTACCCGGAACGGGTCAACCGGCTTGTGTTGTCGTCGACCCCATGGGTTGACGCCGCTAGCCGGGAACGAAGAAGCATGCGACCACCGATCGATGCGGTGGATCAACGACCGGACGGAACACATCTGAGCGAGCTGTGGGCCCGCCGCCGGGCCTGCTACCCGCCGAAGCGACCCGACATGTTGCAACGTTTCGTACACGACGCTATCGCTGCTCGAGACCCAGCAGAAGGCCACCACGCGGTCGGGCGATACCGCATGGAGGAGACGATCGGCCGTGTCGTCGCCCCGGCGCTGTGCATCGGTGCCTCCGCTGATCCCTACGCTTTCGGTGATCTGGAACCTCTGGCTGAGCGTTTGCCTGATGCCCGCTTGGCTGTTGTCGAAGGTGCAACGGTCGGCCTACTTGAGGACCGGGCGGCGCAAGTAGCCGAGCTGATAGTGAACTTCGCCATCCACGATGCCGATCAGTTTGAGACCTTCAGCCATGGGTGAATCCCCGGAGCGCACCATCGACGCTTGGATCGACAGTCACGCGTCAAGTGTTCGGGTGGCATTTCGTTTCGAGGACACCGCTATCACCTACCGGGAGTTCGCAGATCAGATAGCGGTCGCTGCGGCGGTTCTTCATCGGCTGGATGTGCGGCCCGGTGACCGGGTTGTTTATTGCGGGCTCAACCGAGTCGAGACGTTCGAGATCCTGTTCGCGTGTGCCCGTCTTGGCGCCATGATGGTCCCGCTGAACAATCGGCTCGTCGAAGCCGAGTTGTCGACTCAGATCGCCGACAGCGACCCACGCGTGCTCCTAGCCGCCGACGGTTTCGCATCCGTTCTTCGCGCAGCGGCGGGCGGGCGAACAGTGCGGGATCTCGATACCGAACCCTTCACCGTGACCGACGTCGCAATCCCGCAGTATCGGGTTACGCCCGATGCCACGGTGTTGATGGTTTACACCTCGGGCACCACCGGCGCGCACAAGGGTGCGATGCTCAGCCAGAAGGCCGTGTCGGCCACGGTCCTCAATGGGGTCGAGCATCAAGATCTGTCCGAGAGCGATCGGGTGCTCGCTTGTTTGCCGACATTTCACGTCGGCGGTCTCAACATCCAGACGCTTCCGGCGCTGTATGTCGGGGCCGAGGTTGTGCTGATGAGGCGATTCGATCCCGACACCGTCCTTGACCTCATCGAACGCCACCGGCCAACCCAAACCTTGTTGGTACCAGCCATGCTCGCCGCGATCGCGGCTTCGCCACGGTTCTCGACTACCGACCTGTCCTGCCTGCGGGGAATCTGCACCGGGTCGTCTCTAGTTCCCGAGAGCCTGATCCGGTCCTACCTCCGCCGGGGCATCCCCATCGGCCAGGTCTACGGAGCCACCGAGACGGGACCGACCGCGGTGGTGCTGCGCTATGACGAGGTGGCGGACCGCCCGACTTCGTGTGGACGAGCTGCTCGGCTCACCGAGATACGGGTCGTCGACAGCGAAGGCAGAGACGTCAAGCCCGGGGAGAGCGGCGAGATCTGGTTGCGAGGCCCGAACCTGTTCTGCGGTTACTGGAACAACCCGCAGGCAACGCAGGCAGCATTCAGCGATGGCTGGTATCGAACCGGTGACGTCGGCCATCTCGACGACGAAGCATTCTGTTACATATCTGACCGGCTGACCGACGTCGTGATCTCTGGCGGTGAGAACATCTATCCCGCCGAGGTCGAAGCTGTGCTGTTAGCTCACCCGGCGATCGCGGAGGTCGCGGTGATAGCCCACCCACACGACAAATGGGGTGAGGTGCCCCTAGCCGTCGTTGTTACAACCGAAGGACAGTCCTTGACCATTGAGGATCTACGATTGTGGTGCGTCGATCGGCTGACCCGGTTCAAACACCCACAAGAATTACGTCTGGTTGCGTCGCTGCCACGAACGGCTCTGGGTAAGGTCCAAAAACATCTCCTGCGAGTAAGCCTCAACGTTGTCAACTAATCGGCCCATCCGGGGTCGGGTGAGCTGCACTCAGAGGCCACCGTTCGGAATGGTCCGCGAGCTGGTTCCCCATTGCGAAGGGCTTAGTGTGCGCCACTGAACCAAGGGACCTATGATGAGCTGAATCACATGGCTTATGGTGAACAAACAAATAGTTGAATCGAAGCCCAACAGCGGCCCATCTGGGGATTCGGCCACGACCGAGATCACTCGGATTGATGAGATGTTTCCGGCGCTCGCCGCGCGGCAGGGTCCAGCACCGGTTGCTGAGTTACCAATGCGAGCCTGCAATGCCCTTCGTATTGCTGGTATTGATTCATGGGAACAGATTCTGGATTTGGACATTGACGCGATTAAGGGGATTCGCAATGTTGGCGAAACGACCGTAAGCGACATCTTGCAATGGTGTCGTCGGCATGCAGCAGAACCGAAGCCCAACAGCGGCCTATCTAGGGGTTCTGTAATATCCGAGATCACTCGGATTGATGAGATGTTTCCGGCGCTCGCCGCGCGGCAGGGTCCAGCACCGGTTGCTGAGTTACCAATGCGAGCCTGCAATGCCCTTCGTATTGCTGGTATTGATTCATGGGAACAGATTCTGGGTTTGGATATCAACGCGATCATGGGGATTCGCAATGTTGGCGACAAAACCGTAGATGATATTTTGCAATGGTGTCGTCGGCATGCAGCAGAACCGGAGTCGAATAGCGGTCAATCTACGGGTTTCGTCATATCTGAGGTCAGTCGGATTGATGAGATGTTTCCGGCGCTCGCCGCGCGGCAGGGTCCAGCACCGGTTGCTGAGTTACCAATGCGAGCCTGCAATGCCCTTCGTATTGCTGGTATTGATTCATGGGAACAGATTCTGGGTTTGGATATCAACGCGATTAAGGGGATTCGCAATGTTGGCGACAAAACCGTAGATGATATTTTGCAATGGTGTCGTCGGCATGCAGCAGAACCAATACCGGTGCTGCAGCTACCCGCTTCAGTCTGTTCAGCTACAGCGCTTCTGATCCGGTGGTTACGGTACAAGGGTCGCGAAAGCCCGACCCTCGGTGACATGGTCGAGTTGTTGGGATGGCACCCGACAGCAGCACCCCCTGATGTGGTCAACGCAGCGGATGAGCTTCTTTCGTGTTCCTTGCAGTCCTGGGGAGCCGTCAAGGAGTCTAAGGAGGTAGAAGCCGATGATGCATTCAGCGTGCAAGACATCTTAGGCGATGAACGCAAACGCCACATCTGGTCTGAGAGGAATCTCTACCGTACAGATAGACCGCCATCGTTCGCAGTATTGGGTAAGCGTTTTGGAATTACTGCAGAAGCTGCGCGCAGGCAGAATCAACGAGCCAGCAGTGTCGTCAGAAACGCCATCGAGAACGACCATCGACTTGAAACTTTCCGCTGGCGGGCATATGACCTTGCAACCCAACTCGGTTCGGGTGTACCGCTCAACAGCTCACTGGCATTGTCGGTCCTCGCCGATGAATCTGACGAACAACGGATCGTCTTATGGTATGCGGGGCCATACAACAAACAAGACGACTGGCTTGTCCGAGCAGGAGAAAATCCCAAAGTCGCTGTGACCCGCGCGATTCGCGATCACGACCGGCCACTGCTCACGCGCGACCAGCTCATAGAAATCATGGCCCAAGCAGAGATACCCGCGTCCACCCTGACCAGTGTCATATCAAGCATTGGCCTGTTGCGAGACATCGGTGATGGTCTTTTTGTGAAGTGGTATGGGACAATTCCCGACAAAGCAGCAGTCGTGTTTGCGTTGTTGGCTAGGCCCGCTACACCCGAGGAGATCGTCAGTCACTTCACCGAAGACCGCAATGCCCGAAGCATAAGGAACGCACTAGCCAATGACGACCGGTTCTACCGAACCAGCAAGTTCGAGTGGGCGCTACGCGAGTGGGAACTAGAAGAGTATTCGGGTATCACGAATGAGATCATTGAAAGGATCGACAGAGATGGGGGCAGAACCGACGTAGCTATGCTCATCGAGGAACTCGTGTCGCTATTTGACGTAGCGGAGAGTTCAGTAAGGACTTATCTCAAGGCTCCCGCCTTCGTGATCGAGGAATCATTTGTCCGTAAACGCCGCGACGATGAAGCATTCGAGTTCAAGCCACGGCCGCTCAAGGACTCTGGACAATGTTTCCGGCCATCGCCTTCTCGGCTGATCACCCATTTCGTTGTGAACGAAGAACTGTTGCGAGGATCAGGTCGGGTGATCGATCCGGGTATGGCATCGCAACTTGATCTTCGTCCGGGCCAGCGCCTGAAGTTCGCGTCAATACATCAGGACATTGCCTTCTATTGGCACGCGACCTCTTATGGTGCCGAGTTGGGTTCACTGCGCCCAGCGGTGAAGGCACTGGGTGGCCAACCCGAAGATTTGCTCGTGATGGAACTCAACACCAAACACCGATACGCGACGTGTCATCTTGTGGATGTCTCTCAACAGGGTCTGCAAAGATTGAAGGCCCTGACCGGGATCGGTGACGAACCTGATGTGCAGGGCGCTCTCGCAGCAGCGATCGGTGTCTCCAAACCTGAACTTCTCGCTGCACTGCGAAGCCGTGGTGATGATGATCTGATACCGCTCCTACCGGGCGACACCGCTGTTGTCGAGCAGTAACTCGCGGCAGACGCTGCAAGGCGCAACGAACCGGGGAACATCCTCCGAGTCGGGTTGAGGCAGCCGTTAGTTGTGACTGTTCGGGTTGACGCTCGATTCGATGAACGGGTCGATGACGATCGTCGCGTTGCGCACAGCCCAGGAGATGGCCTGGCCGGTGAGTATCACGATGCCACCTCAGCCGATCGCCGACTGGGCGAGGTCTTCGAAGTCGTCCCGCAGTCCCCGGGGCGAGGCGAAGTTCCTCCATCGGTCGGGCTCGTCTGGCTCTCGAACCGCATAAAAGGAGAGGATCCCGAGCATGTTCCACATCTCGAAGTGGGGGATCAGGTCGGTGGAAACTGACTGGAGTCGTCGGCTCGCTTCGTCGAGGAAGTAGGTTCGGGCCGGGTGGTGGCGAAGGTGCACGCTCAAGGCTCCGACGGCGTGGCTGACCGACGAGGTGCCAGCGATCGGGACGTTGAGGACGGTCAGCGAGCGGTCGTGCGAGACCAGGAAGTTCTTCAGATTTGCGTCGATCGCCACCGTGGCGTCGGCGTCCTCGGCGGCGACGGCCGCCCCCAGCCCGCCCCCGACCCATCGATCCACCAGGGCCTGGACCGAGTGGTCGAAGAAGGGTCGAGCCCGCCCCCAGTATCGGGATGCGTAGTACTCGAGGAACTCGGATCGGCGGTCGAACATGGGGGCGCCTCGCTTAAAAAGCCCGAAGCCAGGGTGCAGTGGAGGAGCCTCAAACATCGATTCGATGAAGTCGACGAAGAACCGGGCCAGCGTGTCCGGCTCGGGGCTGCGATCCGGTTGGCCGACGACCGACGCGAGGTCGACGCCCAGCACGTATTGGGAGATCACGATGTCGAGCGCTCGGTCGGCATCGGCCTGGTGGATCTCGACCACCCGTTGGGTGGGCAGCCGGGTTCCGATCACGTGGTTCACGGTGGCGAGGTAGTCGAGTGGTATGTCTACGTCGGTGATGTGTTTGACGATCAGAGACGCCCCCGAATCGTCGACGCGGTACACCCGGTTGTTCGAATCACTGAGCGGCGTCAACTTCCCGGCCGGATACCGCTCGGTGACGAAGGTCTCGAACGAATCGATCACAACCCGACTCCGACCTCGAGGCGCCAGCTAGGCCCGCCACTGCAGAGGAGATAGTCAGCCACTTCATCGAAGACCGTAATGCTTGAAACATGAGGAGCCTGCTGGTTAGCGACGACCGGTTCTACCGAACCAGCAAAATGTTGCCGAGAGCCAGCAGCCTGACACGACCGCAAGTCCATGAAAGGGTGAAGTACGAGTGCTACTGCCTTGACCATGCTTTGGGATTAGTGGATGATTCTCTGGTTACGGAGTCTGCCCGGAGGTCCGAGATGACGTCGGCTACTCAAACAGGGACCGCACCGCGCTGCGATGACCGGGTTGTTTTGGATCAGTGGCATCCGTTGGGCTCAATTGAGCAGTTTGAGGTCGGTGTGGTCTACACGACGACCCTGCTTGGTGAACCCGTTGAGGTGACCATGTCCGGAGACGGCCGACCGTTTGTTCGGCGGACCCGGGACGCAACCGCTCAAGCATTACCAACCCGGTTGCAGTATCTGAATCTGTGGACCAGCCTCGGCGACCCTCCGGACGAGTTGTTTGAGGTGGCGGAGTTCTATGAGCCCGATCGTAGGAGCGTGCATACTGGCACCATCGGCGTGAGTACCTCTGCACCTCGAGCGGTTGAGAACTTTTTGGATATGGGTCATTTTCCGTTCGTGCACACGAACATCCTTGGTGTTGAACCGCACACCGAGGTTGCGGACTATCAGGTCCGGGTCGATCCCGACACAAACGACATCTGGGCAACCGATTGCATGTTCTGGCAGCCGATGGCCGCGGTGACCGCCACCGGGGGCCAGATGACAGATTACATCTATCGGGTGCCGCACCCCTATTGCGTGTTGTTGTACAAGTCATGTCCGGCTGATCCAGAGCGGATGGATGTGATCGGGTTGTTCTGCCAGCCTGTTGCGGCAGACCGAATCCGGGCGTGCATGCTTATGTGCCTTGTTGACGATGAGAACACCGCCACCGTGATCCGGCGCTTTCAGCAAACGATCTTCGGTCAGGACAAGCCCATCTTGGAGAACCAGCATCCGAAACGACTGCCGCTTGATCCGCGGGCCGAGACCCCGATCCGTGCCGACAAGGTGGCGATTGCCTACCGTCGCTGGTTGAGCGACCTCGGCGTCACCTATGGGGTTATCCCCGGCACCGGTTGAGATGACAATCGACCCGTTCACGCTTTGGCATCCTGTTGCCTGTGAATTCGACGTGCCATATCGCCACGTGTATCAGGGCCAACTCCTCGGCCGGGAACTAGCTATCTGGCGAGCCGACGACGACTTCGTCAATGTGTGGGAGAACCGCTGCTTGCATCGTGGTGTGCGGCTCTCCATCGGGACTAGCGACGGCACCGAACTTCGCTGCGGGTACCACGGCTGGCGCTACGCCAACCGGTCGGCGGGCTGTACTTACATCCCCGCCCATCCTGCTGACGCCCCGGCCCGCACGATCTGCAATCGGATCTTTCCCGTGGTGCTGCGCTACGGGCTTATCTGGACCGGTGAGGAACCCGTCGGGGACGGTCCCACGGTCGACTGCCTCACCGACGCTACGCCGTTCGTGCTGCGGAACTTGCCGGTCGACGCCTCCGCGGAGTTGGTACTGAAACACCTTCGCAATCACCGCTTCGCTCCGTCGCTGCGCATCAACGCCCTTGTCGCCGATGAAGGCAACGACGCCGAGGTGACCGTCGACGAGGTCGGTGACTACTCAATCACTTTGAGCGCCCGCGACGCCGAAGCGGTGACCACGGCCGTGTTCTTCGTGCAGCCGGTCGACTCCGCCCGATCGGTTATCCGCGGTGTGCTCACCGAGTCCCCACCGCCGCAGGACCAGATGGCGGTGTGGCGTCATTACGCCCACGAACTCACCGAGCTCATCAACAGGATCAATGCCGAGGCCGCAGGACTGCCACAACCTGAGCCGATGGTGCCAACGCTCGAAAACCTACCGCTGCGTCTGGCGGAACTCCCCGAGCCCGGCGGCGGGCGCCGGGCAGCGTTGCGGGTCACGGTAGGACGCAAATGGCAGGTAAGCGAAGACATCGCTGGGTTTCAGCTCGATCCGGTTTCCGGTTCGCTGCCTACATTTCAACCCGGGGCACATATTGATGTGCACCTCCCGAACGGTCTCGTACGCCAGTATTCGATCACCAACGGCCCCGGCGAGACATCGTATTACCGCATCGGCGTCAAACTGGAACCCAACTCCGCAGGAGGATCGGACTGTCTGCATCACAGCGTCCGTGAAGGTGACGTCCTGGCGGTATCGGAGCCCCGCAACAATTTTCCGCTGCGCCGCGACTCGGTTCGGACGATTCTCATAGCCGGAGGAATCGGGATCACGCCTTTGCTGTCCATGGCCCAGGCGCTTGACCGCATGAACCTCAACTTCGACCTGTACTGCTTCGCCCAGAGCAAGAACCATCTCGCTTTTCCCGACGTGCTCGAAGGACTGCGCGGATCGGTCACCAACCACCTCGGGCTGTCCCCCGAGCAGACCCAAACCGAACTCCAACGAATCCTGGCCGAACCCCACGACGCCACCAACATCTACATCTGCGGGCCCGGGCCCATGCTGGAGGCGGCTCGGCGGATCGCAGCCGCCGCTGGCTGGCCCGATCGCAGTGTGCACTTTGAGTACTTCAAGAACACAACCGAGATCAACGACTCCTCTTCGTTCGAGATCGCTCTGGCACGCTCGGCGATAACCCTGACGGTTCCCGCGGGATCTACCATCCTTGAGGTGCTGCGGAATCACGGCATACCCATCGTGTCGTCATGTGAGCAGGGAGCCTGCGGCACCTGTGTGGCCACGGTGATCAACGGCGAACCCGAGCATCAAGACGTCTACCTGAATGAATCGGAGCGTCGGGCGGGCCAGCGGATCATGACATGTGTGTCACGGGCAAGGTCCGACCGGTTGGTGCTTGACCTGTGATCACGTTGTATGACTACGTGCTGTCGGTCAACTGCTACAAGCAGCGGTTGTTGATGAGCATCCTCGACGTTGACTACGAATCAGTGCCGATCGACTTCTATCCGGGATGCGAACACAAGGGCACCGAGTTCAAGAAGATCAACCCGCTCGGGCACATCCCGGTCATTGACGACGACGGATACGTGTTGCGCGACGCCCACGCGATCCTCGTGTACCTAGCCGCGAAGTACGATTCCAGTGGCCTGTGGTACCCGGTCGGCGATCCCCAGCTGCTCGGCGAGACCGCACAATGGATGCTGTTCGCGGAAGGCACCACCAACACCGCTTCTGCGGCCCGCCTGCATGTGAACTTCGACTATGATTTCGACATCGACTCGTGTCGAGCTGGTGCCCACAAGCTCTTCGGTTTCCTTGATGAACATCTGTGGTTCCGCGAACGCGAAAACCGCGACTGGGTGTGTTCGGGTGATCACCCAACGATCGCCGACCTAGCCATCTTCGGGGACGTGATCTTGTCCGAGGAGGGCGGTATTTCCCGGCTGGACTACCCGGCGTTGCGCCGCTTCAGTGACCGGGTCAAACGAATACCAGGGTTTGTTGGCATGCCCGGGATCTTTGGGGCGTCACCTTCGCGTGGGTAGATCCACCGTTACTGGTGCTTCATCATGTTCTCAAAGACCTGCTCAAAGTCCAGGACCGGTGGCGGGCCGGTTGTGATCTGGACCGATACGAGGGAATCGGGAGCGGGAGACGGCGGCTCGTAGTCGGTGCTGACCGGAAACGGCCGGGCGTATCCGACCGTGAGAAACGACCCGTCCGGGCTCAACACTGCTGGCGGCGCGGCCGTGAAGATTGCCGTGGTTTGATGCTCGGAGTCGCCATGCAAACTGAGCTGGCATCCATCGCTGTTGGGCGTCGCGTCGACCACCAGGAGTCGTTCGCCGCCGCACAGCGGGAGCTTCGCCCGGTGTTCGGCGCCGTCGGTTACCAGAACCCAGTGAGCGGCACCGTCGGTGAGAAACCAGGCCCAGCCGTTAAGCCAATCGCCCTGCTCGCATACGACGCCTGTGTCGTTGGTGCTCAGTGCCAGCTCGAAGCTTGCGGTCATGCGGAACCCGCCGGTCAGGTTCGGGCCGTTGACCTCGTGGATCTTGTCACCGGGTTTGAGGTCGTGGCGAGCCTTGAACTGAAACCAGGGAAGATGCAAATGAGCTATCCGGTTGCCCATACCGTCATCGATCGGCAGGACCTGGTTCCGTTGAGCTTCGCGGTTCCATAGCCCAATCAAGTCCGCCAGTTTGTCACCGTGCTCAGAGGCGAGGTCGTTGCTTTCGGTGAAGTCACTGTTGACGTCAAATAGCTGCCAACGGTCGGTGGCGAAGTCGTGACTTCCGTCGATGAGGTTGCGTTCCGTGGCGGTGAGCTGGTTGACGTGGTCGGTCACGGCCTTGAAGCCGTCGGCGTAGATCGCGCGGCTGCCCCAGCATTCGTAGTACTGGACTGTCCGCAGGCTCGGTGCGTTCGGGTCAGCTAGGACGTCGATCATGCAGACACCGTCGTAGGAGGTCTGCTCAATACCGCCGCGCATTGTTGGCAGTTCAACTTCTGCCAGCCCGAGCAGCGTGACCGGTACGTCTACGGCGTGGATGTACTGGTGACGCAGCGAGCCGTGGTCGGTGATTTTCTTGGGCCACGAGACGATGAGCGGATCACGGACACCGCCTTCGAGTGTGTAGCGCTTCCATCGCCGGAACGGTGTGTTGCCTGCCAGGGCCCATCCCCAGGGGTAGTGACCGCTTGAGCGGAAACCACCGAGATCGTCGATGTGGGCGAGTTCGGTTTCAATATCGTCGGGTGTATCGGCGATGTAGTGACGCAACTGGTTCCAGGAACCGTGCGGGCCACCTTCTGCGGAAGCGCCGTTGTCTGAGATAAGCGCCACGATGGTGTTGCTGGTATCGCCGAGAGCTTCAACAGCGTCCAAAACCCGGCCGATGTGATGGTCTGTGTGTGACAAAAAGCCAGCAAAGACCTCCATCATCCGGGCATAAAGGCGCTGGCGTTGCGGGTCGACAGCGTTCCATGGTTCGATCCAGTCGGGTCGTTTCGACAGCTCAACATGGCTCGGCACGACACCGAGTTCCTGCTGGCGGGCGAGTGTACGGGTGCGCCAAAGATCCCAACCCGCGTCGAAGCAGCCCTCGTAGCGGTTGATCCACTCTCGGGGTGCTTGATGCGGAGCGTGAGGGGAACCAGTGGCGTACCACAACAAGAACGGACGGTTCGGTTGGTGAAGGCGATAATCGCGGAGTTGACGGATCGCCTCATCGGCCAGGTCGGCGTCAAGGTGATAGCCATCTTCGGGTCTGCTCGGAGGTTCAACGTGATGCTGGTCACGGATCAGGTTCGGTGTCCACTGGTTCGTTTCCCCGTTCAAGAACCCGTAATAGCGATCGAAGCCGACACCAGTTGGCCACATGTCAAACGGCCCGGTCGCTCGTTGGTCGCGAGGCACCAAGTGCCACTTGCCGATCGCAAAGGTTGCGTAACCAGCGTCGCGCAGCACTTCGGCGATCGTTGCGGTGTCGTCGGGGAACACACCGGTATAGCCCGGATAGCTAATCGGCAGATCCGGCAGCATCCCCATGCCGGTTCGGTGGTGGTTGCGCCCAGTCAGCAGACAGGCGCGAGTGGGAGAGCAGATGGCGGTGGTGTGAAAGTTGGTGAAACGCACTCCGCTCGCAGCCAGTCGATCAATGTTCGGGGTTGCGATGTCGGACCCGTAGCAACCAAGTTGGGCAAAACCGAGATCGTCGAGGACGATCACCACGATGTTGGGCGCGTCGCCGCGATACGGCTGTGGAACCCTGGGGGCTCGGCTATCGGCCAACGTCGCGCCGATGAAAGGCCTGGTCACGTGTCAACCTCGGGTCGTGCGTCGAATCGGATCTCAGACGCGTCGATCTCGGGATGATTGAGCGCGACCGCGAGGGTCGCAACAAGCGCCGCCCCCACGTCGTCGACGTGCATGAGCCCGCCCGGGATACCTTGTCGTTCCCAGATCTCGAACGCGTCGCCTATCAAGTCGAGACCCATGTGATCGGCGAACTCGGTCGGTTGACAGTTGCCCATCACCACACGCACGAATCTGCGGTCGGGGTGCTCCACCCGCCAGGCACGGATGCAGTGATCCAACGCAGCCTTGCTTGCGCCGTAAGAGGCGAACAGTCCGTTGGTGTCGCCCACGACTCGCGACGACACGAAGGCGACGATCCCGTCGGTACCCAGATGCGCCAATGCTGCACCGGCTACGAGGTTGGCGCCGACGACGTTAACTGAGTAGACCGACCGCCAAGTCTCAGGGTCGCAATCCGCCAGCGGTTGAAGTACGCCGTAACCAGCGGCGTAGACGACGAGATCGAGACCGCCCAGCGACTCGGCGACCTCGCTGACCATATGGCGCACGGCCTCGGGATTGGTAGCGTCCGCAGCTACCCAGTGACCGCCACCCATCACCTCAACTAGCTCTTGCAGGCGATCGGCTCGCCGTGCCGAGACCGCAACTTTGGCGCCAGCGTTGTGGGCGGCGGTCGCCGTGGCAGCCCCGATACCCGAGGATGCACCGACGACAAGAACTCGTCGGCCTTCAATGCTCACGATTCCCGCCTGCTGTCGGGCTTGTAGTGATGTCACGTTCACGAAAACCGTCACGCTTCTTCGCTGGGGTTTGCGAGGTGATCGTCAATGTCACGTTCACGAAAACCGTCACGCTTCTTCGCTGGGGTTTCGGAGGTGATCGTCAATGACCTCTTCAAGGGGTGCAACCAGGCCAGCCACTTTCGGGTAACCAGAGTAGGGCGCAAGCATGATCAGGCACTCCCGGAGTTCGTCGGGGGTTAACTCGTCACGCTTGAGAGCAGCGCGTGCTTGCACGACGAACGTGTCGGCTTGGCCGTGGGTGGCGATCGATCCGATCAGCAGCAGGCGCCGGTCACGAATCGTCAGCAATTCGCGGTCCCAAACCTCAGCGAACAGCGATCTCAACATGACATCGTAAAACGCCATGGTTCCCTCGGGTATCGTGGCGACATCTCCTGCGTACACCTCGGTGATCTTGTCCAGCCCGCGTGCGTAAGCCGATCGCGAATCGTCGTCGCCGGGCGGATGGTCGTTGGATTGACGGTCGCTGTTCATGGATGCTCCTTTGTCTTGGTCACGATCGTAATATCGAGTTGATGGCGCCATCAGATCTCACATACAACCCGTACTCCTTTGCCGTGCACGAGGATCCCTACGTCACCTACCGGTGGCTCCGCGAGGAGTCCCCGGCGTATTGGAACGACGAGCTTCGTTTCTGGACGCTGAGTCGCTTCGACGATGTACTCGCAGCGTTTCGTGACTTTGCGACTTTCTCCTCCGCGAACGGTGTGTCGCTGGAGCAGCGCAACCGGGACAAAGCAGGCTTTGAGTCGATGATCGATATGGATCCACCGGATCACACCTTGCTGCGCAAGTTGGTCAGCCGGGTGTTCACCGGTCGCAGTGTCGCAGAGATGGTGCACACGACCCGTGACATCGTCGATGGTTACATTGACGGATTCATCGAAACCGGTTCGTGTGATCTGGTTGCAGCGCTCACAGGACCGTTTCCGATGGACGTGATATCTGCGGTGCTGGGAATTCCCGAAGAGGACCGTTCCCGTTTGCGGCGTTACGCGGACAGCGTGCTCGTTCGCGAGGACGGTCGACTAGAAATACCGACCGAAGCGATCAGCGGGATGTTCGAGCTGCTCTCCTACTTCGCTGAAGACATGCCCGCTCGTCGCGCTGGAGCAGGCGAGGGACTGATCACGGATCTCGCTCGCCTGGAGGTCGAAGGTCGCCAACTTTCCGACACCGAATTGCTGGGGTTTTGTGTCCTGTTCGTGATCGCCGGTCACGAAACAACGACAAAGATGGTCGCCAACGCTATCGAGATCTTCTCGCGACATCCCGCACAACGCGCCGAACTGATCGAAGATCTCTCGCTGGTCCCAGGAGCAGTGGAGGAGGTGTTGCGCTATCACAATTCCACTCAGTACATGCATCGCACACTTACCCGTGATGTGGAGATGCACGGCAAGAAAATGCGTGCAGGCGACTCGGTGTTGTTGTTGATCGGGGCTGCGAATCACGACGACCGTGAGTTTGGGCCGAGCGCCGAACTGTTCGACATCCATCGGCGGCCGGAACGCCACTTGAGCTTCGGGTACGGGGCGCACTTCTGCCTCGGCGCTGCCCTGGCTCGCCTTGAGGGCAAGGTCGCTCTTGAGGCGATCCACAGTCGAATGGGGGACTACGAAGTTGATCACGAGCAAAAGGTTCGTTTTCACAGTAGCAACGTGACTGGTTGGACAAGCCTGCCGGTCACCTTCACGCCCGGCGAACCCAAAGCCAGCCGATGACGACTGTCGGATACATCGGTCTCGGGACGATGGGGTCGGCCATGGTGCAATGGTTGTTGTCGACTGGGGCATCACCCGTGGTGTTCGACATTGATGATTCAACGATGACCACGTTGACGTATTCCGCGGCTGGGAACACGTGCAGGTGCCAGTGCAGTCGCTGATCGAAACCTACGGCTCCAAGGTCATCAAAGCAGGGCCGGTCGGTACTGGCGCAGCTCCGATAATCGGCGTCAGGCCTGTATAAACTACGGGCTTCAGCGTGTTTCGCCCGTCACGTCTGTTCCTATGTCCACTGGAATTGGGCATTCATGTGGGTGAGTGAGTAAAGCCCGCTCCAAGGCATCGGTGTGAGGTAAATCATAGCCTGGGTATGGCAATTTGGTGTGATCAACCTCGTCATTTCCGACCGCTTCCGTTTGTTCGATCATAGACTCGAAGGGTGTTTACGACAGACTCATTATTCTGACTGTACCTCTGATGGGTCTATGCATTCGCTCGGGTGGGCTAGAGCTGCCTTGTCAAAGGCGTCGGCGTGTGGTAGATCGTTGAAGTCGGGGTATGGAAACTTGGTGTGGTCTACGTTGGCATGCCCCACTGTCCTTGTCTGCTCGACCATAGACTTGAAATCTGCAAAAAAGCCCTTGGCGTAGTCTTGGAGTTCTTGGGATAGTCTAGGGTCGTTTACGATGCCGACTATTTCTGGTTTGGATATCTGTTCTATAGCATCAAGGATGGTATAGTTGTGATCAAAGTTCGCTGGATAGATCACTTCAGCACCCGGAATTTGTTCAGCTATGCGTGTAGTAAAGAGTATTGCTTCCATTCTGATCCATTCCCAAATAGCCCAACACAACGTTCCGAGTGGAGTGGAAAGATCGTTCTGATTGGTAGCCAGAAAAGCTTCCACCACAAAAGGCTCAATCTCACCGGTTTCTTGAATCGTGGTAGAGGGCAGGAGTGTAATAGTGGGAGTTAGTGTGATCGTGGCAATGGTATCGATAATCGCGTCTGTAGGTGTGGTTATGGGCCGAGATGACACAAGCGTCGTAGTGGTACTTGATCCGTACACTGTTGGTGTCGCTTCCATCTTTGAGGTTGATTCGCAGGCAGAGCTGAGGAGTACAATGATCAATAATCCCGTGAGAACCTTGATACACTTGGTCTTCGACATTTCTTATTCTCCATATTTGGTATGGGTCCGGAGCATTGGTCTTACAATGCGCATCAACCAATCGGGTTCCTCTGCGCGGTGTAACTGACTTTCCACTTGTAGGTATCTTCCCACAAGTCTTACTATCAGTGGCCGTGCTTCTGATTGTATTGCGGAGCATTGATCGATGGCAGGGGTTCAGTCGTAGTCCTCAGAAAATATGCATTGGTCTGAGTTGGCTGCTGCTTCTTCATGGTAGGAATCTAGGTGTGGCATCTTTTCAAGGGAGCCGGAGTCTGTTTTGCTGTAATCGAGTTGATCGGATGTTAGAACGTCGATTAGTTTGATGTCAGTTCGTACTTGTTCAAAGAAGGCTTTGGCGAAGAGTTGAAGTTCTTTGGAGAACTGTGGGCTGTCGGCTATACTGACTATCTCCGGTTTGGATATTTCTTCCAGCGCATCAATAAGGGTGTATTCGTGATCATAGTCTGCTGGATATACTATTTGAAGTCTCGGGTATTGATCAGCCATAACCTCGAATACGTTGATTGAGTGCATTCTACTCCATTCCCACATCGCCCAGCATAGTGTGCCGATCGGAGTGGACCGGTCACTGAGATTGACAAGAAAGAACTCAGCCAATACAAATACATATGGTTCCAAGTCCCCAGTTTCTGGTGCGGTTACGGTAGTAACCGGGAGGGTGTTGGTCGGACTGGATGTGGTGGTTGTGGCAGTCGAGGTTTCCATAGTCACGGTAGGCTGAGATGTCACTGTTGTAGTAGATATAGTCGTGCTTGACGGTAGTGTGATAGCTGTTGTTTCGGGAGTGGTCTCAGGTTCCGTTGTTGGTTCCGTTGTTTCTACAGTTGTCTTTAGTTCGGAGTCCGAGCCGCATCCGGAACCGAGCAATGCAATGATCAGGATAGCTGCTGGGAGTATCTGGTGTTCATGAATTGGCATTTTCGATTCTCCATATTTGGTATTGATCGGGATTGGCATCGGTGCAATATTTTCCTAGTAATCCGGTTCCTCTTCCGGGTATGTAGGTTCCTCCTCCGCGTGTGACGGGCCCATTTATCGGTGGTACTGCCCAGCAGGCTCTGTCATGAGCCTTGCTTGTGAAAATATTCCGATCACTGTCGGCGACAGAGGTGATATTGAATGATTGAGTGGGAGATTAATAGTTCGTGTTATTGCTGTGTGTATAGTACGCATTCGTCTGGATTCGCACGGGCTACTTTCTCAAATGCATCCACGTTACGCTCCAAATTGGAGTATGGCAATTTAGTGAAATCTATTTGATCGTGTCCGACAGCTTCCACTTGTTCAAGTGAAGCCTCAGCATTTGCGAAGAATTTGTTGGCGAAGAGTTGAACTTCTACGGGCAGCTTGGGATCATTAACGATGGCTAGAACTTCGGGTTTGGTTATCTCCTCCAAAGCGTTGACAATCGTATAATCGTGGTCAAAATCGACTGGATATATCATATCAAATATCTGGAAGTAGTCAACCAAATTTTCGGCACTATTAATAAGAACTATTCTGGCTATCTCCCAATAGGCCCAGCACAGCATTCCGAGGGGAGTTGAGCGATCATTCAAGTTGGTGGCATACTTATCTTCTAGCTCAAACGGTAACATAGGAGTCTGCGCGGTGTCGGTGATGACTGCAAGAGTGTTATTCGGATTAGATGCTCTGGTAGTGGTCAATGGTGTAGCAGTGGCTGTAGATAGCGTGGTCGTACTGGTACTTGGGGATACGGTTTTGTTGGTAGTGGTCGCTGTCACATCTGCTGTGGTCTCGATTTCGGATGCCGAGCCGCAGGCCGAGGCAATGAATGCCGCGATGAGCAGGCTTGCCACAATCATGATATGTTTAGATTTAGACATTATCGATCCTCCATATTTGGTATGCGCCCTCGAAAGAATCGGAACAGATTGCATTGGTCAGTCCAGTCCCTCTTCTAGGTATGACCGACGTGTCGATAGAAGGTATTGTCCAGCATTTCCCGCTGAACTCTTTCCCGCTGATCGTGTATCTGTCGATGCCGGTAGAAACAACCTCGAACGACTGAAATCTAGATGACCCGATCCGTTCACCTGAACCGCTGGGTTCGCTGTCACAGGTAGTGAGAAAGAGGGTTGCAACGGCTGTGATGCATTTGTCAAGGTGACTGGAGTGTTCGGGCACTATCTCAAAGAATCCCGGGAAACTGGCTGGACGCAAACGGAACTGTTGATTGTTCGCGTTGGATGTTCGGCACGGCCATTGCAGCACTTTAGTACCGTCGGCGACACCGTCCGATAGTTGACCATTCGGGAGCACAGAGCGATCAATATCGGCGCATAAGCCGGTCTGGGGATTTACCAATCTGATGAGGCCGGGATCGGGGGCGGCTTTAGAAAAGGCCTTTACTGCATCATAAACCGCTGATCCGACAAGACTACAGAGGTTGGGCTCTAAGAATTTTCGATTGTTGTAATCTGCTTCCATTAGTTCATGCATCCGATCGTCGCAGTCGTTGATTGTCACGGTTCCCGACAAACCAGCCCTGATGAGGTCAAAGCAGTGATCATGTGCCTTACAGGGCATTTGGAAATCCCACAATATCACATCATTATTTTCGGCAAGGAAAGCCAGAATGGACCCAAGACCCCACGGAAAGATTATCTCCAATCCTATAGCCATCGCTATGGTGCCGGTGTCGGGAAAGTCGATACCCCAGTCGTCTTTGGGTCCGCTGCATTCACCGGATTGTTCGACTACTATCTTGCCGTAGTCATCCGCTACGTTCTCTTGGAAGCCCCATACCGGCCAATCATCGGTACCGGGACTTGCGAGGAACATTCCAGGAGGCGGGCAGACAGCCCGGTCATTCTTGTGGTCGGGATCCATGTCAAGGTAGGCCGCCGCGTCGGCGTCGGTGCTGTAAGAACTGCACGTTAACGTGTGGTAGCGAAACCGAGGGTCTTTCGGTTCGCATGTACCGTAGCTGGTGCGCCCGTATTGGCAATGCCAGGGAACACACCTATTGTTGTAATTCGGCTGCGGGCTTTCACCGTGCCGGCAGCCATGCCGCTGGGTGACACTGGGTTCAGGAACCGGACCGGGTGATGTTCCGTCGATTCTGTCCGAAGCTGGAACCGACTCACTCTCCGTGACGGTGATTTCGGTCGCGGCTGAGTCTGAGTCGGTGTCGATCGCAGACTCCGCAGCAGGTACATCCACGCCCCGACCCCGAAGCACACGGCCACAACGACCGCCCACGCCGACCACCGCTTTTTCATGTCAAGTCCCCCCTGAACCTTGCACCATAACCCGGACTCCACCCGCTGGCAAACCTGCCGATAACAACTACGGAATCCTGCCGATAACAACTACCGAATCAGGTCCCCGGGGCTGTGGCAGCCCTATCTGGGCGAATTCGTTTGCCGTTGAGCAACGTGCCGATCGGCGTGTACCGCACAAACAACCGATAGGTCAACAGCAAGAAGGCGCCCACTGTGACATTGAGACCGACGAACTTCACGCCTGAGGGAAGATCCCATTCGCTGATCCACGACTGCAACCAGATGACCAGAGGGAGGTGCACGATATACAGCCAGTATGACGAGTCCGACAGATACCGCACGCCGCGGCGCTCGGTTGCAAACCACGCCCGAAATGCCCCCAACAACCCGAAGATCATCGCCCACGCATAAGAGACTTGCAAGATCGACGCGAGGTACCAATCCCCGTCGAATGTGAATCCGAGAGCCACCGGAAACACAACCAGCACGGTCACAGCCAAGATGATCATCCAACCCCGACCGACGACCTCAATAACAGGCTTGCCCGCAGGAGTTTTTCGTGCGTAGGCGAGGGCGCCGAACCCGAAGAAGACGGCGTAATAGGCGAGCACATGCCATAGCGGAACGACACCGATCGAGGTGTCGGGGCCGAACGTCGGAACCTCTCCCTGTTCACCCATCGCGAACTGCGGAAGCAGTGTCAGCGGGATGAGTACCCACATCAATCTGCCCGGCCAGGACGACGTGGTCGAGCCGCCCTCGGATTGTTGAACACCGGTACCGGAGGTGAGACGGCTGTCGTTGATCGCAGCGATGACAGCGAACCCCGCCACGAGCCACAAAATGAACCATAAGAACCAAAGATGATGAAAGCTCGCCACCCAGGACTCGAGTCCTACGTCATCCTCGTCGGATTCGGACGCTCCGAATCCCCAGTTGTCCAGATCCTCCCAATCGGTTCCGCCAGGGCGGATCTCGGGGTGTCCCGCGGCGATGAGCAGGTCCGCTACTTCCTCTGAACCCGAGTAATACGCCCACGCGAGCGGACTGTCGCCTTTGATGTCAAGGGCGACCGGGTCAGCGCCCGCCTCCAGCAGCAACTCGGCGATCTCGGCGTCGTCAAGCACCGCCGCCGCATGCAACGGTGTTTCACCTTGAGATCCGCGTGCCTTGTCAGGATGCGCTCCATTGGTGAGCAGGTCCTCAACCGCCGTGGTGTTCTGCGTGTATGCGCCGATCAACAGATCGTCGATCTGTGCGGCGATCGCCTGATCCGACACCCAGTTCATGAGCGGAATAATCGTCATCATTGCGATCGCAAGCGGCAGTGCCACCCGCTTGACGCGCTGGGAAAGCAGCGATCGCAAACCGCGGCGACGCCACAACATGGCGGTGAAGAACCCGCTCAGCAAGAAGAACAGCGGCATACGGAACCCGTGGATGAAATGCAGGATCTCGTCGTAGGGACCGTCGAAGCTGGCGGTGTTGTCCTCCGCGGGCCAGAACCCCGGAAGAAACGACAACGAAGCGTGCAACACGATCCCCAACAACATGGCGAAACCCCGCAACGCGTCGAGGTCGTGGAACCGTTGTGACGGTGCTTGGGTCTCGTGCTGCTTCGTCTCGGTCCGCGTCACGTCATGAGACACTAGAGCCTCGGCGAGGCCCGAAGGCAATGGCTGCTGCGCCGCAAAGGGGGTGCCGCAGGGGGTGCTTGGCGCTGGAAGAGAGGTGCTGTTCTGGCAATGGCCGTTGCGCTAGAAAAAAGGGGGTGCGCAATTAGGGGTGTTCTTAACGTTGGAGGGTGCTGGTCTGGTGATGGCTGCTGCGGCGCAAAGGGCCGCGGCGGTCCGTGAAGCTACGACTCCACGGTCAGGAGCAGCGTGGAGAGTTCTGGGTTCGAGTCCGATCGGAGTTCATATGCCGCGCCAGGCACCAAGCCGAAGGGCCGGGTCAGGCCACCGGTGAACACGATGTCGCCCCTAGCAAGGTCGACGCCTTCACCGGCCAACGATTCGGCCAGCCACGCCACCGCTGCGGCCGGTCCGCCGTCCACATCGCAACCCTTGCCGTGCGCCGTCTCGTGCCCGTCACTGAACGACACCTCTACATCGCTCGGGTCACAGCGGAGTTCGGTCCAAGCACCAAGGCATATGCGGGCGCTCGATGAGTTGTCGGCGGTGTTGTCGAGTTGGTCGAAGCTATACGACTCGAACCGCGGGTTCACGACCTCCAAACCAAGACACCAGCGCGCCACAGCACCGTCATGTCCGATCTCAGCGACCAGTTCCGGTTCCACTTTGGGATGATGCAGATCGGCTATTTCCAACCGGTCGACCACGATCTGCGACTCCCACAATGTGCCCCAGTTCGGTTTAGTTATCCCCAGGGCGTTTCGCATCGCCGCAGAGGTCCAGCCGAGTTTGTAACCGATCCGACTGTCCCCCGATCGCCACCGGATCCGGTCACGTTCAACCGCGATTGCCCTAGCCATAGCGCTGTCGAAACCGTCGACACGTTCGCTGAACAGTTCAACCCAGCCCCCGCGGGCTTCGGCGTCGGCGAGCTCCTGGGCCAACTCGGCAGGATCGATGCTGTGACTACTGCGCAACGGTGATCCGCTCTGTGATTTCCGCCCAGCATTGTTCAGCGCGGCCAACATCAAAGCAGATCGACTCGATACCACACGCACGCGCACCGTTGACGTTGACCGGTTGATCATCAACGAACAGCACCTCCTGGGCATCTGCATCAAGCAGGCTGAGAGCCCATTGGTATGCACGGCGGTCTGGTTTGAACGCTGGCCCGTCCGAACAATCAATCACGCGTTCCACCGATTGCAACAAGGGGATCTGCATAGCCCACTCGGGGCCATGAAACGAGAAAAGATCGTTACTGAAGACAGCCACACGCCAACCTGCCCGCTGTGCAGCAGCCACCGCCCGGCGACAACCGGGACGGATCATCGCCTCTGTCGCTGGCACGTAAAGCAACTCCATGAGATCACTGGTGGTCATCGGCTGTCCGATAACTTCGCCTACCTCGTTGGCACGAATCTCCCAGTACTCGCGTTCGGTGATCCCGTCGCCTTCGGCCATAGCGCGCCATAACTCGTCGGTCGACGGGTCCAAAGGACCGCGCCAGTCAAAAGTACCTGGCGAAAGACCTAGCCGTGCGTGCAGACGATAATGCAGCTCAACAGGGTTGAGCAGACAGACGCCGCCGAAGTCAAGAAGCAAGACCCTTTTGATCCCCGAACCCAACATCTCCGAATCTGATGCTCGCGAACCTGACTTCATCTACGCAAGCTCGGGGAATGAGTCACCATCGTGAGTGTGTAAATCAATGACGACGACATCCACAAGAGGTGTCCCGCAATGCGGGACACAAGTACTGGCTCAGACATGGCCGAGACGCTGGGAGGTGATGCGCGCGAAGTAGGTGACAGCCTCAACCAAGGTGTCACGTCGCTGGTCGATCCGCTCGATCGGTCCAGCCATGCTCAGTGCAGCCACACAGATGCCGGCCCCATCACGGATCGGCGCAGCGATTGACGCCACGCCGACCTCGGACTCGTGACGGTTCTCGGCGTAGCCACGACGCCGGATGTTCGCTAGTTCGCGCTCGAGGTCCTGCAACGATGTGATGGTGTTTGGTGTGCGTGCGGTGAGTTCCCAGCCGCGCAATACCCGGATCCGGCGAACTGGTTCCAGATGAGCGAGCAAGACCTTGCCGCATCCCGTGCAATGGGCATCGTTACGCCTGCCCAACTCGACGAAGAAGCGCAGGGTGTGGGGACTGTCGAGCCGTTCCACATAGACAACCTGCCGACCGTCAAGCACCCCGACCTGAACCGTCTCGCCCGAACGATGTCGCAGTTCGGTCATCGGCAACAATGCCGCTTCGTGCAGGCTGCGGTGAGTGGGGACGGCGGCCGCCATGTCGAACATCGCCAGGCCCAGCCGGTAGCGGGTCTGGTTCGGCGCCTGCTCCAGCAGGCCTTCGTCGGCCAATGTGGCGACCACACGGTGAACCGTTGATGTTGTCATGCCCGCGGCTCGAGCAAGTTCCGATACACCCCAGCTTGGTGTGGACGCGGTGAACATCTTCAACAGCTGCGCGGCACAAGCCACGCTCGACAGACGGTTTCGAGACACCGAATCCGAAGCATAGACGGATTTCCGTCCCGCATCGCGGGATAATGTTTCCCTGTTGATCTTCAGTATGTTTGTTTGGCGCAATGGGCATCCTGCGGCTCAGTCACGTAGACATCACTGCGCCCGATCTTGAACTCGCGGCCGCGTACTACACCGAGGTGCTCGGGCTTGACCTCGTTGAGCAAACCGATGACCGGATGTTCTTCAAATGCTGGGACGAGCGCGATCATCACTGTCTCGCGATCCGTCACGACCCTCGGGTCGGTATCGACCGGTTCGCCTTCAAAGTTGACGACCCGGCAGACCTTGAGAACTTCGAACGACGGATCGAGGCGGCGGGAGTTCCGGTCCGCCGTGTCGGGGACGGCGAGGAAGTCGGCCAAGGCGAATCAATCCGCTTTGTTGTACCTTCCGGTCACGAGATGGAGCTGGTACATGACGTTCACAAGGTTGGCGGGCGGTTGGCGTTGCTAAACCCGGCACCGATCGTGTTGGACCTGCGCGGTATCGCACCACCACGCATAGATCACCTGCTCGTCCACGCCGAGGAGGTGGCTGAGGCTGCTCGATTCTTTCGCGAAGTTCTCGATTTCCGGCTAACCGAACAACTCCTCGACGGAGGCGGCCATCAGAGCATTGCCTTTCTTGAGCGGTCGGCCAAGCCACACGACATCGCATTCGTGCAGGGCCCCAACGGGGCGTTGCATCATTTTTCGTTCTGGCTCGACGACTGGGACCACGTTCGCCGGGCGGCGGATCTGCTCGCCTATCACGGGGTGACGATCGACATCGGGCCGACTCGTCATGGCCTTACGCGTGGCAGCACGATCTACTTCTTTGATCCGATGGGTACACGAAACGAGGTTTTCTCCGGCGGTTATCGACCCGACCCGGACTTTCCGACGATCACCTGGACCGATGACCGCGCTGGCAAGGCGGTGTTTTATTACGAAGGCGTTTTGAATGAGCGGTTCGCCACCGTGCACACATGAGGCGCATTACCTCAGATGATGATCCGCTGGTGCTGTTAGGCGCGCGGTTCTTCGTCTGGCGAGCGGCCTTTGTTGGTAGGAAGCGCCGATGAGTAGCCCAGGGATCCTGCGGCTTTCACATGCCACGGTCCGAGTGCCCGACATTGAGCTCGCCTTGGCTTACTACACCGAGGTGATGGGTCTGGTCCCGACGGGCCGAGAACACGTGGGAACCGAAACCGAGCGCGCCTATCTGAAAGGCTGGGACGAACACCAGCACCATTCGCTCATCCTGCAGAAGGCACCGACGTACGGTTTGGACGGACTCGGCTTCAAGGTTGTCGAACCCGCCGAACTTGGTCGACTCGCCGCACGCGTCACCGCCGCAGGGATTCTCGTTGAGTGGTTCCATCCTGGTGAGGTAGCCGAGGCATCCGGGGCGGTCGTGCGCTTCGTCGCCCCGAGCGGACACAGAATTGACCTTGAGTGCGGCATGGGTCAGGTGGGCAACGGGCTGCCGCTCATCAACCCACCTCCAAAGCCCGACGGTCTCATCGGAATGCACCCCCCTCGACTCGATCACATCTTCTTGTTGTGCGAGGACGTCGACGGATCCACGAGGTTCTTTCGTGAAGTCCTGGAGTTCCGGCTCACTGAAGCCGTCGTCGCCGATGACGGCCACCAACTCGTGACGTTCTTAGAGCGAAGTCACACCCCCCATGACATCGCGTTCTTGATCGGTCCCGACGGTGGTTTCCATCATCTTGCGTACTGGGTTGACGAATGGCACGACCTGCGCACGGCCGCAGATCTGTGCGCCTATCACGGTGTTGCGATCGATGCTGGGCCGACCCGTCACGGAGCGACCAGAGGCTGCGGGCTGTACTTCTTCGATCCCGCGGGAAACCGCAACGAGGTGTTCACCGGCGGCTACCACTTCGATCCCGACGACGAGCCCACTACCTGGACCGAGGCCGAGATGGGCCGCGCCGTGTTCACCTACCGGGGCCAGGTGGACCATCGATTCATGTCGGTGCACTCATGACCGGTCACAACCTGACCAACGGTTCGCGCGGATCACGCAACGCAAAGGACCCAAACGTCGCACCCGCTGCTTCGGGCTCGGGCACGAACCGGACCCGAACCGGTGGCGCCGATCGTTTCGACGCTCCGTTGTACCTCGCACGCTTCCGTTCGCGCCGCGGCGAATCATCGGAGCATGCGCCAGCCGTCGACGACGAATCGCTACCGCTGTACCTGAAGACTTTCCGCTCACGATCCGACGGTTTCGCCGATGAGCCATCCGAACCGCTGTGGCGACGCGCCGATCTGGCCACGCAACAGGTGTTGACCGAGGACAATCGCAACAAAGAGATCTCTGCCACGCCGGGGGCCAAGCGAGGAGTCCTCAACGATGTGTATCTCATCCGGCACGGCGAGACGCAGGGATACTCGACCGACTCCGGCCTCACACCGCAAGGGGCATGGCAGGCACACACCTACGGCCGCACCATGTCACGGCGGATCGCCTCAGGTGAAACCGTGGTGCTGCGACATGCAGCGACCAACCGCGCCCGCGAGACCTCTGAGCAGATCAGACGAGGACTGCTGGACGGCCTGGCTCAGTACGACAAGGAGATCACGATCGTAGATCCCGAACCGGCCGAGGAGTTCCGCAACTTCGGTTTCGTCGCGCCCGACGGACTCAAAGACGTCACCGCGGCATTCAGGCAGTACAGCGCACTGCTCGAGGGCCATGAGCGCACCGCCGTGGGTGATCGACCGCTTTGGTTGGTGGAGATGGACCGTTTCTGGCGCACCCAACAGGGCGGTGGCGACCCGATCCAGCACTGGTTGACCGTCCCGCTGATGCACTTCGAACCGCCAGCGATGACGGTGCGGCGGTTCTGGGCTGGCATCGCCCGACTATCCGCAGAGTTCCCGGGGGCTCGGCTATCGATCTCCACGCACTCGGGGTGCATCCGTGCATTCGCGGTGTCGGCGTTGGGCTATGACCCGGGTGAGCCCTACAACACCGAACACGTTCGGGTGAAGCTGCTCGGCGAAACGGAGTGGACCCGCGGCGGACGAGAAGCTCTGGTTACGTATCGCAACCGTGTGCAGGAGGTGAAGGTGCCCGACATCGACAGCCTTCCGATCTGGAGGGTCCACGACGATTGGGCGGGAATGGCCGAACCTGAAACGGTCTCGACGCGACCGGAAGGATCGTGACATGAAATGTGTGAGGCGTGCCCGATCATCGACTGGGAACACGAACTCCCGACTGTCCGTTCCTTCAGCCCGGCGAAAGTGGCGGTCGCCGTGAGTGATCTGATCGTCTGGTTCGATCGCTACCGGCCCGAGCATCGTGAGCTGGTAGGCGGGAAGAACGCAAGCCTCGGTGAGATGATGCTCGCTGGCATGCCGGTACCGCCCGGCTTTGCTCTCACCACCGACGCCTACGCCATGATCTGGCGAGATCGTGAACTAATCGGCAAGGTCAACGATTTGTTGCGCGGTCTCGACCACGACGACTTGGGCCACAACATCGCCGTGTCGAAACGGATCAGGAAGCTGATCGAATCCAGACCGGTTCCCGAGGTGGTCGTCGACGCCGTCGCCGAGGCCTATGCGGCGTTGTGTCAGCATTGCGACATCGAGGACCTACCGGTCGCGGTTCGCTCATCGGCGACCGCCGAGGATCTACCCGACGCCAGCTTCGCGGGCCAGCAGGACACCTACCTGTGGATAAGGGGCATCAATTCGGTGATCGACCATGTGCGGCGCTGCTGGTCTTCGCTGTTTACGGACAGGGCGATCGCTTACCGTCATTCAATGGGGTACCTGAACCACTCGATCGGAATGTCGGTCGCTGTGCAGAAAATGGTCGACCCGATCGCTTCGGGGGTTGCGTTCACGCTGAACCCGAGCAACGGCGATCGTTCGCAAGTGGCGATCGATTCTTCATGGGGGCTGGGCGAAGCCGTCGTGTCCGGTGAGGTAACCCCGGACAACTTCTTGGTCGACAAGGTGCTACGCGAGGTCGTCAAGCGGGAGATCTCCACCAAGCTCATCGAGTACCGCCCGAGCCGCGACGGTGCGGTCGAGAAGGTCGAAGTCGATACCCAACGCCAGACCATGCCTTCGGTCAGCGACACGGAACTGGTCGCTATCGCAGAACTCGCCCGCAGAGCCGAGAAACGTAACGGCTGCCCACAAGATGTTGAGTGGGCGATCGACCGACACCTTGGCGAGGGCGAAAACGTCGTCATGTTGCAGAGCCGACCCGAGACGGTCTGGTCCCGAAAGCCGTCGACGCCGCTGAGCCGAGCCGGTAAGGATCCTCTGGCATCGATCGTGTCGACACTGGTCGCTCCACTGCACAAAGGCGAGGGCACGTGAGGCACCAAGGCAAAGGCGAGGGCACGTGAGGTACCCAAGGCCAGGTCCGGCGTGTCACAACGGCATCCGCCCGGATTTCGACTATCGAGGTGACCGAGCCCGACGCTCGGTGCCCGCAATCACCACCTAGCAGGGGGAACACCATGGCAACCGAACGTTTTCCGAGCCCTTTCGAGATCGCCGGACCCGATGACGTCGATGGATGGCAGGAGTTGTATCCACCGTCATCGACTTTCGGTGATGCCCGACGCAGCTATGAGGACAACCGATTCTGGTTCTGGGACTCCATGCACTGGGGTCATGCGTTGACCCCGTGGGACGCCTACTTCTGCGAGGTCGCTCTGGCGTCGCTGAGCCAGATGAACAGCCGCCACTACCGGATACCCCCGGCCGACGGAGTCGACTTCCGCATCCTGTACGGCTATGCCTACCTGTCGCCGGTCGGTGTCGACCCCGAGCGGATCGAGCCGCGGGTCCCTCAGTTCATGGAGCGTGCCGGTCACTACTTCGCCAACTGGGATGACCTCTACGAACGCTGGCTCACCAAGGTCACCGACACCATCGCCCGCATCGAGTCCCTGGACTTCGGGCCCTTGCCTGAGATGGAGGACCTGGCGGTCATCACCGACGGTCTCGGCTACGGAAGCGGGTTCGAGCTGCTGCGCTCATATCACCAGTTCCGTGATCTTGTCTTGGAGGCCTGGAACTACCACTTCGAGTTCCTCAACCTCGGATACGCCGCGTATCTCGATTTCTTCGGGTTCTGCAAGGAAGCGTTCCCGTCGATCCCGGATCTCGGTATCGCCAAGATGGTCGCCGGTGTCGAGGTCGACCTGTTCCGACCCAACGAGGAGCTGAAAAACCTGGCGCGCAGGGCGATCGACTTGGGCCTGGCAAGGGCCTTCGACGATCCCGACAACGTAACGCTTCAAGGCACTGCGGGTGAGCAATGGCAGGCCGCGTGGGACGAGGTTGAGGACCCTTGGTTCAACTTCACCTCCGGCAACGGCTTCTACCACTTCGACAAGATCTGGCGTGAGCATCGCAGCATCCCCTACGGGTTCATCCGCGACTACATCGCCAGGCTCGAGGCCGGCGAGGATATCTCGCGGCCCATCGACGCCATCAGAGCCGAGCGTGACCGCATAGTCGAGGAGTACCGTGACCTGCTGGGAACCGACGAAGACCGTGAGGCGTTCGACTCCAAGCTCGGTTTGGCGCGGGTCGTGTTTCCCTACGTGGAGAACCACAACTTCTACATTGAGCATTGGACTATGTCGGTGGTCTGGCGCAAGGTGAAGGAACTCGGTGCCACGCTCGCCAAGGACGGGCTGCTCGCCGAGCACGACGATTTGCTGTATGTGCGTCCCGATGAGGTCGAGCAGATCCTTTGGGACTACTACGCGAACTGGGCGGTCAACTCCCCGACGATGAGCGCGCATCGGTGGACGCCGATCATCGAGCGGCGCCGTGAGATCCATTCCAGGTTGAGCGACTGGACACCGCCGAAGGCGCTCGGTGAACCGCCCGATGTCATCACCGAACCGTTCACCATCATGTTGTGGGGGATCACCAGCGAGTCGGTGGCCCGCTGGCTCGGATCCGACGGCGACGGCGACGGCATCAAGGGCATGGCGGCTTCGCCGGGTGTTGCAACGGGCGTCGCGCGGCTGGTGTTCTCGCCCGAGGACATCGACGAACTCAAAGACGGCGAGATCCTCGTTGCTCCGATCACAGCACCCAGCTGGGCGCCGGTATTCCCGAAGATCAGGGCATGCGTGACCGACATCGGCGGGATGATGAGTCACGCCGCGATCGTGTGCCGTGAGTACGGCATCGCGGCGGTGACCGGAACCGGTTTCGGGACCAACACGATCAAGACAGGCGATCGCATCCGTGTCGACGGCTCGTCTGGCACGGTGACGATCCTCGACTGATCGATCCCGCCCGCGGGAGACCGCGCCTTGATCGATCCCGCCCGCGGGGACCCCGTGGGAGAAAGGCAGATTCACGATGATGACCCAACAAGAAAACGACGTGCTCACCCGGGTCGGTCCCGGCACGGCGATGGGTGACGTGCTGCGCCACTACTGGTACCCGGTCGCCTTCGTGCGTGAACTCAACGAGCATCCCGTCCGGCGGGTTCGTCTGTTGGGTGAGGACTGGGTCGTTTTCAAGACGCCCGAAGGTGTGTACGGCATCATTGGTGAGCGATGCCCTCACCGCGGGGCGTCGCTCGCCTACGGCATCGCCGAACCCGGCGGGCTGAGATGCGGCTACCACGGCTGGAAGTTCGACACTGCTGGCGAGTGCGTTGACATCCTCGCCGATCCCGACGCTTCGCCCAAGTTCCTCGCTGGCTGTGGTGTCGGGTCGGGGAAGGCGCAAGTGCTTGGCGGCATGGTGTGGGTCTACGTCGGCGCAGAACCCGCTCCGGAGCTGCCGCGCTATGAGGCCTACGTGATGGAAGGCTACCGCGACATAGGGCATTCGGTTCTGCCGTGCAACTGGCTGCAGATCATGGAGAACTCCGTTGATCCGTACCACGTTGAGGCTTTGCATGGCCGCTACTTTGAGTTCGTTGCTGGTCTCAATGGCACACCGATGCCCGAGTCGTTCACCGCCAACAAACACGCCAGGGTGGCGTTCGAACCGTTCGAGCACGGAATCATCAAACGTAGGCTGCTGGTCGGACAGCCCGAGGACTCCGACGACTGGACGATCGGCCATCCGCTGGTGTTCCCATACAAGATGTGGGTTGGCGGCAACGGTGTCTATCAGATGCAAATCCGGGTGCCGATCGACGACACCCACACATGGGCGCTGTTCTACACGGTTCATGCACCCGACGGTGCCGATATTGAGGTAGACCCGCCGGTCGTGGATTATGAGTATCGGTGGCTTGACGACGGCGGCAAACACATCGTCGACTACATCGAAGGCCAGGACATCATGGCCTGGGTGACGCAGGGCCCGATCGCGGATCGCACCGTCGAACGGATCACCAAGAGCGACGCCGGAGTGATCACCTGCCGGCGGATGTTCAAGGACGCGATTACCTCGGTGCGCAACGGCGAAGATCCCGTAGCGGTCGTGCGGGAGCCACACGACGTGATCAAGCTGCCCCTTGAAAGATCCAAGTTCGGCCGTGGTGCACAGTTCGCTATCGATTGGATCAATGACGGTTCGATGCGCTACAGCCCGATCGCGGAGCAACTCAAGCACCTTCACCTCAGCGCTGCAGCCACCCGTGACGAGATGGCGATCACCTGATGACGGTGGACATTGACCGTTGGGCCGACTACCTGCTCGTCGCGACCGACGACCGGCGGGAAGTTCCCGCGATCACCAAAACCACTGGCACTCTTGACATTGACGACGCCTACGCCATCCAGGCGGCGTTACTGCAGCGACACCTCGGGCGTGGCGATTCGATTGCCGGGGCGAAGCTCGGCTTGACGTCGGTCGCGAAGCAAAAACAGATGGGCGTCGATGAGCCGGTTTATGGCTGGGTGCTGGCATCTTCGGTGCTGCCCGCCGACGCAAGCGTCGCGACCGGCGAGTTGATCCACCCCCGGGCCGAACCCGAAATCGTATTCCGGCTCGCTGAGGACCTCTCGGGGCCCGGTGTTGAGGCAGGTGACGTTTTGGACGCGACCGGCGAGATCGTCGGCGGCATCGAGGTGATCGACTCACGCTTTGAGGCGTTTTCGTTCACGCTGCCCGATGTGATCGCCGACAACACCTCGGCCGCACGTGTGGCGGTGGGTGCATCAGGGGTTGCGCCCGGCGAGGTTGATCTGTCGACGCTTGGCTGCGTGTTTGAAGTCGGCGGAGACATCGCCGCTACCGCTACCGGAGCGGCGCTGCTGGGCGACCCGGCTCGGTGCGTTGCGATGCTCGCCAACCACCTGGGTCGCAACGGCACCAAACTCGCAGCTGGCTGGATCATCTTGGCGGGTGCACTGACCGATGCGAGCGCTATCGCGGCGGGAACTCGGGCCACGGCGCGTTACTCACATTTGGCGAGCGTGTCGATGACAGGGGTGAAGTGATGCCACTCGTCAACGTCCACATGGCGTCGGGCCGAACGCCTGAGCAGAAAAAGGCCCTGATGGAAGCGATCACCTCCGCGGTCACCCAACATGTCGGTGCCCCACGCGAGTCTGTGCGCGTGTGGATCACGGAAATGTCATCAACGGAGTTCATGTCAGGTGGCGAACTTCTCGCCGATAAGCAGGCACGCACCGCCAACGAGGCGTCGGGCACAACGCACGACGACGCGCCGCAGCGATGAGCGACTCCAGCCGTATTCAAACCGCAGCAGCAGCCCTACGTACGGCGGCCGACAAGCGCATCGCCTGCCCGCCGATTCGTAACCTGGTCGGTACCTCCACCGACATAGACGTCGGCTACGCAATCCAGCAAACCAATACCGATATCGACGTTGTGGCTGGCCGCCGGATCACGGGACGCAAGATCGGGGTCACCTCGCCCGCGGTGATGGCACAGATCGGCGTCACCCAACCCGACTTCGGCACGTTGTTCGTCGACATGGAATACGGCGACGGGGTCGCCTTGCCCTCGGGTCGATTAATGCAGCCGCGGGCCGAAGCCGAGGTCGCGCTGGTCTTGGAGCACGACCTTGACCGCGGCGAGCACAGCTTCAACGACGTCATCGCAGCAACGGCTTACGCTTTGGCGTCCATTGAGGTGGTGGACAGCCGGATCGCCAGCTGGGACATCACGATCGTAGACACCGTCGCAGACAACGCGAGCTGCGGGCTGTATGTACTCAGTGGTCGCCCGGTGCAACTCGATCGGGTCGATTTGGCGACCGTCGAGATGTCGATGTCGGTCAACGGCACGGAAGTTTCCACAGGCGTCGGGTCGGCATGTCTGGGTCATCCTTTGAACGCGGCGCGTTGGCTGGCCGACACGATGTCGCGACGCGGCACCCCGCTGCGGGCTGGCGATGTGGTCATGACAGGAGCGCTCGGCCCGATGCAACCCATCAGAGTCGGCGACTCCGTCGAGGCGCGCTTCGGCGATCTCGGCACCGTCAGGACCTCAATCGCCGCAGCGGACCGTGGGTCGGCGCAGAATTGACCGGCCCGAACCCCGAAAGGTCACTGCGTTGAGGAGACCCGATTCAACATGACCGTAAGCGCCGCCATCGTCGGCTCCGGCAACATCGGCACGGATCTGATGTACAAACTGCTGCGATCCGAGCTCATCGAACCCCGCTGGATGGTCGGCATCGACCCCGATTCTGAGGGTCTGCGTCTGGCGGCGGAGTCCGGTCTGGAACCATCACCTCACGGTGTCGACTGGCTGCTGGCCCAAAACGACCTGCCCGACATCGTGTTCGAGGCCACCACAGCACACATTCATGCCCGCAACGCCGCGCGCTACATCGAAGCAGGTATCCGGGCCGTGGACCTGACACCCGCGGCGCACGGTCCCTACGTCGTTCCGCCTGTCAACCTCGCAGAACACACTTGCGCGCCGAACATCAACATGGTGACCTGTGGTGGGCAGGCCACGATCCCGATGGTGTACGCCGTGTCGCGGGTCGTTGGTGTCGACTACGCCGAGATCGTCGCTACTGTCGCTTCGCGCTCGGCCGGGCCCGGAACCCGGCAAAACATAGACGAGTTCACGCGTACCACCGCTCACGCAGTTGAGGTTCTCGGCGGCGCGGCGCGAGGCAAGGCCGTCATCATCTTGAACCCGGCCGAGCCGCCGCTGATCATGCGCGACACGATCTACTGTTCGCTGCCCGCGGATGGGGACACCGACGAGATAGCCGCTTCGATCCACCGGGTCGTCGCTGAGGTCCAGGGCTACGTTCCCGGCTACCGGCTCACCGCCGAGCCGCAATTCGATCTCGGTTTTCACGACGACGGCAGGGGTCGGGTAGCGATCTTCGTTGAGGTTGAAGGGGCCGGTGATTACCTGCCTGCCTACTCAGGGAATCTTGACATCATGACCGCGGCGGCTACCAGGGTCGGAGAAGGCATCGCCGCTGGAATCTCCGAAACCGCAGCGGAAGAGGTTTCGACATGATCGTTCCCCGTACTTTTTCGCCCGCCAGCGGCGTGGGACCGCTGCTAGCAAGTCTGGTTTCGACATGATCGTTCCCCGTACTTTTTCACCCGATCTCGACGTTCGTGTAACCGACACCAGCCTTCGTGACGGCTCCCACGCCAAGCGACATCAGTTCACGCAAGACCATGTCCGTTCCGTCGTGGCTGGCCTTGACGCCGCTGGTATGCCTGTCTTGGAGGTCACTCACGGTGACGGGCTCGGCGGTTCCTCTTACAACTACGGGCATTCACTTGTTGACGAGCGGGTGCTGCTGAAGGCTGCGGTCGACACCGCCACCCGAGCGAAGATCGCCGCGCTGATGCTGCCCGGTGTGGGCACCAAGGACGACATCCGGGCGATCGCCGATCTCGGAGTGTCGATCGTGCGCATTGCGACGCACTGCACCGAAGCCGACATCTCCGTGCAGCATTTTGGGCTGGCATGCGATGTCGGGCTTGAGACGGTCGGTTTTTTGATGATGGCGCACACGCAGACGCCCGAGACGCTCGCCGCTCAGGCACGTATCATGGCCGACGCTGGCTGTAGTTGTGTTTATGTCGTTGATTCGGCCGGGGCGATGATCCTTGACGACGTCAGCGACCGTGTGTCGGCGGTGGTGGCCGAACTCGGCGGTGACGCCCAGGTTGGTTTCCACGGCCATGAGAACCTGTCGCTGTCGCTGGCGAACACGATGGCTGCGATCGGTGCGGGTGCGGTGCAGGTGGACGGATCAACGCGGCGTTTCGGGGCAGGGGCGGGCAACACGAGCTGCGAAGCGCTCGCCGCGGTGACCGATCGACTCGGAATCCGGACCGGGCTGGACACTTTGAAGATGATTGACGTCGCTGAGGACGTGGTGCGCCCGGTGATGGACGACGAGTGCGTGCTCGACAGGCTCTCGTTGGTGATGGGTTACGCCGGTGTGTATTCCAGCTTCTTGAAGCACGCGTACCGGGCGGCGGATCGCTACGGGGTAACAGGCGCAGACATTTTGCTGGAGTGCGGGCGGCGCGAACTGGTCGGCGGACAAGAGGATCAGATAATCCAGATCGCTGCGCAGCTCGCCGAAGGCAGTGACCGGTGAACACGAGCTGGGTCGACGACCGAACCGCCGACCCCGATCGACCGCCAAGACGTTCGCAACCTTTGATCTGTGGACCCTGGCGGGCGTGATTGAGCCCTGACGGTCACCTCGGCCTCGGCCGGAGCGGTCCCAGCTCGCTGCGGACAGCCGTCCACGACCGATGCCTGTTCATTGCATCGAAGTGCACGGCGACGGCTCCGGCGGCAGCGGCACCACGGATGTTGTCACGTGAGTCGTCGACCACGACGGTGTTGGATGCTTCAATACCTGTGAGCAGCATCACCCGCTGAAATGCGCGTCGATCCGGTTTTTGTATCCCCGCCGAGCAGACCACAACATGGTCTACGGATCTGAGCATCGGTGTGTTCTCAATTGTGTGATCGTCGAGTTCGTTGCTCAACACCGCCACCGTTATCCCGGCTTGTTGGGCGTCACGGATCACCTCTGAGACCGCGGGGTCAATCGTCGGGGGAGCCGGATGGGCGTAACTGAGGCAAACCCCGTCGTAATCAAGAATCAGTAGCCGTCTCATCTGGTCAGTTGATTGCAAGGAAGTTAAGGTTCGGTCGTACGAGAAGCGCAGCAACCTTACGAGAAGCGCAGCAACTAGGTGCAACGGTTGCTCTTGTAGGTTCGGACTCGGTTTTCACTGACCGTGTGAGTTTTCACTGGCTGAGTGGGTTTCGGCGGGTTGCAGCGCCAGCCAGCAGATCAGGTTCACGTCTTCGGCCGTGATCTCGGGCAGGGGCTCGGGCGGTTCATAGGGCTGACAGGAGAGGTTGGGCGGCCAGCACGGCAGCTGAGTTGCGGCAGCCAACATAGCTGGTGGGCAAATGTATACACCGATACCCAAAGTTTTGCGTCTACGCGCAAAGTCCTAGAAAAGCGCAAAACTTTGCGTATAGTCTGGGCGTGGACGTTCGTGCGCTCAGGGATCTCCTAGCTGGCGGTGAGACCTTCACCGTTGAGTTCAAGGCCGGATCGATTGACGACTCCAAGCTGGTGGAGGCAGTGGTCTGCCTGGCCAACGGTAGAGGGGGAACGCTTCTCATTGGTGTTGACGACAACGGAGCTGTTGAAGGTGCTGCGCCACGCCACGACCACGAGACCGACCCACGTCGTGTGAAGGCGTTGGTAGCCAACAGAACGGACCCCGCTGTTCTTGTTGACTGTACGATCATCGAAATTGATGGTTGCGAGGTCGTTGTTATTGTCGTCCCCGTCACCGATCGTGTGGTAGCAACCATCAACGGTCGGTACCTGCGACGCAGCATTGACATACACGGCCAACCGCAGTGCCTCCCTATGCGTCCGCACGAAGTCGTATCCCGCGCTGGCAGCATCGGAGCCCAGGATTACACGAGAGTAGCTATACCCGCGCTCACGATCGACGATCTTTCGCAGGTTGAGCTCAAACGATTTCGTGATCTCGCCCGCGGTGGAGGAGACGAGACGATTCTCAATCTGTCCAACAAGGAACTGCTCATGGCGTTGGGCTTTCTCGGAATGGACGGTCACCTGACCGTAGGTGCCTTGCTCCTGTTCGGAAGCCGTAAGTCGATCAACGATCACCTGCCTGCTCTTGAGATCGGATTTCAGGAGCTTTCCGGACTAGATGTCCGTGCCCGGAGCAGCGGACCGGTCCCTCTCCTGCGTGCGATGACCGAAATCGTAGACCGGGTTCATGCACGCAATCCCGAAGAGGAGATCGATGTCGGGTTGTTGCGTATCCCCCTCCCCCGCTTTGCTGATACGACCCTTCGTGAGTTGATCGCCAACGCTCTGGTTCACCGCGACTACACGGCTCTCGGAGCGACCGTTGTCGAAATAACCGAAGAAGCACTAGTTGTGTCCAACCCTGGCGGGTTCCCCGAAGGAGTTACTATGGCGAACCTGCTGACTTCGCCTCCGCGGCCGCGTAATCCCGCGTTGGCCGACGCTTTCAAGCGCGCCGGGGTTGTAGACCGAACCGGTCGGGGTGTCAATCGGGCGTTTGTCGCCCAACTCAAACTGGGTAGACCCGCACCCAGTTACGAGCGGAGCACACCGACTTCGGTCGTGGCACGCGTTTACGCCGGTCTGGCAGACAAGGATCTGGCGGGTTTCGTCGCAGAGGCAGGCACTCGGGGCGAAGTGTTGTCTCTGCAGGATCTGCTCACACTGCACGAGATACGACTGAACCGTCTCATTACGACGAGTCGGGCCGCTGAGCTGTTTCAGGTCGATCCAAACGAGGCACGCGCAGTGCTCAACCGTCTAGCTGACAGCGGTTTGGTGGAGGCTCGCGGCGACCGCAAGGGCCGGACCTACCACATGTCGGCCGCTCTTTACAGACGATTGGGACAATCAGCTCAGTATGTGCGGGTTCGGGAATTCGACGACATCCAGCAGGAGCAGATGGTGCTGACGTTTGTCGAGCGGCACGGTTCCATCACCCGCGCTGAAGCTGCTGGACTCTGTCGGATTGACTCCGCTCGGGCGAGTCGCCTCCTGCGGCGCCTGCGAGACGAAAACAAGCTGCAGATGGTAGGAAAGAAACGGGCTTCACGATACCTACGACCGGCTTTGTCCCCGCCCCACCCCGATGGCGGTTCCGCCTGAGTCAACCCAATAGATCCCGATGTCGGGGTTCCAGAGGTTGAACGACGCTCCCTTGTAGACGGGCCAGACTTCGCCATCAGCCGGGTCATACGGCCGCCCAGTAACGGAAATGATCAACCACTGCGGTGTGACGTTCGCTGTGGTCCGTACCTGAGTGGAATGTGTCGTAGATGACGGCTAGGTCGTCTTCGTCGAGCCCATAGAGGAGTGCGACGCAAGCATCCAACTCACAGATCAGGTCGTGTTTAACGGTCTCATCTTGGACTGATCCCACGGGCACGCCAACCGCGTCAGCCCACTGCGTAAACCGGCCATCTACCGCGGCAAGGCGACCGGAGATTTCTACTACCCGACACGCCACGGGATCGTTGTCGATGTCGACATCAGGGATAGGCAGGCTCTCAAGAATTGTGACAACGAGGTTGATTTCGACGACCCTACGGGCGTACCAGTCCAGAATCATCGACGACAGAACCCCCAGCAGGAATGCTTCGTCGCGTTCGTTGCCCTCAATTCGAAGCAGATAGGGCGCGCCATGCTGGATCGTGACCTGGCCTGGCACGAGGGCGGCGATAACAGTTCGCGTATTGGTCGGGTTTGTCAAATTCCGATAGACGATCCGCGGTCTCAGGCAGGGGAGTGTGTCGGGGTTGTCGATCCAATCTTGGTCGAATTCGCTGAATGCCGAACTTGTGGTTTGGTGTTGGCGTTTGCGTTTGGTTTGTAGGTGTTTGGTGATCGTTTTGGGGTTGGCGGAGGCGTAGTAGGTCCCGGTGTCGGGGTTCCAGAGGTTGAACGACGCTCCCTTGTAGACGGGCCAGACTTCGCCATCAGCTGGGGGGGGGGTCATTTAGCCGCCCAGTAACGGAAATGATCGAGCACTGCGGTGTGACGTTCGCTGTGGTCCGTACCTGCGTGGAATGTGTTGTAGATGACGGTGAGGTCGTCTTCGTCGAGCCGTAGAGGAGCGCGACGCAAGCATCCAGCTCAGCGATCAGGTCGTGTTTAACGGTCTCATCTTGGACTGATCCCACGGGCACGCCAACCGCGTCAGCCCATTGCGTGAACCGGCTGTCTACCGCGGCGAGGCGACCGGAGATCTCCACCACCCGACACGCCACCGGATCGTTGTCAATATCAACATCGAAGATAGGCAGGCTCTCAAGAATTGCGAAGGTTAGGTGCAGTTCGACGACCGTGCGGGCGTACCAGTCCAGAATCATCGAAGACAGAACCCCCAACACGAACGCTTCATCGCGTTCGGTGCCCTCAATTCGAAGCAGATAGGGCGCGCCATGCTGGATCGTGACGTGGCCGGGCACGAGGGCGGCAATAACAGTTCGCGTATTGGTCGGGTTTGTCACATCCCGGAAGGCGATTCTTGGTCGCAGGCAGGAGAGTGTGTCGGGGTTGTCGATCCAATCTTGATCGAATTCGCTGAACGGGGAGCGCGCGGTGCTGTGCTGGCGTCTGCGCTTCACCCGGAGGTGCTCGGTCATCGTCATGGGATCGGCGGAGGCGTAGTAGGTCCCGGTGTCGGGGTCCCAGAGATTGAACGACGCCCCCTTGTAGACAGGCCAGACTTCGCCATCAGCCGGGGGGGGGGGTTCATACGGCTGCCCAGTTACGGAAATGATTGAGCACGGCAGTGTGACGTTCGCTGTGGTCGGTGCCTGGGTGGAATGTGTCGTAGATGACGGCTAGGTCGTCTTCGTCAAGCCCGTACAGGAGTGCGACGCAGGCATCCAGCTCAGCGATCAGATCGTGCTTAACGGCCTCATCTTGGACTGATCCCACGGGGACGCCAACCGCGTCAGCCCACTGCGTGAACCGGCTGTCCACCGCGGCGAGGCGACCGGAGATTTCTACCACCCGACACGCCACCGGATCGTTGTCGATGTCAACATTTGGGATAGGCAAGTTGCCGAGGATCGTAAAGTTGAGGCTGAGTTCAACGACCGTGCGGGCGTACCAGTCGAGGATCATCGACGACAGCACACCCAACACAAACGCTTCGTCGCGTTCGGTGCCCTCAATTCGAAGCAGATAGGGGGCCTTGTTCTGTGGTACGACTCGACCGGGCACGAGCGCGGCGATAACAGTGCGCGTATCCGTCGGCCTCGTCACATCCCGGAAGGCGATCCGCGGCCGCAGGCAGGGGAGCGTGTCGGGGTTGTCGATCCAGTCTTGGTCGAATTCGCTGAACGCCGAGCGCGAGGTTCGGTGCTGACGTCTGCGCTTCGCCTGGAGGTGCTGAGTGATCGTCATGGGATCTGCGGAGGCGTAATAGATCCCGGTGTCGGGATTCCAGAGGTTGAACGATGCTCCTTTGTAGACGGGCCAGACTTCGTCATCAGCGGGTGGGGGGGGGTGTTCATGTAGCTGCCCAGTAACGGAAATGAGCAACCACGGCGGTGTGGCGTTCGCTGTGGTCGGTGCTCTTGTGGAATGTGTCGTAGATGACGGCTAGGTCGTCTTCGTTGAGCCCGTAGAGGAGTGCGACGCAGGCATCCAGCTCAGCGATCAGGTCGTGTTTAACGGGCTCGTCTTGGGTTGTTCCGACGGGCACGCCAACGGCGTCGGCCCACTGTGTGAAGCGGCTGTCTACCGCTGCGAGGCGACCCGAAACCTCTACCACCCGACACGCCACCGGATCGTTGTCGATGTCAACATTTGGGATAGGCAAGTTGCCGAAAACCGTCACCTTGAGGTGCAGTTCGACGGTCCTGCGGGCGTACCAGTCCAGAATCATCGACGACAGAACCCCCAGCAGGAATGCTTCGTCGCGTTCGGTGCCCTCAATTCGAAGCAGATAGGGGGCTGTGTCTTGTGGTACGACTCGGGCGGGTACGAGGGCTGCAATAACAGTCCGCGTATCCGTCGGCCTCGTCACATCCCGGTAGACGATTCGTGGTCTCAGGCAGGGGAGTGTGTCGGGGTTGTTGATCCAGTCTTGGTCGAATTCGCTGAACGCCGAGCGCGAGGTTCGGTGCTGACGTCTGCGCTTCGCCTGGAGGTGCTGAGTGATCGTCATGGGATCGGCGGAGGCGTAGTAGATCCCTGTGTCGGGGTTCCAGAGATTGAACGATGCCCCCTTGTAGACAGGCCAGAAGTCTGCGTCCCTGCATCGGGCGGCCTCGCCGTCGTCGAGGACCATGTGCGGTTTGTCGGCGGTGGAATTGAGTTCGAAGACCGGGCGGACTTGCCGTCGTCGAGGATCATGAGGGGTTTGTCGTTGGTTGCGTCGAGTTCGCGGACCGGGCGGAATCTCCGTCGTCGAGGACCATGTGGGGTTTGTCGTTGGTTGCGTGGAGTTCGGCGACTGGTCGCATCCTCCATCGGCGTCGCACCGGCCATGCTGGAGATGTGGTCTGTCTGTCTGTCTGTCTGTCTGTCTGTCTGACTGACTGACTGACTGACTGACTGACTGACTGACTGACTGACTGACTGACTAGACGTGGATGGGCGCGGAGCTTGCGGAACACTGTGAGGGCTTCTGGATGATCGGGCAGCGAAGGAAAGGCTGCTGTGCCGGACCAGGTGAGGAGCTCTTCAACGCCAACGCTCACAGGTGGGTGTCGTAGCGCGTGGTGGTAGCCAGCTTTGTGGGCATGGGGGCCGGACAGGGTCACGGCGTCGTCGCCGAGCTGACCCTTGCGAAGAGAGCACAACCCAACCGTGTATCGGTGCTCTACGTCGTCGAATACCCATCCGGCGCGGTTGGTGAGCGTGGTGACGTTTGCGAACACTCCGTTGTTGAGAACTTCTTGTCGCCACGGCGCCATACCGGCGTCGGACAAAGCGGTGCGAGGCAGCACAATGCCGACTCGGCCGCCTTGCGCGGCCATTTGCCAGAACCGCCAAGCGAAGGCCCTGTAGTAATCGGTGTCGCCTTTGCCGAGCTGCGGAAAAACGGTGCGCAACAGTGTCTTCATCGCCTCGACGGTCTTGATGTCAGCGTTGTACTGTTTCTTGAGGTCGTGGCGCATCTCTGCGAGCTGGTTGATTTCGGCGTTCATGGCGTTCACGCCCATGCTTCGAATACCCGGCAGGTATCGACCCCACCACGCTTGGCGCTCGACTTTCACTTTCTCCCAGGGCGGGTTGCCGAGGAGGCAGTCAAACCCTGCTCTGTCTCGGCGGAACACTTCGGGGAAGTCGGTCGGGAAATGCACTGGCCGTAAGGCTTTGACAGCGGCTCGTACGTCGTCGGTGTTGTGTTCGGCTATCAACGATTCGTCGGTGAAGTTCACCGGCAAACCACATGCTCCGGTTCGGTAAGCGGTGATCAGGTCGAACAGGGCACGGATCGGTTTGATCTTCTCCTGAGCGGCTTGGTGAGCTGCACGGGCCTGGTCGTTCTCGGCTTTGGTGGCACCTGAGGTACGTCCCAGAAACTTGATGTCGTCATCAGCCGCTGCTAGCCACGCAGTCATCTCCTCGTGCAGCAGGCTGGGCGCGCCGGGATCGGCGCTGGGATCAAGGACCATGGCGGCCTCGGTTAGGCTCCCGAAACCCGTTAGTGAGTTTCCGCATACGAAGTTGCGGTCCAGGTACGACAGCGCAAGTCCCGGCACGAACGTGTGCACCCACATAGCCAGGCGTGCCAGATCCACCGCCACCGGCTGAAGGTCGACGCCGTAGATGCAACGCAAAGCTACTTGGCGGCGCAGCAACGCGGCGGAATCTATCTCGACGCCTTGAGCTAGGCCGCCGAGAGCCTCAAGCGCTGCTCTGCGCAACCGCAGGAGTTCGTTGCTGACGCTCGCAACGGGATTGGTGGCCAGCCAGGTCGATAGCCGGGCTTCGATCCGGTCAAGTGCGCCGACGAGAAAATGGCCCGAACCCATGGCGATGTCGATGCAGCGGAAATCAAAGAACGCCTCGGATAGGGCTGCGTCGTCGTCTGCGTCGCGCAGGGCTTCGAGGCGTTCGATGTGGTCGTCGAGTGCAGGTTCGAGGGCGTTGTCGAGCAGGTGTTCCACGGCGAAGGGTTTGGTGAAATACGACCCTGTCGCCTTGCGGATTCCCGTCCTGTTCTCTAAGTAGACCTCACCCGCGACCACTTCGACCGGTTCGCTGGGTCGAGCCGGAACGTAGGAATCGTTGCCCTTAACACGGCGGACGGTCAGGTCATCTGCAGCGACAGCCAGGCGTGACTCCAGCAGGCCCTCATAGACGGTGCCGAACTCCCGAACCGACAACGAGCGAAAGTCGACCGGGCCGAGACCCTCGGCGCTGTCGTCGATGAGCAGCGCTCGCAGCGCCGGGGCCAGCTCGGCGTCGGTGATGCGAAGGTTCTCCAGCGCCGCGCCGGGCGCTGACACAGCCGGATCGCTCGAAAACAAACCGCCGTTGTAGGCAGGCAGACCCCAGCTGATATTCCCCTGATCGATCGCCTTCCACAAGAAACGCAGTTCATCCCACATCGCCGTGGCGTGAACGTCATACACAGCCCGGCCGTTACGTACATCGTCGAGGAGTTGATGAACCGACTGCTTGAGGGAATGGTTGCGATAACGCGCGTTGGCGCGATAGGGGAGCAAGTCCCGATCCTCGCCGTAGGCCACGAACAGCAACCGAAACAAGATCACCAGCACCTGCTCGTAGGCGGCCTCCAGCTCGCCCACTCCGGGCTGTTCACCCAGCGTGGCGGCAACAGGGCGAGCCAGAGCCGGGACCGTCTCAAAGTACACACGTTCACGCAGCCGCACCGCCAAACCAGCAGCGAAGTCAGCCGAACGATCCAGGATCTCCTCCAAAGTTCCGCCGTCGACCAAAGCCTCAGCGGAGAACAACAAAGGCAAATAGCCCGCCTGTTCCTCGCCCAGCAAAGCCAGGTTGATCTCCACGAAGGTCTCAGAGCGGCCCTTACGGCCCACCCCCGTTTCATGCTGCGCCGGGTACAAACGGATCTCCGACGCCCGCGTGAGCATCACCCACCGGACCCGCATACGATCCGCCACAGCCAACGCCGCCGCAGCTGGCGAAACCGACCCGAACCGCTGCGAAGAAGCATCAAACGCTTCGTCGTCGCCGCAGAACACCGCCACCGCCTCGGCCCGTACCCCGACAGTGAGCATTGACGTACCCGTCCCGGCCGGTCGCACAGAGAACCCGAGCCCCTCCACAAGCGACCGGCCCCTACGCGCCAACAGAACCCGCCCCCGCTCCCGGGCGTCGGACCAGTCACCACGGTCCCGAACCCCGGCCCGAAGTTCCTGAGTGGCCAGCAAACCCACGTTGCGCAGCCCCGGCGGCAGATCGGACCGGTCGGGATCCAACTCACCCAAATTCGTCACCAAGAAGCGTGTCGCGCTGTGATGATCCGCTTCGCTCAAAGCCGCCTCCGCCAACCTCTCAGCCTGAGACAGCTCAACGCCGGAAACCACCAAAGGCTCCTCACCCACCGGGCCGCACAACCAGACCCGCCCACCCTCAGAACCGCCGTGCACGCCCTGTTGGCGCACCACCAACAAAACCGGCGTCGCTCGACTGCCCCGCCGAGCCGACCACGCCCGGCGCAGATCACCGACCGACACCTTGCGTTCAACGGTCGCCAGCACCACCTCGAGGCCATGCCCGCTCGGTTGCGCCCACATCCCCGCCGGAGTCAGCGACGCGGGAAAACCCGCCGGAGCCAACCAGGTGACGGGCTCACGGTCACTCAAAAAGTCCGGTTCTGAGTCAAACACGTTGTGCATGGTTCCCGCCAGTACCTGAGCGCGTGATTCTCAGCCGTGTGGGAGCAGGACCGCGCGGGCCTCGGTGCGGGTATTCATGGCGGTGAACGCAGCCTGCGTCACGTAGTCGCCCACGTCGCAGTACGTGACAGCAGAACCGACCTTGGTAGCGATCCCGGCCGCTTCGTGCTTGGGCACAAAGGTGTCGCCACGCAGTCCTTGCCTGGTGATGCAGCTCAGGTTGCTGCCGTATACCCCGGCGGCGTGCACCGCCACGCGTACCTGACGAGGCTCAAGGTCACCGTTCGCTAGATCGCTGGTGAGTTGCGCGCTCTTCTCGGTGGTCCCTTCGCATGTCAGGCCCTGCATGTCATCCCCCGCATGTCGTCGATTCCCCGGCGAAGGTCACCGTTCGCTAGATCGCTGGTGAGTTGCGTGCTGTTCTCGGTGGTCCCTTCGCATGTCAGGCCCTGCATGTCATCCCCCGCATGTCGTCGATTCCCCGGCGACGATAACCGTTCGCCAGCCACCGGACGTGCCGTCTGCGATATTCAACCCTATCTGCGATATTCAACCTTAACTGGGTCCTAGCGACGATAACCGTTTGCCAGCCAAAGATCGATAACCATAGAGCCTCAGTCCCGGCGACGATAACCGTTTGCTGGCCACCGGAGGTAGTCCGGCCAACGGGTAGTGAAGAAGTAGCGGTATGCGATACTGGTGATGTTCGCGACAATGGAGTTGTTGTGGTGTGTCGTTGGCCTACAGCGTCTTTTGGTGCACGAGATCATCGTGTTCCTTGGACCCGATCAAAGGGGAACTGATGTGACCAAGCAACAAGTAGGGAAGTTCTCTCGACTCCGACGATCTGAGCTGTCGACGCCGGGTCATAGTGAGCGGATGATCGCCAAGGCAGCGGCAAGCGACGCGGACTTGGTGTTTATTGACCTGGAGGACTCGGTGGCGCCTTCGGAAAAGGAACGCGCACGTCGAAATGTCATTGCCGGACTCAACGAACTTGATTGGGGCGCTAAGACTCGCTCGTATCGGATCAACGCTGTCGACTCGCCGTGGTGCCACGACGACCTATGTGAGGTTATTACCGGGGCGGGTTCGAACATTGACGTGGTCATGGTCCCCAAGATCAAAGGTCCACGTGAAGTGTGGTTCGTTGATGACATGCTTACTCAGCTTGAGAAGAAGCTCGGACTTGAGGTGGGTCGGATAGGTATTGAGTGCCTCGTGGAGGAGGTGCAGGCGCTGCAAACCGTTGATGAGATCGCGGGGTGTAGTCCGCGTCTTGAGGCCCTAACTCTCGGGATAGGCGACCTTGCAGCTAGTCAAGGAATGCGGTTAGGCCATATCGGTGTGACAGATGGTATCGAAGCAGTCCGATACCCCGGAGACATATGGCACTACGCCCGTATCCGCATGATCGTGGCCTGCAGGTCTTCCGGGATTGACGCGATTGACGGGCCCTACGCCGACTTCTCAAGCCCTGAAGGCTACGAGGCGAGCGCGCTGACCTTTTCGACGTTAGGAGGAGTGGGGAAGTGGTGTATTCACCCCAGCCAGATCGGGATCGCCAACGCGGTCTTCGTCCCGTCATCTGAGGAGATCGCGCAGGCCCGCGCTGCTGTAGATGCTGTGAGTCGGGCTAAGGCCGAAGGCGAAGGGGCGGCCAACCTCAACGGTGTGATGATTGATGCCGCGACGACCCGAATCTTCGAGATCGTCCTCGACCGAGCCCGCCGGTGCGGACTGATTGACTGAGCGCGTAGCCGACCGTCGTTGCGACGACCGTTGTGAACAGGAATGGCTAAAGTGGCAGAGAACGTCTTAAGCGGATCCCGCGACAACGTCTTGAGCGAAATCCGGGGTCTTGTGGTCTCGTGCCAGGCCGAACCCGGTACACCGCTGGACCATCCGCAGACCTTGGCCCGTATAGCCCGTTGCGTCTGTGAAGGAGGAGCAACAGCGATTCGAGCGGCCCAGACCGCGAATGTTGCTGCCATCAAGACTGCGGTTGATGTTCCGGTGTTGGGCCTGGTGAAACGAGACCACCCGGGTTGCGAGGTGCGAATCACTCCAACGTTTCAAGACGCAGTAGCTCTCGCCTTGGTCGGCGCCGATGCGATCGCCGTCGACGCAACGGATCGGTCCCGACCCGACGGGATCACCACCGATGAGTTGATCGGCAGGATAAGAAACGAGTTGAAGCTTCCAGTGCTAGCCGACGTGGATACCTTGCGGTCAGCGCAAGCCGCTCAGGATGCCGGAGCTGACGCCATTGCCACCACCCTTTCGGGGTACACGCGCACAACCTGCTACAACACGGAGGGTCCCGACATCGAATTGGTACGAGAGCTGGCGGCCAGACTGTCGGTTCCGGTCGTTGCCGAGGGACGCTACACAACCCGTGAGCAGGTGGGCGCTGCGTTTGAAGCTGGCGCGCGAGCAGTCGTCGTCGGTACTGCGATCACCTCACCGAACTGGCTCACAGCGCAACTGATCACGGCAAACCCGTCCCGCTGACTGCGTCAACCCAGCACCGCAGCGATGCAGATCATCGACTTGATCGTGGCGAACCCGACCCGCTGACTGCGTCCGACCCAGCACCGCAACAGACCTGTTGGTCACGCGGCAGACCCTGTTGGGTCACGCTGCAGATCTGCTGTGCTCACCTCACCGAATTGGTTGACAGCGCAACTGATCGTGGCGAACCCGACCCGCTGACGGCGTTGACCCAGCACGGGACCGATGCAGATCATCGACTCGATCGTGGTGAACCCGACCCGCTGACTGCGTCGACCCAGCACGGGATGAACCTGCTGTCCACGCACGAACCTGCTGTCCCGGACCAGACCTGCTGGTCACGCAGCAGACCCTGTTGGCCGCCTTCGGCTCTTGTCACCTTGTCTCTTGTCAACCTTCCTGTTGTGACTTTGTCACTTGTCGCTCATCTTCAGGCAAGTCCTGTGAACTTGCCACTACCAACCTGGACCGTTGTGAGCATCCGGTACCGAGACGGCTAGATATTCGCGGCGGCGACTGTCCGGTGCTGGCTTGTGTGAGGCTCCACCTCAAAGGGAACGGCCACACAATCAAGATAGTTCAGACATGACGTCCGACGTCCCATGTTAGTATGGTTGAGGATCGGCAACAGACCGAAGACCAGATCGAAGAGGAAGCATGAACAATCGGGAGGACTTTAGTTCGAAACCCTTGCCTTGGTTGCATGGCATCGTCCCTCCGATCATCACTCCGCTCGATTGCGACGGCTACTTCGACAAGCACGGAATGGCACGACAGCTTCAACGCCTCGTAGATGCCGGTGTGCATGGAGTATTCGTGTTGGGCTCAACCGGGGAGTCCGCCTATCTCGACGACGACCAACGGCGAGCGGTTGTGGAGGTGGTGGTAACCGAGTTGGATGGTCAAGTCCCGGTCCTTGTCGGTGCTATCGATACATCACCGAACCGAGTCGTTGCGCTGGCCCGGCAACTGACCCGCGGTCTGGAAGTGGCCGGACTGGTGGTAACAGCGCCGTATTACGGGCAAACCCACCCCTCAGAGATCGATCGCCATTTCCGAGACTTGGCGGCAGCGGTCGATATGAGGATTGTGGCCTATGACGTGCCAGCTGCTGTACACACTTCTCTACACGGCGAGCATTTGGTGCAGCTCGCCGGTGACGGAGTCATCCACGCACTCAAGGACTCCACGGGTACCGACGCTCAGTCCCGTCGCCTAGTGACATATCCGGGCCTGCCGGATCGATTCTCCGTACTCACCGGATCCGAACTGGCCGTGGATTCCGCCTTGTTCGGTGGTTTGCACGGCGCCGTGCCTGGCTTGGCGAACGTGGACCCCGCAGGGTACGTGCGGCTCTTTGAGCACATGCGCGCGGGTCGCTTCGACCAAGCCCGATCCGAACAGGACCGGCTGATCTCATTGTATGACCTCATCGGAATCGGCGACCGAAACCGGATGGGTTCGGTATCCGCAGGCGTTGGTGCGTTCAAGGCGGCGGTTCATCTGCTGGGGACGATTACCAACCCGACCGTGGCCTCTCCGCTAGTACCTCTCCAGCAGGAGGAAATCGAACGAATCAGGCAACATCTCGTAGCGCACGGGCTGCTTTGATGTGCCCGGCGTTTGAGTACAGGTCAATGGGCCCTAGTTCGCGTTTTCCAACCTGGCTGTATGCCAAAATATCTCTTCTTCTGGCGTTGGTGCGATGTGGCGATCAGTGCGCGCACGATGGCAGAGGCCGACGATTTGGCTCGACGGATGGGCGCATTGGGGAAGCCCATCCTGTCAATCACCTCGGCTCCTTGGACAAGAGAGATCAGTCCGTGTGCGGTGTCGGCGAGTTCATCGGACGTAGCGTTCGTGGCAACCCGCGCGAGATAGTCCGCTATTCGCTTCTCCAATTCGTGAAACGACTTGCGAATGGTCGCCATCAGCTGATCGTTGCGAACCATTTCGGCTTGGAGTTCGATCCAGATGTCGCCTACTTCCGTTAGAAGTTCGTGGTACGGACCGTCGAAGAGATAGTGAAGCAGCGCCTCCCCGTCCGGATCGTCCGAAGTGGCTTTGAGTGTGGAAGACGCAGCGTCACCAATCGAAGACGTAGCCGATCGAAAAAAGGCCTCCACGATGGCGTCTCGAGACTCGAAATGATGCAGCAGTAGTGGCGTGGTGACGCCCATGCGCTCCGCAACTAGCCGCAACGTCACGTTAGCGATGCCTACCTCAGCGGCGATGGTGGTGAAAGTTTGGACGATCTCGGCCTGGCGCTCGGCTCGAACGCTGGTGCGTGGCACGCGCTAGCCCACTGTTCCTGAGGTGATGAACGTTGTCTGTAGAATCGAAACAGTCATTACTCAAACTTACGTCCGGTGTCCCTGACCCAAAAATTGGGATATTGGGCTTGGTCTACTCTCAGCCATCAAGGCAGGCTATTGTTGCTTTGTTGGCTTGCAAGAATCTGAGGTGAGTCAGTTGTGTGCGTCACCGGCAGTGCCGAGTCTATCGGACCGTGGCCTATACAGACGAGGCCTGACGGGCCTGGAGACCTCGGGCTGGTTGGATGGAACCGAGCCTTTGCATTGGCAGCGCCTCGAAGGTAAACGGCAGGCCGAGGTGGTCATTGTCGGCGCGGGGCTAACGGGGGCTTCACTTGCCCTTGAACTCGTCCGTCGAGGCTGCGATGTGGTCTTGCTCGACGCCGCTGAACCAGGATGGGGCGCGTCCGGGCGCAATGCTGGCCATGTGGTCCCTATCCGCGATCTCGACCGGGCGTTGGGCACGCTCGCTGACAACGGTGAGCAGTGGCTCGATCTCTTGCGTGGCGGACCCGAACGCATTCAGGCGCTCATAGCCGACAACAAGATCGGTTGCTTCGCCTCGTTCAACGGCTACATCCAGGCGGCGCATCGCTCCGCAGCCGTGTCGCGGGCTCGCTCCAAGAGCAAGAAATGGGCAGATCGTGGTTTTCCGGTTCGTTACATTGAAGGCGACGAACTCCGCGAGAGGACCGGCTCGCGAAGTTTTCATGCCGGTGTGCTTTGCGAGGCCGGGGGTTCGCTGAATCCCTACCTCTTCAATCGTGGCCTCGCCAGCGTCGCCCAAGACAATGGTGCCTCGGTGTTCGCCAACTCGCCGGTGGCTGCGATCATCCCCGATGGATCGCGTTGGAAGGTGCAGGCTCCCAACGGCACCGTGCACAGCGAGCGGGTTGTCCTATGCACCAACGGCTACACCGGTGATGTGGTACCCGAGCTCGAACGTGCTTGGTGCCCTCTTGTGGCCTACGGACTTGTGTCCAACCCAATCCCCGAAACGATCGCCGAGACGGTCCTGCCGGACGGTTTGGCACTCTCGCTATTCCCGACAGGACTGCATCCAGCGGTTGTTGACTCGCACCGACGGATCGTGTCGAGCTTGCTGGTTCCCGTGTCCAGGCCTCACTCCAGCGGTGCTGCGCTGCGTTCCCTTCGCCGTTGGTTGCGGCGGACCTTTCCCCAGGTTGACACCAGCGAGATCGTCGCTGAGCGCTACTGGACCGGGTCCATGGCATGGTCGACAGATACGCTTCCTAGACTATTCGAGCCTCAGCCCGGGTTGTTGGCACTCACCTGCATGTCCGGCGAAGGTAACCTGATCGCTCCACTGCTGGGCACCGAACTTGGTCATGCCCTAGCACGGGATCGTCTTGAGGACTTTGTCCTTCCGGTGCAGCAACCTTCACCGGTCCGGTTCCGCAGCCGTTACGACGTCGGGTTGCGCCGTCTAGCCGTTCCGCTTTTGGGCCTGGCTGAGAAACTCAAGCTGTACTAGTTCTGGCTGTAGGCGAACCAGCCACGGGATTCAGCGAGGACCCGGATTGTTGCGCGCGCGGGCGGCTACGGCGCGCGCGGCTACGGGTTGGGACTCTCTGCGGTTTGACCCGTTGGAGACAGCGGTGAGGGAGATTGCTGTGTGGGTGAGGAGATTGCTGCGGGCTGCGGGCTAGCCGGAGGTTGCTGCGGCTGAGGGGAGGGAGATTGGAGATTGCTGCGGGCTAGCCGGAGGTTGCTGCGGCTGAGGGAGACAGCCGTGAGGGAGATTGCTGCGGGCTGAGGGGAGGGAGATTGGAGATTGTTGCGGGCTAACCGGATACAGAGATAGTTCGGCGACTGTAGCTGTTGTCGTTGAGCTGTTTGACGAGGAAGTCCGCCAGATCCGCTCGGGTGATGCGTGTCGTCTTGGCGGTGCCGGAGGCTTGAACGGCGCCCGTGGCGGGCTTGTCGCTAAGAACAGCCGCGCGGACGATCGTCCAATCAAGCTCACCGGCTTTGATGATGGCCTCCTGGGCTTGATGATCGGCGAAGACATTGCGCAAAATGGTCTTGAACATAAGGCGCGAACTCCAAGGAATCTGAGTCCAACTGTCGCCAACACCAGCGGCGGAGATGGCGACGAGACGCTGAACATCATGGGTGGCCATTGCCTCAACGATGTTGGAGGTGCCCGTGGTGAGTGTGGTCTTGTCACGCAGGTTCGTGCTACCCAAACAGATGATGACACCCTGATGGCCCGCAACAGCGCTAGCGACGCTGTCGGGATCGAAAACGTCGCCGCGATGGGTGCTGAGACCCGGTTCGGAATCAAGACTGTCTACTGATCGGCCGAATGCCGTGACCTCGTGACCTGCCTTCAATGCACTGCGTGTGGTGTGCACGCCAGTCTTGCCGGTTGCCCCGAAGATAATGACATGCATAGTGATCCTTAAGAGAACGCGCTGTCTCAGCCGCTGCGTGCTGAGTCTCAATTCTAGGTTGGCATCCGTTGTGGTCCAAGCGAACCCCGTGGTCATCCAACGGCGCGGCGTCGCAATTTTCAGATCCAGATGACCGCGGGCGGGCGTTCCGTTATGGATCCTGGAAGCAACGAATATTAATTTGACAGGAAAACTTACTTATTATTAAGTCTCTTTTTCGAGAATGACTTGGAGACGAGCATGATCATCAGCAATGCCCAGCCACTAGTCGAAACGGATCCGGCGGATCGAGGTGAATTACCAGCCGCTCACGCACCTTTCCGAGAGGGGCGGCACCGGTGAGCCGGCACCTGCGAGAGATAGGAAAGATGATTCGAACTCGTCCTGGGCATACCACCGTTGCTCAAGGGAACCGAAGTCTCTGTGCAACGCCCTATCGACGGTCCGCTCCTCCTTGGCGTCGCGTGTCCTGTTCAGGTAATTGATGACAGAGACGATCACAACACCTTGTCCAACTCCATCGTGTTCAACGCCCGAGAAGCACCAGTTTTCTTAGTCGAGGATTTCGGCGTAGGTGTCGTAGGTTGCAAGGTTGAAGCAGACGAACCGAACGACGCTGACCGAGGTCGGTACCGAGGCAACGGTGTCGACAGCTATCCGGGCGGCGGCAGCCATCGGGTAGCCATAGACCCCGGTTGAGATCGCCGGGAAGGCGATCGATTCGATCCGGTGCTCATTGGCGAGCAAGAGCGAGTTGCGATAACACGAAGCAAGCAACGCTGCCTCATTGCTCGTACCGCCTCGCCAAACCGGTCCGACAGTGTGAATGACCCAGGCTGCCTCGAGGTCAAAACCGGGAGTAATCTTGGCTTGTCCGGTCGCGCACCCGCCGAGTTTCCGACAGTACACAACCAACTGTGGGCCAGCAACACGGTGTATAGCCCCATCAACGCCACCACCGCCGAGCAACGAGGTATTGGCAGCATTGACTATGGCCTCAACGGTCTCCGCTGTGATGTCGCCTAACACGGGCGTCATCGACGGTCCAACCGGTGACGTGTCATGCATCACAGCGATGATATAGGTGAACCTAATACCCCATGGGCGGACGTACCTATAACCGCAGCGCCCTCGGAAGCCATCGCTACATTTGAGGCGGATGTACCCCTTATCGTTCTGTCAGCGAACGCCATCGCCGTCCTTTTCGAATTGTATTGATCGTACCCATAAGAAATCGGTTGATGGAAGGCTCAGTCTTCCACAGCTATATCTGGTTCTATACATTCGTCTGGGTGAGCATCGTGAAATTTGTCCATGTACGGATTTAGGTCGGAGTATGGTAATTTGTCACCATCTACCTCATCAATTCCGACCTCTTCTGCTTGTTCAAGCGTGGCGGCGACGTTTGCGAATAAGGCTTTGGCAAAGAGGTTAGCTTCTTCGGAGAGTCTGGGATCATCCACAATGCTAACTATCTCTGGTTTGGATACTGCCGTCATTGCATCAAGAATCGTGTAGTAAGGGTCGTAATTTGTTGGATAAACAATTTCAAGACCAGGGACATGATTGGCCATTCGTTCCATGGTGTGTATTGTTGTCATTCTGACAATTTCCCATAGGGCCCAGCAGAGTGTTCCGATCGGAGTGGAACGGTCATTGAGATTGACAATCATACTATCCTCCAGCACGACTGGTTCAATCTCCAGTGTTGTAGGGCTAGTGAACGGGAGGGTGCTAGTAGGGTTGCGTGCACCGGTGGAATCAGTTGTAGTTGTAGTTGTAGTTGGTATGGTTAGGGTTGTTATTGGAGGTGTTGTGATTGTGCCTGAGGATAGCGTCGTGGCGCTACTAGTTTCAGGTACTGTTGATATTGTAGTTGCTTCATTTTCTGATGTTGAAACGCAGGCGGAGCTGAGCAATACCATGATCAGTGGTCCTGTGAGATATCGAGCATATTTCGTTCTAGACATTTCGTATCCTCCATATGTAACTCTTATCGTGCCGTGGTCGAAGGCAATCGGCGTTTCTTTTAAACTGTATTGATCATGCTTGCAAGAAGACGGTTGATAGTAGGTTCAGTTTTCTACATCTGAATCGTAGTCTACACATCTGAATCGTAGTCTACGCAATCGTCTGGGTGAGCATCGTAAAAGTCACCCAAGTACGGACCTGAATCGGGGTACGGCATTTTGGCGTCGTCTACCTCATCAACTCCGAACTGTTCTACATGTTCAAGCGTAGCGGCAATATTTGCGAATAGCACCTTGGCAAAGAGATTAGCTTCTTCAGAGAGTCTGGGATCATCTACAATTCCAACTATCTCTGGCTTATTGATTGCCTTCATGACATCAAATAGAGTGTAGTAGGGGTCGTAGTTCGTTGGATAGACAATTTCAACACCTGGGAGATTATCGGACATTTGTTCGATGGTAAGTATTGTTGTTATTCTGACAAGCTCTCTTAGGGCCCAGCAGAGTGTTCCGATCGGAGTGGAACGGTCATTGAGATTGGTACCCAGAGAATCGTCCAGCACATACGGTTCCATAATCTTCAGTGTTGTAGCGCTAGTTAACGGGAGTGTGCTAGTAGGGTTGTGCGTTTCGGTAGTATCAGTTGTAGTTGTGATTGGTATGGTCGTAGTTGTCGTCGGTATGGTTAGAGTTGTTATTGGAGGTGTTGTGATTGTGCTTGAGGATAGCGTCGTAGCGCTACTGGTTTCAGGTACTGTTGATCTTGCAGTTGTTTCAATTTCTGATGTTGAAACACAAGCGGAGGTGAACAACACCATGATCAGTAATCCCGTGAGATACCTGGTATTATTGGTTCTAGACATTTCGTATCCTCCATATCTGGGATGAATTGCCGGGATGATTGGTAGGTATGCAGACTGAGTTGCTCAATCCAGTTCCGCGTTTGGGTATGACGGAGGTGTCGCTGAGAGGTATTGTCCAGCACGTCTTGTTGAAGGCTTTGCTGCGAATTGTCTATCAGTTCTGCTGGCGACAGAAACAATTTGAAATGATTGAAACGGAGACGATAACTTCCGTCCGCCTTTTCCCTCAGGCTTGCTTTCACAGGTTTCTAGAATGAGATATTATGCATAACCGCGATGATGTAGGTGAGTCCAGAGTTTTCAAGTGAGTGTACATTAGTGTGCCGTCCGCGAACCCGATCGCGATCTTTTTGAGCTGTATTGACCACCCTCATAAGAAAACGCATTCGTCTGCGTGAGCACTATAAAATGCATCCGCGGTCTGGTCTATATCGGGGTACGGCAATTCTATATGCTCTACTTCATCAATTCCGACCTCTTCTACTTGTTCCATTATAGCGGCGATATTTGCGAAGAAGGCCTCGGCAAAGGGTCTGACACTATTGGAGAGGTTTGGATCATCCAAGATGCCAACTATCTCTGGTTGGGATACTGCTTTCATTGCATCAACAATCGTGTAGTCGCGGTCGTAATTCGCTGGATAGATAACTTCAATGTTTGGGATATTATCGGACATTCGTTCAAGGGTGTCTATAACTACTATTCTGTCGATTTCCCATAGGGCCCAGCATAGTGTTCTGAGCGGAGTGGAACGCTCATTGAGATTGGTAGTCAAATCATCTCCCAGCACGAACGGTTCCATAGTCTCCGATGTTGTAGGGCTGTTGAGCGGAAGGGTGCTAGTAGGGTTGCTTGCACCGGCAATATCAGTTGTAGCTGTAGATGGTGAGGTTGTGCTTGCATTAGAGCTTTTGCTCTACCGCAGAAGGGGTTGTGGTTGTGGTTGAAAATAGTGTGGTGGTGCTTGGAGTGAGGCTCGTGACGCTCACGCTACTGGTTTCCGGTGTTATTGATCTTGCAGTTGTATCATTTTCTGATGCTGAAACGCAGGCGGAGCTTAGGAACACCATGATCAGTAATCCCGTGAGATATCTGGAATAATTGGTTCTAGACAATTCTGATCCTCCATATGTAACTCTTATCGTGCCGTTCGCGAACGCCATCGGCGCTCTTATAGAACTGTATCGATCATTCTCACAATAAGACCATTTGATGGCAGGTTCAGTTTTCCGTAGTCAAATTTGATTCTACGCATTTGTCTGGGTGAGCGTCGAAAAAGTTATCCATGTAGGCGCTTAAGTCGGAGTATGGTAATTTGTCACCGTCTATCTGATCGATTCCGACCTCTTCTATTTCTTCAAGTGTGGCGGTGAGATTTGCGAAGAAGGCTCTTGCTAAGAGGTTAGCTTCTTCGGATAGTCTGGGATCATCCACAATGCCAACTATTTCTGGCTGAGATACTACCTTTATGGCATCAAATATCGTGTAGGACGGGTCGTAATTTGTTGGATAGACAATCCTAGTCTTAGCACCTGGGAGATTATCGGACATTTGCTCGATGATCTCTATCGATGCTATTCTGAGAATTTCCCATAGTGCCCAGCATAGTGTTCCGAGCGGAGTGGAACGGTCGTTGAGGTTGGTAGTCAGAGAATCCTCAAGCAAGAATGGTTCAATCTCCAGTGTTGTAGGGCTGTTGAGCGGAAGGGTGCTAGTAGGGTTGCTTGCATCGGCAATATCAGTTGTAGTTGTAGTTGTAGTTGGTATGGTTAGGGTTGTTATTGGAGGTGTTGTGATTGTGCCTGAGGATAGCGTAGTGGCGCTACTGGTTTCCGGTGTTGTTGATCTTGCAGTTGTATCATTTTCTGATGCTGATACGCAGGCGGAGCTTAGCACCACCATGATCAGTAATCCCGTGAGATACCTGGCATATTTCGTTCTAGACACTTCTTATCCTCCATATCTGACTATGCATGACCGCGATCATGTAGGTGAACCCAGAATCTTCTGATGAAGATATACCCCTTTTACCGTGCGGTCCGCGGAGGCTATCACTGTTTCCTAAACCGGTATTGATCAGGCTCACAAGAAGTCGGTTGATGGCAGGTCAGTCGTCCCTAGCTACATCTGGGTCTACGCATTCGTCTTCGTGAGCATCGATAAAGTTATCCATGTAAGGGTTTAAGTCAGAGTATGGTAATTTGTCACCATCTACCTCATCAATTCCGACCTCTTCTGCTTGTTCAAGCGTGGCGGCGACGTTTGCGAATAAGGCTTTGGCAAAGAGGTTAGCTTCTTCGGAGAGTCTGGGATCATCCACAATGCTAGCTATCTCTGGTTTGGATACTGCCGTCATTGCATCAATAATCGTGTAGTAAGGGTCGTAATTTGTTGGATAGATAATTTCAAGACCTGGAACATGATCGGCTATTCGTTGCATGGTGTGTATTGTTGTCATTCTGACGATTTCCCATAGGGCCCAGCAGAGTGTTCCGATCGGAGTGGAACGGTCATTGAGATTGACAATCATACTAGCCTCTAGCACGACTGGTTCAATCTCCAGTGTTGCAGGGCTAGTGAACGGGAGGGTGCTAGTAGGGTTGCTTGCACCGGCAATATCAGTTGTAGTTGTAGTTGGTATGGTTCGGGTTGAAATTGGAGGTGTTGTGATTGTGCTTGAGGATAGCGTAGTGATGCTACTGGTTTCAGGTACTGTTGATCTTGCAGTTGTTTCAATTTCTGATGTTGAAACGCAGGCGGAGCTGAGCAATACCATGATCAGTGGTCCTATGAGATATCTGCCAGAATTGGTTCTAGACATTTCTTATCCTCCATGTCTGGTATGAGTTGCCGGGATGAATTGGTGGGTATGCAGATTGAATTGGCCAATACGGTTCCTCGTCTGGGTAGGACGGAGGTGTCGCTGAGAGGTATTGTCCAGCAGGTCCTGCTGAACGCTTTGCTGCGGATCGTGTATCGGTCTTTGTTGGCGACAGAAACAATTTGAAATGATTGAAACGGAGAAGAAAACTTCCGTCCGCCTTTTCCCTCGGACTTGCTTTCACAAGAATCTAGAACGAAACTGCGCCCTATAATCGTAACACACTTATCCAGATGAATCGCGTGCTCGGGTACAATTTCGAAGTATCCAGGAAAGCTGGCTGGACGCAGACGAAATTGTTGATTGTCCGCGTTGAATGTTCGGCAGGTCCATTGTAATACGGCTGTACCGTCGGCGAAACCATCTGAAAGTTGACCGTTAGGGAGCGTAGAGCGGTCCACATCTGCGCACATGCCGGTTGATATATTCTCCAACCTTACGAGGCCAGGATCTGGATCTACCTTCGAAAGAACCCGTACAGTATTGTAAACCAGTGATCCGACTCCACGGCAGGCAATACCTACTCCCAATTTTCGACTGTTGCAATCGGCTCTCATCAGGTCATTCATCCGGTTGTGGCAATCATCGTCTGTGACGGTGCCCGATAACCCGGCTCTGATGAGGTCAAAGCAGTGGTCGTGAGCCTTACATGGAACTTGAAAGTCCCACACTGTCACATTGGTCTGTGCACTAATGAAGCCCAGTGTTATACCAAGAAGGCCCCCTGGAAATAGTAATCCCAATGCTATAGCAACCGCCTCTGTACCCTTGTCGGGAAAATCGATATTCCAGTCGTCTTTGGGTCCGCTGCATTCACCGGATCGTTCTACCACAACCTTACCGTAGTCGTCCGCTACGTTCTTTTGGAAGCCCCATGACGGCCAGGCATCTGTCCCGGGACTAGCAAGGAACATTCCCCGAGGTGGGCAGATAGCTCGGTCGTCCTTGGACGGTAAAATATTGAGGTAGGCGCGGGCATCAGCATCGGTGCTGTAGGAACTACAGATTAGCGTGTGGTAGCGAAACGAGGGTGAGTCTGGTTCGCAAGAGCCACTGTTGGTGCGTCCGTACTCGCATAGACGGGGAACGCAGTTGTAGTCGAATGCGTAGCGGCGGACCTGATCACTAATCGGACATGCAGTACGATGGTGGGTAGTCGCGATGGCAGGATCTGACTCAGATCCGTCATCGGTTCCTGTTACCTCAGCACCGTCGAATGTCTGCATAGCTGAACTCTCGGGCACGGCAATCTCAGTGCTGACATCGGTCGTCTCGGCTGCTGATACCGGAACAGGTTCACCCACATTCCAAGCTCCGAGCGACACCACAAAGACCACGAACCAAACCAACCAACGCCTAGTCATGTTCCATTCCGTATCTCGATCTTGAAACTGATGTTGACCTGTCCTTATCACAGTTGATCGGATGCAAGCAAGCTCAAGTCACAGCCGTTGCCGAGCCTGCTGCAAGCTGGTCCACCTTACGGGCCTGGAGGCATCGGTTGACTCAGTCGCTGTACCTGACAGCGGCAAGAATCAGTTCGTGGAAACGGCAAGAATCAGTTCGTGGATCGGACATGGGCCGTAGGCTCTCCTAGTGAGTGGGACACAGCCCAGCTCGAGGAAGGGGGCAACCGGTGATCACGAACTGGATCAACGGCCGAGCCGTTGAGGGATCAACCGGCGAGACGTTCGAAACTATCGATCCGTGGACCCAAGCCGCGCACGACACCGTCGCGTTGGCTACCTGCGAAGATGTGGCCACCGCGGTGGGCTCTGCACGCAGCGCGTTTGACGACGGTGATTGGCCCCGAATGGGCTTCGCTGAGCGGGGAGTATTGCTGCATCGCCTGGCGGATCTCCTCGAAGACCATGTCTGCGAACTAGCTGCGGCGGACTCTTCGGACATGGGAAAGCCGATCTCCGCGATGCAAACCAAAGACGTCCCTCGCGCGGCACAGAATTTCCGTTTCTTCGCCGACCATGCCCGGCTAGCTACCGCTGAGATATACCCAGCTGATTTCGGTCATCACGCCTACAGCCGATACGAACCCGCCGGGGTAGTCGCGGCGATTGCGCCGTGGAATTTCCCGTTGATGCTCGAATCGTGGAAGGTGGCACCGGCGCTTGCTTGGGGCAACACCGTGGTGCTCAAACCCGCGGAAGATTCCCCGGGTTCGGCCACGATTATGGCCAGGCTCGCCACCGAGGCGGGTCTTCCCGACGGTGTCTTCAACGTCGTGCAGGGTTTCGGCCCCAGCGGTACCGGTGAGTACCTTGTCTCGTCGTCGGGGATCGACCGGATCACGTTCACCGGTGAATCCGCGACCGGTCGGGTGATCGCCGCTCGCGCGGCGGCGCAGTTGTTGCCGGTCAGCCTTGAACTTGGCGGCAAGGGCGCAAACATCGTGTTCGCCGATGCCGACCTTGACGAGGCGGTTGCATGGTCAAGCAAGGCGGTCTTTACCAACGCGGGTCAGGTGTGTCTCGCCGGTAGCCGACTGTATGTGCAACGGCCGATCTTCGACGACTTCGTAGCTCGCTTGGTGGCGTCGGCTGAGGCGCTTGTTGTGGGCGCTCCTGATGACCCGGCAACCGATATAGGGCCTTTGGCCTCAAAGCAGCACTTCACCAAGGTGGCGGGATACTTCGGCGACCTCCCCACCGAGGCTGTGGTGCGCTGTGGTGGGGTTGTCGATGACGGTAGATGGGTGGTTCACCCGACTGTGATCACGGGCGCGCCGAGCGAGGCACGAATCTGCGTTGAGGAGGTCTTCGGGCCGGTGGTGACGGTTGCGCCGTTCGACACCGAAGAGGAGGCGGTGATGGCGGCCAACGCTACTGCCTATGGCCTCAACGCCCTGTTGTTCACGGAGAACCTCAGGCGGGCGCATCGTGTCGCGGCACGCTTGAGGGCCGGAACGGTCTGGGTGAACTGCTTCTTTGTTCGTGATCTGCGGGCCCCGTTTGGTGGTGTTGGATGGTCGGGCGTGGGTCGTGAGGGCGGCAACTTCAGTCGTGAGTTCTTCACCGAGCCCAAGGCGGTAGTGATCGAACCTTGATGGTTGGTGTGGACATTGTTCGCGGCCACATCAGGAGACGGACTAGCGGTGGTGATTGAACCCTGAGGGTTGGTGCGGACATTGTTCGCGGCCACATCAGGTAGATGGATCAGCGGTGGTGATTGAACCCTAAAGGTTGGTGTGGACTTGTTCGTGTCAGTATTGCTCGGGGATCGAGCCAGCTGATCGTTGCGGGTTCGGCCATTGCGTGGTGGCGTTCGTATGCGCAGAAGGCAACGGGTGCTGCAGGCGTAGTCTTCAAGTTGCATTACATAAAGGTCTGAGATCGGAGTCCATCTGCAATGAGACTTGCAACTCTGCGTCACTGTGTTGAAGCGCAGGCTCAACTCGGTGCCGTCATGAACTCCCGCATCGTGCGAACCACTGGTGTAGTGGCTGCGGCGCTAGCCGTGACTGTGGCCATGGGGTGCTCAGACGGATCAAGCAATTCCTCTGAGGTTGCTTCAGTGACCGAACCAGAGCCGACCACCCAAACGACACCCGCAACGACAATCAGCAGTTCTAGCGTTACCACAGCGCCCCCTGCGGCCAGCGTTACCACAACGAGCGCACCCACAGTTACCGAACCCGAAACCACATCGCCGTTGCCGTCATCAACGGAATACACCGAACGAGGCCCTTACCCGGTTGGGGTCACGACACGGGTGCTCGTCAATCGCGATGTGCCCGACCGAATCGTCTACGTCTACTACCCGGCCGCTCAGGAGTCGACCGGATCATCGGCTCCGTGGGCCTACTCCTCCCTGGACGCCTTTGACGAGGTCATGCGTCCGCTCATCCCGGAAGTCCTCGTTGTTGACTTCACCTTCGAAAATGTCTACGCCAACCCGGAACTCGCGGATGGCCCATTTCCGGTGGTGATGTTCAGCCACGGGGCGGGTAGCTACCCCACCGACTATTCGGAATTGACGATCCGTCTAGCGTCGTGGGGGATGGTGGTCGTGGCCCCGGATCATTACGAACGGGACCGGATGGCGTCAACGCCGCTGCGGTCCGTAGAGCGGCTACCCGACGGTGACGTGGACGACCTTCTCGCAGCTCTTGAGATGATCAGATCGGCTGGCACCACCGTGGATGATCCGCTGTTCGGTCTCGTGGCCGTTGACGGGCCCGTTGCAGTGGTAGGGCAGTCGGCCGGAGCTGGTGCAGCCCGCCGTTTCGCACTTCGCGAAGATGTGTCGACCTGGGTTGGGTGGGCACCGTCGATCAGTGCTGACAGCAGCGATCCAGGCGTGCCCGCCTTGCTGATCGCAGCCGACGACGACATGGTCATTGACGTGGAAGAGGTTACGACGTTTGCCGAATCTGCGGCCGCACAGGTCACTTTGTTGGTGTTGTCGAACTCCGGCCACAACAGCTTCACTGACACCTGTCCGGCAATCGTGGAGCAAGGAGGGCTTGTGCCGTATGCAGACCAGCTGATGGTGGATCGCCGACTGCTTGAGTTGGGTGAAGATGGTTGTCTGGCGTCGGACACGCCCGCCGGCGAGCTGTGGCCGGTGATCGCGCACGCGACCGTGGCACAGATTCGTCACCGAATCGGATTCGACGACGGTTCGGCGCTTGACCCGGGCAGGATCACCGAGCTGTTCGGTACACACGTTGAGACCTATCGTCGCGCTGGCTGACTGTTGTTCCCTTGACTGTTGTCCCCGTTTACTATTGAAGTCGGGTTGACGGTTGTCGTCGAAAATCAGTAGGGGAGATCCGCGCCGGTGATCTCAGCTGACAGGTCCCACAGCCTCCGAGCAGCCTTCGCGTCACGGGCACAGTCATCGATGTGGGCCGGACCGGGAGGTCCCTTCATCTCCCAACGACCCTGCGGGCCGAAGTAGTCACCCCCGGTCACGTTGTCGGCGATAGCTGCCACAAGAGTCGGCAGGGAGCCCTGATCAGGACCCTGCGCGAACACCGCGCCGATGGTGTAACGGGTGAGGTATTGAAGCACCCTGGGTATCGACCTAGCCAGCTCTGTGGTCGAAAACCCCGGATGAGCACCCGCAGAGACAATGTGGCGCTCTGCCGCCTGGAGACGACGGTCGAGTTCAAGGGTGAACAGCAAGCACGCCAGCTTGGTTTGTCGGTAGGCGCCTACCCGGCTGTATCCCTGCTCCCAGCTGATGTCGTCAAAGCGGATCTGTTTGGTGCCTTGCCTATGGGCGAGGCTCGACAGCGTCACCACCCGCGAGGCCGTGGTGTCGGGCATCAGATCAATCAGCGACATCGTGAGCAGAAAATGACCCCAGTAATTCGCTGCCATCTGGCCTTCAAGTCCATCAACGGTCCTGACATATGGCGTCATCATGATTCCGGCGTTGTTGACCAACACATCGAGGTGCTCGTGGCGGCTGCGATACTCGCTCACCGCAGCCCGCACAGCATCAAGTGATCCCAGGTCCAGTTTGAGGAACTCCAAGTCGGCGTCGCCGAGGTCGCCGCGTATGAGCTGCATGGCTTTGAGGGCGCGGTCCTCATTGCGGCACGCCATCACCACCTTGGCCCCTTTCGCGGCGAGATCCAAGGCGTTGCAATACCCCAGGCCGGTGTTGGCACCCGTGATGAGCGCGATACGCCCGGTCTGTTCGGGCAGGTGGGCGACGTCGTATGGCACTACTGAACTCCTTGGTTAGCTGCGGCCTGACGGTACTCAGAGTTTGTATCGGGCCGAGTTGGGGTGGTCGCTTGGTGGCGTTTTGGTTTGGGCACAGCCGGACCCTCAGAGGCCTGTACCGGGCCGGGGTGGGGGTGGTCGCTTGGTGGCGTTTTGGTTGGGCACTGCCGGGACGCTCAAAGGTCCGCACCAATGGCCCGCACCGGACTTGGGGTATCGCTTGGTGGCGTTTTGGTTTGGGCACAGCCGGACCCTCAGAGGCCGGTACCGGGCCGGGGTGGGGGTGGTCGCTTGGTGGCGTTTTGGTTTGGGCACCGCCGGACCCTCAGAGGCCCGCATCGGGCCGGGATGATCGTTCAACCGAGTTCCATTGGTGTGTTCGGCGGCATCTCCGCTCGACCAATCGCGTCGGCGCGACTGTGCAGCAATTCAACGGTTTCATCCAGGTCCCCGGCGATGACGAAGCGCCGCTCCTGCACGGCGTCAAGCACTCGTTCACCGAGCAGGTCCAGGTCCGCAACGTCGGGCTCGGTGCCGGTGGTTTCGGCGATCAACGCCTTGAGGGTCTCGAAGGTCATACTGCGTCGGCCTGTTGCCTCGCCCACCCGGGAGAGGTACTCGGGTCGGTTGCGCTGGGCGGTGAACAAACCTGTGTCAAGAAGTCCACCGAAGGGATAAAACACCGAGGCCCGCAGCCTCGTTCCCTCGCTGATGAGGTTGGCGTTGAGGGACTCGGTGAAACAACTCGCCGCAGCCTTCGACGCTGCATATACCGACGCTTGAGGCACGGGAGCGAACCCACCATCTCCTGATGAGGTCACGATGAACTGCCCCGGCTCCGCACCCTCAATCATGCGAGGCACGAATTCCGAAGCACAGATACCGACACCGAAGACATTCACCCCGAAACACCAACGCCAGTCGTTGGGTTCCTGCTGCCAGGGCTTGCCTCCGCCGCCAGAGGTAACGCCAGCATTGGCGAAGAACAGGTTGCACCTGTGTTGGGTTGAGTAGACCATCTCGGCGAGTGACTTGACGGAAAGCTCGTCGCTGACATCGGTTCGATGACTTGACACAGCGCCGATGTCTTTCAACTCCGAAAGCGTCGCCTCGATTGCTTCGGGTTCGATGTCGGCGATCACGACGGTGGCACCTCTTCGAAGGAGCGCCTTGGAGATTGCCTTGCCGATTCCGCTGGCACCGCCGGTCACCACTGCCACCGCTCCGTCAATGTCGAGTCGTTTGTCGCTCATGTGCACTCCCGGGCGCTTGCGTTGTGGTGCCTGATGGTAGTGAAGTCCGGTCTCACACGACCAACGGCGAAGGATGCGCGTCTGGTAGACAAACCTACACCCCCAATAGTTTTCCGGAATCTCCAGTGGTTTTCCGGATGAGCGGTTGGTTCCCCGCTTGAGCGGTTGGCTCCCCGGGTGAGCGGTCGGTTCGCCGGGTCAGCGGTTGGCTCGACGGGTCAGCGGTGGTTTTCCGGGTTAGTGGTTGGCTCGACGGGTCAGCGGTTGGCTCGCCGGGTGAGCAGTTGGCTCCCCGGGTCAGCGGTTGGTTTGCTAGGTGAGCAGTTGGTTTGCTAGGTGAGCGGTTGGTTGGCCGGGTGAGCAGTTGGCTCCCCGGGTCAGCGGTTGGTTTGCTAGGTGAGCAGTTGGTTTGCTAGGTGAGCGGTTGGTTGGCCGGGTCAGCAGTTGGCTCGCCGGGTCAGCGGTCGACGAACGCCAAGCTCTTGCTTTCGGGAATCACGTCGAGCGGGACTGCGACCTCCTTGACTATTGGCCCGATACCCAACTTGGCGAGTTCGGCATAGTCCAAGCCGTACACCTGCGCTGCATTGCGCCCCAGAACGTCACGCAGCGCAGGTTCAGCCCAGTCGTGGTAGGCGAGGCGCAGCGCCTCGGTGGTATGCGGGAACGTGCCTTCATCGTGGGGAAAATCGCTGCCCCACATGACCCGGCTCGGGCCGAGATCAACGATGATCTCTGCCTCTTGGCGGGGAGTGAAACTCGAGCCCATCCAGACGTTGCGCTGGAAATAGAAGCTCGGCGGGTTGGGCAGCTCATCGCCAGACGAAGGGAGTAAACCGACCGATCCGGTCTTGGTCCAATGCTCCCAAAATCCGTCCATCCTGCGAAGAACATCGGGAACCCACCCGACCTTCTGTTCGGTCATCGTGAACCTCAACCGATCGAAACGCTCAAAAACGCCACCGGCAATCAGATGCCACAAAGAGCGGTTGGCAAAATACGGGACCTCCATTAGCCAGATGAACACGGGAGCGTCTGGCATGTCCGGTACACCCATGCCGCCATGCTGACAGACAGCCAAGTCGTGGTCCTGAGCGGCAGCCCATATGGGATCATAGTCGGCGCTGTACAGCCCTTTCAGTGCCGAATCGGGCGGCACAGCCGATACGAGTATCCCTTTCAGGCCGTTGTTCGCAGCCCAGGCGATGTCTCGTGCAGCGTCGTGCGGGTCGTTCACGAAGATCTGTGACAGACCCGCCCGCCGCCCCGGCAGATCCGCGCAGAATTCGGCAAGCCAGCGATTATGTGCGCGCAGTCCAGCCGTTCGTTGTTCAAGTTCAACAGCTGTCTCCGGTGGCCGGGAGATGAGGTTCTCGGTTGGAAAAAACGGTGGGACCGTGTTGGGGAACAGCACCTCGGCGACGATGCCGTCGCTTTCAAGTTCTCGTTGTCGTCGCGCCGAGTCCCAATTGCGGTCGGCGTCGGGATCGACCAGATCGTCGAATGGGTTCACATAGGAGTTGAACCAGGCATCGAAGTCGTCATGCCAACGTTTCTCCAGGTATGGCTTGTAATCGGGCCGGTCCGCACCGACATGGCCGTCGGCCGACACGATCGTGTAATGCATGTCTTTCATTGAACTCTCCGCACTTACTTTCTTCTGAAGAAGGGATCCGGGACGGTCACCGTGAAGGTGACAGACTTCGATCACTGAGCTTACGGTGACGCTCGTGGCAATGTCGGGCTCTTAAGGCTGGTCTGGCTTCGTCTCGATTGTGTTGGTTGATGAGGTTCACGGGCTGGGATCGGTAGCGCTGGTTTGGTTCGGCTCATCTTGATTGTGTTGGTTGATGAGGTTCACGGGCCGGGATCGGTAGCGCTGGCTTGGTCTGGCTTCGTCTTGATCGTGTTGGTTGATGAGGTTCACCGGGCTGGGATCGGTAGCGCTGGCTTGGTTAGGCTCATCTTGATTGTGTTGGTTGATGAGGTTCACGGGCCGGGATTCGTAGCGTTGGCTTGGTCCGCTTCATCTCGGTCGTGTCGACTGATAGAGATTGATCCTGTTTCGTAACCAAGTCGTGTTGCACAGAGTGCTGCACACGAAGCTTCAGGTACCGATCCGTTGTGACCAGCGGGCAGCTCCGGCATAAGCTTGTGAGGTGCGTGCTCTGTTTCAGGCCGCATACCTATCAGAGATCGGAGACGTTCGATGCAGGGATTGGTGCTGGAAGGTACTACCACCGAAAGCGTCCGTTTGTCGGAACAAATTGAGCTGGTTGGGGATCTTGAACCACGTCAGTGCCGGGTGGAGATCCGCGCTGCTGGTGTTTGCGGGAGTGACCTGAGCTGCGTGCACGGCAAGTACTACATGCCGCTCCCTCTGGTCCCGGGCCATGAAGCCTCCGGTGTGGTGGTCGAAACGGGTTCTGCAGTCACCTATTGCGAGGTAGGTGATCACGTGGTCCTGTCAACCTTCGGCAACTGCGGGCATTGCGCCGATTGCGAGGTCGGCAACCCGGGCAACTGCAGCAGATCAATGGGTATCTTGCGTCAGCCCTACATTGAACACGAACAACTTCTCTACAACTTCGCTGGAATCGGTGCTTTCACCCAGCAGACGGTTGTCAGCGAAAACCAGTGCGTCCCGATCCCTCGGGACATGCCGCTCACCGTCGCAGCCCTGATCGGGTGTGGGGTGGTCACCGGCACCGGCGCTGTTTTCAACCGGGCGAATGTGCAACTTGGTGACAGTTGCGTTGTGATAGGGGCTGGTGGGGTTGGCCTCAACGTGATCCAGGCGGCCTCGCTGTGCGGCGCTCGCCAGATCATCGCCGTGGACCGAATCGAACAAAAAGAGGCATTCGCGGTTGACTTTGGCGCTACCGACTTCGTCTTGGCTGCCGACGGTGTCAATGTCGTTGAGGAAGTGCGGAAGTTGTCCGGTGGTGGAGTTGATCACGCCTTTGAGGTAGTCGGATCCACGGAACTTCTCGCCGACTGCATTACGATGACCAGGCCGGGCGGGAATATCTGCGCGGTTGGTGTTCCTGATCTCACCGCAACCGTGACCTACCCATTTCAGGCTCTGCACCAAAACAAGAACCTGATGGGCATCCGCGCTGGCGGTGCACGCCCGCGCCGTGATTTCCCGATGCTCGCGGATCTGTACCTTCGCGGGAAGCTCAAGCTTGATGAGCTCGTTAGCCACACCGGCGGGCTCAACGAAATCACGAAGGCTCTGGATGCGATTGCTGCTGGTGCTGAGGCACGAACCGTTCTGTTGCCCAACGGCTGAGGTGGCGATATGTCTTTCGATTCCTCCTTTCACGAACTCGCGGCTGAGGTCAGGAACTGGGGTCGCTGGGGCGACGACGACTGTCTGGGCACGCTCAACCTGATCACCGACGAAGCGGTACAGAGCGCTGCGGCAACGATCACGGCCGGTCGGCGTGTGTCGTGCGCTATCGATCTGGGTAGTAACGGACCGCAGATGGGGCAGATCCCGCACCGAGTAAACCCCATCCACACTATGGGCTACATCGACAACCCCGATCTTGGTGATCCGAACAACGACGCAATGGTCCCGCATTTCAGCGACGACCTAGTCACTATGGGTCTGCAGGCTGGCACACATTGGGACTCGCTATCACACGTCAGCTACAACCACCATCTCTACAACGGTGTGCCGACGTCATCGATTACCGCACGTGACGGTGCCACCGTGCTCGGCATCGACAAGATCCGACACTTGGTGGGACGCGGCGTGTTGCTTGACCTTCCTGCAGCCCAAGGCATCGAGGAGCTTCAAAGCAACCACGAGGTCACCGCGGACGACCTCAACGAAGCCGCCGAGTTCGGCAAAGTCAACATCGCCGCTGGCGACATTGTCTTGATCCGCACAGGTCGGATCCGACAGTTCTTCTCAGGCGGAGCGCAGGCATATCTTGGCGGACCCGAAGGCGACGGATCAACGCCGGGCCCGTGGTTTGACGCGGTCCGCTGGTTTCGTCACCACGACGTCGCCGCCGTAGCCAACGACACGTACATCTTCGAATTGTTCCCGCCGCCTAACTGGGACAACGCCCTTGCGGTGCACTGCATCAATGTGGTTGATATGGGTCTCACGCAAGGCCAGAACTGGGACCTTGAGTCGTTGTCGCAGATGTGTGCCGAGCGTGGGCGCTACGAATTCTTCTTAGCTGCGAGTCCTGAACCCTTTGTTGGTGGCTGTGGGGCACCGGTTAATCCGGTGGTGGTTTTCTGACTGTCGCTGGCAATTCGGGCAGCGGATTGATGTAGCTGCGAGTCCTGAACCCTTTGTTGGTGGCTGTGGGGCACCGGTTAATCCGGTGGTGGTTTTCTGACTGTCGCTGGCAATTCGGGCAGCGGATTGATGTAGCTGCGAGTCCTGAACCCTTTGTTGGTGGCTGTGGGGCACCGGTTAATCCGGTGGTGGTTTTCTGACTGTCGCTGGCAATTCGGGCAGCGGATTGATGTAGCGGATTCAATTGTTGCTACGAATCCGCTATTGCAAGCCTTGTCTCATTGAGCACCCGGTCCAGTGCGCCAGCAGTTACTGAGTCTGGGGTCTCGTGGCCTCCTGTATACCCGATCACCTCCGCGCCTTGAGCTTTGAGAAAGGCGATCTCGGGTTCGGTTAGTCGGCCGACCTGCTGATCAGCGCTCCCGTAGACGTAGACCACGTTGGTGAGCGGAGTTGTTGCCAGCCGTTCGCTGTAGCGATGCCGTCCCAGCGACGCCGCAAGCCGGGCCATGTTGCGGTCTCCTGCAGGCGTTTCGGCATCCATACCGGCTTCATCAATGGAGAACTCAACAATCTCGGTGCCGTCAACGAACCCAGCCGCTTCACCTCTTGAAAAGACCCTCCAGACCTCTTCTGGCATGTCCACCCGCCCAACCGAGATCAGATATCCGTCGGCGACGTTTCCTTGGGTTGCCAGCAGCTCCTGAACGACGAAGGCTCCATAGGAGATGCCGACTACGTAGACTTTCTTGTTGGCGAGGAAGTGGTAGATGACATCGCTGAGGTGAGTGATGGTGTCAACGGTGGCGGCCTGGGTCTGTTCGAAGGTCAAATCCGCGGTAGTGAACCGTTCGGGATCAAGTGTCTGCACCTGATGGACTGTTACGAGTTGCGTCTCGGTGAGATCGATCATATGAAGAACCTCGGCGACCTCATGGGTAACCGAGAACAGCTCGATCGCAGGCCCTCCCTGTACGACAACGACGACGGTTTCGGAGTCTGGGTTACCGGTCGTTTCGTAGAGTTCGGTCAGCGCCAGCGCGTCGGTCGGGCGATCTTCGGGTGATCTAGGCGCAAGCGTTGTAACTACTGAGGTTGACGTTGTTGCAACTTCCGAGGTTGACGCCACCGACGCCTCTGATGTCACCGATACCTCTGTGGTCGGGTCAGGGGCACCGCTCGGATCCGTCGAGGTGTCGCTGCACGCAGAAAGCCCGAAGATGATCACAGCTATCGCCGTCACCAAACACCGCGACCCGCCTGCCCGCCGCGACCCGCCTGCCCGCTGCCATCTGCCTGCACACCGCGACCTGGCGGCCCGCCGGTGAACGGCACCCATCACCTTGTTGCGATGAACGCGAATTTGAGTTCTGGTGTGGTTCACATGAATCGCCATCGGGTTCGTAGTCTAAACCAGACTTTCGGGCACCGCTGAACAACCGCGAGCCGATCCGGTGGGCCAATCCGGATCATAAACAAATCCAGATTAAACATTCAGACTAAACAGGTGTTTGGGCTAAAACAGTGTCAGGTATTGTTTGATTTCGCCCGGTGTGACCTCATGGTGGTGAGCCATGAACTCCGCTCGTTTAACACGCGCAAAATAATCACGATACAACCCATCCGGTGTCGTCCCCAGAGCCTCACCGAGCACCTCATCGGCTTCAAGATTGTCGATGGCGTGCAGCAGCGTGGACGGCAGGGCGACTATCCCCCGAGCAGCTATTTCGCCAGCGCCAAGAGCGAAAAGGTTGTCGGCATTGGGTGGCCCAGGATCCAGCGCATTGTCTATACCGTCCAAACCGCAGGCGAGCATCGCGGCGAACGCCAGGTAGGGATTGGCGGCACCGTCGCAGAGCCGGATCTCGATTCGGTCCGGTTCAGGGACGCGAATCATCTGGGTGCGGTTGTTGCCGCCATACGCGGCGTACGCAGGAGCCCAGGTCGCTCCAGAAGTCGGAGCGCCGACACCCATACGTTTGTAGGAGTTGACGATCGGGCAGGTAAGCGCAACGAGAGCCGGGGCGTGGTTGATCAAGCCTGCAACGAACTGGTACGCGAGATCGCTCAGGCCGAGTCCGTGACGATCGTCGCCGCCTGCTCCTTCAAACAGCGGCTCGTCGGTGTCATGGGACCACAAACTCAAATGAGTATGCAAACCATTGCCGGTCTTGTCCGAGAACGGCTTGGGCATGAAAGTGGCGAACCTGCCCTTACGTTCGGCGAGCGTATGGATCATCAGTCGGAACACGATCAGACGATCAGCGGTTGTGAGAGCGTCTGAGTACTGCCAGTTCTGTTCGTACTGCCCGTTGGCGTCCTCATGATCGTTCGCGTAGTTGTTCCAACCCATGGTGTTGAGGTTGCGGGAGACCTCGCTGAGGTGGGGCAGCATCCGGGTCAGGCCACGGGCGTCGTAGCAGGGCAACGGGTCGGTGTCGCGTTCGTCGGCGACCGTGATCGAACCGTCGTCGTGTCTCACAACCAAGGAGTACTCGGCCTCAACACCGGTCTTGGCAACCAGGTTACGTTCGCCAAGAAGTTCGAGGGTTCGGCGCAAGATGACACGCGGTGCGAAGGGCCACTCTTCACCGTTTACCGTTGGGTCGCATTGCATAGCAGCCACGTTGGGTTGCCACGGCAGCCGGGTGTATGACGCCGGGTCGGGAATGGCAAGAATGTCTGGATGGGACGGATCCTGACCGATTGGTCCGGCCGCGAAACCAGCAAACCCGGCACCGTCGGTCATCAACGAGTCGATCGCCGAGACGGGAACCAGCTTCGCGCAGGGTTTGCCGTGCATCTCCACGAACATCGCGTAGATGAACTCAATGCCGTCTTCTTCGGCTTGTTGCTTTACCTCTTCGGGTGTCTTCACGGGCTTTCCTTGTCGTGTTGTGGGATCATTCAACGCGATTGACGACCGGTTCGCCGGGTTCTCGCTTGATCGCTACTGTAAGCGGAGACGCTTCATCGTTCTCAGCGGCACCGCAGCGGCAATCGTTCTCATCGGTGCCGTGCTGGAACCTACTAAACGACAACGACGCGACTTGGAGAAAACATGTGTGGCATCGTCGGCCTGTTCCTCAAGACAGCCAAGTACCGATCCGACTTGGGCCGGTTAACGGCGTCCATGCTGCACGAGATGCGAGCGCGAGGACCCGACAGCGCAGGCTTTGCGATCTACGATGACCGAACCGAGGAACTCAACAGGGTGACGGTCCTGGCAGAAGGCCACCAGCCCGACTGGTCCGTGACAGCCGTTGAGCTGCAGCGAGTGCTCCAAGAGACGGTTGAGGTGCGTCCCCTGCGCGACCACGCCGTGTTTGAGACCGCTGGCGACGGTCGCCGTGCTCGCCAATGGCTCATCGACAACCTTGATGACGTCGATGTTCTCAGCTTCGGCAAACGCATCGAGTTGTACAAAGCCGTGGGCGATCCCGACAGGGTCGCCTCCGACTACGACTTGGCGTCGCGTACCGGCACTCATGCGGTTGCTCACACCCGGATGGCAACCGAATCTGCTGTCACGACGAATGGTTCGCACCCGTTTCTTACCGGGGCAGACACCTGCTTAGTGCACAACGGGTCACTCTCAAACCACAACCAACTACGTGAACGGCTCGTGCGCTGCGGTGAGTCGTTCCAAACCGACAACGATTCTGAGGTTGCCGCGGGTTACCTGGCGTGGCGGCTCCGTGAGGGCGACACTCTGAACGAAGCACTGCGAGGTTCCCTGGTCGACCTCGACGGCTTCTATACCTTCGCTGTGGGAACCGAGGACGGTTTTGCAGTTCTGCGCGATCCAATCGCATGCAAACCGGCCGTGATCGCCGAAACCGACGACTGGGTCGCCATGTCCTCGGAGTACCGAGCGATCGCCACCCTGCCAGACCTCGCCGACGCTGAGGTGTTCGAACCGGAGCCCGCCCGTGTCTACACCTGGAGCCTCGTGGCATGAGCAAAGCCACCGACGAGGTGTTGAATCTGCACCAACAGTCCCTGCGCGAAATCAACAGCCGGTTGCGCAAAGCCACCGCAGGGCATTTCGTAGTGACCGACCCACACGGTGCCCATGCTGTGGCGGTAGGAATCACCGGCGACATCACGGTCGAAATAATGGGTTCCGTCGGCTACTACGCCGCAGGCATGCACCAACGTGGCACGGTGACAGTTCATGGCAACGCGGGAACCGGAATCGGCGAGAACATCATGTCTGGGACCGTGCGTGTAATTGGTAGTGCGACGATGTCCGCCGGGGCGACCGGATGCGGCGGATTGCTGGTGATCGAAGGCAACGCTGGAGCGCGATGCGGCATTTCCATGAAGGGCGTCGATGTCGTGGTGGGCGGCAACATCGGACACATGGGTGCCTTCATGGCCCAGGCCGGCACCTTGGTGGTGTTGGGGGATGCCGACCATCACCTTGGCGACTCCATCTACGAGGCAAACGTCTTCGTGCGTGGAAGCGTGGCCTCTTTGGGTGCGGACTGCGTTGAGGCCGAGATGCGCCCTGGCGACCTTGAGCATCTCGAGATGCTGCTCAGTCGAGCCGGGCTGCAAGCCGAGGTGGGTGACTTCCGTCGATATGGGTCGGCTCGTCGGTTATACAACTTCTCGGTTGACGACATAGATGCCGAACTCCGCGACGCCGGACTCCGCGATGCCGAGCTCCGCCGGGGGTCGGGCTGCGGCATCATTGATGGAACAAAACAGGGCTCCGGCGATGATCCAGGTGCCGATGATCCAGAACCCGCACATGACCGGAAGAATTTGAGCAGTAAGTATTTGGGGATCGGAGACGACTGGCATCATCGTGAGTCCCACACCTTTGACCGCAACGTGATCTCGGAGATCCAACGGGCGGCCAACACTGGGATCTATCGAATCCGTGGCTTCGGGGCGAAGCGGCGACTACCCACTCTTGATGATCTGGTATTTCTCGGGGCTTCAATGTCGCGGTACCCTCTGGAGGGATATCGCGAAGACTGCGGCACGGATGTCACGATCGGTGAAGGCAAAGCGGAGCGGCCCGTTTACCTGCGGATCCCGATCACCATTGCGGGGATGAGCTTCGGGTCGCTTTCTGCTCAGGCCAAGGAGGCTTTGGGTCGAGGTGCCAACGCGGCTGGCACATCAACGACCACCGGTGACGGTGGGATGACTCCAGAGGAGCGCAAACATTCGAGCATTCTCGTGTACCAGTATCTACCGTCTCGCTATGGGATGAACCCCGATGACATCAGGAAGGCCGATGCGATCGAGGTTGTTGTCGGGCAGGGCGCCAAACCCGGCGGTGGGGGAATGCTGCTGGGTCAAAAGGTCAGCGAGCGCGTCGCAGCAATGCGGACCCTGCCCGAAGGCGTGGATCAGCGATCCGCGTGCCGTCATCCTGACTGGACAGGGCCCGACGACTTACAGATCAAGATTCTCGAGCTGCGTGAGATCGTCGACTGGCAAGTCCCCATCTACATCAAGGTTGGAGCCGCTCGTCCCTACTACGACACTGCGCTGGCGGTGAAGGCTGGCGCCGATGCGATCGTGGTGGACGGCATGCAGGGCGGTACCGCAGCCACACAGGAGGTCTTCATTGAACACGTCGGGGTTCCTACGATTGCGGCTATCGGAGAGTCGGTGCGCGCACTCAAAGAACTCGGCGTGCATCGTGAGGTAAAGCTGATCGCAGCAGGTGGGATTCGTTCTGGCGCGGACGTGGCGAAGGCGCTTGCTTTGGGTGCCGACGCTGTGTCGATCGGCACAGCTGCGCTTATCGCGATCGGTGACAACTCGCCTCATTTTGCCGAACAGTATCGGGTAATCGGCAGCGCTGCGGGCTACTGGGAGGACTACCAGGCGGGGACTGACCCGGCGGGCATCACCACTCAGGACCCGGAGTTATCGCGACATCTGGACCCGGTTATTGGTGGCCGGAGGTTGGCGAACTATCTGCAGGTTCTAACACTTGAGCTGCAGACGCTGGCACGAGCGAACGGGAAATCGCATGTGCACAACCTTGAACCTGAGGACCTCGCGGCCTTGACGGTGGAGGCCGCAGCGATGGCAAAGGTGCCGATCGCCGGTACTTCGTGGATCCCCGGTGTGATCTCGTGACCCGCCGGACTCCGCAGCCCGTGGCCAAAGTCGTGTACTTCGTGGATCCCCGGTGTCGTCTCGTCAACCGGTACCGCATCTTGGCTGATGAAGGTCAGGCAGTTAGGGGGGGGGGGGCAAGACTGGCAGAGTTCGTCACCCGGCACCGCATCTTGGCTGGTGAAGGTTTCCGGCCCCAGCCTCTACGGTCGTCTCGTCTCGTCAACCGGTACCGCATCTTGGCTGATGAAGGTCAGGCAGTTAGGGGGGGGGGCAAGACTGACAGGGCTCGTGACCCGGTACCGCATCTTGGCTGGTGAAGGAATTGGACAATCTACGGGCATGATTTGATCGAATATAGTTTGTAGAGCCAGTGTGACATGTGGCTACAGCAGACACAGGAGCGGCGGAATTTGATCGAATATAGTTTGTAGAAGCCTGAGCGACATGTGGCTACAGCAGACAGCTACAGCAGAACTTAGGAACGCGACTACGGAGGAATGATGTCTGATCCAACAGAGGCGGACACCGCGAACCCGATCATCGGTCGCTTGGCTATCCCTCAGATGCTGAGCGAATCCGGCGTCGAGACAATTTTCACAGTTGCTGGCGGGCATTTCTTGCCTACATATCACGAGATGGGACAACTGGGCGCGCCCAGGGTTGTCGCCGCCCGACACGAGCAGGGTGCTGGCTACATGGCTTCGGGCTATGCGCTCACTTCCAAAAAGCCAGGTGTGGTGTTCACAGGAGCACCCGGACCCGGCGCAACCAACGTCGTCACAGCCGTGGCCAACGCCTTCGCCGATTCGATTCCGTTACTCGTGCTCACCGCTCAGGTTGATCGGCGTTATGTGCACCGCAACATCCTTCAGTATTGCGACAACGTCGGCCTCCTGGCACCCTTTTGCAAGTCATCGGTTCAAGCCGTCTCGTTGGAAGAGATCCCGAATCTGTTAGCTGCGGGACTCCAAACGGCCGCCAGCGGCCGCCCCGGACCTGTGCACATAGCTTTGCCTCAGAACCTGCAGGCTGAAACGACGACACAATGGAAGCCCCCGACTGTAGCTGCTCCAGCCGCTTTGGCTGCGAACGCCAACGACATCACCGCGCTTGAATCCCTGCTTGAATCCTGCAAACGTCCCGCCATCCTTGCCGGGCATGGCGTAATTCGCTCCCAAGGAACCGAGTTGCTCGCCCGGCTCGCCGAACGTCTGGGCGCTCCAGTAGCCACCAGCCGTTCCGGTGTTGGCTGCATCGCCACCACACATCCATCCAGCGTTGGGATGTCGGGCTTCTACGGCACCGAAGCGGCTCGCGAAGCGATCCGTCGGGCTGATTTCGTGCTCATAGTCGGCTGTGCCTTGGGCGAACAGACAACCTCGGGATGGCGTGATGATCTATTCGGCGACGATGCCACAACCGCACAAATCGACGCCGATCCATCCCAGATCAACCGTGTCTACCCAGTCGATCAAGGAATCATCGCCGATGCAGCCAGCGTGCTCGCCGCTGTTGGTGCAAATGTTGGGAATCGGGAGCCATGGTTCAGTACCGAATCGGCCAAGTCGCAGGACCGCCACGATCCGATTGGCGGTATTGGTGCAGCGCGCTTCATACGTGCCCTCAAGGAACACGCGCCCGAAGACGCCGTGTTTTCAGCAGATATTGGTAATCACCGGCTGTGGGTATGCGACCAACTCGACGTGGTCCGCCCCGATGGCCTGCTGCAATCCTGCGAGTTTGACGCTATGGGATTCAGCCTCCCAGCAGCCATCGGCGCAGCGGTTGCTCTGCCTGGTAACAAGGTGGTGGCCATTGCTGGCGACGGAGGCTTCGTTCACACCATGGGTGAACTCCGCGTGGCTCGTGATCTTGGGATCCCGCTAGTGGTCGTCATCTTCGCCGACGGAGCACTGGGCATCCTCAAACACCAAGCCGAGGCGATGTACGGCGAGGACCATTTCATGGGGCTCGGTCCGATCGATTTCGCAGGAGTGGCCGCCGCCATGGGTGTGCCAGCGCGAACAGTCGACTCTGTTACCGACATTGACGAAGCTGTGCGCTGGGCCATGGCTGCAACCGAACCAACGCTGTTGTCGGTCCTGATTGACCCAACGGAAGTTTTTCCGCCTCTACGCACGAAGATCGAGCAACGCAAGATCGACCTGTCTGGTTGATCTCGATACGCGCTCTCGACCGGGCTTGAGTTCAACTACCGGGTTTGGGTCGCGTTCAGGTTCTTGCTTGCGGCGGGTATGAATCCTCCGATGGGGTCGTTGTATCAGGGTTGGTGGCGGGGGGTGGTTGGCGTCAATCCCCGGGTCGCGTTCAGGTTTGCTTGCGGCGGGTTTGGGTCCAATTTCCGGGATTGGGTCCTCCGACGGGGTTGTTGCGTCAGGGTGAGTGGCCGGGGTGTAGATGGCGTCAATCCCTGGGTCGGGTTCAGGGTTTGCTTGTGTTTGGCCCAAGGCTTCTGCGGCGGGTTTGGGTCCAATTTCCGGGTTTGGGTCCTCTGATGGGCTCGTCGCGTCAGGGTGAGTGGCCGGGGTGTAGTTGGCGTCAATCCCTGGGTCGCGTTCAGGTCTTTGGTTGTGTTTAGCCCACGGCTTCTGCGGCGGATTCCGAGACGGGATCTGCGAAACCGATGAGCGTGTCGATGGCATGGGCTCTGTGCAGCGATTTCTCTTTGATGACCCGCTCAACGTCACGGTCTTCAATGGCCTCCATGATGCGTCGGTGCTGTTCTTGAACCAGCCGACGGTTTTCAGGTGTGATGAGATACCGCAGGCGATATCGATCAGAAGAATCCCACAACATGCGCAATATGCGAAGGAGATGAGGCAGCTCGGCCGCTTCGAAGAGTGCGAAGTGAAAGCGTCGGTTGACCTCGGTCAACTCGACCACGTCGTCACCTGCTTTGGCCATCTCGGCTATTGTTGATCTGAGTTCGGCGAGGTCATCGGCGTCGAGTTTCGGTATGGCTCGGCGGACGGCTTCTTCCTCCAGCAGTTCCCGGATTCGGTAGATCTCGGTTAGGTCGTCGATATCAAGTTCGGCAACGACGTACCCTCGGTGAGGCCGATTCGTGACATGGCCCTCGCCTTCAAGGATGCGCAGAGCTTCGCGCACTGGCACGGCGGACACTCCGAGTTCCTCTCCGACCGCATCGGGACGTATGGGGTCGCCAGGCTGGATGCGACCGTCAAGCAAACGTCGTCGCAGCTCCGACAGGACCGCCTGCAGAGCTGTCATCGGACGTTCGAACGAGCCCATCAATGCTACCATAACACTCTAATTGACATTTGATTATGGATGGAATATAGAATGTATGAGAATATGGAATCTAGTGCATCGGAAGGATTCATCATGTTCAACACAAATGCGTTGAAATCGCGAAATGCGTTGAGATCGCGATGGAAGTGGCTTGCGATTCCAGTTGTGGCCTTGGCGGTGTTGGCGGCCGCATGTGGCGACGACGCCGAGGTTGACGACGACGATCCACCGCAAACCGGCGATGACGACACCCCTGTAGTCACAGTAGGTGAGCCCGAGCCTGCCCCGGAACCAGAGACGATCCGGCTGGTTACCTGGGGAGCGAAATTCATCGATTTCGTTGATCTGTATGTCGCCGAGGAGAACGGCTACTTCGCTGAGGCCGGTGTTGAACTCGAGCAGCTCGCGGGTGCAGGTGCAGGCGACGCTGTATTCCAACTCGTGGGCGGCAACGCCGACATTGCCATGGCTGATCCCTTCTCGGGTTTCTTCGCGGTGCTTGCCGGGGAGGACCTTGAGGGGTTCTATTGCCCGTACACCCAGAACTGGCTAACGATGCTGGTGAACAACGCTGCTGGGGTTGAATCTCCAGCAGACCTGAAGGGCAAGACCATTGCGGTGACCTCACAGGCGTCAACCAGCAAGTGGTATGCGGCTTTGCTGCTTGCCGCCAACGGCATCTCCGAAGATGATGTCACCTTCGCGGCAACCGGCATTGATTTCGGCACGGCGCTGCTCAGCGGCGAGGCGCAGGCTGCCTCAACTTGGGGGAGCATCAATTGGGCGCTGCTCGACAACGGTGGCATTCCTGCCGATCAGGTTGACGACTACGAGATTTGGCAGTACGAGCAGGTACCGGGCCCCAACGACGTTTATTTCGCCAAACGTGACTGGCTCGACGACAATGCCGACCTCGTCGGTCGGTTCGTGGATGCAATCGAGAAGGCCAAGCTCTGGATTGAGGACAACCCCGACGCTGCCGCGGAGATCGGCAGTCGCCTTGCTGATGGTGCTGAGAACATTGAGCGCAACCTGGCGGTTATCGACTACCGAATTGAGATGCAGAACAACGGCCCCGGTGTCGCCGAGAACGGGATGGGATGGTGTGATCCCGCGACCATCGCCGACGTTGCCGAGCAGGCCGTGCAGTTGGGCATTCTTGAGGAGGCAGTTGATGTCGGGTCGATCATCTCGAACCGTTACATCGGCCAGTAGAGCCTTCGCCGGTTCGGTTGGTGTTGCGTGCCCTGTAGCGACGAGTCGACGCCTCAGGCAAGTGCCATCATCTGTGGCGTCATCGAATCGTCGGGATTGACCGATCAGCGGGACTGGCGGTACGCGTGAGCGCTGTTGCTCAAGAACCGCTACCCGCCAGCAGCAGTATCGCGATTGAAGGTGTCACGAAGGTCTTCGGATCATCCGCTGGTGACATCACGGCACTGGCGGAGATCAATTTCGAAATCGCGCCCCGGGAGTTCGTCTCCATCGTTGGCCCCAGCGGATGCGGCAAAAGCACCCTGCTGCGCTGTATTGGAGGACTCATCGCGGTCAGCGGCGGAAGTATTCGTATTGCGGGCGAGTTGGTGACAGGACCCGACCCTCGTATCGGTTACGTATTCCAAAAGCCTGTCTTGTTGCCTTGGCGCACCGTCAAGAACAACGTTTTGTTGCCTTTCGAGGTGAGCGGGCGTCCCACGGATGCCGACAATGTCAAAGCTGATCAGGTGATCGAGATGGTTGGTCTTGCCGATTATCTACATAACCGACCCGAGGAGCTCTCGGGGGGCATGCAACAGCGTGTCTCGGTTGCGCGGGCGCTGGTAACGGAACCCTCAATCCTGCTCATGGACGAACCGTTCGGAGCGCTCGACGCCCAGACCCGTGACACGATGAACGGCGAGCTATTGCGCATCTGGTCTGAATCCCGCACCACGGTCGTGTTCGTCACCCACGACATAGGCGAAGCGGTCTTCTTATCGGATCGCATCATGGTGATGTCCGCACGGCCCGGCCGTGTGCACGACGTGATTGATGTCGATATCGAACGGCCTCGGACATTCGCGAACATCGAAGCCGACGAACGATTCTGGGCGCTGCGTCGACGCATTCGCGAGGAGTTGAGCTAACCGTGGCCGACCTACGCAGATCTCGCAACACCGACCTGTGGATCGGGCGACTCTTATTCGTGGGAAGTTTCGCTGTGCTGGTGCTGATCTGGCATATCTGGGCGTCGGGAAACTCGCCGCTGATCTCACCGACACCTGTTGATGTGTTGGATCGGCTCATTTCCTATGTGGGCGAAGGCCGGGCCAATCAACACATCCGGATCACCCTGCAGGAAATCGCGCTCGGCTTCGCCGCAGGTGCCGTCATTGGAATCGGGCTCGGTACTTTGGCCGCTGAGTTCGATATCGCCCGTCGGGTGATCATGCCCTATGTCATCATCACCCAGGCGCTGCCCAAGTTCGCGTTGGCACCGATTCTGGTTATCTGGTTTGGGTTTGGTCAAGAACCCAAGATCATCATCGCTGCTCTTATAGCGTTCTTCCCGCTGCTTGAGAACACCTATCTCGGGCTCACGTCCACACCCGCGGAGATGATCGAACTCTTTCGTGCGCTACGGGCCTCGAGGTGGACCACCTTGATCAAGGGCCGGGTTCCTCATGCCGTGCCAGCTTTGTTCAGCGGCCTGCGGGTGGCTTTGATGTTGGCACTTGTGGGTGCGGTTGTTGCCGAATATGTGGGTGCCAACAAGGGTCTGGGTGCGCAGATCATCGTTGCTCAAGGCACTCTCGACACCGAGTTGATGTACGTCGCTTTTGTATTGTTGACGATCCTGGGTCTGGCGCTCGACAAGCTCCACGGCTTGGTGTTCCGTTTGGTCATGCGTCGGCTCTACGGACGTGTCGGTGCGACCGGTACCGGACAACAACCAAGGGTTTCGGTATGAGCATCGCCGCCTGTTGTTGGAGGGTGACAAGTTGTCGGAGGGTGACAAGTTGTCCGAGGTCCGTATGAATTGTCGGAGGTCCCTATGAACTTCGGGTGGCGGGTTCCGTCGTATGCCCGCCGTCAGACGACATCGGATGAGTCCCGGGCGTTGGTTCGGTACTTCCCGAAGGTGGAGGCGGCGGGTATTTCGGCGATCTGGGTAATCGATCATTTATTGGTGGCTCCGAAGGTTTATTCAACGGCTTGGCACGACCCGATGATCACCTTGGGCGTGGCCGCCGGGGTCACCGAGGAGGTCAAGCTCGGAACTGCGATTCTGTGCGCCCCGTTTCGTCACCCGACCATCACGGCCAAGGAGACTGCGACGCTTGATCACCTTGCCGGTGGCGGGCGGGTCATTTTGGGTGTGGGCACCGGGCATGACGATCTGGAGTTCGCGGCTGTGGGTGTTTCACGCAACCAGCGAGGTAAACGCACCGACGAGGCGCTCGAACTCATTGGTTTGTTGTTGAGTGGTGATGACGTGCACTACGAGGGTCGGTACTACAGCGTCGGCGAGAACACCAGCCTTTATCCCCGTCCCGAGCAACCGATCCCGATCTGGATCGGTGGGGGGTCTCAGGTGCATGTGGTTGACAATGTGGACAATCCCCAGATGGCACCTGCGGTGCTCGCTCGGATACAACGCCACGACGGCTGGATCTGTCGTTCCAGTGGCACCAGTCCCGAGATCATTGCCCGGGATATCTCCGCGGTTAGGACCCATCTCAGCGCAAACAGAACCATGGACGACTTCACGATGTCGCATGCGCAATGGATGCACATCGTCGATTCGGTTGACCGTGATGCCGTGATCGCTGAACAACTGCGTGCCTACCGCAACGTAATGGACGCCAAGCGCTCCGACGAGGACCTCCGAAACGCCTACCTGCTTGGCACTGTCGGAGAAATGATCGAACGCATCGCCGCGCTGAATAACGCAGGGATTGATCACCTGATTATCAATCCCCTTGTTGACGATCCGGCGCAGATCAACATGTTTGCCAAACAAATCATGCCCAACGTCTGACGGTTCGGTCATCTGAATCGGTAGGCATAAGATTCGAAGGTCAACGATGCAACTCCTGCTTCACAACATCGGCTCTGTGTTATCGGGGAAGTTGAAGCAACCCGTACTTGATATCGAAACCATCGTGGTTGATGACGGCCGTATCGCTTCTTTTGATGATTCGGACACAACCACAGCGGACACGGTGATTGACTGCCGAGGGATGACGGTTGCGCCTGGTCTTGTGGACACCCATGTCCATCCGACCTTGGGCGACTATGCACACAAGCAACAATCCGTCGGTTACCTGGAGCGAATGATCCACGGTGGTGTCACACGAGTAATGTCCGCCGGGGAGGTTCATGCCCCCGGACGTTTGGACGCGGACTCGGCTTTGGCGATAGCCGCGGGAGCTTTTCATTCTTTTGAGACCTTCCACCCGGCTGGTATGAAGGTGCATGCCGGTGCGATGTTGTTGGAAACCGATACCGAGTTCGGCCATGTCGATCAGGCGTACGGGATCGGGATGCGCATCATCGGCGAGATCGGGATCGGATCCCTGAAGGACCCGGTCCGATCCGGTGAACTGTCCCGCCATGCCAGGAGGTTGGGCATGACTGTGCACATGCACTGTGGCTGCACATCGGATCGCGGACCTGGGGGCGACGCGCATCCCCATTTCAGCGCGGATGACGTTTTTGTTGCCGAACCCACGATCGCTTCGCACGCCAACACCTTCGCGTCGTTGTCTGATGCCGACATAGACCGGATCTGCGGCCCCGACGGGCCTCCTTACGTTGAGATTGTCCAGGCGGGCGGCACCCGTTCAATGCTGCGTGTGGTCCAACGACTCGCGGAGATCGACTCATTGGATCGGCTCCTTATCGGGACCGACACTCCCACCGGTTACGGTGTTACTTCTCTGGGTGTTCTCAAAACGATCGGCGACATCTGCTCGCTCGGTGATGTAGATCCCGGCGTTGGATGGGCCATTGCCTCCGGGCAGGGTGCGTCGGCTTTCGGCGTTGCTGGCAACGTGGTTGAGATTGGTGCCGCGGCGGATCTGGTGGTAATGGACGCGTCGCTGGGTTCGGTGCACGAATCGGCCACCGACGCAATTGCTGCGGGGGAGTTCCCCGGGGTTGCCGCTGTGATCACCGACGGCGTGGTACGAATCAAGGGTTCGCTGTGCACGTTGCGCTCCCGCCGGGTCGCGGACATAGCTGGCAGGCACTGACCTCAGCGCTGTAGGCGCAGTTCAGCGGCAGGCCTGGCAAACGCAGCCCTGGCAACGCGTTGTACCGCGTTCGTAGGCATCGTCAAGACGGCTTTGATCCGTGACAAAATACCGCTGTGATCCGTGACAACCTGGTCCAAATGGGTGTTAGGTGGTTGGGTGGTAGGTCTGGCCGAGCTGGGCGATGTGTCGCAGACGAGGTCCAAATGGGTGTTGGGTGGTTGGGTGGTAGGTCCCAGGATGGTAGGTCGTTGCAGCATCTTGATCGGTTCATACACGGCGGCGTCGCAGGGTGGTAGGTCACTTGGGCGGTAGGTCAATGAGGTGGTTAGGTCGCTGGGTGGTAGGTCGTTGTGTGTAGGTCAATGAGGTGGTAGGTCGCGAGGTGGCGTCTTCTGCGGGTTCCGAGACGGTGGCGAGTTGGAATGGTGACGATATTGTGCCGAAATGGTTGAACCAATCCCAAGTTACTATCCGACCCTGTCGGTGGCGATGTGCGCGGACGGTGCCGCAGACGCCATTGAGTTCTACAAAGAGGTTCTGGGCGCCTCCGAGCGACGCAGGATCGCCCATGGCGACAAGATTGGCCACTCCGAGCTCACCATTGGCGATTCGCTGATCATGGTGACAGACGAGTACCCCGAGATGGGGGTTGCGGGACCTAAACGCATCGGCGGCACTCCGGTGACATTGAGCGTGTACGTGAACGATGTTGACGCAACTTTCTCGGCTGCTCTGCAAGCAGGTGCTAGCCAAGAGCGTCCGGTTGAAGATCAGTTCTATGGTGATCGCTCGGGCCAGTTTATTGATCCTTGGGGCCATCGTTGGAACGTGGCCTCCCATATTGAAGATGTTGACGAAGACGAGCTGAACCGTCGGGCTCAGGAGTTGATGGGCGGCGAGCACGGAACCTGAGACGGTTTGGTACCCGCGACACTTCATCAACCTGCACTGTCGGCCGCGGTGCTCGAGTGTCCGCACGAATTTGTAGCGCGCACGAAGTTGTGGCCCGCTTGAAGTTGTAGCCAGCTTGAAGTTGTAGCCCGCACCGTGGAACGCTGACTACACGAGATTGGCTGCACCCGCGAGCCCTGACTACGCGAGATTTGCCATACCCGCGCTCACGATTGATGATTGTCGCAGGTCGCAGGTTGAGCTATTGCCGATTGGGACAAGCAGCTCAGTATGCGCGAAGTTGTGTCTGGGGCCGTGGAACCCTGACTACACGAGAGTGGCTATATTCGCGCTCACGATTGATGATTGTCGCAGGTTGATGATTGTCGCAGGTTGAAGTTCAGGTTGAAGTTCTCGAGGCTTGGGACAAGCAGCGCAGTATGTGCGGGTGTTCGGGGATTTGACGATGCGGTATGTGCGGGTGTTCGGGGTATTGACGACATGCAGCTCGGTATGTGCGGGTGTTCGGGGTTTTGACGACATGCAGCGCGAGCAGATGGTACTGACGGCTGTCAAGGGCACAGTGACATCACTCGCAGTGCGACAGACCTTGGCAGTGCGACAGACCTTGCCGGATCGGCTCTGCGGGGGTGAGTGGTCTCTTGGGTCACCTGCGAGATAAGCTTGCAGATGCTGAGAGCGAAGCGGCATGTTTTGGGCGGCAATGCGGACCTCACGTCACATACGATCCATTTTGATCCCACCCCGACGCTCCCTTTGGAACGGTTCCTCAACTTTGGAGCGGTTCCTCTGTTCCAATAAGTTCGGTTCATCACCTTGACTGTCACAGACAACAGGTAGGTTTGAAGATTGTTGAGAGCATCAGAAAGGGTAAGCAATTGGAATTCTGCTTTGATCCGGAGTTTATTTCATCAACCGTCGATTTGTCCGTGTTCGAGACCCAACGGGTTTGGATGGCGGTAGATCGTTACGCCAAAGATCCAGGTTATCCTGGACTCAAACTAGAGAGGCTTGAAGGGCGGGCCGGACGCAAACGTTTATGGAGCGTTCGAGCCTCGCAAGAACTGCGGATCCTGATGGCCCGACAAGGCTCGTCAACGGTTTTTCTCAGAGCTGGTCATCACGACGCCATCTATGAGTTGGCGGACCGCAGCGCTTTCGTGTCACCAATGAGCGGGAGACCCGGCCTCATCAAGGTCAGTCGTTCTGGTACGGTCCTAGAAAGCAAAGATACTCGTGAGCCCACCAGAATCGTCCCTGTGTCACCGTCTGCGGTTCAAGCCGATCGTCGGTCGATTCTGGAGCATTGGGCGAATTCCGATCTGCTCGGGGCTGGTTTTGAGCAGAGCGAAATCGACATCCTCAGGTCGGTCAACGCCGATAACTTGCTTGATAGGTGGTCGAACATTGAAGACGAGACCCTATCGAGGGTCTTGGAACTCAGCGAAGTCTCGCCTGAGGAGTGGCGTCAACGTCAGTTCTTGGGAGACGAAGAAGTGGACAACGATCGATTCCGCCGAACCATCGTTGAGCGGGGCCCTTTGTCCGGTCTGTCGTCTGTGCTGACTTCTGATGAGGTGAGTAAATTGGCGGCCGCACCGATCGAGGACTGGATGATTTTTCTTCATCCTGGTCAGCGTCCGATCGTTGATCGTCGGTACAACGGAGCAGCTCGGGTAAGGGGATCTGCGGGCACCGGTAAGACGGTGGTGGCTTTGCATCGAGCCGCTGCCCTAGCCAAACGCTTCGCTGCACAAGATTGCGATGATACCGAGTCCCATACCAAGCTTTGGGACTCACAGGGGCCAACGACAGCGGATCTTGATGGCGGTGACACTGAGTTGCCTAACACGATTCTGTTTACGACCTTCGTGAAACATCTCCCGGCTCTATTCGAGAACCTGTATGAGAGGCTCCCCACAGTGACGCGCGGCGCAGTCGAGTTCATCAATATCGACAAGCTCGCCTTGCGCATCTGCCGTGAGGCCGGACGCAACATGATTCTAGATCCCAGGAAAGTGCACTCGACATTCGCAAAGGCATGGAATGCAATTGTCAAACCGGAGACACCACTACATAGGGCGGGGTTGAGCAAGGACTATCTGCGTGAGGAGATAAATGCTGTTATGAAGGGCCGCGGTGTGGATTGCCTTGAGGAATATCTCAGCATGGAACGGACCGGACGTGGAACCCCATTTTCACCGGCCATGCGGCAACAGGCGTGGGACCTACGACAAGAATGGGATCGTCAGTTGACCGAGGCAGACGTCGTAGATTTTGCCGACGTAATCTTGACCGCCCGAGATCTGGCAAATGGACGTTCATCACCCATGTATCGAGCTGCCATCGTTGACGAATCCCAGGACCTCACCTTGGTGGGATTACAACTCGTCAGGGCTCTCGTGAACGCGCCATCAGACATAGACCGCCCCGACGGATTGTTCATCGTGGGTGATGGTGCCCAGAAGATCTACCCGGGTGGCTTCACCATGGCCCAGGCCGGTGTGGATGTGCGCGGCAATAGCTCAGTCCTGCGGGTGAACTACCGCAATTCCCGCCAGATCATCGCGGCAGCGATGGCCTGCACCGGCAAGGAAAAAATCAACGATTTGGGCGATGAATACACCCGTGGCGACGCCAAGTCTGAGACCCTGCGTGAAGGATCGAAGCCGATCTTGGTGCTGTCCGAAGACCTGGATTCTCAGGTCGTTTTCGTGGCGGAGGAGATCAAGCGACTATGTGACGGTGGAGCTGTGCAACTTGGTGATGTCGCGGTTTGTGGATCAACCAACAAGCTCGTCAACTTGGCTATGGCTGGTCTGAAGCATTCCGGGGTGGATTGCCAAAAGCTGGCCGACTTCGAAGGACGTAGCAACGACTTGGTCAAGGTGGGCACCTTTCACAGAATCAAGGGACTTGAATTCAAGATTGTCTTCATATTGGATTTATCGGCTGGCAGGTTCCCTTCTCCGAGGTTTCGGGGTCAAACCGAATCCGAGCACACCGATCGCAGGACGCTTCAGATCAGTCAATTGTTTGTGGCGATGACCCGGGCCCGCGATTTTCTGTACGTGCTGTGCTCAAAGAACCCAAGCAATGTCATCGATGGGGAATTGGAGTCTTTTGAGCTGGTGACAGGTTGACGCCATGTTTCTTGGGAGGCAGATCACCGAGTCAGGTTGGGCCGAGTTCGGTGCCGTCGCCGGATCCGTGCTTCGTCCTCGGAGTTGGAATCCTCCCTGCAACCCGAAACAATTAGCAGGCTGCAACACAATGCGGCTATAAGACGGATTGTGTTTGTAATGGTCATTTTTCCGAAGTCGTTTTTCCAATTGAAATGGTGCTGACGACAAGCTTGAAGAAGGGACGGTAGTGACTGTTCGACACATCACCGATTCTGAGGTCGAAACGTACCGCCAGCAGGGTGTGGTCCAACTCCGCAACTTCGTCGATTGGGCACAGGTCGAAGCGCTGACCGCGGCGCTCGACACCCAGATCGCAGAGCCGGGGCCGTGGTTGTTGACCGGATCGCATCACTCGGACCGATGCTTCGGCCTTGACGTACCGACGCTGTGTTCATACCTGCTCGACCCCAAACTTGGTGCCAACGCAGCCAAAGCCATGGATTCGACGACCGCCAGATTCTTCTTCGACCATATGTTCCTGTTCGAGCCAGCCTCGCCGATCCCAGCGCACTACTGGCACCAGGACCTTCCGTACTGGCCGGTGGAGGGCAACCAAATCGTGTCGATCTGGTTGAGCCTCACAAACTGTACGACGGAGTCAGCGGCCTTGAAGTTCGTGCCGCGTAGCCACACCACCGACAAGTTCTACCGGCCGCAGGGTTTCGACGGTGAAGCCATCGAAGGGGACCTCGGAGCCCGGGCGGTGCTAGCTGTTGATGTGCGTGAAAGCTTCCTCGGCGAAGGGCCGCCAGCATTTCACGAAGATCCCGAAAGACACGGTGTGGTTGAGTATTGCTTTGAGGCAGGCGATGCGGTGATGTTTCACGCTCGGACGCTTCATTCGTCGGGCGGTAACCACTCTCCGGACAGTCGCCGGTTGGCGTACTCGGTTCGTTTCGTTGGCGACGACGCTCGTATGACCCTGCGCAAGGGCGTATTCCAAGATCCGGCGTTGCTTCCCGATATTGACGAACTCTTTGAGGTCGGCGCCCCGATGATCAGCAGACGCTGGCCGCTCGTACATGGTGCCTGACCCGTGCGACAACACAGTTGGTTGGCGATCATATCATCCCAAAGGCGTCGCTCTTTCGCGATCACGGCTACATGGTCTCACCATCGTCAATTCAACCCGTTGACTTCTAGGCTGATTGACGATGACTCCAGGCGATAGAAGACTTCGCTCTGCAACAGAACCCGTAGACGCGCCAGAGGGCTCTATGAACGGCTCGGATCAGGATTCGGACAACGATCTGTTGGCACGTGTACTTGATTGGTCCGCAAGGCTTGATCGTGTCGGCGACAGCGACCAACGAGCGGAAACTTACCTTGACCTCGTTGATGTCGTGAGACGCAACTCTGGCCGGAAGAATCTCGCTAGTCGGGACCTTGTCAAGAGATGGATTCGCAGACTGGCCGATGATATAGAGACGGGAAGGCTTCAAACTCCGTTCTCGCCTACGTTGGAGCTTGCCGCTCGGGATGCCTTCAGATCGATCCTTAACCATGAACACGAAGCCGTCACCCACCTTACTTCGACCGGCTTAGCTGATGAACCCGCAGCGTTCGTGCGTGCTTTTCCTGGTGAGACCGGTGCGTTACGGCACCTGGGCCGGGTAGCTGCTGCTTTTCGCGGAAGCGGTATTCTCGGCCAAGTGGACTCTCGCGACGTCAATCAACTCATCGCGTTTGAGCGCGGGCTGCGGAATGCGTCTCGTCAATCGGTTGCATTCGTGCCGGAACACATGCGGGTCACGCGAGAGGATTTGCTCAGCTGGGCGGACAAAGCCAAGGCCGACGGTCAATTACCTCTGTTGATTAGACGACTGGTGTTCGAAACTGGGGTGGGCATTGAAGAGGCGAATTTCCCGGCGGAGTCCGGAGTGTCGTCGCCGGGATTCGACGGTGTCGTGCGCGCGAGCGCCCCGAGCCGGTTCGTCCCAGCGGGCACATCGGTCTGGGAACTGTCAGTCGCCAAGAACAGCTATAACAAAGCCAAGAGTGACTACCAAAAAAGGGACGACCAGCCCCTCAGGCGAGCCAACCAGCGAAATCACCTACATCCAGGTGATTTGTCGACCGTGGACCAAGAAAAGCAAGCTTATAGAAGAAGCGCGTCAACAAAGGCGATGGAAGCAGGTGCGCGCCTTCAACGTTGATGACCTAGCCACATGGCTTGAGAGTGCTCCGTGGACTACAACCTGGTTGGCTGAGCAGCGTAGGGAACCGATAAAGGGCGTATACACCGCCCAACAGTGGTGGACTCGATGGATCGAGTCCACAGATAACCAGGTTGGACGTTCGGTTGTCCTTGCGGGCCGTCACACCCAGGTGACGCAACTGAGCGAGGCTGTTCGAGGATCACGCATCACCACGATCGGCGGCGATGTTCGCCTGGATGAGACACGTGCGTTTGTGGCGGCCGTGCTGGCCGACGAGTCGGCATCAAAGCACGGAATCATTGAGCCGATTTTGTTCGTTGAAGATCTCCATTCAGCAACCAGATTGCTTGAACGTCCCGGTCGATTGATCGTGCTCGTCCCGCATTCGGAGTATGTCAACAACAACGCTGTGGACGATGATAAACATGTCATCGTTCACATCCCGGGATGCATGAGCGCTGACATCGTTCTACCGCCAGTGTCGTCACGAATCGTCTCCGAGAGGCTGAAGCTACAAGGCTGTGCGTCCCGGGATGCCGATGAGCTCGGAGCATTAGCTCGTCGAAGCTTGTTGGCGCTTCGCCGTCATCTCGCTACCAGATCTGAGCTACACCGGCCAAAATGGGCCAACCAGGGAGCGGAATCGCTGACCCGGCTTGTCCTTCTGGCTAACTGTTGGAATGAGACGATCTCAGGTGACCGTGACCTGGTTGAACAGTTCGTCGGTCGCCCATATCAAGACATCAGCGACGAGCTCCGTCAACAGGCAGCCGATCCCGATGATCCGATGGTCGCGATCATTGATGAACGCTGGCACGTCGTGGCACCCAGCGACGCCTGGCAGTTGCTCGGTCGGCAGTTGACCAGCAGCGACATCACGACATTTGGCGAGGTCGTTCAGACAGTCTTGCTTGAACCCGAACCGATTCAGGGCCTCACTGGCGAGGCCAGGTGGGATGCATCGCTTCACGGTGTGACCCGCCGCTTTTCCTTGGATCTCGTCAACGGTGTTGCGAACAGCCTCGCTTTGTTAGCCATTAGTTGTGACGTTGTTAAAGTCAGAAGCCAAACTGGGAGCGCGCTGGCCAATTCCATCGTCTCGTGCCTATTGCAGCGCGCCTGCAACGATGAAACCTGCACAACATGGTCGACTCTCGCTCCTCGGTTGCCGATCTTGGCCGAGGCCGCACCAACCGTCGTTCTTGACGCTCTCAAGAGCAGCCTCAATCCTGGATCGTCTCTCACCACGAAGTTGTATGACAAGCAGGATCGGTACCTGTTCTTGAACCCGCCACGGACGCCGCTAAGGCATTTCCTGCGGACTTTGGAAGTGCTCGCCTGGTCACCCGACCACTTCCATGAAGCGGTCAGGCTGCTGGCTCACCTAGCCGAACTAGATCCTGACACTGGTACGGAGTCGGAGGATTCGGATAGGTCGATAGCGAGCATGTCAGATAAGCCCATCGGAAGCCTGTTGGAAATATTTCTTCCATTGTCACCGAGCACTGCTGCTTCGGTACGCCAGCAACGAAATGCGTTGGATCGGATATGTCAAGATCACCCCGAGGTGGGTTGGGATCTCTTGGTTTTAATGCTGGTTAAGGACTCTCTGGTGCTTCACGACGGTCCGAGATACCAAGGAGGGCGATCAGACAGATCAGCTATTACCTTTGGTGATTACCACCAAACGACCGATCATGTCGCACAACACCTGTCCGAACGGGTCGGGTCAGACCCGACCCGTTGGAAGACCCTGATTACAGTACTCCCCGAGCTGCCCGCTAAGCGCAGGAAGCAAGTGGTTAATGACCTCCGAAAACTCAGCTTCGACGGGTTTGCCCTTGCTGAGGACCGCGACAGTGTTTGGCATACCCTGCACAAACTGCTCAGACACCGCGGATACAACAATTCCACCCGAGCCATAGCTCCCGAGGAACTTGTTCTGCTTGATGAGGTGCTTGAACTGCTCGCCCCATCATGTGCTCGTGTACGCCATGAATGGCTCTTCAAATCGGAGATCGTCGTGTTGGATGATACGAACCCAAGAGAGGATTTACCGGCACATCAAGCCGCACTGCGCGAACGCCGGGAGCGGTCTGTCCGGGAGATTCTTGACGAGGAAGGAACACAAGGTGTCGTCGCCTTTTCCGAAACCATCCCCATGCCTGAGATGGTGGGTATGACGCTGGCGCGGATCATCGGGTCGAAAGTTGATATTGAAATAGCGACACTTGCCGGAAGTAAAACTGCCAATACAGTAGATCTTGCAGTTGGCTTTGTCTGCGAACGATTTCGTGCCTGTGGCTGGGCCTGGATGGATGAGTTGATTGATGAGGCGAAGCCGCGAACTACAGCGTTGACCTTGGCCCGGATGCTGATCGCTACCAGGGATCCAATGGTGGCCGAAGGACGCGCTGATGCTCTCGGTGAAGAGGTAGCACAACAGTACTGGCAGCAGGTATCTTATGTTGATTTCGCACAGGAGCACTCGCAGGCGACACGGTCGAGTTCCCGGCTAGTTTCGGTAGGTCGTGGTCTTGAAGCGATTGCCCTGTTGGCAGCTGGCGCTCAAGAATGTGACAATTACGTCGAACTCGCCGAAGCCGCAGCATGTGCCTTTGAGGCAGTGATTGAGCACCAAGACAACCTACGTCTAGATGCACTTGATCAGAGCCGAATCAAGCATCTTCTCGGGGTTCTTGTGGAACACCGCGACAGTGTCGGAATCCAGAGAGTGACACGAATTGAGTGGTTCTTTCTGTCGCTGTTGGATCCTGATACGCGATCTCCTTTGCTCATTCGGCGCCTCTTCGAAGACCCGGATTTCTTCACTGAGGTAGTTCGTACAGCGTTTCTGTTCGGGGAACGCGACAACGTCCCACCGTCTGAACAACGGAGTCTCGAAAGCCAACGTGCATACAGCCTTCTGCAACAGGCGAATCGTCCAGGAGTAGTCAAATCAGAAGATATGGAACCAACGATACTTCGTGACTGGGTTGACAAGGCCCGCCACAATTTTCTTAAAGCGGGTCGCGAATCAATTGGCGATAACCAGATAGGACGAGCACTAGCTGGGGCACCGGCGGATTCCGACGGGTTATGGCCCTGTCAAGAGGTACGAGTTCTCCTAGAGGATCTCAGCAACGATGAAATCAACGGAGGACTTCAGATGGCCGTCTTCAATAGGCGTGGCGTGTCGGAGCGACTACTTGACGATGGCGGCCAGCAGGAGCAAGACCTCGCACAACAGTATCGTTCGCGTGCCGAGCGTTTCACCGTAGAATGGCCACAAACCGCTGCCATTTTTCGAGGACTCGCCTTGCGATACGAGGGTTTAGGTCACGAAGAAGAAACCGAAGCCGAAGCTATACGTAGGGGTCTATAGCCGGTGACGGCACCAGATCGTGCAGTGGCAGATCAGGATCGGCAGATCGTGAAGGTTGTTGCTCGCAGAATGCAATATTGATGACGGAGTTGGCGGGTCATATTGAGATAGCCACCATGAAAGTAGATAGTCGCCATGAAAGTTCTGCCTAGCGGACGTATTCTTGAAGATCAAGGATTGAAAAAATTAGGAATCAGATCTGGGCTTTGCTGATCAGTTGACTGTGGAAACCCTTAGGACCCGACGGGAAACGCCACAGATAGGCCGGTGTCGATACTCCATCAAAATCGGCTCCCCAGTCTCTAACGACGGGAAACGCCACTCTTCTAACGACGGGAAACGCCACAGATAGGCCGGTGTCGAGACAGGCCGAGGTTGCAGGCCCCATGTCGTAGCCTTCAGCTACGGGGCGGCCCTACTTGAAGAATCGCCGTCAGCGAGGTCGCAGGCTCCATTGTCGCAGGCTCAACCTACGATGGGATTGATGGATACCGCTATGGGGGCGGCCAAAGGTACACAATGAACTCGTTGTCGGAGATCTGTGCGGGCCAGCGCCTCAACGGGATTGTTGTTGGCGAAGAGGTTGAAGTGCTGGTGCTGCAGATACATGGCCTAAGCTCGGCCACAATCGTGTATCGCACCGGCAATGGGCAGCTCGGGGAGCGGCTACTGGCCGAATCTGATCTAGCTGATGTGAACGAAGTGGCCGGGAGGCGCTGGAGCTTTGACGCCGACGGCGAGGCGTTCCGCTTGGCGTCAGAGGCCCAGCGAATGCGATGGGCTCACCTACACGATCCCTTTGTGGCCCTCGACACGTCCAAAATCGATCCCTACCCGCATCAGATCGAGGCGGTCTACGACCATCTCCTGAACCACACGCCTCTACGTTTTCTGCTAGCGGACGACCCTGGTGCCGGTAAGACCATTATGTCGGGATTGCTGATCCGTGAGTTGATGATGCGAGGCGATGTTGCCCGATGTCTGATCGTCGCACCCGGCGGTCTGGTGGAGCAGTGGCAGGACGAGCTCGGCGACAAGTTCAATCTCGCATTCGATCTGATGTCTAGAGAGGCCATGGATACAGCACGAAGCGGCAATCCGTTTCTTGATCGCAACCTGCTGATCGCCCGCCTCGACCAACTCGCACGAGGAGACGACCTGCGCGAGATGCTGAAGGCGACCGACTGGGATCTTGTGATCGTGGATGAGGCCCACAAGATGTCCGCGCATCAGTACACCAGCGAGATCAAGAAGACCAAGAGGTTCGAGCTGGGCGAACTGCTAAGGGACCGGACTCGGCACCTGTTGCTGTTGTCGGCGACGCCGCACAACGGCAAGAACGACGACTTCATGGCCTTTATGACGCTGATCGATCCGGAGCGATTTGCAGGCAGGTTGCGCAACACCGAGATGCCCGACGTCAGCGATGTGATGCGGCGGCGCGTTAAGGAAAACCTACGAACCTTCGAAGGAAACCCGCTGTTCCCGAAGCGCACGGCGATTTCTCCCAAGTTTGAGCTTTCACCGCCAGAACACGCCCTGTATGAAAAGGTCACCGACTACGTCCGCTACGAGATGAACCGCGCGGACGAGATGAACCGCGCGGGCAAACGAAAAGGCATCATCGTTGGGTTCGCTCTGGCCGTGCTTCAGCGGCGTCTCGCCTCTTCGCCCGAGGCGATCTACAAATCTTTGAGCCGCCGCCATGATCGCTTGGCCAAGCAAGCCCGAGAGCTTGGCCGCATGGCCGCCAGCAAACAACCGATCACGGTCACAGACCTCCCCAAGGGTTTGAACCTCACAGACCTCGAAGACTTTGACCACGAGGACTACGACAACCAACAACACGCCGAGCTCGAACAGGTCGTGGATGCGGCCACCGCGGCAGCGACCGTTGACGAACTTGAAGCTGAGGTAAACCGATTAGCCGACTTGGTCGAAAACGCGGACCGTGTCCGCAATAGTCGTGTCGACACGAAATGGACCGAGTTGCGTGATGTGCTTCGGTCGGAGGATTTCCGCTCCGTTGACGGTCCCAGAAAACTCATCGTGTTCACCGAATACACCGACACCCTCAACTATGTTGCGGAGCGGATCCGAGCCGAACTTGGCGCACCCGAATCGGTGCTTACCATCCACGGCGGCATCAACCGCAAAGAACGCAGAGCTATACAGGACCGCTTTCGGGTCGATCCGCTGGCGAGGATCCTCGTGGCGACCGACGCCGCTGGTGAGGGTGTGAACCTGCAGATCGCCAACATGGTGGTCAACTACGACCTGCCCTGGAATCCCAACCGAATCGAACAGCGGTTCGGCCGGGTTCATCGCATAGGGCAGCAACGCCCGTGCTTTCTTTGGAATCTTGTAGCGCACAACACCCGCGAAGGAAAAGTATTCGAACGTCTCTTCGAAAAGATCGAGCAGCAGAAAAAGGTGTACGGCAATGAGGTCTATGACGTGCTTGGCGATTCGGCGATAAACAAGTCGCTTCGTGAACTGCTGATCAGAGCCATCCGTGACGAGGGCGACCCCGAACACCGCGCCTACATGGACCAGGTAATCGACGACGGAATCGGTGCTCAGGTTACGACTCTGATCGAGGAGTCGCTGGTGGTGGCGACACCGCTCGAAGAACAAACCACCGGCGCAGTCCGGGACCGTATGGAAAGTGCGCGGGCTCACAAGCTGCAGCCCTGGTTCGTGGAGGCGTTCTTTATTGAGGCGTTCCGCAGGTATGGGGGAACGATCCACCTCCGCGAAGCAGGTCGGTTCCAGATCGGCTGGGTCCCCGCAGCGCTGCGATCCGGCGGCACCCAGCCGGGGGAGGTGCACGAGCGCTATTTTAGGGTGACTTTCGACAAGCAACGCATACAACCAAAGGGGCACAAACCGGCTGAACTAATATCGCCGGGCTCGCCGTTGCTCATCGCCGTTGTTGACAAGGTTCTAGCCGAGCACGCTGGCACGCTGCAGCGGGGTGCGACCCTGATCGCACCCGAGGACCATTCCACTGAGCCGCGGCTGCTGGTCTACATTGACCACAGCGTGACTGACGGTCGCCAGGTGAATGGTCAGCCACTGGTCATAAGCCGCCGGTTCCACTATGTCGAGATCGACCGACACGACCGGGTGCAGAGCCACATTGAACCTTACCTCGCTTACGCACCCGCTAATGACCAGCAGCTACATCAGATCAAAGACCGGCTTGATTTCACCTGGGTTGATTCCTCAGCGGAGGACGCGGCGAGGAACTGGGCCATCGAGCATCTAGCCAGCAAGCATCTTGAGGAATGTGCGGTCCTCACCAAGCAGCGGGTCCACAGGACTCGTGAAGCGGTTAGGAAACGGCTTCATGCGGAGATCCGTTACTGGGACATGCAATCGGCGGAAGCGAAGCAGAAAGAAACCGATAGACGCAAGCCCAAGATCAGTTCTGCGCGTGCCAAGGACCGTGCCGAGAGGTTAGCGGATCGTCTGGCTCGCCGTCGGCTTGAACTGGATCTACAGGACAGCCTGGCCAGCAATCCGCCCACCATCGCAGGCGCGGCGCTCATCGTTCCTCAGGGCCTTTTGGATGTCTGGGCTGGCAACTCGCCCGATCCCGAAGCTGAGGCCGACAGAGCCGAAACCGACCGCCGGGGTGTAATGGCGGTATGTAAGGCCGAGAAAGCGATCGGACGGGTGCCGACACCGCAAACCCACAGCAATCCCGGTTTCGACATCGAATCCGTCGATCCCGAAACTGGCATGCATTACTTCATCGAGGTCAAGAGCCACCTTCCCCAGACCACCGAGATCAGCGTCTCGACCCCGCAGGTCCAAAAGGCGAAAACGAACCCCGAACGTTGGCGGCTGGCAATCGCGTCGGTACCTGAGGATCCATCAAGCGAGCCGACAGTCAGGTACCTGATCGAACCGTTTCGCGACCATGCACAGCAGTTCGCGCAGACAAAGGTGATCCTTCAAGTCGCCAAGTTGCTTGAGCGCGCCAAGGCTCCATGCTGAGCGGATCTGGTTTGTATGGGTGCCGTAACACAAAGCGGTTGGGGTTGCGCCCGAGACGGATGCTGAGCGGATCAGGTTTGTATGGAGTGTCACAACCGCGAGGAGACCGCTGCTGCCCATAAGTGGTGGAGCCTTCAATTTGGGCTGGGGTGCTGTGGGTGCCATAGTGAGTCTGCTGCTGCCGCAGCCTTGAACTTGACCTAGCTGGAAGCCGGGTGCTGTGGGTGCCATAATGAGTCTGCTGCTGCCCCGCTCAATGGATTGCTCACCCTCAATGGCGGTGCTGTGGGTGCCATAGTGAGTTCGCTGCTGCCTGAAACCATTTCAACCACAACCACTACTACGGGTGCTGTGGGTGCCATTATGAGTGTGCTGCTGCCTGAAATTGCAAGCCAAGCGACTCGCCCTCGGGGTGCTGTGGGTGCCATAATGAGTGTGCTGCTGCCACCACCACCACAACAACCACACACAACAACGGGTGCTGTGGGTGCCATAATGAGTGTGCTGCTGCCAGGGGTGCGTGTGATTGCTGGTTCGTGTGGGTGAAGTCGGCGGCGCTCAGCTTGTTGCGGGCAACAGCGGTGACGGCTGAGCCGGGCATGGTCGAAGGTTCGAGGTAGCCGTGAGCGGTTATCGGCGCAAGCTGATTGAGGTAGCGCTTCCGCTGGATGCGATCAATGCGGCGGCTTCGCGAGAAAAGTCGCTTCGTCACGGGCATCCCTCAACGCTGCATCTGTGGTGGGCGCGTCGGCCGTTGGCTGCTGCTCGGGCGGTGCTGTGGGCTTCGCTGGTGGACGACCCGTCGTGTGATCCTTCGCTGAGCGAAGCCGAGCAAGACCGTGAACGCCAGCGCTTGTTCGCGATCTTGGAGCGCCTTGTCTTGTGGGAGAACTCCAACAATCCTGACGTATTGGCCGAAGCCCGCGCCGAGATCGAACGTTGCTTTCCCGAGGGTGCGCCATCGGTGCTTGACCCGTTCGCTGGTGGTGGGTCGATTCCTTTGGAGGCGCAGCGTCTCGGCTTGGAGGCGCTATCAGGGGACCTGAACCCAGTGGCGGTGCTGATCCAAAAGGCGATGCTGGAGATCCCGCCGCGTTTCGCGGGCAGGGCACCTGTGCATCCACACCCCAATTCGGAGCTAAAGGTGTATGAGCGGGCCCAGGGGCTCGCAACCGATGTGGAGGCCTACGGGCAGTGGATGCATGAGCAGGCGCAACGCCGAATCGGGCACCTCTACCCCGACGTGGATGGGCCAACAGGCAAAAAGTTGACGCCGGTGGCGTGGATCTGGGCGCGAACGGTTCGCTCGCCGGATCCGTCCTGGGGCGAACATGTTCCTTTGATCAAGTCGTGGGTGTTGTCGCGCAAACCAAAACAACCGCCGACCTGGGTTGAGCCGCGCATTGATCACGAGGCTCGCCGCATCGACTACGCAATCCGCACTGACGGCAAACCGCCCGCACCGACGGTGGTTCGAGGACAGGGGAGATGTCTGGGCACGGGCGCGGCAATCCCTGTGGAGTACGTCAGGTCTGAGGGCCGCGCTTGCCGATTGAAAGCACAGCTCCTAGCAGTGGTGGCGTTGGGGGAGCCGCGAGGGAAGGTGTTCGTAGCGGCGTCACCGGAGCAGGTGAGTGCCGCGGAGGTGGATCATTCAGGGTGGCGCCCGGAGAGTCGGCTACCGGACAACAGTCAGGCTTTCGGACCGCCGTTGTACGGCATGCAGGAGTGGTGGATGCTGTTCACGTCTCGCCAGCTTGTGGCGTTGACCTGTTTTTCGGATCTGTTGAGTGAGGTGTGGGAGCAAGCCCGTACCGATGCGTTGCGGGCCGGGTTCACAGCCGATGGTGTGCGGTTGCGGGGGGGGGGGGTCGGGCGCAGCGGCGTATGCGGATGCGGTAGTGACCTATCTCGCCTTCGTCGTGGACAGGTGCGCCGACCGCTGTTCAACCATCTGCACCTGGGATACCATCGAGAAAGTCCGTAACACTTTTCCCAGTCATCGGATCGGGATGACCTGGGACTTCGCAGAGACCAACCCGTTTTCGGGATCTACGGGTAGCTGGGACTTACAGTTGGGTTTGGTGCGCAAGGCCCTACTGCATCTGCCTGCGGCCGGGGTGGCGCAAGTGATCCAAGCTGATGCTCGTAAAGGGTTGGACGACCGTACAGGGCCGGTGATGATCTCCACCGATCCGCCGTACTACGACAACATCGGTTACGCGGATGTGTCGGATTTCTTCTATGTGTGGCTGCGTCACAATCTCGAAGAGATTTGGCCCACAGAATGCGCCACCTTGTTGGTGCCCAAGGCCGACGAGTTGATCGCCAACCGTTTCCGTGCCGGTTCCCCCGAGGCCGCCAAAGAACACTTCGAGTCAGGCATGGCGGAGTTCATGGAAGCGTTGGCGAAGACCCAGGCTCCCAATGTGCCCGCCAGCATCTTTTATGCCTACAAGGCAACCGAGGCTACCAACGGCGAGACCCGCTCCACGGGTTGGGCAACGTTCTTGCAGGCGGTCATTGACGGCGGTCTACAGGTCACCGCCACCTGGCCGCTGCGCACCGAGCTTGCGAACCGGCCAATTGCTATTGGAACTAACGCATTGGCGTCATCAATGGTGTTGGTATGTCGGCCGCGCACAGCGAAAGCGACTCCGGCGACCCGTGGGGAATTGCTCATGGCGCTACGCAACGAGCTACCGGCAGCACTCCAAAAACTGCAGACCACCAACATCGCCCCGGTTGATCTTGCGCAAGCCACCATCGGACCCGGCATGCAGATCTACTCGCGGTACTCCAAGATCTTCGAGGCCGACGGCTCAACCATGCCGGTAACAGACGCTTTGGCAATCATCAACGAGATACTCGGCGAGATCCTTGACGGCTCCGAAGCCGATTTGGATCCCGAGACCCGCTTCGCGGTGACCTGGTACAGCCAACACGGGTATAACGCAGCCTCATCCGGTGATGCCGATGCTTTGGCACGAGCCAAGGACACTTCGCTCACCGGTATCACGGCTGCTGGGATTGGCGAGGCTCGTGAAGGCGGATTCCGTCTGTTGCACCGCAACGAACTTGATGAGCATCCGACACCCGATGCCGGTGTGACCGTGTGGCAAGCGATGCAGTATCTGATGACGGCGTTGGAGCGCTCCGAAAACGACGCTGCCGAACTGCTGAAACGACTTGGCGAACGTGGTGAGCCGGTACGCCAACTCGCTTACGTAATGTTCAAGAAAACCACCGAAAAGGCGAACAACAAAACAACTGAGAAGGCGAACAACCCGGCCAAAAGCGCAGGCTCCGACAACAACGCGGGAGCCACGACCGACGCCAACGCGATCACAAACCGAGGGAGTATTGGGCACAGATCCGGGGTCCCGAGCTGGGCGGGTGAAGCTGTGAGATACAACGAGCTGATCGGGTTGTGGCCGTCGCTGCGGGCCATGGGCAGCCGTGGTGGTGAACAGAGGTCATTGTTGTGATTGGTCGGCAAGGTTCATGTCTCGGCAAAGCTCAAGCCATTGATTGGTCGGCAAGTTCAAGTCTCGACAACGTTCATGTCTGGGCAACGTTCATGTCTGGGCAATGTTCAAGTCTCGGCAAAGTTCAAACCGGTCTTTGGCAGATCCAGGTCTCAGCGGTGCCCAAATCAATAGCACCCAAGAACGACATACCAACCGAACGCAAACCGACCCGACCAACCGAGATGCAACCCACGCGGTCACACCGCCGCAGTCGGGACGGTGTAGCGCGGCCAACAAACGAACCCGGACGCGTAACCCGAATGATGACAACAACCTAGGAGTGCAGCGATGGTGATGAGCAACACCGAAAGGGTAGGCAAAGCGCTTGACCTGCTCCGAAGCGGTATGCGTCTAAAATGCGAACAAACCTGGAAGGGTTTCTACGGCGACGGTTGGCTCCAACTTGTCAATAGCCGACTGCGCAATCAGGCGCACACCCCAGACCCGAACGACATTCAGTTTCTCTTTAACGCCATGAAAGCAACATGGACAGAGTTGTTCGGTCACGGTTTCGGGCCGAGTGTTCGATCGTTGGTGTTTGAGTTGTCCGATGTTCGCAACAAGTGGGCGCATCAAGGGGCATTTACCAGCGACGACGTGCTGCGTGCCCTGGACTCGATGGAGCGGCTACTCGACGAATTCGGTGACAGTGAACGCCAGCGTGAGATCAAGACGCTGCGCGTGGAACTGATGCGCCAAGTGTTTGAGGAGCAGACCCGAGGCGAGCGGCGCAAGAGAGCGGCCAGGTCGACCGAAGGACAGCCACACGCGGGGCTGACCCCGTGGAGAGAGATCATCTCACCGCACGCCGATGTCCGCGAGGGCCGTTTCAACCAAGCTGAGTTTGCTGCGGATCTGCACCAGGTTGCCCAAGGCACCGCGGATGACGAATATCAGAACCCGAAGGCCTTTTTCTCCAGGACTTATCTCACCCAGGGTCTACGTGATCTGCTGGTCGGCACCGCTCGGCGACTGTCCGGGGGTGACGGTGATCCCGTCTTGCAGTTGCAAACCAACTTCGGCGGCGGCAAGACCCATTCGATGATCGCGCTGTATCACCTTGCCTCCGGTGCGCCAGCCACGGACCTCCCAGGCGTCAGCGAGGCCTTAGCCGAAGAAAATGTGACATTGCCCGACGGCATTAACCGGGCGGTAATCGTCGGTCCGAAGATCTCCCCTCAGGCACCGCACCAAGTGGAAGACGGCATCGCAATCAACACGCTGTGGGGACAAATCGCATATCAACTCGGCGGTGCAGCCGGTTATGAACTCGTTCGCACAGACGACGAGCACGGGACCAACCCCGGGCATGCGCTGATGACACTGTTTCAACAGTTCGGTCCGGCGTTGGTGTTGATCGACGAATGGGTGGCCTACGCACGCCAGCTGTCCGACGGGGCCAGCGGCCAGCGTTTTTCGGGCGGCGATTTCGATACCCAATTCACGTTCGCTCAGTTGCTTACCGAGGCCGCCGCGGCGGTACCGAATGTCGTGGTGCTTGTCTCGCTTCCCGAATCCGACATTGAGGTCGGCGGGGACCGTGGACGAACCGCGCTGACGAGGCTCAAGAACGTGGTTGGGCGCACAGCGGCTCAATGGCAGCCAGCAACGCCCGATGAATCATTTGAGATCGTGAGGCGCCGCCTGTTCGACCCGCTCCACCCGGACAACTTTAGGGTGCGTGATGGGGTCATTGATGCGTTTATCGCCATGTATCGAAACAACAAGGGCGAATTCTCCGCTGGCGTGTCCGAAAACACCTACCGCAAACGCATGGAGCTGTCGTATCCGATCCATCCCGAACTGTTCGACCGGCTGTTCGGCGAATGGTCAACACTCGATAGGTTCCAGCGCACCCGCGGCGTGCTGCGTCTGATGGCCTATGCGATCTCACAACTCTGGCAGCGAGGCGACACATCGCTGCTGATCATGCCCGGCACCTTGCCATTGGACTCGGCTGTGTTGGTGGCCGAATTCAGGAGATACCTCGAAGACGGCTGGGATCCCGTCATCAAGTCCGACGTCGACGGCGAGAACGCCTTGCCGATTCGCATCGACAGCGAAAAAAGATACTTCGCTCAGATCTCAGCTACCCGTCGAGCGGCACGCACCGTCTTTTTGGGTTCTGCCGCTAAGCCAGTCGCATCAAGGGGTGTGGACCTCAAGCGGGTGGTGTTGGGCTGCGCTCAGCCCGGTGAGCAGATCGGACAATTCGCAGGTGCGCTGCGCCAGCTCTCCGGCGAGGCCACGCACCTTTACGTGGACGGTGCGCAGTACTGGTATTCGTTGCAGCCCAACGTAAACAGAGTCGCAGCGGACCGTGCCGAATCCAACTACACCACTCGCGACGCCGACGATGAGGTGAGGCGGCGCCTTACCCGGCGTGGCGGTCGCGGTGTCTTCGCGGCGGTTCAAATATTCGCTGAAGGCCCGGGCGACGTGCCCGACGACGACGACGGCGTCCGGTTGGTGGTGTTGACGCCCGACGTCGCACACTCGCTCAACGACATGCATTCAAGCGCAATAACGCGAGCCGAAGAGATCCTGAACCAACGAGACGCAGGGCCGCGACTCAACCGCAACCTGGTGGTGTTCGTCGCTGCGGCCGATAATCGTCTCCGTGAGCTGCGACCCGCGACCCGGGGGTATCTGGCCTGGTGTTCGATTCGCGATGATGCGCTCAAGCTTGACCTGACCGAGCACCAAAAGCGCCAGGTTGAGACCAAGATCACCGAGACGGACCGGCAGGTCGACAGCCTTATCGGTGAGACCTTCATCCATGTCTTGGCACCCAGCCAGAAACCGGGTACCAAAGAGATCGACTGGCAGACCCTTAAGGCACCCCCTCAAGGCGAGATCGCCGAACGTGTCGGCCGCAAGCTCAGATCCGAGGAGAAACTCATCGATGCCTACGGCGGGGTACGTGTGCGGATGGATCTCGACACACGCAATCTTTGGTCCGATCGCCACGACATCTCGGTGGGCGACCTGTGGGCTGTCTACGCTCGTTACCCGTACATGCCGAGGCTTGCTTCGTTGGAGGTGCTGCAGGACGCTGTCAGCAACGGAACCGCCAACATCAACTGGCGAGAGGAGACATTCGGCTATGGCGAGGCACACGACGGTAAAAAGTGGGTCGGCATCAAGACCGCCGAGCATGTAAGAGCGTCTGTGGGTGGGTTGTTGCTTCACCCGGACCATCTTGTGGTCCCAGAGACACTTCGGACCATCGATCCGTCGGATCCCAACGTCAAACCCATCTCGCCCAATCACATTCGCCAGGACGACAACGCGGGTAACGACCGACCAGCCTCACCCCGAAAGACCCATTACAGGGCTCAATTCGATCTTGATCCGCTTCGTGGGATCAACGGACTATCCGAGGTGATGACACACGTGCTCAACCATCTAGGTGACGATGTGAAGTTGTCGCTTGAGGTAGAGGCCTGCAGCGAAGACGGCTTTGACGAAACCACAAGGCGCGTCGTTTCAGAGAACGCGGAGGGCTTGGATGTCAAGTTCCAGGAATTCGACTAGCACACGCGGTGCTGACGTAGCCTGTATTGTTCTCCCTGGCTGAATTCTCATCGTGTACCCTTGTCGGTGTTGAGTCTGGAGGTTGTAGCCATGATGTGGATCAGACGTGTTGCACTGGTGTTGGCGGTCCTGATGGTGGCCACGGGTTGCGGTGACGACACCGACAACCCCCCAACAACTGAAGATCCAACCGGCACTACCGACGGTGAATCGGGGATAGGTGGTAGTAACCCACCGACAACTGAGGGCGAATCTGAGGATGACGACGACATCACGCAAACCCCAGATCCTGGTCCAGAACCGCCAGACGGTGACACCGAACAAGTCGGTACCGAGCTGAATGGCACCGACTGGTCAGCGGCATCGCCCGAGGAAATCATTCTGCTGTTGTTCGGATCACCCGACGGAACGAAATCCGGCATCCAAGAGCACTTTGAGGAGATGGAACACCAGACAGAGCTAGCAATCTCTGAGTGTATGAAAGAAGAGGGTTTCGAATACACACCTCAGAAGGGTCTCGAAGATACCTTAGACGCCATGTTCGAATTCGAGTTGGATTCGCGAGAGTACGCAGAAGAATATGGACTCGGGATCACCACAACTGACCTTATCAGTCTCACCGCCGGTGGGCGTGAAGTTGCGATCAATGATCCCAATCAGGAATATTTCGAATCATTGTCTGACACCGAACAGCTAGCATATGAAGATGCACTGAATGGCATAATAGCCAATTCGGATTCTATGATTGATGAAGAAGAAGACTCTATGATTGATGACGAGGAAGATCCATCCTCGATACCGTCCGAAGAAGTCCCGGGCTGCAGAGAGAAAGCATACGTTACTGCAGAATCTTACTCTAGTACCGTTCAGTTTCCGAACTTCGATCGAGTATTTGAGGTTTTCGTTGCTGAACTGAATCAAGTCAATCAGGACATTGTAGCCGATCAACGTTATTTGGATCTGATGACTGATTGGTCGGACTGTATGGCTGACAAGGGACATAGCTATGCAGAGATCAATGAGTTATTCGACGACGTAATGTTGCGACAACAGGATCTGATGGCATCTATTCCGGATCCTTTCGAAGGACTTAGCGAAAGCGAGATCGAGGAGCTCGAACCGGAGGAAATATCTGCTTTGCTAGACGCTGCACAGCCCAATGACGATCAAATGACCGAACTTCAAGAGTATGAGATTTCTGTAGCTGTCGACTCCTGGGACTGTGGAATGTACGACCAGGAGGCAGTGGCCACCGAGATATTCAACGACCATGTGGGTGTGTTCGTGTCGGACAATCTCGATGAAATCAGATCGCTTCTCATCGAGGAGTGAGACGACCCTTTCACCCCTGCTAGCATCCGTTACCCACGCAATGACACCTATCGTTCATGTAGTGATATCTCGCGTTCGTTCAGGCATCTTGATTGTTGCTTGTCTGTAGCGGTCGCTGAGGTCGCCTACGGTTCGGCGATGACCGTAACATCGCACAGTGACGGACCAGTGACCGTGATCACCATTGATCGACCCGAGGTCCGCAACGCGGTTGATGCTGCGACGGCGTATGCGCTGCTCTCTGCGTTCGACGAGGCCGACGCCGCCGAAGAGACCGCGGTTGTGGTCTTGACTGGCTCGGCCGGAACATTTTGTGCAGGGGCGGATCTGAAAGCGATCTCGGAGGATCGAGGCAACCCGGTACACGAGCTTGGTGCAGTCGAGATTGTCGACTCGCTGGGACCGATGGGCCCGACACGACGGGTTCTCTCCAAGCCGGTGCTGGCTGCGGTTGAGGGCCACGCTGTAGCCGGTGGTCTTGAGCTGGCGCTTTGGTGCGATCTGCGGATCGCCGCCACAGACGCGATATTCGGGGTCTACTGCAGACGCTGGGGGGTCCCGTTGCTTGACGGCGGCACCGTCCGACTCCCCAGACTGATCGGGCATAGCCACGCTATGGATCTGATCCTCACGGGCAGGCCTGTTTGTGGTGACGAGGCTCTTCGCATGGGTTTGGTCAACAGGCTTTGTGAGCCTGGAATAGCGTTGGCCACCGCTGTTGAGCTGGGCAAGGGTTTGGCGTCGTTTCCGCAGCGTTGTCTGCGATCTGATCGGCTCTCCGCGATTGAACAATGGGGACTCAACCTCGGGCCAGCGCTAGCCAATGAGCTCGACCACGCGATGGGCACGATCCGTAGCGGCGAGACCCGCACTGGTGCTTCCCGCTTTGCCGGAGGCGAGGGCCGCGCCGGGTCCTTCGCAGCTTTCGTTCCCGACTCCTGATATCCAACTCCTCTGGGCTAGCGTTCCCAGGAGTGCTCCACCGCCCCGCGGGGCACCGCGCCAAGTGATCGGATCTGAGTTTCGAGTTCCACGACACGGTCGGACAACTTCGACTTTTTCACTCTCCGAAAGCCGAGGTTCTCAAAGATGAACCGGTCGAAGTGGCGGCCGTGAGACCGGCCGTCGTTCCAGGTTTCGCGCTCGATTCGACTCTTAGGCTTCCCGGCCCGCCACTCGCTCGGCAATCGGTATTCCAACATGCATCCGAGGATGCTCGTATCGCCCTTGCAGCCGAACTCAATTCCACGATGAAGCAGACTTCTTGTCATAGCCCTTTGACCCGTAGACCATTGTTGAGAAAAAACGCCCTAGACAGCAATTGCCTTTCTTGGTGCCTTGTGATGTGACTCCTCAGAGGTCGGTGATGGGCTCTGTGTGGATGTGTTGTGTGGACCCGGGGGGGGGGGGCGAACCCCTAAGCCTTGGCGGGCACGAGGACCTGAACTTGGCGTGTCTGCTCATTCCATCACGTCTGTTGCTAGTGGATACGCATGCGGACATCAGGTTTGTTGGGGGTGTTGGTGGGCACGGTGGGCGGGCGGGAAGGGCTGGTGTTGTTTGTGTTGAGGGGGGTCGGGGGGTCCGGTTGTGTGGGGTGTGGGTTCTGGTATGGTTGGTTATGAGAGTTTTGGGTCGTTTTTGGTGGTTGTTGGTTGGTTGTGGTTTGGTGTTGGTTGGTGTGGGTTGTGAGGGTGGGTCTGGTGATGGTTTTGGTGGTGTGGGTTTGCCTGGGGTTGTGGTGGAGGGTTCTGGTGGGTCGTGTGAGGTGGTGGGGTCTGTTGATGAGGTTGAGTGGTTGTCGTCTTTGGAATATGAGGGTTGGTCGCGTTGGTCTGTGGGGCGTCGGCGTTCGGATCCGGTGCGGCGGATGGTTCCGTTGTCGTTGAAGTCCATTGAGCGTCATGAGGATCGTTTGGGTGTGTTGTTGCCTGTGTTGAAGTCGATTGTGGAGTTGGAGAGTTCGCGGGTGGCTAGTTGGGGGTTGTATGTGGTGGGTGATGATTTGTTGGGGTTTGTATGGTTGGCGGGTTCGGGGCCTGTGTGTGAGGAGGCAGTTCAGTTGGCTGGTTCATATGATGATGTTGTGGTGAGGGTGGGGGCGGATGATTCGGTTGCGGATGTGTTTGATTTCGTTTCGGGTTTTGATGAGGTGTATCCGCGTGAGGTGTACGGGCGTGGTGATTCGGAGTTGTTGGTTGTGGATGGTGTGGTGATTCCTGTTCGGGCTGTGGTTCGTAGTCCTAGGCTCGGGTTTTCGCGTTTGGATGGTTTCGATATCGGTGCGTGGGTTCCGGCATTGGAGTTGGATGTGGCGTCTCATGGTTTGGTGCATTTTGTGCCTGATGAGTTGGCAGCGGTTGATGCTAAATTGGTGACTGGTGCGGAGTTGGAGGCGATGTTTGACTGGTTGGGTGATTTGTTGCGTGATCATATTGGTGTGGAGGTGGTGTTAACGGATTCCAGGGAGTTTGTTGATGCTCCTACGGATCTGAGGACGACTACAAGGTATCCGCCGGAAGTTCCCGAGTATGACCCGGATATGCCTGTAGCTGGATTGTATTACACGGATCTGCTTGGTGAAGTCAAACAAGCGTTACTGACCGGTGAACTGGTGTATGAGAGGCCGTGTGTGTATATCGACTCATATGACTCTCTAGATGAGACTGCACTTCCTGATCGGTTTTTCATAAGATTGCCCGAGGTGTTCACACGTTACGATCCCGTCACAAACGGATTCTGGTATGGTAGGCGTGGACCGGTGTTTCCCGGTGATATAGTTTCCGCCGGAGGAGGGACACGATCCTTCAGACCGAATGACGAGCAGGAAGCATTATGCGAAGCCCCCGACGAATGGCATGCACCAAACAGCATATACCTACACAAATAAGCCTACGATATGTGACTCTAAAACACTTGTCATACTAAGGAAAGGATAAGAAAGAATGCGAAAGATCCATGATCAAGAACAGTCTGATCTGGTGAGTATGAAGAATTTCCCGGATTATCGAGTGCTGATATTGGTAGTGCTGTCATTGTTTTGGTTGTTGCTGTTGTCGGGATCGGCGGCTGGGTCGGTTTCTGAGGGTTCCGGTGATCGAGAGGCGGCGTTGGTTCATCCTGCAGTGCAGTCCTATGCTCGGGAATATTCAGTGTCGTTGACCGACGCGAAACGGTATCTGGAGCGAATCTGGCCCGTGAAAGAGATCCTCATTTCGATTATGGAACTTGAGGCATCGCGGGTTGCTGGTTTGGGTATCGACCACGGAGCGGGTTTCACGGCCTGGGTATGGTTGACCGGCGATGACCCTCCCGGTGTGGAAGCGGCGCGGCTTGCTGATGCTCATGGTGATGTACAGATCCGTACCGGTGCGCGGTACACGTACAAACAGTTGCGAACCGCACAGACTGCCCTGGATTTCGATGTGATCGTTGAATTGGCCTCCAATCGCGAGGAGGCGGCGCGGGTTGCTGACATGGTCATCTATACCGATGTGGATGTGAGATCCAACAGCGTCGAGGTCGGCATCGATTCCGACCTTATGTCTGGTCAACGGATCCGCCGTCGGGCGTCGGATCCGTTGACCGATGAGGATCTCACAGTCATAGCTGATCGTTTCGCCGACACGATCAAGCATCATTTGAGCGTCGACGTTCAGGTGACCCTCGGGCCTGGCATCGAACCCAATGCGGATCTGATCGCCGGACAACCCATGCGTACTTGTACTGCGGGTTTCGCCGCCAAAGAGAACAATGGAGGCCCGTACGGGATCATCACCGCTGGCCACTGCAACAATAATCAGAGGATGCACGGTACCGCACTCGAGTATGTACGCGGTTGGGAGAGCCCGCGAGCCGACGCGCAGTTTCACAGCATCCCGCAAGGTTCACAACATAATCTGACCGACTATTACCTGTATAGGTCCGCTGGCCCTCAACACCCTCCGATATACGATGTCACCGGTGATATCTTTGAGCTGACCACTCGTAGGATGGTTAGCATAGCAGCATCTAGTCGGGGTTGGAAATCACTTATCGGCAATTACGTCTGTCATACAGGAAGAGTAAGTGGAGTTTCGTGCGGTAACATCACAAGCGTAGTGCATTCTCCCTATAGCGAAGATTACGATTTGTGTTTGGAGTCTGACGAAGGCAGGGCAGTGGACTGTCAGGATGTGTTTTTTCGTGTTCAGGGCGACGAACTCAAAGGCTGTGAGGGTGATAGCGGAGGACCATGGTATGACCAAGCCGGTAAGGCATATGGTATTCATCTGGGTTCAAATCTGCCAGACCCGGAGGATGATATTGACTCTGAAACATGGTGTAACATGCGAGGTAAGATAGCTACCTTTTCATCCCTGGCTGAAGTCGAAAAGTTCCTCGATGTGGAGGTACTTACCGAGGCCCCGTCTGCTCCGAGTCCGCCTGGTAACGTCAGAAGTGTTGTAGGACCTCGCGTGGTGTCGGTGGCGTGGGACGAGCCGAGTGAAGGAGCGACATACTATATCGTTTACCGCAGGGTTGCCAAGCCAGGCGAGAACTATCGTGTGATCGAGAAAACCACCGCCACTAGTCACCAAGTCTTCTATTCCGAGCTGGATCCCGGCTCAAGATATTACTACCAGGTAAAAGCTGTCAACAATCTCGACATGGAAAGCGAATGGGGTCAGGGCAACTACGCCAGTATCAAGGTTCCCCGCAGTGTCAAGGTTCCGGGCAAGCCTCGCAATCTCTCCGTTTCGCTTGAGCAGCGTTATGTGCGCGTAGCGTGGTCCGCTCCGGTTGGTGGCGCGGAGAAGTATGTCGTGACTCGTCGGATGGCCAAAAACGGCCATGACTATCAGAGGGTCATCACAACCTCTAACACCTACTACTACGATCCTGTGTCAGGCTTGACCACCGACGTCGAGTACTACTACCGGGTGTATGCCGTGAATGCTTCTGGTGTTTGGGGCCCGCGAAGCGACACCTCCAGCGAGATAATCATAGGATCCAAAACGTAGAACGTGAGGCGGTTTCGGAATCCTGGTAGTCGATATTCCACCGGTGGGGTTCTGACGACGGTGAGCGCACCGTTGCGACGGGCAAAGCCTCAGAGAAGGCAAAGCCTCAGAGAACTCGCGTCGGCAGCTTCAGGCCGAGATGCTCAAACGTGGCCCGTTGAGCGGTTGGTTCCCGTTACCGACGCTGTTGCACTCCCGACCGATTCAACGCAATCGCGCATCGCTGGTTGGTCGTGGTACGTGTAGCCGAGCGGCTGCACTCCGAGTGTCACAGGCCTCCCGTACTATGAACGCGATGGTCGTTGCTTGCCCAATGTTGCCTACCAAACACCGATTCGGTCATACAGCGTGGCTGGAGAATACCGGAACCAACTGCGGCCATGATGACACCAAGTAAGGATGCGACAACGGTCAACATGGTCACCGACGAAGTAGCGCCCCCCGCCGGATGGGAGCTTGCCAGCGAGGGCTGGGACCTGATGTACGGAGTCTCTTCGAGCTTCGAGATCGACTCCTCCGACGAGCACGAGCGTGCCGAGCCCGGTGATCTGCTGGTACCAAGGGTGGCGCCGGTCGACATTCCGATCGCCTTCGTAGACGGAACGCTGCGGTCCGAACTGGCCACATGGGCAGAGCATGCCACCACGGGCCTGCGGGTTCCGGGCCTGGCAGGGGCGTATGCGGTTGGAGCAGTCACCAGACGCACCAGCGGTGCCTGCGCTTTCAACGGCATTCGGGTGGGTCGTTTGGCGATCTGGGGAGGGGGACTCACCGGCGACATCGTGTCACCATCGGGTTATCAATGGGTGTCCACCCCGATCACCGACATGGATCCGGATCGATGTCGCGCACATCTCCAGGATCGCATGCGCCGAGCCGAAGGCGATCTGGCTCTTGACGCAGCCGAAGCTGGTTGGAACGTTGTGCTGGACGGTCCGTTGAACCGCATCCGATCTCTGAACGGCTTGGTCGCCGGGTACGTCAAGTCCCATCTTCGCCAGATCCTCCCCGAAGATCAACATCGCATAGTCCCGGAACTCGCCGTAGGGGACCGCACTCGGATGTTCACCGCTGGCTCAGATCGATACACCTGCTACATGCGTGTCGGGCACCCACGCCCCGGGGCTTCGCGTTGGTCTGGTATCGCCCGGCTCGAATTCCCCTCGACATCAGGAATCGTGGCCGTGGCGGAAAGGGCGTCTCTGCTAGCGGGTGTCCTGCCCGCCTATGCGGGAGTTACACACCGCGACGGCCGCGCCCCAGTTAATCTCGCCCCAGTCAAGAACCTCGAACGACGACTCGCTCAAACCCTAGGACGGGTTGATCTCGCCACCCGCGCGGCCAGAGAAGCGCTCATAGCAGAGCAATCCGATGACTGACACATCCGGGTCATACCCTGCCGAAACCGAAAGTGTGACCGAGACCGGCGTCCTCAACTCACAACACCCGTACCAGCTGTCGGCATACGCTGCTGAAGGCGTGGCCGAGACTGGTGGTGTGGCCGAGACTGGTGTCCTCAACTCACAACGGGAGTACCAGCCGTCGGCAGGCGTGGCCGAGACCGGGGTTCTCAACTCACAACCGCAGTATCAACCGTCGCCATACGCTGCCGAAACCGAAGGCGTGGCCGTTGCCGAAGATCGGGCGTTTCCGCTCGCAGAGGACCAGCCGACGGCGGATCCCGAGCACGTTGAGACAGAGATCGTTCGGTTGTCGCGCTTGGATGATCCCGACACGGGCGATCGCCGCAATTACCTCCAAGGCTTGGACGGAATTCCCGGCGATGAACCGGTCGGGTTGATTGATGCATCCACCGACGCCACCACACGCACGGCCAACGTCATCGTCGACGAGGCCTTTGACCTCTCCCTGGATACCTTCGTGGTGTCACCGCAACGCCTAGTCGACGACACCGTGTTGTTTCACTACGGCATCGTTACGGAAATATCGGGTCGCATCGAAGGTGCTGAGATCGCCACTGATACCATCCGGCTGGCTGCGGCCACACTTCCCGGTGAGCGGTTCCGCCGAGCCGAGGTCACCTGGCTGCGCACCCATCCCGAGCGCTACCTGCCACCGTCGTCGGGTGCTCCGATCTGGGTTGCGGGCGGTACCCACCGTCGCCGAGCGCTTTTCTTGGACAAGATGGACGAACATGAGGCCCTTCCGATCGGGCTCGACATGAACAACGAGACGGTCTATATGCCTTACAGCTTCCTCAACGGAGACCGCGGCGCCCACGTATCAATCTCAGGTAAGTCCGGAGTCGCCACCAAGACCAGCTACGCCCTGTTCTTGTTGTACATGCTGTTCGAAACCGAAAGGGGCGTCACCGCGCGCAAGGCTTCGTCTCATGACCGTGCCGTGGTCTTCTCGGTCAAGGGCACAGACCTGTGCGTGATCGACAAGGCGAACCGGCGCCTGCACGCAGACGACGAGATCGGTGCCGACGCCATGGCGCAATGGTCGATCCTGGTCGGCAATGAGAATCCCGGTCCGTTCAGCGACGTCGGCGTGTACGTGCCCGCCGAGGAGGCCGAGCCCGGTCACGAACCGGTGCCAGACATCTCCGTGCGGGACCGGAACGACACCCATGCATACGGCTGGTCGCCGACCCGTTTCGTGGAGGCCGGGTTGCTCGACTACGTGTTCGACGATCTCGAAACCGGACAGACGTCCTTCGTCGTGCAGGTAGTTCGCCTCCAACTTCTTCGCTGGGCCTGGCCCCTCGCTGGTGACGAAACCGGCCGGATTGTGCTCATCGACCCGGACAAACTGGATAAGGCGACCTCGACTGTGCCGTCGACGTGGGAGTCCGCCACCCGGCACTTCGGCACCCACAAGACCCGTAACCCCCGGCCCGCTGGCGAAGGCATCGTCGTTGAAGACCTCGACGGACTGGTTGAGTTCGTCGCCGCCAAAGTCAACCCGGATTCCCCGGATCACGACCCGGCTTGGTGCGCGGGCGTCACTGTTTCCACCTTGCAGGCGTTCGTACGACGGCTATGGAAGGCGACACCGCGTCTGCGGCGGTTGGTACGAGCCCGGCTCACCGAGGTTGATCTATCCGCACAGGTATCAGTCGTCGATGTTCACGCCTTGCACTCCCAGGCTCAACGATTCGTAGTGGCAGCCGTTTTGGATCACATATGGTCCCAGCACGAGAACTCCACCGCCGCGGGCAAGACGTTCGTCGTCCTCGACGAACTCAACAAATACGCGCCGCGACAGGGAGACTCACCCATCAAGCATCTGCTGGCCGATGTCGCCGCCCGTGGTCGCTCGCTGGGTGTCATCCTTATCGGTGCCCAACAGAACCCCTCGGGAGTTGACCGCGACATCGCCAACAATGCCTCACTCGAAGTAACCGGCCAGATCAACGCCTCCGAGGCGAACGAACTCGGCTTCCTGACGCCAGTCATGCGCGCCAGAGCCCAGATCGTTCCGCCGGGAACCATGATCACCAACCAGCCGCTCCTGCCTGCTGCGGTGCCTGTGCGTTTCCCGTATCCGCCGTACGCCACCCGCATTGACGAGGTGCTGGGTTCGGTTCATGACGACTCCGACGCCGAAGAAATTCTGGGGCTGCTTTGATGGCAGGGCTGTGCAGCGAAACCCCAGCACTGCAAGCGGTTTTCGGTGTCTGTGATCGCCGCGCGGACGTGAACGCGGGCTGCCACTCATGACGACTCCCACACCGAAGAGATCGACTCCGACGCCGAAGAGATACTGGGACAACTGTGATGGCGGGGCTGTGCAGCGAGGCACTACAAGCAGCGTTCGTTTATCGACGCGCGGATGCAAATGTGGGTTGGTGTTCATGCCGACTCCGTCGCCGAAGAGATCCTGGGACGGCTTTGATGGCCGCTCTGTGCAGCGAAACGCTGGCACTACTAAGCGGCGTTCGTTGTCTGCTATCGACGCGCGGATGTAGACGCGGACTGTCGTGAACACTTTGCCGACCGTGTCAGCGGGTGCTGTGCCTGTCCGCCCCATCGAAGCCGTGCGCGTACTGCACACCTCAGACTGGCATCTCGGTGTCGCAGTTCGCAACGAACCTCGCGACATCGACCACGAAAACGTCATCGCCGAGATCATCGAGGTTGCCACCACGGTCGAGCCCGACGCCGTCATCCACACCGGCGACCTGTTCAACACAGGGCGGCCCGCTATGGCCGATTTCGGGCTGGCGATCCGGTCTCTGCGTGATCTCGCCGAGACCGCTCCGGTGCTGGTGCTGGCGGGCAACCACGATTCCGCCGTTGCCCTCGAGACTCTCGCAGTTGCGGTTCAGGACCCCGTCTTGCAACTGGTAGAGGCCAACGCCTACGACCCGCTGGCCATTACCTCCGCTCGTATCCGCGTTATGCACCGACCCGCCACGCCAGCCGATGGGGGTGTGATCACATTGCCCACTCGCGCCGGGGGCCGGCTGAGAGTGGCGGGATTGCCGTTCCTGCACGCCAATCGCACTCTCGGCAATTTCGATGACATTGTTACCGTGAACGCTGGCTACGCGGACAGCATCCGAAAGATCACCGATCTGCTTTCGAAGTCGGTGTTTTCGGACTTCAATGCAGCCGTCGACGTGGCCGTCTTCGCCTCTCATCTACATGTCGCAAACGCCCGTACGTCAACCGAAAAGGAAATCCACGTCAGCAGCGACTACTCCACCGACCCGGCCCATATCCACGCTGGCTACGGCTATCTCGCCTTCGGCCACATCCATATCGCCCAAGCCGTGGCCGCTGGGCGCGGGCGCTATGCAGGCTCGGTCATAGAGGTCGATTTCGGCGAGGAAGGCGAAACCAAGCAGGTCGTGGTCGCGGACATGACCCCGGGGCGTCCCACCAGAATCCATGACGTGGCGTTGACCGCCGGTAGGCGCATCCATCGGGTTCGTGCACCGTACAGTGTGCTCGGCGATCACGCAGCCGTGGTGGGCGACGGGCTGGTCGAGGTCACCGTTGAGCGTGAACGCGGCCCCAATCCCGGCACTGCCGGAGCCGGGGCCGACGAGGTTGACGCAATCACTGCCGACTCACACAGTGCCTCACTTGATGCTGCACCCGAGTTTGATGCCGCATCCGAACTTGGTGCCTCACCTGATGCATCAAGTGAAGGTGGTGGCGTGGACGCGGCGACGTCAGACATCGGTTCGTTCGACTCGCTGGCAGCAGCGGTTCACGCCGCACTACCAGACGCATGCGTGGTTGGGATCGTCGACGCTCGCCGATCCGACATCGTAGTGGCCGACGAGCTCGAACCACCCGAGACAACCGAGACACCAGCTCAGATGTTTCGCCGATGGTTTGCCGAGAACGGCCAGGCGATCGCCGACCGCCACAAAGCCCACGCAGCGGATCCCGAACGCGTCGCAGCCCTGTTCGAAGAGATCCATACCGCTTCGGTGATCGACAGCGAAGTCGAGCCAGCGGAACAAGAGATGATCGCCCGTCTCATCAACGATGCCGAAGGCTTGCCGAAATGAGGCCGCGGATGTTGAAGTTCTCGGGTCTGCGGTCCTACCGTCGATCCGCGGAAATCGACTTCAACGACTTCGACCTGTTCGCCGTGATCGGTGACACCGGTGCTGGAAAATCAACGATCATTGAGGCCATGTGTCTCGCGCTGTACGCGCGCCAGACATGGTCGGGCGGGGGCAACCTTATCGATCTCATCGCCGACGGTGAGGGGCTATTGCGCGTGGAGTTCACCTTTGATGCCGATGGTCATGCGTGGAAGGTCACACGGGCTCGACGTCGTTCCGGTGCTTCACCGGTGGACAAACTTCAGTCCGTCTTCAACCACGTGCCCATGGTCAACGGCGCCCGCGAGGTGACGAAGCAGGTCGAGGAATTAATCGGCTTGAATCGTGACCAGTTCACCCGTGCAGTTGTGATGCCCCAAGGGCGGTTCGACGAACTCCTGGGCTCAACGGAAAGCGAGCGCAACGAGATCCTCAAGTCCGTTCTCGGGCTTGAGGACATTGACCGGACCCGAACGGTGACGGCCGCCTTGCGCGACGAGATCAGGCAAACACGCGCCGTCTACGTCGAACGGCGAGCCAACCTCCCCGACGACCCGGATCGGGAATTGGCCAGCGCCCGCGCAAACCTCGAAGCCGCCGACACCCGTCATCAACAACTCAGCGGTGCCTTAGACGTCATTACCGATCCCCGTCGTATCTCAAAGCGCGTACAGCCGCTGCTTGACACACTCGAACGAGCCAGAGCAGCGGTGCGCCCGCTCGACGGCAACCCGGTCGAGGATCTTGAGGCTTGCAAGGAACTCTACGACCGGCTCCGAGCGGAGTTCAATCAGGCCACCGTTGACAAACAACAAGCTGCTCTCGACATCTCAGATATCGACCGGAGCAGAGCAGTGGCCCTTGATGGGTTCAGTTCGCGTGACCTCCTCACAGTCGCCCATGCCCGTCTCACCGACTCCGCCGAGAGCTTCCCGGCGGACCTTCGGCGTCTCGAAACAGCCCGCGGGGAGCTGACCGAACTCGAAACCTGGCCGCCCCCAACCGAGGTTCCTGCTGAGATCATAGACGAGCTGAACGCGGCCGAAGACGCTTCTGAGACCGCTCGACAGGACCGAGAATCGATTCGTGACCGCCTGCGGACAGCCCGCGGGTTGATCAAAGACCTCAACGAAGCCCACGCTGCACATGCACAAGCAAACAAACGAACCGATACAGCCGCGGCGCGAGCCGATGATGCCAACCGAGAAGCGTTGTCCGCCGCGGTGGCGTTACTTGAAGCCGAAAGCGAACTTCGTGCAGCCCGAACAACACACGAACAAGTCCGTCACGACAACGCCGTGGCAACAGTGGCCCAAGGTCACGCACCCGGCGACGACTGCCCGGTATGCGGGCGTGTCCTGCCAGGCGGGTTCGAGCCACAACAAGCGCCGAACCTCGGGCGGGCCAACCGCTTGCTGACAGAGGCCGAAGCCGCTTTGAAGCAGGCACGGATCGTGGCCGATACCGCCAACACCGAAAACGCACGCGCATCGGAGATTGTGCGTGCAGCGACCGAAGCCTCACGGGCGACGGCCAACCACGTTGTCGAGCTTCGATCCCGAGTAGTTGAGGCGGGTATCGACCCGGACCACATTGAGGAAGGCATCGCTGCTATCGGCACCGCAGCGGCAAATGCAGATGAGGCACTGCAGCAAGCCGAGCGAGCCGAACGTGATGCTCGTTGGGCGCTGTCGACAGCACAAGGAGACATCCGCGAAGCGGTGGTACGCCATAGCGAACAGGTAAAGACCGCCAAACGTGCCCTCAATGACCGCAGAGCCCGGCTCGAAGACCACAACGAGATAATGAGGGCATTGCCCGGCGGTTGGCAGATCGCCGGTCCGCTCAATGCGAATCTGTTGGCCGGTCTTCGCGATCGCTGCGCCGCGGCCGTTGAAATGCTGGATGTTCTTGAGATCGAGCGCAGCGAGGCCGAAGAACGCATACGGCAGGCTGACGCGGTTGTGGCGCGGGTTCGAGCGGACAAAGCCCAAAAGGTCGATGGTGCTACGCGCAAAGTGATATCCGACGTTGATGTCTACGCGGCACGTGTGCGTGAGGTTGCCGAAGCCGGTCGAATATGTGCAACCGAAGCCGCCGTGCGCGACGCCCTCGTTGCCGCCGACGATCAATCCAGCAGCGACGAAGCCAACCGTGTCTTGTCCGTCTTCGACACGTTGATTCAACGCAGCGAACTCGCCGCCACGCACGCTCGAGACGAAACCCCTTACGAAACCCTCGAACGGGGGGCGATAGTGGCGGCTGGTTCTCGGGGTGATGGCGACGAAACCCCTTACGAAACCCTCGAACGGGGGGCGACCCTGGCGGCCGGTTCTCGGGGTGATGGCGACGAAACCCCTTACGAAACTCTCGAACGGGGGGCGACCCTGGCGGCCGGAGACGGTGAACCCGGCGGCGTCCATCCCTACGAAACTCCCTACGAATCCCCCGACCTGGGTGCGATCGTGTTGACGGTTACCGCGACGCTTGCCGCTACCCAAGCAGTGACGGTCGCCGCAGAGGCAGTGTCCGCTGTAGCCGCTGGCGTTGTGTCGTCATCAAAGACGCTAATCGCCGATGCCTTGGCAGCCGTCGGGTACGGCGATGTGGACTCGTTGCTGACTGCACACGGAGAAGCCCAAAGCGCACTCCGGCGAGCAAAGATGGATGTGGCCGCCGCTGTTGAGAAGGCCGACGCGGCTGCTGGGGTCGATAGGGTCCTTGAGGTCGTCGAGCCCTATCACGACAACCTGGTCGTGCTGACTGCAGCGTTGGCCAACAACCAGTTCGTTGATCACCTGCTTGATCTGCGAGAGGCGGAGCTGCTGGCCGAAGCCTCGCGACGGCTGCGAACCATCTCCGACAACCGGTTCGGATTCGTTGCCGATTTCGGAGTCAAGAGCATTTCGTCGGGGGAGATCCGAGCACCTCAGGCGTTGTCGGGAGGCGAGCGTTTTCAGGCGTCGCTGGCGTTGGCCCTTGCGCTGGTGGAGATCGCCTCGCGTGGTGGGGGTCGTCTTGATGCGGTGTTCATTGACGAGGGCTTCGGATCCTTGGACGCCAACGCCTTGGACACGGCCTTGGCCACGCTCTGCAAGGTCGCTGGCGGTGGGAAGATGGTCGGCCTGATCTCGCATCTGCGTTCGGTTGCCGAGTACGTCGACCGGGTGATGCACGTCACCCGTGACGACGTTACGGGTTCGCAGATCAGCATCCTTTCCGCAGAGGACCGTGACCGGCTCCTCGCCGCGGACACCCGCTCCGGCCTGATCGCCTGAAGACTTGATCGCTAGAAGTCGTCGTCCTGCTCGGCGAGCCACTGCCGCTTTACCGCTCGCCAAGCCTCGTCATCGTGGTTTCGCCGCCAGTACGGCGATATCGAAGCCGTAGCGCGATCAACACCACGATCAGCGATCAGAACTCGCCTTGTTGCACGGACCTCTGCGGCTTCGCCGTGGACGAACACGTCAACGCGACCCGGCCTCCACTCAAGGGCTGCGACGGCTTCGCTGAGCAAGAATTCGGGCCGGCTCGACTGGTTGCGGTACAGCCAGTACATCTCGACGTTGGCTTGGCTTTCTGGTTCTATTTCATGGCCGGGGGAATCAATAACGACCATCACCACAGCCCTACTTCCGGACTCGAGCACCTCCAGCGACGCCGAAATGGCTGGCAGCGCCGTCTCGTCACCGGCGTACAGGTACCAGTCAGCTGCTGGGTCAGGCCGGTACTTGCCACTGGGCCCCTGGAAGTACAACACCTCGCCCGGCTTGACCCGTTTCGCCCAGCGACCTGCATATCCCGAGTCGCCATGGGTTACCACATCCAGCGAAAGAATATGGTGTTCCCGGTTCCAAGCCCGTACCGTGAGACGACGTGACTTGGGACGGAACTCCGGCGGGCATCCTTGGAGGTTCTCTTCGGTGGGCACCGTGTAGGGCGCGCCAGGCGGTACGAACAAGCACTTCAGGTAAGCCTCGGTGGCCTCAATCGGGGTGAATCCACACAGCCGCGCAGAGTCCGTTGCGGAAGTGTCGGCCCGGGAAGTGCCGGCCCGACTGGAATCAACTAGGCGATCGAATCCGGCAATGGCACCATCAAGATGCACCCGCACCATTTTGGGGGTGAGCAGCTCTTTACCCAGCACCGTTGCAACCCGAAGCTGCGGCCGACCGTTCTGCGGCCAACTCTTTTGCGAGTCACGCATGGTGCGAGTCACGCTTGGGCGGGCTCATTGATGCGGCTGCGCAGCCAGCACGGGCATGGCAACAAACCGTAACGCAGGTCTGCGTAACAGCCAAACTCTTTGGAGGGTGATCCTGGCATTGTCGCCGGGCCGAGCCCTCGCAGTGTGGCTCTCGGGTACTAACGCAGGTCTGCGTAACAGCCAAACTCTTCGGAGGGTGATCCTGGCATTGTCGCCGGGCCGAGCCCTCGCAGTGTGGCTCTTGGGTACCAACGCAGGCCTCGGTAACAGCCAAACTCTTCGGAGGGTGATCCTGGCATTGTCGGCGAGCCGAGCCCTCGCTGTGTGGCTCTTGGGTACCAACGCAGGCCTCGGTAACAGCCAAACTCTTCGGAGGGTGATCCTGGCATTGTCGCCGGGCCGAGCCCTCGCAGTGTGGCTCTCGGGTACTAACGCAGGTCTGCGTAACAGCCAAACTCTTCGGAGGGTGATCCTGGCATTGTCGCCGGGCCGAGCCCTCGCAGTGTGGCTCTCGGGTACTAACGCAGGTCTGCAGGGTGTGCAGCGGATGTGGTCCAACAGCCGCTGTCTCTGGTGCTGTGCTTCGCCCATGTTGTGCTGTGGATCACTGTATTGTGGCGCGCTGATGGCTAGGTACGCAGCGTTGAGATCATGACTTCTGATCGGTCCGCAGTGCCACCGATACGGGACTGGAACCGTCTGCTGGAGGGCAAGGTGGCGGTGATCACTGGCGGCGGCGCTGGAATCGGGCGGGCGGTGGCCGAACTCTTTGCTGAACATGGTGCTGTTGTTGAGATCGCCGAAATCAACGAAGAACGTGCAAAAGCGGTCTCCGAGGCGATCGGCACAAACGTTGTTGACGTTCGGACCTCCGAAGGGGTCTCGACGTTGGCGTCGGGGGTGCTCGCCCGCCATGGCGGTATCGATGTGTTGGTCAACAACGTCGGCGACTATCGGCCGCTGGTTCGGTTTCACGATTCGGGACCGGAATCTTGGGACGCCATGTACCGGGTGAATCTATGGCACATGTTCGCAGTCACACGGGCGTTCATAACAGCGATGATGGATCGTGGCGGCGGGTCGATTGTCAATATCCACTCCGTGGAAGGTATGCGTGGGTTTCCCGGCGAGCCTGTATACGCGGCGATGAAAGCCGCGGCAGCTCATTTCACCACTTCGCTGGCCGCTGGATACGGGCGCCACGGCATTCGGGTTAACGGCGTCGGCGTTGATCTCACCCAGACCCCGCAAGTCGATTACATCACCGGCTACGAAGATCACCAGGACCTCTGGGAGTCCTGGGCGCCCGTTGGTCGGCTGGGCCGCCCGGTCGACCAAGCCAGGGTCGCGTTGTTCCTTGCGTCGGATCTGTCGTCGTTTGTGACCGGCCACAATGTCGCAGTTGACGGCGGCACTCTTGCTGGCGGCGGCTGGTTCTACAGTCCCGAAGAGCAGCGGTTCGTCAACCGGCCCAAAACCCTCTAGGACTCTCCCAGAACCCTTTTGGACTCTCCTAGGAACCCTGTTGGACTTTCCCAGAACCCTCAGGGAATCTCCCAAGAACCCTCTGGGAATCTCCTAAGAACCGCTGTCGGACTATCCCAGAACCCTGTTGGACTCTTCCAAGAACCCTGTTGGAATCTCCTATGAACCCTGTTGGACTCTTCCAAGAACCCTGTTGGAATCTCCTATGAACCCCTGTCGGACTATCCCAGAACCCTGTTGGGGTTCTTCCAAGAACCCTCTGGGAATCTCCTATGAACCCCTGTTGGAATCTCCTATGAACCCCTGTTGGACTCTTCCAAGAACCCTGTTGGAATCTCCTATGAACCCCTGTTGGACTCTCCCAGAACCCTGTTGGGGTTCTTCCAAGAACCCTCTGGGAATCTCCTATGAACCCCTGTTGGACTATCCCAGAACCTGTTGGGGTTCTTCCAAGAACCCTCTGGGAATCTCCTATGAACCCCTGTTGGACTATCCCAGAACCTGTTGGGGTTATTCCAAGACCCTGATAAAACTCTCCCAGAACTCCTCTTGGACTCTCCCCGGAAACCCTCCTGGGAATCTCCAAGAACCATTTTGGGCTCTAAGGTGAAGCGATGATCAATACCGACGATCTCTTTTCTCTCGCTGGTCGGGTAGTGGTGGTCACTGGAGGCAGTCGTGGGCTCGGAAAGCAGATGTGTCTGGCATTTGCGCGACGCGGAGCGACAGTGGTTGTGGCCAGCAGAAAAGTAGAGTTCTGTGAGAGGCTCGCAACCGAAATAACCGAACAGACTGGGCAACCGGCCTTGGGGTTGGGGCTGCACGTGGCACGTTGGGACGACCACGAACCGTTCGTCGGTGATGTGCTCAACAGGTTCGGTGCAATCGATGTGTTGGTCAACAACGCAGGCAGTTCACCTACCTACAAGTCGCTGGCCGATGTGAGTGAGAAACTGTTTGACGCAACGACGGGTGTCAACATGAAAGGACCGTTCCGGCTTTCGGTCCTGGTCGCCGACCACATGGTTAGCAGTGGGCGAGGTGGCTGCATAGTCAATGTCTCTAGTTCGGCAGCGGTGCAGCCGAGCAGTATGGAAGTGCCTTACGCAATGGCGAAATCCGCGTTGAATACGCTCACCCGTGCGTTGGCGCGGGCTTATGCTCCGTTGGTGCGTGTCAATGGGATCATGCCAGGTCCGTTCTTGACCGACATCTCCAAGGCCTGGGACATGGAGGCCTTCGCCGAGCGAGCAGCCGAGCGCATTCCGTTGGCGAGGGCCGGTGAACCACCAGAGATACTGGGCGCAGCCCTGTATTTGGCGTCGGAGGCTTCCAGCTACACGACCGGAACGATTCTTCGAGTTGACGGGGGAATCGCCTGGTCCGGCGACTGAGAGGTACCTGCGTGTCACGCTTATCCCTGGACATTGCGACCGGGTGTAGCCCGGTCCGGCGACTGTGAGGTACCTGCGTGTCACAGACACGATTGCAGTGCGACACCCTGCGGCTGTGACAGATCTGGCTTACAACAAATGCGTGACAGCCTTGCGTTACAACAATGCCGACCGCTCAACAATGTTGACCGCTACGTCGCAGCGGTCGGCCAGCGCTCAGATACCGAATTTCGGGTAGCGAGTATCAACCATCATCACGTACACCCAGATCCGGTAGCCGTAGCGCACCACGCGCACAATGAAGTCGCGCATGTCCTGTGGCCATTTGCCAGTGAACAGCACTGCGAACCACGCAATGATCAATACGGCAATAGCACTAATAGAGATCAGTATGTACACGACATAGTGCGGGATCGCCAAGAACAAGTTCAATAGTGCAGTCCTCGGGGTCTGCTCAGGCACGTGAGGTGGATTCAGCCGTACAGGAGGGTATGCATCGTTGTCGTCGGGGAACAAGTTGAAGTCAAACGGCGGGTACTTCTCGCTGAATCCAAACAAAAAGGCACCAGAGCGAACTCGGTAGCGTTCGAAACCCGCCACAAATGCGTACAGACCCGGGTTGAGTCTACCGACGAACAACACGTGCAGCCAGTTAAAGAGAATCAGCAGATTGACCACTTGCTGCAATAGAGAAATGATCATGAGATGCGGAATGCACAGCAGCGGGTGCACCAGCGGTCGCCAATTCTTCACCGCGTATGGACTGTCCAATACGAACATCTCGTTGCGTTCAAGATCATGGTGTTGATACATGGCCATCTCTCCTGAGAGGTTCCGATTGCGGCTTGTCTCACCGCGGATGGGCTGCGGTCTGGTCACCGATGGCCAGCGAGCACGCGTCACGGCAAGCATTGTTCACCAGGCGACCAACGTCAAGTACTCCTTCACCGCTTCATTGGCAAATCCGTGTGCTAAGCAGCCCAAGAAATTATTTGCCTGCGGGTTGTCGGCCCAGCTTTGGTTAGACCGCGGCATTGTTGGGGGTCGTCATTTGGGAATGCCTCGGCTGCGGGTTGTTGGCCCAGCTTTGGTTAGACCGCGGCCTGTTGGGGATCGTAATTCGGGAACGGCTCGGCTGCGGGTTGTCGGTCTGACTTTGGTAACGCCGCGGTCTCTTGGGGATCGTAATTCGGGAACGGCTCGGCTTCAGGTGGTTGGCCCAGCTTTGGTGACGCCGCGGCCCGAGTGGATATGGCAATCCGATCCGGTAGCGTCGGCCATCGCATGATTCGGCGGATCACATGACTGCCGACAGGCCCGTCACACCACTGTCGCTTGAAGCTCCCGGCGAGGCTCACGCATCCCCGATTTACCGGAAAAGATCCAGCGTCGCCGCGGTTGTGCTAGCGGCTGGTGCCGGTACACGATTTTCGGGTTCGGGGCACAAGCTCCTCGTCAATATTGCTGGCAAGCCTCTGGTGAGACACGCTGTTGACGCTGCGCGTGATGCGGACCTAGATGAGGTGGTCGTGGTGACCGGATTCATGCACGAACGAATCGCCAATACGATGCCTGATGACGTCACGGTCCTCTACAACGAAAACTGGAAGAATGGTCAGTCCATGTCCTTGGTGACGGCCGTTGCCTACGCCGACTGGCGCGGGCATGCCGCAGTTGTGGTTGGGCTAGGTGACAGCCCGGGAGTGGCGTCGGACACTTGGCGAAGCCTCGCCGAGACCGACAGCGACATCGCCATGGCCGACTTTGACGGAGACCTGCGCCCGCCTACCCGCCTCGGTGCTGCGGTGTGGGCGAGCCTCCCCGTCAGTGGCGACGAAGGTGCCCGATCGTTGGTTCGAGCTCGTCCCGACCGGGTGGTGAGGGTACCGGCAACCGGCGGCAACGCCTTTGACATCGACACAGAGATGGACCTTCAGCGATGGCTTCGAACGAACCGCAGGGTTCGCTAGATGATCGTTGCGTCCGGTGGCTGTCGGATTGCGTTCGTTGAGTGTCGGACCCAATTGGAACTCGTCAAAGAAGAGATGGGACGTGGCTGTCGGATTGCGTTCGTTGAGTGTCGGACCCTGTTAGGTCCGAATCAAGGTCACTAACACGGTGTCGCCCACGGTGTCGTCGGAAGATCACCGGTTGGTGACGCATCTGTTAGGGCGCGAGCCCGCCGGAGAGTACGATGTCGTAGTTCGCGACGGCGAAGCTCCTGTGGTGATCCGCAACGCTCCACTGCTGTACTCGGGTCGCCCGATGCCCACCCGGTATTGGCTGGTAGGGAGCGCCCTGCGTCGGCTTATCGGCGCACTTGAAGCTGATGGTGGGGTGCGTAAAGCCGAGATGGCGGCGGATCCTGACGAACTCGTCGACGCTCATCACCGCTATGCCAGCGAACGCGATGCGGCCATACCGGCGGACCACAGCGGACCGCGTCCAAGCGGCGGCGTAGGAGGAACTCGCCGAGGAGTGAAATGTTTGCATGCGCACTATGCGTGGTACCTCGCTGGGGGTGACGATCCGGTCGGTCGCTGGGTGGCAAGTCAGCTCGCTGCCACGGAGAGCTCAGCCCAGAATCAGCTAGGCACCGAACGTTCTGACCTGAGATCCAGCTTCAATGACGACGTGCGCGGTAATGCACAGGAGAATGCTTTGTGAAGGTTGCAGCTATCGACATCGGAACGAACTCGACTCGAATGCTTATCCACAACGGTGATTCGTTCGACCGAACGATGACTATCACCCGCCTTGGGCAGGGAATTGACGCCACCAATGAATTGGCTCCCGAAGCGATCGGGCGGGTACTGAAGTGTCTTGGGCAGTACCGGACGGCGATGGATCGCCACGGCGTCACCAGGGTTCGTGCTGTCGCGACGTCGGCGTGCCGCGATGCATCCAACCGTGAGGAGTTCTTCGACCTGGTAGAGGCCGAGATCGGGGTTCGTCCAGAGCTGCTAACCGGCTTGCAGGAAGGTCAGCTCTCCTTTTTGGGGGCGACTACCGAACTCGAACCGGCTGATGGCCCTTTTCTTGTTGTCGACATTGGTGGAGGCTCTAGCGAGTTTGTGTTCGGAACAACACAAACAGAATCAGCCGTTTCTTGTGATATCGGTTGTGTTCGATTGACCGAGACCTACATTGAGCACGATCCACCTTTACCCGAGGAACTTCTGGCGTGTCTTTCGGTAACGGAAGCTCATCTCGACGATGTGGCCCGTTTGATTCCAAGACTTGCAGATGCACGAACCTTCGTTGGTTTGGCAGGTACTGTCTCGGCTACCGCGGCGGTGGAGATCGGATTGGCGAAATACGACCGTGATCGGCTCCATCACTACCGCTTAACTAAGGCCGCCGTTGAAGACGTCTACCGCACACTCGTTACTGAGTCGCGTGCCGACCGGATCCACAACCCAGGTCTGGAACCTAAACGTGTTGATGTGATCGTCGGCGGTTTGTGCATTCTCGTCAAGACGATGCGCTACTTTGATTTTCGGGAGTGCCTGGTGAGCGAGTCCGACATCCTAGATGGGATTGTCATGGAAATGGCCAGCCATAGCTGAACTTGAGACTAACTCTTGGCCACCATCGAATAGATCGCCTATTTCTCTGGGCGGGTGCCCATTTGTTGTGGGGGTGCCTGGTTCTTCTGGGAGGGTGCCTATTTTCCGGGCGCGCTAGTTTTATTCGGGCGGGTGCCTATTTCTTGGGCGAGGGTCCGATGGGGGACCGGCAAGTAGTTGCGCTTTGTTGAGCCGCCAATCCAATCATTTGGCTAGTCGGGCGTATGCCCTATTCTTCTGGGCGGGTGCACATTTCTTGCGGGGAGGGGCGCCTATCTCATCCGGGCGGGTGCTCATTTCCTTTAGGCACATGCCCATATAATCCGGGCGCGTGCCTGTTTCTTCCGGGGAGGGCGTGCCTGTCTCATGCGGGCGTGCCTACTTCCGCCGGGCGGGTGCCCATCTGCTTGGGTGCCTATATTCTCCGGGTGCATGGAGGGGCAAATAGTTGCGCTTTGTTGAGGTGCTAATCCGACCATTTGGCTGGCCTTTCGGATGCCTAATTCTTCTGGGCGGGTGCTTATTTTCTGGGCGGGTGCACATTTCTTGCGAGGAGGGGCCTATCCATCCGGGCGTGTGCTCACTTCCTTTAGGCACATGCCCATATAATCCGGGCGCGTGCCTGTTTCTTCCGGGGGATGCCTATCTCATCCGGGCGTGCCTATCTCCTCCGGGCACGTGGACGGGCAAATAGTTGCGCTTTGTTGAGCCACCAATCCAACCATTTGGCTGGCCTTTCGGATGCCAATTTCCTCCGGGCGTGTGTCTATTTCTTGTGGGCGTGCCTATTTCCTCTGGGCGCGTGTCTGTTTCTTCCGGGGAGGGGGTGTCTATCTCTTTTGGGCAGGTGGAGGATCCGATGGGGGACCGGCAAACAGTTGCGCCTTGTTGAGCCAGTCGTGTGCAGCAGACCCTTCAATGGTGAGTGCAGTGTCTGCGACGTTGCGGCGTTGCGCAGTGACGAGGCAGAAATCCAGTGCCTTGCCCTGAACCTGTGACTCGGCGTCTGGTGGACCCCACGTCCAGGCATCCCCCGACGGTGATTCGAGATCAACCCGAACATCACCTTCAGGAACACGCAGACCACGGTTCAGGTAGGTCCAACGGCGCGTGATGTAGCCGAGCTGGGCGATGTGTCGCAGACGATCGGTTGGTTCTGGGTCTGCGCCCACTGCGTCACAGACGTCTCGGCCATGAGCCCAGGTTTCCATCAATCGAGCGGTGAGAAACGACCTTGCGCCCATAGACGGTCCGTACCATTCAATGCGGTCGCTGTCGGTGCATTTCGTGGCTGCTTCGGCCAGCCGGTCCCGTTGGCTGCGCCAATGTTCTAAGAGCTGGCTGGGCGACATCAACCGGGTCCGTTCAAATTGCACTTCCTCGGCGGCTCCTACGGATCCGGACACCCGCTGGATGAAGTCGTTGCGATGCTCAGCGAACGCCTCAGGTTCGTTGATTGATACAGCGGCATGCTCATCAAAGAACGCAAGATGAGCGATCTGGTCACGCACAGCCCAACGCGGTGACGGCGTCGGCAGACTCCACTGCTCGTCATTAAGTCCGGCGACAATCAGATCAAGCGAACGTTGCTCGGCGACCATGTCCGATGTGATGGAACGAACCGTGGGCTTCATATCCGACAGTGTGTCACTTTCGTGATGTCATCTTCGTAACACCCGGGGGGGGGGTATCAGTTTGTGCACGCTTCAACCAAACCCAATCACTCACCATCCGTCTACAACGCCTGTGACCACTACCGCTAGTTTGGGCGGGGATGAATCGTTCGCTGTTGGCCTCGCCGCTCTCATCAACGCTTGACACCAAGGGTCCGCAGTTCGCGCAGAACCTTACAGACATGCGCGAATTGCTCAGCGTCCATGACGAGTTGTTGCAGATGGCCGCAGCCGGAGGTGGCGAGAAGGCGACTGCGCGGCACCGTAGCCGCGGCAAGCTCCCGATCCGTGAACGCATCGCAAACGCCATTGATCCCGACACTCCCTTTCTTGAGATCACGCCCCTTGCTGGATACGGCAGCCAGTACCGCCTCGGTGGCGGCATGGTCGTCGGGATCGGCATCATCGCAGGTGTCGAATGCGTGATTATGGGCAACGACCCAACCGTGATGGCCGGGGCGCTCACACCGTATGCGTCAAAGAAGTGGATGCGAGCCCTTGAGATCGCCCGAGACAACCGAATCCCTTACGTCAGTTTCGTTGAATCCGCTGGTGGTGACCTGCGAGTTGGAGGCGAGCGGCCCGCCAGCGCCGAATCGAAAGCAAGTCCGCACGGCGCCTTCGGGAGCGCTGCCAATCCCAGCCATTTCGCCGAGACCGGACGCTTCTTCTACGAGATGATTGAGCTGTCCAAGATGCGCATCCCGACCGTGTGCGTCACTTTCGGTTCGTCCACCGCGGGCGGCGCATACCAACCCGGCCTGAGCGACTACAACATCTTCATCACCGAACAGACCTATGCATTTCTGGCCGGTCCGCCCCTTGTCAAGATGGCGACCGGCGAGATTGCCGACTCTGAGACGATTGGTGGGGCCCGCAAACACGCCGAAGTATCGGGCCTAGCGGAGTACCTCGCAGAAGACGAGATGGACGCCATCCGCATATGCCGTGAGGTCGTGTCGCACCTCAACTGGCGCAAACCCGCCGACCAGCCCACGGTACGCAAACACGCCGACCAACACACAGTGTCGACCCCGCAGGTGCAACATCGCGAAGATCATCTCGCATCATTGGCCGAGGAGCCGTTGCAGGATCCCGAGGAATTGCTGGGCATCGTTGGCAAGGACCTATCCAAACCAGTTGAGATTCGCGAAGTGATCGCTCGTGTCGTTGACGGGTCACGTTTTGAGGACTTCAAACCCAGGTTCGGGTCCACAATGGTGTGCGGATGGGCTTGCATACACGGACATGAAGTGGGTGTGTTGGGAAACAACGGGGTTATCTATCCAGACTCCGCGCAAAAAGCAGCCCACTTCATTCAGTTATGCAACCAGATCGACGTTCCCCTCGTCTTTCTTCAGAACATCACCGGCTACGTGGTCGGAAAGGACTTTGAGGCCGACGGGATCATCAAGAAGGGATCGCAGATGATCAATGCGGTCACCAACTCCACGGTTCCGCACCTCACCGTCATCATCGGTTCGTCCTACGGAGCTGGCACCTACGGCATGTCCGGTCGTGCTTTTGGCAACCGGTTCACGTTCCTATGGCCCACAGCCAAGATCGCGGTTATGGGCCCCAAGCAGATCGCAGGCGTCATGTCTGAGGTGCGCCGGGGCCAAGCCGCACGAGCCGGGGTGGAATTCGACGAGGAATCCGACGCCAAGATGGTCGCCGCGGCCGAGGCAGCCCAAGAAAAGGGATCGCTGGCGCTGAGGGCAACAGGTGCCATTACCGACGATGGCATCATCGACCCTCGCGACACTCGAACAGTGCTCGGCATGTGTCTCAGCATCGTGAGGAACCGCCGAATCGAAGGCGCAGAGGGCTACGGAGTGTTCCGTCTGTGAGCGAGATGCCGTCTGTGAGCGAGATGCCGTCTGTGAGCGAGATGCCGTCCGTGAGCGAGATGCCGTCCGTGAGCGAGATGCCGTCCGTGAATGAGATCCGACCGAGCCAGGCATCGCAGCGGTCGTTGCTTGTAGCCAACCGAGGCGAGATCGCTCGCCGGGTGTTTCGCACGGCGAGGACCATGGGCATGCGCTGTGTGGCCGTGTTCGCCGACGCCGACAGTGACGCACCCTTCGTGACCGAGGCTGATATCGCCGTGAGGCTGCCCGGCGGTTACCTCGATTCGGCTTCTCTGCTGGCGGCAGCGGTTCGTGCAGGTGCGGATTCGGTCCACCCCGGCTACGGATTCTTGTCCGAGAACGCGGATTTCGCCCGCGCCGTTATAGACGCCGGACTGATATGGGTGGGACCCAGCCCAGATGTCATTGAGTCGATGGCTGACAAGATGCTGGCCAAGGCCAAAGCTATTGAGGCGGGTGTGCCGACCCTGGCATTTGTTCCCGTGCCGTGGGCCTTGGCATCAAACAGCGGTACGGATCACGATCGCCCGACGGGTCCAGCTACAGCGGCCGACTCGGACCAGGCGGCGAACTCCGAAGCTGCTGTTAAGGCTGCAGGTGACGAGATCGGTTACCCGCTGCTCGTCAAGGCCGCGGCGGGAGGTGGCGGCAAAGGCATGCGGATCGTGGCTTCACCCGATGACCTCGTCTCGGCGGTGAGCTCAGCTCGGCGGGAGGCGCTTTCGGGATTCGGCGACGATCGGGTCTTTCTGGAGCGATGCCTACTTGGTGCGCGCCACGTTGAGATCCAGATTCTCGGCGACTCTGTAGGCAACATCGTGCACCTGGGCGAGCGGGAATGCTCAATCCAAAGAAGGCACCAAAAGATTATCGAGGAGGCTCCGTCACCGGCACTCAACCCGGAGCTGCGCGAAGCCATGGGCGAAGCCTCTATTGCCTTGGCTAGAGCCATTGGCTACACCTCCGCTGGAACCGTGGAATTCCTCGTCAGCGACACCGGGGAGTTCTTCTTTTGTGAGGTCAACACCCGGCTACAGGTGGAGCATCCCGTTACAGAAGCCGTTACCGGGATCGACCTCGTTCGTGAGCAAATACGCATCGCAAACGGCGAACCGATCGGCTACGACACCGTCTCCAGGCACGGCCATGCGATTGAAGCTCGCCTCTATGCCGAGGATCCCGACAGCGACTTCCTTCCCGCCACCGGCACCCTCGAAGCGTTCCGACCCGCTGAGGATCCCGCCGTGCGTTGGGATTCTGGAGTGGAGGCGGGATCGGTGATCGGCGTCGACTTCGACCCGATGATAGCCAAGGTCGTGGCGCACGGCCCCAGCAGGCCAGAGGCGGCTGGGCGGCTGGCGCTGGCGTTGGAAAGGCTCCATTTAGCCGGAGTGACGACCAACCGTGACTTCTTGGTGGCCACTCTTCGCCACCGTGCGTTTCTCGCGGGGGACACCACAACCGATTTCATCGAACGGGTGCGGCCCGAAATTGTCGCTCATGACATTTCCACCGCGGCGATAGCCGCAGCGATGGCACTTCAGGTCCGCAACCGGACCAACGATCATGTTTGGGGGTTCGCTCCATCTAACTGGCGCAACGCCGTGTTACCGCCCGAACGCGTCTCGTTTCGTACGAACAGCAGCGATGACTCAGTTGAGGTTGCTTATCGTGCACGCCGAGATGGCGCATTCGAGTTAGCGAACGGGTCGATCGTGCGAATCCATGGAAATGGGCCCTTTGGCCTCGACCTTGAAATTGACGGCGTCCGGTCTGTTGGGGCTGTGACTATCGTCGGCGAACGGGTGCATGTCCAAACAGCTGCCACGACTGTGTCGTTTACGCTGCAGCCCCGATTTGCTCTTCCTGGAGCGGAGCCACCAACAGGTGCGCTAGCGGCTCCGATGCCAGGGATCGTGTCGGCGGTGCGTTGTGAGGCGGGGGACCGCGTTGAGGTCGGCGACATACTCGTCGTGCTCGAGGCGATGAAAATGGAGCATCACATAGTTGCGCCCTTCTCGGGTACCGTCACTGAGGTTCGCGTTGCTGTCGGCGAGCAGGTCGAAAATGGTGCGTTGCTGTTGAACATCGACGATCCAAACGAATCGGACATGACCGATGATGCCAGCGAACCAGGTACTGGCGAACCGCGGGGCCAGCAAACCCCAGGGACGGCCATGCCCGATGATGCCAACGAGCCAGATACGGGCGAACCCCGGTGCCAGCAAACCCCAGGGACGGCCATGACCGATGATGCCAGCGAACCAGGTACTAGCGAAACAGGCACCAGCGAACCCCGGGGGCGGCCATGACCAATCCGATCAGGATCGCGAATTGCTCTGGTTTCTACGGGGATCGACTCTCAGCGGCCCAAGAGATGGTGCAAGGCGGCCCAATCGATGCGCTCACCGGCGACTGGCTGGCCGAACTCACGATGTTGATCCTTGCGCGGACCAGAGCGAAACGTCCCGGCGGTGGTTACGCCCGAACCTTTCTCACCCAGATGGAGCAGGTCATGGGCAACTGCCTGGATCGTGGCATCAAGGTCGTGTCCAATGCCGGAGGGCTCGATGTGAGGCAGTGCGCCGAAGCTGTCGCAGATATTGGCGACAGGCTCGGTCTCGCTCCCAGAGTCGCCTACGTCAACGGCGACAACCTGATGGGGCGCATCGCTGAACTTCGTGCCGCTGGTGTGGAACTCGTCGATCTCGAAACTGGGTCGCCTGTGTCGGAGGCCGATTACATTTCAGCCAACGCCTACATCGGGTGCTGGGGGATCGTTGAGGCGCTCGCCTCAGGGGCCGACATTGTCGTAACCGGCCGCACAACCGACGCTGCCGTGGTCTGCGGTCCGGCGGCATGGCATCACGGCTGGGCCCGCGACGACTGGGACCAGCTAGCCGGAGCGGTTGTCGCAGGCCACGTCATCGAATGCGGAACGCAGGCGACAGGCGGAAACTACTCCTTTTTTCAGGAGATCTCAGGACTTGAACGTGCCGGGTTCCCTATCGCAGAGGTGGCCTCGGATGGGTCGTCGGTCATCACCAAACATCCCGGAACGGGTGGCGCAGTCACCATCGGCACCGTCACCTCGCAGTTGCTGTATGAGATCGGCGGTCCTCGTTACCTCGGCCCGGATGTTACTGCACGCTTCGACAGCATCCGTTTAGACCGTTTGGCGCCCGACCGCATAGCGATCCGTGAGGTCACCGGTGAACCCCCGCCGGACACGCTCAAAGTGTCGATGAACGCCTGGGGTGGGTATCGCAGCGACATCGCAATCGCACTCACCGGTATTGACATCGAAGCTAAGGCCGAACTCGTGCGGCAGGCCTTTTGGCGGGCCGCGCCTGTCGAACCCGGAGACTTCGAGAGTGTCACAACCACCGTTGTGCGCACCGACCATGACGACCCGAACTCGAACGAAGCGGCCACAGCATCGTGGCGAATCACGGTCAAGGATCGAGACGAGCGCAAATGCAAGGCGATTGGCGTTGCCGTCAACGAGCTTGCGCTGGCGACCATTCCCGGATTCTACGGCTTGGGTCGGGGTGGGCTGGCCAAACCCTTCGGGGTGCACACCTCGGCGTTGGTGCCCGCAGATGTCGTACCTCAACAGGTGGTGATGCTCGACGCTGGCAGCACCGTCATCGAATCGACCGCTCCGCAGGGTGCGAGCCGGTCCGCCCGCGCTGCATTCGATGGCTTATCGGGTCAGGGTGGCATTGCGGGACAGGTGCCTCCGCGCACCACCACATCAGCGGCTGCTATGCCCGTGGGTCAGGGTGGCACCGCGGGACAGGTGCCTCCGCGCACCACCACATCAGCGGCTGCTATGCCCGTGGGTCAGGGTGGCACCGCGGGACAGGTGCCTCCGCGCAAAGGAGTCGATCCTGTCACGACCGTAAAGGTCCGGCGGGTTCCGCTCGGGACGATTGTTGGGGCACGCTCGGGCGACAAGGGCCCCAACGCCAACCTCGGACTGTTCACCCGATCCGAAGCTGCCTACTTGTGGCTTTCAGAAACGATGACCGTTGAGCGGCTCCGTGAGTTGCTGCCTGAAGCGGCCGAGCTTGAGATCGAACGGCACCTGCTGTCTAACATTGCGGCGATTAACTTCGTGATCTACGGCATCTTGCAAGAAGGTGTGGCCGCGTCGACCCGCCAGGATGGCCAGGCAAAGTCGCTGGGGGAGTGGCTGCGTGCCCGCCACGTTGACATTCCGATTGCGCTCCTTGAGGAACACACGCCGTGGCGGTGATCATCTCTTGCGAGTATGACTACATCACAGTCGCCGTGCCGTTAGACAGCATCGAAGCCAGCAACTCTTGCGAGGATGACTACATCACAGTCGCCGCGGCGATAGACAGCATCGAAGCCAGCAACCCAGAAACTAACAAGCCATGAGCGTTGTGCTGGCCGAGACGGATGGCGGTGTCTGCACCGTCACCCTGGCGGACGTAGCCAACCGCAATGCCTTGAGTAACCGCTTGGTTGCTGAGCTGACCGACGCTCTCGACGAAGCCGAGGCGGACGACTCGGTACGGGTGATCGTGTTGACCAACAAGGGCCGAGTGTTCTGCGCCGGAGCTGACCTGTCCGAACGCTCAAGGCGAGCATCCCTCGCACGATCCGATGAGGCTGCCGCCAACGATTCGCTTTCCACCAACAACATCGCTGTTGACGATTCGCTTTCCAAGAATATTTCTGTCGGCGATTCGCTGTCCAAGAACATCGCTGTTGACGATTCGCCTCGCAAAGATGTCGCTGTCGGCGATTCGCCTTCCAAGAATGTCACTGTCGGCGATTCGCTTTCCAAGAATGTCACTGTCGACGGGTCCGAAGAAGCAACCGGTGCACGAGTCGGTAGATCCGCGTCTTCAGCGGGGGAGCTATTTGCCCGGTTCGGACGCTCAGCCAAACCCTATGTAGGGCGGATCGCCGGTCATTGCGTCGCGGGAGGTATGGGCCTAGCCGCCGCTATGGACATATCAGTCGCTCTTGATACCGCCAAGATGGGCTTCACTGAGGTCCGCATCGGTGTCGCCCCGGCGATGATCTCAGTTCTGTGTTTGCCCAAGATGAGAGCATGCGACGCACGCTCGGCGTTTCTTCGCGGCAGCCGGTTCTCGGGGACCGAAGCGGCCAGGATGGGGCTAATTGACATGGCCGTACCTTTCGGTGAGCTTGACTCCGCCGTTGATGAGGTAGTCCGGGATCTGCTTGCGGGTTCGCCCGCAGGACTTGCCGCCTGCAAGCAACTGTTGGCCAAGGTGCCCAAGATGACCAGCGAAGATGCTTTCGCTTGGACCTCAGAACTATCGGCCAGACTTTTTGCTGGCGAGGACGCCAAGGAAGGCATGTCCGCCTACCTGCAGAAGCGCCAACCGAACTGGGTTCCCGGCGACGACAGAACCACCTGACAACTGAACCACCTGACAACGGAACACCTGACAACGGAACACCTGACAACTGAACCACCTGACAACTGAACCACCTGACAACTGAACCACCTGACAACTGAACCACCTGACAACAACCAACTCCAACCAACAGCACCTGCAGACCATGGACTTTGATTTTCCACCCGATGACGATCCCCGCCGGCTAGCCGTCCGACAATGGCGTGAACGGAACCCCGAACCCACCCAGCAACAGTTGGCTGATGCGGGTTTCGTGGTGCCGCACTGGCCAGAGCCGTGGGGCCTCAACGCAGACCCGATGCATCAACTCATCATCTCCGAGGAACTGAGGGGACTGAAGGTGACGGGTCCGGCTAACCGCGGGTACCTCGGGTCCAACGCCATCGGAATCGGATGGGCAGCCCCCACGATCCTGTTTGCGGGCACATCGCAACAACAACAACGATACTTGCCCAAGATTTTCAACCACACCGAGATCTGGTGTCAGTTGTTCTCCGAACCCGACGCCGGTTCTGATCTCGCGGGACTCGCTACCCGAGCGGAGCGTGACGGCGATGAGTACGTCGTCAACGGCTCCAAGATCTGGTCAAGCGGAGCTCACGTCAGTGATATGGGCATCCTGATCGCCCGAACCGATCCACACGCCCCTAAGCACAAAGGCATCAGCTATTTCCTGTGCCCCATGAATACCCCTGGTGTGGTCATGTCACCGATAGTCGACATGACCACAGCGCATTCGTTCAATCAGGTCTTCTTCGACAACGTGCGGCTTCACGAAAGCCTGCGTGTCGGTGCCGAGGGTGATGGTTGGCGGCTCGCCAAGGTGACTCTCGCCAACGAGCGGGTGTCGTTGTCGTCTGCGGGTTCGTTGTGGGGCGAGGGCCCGTCCGCGGAGATGGTGTTGGACTTGGTGCGTCGCCAGGGAGGGGTCGACGACCCGAATTTGCGTGACCGGCTCGCCCGGATGCATTGCAACGGCGAGATTCTCCGGCTTAACCGCTTGCGGACCCTGTCGGCGAAGCTTGCGGGGCGAACGCCGGGTACTGAGGCGTCGATCCAGAAGCTGATGTCCGACGAGCACGGCCAGGAGGTTATGGGTCTGGCCAAGGACCTAGCTGGCGCCCATGGGATGCTCACAGGGTCAGGGCCGGAGGGGTTGATCCCGCCCCAGATGCGCCGAGGAGCGACCGAAATCAATTTCGGTAGGGGAAAGGCGAGCCAGTACCCAACGGTTGATCCGGTGTGGCATTACGGTTTCTTGTTCTCGCCTGCGTTGACCTTGGGCGGGGGCACGTGGGCTGTGCAGCGCAACATCGTGGCCGAACACGTGTTGGGTCTGCCTCGCGAACCCGACGTAGAGAAGGAAAAGACCTGGGCGCAGACCCACGATGCTGGAGGTAATTCATGAAGACCAAGATCACCGAGATGTTCGGGGTCGACATCCCGATCTTCGCTTTCAGTCACTGCCGTGATGTAGTGGCTGAGGTAACCAGGGCGGGTGGTGTCGGGGTGCTGGGTGCGGTTGCGCATTCGCCCGAAGGGCTCGAGATGGACCTGGCCTGGATCGCCGAACAGGTTGGTGATCGGCCGTTCGGCGTTGATCTGATAGTGCCCGCCAAGTACGCAGGCTCCGACGAAGGCGGGTTGTCGCTGGGACGGATCCGTCAGATGATCCCGACCGAGCATGTTGAGTTCGTTGAGGATCTGCTTCGTCGCTACGACGTTCCGCCGCTTGGCGATCAGGGCAACCCCAGCACCGGCGGCCAGTTCGGTGGCGGTGACGACAGTGCCGCAGCTCCTATGTCTGCTGAGTCCCAGGAACCCAATCTCGACATCGCTCTGGCGCACCCCGCGGCGATCATCGTGAATGCGCTTGGTCCTCCACCGCTTCACATGATTCAACGTTGCAAACAGGAGGGCCGCATGGTGGGTGCGCTCGCCGGGAAGGCTCAACATGCTGAACGTCATGTGGCTGTCGGGGTGGACGTAATCATCGCCCAGGGATCCGAGGCCGGAGGCCACACCGGTGATATAGCCAGCATGGTCCTGATCCCAGAGATTGTGGACGCGGTTGGAGACACGCCGGTGTTGGGTGCCGGTGGAATAGGGCGAGGAAAACAGATGGCGGCGGCGATGGCGTTGGGAGCGCAAGGCGTGTGGTGTGGGTCGGTGTGGCTCACCACTGCTGAGGCCGAGACACACCCCGTCGTCAAACAGAAGCTTCTTGGCGCCACATCGGCGGACACGATCCGTTCGCGCTCACGCACAGGCAAGCCAGCCCGTCAACTCAGATCGGCGTGGACCGATGAATGGGAAAACCCTGAAACTCCGATGCCGCTGGGCATGCCGATGCAGCCGGTCCTTGTGGAGGAGGCCATTCGACGCATCAACCGTTCCGCTCATCATGAAGGTTCCGGGGCGGAGCAACTTGCGAACTATTTTGTCGGTCAAATCGTCGGCAATATGAACGATTCCAAGCCCGCAGCCCGGGTCGTGTTTGAGATGGTTGAGGAGTTCATCGAGGCGGTTGGAACCCTAAACACCCAACTTGACGCCAATACCCCTGGTGGTGCTGGTTAGATTCGGTGGGCGTTGCTGGGGCTTGGTGAGTAGTAGTTCTGGTTAGATTTGGTGGGCGTTACCGGGGAGTGACGTAAGCGGCGGTCAAACCGCCGTCCACCACGAGGTTCGCTCCGGTCATGAAAGACGATTCGTCGGAGGCAAGAAACAAAGCCGCGGCGGCGATCTCGGACGCGTTGCCGAACCGGCCCATCGGCACATGCACTAAGCGACGCTGCCTCTTGGCGTCGTTGTCAAGCAAGCGGTTCAGCAACTCCGTCTGTAGTGGCCCCGGCGACAACGCGTTCACACGGATACCTTCCCGGGCGTGCACCACGGCTAGTTCCCGGGTGAGTGACAGGACTGCGCCCTTGGATGCGGTGTAGGCGACTTGAGCGGTAGCGGCACCGACCATTGCCACGAATGACGCGGTGTTGATGATCGAACCTGCACCGGTTCGCCGCATCGCTGCGACGGCATGCTTACAGCCGTGCAACACTCCCTTGACGTTCACTGCCAGCGTGCGGTTGATCACGTCGCTGGTCGTGGTCAGCGCGTCGCCGTCGTCGGGCAGCATTACGCCTGCGTTGTTGAAAGCGATGTCGAGCTTGCCGAACTCTTCCTCGGCGATTCGAACCGCCGTGGCGATTTCAGTTTCGTTGGCGACGTCGCAACGAACGTCGATGGCTTTGCCTCCAAGGCGCCGAATCGACTCCACCGTCTCGGCGTTGGCCTCGGTTACGTCAACGGCGACGACTCTCGCTCCTTGCGTTGCAAACAGCTCAGCCGAGGCCCGTCCAACACCCGAAGCTGTGCCCGTGATCAACGCCACCTTGCCCTGCAGTCGCACGGGTCAAGGTTAGAAGCTCAAAGGGTCTGATAAACCCCCGGGTGAGGTTGCGCTGCGCATCGCACGGCCTTCGGTTCGACCTGCCTGATGAAACCGGGGGGGGGTCTGAGGTTGCGTGTTGACCAGGATCCGCCAGCTACTGTCCCTTCGGTCTGATGAACCCGGCGTCTGGAGTTGCGTGTTGACATGTTCGCTTGCCGCAGGGGGATCTCATGAACCCCGTGGGGAGGTGAGGTTTGCGTGTTGACATGTTTGCTACCCACGCGGGATCTCATGAACCCGGGGAGGTCTGAGGTTGCGTGTTGATGAACCCCCCTGGGAGGGGTCTGAGGTTGTGTGTTGACATGTTCGCTGCCCGCAGGGGGTCCGATGAACGGGCACGAATCTTGAAGCGGTCGGAGTTAGGCTCGCTTGAGATGCGAGAAATCGAGCCCGAGTTCGTTGGTAGAACCTTTGACGACTTCATTTTCCGACCCCAGATGGGTGTGACCGGATCCCGTCGAGAGGTCACCCTCACTACCGCGTTGACACACCAGCTCGAACTCGAATTGCCCATCGTTTCGGCCAACATGGACAGCGTGACCGGTGTAACCATGGCCAAGACGATGGCTTTGGAAGGCGGCATCGGGTTCGTCCACCGAGCCATGTCAATCAAAGCTCAAGCCGACGAGGTGCGGCGCGTCAAACGCGTCCACGGCTACGTGGTGGAGCAGCCGTTCACCGTGCCACGCACGGCCACCCTGCGTGAAGCCCGTGACATTGTCGCTCAGCACAACACCAGCGTCCTGATCGAGGCAACCCCCGGCAGCAGGCTGCTGATCGGGCTTCTGTCGGCTCGTGACATTCCCTGGTTTGCTGGCCATGATCACCGCTGCGTCACCGAATTCATGACACCAACCCACCGGCTGCGGACAGGGTCACCAGATGTAACCCTCGAAGAGGCCGAGCGGATCCTGTTCGAGAACCGGATCGAGAAACTGCCTCTGGTGGACGACATAGGCCGGATCAGTGGTTTGATCACCAAAAAAGACATCATCTTGCATCGCAGCCGGCCGCACGTTTCCAAAGACGCCAAAGGCAGGCTGCTTGTAGGTGCGGCAATAGGGGCACGCGGTGATTTCCTCGACCGCAGCGAGGCCCTGATAGACGCCGGAGTCGACGTGTTGGTGATCGACATAGCCCATGGGCACTCCGAGGTGATGCAGAAAGCTGTAAAGGAGTTCCGCGGAAGCTTCGGTCAGATACCTTTGGTTTGTGGCAATGCTGGCACCGCTGAGGCGGCTGTGTTCTTGCGGGACCTCGGCGCAGACGCGGTGAAGGTTGGTATCGGCCCGGGGTTGGGGTGTCGAACCCGGCTCGAGACCGGAGCCGGTGTACCGCAACTCCAGGCGATACGAGAAGCATGGTTAGCGGTCGGTGAGCAGGTGCCGATCATCGCCGACGGTGGTGTGCGCCAAGACAAGGACATTTTCCTGGCATTGGCTTGCGGAGCTTCCACGGTGATGTTGGGCAGCGCCCTTTCGGGCACCGAGGAGTCGCCTGGTGATGTGATGGTGGATCCCGCCACTGGAGAGAAGAGAAAGATTTACCGAGGTATGACCTCACCCCAAGCCGTTCTCGGCGCTCTCTACAGCAGCGACGAAGCCGATGTCTCCGAGGCGTTGGCCACACCGGCGGAGGGCCAGGAGATCCAGATCCCGTTCCGCGGCAGCGTGGTTGATATTCTCGGTCGTATACGAGGCCATCTGCGTTCCTCGGTCAGCTACGCTGGCAAGCGCTCGTTGCGCGCGGCGCGTGCCGAGATCGTCGACGATCCGTTCCGCCATCTGATCCCGCTTTCGCCAGCTTCTTACCGCGAGTCCTACGAACGCTGAGAGCCCAGGGTCGAGTTCGCCTCTGTGCTGGCTGCCTCGCCTCTGTGCTGTCGGGTTGCTGGCTACTTCGTGCCGCCGGGCGTGCGTGATCAGCTGCTGGGGCGAAGGCGTGCGCAATCAGTTGCTGGGTCGCTACCTATGACGTTTGGGATATGCAATCTTGTGACGTCGGATCCCATTCCAGGTTACGGACTGCTACGGGTTGGGTTGACCCAGGAGCAGGTTCGAGAAGTTGCCCAATATGCCGCGCCTTTGTATCGACATCCGGTTGTTGAACATCCGGTTCTGTTTGGACAAGAATTCCTCACCAGCCGATTACTTCTCCGGTTCCTCCGAAGGTGTCGTCAACGGATGACACAGTGGCTCAAACCGGAATCGTGACCCCAAGTGAGGTAGGGCGATTTCAAGGGCTTGCACCGTTTGGGAGCGGTCGCCGCCCCCGTCGTGCATCAAGATGGTGGCCCCGTCTTGGGCACCGAGGATGATCTCGTTGACGATGGCCCAAACCCCAGGTCGGCGCCAATCGCCGGTGTCCACTGTCCAGATGACCAAATCAAGCCCGTGATCGGCTGCCCATTCCTTAGTGGATTCATTAAAGGAGGCGTAGGGAGGTCGTAGACACGCAGTGGCATGTGTACCGAGAATGCTCTGAGTTCGCCCGACAGTCTCATCGAACAAGCTTTGAGGCAACACGGCGAGGTCTTCGTGGTTCCAGGTGTGATTCGCCAGGGTGTGGCCAGCAGCGACGATTTGGTTAGTCAGTTCCGGGTATTTCTCGACCTGCGAACCCACAACGAAAAAAGTGGCATGGGCATTGAAACCTTCAAGCACTTCCAGAATCTGAGGAGTGTAAACAGGATGAGGACCGTCGTCGAAACTGAGATAGATGACACCTTCGTTGCCGTCGATCGGCGGGGACTGCACCGCTTCGCTCAACTCGGGGTCTGATGCGGGTCCTAGCCTCGAAACGTCAATGCTGAGTCGGTAGTCCGCTGGTGCGCTGTGGGCGGAGACCACGCTGATGTTCCAAGGGCCCGACGTGGGCAGTTCGGCATCAACTCGCTGCGAGCGCTCAGCGGCGGCAACGACAACGTGTTGGTCGATTCCGATATCGAGCCAAACCCCCGGCGGTGCCTCCAGATCAACCACAAGCTGCTGTCCGACTATCGCCTTCACCACGTAGTTCTGCCGCTGACGAAATCCGATGGTTCCCGCCAAAGAAGCGCTGGTAGCCCCAGGCTCGAACACAATCTCAATCTCGTCGGGTTGTTCCAGAGCGGGAAGAGGAAGGTCAAAGATCGGGGTGACGTCAAGGACCCGAACCTGCGACCCAAACCATGACGGCTCAATTGCCAGCCTTTTGCGCTCGGTGATCACCGTGAAGGGTTCATCAAATGCTCGGTCGAACAGCGCCACCTCAATGAGTCCTTCATCAATGGACATCTCGTCGATAACGACACGATCGCCGACCATCACCGGCTGTAATGCTCGAGGAGTGCCAGCGTCGTTTATCACGGGCACGATCCAATGAAAGACACCGGTTCCTTCGGTGAGTTCAATGATGTGGGCGACCAAATCGTCGTCTCCGTCGGAATTGAGATCGCCTTGGGCCGCTATTGCCTGCAACACGAAGCTTCTATCTCGGGTCTTGCTTCGTCGGGTTTCGCTTCGGTAGGTGTGCGATTCGCCATCACGGAGCCGGATGACCTCACCGTTGGAGATGAAGCTCAAGTTTCTTAGATCTTCGGGACCGACGACGGCTGGTTCGGTAGAAGACCGGGCCATGACCGGGCTCGCCGTTGGGGTAGATGCCGTAGTATCAACAGAAAACGCCCCGGCCGAGCTGGTCCGCGGTGGGGTTAGGACCGAACCCCCCGCTGATGCGGTTGATGTAGTGATGACCAGCGGCGCGGCCGGAACTGAAGCGCTGTGAATGGTGTTCCCACAGCTTGCTAAAGCACCAGCCGACACAAGACCGGCGATAACGGCGATAGCCGCAAGTTTCATTCCTGGTAGCGGGCCGATGGAGTTCCGAAACGAAGATTGCCTTCCTCGGCATCCGGGTTCGCCACAAGGACTTCGCACTCCATCCGGTCGGGGTCACGAAAAAACAAGCTGATCTTGCGCCCGAATTCGGTGACTATCCCGTCGGTGGCTCCGGCTGTCATCAGACGACGACGGATCTCGTCAAACTGTTTGAGGTCGGCGGCTTTCAATCCGATGTGGTCGATCCGGCCGCGCCCGAACATGGGTACCTGATGATCCGGTTGGGTGTTTCCGGAGATCTCAAAGACGTTCAGTTCACTGCCGGGGCCGAGGTTGATGACGGTGAGACGAGGGCCGCCAGGGAACTCTGGGCCGTCGCTTTCGATGGTGGCACCGAAGTTCTCCACGTAGAAGCGCTGTAGTCGCTCCGAGTTATTGGTGATGGTGGCTACATGGTCGATACCTTCAAGCAGCATTGTCAAGACTCCATTCGTGTGAGGATGAATTTCGAACCTTAACGATACGGGAAGTAAGTGACATTGAAGACATATTAAGCCACGAAGTCAGATTGAACCATGAACCCAGGTTCAGCCACCGAGATGAGATTGGCAACATAGGGAAGTTCGACACTCTTGGACCCCTCGCCCAGCCCCCGTTGGTCAGCGCTGCGGATCCCGATTCAAGCGGAAGGTCAAACAAGGTGATGGCTCAATGCGGTTGTAAGGCGACTTAGGTTGTACCGCGATTTGAAGCCCAGGAGCAGACGGGGCAGCTCCGTAGCCGATCACCATCGGTACGGCACTGCCGATCCACTTTGCGAGAAGGCGGATCAGCCATGTTGGTAACCCACAGGAAGCTCCAGGGGAGATCCGTTCCTGGTCCGTCGAGCTGACTTCGTTGGGTTGATTCATGATGTCGTAGACCGACCGCAGGCTGTGACTGTCACACACTTGCAGCAGAATGCAGATATCGAACCTTTCGCCTTGATCGTTGTTGCCGGTGGTGTTGTTGTCATTGCAACGCTGGGTGTGCTTGTGGGACGAGCCATGGGTAGAGCACGCATGTTCGCAGACGCTGTCCCCGGGCGGGTCTTCGGGGAGTCATTGGTTGATCGCGAGGCCCTGGTGGACATGATCGCCACCCGCATGAACGACGACGTCGAAAAGACAACAAGGCGAATGCTGGCCGAAGCCGATCGGACCTTTTCGGCTCACGTGCAGACCGGCAAGTCCCAGATCGATCACCAAAGAGACGTCCTGCAATATCAGCGCGAGGCCATCGATCGCAACTGGCACGGTGTGGCCACCAAAGTGACCGAAGAATTGACCGGCATCAAGAGGCTCGTCGCCGACCTACAAACAGAGCGGGCGACCCAGAACGCCGGGCTGACCGAAAGGCTCGAAGCCACCGCCGAGCAGCAGCGTCAACTGCTGAACTCCACACAAAGGCTCAACAACGTCTTGGTCAACAAGCAGGCTCGGGGTCAGTGGGGCGAACGCATGGTTGAGGACATCTTGCGGGCTACCGGACTAATCGAAGGAGTGAACTACCTGAAACAGCACACCACTGAGGCCCGAACTCGGCCGGACTTTACGTTCCTAATGCCAGACGGGCAGCATCTGAACATGGACGTTAAGTTCCCTTTGGAGAGCTATGTCCGTTACACCACAGCTACATCGGAACCTGAGAGCGCCAAGGCGATCAGGGACTTTCGGACGGCTTTGGACGGTCATGTAAGAGATGTCGCTACCCGCGAGGGCTATATCGATTCTGCAACCACTGTCGGCTATGTGCTCATGTTTGTAGCGAACGACGCTGTCTACGCTTTCATACACGAACATCATCGTAAGGTGTTCGACTCGGCTTTGAAGTCGCGCGTGGTGATCTGTTCACCGTCGACGCTGTTTGCCATGCTTTCGCTGGTCCGCCAAGCCGCCGACACTATAGCTTTGGAAAGGTCGTCTCAAGAGATACTCAAATACCTGGGTTCATTCACCAAGCAGTGGGAGCGGTACCTTGAGCAGTTTGAGTTGATGGGCCGCCACCTGGACCGTTTCAACAACGTATTCAACGAACTGGCCAGTACTCGTCGCAATCAGTTGGATCGACAACTTGACCGCATCAACGAACTTAAGAACAGAACCGAACAAGATGCCGTAGGTGCGCAGCCTCCGGCGGTTGAACTGGGTAGGTAGTCGAATTGGACATACCAACGGCGGTAAACCAGCGCTGCAGATTCGTTGCTACCAACGTGACATGGGTTGTTGAAACCCGATGTTGACAGTGACAGGTAGGTCCAGTTGCTCATGTGATCGCGGCGCATCTCGTCAGAGATCATGGGGTAACACCGGTGGTTGAACCACTAGCTGGCATCGGGCAACTACAAGGAGGATAAGTGACCATTGAAGCGATGACAGAACAATTGAATATACGAGTCGCTACCCTCGCCAAAAGAGGATGGTACGTACAATCTCGAAGCGAAACGCAGGTCGTCTTAGAAAAGAAGCGGACGATGCATACTCTGCACCTGATACTGACGCTCTGCACGATATCACTGTGGGGCATAGTCTGGCTTTGGCGCGCTAATCGAAAACCCAAGAGAAAAGTGCTCACCATCAGCGAGAATTCGCTCACGGAAACCTGACTGTTTGGCACGGCGGCGTACACGCCCTCAGTCCGGGGGACGGGTGTCAGGCCAGTACCGGTACGGCTTGCATGGCTGCTGCCACCTCGGGCTCTGACAGCTCATGGTCGACCATCGACCCGTCGAGGTAAGACTCATAGGCACCCAGATCGAGATGGCCGTGGCCGCACAGCGCGGTCAGGATCGTGGCTGGCTCCCCGGATTCCTTGCAGGCCCGGGCTTCCCGCACGGCCGCGGCCAGGGCGTGGGTAGGTTCGGGGGCGGCGACGATGCCCTCGCAGCGAGCGAAGGCCACAGCCGCTTCGAAACACTCCCGCTGCGGTATGGCCAGCGCCTCCACCAGACCCAGATCATAGATGTGCGACAGCAGCGGCGACATCCCGTGGTAGCGGAGCCCGCCAGCGTGGATGGGCTCGGGAATGAACGAGTGGCCCAAGGTGTGCATCTTCAACAACGGCGTCACCTGTGCGGCGTCGCCGTTGACTCAGTGTTGCTGCATGGCGATGAGGGGTCCGAGGGCGGCGAAGGCGGCTCCGTAGCCGATCGGCATCGGTACAGCGTTGCCGATCCATTTGGCGAGTTGCGTTCGGGAAGGCGGAACGGCCGTGTCGGTCACCCACCGGAAGTTTCTGGGGAACCCCTGCAGCCGGGCGGCCTCGGCGGGTGTCAAGGTTCGAGGTTCGCTGTGATGAACGTAGCGACCGCGGCCTGGTGTCATGAAACCGGTAGTGATGGTGCCAGATGGCTCGTCGGGTCGCATACGGCCGTACACCGACCGGTAGGTGGTGCCGTCCTGGTGGCATTCGGGGCGCTGGGCTAGGTCAAGGTCGTATGCGTCATTATCAAACAACCAGTCGATCCGTTCCTGGTTTCTCACGTTGAGCCCGGCGGGTTGATCTACAATGTCGTGGCCGGTGACTGCCCTGTCGTCGCCGATTGCCCAGCGAACCGACCTCGGCAGTTGCTCGGTCAGAAGGCTCGCCACCTGATCCAGTGGTATCGGCGGCGGGTCGCGCCGGGCCGCCATGATGAAACGCTTACGGGTCTGCGGCCAGCCCATGGCGTCGGCTGCTAGAACGGCTTCGGTGACGGTGTAACCGGACGATTCCAGCAACCGCCGGGCGGTGTGCACAACTCTGGTTCGGTCGTGCACCACCGACGGGACGTTTTCGATGATCACTGCACCCGCTCCAGCGGCCACCGCGAAGGCGGGGACGGTGAGGTACAACAGATTGCGCGGATCTTCTCGCCGGGATCGGTTATTGAGATTGGAATGACCCTGACATGGAGGTCCTGCCATGACCAAGTCCACGCCTCGGGTCCACGCCGCGGCCTGCTCGTCAACGATTTCGGGTTCGTAAACGAAGGCGGCGTCCTCGGCCCAGTCCCGAAGCCTGAAATCGACCAGCGAACTGACCGAATCGCTTGAGCAGATCCGGGTGCGGTGATTGGCGCGGTGCACCCTCAGCGCTGAGGCATCGGTGTCAACAGCCAACTCGCAGCTCACTGTTCGTCCTGCCTCGGAAGCGAACTGACCGACACCCAGCGCTAGGCCACCCACCCCCGAGAACAGGTCCACCGTTCTAAGCACCCCGTCAGGCTCCTGCGCGCATACAGGCACAACGCCGTTCAGGTAGGCGTTCCACCAGATGCTCTTAAGTTCACTCTGGCCGAGCACGTCGCTATCCGTAGCCATAGCCGTGGCGTCGGCCGCAACCCACGACTCAACCACCAGACCACCGAGTCTCACCCTTCTGCGAAGCTTGTGCCCGTCCAGTTCATACTCTTCGCTGGCGTGACCACCACCGCTATCATTGTTATTGAGGTCCTTGCCGTCGCATGCGGAATCGGAGCCCGATTCCGTGAAAAGCGTCTCGGTCATTGCGACGCATTGCTTTTTTCGATGAGATCTTCCGCCTGTTCGGCGATCAGGCCTGCTGCTTCGTTGTCGTCGTAGATCTCCAGCACGGCGTTGGCCCAGACGCGCCTCAGCCTCTTGGCCAGTTCACGAATTTCCTCGGTCTTGAGTTGATGCTCTGCCTGGAAGCGAACCAGCGCACGTGTCATGGCCGGGGTCGTTGCCGTTTTTATGCGCAGGACATGGCTGCGCCAGAAATCAGTGCCCTTGGGTATGGCATATGCCAGATGGACGTGTTCGGCACCGCCAAGGGCTGCGACCCGTCGGTACATCCTCGGCAGAACCGCTTCGCTGGAGTTGTTGCAGTCCAGGTACTTCAGGTGGTTGCCGCTCGCGAACGGCTTTTCCTCTCGCCAGGCGATGAAGTCCCAGAAATGGGCCAGGCTCAGCCAGCGCCACAAGCCGCGATCATCAAGCACCACAACAGGCGTGTCCTGCAAGACCTCATAGAGGTGCACAGCGGCTTGCCCTTCAATCCGGTCCGGGTCGCTGCCTTGTCTTGATTCCGGAATCAACTGGCGTGCCTTTGCTGCGGCATCTTGAACTCGAACAGCGTTGAACTCTTTACCTTCGCCGACCCATAGGGTCTTATCTTTCACGGCCTCTTCCCAACCCGAACGTATTTCAAGCCGCTGACGGGTGAGTTCTGAGCAATCGCTAAAGGTGATGATCGGGTACTTCATCGTTGCTCATCCCGCAGGCTCTCCAGCATGGTCTTGCGGACATCAACCACATCCTCAAGGTGGGCAACGAATCGGGCCGGTTCATCGTGGACCATCTCCAGGAGCTTGTTGCGTTCAAACTCCTGCGCCTGTGGGGCGACAAAGTTAATGACCCGACCTAGAAGGGAGCCTCTGATCTCCTCATAGGTTGACCTGGTAGGCCCGTGGTCCGATACAGATGCGGCCACGACAGCTGTCACGAAATCAACAACCAATTGCGACTGCAACATGATTCCGACCGGTGAATTAGCTCGGGCCGCCAACTCCGATAACAGGTCCTCATCCACGTAGAACACGGGCTCAACGGAGTCGCCGTCTGGCTCCGTCGGTATGTAATCTCCCATGTGCAGGTAGCGCGTTGTCTTGGCAGGCAGGTGTAGTTCACGGCGGATCTCATCGGTGAGAGGGATAGGTCTGAACAGGGTGAGTTCTTGAGTGGTTCTGATCCTGAAGCGGGTGCGGGTGAGCCATGTGCCTTTCCGCCAGGGACAAAGGGGCTTTTCTAGAAGCTCCTCGGTGAGGACGAGATACACGTTCACCTCCGCGCCGCTGCTGCTCGCTTGCAGTGCGCGTGGCGTTTGGTGCCCGGTAAGCTCAACGACTTGAGGCAGTGCATCAAGGTCGGTGAGGGGCTGGTTGTAGATCACATCGGTCATCTTCAGGTAGACGGTGTACGCCGTCACCACGATTGACAGCAGTTTGTGATCTAAACCTGATCTGGCAGCACCGTTGGCCAGTTCCCGCTTGAAAGCCATAAAGTTTTGGTGCTCGCCAGCCCAGATCAGTTCCGCTTTGCGCAACGTATAAGTGCTGGAGTCTTCCACCATGATCCTGGAACCGGATTCGCATTCAAGATCGCCGAACCTCAAACGGGTAGTCTCAAAGATCCGCTCAAGCTCTGGATCCACATTGAAAGGTCGGACGATCCGACTCTCCTGGCTCACGAGCCGTCTGACTTCACGATCTCGGCGTCAACGATCAGTTGTCCGCTCCAGTCCGTCGGGTACTCATTGGTCATGAACTTGAATTTGGCGACTTCACTCTCCGTGATCGTTCCGTAATGCCAGCCAGCATCATCGTCCTTCTCCTCGAAATTGGGCGGAGGCTCGACGATGAGATCAACCGCATCACCCCGACGATCTTCCTCAACGTAGCAATAGCGAATAGAAACCTTCACCTCGGCATGGTCTCCTTCAAAGTGTTCGCTGAAGCAGATATGAGCCGTGCCGGTCAATTCGATCAGACCGTCGTCTCGGGCTTCAAGTCCGTGATTGAGATTGATCGACAGAGGCCGAATCTCTGGTATCGGACGCTTTGCAGCGCCTTGGCCCGACATCAGGCGCCTTATGAGCTTGTCGAAGTGCGGTAGTACAACGGTTTCGTGCGGCCGCGGCCGCGGCTTGAGATCTCGACGATAACTTGATACGTTGTTCTTGATGCGCTTCAGCAGTGCCTCGGCTGTCTTGGCCTCGGCTCGCTGCTGGTCACCTTCCGGACTCGTGGCCCAGGCGTCATGGCCTTTCGGTTCAGTAGCCCTCAAGGTCTCATTGATGCTGTCGTCAGCGACAAAAACCCCCCGAACGTAAGGAGGGGTCCGGCCGACTTCATAGTACTCCACCACCATTCGGGGTGTCCGCATGAGTGCCACCAGACTGCGATGCTCAACCTCAGTGTCGCTCTCGGTCTGTTCGGCATAAGACCAGCCGTCCAGATCGGCGACCAAACCGAGGGTACCCGGCTTGGAATAATCACCTATCTTGTTGATGTCGGAACGCTTGCGATCCTTCGCTCCCTGAGCCTGCTGATCGCGAGGGGTCGTTGCCACCTCATATCCATCAATGAAGGTCCGAAGTACCTTGTTCTGCTTGGGCCGGGGATGCAGTAGCCTTCCGGGAGAGTGCGGCCCGCCAGGCTCACGGACCATGACGTTGAACCTCAACCCGGGGTCTTCCAAAGCAGGCCACCAGTAACGCTCCACGGCGTTTACGAGATCGGCGGGGTGAACCGTCGGCTGCACCAACACCATCGTGGTGCCCTGATCCTCAAGCTGGTGCGGATGACGTGCATTCAGCCCCAGCGTGGTAGCGATTTTGTCAGCCTGTTCGTTCTCAAAAGGGACGACACCTTCGTCTTGGTGTTGACCGAAGCGGGCGAAACCGGTGAACGACACACCGTCAAGTTCGTGTTGTCCCCAATAAGTCATGCCCAGCAGTCGTCTTGAGACGCCGACGTCGTCATAGCGAGTGGCGAAGCAGGTATAGGCGATCACAGTACGTATGGCCGAACCTCGAATGAGCCCAGCCTTGCCGTATCCGTATGACCCGCCAGCATCGCCCGACTTGTCGGTGAAGCCGAGGGTAACCAAAGCTTTGTAGAGCTTGGACTTCCCGCCCTCCCAAGGCCCGTACATACCGCCCGTTGCCTTCTCGTTGATGACAAGGTATTCAAGGGGCGCGTCGCCGTATAGACAATCCAGACAGTCCGACTCTCTCAACCCGATTGAGTGGCGCTCTATGCCATGAGCGCGCACAGCCAACTCGCTCAAGCCCAGATAGTGGATCAGTTTGTTCTTTTGCGGCCCAGTCGCGGAGAAAAATTCAAACGATATTTCGAATGGGATCGAAGGACATTTTCGAATTGGGGGGGGGGGGTGCTCCTCGTCGGCTCGGAACTCAAGAGCGGCATCCCAGGCGTTCTGAATGACTTCGCGGGCCATCACGGTCGCTTCGGGCGACGGCTGGTCCTTGGCAAAGACGCCCGGCGCCTTCACGGGTTCGTTGCGGAACATTTTTGCTAGGTCTCCGGAGGTGCCACTGTGGTTGGGGTTGACCTCTTCCCAAGTCCAGATCGTGTTGCTGGTTTCATTCATTCTCGGCCCCCAGACCACGCTGACCACGTGTGCTTGACGCGGTCAACATAGCCGGGCCGTACGACAAGCGTAAGATGTCGGCATGCGGTCCGTCTCGATTCTGGAACGACCGACCTATGAGATCGGGTCGGCCGCCGATGTGTTGAGGATCAGCCAGTACCAACTGAGGGCTTGGCTGGATGGCTACGAGCGTGGGGGAAAGCAGCATCCTCCGTTGATCAGGCCGGAATCCACCGGAGATGACATCGTTACCTGGGGCGAGTTCGTGTAACTCGGCTATCTGCGCGAGTACAGGAGGAAGGGTGTGCCGTTGCAGCGGTTACGTCCTGTGATCAGCCGACTGCGCGAAGAACTGCGGACGCCTTATCCCTTGGCCACGGCCAAGCCATACGTTGATGGTAGGGAACTGGTGCGTGAGCTTCAGGACAAGCATGATCTGCCGGACTCAATGTTCATGGTCATTCGGAGTGGCCAAATGTTGCTCCTGGTCGAGGAGGCCGACCGGTACTACAAGAAGGTGGTCTTCGAACCTCCCGATGATGGAGACGCCTACCGAATCTACCCCGCTGGCCGCGACAACCCCGTTGTGGTTGATCCGCTGGTGAGGTTCGGTCGACCGCACGTGGATGGGGTGGCGGTTAAGCGTCTGTGGGAGCTACGCGATGCTGGCGAGTCGGTGGAGGAGATCGCCGATTCATACGACATGCAGCGAGATTGGGTCAACGCTGCCATCAAGTTTCAAGAAGAGCAACGAAGGCAGAGAGTCGCCGCATAGGAATCCGATGCGGTTCATCCGATGACATCAGGGGTTCGTTTCTTTGTGGACGAAACCGACCTGGGTCTCGGCAAGAAGCTCGAAAGGCTCTACGGTGATGTCGTCTACCCTGGCCACGACATGTTGGCGGAGGTGCCGCGCCGAACCGGAGATGACCAATGGCTCGAGGTTGTGGGCGAGCGTGACCTCGTCGTCATTACGCGCGACAAGAAGATCAGGTCGAGAAAAGTTGAGAGGCAGATGTGGATTGATCGATTAGTCCGCGGGTTTGTGCTCACCGGTCGTTCAAGTCAGTCAATCGAAAAGAGCCTCAAAATTCTCAAAGCACTGGACCAGTATGATCAAGTTGGCCACCGATGGCCGTAGTAGTCCGTGGATGTTCTCGATCACCGATCGTGCAATCAAAGAACTTGAGTTGACAACTTGAACAGTGTGTCACTGAGGTGCCAACCCGATCCGCGCTGGCGAATTCCCAGCCGATGTCCCCCGGTGTCAGGCCAGTACCGGTACGGCTTGCATGGCTGCAGCTACCTCAGGCTCTGACAGCTCATGGTCGACCATCGACCCGTCGAGGTAGGACTCATAGGCACCCAGATCGAGATGGCCGTGGCCGCACAGCGCGGTCAGGATCGTGGCTGGCTCCCCGGATTCCTTGCAGGCCCGGGCTTCCCGCACGGCCGCGGCCAGGGCGTGGGTGGGTTCGGGGGCGGCGACGATGCCCTCGCAGCGGGCGAAGGCCACAGCCGCTTCGAAGCACTCCCGCTGCGGTATGGCCAGCGCCTCCACCAGACCCAGATCATAGATGTGCGACAGCATCGGCGACATCCCGTGGTAGCGGAGCCCGCCAGCGTGGATGGGCTCGGGAATGAACGAGTGGCCCAAGGTGTGCATCTTCAACAACGGCGTCACCTGTGCGGCGTCGCCGAAGTCGTAGCGGTACTGGCCCCGGGTGAGCGACGGGCACGACGCTGGCTCGACACAGCGGATGGTCGGGTTCATGCGGCCAGCCAGCTTCTCGCGCAAAAACGGGAAAGCCAGCCCGGCGAAGTTAGACCCGCCGCCGGTACATCCGATCAGCACGTCGGGCTGCTCATCCACCATGCTGAGCTGTCTCAGGGCCTCCTCTCCTATGACGGTCTGGTGCATGAGCACATGGTTGAGCACGCTGCCCAACGAGTAGCGGGTGGTCGGATCAGTAGCCGCTGTCATGACCGCCTCGGAGATGGCCACCCCCAGCGAACCCGGATGGTCGGGGTCGGTGCTCAGCAGGCTCCGCCCGTACTCGGTCACCGGTGACGGGCTCGAGTGAACCGCAGCTCCCCACAGCTCCATCATCGTCTTGCGATAAGGCTTCTGGCGGTACGACGCCGCCACCTGCCACACCTCGCAGTCGATGCCGTACTGAGCGCAGGCGAAGGCCAGGGCACTGCCCCACTGACCGGCCCCGGTTTCTGTGGTCAGCCTGGTCACGCCTTCGGAGTGGTTGTAGAAGGCTTGGGGCACAGCCGTGTTGGGCTTGTGCGACCCAGCCGGGCTCACTCCCTCGTACTTGTAGAAGATCTTGGCCGGGGTGTCGAGATGGCGTTCCAGTCGGCGAGCCCGAAACAGCGGGCTGGGCCGCCACAGCCGTAACACGTCTAGGACGCCGCCGGGGATGTCGATGTAGGGCTCTGCGGATACCTCTTGGCCGATGAGCGCCATCGGGAACAGCGGGGCGAGGTCTTCGGGCCCGGCTGGCTCGAGGGTGCCGGGATGTAACGGTGGAGGCGGGGGCGACGGCAAGTCACCTACGATGTTGTACCACTGTGTCGGTTGCTCCGAAGCTGGCAACGTCACGCGGTAGTAGTCGTCAGTCATGTTGGTAGGCCTCCCCGGGCCGGTCCGGCCCCAAGTCACAGCTTCATGTCAGGTCGAGAACGGGTCGGTTCAGTCGGCGACCCAGCCGCGAGCTTATCCTTGGACCCGCGAGCGTCTTGGTGCCGAGCCTGTTGCCGGGCCGGATTGGTGCCTAACACCCGCAACCGATTCGCAGAGCCGGTTCTGCTGACCTTTGATGATCTGATCAGTCTTGAGATGGTCCGCAGACTGCGTTCCGAGGGCTTGTCGCTGCAGCGCATACAAAAAGCCGAGGCCGATCTTCGCAGTTTGCTGCCGGGTGTGTCCCGACCTTCGCACGGCGATTGCGCCTTACCAATGGCCGCGACGGTTGTCCCTGGTTGTCGTCGGCTGCGCCGCTACGAGCGATCTTCCCGGGCCGGAGTCGCGATCGCGACGCGGTGGTGTTCGCGGTAGCGCTGCTGAACGCCGACATCGCTGGTGGAGTCGGGATGGGCGACGTTCGACTCAGTTCTCAATCGGAGTGATCTCGGGCTGGTTCGTGCTCAGCGCGATCCTGGCAACCCTTAAGTTCGCTGTCTAGCAATAAGTGCTAGAAATGCTCCAACCCACAGTGATAGAGTGCAGTGGTACAAAGCTCGCAGCTAATGCTAGAAATGAAACGGCGAACTCGTCTGAACGTAGCCTCTCGGCTGCAGCACGTCACTGAGGCACAGGCTGGCTACTTCACGCGCTCCCAAGCCAACAAGGCCGGTGTCGCCGACTTCGAACTCGAACGTGCCCTCGGCTATGACCAAGTGACCCGGCTTGACTCGGGGGTCTACCGACTCGTCGGAGCACCAGTCGATCCTCACGAACAGCTCAGAGTCGCATGGCTACGGCTGACCCCACACCTCGATCCGGCCGAGCGCACCCTGCGGCCAGCTGTCTGGGCCTCGCACCGCTCCGCTGCTGTGCTGCACGGCTTCGGCGACTTCATCGCTGATGTTCCCGAGTTCATCGCCACTCGACGAATCCGACCTCGCTTCGCCGTCAAGGTCCGGGTCAAGCCCGATGGTCTGGTACGCACCGAATGGTCTCTACGAGAAGGCTTCGCTGTCACCTCGCCCGTCAAGACCTTCATCGATCTCGCAGCCGCAGGGACCGACGGTGGGCACCTGGGCCGTTACATTGAGGACGCAGTAGCAACAGGCGCCACCACCGTCGACGATCTCCGCCACGTAACGCATATCGACATCGAGGCTCTGCTGTCGATGGCGGCGAAGTAGCCAGCGAACGCTGAGGATTGGGGTACCATCCACCCAACATCGGTATCGATCCGACATCTGTGAGGCATCCCGATGATCACCGCTGTGGGCGCATCCACCACCCTCGGTTTTGGAACCGGCATCTACTCCGTGCCGCAGGCAGTCATGATCCTCGGCCGCAGCGCCGCATCTTTTGGTCTTGCCGGGCCCAGGCTCTCATCTCGAAAGCTGCATCACTGGCTGAAGACCGGATTGGTGCCCGCTACACGCGACCGACTCGCAGAGCGAGTTCTGCTGACCTTTGATGATCTGATCAGTCTTGAGATGGTCCGCAGACTGCGTTCCGAGGGCTTGTCGCTGCAGCGCATACGAAAAGCCGAGACCGATCTTCGCAGTTTGCTGCCGGGTGTGTCCCGACCTTTCGCACGGCGATTGCTCCTCACCGATGGCCGAGACATCTGGGCTGAGATTGAGGACACTACCCAGGAACTTGTGGGCTCGCGGCAGGGTCATCTGGTGATTCGAGATGCCATCGGGACCTTTGCGAAGGAGATTCGCTACGACGCTGAGGATCGGGCGGTGGCTTGGGACGTTTCGGATCACGTGGAAATCAACCCGAGGGTCCGGTTCGGCGATCCCGTCGTGCGCGGAACCCGCATCATGGTCGAAACCGTGATGAGCAATCTCAACGTCGGATCTGCAACCCAGGTCGCAGATTGGTACGGGTTGACCGAAGAACAGGTGCGAGGAGTTGCCCGATACGCCGCGCTGTCGTAGTGACATCCGATTCTGTTTGGACGAGAACCTCTCTTATCGGGTAGCCCAAGCGCTCAGGTGCATCAAAGCGCCATTTCTGCATGTATCGAAGATCCCAAAACGGAGCAGCGAGACCGACCCACCACTCAAAGCCGGTCAATCCGGTGTCGATGACGAGACGCTCGCCAAGTGGTGCGCTGCAAACGGGTGGGTGCTGGTGACCTGTGATCATGATTTTCGAGCTCACAGGCCTCGCACAAGACACCTAGCTCACTCAGGTGTTGAGGTCATTGTGTTCACCTGGCAGCCCCAAGGCTTGAAGGCACAACACCGTGAGGTGACATGTAGGTACGAGGAGTTGGATCGATGAGCTCATACTCCACAAGAGAAGTGGACGGATATGGCTGCAAAAAAAGCGTGGCCGACTGCAACTGGCACCACCGTGATTTCGAACGCCGAATCGATGCCGACTGCTCCCAATCTGAGGGTGGCGGCGCGGATGAGATCGAAGCGGTTTGATCCCGTTCCGGCAGTCCGCTGCAACCCAGGTTGACACGAGCCGATAGAAACGGCGGATCTTGTCGAAGCACTCAGTGTCGACGTTTCTTGTCGGACTCGGACGTGGTTGATCCGTCTACGTCCGAACATGTGCACCTGATGATCCGCCAGGGTGGCCTCACCAGCGTTTGGTGGGAAGGGCGAAGAAGCCGCGCAAGAGCGTCCTCGACGTGGGTCGTGGTGCGAATTTGTCGGCAGGTCCATAGTGGATTAACGTCAGTTAGTCTGTCTCTTGGAGTGCCCTCAACGCGCTTGAGCGGCGTGCATTTGTTTGTGTTTAAGGGCTGGCTGTGATGCGCTCGCCCAGCATCTACAACACCTGCAGACCTCGGCCCGACGTGCTCCGGGGCGGAGGTAGCTGAACGAATGGGCGGCCCGGCTGGACGGGTACGACCCTGTCCGCCTCGCTAAGATCGCTCACGAAATGGGAGTCCCTAATGAGAATCCTTAGAGTTCTATTGGCCGCGGCCGTGCTAGGTGCCTGTGGTGGCGTTGATACGCATCCGCTGGCGGCAGCGTATTGCGCCGACCTTGCAGCGGACCTTGATGGGAAGATTCAAGGGACGTTGTCTGCCGTTGTGGACAGCCAGAACGTGAATTGCGAGTGGCCGCTCACGGATGAGAGCCGCGGAGCTGTCACCATGTTGTACGACCCTGAGGCGGCTTGCCCCGTGTACAAGTCTACTCTTGCCGCCCGGTTCGCCCGGCTAGGCGAGAGACACGTGTCCGTCACCACATTATCCCACAACATCTTCCGGGACGACGGCGACGGTTGGTCGCACTCGTCAGGCGAGTGCGAATGAGCGGATACCTGTACTGGGCAAACCTGTAACTTCGGGGCACCCGCGGACCGTGTTCACCTACCCGCGAGGGATTAGACCTGCGGCGCTGCCGGAGCCGCAGGCATGCACGCCGCTCGCCGAGTTCGGCCCGCTGAATTACACGACCGGATCACCGGTCGTGTAATAAAGAACTTGAGTTGACAACTTGAACGGTGTGTCACCGATGTGCCAACACGATGGCCGCAGCCAGGACCGAATACAGGTGCGAGGAGTTGCCCGATACGCCACGCTGTCATAGTGACATCCTAGACAGTGGCCCCCACACGATTTGGGCGTGGAGACCTTAGCCGTGGCGGGGCTAGGACGGCCTGCTAGGACGGCTTGTGGTGGGTGGCTCTACTACGCTTTGAGCGTGAAGGCCGTGAGGGGATTAGCGTGAGGCAGTCTGTCGCTTGGAGTGCTCCCTGATGCAACCGCGCCATGCCGTGCTTGCGATGAATCCGCCTGTCTGCGCGCGGGCATCAACGCGCTTGAGCGGCGTGCATTTGTTTGTGTTTGAGGGCTGGCTGTGATGCACTCGCCCAGCATCCACAACACCTGCAGACCTCGGCCCGACGTGCTTCGGGGCGGCTTGGTGGACAAGCATTTCGCAGCCCAGCTCGACCAGGTGGTGCGAGCCGCATCCGGGTATGAGACCTACGCCGACGCCGAATCGTTTTTTGATCTGACCTTCCCCACCCGGGGCCTCAAAGAACTGCTGTCTGGCACCTTCGCCCGTCTCTCGGGCCAGCCCGAGAAGACTCGAAACGCCGAGCACGCCGTCTACCGCTACGAGACCAGCTTCGGTGGCGGCAAGACCCACGGTCTGATCGCTCTGTGGCATCTGGCCGCCGGAGCCCGGCCCGATCGTCTCGAAGAGTTCATAGACCCGACCCTGCTGCCGCAGCGGTGCCGGGTAGCGGCCGTGGTTGGCGACAGCCTCGACCCACTCAACGGACTGACGACAGACGGGGTCACCACTTACACCCTGTGGGGGGAGCTCGGCCGCCAGCTCGGGGGCCGGGCCGGGCCGCTATTGGCCCGCAGCGACGCGGCTCGCACCAGTTGCAGCAAGCAGGTATGGCTGGATCTGTTGAGCGAAGCCCCCACCGTGATCGTCATCGACGAGCTGGCCACCTACCTGCGGCGGTTGGCCACCTCCGACGACGAAAAGGTTCGCAGGCTGGCCGGCGCAACCGTCGACAGCTTGAAGGTGCTGTTCGAAGCCGCATCCGCGGCACCGGCCGTGCGGGTGATCGTGACGTTGGCCACCGGCACCACCGCTTTCGGGGCCGAGACCGACGAACTGCAGCAGGTCATCGACGAGGTGGACTCGCAACGGCTCGTGCGAGAAGCGTCCGACGTGATGGAACGCCTCAAGGGAGCGATGGGCCGACCAGCCGACGACGACGAGATCGGCTACATACTGCGTCGGCGCATCTTCCAACACGTCGACGACACTGCCGCTGTCGCCGCAGCTGACGCCTATCAAAGCCACTACGCCGAGCTAGCTGACCGGGGGGTCCGCGCCGGTGAGGCCACCGAAGATCCGGCTGCCTACGCCGAGCGGTTGCGGCGTTCCTACCCGTTTCATCCGGCGCTGATCGACTGCCTCGACAAGCGCATAGGGCCGCTACCCGGTTTTCAGCGAGCCCGGGGCGCGCTCAAGATGCTGGCCGAGTCGGTCGCGTGCCTGTGGAGTTCACCGGCGGGCGGGGCAGCGCCGGGCACCGCGGAGCAGGGAGGGGCCGCGGCGGTGGGGTTGCCGGTTATCAACCTCGGCGATCTGCCCTTGGAAAACGAACAGGTACGGGCCGCAGTCACCAGCTCCATCGACCGCGAAGAGCTCCACGGTCCGGCCGTTGCCGATTTCGCTGGCCCTGGCGCCCATGCCGCTGTGGTCGACAACCGGCGCTGGCCCCGTGAGCGGATCGCCACCCGGGCCTGTAGGACTGTGTTCCTGCACAGCGTGGGGCCCGAACCTTCTCCGGGCGCGGCCCGGCCCGACATCTACGCTGGCACCCTGCGACCGGGCGAGGACCCATCCTTGGTGGACGAAGCGATGGGCTCGGTGCTGGAAGTGGCCTGGCATCTCGTCAGCGACGGGGCCCGCTGGCGGTTCACGGTGACGCCAAACGCCAACCGCATCATCGCTGCTGAGACCGCCAACGTGACCGAGTCGGACCTCTCCGAGGAGCTGGACCGGCGTATCCGTTTGATCTTTCCTTCCGATGGTGAGATCAACGCCGTCCACGCTGTCAGCGAACCCGTCCATGTCAGCGACGAACCCCGCCTGCAACTCGCCGTGTTTCACCACGTGGACCTGACCGTCGGCACCAATGCGTTCGGGGGGGGGGGGGGGTCGGCGAATCCCGGAGAGCGTCATCTCAACGCACCCCCGCAAGTCGTCGCGGTGGCGGAGCTCGCCGGTGCCACCGAGGCGGCGCGCACCTATCGCAACGCGGTGGTGGCGCTGGCCGCCGACAACTCCGAAGTGGAACGGATGCGCGACCGGCTCCGATTCGAGCTGGCCGCCCGGCGCATCACCGAGGACACGCCCCGCCTGTCTGGGTTCGATCCGCAAGTGGCGGCCAGCCTCAAGAACCTCACTAACTCAGCCCAGCTCGAAACCCGCATAGCAATCTGCCGGGCCTACCGGCATCTCTACTGGCCCGAGAAGGGCCCCGGCCGGGGCTACCTCCGCCATTTCGAGTTGCCGCCGGTGCAGCAGGGCCAAGCCACGAAGACCCAGACCCGAGCCATTTTGGAGACCCTGCGGGAATACGCCAAGATCGCCGCCAAAGCGCCCGCTACGGACCGGCTGGCCTCCGCGTCGGGGTTCAACCGCAGCGGCGAGGTGACCACCAAGGCTTTGGCTGAGGTCACCTGGCGCGACTTCAACCAGCAGATCGTGCTGGATCCAGCACTGCTGGTGCAAGCCATCGCGACCGGGGTTACCAACCGCAGTTGGGTCTACTACGACGCGGAGCGCGAACGAGCCTGGGATTCCGGTGGCGCCGCGCCCCCGGTGAGGGTGGCAGCCGACACCTGGCTCTACTCACCGCAGCGAGCCACGCAACTGGAACTACTACGCAAGCCCGTAACCGCAGCTCTGGTCACCGAAGCGCTCGCCATCACAGACGACAACAAAACGACCGGTACCGAGCTGCGCAGCCGTTTGGAAACAGCGGTAGGTGGCGAGCCAACAAAAAAAGAGGTGCTGGAGGTGCTGGCGGCGGTGACCGGAACCGCGGATGGCCCGGTGGTGCTGAACGGTCCGGCCGTGTCTGGGGCCAAGCCTCTCAGCTCAGCCGGGGTGCGACGAAGTCGCCTCGACGCCCTGAGCGTGATCTCCGCGGCCGCTGCTGTGGAGCTGAACATCACCGTCACCGAACCCACCGAACGCACCGTTCGGGGGCAAGGAAGCGTGGGCAAGGCCTTTCAGCAGATCACCGACCGTATCGCCGACTCGGGATCGCCAGCGGTGACCGGTCTCAGCGTCACCGCCATCGTCGACCCCGGCGAAGGGGTTGATGACCTGCGCAGGCTGGGTTTTTGCATCCCGCAGTTGCCCCGCTGGTCCTGCGAGGTGAAAGCCGAGATCACCGTGGAGTACACAGGCCTCACCGGCGGCGTGAAGGCTACCCTCACCGGTACGGCCAGTGACTACCAGACGGTCGAGAACAAGCTGTTGGATCTGGCTGGCGCGGGCTGCGACGTGACCGGTCGGCTGCGGTTGGCGCTGACCCCACCCAACGTGTTGCGATGCCGTGACGACCAGTGGCAGCAACTGCGGACAGTGGTCGCCGCCAACCAACCGGGCCGGGTGACGATCGAGGCGGAACTGGCCGCGCCCGAGCCAGCGCAATCTCAATCGCAGGGAGTCGAGATCGAGGTGGACCGGTGAGCGTTCCCGGTCCTCACCAGAGCCGCTTCCGGCTGCGACTGCAGCCAACCGCTGCTGGCGACGGCTGGGGGTTCACCCTCGATGAACTCACCGGCGACCGCTCTCATCGGGTGCTGCGGGTGCCCTCGAGACGGGCCGTTCGCTACCGGCGTGACGTGATCGAGGCGGTAACAGCGTCTGGGTATGCCCCCGCTGCGGTCAGCCCGTCTCGGTGTCGGCCCTTCAATCTCACACAGGAACCGGGGGTGCGCCTGGCTCTTACCGTGGCGGCGCTGGAGCCGTTGCGAGATCCGCTGCGCCGACTCCGGGTCCATGATCGGGTCGCTTCGCTGGGCAGCGAGGAGGCCTTGTACTGGTATGCCCAGACCTCGGGCACCAGCGGAAGCCGGGGCCTGCGGGCCCTGCGGATCCTGACCGGGGCCTGAGGTCGTGGACCACCGGGCGGGGCGCTCGGAGCCCCGGCTGTTCATCGAGGAGGGATTCCCGGTGGCGGAGATCGGCATCGAATCCCGCCGGGAGAGAGCCGCAGCCAGTGCGCTGCCTGCGCTGTATTTCCTGCACGTGTGGTGGGCCCGTCGGCCTTTGGTGGCCAGCGCCGCCGCCGTTGTGGGCAGCCTGATGCCAGCCTGGAGCCCGGAGCTGGCCCAACGATTCGAGGACCGGCCCGAGCTGGCCACGGACAAGGACTACCGGGAGTGGTTCCTGCGCTTGTGCGGTGTCTGGGGCGACCCGGTCGCGGCCCGACTGGCCAGTGACGCCGCCAAGGCTCGGGGCGAGAGGCTCCCGGGTAACCCGTTCACCTACAAGCAGGCCTACAAGAACAGCCCCACCCCCAAGCACCTGGGGTTGCTGCACCGGGTGCTGGAGAGCACCTGGGGACGGGTGCCGACCGTGTCGGACCCCACCGCTGGCGGCGGTTCCATCCCGTATGAAGCCCTTCGCTACCGGCTACCCACCCACGCCAACGACCTCAACCCGGTGGCCGCAGCCGTGCTGGAGGCTGGTCTGGAGTTCCCGGCCCGGTACGGCCCGGACTTGGCCGCCGACCTGCGACGCTGGGGCGGAGAGCTGGTGAACAGGCTGCAGGCTCGCCTGGCGCCCTTCTTTGAGCCTCACCACACCGAAGCGGCGTTCGCAGCTAACTTCATTTTTGCCCGTACCGTGGCCTGCCCCCGCACTGGCAAAACGGTGCCGCTGCTGCCCAACCGGTGGTTGCGCCGTGGATCGAAGCCGGTGGCGGTGCGCGTGATCACCCACTCCGGTGGCGTTGAGCGGGCCGAACCCGGCTTTGAGCTGGTCGAGGGTAACGAGATCGACTTCGACCCCGACAGAGGCACCATCACCCGGGGCAAGGCGGTGTCGGTATGGGATCACCTGATCATCGACGGCGACTACATCAAGGCCGAAGCCCGGGCCGGGCGTATGGGCGAGGTGCTCTACGCAGTGGCGATCCGCACCCCTAAAGGCCGGGGCTTTCGCGCCCCCACCGCCACCGACTTCGAAGCCTTGGCCGCAGCTGAACGGGAACTGGCCCGGCTGAACCCGCAGTGGCAGCGCGACGACGTGGTGCCCGACGAACCCATTCCCGACGGCAACGACAAACGACCCCACAACTACGGGATGTACCGCTGGCGCCAGATGTTCACCCCCCGGCAACTGTTGGTACACGGCTGCTTCGTGGCGCAGTGGCGCCAGCTCACCGCCGACATCCTCGCCGAGATGGCCGAACGGGACCGGGCCGAAGCGGTAGCAACACTGCTGGCCTTAATGGGCGACAAGGCCTTGAACTGGAACTCACGACAAGCCACATGGCTGGTTGGACATCAGCATTTGCGCAGCGCCTTCGATATGCATGCCTTCCCGCTGCGCTGGACCTTCGCCGAGTTCGAGGCTGGCACCGAGCTGTTTGCCTGGACCCTGAGCCAGCTCCTCGCCGCCTACACCCAGATCGCCGAGCTGCTCGTCGGCGTCGACGCGTCCAGCACCCTGGAGGAGGAGCGGGCCACCCCGGCGCAAGTGCAGATCACGGCCAGTAACGCCGCCAACATGACCGCGGTGCCCGACGGGTCTGTGACCCTGGTGTGCATCGACCCGCCCTACTACGACAACGTGATGTACGCCGAGCTGTCGGACTACTTCTACGTATGGCTCAAACGCACGCTGGGGTGGCTCCGACCCGATCGCTTCAACGCCGAACTCACCGACAAAGCCAACGAAGCCGTCGCCAACCGGGCCCGCTTCGCCGCCGCCAGCGCGCGCCAGGCCCGGTCTCTGGCCGACCACGACTACACCGCCAAGATGGCCGCCATCTTCGCTGAGTGCCGCCGCGTCCTGGCCGACGACGGGGTGCTGACAGTGATGTTCACCCACAAAGGAGCCGACGCCTGGAACGCCCTGGGCACCTCGCTGCTGCAGGCCGGTTTCGTTATCGGCACCTCCTGGCCGGTACACACTGAAAGACAGCAATCGCTGCACCAGGCTGGCCAGAACTCGGTGTCTTCCACCATCTTGTTGGTCTGTCGCAAGCGGCCCAGCGAAGCCCGAGGCTCCGAGCGCACCTACCTGAGCGACATCGTCGCCGACATCCGCCAAGTCACCGCCGACGCTTTGACCCGAGCCCACGACAACGGCCTCAGCGGCGTCGACCTGTTGCTATCCACCTACGGCCCTGCCCTGGCCGTGTTGTCAAGGCGCTGGCCGGTGTACGCCACCGAGGCCACCGATGACGGTACTTCCCGGCTGCTGCGCCCCGAAGAAGCCCTCGACATCGCCCGGGCCGAGGTGACCCGGCGGCTCAAGGCCCGCCTGGTGGGCCGACCGGTGGACTTCGACCCGCTCACCGACTTCGTAATCGCGGCCTGGGAGCTGTTCAAGGCCCGTGTCTTTCCCTTCGACGAGGCCCGCCGCTTGGGCCTGGCCGTGGGCGGCCAAGACGTCAACGAACTGAAACGAGCCCGGATCCTCGAAGCCAAAGGCGGCAAAGTCGAGCTGTGCTCACCCCGGCAGCGCCTGCGTCGCGACACCGACGAGCACGCCTTTGGAGTGAACCGCACCCGCCGCGAATTCACAGCCACGATTGACGCCGTGCACACCGCCTTATACGTCACCGACCTCGACGGCTTGGCCGCAGCCAAGGCCTGGCTCGACGAACGCGGCCTGAGCCGAGACCAGCGCTTCATCGACTGCATGCAGGCACTGCTGCGGGCCATTCCCCGCTCCCGCAAGAACGACCGATGGAACGTCGCCGAGGCTGAAACCCTGGACCGCCTGGCCAGTGCTTACTTCGAAGATCTGGACCGGCCGGAGGGCGGGGTCGAACACACCCCTGCACCGTTGGATTTTGGCGCCAAGTGAGCAACGACGGAGCCAGCTTCGACGGGCTCGACCTGCGGACTAACTACGGCGGCAGCGCAGACCTGTTGGAACGGTTCTACGTACCGGTGCTGCAACGAGCCGTGCGCTACGACCGGGTCGCGGGCTACTTCGCCTCCTCGGCCTTCGTCAGCGCCGCCGCTGGCGTGGCCCGCTTCATCGCCAACGGTGGCACCATGCGCCTGCTGGTCGGAGCCCAGCTCAACGCCGCCGACCGTGACGCCCTGTCGGGTGAGGCCGAACTCGGTGGCGTCGTGGCCCGGCGCCTGCTGGCCGGTGTCGATCTCGACGCTGACGCCGTAGCCCGCCACCGCTACCAGGTCATGGCCTGGCTGGTAAGCCAGGAACGCCTGCAGATACGAGTCGGGATCCCCTGCGACGACGACGGGTTGCCCCTGACCGCCGATCACCCCCGGGCGGGCAGTTACTTCCATCCCAAATGGGGGATCCTCGGCGACGCCCGGGGCGCCCGGATCGTCTTCAACGGCAGCATCAACGAATCGGCTACGGGCTGGGAAAGCAACTACGAAACCTTCGACGTCTATACCTCGGCTCGTTCGGCGTGGGCCGACCACGGTCAGCCCCGTGTGGAGCAGTTCGAGCAGCTCTGGGGCGGCGAAGCCGAAGAGGGTTGGACGAGTATCTCGCTGCCCGAGGCTGTGCGCCAGCGTCTGATCGACCTGTTGCCCCCCGAGGCGGGCTGGGTTCCCCCAGAGCGCGACCCGCTCGAAGCCGACGAAGCAGGATCGAAGCAGGATTGCGAACGTCAGGTCTGCGAACGCGTCGAAGCCATCCGTGGCGCTCCTCTCACCGGCACCGGGGTGGGCTTGGTCTCTGCGGGAGTCGCGCCTTGGCCCCATCAGATAGCCATCGCCCGGCGCATCTGCGAGACTTGGCCCCGCTCGTATCTGCTGGCCGACGAGGTGGGCTTGGGCAAGACGATCGAGGCTGGGTTGGTGCTGCGAGAACTGTTGTTGTCGGGGCGGGTCAGCACCGCTTTGTTGTTGGTGCCGGCCTCGCTGCTGATCCAGTGGCAGGAGGAACTGAACGAGAAGTTCCTGCTCGACGTGCCCCGCCTCGACCCCACCCGCAGACGCCTGGTGTTCACCCACGGCCGCGTCCAGGCCATCGAGGCTGCTCAGAATCATTGGCGGGCCGCGCCGGTGCTGCTCGCCTCGTCGCATCTGGCCCGGCGCCGCCAACAGCGCCAGTTGCTGCTCGAAGGCGACGGCTGGGACTTGGTGCTGGTGGATGAGGCCCACCACGCCCGCACCCAGGGGCCCACAACCGGCGACGCCCCCAACCAGATGCTGGCCACCCTGATGCAACTGAAACAGGCTGGCATGTACACAGCACTGTTGGCCGCCTCGGCCACGCCCATGCAGATGCACACCAGCGACCTGTGGAGTCTGCTCAACCTCTTGGGCCTGCCCCCGCTGTGGGACCGCGGCCCCTACCAGTTGGAGTGCTACTACAGCCAGCTCGGCGAGCCGTTCACGGACCGGGACTGGGTCCTCCTGCAGCGGTTTCTGGGCGCCCAGATCGACCACGCCGAACCGGACCCGGCCGTCACGACCCAGATCACCGACAAGCTCGGCTGGGTGGCGTCGGAGCGGATAATCAGCTTCCACGAAACCGGGCTGGACCGTGCCGGAGCCCGTCAGATTCCCGACGATCATCATGTGCACTGGGACAGCTGGCTGCGGGCCAACACCCCGGTGCGGGACCGGGTGATGCGCACCACCCGGTCCACGTTGCGCAGCTACGCCGCCGACGGCCTCTTGGCTGCTGATCGGACCGTGCCGCACCGCCACGTGCAGGACCGGTTCTGCTCCCTCGGCGGTGCCCGAACCCTGTACGAGCGGATCGAGAGATACATCGGCGAGAACTACGACACCTACCGCCAGACCGGCGGTCGCAACTCCCCGCTCGGTTTCGTCATGACCGTGTACCGGCGACGCCTCACCTCCAGCTTCTACGCGGTCAGGTGTTCACTGCAGCGTCGCCTGGAGACGTTGCGCGACCGCCGTGGTCGGCTTGAGCCGTTTGAGGACTCCTTGCCTGGGCTGCTCGACCGTGACGATGAGCACACCCTGGAAACCTCCGCTGGCTTCGACGCCTACCCGGTCACCGACTCTGGTGCTGGCACCGGCGCTGATGGCGACTTCGGCACCGGCGCTGGTACGGACTCCGGCGATGGGCCCACCCGGTACGCGGGCCTGGATCTTCAAGGCGAGATCAAGGTGTTGGAGCACTTCGTTTCCGACCTGGAGTCGCGGCCGCCGGACGAACCCAAGATGGCACTGCTGCACGACTTGTTGAGCGATGTTTTCGCGGCTGGTCATCCCAGCGCCGTGGTATTCACCCAGTACACCGACACTCTCGACTACCTGCGCGAGCAGTTGCTCCCGACTTACTGGACCCAGATCCTGTGCTACTCGGGGCGGGGCGCGCAGCGCTGGGATCCCGCTGCGAACGCTTGGGCCAACATTGCCAAACAGGAGGCGAAAGACCTGTTCCGGCGCGGCGAAGCCCGGATCATGATCGGCACCGACTCCATGTCCGAAGGCCTCAACCTGCAAACGTGTGACCAACTCGTCAACTTCGACCTGCCATGGAACTTCACAAAAGTCGAGCAGCGCATCGGGCGGATCGACCGGATCGGCGGCCGACCCGCCGTGCACGTCACCAACCTCTTCTACCAAGACACCGTCGAAGAGGACATCTACCGACGGATTAAGGATCGCCACGACTGGTTCACCCAGGTGGTGGGCAAGGCCCAGCCGGTACTGTCAGCCACCGAATCGCTGATCCAAAAGGCCGCCATGGGTGAACTCAGCACTGACGAGGTGGGCGCCGAGCTTTCTGAGATCCTTGAGCAGCTCGAAGGGTCTCCGATCGATCCAGCCGATCTTGATTCGATTCCTGTTCACGACCGGGAGCTGGCCCCGGCCATGGACCTGCGGGGCCTGCAGGAGCATCTGTTCTCCGTGCCAGCCATACGGGAACGTTTCGTTGAGCACCCCGACTACCAAGGGGCTTGGTTGCTGAGCGACGGACCGGGCCAGTGTCAAGATGGCACCGGTTCAGCACCGGGCCGGGCCGGTGCGGCCCGGGGTGTGACCTTCGACCCCGTCACCTACCAGGACCACCCCGGCCTGTGCCTGCTGAGCTGGGGTAACCCGCTACTGGAGCGCCTACTGGACCAAGTGTCACCTCCATGCACTGCCGGGTAGCCCCCCTGGCCATGTTGATGGTGATGCTGGACCGGTTGGATATCCCCTCTCGGCACTGCCGGGTAGCCCCCTAGCCCCGTTTGTTGTGCCAGCATCTTGGCTGGGGCACCAGTCAGGCGCCGCCTCGTTCAGCGTTCTGCAATTCCCGCCAGGCAGCGATGGCGGATCTGTAGGCAGCCTCCGCGGCGGCTTTTTCTTCTGCTGTGCCGGAGTCGGCCCGCCGCTTGATCTGCGCCGCTGCGGAGTCTTTGGCCTTTTCGGCTTTTTTGATTTTGCGCTCGTGGGCCGTACGTTCCCGGTCCGCGGAGACGTAGGCGTTGAACAGGGTCAGCGCAGCCAGTGTCTCGGCGTCCAGATCGGACTCGGTGTTGGGATCGACCATGAGCTCTATGCCTATCGGTGCTCGGCGATGCGCAGTGAGCGCCCGCGCTCGTCGCGCATGTCAAAGGCCACTCTCACGGTACCCCGCGGCCCGGCCTCCGCCGCGTGTGTCAACGCCTCGGTGTAGCGATCCAGCGGATACGTCGCTCCCAGGAGCCGGTTGAAGGGGACCTTCGACGCCCTTACGGCTGCGACGCCTTGTCGCCGCTGGCGTACCTGGCAGCTCACACCAGCCGGATCAAGCTCGCCACAGCCGTGGTGCAGATCTCGGCCCGTACCCCGGCCGCCACCGCCATGCACGCCCTCACAATCGATCATCTGGCCGGTGGAGATCGGGTGATCATCGGGCTCGGCGTGTCCGGACCTCAGGTCGTGGAGGGCTGGTACGGCCAACCCTGGGGGTCACCCGTGAAGCGGCTGCGCGACTACGTGGCGATCATGCGCCGGGTTGTCGAACGTGAGGGCCCGGTCACCCACGACGGTGCCGAACTGTCGCTGCCCTACACCGGGCCGGGAGCGATCGGCGAAGCCAAGGCCCTGAAGTCGATCTTGCATCCCGCTGGCAGGGTCGAGATCTGGATCGCCTCGGGTGGGCCTATGAACACCGCACTGGCTGCGGAGGTCGCGGACGGCTGGCTGCCGATGGGTTACGGCGCCGCTGGATGGGCGGTCCACGGCTCGGCCCTTGAACGGGGATGGAATCGTCGCGGCGGACGACCCGACCGCTTTGAGGTGATGGGTAACTTGACCGTGGAGATCACCAACGATGTGCGGCGGGCGATCGAATCCCGCAAACCGCTCACCGCAATGTATGTGGGCGGCATGGGAAGTAAACGCAACAACTTCCACCGCGATGCCATGGCCCGGCGGGGCTTCCCTGACGAAGCCGACCGTATCCAGCAGTTGTGGCTGGCTGGCCGCACCGACGAGGCAACCGCCGCCGTGCCCGACGACTACATCGACTCGGGCGCCTTGTTTGGCACCCCTCGGCGGGTCCGGTCTCGCTGGCACGAGGTGATCCCGGACGGGCTCACCGGTGTGATCCTGCGAACTGACAACGATGAGGCGCTGCGTATCGCCGCCGACATGACCGGAGCCGCGGACCAAGCCCGAACCGAGGCGCAGTCGGCGACGGGGGTGAGCAGGTGAGTACGTCGGCGCAGTCACAGGTGACGGTGCAGGACGCCGCCGCACGGGTTCGCTACGTCACGTTGAACCGACCCGCGAAGCGCAACGCCATATCAACGCCGATGCGTGCACGGTTGTTTGAGATCCTGCAGGCACACGATCACGACCCTGCGGTGAGGGTGTCGATTATCCGCGGCGAGGGCGCCTGCTTCTCCTGAGGAAGGCGACACGGTCTCTTGGGGTTCAGCGGAGTTCGTTGCTGCCGAGGAGATGGGCCGCACGCGAGGGTTCTGGTGGGCACCTGACGGCGAACGGCTGCTTGTGCAGCGGGTCAACACTGCCCCGGTTGCCACGTGGTGGATCACGGCGCCAGACGACCCCGGCACTGCACCCACCCCTATCCGCTACCCGAGGGCCGGGACCGCCAACGCGGACGTTGCTGTGGCGATCGTCGGACTCGGTGGCGACCGGCTCGATATTGACTGGAATGCCGGTGACTGAGAGTACCTAGCCGCCGTTGACTGGACCGACGAGGCGTTGCTGCTGACAGTGCAAACACGCGACCAACAGACCCTGGCGGTGCTTGACGTCAACGTCGACACTGGTGTCGTGACCGAACGGCACCGGATACGCGATAACTCCTGGGTGGAGCTCGTACCTGGAACTCCCCGCCTTCACGGCGGGCGGCTCGTCACCGTTGAGGACTACCCTCGCGCCCGACGCCTGTGCTTTGATGGCGAACCCGTCACCGGTGCCGAGATGCAGGTCCGGCGAGTGTCAGCCGTCAACGACGAACGGGTCCTTATCGTGGCGTCGTTCGACCCGACGACCACCGACATGGTGTCCGTCGACTGGGATGGTCACGCCTCTAGGCTGACTGGTGGCGACGGATGCCACGACTCCGTATCCGGAGGTCATGTAGAAGTGCGCACCCGTCGGACGCTCGCAGGCGACGACGACCACGACGGTCCTCGTTCGCTGGGGCGCAGGCTACGAACCGGCCGACAACGTGGTTGTCGCCCACTCCCTGCGATTGTCGCGGGCGCTGCTGGAGGCCAGCAAGCCCCACACTGTGTTGCCGCTGTCGGGTGTGACCCATATGACCCCGTCCGAAGTTGTGGCCGAGAACCGCTGTAGCTGCAGGTTGACTTTCTGCGCAAAGCTCTGGGTTGATGACCGATGCCAACAAGACGGCGTTTGACGCCGAACGTCAAGCCCGGCTGCTGGACGGACGAGCCTGGCGGGACTACTGCGACACGCTCAAAGCGGCCGGAGAGATCGTGCTGCGCGAAACACCCGACGGCGACCCCAGAGACCGAGTTGAGGGATTCCGTTATCTCACTCGCATGATGCTGATGGCCAACGCCCGAGTTATCGAACGGCGCACCCCGGACACGCGCGGCAACCGGGTCGCCGTAATCCCGCCTCCGCTGCGGGGCGGCATGGGGGTGCAGTCTCCGAACCAGGATCACATCGTGTAGCCCGTCGACCCGAGCATGCGCTACCGCATCACCGGCACGCCCGGCAGTGCTTACACCCACCTGTCGGCTTGATCTCCGCCCATCCCGCCTGATGTGGGGGCCTTCGACTGTGGGCGCAATGCGGAGTCGCACCTCGGCCGTTTCAACCCCAACAACGCCAAGACCCCCCCCCCACACACACAGCCCACCTGAGCGACTTCGTTGGCATTGACGGCATTGTCGACTTCGTGCTCTCGGTCGAACCTCCCGGCGACAACGGGCCGTGGATGTCGATGACTCCAACCACTCGGGAGCTGATAGGGCGCGTCGTCGACGCCGACCGCACCGCTGAGACCGCACCGAGGCTGCGGATTGTCTGCCTCGACAGCCACGACCAACCCGAACCGCCCACACCGGCGGACATGGCCGAGCGGCTTGCGGTGGCAGGACAGCTCATCCTGGGTCTACAAGCCGACTATGCGGGCTGGACACGAGACCTGCTCACCCGCGAGAACGAGACCGAGTTCACCCGGGAGTGGTATGAACGAATCGGTGGCTCGCCCGACGACAGGCACTTTGAGTTTGGGTACTGGCGGGTTCCTGACGCCATGGCGCTGGTGGTTGAGTTTGACGAGGTCCCCTCCCAGCACCGGAACTTCCAGTTGTGCAACCACTGGATGGAAAACCTGGCCAACTACTCCTCCGGTGAGGGTTACATTGACTCCGCCAACGCCGTGCGCGACGGCGATCGGGTACGGATTGTGATTGCTGGCTCCGATCCCGGCGTCGCTAACTGGATCGACCCGGCCGGACGCACCCACGGGGTCATGGGTCTGCGTTTCGTCCGCCCTAAGACAGAACCCGCAGTGATCTCTCGACTCGTCGCACTGGGCGACTTGTGGACTTGACCGACGCAAGGAACCTACCGGTGACCGCATTACCCAAGTTGCTCTCCGACATCACCCCTTCGTGGCTCGTTGGGGCGCTGCGTGACAGCGGCTTCGACTGCCCCGACGCGACCTCAATCGACCTTGAGCCGCTACAGGAATCATCGGCGCGACCGGTCAGATCGGCAGGCTCCGGGTCGCCTGGGCTGAGCCCTGCGACATGCCCTCAACGTTCGTGGCCAAGGCACCCAACCACGACGAGTTCTCCAAGCTCGCCAACCCGGCCATGCGATTCTACGAACGCGAGGCTGGCTTCTACCGGGAGGTCGCCGACCGTATTGACTTGGCCAAACCGAAGGGCTTCGTCAATGTCTATGAGCCCGAATCCGACCACAACATGTTGATCCTTGAGGACATCGCGCCCGCCGACGACGGTGACGTCACCATCGGCACCGACACCGACACCGCTCGGCGGCTCATGCAGATGTTGGCACGGCTTCACGGGCGCTTTTGGATGGACCCCGAGATTGTGCGGCCGTGGCTGCACACCTGGGACCGCGAAGGGTTCTGGTCCAATGCCTGGATCGGCCAGCTCGGCTGGGACACCCTCACCGAGCGCGAACCCGACTTCTATCCCGCAGAGTTGGCGGAGTTCATCAAGCGGCGTTACCTGTATGACACCGCGCCATGGTGCGCGGAGATTGACGCCCGGCCGTGGACGTACTGCCACGGTGACTTTCAGCTTGACAATATGTTGTTTCGGCCTGACGGGTCGATCGTTATCGTTGACTGGCAACTCGGGTTACGCAACTGTCCGGGAAATGACGTGGTCTGGTTCTTGGCCACGTCATGCTGGAACATAGTTGAGCACGAACGCGAACTGCTGGACCTCTACCGGGCCGAGCTGGCAGCCAACGGCGGAACGGCGTGGTCGCATGACGAGTTAATGGCAGACGTGGCCTACGGGCTCATGTATTGGGTGGCTGGTCAGCCGGTCACCGCCACTATGGACCTGTCGCACTACGGCGACCACGCGGAGCGCATGGGCCGCCGCTTCCGACAGTTCCTAGAGGGCACCCGCGACGCAGCCGTCCGCTGGGACATCGTCTCCATTCTCGGTCCCCGAATTCCGGCCGCCCAGGCGGCTCAGGGACCGAGAATGGCTCAAGGGCACGCATCATCAGCTCAGCCGTTTCGCACTCTTTTTGGCGACGGTCTTTTTCTTGGGGGTTGTTGGTGTGACGGCTTGAGGTAATACGTGCTCCCTGCCTCTGGTGTCGTCGGCGGGTCCGCCGGGTCCTGCCTTGCCGGTTGATCCATGCGCGGTGGAGGAGGGAGTGCCCGGGTCGCCTTTGTCGCCTTTGTCGCCCTTGTCGCCCTTGTCGCCTTTGTCGCCCTTGGGTCCTGCGAATCCTTGCGGTCCGTCAAATCCTGGGGCTCCGATGTCGCCTTTGTCACCTTTGTCGCCTTTGGGTCCTGCGGGTCCGGCTGGTCCGGCTGGTCCGCGGTCGCCGGTGTCGCCTTTGGGTCCTGCGGGTCCTGCGGGTCCGGCTGATCCGGGGTCGCCGGTGTCACCTTTGGGTCCTGCGGGTCCGGCTGATCCGGGGTCGCCGGTGTCGCCTTTGTCACCCTTGTCACCCTTGTCACCTGGGAGGCCGTCAAATCCGGGGTCGCCCTTGTCGCCCTTGGCTCCTGCGGCTCCGTTTGTTCCGGCTGGTCCGGCTGGTCCGCGGGGTCCGGCGTCGCCGGTGTCACCTTTGGGTCCTGCGGGTCCGGCTGGTCCGGCTGGTCCTCCGCTGGGTCCGGTGGCTCCGGTGGCTCCGCGGGGTCCGGTGTCGCCTTTGGGTCCGGCTGGTCCGGCTGGTCCGGCGTCGCCGGTGTCGCCTTTGGCTCCTGCGGCTCCGTTTGTTCCTGCGGGTCCGGCTGGTCCGGCTGGTCCGCGGGGTCCGGCGTCGCCTTGGTCACCCTTGTCGCCTTTGTCGCCTTTGGCTCCTTCGAGGCCGTCAAATCCGGGGAGGCCTTGTTCGCCTTTGGCTCCGGCTGGTCCTGCTGGTCCGGCGTCGCCCTTGGGTCCGGCTGGTCCGGCGTCGCCCTTTTCGCCCTTGTCGCCTTTGAATCCGCGGGCCCCGCGGTCTCCTGCTGGTCCGGCGTCACCTTGGTCACCCTTGTCACCCTTTTCGCCCTTATCGCCTTTGTGTCCGCGGGGTCCCTGGGGTCCTCCGCTGGGTCCGGTGTCGCCGGTTTCGCCTTTGTCACCTTTGTCGCCTTTGCCGCCTTTGGCTCCTGCGGCTCCGTTTGTTCCTGCGGGTCCGGCTGGTCCGCGGGGTCCGGCGTCGCCGGTGTCGCCTTTGGCTCCTGCGGCTCCGTTTGTTCCTGCGGGTCCGGCTGGTCCGGCTGGTCCGCGGGGTCCGGCGTCGCCTTGGTCACCCTTGTCGCCTTTGTCGCCTTTGGCTCCTTCGAGGCCGTCAAATCCGGGGAGGCCTTGTTCGCCTTTGGCTCCGGCTGGTCCTGCTGGTCCGGCGTCGCCCTTGGGTCCGGCTGGTCCGGCGTCGCCCTTTTCGCCCTTGTCGCCTTTGAATCCGCGGGCCCCGCGGTCTCCTGCTGGTCCGGCGTCACCTTGGTCGCCCTTTTCGCCCTTATCGCCTTTGTGTCCGCGGGGTCCGACGTCGCCTTGGTCGCCCTTGTCACCCTTGTCACCCTTGGGTCCTTCAGGTCCGGTATCGCCCTTGGGTCCGACTGGTCCTCCGCTGGGTCCAATTTCGCCCCTCTGGCCCTTATCGCCTTTGTGTCCGCGGGGTCCCCGGGGTCCTTCGTCGCCTGCGGGGCCAGCGGGTCCAATTTCGCCCCTCTGGCCCTTATCGCCTTTGTGTCCGCGGGGTCCGACGTCGCCTTGGTCGCCCTTCGCTCCTGGGAGGCCGTCAAAGCCTGCGTCGCCTTGTTCGCCTTTCGCTCCGGCTGGTCCTGCGTCGCCGCGGGGTCCGACGTCGCCTTGGTCACCCTTGTCACCCTTGTCACCCTTGGGTCCTTCAGGTCCGGTATCGCCCTTGGGTCCGACTGGTCCTCCGCTGGGTCCAATTTCGCCCCTCTGGCCCTTATCGCCTTTGTGTCCGCGGGGTCCCCGGGGTCCTTCGTCGCCTGCGGGGCCAGCGGGTCCAATTTCGCCCCTCTGGCCCTTATCGCCTTTGTGTCCGCGGGGTCCGACGTCGCCTTGGTCGCCCTTGTCACCCTTGTCACCCTTGGGTCCTTCAGGTCCGGTATCGCCCTTGGGTCCGACTGGTCCTCCGCTGGGTCCAATTTCGCCCCTCTGGCCCTTATCGCCTTTGTGTCCGCGGGGTCCCCGGGGTCCTTCGTCGCCTGCGGGGCCAGCGGGTCCAATTTCGCCCCTCTGGCCCTTATCGCCTTTGTGTCCGCGGGGTCCGACGTCGCCTTGGTCGCCCTTCGCTCCTGGGAGGCCGTCAAAGCCTGCGTCGCCTTGTTCGCCTTTCGCTCCGGCTGGTCCTGCGTCGCCGCGGGGTCCGACGTCGCCTTGGTCACCCTTGTCACCCTTGTCACCCTTGGGTCCTTCAGGTCCGGTATCGCCCTTGGGTCCGACTGGTCCTCCGCTGGGTCCTTTGGGTCCTTCTGGTCCAATTTCGCCGGGATCGCCTTTGGGTCCTTCTGGTCCGATTTCGCCGGGATCGCCTTTGGGTCCTTCTGGTCCAATTTCGCCGGGATCGCCTTTGGGTCCTTCTGGTCCGATTTCGCCCCTTTGGCCCTTGTCGCCTTTGTGTCCGCGGGGTCCGGGGTCGCCAGCGTCGCCTTTGGCTCCGGGGTCGCCCTTTTCGCCTTTGTCGCCTTTAGGTCCTGCTGGTCCGGCGGGTCCTACTGGTCCGGTGTCGCCTTTAGGTCCGGCTGCCCCCCCCCCCCGGTCCGGCTGGCCCTGCGGGTCCGGTGTCGCCTTTGGGTCCTTGGAGGCCGAGAGCACCATCTGTGCCGGGTTCACCCTGTTGACCAGCGGGTCCGGCGGGACCCACCGGACCCGCGCCAGCTTGATTGGTCAATGAGATTGTCAATGACACGACCGCCAAGGCGCACGCCAGAGCGATCCCAGTCCTTTCAATGGTGCGGCTTGCCTCGCCAAGAATGCTCATAAGGATTCAACTCCGAGTTGGGATTTGTTCACGATTATCGGATACGTCCCACTCTGGGAGAACCGGGGAAGTAACACCGGTAATCTAGTCATGATTTGGAAATAACAATTGGCGTTTGGATCCTTAAGCCTGGAGGGTGCTGATTGAGCGCTGATTGCGTTCATGTTTGGCGCACGTCACTAGCCATGAATGAGATCACCGAACCCGCTCCGGGTGACGGTGGCGGCGTCAGCGCAGCCAGTATTTCGGCGCCCAGACAGGACTGCGAACCCGCTCCGGGTGACGGTGGCGGCGTCAGCGCAGCCAGTATTTCGGCGTGCAGATCAGGCTCGTTGTCGTACACCATCGTTCACGGCGTTAGCGATTACTACGTAATATCGCGACGAGTGACGAACTTGCGCGGGCGCTGTGTGTTGCTGAGGCCGATCGAATCGGGTGACTTCGAGGCGTGGCGAGAGGTTCGACGCCACAACAAGGCTTGGCTGTCCAAGTGGGAACCTCGACCTGCGCCGGGAGCCCCTGACGTGATTGAGGATCGGCGCGCATTCGGGGCACGCTGCTTGGCACGGCGGCGTGAACGTCAAACCGGAACCGGCTATGGATTCGGACTGTTCGTTGACACAAGGTTCGCCGGAGAAGTGAACCTCAATAGCATCCAGCGAGGTCCATTTCAGAATGCCTACGTCGGCTATTGGATCGACGAGCGCTTCGCGGGACGCGGTTACATGCCTGAAGCCCTGGTGATGGTTTTGCGTTTCGCATTCCAGGAACTGCAACTGCATCGGGTGCAAGCAGCGATCGTTCCTCGCAACAAAGCGAGCCTTCGTGTTGTTGAGAAACTGGGCTTACGCGCCGAGGGCACAGCGCTGCGCTACCTGGAGATCGCCGGTGTGTGGGAAGACCACATCCGTTTTGGGATCACAGTTGAGGATTGGGCCGAATGCGGGTCAAGGCTGATCGATACCTGGATACGAAGCTGACGTAATTCATCGTTAGCGGTTCCGCCGCAGCCTGCCAGGGGACGACGCAGCCTGCCAGGACGACCGAATCAATTGGTGACACGATCAATTATTGATGTTCACCTAGTCAAGGGTAGGGGAGGTGAAGGGTAGGGGAGCGGAAGTTAACCCATGATTGAGGGCCGGTTGCGGCTCAGAAACGCTCCGGCGTCGGCAAGTACGAACTGGCCGGTGATCGCCCTGGCGAGATCGCTCGCAAGGAACACGACGAGGCGACCCAACTCGTCGTGTTCAACCCGTTGCCCAAGCGGTGTAGAAGCGGCGATGGCGTCCAGCTGTTCCTGTGACATCGTTGCGGCGACAGTCTCAGTGTCGGTGGTCCCAGGCGCGACCGCCAGGACTCTTATGCCTGCGGAGCCGAGCTCTACCGCTAGGGTCGTGACGAGGTGATTGATAGCGGTCTTCGCCGCTGCGTAGGTAGCCATCACCGGTGACGGTCGGGTGGTCTCGCCGCTGGTCACAAAGATGATCACGCCGCGATTACCCATCCCCATCATCACCTCAGCTTCCACTCTGGCCGACAGCGCAGCTGTGATCAGGTTCTGGTCAACCACGTCACGCCAGTCGCCACCAGTGGTCTGCACGAACGGTCTCGGCCCTCGGCCCGCAGGAAACATGCCGATGTTGTTGACGGCGACATCCAGGCGGCCGTTGCGAGCCGCCACGTCCACGATGGCGTCGTCAATGGCGTCGTCGTCACGGAAGTCGGCGATCACAACCTCCGCTGAGCCTCCCTCGGCGGCTATCTCGGCCACTACAGAGGAGGCTTTGTCTGCCCTTACGTCGATCACCGCGACATGTGCTCCCCCACGGGCCAGCCAACGGGCGATCTCACGGCCTATACCGGCACCGGATCCGGTGACCACAGCAACCGAGCCGCCGAGATCAATCTCAACGCTCACAACCCGACACCCATAGTGAAGATTCTGCGTTTCATCATGGCTCGGTGCTCATCCGGCTCGGTTGGGTCGGCCTCGGGGCACCTGACTGCTGATGATGTGGTGGCTTGTAGTGCTCATCGGGCTCAGTTGGACGGTCGGCCTCGGGCGCGGAGGGCATTACACCACCGAGGCCAAGGTGCTCATACGGCTCAGTTGGGGTCGACCTCGGAGCCGATGTGCTTACAGGCACCGGTTCATCAGCCGGTTGCCTGTTGGGTCAACAACGCGTGAACGTCGTCGATTACCTCGTCGGCCCATGCCTTCGCGGTCCCGGCATCAACACCGCCAATTGGATGGCGAGTCACCGCGATCCGCAGATCCCTACGTCCCAGCGAGGCTGCCACCTGTTCGGTCAAGCGCCTGAAAGCGTGTGTGGTGATCACTACGGTCGGCACGCCCATTGCTTCAAGCTTGACAGAGTCGTGGACACTCCACGACGTGCAACTCCCTCAATCTGCTGTACCGGTCAACACGACGTGAACCTCAGCTGCGAGGCGCTCAAGGACCTGGTCCTCGCACGGCAACGCAGCATTTTTTGTCTGGTGCGTCATAACCTCCGCACCGGTGCGCTCGGCGAGGTGTCCGCCAAGTCGAGCCAAGACCACCCCCGCGTTGGGTTTCAGGTTGTCGAGCAGGCCTATGCGTTTGCCGCTGAGAACCGGGACCGGTGCAGCCGCAACGGAGGGTTCAGCGCCAACGGCACCGTCGGGTCGATGGATGAGAAGCTTCATGGTTCAACAGGTAGGGTCACGCTGCGGGTCATCCCCCAGCTCGGGATCAGGGAACTGTGTTTGCCTGCGCCGCCGACCACCACCACCTTGATGTTGCCAGCGGACTCCGTCATCGGCATCAGGTCATCATCGCGCAGCCGCTGCTCCCACGGAGCCCAGGCTCGCAGATCGAAAGCCCTTCGCAGCTCGCCGACCCGCATACGTGCCTGGTTGAAGAGGTAAGACGAGACGTCGTGTCGGGTCCAGCCATCGTTGGCGCAGACCGCAGCGTGTTCGGGGCACAGCATCGCGAAGTACTCGCCTTGACTGATCGGCGCATTGTTCTGACCTGTGGAACACATCACCGATGCGACCTTGTCAAGTATGCGTGCGGGTTCGTCGGATTCCATGTCGTGAACGTTGTGGGGAGCCTCACCGCAATGCACCGTCACCGCCGAGGGCGCGTCCACACCGATCGAGCGGGCGTAGCCTCCCCAGGGAGAAGCCTCAATGTTCTCGGCGACACAATATGAGTACTTGGCGGGGCCTCCCTGGGTGGAGGCGTCACCAGAACCGGGTGTGGCCCCCGCAATATGCAACAGAATCAGCCGCAGCGCCCGACCCGTGGCAGCGTTGGATCGGTTACCTGGTCCGAAAGCCCCGAGCCCGAAGTTGTAGCCACCGGAGATCACGACGGCACCGTGCACGATCAGCAGTGGTGCTACAGGATGAGTGGTGGCGTTGACGCCGCGAAGGTTGAGCTCCGGTCTGCCTAGTGCGCGAACCGCGGACACGAGCACCTCTAGATGCTGCGGGCGGCAACCCGCGAGAACTGCGTTGACCGCGATCGTACGACGCGTGGCCACACCTGCGCGTGGCGGCAGAACAGCTACGGTTTCATCGGGGTCCACATCGCCGAGCGCATGCAGCATCTCGCGCACCCGTTCGGTAGTGGGCGCGTTGAGCGGGAGGCCATCACCCCAGCCGTGGCGTTCATAGACGTCAAGTACCGATTCATCCGCACCCAAATCCACCTCAAGCAACTCAGCCGGTCCTATTTGCATCAATCAGGCCTCGCCCCGTTCGGCACTGACGGAATCGGTACTTCGACAGCCACGGACGGTACGTCAACAGCCACGGAATAGGTACTTCGACAGCCACGGACGGTACGTCAACAGCAAAGGACGGTACGTCGGTGCGCATCTATTGGTGTCCTGCCCTATCTGCGCTCGCTGGGGTATCGGAGCTCTTGGCAGAGATGTCACGCTGTAGAGCCTGCACTAGTTTTCGGAAACGAGGGCGCCCCATCGACCAAAGTTGTGGATGCAGTTCATAATCAACAGCCCCCTCAGAGTCCGTTACGGTATCAAGCCCGAGAATCGACCCTTTTGTGCGGGCGTTGAGCTCCTTATCGTGCTCGGCTGCTACAGCCGCCAACTCCACCGACGCCTCGATCAGTCGTTCGTCGTCGACCACGTCGGTGACGATCCCAGCGTTTCTTGCATCCTCGGCTCGCAGCACCCGATCGAACAGGACCATGGCCATCGTGGTGGAACGCCCCGCGACCTGGCGCAGCCGCCATGTATGGCCACCACCGGGATGGATACCGATTTGCAGGAATCGGGACTCGAATCGGGCGTGGCGGCGTGCCGCGACCACAACATCACAGGCAAGCACCATGTTCATCCCTGCACCGACCGCGGCACCGTTGACGGCGGCCACCGTAGGTAGTGAAGTGTGTGCGACACGCAAGAAACCGTCGTAAATCGCCTTCATCTCATGGGGAGTTCCCCCAGCCAGAAGATCGTTTAGGTCAGCACCAGCACAAAACCCTGGTCCTGCACCTGTAACCACCATTGCACCGACGTCGTCATTGGTTTCCCAGTTGTCAAGCACCTCAGCGATTTCGTCATTCATAGCGAGCGTGATGGCGTTGCGTTTGGCGGGGTCGTCAAGTGTTAGCAGGCCTACCCGGCCGAGGATTTTGGTCTTGATCAGAGCCACGGGATCAAGTCTGTCCGACGTTCGGGTTACAAGACGAGTCCGACATCAAGACCGACGCTAGCTGGCTGTGTGGTAGTCCTGCACGATCAGCTCGTCGCGACGATCGAGGTATCTCATCGCGATGATCGAGGCGACCTTTGAGAAGTCTTAGACCAAAACGATGGATAGCGTGCAGCCGTGTCACCCGGCCCGATCCTCCACATCCGTTCGTTCTTGGAGTAAAACGCTGGATAGCGTGCAGCCGTGTCATATCCAGTCGATCCGCTGACACTGTCGGCGCAAGCGTCGCTGGCCGGTTCACGAAACGTTCAACTGTGACCCACCGATTCCGTGACACCTTCGCAGTGTTCGGCCTGCGCAACTACCGACTCTTTTGGATCGGTGGAGTGATTTCCAACACGGGACGGTGGTGCCATGCAGTGGCCGTACCGATCGTGATCTATGACCTTACGTCCAGCGCGGGCTGGGTCGGGTTCGCGGGTTTCGCGCAGATCATGCCGATGGCGTTCATGGGTCCTTTCGGCGGAGCCGTAGCCGACCGCTATCAACGTCGCCAGGTCCTACTTCTGACACAGTCGTTTCAGGCACTGACTGCGGCCGGTTTGGCCATATTGTGGTTCGCTAGTGTTCGCTCGCCTTTGGCGTATGTAGCTATGTCGGTTCTGGTGGGCGTAGCCGCTGGCATGAACCTTCCTGCCTGGCAAGCCATCGTGAGCGAACTCGTGCCGCGCAACATGTTGCTGGCTGGGATAACGCTCAACTCGGCCCAGTTCAATTCGTCACGCATGATCGGACCTGCCTTGGCGGGTTTGACCATCGCTGCGTGGGGTCCAGGTTGGGCATTCGTAATCAACACCGCCAGCTACGGGGCAGTGCTCACAGCACTTGCGATGATGCACATGCCGCTGCGTGAAATAACCTCGAATGGCCGGCTGCGCCCGATCGTGGAGTTTGTTGTTGCTGCTCGTTATGCGGCTTCGAGCAGAGGCATTCGAACGGCCATATCCGCAGTGGCGGTCGTCGGGTTCTTCGGGTTGTCGTTACAGATGTTGTCGATCGCCATCGTTGAAGAAATCCACCAACGCGGCGAACGTGGATTCGGTCTCATGCTTTCCTGTGTGGGTTTGGGGGCGGTGCTCTCTGCACCGTTTGTGGGGGGTATCGCGGCCCGCTTCGATCGGTCCCGAATCGTGGAGTTCGCGCTTGTGCTCTACGCCTCGGGTTCACTGGTGGTTGCCTTCGCTCCCTGGTTCAACTTGGTGTTGGTTGGTTCGTTTGCCATGGGATCGGCACATCTCGCCACGGCCAGCACACTGAACACCGCTATTCAACTTCAGGTCGAAGAGGCTTTCAGGGCCAAGGTTCTGGCTGTGTTCATCATGATGTTGACCGTTTCGAACCCGATCGGACAGATCGTGCTCGGCCAGTTGATTGACGCCACCAGCCCACGGATCGCCTATGCCATCGCGGGTGGTGCATTCATCGTGATTGCACTGTGGTTGGCCTCAGGCGGGCGGCTGGTCGGTCTCAACTCACATGACGGTGGCTACGAACCGGCGTCTGTGGCCGAGGTGCATCCTTCTACGCCGCTTCCGCCCAGAGGATACGCACCTTCGTAGCGGGCCTTGGTGCACCTTCGTAGGGCCTTGGTCGGTCAGTCGTCATCAACACTGATGCTGTCTTTGGAGTCCCCGTCCAGGTAATTCTGGCCGGGTTGACAATCCGCTCGAACAGGGCACCAGCGGCACGGCGGGCCCGGAGCGGTCGCAGGCTCGTGTTCGCGTCTGCGGGTCTTGACGATTCGAGCGACGCCATCAATCACCCGCGCCACGCTGGAGTGCAGCAGCGAGGTCGTAACGTCCTCGGCCAGAAACCGTCCCTCGTCAAGATAATTCGTGGCTAAGCGGCGCGGCGGGATACCAGTACGAAGGGTCTCAATCAGTGCGTAAAAGCGCAGATCCTCAAGATGTGAAGGTGAGAAACCACCTGTCTTTAGGTCGATCAGTACCTTCCCGGCCCGGTCTCCTTGCGAGCGACCCAGGGTCAAGTCGACCCGGCCGCTCAGCACGATCACGCTTTGATGAGTGCTACGCAATCGTGCTTCGGTGACAGGCCACCACACCTTCTTCAGTCGAGGCCAACCTTCCAAGAACTTCGCAGTCTGATCATTGGCCTCGGCTCGTAGTTCGGCCTTCTCCACGTCGGTGCAGGTGTGCAGCCAGTCGGCCAGGCTGCTGTCGGTCAAAGACAGACGCGTAAGCGCCTTATCAACGAGCGTGAGCGGCATCGGGTCGCTCTTCCAATGAATCGATAGCTCGATTGCCTTGTGAACGACCGAGCCGCGCGCGGTGGGCACAGACCAAGTGAACGGTTCGTCTTCGGTGGCGAGGAAGTGTCGCTCGCATCCCATTGCCAGGGTCAGCAGATGTTTTGTGACGACCAAGATGTCGCGGCTCTCTGGTGGGCCTAGTTGATCAACTATGGGCTTGAGGCCATCGTCCAGTTCGGTTCGAAGTTCCTCAAGCAGCGACCTGTGAAAGGTGGGTCGCCCGTCGCGGCCCGCCCCCAACTGGTCGAGTACATCCTGCTGGGCTGGGTTGAGTGTGTGACCGGTCTTCACTGCTGCCAAGGTTCCCACATTTGAGGCCTCCGGGCTGAAACGGTGCCCGGGGCGGGATTCGAACCCGCACACCTCCGTCGGAGGCCGGGGGGTTTAAGCCCCCTGCGTCTACCTGTTCCGCCACCCGGGCAACAATTTCGAGAAGAAAGATCAATCGTCTCGTTAATGATCAATCGTCTCCTTAATGAAAAGAATAATTCAGCCAAGAGACTAATTCAGCCTCCCCGGCTTTAGTACCTCCGGTCGTCGGTGAATCGAGCAGCGATAGCCCGAAGATCGCTGAAGTTCTGTACCGCTAGCCACAATGCTGCTTGAACCGACGGGGTTGGCAAGCTCAAGCCCAGGGGGTTTGCATCCCTGAGCCCGAAAGCTCAGCCGAGGGAGCTGGCAACCGAGACCCTGGAAGCTGAGCCGACGGGGTTGGCAACCCCGACCCTGGGAGTTGGCAAGCCCAGGGGGTTCGCAACCCTGAGCCTGGAAGCTGAACCATCGGGGTTGGCAACCCCGACCCTGGGAGTTGGCAAGCCCAGGGGGTTTGCATCCCTGAGCCCGAAAGCTCAGCCGAGGGAGCTGGCAACCACCACTCCCTTGATCATGCTTGCCAGCACCACTAACCACGAGAACTTCCTGCGTCAATATCAGATAGCTGGCTAGTCAATATCAGATAGCTGCCTAGGCAGGCTCCAGATCGTATCGACCACGGTCTCGGGCGACCGGAGTCAGCAACTCGAGCTTCCATGGTTCGACATGCGGAGCGACCGAACATGCTGTGGACAGGATGTATCCACCACCGGGTTTTCCGGAGTTCAGGCGATCAATGGCGTGCTCCACGATCTGTTCTGACTCTGTTGCCTGTAGGAGATGGACGGGGTCCATGTTGCCTTTGATAAAGACCTGCTCGCCAACCTGGCGCTTGGCTACGTCAAGTTCCACAGTTCCAAGCGGAGGCGGGTCAAGCGTGTCGATCCCGTCTGTGCCTGTCTCCACCATGAGTGGTAGGCGGTCGCCGATACTTCCGCATGTGTGGGTATAGACCGAAACCCCGGTATCGCGGACCGCTGCGGTGACCTGCGACTCGTAGGGGATGACAAACTCTCGGTACATGTCGGTTGATATCATCGGGCCCCCGGCGAAGGCGGATGACATAAGCACAGCGTCTGCGCCCCGCTCTGCTTGGCCAACAGCCCAGGCAACTGAAGCACCGGTCAGACGATTGAGGAGCGCATGTGCCTTCTTGGGATCCATCAATAGGTTCATGAGAGCGAGTTCGTAGCCCACCAACTCCATGTAGTGCGTGAACGGGGAAAAGCACTCTCCGTGGACTGAGATTTCTCCGTTCGTGTATTCCCGAACCAGGTCAAGAGGGCGATAGAAGTAATCCGGGACATCCGATAGAGGCCCTGAGTCCTGCTTCTCGGGAAGCCAAGGTATGTGGTACGTGCCCCAGACATAGCCAGCGAAGTCGTCGATGTTGTCGAGAGCTTCGACCTCGTCAGCGGCAAAATCGAAGCGATCGCGCCTACCCGAAGAGCCTATGTAATAGATCGCGTTGTCATCCCAGGGCACGACGACCGCCTCGCCTGTGCTGAACTCGAGGCGTTCACCGTCGTGTGTCTCAGTCAACGATGTGAGTTCGTCCAGGATGCAGTCGGGGCGACCTGGAACATTAACCAGGATCCCATCGAAGTGGTACCGCTCCTGCATCTCCACCGCTGCTCGAGCCCAGGCTTCGCTGCTGAACCAGACCTCATGTGGGCGATACTCGGTGTTGAGGTACAGGTGACCGGTTGCCAGCTGGCACATCACCGGCACTCGGTCGGGAATTTGGTGTCGCATTGCGAGTGCAATGCGTTCACGGCCATTCATTTGGGGCTCCTTTTGTTGGGTGGGCTCAGGTTTTGCAAGTAATGCGATGACAGAAGCTGCATCCGCGGGAGGTGGTAGGGCGCCTTCCAGAGGTTGCCCTTGAGATCAACCGACACCCGCCCGTCACGGTGGAGGTAGCCAAACCACTCACCGTGATCGGTGTCATGGAAATGGCGTTCGGTCCACATCTCAACGGAGCTGTGGTTGGCTGCGTAGCGGGTGTCACCTGTCGTCAGGTAGGCCAGGAGGGTGGCCAGCGATGCCTCGTTGTGAACCCACCAGAACTTCATGTCCTGCCAGTACTCCTGGACAGGCAGATTGAGGGCGTCGCGGTAGTACAGAATCCCGCCGAACTTCTCGTCCCAGCCGCTTCGCCACATCCAATCAACGATCTTCAGCCCAAGGTCGCGCAGGTCTCCCATTTCAGGTCTCGCCGAGAACTCATGCAGTATGAACCATGCAGCCTCAAGGCTGTGACCTGGGCATGTGATCCGCCCATCAAAATGGGCGAGTTGCGGTGTTCCGTCCGTCCCAACGCTTTCGAGCACGGTTTCTAGTTCATCGTTCACATGATTGCGTGCGATCTGTTCGATGTACTCATCAATGTGGGTAGTGAAAGGTTGCCTTTCGCCCAGATTCTCTCGCAAGACCTGAGCGCAGTTCATGAGAATCATCGGCACGGCAAGAGCGCGCCACGATCGCGTTTGCGGATCGGTCTTTGCAGGCAGCAGCCCTGGTGTCGTGATGTAGTGACGACACAACTCGTACAGCCGTATGGCATCGTCGGCTCGGCGCTGATCTGAGGTCGCACGGGCAAGCTCGGCGGATGCCATGGCGGTAAAGACCTCTGTGTAGACGTACCGACGCTGAACAAGAGGACGACCTTGCTCGGTGACCCTAAAGAACATCCGCTGGCCGCTTGCATCGAAGCCGTACTTGTCGATGAAGTCCATACCGTGCTCGGCCAGCTCAAGCCACAGAGATCGCCTCTCGAGTCGGTTGTAGAGCGCGGCGAACGTCCAGGTGGTGCGGGCTTGTTGCCACATGCCTTTGTCGGTGTCGAGGAGTTCGCCTTGTCGCCCAAGTGCACAGCGAAAGCCGCCGTGCTCACGGTCAACAAAATGCGGACTCGATAACCAAAATGCGATGGTGTCGTTGTCGAGTTGTTCGACGTACCGGGCGGCCAGGGACGCTCGACCGTCCGCGGTGGTCAACGGGAGAGGGCGCTCACGTGCGCTTGAGGGGGGCAACTTGTCCTACGGGTCTAGATCTGTCCTACTGGCCTGGATCATCTACCACCATTGAAAGCTAGCGTTAGCCTGACTTGCTGTAAAGGTTTCGACCCAAAATTGCCAATGTTGGACCCAACATTGTCGCCAACAATGTGCTGTGGCGATTCTTGAAGCCTCGAGACCGATGATCCGAGGGTTCCTCGAGAAGGGCTGTCCTTAGTGGTCTGCCATTCTTGCTGCCTCGAGACTTATGATCCGAGACGGTTTGAGATGTCTAGTCATCACAGTGCGTCAAACCCGCCACGCACAGGCTGGCACGCTCGCGAAGTAGTCTCGCTGCTCCGCTGAGTGGGCTGCCTTGCGGGGCGATCATGTGGCAGCCGGGCAGCAGCTTCTGTAGCGCTAGGTTAGTGAATTCAACAAGGAGCGGGACTCCTTTGAGGGTGCCTCCAACGTATGAAACGCGGGTCGCATCAACCGGTAGTCCGGCGTTTGCCGCTGCGGCCCGCGCGCTAAGCGCCAAACCGGTAGCAGCGTTGCTCAGGATTTGCGTCGCGACCGAATCACCAGCTTGTGCATGCGCCGCCACCACCGGGACCAAGGATGCAAGAGCAGCTACAGGCGACTTGGCTGAGTAGATCGACCGAATGAGTTCATCGGCCCCGTCGGGACCCTCGACCAGGGCCTCGGCCAACGAGGTTGGTGGACCGCTTCCATCAAGCGCCTCCAGTGCTGCGCGTGCTCCGCTTGATCCAATCCAGAAACCGCTGCCGGTGTCGCCGAGCAGGTGGCCGCGTCCGTCGGCCTTGGCCCAGCGCCCGTTAGTTGTCGCAGCGAGCGCGACAGCGCCGGTTCCGCTGGTGACCACGACTCCGGGAGGTTTCCCGATTGCTCCGAGTAGGCCGGTCCAGGCATCGTCTGCGACGATTATCGGACCATCAGGAACGGCCTTGCGCAAATGCGCCACAAGTTGTTTGAGCAGCGCCCGGTCGTCGCGGTACCCCGACAGCCCGATCGTGAGTGCTTCGGCCCTACTGCGGTCTGCTTTGTTGAGGCATTTCAGGAGATGGTTGGCGAGCGTGTCGGTTTCGGTCGTGCCCACGAGAGCGACACCGGCAGGTGCGAATCGGATGCTTTGGGATGTGCCGCTCCGCTCGATCGTCAAGAGCTTGGTCGAAGATTGTCCGACGTCAATTGCAATGCCTGCTTGAAACGTCGCCATGTGTTTGCTTCTCGTGTTTGCTTCTCGGAGGCTCAGCCCGCTCGTGGTCTCAGCGCGCTGGTGTCGGTTGTAGCTGCCGAAGATCGGTCCCAGGCAATAGATAGCTCCGTCTGCCTATCATGCCAAGGATCTGATCCAGAGCCCGAAGATCGGTCCCAGGCGATAGGTAGCTCCGTCGGGCCACGAAACGTGATATTCGGGAAGTAGTCCAACGGTCGGTCGCCAGCTAAGCGCAGGCTCGGAATTCGCTGCGTCAAGGCTTCGATCACCAACTGTGTCTCCACCTTCGCAAGGCGCGCCCCAAGACAATAATGCACACCCTTGCCGAAGGAGATGTGACGGTTGGCGTCTGGTCTGTGAATATCAAACATGTCCGGGTCGTGCCAAATCCCGGGTTGACGATTGGCCGATGCAAAATTCAAGAACACAGCTGTACCCGCGGGTACATCGTAGCCGCCTACGTCGGTGTCACGGGTAGTGATCCGCCGCCAAGAGATCTGGCTGGAATCGAACCGCAATACCTCCTCCACGGCGTTTGGTATCAAAGACGTGTCGGCACAGATCTCCTCCCAGGCGTTGCGGTGTGACAGCAGGCAGAGCACGGCGTTGCAAATCAGCGCAGTAACCGCTTCGTGTCCTGCGAATGACAGTCCGTAGATGACCGACTCAACCTCGGTGTAGCTGATGTCGTCGGGTTTGGTCTCGTGGGCGCCTATCAACTCGGAGGCGAAATCGTCTCCACGTTGCCCCCGCTTCGACGCCGTGAAGTCCCGGCAATATCGCCAATATGCCAGCATCTGCTCGGCGATCTCCACCTGTTCGGCTTCCGAAGGTTTACCCCACGAGAACGCCTTGCGGTCACCGCACCATCTTTTGAGCAGCTCGTCGTCTTCTTCGGGAAACCCGATGAACCGAAACACGGTCTCGCCGGGCAAGGGAAAGGCGAGCGCCTTGACGAACTCCACCGGTGGACCCGCTTGGAGCATGGCGTCGATTAGTTCGTGGCAACGCCTACGGACATAGGGAACAAGTGTCTTGATGCGCCGATTCGAGAACCCAGCGCGGGTATAGACGCGTATCCGACCGTGATCAGGTTCGGACCGGTTCGACATAACCGCGACCGGGTCGAAGTCTTCGGCTTCAAGCACGGCCTGCGCCTCCGGCGCTAGTCCGAAGACCGGATCCTGAACGTTGACCGAGGCGAAAGTCTCGTGGTCAGTGAAAATCCGCTCGATCTCGCTGATCTCGGTAACAACGAGATATCCCAGCGACTCGGCGTAGAAAACCCCCAGCTCGTCACGCAACGACGCGGCGATTGCGTATGGGTTAGCTAGATAGTCGGCGTCAAGCGGACTCCAGTGTTGATGAACCGGACACCCCGGCGGTGGTGGTGGGGACTTGCTGCGCTGTTCGTGATAGCCGCGCGGTTGGTCGGACATGGTCAGTTTCTGCTCACCAACATTCTGCCGATTGTGACCCATGCGAAACGAGTTGTCTACAAGTGTTGATGGTTAGCGCAGTGGGTTCCGCGATCCTGCCGCCAGCAGTCAGCGGCGCAGCGGCCTTGGCAGATTGCCGACACCAGCTTGGCCGGTCACAACGCCTGCCAACGCAAGGACCACAACCCCCATTGCCACGATCTGCACAGCGGTCAACGGCTCGTTGAGGAACAGCCATGCTGCCCCGGCGGAGACCACTGGTATGAACAATGTGAACGTCGACCCCAGCCAGAGTGGGATTCTCTGCAAGGACCAGTTCATGGCCGAATGGCCGAATATACCTGCCGCGAATACCAAGATCAGCAGCCACAACCAGCTTTGGGAACTGGGAAGGCTTACGTCTTGGCCGAACGCGAGCGCCAATGGCAGGTTGATCGCACCGGTCCATATGGCAGTGCAGGCGGTGAATTCACCCGAAGATAACACACCTTTGGCCTGCCGTGAGCAGATGAAGTACCCCGACCAGGAGAACAAAGCACCAAGGGCGAACAGATCACCGACCAAGCTGGGTGAGGCAGTCTCCGAGGCGCCGAACACCACCACGGCAACGCCCGCCATGGAGATGGTCCCGAGCACCAGATCACGTCGTCGGATCGACTCGTCAAAGAACCTATGCGCCACGATCGCCACGACGACCGGTTGCAAGGCACCGATTACCGTTGCGTTGGCGACGCTGGTGAGTTTGATCGCCGACAAGAAGAAGGCGACGTCAAGCCCGAGCGATATCCCGCCCCACATTGAGGCCCGCATTGTGTGCATGCCCACCCGGGTGCCGCGAAGTCTTAAGAATATGATTGCGCTGGCGCCGTAAAGAGTGAACCTGTAGGTACCCACCGCCAAGGCACCCATATCAATGTGTTTAGTGATGACGGTCCCGATGCCCCATGCGGACACAGCGATCAGCGCACCGATGATCCCTTCAGAATGGTGCTCAAGTTCGGGTGTAGTCGCGGTGCTCGCATGGCCATCCGACATCGGCGGACCCTACCCGATGCGTCGGTACCTGCATCTCGTTGTCAACCTCTACCCAACTCCACCGATAGTCCTAGTTTCTACTATGCGTCGGTACCTGCATCTCGTTGTCAACCTCTACCCGATGGGTGAGTCTTCGCTGATGCAATCACGGTTTTCGGACTGAAAAGATCTGTAGATCCGTATCAGCACCTGTTTTTGATCCGGGCTCAGATCGCTTTGTGCCCGGATCGCAGACACCAGGTCCAGATCACGCTCGGCGTCGAGAATGCCAGCTTGGACATATAGAGACTCCGCCGACACCTCCAACGCCCGAGCCAGCTTCTGCAGGATGCCTGCAGAAGGGCGCATAAGGCCGCGCTCAATTTGGCTCATGTAGGTGTTGGAGACGTCGGCCTTTTCGGCGAGTTTGCGTACCGACAACTGCGCCTGTCGTCGCTGGTGTCGGATGTATACGCCGAGGTCGCGCCAGGCCTCTCGGCGATCAGCCGTCATTGCCGGTGGCGGTAACCTTGCTTGTCGTTGATGTGTTATCGATGTCGGTCTCCGCCTGGTCGGAGGCGGCGACATCTTCGGAGGTACTGTCGGTGTCGGCTACGGTCGGCGTACTCGCATCAGAGTCTGTTGGGTTGGTCTCAGTCGCTGTGCCGGATTGGCTTGAAAGGTCGGTGTCCGTCGCTGTTGGGTTGGTCTCAGTCGCTGTGCTGGACTGGTTTGAAAGGTCGGTGTCCGTCGCTGTTGAGGTGGCATCTGATTCACTTCCCGGCTCATCAATACCGAGTCGGTTCCAAACGGCACGCTGTCGCTTGCCAACGGTGTCGGAAATCGAGTCCGGCAACTTCCCGATCAACTTCTCCGTTGTCGGAGCGGTTCGGCTGCGAAAACCCGTGAGTGCGTCGGTGGCCTGTTGGCGGGCGGTGATGTCGCCATCTGTGGCGAACTTGGGTGTAGCGACCTCGCGTCCGACGATGGCGTCGGCAATCAGCAGGTTGATTCCGACTGAGGTGTAGACGGTCGACTTGAGACGATCAAGTACTGCGGGCATTGGGGGACTCCTGTGTTCGTAAGTTTGGATACTTGCTTGTGTACGCACTTGTGTGCACAAGTGCGAGATATATTACGTCGCGCCAGGTTTGATGCAAACATCTACACGCGATTTCACACAATAAAATTTGCACAGATTTTTCGGAGTGAACTCCACACATTCTTCGGAGTTCGCCTAGACCGGATTCCTCACCAGGAAAGGGACCATGTCGCTTTCGCATCGCACCTATGTGTTCGGCGACTATTGGGAACCTAAGGGTCAACTCAGCGAACTCGGGCTGCTGATATCAAAGGCTAAGGACCGCCGGGACCCCGTTGCGGTGACCATGTTGACCAGGCTCCTCAGTACCTGGTTCACGGAACTGGAACTTCCGAGCGACCCGGTGATAGTAGCGGTTCCGCCCAGCCCTAACCGTGTCGACGCGCTGGCACCCAAATTAGCAGCGGCGATGGCCACGGTATTGCAACGACCATTGGAACTACACTGGCTTGTACGTGCCGCTGTCACCGGTCCTGTGAGAGACACTCCCGAGCATCTGCGTGCCGGACTCGCGGCGCTCGCTGGGTATCGCGCCGAGCCCGCGGTCAGAGGTCATGATCTTGTGCTGGTAGACGACGTAATACTCACAGGCGCCACGACCGGGCACCTGGCTCGACTGGCGCTTCAGGCGGGTGCCTCGTCAGTCACGGTTGTAGTCGTCGCCCGAACCCGTCGCGTCTTAATGTAGATCCGACGCCGAGGAACGCCTCGTGAGCATTCGGTCGATCCAGTTGATGAACGATGACACATCCTGGGCGCCGGGGACAGGCAACAGACCACCGATCACCGTTGTGGGAACCGCGGTGATTCCCTGCGCCACGGCTGAATTGTGCTCGTCGATCACCTGAGCGGCAGTCACCGGCCACAACTCGCTGAGCGCATCAAGAAAATCGTCACGGTCCCCACCCACTTCGGCGGCTAGGTCACCGAGCACCTCACGGTCAGAGATTGTGCGGTTCTCGCTGAAGTACGCCTCAAGTAGTCGCCAATGAAAGGCATCCGAAGACGACGGGAGGAAGTCATCCATCACCTTGGCGGCGACCTGAGCCGGAAGGCTTCCCGAAGGGCCCAGGTTCTTGGTTGCCCACGGACGAAAAACCGCCTCAGGTTCCAAGGCAGCAGGCCGAGCCCATGATTGCGTGTACTCAACGAACTTGGCCTGTGCGGCGTGCTGTTCGGCCAGAGTCTTCTCGGTTGGCCGCAACAGAAACGATCTCCACTCAATCTCGACTTGAGCACCGAAGTGTTGCGCCAGTTTCTCGACACGAACCGTGCCGACGTAACACCACGGTCAGAGGTAGTCGGACCAGATCGTCAAACGAACCGTGTTGTCCATAGGCCATACCCTAATTTGTGACGAGCTAAACCCTAATTTGTGACGAACCTGGGTGATGTAACAGCACCCAGGAGCTGACACCGGCATCGTGAGAAGCCCGCCAACATCGTGAGAAGCCCGCCAACATCAAGATCATCGGGCCGGTGGTGGCATCGTGAGAAGCCCGCCAACATCGTGAGAAGCCCGCCAGCATCATGATCATCGGGCCGGTGGTGGCATCGTGATAAGCCCGCCAGCATCGTGAGAAGCCGTCGTCGGTTAGCGGCGGATCTGTGCAAGCTGGGACAATCGGTTCGGGCTGTGACAAGGTGACGGTCGTGGCACAGTGCGCATTCATTGGTCTAGGTGTGATGGGCTACCCCATGGCCGGTCATCTTGTTACCGCAGGTCACGACGTCTGCGTCTTCAACCGCACCACCAGCCGAGCCGAGGCCTGGGTTGCCCAACACGGCGGAGTCGCGCGAGACACTCCAGCGGATGCGGCGCGGGGGGCCGAATTCGTGTTTGTCTGCGTCGGCGACGATACCGACGTGCGTGCGGTGACGACCGGCGAGTTCGGTGTTCTGCAGGCCATGGCAAGCGGTTCGGTGCTTGTCGATCACACAACTGCATCGGCGGACCTTGCACGTGAACTTCACGCTGCAGCCGCCGAGCAGGGGATTGGGTTCGTTGACGCGCCGGTGTCAGGCGGACAAGACGGCGCCAAGAAAGGGGTTCTCACCGTTATGTGCGGCGGGGACCGCACGGATTTCGATCGTGTGGCACCAGTCATCGCCACCTATTCACGGGCGTGCAAGCTGCTGGGGGAGCCCGGTTCGGGACAGCTAACCAAGATGGTCAACCAGATCTGTATCGCCGGGCTTCTCCAAGGTCTCGGCGAAGCGCTGGATTTCGCCGTGCGGGCAGGCCTTGACATTTCCGACGTGGTTGACACGATCTCACTAGGCGCGGCGGGTTCGTGGCAGATGCAGAACCGGGCGCTGACCATGGCTGAAAGCAAATTCGACTACGGCTTCGCGGTGGACTGGATGCGCAAGGATCTACGCATCTGCTTCGCTGAGGCCGAGCGTATTGGGGCGACGCTGCCGGTTACAGCAATAGTTGACCAGCTCTATGCCCGACTTCAACATCAGGGTCACGGCCGTTGGGATACCAGCGCCTTGATTCATCTGTTGAGAGACCACTGCGATACCAAGTCAGTGGAAGCTGTCGTTTCTTCGCTGACGACGCTTGATAATCCAATCAAGCCGCCAGATCCCTCCGGAGCCACATCGGATCCTGGCGACTGTACGGATCCACGAGCAAACCGATGAGCGTGACGATCCCGTCGGTAGCCGAGGAGATAACTGCGGCGTGGATGTCCGCCGCGTTGGGTACCGAGATTGCCGAGGTGAGCCTCAAGCAGATCGGTGAAGGAATTGGCGTGTCGAGCGCCTTGTACCGCGCCCGACTCAAAGGCCACGATCCGAGTGTTGTACCCGACACCGTCGTAGTGAAACTTCCGGCTTTGGCCGATGAAGCCGTGTTCACGTCAACCGTACTGTCCATGTATCGGCGCGAGGTCGGCTTCTATGTCGAATTGGCCGACGAGTCCCCGATACGGGTGCCACGGGCATTTCACGCAGCCGTCGCGGATCAGGGATGCCCGTTCGTGGTCGTGATGCAAGATATGGGCGACTTGCGCGTCGTAGACCAGATCAAAGGCATGGAACCCTCTGACGCCGTACAGGCCGTCAACGAACTCGCAGCATGGCATGCTCGCTGGTGGAACGCCACCAACGACCTAGTGGACCGAGGCACAGCGATTGCGTTGAGCGATCCGATTTATCCGGCCGTTCTGCCTGCAGTGTTCGCCGAAGGCTGGGAAAAGATCAAAGGGGTCATGGAGATTGCCGAGCCGATCCGGGCGGTCGGGCCGACCTGGCCACAACGTTTACCCGCATTGCTGGCGAGCCTCGACGGAACCAACACCACGTTGCTGCACGGCGACTACCGGGCCGACAACATGCTCTTCGACAGTAACGACGCCATAGTTATGTTGGACTTTCAGTTGATTGGTCGAGGCAGCGCCGCTTACGACTTGGCCTATTTCGTTACCCAAAGCCTTGATGCGTCACAGGCAGCGCGAACCGAGGTCGCTCTGTTTGAACGCTGGATCGAAGCCCTGGTGAGCCACGGCGTTCCCGAACCCGAAACCACCGACCTGTGGCAGCGTTACCGCGAGGCCGCCTTCTTCTGCCTCGTTTACCCTGTCGTTGCATCACGTGGCGTTGACTTTGATGATCCCCGTCAGTATCAGCTCATCGACAATATGAACACACGTATCGCCCGGGCCATCGACGAACTCAATCTCGCAGACCTGATCTGACGCAAGGTCGCCCAGCAACTACCCTTCGCCGCCCAGCAACTACACTTCGCCACGCCAACAGGGTGTGTCTTGAACTCGGATCCCGACGTTGAAGGTGATCCCAGTCCGGCTGTGATTGACGTCAACAACAACGGAGATGAACTAATGCCGAGCGTATTCATCACCTGTGCCGTCACCGGTGGCGGCGACACGGCGCAGAGATCCGTGCACGTGCCTGTCACCCCCGAACAGATCGCAGATGCGGCAATCGAATCGGCGAAAGCCGGAGCAGCGATCGTTCACTGTCATGTTCGTGACTTGCGCACTGGGCGCCAAAGTCGAGACCTGGGTCTTTACAAGGAACTCACGGACCGGATCCGCTCATCAGATACCGACGTGGTGCTTAACCTCACCGGAGGAACCGGTGCGGACCTCACGCTCGGCAATGTGGAGAGCCCGCTGCCGCTCAACGATTCGGGCACTGACCTCGCAGGTGCGACCGAACGCATGGCCCACATCCGTGAATGCATGCCAGAGATCGCCACCATCGATATGGGCACCATGAACTTCGGTGAGGGCGACTACATCATGACCAACACGACCAGCCAACTCGATGAGATCGCTCGGCAGTTCGGCACTATCGACGTGCAACCTGAACTCGAGTGTTTCGACACAGGTCATCTCTGGTATGCCAAACAACAGGAGTCGCGTGGCTTGTACAACGGCAAGACGATGTTGGCTCAGTTGTGCATGGGGGTGCCGTGGGGGGCTCCTGACGACATGAACACGTTGCTGGCTATGGTCAACAACGTCCCTGATCATTGGCATTACTCGGCATTCTCGATTGGTCGTCGGCAACTCGAATATGTCGCTGCGGCTGCATTGGTTGGTGCCAACGTTCGAGTCGGATTGGAAGACAATCTCTACTTGTCCAAGGGTGTCAAGGCCACAAACGCAGCCCTCGTTGAGCGTGCGGTGCGAATACTCGAAGCCATGAACTGCGACATCATGGGCCCCGACGAAGTCCGCGATTTGTTGACTCTCACCAAACACGGCTGAGGTTTGCGCACCGTGGTTGCAGCACCTACCCAAGCAAACATCTCCCAAGCAAACATCTCCCAAGTGTTGGAGGGCACACCTTTGGGTCGAAGGTCTAGGCTCGGCAAACATGAGTGAGCGCTACACCATCATCTCCGCGGACTGCCACGCGGGCGGAAACATGGCGATGTATGAGGAGTACCTGCCGTCGAGTTGGCGTGACGAGTTCCGCCAATGGCGGGGTGCTTACCGCAACCCGTACCGTGATCTCCAAGACGACGGACGGAGCCGCAACTGGGATGACGAGCGTCGGGTTCGTGAGCAGTACGACGACGGCATTGTCGCAGAGATCACCTTTCCCAACACCGTGCCGCCGTTTTATCCGACCGGGTCGTTGATCGCCAGGTCGCCCGACAACGCCGAGGAGTACCGTCGCCGCAAGGTCGGTCTGGAATGCCACAATCGCTGGCTCAAGGATTTCTGCGACCGATTGCCCGATCAGCGTCGCGGTCTTCCCCAGCTGTTCCTCGAAGACATTGACGATGCCATTACAACCCTGCAGTGGGCAGCCGCCGAGGGTTTCAAGAGCTTCCTTTTGCCCCACATCGCCCCCGACATCAACCTTCCCGGATTCTGGTCGCCGCACTGGGATCGTCTCTGGGCCGCGGTCGCCGATCTTGACCTCGTCATCACCCATCACGGCGGCAACGGTGCCCCGAACTACGGGAAAGACCCGGCTTCGGGAATCATCTTCTTGATGGAGGTTCCGTTCTTCGCTCACCGCAACCTGGCTCATTTGATCATGAGCGGAGTATTTGAGCGCTTCGAGTCGCTGCGCTACGTGATGACCGAACAAGGCGTGGCCTGGGCCGTCGAGGAACTCCGCAGAATGGACGGCTACCACACCCAAATGAAGCACGGCCGGGTCGGCGAACTGGGATTCTCCGCTGATGTCGTCCTACCGCTTCGCCCCAGCGAGTATTTCGACCGTAACGTATGGATCGGTGCCAGTTTTCCTTCACCCACAGAGGCCGAGGCCATCAAGAAGCTTGGCGTTCACAAGGTGATGTGGGGCTCGGACTATCCGCATCACGAAGGAACCTACCCGTTTACGATTGAGGCTCTGCGCCGAGCGTTCAGTGACTGGCCCGAAGCCGATATGCGTGCAGTCCTGGCGGACAACGCAGCGGGCGTGTACAGCTTCGATATGGGTGCTCTGACACCGATCGGGGCTAGTCATGGACCAGCTGTCAGCGATGTCGCCAAGCCGCTGGAGCTCACCCCGAAAGGTGCAACCAGTCCCGCGTTCTTCAAGCCCTGACCTTCAAATTCTTGGGGATTATTCCGATGAGATTTACAATGAGGCGCTTTGTGGGGTATGTTGAAGTTGAGACAAACCAGTTCCAGGGTTTCCGAATTGGGGGATTCGGACGATGATGGCGCTGCCCTTGGGGTCAGCGCCATCATCGCGTCTGGTTGTCTGGCGGTATAGGAGATGAAGCCCGACACAGCCAAAACTGCCGCTTATGCAGGCTTCGAAGGCACGGTCGGGCGTGTCTTCTCCACCTCCGAGCCAGCATGGCCAACACCACCGAAACCACCAAGTGGTGCCCCCAATGTGATCGTCATACTCGCGGACGATCTCGGGTTTGCCGATCTCGGCTGCTACGGATCCGAAATCCACACGCCTCACCTGGATCGGCTCGCCAGCGACGGTATCCGTTACACCAACTTCCACGTTAACCCGATGTGTTCCCCCACACGAGCATCAATGCTCACCGGCCTCAACCACCACATGGCGGGTATGGGCCATGTGGCACACAGTGATCCAGGATTTCCCGGCTACGCCCACGAACTTCGTGACGACGCGGTAACCATGGCCGAATTGTTCAGGGACAGTGGCTGGGCGTCGCTCATGGTCGGCAAGTGGCATCTGTGCAAAGACGCCGACCTGCATGAGGCCGCGTCGCGCCACAGTTGGCCACTGCAGCGAGGGTTCGACCGTTACTACGGGATCCTCGACGGGTTCACCAACTTCCATCAGCCACACCGGCTGTATGAGGACAACCACCACGTCCAAATCGACCGCTACCCAGACGACTACTACTTCACCGACGATCTCACTGATCGCGCTCTTGTGATGATCGACGAGGTGCGGTCGTCTCATCCTTACAAGCCGTTCTTCTTGTACTTCGCCCACGGAGCGGTTCACGCCCCTTTGCAGGCCAAGAGAGCCGACATTGACAAGTACCGAGGCAGCTACGACAGGGGATGGGATGAGACACGCCAACTGCGTTACCGCAGACAACTCGATCTCGGGGTCATCCCATCACACGCTCAGCTTCCGCCACGCAACAGCGAAGAATTTCATGAGGTTAAGCCATGGGACGATCTCAGCGAGATCGAACGAGAAACCTTTGCGCGATACATGGAGATCTTCGCTGGGATGGTCGACAACGTGGACCAGAACTTTGGTCGCCTTAGAGCACATCTCGAGTCCTTGGGAGAATGGGACAACACCATCGTGGTGTTCACGTCGGACAACGGTGGCTCCCGTGAGGGTCTCCACAATGGGACATCGGCGTATTTCCGGACGCTTCTCTCACAGATTAGCCCAACCGATCTTGAGGATGTGAGCACAGATCACGCTCGACTGGATCTGTTGGGCGGGCCGAGGACTCTGGCTCACTATCCCATGGGTTGGGCGATGGTGTCGGGAACTCCGTTCCGGCTCTACAAGACGAACACGCATCAAGGTGGCCATCAGGTGCCGTTCATCGTTTCGTGGCCAGCGGGTCTTGACGGTGCCGGGCAGCTACGCAAGCAGTATCAACACATCACCGACTTGCTGCCGACGCTGGCAGAGATGACCGGGCTTAAGATACCGATCACGAGACAACGCCGTTCGCTCCCTGCAGCCGCTGGAGCTTCGATGGTTTCCACCCTGTGCGACGAACACGCCACGGCGACCCACCCCGAGCAGTACTACGAAATGATCGGTCATCGCGGCTACTACCGCGACGGATGGTCAGCGGTGACCTGTCACCGGCCACGGCGATCGTTCGCCGCCGACGTTTGGGAGCTGCACAACCTCAACGACGACCCCACTGAGTCCGTCGATCTCGCCGAACAGTATCCCGACAAGCTCGCCGAGTTGCGCGACGCCTGGGAGGACGCTGCCTGGGCCAATCAGGTGTTCCCTCTCGACGAGGGCAACGCCGTCAAGATGATCACGAAGCCACCGTGGAACGACGACTACGCCAAACCGGTCAGGATTCGCCCCGGAACCGCAACCGTGGAACGTTGGCGGGCATTGCAGTTGATCACGGGGCGAGACTTCGCCGTTGACATCAAGTTTGCCTGGGAGCCGGGCAACGAAGGCATGCTCGTCGCACATGGTGACCAAGGTGGGGGCTACGCCATCTACGTTGAGGACTCAAGGGTCTGGTTTGCTCACAACGGCTACGGCGACATGACCGTATTTGATGCCGGACCAATCAACGAGACAGTCACTACGATCTGTTTTGAGGTAACGCAGCCCGAGCCCATTACCTGGTGTCCACGCATCACTGTTCAAGACGCAGCGCCGATCGAGGTGCCACCTTGTCGGGCCTTGTTCGCCATGGCTCCTTTTGAAGGTATTGACGTCGGCATTGATCGTCGTTCGCCTGTGAGTTGGGATGTGTATGAACGTCGCGGGACCTTCCCATACAGCGGCTCGATTGAAGCTGTGACCTACACACCCGGTGAACTCGCACCACATGCTGGTGAACGTTTCCTGGAATTCCTTCGCCAAGCCGGTGCCGCATTTGAGTGATCCGCTCGGCTGTGGGCCCGTGGCGCCCGCGAACGGGTGGCGACGAAAGCCTGCATTGCAGTCTTCGCATCTGCCGCCAAGCTCGGCGCCCGCGATTTCGTGGGAACGAACCCCTGCATTGCAGTCTTCGCATCTGCCGCCAAGCTCGGCGCCCGCGATTTCGTGGGAACGAACCCCTGCATTGCAGTCTTCGCATCTGCCGCCAAGCTCGGCGCCCGCGATTTCGTGGGAACGAACCCCTGCATTGCAGTCTTCGCATCTGCCGCCAAGCTCGGCGCCCGCGATTTGGCGGCGACGAACCCCAACTCGCCGGAGCGGGGAAGGAGGTTCAAGCTCGGTGCCCGCCATCAGTTGGGAACGAACCCGCGTGGTAATCGGTTGCCGACGTTTGGGTAAGCAACGTTGTGTCGGCTAGAACCGCGGACATGTACATCGGTTACGACGAGAACCAGCAGGCGTTGCGACAAGAGCTACGCGCGTACTATGGCGAACTTCTCACCGACGACGTGAGAGAAAAGCTTGCCTGTGAGGATGGTACAGGTCCGGTGCACCGCGAGATCGTCGGGAAGATGGGAACCGACGGCTGGCTCACAGTCGGTTGGCCCACCGAATACGGCGGGCGTGGTTACTCCGCGGTGGAGCAGTTCGTCATGTTCGATGAGTCTGTCGCCCTTGGCGCGCCGATCCCGATGCTCACGATCAACACCGTCGGGCCGACCATCATGCAGTTCGGGTCGCCGGAACAAAAGGAATATTTTCTGCCCCGGATCTCCCGCGGTGAACTCGTGTTCTGTATCGGCTACTCCGAGCCTGATGCCGGCACGGACCTCGCATCTCTGAGCACCCGTGCTGTTCGAGACGGTGACGAGTACGTCATCAACGGGCAGAAGACCTGGACCTCGCTCGCGAAAGGTGCCGACTACATCTGGCTTGCCGCCCGCACCAACCCGAACGTCAAGAAACACAAGGGGATCTCGCTGTTTTGTATCCCGATGGACACCCCGGGCGTGTCCATTGAGCCGCTTGAGTTGTTGTCGAGTCACAACATCAACCACACCTACTTTGATGACGTGAGAGTTCCGGCTACGACTTTGATCGGTGACGAGAACGGCGGTTGGGGTCTGATCACAGGCCAGCTCAACCGGGAGCGGGTAACGATCTGTTCGAGTGGCATGGTGACCAAGGCGCTTGAAGAAACGATCGAATTTGCACACAGCACCGAACTAGCCGACGGCACCCGCCTTATCGATAAGCCCTGGGTGCAGCGAAATCTGGCCGAGATCACCGCCGGAGTGGAGTTTCTGCGATTGATGAACTGGAAGGTCGCCTGGCAAGTCGCCACACGCATAGATGGGCTTGAATCGTCGGAACTGGATCCGGGTCATCTGCGGCAATTCGTTGCTGACTCCTCGTCGGTGAAGGTGTTCGGCACCGAGTTTTTCCTGCGCGCCTACCGCCAAATGATGGAGATCTACGGCCCGCAGGCAGCGATCGTCAAAGGGTCGATCGGTTACCTCACAAGACTCGAAATGCAGTATCGATCGACTCCAATCCTCACGTTCGGCGGCGGAACCAACGAGATGCAGAGAGACCTCATCTCGCAGTTTGCTCTGGGCTACCCGCGAGCGGATCGCTGAACTGATGGACTTCGATCTTGGCGAAGCCGAACAGGCGATCTTCGATCTGGCGGATCGGATCATTGGCGATCATTGCGAACACGAAAGACTCAAGCGTCTCGCCGACGCAGATGACCATGTGGACAGCGAGTGCTGGGCTGCACTGGCAACTGCGGGGGTGCTCGGGGCGTCGCTTCCGGAAAGCCACGGTGGTGCTGAACTCGGATATCTGGCCACGGCCATGACCCTGGAGGCTGTCGGGGCGCACGCCTCGCCAGTCCCGGTATTACCGAGCGTGGTAATGACAGCCATGCCGATCGCAGAGTTCGGCACCGACACACAGCGCGACCAGTGGCTCAGCGGCATCGCCGCTGGCACCACGCTCGGTTCTGCATGCCTGTACGAAATGGGAACACCGCTTGGCGAACCAGCGACGGTCGCACGTAGGGTCGGCAACGCCTTCGTTGTGGACGGTTACAAACCCATGGTGCAGGCGGGTTTGGATGCCGACGTTCTGGTTGTGCCAGCACGCATGGACGACGATTCGACCGGGGTTCTGCTGGTCCCCGCCAACGCTGAAGGGGTGACACGCGAGCGGGTTGAGGTCACAACCGGACACCCGATGGCCGCCGTCACTTTCACGAACGCGACCGTTGATGGCGACGCTGTGTTGGGCGCGGGCCGCGGCACAGAGGTCCTGGGGTGGATCAGCCAACGGGTCAATACCGCGATGTGCATGATGGTCGCGGGAGCAGCTCGCTCAGCGATCCGTCTCGCGGCTGACTACACCAAGCAGCGGATCCAGTTCGATCGTCCGATCGCAACCTTTCAGTCGGTTAGCAACCGAGCGGGTGATAGCTACATCGACACCGAGGCGATCACGCTCAGCGCATATCAGGCGGCGTGGCGTATTGACGCGGGCCTGCCAGCCGACGATCAAATCGCGGTAGCGCGATACTGGGCAGCAGAGGCTGGGTTTAGGGTGATGCACGCAGCGGTGCATGTCCACGGTGGTGTGGGCGTAGATCGGGATTACCCGCTGCACCGACATTTTCTGCTGGCCCGCCAACTCGAACTGACCCTTGGGTGCGCCGAGGAGCATCTTGATGCACTGGGCCGCAGCATTGCCCGACGCGCAGGACAGGTAGATCCGATCACCTAGCCCCACGCTGTGCGTTCAATCAAGGACAGCCGCAGCTACCCGATCCTCGCACTCCGCAGTGTCCCACCACATGATCTGAAGCTGCTTGGCACGGCGAAAATAGAGTTGTATGTCGTAGTCCAAGGTGAAACCGATACCACCGAAGACCTGCTGAGCCATGGCGGTGATGTCGCGATACACCCGGCAGGCGAACAGCTTGCTCATTGGTGCGAGCCGGGCGATGTCAAGGTCACGACTATGCGCCCAGGCCGCTTCGTAAGTGAGGAGCCTTGCCCCGTCAAGTTCGGTCCGGGCATCGGCTAGGTAATGCGAGATCGACTGGAACTCCGCAAGCGATTTGTCGAACTGGCGACGGTTCGTTGCGTACTCCGCTGCCATCTCCAAGGCGCGTTCAGCACCGCCAACTGCTAGCGCGGCGGACAGTATCGCGGCTTCGTTCATGACCGAGTCCCATATCTCCCAGCCGCTACCGGCAGTGCCGACCCGATTGGCGCTACTGATCACGACATTGTCGAGATCTACCCGGTACTGAGTGTCCGACGAGATCGACATGCGTTGCTCAAGTGACACGCCAGCTGAGTTAGAGGGCACCAGAAAAAGGTCAATGTCGGTATCGGCCGCACCGCTACGGGCAGCGACAAGCAAATGGTCCGCAGCCGCCGCGAAGTACACATGCATCTTGGAGCCGGAAAGTACGACGTGGTCGCCGTCGGCGGTTGCGATGGTTTGTATACCGCGTGGAGAATGGCCACCGCCAGGTTCGGTCCACGCCGGAACGACGATCGTGTCGCCCGACGCAATCGAACGAAGCAGCCCCAGGCGCTCACCGCTGGAACTGTCCGGACCGTTTGCGGTTGATTGTTGGCTATCGGGTCCGGGGTTATCGGGTCCGGCGACGGCGCCTTTGAGAAGTGCCCCGGCGGACAGCACACAACTCACGAAATGCGGTACAGGCGCCAAGGCCCTACCCAGCTCGCTGTACAAAACGACGCCCTCAAGTAGCGACATTGCGCTGCCGCCGTGGTCGGTGGGGATCATCAATCCACAAAGTCCCAGCTCACCGAGCTTGGACCACAATTCAACAGCTATCCCGACCGGATCGTCTTCGAGCGCGCGCACGGTGTCAAGCGGGGCAAGGTCACTGCACAGGTCCCGGACCAGTCCGCGCAGCATCTCCTGGTCTTCGCTGAGATCCAGATCAAGCATGGCGCCCTTCAGGGTTTCCAGGCTTCGCCGCGGCGAGCCCAGGGATTGTCCGACAAATCGGTGGCCACAGCCACACGTGCTGAGCACGTGCAGCAAAGCCGATCGGCGACCGAGAGGTGGATCTCGAGCCGGGACCAGGTGCAGCCGGTTTCGTCGGTTGTCTGCGACGCCAGCGTGCCAGCGATGACCATATGGTCGCCAGGGAATACCGAATCACGGATGCGAAACACCATCCGGCCGATCCTGCCGGTCGGACCGGACCAGTCTGTTATGTAGCGCTCGAACCAGGCAGCCAGGTTGGGTGCATTCATGAAGATGTCTGAAGTTCCGTTGCGTTCGATGGCGAACCTGTGGTCGTGATGCATCGGCCTCCAGTCACGGCTCGCCAATGCACCCAACACCACGGTCGTCGCCGTCACATCGTGGTGCAACTCGCCTAGAGGCTCGCCCTCGGGCCGAGCCTGAACCTGGTAGCGAACCGCTTCGGCCTTGCGCTCAGCTGGCTGTTCTGACTCAGATGGCTGCTCGGCGGGTGCGGTGTCATTGCAATCTTGAGGTGTTGATGCCGTAGAGGCGACTCTGTCAGCTGCCCCAGCCACCGGTGCCGCCCGCTTTCGGTAACCGAAACCTGTGTAGGACTCAAGCCCTACCAGGGTGCCGTTCTGATTATGGTACTCGACATCGATCACCCAGAACCGGCCAGTTCCGAGCTTTGTCGTTTTCGGGGCGCTCACCGAACGAAGTACCTGATGATGTGAGATTACGTCGCCGGGACGGACCGGTTCGAAAAGGATCAGCGAGTTGTCACTCATGATCGCCTCGGGCAGCTCGAGACGATCTTTGAGATCAAAATGCACCTTCAATGCCACCTGCTCGTCGCTGCTGCCCGGTTCCCAGCGATGTGGTCTCATCCAAAGCGAAAGCGTCGTTGAAGGCATGGTCATACCGCCGGTCAACTTGTCTGCCAGAGCCTGATCCCAATACAACGGGTTGGGATTCTCCGTGGCTGCCAAGGTGTTATAGGAGTACGACAACTCCACCGGGAAATTCGCAGTGGTCGAGTACTGTGCGACGTTGAGCACCTCGGTGATCTCCGCGGGCAGGTCCGCGTGGTCGCCGAGCGAGTTGATGGTCATATCAGTACCCCTTCGGCCACAAGGCGCTCAATTCGCTCGGTGTCGTATCCCACAAACGTCAACAGCTCCTTGGTGTCGGTAGTGCGCGATGAACGAATTGGGTAGGCCCCGTCGGGCAGGGTGGTGCCAGCCCACACCGGCCCAGTTTGGCGGAATTGGCCCTCGGTGACGTGTTGCGCGTCGGCTACCACGGCTCGCGCAACGTACTGAGGATCGGTGACCGCCTCCGCGACGCTGAGCACTGGTGCGACGCAACAGTCGGCTGGGCCAAGTAACTCAGCCCACTGGTCACGGGTTTTGCTGGCAAGCACGCCCGTCACGGCGGCTCTGATCTCGTCTTGGGAGTTGTCATCCATTTGCGCATCCACATACCGCTCAAGACCGAGCTTCGAACATAGATTTCGCCAGAACACCGGTTCTATCGCCCCAACAGACAGGTATTTTCCGTCGCCGCACCGGTAGATGTCGTAGCAGGCGTAGCGCCCGGTAAGGATGTAGTGGCCCGGCCCTGGTTCAGTGCCCGTGGCGAGGTATTCGTCTACGTACAACGACATCATCGCGAATACACCGTCTGAGACGGACACATCCAAGAACTCGCCCGTTCCGGTTCTTTCGCGTCGCAGAAGTGCGCCCATGACCGCCATGGCTGCGTGCATGCCACCAGCGGCGATATCGGCAACGGTGGCACCCGGTAAGGCTGGTGATCCGTCGCTGCTGCGGCCGCTGCAATCAAGGTATCCGCCGACAGCCAGATAGTTGAGGTCGTGTCCGGCCCAGTTGGCTTTGGGACCCGTCTGGCCCATCCCGCTGATCGAGCAATACACGATTCGTTCATTGACTGCCTCAACGTCGGAGAAGCCGATGCCGAGTCGGTGAACCACACCAGGGCGAAAGCTCTCCACCACCACGTCGGCGATAGCGGCCAGGTCCAAAAACGCCTGACGACCCGCCGGTGCTTTGAGATCCAACCGTGCTCGCCTGCAGCGACGATGCCCGCTGTAGGCGTAGAAGGGCGCTGCGATCACTTTGGACCCGTGTCTTGGTGTCGGGCCGACCTTGACTACATCCGCGCCGTAGTCCGACAGGTAACGAGTCGCACGCGCGCCGGGCCCGACCGAGGCAAGGTCCAGAACCAGGGTCCCGTCGAGCGCCCCGACGGTCATGTCAGAAATTTCTCGGGAGTCCAAGACCACGGCGGGCGATGATGTTCTTTTGGATCTCCGAAGATCCACCGCCGATCGTGTCGATTACCGTGTAGCGATACGTTGATTCGGACCGGCCATTCATCGGCGCGTCGTTGGTGTGGACCCGTAACTGTGATCCCGGACCGCCGATGTCCATCGCTGCGTCGGCGAGGCGCTTGGACAATTCGGTGGCGAACAGCTTGTACTCGCTGGCCTCCACGGTCGGTGGTTGAAAGCCTGTGGTACCGAGCCTCTGAGCGGATTCCACTTTCATTGCCGACGCCACAAACTTAAGACCCAGCACCCGGGCAACCTCGGCGTCGGTGTGGAGCCGGGCAAGCCGGGCTCTGATCCTCGGATCATCACGAAGCGCCTTGCCGTCTCGTTCGGTGCTGGTCACGTAGTCGGTGAGCAGCTCAAGGCGCTGAAGGATCGGCGCCAGCGTGAACATGGTGAAGCGTTCAAGGTCAAGCGCCTGAGAGATGTAACGAAAACCGTGGTTTACTTCGCCCACCACGTAATCGTCGGGCACGAAAACGTCGTCGAACCAGACTTCGTTGGTGCGCTCGTCGCCCATGGTCCGAATTTCATTGATAGTGATCCCCTCATGATCCAGGGGTACAAGCATCAAGGTGATTCCCAGGTGCTTGTTGTCAGGATCGGTTCTAGCGCCGACCCAATACCACTCCGCGAAATGCGCCGAGGTGGTCCATGTCTTTTGGCCGTTGAGGACCCAACCTTCAACACCGGAACCGCTGGTTACGCGCTCGGCTTTGAGTCGCATAGCCGCGGCATCCGAACCTGCATCCGGTTCGGAGTAGCCGACCGCGAATTCAACATCGTTTTCGAGTATCTGAGGCAGGAACTCCGCTTTCAGTTTCTCCGAAGCGTGCGCGATGAGGGTCTTGCCGATGATGCCGACTCCTTTGCCGATCTGGGGACCTCCACGACCGGCGAGTTGTTCGTTGAGGATGTATTCGTACACTCCTTCGCCCTCTGAGCCGCCGTATTCAGTAGGCCAGGTGATGCCCAACCAGCCTTTGCGGCCAAGCTGTTTCATGAAGGCTCGGCGCTTGGGAGTGTCCACGATTTGGGCCATGTTCTCCCGGGTTACGTCAAAAATCTCGGGATCGTTGTTGGCGTCAAGAAACTCGCGTACTTCCTGCGCGAACGCCTGCTGAGCCGGTGTGAACGTGAAGTCCATTCCAATGCCGCCTGTGAGGCGCCCTCCTCAAATCGATCGGGTCGCCGATCGGAGGCGCCCATGCCTTATGATAACGCGTCGCCAGGCGGGGTCGTGTAACCGACAGTAAGGTCACAACGTGGCTCAGGCGATGCTGCGTATCAAGAGAACCAGCGAACTCAGGCGATAATGCCACGACTCTTCAGATCATCTAGATGGTGGTTGTCTATGGCGAGTTCGCTTTGGAGAACCTCACTGGTGTGCTCACCCAGCCACGGAACCCGTGTCTCGGGTCCTTCAGGTGTGCGGCTCATCTTGATGGGGTTCCCAGGAATCAGCACCGGGTTGCTGCTTGTCGGGTCTTCCATCGCTACCGCCATGTTGCGCACCCGGACGTGTGGATCGTCTACGACCTCGGCGCTGGTGTTGGATTCCCCGGCCGATACACCTGCCGCGGACAGCAACTCGACCGCTTCGCGGTTGGTCATCGACGACGCCCAGCGTTCAATACCGACACGCAACTCGGCTTCTAGATGTTCCTGCCAACCGGCTCGGGTAGCGAACCGTTCGTCGCTGAGCCAATGTTCGTTGCCGGTCAGTTCGGCTACTTGAACAAAGTGGTGCTCGCGGACGATCTGAAGCACAAAATGCCCCTGACCCGCGGCGAAGGTCTCGACGATGCCGACTCCGCTGGATGCCTCGTCGGGTATTCCCATCGAGTAGAAATTCGTGACTATGTCGGTCATAGCGATGGTTGCGTCGAGCATGGCAATGTCTATGTGCTGGCCGTGCCCGGTCAGCTCACGGTGACGCAGCGCAGCAAGCACGCCGATGACGGCGAACAAGGCAGCGGAGATGTCACCGAGAGCGCCGACCGGGTTGGCTGCCGGGCGCTTGCCTGGGCCTCGCTTGTACTCGTAGATGCCCGACATCGCCTCAACCACAGCCGCATAAGCCCGGCGATGCATGTACGGCGACGCAGGATCGTTGCCGAAGCCTGAAACCGACAGGTACACGACTTGCCGATGAACTGCCGACACGGCTTCGTAGCCGACACCGAGACGGTTCACGGTGCCTGCCTTGAAATTCTCACTGACAACATCAAAGCGTGGAGCCAATGCCATAACGAGCTCAACGCCTTCGGGGGTCTTGAGGTCGATCGCCACCGATTTCTTGTTGAGATTGTTGCGTAAGAATGTGGCCCCGACCTTGCGGCCGTGCGGGTCGGTGATGCACGGCATGGCGCCACGGCCGCTGTCGCCGGTGGTGGGGTGCTCAACCTTGACAACATCGGCACCGAGGCGGGCAAGGAGTTGAGTGGCGAAAGGTAGCGCCGCCATCTGCTCCATCGCCAGCACACGCACACCTTCGAGTGGCATCGGGTCGCCTGCGAAATCACCCCGGACGACATCACCGAGCCACATGTAGTTGGCGTGGTGCACGGAATCGTTTGGCATTGCGCTAGTTTGGCCCGTTATCCGCTCGGTGCGGTACGGACCACATGTCGCCAGGCTTTGGGCATCTCGGCCTATTTGAGCGATGCGGCAATGCGATCACGCAGCGAGTCGACGTGACGTTTTCGTGTCCAGGTTGAGCCGATCGATACGCGGATGAAGCTGCGTCCGTTGATCTCTGAGACGGTGACGAGCACCTCGGCACCCTCGTTGAGGCCCGCGACCAAGGCTTGGGTGGCGTCGTTGCCTTCACAATGAGAAAAGCAGACCAAGGCGAACGGGTGCGGCGCGACCAGCTCCAACCGTGGATGATTGTCGATCCAGGCGGCTAATTCCTCGGCCCAGCCGACCGTCTCGCGGATCGTTGTTCTCAGGCCGTCGGCGCCGTGAAGCCTCAACACCCACCACAGCTTTAGTGCTCTGAAGCGGCGACCCAGCGCTACTTGCCAATCCCGGTAGTCGATCACCTCACCGGAGTCGCTGGCGGGGTTACGCAGATACGCAGGTGTGATGCTCAACGTGTCGATCAGTGGGCGACGATCGGCCAGCCAGAAGACCGAACAGTCAAAGTTGGTGAACAGCCACTTGTGAGGGTTGAAGGTGTAGCTGTCAGCCAGCTCAAGACCGTCTTGGTGGTGACGGAATTCCTCACACAGCATCGCTGAGCCAGCGTAGGCAGCATCGACATGCAGCCAAAGGTCATTTCGTGTTGCGATCTCGCCGATACGCCGGATGGGATCAACAGCGGTCGTTGCAGTAGTACCTACGCTGGCACACACGACTGCAGGCACCAATCCATCCGCACGGTCGCTGTCAATCGCGGTTTGCAGATCTTCGGTTATCAACGCGAATCGTTTGTCAACGGCGATCTTGCGAACATGGCCGTAACCGGCGACTCTCGCCCCCTTTTCAACCGACGAATGGGCCTGTGTGGAGGTGTAGGCCACCATTTGTTCCGCTGAGGCACCACTGCGCCGACGACAAACCTCACGGCCAACCACCAGCGCTGTATGGGTGGAGTCCGAAGCACTTGTCTGAATCACGCCGCCACCCTTGCCGGTCGTCTTCCAGGTTGAGGGAACGCCGGTGAGGTCCACCAGCCAGTCCAATACATGTGACTCGATCTCTGTCGCCGCCGGAAACGTTGACCACAACATTCCCTGGCCTCCCAGACCTGCAGAAACGAGTTCGCCGAGAACCGAGGCAGGAGACGACATGGCCGGAAAGAAAGCGAACCAGTTGGGGTGCTGCCAATGAGCCATGCCCGCCACGACTATGTCGTCAAGGTCGGCGAGAAGAGCCGAGAACGGTTCGGGGTCCTCCGGCGCTGCAGCTGGCAGCTTGGCCCGTACCTCGCCGGGTTTGGTGGGTTCAACTACACAGCGATTGTCCAAACCTTGGAGATAGTCGGCGATCCAGTCGATCAGCAGGTGGCCGTTGCGACGAAAGGCGTCAAGATCCAGCGGATCGTCTGGAATGTCGGTCATGTCACGTTGGTAGCTCGCGCTGCGCTGGCCTTGTGCAGACCAAGCAGTTCCCTAATCAGGTCAGGTGGTTCCGTAGGGTTTGACATCGGCTCCGACGATGTTCTTGAAGATTGACAACACTTCGCCCTCATTGGCGTGGCGACCGGTTTGGTCTTTGGAATAGACCAGTTCGTCGTCAACCACCACATCAAAGATCCCGCTAGAGCCGGTGATCAACGTTAGATCGGAGATCGCGTGCTGATAGTTGGTCAATAGGTCCGAAACCGCGCTCACGGCGTGGTCTGAATAGTCTCAAGGAACGCAGTAGGTGATTGTGATCTTGTGTTTGCCCCCGAAGTTGGTCATCCGAAGAACGCTAGCCGCTTTAGGCGCCAAGTAACACAGACGCCGCCAACTACAATTCGTGCGTCGCTGCCCGCAGTTCGGACGTGGCTGGCTCGTATGCTCATGGGCCATGGCTGAGATAACTCTTCACGGAAACCCGGTTCACACCAGCGGCGAACTGCCCGAAATCGGTAGCGCCGCCCCTGGATTCACACTGACCGGTACAGGGTTCGGGCCCATCACCGACGCCGATTACAAGGGTCGTACCATGGTGCTCAATATTTTTCCGTCAATTGACACACCGACATGCGCCCAAAGCGTGCGGACCTTCAACGAGCGGGTTGCTGCGCTTGAGGGAGCGGCGGTTCTGTGCGTGTCTGCGGATCTCCCACCAGCGGCCGGGCGTTTTTGTGGTGCCGAAGGAATCGAGAACGTTGACTGCGGGTCAACCTTTAAGAACCCCGAAGTGCTTGATGACTACGGGGTTCGTATCACCGACGGGATCCTTGAGGGGCTCGCAGCGCGCGCTGTGGTGGTTGTCGACGCCAATGGCAAGGTTGTGCATTCCGAGTTGGTCGGCGAGATCGCAGCCGAACCCGACTACGACGCTGCGCTCGCGGCTATCGGCTGACTCTGGCTATCGGCTGACTCTCGTGCCTGCGAGAGCGGATCAACCGAACACCCCGGAAACTCGCAGCGCTTCGATTTCGGAATCGGTCCGGTTCAACACATCGGTCAGCACCTCATCGTTGTGCTCGCCGACGGTTGGAGCCATCGTCGGACATCTCAGCGGTTTGCCGTCAACGAACACAGGCAGCGGCAACTGCTCACAGCCGAGCACCTCCGTCGGCAAGAACCCCATCCGTTCCTGGAACTGGGGATCGTCGCAGATGCTGATTGAGGTGTTCACCGGGGCGATCGTGGTGTTGTGCTCGTTGGCGAAATCAAGCCATTCAAGACAGGTCTTGGTTGCAAAGATCGCCTGAAGCTCTGTTTGGAGTTCGGTGTTGCCACGGGCGTGATCGGCATAAGTTGAGCCCGGCCATCGGTCAAATAGGTCCATCCTGGCGATGCCTTCACAGAAATTCCGCCAGAAGACCCGTTCGCTGGCCATGAACAAAACGTGTCCGTCAGATGCGGCGTACATCTGATATCGCACGCCTTCCCACATTCCTGCCAGACCGGCCGGTCTGCGTTCGTGGCCGTCGGATGGGTTGCCGGTCACTTCATCGCTGGGTCGCAGGTAGGCCCGCTCGGTCTCAATCCGGTACCAATCCAGGTACGCCGAAGCATCAGATTGCGCCATCTCCATCTCGCATCCGATACCGGTTTCGCGCGCTTTGGTCACCCCTGCCAGAACGGCCACAGCGGCCAGCATCGGCCCAACGTTGATCCCAACGTTGGGCATACTCGGCGGGATTCGGGTGAAACCTTCATCATCAACCACGGGTTGCAGAATGCCGCTCCAGGTGTCATAGGCGATGCCGTGACTGGGCATGTTTCTGTAGGGCCCGGTGGAGCCGTAACCCGAAAGGGTCGCGAACACGATGGCTGGGTTGACTTGTTTAAGGACATCGTAGCCGAGTCCCAGGCGGGCCAGGGTTCCGGGTCGCATAGCCTCAATCACGACGTCGGCGCCAGCGACAAGGTCGGTATATATCTGTTTGGCATCGGCGACCTTCAGATCCAACGTGATGCTTCGCTTGCCGCGGTGGGTGTGCAGATGCAACAAGGAGACGCCGTTAACGATGGGCCACGTCATCTGTCGGATGTAGTCTCCGGCAGGAGACTCAACCTTGATAACGTCGGCACCCAAATCGGCAAGGAACGTTCCTACATGTCCGGGACCGAGCAGGCTCGATTCGATAACCCGGACGCTTGACAGTAGACCCGATGTGTCACTCACGTCACCGAAACTACCGCTCAGGCCGGGTTCGCACTATTCGCCTGAATGGATGCGAACCCGTTGTCTTCAATGCGTAAATCGCGATCCTGTTATGGAAAGCTCAGCCGATGGAGATTCTGGATTCGGTGCTCGACATGGTCGGGGAGACTCCGTTGGTGCGACTGCGGCGTATTGATGCCGATTTGCCGTGTCCGGTGGTCGCCAAGGTAGAGGCCGTCAACCCCGGAGGAAGTTCCAAGGACCGACCAGCGGTCGCCATGATCGACGCGGCTGAACGAGACGGACAACTCAAACCCGGAGGCACCATCGTTGAAGCCACATCAGGCAACACCGGTGTGGGTCTCGCGATGGTCTCGGCCCAACGCGGCTACCGCTGCGTCTTTGTGGTGTCCGACAAGGTCGCCGCCGAAAAGGTCCACCTCCTGCGGGCCTACGGCGCAGAGGTAGTTGTGTGCCCGGTAGCGGTCGCCCCGGAGGATCCAGCGTCGTACTATTCGACCGCTAGGCGGCTGGTGAAGGAGATACCGGGGGCGTTTCGGCCGGACCAATATCACAATCCCGTGAATCCCCGCTCGCATTATGAAACAACCGGTCCGGAGATTTGGCGCCAGACCGAAGGCCGAATCACGCATTTTGTGGCCGGTGCGGGCACAGGCGGCACCCTCGCCGGGGTGGGCCGCTACCTCAAGGAACGCAACCCTGCGATACAAATAGTTGCCGCCGATCCGCAGGGTTCTGTGTATTCGGGAGGCTCAGGACGTCCCTATCTGGTGGAGGGGGTAGGGGAGGACTTCTTTCCCGACACTTACGATCCGTCCGTGGTTGACCGCACGATCGCGGTGAGCGACCAAGACTCGTTTCTGACTGCACGTGATGTGACCAGACGCGAGGGGCTGCTTATCGGCGGGTCTTGTGGTACCGCCGTGAACGCTGCGGTTACCGTCGCCCGCGACTGCGGCCCCGGTGACCTGGTGGTGGTCCTAGTGCCCGACAGTGGAAGGTTGTATCTGTCCACGATGTTTGACGACGAGTGGATGGCCGGGTTCGGATTCATCCGAGCATCGGGACCTGTGGTTGATGATGTGCTGTCCAGTCGCCGTGTCGGCGTGCCCGAACTTCTTTATGTGCAACCTCACCAGACCGTGCGCGAGGCTTCGTGGATCATGAGCGAGCACGGAGTGTCGCAATTACCGGTCGGCAAGGGCGAAATGCCCCTCGCCAACGCCGAGGTAATGGGTTCGGTGAGTGAACTCAGGTTGATGGAGCGGGCCTTCGAAACTGGCGAAGTGATGGACCAGAAGGTGTCGGACGTGATGGGACCCAGATTGCCGACAATCGGTTCAGGACAGCCGGTGGCGCTTGCGGTTGAGATGCTGGAGACTTGTTCGGCGCTTCTTGTGCTTGCCGGGGGCCAGCCACGTGCCGTCGTTTCGAGCAGCGACGTATTGACGTTTCTGTCCGGTCGCCTCACCGCGGATCTGGCACAAGTCGGATCGCCTGTAGGTTTGTCGGCGCACAACCGAAAGGGCCTGGTTTGATCACAACCGACGACACCTTCGCAGATCCCGAAGCCTGGGGTTTCGAAACCCTCGCAATTCGTTCCGGCCAGCCTCACGACCCGACGTCGGGGGCGATCGTCACGCCGATCTCGCTCGCTTCAACTTTCGTCCAACGAGGCGTTGGCGAACACGAAGGTTACGAATACTCCCGCACCGCCAACCCAACCCGCAGCGCGCTACAGCACTGTCTGGCTTCACTGGAGGGCGCCCGACACGGCCTGGCCTTCGCATCGGGGATGGCAGCGGAGGATACGGTGCTGCGGACACTGTCGCCAGGTGATCACATCGTGTTGGGAGACGACGCCTATGGAGGCACCTACCGCCTGATCTCGGAGGTGATTGCACCCTCGGCGGGCATCACATTCAGCACCGTGGATCTCACCGACATTGACTCGCTGCGCGATGCGATCCGACCCGAAACCGCGATGGTGTGGGCCGAGTCACCCAGCAATCCGCTGCTCAGCGTTGTTGATCTGGTTGATGCGGCCAACGTCACCCACCAAGCTGGCGCGCTATTGGTGGTTGACAACACATTCGCGACCCCGTATCTGCAGCGGCCATTGGCTCACGGTGCCGATGTGGTGGTGCATTCCACCACCAAATACTGCAGCGGGCACTCCGATGTGGTCGGAGGGTTCGTTGCCACCAACAACGACGACCTCGCTGAACGCTTCGCACATCTGCAAAACGTGATCGGCGCGGTGCCGAGTCCGTTCGACAATTATCTGACGCTTCGGGGTCTCAAGACGCTGGGTGTGCGAATGGATCGCCATTGCACAAACGCGGCTGCGGTGGTTGACATGCTGGTGGATCACCCGGCGGTCTCCGAGGTGCTTTACCCGGGTCTGGCGACCCAACGTGGCCATGGTGCTGCGGTCAAACAGATGTCGGGCTTTGGTGGGATGGTGTCGTTTCGTTTGTCTGGCGGCCGTGCCGCAGCCATGCGGGTAGCCACAGCGACACGAGTGTTCGTGCTGGCGGAATCGCTCGGAGCGGTTGAGTCGCTGATCGAGCATCCGGCCGTCATGACCCACGCATCGGCGCAGGGGTCAGCGCTTGAGGTTCCCGACGACCTATTGCGCATCTCCGTCGGTATCGAATCCGTGGACGACATCGTGAAGGACCTCAAGTCAGCTCTCGACGCCGAGGCACTCCGGGGATAAGCAACTGTGTTGAAGGTTGATGACACACGCGAGGCAAACAAGGACGCCGAAGTACTGCGGGGATAGGCAACTGTGTTGTGGTCATGCACGGCTGGCTCAGGTCTGCTTGTTGAGCACCTCGCTGCCGATGCTTTTGATCTCGGTGATCCACTCTTGTGAACTACCGAGTTCGTCGATCCCGAACACCACGAACTTGCTTGCACCGACCTCAATGAATGCATCGATCATGTCTTTGAGCGCCCCCGGCGAGGTCGCGATCACGTCACTGATAGCCGTATCAGCGCGGCGCGCTCTCAGGCGCTTGAGCAAAACCGGCGGCAGTTCGGCTGTGGCGTAAGGAATCAGAACGCCGTAGTGCTCCGGGTCGATCTCACGGTCGGCGTCGGCTGCGGCCTGTTTGATGATCTCGATTCCTTCGCCAACTTGGCGTGCGGTGGTGAACGACGCCAGCCAACCGTCACCTAGTCGTCCCGTCCGACGAAGCTCAGATGGTGCCTGCCCGCCGAGCCACACCTCCAGGGGCTGCTGTACAGGTTTGGGCAGCACCCTGGCACCTCGGATCGAGAACCGTGGTCCGTGATGATCGACGGTCTCTTCGGCCCAGAGACGACGAATCAACGGCATCGCCTCCTCAAGCCAAGGCGCCCGTTCGCGGCGGCTTACACCGAAGGCCTGATGCTCGCCCGCATCGGCGATGCCCAACCCGAACGCAGGAAGGCAACGCCCTGCGCTGACCACGTCAAGGCTTGCAAATGCCTTGGCCAGCAGCACCGGATTTCGACCTGGGACCACCGACACAGCAGAGCCGAACTTGAGGCGTTTGCAACAACCCGCGACATATGACATCGCTACGATCGGGTCGAGCTGGTTGCTACTCACCCGTTCGGGGAACCAAAGCGAGTCCCAGCCATCGGCGTCAAGCACGTCAGCGACGCGTGCCAGCCCATGCGGCTCAGCAAACAAGCCTGGGGCAGTTCCGATTCCGAATCCGATACGTACCTTCATGGCTCGACCTTGGCATACATTGGCTGCTCTCAGGCAACCACAGGGTTCTGTGCGGCGCCCGGCGTCAAGCCACCGTTGGATATGCCAGTAGCCTCTCAGGCAACCACCCAGGTTCTGTGCGGCGCCCGGCGCGGTGTCAGGCCCGCAACCGGACCGGTGTGGTGACTTCAGAATAAAAGTCGTTGCCCTTGTCGTCGATCACGATGAAAGCCGGGAAGTCCTCAACTTCAATCTTGAATACCGCTTCCATGCCCAACTCGGGATACTCGAGAACTTCAACGTGACGAATCGAGTCTTTGGCGAGACGAGCGGCAGGCCCGCCGATCGATCCTAGGTAGAAGCCGCCGTGGCGGGCGCAAGACTCGCTGACCTGTTGGGAGCGGTTGCCTTTCGCCAACATAACCAGCGAGCCTCCAGCTGACTGGAACCGTTCCACGTAGCTGTCCATGCGTCCCGCTGTGGTCGGCCCGAACGATCCCGACGGATAACCTTTCGGTGTCTTTGCCGGGCCTGCATAGTAGATCGCATGATCACGCAGATAGTCCGGCATCGGTTCCCCAGCGTCAAGACGGTCCAGGATCTTTGCGTGGGCGATGTCGCGCCCGACGACAAGGCTGCCGTTAAGCGACAGGCGTGTCTTTATCGGGTAATGCGTTAGCCGGGCACGAATGGCGTCCATCGGCTCGTTGAGGTCCACGTCCACGACCTGTTCGGATAGTTCGTCGGCTTCGATCTCGGGAAGGAATCGGGCAGGGTCGGTTTCGAGTTGTTCGAGAAAGATGCCATCCGCGGTGATCTTGGCTCTCGCTTGACGGTCCGCCGAGCAGCTAACGGCTATCCCAACCGGGTTCGACGCACCATGGCGGGGAAGGCGGATGACCCTTACATCGTGGCAGAAGTACTTACCACCGAACTGGGCGCCGATCCCGAATTCCTGGGTCTGTTCGAATATGCGCTGCTCCCATTTCAGATCGCGGTAGCCATGACCGGTGGCGGCGTCACCACTTGTCGCGAGGTTGTCGAGATAATGCGCCGAGGCGTATTTTGCCGCCTTGAGGTTGAACTCAGCGGAGGTTCCGCCGACCACCAAAGCAAGGTGATACGGCGGGCAGGCCGAAGTGCCGATCTTGCGCAGTGTCTCGTCTAGAAAGTCGGTTAGCGCTTCGGGGTTCAGCAGTGCTTTGGTCTCCTGATACAGAAACGACTTGTTGGCCGACCCTCCGCCCTTTGCCAAGAACAGAAAGTCATAGCTTGCCCCGGGCTGGGTGTAGAGTTCTATTTGGGCGGGAAGGTTGTTGGCGGTGTTTCGTTCCTCGAACATCGACAGCGGCGCCAGCTGCGAGTAGCGCAGGTTCGTTTGGGTGTAGGTGTCGTACACCCCGTGTGACAACCATTTGGCGTCGTCTGCGAAGGTGACCACACGTTCGCCCTTTTTTCCCATGATGATGGCTGTGCCGGTGTCTTGACACATGGGCAGCACACCCGCAGCTGCGATATTGGCGTTGCGCAACAGCTCCGCGGCGACGAACTGATCGTTGGGCGACGCCTCAGGATCCTCAAGGATCCTTGCCAGCTGTTCGAGATGCTCGGTCCGAAGGAAATGAGCGATGTCTCGCATCGCTTCGGCGGTCAGCAGTCGCAGCGCCTCAGGTTCAACCTTCAAGAAGGTCTTGTTCAGGGCTTCGAAGGTGCCGATACCATCGGTGCTGACAAGCCTGTAGTTGGTGGTGTCGGGTCCGAGTGGCAAAAGGTCGGAGTACGCGAACTCGGTCATAGTGTCACGCTAGCTACCGATCCGGTTGGCTCACAGAACCGGGGTGCTCACACAACCGGGGTGCTCACACAACCTGCTCCGCAGTCCGGCGAAAGGTTCCGAGGCGTGTTTCGAGCCGTAAGGTCAGGATCGCATAGCCTCGGGGCGTGCGTATCAGCGAACGCATCGCTCATGCATTCGATCCGGCCGGATGGAAGCGACGCAGCTTGGCTTTCGGCATCGTCTTGTTCGGGTTTGTGCTGGCTGTGACGGTCCTGCAGCGGGCGCTGGTGGCCGACACAGCCACGGAATGGTTGATCACCGGCGTTCACGGGGTTGTGGTGATCGTCGTCGTACCGATGTTGTCAACTAGAACCCTCCGAGAGTGGCGCCGCCGCAATCAAGGCCCACTCACAGGCGCGGCGTCGGTCGTAGCGCGCCAACCGAGTCAAGGGCCGATCGGTGTGCCCGAAAAAGCAGCCGGATCGCCCGGTGCGGGAAGCTGCGGCCGGTTCCATCGGGTCATGTCATCAAGCGCATCAGTCACCGAACGCCAAGACTCGGGGTCCCAGCCCTCGGCCACGGCGACGACCAAACAGTCCTGACGTATCAGCAGGAATGCTGGTGCGGCCGAAATCCCCAGACCCTTGACGGCGACCCGGTCGGGGTCCGCGAAGGTGATGAAATCATCAGCGTAGGGACCCAGAAACCGTCGGACGTCGTCTGCGGGAGCGGTTACCAGCCAGCAGGGACGAACCCCGGCACCCTGGTAAGCAGACAGAACCCGGTGGGCGGTGTCAAGGATCCATGCGCTTTCGTGCGTATAGGGATCCAGCACCACAGGTGCAAGCGGAAAGGTGGTCATCCATTCGCGCAGACGGCGGGGCTTGCCCGCCAACGGCGACAGGACTACATCGTGTGCTGTCACGGAGCGTCAAGCTAGCAAGTGCCAATGCCGTATAGGTGCCATGGTGAACAGGAGGTTGACTTCCGCACACGGACAACGCTGGGCTAGGTACGATCGCGGGCTGTGCACCCGATCGAACGGCTTCGTTTCATTGCGCGTGCCGGTGATGCACAGACCCCTATGCTGGTGCGTGCCGCGGCGTCGGCGCTGGAAGCCACAGCATCGGATCCCAAAGAGCTGCTGATGGCCTGCCGTCGGCTCATTGAACGCCGACCCTCGTCGGGACCGCTCATCTGGCTCTGCGCCCGGATGATAACGGCCACAGAACCCCGGCTCGAAGCCCGGCGTGCCACGGAATCAATAGAGAACGACACCACGCTCAGCACGCTCGCTGAGGCCATAGCTGTTGACGCAACTGTGATAGCGATCGGTTACGGCGAACTCTGCAGGTTTGCGTTGCAAGCAAGAGACGACCTGAGCGTGATAGTGGTTGACAGCGCCACCCAGGCGACCCGGAGTTCGTTGCCTTCACGCACGACAAGAAAGCAGATGCCCGATGCCTCGGTCCGGGTGTCTGCGAAGCAAGCAAATGCGGCTCTGCGTGACGCCGACCTGCTTCTCATACAAACCCATGCCATCGGAGACGTAGCAGCGTTATGTCCAGCCGGTTCGCACGCAGCGGCGGCCGAGGCCAGGCGTCGTGATGTGCCGGTCTGGCTTGTTGCAGGTGTTGGTCGATACCTGCACCGAAGCCTGTGGGAACCCATGTGCGAAGCCTTGACCACCGGCGACTCACCGGAACCTCATCGGCCAAAGTCGCCCGATCAGCCCGAGCCCGATCAGCCCGAGTCGTCCGAACAAGCGCCCGAAGTGCTGCCGCTGACTGTTGTGGATCAGGTGGCGGGACCGTCGGGGCCTGCACCTGTTAGCCAGGCGAGGTGGCGGGTGCATTGTCCTGCAGCTCCGGAATTGTTCGGGCGATACACGAACCGTGCCCGTGCGTGCTGCCCAGCTTTCGGTTCGCCTTCAAGGGACTCCGCGCAAGGGCTCGCGATGCCGTGACACCACCTGAGGCTGCTGTTGGTCATGACCGCCTGAACCGTGCCCGTGCGTGCTGCCCAGCTTTCGGTTCGCCTTCAAGGGACTCCGCGCAAGGGCTCGCGGTGCCGTGACACCGCCCGAGGATGCCGGTGATCATGACAGCCTGCGGAGATCGTTGCTGAGACAGCTCCCGTGAAACGTGTTGGTGTGGCAGCGGTGGTCGCTGTTGTTTGCCTTGGCGCCTACCTGGCAATCAAATCCGACGGATCGGGTAACAACGACGCGAACCCGGACCGCGCGGCCATCACGACCACGACCACAACGACAGCAACGACAACATCCACGACCACTACCACCACGACGACTGTGCCCGAGCCGCGAACCGCTCGGTTGGCCTTCACAGGCGACCTATTGCCGCATTCTCCTGTTGTGCGCGCCGCTGGACGGTTGGCCTCAATGGCAGGAACCGATGGCTGGGATTTCCGCTCGATGTTCGATGAGGTTCGCCACGTCCTCACAGGTGCGGATCTCGCGATCTGTCATCTCGAATCGCCGATCTCATATCACGACACAAACCTTGCTGGATACCCGCTTTTCAACGCACCAAGAGCCTTGGTGGAGGCGGTAGCCGACGCCGGCTACGACGGCTGCTCCACTGCTTCGAATCACTCCTTTGATCGGGGCGCCTCCGGGGTTGTGGCAACCCTTGATGCTCTCGATGAGATGAACATGGCCCATGCTGGCATGGCTCGAAGCTCCGCTGAGGACCTGAGTCCGCGGTTGTATGACGTTAACGGCATCTCGGTAGCGCACATTTCGGCCACTTATGGTCTCAACGGGTTCTCCATGCCCGCCGATCGCACCTATCTCGTTGATCTGATCGAACCCGACGAAATTGTCGCCGAGGCTGCCCTCGCACGATCGGCGGGTGCCGAGTTCGTGGTCCTGAGCCTGCATTGGGGCAACGAGTACGTCCATCAACCCAGCAGCACGCAACAACGGTGGCTAAATGAAATTCTTGCTTCGCCCGATGTTGACTTGGTGGTCGGCCACCACGCCCATGTAGTTCAACCCATTGACCGGCTTGACGATCGATGGGTTGTGTTCGGGCTGGGCAATTTCTTGTCGAACCAGTCCGCTAACTGTTGCGTTACAGCGTCTCAAGACGGGATGATCGCCGTGGTCAGCATCGGCGAGAGTCTCGAAACCGGACGAATCAGCACTACCGGTGTTCACTACATTCCTACCTGGGTGGATCGACGCAACGGCTACGTCATCCGAATCGCAAAGCCCGGACGCCTTGACGTGCCCGCCCCCACGGCTCAGATATTGGCGAAGTCCGAACTTCGAACGGTTGAGGTGGTGGGATCGCGCCTCGGGCCCTCAGATGGCCTCACAAGCGAACTCGACGTGAGAAACGCGGTCGTTTCGATGACAACGAACTAGAAACGGCGAGCTAGAGACGACGAACCAGAGCTGACCGTTCACCCGCTGAGAAGGAATCCGTATTTCCGCTGAGCTGTAGGTCTGTTTCACAATCCTCAATCCAACTGTTGGTCTCTACGGACCGGTAACGGCACCCAACAATTGATTCAGCAACATTGCAACACCAGCCAGTCGAGGTCTCTACGGACCGGTAACGGCACCCAAACAATTGGTTCAGCAACATTGCAACACCAGCCAGTCGAGGTCTCTACGGACCGGTAACGGCACCCAAACAATTGGTTCAGCAACATTGCAACACCAGCCAGTCGAGGTCTCTACGGACCGGTAACGGCACCCAACAGCTGGTCGATTACCTGATCGGCGATCGCAACCATCTCGTCGTTGGTGCGGTCCTGGATCGGATGCTCGGTGTAAACGGCTGCCGGATCGAAGCCGAGACTTGTTGACTGCGCCTTAACAGCCGTTGAGAACTCGGTGGTCGCAACAAAAACCGCAGGAATGCCCCGTCTTTCAAGTTCGGCGGTGTCGTGCACACTGCACGACGTGCACGAGCCTCAATCGGCGAGCGCCTCAATAACCGCATGGCATGAACCAGCAATCTCGTCGCGTAAATCGACCGGGGCTGGTTTGGTGAACGTTGGCTTGATGTAGCGCTTCACCGACACACCAAGAGCCGACAACAACTCCTCGACACGGTCCAAGAAGACATCACCGCGCGGTTTGGAGATGTCAAGCAAACCGACCGTCAACCCGCTTAGTGACTCGGGCCGTGTTGTTTTCGGAAGGGTCACCGGGCTTGTTTCGGCCGTCGGATCCAAGACAATGATGCTCATGAGCGGCTCTCCTCGGTGACAATTTCCCGGGTCACGGTGACACTACCAGTCGCGCCTGTTACCCATCCTGCGAAGGTCATTGAGAACAGTCCGGCCCCGCTGCCGGCATGAACGACGTGGATTCCGCCGGGCGGGAACTTCGAGATCTTGTGCCCTGCAAGGAAGTCGGGCATTCCTTCGGCTATTCCGTCAGTTCCGCGGATCACATCATCAGCCGGGTAAGTCAGCTCACGATGCAGTTCGGAGATGAACCGGTCACGGTCCCAGCATGCGGCGGCGTAGCGTTTCATGTGTTCGGGTCCCAGCACCAGAACCGTCTCGAACTGTAACGCCAACCGGGGACTAACGTTGGCTATCAGACTGCGTGCCAGGTGACGGGTAAGCGATTCGGGGGTTCGCGATATCTGATCGAACAGCAGCCGGGGACCTTCCCCAGGAAACAGGGTGACGGTGCTCTGGTCGCTTGAGAAACCACGGCTCTCGGCCAGAGTGGTCCAAGGCGATCCTTCCTCGTCTTCTGGAAAGCACATCCCGATCTTGTGGGGTCCACCATGGGTAGCTCTGTCCACACCTCCGGGCTTGCCGCCGCCGACATTGCGGACCACAAGCTGCAACGCTCGCCCGATGGTAGAGTTCGCCCGGTTTCCCTGCCCCAAAACATTGACTCCGCTGTTCATGGCGATTCGGTGACGAATCGGTCCGTTGACGATAATGACCGGAGCGACGGGCATGGTGGTGGCGAGCAGGCCGTGCATGTTGAACTCGTCGGTGCAGGCCGCCTCCACAGCGGTCAGCACAACCGGGAGGTACTCGGGGCGGCAACCAGCCATCACGGAATTTATGGCCACTTTTTCTACCGTGCATTCGACCATGTCCGGCGGCACCACTGCTACGACCTCATCGGGTGCCCGGTGGGTGCCATCCAGCATCCTCATTACCCGAACCTCGCTGGGGGGAACCACCGGTAGGCCGTCGGACCATCCGCGGTCGTGCATGGTCTCCCATTCGTCGGTTAGCGAACCGATCTCGATACGTCTGCTTTTCATTGCCGATCCCAAGAAACGCACTGCCAACTTGTCGGCATGGGCGGGGTCGACGCTCAACGAGCCACATCCGGGGCGCCATTGCGGAAGACCGGTACCGAGTTCTTGGCAGCCGGTGAAATTCTCCCAGACCTCACGGGACCAGCCCTCCACGCGGTAGGTGGGGCGACCCTCAGCGACCCTCAACAGTGTCGGAACGGTTTCAATTTCGTGATGCCACGACATTGCCAGGTCATGGTCGTGCAGCACCCAGCCCGCCGCCACCGGGAACGTTGGGTTGTCTTGGCTGATGACGGTCAGTCCGACGGTTTCGGCAAGGGCCTCAAGGACCGGCGCGACCAGCACGCAGGTCGGGCAGTCCTGCTTGACGACAGCAACGAAGCCATCCGGCAATGCCACAGTCGGCTCTGGCGATTCGTGCGACAATGCCTGTGCCACGACAGGTGTCGGCGACGGCGAGGTGCTGGACTCGTGGGTCATCGTTCAAGGTTGCCATACCCAGCGCACGCCCTTTTGCTCAATGCCATAACTCAGCGGATCCGCTGCATAGGTGTTTGATATGCTCCTAGTCGCCCACTAAGGACTCGGCTACCCAAGCGAGGCCAACATGCCCATTGATTCAGCTGAGTATCGCCGGGTGCTAGGGCACTTCCCAACCGGGGTAACGGTCGTTACCGCCATCTCGCAGCACGGCCCAGCTGGCCTGGCAATCGGATCGTTCAGCAGCGTCAGCCTGGATCCGCCCTTGGTGATGTTTAGTCCGAGCAAACAGTCGGCGAGTTGGTTGAGCATGAAATCCGCCGGGTCATTTTGCGTCAACGTGATGGCACAAGATCAAACTGCGGTCTGTGCTGTGTTTGCTGGCAGCAGCGAAGACAAGTTCTCTGGCATTGACTGGACCGTCGCAGCCACCGGCGCGCCGGTGATTGCAGGTTCGTTGGCATGGATCGACTGTGAACGCTATGCGGTGCACGACGGCGGCGATCATGAGATCGTGGTAGGTGAAGTGAAAGCCGCCGCGACAGTCAACGACGCCGAGGGGCGCGGGCCTCTGTTGTTCTATCGAGGTGGATACGGACAGTTCCGGCCCCTGGAATAGGCCCCTGGAATAACTGACCCGGTCGGCCCGCGGAAGGTGATCGCACAGGTCCCGCCCGAGCCGGTGATCAACGTGATCCCTGCCACCCGCAGATAGGAGTAGCACCAGTGAGGTGTAGCCGCTGTTGGTTATCAACATGATCCTTGCCGCCCGCAGATAGGTGCGACGCTGGTTAGATACAGGTGCCGAACAGGTGTAGTGCAGGTGAGGTACACGTGCCGAACAGGTGTAGTGCAGGTGAGGTGCAGCTGCCGGTGGTCAAGTTCATGATCCCTGCTACCCGATAAACGTTGCCGGAGTTGTTACTATGGCCGTAGTGGAAACTACTCGGGAGATTTGATCGTGGCCTCAACCGATATCGGAATCGACCTAGGAAAGTACGAACTCGGCTGGTCCGACGAAGAGGACTACGTCTTCAAGCCCGTCAAGGGATTGAACGACGAGATCCTGCGGGAGATGTCGTGGCTCAAAGGTGAACCCGAATGGATGCTGGACTTCCGGCTGAAGTCGCACCGGCGTTTTGGTCGCAGGCCTTTGCCGACTTGGGGCGGCGACGTGTCCGGAATCAACTTTGACGATATCTACTACTACATCAAGCCCACCGAAGGGTTGAGCGACGACTGGGACTCGGTACCAGAGTCGATCAAGAACACCTACGAGAAGCTGGGGATCCCCGAAGCTGAGCGAAAGTACCTTGCCGGGGTTACCGCACAGTACGAAAGCGAGGTTGTGTATCACCGCAACCGATCAGATCTTGAGGCTCAAGGTGTGTTGTTCTGCGACATGGATACCGCTCTGAAGGACTATCCACAGCTCGTTAAACAGTACTTCGGTAAGGTCATTCCCCCCAACGACAACAAGTTCTCTGCTCTTAACTCCGCCGCATGGTCGGGAGGTTCATTCATCTACGTGCCTCCCGGTGTGAACGTTGAGATGCCGTTGCAGGCCTATTTCCGCATCAACGCCGAGAACATGGGCCAGTTTGAGCGCACCCTGATCATCGCGGATGAGGGCTCGCAGGTGCATTACATTGAAGGTTGCTCGGCTCCCACCTACACGTCGGATTCGTTGCATTCAGCGGTGGTGGAGATCATCGTTAAGCCCTCAGCCCGGGTCACCTACACCACCATCCAGAACTGGTCTGACAATGTCTACAACCTTGTCACCAAACGGGCCTATGTCGAAGCCGAAGGCCACATGGAATGGATTGACGGCAACATCGGCTCCAAGCTGACGATGAAGTACCCGGCGGTGGTGCTTGCGGGGCCCAAGGCATCCGGTGAGGTGCTCTCGGTTGCCTATGCAGGGGCGAACCAGCATCAAGACACCGGTGCCAAAATGACCCATGCCGCGCCGGAAACAACCTCAAAGATCGTGTCTAAGTCGATCTCCAAGGACGGAGGCCGCACCTCTTACCGTGGCTTGGTGCGTGTTGAAGAGGACCTGAAGGGCTGCAAGAGCCACGTCCAGTGCGATGCATTGATCCTTGATGACGACTCCGTCTCCGACACGTATCCGTATATGGAGATTGGTTCCGGCGATGCCGTTGTGGGCCACGAGGCAACTGTGTCGAAGGTTGCAGACGAGCAAATCTTTTACCTGCAGAGCCGGGGACTGACCGAGGAGCAGGCAATGGGTATGATCGTCAACGGGTTCATTGAGCCCGTCACCCGCACTCTTCCCATGGAATACGCGGTCGAGTGGAGCCGCCTGATTGAACTCCAGATGGAGGGCTCGGTCGGCTAGATGCTTGTTGGGTAGGGTCCGGAAACCCGCCTGATTGAACTCCAGATGGAGGGCTCGGTCGGCTTTGGTTTGTGATCGGTGGGGTTCGGTGTGCGCCTGATTGAACTCCAGATGGAGGGCTCGGTCGGCTGAACCATGCTGCTGGCAGCCCCCGGCCCCGTCCGACCCGGTGACCCGATTACCGGTTTCGTCGGCTGAACCATGCTGCTGGCAGCCCCCGGCCCCCGATGAGCCAAAGACAACGCAGCTAAGAATGTCGGCTGAACCATGCTGCTGGCAGCCCCCGGCCCCCGATGAGCCAAAGACAACGCAGCTAAGAATGTCGGCTGAACCATGGAGCTGGCAGCGACCGGCGCCCGCATTTGGCACAATAAGCAGATGCCGATGCGTCAAGACTGCAGGTACTTCGAATCGCGGACCTATCCCAATGGCGAGACAGTGCGCAAGTGCGATCTTGACCTCGCACCGGAGGCACCGTGGCGCTGCCCTGATGACTGCCCGAGCTACACCCGCCGTATGGCTGACGTGAATTGGGCGCACGGAACGCTTGTCACACCCGAGACTCCGCCCGAACCCGAAACTCTGGGCACCGACGATTCCATTGCCGCGCTGCTTGACGCTGCCGAGGACGTCATCAACGAAGCGGGGCCGTCGATAATGGCTGATCTGGACATTGAGCGGCGCAAGCGCTCCAAGAAAGGCCGTATCCGAGGTGCTTCATCCAGCCGCAGCCGCAGAAGCTCCGGAGGCTCACGCCGCCCCGCCGGTCGGGGTTCACGCAAAGCGAAAGGTAAAGGCCCGAAAGGTAAAGGCCTCGGGGAGCGCCTTCGTCGACGCTACCGCGAGGGCTAACAGCACCAACGGCGATGCCCCCTGACCAACGGCGATGCCCCCTGGTTGGATGCCCGCAGCATCTAGTAGCCCGCTTGTAGACCCGAAGGACGTTACGTTACATTGACAAGTTGGATGCCCGCAGCATCTAGTAGCCCGCTTGTAGACCCGAAGGACGTTACGTTACATCGTCGGGTTGGGTGCCCGCAGCATCTGGTAGCCCGCTTGTAGACCCGAAGGACGTTACGTTACATCGTCGGGTTGGGTGCCCACCGCATCTGGTAGCCCGCTTGTAGGCGTAGACGGTGATTGGTGATGTCCCTTTCGGTATGTCCCTTTCGGTTGGGTGCTCGCACCACCTAGGTAGGATCACTTGCTGTGACCCCTGCTTATTCCGTCGACCAAACCCGCGCGTTCGGTGGACCGGACTGGTTGATCACACGTCGAGCCCGAGCCGCTGAGGCCTTCTCAGCTGCCACACCGCCGAAGGTGTCCGACGAGCAATGGCGCTACAGCCGGATCGGCGACCTTGAACTCGATTTCTTCGCGCCGGTGACGCCCGCGTTGCAGACAACGTCGCAAGCAGCAGCTAAGTCGTCGACGCCGCTAACGCCGCCCAATTCGCATCAGGTCATCTTCGCCGACAGCGCCAACCCAGAACTCACTGAGCAATGCTCGGGAATGGTCCGCGTCCTCAACGGGGTGACAGTCAGCGTTCACCTTGATGCGGCCCTGACCAGCGCAGGTGTCTTCGTCGGCGCGATCTCAGACCATAGCGAAGGCGAGGAGATCCTGGGGTCGCTAACGGCCGACGCCGGGGACTACTTCACCCTTCTAAACGACGCATTCGCACCAGAGCCGCTGATCGTCGACGTGCCGAAGGGTGTCGTGGTGGCGGACCCGATAATCGTTGCTCTCCACGCAAGCGGCAACGCAGCCGCATGCTTCCCAAGGTTGTTCATACGTGTAGGCACCAACGCCGAGGCGACACTCGTTGAGGTCGGAACTGCCGAAGATGAACGGCTGCTGGTATGTCCAACTACCGAAATTGATGTGGCCGCGGCCGGACGCCTCCGCTACCTCAACGTGCAAGCTCTCGGCCGTTCGGCCTGGCAGATCGGCTCGCAGCTGGCCCGCGCGCAACGTGATGCGACCATAGTCGCTGGTACAGCCACGTTCGGAGGTAACTATTCTCGCAGCCGCAGCGACACTCGCTTGCTGGGTCGTGGTGCCCACGGAGAACTCATCGGTGTCTACTTCGCAGACGGTTCGCAAACCCAGGATTTTCGCACCTATCAAGACCACGTGGCACCCAACACGACGTCGAATCTTCTCTACAAGGGTGTCGTCGCCGACAGATCCCGGAGCGTTTACACCGGCCTCATTCGCATCCGCCCCGATGCGCGTGGCGTTGATGCCTTCCAAACCAACAGGAACCTCAAGATCGGCGATGACGCCTGGGCTGAGTCGGTGCCCAACCTTGAGATCGAAAACAACGACGTTCATTGCAGTCACGCCTCCGCCGTCGGCCCGCTCGATGAGGATCAGCGCTTCTACCTCGAGAGCCGTGGTGTACCGACACCGCAGGCTGATCGGTTGATTGTGGCTGGCTTCCTGGGAGAGGTCATCGATGCCTTGGGGTTGCCGTCCGCGGCACCGCTGCTGCGTCGTGCTGTAGCCGACAAGCTGGATACTCTTACCATTCCCGAACTCATTGACAAGCCCTTGACGGGTGACACATCAACCGCCGACACGCCCATGTCAACGCGAGCCGCCCGGTCTGGGCCAACCTTCGAATCAGCAACGGAGAAAATCGATTTGGTTGCCGGAGTGCAGCAATGAACGTACATGATCTGTTTGCATTCGACAGTCTCGAAGCCGAAACAGCACGAAAAGTCCGAATCGGCGACCGGGCTATAGTGGTGGTTCGAATAGATGACGATGTATACGCCATAGGCGACAACTGCAGCCACGAAGACGAGCCGCTGTCGGATGGTTTCGTTGAAGCAGATGAGTGCGCCATCGAATGTGGCCGTCACGGTGCCTTGTTTGACCTGCGCACGGGTGATCCGCTCAGCCTCCCGGCGGTCCGCCCGGTGCCCCGATACGACGTTGAGGTGGTGAACGGACGTGTGCTGTTGACTATCTCCGACGGTAACGATTCCGAAGGCTCCCAGATCGTCGACCTATGAGCGAACTCATCGTGGAGGGGCTGAGAGCCGCTGTAGAAGGAAAAGAGATCCTGACCGGGGTAGATCTGCGCGTGGCGTCCGGTGAGGTGGTTGCCGTCATGGGACCCAACGGTTCGGGCAAGTCCACTCTGGCCAACGTAATCGCTGGCCGGCCAGGTTATGAGGTACTCGCAGGCTCGGTTCGTATCGACGACGTTGAGTTGTTGGACCTTTCTCCGTGGCGACGCGCAGAAGCTGGCCTGTTTTTGGCCATGCAATATCCCACCGAGGTACCCGGTGTGTCGTTGCGAGACCTGCTGACAGCTTCGGTGCGTACCGGCGACGATCCCGATGAGATCTACACGGTCATGAGGTCTGAGGCTGAGCGCATCGGGTTCGGCGAACAGTTTCTGTCGCGGCCAGTGAACGTCGACCTTTCGGGCGGCGAAAAGAAGCGCAACGAGACACTGCAGCTATGCGTGCTGAAGCCCCGCTTCGCGGTGCTCGACGAGATCGACTCTGGTTTGGACCTCGACGCCTTGCACGACGTGGCGGCGCGCATCGAACAGTCCAGCGAATCCGACGCTCTCGGAGTCCTTGCCATCACCCATTACAACCGACTGTTCAAGGAGCTTCGTGTAGACACGGTGCATGTGTTCGTCGATGGGCGCATACGTGAAAGCGGCGGCGCCGAACTGGCGGTACAGCTGGAGCAGACCGGCTATCTGGATTCCTGAGGCCGACCAACGCCAAAGCCTGCACGCAGAAGCACCCTATGGTTCGCAGGGTGATACCAAACCAATTCGCAACGGTATGCGGTGCCGGACTCCAGAGTCCTTGGTGGATTGGAAGCGAGAGGCCGGATCCGGCTTCTCAGGATCCGGCTTCGTCAAGGGCTTGGGCGAGGGTGTTCCAACCCAACGTGGCGCATTTGATCCGCACCGGAAACTTAACGACCCCCTTGAGAGCTTCGATGTCACCGAGTTGGGTAGCTGTAGATTCAACGTCGCCACCGATACCAATGTCGGTTTCGGAGCCGTCGCCACCGATTTCTCCTTCATGAATCGACATGAGCCCCTTGAACGCACCGATCAGCTTTCGTGCTTCGTCGACGGTTTTTCCTTTCACGGCCGCCGACATCATCGAAGCAGAAGACTGGCTAATTGAACAACCCTGGCCGCCTATGGCCACATCCACGATCCTCTTACCTTCATCTACGTGTATGTAGACGATGATCTCATCGCCACAAAGCGGGTTGAACCCCTCAACACGCACCGCTGGCGGTGTTTCAAGGTCGCCTCGATTGCGAGGCGACCGATAGTGATCAAGGATGATCTCTCTATAGAGGTCTTCGAGTCCGGGCAAGGTGGTGGTTCCTTGGGTCGTGCGAACGGACGCTACGGGCAGTAGTTCACAGCGGTCAGAACGAAAAGGTGGCGGACACGTCGTTGAGTGATTCGGCTAGCTGATCAATGTCGGCTTCGTTGTTATATACGTATACCGAAGCCCTGCTGGTGGCTGTCACACCGAGGGCGCGCATCAAAGGCTTGGCGCAGTGGTGACCAGCACGAACACAGACCCCGGCCTGATCAAGCACCTGTGCCACGTCGTGAGGGTGGACATCGTCGTAGACGAACGACAGCACCCCGCCTCTCTCGGCGGGTTCTGAGGGACCGTGAATCACGATCCTGTTGCCGTGACGTTCGGTGAGGGTTCTCAGTGCGTAGGCGGTGAGGCTCACCTCGTGGCGGCGCACCTCGTGCATCCCGATGGCCGACAGATAATCGATTGCAGCACCGAGGCCTACCGCTTCGGCGACCATGGGTGTGCCCGCCTCGAACTTCCAGGGAATGTCGTTGGTCTTGAAACCTTCTTTGGTGACATCAAGGATCATCTCGCCGCCACCTAGAAATGCGGGCATCGCCTCAAGCAGTTCCGCTCGTGCCCACAACACCCCGATTCCCATCGGTCCGAGCATTTTGTGGCCAGTGAACACCATAAAGTCTGCACCCATTGCCTGCACGTCGGTGGCGAGATGCGGCACGAACTGGCTACCGTCAACGGCGAGCAGAGCACCGCAGGCATGGGCGGCCTCGGCTAGCCGTTCTATGGGGTTGAGGGTGCCCAACACGTTTGACATCGCCGTAACTGACAACAGTTTGGCGCCGTCAAGCAGTTGGTCAAGGCTCGTCAGGTCAAGCCGCCCGTCGGAGGCGATTGGAATCCAGCGCAGCTGAATTCCTTTCTGAGCCGCAAGCATGTGCCAGGGCACAATGTTCGCGTGGTGCTCCATCTCTGTGATCACCACCACATCGTCTACGTCGAGGTTGGCACCGCCCCAGCAACGAGCGATCAGGTTCATGGACTCGGTTGCGTTCTTGGTGAACACGACCTCAGCGGCGCTCACAGCGTTAATGAACTGAGCCGTTTTGGAACGGGCGCTTTCAAGTGCATCGGTTGCCTCCACCGCGATGGTGTAGGAGCCTCGGTGCACGTTCGCGTTGGTCTTCTCGTAATAGTTCGAGATGGCGTCAATCACTGCCTGTGGTTTCTGGGAGGTGTTGGCCGAATCGAGATAAACCAGACGTTGGTCATGTACCAAGCGGCTCAGGATCGGGAAATCGGATTTGAGATCACAAATCAGCTTGTTCACGACCGCACCTCAAAGGGCTCATAGCCGTCACGTTCAAGTCGGTGCACCAGTTCAAGGCCACCCGATTCCACGATGCGGCCGCCGACCATCACATGAACCCGGTCCGGATGCAGTTCGTCAAGTAGCCGCTGGTAATGGGTGATGGCCAACACACCGAGCTCGGGTCGATCACGGCGCACCTCTTGCACGCCCTGGCTGACGACCCTCAAAGCGTCAATGTCAAGGCCTGAATCGGTCTCGTCAAGGATCGCCAACTCCGGTTCGAGAATCGCCATCTGGAGGATCTCGTTGCGCTTCTTTTCGCCCCCGGAGAAGCCCTCGTTGAGATAGCGGTCCGCAAAGGAGGGATCAATCCTAAGCCGCTGCATCCACTCCATGATCGCCAGACGCAGCTCAAGCACTGACATCTCGATTCCCTTGCGTGCCGACAGTGCCTGACGCAGAAAGTTGAGCACCGAGATGCCCGCTATCTCCTGGGGGTACTGGAACGCCAAGAAGATACCGGCCTTACCTCGCACATCGGCAGGCCATCCAATGATGTCCTCGCCACAAAAGCGGATGCAGCCGGAGGTCACTTCGAATTCGGGGCTGCCCAGCAACACCGCTGCGAGTGTGGACTTACCGCACCCGTTGGGTCCCATTAGGGCGTGAAGCTCACCGACACCCACGGTTAGATCCACACCTCTGAGGATTTCGGCATTGCTGTCCGTAGAGCGTGCATGCAGATCTTGCACATGCAACAGGGGAGCGGTCGGGCTTGACACAGAGCTGAGTTTAGGCCTCGATAGGAGTTTGTCCTACCGGCATAGTGGAAATTCGATTGGTTGTACGAACCGGCGTGATCGGTGACGGCGACGCTGTTATGCGGAGGAATATGTATCACCGGGGCCGGGTTGTCATCCACTCGCCTGCGGGCTTGGTGTCAACTCGGACGGGTCGGGTAGCGTTTGTTGCTATGAACTTTGCTTTCTCCGAAGAACAGGATCAGCTACGTGAATTCGTTCACAGCTTCTTGGAGGACAAATCTCCCGAGTCGGCGGTTCGGGAGCAGATGGACACTGAGCAGGGCTATGACGAAGCCGTGTGGAGCCAGATGGCAGATCAGATGGGTTTGCAGGCACTGACGATTCCTGAGGAGTACGGGGGTCAGGGATTCGGTTTCGTGGAACAGATCGTGGTGCTGGAGGAGATGGGTAGGGCTCTGCTGTGCGCCCCGTACTTTTCGTCGTGCGTCCTAGCCGCTAACACGCTATTGCACAGCGGTGACGAAGACGCAAAGAATACGTATCTGCCGGGCATTGCTTCAGGTGATGTCAGGGCAACCTTGGCCTTCACCGAAGAGAGCGGTCGTTGGGACGAGCCCGGCATCACGTTACCGGCTGTCGCCAATGGCTCCGGCTACACCTTGGAAGGTACCAAGAGTTTCGTCCTTGACGGGCACACCGCAAACTTGATTCTGGTTGCTGCGCGCACCGATGCCGGGGTGTCGTTGTTTAGCGTCAACCCGCAAGCCCCGGGACTGACACGAACACCGCTTTCCACCATGGACCAGACCCGCAAACAAGCCAAGCTTGAATTCGCCGGAACCCCGGCAAAGCTGATCGGCACCGACGGTGACGGTTGGAGCGTACTGTTGAGGGTTCTGGATCTGGCTGCGGTTGCTCTTGCTGCTGAGCAGGTTGGCGGTGCCCAGATGTGTTTGGACATGTCGGTTGAGTACGCCAAGGTGAGGGTACAGTTTGGTCGGCCTATCGGCTCATTCCAGGCAATCAAGCACAAGTGCGCAGACATGCTCTTGGAGGTTGAATCGGCCAAGTCGGCCGCCTACTACGCAGGTTGGTGCGCAGCAGAACTCAACGATGAGCTGCCTGAAGTGGCGTCATTGGCCAAGAGCTACTGCTCGGAGGCCTACTTTCATGCCGCGGCTGAGAATATCCAGATTCACGGCGGCATCGGCTTCACCTGGGAGCATCCTGCGCACCTGTATTTCAAGCGTGCCAAGAGTTCGGAGCTGCTGTTCGGTGATCCCACGTATCACCGCGAGTTACTCGCTCAACGAATCGGGATCTAAGCAATCCGCCTCAGAGTATCTAAGCAATCCGCCGCAGAGGTGGACCCGGTTCGGATGGTTCGCACCGCATGCTGTAATGCATGCCGTGTGGCCGTAGCGGATGTCGGATGACCGCACCAACACCCGAGGCGGACCAACACGCATACCTCACCAACACGCATACCTCAACGGGTTCAAGTTCCGGTTTGCTTCACCACCCGCAGGTAGGGCAGGGGAGCCTCCCAACCTTCGGGGTATTTCTCGGCGGCCTGCTCATTGGAAACCGCCGGAACGATGATCACATCGTCGCCTTGTTTCCAGTTGGCGGGTGTGGCCACCTGCTCCGCGGCGGTGAGCTGGCACGACTCCAGCAGGCGCAGAATCTCGTCGAAGTTGCGGCCCGTGGTCATCGGATAGGTGAGTGTGGCCTTGATCTTCTTGTCGGGGCCGATGATAAAAACGGATCGAGCGGTGGCGTTGTCTGCTGCGGTGCGACCCTGTGAAGTGTTGCCCGCATCGGCAGGCAACATGTCATAGAGCTTGACAACCTCAAGGTCGGGATCACCGATCAGCGGGTAGCCGACGGCGTTGCCGGTGGCGGACTCAATGTCGTTTGACCATGCCGTATGGTCGCTGACCCCGTCAACGCTTATGCCGATAATCTTGCAGTCGCGGGCCGCGAAATCAGGTTCGAGGCCAGCCACGGCACCGAGTTCGGTGGTGCATACCGGGGTGAAGTCCTTGGGATGTGAAAAAAACAAGGCCCACCCGTCACCGATCCATTCGTGGAAGTTGATCTGGCCTTCGGTGGTGTCGGCGGTGAAATCGGGGGCTAGGTCGTTGATGCGCAAAGTCATCGGGATACCTCCTGTGGTGACAAGAATCCTGTGAATTATAAGTGAATAGGTCGGATTTTCCAATACCGTTGAATGACCGCTTCCACACCCGATTCGCGCATCATGCGAGCAGTGATTCGGCGATGATGTCATAGCCTTCGGTTGGTGGCATGGGTGTTCTTCGCGATCGGCACCGTCGTGGTGCTGGGTATCGCGTTCGTGACTTTGGGCTGGGTCCTCGGGCGCCTTGAACACGAACGTGCTCCCGCGGTGTACCGGCTCGAAGACGCCGTTGAGTGGATCGTCGATCGCTTGCCCGACGAGATCACAGCTCAGTTGAGCTACGGCGATGTTCGCAAGGTGCTGTTGTGGCATCTTGACTGGTTCACCGAGATAGGGGTGTCTTCGCAGCACGGCAACGAATTGGCAGGCGACGACATGATTACTCATGGTGCTATCGCCGGCGATGTTGCAGCAGTTGACGCAATTGTTGCCCGTGGGCAGCAGTCCGGGATTGAGGCTATTGACGTGGTCTGCGTCCTGGACCTACAGATGCGGTATCTGGCCCACATCGGAGCGGTCGGCTCCACCGCCGTTGACCAACTGCGAATCAAACCCCCAGACGGGTGATACAGGTACAGCGATGGATCGCCGTTTTTCAGTCGACGGAAACGTGCTCGCCGCTCACCTGTCTCGTCCACTGCATCTGCAGACCCGCTCACAGCCCGGTGTAGTCATCGCCCATGGATTTCCCGCCGAGACGGGTGGCGCAACGGACAGTCTTCGGTCCTTTCCCGATCTAGCCGACCGGGTGGCGACCGAGTACGGCTGGGCAGCACTGGCGTACGCAAGCCGTGGAGTAGCCGGTTCGGAAGGCAGCTTTTCGCTCAGAGGCTGGCTACGTGACCTGCGCGGAGCGATCGGCTACCTGCGTGACTCGGTACCAGTGAACGGCGTATGGATCGTCGGGTTCGAGACCGGAGGTGCACTAGCGATCCAAGCCTCGGTTGACGATCCCGAAATCCGGGGAGTTGCGAGCGTGTCGGCACCCGCTGATTTCGGCGACTGGGCAAAGAACCCCCGCAAGCTTTTGGTGCTGGCCCGTGAGTTGGGAATCGTGGACAGCGAGATAGCCGAACCGTTTCGCGAATGGGCGGATGAGCTTGGCCTGGTGTCGGCCGTAAAGGCCGCCGCACAACTCGCTCCACGAGAGTTGATGGTGCTACACGGCAGTGACGACGACGTGGTGCCTTTGCTCGATGCACGCGCCGTGGCCGACAGCCACGGCATGGCTGACCTGCGGGTCGTGCACCGAGGAGGTCACCAGCTTCGCCATGACCCTCGCGCTATCGCAATCCTGCTCGGGTGGCTCGACCGCCAACGTAACCTGCTGATCCAAGCCGTTCATGGGTAACCCACCGAACTCGAATTCAACGTCCCGGCCAACGCAACCTGCTGATCCAAGCCGTTCATGGGTAACCCACCGAACTTGAATTCAACGTCCCGGCCAACGCAACCTGCTGATCCAAGCCGTTCATGGGTAACCCACCGAACTTGAATTCAACGTCCCGGCCAACGCAACCTGCTGATCCAAGCTGTTCATGGGTAGTTGCTGGCAAGAATCGCAGCGTCAGCTGCTGCAATCGGATTCTTGCGCGATCAGATTCTTGTGCGATCAGACTGTTGTGCGATCAGACTCTCATCTTGACAGGGCTGCTCTTGATAAGGGCCTTCAGTTTCAGTCCGACTTTGATTTGCCCTTGGCCTTCTGCTCGCGTCGCCAAGCCCTAACAGTGTCGCGGCCGATGCTGTCACACATGTCGGCCACCGAACGGGGCAGGTCATCACCGAAAGGACTGGCCACTTGTTGCCAGTCCTGCGGGCGAACACCGAACCGCTTCGCTAGAACCGCTACCAGGATTCGTGCTTTCTCATTGCCGTAACCTGGCATCTTCTGTAGCCGCTGATGGACCTCCGCGGCTGATGAGCGATCCTTCCAGATCGCAGCCACGTCACCTGCATAATGCGCTTCCAGGTGATCACAAAGATCTTGTATTCGTGTCGCCATCAATCTGGGATAACGATGAAGAGCAGGCTTGGCGGACACAATCGCAGCAAAGGTGTCCGGATCGAGCTCTGAGATGCAACGAGCGTTCAACGGCACAGTGTCGTCTACGGCCAGCCGCCTGGCTAGGCGATGCGGCCCTTCGAAGGCCCACTCGATCTGCACCTGTTGGTCCAGCAACATAGCGATAAGCAGTGCCAGCGGATCACTATTTACCCGCCGATCTGCCTCAGCAGAGCCAGTCACCCAAAGTGTGCCCGGTTCGGTACGACTCGGGTACCCTCTTGCGGTCATGGGCAACTTGTGGTCATGGGCTTGTAGAGTTCGCACCGATCGTCGTCATGCCGGTGTCGGGATCGGCGGGATCTGGCCGATGCGGATCGATACCATAGGTGTTGATGGCTTCGGCTACCTCCGTAGGGCTAGCCAGGTTTGTGTCCGCCAAAGCCGACAGCACGGCGACAATCAGGTGAGCTGTGTCGACTTCGAAAAAGCGACGCAATGCCTCTCGTGTGTCACTGCGGCCGAAGCCGTCGGTGCCGAGCACGTGCAACGGGCGGGGCATCCAGCGAGAGACCTGGTCGGGAACCAATGTCATCCAATCCGACACCGCCACGATCGGGCCCTCACTGTCGGCCAGCTTACGGGTGACTATCGGGACCCTCGGTGCGTCGGTGGGGTTGAGCCGATTGCGACGCTCGCAGTCCAAAGCGTCGGCCCGTAGGCGCTTGTAGCTGGTGGCACTCCACAACTCCGCTGCCACGTCGTGACGTTCGCCGAGCAGTCGTTGCGCCTCGATTGCGGCCTGTGACGAAGGACCCGAAAACAGAATGGTTGCCCGTCGCGACTGCGACCCGGTCAGCGGCCCGTCGCTGAAGCGGTAGAGGCCCGAGGTGATGTCGATCTCACGTACATGGTCGGGTTGGGGCGGCTGCTCGTAGTTCTCGTTATAGATTGTGATGTAGTAGAAGACGTCTTCGCCGTCCTCGGCTCTGCTGGGGTTCATCCGCTGCAGACCCTCGGAGATCACCGCCGCTAGTTCATAAGCAAACGCCGGATCATACGCCTCACAAGAAGGCACGGTCGTGGCGAGTACCTGGCTGTGGCCGTCTTGGTGTTGCAGCCCCTCGCCCAATAGCGTGGTTCTTCCTGCGGTTGCGCCCAGCAAGAAACCTCGGGCGCGTGCATCGGCGGCCGCCCAGATTGAGTCACCCACCCGCTGGAATCCGAACATCGAATAGAACGTGTAGAACGGAACCATCGGCACCGACGTGTTCGCATACGAAGTTCCCGCAGCCAACCAGGACGCCAAGGACCCGCACTCTGTGATGCCTTCCTCGAGTATCTGACCGTCGCTACTTTCCGAGTACGACAACATCAGATCATGGTCAACGGGTTCATAGAGCTGACCTCGCGGCGCGTAGATCTTGAACTCCCGGAACAGCGAGTCCATGCCGAACGTCCGTGCTTCGTCGGGGACTATCGGCACCACCCGGTCACCAAATAGCTGATCCCGCATCAGGTCTCTCAGCAGCACCGTGAAAGCCATGGTGGTAGACACAGCACGGCCCGCCGAGCCTTTCTTCAGGTCCAGAAATGGTGTCGGCCCGGGTTGTGGGAGCGTCCGACGGTCGCGCACCACCCGACGGGGAACGAACCCGTCGAGTGCCCGGCGACGCTGCATCATGTACTGGTATTCCTTGCTGTCCGGTGCTGGTCGGAAATACGGCGGCACGCCGTCGGTGAGTTGCTCATCTGCGATGTCGTCTTGCATATGAAGACGTTCCCGGAGTTCTAGAAGCTGATCCTTGGTCATCTTCTTGATCTGGTGGGTTGCGTTTCGACCCTCGAATCCCTCTCCAAGCGTCCATCCCTTCACCGTCTTGGCGAGGATCACGGTGGGCTGGACCCGCACCTCGCTGGCGGCTTTGAAAGCTGCGTAGACCTTCTGGTAGTCGTGCCCGCCTCGGGGCAACGTTTCGATCTGTCTGTCGGAGAGATGCTCAACCAGTTTACGAAGACGTGGGTCGGGGCCAAAGAAGTGCTCGCGGATGTAACTCCCGCTCTCGGTCGCGTAGCGTTGATATTCACCGTCAACGGTTTGGGCCATCTTGTTGACCAGCACCCCGTCAACGTCACGGTGTAGCAGTTCGTCCCAGGCGCTACCCCAAATAACCTTGATCACATTCCAGCCCGCCCCGCGAAACACACCCTCAAGTTCCTGGATAACCTTGCCGTTGCCACGGACCGGACCGTCAAGTCGCTGCAGGTTACAGTTGACTACCCACTTGAGGTTGTCGAGATCCGAGCGTCCGGCAAGCGAAATCGCGCCCAGAGTCTCCGGTTCGTCGCATTCGCCATCGCCGAGAAAGGACCAGATTGTGCTCTGGCTGGTGTCTTCAATTCGACGCTGGTGAAGATACCGGTTGAAGCGTGCATGGTAGATTGAGTTGATCGGACCGATACCCATCGAGACCGTCGGGAACTCCCAAAACGACGGCATCAGGCGAGGATGTGGGTAACTTGACAGGCCTCGCCCCCCGATCTCCATCCGGAAATTGTCGAGATGTTCCTCCATCAGGCGTCCCTCCAGAAACGCCCGGGCGTAGACCCCTGGCGCTGCGTGGCCCTGGAAATAGATGTGATCTCCAGGCAGGCCGTCGTCTTTGCCTCTGAAGAAATGGTTGAAGCCGACCTCATACAGCGATGCGCTGGAGGCGAACGTTGAGAGGTGACCGCCGATGCCGTCGGCGACCTTGTTGGCACGAATCACCATGGCGGCGGCGTTCCATCGAATGAACGCCCTGATCCTGCGCTCCACGTTTTCGTCACCGGGGAAAAACGGCTGCTCCTCGGCAGGAATGGTGTTGATGTACGGCGTTGAGGTGGTAGGGGGAACCCCGACCCGCAACTCGTTGGCCCGCTCCAGAAGCTTGGCGACAAGGTAGCGAGCACGCGGGGTTCCCTGCGCTGACACGACCGCATCAAGCGAATCGATCCATTCCTTGGTCTCCACCGGATCAATGTCGGGTAACTGCCGGAAGAACTGATCAATCATATGGGTGTCATTGTTCCAGCAACGGGCACTGTTTCGGCGTGCTGATGTTGAACCCATGACCGAATTTCGCGACAATGCATCGCGAAACGGACCACAATTCCGCTAACGAGGGCCGGTAGCGTCACTATGTGGGCCAGCTCACGAACTTGATTTCTGGAACTCGATTTCTGGCTGCGCGCTCACGTATCCCGTCATGGGACTTGCCAGCGGGATAGGAACGCAGCCAATGACGAGCGAGCGACAAACCGATACACAACCCAGCCGAAGGAGCTCCGGGCGATATGCATCACAGGGCTCTTTGGGAATGACCGAGACGGCTGTGCAGTCGTCAGCCGAGAATCCAAAGGCGTCGCAAGGAGTGTGTGGCGACGGGCTGGTTGTATACACCGACGGCGCATGCCACGGTAATCCCGGACCCGGCGGCTGGGCATGGGTTGTGCCAAACGGCAACTGGTCCAATGGTGCCGATCCGCACACCACCAACCAGCGCATGGAGCTGACCGCAGTTGTTGAGGCGTTGCGGAACCTGGACGGGCCTGTGCTGGTGGTGTCCGACAGCGCCTACGTCGTAAATTGTTTCCGGGACGGCTGGTGGGAGGGCTGGTTACGCCGCAATTGGACGAACTCCAAGAAGGCCCCCATCGCCAACCGTGATCTCTGGGAGCCGCTGCTGGAGCTGTATCAACGTAGGCGCAACGACATCTCGTTTCGCTGGGTGAAGGGGCATGCTGGCAACGAATGGAACGATGTGGCGGACCGTCTCGCGGTGCGGGCGGCCTATTCTCAGCGGCCAGAATCCGGTTTCAGGAACTACTAAGGATCGCCTTCAGTCAACAGCGCCTTCAGTCAAACAGCGCGCCGAACGCGTCAGCAATGCGTGGATGCTCGAAAACGAAACCGCTCTCAAGCAGCACCGCAGGACAAACGTGCACGCTCGCCTCGAGCAGTTCGGTGGTGAGTTCGCGCCCAAGACGAAGCCACAGCACGGGTTTGGGAATCGGAATCAGTGTTGGTCTGCGCAGAGCCTGACCCAGTGCCTTGGTGAACGTGGCGTTGGTGACGGGATTCGGCGACGTGAGGTTGACAGGACCCTGAACCGGATGTTCGAGCAGCCAAAGGATCGCACGTAGGGCGTCGTGGAGAGTGATCCAGGACATCCACTGTTGCCCAGAACCGATCCTGCCCCCAAGACCGAGCTTGAAGAATGGAAGTTGAGCTGCTAGGGCTCCACCTTCGGCGGACAACACAATCCCCAAGCGCATTAGCGCGCATTGAGTTGATGTGTGTTCCAAGGCGGAAGTGGACGATTCCCACGCCTGTACGACCTCTGCGGCAAATCCCCGGTCGGTAGCGGGACTGCTGGATTCGTCAAGGCGTTCGTCTCCGCGGTTGCCGTAGAAGCCGACCGCGGAGGCACAAAGAAACAGCGACGGCGGTGCAGAACACGCGCCAAGCGTTTCGCAAAGCAGGGTCGTGCTTTTGATGCGGCTTTCGAGAATAAGTTGCTTGCGTTGCGGGGTCCAACGTCTATCGGCGATGCCTGCACCCGCCAAATGCACGACAGCGTCAATCGGCCCGGCGGCTTCAAGCTCGTCGTCGTTGATGAACCCGGTGCCCGGATCCCACGAGACAACACGAAGTGACTGATCTGGCGACTGTGCTGTGGAGACGGACCTGATAGCCGCGAGGGACGAAACCAGCTCCGAGTCGGGTCTCATGAGACGCACGACACTGTGGCCTGCGGACCGCAAGGCGGGTGTCAGCGCGGAGCCGATCAGACCACCAGCACCGCTAACTAGGATCTGCATTGCGTTTCTTCGATTTCAATCCTGCGAGTTAGCACGTCTAGCTAACAAGCGTAGTGGGCCGGGACCACAACGATGCCGCGCAGTGCTTCATCTACATCCAAGCCCCGGATCTGAACCGAAGTCCCGGCAGCACTGAACCAACGATAAGGAAAGCCGGTTAGGATCGCGTTGGATATTTTCAGCTGGCAACAACTGCCGAGCACCGCAGTCAGGAGACAAACGATGGTCGACGTTCAACCGGAATCTCCCAACACCAGGGAGATCAACACCAAGCAGGTCGCATCCTTGGTGCTTGCGGTCGCCTTGATCGCTGGATTGATTGCGTTTGTGGTACAAAACAGTGAATCGACACCGATCAAGTGGTTGTGGTGGAACACCTCCGCACCACTGTGGGTCGTGATAGTCATTTCCGTCGTTGCCGGTTCGCTGCTGTTGGAGATCACAGGCTGGCTCATCCGTCGACGTCGTAAGGATCGCTAACAGCTCACAAGGCCCTGACATCCAACGACGCGATGGCTTCGCATAGAACCCAGAGCCGCCCGTGTGCTTCGCGGGTGAGATAGATCCCAAACTCAGACGAGATCTCAATCATGATCTCAGATCAAGACGAACAGAGGCGCAATCAACCTGTTGCGCCGCCTATCTTGAGGCCCTTTCGGACAGCACCAAATGAGTACCCGCCGCTTGATTCTTGCCGCTTTGTTGTGCGGCCTCGCCATCTTGGTGGCGTCGGCCGTACAGCTCTACGACATCATGATTTCGTGAACGCTACACGTCAACTCTTGTCGCAGACCAACCTCAGCACCCATGTTTGGCTGTGGTTGACCCGCTTCACCACGAGAGACGTGCAATCAACGGCGATCCCCACCGTCGGGGTTAGGGTGACGTCGCTGGTCAGGAGGTGATGGCGTGCCCGAAACGCAGCACGACGAGGGCAACGATCACGATGTCGTCGTCATTGGTGGTGGCCCCGGCGGCTACGCCGCCGCGCTATACGGAGCCGGAATCGGTCTAGACATCGCGCTGATCGAGAACGAAACAATTGGCGGCACCTGCCTCAATGTCGGCTGCATCCCGGCGAAGGAGCTACTTGAAACAGCTCACGTCTGGCGCACCGTTCGAGATTCCTCCTCCTTCGGAATCGAAAGCTCAGAGCCGAGCCTCAATTGGTCGGTCGTGATGGGACGCAAGCAGTCGATCATCGATCAGTTGACAGGGGGTCTGCTGGGGCTTCTTCGATCACGGCGGGTCACGGTCTATCACGGCACCGGCAAACTGGGTGCCGACAACACGGTTACGGTCGGCGGTGGTGAATCCGGCGATCTCACCCTTCGTGCCGGGTCGGTGATCCTTGCCGCTGGTTCACGCCCCCGAACAATTCCTGGTTTTGAGATAGACGGATCTCTGGTTGTCACCTCTGACGAGTTGTTGTCGATAGAACGGTTACCGGTATCGGCTGTGGTCATTGGTGGGGGTGCCATTGGCTGCGAGTTCGCGTCCATGATGGGAGACTTGGGGGTATCGGTAACCGTGCTTGAGGCGCTGCCCAATATCCTCGCGGGCTGCGACCTTGATGCGGTGAAGGTGGTGAAACGGTCCTTTACCAAGCGTGGCATCCGCGTTCGTACCGGCGTGACCGTGCATGGCCACAAACCCAATCCGGATGGTTCGGCCACAACCGTCGCTTTCGGCGACGGCGAAACGATCGACGTTGACCTCGTTGTCATGGCCATCGGAAGGCGGCCCTATCCCGACATGCTCGGGCTTGCCGACACGACCGTGCAAACCGATCAACGGGGTTTCGTGATGGTCGACAACAATTGCGCCACGACAAAGGCAGGCGTATGGGCTGTAGGCGATCTGATCGACACGCCCCAACTCGCGCATGTGGCCTTTGCTGAAGGAATGCTCGCGATCAAAGCGATTCTCAACGAGAACCCTGCACCGCTTGACCATCACAACACGCCGTGGTGCATTTACTGCCACCCGGAGGTTGCTTTTGCCGGTCACAGCGAACAAAGTGCGATTGATGCCGGTTATGAGGTCGTAGTTTCCAAGCATTTCTTTGTAGGAAACGGCAGAGCCAAGATTCTGGGCGACACTGACGGGGTGGTCAAGGTGATCGCGGAGAAGCAGCCCGACAGCAAAGCCGGGCGGATTCTGGGAGTTCACATGGTGGGACCCTGGGTCACCGAGCAGCTCGGGCAGGCCTACCTTGCCATCAACTGGGAGGCAACCGTCGACGACGTTGCCGCCCTAATCCAGCCCCATCCGACCATGAGCGAACTGTTCGGAGAGACCGTTCTCTCGTTGACCGGACGCTCACTGCACGGGTGATTCCCGTGCGGAAAGGTTCACCATGACCGATGTGACGATGCCGCAACTCGGTGAAACCGTTACCGAAGGGACCATCATCAAATGGTTCAAGAGCCCCGGCGACGCGGTCGCCTTGGACGAGGTCCTTTTTGAGGTTTCTACCGACAAGATTGATTCGGAGGTTCCTTCGCCCGTAGCGGGGTTCGTAGTTGAGATCCTTGCTGAGGTGGGAGAGATCGTGAAGGTTGGCCAGGTGCTGTGTCGCGTAGGGGACTCCTTGGTGGAGCAAACCGAACCATTCGAATCCGACCGCTCACAACAAGGCGTTGAAACCGACAACCTTAGGGTTGCGCCGCAAGGTGCACGTGTGATGCCCGGACCGATGAAAGGGGCCGGGTCGCTTCTTCCGCCGCCACCAGCACGCCCAAGGCCGTCTCCAGATCCCGTTTCGCTCACCGCGCCGCAACCCAAAGTTGCCGCAGACTCCCGGAGTGTTCAGAGCACCGAACGCACTGCGGCGCCTCTGCTTTCGCCTTTGGTTCGGCGCCTGATCGCGGATAATCAGCTAGATGTCGCAACGATCGCCGGTACCGGAGTCGGTGGACGGGTAACGCGAGCAGATGTGGAGGCTGCGATCCGGGCTCGCAGGCTGGCAACCGTTGAAGCCACGCACGGCCCCGTCGCCAGCGATAAGCCGCCGCCCGCTGCTGCGCTTGCTGCTGACTTGTCAACGGGCGATCCGCCGATCTCAACAGCGCCTGCTAGCCAAGCAGTGTCCGAACCGATTGCATCAACACCCGCAGCGCCCGCTGGTTCTGCGGGCACAACCGAATCCGCATTGCCGACACACAGAACTTTGGCAATGCCAGCACCTCGATTGGGTACGCGTGATCAGATCGTCGCGCTTAGCAATATTCGTAGACGTACCGCGGACCACATGGTGATGTCCAAGGCTGCTTCGCCGCATGTCCTCACCGCCATGGAGATCGACTATGAGAGGGTGGAACAAGTCCGGCGGTCGGAGCGCGATGCATGGAAGACACAGGAGGGGTTCAGCCTCACCTACCTGCCGTTCATCGCCCGGGCTGTCACCGATGCTCTCAGAGAGTTCCCGCACCTCAACGCAAGTTTCGGGGGCGATCACCTGCTCGTACACAACGACGTGAACCTTGCGATCGCGATTGATATCGACTTCGAAGGCTTGCTGGCGCCGGTTGTCAAAGGCGTCGACGGCAAGAGACTGCGTCGGATCGCCCGGGACATCGTTGACCTGGCAGCTCGGGCACGTACCGGTCAGCTCACGCCCGACGATCTAACCGGAGGCACGTTCACCATCACCAATGCCGGAAGCTACGGCACATTGATGCAGTTCCCGATCATCAACCAACCCCAGGTGGCGATCCTGTCCACCGATGGGGTCAAGCGTAAACCGGTGGTTGTCACCGACGAGTTCGGCAACGAGTCGATCGCAATTCACTCAATAGGGGTTCTTGCCCTTGCCTGGGATCATCGCGCCTTTGATGGGGCCTACGCAGCCGCGTTCTTGAACAAGGTGCAAACAATCATCGAAACCCGCGACTGGACCGCGGAACTCGGCTGAGATTCGCTGATGAGAACCTCAGGCCCCACTAGGTCACCGCTAAGGATTCGTTGGCTGGGTCGGGTCCGCTACCGCGACGCACTGCAATTGCAGCGGGCGCTTTACCGCGGCACCCGGAATCATCTGTTGCTACTTGAGCATCATCATGTCGTCACGACCAGCCGCCGTACACCCGCCGAGCATCTGCTTGTCGACGTCAAAAAGCTTGGTGCGGATCTAGCTGTGGCGGACCGTGGTGGTGATGTCACCTATCACGGACCCGGCCAGCTTGTGGGATACCCGATCCTTGACGTGCCCGGAAAGCGCGGCGGGGGTATGGCCGATACGGCCGCCTACGTTCACGGAGTCGAGCAGGTTCTGATTGATGTACTAGCGGAGCTCGGTGTGAACGCCTCACGGCTCGACCGACACACGGGCGTGTGGCTCGGAGTGAACGACAGTGAAGAACGCCCCAGAAAAATCGCTGCCATCGGTGTGCGCCTGTCGCGGGGGCGTTCGATGCACGGTTTCGCCCTGAACGTGGACCCTGATCTCAGATGGTTCAGTCGTATCGTTGCTTGCGGAATCACCGATAAGGGTGTGACGTCTCTAGCAGCGGAGGGAATCAAAGTCGCCATGGCCGAGGTGGTTGACCTGGTCGTGGCACGCGCCGCCGAGCAATGGGCCGAAGGGATGCCGGTGGACCGAGCCGACGTTGCCTGGCGTGTCGCGAAAACCGATCTTGCGCCGTTCACACGCGACCGGCCAGTGGACAAATCAACTCTGGCTACTACACCTACGACACGGGCCAGCGCCACCGACGGGCCTTGCGTCGCGCAGATCCAGCACCCGGTCGCTGCCCCCACGACCTCGTTACGACTTCTGGGTCGCCTAGCCGAAGCAGGCGTGAGCGGCGAAGCTGTCGCTCTCACAGACCGAAAACCGGATTGGCTGAAAGTGAAGTTCGATCACGGCCTCGTGTTTCGAGAAGTTCGTGCCACAATCCGGGATCTGGGCCTCGTCACGGTGTGTGAAGAGGCGGGCTGCCCCAACATCTCGGAATGCTGGAACGACGGCACCGCCACCTTTATGATCCTCGGCGATCGCTGTAGCCGTGCCTGCGGCTTCTGTTTGGTGGACACCAGACGACCACAGCCACCCGACCCGAACGAGCCCGAGCGTGTGGCCGAGGCCGTGGCACGAATGGGGCTCGCCTATTCGGTTCTCACGATGCCCGCAAGAGACGACCTATCTGACGGCGGATCAGCGGCGGTGACCGCCACAATCGCAGCGGTTCGTCGACGAAATCCAGCTACGGCGATCGAGATGCTCGTTTCGGATCTTCGTGGCGACAGCGCTTCGTTGAAGACGGTGATTTCCGCTGCGCCAGATGTGCTCGCCCACAACATTGAAACTGTTGCTCGGCTGCAGCGTGCCGTGCGTCCGTCGGCGAGTTATGCACGGTCCCTGGCGGTGTTGGGCCAAGCCAAGGCCGCCGGTTTGGTGACGAAATCCTCGATCATTGTGGGCATGGGGGAGACCGTTTATGAGGTCGACCAGACCCTCGACGATCTTGGGGCGGTGGGTGTGGACATCGTGACCGTGGGCCAGTATTTGAGGCCTTCTTCACGCCATCTGCCTGTGGCGCGCTGGTGCGAACCCGCCGAGTTTGAGCACTGGAAAGCCGTAGGGTCCGCCGCCGGGATCTCCCATGTAGAGGCCTCGCCTTTAACCCGGTCGAGCTATCACGCCAAATCGGCGGTAGCTGCGCTTTCGTCGTGAACGACGGGTATCGGCGTGGGAGGGCGCAACAGGTTGCCGTTGCCTTAGCGGCGCCTTGAGTCCACGACACCTGTGTCGAAACCGGCCAGATGAAGGCCGCCGTGAAACCGGGCGTGCTCAATCTTGATGCAGCGGTTCATGACAACTTCGAGTCCTGCGGCGGTTGCGGATTGTGCAGCGGAGGCTGACCATAAGCCGAGCTGAGTCCAAAACACCCCACAGCGCGCACCGATTGCTTCGGTGGCCACCGCGTCAAGGTCCTCGTTGCGGCGGAACACCACAACGATGTCCGCGACGACCGGCAATGACTCAAGGTCCCGGTAGCAGCGAAGACCAAGAATCTCAGTGTTGTTCGGGTTGACCGGGTACAGCCGATAGTCAGACGAGCCAAGCAGGTAGGCCAACACGAAGTTGGAGGCACGTGCTGTGTTGGCCGACGCCCCCAGCACCGCAATCGTGTGAGACGTGTCGAGAATACGCCGACGTGCAGCCACGCTTGGCTGTATCCAGCCAGGCACGGCATCTGCGTCGATCATTTCGGCCATTCCAAGAGTGGAGCTATCTTCATGTGTATCAATGGGATCTGCGGGTGGCTGCAGTTAGTGCTTGGTCAAGGTCCCAGATTATGTCTTCTAAGTCCTCCAGCCCGATAGAGAGCCGCACCATGTCCGGTGTCACCCCGCCTGCGTTGAGCTGCTCGTCGCTCAACTGCGAATGAGTAGTGGAAGCGGGATGCAACACAAGGGTCTTTGCGTCGCCGACATTGGCGAGATGGCTGATCAACTCGAGGGCTTCAATGAACGCAGCACCGGCGACTCGTCCACCGTCGACACCGAACGTGAACACCGCACCGCCCGGCCCGTCGGGCATGTATTTGCAGGCGAGGTCATGGTGCGGAGAATCGAGAAGTCCGGAGTAGTCGACCCAGTTCACCCGGCGGTCCTCTGCCAGCCATTTCGCTACTGCGGAGGCGTTGGCCACATGCCCGGCCATGCGGTAATCAAGGGTTTCGAGGCCAAGCAGAAACAAGAAAGCGTTGAACGGCGCCATTGTGGGCCCCATATCTCGGAGCTGGTCGTTGCGGAGCCTTGTGCAGAACGCGTACTCGCCGAAATTGTCCCACCAGCGAAGGTCGTTGTATGTCCGCACCGGCTCTGTGAATGCCGGGAATCGACCTGATCCCCAGTCAAACGTGCCAGCCTCCGTCACGACACCTCCCAGTGAGGTGCCGTGCCCTCCGATGAATTTCGTAGCCGAATGAATCACGATGTCGGCACCCCACTCGATCGGGCGACACAGTGCCGGAGTGGCGAATGTCGAATCTACTGCCAACGGCAGACCATGGCTGTGGGCAACCTCGGCCAGCTTGGCAATGTCGGCTATCGCGCCTGAGGGATTACCGATCGTTTCTGCGAACATCAGCTTCGTGCGATCGTTAACCGCTGCCGAGAATGCTTCTGGATCGGTCGGATCAACGAAAGTTGTGTGAATACCGAACCGGCTCAACGTGTTGCTCATCATCGTGACCGTTCCGCCGTATAGCTGACTGCTCGACACGATGTGGTCGCCAGCAGATGCAAGCGCGGTGATCACCATGAACTCAGCAGCGTGACCGGATGCTGCTGCCACAGCTCCGATCCCACCTTCCAGGCTGGCTACCCGTTCCTCAAAGGCGGAGACGGTGGGGTTTCCGAGACGGGTGTAGATCAGGCCGTATTTTCGAAGCGCGAACAGGTCGGCTGCGTCGGCGGCGTCGTCAAAGACGTAGCTCGTCGTCTGAAAGATCGGGGTGGTTCGTGCGCCTGTGCGCGGATCGGGTCGATTTCCCGCATGCAAAGCACGCGTGCGAAAGCCGAACTGCCGGTCGCTCATGCGGTGATTGTACGGGTCGTGTGTCCGAGCGTGTTCGTTTGCTCCCGCGGACACACCAAGCCTGGCAGGGGTAGCGAAGCCCGCCTTGTACCAAAGCATTTCGGCAGGCCTCGCGGACACACCAAGCCTGGCAGGGGTAGAGAAGCTGGCGGCCGACGGCCTGGCATGGCATGGACCCGCGGACACACCAAGCCTGGCAGGGGTAGAGAAGCTGGCGACGGCCACACACCCGGTAATGCCCACAGGTATCGTCTTGATATGTTGCCGCTCGCAAATCAGCACGAATCAACGAGGTTCGATGAAAGGATCGCTCGTGTTCGTGCCCGTATGCACACCCACGGCGTTGATGTATTGATGTTGTCAACGGGAAGCGACCTGCCGTACTTCTGTGGCTACGAAGCGATGCCTTTGGAGCGACTGACCATGTTGGTGGTACCCAGCAACGATGAAGCTGTGCTGATCGTTCCAACCCTTGAGGTAGCTCGGGTTCACGAACGTCCCGACGTTTTTCGGGTTCTGGCATGCGCTGATACCGAGGATCCGATAGCTGCAATTGCTGATCTGGTCGGTCCCGCTGCGGAGGCGGCCGTCGGCGATCAATTGTGGGCAGGGTTCTTGATCGATTTGATCCGCGCCATGCCCGATACCACATTCCGACGTGCCAGCACCTTGACTGCACCGATCCGTTCAGTCAAGGAGCCCGCGGAAATTGAACGTCTGCGGGCTGCGGCCGCGGCGGTCGACAGGATTGCGGCAAGGTTGCAAACCGGAGAAATTGATCTTGTTGGACGCAGCGAGGCCGAGGTGTCGGCCGAACTCGGCCGACAAATCCTCGACGAGGGCCATACCCGTGTGAACTTTGCGATCGTGGCTGCGGGACCAAACGCTGCGAGCCCGCATCATCATCCAGGTGGTCGGATTATCGAACCTGGTGAAGTTGTTCTTTGCGATTTCGGAGGCACGATGGTGGGCAACGACGGTGTGGGGTACTGCTCAGACATCACCCGTTGTGTGTGGACCGGCTCCAATCCCGACAGCGAGTTGGCCGAGGCATACGCAGTACTGCAGGAGGCCCAGGCCGACTCGGTTCGCGCCGCCAAGGTCGGCACTGCTGCACAGGACGTCGATCGGGTGGGACGTCGCATGATCACAGACGCTGGGTTCGGACCGTATTTCATTCACCGGACGGGGCACGGCATTGGCGTCGAGGAACATGAAGACCCCTACATCGTGGAGGGCAACGAGGTCCCGCTCACGGCTGGCAATGCGTTCTCGATCGAACCCGGGATCTATATCAACGATAAATGGGGGATCCGTCTCGAGGACATCGTGGTCGCAACCAATAACGGACCGGATTCGCTCAACACGGCCGACCATCATCTCGCTACCGTCGGCTGACAGCATTGACCAACCCGATCCCGGGTCTTGAACCTTGATCCGACTCGACGGCGCAACCGTCTTGTTGCAATGGGCCGCGGGAGGATGGTTTTTTTTGTGGGTAACCACCCGAGGTCGCCAAGTTGGGCTCGGCTATGGATGGCTGCAACGTACGACGTTTTTGGTGTTACTTGCCGGGTCACTAACGGCGGCGTTCGTCACCTCCCCCACTTGGCACCGAGATGCGGCTACCATGGCATTCGCGGCGGCAGGTGTCACGACCCTGACGGTGTCGGTGCTGCGTAAATCTGCCGGGGTGGCCGGACAACGCGAAGCACGTGAGCGCCGCTCAGCCCGGGTAGCTGCGATGACCGGCATAAGCCGCGCAGACGAAGCAAGCGAGGTGGAAGCACGGGAATTTCCACCTGTGCTTGATCTGCTCACCGCTGTGGTGGGACTCATTGCTGTGCTCATAGCGTCGCTAACCGCAGGGGGCCCGCCAGCGCTTTCGCTGTATCGGGGCTTGATCAGTGCGTTGTTCCTCGGTTCGCTCACCGATGCGATGCTGTTGGGCCACTGGTACCTCGTTCAACCTGGGCTGGCCCGTAAACCAGTGCTGGACCTTATCCGCTGGACCGGGGTGGTGTGGGTCTTTGAGACGGTGGCCATGGTCCTTCCCACCGGAATGCTGTCGGTACTGAACGGAACAATCGACGACGCCTATAACGGTCTACTTGGTTGGTTCTGGGCTGCGTGTGTGGTAACGACGATCTCCTTGGTGGTGATGGCACGCGCCACGCTGAAGGAACGGTCATACTCGGCGGTTATGGCAGCCACCGGCTTGGTCTATCTCGCCATCCTGTCAGGGTTCGGCCAGGATCTTGTCCCCAGGGTCTTGTTGACACCATAATCCTGAGATGACCCCGGGGATGTTGTAGACCACGACCACTTCTAGCCACGACCACTTCTAGCCACGACCACTTCTAGCCACGACCACTTCTAGCCACGACCACTTCTAGCCACGACCACTTCCAGACCCCGACCACTTCCAGACCCCGACCACTTCCAGACCCCGACCACTTCCAGACCCCGACCACTTCCAACCTCGACCACTTCTAGTCCACGACCACAGCGAACGGGACTGACGATATAGACTTCGGTCATGCCGCGAGCGATCTGGTCAGGGTCGATCAGTTTCGGGTTGGTCAACATCCCGGTTCGGTTGTACAGCGCCGTATCTCGCAAGACTGTGCGTTTCAATCAGATCGACTCGGCCACCGGAGCCCGAGTGAAACAGAAGCGTGTTTCTGCCTTGGACGGTGAAGAGGTTCCTTACCAGCGGATCGTCAAGGGCTACGAACTGCCCTCCGGTGACTTTGTGACCCTTACCGAACAGGAGATGGCAAGCGTTGGCCCTGAGATGGTGCGCACAATCGACATTGCGGAGTTTGTCGACCTTGTTGACATAGATCCGATCTTCTATGACCATGCCTATTACCTGGTTCCCGCAGAACAGGGGGTCAAGCCATACAAGCTGTTGGTGGAGGCGATGGGGCAATCCGAAAAGGTAGCCATCGGGCACTTCGTCATGCGCTCGAAGCAGTACCTTGCAGCTGTGCGGCCACGCGACGGGCGGTTGTTGTTGTCGACAATGGTCTACGCGGACGAGATCGTTGACCACGCTGAGATTGACGGGTTCGACATGTTGGCCGACGTTTCGGTAGGCCCGCGTGAACAGGCAATGGCTGAACAACTCATCGCCACTTTGGACACGACTTTCGATCCGACCAGACATCGCGACACCTACCGCGATGCGATCCTCGAGCTGATCGATCGCAAGACAACCGGCGGCAGCGGCGAAACCATGACCACCCCGGAGTCATCGGCAGACAATGTGATTGACCTGATTGCCGCTTTGGAAGCATCAGTGGCCGAAGCGAAGAAATCCCGTCACCGTCATCGGAGTTCACGCGCACCGGGACACACACAGCCGGTCACCGAATCCCCCGATAGCAACGACGACATGGCCAATGCGCAAACTGGGGCACCGACCGAAGAATCTCTTCGCACATCGGCGTAGCCGACATGGCACAGACCGAGCGTGTACAGGTAGAGATCCAAGGACGACGCCTGTGGATATCCAATCTCGACAAGGTCATGTACCCAGTTGTCGGGTTCACAAAGGCACAGGTAATCGACTACTACGTACGGATAGCGCCTGTGATGTTACCCCATATCCGCGATCGTGGCGTGACTCTGCGGCGCTGGCCAAATGGAGTCACAGCCGACTCGTTTTTTGAGAAGCGCTGCCCGTCGCATCGACCTGATTGGGTCGGGACCTGTAAGGGCCCCGGTGACCGCCGAGGCGGGATCGATTACTGCCGGATCGATTCGGTCTCGGCACTGGCGTGGACTGCGAACCTCGCGGCGCTGGAGATACACGCCCCGATGGCCCGCTGCGGCGAAATTGATTCGCCGTCAATGTTGGTGTTTGATCTCGACCCGGGTCACCCCGCGACGATCACGAACTGCTGTGAGATTGCCGTTAATATTCGTGATCTGCTCGCTGCACTAGGGCTGGAGTCGTTCGCGAAGACGTCGGGCAAGAAGGGCCTGCAGGTGTACGTGCCGTTGAACGCTCCCCACGAACATCCGCAATGCGCTGATTTCGCACTCGCTGTTGCTGGACTGCTCCAGCGGAAACACCCAGGTCGAGTGGTAAGCGAAATGGCAAGGGCAGTGCGCCGCGGGAAGGTCTTCGTTGATTGGAGTCAGAACTCCCGTCACAAGACCACAATCGCTGCATACTCGCTACGCGCTGGGGACCGACCTACCGTCTCCACACCGATTGACTGGGATGAGGTCAGCGACGGTGCTGATGGTGAGCCTCTGGTGTTTGACGTCACCGATGTGTTGGATCGGGTTGGTGAGCGCGGCGACAGCTTCGCAGCCACGCTCTCTCTACGTCAGTGTCTGCCTGACATCACCGCAACCGGTTAGCCCCACCGTCTACAGTTCCAGCTATGTCGATCACGTTTCGTGCCCTGCGCACCTTCCCCAAATCTGTTGACGCGGTTGTCCGGATCGTCACCAGCGAAATGGTCGACAACGGAATCGAAGGCGCCAAGCCAGAACCGTTGAGCAACGTCGGATTCGAAGGAAAACCCGGTCAGTTTCATACCTGGCCAGCAAACGGACGAATCGAGGGACTTGTCGGGATCGGTTCAACAGCGCAGGTCGATGGTGTCGCGCTGCGCAAGGCTGGTGCTTGCATCGGCCGGAGCTTCGCCCGTCAGAAGCGGGTCGGGATCGAACTCCCCGAAGGGATCGACATCGATGCGGCGGCACAACGCCAAGCGCTGGTTGAAGGTGTGGCTCTTTCAACCTACTCGTTCACTACCTACAAGTCCGAACCCGAAACGCCGCTGCTGGAACGGGTGGATATTGGCGGCGGCGCGGTCGCCTCTCACCGAGCTGGGATTGATCGGGGTGCGTTGATAGCCGACGCACAAATGTTCGCTCGCGACCTCGTTAACGAACCCGGCGGGTCGTTGACGCCAGAGGTGTTTGCCGATCGACTGAGGGTCATGGCAGAGGTCAAGGGGCTCAGTATTGTCGTCTGGGACCGTGAAGACATCGCACAAGGCCGGCTCGGCGGACTTTTGGGTGTGAACCGCGGCTCCACTAACCCACCTCGCCTTGTGGAACTCCACTACGACCCGCCCGGGTCTCAAGGCTCGGAGAGTTCAGGACCCAAAGACCCCGCTACAAGCCCAACTCAAGATGCCTTTCCGACGCTCGCATTGGTGGGCAAGGGGGTCACTTTCGACGCCGGGGGGCTTTCGATAAAAACCGCTGAGGGCATGATGACGATGAAACGTGACATGGCTGGCGCGGCAGCGGTCGCTGCCGCGATGTCGGTGCTGGGGGAGTTGGATGTTCAGATACGTGTGCGCGGCTATCTCCCAATGACCGACAACATGCTTGGCGGTGATGCAACCCGCCCGGGTGACGTCCTCAAGATCCGCAACGGCAAGACTATTGAGGTGCTCAACACCGATGCCGAGGGACGTCTGATCCTCGCCGACGCACTTTCGCTGGCCTGCGAAGGCGAGCCCGCAGCTGTGGTAGATCTGGCCACACTAACCGGTGCCTGCATGGTGGCATTGGGCCCACGCATAGCGGGCTTGATGGGCAACAATCAAGCCCTGATCGACCAAGTCCGCGACGCTGCCGACGCCAGCGGTGAGATGGTCTGGCACCTACCGCTGCCCCAAGAATACAAAGAACAGATCCGCTCTTCGGTGGCCGACCTAAAGAACATCGGCAAGCCCTATGGTGGTGCACTCACCGCCGGGTTGATCCTGCAGGAGTTCGTGACCGAAGCTACCCCGTGGGCACATCTTGACATCGCTGGTCCGGCCGCGGTTGACACAGACCAAGATGAACTCACCCCCGGCGGCACAGGATTCGGTGTTCGGCTTCTGGTGCATCTGACCGAAAACTTCGCCCTTGACACCCCCCAGAGCAGATGAGGCTACGTGTTGCGACGACGACACCGGTAAAGATGATGCGGCGCAAGTTCATGCAGCGTCGTTACCGACAGCGCTGCCGGATAGGTGGATCTCCCAGGCCCAGCGCACTGCCTCAGCGGCGACAATCGACGGTACCTGCCACTGACTGAGCTGTGCTTCCGCGGAGTCGTGCATGTCGCCACACTGGATGAGTCCAAGGGCCAGACGCCGGGCACGGGCCTTGGTGAACTCGTCCACGCCGGGCTGAGCGGAAACAGCACGTTGGTGGAGGGTCCTAAGGATGAGGGGTAACCGTTCAACCTGCCCACGATTTAGCGGTGCCAAGAACCGACGAACCTGCAAGGCCCTGGCTCCAGCTGGCCGCGCAGCACCGAACCGCGTGGCGCGTAGCACTGTGCGAACGAGCGGGCTGTTGCGTCCTCCTTTGTGTCCGAGACCGAGCCGGGCTGCGGTGATTGAGAGGTCCAGTTCAACTTCTCCGTCTGTCGTGGCCTCTTCAAGCAGCGTCACGCAATGGCGCAAGAAGAGAACCGTGCTCGGGCCGAGGATCGGAAGCCAAAACAGCTCGACGTAGCGTGATCGAGGATCGTGGCCGAGCCGATCAACAAGAGGATCGCTCCAGCGACTGATCGTTAGTGTTTCGCCTACGGCTGAGACCGGCGAGGAATTGCCCAGCGTGGGGAAACGGGCAGAGGCTCCAAAGTTCTTCGGGGGAGTGTCAGGCTGGGTCGACGGGGAGACCGACATGGACATGATGCATCCTTGGGGAATGGGTGAGTGTATGAGCCATTCATTCATTGATTGAAGGGCTTTTCAGGGAAGTAGATGTCATTTCATACCATCCAGTTTGAGCATGTCAACGGAATTGGCCTACTTGGCGGGCCCTACTTACCCTGGCGGGAATGCTTGACAACGAAGGCACGACACGAGCCCGTCGTCTGATCGACGAAGCCGCTGAAATCACGATCCTCACCGGTGCTGGAATATCCACCGACAGCGGTATTCCCGACTTTCGCGGACCTAACGGATTGTGGACCCGTAACCCCGATGCTGAGAAGGCCTCAAATATCCGCAACTATCTGAGCGACCCCGAGGTTCGCAAACGAAATTGGCGGGCCCGCGCACGTGGGGAACTGTGGCCCGATGCAGAACCAAACCCAGGCCATGCAGCACTATGTGAGCTCGAACATCGCGGCAAACTCCACACACTCATCACCCAAAACGTCGACGGACTGCACCAACAGGCGGGCACGTCGCCCGACAAGGTCATCGAGATCCACGGAACGACCCGCATGGCCCGATGCCTTGAGTGCGACTGGCGTGCCGACATCTCCGTGGTACTCGAACGGGTCCGAGCCGGTGAAGACGACCCGCACTGCGAACTCTGCGGCGGGCTTATTAAACCGGCCACTATCTCGTTCGGTCAGTCTCTGATCCTGGCAGACCTCAAACGGGCGCAACAGGCCGCCTCGGAGTGTGACCTGTTCGTTGCGGTGGGCACGTCGCTGTCGGTGTTCCCGATCAACAGCACAGTTGACATAGCGCGCAGTCATGGGGCTCGCATCATCATTATCAACAACGAATCCACCCTGTATGACTCGGTCGCCGATGTGGTGATACGCGACAGCATCAGTGGCGTACTCCCGCAGATCGTGGGTGTTGCCGATCCGAATTCTTGACCGTTTGGGTAGGATTTGGCTATGGCCAGTTTCAGAGAACTTCTCCGTCAGGCGAGGTCCGCCATCACCGAGGTCGACACGGTCCGGGGCGAGGCCCTCTTGAGCAAAGGATACAGGCTGCTTGATGTCCGCGAGCCCGACGAATACGAACAGGGTGCGATACCAGAGTCAATTCATATCCCCCGCGGACAGCTCGAGTCCAACATAGAAAACCGTGTCCCGGACCGTGACACGCCATTGGTCGTGATGTGCGCAGGCGGTGTACGTTCAGCGTTCGCCGTACAGACCCTTGAACTGTTGGGCTACACCAATGCCGTCTCAATGGATGGGGGCTTTAACAAATGGAAAGACGAGGGCCGAAGTTGGTCGCGTCCTCGAACCTTGACCCCTGAGCAGCGCAACCGCTACCAACGTCACCTGCTCGTACCCGAAATCGGCGAGACCGGTCAGCTCCGTTTACTTGAATCCAAAGTACTGCTGCTCGGTGCTGGCGGACTCGGATCGCCAGCGGCGTTGTATCTGGCGGCAGCCGGTGTTGGCACGATCGGCATCGTGGACATGGACGAAGTTGACGAGTCCAACCTGCAGCGACAGATCCTTCACAACCTCGATCGGGTGGGGGAGCGCAAGGTGGACTCGGCAAAGAAGACCCTCACAGCCCTCAATCCCGATGTTGATGTGGTTGCCTACGACACACGTCTAGGTGCAGACAACATAGTCAACATCCTTGACGGCTACGACGTGGTGATCGACGGCGCCGACAACTTCTCGTCGCGCTACCTGCTCAACGATGCCAGCGTGAAGCTCGGCATTCCGGTAGTGCACGGATCCATATTCCGCTTTGAGGGTCAGATCACCGTGTTTGACCCTCAGCAAGGCCCGACATATCGCGACATGTTGCCTGAGGCACCTCCACCAGAATTCGCTCCGTCGTGTGCCGAGGCCGGAGTTCTTGGCGTGTTGCCCGGCATCGTGGGAAGCATTCAAGCCCTTGAAGCCATCAAGTTGATCTTGGGAATCGGAGATGGTCTCAACGGACGCCTGATCGTCTTTGACGCACTCGAGATGAGCTTTCGTGAGTTCCGGTTGAACGTCGATCCCGCCAACGAGGTCACCTGGCAGAACCGAGAACGTATTGAGGTTGTAGAGCTTGACGGGTTGTGCATGCCGACGTTCACTTCGGCCTGAGCTTCGCTTCTGGTCAAGCATCCGACCCGGCTCAGGGCCTCATCGGGCGAATTGAGGTAATCGTCGGCGCAGATCCTCGCTCGCAGCCTGAGCATTCACCTGCAGGCGGGACCCTATAGACTCATACTTCCTCGGGTGGGCTCTCGCTGCCCGGTTCCCCCATGGTCGACCACGGGTATCGATTCGTTCCTCGGGTTCGCCCTCCTGATTGTGCATCCGACGTGGGAGACCTCTGATTCCCAGCCTGCCTGAAATCATTCGCGGTCGTAGCCCGTTGCCCGCGGGCACCACACCGATCGTGGCGGGTCTTGTTCTCAACGGACTGGCGACCTACGGGTTTTTGATCATCGCACGGCGAACCCTCGACGAGAGTTCATACGGATTGTTGGCCGTACTTTGGAGCATCGTCTACATCCTGGGTCCGGGATTGTTTCAACCACTGGAGCAGGAGGTCGCGAGGGCTACCGCGGAGCGACGGAGCCGAGGCGAGGGTTCACTTCCGGTATTGTGGGAAGCCACCAAGATCGGGGTCGTGAGCTTCGCGGTGCTAGCCGTGGGCCTAGGTGTTGCTTGGCCGCTCGGTCTAGCCGGAATGCTCAACCATCAGATTCCGATGCTTATCGGCTTGTTGCTGTCTCTAGCGGCTTTCGCCGGAGCCGAGTTGGTACGAGGGATCCTTTCGGGCAGACATCGCTTCTTTGTATACGGCAGCTATTTCGCGGTGGAGGGCATCACACGATTGGTTCTGGTTCTGGCCTTGGCGGTGGCTGGAGTTGAGGTGCTGGGAGCCTACGCGGCTGCCCTGGCGGCGGCCTTTGCCACAGGTGCACTGGTAAGCGCTTCCATGGTTCGGCCATTCGTTCAACCCGGTCCACCGGCGCAACTCAGCGAACTCACCCCTGCATTGGGACTTCTATTGGCTACCTCTCTCTCCGAGGCATTCCTGTTGAACGTGGGCCCGGTGGCTCTACGAATCATTGGCGATGACCTGGGTGCCAGCGCTCCGGGCGTATTCCTCAACGGTCTGATCATCTCCAGGGTTCCATTGTTCTTTTTTCAAGCTGTGAAGGCATCACTGCTCCCGAACCTGGCCGGATTGGCTGGCAGCGGCGACCTTGCTGGCTTTCGTAGTATGCAAATTCGTCTCTCGGGTGCGGTAACCATCGTGGCCGCTTCCGCGATGGCAGCCGGTTGGTTGATCGGCCCGGAGATCGTGGCGATCATGTTCGGTGACGACATCGGCGCTCGCGACATGTGCCTACTCGCGGGAAGCGGCGGTGGCCTAATGGTGATGATCTCTCTCACTTTGGGCCTTGTGGCGTTGGGCCACACCAGGCTCGCGATGCTCGGATTCTTGGTCGGTGTTATGATCTTTCCCATCGCTTTGCAGATTCCCGCGGAGCCCTTTCTTCGAGTTGAGTACGCCTTGTTGATGTCGGTAGTAGTTGGTTGCGTCATTACAGCGTTGCTATTGCAACACGAATATGCCCATCACACGACGACTGGGGATACGACCACCGGCTAATCACCATGAAGGTCCTATTTGATGCGGTTCATGCGGCCGACGTGTGGACACTCGGCGTGATTGACGAACGACTCGCGAGTTCCGGTCACCAAACACTCTGGGTGTCACGCCCCGGCAAAGAAAACGTCGTTGAGCTGATAGTGGCGAAGGGCAAGGCCCATGTACGCGGCCCACGAGCCGGAACCACAAGACCGTCGCTAGCGAGGGAACTGTTGGCGCGTGACCTGCAAATGTGGCGCACCGTCAGATCATTTCGTCCCGATGTGATCGTTACCCGTTCACCCGCAGCGGTACACGCCGGACGACTCACCCGTACGCCGGTGCTGTACGACAGTGACGACGGCCGCTCCGCTGGGATGCTTCACTACCTGGCCGCACCCTTTGCCCACCTGACGACCGGTCCCACAGCTGGCGGTACGTCTCGATCCCGACGGCACCGCTGTTACCGGGGGTACAAGGAACTGTTTTACCTGCATCCGTCACGATTCCGACCGGACCCCTCAATCCGTAGCGAGATCGGAGCCCGGCGAAATGAGCGCTTGTTCCTGCTACGCCTAACCGCCTTCACGGCAACCCATGACCGTGGCCACATAGGTCTCAACGAGCCCCAAATTGATGCCGTCGTGACCCGATTATCACGGCATGGCCGGGTACTGATCTCCTCGGAAACCGATCCGCCGCCTCGACTCGCCGCGTTAGAGGTTCCTACAGCCCCGGACCGGTTCCATCATGTGCTGGCTGCATGTGATCTGGTGGTCGGGGACTCCCAGACGGTGTGCTCGGAGGCCGCGGTGGTCGGCACACCGTCCATCCGGTTCAGCACCTGGGCCGGGAGACATGCTTACCAAGTCGAATTGCAGCGACGCTGGGAACTCACCTCAGCCTTCGCGACCGACGACGAGGCCGGTTTTCTGACGAAGCTCGACGATTCTCTGGCCGATCTTGATGGTGTGTCGTCCCGGCATCGCCGAAACCTCAATGCAATGCTGCAATGGTGTGGCGATCCCGTAGCCGATGTCATCACATGGATCCACGAGTTGGCAGAATCAAGGTAGTGACTGTTCCGGGTCGCTTAAGAATCGGTTTACTACAGCTAATCGGTACAGCTAATCGGTCATGTCAGTGTCATCGGACGCGTTTGCATCGGGTATGTCGTCAGAAATCGCTTCACCATCTGAGGACTCCGTGTCGGTCAAATCGGCATCAGTCTCTTCGTCATCAGGTGGGTACTCCTCAGTTTCCATTTCGGCTCTAACAGGAATTGAAGGCGCGTAGTCACGCATATGTGGAGGAATCGCAGCGTCGGGTCCAAGAGCCTCAGGTTTGCCAGCGAAGCGCCACAAGAATGTCGCGAACTGCCCACGCGTGACGAGTGCGTCGGGTGAGAACGTCGTCTCAGACGTCCCTGTGGTGATCCCGGTGTCGGTCAACCATCTCACTGGCTCGGTGAAGTACGCGTCTTCTTCAACGTCAGAGAACAAGAGGGTGCCGTCAAGCTCCGCAGTAGGCTTGCCAGCGAAACGCCACAAAAACGTCGCGAACTGCCCACGCGTGATCGGCTCGTCAGGCGAAAACGTCGTCTCAGACGTCCCTGTGGTGATCCCGGTGTCGGTCAACCATCTCACTGGCTCGGTGAAGTACGCGTCTTCTTCAACGTCAGAGAACAAGAGGGTGCCGTCAAGCTCCGCAGTAGGCTTGCCAGCGAAACGCCACAAAAACGTCGCGAACTGCCCACGCGTGATCGGCTCGTCAGGCGAAAACGTCGTCTCAGACGTCCCTGTAGTAAGCCGCTCACCGAGCAGCCATATGACGGGATCGTAATAATATGTACCCGCTTGAAGATCGTTGAAGGTGAGAACCCTGAAGTTTGATGACTTCAACGGAGAACAACCCGCCGTATTGGAGCATCCTCTCCAGATTGCGTTGTAGAACCGATAGCCGTAGTGGCCTTGACCATCGCCGTAGGTGCTGCGGTGACAGAGTTGTCTGGAAGATCCTTGTGGACCGCATCTGTAACGGTCCATCATCGTGGCTGTCTTGTCGGAGCCCTCAATGATCACTTCGGCAAAGGAAACACGGCCCGAAGCAGGAGCGTTGATAGTCACCGACTTGACCGTACCGACCTTCAACTGAGCCTGTTCGGGCCGCGATGCCTGATAGTTGTTCAGCCAACTTGAAAGCTGTGCCACGGGGTAGACGAAGGCCTTCATATTGTTGGGGTTCTCGGTGTTGTTGTCGTAGGGATCGGGTTTGGCCCGGAGATAAGGCAGATCCTTGCCGTTAGCCCATACGTCGCGCGGTTCGGATGTGTGACCACCGTTGGAGGACGAGTAGAAGGCCTCAACCACGTATGGTTGCTCCTGACCAGTCTTATCGCTGCGGTACACCACGATCTCGTTGCTGGTGGCGTCAACGGCTTCGCACCATTCAGATTCGGAGTCAATGCAGTGACGCCCGTGTTTCCATCCGATGTAGTTCTGATCCTTGACCGACTCGTATACATCAAAGGGAGCTTTCCAGCCTTTGTTGGATTGACGGGCCAAGGTCTTCGCCAATGCGTAGCTTCTCGCAGCAACTGCCTGAGCCTTGAGAGACTCCATGGGCCAAGCCAACGGCACCTCGTCTATTCCGTAGAGATATTGCTGCATGTCAAGACGACCGTGGATCACGCAAAATTGTCCACTTCTGGCACTTCCACACTCGGTCGTAGCCTGTCCTTTGGGTCCAGCTACTTCCGCGGGATGTAGCACGATGCTGCCAGCGCGATAGTGACCGAAACTGTCGTAGCGGCCCTTGCCCTTGAAGTAGACGGTCCTGCCGCCTCTTCTTACCTTGGTCAGCACTATCTCTTGCTCGTCACCCAAGATGAACTCAAGGGGGTTGCCACGACATTCCTCACGGCTCGCGCATAGATCCACATTGGTACCGTCTTGTTCGGTTCTGGCAGACCATCTGGAACTGCTTTCGTCCCAAGCCACCGACACACTTGTTGTTGCGCTACCGATTTCGCTGTCGGCAGCTACCACTGTGATCTCCCAGCCAACAGGTGCGTTAGTGGGAGGGCCCAGCACCAAGGACTCCGCAATTGCCACTCGCACATCAACCAAATCGTCGAATTCAACATCAACATCAACATCGTCGGACTCGATGGCTATGGTCCCGTCGCCCGATGACTTGAGATCTGCGATCGTGGCGATAGTCGTGTTGTCATAGTAGAAGCCGAGAATTTCTTCGTAGGAATGTCCTGCCTCCGCCCGACCAAACGCCCCGTACTGGCTCATGCCAATACCGTGACCCCATCCTCCGCCTAACAACGTGACTGACCGGTCGGATTGCTGCGTGGCGGCACCCGTGGCAGGAGCCAGCACGACCGGAGCCAGCACAAAAAAAACAACGAATGCCGCTACCAATCGGCTCAAGGGTGAGTTGAACAACTTGGACTCCCACATCCAGGAACTGCCGCTAGACATCTGGCAAGAACGTGACCTGCAAGCATGTGACTGGCAAGTACATGACGATTCGGAACAATTATAACACAATTGTCAAATTTTCCCGCCGCTGAGAGGCCTATGAATCGTTGTGCGCACCGTGGGTGCGCGATAGCGTGGCCTTGCTGAGTTCCCGCCACTCAGCCTTAATCGGCGACACAAGGGATCCGCCGCCCTGTGTCGCCCGCGGCCACCCTCGTTCAAACGGGGGTGGCCGCACTCCACTTCGCTGTTGCAGTCATCGCAATTTCAGGCAGCACGTTTGCTGTGCAGCTCGACCATCCGACGTTAGCGTGAACGGGTGCTCCGCCGTATTGACCTGCGACAAGCATCCGACGAACTCGCCAAGTATCTGCCTCGGCCTGAATTTGTGAGCGACAAACCGGTCGAAACAGTGCGTGAGATCATCGCCGCTGTACGTGCCGACGGTGACGCAGCCTTGCGGAATTTCACTAACCGTCTCGACAAGGTAGACGTCAAGCGCCTTCGGGTAGACCGCAACGACATGGCGTTGGCACTTGATCGCATCGCCGAACCGGTGAGGTACGCGTTGCAGACAGCGGCATCGTCGATTCGCTCTTATCATCAAGCGCAGGTAAGGCCCGATATTGAATTCCAAAACCGTGGAATCACAGTTCGGGGCCTGCATCAACCAGTACGGCGAGCGGGTTGCTATGTGCCCGGTGGTCGGGCCGTCTACCCGTCCACGGTTCTGATGACCGCCATTCCGGCCGCGGTCGCTGGTGTAAGCGAGATTGCCGTGTGCGTACCTCCAGCCCCGGACGGACGCATACCGGAGGTGGTGCTCGCAGCGGCTTCGATCGCAGGCGTCCACGAGGTGTTCGCCGTCGGAGGGGCGCAGGCCATAGCAGCGCTTGCATATGGAACCGAGACCATTTCGCCCGTTGACGTTATTGTCGGTCCCGGCAATGTCTATGTTGCCTTGGCGAAGCGTGAGGTATACGGGCAGGTCGCTGTGCCCTCCGCCTTTGCGGGGCCAAGTGAAATCGTGGTAGTCGGCGATGGTTCGGCACCAGCGAGCTACGCAGCCATTGATCTGATCGTACAAGCCGAGCACGGACCCGACGGGCTGGCATGGTTCATCACTTGGGACGAGTCCGTGGCTGACGAAGTCAGCTCCGCTGTCCGACAACTTGTTTTGGAGGCACCACGTCGAGCTGAAATAGAGGCCACGCTGAACGGATCCGGAATTATGGCGTTGTGCCGCGATTGTGAACAGGCAATGAAGGTGGCGAACTTTATCGCCCCGGAACATCTCGAACTCCAGACCGCCGACCCCGAAGAGCTGCTTCCGTTGGTCCGCAATGCCGGTGCGGTATTTTGCGGGTCCTTGACGCCAGCATCGCTTGGCGACTACATCGCCGGTCCCAGTCATGTGCTGCCCACTGCTGGAACGGCGCGTTTCGCGGGAGCGCTCACCGTCCATGACTTCATCAAGGACACGCATGTCATCAGCGCCACACAACTAGCTCTGAGCCAACTGGGTCCGCATGTGATCACTCTTGCCGACACAGAGGGCCTCGACGCCCACGCTGGATCGATTCGCCTCCGCGTCGAGCAACGCTACGGGGATCGATGCGAGTCGCAGCCCGCCGCAGCTAGCCGAATGCACTCAGGCGACACAACCCTCAAGAGAGGCTCTGCAGGTCTGTGAAAATGTTGCAGTTGCCCGCCCCACGAGACTTCGTTCGCCTCAACGATGGCTACCACTCACCTCAACTTGACGTGGAGGTCCGCCTCAACACCAACGAAAGCCCCGAGCCGCCGCCGCAGGGGTTCACCGACGCGCTGATCGATGCCCTCCACGGTGTCGACTGGCACCGGTACCCATCACGTGATGCCATCGAATTGCGAACCGCCATCGGGCGCATCCACGGCGTCGGACCCGAACAGGTGTTCACCGCCAACGGTTCCAATGAGGTACTGCAAACCCTGCTGTTGACCTACGGCGGCGCGGGCCGTGCCGTAGCAGTGTTCGAGCCGACATATGCGCTGCACAGCCACCTCGCTCTGATCTGCGGATCGGAGTTGGCCCCAGGCGAACGCGCCGAGGATTTCTCTTTGGATCTCGACCAGGTAGAGCGTGTACTGACCGGGTCCAGGCCTTCGATCACGTTTTTGTGTTCACCCAACAATCCCACCGGGATGGTCGATCGGTTGGCCGACATCAAGCAAGTTCTAGAGCTGGTTACCCAGACAGATGGGCTCTTGTGCGTGGACGAGGCCTACGGTCAGTTCGCCGATGTGAGCACCTGTAGTTTGCTGGCAAGCGATATCCCACTGGTCGTCAGTCGCACCTATTCAAAGACTTGGGCCCTGGCAGGTTTGCGTCTCGGCTATCTGCTGGCACCAACCTGGTTGGTGAGCGAACTGCAAAAGGTAGTGCTCCCGTATCACCTGGATGTCGTTAAACAGATCGCAGGCACCGTAGCTCTTCGCTATGTCAGCGCTATGAATGATCGTGTCACCCGCCTGGTCGCTGAACGTGAGCGCCTAGTCGCCGGATTGGCTGAACTACCTGTAGATGTTGCGCCCTCGAGCGCAAATTTCGTGCTGTTTCACCCGATCGATCACAACGGAGATGACCTATGGCAAGCTTTGGTTGACCGATCCGTGCTGGTGCGCAACTGCTCGTCGTGGCCCCGATTGCGTAACTGGCTACGGGTAACTGTGGGTAATGCTTCGGAAAACGATCGGTTTCTGGTTGCCTTATCGGAGGTGCTGAGGTGATTGTCTCGTATGTAAGGGCACCCGTGTGGGTACAGGTGTCGCGATGACCCGCCAGGCGACCACCAAGCGGACGACCGCTGAGACCCAGGTGGCGATCACAGTTGATCTGGACGGCGCCAGCAGCGACATCTGCACCGGTATCGCTTTCTTTGATCACATGCTCGATCAGCTAAGCCGCCACGGCGGGTTCGGTCTGCAAGTCCATGCCTCAGGCGACCTCGCCGTTGATGCTCACCACACGGTTGAAGACGTTGGTATCGCCCTCGGTCAAACACTGCGGGCAGCTTGGGGCAACAAGCGAGGTGTGCGACGCTTCGCCTCGGTCACGGTCCCTCTGGATGAGGCCGCGGTTGAGGTAGTGCTTGACCTGTCGGGGCGTCCATATCTGTACTACGACGTCGACTTCCCCGGTCAGAAGATCCTGGGTGATCCACCTTTCGATCCGCAACTGGTGGAGGAGTTCTTCCGGGCCGTCGTGATGGCCTCAGAGATCACCTTGCACATAGTCGGTCAACGAGGCCGCAATACGCATCACATCGTTGAAGCAACGTTCAAAGCTGTCGCCCGGTCTCTACGTGATGCGGTACGGATTGAAGGCGACGCCATTCCATCCACGAAGGGAACCCTGTAGGTGCGTTCGGAAAGCGATCGCCCACTGCTGGCGATTCTCGACTACGGCATAGGAAACCTTCACTCGGCATGTAAGGGCTTCGCTCATGTCGGCGCGGATGTGCGCCTGACGACCGACCGCAGGCTCATCGAATCCGCCGACGCCGTAGTCCTGCCGGGAGTGGGTGCGTTCGCACCTTGCATCAATGCGTTGCACTCCAGCGGTCTTGCCGATATCTCATTGGAGCGCATCGCCGCGGGTGTGCCGTTCTTTGGCATTTGCATAGGTATGCAAGTCCTGTTCGCGAGTTCAGAAGAAGCACCCGGACATCGTGGCCTAGGGGTGTTTGACGACCAGGTACGGTTGCTTGCCGACACCGTGAAACGTCCCCAAATGCAATGGAATCAGCTGAATCGCTGCCTCGGGGACCACCCGATGCTGGCGGGACTCGATGACAATGCCTGGGTGTATTTCGTGCATTCCTACGGCGTTCGATCCGTAGTGAAGGCAAACGGCCGATGCCAAACCGGCGGCCCTTGGGAGGAACCGGCGCAGGTGAGCGCTGGTAATGGTGTTATAGCCACATGCGCATACGGTGGGGACATCGTCGCAGCAGCTGCCCGCGGCTCAGTGTGGGCGTGTCAGTTTCATCCTGAGAAGTCGGGTCGCAACGGTCTTCGGATACTCGCCAACTTCGTCGAACAGGCCCGCGTGTCCTCGATTTGATGCTCCTGTATCCGGCGATAGACATCCGAGGCGGCCGCTGCGTGCGGCTGCGCAAAGGCGACTACGACCAAGAAACCGTCTACGGCGATGATCCGGTCGTTCAGGCCCAAGAATTCGAAGCTGCCGGGGCGCACTGGATACATGTCGTTGATCTTGACGCTGCCCGTTGCGGTAAGCCGGTCAACCATGACGTCATCGCGGCCGTTGCAGCCACAGTCGACCTGCCCGTTCAGGCCGGTGGAGGGGTTCGCTCAATCGAGGCTGCAGAGACGCTCTTCGAAGCCGGTGTGACCCGAGTTGTCATCGGTACCGCAGCTCTGCATAACCCGGATCTCGTTCGAACGCTTACGAAATCGCGCCGGGTTGCGGTTGGTCTGGATGCAAGATTCGGCGAGATCGCCACCGATGGCTGGCTTGTGGGATCGGGACGGACCGTGCTTGACGTTGCCCGAGCCTTTGAAGACAACGGAGTGGATGCCTTCGTGGTCACCGACATCACCCGCGATGGCACGCTTGAGGGTCCCGACCTCGTCGGACTAACCGAGGTGCTTGCGGGTACCGAGGTTGCCGTGATTGCTTCGGGTGGTGTAGCTGACAATGGCGACCTGGCTGCTTTGGCGGCGCTGCGTTCAAACGGGCGGCGTCTCGACGGAGTGATTGTTGGCAAGGCGATCTATGAGGGCCGCGTCAATGTGGCCCAGGCGATTCATGTGCTGGAATCGGGGGGAGCGACAAATTGGGACCCGAACCGGTCTACAGACAAAGCAACAAGGTCGAACCTCTCAGGACCAACCGCGGGGGCCATATGACCCTGCAATCGGTTCGGGTGATTCCATGCCTCGACGTTGATGCTGGCCGGGTGGTAAAAGGCGTCAACTTCGTCGACATTCGCGACGCCGGAGACCCGGTGGAATTGGCGGCCCGCTACGACGAAGAAGGCGCCGACGAACTTGTCTTCTTGGACATCACAGCAAGTTCGGACCGACGCGACACCATCGTTGCGATGGCGCGCGCTGTTGCTGAGCAGGTCTTCATTCCCTTTACGATCGGTGGCGGGATTCGTACGATTGCCGACGCCAGGCGGCTGCTAAGAGCGGGAGCAGACAAGGTGAGCGTCAACACTGAGGCGGTGCGTAGCCCCGATCTTGTCACCCGCATCAGCCGCGAGTTCGGTGCGCAGTGTTGTGTGGTGGCAATTGACGCGGTTCGCTCAACTCACACTGAGAGCGGTTTCGAGGTCTACACCCATGGTGGCCGCATACGAACCGGGCTTGATGCGGTCCTTTGGGCTCGTGAGGCGGCTCGGCTGGGTGGTGGTGAGATTCTGTTGACATCAATGGACCGAGACGGCACGCGTGATGGCTACGACGTTGAACTGACCTCCACGGTCTGTAAGGCGGTTGACGTGCCGGTCATCGCAAGCGGTGGTGTCGGGACGTTGCAGCACCTGATTGAGGGTGTGCTTGATGGTCGTGCCGATGCTGTACTGGCGGCAAGCATCTTCCATTACGGTGAACACACCATTGCTGAGGCCAAAACCGCACTCATCAACGCCGGAATCACCGTACGGCCCACCGGTGCCTAGTCCAAGGACTATCAGATCGCCAGGACTATCAGATCGCCAGGTATTGGTACGACGCCAACCGGTTGCTTGTAGCGAATCACCATGGCTAGATAGCAGTGTCGGCATCGAGCAAGATTCCCCGGGGAGTGACGGGTAGCCGTGCAACACCGCCCGACTGATACCACGGTCGGCATCAAGCAAGATTCCCCGGGGAGTGACGGGTAGCCGTGCAACACCGCCCGACTGATACCACGGTCGGCATCAAGCAAGATTCCCCGGGGAGTGACGGGTAGCCGTGCAACACCGCCCGACTGATACCACGGTCGGCATCGAGCAAGATTCCCCGGGTGAGGCGGGTACCCAAACACGTGTTCATATGCGAGAGCATGTCGGCATCGAGCAAGATTCGGTGGAATCAAGATCTTGGGGGTATTGCAGGTCGATGAACGACCGTGGATTGGTCAGGTCTTCTAACAACACCATAAGTGCCACTCAAGCAGATAGCGTTGGTGCCGTGGCCCACAACGACACTAGGAATGGGACCCGTTCATTGTCTGTGGACGATCGCCTTCCCGTGAAGATGCTCAACGACCGTGTGTTGGTCAAACTCGGCGACGCCGAAGGGGAACGGCGCAGCTCCGGGGGCATCCTTATACCCGCAACGGCACAGGTAGGCAAACGACTTGCGTGGGCCGAGGTGGTCGCCGCGGGACCCAACGTACGCAACATGGAAACCGGGGATCAGGTCCTGTTCAATCCCGAGGATCGCTACGAGGTAGAGGTACGGGGCACCGACTACATCATTCTTCGAGAACGCGACGTTCATGCCGTGGCTGCGCAACGCCTTGATGAGGGATCAACCGGTCTGTATCTGTGAGCCACCCAAACGGCGGTGTCTCGACCCTGAACCCGGCCAATGTGCGCTGTTCAACCGGTATCTGTGAGCCACCCAAACGGCGGTGTCTCGACCCCCACGGAGCCGATCCAACTTCCAAGGTCCACACACGGCATCTCTGAACGCGGCCCATCGGGACCGCTCCTAGGCTTGCACGAGTGAACGGCAATCCCGAACCACCCGAACTCCAAGAGGGACACAAAGCCCACACACGGCATCTCTGAACGCGGCCCATCGGGGACCGCTCCTAGGCTTGCACGAGTGAACGGCAATCCCGAACCGCTCGAACTCCAAGAGGGACACAAAGCCCACACACGGCATCTCTGAACGCGGCTATCGGGACCGCTCCTAGGCTTTTGGGGGTGAACGGCAAATCCGAACCGCTCGAACTCGAAGAGGGACGCAAAGCCCACACACGGCATCTCTGAACGCGGCTATCGGGACCGCTCCTAGGCTTTTGGGGGTGAACGGCAAATCCGAACCGCTCGAACTCGAAGAGGGACACAAGGTCCGGATCGACTTCGACAAGGTAGTAAGGATCGGTCAAAGTGCGCACCGGGTGGTCCCCGTTGTGTTGCAGGATGCTGACTCCGACGTGGTGCTGTTCGTCGGATACGCAAACGAGCAGGCCTATCGTGAAACACTCGCCAGCGGTTTCGCGGTGCTGTATTCCACCTCGAGAGGGCAGCTTTGGCGCAAGGGTGCCACCTCAGGCGATGCCTTGGAAGTAATGGAAGTGGCAGTGAACTGCGAGCAGAACAGCCTGTTGTATAGGGTGCGCAAGCTCGGCGGCGGTGTGTGTCACACCACCGACGCATCGGGGCGTACCCGACCGAGTTGCTATTACCGGGTTGTCGTCGATCCCGAGACCCTGCGGTTCGCTTAAGATGCGAGTACATCCTTCTCGTGAACAGTTCGGGGCGCTCGCCCGCGCCCACACAGTGGTTCCCGTATGGACGGAGGTATTGGCCGATCTCACCACTCCGGTAGCGGCATTCACCAGGACGGTCGGCGGAGCCGATGGATTCCTGCTCGAATCCGTCGACAAAGGCGACCGGTGGAGCCGCTGGTCATTCATAGGCCGAAAACCGCAAGCAACGATCGTGGCTCGAGCCGACCAACTGACGATCACCGGAGACCTCGGTATCGCAATCCCTACGAACCAAGGAATCCTGGCTGCACTGGAGGTGCTCCTGGCCCATTACCGGGCGCCGGAAATTGATGGCCTACCCCCGTTACATGGGGGACTAATGGGATACCTCGGTTATGACGTCGTTCGTGAAGTAGAGCGTCTACCCGACGTTCCCCCCGATGACCTCGGCTTCCCCGACGCGATCATGTCAATGATCGGTGAATTAGCCGTCTATGACCATTGGCGTCAGCGGGTGCTTCTGATCACCAACATTTTCGTCCCTGCAAATGCCGACCTTGACGATCTTGATACCCGCTACGACCGCGCCATCGAACAACTTCGGCGATTCGCCGACGACGGGACCCAAGCTCTGGCAGAACCGCTGATGAGCCCGCCAGATCCCAACGATTCGCTACCGGAGGTGACCTCGTCGCTGAGCAAGGCAAGCTACTGCGCCGCGGTGGAAGCCGCCCGTGAGTACATCCTCGCTGGCGACGTGTACCAGGTTGTGCTTTCGCAACGATTCGATCTTGATCTGGATGCTGCGGCCTACGACCTGTACCGGGTCCTGCGACAGGTCAACCCGAGCCCCTACATGTACTTCATGCGCCACGGCGATCTTGAGGTGGTAGGCGGTTCGCCCGAGCCGATGGTGCAACTTCTCGACAACCGGGTGATATCGCGACCGATTGCCGGGACCCGCAAGCGCGGTGCCACCCCCGAGTCAGACCGTCGTCTTGGCGCCGAACTCGTTGAACATCCCAAGGAACTTGCCGAACATGTGATGTTGGTTGATTTGGCCCGCAACGACGTGGGCAGAGTTGTTGAGTTCGGGAGTCTCGTCGTCGACGAGATGATGACGCTTGAGCGTTACAGCCATGTCATGCATCTCACCTCGCAGGTGTCGGGACGTCTGGCACAGCGTCGCACCCCGATCGATGTGCTGCGGGCTACTATCCCGGCGGGCACCCTCAGCGGAGCTCCCAAGGTACGGGCAATGGAGATCATCGATGAACTTGAGACGGTCAAACGCGGCCCTTACGGCGGAGTTTTCGGCTATCTCGATTTCTCGGGCAACATCGACACCGCCATCGTGATCCGAACCATGCTGGTAAACGGCAATCGCGCATCGGTGCAAGCCGGGGCGGGTGTGGTCGCCGACTCAGTAGCGGCCGATGAGTACCTTGAATGCCAGAACAAGGCGCGGGCTTTGCTTTCAGCCGTACCCGCAGCTAGGCGAATGACCGCGACGCGGCGCTCCGAGCAGGGTTATCGAACGCCAAAGGTTGCACCGTGACGATCGGATCGGGATTGTCGGCCCGGCAGCCGATCACAATCCGCGACACGATCCGTATCTGGGGTCCCGAAGCCGAGCAATACCTGCAGGGTCAATTGTCCCAGGATGTTGCGGCCATCACCAAAGGCGACACCGCATGGTCTTTGCTGTTGCAACCCACAGGCAAGATGCTGGCGCTGTTACGCATTCAACGGATCTCGGCTCAGGAGTTCCTAACAGACGTTGACGCTGGCCACGCCGATACTGTGCTGGCCCGCCTGCGGAGATTCCAACTTCGAACCAAGGTGCACTTTGAGGTGACCGACGACGCTATTGCCGATCCGCCGACATGGCCCGGGATTGACGATCCATCCGACGAGCGCCAAAGGATCCGGGCTCTGCTGCCGCGGATGGGAGCAGAGATCACCGAGCGAACGATTCCCGCGGAGTGTGGCACCCGCATGATCAATCTGGCCGTGAGCTTCAGCAAAGGCTGTTACACCGGCCAGGAGTTGGTGGCGAGAATCGACAGTCGTGGCAGCAACGTTCCCAGACCCGTGCGGGTGTTGCGAGCCGACACTGTCGTTGAACTCGGAGCCGAGGTGGGCTTTGAGGGTGTACCGATCGGCCGGGTAACCTCCGCCGCGGCTGAGTTCGCTCTGGCTCCGTTGAAGCGCTCGGCGAACGTCGGGGCCAAGGTACTGCTCGGCGAGGTCCCCGCAACCATTGTTGAGCCGACCGGATCCTGAAACGCTGCCTGCTTCGATCATCATTACCGCCGAACAGCTACTGCAGTTACTCGAGGTCCCCGCAACCATTGTTGAGCCGACCGGATCCTGAAACGCTGCCTGCTTCGATCATCATTACCGCCGAACAGCTACTGCAGTTACTCGAGGTCCCCGCAACCATTGTTGAGCCGACCGGATCCTGAAACGCTGCCTGCTTCGATCATCATTACCGCCGAATAGCTACTGCAGTTGCTCGTTTTGACGTACTGTGTGCAACCGCCGCACTACGATCCCGTCGTGGAATCCGAGACTGGCCACTACGAAACTCTCGGCGTGGCACCTGACGCGTCCACCGACGAGATCCGAAAGCGCTACCTGTATCTTGCGCGCAGTGCTCATCCGGACATGCACGGATCTTTGAGCACCGGCCAAGACTCCGCAGGATCACGAATGCGAGCCATCAACGCAGCCTGGGAAACGCTCGGCAACCCCAAGCGGCGATCGGCATATGACCGAGAACTTCGCGTTCGCACCGCTTCAACGGGGGGTGAGGCCGCCGACGGCCGACGGTCAGACCCCAACGGTGCGGGTGAACATCGTTTCGCGGCGGCCGATCCGTTCGAAACCGACCGATTCAACGGGGATGACTTCGACGAGGACGACTTTGACGACGATGCAGAAGCCGAGACCACTGAAACATCGCCAGGCCCCGGATGGTTGGTGATGTCGGCCCCCGGCACACTCGTTTTTGGATGGGTGGTCGTGGTGCTGGGCGCGCTTACCGATGTGGAGGGTTTCATGGTCATCGGAGTGGTGACGCTGTGTTTGTCAGCGGCACTGTTCTTGGCCGCATCGCTAATGGCCCTGGCGGCTTCACGGCGTGCCGACCGCCATCGCCAGCCCCTTGATACCCGACGCCGACAGGATCGCAGAAGCTTCGATTCGTGACAATTGCGGACAGGTCGCGCAACGAAACCGAACCCCGGCTACCGGCGCCGCGCCTGGGGCCTTAGCATCGCCACCATGACAAAGACTGCTCTGCTGGCCATAGTCCCGATCAAGCCGGAAGCTAAGAAGGACTTTGATGCCGCCATGGAATTAATGTTCACAGCGGTGCGCGAAGAGCGCGGCACCGAGCTGTACATCCTCAGTTGGGGTGACATCGAAACCAACACCGCCTACATCTACGAAGTTTACACTGACTCCGACGCGGTGGCGTTGCATGCAGGTTCGGATGCAATGAAGAACCTTATGGGGGCCCTCGGCGACATGATCAACGGCAAAGTTGAGTTGATCGCGCTGACCCCGGCAGCGGCGAAGGGAATCGATCTCTGAGGACTTACCTGGACCGCATCCTCGCCGCTCATCGGGCCCGCTGTGCTGCCGATACCCGTTCGGTGGATGCGCTGCTTGATGAGGTGGCCGATGCGGGTGAGCTGCGAGCCTTTCGCGACGCTCTCGTTACAGCCACGCCCCCCGCGGTGATAGCAGAGCTCAAGCGCCGCTCCCCGTCGAAAGGCGACCTTGATGTTGATCTTGATCCGGCCAGACTGGCTCAGCGTTACGAAGCTGGCGGAGCTTCTTGTTTGTCGGTGCTCACCGACTATGAATTCTTCGGCGGGTCCGCAGCAGACCTCGCCGCCGCGCGTCGTTCGGTTTCGTTACCGGTTCTGCGCAAGGACTTCACCGTTGACGCCCGCGACGTAATCAACACCCGTCTGATGGGTGCGGATTGTGTGCTGCTAATCGTGGCGGCTCTCGATGATTTCGAACTGCGGGATTTTGTCGGACTTGCCCGCCACGTTGGGTTGGACGCTCTGGTCGAAATCCACGACGAAGCGGAACTGGAACGTGCCTTGGCGGCAGACGCCGACATGGTGGGTGTCAACCAGCGAGATCTCGTGACTTTCGAAGTGGACCGGAACCGGGCGCAGCGAATCGCGCCGTTGATACCCGAAGGGGTGATCAGAGTGGCGGAGTCCGGCGTCATAGACCACACCGACGCCCAGATACTGGTTGATGCCGGTTACCAAGCCATCTTGGTGGGGGAGAGCCTTATCCGTGCCGATGACCCGACCCGACACGTTCAGAGCCTACGAGGCCGCTAGCGTTCAAGGCGATGTTCGTCAAGATCTGTGGGATCACTCGCGAAAACGACGCATTGCTGTCTGTGGCGCTCGGAGCTGACGCACTCGGTTTCGTTTTCGCACCGAGCAGTCGCCAGATCGCTATCGGTCGTGCCCGAGACATAGTAAGTGGGATTCCTTCGAATGTGTTAACGGTCGGCGTGTTTCGCGATGAGCTTCCCGACCGGGTTGTCGAGATCGTCAACCGTGCCGGTCTGGGGGCGGCCCAACTGCACGGAGAGGAAACCGCCAAGCACACCAGGGAAGTCTCCGGCCGGGTGCCGACCGTAATCAAGGCTTTCCCGGCCGGTCACCCAGGCCTGTCCAAACTCGCCGCTTATCGTGCCGCGGTGATCTTGGTGGACTCCGCCACACCCGGCAGCGGCGCCGTGTTCGACTGGAGCCTGGCTGAGGACGCACCCCTCGCCGGGCACCGCCTTCTTCTTGCAGGGGGTCTGAACGCCGACAACGTGCTCGAAGCCATCGCCAGGGTGAAGCCGTGGGGTGTGGATGTGTCAAGCGGAGTGGAATCCGCTCCTGGCATCAAAGATCCGCTCAAGCTTCGTAGATTCATCGAGATCGTGAAGGAGTCCGGTGAAGGTCAGACTGCTCAACGCTTCGATAGCAACGATGCCGTCACGCCGCCCTACGACTGGGAAAGAGACCTACCCGCATGACCATGACCGACCCAGTTGATGGGCGTTTCGGGGAGTTCGGTGGCACCTACGTTCCGGAATCTCTGGTGCCTGCCTGCACGGAGCTAGCCGAGGCGTTCATTGAAGCGTGGACCGATCCCGATTTCCGGGGTGAGCTTGACCATCTCCTTGCAACATACGCTGGGCGTCCCTCACCGATTACCAAATGCCCGAACCTTTCCGCGGAATTTGGTTGCCAGGTGCTGCTAAAACGCGAGGACCTGAACCACACTGGCAGCCACAAGATCAACAACGTGCTCGGCCAGGCTCTATTGGCCCAACGGATGGGCAAGACACGCCTCGTGGCCGAGACCGGAGCCGGTCAGCATGGCGTGGCAACCGCAACTGCGGCTGCACTGTTCGGAATGGACTGCATCGTCTACATGGGCACCGTGGACATCGAACGCCAGAAACTCAACGTGTTCCGGATGCGGCTTCTCGGCACAGAGGTCCGCGCGGCCGAATCAGGGTCGCGCACTTTGAAAGATGCGGTCAATGAGGCCATGCGTTACTGGGTGGCAGCGGTCACAGACACCCACTACTGCCTTGGTTCGGTTATGGGACCGCACCCTTATCCATGGATGGTTCGAGAGTTTCATCGGGTGATAGGCGAAGAGTCCCGCCGGCAGTGCGCCGCGCTTTTGGACGGTGCCTCACCCGACGTTGTGACGGCTTGCGTTGGTGGCGGCAGCAACGCTGCGGGCATATTCAGCGGGTTCGTTGACGACGAATCAGTTGAGCTTGTAGGCGTGGAACCCGCAGGCGGTGCTGCCGTGGGCCGCGCTGTGCCGGGAATAGTGCACGGGTCTCAGTCCTATCTGATGCAGGATGAATGGGGTCAGGTGCTTGAAGCCGAGTCGATCTCAGCAGGTCTGGACTATCCGGGAGTCGGACCAGAACACGCGCACCTCGCCGCCACCCAAAGGGCCCGTTACGAACCCGTTTCCGACGCTGAGGTGATTGAGGCATTCGGCTTGCTTGCGCGAACCGAGGGAATCATTCCAGCCCTGGAATCGGCGCACGCCATTGCCTGGATCAGCCAGAATCGCGGCGAACTCGCCGACAAGGTGGTGCTGGTCAACCTCAGTGGTCGTGGTGACAAGGATGTCGCTCAGATGATGGATGTGTTGCAGATGGGCGATGAGTACTCAACTGGCGCACCGACATGATCGCTGTACCAGATGCATCCACACTTGAGGCATCCACAGTTCATCAGGTTCTGCTGGCGCGGCGCGAAGCTGGCGGCAAGTCGTTGGTCCCCTACATCACTGCGGGCCTCGGTGACGACTGGCCAACCACGCTATTGGCAGCCGCAGCCGCAGGAGCGGACGTGTTGGAGATCGGGGTGCCGTTCTCGGATCCGGTCATGGACGGCCCTACCATCCAACAAGCCAACGATCTGGCTTTGGCAGGTGGGGCAACACCTCCCAAGATCATCGACTCGTTGCGGGGGCTTGATATCGGAGTTCCGACTATCGTCATGACTTACGGCAACATCGCCTTTCGCATGGGCTGGGATCGTTTCGCGCGTTCGCTGGCGTCGGTGGGGGTTAGAGGTTGCATTCTGGCCGACATCCCGCTCGAAGAACTCGATCCATGGAGTTCCGCGGCAGACGCCGCTGGTATCGAAACGGTGCTGCTAGCCGCGCCGACAACCCCCGATGAGCGCCTTCAGCGCATCTGTGCTCGGTCCCGTGGATTTGTCTATGCCGTGGGATTATTGGGGGTAACCGGGGTACGAAACGAACTCTCGTCGTCGGCGAAGGAGATAGCTGCACGGCTCAAGGCTGTCACCGACCTGCCGGTTCTGGTAGGTGTCGGAATCGGAACTCCTCGCCAGGCGCTTGAAGCCTGTGAAGTGGCCGACGGTGTGGTCGTCGGCTCGGCTGTCGTACAGCGCATGCTTGACGGAGCAGGCCCGGACGGTGTGGGCGAACTGGTCGCCTCGTTTCGCGAAGCGCTGGACTCCGGCTAAGAGCTTGAGGACCACCGCGGCGAGCCAAGACCGGCCACGGTTTGAACTCGCCGTGTCTGACCGGCTGCGCACCATGGGCCATTGCCAGCAACTGTCGGGGTGCGTTACTTGAACATTACGGTGATGCCATGACCGATTTACTGATCGAGAAGCGTGACGCGGTGATGATCGTCACCATGAATCGCCCTGAGCGCAAGAATGCCATGACCCTACAGATGTTCGGGCGGATGCGTGATGCCTGGGCCGACGCCTCCGCCGACGACGATATCGGTTGCATTGTGCTCACCGGAGCTGGCGGCGACTTCTCCTCGGGAATGGACCTACGCGGGTTGAGCGGAGACAAAGCCGAGACCGACGACTGGGACGTCGAAGCTGCAATGGCATCAGAAGGCACCGATTTCATATGGCAAGGCCTGCTCAAAGTCTCGCGACCCACCAAACCGATCATTGCAGCCGTGGAAGGTGTGGCCATCGCCGGCGGCACCGAAATCCTGCAGGGAACCGACATTCGTATCGCCGCAGAATCCGCAAGATTCGGAGTATCGGAGGTGCGATGGTCGTTGTACCCGATGGGTGGCTCCGCTGTGCGCCTCGCCCGTCAGATCGGATACGCCAACGCCGCGGACATCTTGCTCACCGGCAAGCACATAACCGCAGCCGAGGCACGCTCGATTGGTCTGATCAGCCGGGTCGTGGCGGATGGCACAGCGCTTGATCACGCCCTGGAGGTAGCCCAAACGGTGGCGGCTAACGGCCCACTTGCAGTGGAGGCCGTTACCCGGACGCTTCACGAAACGCCGGGAATGACCGAAGCCGAAGCCTGGGCTCACGAGAACCAGTACGCCCCACAGGTCATGCAAAGCGAGGACGCCAAAGAGGGACCCCGGGCCTTTTCGGAGAAGCGGGTCCCGAACTTCCAGCGCCGCTGATCTGAGCCGGTTCGCGTTGCTCTGTACGGGTTCCGCTTAGCGGAGCAGATCGGAATTCTTGAATCGGCCCACAGTCGTGTGGGAGGTGACGATCAGCCGGTATTGCGCATACCGGCCGCTACACCGTTGATCGTCAACAGCAGCGCCCGTTGAAGCCTGGCCTTCGCGGCCGGGTCGCGAGATCCGGATCTGCTACGTGCCAGAAGATCAACCTGCAAAACGTTGATCGGATCAAGATACGCGTCTCGCACGTGCAGAGTCCGTCGAAGAATCCGATGGCCGTCAAGCAGTTCGGCACCGGTGAGATCAGTGATCTCGGCGAGCGTGCGGTCGTGCTCCTCACAGATCTCGTCAAACAGTGAGTGTAGTTCCGGTGCGACCAGCGCGTTCACGTAGTGGCGGGCTATGGCAAGATCGGTTTTGACCAGAGTCATCTCGACGTTGGAAATGAACGTCGAGAAGAAGCGCCAGTTCTGGTGCATCTCGGTGATCGAGTCGCCATGCCCGGCCTTGCGCGCTGCGGCCAGGCCGCTGCCTACACCGAACCAGCCCGGAATCACCTGACGAGACTGGGTCCAGCCGAAGACCCACGGTATGGCCCGCAACGACGCCAGGTCACCCGCGGTGCCGCTACGCCTAGCCGGCCGAGACCCGATGTTCATGGCGGCCAGCTCCTCAACAGGGGTGGACGTGCGGAAGTACTCCAACAAACCGGGTCGTTCGAGCAAACGCCGATAGCTGGCGTAGGCCGCGGCAGAGATTTCGTCCATTACCGCATCCCAACGAGCAATCGTCTCGGGGGGTGTTCTCGGCAGGCGATGAGCCAGACATGCCTCCACGACCGCTGTCAACGCCAGATCGAGGTTGCTGTGAGCGATCTTCGCCAAGCCATACTTATCGGCCACCACCTCGCCCTGCTCAGTGACCTTGACCAGTCCCTGAACCGCTCCGGGAGGCTGAGAGAGAATCGACGAATGGGTGGGCCCGCCTCCCCGACCGATCGTGCCGCCACGACCGTGGAAGATGGTGATCGTGATCCCGGTTTCGGCTGCAACATCGGCGATGGTGCGCAACGCACGGTGGATCTCCCACTGCGATGTGGTGATGCCACCATCTTTGTTGCTATCGGAGTATCCGACCATCACTTCCTGACGGTCGCCACGAAGCGCCACCAGCTTGCGATAGGGCTCAACGGCGAGCAATTCCCGCAGGATGGTCCCGACCATGCGCAGATCATCGATCGTTTCGAACAGGGGTACGAACCCAAGGCGGGCTACACCGTTAGTGATATCAACAAGCCCTACATCACGAGCCAGCACCGCCGGAGCCAACACATCGTCGACTCCTTGTGTCATGGAGATGATGTAGGACTCAATAATGTGGTCACCGTCAAGGTCAAGACGATCACGTAGCACGGCGAACAATCGCAGTGTCGGATCGTCGCCGTGGCTGCCCGGCACGGCCAGCGGTCGCGGACTGGCCAGTTCCTCGCTGAGCAAGGCGGTTCTCTCGGCTCGATCCAGTGCGTCGTAGTTGACGCCGAGCACTTCGAAGCGACCGCTGAGGGCCTGATGATGGCGATCAGAATGCTCACGAATGTCCAGCACAGCCAGATGGAACCCGATCATCGCCAGCAGTCTGCGTAGACGGGCGACACCTCCCTGAGCGATCCGTTGACCGTTGTTGGCAACCAGCGAACGTTGGATCTGGTCCAGATCAGCCGCAAACTCTTCGGGACCACGATATGCACCCGAGCCACGCGGTTCGCCAGCTACAGCGGTGAGCCGGTGATGCATGACGGCCAGACGTTGCCTGTAAGGCTCCCCTTCGCTGAGGGTACCGAAGCGCGAAGAAACATTGGGGAACGCCTTATGGTCGACTTCGAGTTGTGCCCGAAGCTCGTCGTTGATCGGGCAAACGGCGGTAGAAACTGACAGTTCCGATGACAACTCCTCAAGCTCTGCGATCAGGAGGCGCAGCGCTCTGGAACGCTGAAGGTCAAGAACCGCCATCGTCTTTTCGGGGGTTACCTTGGGGTTGCCGTCACGGTCTCCGCCCACCCAGGAACCAAAGCGGAGTGGGGGAGCGGAATCGTTGATTGAGCTTCCAATCGAGCGCAATACAAGATCCATCTCTTCGAAGAGTTCGGGTACTCCCTCACGCAGGATTTCTGTAAGGAAGTACAGGATCGACCGTGCCTCATCAACGGGATCCGGCTGCGCTCGACGTAGTTCGTCAGTCTGCCAGATCGCGTCGATCAACTCGTCCACACGGCGATCGATCCGCTCGGTAAAAGACGACCCCGACGGTAGCCGTCGAGCTTCGATGAGTCTGGCGATACCGGTCAGCTTGTCGAGAATGGAACGACGACTGGCTTCTGTGGGGTGCGCTGTGAACACAGGGCGAAGCTCGACCGAGTGCACCGCATCGGCGATCGATTGGCGCGAGAATCCCTCCCGCAGCAGGCGAGGCACCATCTCAGCGAAGCGGACATCGGTCTCGGTATCAGCCTCGCCAAGATCGTCAATGCGATGCACCTGCTCGGCGGTGTTGGCGAGATAGAAGTACGTCGTAAAAGCTCGTACCAACTCAATTGCATCGCTGACGTTCAAGTGGGCTAGCAGTTCAGCGAGCGCCTCGTTGCCTTCGCCATCACGCCGAAGGCGTTGAGCGGCCCTGCGAACCTGCTCGACCTGTTTGAGGAGATCGGGGCCACTCTGGCGGACCAGCGTATCGCCGAGTTGGGCGCCGAGACGGCGGATGTCGGCGCGTAGCTGAGCGTCAATGCCCGGCGGTTCGACAACTTCAGATGACGGCATTACCGCACGGTAGCCGCCGCGCAGGTTCTAGCCGGAGGGCGCTGGTGCCCATTCGGATTGATCGTCGCTCAGCTCCGGGATACGGCCTCGCAGGCGTTCGCTTTCGTTGACGCCGGGTAAGGTCGGCTGCACACCGAACGTGCCGGACCAGTTGGTGAAACGGTCCATAACGATCTCCTCCACGTCGAGCCATGTTGAAGCCCGCGGGTCGGCCATGCCACGGTTGTAAGTCTGGTCAAAAACGATCGCCTCGTTGCCAGCCGATCGCAACGCCGAAATGTTGAAAGGGGAGTCGTCGACATACAGATCGGCTTCCACCTCAGGCTTAGCCCCCAAAAAGCAGATGTCTCGGTAGGGAATATGGGTGCGGTCAAGCCATTCCACGGTGTCAAAAACGACGATCTTGTGGCTCCAATTCTGATAGAGCCGATGGGTTATGATCCTGATCCAGACGCCAGCATCAGACAGTCGCCACAGGGTTTCGGCCGCGCCTTCGATCAGATCAAGCCGCCGAAACATCCGCTCCTCAAGGACGCCTTGGCGATGTAGGAAGTCGAACTCGTCACGGCTCAGTCCCCACTCCGCAAAATCCCATCCCCGTTCGTCCGGCAGCGACGACTCCTCAACACCCAAATGACGGGCAGCGATCCAGCGGAAGCCCTTGTTGTAGTCGGCGCAGACACCGTCAAGGTCAACCCCCAACACGAAAGCGTCGAGTCGGCCATCCTCGCCACCCGGAATCGTTCGACTTGAGTTCATCTCCTGGTGGAATCCATGTTCGAGAAACTCCAGCTCAGGCAGCGGTGAGGCCACCGTCAGCGCTGAGGATGCTGCCGTGGACGTTTGCTGCCTCGTCACTAGCCAAAAAAGCAAAGAAACCGGCTATCTGTTCGGGTGAACTCTGCGGTCTGTGACCGACATGGTTTTGCATAAGCGACCAGTCAATGCCGTCGGCTAGTTCGAAGTTGTGAACCAAGGGGGTATCGATCCCGCCGGGCGCTATGGCGTTGATGCGAATGTCGCTCTTCAGGAACTCCATCGCCAAGGCCCGGGTCATGTTAACGATACCACCCTTGGTGGCGCAGTAGGGAACCGTGTAGGCCTGACCCATCAGGCCAGCGTTGGAGGCGATATTGATCAGGCATCCCGCTGACGACAGCAGGTGCGGAATGGTGGCTTGCGCCACGAAGAACGGGCCTTTTAGGTTGATGGCGTTCATTCGGTCCCAGTCCTGCTCGGTGACGTCACCAAGGTGCTGCTGACGTGCGACACCGGCGATATTGCCTACGATGTTGATGCCTCCGTATGCGTCAACGGTGTTTTGCACGGCTGCGCGAACCGCACCAACATCGGCCACATCCACACGTTGGACGGTCATTTCACCGCCGTTGGCCTTTACTTCGTCTGCGGTGGCTGCCATCGAGGCCTCGTCGATGTCGATTCCGTATACCTTGGCTCCCTCAGACGCGAGACGCAGCGACGTGGCCCGCCCAACTCCGGAAGCCACCCCAGTCAGGAACGCAACCTTGTCGCTAAATCTGTTCATGGCAAGCCTGTTCATGGCCGCCTAGAGTAACGCACCCTGAGTGCGTGGATTCGCATCTGGCTGCCACACTGCCATACTTTGCGCGGATGCCGGACACGAGATCGCCCGCTGAACCCGACGCAGGGCCGGGGGCTGCTACTGAGCCGGTCGAGGCTGCTACTGAGCCGGTCGAGGCTGCTACTGAGCCGGTCGAGGCTGCTACTGAGCCGGTCGAGGCTGCTACTGAGCCGGTGGAGGCTGCTACTGCGGAATCACTGAACGAGGATCTACGTGACCTTGCTGAAGTGGTTCGCACAGCAGACCTGTCAAAGCTTGACCTGGACGCATTATCGGCGACGGTGCGACAGTTGACCACTGCGATACGGCCGCATGTCGTGGATGCGACACGCATGCAGGCTTTCCTTCAGGGCAGCGACTTCTTTTCACAGGGGCATTCCCCGACAGAACCGGATACAGCCCTGCAATCGAATCTCAAGGGGCTTGCCAGTAAGCCTCCGGCTTCTATCGGTGGAATGCTGGAAAGCGAATCGGCGCAGTGGATGCCTTACAGTCCCTACAGCGGGACGCTGAACCCGATCTCACCGCCTGTCACTCTCAGGTTGCAGGCCGCCCAGAGCGGCTATGAGACCGTGGGATCGGTGTGTTTTCGCGACACATTCAACGGCCCGCCAGACTGCGTGCATGGTGGAGTGATAGCTGCTGTGTTTGATGAAGTGCTCGGCATGACGTGCCTGGCAAACGGCCGAGGCGGTTTCACGGGAACGCTCAGCGTCCGGTATTGCAATCCGACCCCGCTGGGGCGAACGGTGACGATCCGATCTTGGCTGGACCGCATTGAAGGCCGCAAGACCTTCGTGAGAGGAACCTTTCACGAAAGCGACATGGTGTTGGCCGAAGCCGAGGGGATCTTTATTGCCTCTTGATCGGCATTTCCTTTGATCGCCACACCGACACTCGGACCGATACTAGCACGCAATCAAGCTGCAGGTCGGCGCGTTCAGGCTTAGGTAACAAAGTCTGCGAAAGGTGTGCGGGAAGGTATCACGACTTCGAGTCCGCACGCACAGGCTCAGGTAGCTATAGCTGTGGGCCGAGACCAAGTCCCGGGTCCGGCTGCAGATCGCCACGCTCAGGCGCAAATAGCAATGTCTGCCAAAGGTGCGCTGGAGTATCACGACTTCGAGTCCGCACGCACAGGCTCAGGTAGCTATAGCTGTGGGCGGAGACCAAGTCCCGGGTCCGGCTGCAGGCCAGCACGCTCAGGCGCAAATAGCAATGTCTGCCAAAGGTGCGCTGGAGTATCACGACTTCGAGTCCGCGCGTTCAGGCTTGAGGAGCAATGTCTGCTGGCTTGAACGAATCATCGTGGCGGGTTGACGGGTTGGTACCACCAGGCTGGGCCGGGATCGTCGGTGATATGACGAAAGGCGATGCTGATTCGAGGCTGGGCGTGGGCCATCTTGGGCACCGAATGTTCCCATCTGTGCTGGCAAGCGCCTCCCATAACCAGCAGATCACCCGAACCGAGTTGAAAGCCAACAGTACCGCCTCCGCCTTTTCGACGAAGCCTGAATCGGCGGGGTCCACCCAGCGACACGATCGCGACGACGGGCTCGCCGAGTCGCCAGCCGATTCGGTCGGAGTGCCAGGCCACCGAGTCGCGTCCGTTGCGGTACAGGCTGGCGGCTCCGGCGGTTATGCCTGGGCCGTACCGAACAGCGAGACGCTCGGACATGTCGGTTAGGACAACATGGCGTGATGTCGCATTGGTAAGGGATGCATACAGTCGAGGCTCGGCGACAAGGTTTCCATACATGGCCCTGTTGCCCTTCTTCCACGCAAGTTCATCAATTAGGGCGGCTAGCAGGGTGTCGGCACCAGCTAACCACCTCGCAGCAATATCAATCCACGAGCCGTGATCAAGCTTCCTGCGTCGAATGATTGCGTCTTCGGAAATGACTGGCTGTCCCTGAGCGAAGAGGTCGGCCTGGTAAACGTCAAACACACGAGCAATGTAACCGAACAAATGTTCGTTGGGCGAAGCCGCGCACGAACGCGCAATCTCGGCTGATCTATAAGATCTCGGTTGACCCGAATTGCTTCGTCTCAGTTGTCTTCGAGATTGTGCGGGTATAGGCGCAGGTAACCGAGCGGTGCTGGTTGACGGCCCAGAACCGTCCACCACAGCTCCTCGGGGGCAGCGGTGTGCACGTCGTGAGGGATGGCATCCACGATCTGCCAGGTGTCTTGTCTGAGTTCGGCGTCAAGTTGGCCAGGGCCCCAACCGGCGTAACCGGCGAACATTCTGACTGCCAGCACACCGGACACCTTGTTGGGGCTTACGCCCACGTCAACTGTACCGAGGCCGAGAGGAATGGGTTGATAGTGCGGAGAATCAATGCTGGCTTGAGCGCAGGCTAAGGTGATGACCGAACGGGTTGACACCGGTCCGCCCGCAAAGACGACGCCTGGCTTCGCTGCCAGCGAGGCCCACTCATCAATTGTGCCTGCCACGGGTAGTTCGCTCGGGCGATTTAGTACGACCCCGAGGGCACCGTCGTTGGTGTGCTCGATCATAAACACGACTGTTCGCGAGAAGTTCGGGTCAAGCATGCGGGGGGTGGCGACGAGGTGCTGGCCCGCTGTGGACATGGCACCATCATTGCCTGTCGGGATTCGTTTCATGGCCTAACCGGTGCCGATTGTGCTGTCATTGCCAGACCGGCGTGGCTCCGCCACGACGCTGTGGCTCGCTATACCGGCCCAAACCATGGTTGCTAACCGGCCCGAGTAGTTGCGAACCAGGTGTTAACGTCAGTACCACCGGTCTGCGTCTCGGTTCGACGGTCCCATGGCGCCTCTCTTAAGGCAAAACGATCAATGAACCGCCACACTTAGCACTTCGTCAAATCAATGAACTATTGAGTCCCAAACCGGTGGAGTGTTCCGTCGCAGCGTTGGAAATAGCCAACATCAACGCAGATCTGCGTTGGTATTACTGCTCTCAAGCCAGCTCGGGGATCAGCGACGCGTACCGGTCAACGAACGGCATCGTCGTCGCCTTGTCGTTGCATCCCTCACGTGCGGCGCCGATCACGCAGCGCACCACGCCAAGCTTGCGGTAGTAGTGCAGCGTCTCGGGTGTGGGGTCGCCAAAGGCCACCAATGAGATAGGAATCTCACGGCCTGCCTCGGCCGCTATCTCGCGGAACTTCGTGAGTCGCTTGTGCACGTTGCCTAAAGAGATGTCCATCGGCATCCACTCGTCGGCCCAGCGGACGGCGTGCTGCGTGCCTAGCTTCCCCGCCGTGCCCAGCAGTACCGGAGGGTATGGTTGCTGGGCTGGCTTGGGAAACGACCAAACCGGGTCAAAGTCGAAGAACTCGCCGTGGTACTCTGAGATTTGATCCGTCCAGCACGTCCTCAGTGCGGCAATGCACTCCTCGGTTGCGCGATACCGCTGCGCCCAAGTGATGTCTCGACGATGGTTGGTGAACTCCTCTTCGTTCCAGCCGACGCCCACGCCGAACAGCATTCGGCCACCCGATACCAAGTCCAGCGTCGCGACCGTCTTCGCGAGGTCAAGCAGATCATGCTCAAGTACCAGGCACACACCTGTGCCGATTTGGAGATGCTCAGTCGCCTGCGCCGCCATCGTGAGCGACACAAACGGGTCCATCATCCGCCGGTATTGATCGGGTAGCTCGCCACCGGCTGGATAAGGCGTGCGACGTGATACGGGGATGTGGGAATGCTCACCGAGGAAGTACGACGTATACCCGCGGTCCTCCAGGGCTCGGGCGAGTAAGTCGGGTCGGATGTCTTCAGGCGTGTTCATTGACGTGAAACCGAGGTCCATCAGTTCACCTCTCTAGTCATCATGTTCAGCCCTTGGCGGTGCCGAGGATGGTTAGTGTGCTGACAGCGGTCAGGCCGACGTCGTGGGCAAAAAAGAGCTTGGCGGTTTCGGTTGTGTGCGGGAACGACGTCATTTCCCAGTCTTGCCTGGTGCGTCACTGAGTTGAGTCCGAACCCAGTGCCGAGCACACCTGCTGGTCGGGGTACTCATCGACCGGTTCAGCAGCCTCGAGTGCGACGCCGTCCCTGACTGCAGCGATTGCCATTGCGCCATGACCCGCGAAGTCATTGCGGTGCTGCTGGCCGTTGTCGAACCCGAAGAACACGGCAGCGCTGTTGCCCTGTTCAGCAGAGGGAAGTCATGGCTGGCAACGATGATCGTTGCTTGATTGGTATCGCTGGCAACAGCCGGTGTGGATGGTGCCTTAGTCATGACCGACGATTTGGGTCTTGTTGGGGTTGATGGCTAGGTCCGCGTTGTTCACGACCGGCGACGCTCGCGTGACGATTGACGACTTCAATAGGAAGTAGCGCATCGGTCACCTCCGTGCCGAGCTAGCGAGGCGCTTGCCAGGTTGTCACCAACTCGGCGCTGGTGACGATCGTAGCGATCGTTGAGATCGTGCTCTGTAGCACGGCTTCGCCGTATTCGATTGGGATGCCTACCACGGCATCGCGCACCACGACCAGTTGATAGCCGAGGTCGACCGCGCTGAGCGCAGCGCCGATAATGCCGAGGTTGAGCGAGACGCCCATCAACACGATCGTCTTTGTCCCGAGGTTGCGCACAATTGCGTCAAGTTCCGTGCCGGTGAAGGGAGTCACGCCATGCATACGCGGCACCTCAATATCGCCGGGTTGTACGTCGAGTTCGTCGACCAGTTCGCAACCGGGCTGGCCCTGGTCAGTCGGGCCGAAACCGACTTCATCACGCCGTTTCTTGACCATTGCGAAGATCCGACAGTTAATGGCCCCACCTGCGCCGTCGTGGCGTTGGCGCATAGTGGCGTGCACCACCTTCACCCCTGCCAAGCGGCCAGCAACGCAGACACGCCCTGCGGCATTCAAGATACCGGTCTCTTTGACGACGAGCGACAGCCCTGGGAACAGCGCTTGTTCACCGACTACGCCCTTTTGAAGCTCCATCGTGATAATCGTCGTATACACAGGGTTTGCGAGTTCAAGAAGTTTCGGCATGGTTCGGCGATTCGATTGTAGTGATATGTGTCTTGGGCCCTAGGAGCCAAATTTGGTGGGTGCCGCAGCCCGTAGATGGCTGTTCAGCGTGGCAGGTTCATGGCCCGGGAGCCAATTTGGTGGGTGCCTCAACCCATCAACTGCAAGCCCAATATTATTGGGGATGGCAACTATCAGGGATAGCAACCCAAAAGCTGTTGGCAGCAATGACCGTAGTTGCGTTCCGCCCAATCGATAAATGGCAGTGCTGGCGCTGGCGCCAGCACTGCCAAGGGGGTGACCGAACCCTACGAGGCAGGTGCGACAAGTACCGAAACAGCGAGACGCCAGCCCGCCGGGGTGTGTGACCGGAACTGAGAAGACGCAGGCATACATCGACAACGAGAGACGTAACCCTCCAGGTTCTATTTTCTTTTGTTTGGGGGGGGGGGGGCGGGGGTTGACCGAACCCATTCACGGCCGGTGGACGCGTAGGGACAACAGTTTCAATAGCTCCACAACAGCTACAGGCAAATCAAGTAGTCCGCCAGGATCGCTCGTGATGGCAGCTCACACTCGGATCCGAAGCATGATGCAGAACCACCCGAGAAACAGCTAGCCACGAATCTCTCCAACAGTTGTGCCCGAATCTCCATAACTTTACATAACGGGGATTTCCGGCATATCTGCCACATTGAGAAGTGGTGTGGTGTCGACGACGTAGTCAGGCTTTGGAGGTCGCGCGAATGCCCACAGCCATTCGTGCGCGCAGGCCACCGGAACGCTAGCGTTTCGGGTCGTGGCACGAAGACTTGATGTCGAACTCACATCCACGCTCGCCGACGGCAACTACACGTGGCGTGCCGCTGGTGCCAAGAAGCCCAAGGGTGAGCTTGACGCAACCTTGGTTCCCGCGGGTGTGGGAGTCGGCGACGTTGTTCGAATTGAAGCCATCGCTGACTTAGAGGGCCTTACCGTCACAACGGTTTTTGCTCCCAAAGAAAAACGTCGGGAGCCGGAGCGGATTGAGTTGCTGGGGAGAGTTCGTTCCGAACCGCCGGTTACAGCCGTAATCTCCAGCCGACGTCCGCTAGATGTGGATCGTGAGGATCGGGGCCGGAGACGAGGAAAGGCCGGTCGATCAACTGATCCCAAGCAGCGCTCACGACGACGCTCCGGCAAGACCCGCGACAACACCGACGGTAAATCCAAGCAAGTTTCACGACGACGCTCCCGCGATACCCGCGACAACACCGATACCGAAGCCAGCGCGCCAACCAACCGTCAGCGCAGTCAAGACGCTGACAACAAGGCGCGTTCGCAACGTTCTCGACGTCGCAGCGAATCCAAAGAACAGGTTCGCCGGGAGCAACCCCGAGCGCCTCGTCTTCGTCCCGGTCGTGTTCATCGCGCAGCCGCGCTTGATGCGCTGCCCGAGATGCAACGCGAACTCGCCGAGGAGGTGCTTCGTGGCGGGGTTCCAGGTGTTCGCGACACCATCGACCGAATGAACGACAAGGCTATCGCCGAGGGCATACCCAAGATCAAGAAGCAACCGCTGGTGATCCTCGCCGAGCAGATGGCGCCTGTTCTCAAGGCAGCTGAGTGGCGTGATCGGGCGGATGCAGCGCTCGCTGCACTAGACAAGGTTGACCTTCGTGACATTCGCAGTGTGGTCTCTTCCGCCGAAGCCGGAGCCCGTGGCGAAGAAGCCATCGCGCTTGCCGATCAACTCAAGAATGCGCTCGCGGCTCGCGTTGATCGTGAACACCGAAATTGGCTCAATGAACTATCGGTGACCATCACCGAAGGCCGAACGATCCGGGCCTTGCGATTGAGTTCCCATCCTCCGAAGGCGGGTGCGCCGCTACCGGTCGATCTGGCAACCCGTCTTAGCCAGCTTGCCTCGGCCGGGCTCACTGCCGACACAGGTTCAACACGCTGGTCCACAATCATTGAGGCTGTTGCCTATTCTCCCGTGCGCAACCAGGTTGTTCCCGAGGGGGCTCCATCAAAACCCAGCCCTGAGCTATTGGCCATGGTTGATAGACTTGCTCCACGTATCGCGGCCTTGGCCAAGACCTTCGACATCGAATCTCCGCCCGAAGTCGCGACGCGCCCTCGCCGGGACTTTTCTCCACGTTCGCGCCAAGCAACCGGTTCGGGCCAAACAACCGCCAAGAAGCCAAAGAGCAGCACGGCAACACCCGCTGGCAAGCCATGATCGACTTTGAGGTACGTGAGCGAGTCGCAATCGTACGACTCAACAGAGTCGAAGCCCGAAATGCCATTAATGCCGACATGGCGAACGCAATCGAAGGTGCTATCGACCGGATCGAAGCTGACGACCAGATCTGGGTTGGGGTTCTCGGCCATCAGGGACCCGTGTTCTCTGCGGGAGCGGACCTCAAAGAGATTGCTGCCGGTCGGGGCGGTTCACTCGGCACCAAACGAGGTGGCTTCGCTGGGATTGTTCTGCGGGAACGAACCAAGCCCTTGATAGCGGCCATCGACGGGTACGCCGTGGCTGGCGGAGCCGAGATCGCCCTTGCCTGTGATCTGCGTGTGGCGAGCAAGTCCTCAAAGTTCGGCATACCTGAGGTGAAGCGTTCCTTGCTGGCAGCCGCAGGTGGTCTGGTACGCCTCCCGAGAATGATGCCCTCCGCGATAGCCATGGAACTGGCGCTTACCGGCGACACCATCATGGCCGACCGGGCCTACGAACTCGGTCTGTTCAACGCCGTGTGTGAGCCTGGAGAGGTTGTCGAGGCCGCTTTGGATCTGGCAAGACGAGTAACTGCCAACGCTCCCCTTGCGGTTCAGGCGAGCCGCCAACTCATGCTTGATGCTGCGGACCAAACAGACCACCATGCCATGATGGAGGCAAGTCGGGCACTTCAGCGCCTGGCGGACACAAAGGATTATCTCGAAGGACCCAGAGCGTTCATCGAAAAACGCGATCCCCTCTGGCGAGGATGCTGACACGCCAAAAAGTGCTCACACCCACGAACCGGGCTCGAAGCGACCGTCGGCCAGGCTGCTGACACGCCAAAAAGTGCGCTCACCCCACAGGGCTCAGCCTGATCCGCCATCGTCGCCATCAGATTGAGATCGTCTGCGCGATGCGTTGAGCGCCTTCACCTGGGTGAGGTCGAAGAACTCAAGATCACGATCCAGAACCGAGTGTCTCGGGCCCTCAATCTCAGATCGATCGAGTGGGAATGTGTTGGTGATCACAGGTGCAGCGCTCGGGCACATCAACGAAGTTGAATCTGCTGCTTACGGACCACACAGCTATTGATCAGACACCCATCGACCATGCACTGCGCACAGTTTGTCGAGCAGGTATCACACAGTTGTCAACCAAGAACACCCCAAGATCCCCTACCAATTCCAGGTTCAGCACCTCTGGGATCGGCATCCACAACACCGCATCGGCATCATCGCCCGCGGTGATGCAATCTATTTGACCAACAGGATCGGCACGGAAACAGACGATCACATGATGACCGTAGTCGGAAATGGATTCGTCCACACCAACAAGCTCACGAACCTGCACCGCGGCACCGGTTTCTTCGCGAACCTCTCGAATCACCCCGTCATGAAGCGACTCGCCTAGCTCAAGTTTACCACCAGGTATTGACCATGAGCCAGCGCTCGGGTCCCTCCCCCGCCTCACCATCAACAATCGATTCTCATGTATCACGACAGCACTCACAGCGACGCTCGGCTGACATCGCGACTGTGGCCAGTTCACAGGCTTCGGTGCACAATCAGTGCCCGCGCCACCAGTCCGAAAGCCTCGAAGAAATTCTTGGTTTGCCGGTCACCCGGCAAGGCAAGTGCGTCGATTCCGGTGGCGCCCAACGCCACAGCCCAGTGCACCAAGGCCTCCATCAGGCACTCACCTACACCCACGCCTCGGGCCTCTTTCATCACATACAGATCGGTGATTCTCGCTATCGTCCGTCCGTCATGGCCCTCAAAGGGAGCAGCAACGGCGTAGCCGACGACAACTTCATCCATGGTACCCAAAAGTACGATCGTCGAAGTGTTCTTGATCTCTTCTGCGAACTTGTGGGCGACGGGACGTTGACGAGCCTCGACCTGAGACCATACGGAACCACCCCGGTTGGGCGTAAGTTCCTCAATGGCCACCAATGCCAACGCAGCGACAACCGGCAAATCGTGCGACTCCGCCGGTCGGGCAGCAACCTTCATGAATTGCGCAGCTGCGCCACGCGGTTCAGTACCGTGCTGCGAGCCCGGTTATTTTTTTCGTACCGCAGCACCGCATCCAGCGCGGTAGGTCCCAGTTGTGCCAATAAGGTAATAATTTCGCGGGCAGTCATTGAGTCATAGCTGGCAAAAGGTTCGCCAGGTTCATCCCTGCCAGCACCAAAAGGTGCGGCCTCCTCTGATGCCTGAGTCTGAACTGTCTCAGCAACACCCAGGTCGGTCCCATCAGTAGCTTCGGCGTCCGCAACACCTTGCTCGGAATCCGCAACCGCATCGTGTGATGCTTGAGTCTCCGCTGTCTCAGCAACACCCAGGTCGGTCCCATCAGTAGCTTCGGCGTCCGCAACACCTTGCTGGGAATCCGCAACCGCATCGTGTGATGCCTGAGTCTGAACTGTCTCAGCAACACCCAGGTCGGTCCCATCAGTAGCTTCGGCGTCCGCAACACCTTGCTGGGAATCCGCAACCCCGTCGTCTGAGACACGACCATCAGAACCGGATGCGAACCAGGTGCCTACGGTGTCAATTGTGTCGAGCAGGGTGGCACGGACACGCTCTGCGGTTTCCGCTGTTCCCTGTTGAGCCGCAACCCGCTGGGCGAATCGCAGCAATGCCACCTGTCCTCTACCGCGTTCAGCCAATTTAGGGATGAGTTCCTTGGCTTCGTAGGCCAAGCCCACTGGTGCATAGACCAACACATCCAATAGCTGATCGATCGTTCGGTCATTGCTCACGAAGAGTCGCCGATGTACTCGCCGCAATGGGGACATTCGCCATCCACCACAGCATCTGTTGCAACCAGCAAGAAGCACGACGGGCAAGGGAATTCGTTCACCTGCCTTGCCCGAACGGATTCGATTTCTCCGGTGACCACTGCCTTGACGGACGCTTCATCCTCGTCCTCGTCGCTTTCGTCATCTCCGGCAGCTATGCGGTCCTTTAGGATCTTGTCAAGGTCCGCCTCAATATCGTCGGGGTCTTCATCCTCGTCGATGATTGAGGACTCTGAGTCTTCATCGTCGTCATCATCGTCGTCATCGTCGTCATCGTTGTCGCCGAAGTCAGTGCCATCTTCTTCGGCATCATCCAAGGATTCATCAAGCGGATCGTCATCATCGGTGATGTCACCTACAGCTGCGATATTCGCAACAAGGTCGCCAGCAACGGCGTTGTCGGATAGGTCGTCGTCGGGCATCGCTAACGACGCCTCGATCCGGTCCACGGGAACATGGAGCGGATCTTAGACAAGGCACCGTCAGTCGCAACCACATCGGGACTATTCAACGGCATCAAGTACGGTCCAATACCCTCAGGATCGCCTCAGCTGGAAACGACCCGTCTTCGCTCCGCCCTGCGTTCCGCATCAAGGCGACCGAAGACCGGCTCGACAGTGTGATCCACATGGCTCATCGCAGCAGCTAAAGCTCGATGGCCTGCCTTCTCCGCTATCTGCATGTGCATGCTTTGACACACACGACGGTAAGCCTCATGACCCTGAGGGGTGGTGCGCAGTTCAAGCATGTGCATCGCCTGGCGTGCGTTGAACTGCATGACGTAACGCACCCGGTAGGCCAAGGACACGGCATAGCAGGCCTGATGCGGAAAGTCTTCGATCAGGGCGTCGTGCAACTTCGCCGAGCGCGCCATCACCGTATCGAAAGCTTCGGTGAGACCCGCCGCATTGATCGCTGGGGGTCGGACATATCCGTGTTGAGGTGACAGCGGCTGCCACTCAATGGTTAGAAGTCGATGCCTTTGCAGATCGCGAAATGCACCGTAGTCACCCAACACGTCGAATCGGTAGTAGGTGCGCTCAAATGCCCGGCCGGGACGGTGACGCCGGTTTGCTCGATCACCAATGTATTCGCGGATGATCTCAATACGTTCCGCAGCGGTCATCTGCCGAACCCGTGCTTCAAGCAGCGACTCGGGCAACGTCGTGTACGGGTACAACATGGCAGCAACGACCTTTATCTCACCGTCGGGATCGAAATCGGTCAACTCCACCATGTCGTCGCCAACCGGCTGAATGGTCTCATTACCCAACACCCGCTCAGCAACCGCCTCCATCCCGTGGCGAATGTCGGCCAGATAGCGCGATACACGCGCTCCACGATCGGCGAGATCGACCCGCTTGAGAAACGACGGAACGACCTTGCGCAACTCGGTGAGCATCATCTCGGCATAGGCCCGAGCCTCAGGCAAGGGATGTGCCCGCATGCGTATCAGTAGAGCCTCATAGGCCTGACCGGTGCCGTAGATGCCCACATTCGACAGTGAGGCCGCTGGCAAAACACCCCGGATGGAATCGAAAACCCGTGCCTTTAGTGCCATCTGGTAGGTGAAATCACTGTCGTCAGGCGACTTCGGTTCAACCTCGCGAAAAAAGTCCATCATTGGGGGAACAAGACTGGAGTAGGCATCAAACATGCGGTCCAGGTCGGCGATGTAACGCGTGCCGTAGACGGAAGTGAGTAAGTCTGGATCGCGGCGGTAGCGATAGCGACCATCCAGCTGGCGGTCATAGGCGATGTAGCGGGTTGATTGCTCAAGGTAGGCCATTAGCCGACCCCACTCGAGGACCTTTGTGAGTATGTTTGAGGCCTGCTCACAGGCCAGATGAACACCCCCGAGTTGGGCAACGCTGTCGTCGCCGTATTCGAAAAACACCCGGTCATAGAGTTCCTCGGCCCGACGAAGGCCTACGGTCGCATCAATAGACCGGTCGCCTTCAATATCAAGCTCTCCGACGAACTCCTTGACGAACAACCGTCGCAGGCTCAGCGTGGTACGCGAATAGCGGGCGAAGAGAGCCCCTTTGACCACCTCGGGAAGGTTGACAAGCGCGAACACGGGTTGATCAAGGTTGGTGAAGTAACGCCGTAGGATGTCGGCCTCTTCAGCTGTGAATTCCTCGGCTACGTAAACCGACATGGTCGCGTCAAGTCTAGGTTCGCGACCTGAACTCTTCGCGAATCTTCGTCATTGCCCTCGGGTCGGTCCAGCAGTCGACGATCGTTAATGCCATGGTCAGCGCGGCATCAACCACGGCACGGTCGGCCATTTCACTGCGGGTGTGCCGGGCGAAATCCGCTGTGTGTATGGCGGTCCCCTCGGGTGCGCACTTGATCATGGGGTGAATCGACGGCACCTTGTAACTGACGTTGCCCATATCGGTGGACCCGACCACGGTCGATTGTTTGTCGACGTGACGAGGATCACGCCCGACGTGGACCGCGTTGCGGACATACATATCCAGCAGCGTCAAGTTGTCGAGCATGTCGGTATACGCAGGATCGACCCAGTCCAGCGACATATCGCAGCCCGCGGCGACCGCACCTCCAGACAGGCAAGCGGTAAAGCGCTCCTTGAGCACCTCCAGGTCAACAAGTTTCGGGGAGCGCACATACCACGACGCCGCGGCACGGGATGGAACGACGTTGGGTTTCGCACCCCCATCGGTAAAGACCCCGTGTATGCGTTCCTCTGTTCCGATGTGTTGACGCAGTGCCGCGACGGCGTTGTAACCAAGCACCGCTGCATCAAGCGCGTTGAGTCCTTTCTCTGGGGCGGCAGCCGCATGCGCCGCCCGTCCGTGATACCGAACATCGGCAATGTGCACGGCAACAGCACGCATTGTGCACATATCACGATCCGCGGGATGAACCATCATGGCGGCATCAACATCGTCGAACGCGCCACGTCGGATCATGAATTCCTTGCCACCCCCGCCCTCCTCAGCGGGTGTTCCCAGAATCGCCAAACGCCCGCCCAGTGATTCAGCCACAGCAGCCGCAGCCAAACCGGCACCAACACCGGCAGCACCGATGACATTGTGGCCGCAGGCGTGGCCGATCTCGGGAAGCGCGTCGTACTCACAACACACGGAGATCACAGGGCCATCTCCTGTGCCGATCCTTGCGTCAAAGGCAGTGGCGAGATCGTAAGCACCACGGTCGACGGTGAGGCCTTCATCCTCAAGAAGGCCGGTCAGCACCTCATGGGCGTGGTGCTCTTCAAAGTTGAGTTCGGGATTGTCGTGGATCGAATGTGAAGCCTTGATCAATAGAGGCGTTAGGCGCTTGATCTCGTCTCGTACAAACTGTTTGGCTTCTGCACGCTTAGCCTCAAGCTGGTTGGCTTCGATTTCAGCTTCGATTTCATTTGTGCCGGTGTCCACACAATAATGCTAACTGAAGGAACCAACCAAGAATCAGACCGGTCGTCACCGGGGCCTTGCGAATCGTTCGGGCTGCGAATCGGCCGCCAATGCATGCCGCTGTCAACTCTCTCAGGGCATCGTTGGGGTCTACGAAAACGGGCGTGGGAACTCTCGATCTCGGGCGTGGGAACTCTCAATCTACACCTCTGAGATCCAGACCACGGCGGCGTCGGGTTCGAGTTTGAAACTGATGTTACGGGCAGATCCAATCTTGACCGCGTCAAGGTACACAGATGCGGGTCTAGCGAGTTCAAGCTGTGATGCAGCTAGCCGTTGCACTGAAATTTCAGGGTGCGGGACGTGGGTACCGGCGTGCAGGCGGCGCCTCATCCGCAGTCGATCGCCAAGCGATGGATTGGCATCAACGATATCCAACCGGCCGTCGCCGGGATGCGCCCGCGGTGCAGCATTCCAGGAGCCGATGAAGGCAGCGTTTCCCACGAATATCACTCGACCACATAACCACGAACGGCGTATCACGCAATGCGCAAGAAACCAGTGCTGTTGGCCGTCGACGTGCACTGCACCGAGATCCACGACGAAGCGGGCACCGACCTGGCCTGGACGGGTGTCGCGGCACCAGCTGCGGCCACCAAGCATACGAAACAGATCGCCACCGCGTAGCCCGACCGGCGGGATCGGGTCACCTGCACTACAAAACGGCTCAAGATACGCCATCGCCGATGCATCGTTGTTGAACCAGTTCAAATCGGTAGGCAAAGGTGCAGCATCACCCCAGTTGATATTGCGTTCGACGCCCATGCTTCACTGCCTCGCCGCGGCTTTTCGCTTGCGCCGCTCGCGGATACGCCCAAACAGGATCGCACCCTCGAAAAAAAGATACATAGGCACACTCAACACAATGAGCGTGTACGGATCACCCGACGGGGTGATAACAGCAACCAGCACCACAATGCCTACCAGAGCGTAACGCCGGCCCCGTCGCAGTGTCTTGTTCTCGAGCACCTCAAGCAACTGCAAAAAGATCAACAGGATCGGGAACTCGAACCCGACACCGAACGCCACGATCATCTTGATTACGAAACCGAGGTATTCGCTCGGCCTAAAGATCTCAACGAAGTTTTCCCCGCCCAACCCGAGCAGAAAACCCAGCGCCTTGGGAATGCTCCAATACGCAAGAGTTGCTCCAGCAAAAAAGAGGATCACCCCTCCGACCACAAAGGGCAGGGTGTACTTCTTTTCGCGGGAATACAGGCCGGGGGCTATGAAGCGCCAGACCTGCCACATGATTACAGGAACGGCCAAAGCGATTCCGCCGTAACCGGCGACGGTTAGCTTCACGTTGAACGGTTCCAACGGGTTGGTTACATACAGACTGCATCGGCTCTGTTCGTCGCGGTTCTCAATAATCCGGCAGTAAGGATCCAAAAGGAACTCGATGATCTGATCCGAAAAGATCCAGCAGACCACGGCGCCCACCCCGATCGCAATCAACGAGATGATGATCCGGCGACGAAGCTCGGCTAGATGCTCGAGCAGGGTCATCCGGTCGCCGTCGTTGTCGCCGGACACGGATCAGTTCTTCGGTGGGTCGCGGTCTTCGAGCGTTTCGCGATGTCCAGGTTGACCCGCCTCGGGCGTTGAGTTGCTCGTCTCAGGGTTCTCCGAGGTCGCGGAAGCCCCCGGAGCCGCCGCATTATTCATCGTCCGGGGAACATCAACATCAGCGGAATTCTCCAACACTGCCCTTTGTTCGCTGGGGATGGCGATCGCGTCTTGCAGCTCTCGCTGAAAACTGGTCGAGATACGGCGTACCTCTGCAACGATCCTTGCGAACCAACGCACTGCTTCTGGCAAACGAGCAGGACCCAAAACGATGAGGGCTAACACGAAGATGACAAGGAGTTCTCCGCTGCCGATGTTACCCATCGATAGGTTCTCGCGGATCGCCCGAAGCGCCACGGGACCGCAAAACCCGAAACAGTGCATCGTTACGCAGTGAGGTGATCTGATCAGCGAGACGATCCACGGCCCGGCTCAATTCGTCCCCGGCGACCGCAATAGCACCGACATGGCGCAGCGATCGACGCAACTCAGTGAGTTCCTTGGTGACACGCAGCGACAATACCCCAAGAACCATCACCGAAACGACGACCGCTGCCGCGGGTAGGAGCAATGCTGCTGTCACAACCCGACCATAATCCGTGGTGATGTGAACCGGGTCTCAATGCCATCCTCGCGAAGGCAACGTGGCACGATTCGCTCGTGCGTACCCGATTACCGGCGCTGTGGTCACCCCCCGTGTTGTTCGCGCATCGCGGAGCCAGCGCCCACGCCCCTGAGAACACGATTGAGGCCTTCAAGCTTGCCATTCGGTTGGGGGCCACGGGACTAGAGACCGATGTCTGGCTTACTCGTGACGGTGAAGTGGTGCTGGATCACGACGGTCGACACGGTCGTCTGGGTTTACGGCGGCGCATCTCCGACCTTGACCGGGCGAGGCTTCGGGTACAAATTCCGACTCTCGGTGAACTGTACGACGCCGTCGGAACCAACTATCCGCTAAGCGTTGATGTTAAGGACGACTCCGCGTTCGAGCCTCTAGTTCAGGTCGCCCGTACTCGCGAGTCGCTGGGTCGCCTCTGGATCTGTCATCCCGATCAAGGACGGTTGAGCGAATGGCGTGACCGGGTTCCCGACGTGAAGCTGGTTCACTCAACCACCCGCGATCGGTTGCGACTAGGGCCGGAACGTCACGCCGCAGAACTGGCCACGGCCCGCATTGACGCTGTCAACCTGCGCCAAGACGCCTGGACTGGTGGGCTGGCCACCCTGTATCACCGTTTCGGGATCCTTTGCTTCGGTTGGAACGCCCAGCATGAACGCCAAATCGCCAACCTGATCGACCTCGGAATTGATGCTGTCTACAGCGATTACAGCGATCGAATGGCTGCGGTGGCTGAAATGTTCGTCACAGAACCGGATCCTGACGTCGACAGGCTCTAATGATGCACCTGTGGGTGTCAAGCACGTCGATGAAAATACCAACAGATCACCGGCACCTGCTCAAAGAAAACCTAGATCACTCAGCGGCCAAACCCGCAAGAATGCTCGACCGGTGACTGTCTCGGTGGGGACTGGCCCGAACCATCTGCTGTCGATACTGTCGAAGCGGTTGTCGCCCATTACCCAGATCCAACCGTCGGTCAACGTGCAGCGGTCAATCGCCGGTGATTGTTCGCATCCTTTGGTGAGGATCGGCACGAGAATCGGAACGGTCGAAGCGCCGCCTACGTAGGGCTCGATAAGCGAGACCCCATCAATTTGGACGTTACCGCCAACGAAACTGATTGTCTCACCAGGAAGCGCAATCACCCGCTTGATGAATTCTCCGACAGTGCAGTCAGCTGCTGGCGGGCAGTCAAACACCACTATGTCACCACGTTCAATGTCGCCAAAACTGTAACTCAGCTTGTTGACCAGAACCCTGTCGTTGACATTCAACGTTGCGATCATCGACTCTGAGGGGATGTAGAAGGCCTGAAGCAGGAATGTTCTCACCAACAGCGCCAACACGACGGCACCGACGAGCACAACTATCCATTCGATCAACCTGCGAAGCAACGAAGGACGGTCGGAACTGTCCGATGTGGGGGCCGCGTCAACACCCACGGCTGTGGTTTCCGGCTGAGATACGGACTTAGGGCTTGGATCAACGCCGCCAAGACCTCTCTCGAACCCATCGGACTCACCGGAAGCCCCAACACCCACACCCACAGCTGCGGTTTCCGGCTCAGACACAGGTTCAAGGCCCGGATCAATCCCGCTCTCGAACCCATCGTCGTCTACATCGGAAGCCCCAACACCCACACCCACAGCTGCGGTTTCCGGCTCAGACACAGGTTCAAGGCCCGGATCAACGCCGCCAAGACCTCTCTCGAACCCATCGGACTCACCGGAAGCCCCAACACCCACACCCACAGCTGCGGTTTCCGGCTCAGACACAGGTTCAAGGCCCGGATCAATCCCGCCAAGACCTCTCTCGAACCCATCGTCGTCTACATCGGAAGCCCCAACACCCACACCCACAGCTGCGGTTTCCGGCTCAGACACAGGTTCAAGGCCCGGATCAACGCCGCCAAGACCTCTCTCGAACCCATCGGACTCACCGGAAGCCCCAACACCCACACCCACAGCTGCGGTTTCGGGCTCAGACACAGGTTCAAGGCCCGGATCAATCCCGCTCTCGAACCCATCGTCGTCTACATCGGAAGCCCCAACACCCACACCCACAGCTGTAGTTTCGGGCTCAGACACAGGTTCAAGGCCCGGATCAATCCCGCCAAGACCTCTCTCGAATCCATCGTCTACATCGGGAGCCTTGGAGGGGATGGCAGGGCCAACATCGCCGCGTGAGTCCCTGGAATCATCAATACTGGAATTCATCGCTCTTCGGCTCGGGTCATTTCCCATAGCGGGCCAGCACACGCATAGCCGCAGCAGACCGTATATCGGCAGGCACTTCAGCGTCGAGTTGCATGATCTCCGCGGCAGGTCCCAGACGCAACAACAGGCGCTCAAGCCAGGCGACGCCACCGACCGCGACCGTGACATAGAGACCCTCGTCGGTCTCTGTGATCTCATCAACGGGGTACTCCAACACCCAACGCTGCGAGCGATCCAGACGCAGGCGAACCAACGGATGATCCTCTGGGGCACTGAACGCTGCCCGCCCCGAGAGTCCCGTGACATCTGTTTGCGACTCCGCGAACGTCGCATCAGCCAGGGTGGCGCTACGAATCCGGTCCACACGAAACAGCCGCACACCTTCGGCACGGTGGCACCATCCGCTGAGATACCAGCGCCCTGTGTCGTTGAAGAGGTGATGCGGGTCAACACCGCGAACGGTGAACTCGTCGCGCCCGAAGCTGTGGTAGTCCATTTCCACCCGTCGTCGCTCGGCAATGGCACAGCGGAGAAGTTCAACGACTTTATCCGGCGCGGAACCTATGTGAATGTCAAGCACACGGTCGGCTCTTTCTCCAATCGAAGTTGCCAACTTTATGAGAGCTCTCACCAGCGATCCGGATTCGTCGTAGATGTCGTCAACGGGTGGAACCTCACCTGCAGGACCGGGCGAATCGGCGGGACCGACACCGGACTCGCCGGTGAGTTCAAGAACAGACTTACAAACGGTCAGCAGCTGAGCCGCTTCAACCTTGGTGAGGCGCAGCGGCCGAGAAAACCAGTCGGCGTAGCGAATCTGCACCCGATCATCGCTGATCTCCACCTCAATTAGCACATCAGGCGTGAACGGATAAACACCGACGAAGAAAACAACCTCTGTGAGGTCATGCAGCAACTGATCGCGGGGATACGCAAAACGAGTGACCACTTCCTCAATTGGTGCACCATCAGCGTGTCGCGCGACCCACGGGATGATTGACAGGAGTCGGATCATACGATCGCCTGCCTTCATCGCATCGTCTCCAACCATTGGATCATCTCTTGACGTAGTTCGTCGGGTTCGAGGACTTCGGCGTGTTCCAAAAAGATGAGCACGAATGAGCGAAACGCTGCTCTGTCTCTCACATCCAACGTGGCAATCACTCGACCATCGGCGCGCTGCTCAAGGCCCTCGCCGAGCAGCTCGCGTGCCCACACAGCCCGATCTGCATCTATGGCGACACGAGCGGTCACCGGGTCAGCGTCACCAAATTCCCAGGGTTTGAGATCACCTGGATCCTGCACATCTCCGATGGGAGTGGTTGCATCGTCGGTTAACTTGATATGGCCCTTGATTCGGTCAACTCGGTACATCCGCCGAGCACGACGCATCCGGTCCCAACCGGTGAGATACCAGTGACCCCGAGAGAAACTGATACGCCACGGTTCTACCTCACGATTGAGATCGGAGTAGCTGAATGCAACCGCCTTACGATCCGCAGCTGCGCTTATCAATACAGGGACCTCGTCGTGGAAACGAACCCGCAGTGTCTCCGCAACCGAATCATCACCGGCCACACCATGTTTGGCGTTACTGGTGTCGTCGCCACCGACAAGGCGAACAATGGTGTTGGCGATGTGCAAAGCCTCTAGCTCGTCGTGGTCAAATCGAAGACCTCCTTCGTAACTTACGGGGTTGATGCGGTAGCCAGGTTCGGGAGGTTCGGTACCAGGTACTGCAAGCTTGTCAATGGGAATTCCCATAGTTTCCAACTCCGCCTTGTCACGCTCAAACATGCGCCGAAAGGCGCTTGTGCCCTTGGGATACCCCGCTATGCGTTTGCGCAACTGTTCGGCGGTCAACGGCAGTTGCGTACTAAGAAGGGCCGCCGTGAGATTCAACAGCCGCTCAAGCTTAACCATCTCAGGCTTCATGTCTGCCCATCTCGGGCTTCATGTCTGCTGGGCTCGCATAATGGTGGTTGACGTCACAACGACTCAATTAGCTTCTCAACCCGGTCGTCGCGAGATCTGAACGGATCCTTGCAGAGAACGGTTCGCTGGGCCTGATCACTGACCTTGAGATGGACCCAATCAACCGTGTAATCCCGCCTGCGTTGCTTGGCACGCTTGATAAACTCACCTCGCAGCTTTGCCCTTGTCGTTTCCGGAGGGTTTTCCACGGCATGTGAGATGTCGGTATCGGTGGCGACACGTTCGACAAGCCCTCGTCTTTGCATGCGGTAAAAGAGCCCCCGGTCGCGGCTCACATCGTGATACTGCAGGTCCAACAAAGCAACCTTTGGATCACCAAGACTCAGACCATGACGATGCCGGTAGCTCTCGATGAGCTTATGTTTGATCACCCAGTCGATCTCGCTGTCGAGTTGCATCGGGTCATCTGCTATCGCGGTCAGGCAGTGCTCCCACATCCGCAGTGCCTGCTTCTCCTCCGCGGACAGGTCGTGATGGTCAGCGAATCGCAGCGCCCGGTTGAGGTACTCGCTTTGGATGTCAAGGGCGCTCGCCTCGCGACCATTGGCGAGACGCACTCGCCGTCGACACGTCATATCGTGACTTATCTCACGGATTGCCCGGATGGGGTTCTCCAGGGTCATATCACGCAACACCACACGGGGTTCCTCAAGCATACGCAGCATCAACGCGCAAGCACCAACCTTCAGGTAGTTCGTGTACTCGCTCATGTTGGAGTCGCCCACGATCACATGAAGTCGACGGTACAATTCTGCGTCGGCGTGTGGTTCGTCGCGTGTGTTAATGATCGGTCGACTTCGTGTAGTCGCCGACGACACGCCTTCCCAGATGTGCTCCGCCCGTTGGCTGATGCAGTATGTGGTGCCTCGTGCGGTCTGAAGCACTTTGCCCGCTCCTGCGAAGATCTGGCGACTCACTAGAAATGGGATCATCACCTCGGTATATGAGCCGAAATTGTCATCGCGGCTGATGCAATAGTTTTCGTGGCATCCGTAGCTGTTACCCACGGAGTCGGTGTTGTTCTTGAAGAGGTAGATGTCGCCATGGATGCCTTCGTCGCCGAGACGTGCCTCTGCGCCGGTGAGCAACTGCTCAAGGATCCGCTCCCCTGCCTTGTCATGAACGACGAGGTCATACAACGAATCGCATTCGGGGGTTGCGTATTCGGGATGTGATCCCACATCAAGATACAGCCGGGCTCCGTTGCCCAGGAATACATTCGAACTCCGTCCCCACGACACAACTCTGCGGAAGAGGTAACGGGCGACCTCGTCTGGGCTCAGACGGCGCTGACCCCGAACGGTACACGTCACCCCGTATTCGTTCTCAATCCCGAAGACGCGTCGCTGCACGTCGGACAACCTAACGGCAATCACCGTGTGGGCAGCTAGTCGCAGCCTCAGGCGATCAGCTCGGTGACCTCAGTGTCGCTCAGGCGTCGGAAGGTTCGTCGCCCAACGCCTCTTTGCAGCACGGCGACCTCAAGAGCCTCCGCGGGTAGTGAACGCTCGGGACCGGCTAGCGCGGTTACGGCCTGGCGTAGGCCTTCGGCGAGAGTCGGCGGGTACTCGATCATTCCGAACCGCTCTCTGATCACCTCGGTCTCGCCTCCAAGCACAACCGACATATCCTCATCCATGACAGTGCCATCGTAGAGAATGTGAAAGAGCTGATCGTGGCCAGTGGAATCTTCGGATGCGATCTCAGCCACGAGGATCTCCACTTCCATTGGCTTCATCTCATGGGTGAAGATGTGGCCCAAGCTCTGGGCGTACTGGTTGGCCAGGCTGCGGGCATCAACGTCGCTGCGACTGAAAGCGTACCCCTTCATGTCGGCGTGGCGAACACCGGCGATACGCAGTTGATCAAATTCGTTGTATTTTCCGACTCCGGCAAACGCAATGCGATCGTAGATCTCGCTTATCTTACGCAGGGTGGATGAAGTGTTCTCCGCACAGATCGCAATACCATCCACGAATCGAAAGGCGATCAGGCTTCTGCCCCGGGCAATCCCCTTGCGGGCGTAATCCGCGCGATCCTTCATGATCTGTTCGGGGGCGACATAAAACGGCATGTTCACGGTTGAGCACCCCTTTCGTTGTCGGCACGCCCCTCGCGGCGACGGTCGATGAGCAATTCGGTGCGGGCCGCAAGGTCGCTGTCGTCCAAGCGGGTGTAGCCGTCGGAGGTGATGGTGGCGATGATCGGATAGATGCCTCGCACCGGGTCCGGACCACCCGTGGCGGAGTCCTCGTCGGCGGCCTCATATAGCGCCTCAAGCGCCAATTCGGTGGCGTTGCTAGCGGTCATGGCCCGGCGGTAGCCGAGTTTCAACACAGTGCCAGCATGAAGGCTGCCCGATCCCGTGCTTGCATGGTCGGTTTCCTCGTAACGCCCGCCGGTTATATCAAACTCAAACAGGCGACCCTCACCACGACGCAAATCAAACCCAGCGAAGATCGGAACGACCACCATTCCACGCATCGCCGCAGGAAGATTGCCGCGGACCATTTGGCTGAGCTGATTGGCCTTTCCTTCCAATGTCAGGCTCGTTCCCTCAACTTTTTCGTAGTGTTCAAGCTGCAATTGGAACAGTCGAACCATCTCAACAGCAGGTCCTGCGGCACCGGCTATGGCGACGCCACTGTAGCGGTCCGCTGAGAAGACCTTTTCTATTGAGCGGTGGCTGATCAAGTTACCCGACGTGGCACGTCGATCGCCCGCCAAGAGAACCCCGTCGCTGAACCGAATCGCCACACAGGTTGTGCCGTGTCGATAGTCAGCTGGGTCCAGGGTGCCTTCAATACGAACGGAGCGGTCAAGACCGCTCCGGCGCAGCAGTTCGGCGAAATCGGGACCCGGGTCCTCTGAGGCCAGAAACAGTGGCAGGTTCACCCCTTGAACACCTTCTCGATAAGTTTCGGATTTCTGAACAGTTCAGCCCCGTCAACCTTCACGCGGGCGATGCCCAACCGGTTGACTGCCAACCCTTTCGCGTTCACTGTCCTCCCTTTTGGACGTAGCTCTTGACGAAGTCTTCGGCGTTGGATTCCAACACCTCATCAATCTCGTCGAGAAGATCGTCAAGTTCTGCCTTGACTTTTTTTGCACGTTCGGGTCCAGACGGGTCTCGAACAAACTCAGGCGCTCGTTCAGCCCCTGAGGGTTTGCGGATCTGTTCTCGTTCAGCCATGTTGAACTCCCGAAATCGCTGTCAGCTTTCTAGGCAACGGAGCATCTCCAACGCCGAGTCCACTTCTTCGAACAAGGTACCCACGTGTGCCGCGGTCCCGCGCATCGGCTCGGTCATCGGAACCCTGCGAAGGTTGTCGGTTCCGACATCGAACACGATCGAATCCCAATTGGCGGCCACAACCGTTTGAGGGTAATGCTCCACGCACTTACCACGAAAGAATGCCCTGGTGTCGTGCGGCGGTTCCGTCATGGCGCTGCGTGCCAAGGCATCGTCAACCATACATTCCAGGCCTACACGCCAAGCCAGCCCCTTGTCCGGTCGCATGTCGCTGTACTGAATGTCGATCGCGCGCAACCGGGAATCGCTCCAATCCAGGCCGTGGCGTTCACGGTAACCTTCCAACAGGCGGTACTTGGCTACCCAATCAAGTTGATGAGCCAAAGACATCGGATCGGTTTCCAGCGCGCTGAGTACAGCTTCCCAGCGTTGTAACACCGTGTGGGCTACCGCTCCACCTACGTTTTCTGTGCCACGGTCTCGTACGTACTTACGAGCCAGATCAAGTAGATCCCATTGCACTTCCAGAGCCGTAATGGTCGTTCCGTCGGCCAACAGGAGAGGAAACCCAAGGCTCATGTCATGAGACACGCGACGCATTGATGCAACCGGATCAGCGAACTCAAACCGACGGACGATCGCGTCGTCTTCAATCAAGGCGAGCACCAATGCGGTAGTACCGAGTTTGAGGAACGTGGCGACCTGCGAAGGGTTAGCGTCACCAGTGATAACGTGCAGGCGTCGGTACTTACGTGCATCGGCATGTGGCTCATCACGGGTATTGATAATCGGACGCTTGAGGGTCGTCTCTATGCCTACCTGCTCCTCAATGAAGTCCGCTCGCTGTGTGAGCTGAAAGGGAACTTCGTCGGTGCGCCGACCGGGAAGCTCAGAACCTACCTTGCCAGCACCCGTATAGATCTGGCGGGTGAGCAGGTGCGCGGTGCAGTGGGTCACGATCCGCCCGAACGGCACCATACGATCAACAAGGTAGTTCTCGTGGGTGCCGTAGCTGTTGCCTTTGCCGTCAGAGTTGTTCTTGTAGAGAACGATCTCCTCTCCCGGAGCCAGCATCTCGGCGGCCGCGGTCATGGATTGGCGGGCGATCAGGTCGGCGGCGCGGTCATACAACACCACGCTCAAGGCGTTGAGGCATTCCGGCGTGGAGAGTTCCGGATGAGCGTGATCAACGTAATACCGTGCGCCGTTGGTCAATACAGCGTTGACCAGGTGCGTCTCAACCTCCGGGGCGAGCGCGCCGGAGGCGCTGAATCCACGCACATCGGATCCCGGGCTCTCATCGGTGAAGTCCCAGGCAATCACATCGGATCGGCTGTCGGTTCGATAACCGGCAGCCGCGAGATAGGCATTGATCAATATCGATGACGCAGTGGTTGGGTTTGGTTCTTCGCAACCGAGATGGACGATCCCGTATTCGGTCTCTATGCCCATTGCCTTGACTATCGCCATTAGGAGCACACTACCGCTGTGGGATCTTTCCTGTTCCCTGTGTCGTCTGCGTGTCGGTTCGCGGCGGTCTACAGGATCTGAGAAAGAAAGAGTTTTGTACGATCCTCTGTGGGGTTGGTGAAGAAGTGCTCGGGGGTGCCGACCTCCACGATTTGTCCTTCCTCCATGAAGATGACCCGATCGGCGACCTCACGCGCGAAACCCATTTCGTGAGTGACCACCATCATGGTCATACCCGACAAGGCGAGTTCCTTCATCACGTCAAGGACCTCTTTGATCATCTCGGGGTCCAGTGCCGAGGTGGGCTCATCGAAGAGCATCACTCTGGGTTCCATTGCCAGCGCTCGGGCAATGGCCACACGCTGTTGCTGACCACCCGAGAGTTGCCCGGGGTACTTGGCGGCCTGCTCAGGGATGCCGACCCGCTCCAACAATCCATGCGCAAGGGCTTCCGCAACGTCGCGCGGCTTCTTTCGAACCCAGATCGGTGCGAGGGTTACGTTGTCAATGACTTTGAGATGCGGAAACAGGTTGAACTGCTGAAAAACCATCCCGACCTCGGAACGGATCTTGTCGATATTGCGCAGGTCGTTGGTCAGTTCAACGCCGTCGACGATAATTCGCCCTCCTTGGTGAGCTTCGAGCCTGTTGATGCAACGGATCCAAGTGGATTTACCCGAGCCGGACGGTCCGAGCACTACGACTACCTCACGTTCGGCGATGGTGGCGGTCAGATTGTCGAGTGCCTTGAAATCGCCAAACCATTTGTCAACGCCATGGCAAACGATCATGTCGTCACGCCCGGCGGGTTCATCGGACACGATGGTGCTTGCCTCACCCATATTCATGCGGGTGCCTCCTGGATCGATAGCAACGATGTGCGAATGCCGGTCCTGTCGGTACGGATTCGCAACGAGCGGTTCTCCGCTGGGCGTTTGATGTGCGAACAGCGCTTCATCAGCGTTCTCCTACACCGAGTCGCTTCTCAAGCGACTGGCTGTACTTCGACATGCTGTAAGCGAAGACCCAGTAGATGATCGAGATAAACAGCAGCGCTTCACGCTTCGATCCGAGAAACTCCGTCTGGGCCGGTATCGCACGATTGGCGATGTAAAGGATGTCGAACACCCCGATGATAGACAGCAACGAGGTCTCCTTGAGAGTTGCGATGGCTTGACCGACGAGCGGCGGGATCGACACCCTGAGCCCTTGAGGCAAGACAATGAATGAGGTGCGTTGCCCGGGAGTCAAACCCAGCGCGTCGGCTGCCTCATACTGTCCCTGACGAACGGCCTGCAGACCCCCCCGCAAGTTTTCGGCGAGGTAAGCCGCGCTGAACAAGATGAATCCTACCGTTACAGCCGCGAGGCTGCCAATATCCATCCCCTCCGGCAAAAAGAGGGGCAAAATGTTGGCCATAAAAAACAAGATGGTGATCAGGGGTATGCCACGCACGCATTCGATGAAGACTGTGCACAGCACCCGAAAGATCGGCAGTTTTGAGGTACGGCCGAGCGCTAACACTACGCCAAGCGGGAATGAGCAGATGATCGTGAACACAGCCACGAAAATCGTCACGGCAAAACCGCCGAGGAAGCCTTCGGTCGGTGTTTCGACGGTACTCGGCGAGTTCACCAACGTCACCAGGTAGTGAAGTATCGCCATGGTTAGCAGCCAGCCCCAGATGAGCTTCATTCGCTGACGGCGCTCCTCGCTCGCGAAGTTGGAGGCAGCCAGAGCGAACAGAGCCAACAGCAGGAAACTAAATCTGGCTTTCTGCAACATTGGGTACCAACCTGCAAAAGCCGCCAACCAGTTGAAGGCCGCCCACAACAACAACGTGACCGCGATCACCCTTCCGAGTTCTCCGATATCAACTCGGGTCAGCAGATAGAGAACGCCAGCGCCTCCGACTGCGAAGGCAAGCGCCATCGGCAGGTCCGTGCTGAACACATGATCCCAGTCCACCGCCGGGTCTCGCAGTATCACCCAGAACAAGAGAAAAGGGCTGAGAATCCACAGCAAGCCCAAGACCGGCTTTACACGAGCAGCCATTGGCCGGTCACAGACACGGCGCCCAACCACGAACGCCATAACCATGACTACAAGCATCACAGTCCATGGGCCCTTAGTGGTCAACGAGACGGTGTCACCGGGTGCAGCAGTGAAACCGTCTCCGTCGAATGTGTACGAGCCCCAAGGAAAGACCCAAGCGCTCAGGACAACCAGACCTACCCCTACGAAAAAGATATGGATTGCCGATACGAACGTTTTGCGACGCTTAGCATCACCCAAGCCGAACCAGATAAGAGCACCCAGTGCAAACAGTACAGTCGCCGCAAGCCACCAACCCGCACGATCTTTCATGGCGGCACCGAAAGATTCCCGTACAAGGCTTTCGCTATCAGAGCGAAACGCCCACGGTGCCAGCAGGAACGAGCCAATGATCCCCGCACCGGCGATGCTTCCTAGGACGGCCGCCGCGCGGTCAATTGGTTGCGTCGATGCGTGCGACAACCCGACCCAATTTCGTGCCCGTGAGGCGATCACCCGGATTGCGACCGCGATCAAACCTACGACAATCAAGACCAAATCCAAGAGACCGGACCCGCCATCTGAATCAGATGGAACCTCTTGACGAATCGGGATTCCGTCCGTATCCACAATCACGCTGGGTTCTCGCAGGATGATACACAGGGCCAATACGGCTCCGATGCCCATCAGAGCTGACGCAAGGCGCTTAGCCGAAACCTTTGCTTGTCGCCTCGCCAAGCCGAGGCTCAGACCTGCGATCGCCAACACAACACCTACCGAGACCCACACGCGGACGTATTGCTCAGAGGGGTAAGCCTGGGTGAACAGCAGTCGCATGTTGAACCGGACCGAGTCCCAGTCTCGTTGCTCGCTGAAGGTGAACTGCAGCAATCCCCGAGCGGCCCACAGGCCAGCCCAGACGGACAAGACCGTCATGAAGCCACTGGCGAAGTTGGAGAAGAGGTTACGTTGGAGCCATTCGCGTGGTGCCAAGCTCGGGGGCTCGGGAGGCAGGGAACGTTCCTGCGAGGATGACTCGGCGTAGTCAATAGTGACGCCAAGTCCTGTGGTATTGCGGAACGGGATCTCGGTCATCTCAGCGCTCCACGATCCTGAGACGAACGTTGAAGAAGTTGACGACAACGGAGATTGCTAACGAGCAAGCCAGGTAGAATCCCATCCAGATTGAAAAGACGCCCAGCGTCTTGCCGGTCTGGTTGAACACGGTCTGGCCGACCTGGACAAGGTCAGAGTATCCGACCGCGATCGCCAACGACGTGTTCTTGGTGAGGTTCAGATATTGATTGCCCAGCGGTGGCAGTACTACGCGAAAGGCTTGGGGCAAGATGATCAACCGCAGCATCGTCACGCGTCTCAGTCCGGTTGCCTGGGCTGCCTCGCTTTGACCTTTGGGCACGGCGAGAATGCCACCACGGACGATTTCGGCCACGAACGCCGCCGTGTAGAGCACCACACCGAAGTAGACGGCGGCAAGTCCCTGACTGAAGTTCAGACCGGCGGGCCCGTAGTTCGGGAACCTGCCCGGCATAACAATGTCGGGTCTCATGGCGTCAATCGGCTTACCACTGCGGCCGTTGCCAAACTTATCACCCAGAACCTCAAAAAGATCACGACCGGAGTTGACGATCCAGCTTGCCAAGCCCGGCCAAACCACGATCACCACCGCACAAACGGCGAAACCGCCAACTGCCGCGAAAATCATCCGGAACCAGTCGTCGTCGGTGAGTTTGGCTAAACCTGCGGGAGTTCTGCGACTATTGAGGAACCGACTGATCCACAAGACGACAGCAACAACAGCCAGAACGCACACCGCGATCTGCACCACGCCGGGTGGAATCGAGTCGACGAAATCCGCCACTGCGTGAAATATCTCGCCGAGGAATCCAAACACCGGGTGCAGGAACCAGCCCACCACTCCAAACAGCGCAACGACAGCGAGCATGCTGGACACCGGATATGTGGGCGTGCCGACTGCGTCTTGGTGTGCCTTGCGTTGCTTCATGACAACGAGGCCCACCACCACACCGAGGATTATGAACACCATCCACTGGTAGAACCCGTCACTGGGAAAGATCCTTGGAATCGATAATCCCTTGTTGGACAAATGGATCCAACCGTTGATCGGACCCTGATTCTCCGTCACCTGCCCGAGCGAGGCGATAACGGTGAATATCAAGACGATCTGTACCAGCAACGGAACATTACGGATGGCTTCAACATAAGTGCTCGCTAGTCGCGCAACGATCCAGTTGCTCGATAGTCGGCTCACGCCGATCAGCACACCCAGCAGCGTGGCTGCAACGATGCCAGCCAACGAAAGCCGGATCGTGTTGACCATCCCAACCCACAGGGCACGACCCGAGGTGTTGGGACTGGTGTCAATGCCTTCGGAGAGGTTGAAACCCGGATCCACACCAAGGAAGTCATATCCGGTCGGGATGTTACGGGTTGCGAGATTGTCACCTGCTCGCGAAACGGAGAACACCAACACGGCGACCACGAAGACGAGCGCGGTGACTTGTACGAGCCATTTCACCACCGTTGCGTCCCGGTAGAACGGTGGTCGCTGCGAGGTCTGTGATGCGAGCGTGTTGTCGGCCGTGTCGGTCACCACGTGATCCTCCGACTCGATCCGTCGAATCTCAACCTGAGGGCCCTGAGCATATACCCAGAGCCCTCAGGTCGATTATTGATCAATGTCCGGAGATCATCCGAACATTCTGGTTCTTTGCGTCAGCGAGCCGGTGGCGCATATATGAGGCCGCCCTCGGTCCACTTGGCGTTGGCGGAGCCTTCACGGGTGAGGCCTACGGGGACCAGATGGCGCGTGTAAACGTCGTTGTAATTACCGACCTGGGCGATGACCTGCATGAACGCATCACTCTCCAGACCCATAAGGTTTTGGAGTTGTCCTTCACCGCCGAGCAGGCGCGCTGCTTCTGCATCGGGTGGATTCTGCGCCATCTCGTTCACATTGTCTTGGTTGATGCCCTTCTCATCCGCGATGATCATCGCGTACACCGTCCAGTTGACGACATCGGCGAACTCGGAATCGTTTTGGCCATACGTCGGGCCCAGAGGCTCCTTGGAGATCGGCGTCGGAGGGAAGATGACCCAGTCACCGGCGTTGGGTTCCTGCTTGGCTTTGCGACCGACCAGACCGGAACCGTCGGTTGTGATGATGTCGCAGGCGCGGTCCACAAAGTTTCCGGTGACGATGTCGAAATCCTCGAAGGTGGTGAGAGTGATGTCGACCCCCGCCGCGGCGGCAGCGTCGGCGATGTTCTTTTCTGTGGTGGTACCGGCGTTGGTGCAAACCACCGCGCCTTCAATGTCTTGCACGCCCGAGGTGTTGGAAAAGCCGTCTTCGGTGCGAGCCATCAACTGTTGTCCGTCGTAGTAGGTGGTGGGACCGAAGTCCATACCTATGTCGGTGTCTCGGCTTTGGGTCCAAGTGGTGTTACGCATCAACACGTCGATCTCACCGGTCTGAACAGCAGTGAATCGCTCGGCGGCGGTAAGCGGAACGAAGTTAACCGCATCGGCATCACCGAGAATCGCTGTCGCCACGGCACGACACATATCTGCATCGAAACCGACCTGGCTGCCGTCCGGCTGGGTCTCTGAGAACGCAACCGCTGCCCCGCTCACGCCACAGTTGAGCTCACCTCGGGTCTTGATAGTTGACAACAATCCACTCACTTGTCGGAGCTCGACCTTGTCCTCGGTCGTGGTCGTGTCTTCAGTTGCCACCGTTTCTACTGGCTCGCCGGGATCGGCATCACTGTCGTCGCCGCAGGCAGCTGCGATCAGTGAGAGGCTTAGTACTGCGGCGAGCAGGCGCAGCAGGTGTCTTTGGGGCATGTGTTTCTCTTTCTGCAGGAGGGAAGTGAGCCGGCTCTGAGATAACCGACAGACCGGCACAATAGCCCATCGGTCGCTGAATTGATACCGGCGGAACTCAATTCGAACAATCCACTAGCCAACTATTATTGAACGGCCGCGCACCCAGAAACCCGAACGGGCATGATTAGTTGATATCAGGGGAAGATGCCCCGCAGCGAATACACAGTCGACAGCAACTCCGAAGCGTCAATGTAGGCGGCTTCGCGGCGGCTGCAGTTGCGCAGCTCCCGCTGCTGCGCAACTCGATCGCAGGCATCCCAGATGGTGTTGCGCAGACGTGCGTCCACATCCTCGGCGGACCAGTTATCGCTTGTCTTGTTTTGCACCCACTCATAGTAAGAGACGATCACTCCCCCGGCGTTGACCAAGATGTCAGGCACGACATGCACCCCGCCGTGGTTTAACACTGCGTCTGCGGCGGCTGTGATCGGCCCGTTGGCCGCCTCCAAAATCACCGGCGCCTTGATTGTCTCAACGTTGTCGGCTGTTATCTGCGCCTCAAGCGCGGCTGGCACCAAGACGTCCACATCCAGCGCGAAGAACTCCGGCGCTGTCAGAGAGTCACCTTCGCTATATCCCGCCACACTGCCGGAGCGATTTGACCATTGTTTCAATTCAGCAACGTTGAACCCGGCCTCATTGTGCACGGCACCGGATGCGTCAGCGATCGCTACCACCCGCATCCCGAGTCCGGACAAGGTATGGGCGGCATGTGAGCCGACATTTCCGAAGCCCTGAATGGCAACACTTCGGTCACTGAGGGTGCGATCGAACTCACCGTAGAGGTGGCGAAGCACGTAGGCAGCTCCCCTGCCGGTGGCTGAGTCACGTCCGAGACTGCCGCCTAGTTCCACCGGCTTGCCGGTCACAACCCTTCGTGCATTGTGACGCTCACCCGCGCGTCGGCTGTTGAGGTAGGCGTCCATCATCCAGCCCATTGTCTGGGCGTTGGTGCCCATGTCTGGGGCCGGAATGTCGTGTTCGGGGCCGATGTTCTCACCGAGGGCGTGGGTGAAGCGACGCACGACCCGTTCGAGCTCATTGTGCGAGAACGAACGCGGGTTCATCGCCACGCCGCCCTTGGCACCGCCGAAGGGCAACCGAACCAGCGCGCATTTGAAGGTCATCCATGTGGCCAGGGCACATACCTCGTCAAGGTCGACTGAGGAATGGAAGCGCATGCCGCCCTTGTAGGGACCCAAGATGTTGTTGTGCTGGATTCGGTAGCCCTGCATGATCTCGTACTCCCCACAGTCGCGCAGCACCGGGAAGTTGACGATGATCTCGTTCATTGGACCCGACAGGATCTGCCGCACCTTGGGATCCATGCCAACGGCTTCAGCAGCCATTTGGACGTTGGCTGCTGCCTCACAGTGCAGACTCTTGCTTTGCGGACTCATCTGTCGGGCCACCTCGGTGATGTCACGGGGTTGTTATCGAAAGCGTCCGGACAAGTGTCTGATTGGGCAAGTGTCCGATTGAGTCAGGGCAATCAGAGGTATTGCCCTGTAGCGACCGAATCGATGCTCTTGCCGCCAACACCGGACTCAATATTGTTGCCGACGAGAGTACGCACGTAAACGATTCGTTCGCCCTTTTTGCCCGAGATCCTGGCCCAGTCGTCCGGATTGGTTGTGTTGGGCAAATCCTCGTGTTCGCGAAATTCCTGGCGAACCGACTCGGAGAGATCCTCTGTGCGGATACCACGGGTTCCACCGGCGATCTCGCGTTTGATCGCGGATTTCTTGGCTCGGCGCACGATGTTTTCGATCATTGCCCCCGAGGAGAACTCCTTGAAATACATGACTTCCTTGTCACCGTTTTGGTAGGTGACCTCAAGGAATTTGTTGTCGTCGTGGGCTTTGTACATCTCGCGTACGGCCTCTTCGATCATGACTTGCACGGCCTTGTCGGGATCGCCTCCGCCGATGTTCTCCACCATCTCCGCATCAATCGGCAGTGTGCTATTCAAATAACGAGCAAAGATGGCCAGCGCGGCGTCGTCATCGGGGCGCTCAATCTTGATCTTCACGTCAAGTCGGCCGGGTCGTAGAATCGCCGGGTCGATTAGATCCTCCCGGTTTGACGCGCCGATCACAATGACGTTGCGCAGGGCTTCCACACCGTCGATCTCGGCTAGCAACTGTGGAACGATCGTGCTCTCAATGTCTGAGCTGATGCCGCTGCCGCGGGTACGAAACAACGATTCCATCTCGTCGAAGAAGACGATTACCGGCCATCCTTCCTCACTTTTTTCGCGGGCTCTCTGGAAGACCAGTCGAATTTGGCGCTCCGTCTCACCCACATACTTGTTGAGCAGCTCCGGGCCCTTTATGTTGAGGAAGTAGCTGCGGGCTTCACGGTCACCGGAAACCTGGGTTACTTTCGTGGCGAGACTGTTCGCTACCGCTTTGGCAATGAGGGTCTTGCCACAGCCAGGTGGTCCGTACAACAAGATGCCCTTGGGTGCGGGAAGCCGGTACTGCGCGAACAGCGACTGATGAACGAAAGGAAGCTCCACGGCATCAACGATCTGCTCAATCTGGCTGTCGAGCCCTCCGACGTCGCTGTAGCTGACCTCCGGCACCTCCTCCAACACGAGGTCAGGCACCTGGGATCGGGGAAGACGCTCAAGCACGACACCCGCCCGAGGGTCGATCAGGACCGTGTCGCCACTCCTCAGCAGACCGGATCGGGCGGCGTCACCGAGTTCCACTACCCGCTCCTCGTCGCTGCGACCCATGATCACGGCCCGGTCGCCGCCATCAAGCAACTCCTTGATAGTGGCAATGTCACCGGTTCGATCTGGATTTCGGACCAAGACCACATTAAAGAACTCGTTGAGGGCTACCTCGGAGCCTGCCTCAAGGGTCCCGGCTAGATCCGATTGTACACAAACACGCATCTTTCGCCCCCCGACGTGGACGTCCACTGTGCCGTCGTCGTTGGTACCGAGAACGGTTCCGTAGCCGCTCGGAGGTGCAGTCAATTTCTCAACATCGGTGCGCAAGCTGGCGATGTGTTCGCGAGTTTCACGCAGTGTGTGGTCGAGTTTCTCGTTTTGGGCGACTGCCCGGCGGAGGTTGTCCTTGGTAACGATGAGTTGCTGCTCAAGTTCGCTGAGGTTCTCAGGGAGATCATGCAGACGTCGCTGTAGTTCCATGACCTCGTCTTCGAGTTCGGCGACCGTAAAACGAAGCCGACGCATATCATCAGCCATGCTCGGTTCGTCCACGCAACACCTCCCAGGTTTCGGATCTAAGTTCGTCCGCACGCAACGATAGACCTGAAACCTGCTCCGAATGCGTCAACGCCGACAAGCCCGCCCAACATGATGACATTTTCATACCAACCACCCGATACACTGCGAGTGGATTCGAGAGCCCGGCTGCTGGGCTCGACAAACTGTAAGGTCAAGGATTATGAAGGTTTGGATTGACCAAGATCTGTGCACCGGCGACGGTCTGTGTGAGGAGATCGCCCCCGACGTCTTCACCTTGCTTGACGACGGTTTGGCCTACGTGAGAGAGGGCGACAAGATCTTTTCGGACCCTGGTGGTCCCGATGGTCTTGCCATCATCCCCGACGGTCAAGAAGAGGCCACCATCGAGTCCGCCGAGGAGTGCCCTGGCGAGTGCATCTTCATTGAGATTTAGGACTGAGGATCCAAAGGCAGTATCACTAACCCGGGATTCAGCAGTCCGGGATGATCACCTCGGAGTTGAGGCCTTCGGCGAGAGCAGCACTGAGTTCCTCAACGCGGGTGGCATACGCGACCGCTTCATCTCTGCGGGTGGATGCATAGACGATCCCCACGACGGCACCTTCTTGGTTAACAAGGGCAGCGCCGGAATCGCCGTTGTGGACCTCTGCGGCCAGCAGCCAGGAAGCTCGGTCAATCCGATCAATTGAAGCCACCGCTTCAATGCGGACATTTATCGGTCGATCAATCCGAAACGGGGTCGGATCGGGTGTCTCGTGGTCGTTCCAGCCCATTACTGCACCGACCGTGTGATCCTCCGCCGAACCCAGCACAAGCGGCTCAAACGTAGCCTCTGTCACCTTAAGGATCGCCAGATCCCGAACCGCGTCAAACAACACCGGGCGTGCCTTCACCGAAGGGCCCTGCGTCCGGCTGATAGTGGCTTCGTTAAGTCCGAGGACGGTGTGTGCGGTGGTAACGATGAGATCGTCGTCGATTGCGAAGCCCGAACCCTGGACGGTTCGCCCGCAGGCAATTCCTCGAACATGCACGGTTGACTCAATGATCCGGGAACGCAGATCATCGTCAAGACCGTCGGTGATCGGCACTTCTTGGGCTTCTGGCGGGTTCGCCAACGGCGGACGTACGGTTGTGTCGTCGTCGAAACCGCCATTGGCACAACCCATCGCCATGATCGTGGTCACCAGCACCAAGACCACACGAAGGATCACAATCGCCGACTGAGAGGGGTGGCACTTAGACCAGGCCTTGTGGTGATTCATTCGACAAGCAGGCGGGCGCTGGTCAAGAACCCTGTGTGGGCAACCATGCGATGGTTGGGACGAACCGCGTTGCCCTCAACATGCCAACCGCGCTGTAGCACCTCCACCGTCTCGGAGATGCCGAAGCAAGAGCTGTCCAGAGCCTCACGAAAACGTTCTACCTGCATGATGCTCGGTGTGTAGGCCAAGATGATCCCGCCGCTACGAAGAGCTCTTTGGGCATGCGTGACAACCCGCCAAGGCTCCGGAAGGTCAAGCACCACTCGATCAAGATGGTCGAGTTCGATTCCCAGGTAGACGTCTCGGATCTCGGTGCGGTAACGGGAAAATGCCTCGGCACCACAAAATCGTTCAATGTTGAGCTTTGCGCGCTGCTCAAAGTCTTTGCGCAGTTCGTAGCCGACAACATCGGCACCAGCGCGCAGCATCGCCATGGAGAGCGCGCCTGAGCCTACTCCGGCCTCAAGAACACGATGTCCGGGGGCGATATCGGCCAACATCAAGATAGGGCCAAGATCCTTGGGGTAAATTACCTGAGCACCTCTACGCATCTTCAACACGAAATCCGCGAGTGTGGGGCGCACGGCGACAAATGCCATCCCCAGCGAGCTACGAAACGTTTCGCCTTCGCATCGCCCGACAAGGTCGTCGTGGGATAGCACACCGGCGTGGGTGTGGAATTGCCCGCCCGCTTCCAGATCGATAAGGAAGCGGCGCCGTTTGCGATCTATCAGCAACACTGGCTCACCAGCCTGCATGGGTCCGCAGCGGTTCATCGGGTCGAACTCCCCTTGAACTCCTGTCCGACATTGCGCAAAGCCGACATACAGGGCCTGCCCGCTGCAGTCGAACTCCCCTTGAACTCCTGTCCGACATTGCGCAAAGCCGACATACAGGGCCTGCCCGCTGCGGTCAAACTCCCCTTTGACTCCTGTCCGACATTGCGCAAAGCCGACATACAGGGCCTGCCCGCTGCGGTCAAACTCCCCTTTGACTCCTGTCCGACATTGCGCAAAGCCGACATACAGGGCCTGCCCGCTGCGGTCAAACTCCCCTTGAACTCCTGTCCGACGTTGCGTACCGAGCCTGTCACCGACCCGCCGTACCTACGGTGTGGTGATTGTCCGACCATCGCGAACACATGAGATGTAGTCGGGCCGCGGGGCTGCTGTCACGCAGAGTCGTGGCTGGTTTCACCATGTGGGCGCAAATGACGGATCTCCATCACTTCGCCGACTCGGAGAGCCTGGGAGAACCGCACAGGCTTTTCACCGCGTTTGGCGACCTTGCCCACAAACTTGGCCAACCACAATGCAACCAGCATGGCCTGCCAAAACACTGAGCCACCAATAAGGCCCCGACGAACGGCGTTTGTGCGGAGAGTCTGCTTCCAATTCCCGGGATTGAGACGCCCCATCAGATTCGCCTGATCTCCACCACGGTAGACTTGGTGGTGCCAACTCTACGACCCATCAGATACGCAACCACGACGATCAACACCCCAGCCCCGACAAGCAGTGGGATCCATTGCTGAGCCTTGGATTTCAAGGTGGCGTCGAACTCTCCACGCATTCTGCGTAACGTGGCTTCAATATCGCCACGGGTGATCTGTGGGTCGGCGGATCGCTTCACCTTTTCGACTGGCTCGCCGACTTCCTTGTCGTCTCCAGCACCGGCGGCTGACATGGCGACGCCCGTCCCCACATCAGGATCGGTTGGGTTGGCATCTGTGGGACTGTCCGGGACGACAGGACTGGCGTCATTGGAACTGTCCGGGACGACAGGATTGGCGTCATTGGAACTGGCCGGGACGACAGGGTTGGCGTCCGTGGGACTGGCCGGGTTGGCATCAACGGGGCTATCGGGGACAGCAACTTCAACCCTGTCGCGAGAAGAGGAGTCAGGCATCACAGGGTCTTTCTGCTGATTCGAAGTGCAACCAGCATCGCAACGATCACCACGACCCCCAAAGTGAGCAGGTACGGAATCCATGACAAATTGCCAGTAACCCACGATCCGGCTTCGGTTTGTAGCCCACGCAGTATCGCAAGGGTGAGCGAGACGGAACCGATCACGATCAGGATGCTTCCGAGCACGCCAAATGCAAGCCAACGCCCGGCATCTTGTAGCGGATCAAGCAGTTGCTGTCTTGCGTATTGCTTGACTTGTTCGATTAGATCCATGCGCCGATGTTACCTACACGTCGCAACCGTGCAGTGCCTTGAGGACTTCGCCTCGCTCCCGCATCATGGCAACGGCACGAACCGCACGGTGATCAGGGTCATCAATACCCAGAAGTTCGATCCAGTCAACCGTGCAGTGCCTTGAGGACTTCGCCTCGCTCCCGCATCATGGCAACGGCACGAACCGCACGGTGATCAGGGTCATCAATACCCAGAAGTTCGATCCAGTCAACCGTGCAGTGCCTTGAGGACTTCGCCTCGCTCCCGCATCATGGCAACGGCACGAACCGCACGGTGATCAGGGTCATCAATACCCAGAAGTTCGATCCAGTCAACCGTGCAGTGCCTTGAGGACTTCGCCTCGCTCCCGCATCATGGCAACGGCACGAACCGCACGGTGATCAGGGTCATCAATACCCAGAAGTTCGATCCAGTCAACCGTGCAGTGCCTTGAGGACTTCGCCTCGCTCCCGCATCATGGCAACGGCACGAACCGCACGGTGATCAGGGTCATCAATACCCAGAAGTTCGATCCAGTCAACCGTGCAGTGCCTTGAGGACTTCGCCTCGCTCCCGCATCATGGCAACGGCACGAACCGCACGGTGATCAGGGTCATCAATACCCAGAAGTTCGATCCAGTCAAGCGAGCCCAGCGACACCGCTGAGATCATCTGCCAGCTCGCTCGGATGGGGTCACCAGCGGCGACTTCAAGTGAGCGTAAATCGATTCGCGGTTCAATGGTATGGATTAGCTCCGCCAATAGCGAGAACTCCGCTCGCAACGCTTCAAGGTGGTCAGGGCTAAGTGTCGGTGCATTGTCCGGGCGGTCGACGACCAGAGCACGTGGGTATGGGTTCTCGGGCAGCCAACGCAGCACCGTGACCCTGCGACCTGCCACCGCCACCATAGACCAGCGACCGTCGGAGAATTCGCGAGCTTCAGCGACGGTCGCTACGACCCCTACGTCGAATCGGCTGTCGCCTCCTCCGACCTCGCTACCTCGCTCGATCCCCACCACCACGAATTCCGGATCCCTCTGCTTTGATAGGTCCGTTGCCAGACGGCGGTATCGCTGCTCAAAGATGTGCAACGCCACGACCGCCCCTGGCACCGCGGGCGTCTCAAGCGGGAATACCGCTATCTCGGCGGCGCTGCGAGCAATGCTCACGAAGCTGTGGCAGGTGACAACAGGTCCTCAATCGTCGGTCCATGGGGGGAGCCGGTAATGGCAGCAAGCATCGCCATCGTCGCCGGATTGCATTCAATAAAGGGCTGTGCTGGCCCGGCTTCATCGATGACGATGGTTCGAGTGGGGTCCTCTACCATGAGCGTGAAAGCGAACTCGTCGCCACTCGTCGCAACATAACGACCCACTATTCCGGTGGTCGTGTCCCCCGCAGCTAGAAACACGCGCAGATCACCTTCGGCGACGACCCCGCACGTCCGATCCGGTGACTCTGAACGGGATTTGAGGAGTCGGCTCACAACATGGTCACCTTTCTCAATGGTTGCGAACTGCATCTCACATGTGCTGCGGTTGAAATCGCTGAGACCCGACCCATCGTGATACTCCACGGGACCCTCAAAAACATAGGGTAAACCCGCGGCCTCGAAACCTCCGGTTATGAGCCCCCATAGTGCGAGCCCACGTTCGGAGGTCTGCCCTTGGCGGATCCCTATCTCCTTGAGCAACATTTCCGCGGTGGTGGTGTCGTCAAGTGCTCGGGCCATGATGTCCAACAGCGGCGGGGAGTCCACGGAGGCCAGCGCCAGGCGCTCAGCGAACGACGGTGCCACCCCGGCCTCGGGCGGATTCTCAACGTCTATGCCGCCTAGCTCGATTCGGTTGTGAAACGCCTGGGCGGCCGCCAACGCGGGCTGGTCGGCAACCATCTCGCCAACAGCGTCTTCGCCGGTAGCTTCGTCGTCAAGCAGGTCGTCTTCGATCGGGCGGGTTTGGAATTCGGTTGAGCCGTTGTCTAAGAGCAGGCCGGAAAGCGGCCCGACTGCTGCACCGGAAGCTTGATCCGCGGTCCAGATCTCGCCCTGTTGGCCCGCCATGCTGATCACCTCGACACCGACATAGTTGCGTTCGACTGGCGTGTACTTCTGCTCATCACCGATCACCCTTCCCGAAATCGAGCGCACCCCTCGGGAGCGCAAAGCCGAGATGGTGTCCTCCGCGAGCCCGTCGAAATCGGAAACGACCATCTCAGACTCGGCAAGTCTTGTTGCGAAGGACCGGGTAGACAGAACGGGATCACCACCACCGATCAGCCATAGATCCCCGACCAGAACACCGTCCTCGGTTATCTCGGCATCGGATCGGATAGCAACTTCGGTGCGGAAACCGTTGTTGCCGAGATGAGCCAAGGCGGAAATGGTTACAAGACGCTGTAAGTCGCCGGGACGCAAAGGCTTGGCGGTGTTGCGCTCAACAATCGGTTCTGAGTTGCGATGCACGATCACGCAACTCTCTTCGGGAGTTTCACGCATCACTGCTTCTATCGCCTCATTGAAGAGCCGGTCCGCGATCGGTTTACGGAGCCATTCCGGTACCCGCCGTGCACTAAGAATCGGCGTAGCCGCCGCTGGCGGGATCGGCCCTGTAAGGGTTGCGGGCGGCGGATCTGTGGCGCGGTTGGCTCGATCAGTAACCACCGTCGCGGCTGCAGACACAGCAAGCAGAGTCACAGCCAGAATGACGAAGCGGATCGTAGCCCACGAAACCCTCTCCATATTCGCCAGATGCTACGCCTTCACCTCATCACCGAGCGGCCCCCGCCGAAGCACGGCGTGGGCTGAGTCGTGGCGTTGCGCCCGCTTGGTGGATAGTTGAGCGGTCCCCACCAAGACCAAAGCGTCTCCCCACAACAGACAAAGCCACCCAACCATCATCGGTCACAAACAGACCCCCACCGAAGCAGAACGTGTCGCCACACTAACCGACGGCGGCTCTTCGATTCTGGCTGCTGGGTCAAATGACGGCGGATCAATGTCGGTCTGCATGGGTTGCAGGGCTGCGAAGAACAGATCCTTGATGTGGCGAATGCGTACATTCATTGCCTCATCACCAAGCGGGTCTCGACGAATCAGGTCACCAATGAACGGCACGTCACTGAAATAGGAGAGCAGGGCTCCGTAACCGGTGAGCAGTAGCTGTTCGGGATCGTGGCTGCGTAGGCGCCCCGCGGTCATCTCCTGACTCAGATACGCCGATGCGCGGGTGAATATCGGTTGCAGAGCCACGCCGAGCGCAATGTGACGCGTTCCCTCCTCGGCCAGCGCTTCGCGTCGTACGAGACGGACGAAGTCCGGGTTGGCCCTGAAGAAGTCGAATCCCGCGGTGAGGACGTGGTCCACTTGTTGTAGTCCGTCACCGTGTGCTTCACCGATCGCCACTTCGACACGTTCGTGCCATTCGGCCAAGGCCCGATCAAATACCTCCCGGTACATCAATTCCTTGGTGGCGAAGTGATGCAGAAGGCTTTGGCGCCGAATGCCGACCTTATCGGCGATCATGTTCAGAGACGCACCGTCAAAGCCGCGTTCGGCAAACAGGTGACTCGCCGCCGCGATGATCGCCGACTTGGTATCGCCACCCATCAGTTTTCAAGGGTACCGGCACTTCGGGCTTCTCGCCCGGCCATGGAGATGCCATGTCTCGTTGAGATGCCGTGTCTCGGTGAGCCGTTGGGAGGTCTCTGCGGATTCGTACCAACCATCATGATTAAACGGGCACCCTCAAAGGGCCCGCACCGGGGCAACGACCATTAGTGTCGGCTCATGCAGATCATCGCAGCGCTATTCATCGATGAGATCAATCTTCGCCAGGTTGCCGGTCCATCAACACGCATTGACCTCACTGGTATCCAGTTCAGTGCCGTCGCGCCGACTCCGTTGCCGCTCACTTGGGCCCCACATCTCGTGGTGATGGTCCACTGCCCGCCTCAGGGAACCGGCCGCGGCGTTCTAGAGGTCACGTTTCACCGAGATGATGAGCAGATCGCACGCAATGTCCAGCCATTCGATGTTGAGCCTTCGAAGTTCACCTACCGACTCGTGCGGGCCGAACTTGAGTTCACGGACTACGGCACCATCGAAGCAAGATGTCGCCTTGATCGCGGCCCGGTCACGACCGTTCCATACACGCTGATGCGCCCATCGCAGAGCTGAGATCCGACCCTGTCGAGCCAACGCCAGTCATGTTCCCGACAACAGCGCTTGTGACTCTAGGATCGCCCGACAGGCAATTTTGGAGGGATCGCGATGCGTGATTTCGACTCACGTGCGGTTGCGGTGGTGAGAGGCCTGGCCATGGACGCACCCCATGCGGCACGGTCGGGGCATCAAGGCACAGCCATGGCGCTGGCTCCGCTGGCGCACGCTCTTTTTAGTCGGGTAATGACCTATGACGCGTCGGCACCTAACTGGCCCGACCGAGACCGATTCGTCCTGAGCGCGGGACATGCTTCGATCCTGCAATACGCCTTTTTGTATCTGGCAGGTTTCGGCCTAACACTTGACGAGTTGCGCAACTTCCGCCAGTGGGGTTCAGCCACTCCTGGACATCCCGAGGCCGGTTGCACGCCCGGGGTCGAGGTCACTACCGGTCCTCTGGGCCAGGGCATCACCAACATGGTCGGGATGGCCATAGCCGAGACCCAACTTCGGACCCGCTACGGCAGTGAATTGTTCGATCATCACATCTTCGGCATTGCTGGCGACGGCGACATCTGTGAAGGCATCAGCCACGAAGCAGCGTCACTGGCGGGTCACCTTCACCTGGGCAAGATCGTCTTGTGCTACGACGACAATCACGTGACCATTGACGGCCATACCGATCTGGCGATGTCCGACGACACAGCCGCCCGGTTCCGGGCATACGGCTGGCAAGTCATTGAACTCGGAGACTCTGGCGATGACCTTGATGTGATCACCAAAGGCCTCCGGACCGCTATGGCCGACGCTGACCGGCCGTCTCTGGTGATCCTTCGAACTGTGATTGCTGGCTCAGCAACCCGATCCGCGGACACAGCCGCGGCGCACGGCTACTCAATCTTCGACGAGGAAATCGCGGAGACCAAAGCAGCGCTGGGGCTTCCTGACGAACCGTTTCATGTTCCAGCGAATCTGTGCGAGGAGTATCGGCGTGTCGGCATGCGGGGAAGTTCGGATCGCGAGGAGTGGGAGGCGAGAATTGCCGCCTACGACGGCGACCGGGTCGCTCTTGAGGCGCAGCTCGCCGGGACCGGCGTAAAGGGCTGGGACAAGGCCCTGCCCAACTTCGAGCCCGGCGATTCGTTGGCTACCCGTAAGGCCTCCAATCTTGCATTGCAGTCTCTTGTGCCGCTGGTACCTGGCCTAACCGGAGGCGGCGCGGACCTCACCGGCAACACGGGTACCGTCATCAAGCATCATGGGGTCTTCTCCGCCGCTGATCCGGGCGGCCGTCAGATCTATTTCGGGGTACGCGAACATGCCATGGGTGCCATCGCCAACGGTATGGCCATGCACGGCGGAGCGATCCCGGTGGTGGGCACCTTCTTGGTGTTCGCCGACTATATGCGTGCAGCCGTGCGTCTCGCTGCGCTGTGCGGGGCACGTTCGTTGTTCGTGTGGAGCCACGATTCGGTCGGTGTCGGCGAGGACGGCCCCACCCATCAACCGGTCGAACAGATTGCCTCGCTTCGGGCAATTCCGGGGCTGCGGGTGATACGCCCGGCTGACGCCAACGAAACAAGCGCTGCGTGGAAGGTCTCGATCAGGTCTCCGGGCCCTACGGCGCTCATCACCACACGCCAGAATCTCCCAGTGCTGGAGGGCACCGCTGGGGTTGATCTGTCGCTGGGCGGTTACGTGCTTCGCGAAGAACCCGGGGCTGCAATAACCTTGGTGGGAACCGGCAGCGAGGTAGCCGTGTGCCTCGACGCCGCCGACCGATTGGCCGAAGACGATGTCTGTGCCAGGGTCGTCTCACTGCCGTGTCTGGAACTCTTCGCGGCGGCAAGCAGCAAGTACCGTGAAAGCGTGATTCCGCGTCGTGTTCCTTCGCTTGTGGTTGAGGCGGGGGTCTCACAGGGCTGGCATCGCTGGGTGGACGCCGCGGTCTCAATTGAGCGATTCGGTGCGTCGGCACCCGGAGAGGTGGTCCTGCATGAACTCGGCATTTCGCCAGCCTCTGTAGCAGCACAAGCCCGTGCACTCATCGCCGAACGGAACGACCAGTGAATCCACTAAAGGAGTTGTTCGCTCGTCACGGGCAAAGCCCCTGGCTAGACAACATACGCAAGGACTGGATCGCAGGCGGCGAACTCCAAACCTGGGTAAAGCGCGGCGTGAGGGGCCTCACATCAAAACGGAACGACCAGTGAATCCACTAAAGGAGTTGTTCGCTCGTCACGGGCAAAGCCCCTGGCTAGACAACATACGCAGGGACTGGATCGCAGGCGGCGAACTCCAAACCTGGGTAAAGCGCGGCGTGAGGGGCCTCACATCAAACCCGACGATCTTCCAGAAAGCCATTGAGGGAACATCCGCCTACGACGCTGAGTTCCGCGAGGCCACCAGCGAAGGCCTCAACGTGGAGGAGTCCTACTGGCAACTCGTTACCTCCGACATTTGCGCTGCGCTCGGCATCCTCAGGCCGGTCCATGATCAAAGCAATGGAGTTGATGGCTACGTGTCAGTTGAGATTGACCCAGGGTTGGCCCATCGATGTGACGACACAACACGTGCCGCTAGAGAACTTCACCACCGGCTTGACGCACCCAATCTCTTTGTCAAGATCCCGGCCACCACCGAAGGACTGTTGCCCATTGAGACGTTGATCTCTGAGAAGCTGTCCATCAACGTGACCTTGATCTTCTCTCTCAACCGTTACCGCGAGGTGATCGAGGCCTACCTCGCAGGACTCGAGGCCGCAAAGGGCGACCTGTCAACGGTGTCATCAGTGGCCAGCTTCTTCATCAGCCGAGTCGACGCAGAAGTAGACCGCCGCTTGAACGCCGTCGGTATCCCAAGAGCGCTCGCCATGCGAGGCAAAGCCGGCATCGCCAACGGAAGGCTCGCCTACGCCACGTTCGTTGATGCCTTCAGCGGTCCGCGCTGGGAAGCCCTGGCCGCCAGAGGCGCCCGTGTCCAGCGACCGCTTTGGGCATCAACGTCAACCAAGAACCCGGCCTATCCCGACACCATGTACGTTGATCAACTCATCGGCCCCCACACGATCAACACTCTTCCTGACGCCACCCTGGAAGCCTTCGAAGATCACGGCACCTTGGCCCGGACCATAGACGCTGACATTGACCACGCGCAGCGGGTGATCAAAGATCTGGGCGAACTCGGCATCAACATGCACGACGTGACCCAACAGCTTGAAAAAGAAGGTGTGGCCGCCTTCGCCAAGAGCTTTGAGGGACTGCTTTCGGTGTTGGCCACAAAGGCCGACGCGCTTCGTCGCTCAACAACAAGGTAGTAAACGCACAGGTACTGGCCTATGCTACGCGAACAGGTCCGGGTCAGTGACGATCCCGTGCCGGTTGCGCAGACGAACTGTCGGGGCTGTCGCTTCGGAGTCCGAGCTGTGCAATCAGAGTCCTATCTGGGCGTTCATCCACTTCGGTGATTACCGGCTCCAGAAGCCAGCAACACCGAGCATGTAACTAACCCGATACTAGTCAATCCACAGAGGCGACAGTCCGAATCAGAGCATTGCATTCGACCGCACAAATGGAACCATTAGTCGACGTGATCGACGCGGACCTGATGATGTCTTTGATGACGCCGTCGGGGATCGATCGCTGCACGCAGGCTCACCTTGACGGCGTGGCGACCCCGAAAGAGACCCGCTTTCTCAAATCCCACACCGAGGCTTGGATCGCCAGCCTTTACCGTTTGCTTGACGAAGCCGAACAGGCTTTGGCAAGAGCGCGGCGCAACGTCAGCGGACCAGCCCGCTCCCTGGTTCTAAGCGATCTCGACGAGGAGTGTTTCCGCATAGACGCCGCCTTGACCGCGCTGATCGGAGAACCCAACGAGAGCGATGTTGTCACCGTCGCCGCCCCCGAACCGGAAGGCGCCGCAACGTCGCAGACCGGTCTTCAGATCTCGCGCCGTGACGGTCGAATTATCGTGTGGGCCAAAGGGCAGAGCCGTCGAATCACCCATGAAGAAGTACTTGAGAAGGTCAAGGCGCTCGGGGGCGCGGCCATCGAATGGAACGAGCAAGCCTCAATGAAGGTTCCTGGATGCGGGCGAGTGTCCACTCTGTCGACGCCGCCCGCAAGCGCTTTGGGCTGGCTGGTGGCGTTGGCGGACACGGTCGACGACGACCGGGCTGGCGTGAGCGTCGCCTGGATGGGTCATGTGGCTGCGTTGGCGGTGGAGACCGTGGCGCAAGGCCGATTCGTGCCGCAGTTGGTGCATATCAAGCGCCGCCGCAAAGACAAGGGCGAACCGAACCGGGCGGCTTACCGGATTCAATGGACGCCTGCGCTCATCAACGCCGAAAGGTTCGAGGCGCTTGTACGAAGCGTTCCCGAGGCTGCCATGGTGGGCAGCCGCGAGCAGCTCCCGGAGAAGTTCGTTTCCGGTGCCATTACTGATATCTGCGACGCAATCGTGTCTATAGCCGCTGGTCAGTTGCAAGCACCTGCACCGCCTCCGACGGTAGTCACAAAACACGATCTGGCCGAGGCCGCACTGTGCCACCTTGACGGCACGATATTCACGGCGCCGACCAATCTTGGAGGTGACTTGGTTCGCAGACTGGATCAATGGGGTCGGTCGGTGACCGGTGTTTCGTTGACCAAACTGGTCGTGCAACTCGACCCGCCCGACGATTCCGGTGCATGGCAGGTTGCCGTACTCGCCCCCAACGACAAAGGCGATCTTGAACCGGTGGAAGTGACGATGGTCACTGCCTCCAAGCCTCGTGCCCGTCACGCTGCGGCGCATCTCGCCCGGTTAGAGCGTTTGTTTCCTGAACTGCTGCGGCTCGGCGGACGGCGCCGCGGGGAGGTGATCCTCAGCCAGGACGAAGCCTGGAACCTGATGACCACCGCTGGCGACAGACTGCGACGTTGCGGTTTCGACATCCGAGTTCCCGCCTTGAAACGTCGCAAGGCGGTCGCCTCGCTGCGCCTTAGTTCCGAAGCCGATCAGACCCTGGTGGGCGCACGTCAGCTTGCCGATGTGCGATGGTCGGCGGTATTTGATGACGTGGAACTCACCGCCGCTGAGATCGCCAAGCTCGCAGCCGAGGCCCGCCCCCTGGTCAAAAGCCGCGGTAGATGGGTGGAGGTCGACAAAGTCGACTTAGCAGAGGCAGCCGCCGCGCTTGCCGAACGTGCCGATAAGACCCGGCTCAGCGGTGCGGACATGTTACGCCACGCTCTTGGACTAGAGGGCACGCCGCTGCCCGGCGGTGTGAACATTGTCGGCAATGGCTGGGCGGTTGATCTGCTTCGAAGCGTCGCTTCGTTGCCGGAGCACCCAACCACGCAACCAGAAGGGTTCGAAGGCGAGTTGCGCACCTATCAGGCCGACGCGCTGGCATGGCTCCGGTTCCTCAACGAAGCGGGTCTCGGCGGATGCCTGGCGCTTGACATGGGTCTGGGCAAGACACCAACCACGCTCGCCGACATTGCTGGCTCGACCGCGGGCGGCCCGGCTCTCGTCGTCGCACCACCCGCGGTTGTGAGCAACTGGGCAAACGAGGCACGGCGGTTCGTTCCGGAGGTGGAACTCATGGTGCACCATGGTGCGCGCAGAGCCAAGGGCCTCAAACTTGACGCCGCAGTCGCCGCGGCGGACTTGGTGATCACCACCTACGGCACCGCGTTGCGCGACATGGATCAACTCTCAGGATTCGAATGGGGCAAGGTTGTGATTGACGAGGCCCAAGCAATCAAGAACCCCGCCGCGGAAACATCACAGCAGCTTCGACGCCTGAAAGCCCGAACCCGCCTCGCTCTCACCGGAACCCCGATTGAGAACGGCTTGGGCGATCTCTGGTCGATCATGGATTGGGCCAACCCAGATCTGTTGGGACCCCGGGCGCAGTTCGTCGCTCAGCTATCACCCGGCACCGGGCGTAACGGGTCGCGCAAACGTTCCTCCGACGGCGAAGCAGCCCTCAAAGCGCTAAACGGGGTTCTCGTTTATCGCCGAACCAAGAGCGAGCCTGCCATCGCCGAGGAGCTGCCCGACCGCATTGACGAACTCGCTCACTGTGCGATGACACCTGAGCAAATCGGGCTGTACCAGGCTGTGCTCAACAATTTGATCGCCACGACCAGCGCCACCGAGCCTGGCACTCCGCAACGCAAGGGAGCAATCCTCGCGGCTATTACAGCGCTCAAGCAGATCTGCAACCATCCCGTCAACTACCAACCCGACGACCACGGCCTGGCTGGCAGATCAGGAAAGCTGACAAGACTCAACGAGATCATCTCCACCGTGTTCGCCGCGGATGAAAAGGTTCTGATCTTCACCCATTTCGCCACCTGGGGCGAGAAACTCGCTGCCCACCTGAGCGAGCAAACCGGCCGCACGGTCGACTGTTACCATGGTGGGCTCGCCCGCGGGGCGCGCGACCGAATGGTTCACAGGTTCCAGTCGACGACCGGTGCGGAGGCTATGGTTCTTTCGCTCAAGGCCGGGGGAACCGGACTCAACCTCACCGCGGCTAACCACGTCGTGCTGTACGACCGCTGGTGGAACCCTGCCGTGGAAGACCAGGCCAGGGACCGGGCATGGCGAATCGGTCAGACCAAGACCGTCATCTGTCACCGTTTGGTTTGTCCGGGCACGATCGATGAACGGGTGGAGGAGGTCGTAGCTGGCAAACGCAGGATCGCCGACATTACCTTGCCGAGGTCAAGCTCGATCGCCGACCTTGATGCCGTGCAGCTTCAGGAGGCGCTCGGTATCGACGCTTCGGCCTTGCTTGACGTGGAACCTTCCGTCGCTGGCAACGGAGCAACCGAGGACCTCATTGCGCGTCCGATTGCCTGAACCGAGACCGAGGCAGAATGACCAAATGGCCAATCACGGGTACCGAGAGCCACGAGAGTGACAGACAACAACCAAACCATGAACCGCCGCAAACGACCCTCACATGACGATGCCGAACAACGCGGCAAGAAGGTTACTAACCGGCGGCATCCGAAGATCGACCCGATCGAGTTCTGGGGCGACCCGGAACGGCTACCCGAGCCGGTAGGCAGCATCGACGATACAGCCGACGTGATGGCGCTCGTATCATCGCTTGGTCCCGTGCCGATCTCAGGTCGCCAGACCGCAGCCGAGCACTGGTTAAGGCTCGTGTACGAACGGGCCTCAATGTTGGCGGGGGCGCTGGCCGCTGCTGGCGGACTGAACTCCGATGTCGTAACTGGCGGCGACTCAGATATTGACGGCGACGAGGTCAACCAAAACGACAACTAGGCGATGCTGCTGTAACAACAAAGGGTAGGGAGACAAGAACCAGTAGTCACGTTGAGCGCACCGCCACGACAGCGACCAGATGCAATCCTCTGCGCACGACCACACCGATCAGCCGCACACAACCACACCGATCAGCTGCGCACGACCACACCCATCAGCCGCACACAACCACACGAGTCGGTTGCACACAACCACACCCATCAGCCGCACACAACCACACGAGTCGGTTGCAAAACAAAACCGACTATCCTAAGGTCCCGGTGTGTCTTCAGCTCATGATGTCAACTCAGCCGTTGACGCATGCTCAATACAGCGAACTCTTGAAGTGATCGGTGATCGTTGGATCCTGCTGATCCTGCGCGACGTGTTTCGAGGTGTGCGACGATTCTCTCGTATCCACAGCGATCTCGGTATCGCCAAGAACCTGCTCAGCGACCGCCTCAACGCCTTGGTAGATGCCGACATCGTGACCAGGGTGCCCTACCAGCACCGTCCGCTGCGTCACGAATACCAACTGACCGACAAGGGTCGTGATCTTTCGGCTGCCTTGGTAGCGCTAATGCATTGGGGCGATACCTGGTGTCACCATGGAGACGCACCGACTGTGTTGCTTCACGCCGATTGCGGTACCGAGGTCCAACTACACCCTTGGTGTACGACGTGTGACCGGGCCGTCCCTGCGACCGCCATCAGATCACAGCCCGGTCCGAGGGTGGATAGCGGGTACGGCCTCTGCGACCAAAGCCTCAATGAACCGGCCACACGCAAAACCGCTCCGCTCCCAACCACACCAACCCAATCCCCGAGAAAACGCAATGCACCGCATCATGGCTCAACTCAACCCGGCGGCCGCTACGCCCCATCGCCTTGAGACAACGCAATCCACCGCTATGAGCCTCAATGAACCGGCCACACCACAAACCGCTCCGCTCCGCTACCAACCACACCGACCCAATCCCCGAGAAAACGCAATGCACCGCCTTAGGGCTCAACTCAACCCGGCGGCCGCTACGCCCCATCGCCTTGAGACAACGCAATGCACTGCCTAACGCCTCAACTGAACCCGGCAGCCACTGCGCCCCGTCGCCTTGAGGTAACGCAATGCACTGCCATGAGCCTCAACCAAAGCCTCAAGGAGGCCCACCAGTGACCGACTCCTTTGATAGGCCGTTACAGGAATTGATGGCACAAGCGCGCGCGATTCGTCAAGACTCGTTCGGTTCGGTGGTGACATGGTCACCGAAAGTGTTCATACCCCTGACCATGTTGTGCCGCGACAAGTGCGGATACTGCACATTCGCCCAACCCCCCGCCCGCCTCAACGCCCCGTACCTAACCCCCGAAGAGGTGCTCGCTATTGCTGGTTCCGGCGCGGAGCACGGCTGCCATGAAGCCCTGTTTACGCTGGGCGAACGACCCGAACTTCGCTATCGGTCAGCGCGTAACTGGCTGCAAAGTCACGGCTATGACTCCACCGTCGAATATCTCGCAGCGATGGCACAGCTCGTTCTCAATGAGGTTGGGCTGCTCCCCCATGCCAATAGCGGTGCCATGAACCGCGAGGAACTGGTCTGCTTGCGGACCGTGGCACCCAGTCAGGGGATGATGATTGAATCGCTGCGTGAGGACCTTGACTGCCATCGTGGTGCTCCTGACAAGACACCCCAACGCCGTCTGCAAACCCTCGAATGGGCCGGTGAGCTAGCCATCCCATACACAACAGGCATCCTCGTCGGCATAGGCGAGAACCGATCGGACCGCATCAGCGCGCTGGAGGCGATAGCCGCCTCGCATCGCCGCCACGGCCACATCCAGGAAGTAATAGTCCAGAACTTTCTGCCCAAGCCGGGCACTGCGATGCACTCCGCTGTTGCATGCCCCCGTCACGAATACCTTGATGCCATCGCCTTGGCCCGGCTGATCTTGCCGCCCGAGGTCCACGTGCAAGCACCACCCAACCTATCTGACGAGTTCGGCGACCTTGTTGACGCGGGCCTGAGCGACTGGGGTGGGGTCTCGCCGGTAACCGTTGACCATGTTAACCCGGAGCGGCCATGGCCTCAGCTGCGCCGTCTACGCGAGGTCACTGAGGCAAAGGCTCACACGCTCGCGCCTCGCCTCACGATTCACCCCCGATACGCCCGCGACCCGCAGCGCTGGCTTGACTCCTCTTTGCACTTCGCGGTCATGGACAGATCTGACAGCGACGGCTTCGCCCGTGACGATCCCGGATCCTTCTGGCCCGAAAGGACGATGGAGCGGGCGAAGGTCGGTGACGGTGCAGAATTTGAATTGGTCGGGCGGGTTTCGTCGCAGTGGTATGTGGGAACGGGCGCAAACCCACCGAACTTGGTCCACCCGATCAACGGCGCAGGTTCTTCACCCTCAGACAACGTCAATACCGGCCAAGTCAATACCGGCCAGCGTAGGACCAGTCACGGCATCGGTGGTGCGGTTGCGGAGGTGCTGCAGGGTGTTCAAGCCGGATCCGAAGTCGGGACCGAGGAGATAGTGACGTTGTTTCGTGCCCGGGGACCCGAGGTTCGGGCCGTGGCCGCGGTGGCCGACGAGTTACGTCGTGAAATCGTCGGCGACGACGTCACATGGGTGGCTAACCGCAACATCAACTACACCAATATCTGCACATTCAAATGCAGATTCTGTGGCTTCTCGAAGGGTCCATTGTCGCTCAACTTGCGGGGTACGCCCTATTTGTTGACTTTGGACGAGATCGCCGAGCGAGCCCTTGCAGCGGCCGCCGCTGGCGCAACCGAGGTGTGTTTGCAAGGAGGCATACATCCGGACTTTGACGGTGACTACTACATCAACGTGGCGCGCAAGGTGCACGCTGTCGTTCCTCAGATACATATCCACGGATTCACTGCGCTTGAGGTGACTGAAGGTGCCAGACGCATTGGAGAGCCGTTGGTAAGTTACCTGACGCGCCTGCGCGAAGCTGGTCAGCAGAGCCTGCCCGGCACCGCCGCGGAGATCCTGCATGATGAGGTAAGGACGGTGCTGTGCCCCGACAAGATCACGACTGAGGAGTGGCTCGAAGCGCATCGCGTAGCGCACTCCGTCGGCCTGCGATCGAACGTGACGATTATGTTCGGGTCGCTGGAAAGACCAAAACACTGGGCCGAACACCTCATACGCACCCGAGCCCTTCAAGCCGAGACTGGAGGCTTCACAGAGTTCGTGGGTCTTCCCTTCGTTCACATGGCCTCACCCATCTATCTGCAACGCAAAGCTCGGCGCGGACCAACCTTCCGTGAGGTGGTGTTGATGCATGCCGTGGCCCGTATCGCCTATGCAGGACACATAGACAACATCCAAGGAAGCTGGGTCAAGCTCGGATTCGAATCCATCACACAGCTCCTGCAAGCAGGTGCGAACGACCTTGGCGGAACCCTGATGGACGAGAACATCTCAAGAGCCGCGGGCGCCGATCACGGAACAGCCGTCACCGAGCAGGACTTTATTGCGTTGGTCGAGCCTCTTGGCCGTCGTCTGGTGCAACGAACCACCCTGTACGGGCGACCCGACCCGGCCTCAATCGGGATTGATCACATCAACAATCGCCGATCACGACGACGGATTCCGGTGGCGAATGGTTAACGCGGCTGCGACGCCGTGAATCACTTCACCACAAGCCCCTCATTTCACGACCAATCAGACTCATTAAGCAGGTGCGTTGCCTTCTCCACAGCCCGGCGGGCACGGGTGATTCGCTTTTCGTCGACCGCGAACTCCGTGATGCCGGATTCAATCGAGTCTCGGAGTTGCCGTATTGCCAAATCGGCCAGTTCGTCCGCGATAGCTTCCAGCCGTGAACGGATCTCATCCAATTCAGCCGTCACATCTCCTATAGTAGCGTCACCGCGGATACCGTCGCCGTTGATGAATGACGTTCCCGATGATCTCCACGAATGGGTTTCCTTCGCCGATTCCGATGGTGACACCTGGCTGTTTGACCTCACGTTTTTGACCAGCAACCACGAATGCATATTTGGGCGGGGATGCCCGGGAGTCCTGACCGAGCTGGCACCCGAACATGAACTCGGCTGTTGCAGCTACGGCGCCCACCTCATTGATGATCAGGATCGCCGATCCGTTCAAGAACGGATCGCTCTACTCGACAGATCCGAATGGCAATTCGCCGACAAAGCGCAGGAACTCGGTGGTGCTATTCATCAAACCGGGGACGGAGAATGGGTTACGCGAATCATTGACGACGCCTGCATCATGGCTAACCGACCGGGGTTCGTCCATGGGGCTGGTTGTGCATTACATCAAGCTGCTGAGCGTCGCGGCGAAGACACGATCGACTGGAAACCCGATGCCTGCTGGCAGGTGCCTCTTCGTTTCGACCACACCACCGATGACAACGGGCACACAACCTACGTGTTGAGGGAGTGGAAACGCCACGACTGGGGCGAGGGAGGAGGCGACTTCGCTTGGTGGTGCACGGACGACCCTTTGGCGTTTCAGGCCGCGCAACCCGTCTGGAAGGCGCTTAGATCTGAGATCGTGGAGCTCTGCGGCTCAGACGCCTACGCCCGGCTCGCCGACGTCATCACCGCCAGGCAAGCCTCGGCCAAACAAACCTCGGCTGGTACCGCTGTGTTCGTTCCCCATCCACAAGTACGCCGAGCCACGAAGACGTGAGGACGATGTGAAGGAACGGCTGGCGACCTTGGTACGCGGCCTGGACATTCGCATCCTGGCCGCTTCGGTCGCCACGGGCATTGTGGTGGCGTTGGTCGTGGCGATCTTCGATGCCTTGACCGTTGAGGTCCTGTTTGACTGGTTGTCCGAACAGGAGGTAGGCGTGAAGATGGCCGCTCCCGTTGTCGGGGTGACCATGGCGATCCTGATCCTGCACCGAATCGGTCGCGGAGCCGACTCTTCGACCAGCGACGAGTACGTCAGGGCATTTCACGAGCGCCACCCGCGGATTCCGCTGCGCGAGTTGCCCGCCAAGATGCTCGCTGGCTTCGTCACCATCGGAATGGGTGGTGCGGTGGGCTTGGAGGGACCCTCAATCTATGCGGGTTCCTCGCTGGGGTTGAGTGTCCATCGACGATTCGCAAGATGGCTGCGCCGAGACGAGGCGCGGGTGTTGTTGACCGCCGGTGCCGCCGCTGGGGTGGCAGCCGTCTTCAAGGCTCCCGCGACCGGTGTCATCTTCGCCATGGAGGCGCCTTACCGTGACGACGTGAACCCTCATGCGCTGCTACCTTCGCTACTCGCAGCAGCAGCCGGCTATGCAACCTTCGTTACCGTTGTCGGCACCGAACCGGTGATCCCATTCTTCGCCGAACGAAGCGTTCTGATTGACGACGGAAGGCTGTCTTTGCTGAGCGTTCAGGCGGTCGATCTGCTCGGTGCGTTGCTGCTCGGCGTGGCCGCCGGGCTCGGCGGTCGTGGGTTTGCGTGGCTCGTACGCCGCACCAAGCGCGATGCCAAACGTCTCGATCTTTGGGTCCGGGTAGCGCTCGGAGGCAGCGTGCTCGCCGCTCTCACGTTTGTCTCGGATCAGGCATTCGGGGAACCTCTTACCCTGGGACCGGGCACCGACGCCATGGCATGGGTGGTGCAGGATCGCACAGTTCAGCTCGTGGCGTTGCTGTTCGTGTTACGCATCGTGGCGACTTTGGCCACCCTGCTCGCGGGAGGGGTAGGTGGTTTGTTTATACCGCTGGCGGCGCTTGGTGTAGTGCTCGGCCAGTTCGTCGGGTCTGTTATCGGGCAGGACGACACGGCGCTGTATCCGATTCTCGGGCTTGCCGCCTTTTTGGGTTCCGGCTACCGGGCGCCCATAGCGGCGGTGATGTTCGTCGCGGAGTCCACCGGCGGCGTGGGTGCGTTCGTCGTTCCTGCTTTGGTGGCCGCAGCCGTCAGCCAGCTCGTTGCCGGGCGTTCCACGGTGTCGGACCATCAACATGACAGCCGGCTCGGACACCTTGAACGGCGACTGACTCTGCCCCTCACCTCTATCTTGTCCACCGACGTACTGACGGTGCCACCCGACGCCACCGTCCATGAGTTCATCTACTTCCATGTACTCGCACGACGCGAGCGGGAGGTTCCGGTGGTGGACGGCGGACGCTTTGTGGGCATGGCCAGACTTGAGGACATGTCGGAACTCGACCGCGAACTGTGGGAAACGACCATCATCGCCGAGTGCATGACGCAGGATCTGCCCACCGCTGTGCCATCGTGGACGCTACGAGATGCGGTGGTGGCTATGGAATCGGCTCAAGTCGACGTGTTGGCCGTTACAGACGGTTCGGGCACGTTCATTGGCGTGGTAACGGAGAACGAAATCCTGAAACTGGACGAGATCCTTGACGAGACGGGCGCTTGAATCCCAATCCCTGAATCAGCGTGTGAATTCCTGAAGCAGACCGTTCAGCGACTCAATCGGCTATCCCGGCAGAACCGGTCAATACCGATCGAGTCGCCGCTTAGTCGTCGCCAGCACTCTCAAACTCGGCGGCCCACGCAGCGTGTTCCGGCTTCATCTCACGTCCGGACCTCGAATCGGACTCGTCGTCGTCAACGAAGCTCGCCAACAAAGCATCAAAGTCGCCTTCGTGAGACCGCTTCAGTTCACGTGCCTCTTCGTATCGCCGGTGTCGACCCTTCTTCACGGTATCCGCCCCTGGCTGCGATGTTAAGGATGCGCCACTATAACAACGTTTCGGCATAAAACCGAACGCCTGCGTCACAGCAGCAAACGCAATTTACACGTTCGGTTCAGGCAATCCAAAACGACCGGATCCGAGCGATTTTCCGGTCCGGGTCGGGACATCGATCGGTCGTCCGTCATGCTGGTTTGCACCGCTATAACAACGAAACACCAAGTGTCCGACACCAACGGGTCCCCACGGCGGGCTTACCAACCTCCATTCCTCAGTCGACCTTGACAAGGTATCGACACCAACGGGTCCCCACGGCAGGCTTACTGACCCGTTCATATGGCAACGCAACACCAATTGACAAACACCAACGGGTCCCCACGGCAGGCTTACTAACCCGCCGAGAACTCGGCCTACTCAGAGTCGTCGACACCAACGAGTCCCCACGGTGGGCTTACCGACCCCGCCTAGCGAAGCTACCGAACCCGCGCCGGACACCAACGGGTCCCCCACCGTGGGCTTACTGACCCACGGATCCAGATGGGTCGCCGACAATGTAGACACCAACGGGTCCCCACGGCAGGCTTACTGACCCGACCATATGGCAACGCAACACCAATTGACAAACACCAACGAGTCCCCACGGCAGGCTTACCGACCCGTTCATATGCAACGAAACACCAATTGACAAACACCAACGACTCAGACCTTGATTAACTTCGCGCAATCAGTTGATGCTGCGATGGCTGCGCTGCTCAAGGACGACCCGGCTGCCGTCGAAGGCCAAGGACCCTTCGCCGTCAACGAGACGCCGAATCGGATCTCCCACCATGTCCGCTCGCCAACCGCGAGCAAGCCTGGATTCCATATCTCCACGAACCAACGCCTCCACATCGGCGCGTGTGGCAAGCAACGCTGGATCAAGGGCCTGATCCCGAGCCAGCTGGTGAATCCACGCCGACACCAAAGCCACCGCCGAACGGAGATTCTGCCCGTTCTTGCGATTTTCCACGGGTGGGGGCGGCCACCACTCATCAACCAGACCATACTCAACCGCCTCAATGATCTGCGCTCCGGTCGTGCCTCTGGCAAGGCCCCGGTCAACACCTCGCACTTTGCTGAGTGCCTCGGGGTTGCGAGGCAGCGACTGAGCGATGGCTACCACAGCGATATCGCTGAGCACCCAGCGAACGGGCTGATCCACTTCCGCGGCGCGTCGTTCTCGCCATGCTGCCACTGATCGCGCAACACGCAAGGCTGAGGTGCTCAGGTGCCGCGTCTCCTTGATTTTTCGCCAGGCTTCATTGGGATCCCGAGGACCTCGGTCACGGCTGAGCAGTATCTGGAATTCCTCTTGAGCCCAGTCAAGCCGACCAAGTTCGGCTAGCTGGCTTTCTAGATGCTCTCTGATCTCCAAGAGGCGCTCAACGTCGGCAGCCGCATAGTCGAGTTGAGCACCGCGTAGCGGACGTTCGAGCCAGTCCGTCATACGGTTGGTCTTTGGCAGTCGAACTCCCAGTTCGCGTTCGTGAAGTGCAGCCAGCGAAGGGCTGGACATACCGACGAAACCAGCGGCGATCTGAGTGTCGAACAATCGTCGCGGGACTGCGCCGCAGGTCAACTCCAACACTTCAAGGTCTTGGAGGGCTGCATGAACGGTCGCCACCGACGGGCTGTTCATAAGCTGGCACAGAGGCGAAAGATCAACTTCTAGCGGATCGATCAGGACCAAGTTGCCCGGCCAGGCGATCTGGACGAGGGCAACTTTGGGCCAGTAGGTCCGTTCACGGTGAAACTCAGTGTCAAGGGCATAGGACGGCTGGCATTCGAGCCGCTCAATCACCTCAAGCAGATCGGCGTGACACGCCACGAAACGATGGGGACGAACGTCGATGTCAGCCACTCCCGGAGACAGTGATAAAGCCCTGCTCAAGCCAGGCGTGGATTCCACCAGCCACGTTGACAGCCTCAACGTTATTGCTTCGCAACCACTCTACGGCCGCGGCGCTGCGACCACCGCGGGCGCAAATCACATAGACCGGGGACCCGGTAGGCACCTCGTCAAGGTTTAGGGGCAGATCCGCTAGCGGGATGTGGACGGAACCGCCGATATGGGCGGCCTCCCATTCGTCAGGTTCGCGAACGTCAACCAGCGCGGCTCCGTTGGCAAGACGGGACCGAAGCTCATCAACGTCTACTGCTGGAATCTCCACGCAATCCTCCTGGATAATTTGATGGTAGTACACTGCAGGGTTACGTGGGTGTAGTCCCTGCGATCAGCGGTCGGGTCCCACCGAAATAGCAAGCGATTCAACCTAGTGATTCTCTGGTAGCGCGGCTCCGTTCTTAGCACCCGACGTCGACGCTACTTTCTGTGTGTTGCATGCGAGGTTCTCGAATCCCGCGACCTCAGACCATCTGCGAAAATCGGCAGGCGTGTCTACGTCGGCCAGCGCATTCTGATCCAGAATCGTCGGTTGCACAACCGACAGTGAACCGACGGCATGGCGCAGTGCGCGAACTCCGCGATCAAACGACGCCATCAATGCAGGCAGGGCAGCGACGGACCAGGTTGCCGTGGCCCATTGACTACGACCACCAACCGTCGGAACTACCACATCATGGTGAGACAATGCTGCCACGATCTCGGCTAAGACGGCAGGTTTAGGCTCGAGAAGATCGCACGGCAATACCAACACAGCGGGCTGCGATGCGGAGACCAAAGCAGTGATTGTCGCACCCAGAGGTCCCATTCGGGGGTATATGTCTGCTACGTACTCGTAACCGAGCGCCTGTATACGCTTTGCGTTGCCCCCGATGACCTGCACTGCCGACGCGCCAGCCGCTTCGGCGGCCGCGACCACACGCTCTAACAGTCCGGTGCCATCAACGGCGAGAAAGGCCTTGTCGGAACCCATCCGACGACTCAAGCCTCCGGCCATAACTGCGGCAGAGAAGTTCAATCGTTCGGAGGCCACGCCGGATCAAGTTGACGAAGAAACACGGCGCAGCGTTGCTCCTCGTCGCTTTCCCCTATTGTGGCGGCAGTCGCCTGCAGTCCCTTGAGAGCACGAAGAAAACCGCGATTAGACAGATACTGCCATCGGACGTAGCCGCTGCCACGCCATCCAGCGGCGCGCAGCCGGTCAAGTCCTCGATGGTATCCAGTACGATACGCGGCGTAGGCAAGTGCTGGCACACTAAGAGCGTCGCCCAGATCGGCCCAGGCCTGAAGAGATCGTGGGTGATCCGCGCATACGGCTGCAACGTCGTCCATACTTCGGGCAGCCTCAAGACGCGCTACAACGTCGGGCGGCTCAGGATCAAGGACCGTGTCAGGCGGGGCGGAACCGCCAAGATGTATGGGTGCGGTCATGGATCTAGCTTACTGCGTCGTTAGATCATTGAATCACGCCAATCACCGCAGACAAGCAAGCCCGTCAATAACACTAGCGATGAATTTGAACGGCTTCTCCGTTTCAACTCCACCAACAGTTATCGGTCCAAGGCAAACTCGGTATGCCAAATCCTTTCTCCGTAAAGGAAATACTGACCGGTCTGGATACTGGAAATCGGATAGTCTGGCAGATCGCTCACTGCCATACAGACATCTTCATGACGCAGTAGTCGCTCATTAATGAGAAAGTCTAGATTATCGAATCCAGATTCATACCGTTCCGAAACTAAGTCGGAAATGTCCACAGGAAAGATATGTAGAAAAACTGGATGTTTATAGTATTCCTCAATACAGTCGTCAATGACATAGATCAACCTGTGTTCATCTTCGTCTAGATACACATTCCACTGAGATTCAGAAATGAGCTGTGCGCGATCAATTACTATCTCACGAAGAGTCTCTGCTTCATGTAAAGCACCTAGAGCGATTTCAGTCTCCCAAAGAGTTTCTCCGCTATAGGTAAACTGACCTGTTAGGATCTTAGAAATGCGATAATCTGGAAGATCACTCACAGCTATACAGAAATCCTCATAACGAAGCATTCTCTGCTCAACAGAGAAATCCAAATTTTCAAACCCTGATACTCGTTGTTGCGAAGGTAGGTCAGCAGTATCCATAGGAATAATATGAAGACGGACCGGCGCCTCAGGCATACTTGCTGTGCATGTACTACTAACATAGATCAATCGATTGCTCTGACGGTCTAGGTACACTTTCCACTGCGCATCGACAAAGAACTCAGCACCCGCTAGTACCGATTCAAGGATAGAATCAGTCTTCGATGATATATCTGAATCAGGAAAATTATCTCTAACTTCTGAATTAATGGAATCAGGCGGGACACGAAATATAAGACCATCAGCGAATATTGCTCTAAATTCCAAGTCTGGAATAGCGTTCAATACATCATCAAGTCTATATGAATACCCCCATTGAGATCCAATGAACAACCAAACAAGGTACCGATCATTAGGAGAGTCATTTCTTCCAGCCCACGAATATCTTCTATCCACTTCATGAATATTGTGAGAAATCCCATAGATACTATCCTCCCTGTCTGTGAGAAAATACAGTGTCGGATATCGATTGGTCCAGATATCACCATTCGGTAATTGCTCTCTCACATAGCTGATTACCTTTGATTCAGTGAACAGCTGGGAGGTATAGCCGAAACCAGAATCATTCCATTGAGAAATATTATTATAGCTGGAATATATATTCAGAGCAAGCCAAAGCGAAAGGCTAGCAGTCAAGACAAGTCCCGCAAGACTTAGGGTTCTCAAACGTTGGAAGATCCATCTGAACACAGGTCTCGGTCGGAGTAGACGATGATTGGGCAGTTGTGAGACTGCGGTAGGTTGGGAGTTATGTCCGAAGAATATAACCTGCTGCGGGACAATTGATATCACTACAAGAGCTGGAATATAGAGCGGCGCTAGATATCTTGGTGGAAGATTGATATCGGATACTGGAAGAAATATTGCAAGATATAGGCAATATACAATGACGAAAGTTACTGGAACAAACCATACTGCCATTCCATCCGTCACACTCTTTCGGCGACGAATGACCGCTGCCCAGACTATACCAATCAAAACGCCAACCAGTACTGCCAGCTTCATTGCAATGACTATTATGAAGCCATATAGATCTAACTGAGAACTACTCAGAAATACCTCGAGTATTCGCAGTGGAATTCGGCCTACCACATCGGCTAGCTGATCTCCCAATATCCATCGACTAAGTTCATGGATGGCAAGGTCAATACTATACAAGGCTCGAAAACCACTAGGCTTTGCTTGCCCAATAGGTGATCCCGTAGAATATATGTTGTGCAAAATCCATAAACCAATAGGTGTTACGGCTATGGCCAAATATACGAGTAAATTTCTAATCTGTCTTTGTAGTGGCGTGCCTCTGACGAATAGCACGCACAAGATCCCTGTCGCTACAATTGTCACGCCGATATAGCGTGTTACTAATGCCAACCCTGAGAAAGATCCTGCCAACAGTAGCATATAGTGCTTATTCGTTTCGAAAAATCGGTCGACACAATATAGAGCGAGCATTGCAAAGACAATGAATAGCGATTCGGTCATAGCGAAGGCCGAGTAGTGTCCTAGAGAAGATGCAAATACGCATCCACTTACCACCCATAGTATTAGACCAGTTGATTCAATTCGTCTACGTAACCAAATCGCAGCCACAAATACACTTATGCTGAAAGCGATCGAATTGATATACCGAGCTCCTTCAAGGATATCTATTCCGATCCATTTCGCTACCGCTAATGATAGTGGAAATAGCGGTGCTCCATCACGATACGGAACTCCGCCCGCTTGAACAAATCCATTTCCTTCGTAGAGATTCCGTGCGACTTGGATATAATATGTTGAATCCCATCGTGTTCCAATTCCATGGTTCATACCTCGCACCCAAACTAGGAAACCCGCTAATATGCTCAATATGACTATGGCAGTAGTTAACCAGCCGGATCGGTCCTCTAGAACACTGGCCAGCCGAGTTGTTTTCCAACTCATCTTACCTAACACTTCGGACATGTTCCTTTGACTGGACTAGACTGATCAAAGATTAGACTTTCCCTCATAGATCTTTATGAACTAATATCTTGGTCGACAGCAGTAATTTATCTGACTTGTCTTGTCACGCTAGACAATTTAATCAGACGACCGTTCTTGAGGGTGGTTGGCGTCAACCTTACACGACGAATTATGGTAATTGCTATCGTAAGGCTAGTGCTCTACCGGGTTGAAGCTAAGGTACGAAACGTGAACGTGCACGTTATCGGTCACGGTGGGTAGGCTTGATTCATGTTGCCGGCCTGGATAGACGCCGAGACTCTCAGATGGATCATTCTCATTTCGATCGTGGTGCTCATAGTGTTCATGTTTTGGGTGGCGCGAGCAATCCGGAAGTCTTTCGTGCGTATCACGGTGATGGTGCTGATCTCGGCGCTTGGGTTTGGGCTGTGGGTTCAGCAGGATGGCCTTGCCGACTGCGCCAAGGACTGTAGTTGCTCACTCTTCGGCATGAGTGTGGAAATTCCGTCCAACAGGATCCCTGACTTCTGCTGAGTTCAATGTTCTGGCTGCAGCAGCCAACCGGATCACGAATCACGCAACCGTTGCGTGGCGTAGGCTTGACCCGGTAACTATTAGAGAGCGGTTAGGGCACCCGCTCGACACGTAATACGTTGGTGGAACGTGAGCGGCTGTCTGAACCCGCCAGCACGCCGACACGCTCGCCGAATCGGATGTGTCCGGTCAATTTGGCAAGTCGGATTGCCTCGCGTGCCATCTCTTCGTTGGAGCCACCCGGAGGCATCAGCATCGGTGTCGTTCCCCAACTGAGCGTTAGCTGCTGAACCGTGTCTTCGTTGCTGGAAAACCCGAGGATCTGCGCCTTCGGTCGAAAACGCGCCATGGAGCGAACAGTGAAGCCCGATCCGGAAATACAAATCACTGTCCCGAGATCGAGTTCAGTAGCCGCACGCCAGGCGGCCATCGTCATCGCGTCGGTGATCGAGGCCGGCTCATGAGGGTCCTCGGTCATGCTGATCTCCGCAAGGCGACTAGCCCATCCTTGGTGGTCCATTTCCTCGTCGGCCCGATGGGCGATACGACTCATGGTGCGAACCACATTCACCGGATCAACCCCGATAGCGGTTTCACCGGACAACATCACAGCGGAAGACCCGTCAAAGACAGCATTAGCAACATCAGATGCCTCCGCCCGGGTAGGTGCAGGACTCGTGATCATGGATTCGAGCATTTGCGTCGCGGTAATCACCGGCCTGCCACCAGCAATGCAGTCACGAATGATGTTTTTTTGCAGGTGCGGCAAGTCCTCGAGGCTGCATTCGTTGCCGAGATCCCCACGCGCCACCATGATCGCCCCGGCCGACTCGATTATCCCTGCCAGATTGTCAACCGCGGACCGGGTCTCGATCTTGGCGATGACCAACGGACCCGCTGGGTGGGGTTCGGTCCCCACGCGACGTACGTCATGTGCGCTGCGTACGAACGAAACCGCCAACATGTCGACACCGACCTCAACGAAGGCATCGACAGCCACGAAGTCCTCAGCTGTCGGCGTCGGCATCCTCAACCGGTTGCTGGGAACGTGAATACCGGGTCGGCCTCGCAGAACACCGCCGTGTAGAACCGTCGCCAGCATCTTGTCGTCGGACCTTTCAAGGATCGTCAGCACTGCGCCACCATCGCCGACGGTCAGACGGTCCCCTTCCACAACATCGTCAAGCAAACCCGGATAGTCGACCTCAATAACAGTGTGCGTTGAGGCATTGTCACCGACCCGCAGTTCAACGATGCCGCCGGTTGGAATGGTAGCTCCATCGCCAAACGTGCCAGCGCGCACCTTCGGCCCCGGTAGATCAACAAGGACACCCACACGAGTGCCCTCATCGGCAGCCACCTTGCGTACTCGCCGGTACCGCTCAAGGCCTTCGTCAATGGTGTTGTGGGCGAGCCCGATTCGTGCGACGTCCATGCCCGCCCTGATCAAAGCCGTCAGGGTGGCCTCATCGTCTGAGGCCGGTCCGATCGTGGCCACGATCTTCGTACGCCGTTTCATGGTAACAAAGCTATCCGCACCCATCGCAGGTATCGGCTATTCGCTTGGCCGTAATTTCGACCCTAGACCATGAAACACACGTCCAAGCCGTAAAGCACGTCATAAACAACTATTGCTAGGATCCGTGTGGTGACGCACCCCTTTTTGCGCTGGCCCGGCCCGCTGGCGTTCGCTCACCAAGGTGGTGCCCATCGTCACCCTGAGAACACTGAAAGAGCGTTTCGCCACGCCGTGGAATTGGGCTTCACCCACCTTGAAACCGACGTGCACGTCACAGCCGACGGTGTAGCGGTCGCATTTCACGACGCCTCATTGGACAGGGTCACCGACCGCAGCGGCAGGATCCGGGATCTGAGCTGGGCGGAGGTTCATCTGGCAAGAGTGGCCGGAACCGAAGAGATCATGCGCTTGGAAGACCTCCTGGCGGAGTTTCCGGACCGTAGATTCAACCTCGATCCCAAACACGACTCCGCGGTTGATGCCCTCGTAGATGTGTTGCAACATACCAACGCCTTAGGCAGGGTTTGCGTTTGCTCGTTCAGCAGTCGCCGCACGCGTCGCATTAGGCGCCTACTGGGACCTCAACTGTGCACCGGCGCTGGCCCAGTTGAGGTCATCGCCGCGATAGCGAGAGGCCGCGGCGTGCCGTTGCCGATTGGGGGAATCGACACCCTGCAGGTACCAGTCAAGATGTCCGCTGTGACGATCGTGAATCGTCGCTTCGTGCAAGGCGCTCACCATGCTGGGCTTCAAGTTCACGTCTGGACCGTCAACGATCCAGCGGAGATGCACCGCCTACTTGACCTCGGCGTGGACGGATTGATGACCGACGACCCCGACACTCTCAAAGACGTCTACATTGAGCGCGGGCACTGGTACGACTGATCGCACCCTGCAGCAGGCCTATAAGGGGGCGGGTCTTTGCGCCAAGCAACAGCGACCCAGCCCGCAACACTGCGCGAGAGTCCTCCATTCGGCATCGTGTGAGGAGTAGACCGCTAGGCTCGCCGCCGGAGCGGAGGTTTGGATGACCGATACCGAAGTCGTGAATCCTCCGGTTCACGCAATCATCGGTGCCGGTCCTGCCGGGCTTACTGCGGCGTATGAGTACTCCAAATTCGGCTGCACCTGCGTGATCCTGGAAGCCGACGACGTCGTCGGAGGGATCTCACGAACTGTCCGGGTAGATGACTGGCGTTTCGACATCGGCGGTCACCGCTTCTTCACGAAGGTTCCCGAGGTGGCAGCTCTTTGGCATGAGATCCTGCCCGACGAAGACTTTCTGACCCGACCTCGCATGAGCCGGATCTACTATCGGGGCAGGTTCTACGACTACCCGCTCAACGCATCCAACGCCCTGCGCAATCTCGGGCTCGTGGAGGCGACCCGCTGCGTGCTGTCCTACATATTGGTTCGGATACGTCCACCGGCGGATCAGACAACCTTTGAAGGCTTCACGTCTGCCCGGTTTGGGTGGCGCCTGTATCGAACATTTTTCAAGACCTACACCGAAAAGGTCTGGGGCGTGCCAGCCGATCAGATCCAGGCCGACTGGGCGGCTCAACGCATCAAGAACCTCAACCTGTTCAAGGCGGTGCTGGACTCGCTCGGCCTTCGTCGCCAACAAACGCACATCACCTCGCTGATCGACAGATTCCAATACCCACGTCACGGCCCCGGAATGATGTGGGAACGTTGCCATGCCCTGGTTAGCGAGGCGGGCAGCGAGGTCCGCTTCGGACATCAGGTCACACGAATCCATCACCGAAACGGTGTCGCCGTTTCCGTAGTCGCAGCAACCGCCGATGGCGAGGTCACATTCGAATGCTCAGACGTCGTGTCGTCTATGCCGATTGGTCTGCTGGTGACAGCCATGGATCCATCCCCGCCTGGCGAAGTTGTGGCAGCTGCGAATTCGCTGACGTATCGCGACTTTCTCACGGTGGCGTTGGTGGTTCCAGATGCCGCAGCGTTTCGGGACAACTGGATCTATATCCACTCTCCGGAGGTGAAGGTAGGCCGGGTACAGAACTACGGGGTTTGGTCGCCGGAGATGATCCCCGCCGGTGACCGTACCTGTCTTGGGTTGGAGTACTTCGTTGACGAAGGCGACGATCTGTGGACCGCCTCCGACGATGACCTCATCAAGTTGGGTACCCGAGAACTGGACCACCTCGGACTAATCCCCGCCGAGCTGGTTGAGCAGGGCTTCGTTGTTCGCATGCAGAAGGCCTACCCGATGTACGACGCCACTTACCGCGACAATGTTGACGTGCTGCGGACCTGGCTACATGAACACGCCCGCAACGTTCACCCGGTGGGACGCAATGGTATGCATCGTTACAACAATCAGGACCATTCGATGTATACCGCGATGCTCACCGTTGACAACATCGTCAACGGTGAAACCCATAACGTGTGGGACGTCAACGTCGATGCGGATTATCACGAGGAACGTACCGGGTCATGCGATGAACATTGACAGGCCATGCGATGAACATTGACGGGTCCAACGACAAAGCCAGCCGAAGCAACGACAACCCGACCACACCAATCCTGACAGACCAACAGGTTACTTCGACACGAACCGCCGACTTGATCGCCGAGTCCGGGATACGGCGTATCCACATGCTGGCTTGGCGTGATCTTGCCGACGTTGAGGCAGGCGGCTCTGAGACTCACGCTTCGATGGTGGCCGGTTGCTGGGCCGACGCGGGTATCGAAGTGGTGATGCGTACCTCCTTTGCACAGGGATCGACGCCCGAAACCATTCGTGACGGGTACCGCGTCATACGTCGGGCGGGTCGATACTTGATCTTTCCAAGAGCCGTGCTTGCCGAGTTAACGGGTCGCCACGGGCACCGCGACGCGCTGGTTGACATCTGGAACGGTGTGCCATTCTTTTCACCGTTGTGGGCCAGCAGGCCTCGGATGGCGTGGATCCATCACATCCACGAACATCTCTGGCCGCTGGTCTTGCCGCCGCTGCGGGCACGAGCCGGGCAGATCCTGGAACGGCGCCTAGCTCCAATGATATATAGCCGCACCCCGCTGGTCACGACGTCGCACTCCTCAAGACGGCACCTATTGGAAAGGATGAAGCTGCCCGCACGAAACGTCTATGTGGTCGAACCTGGTGTCGGCACCGAGTTCTACCCCTTGGATGCGCGCTCTTTGAAGCCCACCGTGTTGAGCGTCGGACGCCTTATGCCATCCAAGGCGGTCGATGTCCTCATCTCAGCCGTGGCGAAGTTAAGGACCACAGTGCCTGGTATTCGGCTGAAGATAGTGGGCGAAGGATACCATCGACAAGCCATCGAGAAACTGATCCGCGACCTGGGGATGCAAACCGGAGTCGATCTGCTGGGCAGGGTCAGCCAACAGGAGCTGGTGCAGCAGTACCGCAGCGCCTGGGTAGTGGCGAGCGCGTCGCGATTCGAGGGTTGGGGAATGACCCTGACCGAAGCCGCAGCGTGTGCAACACCGGTCGTAGCCTCGCGCATTGCGGGTCACAAAGATGCGGTCGTGGACGGAGTGACCGGTTTGCTGGTTGACAACGACGACGACTTCGCTCCTGCTTTGGCGAGCCTGCTGAACGATCCCGTTCGTAGAGCCAACCTCGGCACCGCCGCCGCAGCCCGTGCCCGCAAGATGACCTGGGAACGTGCCGCGCATCAGATGCTCGTGGTGTTGGCATCATCCGCACCTACCGGATGGACAGCACCAAAGGGATCGGGGCAATTGTTCGTATCAAGTCAGTCAATCGCACCGACATCCGACACAACATCAACAGCATCGACATCAACAAAACCGACACCCGACACAACAGCAACCGCACCGACATCAACAAAACCGACACCCGACACAACACCAATAACACTGACACCCGACACAACACCAACAAAACCGACACCGGACACGACATCAACAGCACCAACACCCGACACAACACCAACAAAACCGACACCGGACACAACACCAATAACACCGACACCCGACACAACATCAACAGCACCGACACCCGACACAACACCAATCGCACCAAAATCCGACACGACATTAACAGCGCCGGCGCAATCGGAGGCCTGAATCCGAAACGATCGCAACTCCAGGCCTCCGCGCAAACTGTTGGCGGTCGCGGCGCTGGTTGCCTACCTGCCGTTGTTACTGTCAAGCCCGACAAAGGTAGGTGCCGACACCAAAACCTACCTGTACCTCGATCCCGGCAGGTTGATCCAACGAGCTCCCCAGCTCTGGGATTCCGACGTTGCGTTAGGAACCGTTACACACCAGACGATCGGCTACTTGTGGCCGATGGGCCCATTTTATTGGATCCTTGACGCCGTAGGCCTGCCCGATTGGGTCGCTCAGCGCCTCTGGATCGGGTCTTTGATGTTCGCGGCCGGGGCGGGCGTGTGGTTCCTGCTGCGCACCCTTGGTTGGCGTGGTCACGGCGTGCTGGTCGCCATGCTCGCCTACGAACTGAGCCCGTACCTGCTGGACTACTCGGCACGGATCTCGGCCATCCTGCTTCCCTGGGCGGGTCTCGGATGGTTGATCGCGTTGGTGATCCGATCGGCGCACTCGGGTGGCTGGCGCGACCCAGCGCTGTTCGCCTTAGTGGTGTTTACAATCGGTGGTCTCAACGCTACTTCGTTGATCCTGGTAGGCCTGGCACCGGTGCTGTGGCTAGCCCACGCGGTGATCGCCGAACGAAGCATCACCACGAGTCGAGCATTGGCCACAGCCGGCCGCATAGGTGTGCTGTGTATCGGGACCTCACTGTGGTGGGCAACGGGATTGGTGATTCAAGGGCTCTACAGCCTGCCAGTGACTCGCTACACCGAAACCTACGAAGCGGTGGCGCATGCCTCCACTGCACCAGAAATTCTGCGCGGGCTTGGCTACTGGTTCTTTTATGGCAACGACAAGCTCGGCCAATGGATCGAGCCGAGCATTGAATACACCCAAGGTGTCTGGCTGCTGTTCTTGAGCTTCGGTTTGGTGGTGTTGGCCCTTCTCGCGGCGTTCGTGATCCGCTGGCAGCATCGCTCATACTTCTTGTTGTTGCTAGTGATCGGTTCGCTCATCGGGATCGGCAGCTATCCCTTCAACGATCCATCTCTGCTGGGCCAGCTATTCAAGGACTTCACCGGCACCAACGTTGGGTTGGCGCTGCGTTCCACACCCAGAGCGGTTCCGTTGGTTGTGCTCGCAACCGCAGTGTTGCTCGGGACGCTGATCAGGGCTCTCCGCTCTCACGGGTACCGGCTTGCCGGGCCGTTCGCGCTACTCACCGTTGCTGCGATCGTTCTCGCCAATCCAGCCATATGGCGTATCCGAATGGTGGAGCAGCACCTTCATCGTGACGAGGAACTGCCCGACTACTGGCACGAGGCGATCGGGCGATTAGAAGAACTTGACGACGGCACACGGGTATGGGAGCTTCCCGGCTCCGATTTCGCTTCGTATCGCTGGGGCAACACCGTCGATCCGATCACGCCGGGATTGACCGATCGTGGATACGTCGCCCGCGAGCTTGTGCCGTTCGGTTCGGCTTCTTCGGCGGATCTGCTCACCGGATTCGATCGGTTCGTGCAGGAAAACACGGCCGATCCCAACGCTGTCGCTCCGATCGCACAGCTGATGTCGGTCGGTGATGTGTTGCACCGCGCTGATCTGATCTTCGAACGGTTCAGAACACCTAGGCCCGGCCCGTTCGACTCCTTTCTGCGGCGCTCCCCGGGGCTTGTGGTACACGAAACGTTCGGCGACGACGTGGTGAACGTTGCCGGTCCCGAACAGACACTTCTCGACGAGGTGCACCTGGGCACCGCTATCCATCACAACGCACCACCGGCGCTGGTGCTCTACGACGTTGACGACCCGCTACCGATCCTGCGGCTGCGTGACCTGGACACAACCACCGTTGTGGTAGGCGACGGCGAAGGCCTGGTCCACGCAGCCGCCGAGAATGTGCTGGATCCGGATCGAACGATCTTCTTCGGTGCCGACTTGGTCGCCGACCCCGAACTGCGTGACGCAGTGCTCGCGACGAGCTCGGAGATTGTCATCACCGACACCAACCGACGACGAGCGAGACGTTGGGGGAACCTTCGTGAAAATGTCGGCAGAACCGAAACCGCAGGGGAACTCGCAACGGTCGTCGACTATGCCGACAATCGGTTGCCGCTGTTTGTTGATGCCATAGCCACACTGGGGCCCAACGCCGACGACCTGCGTTCCGTAGCGGTGCACACAGGGCCCTACACGGCGGTCGCTTCGGGTTACGGCAACCCCGTCACCTACACCCCCGACGATCGGCCGCTGCGAGCCGTCGACAACGACGTCAACACCGCCTGGGTGGTGGGTGCCTTCAGCGAAGCCAGAGGCGAGTTCATTCGCCTCGTATACCCGGAACCAACCACCGTGGACAGGATCAGCTTGTTGCAGCCCCAGCAGGAGATCAATTCCGTGTTGGAACCGAATCGTTGGATCACCGAAGTGAAAATAAGCGCCGATGGTAGCCACATCAAAACAGTCGAACTTGATGAGTCGTCGCGCCGCACACCCGGACAGACCGTCCAATTCGCGCCAACCAAAGCATCAGTATTTGAGATCGAGATCACCGACCTGGATCATCCAATCAGTGCAACCTACGCGGGTGTGTGGCCCGTGGGGTTCGCCGAGATCACACCGTCGGTGTCCGGCGAGGTCAAAGAGACGATCCGCACACCAAGAGCCTTCATAGACACCCTCGCGGGTGAACTCGACGAACATTCCCTGACAGTGGTGCTGACCCGGGAGCGGTCCAATCCTCAAGAACCGGTGCGAGACGATCCCGAAGAAACGATCCGGCGGCTCGTGCCTGTAAGTGTCGACCGTCGTTTCGAGGTGTCGGGCACTGCCCGGCTCCGTAGCGACATTGCGACACCGGTGATTGATGCTGCGGTGGGCCGCTCCCCCACCGTTACCGCATCGACATTTCTTCCCGGGGATCTACGATCGCTTCCTTCACAAGCCTTCGATGGGCGTGACGACACGTTCTGGACCTCCACCTTCTCAAATCAGCGAGGAGCCTGGCTTCAGATCGACCTTCGAGATGATTCGGTGGCCACCACCAACGACTTGACTGTGAAGGTGCTGGTCGACGAACTGCACTCGGTTCCAACCGCTTTCACAGTTTCCGTCGACGGTGAGAAGCGAGGCTTGTTCGCCACCGACCTGGAACTGCGCGACACTCCCTTCGCTTCGGTGGCTGAGATTCGCCTCCCGGTGGATTTACGCGGTGCTAGGTCGGTGCGAATCGGCATCGCCGACACCGAAGCTCGCATGACCAGGGATTTCTACAGCAACTCCATGACCGCAATGCCGATCGCTATCGCCGAGATTGATCTGGGAGTCGAGCCCTTGGCGCCACCGGCTGGGATCGATACGGGTTGCATCGGCGGTCTTGTCAAGATCGACGGCACCGATGTGGCGGTCCGTCTGCTCGCCGACCCTGACGCTGCGATCAATCGCGATGAGATCGAACTGCGGGGATGCCAAACGATCGACACAACAGCGGGCGACGTTGAGGTGCTTGTCTCAGCCGATGACCCTGATGGCAACACCTGGGCGTTCGAGATCGATCGGCTGGTGATGAGCAGCCCGGCTGAGACCCTGGCGCCTCGACGGGCGCCTCCGGTCCATTTCGAACGCCTCAGCGAATCGAGCTACCAAATCGATGTTGCACCCGCTACCAGAGATCGACTGATCGTGCTGGGCCAGAGCCACAACGACGGCTGGGTGGCGAAACTGGACGGCACACCGCTGCAGGGACCGATACCGGTGGATGGTTTCGCCAACGGATGGTGGGTGCCAGCAGGATCCGAAGGCACAATTGTTCTGGATTGGGCACCTCAAACCTACGTTGACATTGCGCTGGTGTTGTCCGTGTTGTTCGTCGGAGTCACCATTGCTGTGGCTGTGCGGGCGCGGCGTAGCCGTAAGTTCGTGCCGAAAGCATCGCAACCCGATCTGATCAGCTTCGCTTGGCGTAGCAGCGACACCGCAGCAGCATCAGTAAAGGCGGCTGTGGCGGTGACGGTCGGCGCGGCCCTGTTTGCCGCTGTCAACCTGGCTTCGCACACTTGGGTGGCGGTGCTGATCGCAGCCGCAGCCTTCGTAGCGGTTCGATCGAAGCGGTTTGGGCAGTTCACGATGCTCGCAGCCGCTTCGGTGTTTGCGATCACCTCGCTGTTGATCATGATCGAGCAGCGACGATTCCGTCATCCGCCGGATTTTGGCTGGCCACAACAGTTTGAGGAGTACCACATCGGTGGTGTCGTGACGATCCTGTTAGTGGCGGTGGAGTACATCCGTGCGGTTGCACGCCCCCAGCATCGCTAGGCTCGCTCATCCACCGGAGCCAGTGGCCAGCAGTACCTTGTCGAATGTGACCCCTATGGCCTCGGCCCTCGCTTATGCAACAGAGCCGGTGGCCAGCAGTACCCTTTAATGGCAGCGAATAGCTGGGACATACTCGCTTATGCACCAGAGCCGGTGGCCAGCAGTACCTACGCGGCGCCCATATCGCCGACCTGCAACCTCGCTTATGCACCGTGGCCGGTGGCGACCAGCGGTACCCCTTTCGTTCAGCGCAGCGGAGCTGACGTGGGCAGAACCGGTGACGGCAGCGATGTCTTCGACATCAACCACTCGTCCACCGCAGCTGCCGCGGACCGGCCCTCAGCAATCGCCCAAACGATCAGAGACTGGCCGCGGCACATGTCACCGCACACAAAAACACCATCAACGTTGGTTTGCCAGCGCTCGTTGCACGCCACGTTCCCGCGTTCGGTGAGTTGCACACCAAAGGACTCAAGCAGCGGGCCTTGTTCGGGTCCGGTGAAGCCCATGGCCAACAACACGAGCTGAGCTTCGAAATGTTGTTCACTGCCCGACACCCGCTCGAAACGCATGTGACCATCTTCAAAAACCTGAGTGACTCGTATGGTGTCGAGGCCGTTGACGGCACCGCCTTGGCCCACGAAACGGACGGTCTCGATGGCGTATTCGCGACTGCCGCCTTCCTCGTGAGCGCTGCTGACGCGATAGATCACAGGCCAGGTCGGCCATGGGTTGCTGTCGGGTCTTTCATCGGGGGGAACCGGCATGATCTCAAACTGGTGAATTGAACGAGCGCCGTGACGGTGCGCCGTTCCAAGGCAGTCGGCGCCTGTGTCACCCCCACCGATGATCACAACATCTTTTCCGGCAGCGGAGATCGGCGAGGTATCGATATCGCCCTGTTGCACCCGATTAGCCCAGGGGAGGTACTCCATTGCCTGATGGATACCGCCAAGATCACGCCCGGGAATCGACAGCTCACGCGCATTGGTGGAACCGCACGCCAAGACCACCGCATCGAAGTCTGCCTTGAGCTCGTCGGCGCCGACATCGACCCCGACGAAAACACCGGTGCGGAAGTCCGTGCCTTCGGCGTGCATCTGGGCTATACGGCGATCAAGATGATGCTTTTCCATCTTGAACTCGGGGATGCCGTAGCGCAACAGACCACCGATTCGATCTGTTCGTTCGAAGACCATAACGTTGTGACCCGCGCGGGTCAACTGCTGGGCCGCGGCCAGACCTGCGGGCCCTGAACCGACCACGCATACTCGCCTTTGAGTATTTGTCTTGGCGCGCTGCGGCGTTATCCACCCTTGTTGCCACGCACGGTCCACGATCTCAACCTCGATTTGCTTGATCGCTACAGGTGGTTCGTGGATGCCGAGCACGCACGCCGCCTCACAGGGAGCAGGGCATAGCCGACCAGTGAACTCAGGGAAGTTGTTGGTGGCGTGAAGCCGTTCACTGGCTTCGCGCCACTGACCGCCGCTCGTCAGGTCGTTCCAGTCGGGGATAATGTTGCCCAGCGGGCAGCCATGGTTGCAGAACGGGATTCCGCAGTCCATGCAACGACTTGCCTGCTCGCGAAGCTTGTTCTCGTCGAAATCGTTATACACCTCCTTCCAATCACGCAGCCGGACCGCCACCGGGCGTCGGGTTGGCAACTCACGGCTGTGACGAAGAAACCCTCGCGGATCCACCATGGCGACTCAACTCCTCGCTGCGCTCATGACGGCTTGGACTTCATCGGTTCCCGTCTGTCGTGCCCGCTCCACGGCATCCAGCACCCGTCGGTAGTCGATCGGCATCACCTTCACGAACGCGGCCGCGGTTCGTTCCCAGTTCGCCAACAGGCGTGCGGCCAACTCGCTTCCGGTTTCGTGGTGGTGTCGGCCAACCCGGTCGCGAAGCCATGCACGATCCGACGTGTTGGGTTGTTCAAGGTCCACCATCTCAAGGTTGACCCTCGTATTGAAGCTACCGTCGGGGTCATAGACGAAGGCAACACCACCGGACATCCCCGCCGCAAAGTTGCGTCCGGTCGGTCCGAGCACCACCGCTTTACCGCCGGTCATGTACTCACAGCCATGATCCCCGACTCCTTCCACGACCGCGATGGCACCGGAGTTGCGAACACAGAAGCGCTCCCCTACCTGACCACGAAAAAAGGCCTCGCCGCTGGTGGCTCCGTAAAGAACCACGTTGCCTGCGATGACGTTGTCCTCCGCCGCGAACGGCGCATCGTGGGGTGGACGTAGGACAATCCGTCCCCCCGACAGGCCCTTGCCCACATAATCGTTGGCGTCGCCCTCAAGGCGTAGCGTGATTCCCTGGGGAACGAACGCTCCGAGGCTGGGCCCGGCGGAGCCGGTGAGGTTCACAACGATCGTGTCGGGCGGCAGTCCTTCACCTCCGTAACGGCGGGTGACTTCGAAACCCAGAAGCGTGCCGACCGTTCGGTTGACGTTGGCGACGGGAACATCGAGAGTGACCGGGGTGGCGTGCTGCAGTGCATGACCCGCGAGAGCGATCAGGGTTTGGTCCAGTACCGATTCAAGTCCGTGGTCCTGCTCTTGGTACTGACGACGACGTGCTTCACGGGCAATTTCAGGTAGATGCAGCAACGGCGCCAAATCCAATGAGTCGGCCTTCCAGTGGTCCACCGCGGCACGGGTGTCAAGCATCTCGACCTGACCGATGGCCTCATCAAGGGTACGGAACCCGAGCTCTGCCATAAGCTCACGGACCTCAGAGGCGATGTACTCGAAGAAGGTCTCGACGAATTCGGGCTTGCCGGAGAATTTCTCCCGTAGTTCGGGGTTCTGGGTCGCCACCCCCACAGGGCAGGTGTCGAGGTGACAGACCCGCATCATCACGCAGCCCATGACCACCAGCGGGGCAGTTGCGAAGCCGAACTCCTCAGCACCGAGCAAAGCAGCAATCATGACGTCGCGACCGGTCTTGAGCTGACCATCAGTTTGCACGACGATCCGATCACGCAGGTCGTTGAGCAACAGGGTCTGCTGTGTCTCGGCCAGACCAAGTTCCCAGGGTGCTCCAGCGTGCTTGATAGAAGTCTGCGGCGACGCTCCCGTCCCGCCGTCATGGCCGCTTATCAGCACCACGTCGGCGTGAGCTTTGGCCACACCCGCAGCTACGGTACCCACCCCCACCTCGGCCACAAGCTTGACGTGGATACGCGCGGTGGGGTTGGCGTTCTTGAGGTCAAAGATGAGCTGTGCCAGATCCTCGATGGAGTAGATGTCGTGATGAGGTGGAGGTGAGATCAAACCCACACCTGCGGTGCTGTGGCGAGTCTTGGCGATCCACGGATACACCTTGTTGCCTGGTAATTGGCCACCCTCGCCGGGTTTGGCGCCCTGGGCGATCTTGATCTGGATGTCATCCGCGTTGACCAAATACTCGCTGGTAACACCGAACCGACCCGACGCAGCCTGCTTGACAGCGCTTCGCCGGAGATCACCGTTGTCGTCGGGAAGGTAGCGTTCGGCGTCTTCACCTCCCTCGCCGGTATTGGACTTGGCCCCGATCCGGTTCATGGCAATGGCCAACGTCTCGTGGGCCTCCGCCGAGATCGACCCGTAACTCATCGCTCCGGTGGAGAAGCGCTTCACGATCGATTCAACCGACTCGACAGCATCAATCGGTAGGGCTTCGCGGATTCCGCTTCGGAAGCGGAACAGTCCCCGTAGCGTTCCCAGCCGCTTCGCCTGGTCGTCAACGCTATTGGTGTATTGCTTGAAGATGTCATATTGACGGGACCGGGTGGCGTGTTGCAACCGAAAGACCGTTTCGGGGTTGAAGAGGTGATACTCGCCTTCGCGACGCCACTGGTACTCGCCGCCAACCTCCAAACGCCGATGCGCCCGGGCCACGGGATTGACAAGATGCACCTGGTTGTGACGGCGCTTGACCTCTTCAGCGAGAACGTCAAGCCCTACACCGCCTAACCGGCTCTGGGTGCCAGTGAAGTACTCATCAACAACGTCACGGGCCAAACCAATCGCTTCGAAGATCTGAGCGCCGGTGTAGGACGCCACCGTGCTGATCCCCATCTTCGACATCACTTTGAGGATTCCCCCACCGAGAGCGGAGATGTAATTCCGATGCAGCCGCGTGATCGGAGTTGCCGGGTCAAGTCCGAACTCACCCGCCAAAGCCATCTGCGTGAGGGCGGCCATTGCGAGGTACGGATTAACTGCGTTGGCGCCGTATCCCAGCAACAAGCAGATGTGGTGAACCTCCCGGGCGTCGCCGGTCTGCACGACCAGACCGACACGGGTGCGGGTCTTGTTTCGAATCAGGTGATGATGAACCGCACCGGTGGCCAGCAGGGAAGGAATCGGAGCCCTACGACGATCCGTTCCACGGTCCGAGATAACCAGGATCGTGGCTCCTGCATCCACCCCTTCATCCGCCGCCAGGCGCAGCTCCGAAAGCGCCGCAGCGAGACCAGCGCCACCTCGCGCCACGTCGAAAAGGGCGGGCAGCACGACCGTGCGGAAGCCAGCGGGTCCGTCGCTGCCGTCAAGAGCAACGATCCGCGCGAGTTGCTCGTCGGTGATGACGGGATTGTCGAGATGGATAGTTCGACACGATTCGGGTCTGGGATCAAACAGGTCACCTTCGGGGCCGATTCTTGCGTACAACGAGGTGACGAGCTTCTCGCGGATAGCGTCCAAAGGTGGGTTGGTCACCTGTGCGAAGAGCTGCTGAAAGTAGTCCCATAGCTGACGGCTGCGCCCTGACAACACCGCAATTGGGGTATCTGTTCCCATCGACCCCACCGCCTCCTTGGCGCCGTGGGCCATCGGCGCAAGCAGCAGTTTGCGTTCCTCGATCGTGTAACCAAACTCGATCTGACGCTGCATACAGGTCTGCTCGTCGGTCGAGGTTGGTGCCGCAGCGGCGAGATCGTCCAAAGTGACAAGGTTGCTATCAAGCCAGGCTCTGTACGGGTGGCGACCGGAGATCCGCGACTTGATCTCATCGTCACGGATGATGCGACCCTCGTGTGTATCGATGAGAAACATCCGCCCTGGTTGCAGTCTGCCCTTCTCCACGATGCGTCGTTGCGGCAGATCAACCACACCGACTTCGCTGGCCATCACAACAAGTCCGTCGTCGCTGACCCAGTAACGCGACGGCCGCAAACCGTTACGGTCAAGCACCGCACCTATGACGGTGCCGTCGGTGAACGCTATCGACGCCGGGCCGTCCCAAGGTTCCATGCGGGCGGAGTTGAAGCGATAGAACGCGCTTCGGTCCGGATCCATTTCGGTGTGGTGTTCCCACGGCTCGGGAATCATCATCAGCACAGCCTCAGCGAGCGGGTAACCGCCGAGGTTCAGCATCTCCAGTACCTCGTCGAACCCGGCGGTGTCGCTGGTGCCGGGAGTGCAGATAGGAAACGCCTTTTCGATGCCTGGCAGGGCCTTATCGGTGAGAAGCGCTTCGCGGGCACGCATCCAGTTGCGGTTGCCCTGAATGGTGTTTATCTCGCCATTGTGGGCGATGAGCCGGTAGGGATGTGCCAACGGCCAGGAGGGAAAGGTGTTGGTGGAGAAGCGACTGTGCACCAACACAAGGGCACTTTCGACTCGCTCATCAAGCAGGTCTGTGTAGAAGGCACTTAGTTGCGGCGTGGTCAACATGCCCTTGTAGACAATCGTGCGTGCGCTGAGCGAAGGGAAGTACACACCGTCATGGGTTTTGGATGCCCCGCCTATTGTTGCCGCTCGCCCTGCAACGTCAGGTTTGTGGTCAGAGTCGGTCCCGATCTCGTGTTCGATGCGCTTGCGGGCAATGTAGGTCCGGCGGTCCAGATCAATGCCCGACAAACCCTCGGCTGCCAGAAAGATCTGACGGAACTTCGGCATCGTCATAAGCGAACCAGAGCCGAGGATCGACTCGTCAATCTCGATTCTGCGCCATCCGATGACCTTGAGTCCCTCGGATTCGGCAATGCGTTCCACCTGTGCGGCCGCTTGATCCGCCGCTGCTGGGTTCTGCGGCAAGAAAGCGATCCCGGTGGCGTACTCCCCTACCGGCGGAAGGTCAAAGGCAACCACGTCACGGTAAAAGCGGTCCGGAATCTGGAGCAGGATTCCTGCACCGTCGCCTGTGTGGATGTCGGCACCTTTGGCTCCACGATGCGCCATGTTGCACAGCGCTGTTATCCCCTTGACCACGATGTCGTGGGAGCTACGCCCATGTATGTCACACACAAAACTAACGCCGCAGGAGTCGTGCTCATTGCGAGGGTGATAGAGGCCCTGAGTGTTCGGAAGGTCGCGATTCCGATGCTGGCGATGCGACATGGTGACAACGTCTCCTGCGTGACGGCGCGAAGCCGGTTGAAGTCAGGGACGCCCTTGGCCCAGAAAGTGCATGACGACTGTAGCAAGTCGAATGCATTCCTGTGGACCGCAACAGCCTCTCGCATCCCGACATAAATGAGCTGTTTATCAATGAGCTGTTTGGGGATCGCGGTGAAATGACGCCGTGCGCTCAGGCCAGGTCAGCTCAGGTCAGACGCCGCAACGCTCGTGCGGGAGCGGCGAACATCAAAAGGATCGGAAAGATCTCGAGTCGTCCGATGACCATATAGATGCCAAGCACGACACGCGCCGGTTTCGAGAACGCCAAAGAAAATGCCGAGGTGGGACCGGCCTCACCCAACGCGGGACCCATGTTCCCCAACGAACCCACCACTGCGCTCACAGACTCAACAAGGCCGCCATCAAATCCGCTAACAAGCAACACCCCCACCAGCACCAGCAGCAGATACAGCACAAAAAATCCGGCCACTCGGTTCACGATGTCCTCGCGCACAGCGCCTGCACCGTGGCGGATAACCAGTACGGCTCTCGGGTGGCGTGTGTGGCGGATGCTGCGGATGCTGTGACCGAATAGCACCTGCAGCCTCATGATCTTGATTCCTCCAGAGGTGGAGCCGGTACAAGCGCCGGTAACCATGAAGAACAGCAGGATCATCTGAACAGCGGGAATCCAACGCACGAAATCACCTGCGGTGCCGGGTCCGGTCGTGTTAGCGAAACCGGTGCTCGTTCCCAGCGCTACCACATTGAAAATCCCCGCCCGCAGCGCGGTCGGAAGAGACATTCCGCCATTGAGCCACAACAACACCACAACAGCAGCCGACCCGGCAGACAGGATCGTCAGAAAGGCGCGCAGTTCGGGGTCGAGCCCGTATCCGGCCACACGACCACGCAACGCTCGCCAGTGATGAGCGAAGTTGATCCCTCCGACGATCATGCCTACAACCACGATCAGCTCAATGAGGACACTGTCGAAGAACCCGATCGAGTTGACCCGAGGAGAAAAGCCGCCGGTGGAAGCAGTGCTGAGCGCGTGCGCAACGCTGTCATACAGCGAAGCTCCCGGTGCCATGAACAGCGCCACCGCCACAGAAACGGTTAGAACTACATAGGCAGCCCAGAGCCGCTTGGCTGTCTCAGAAACCCTGGGTGCCAGACGGTCCGACGATGGTCCGGGGGCTTCGGCCGTCATCAGGTCCAAGCCACCCACCCCCAGGTACGGCAGTACGGCCACGGCCAACACCACGATCCCCATGCCGCCATACCACTGGGTCGCTTGACGATACATCATCAAGCCGCGCCCAGGTGTGTCAAAGTCAACCAGGGCGGTGGATCCGGTACAGGAGTATCCCGACGCCGACTCGAAAAAGGAGTTCACCAATTGCTCGGCGAGCCCCACCCCTTCAATGGCAAATGTGCCCGCTAACAGGTATGGAACAGCACCAAATACAGTGACCAGCACCCAGGTCCAGCCGACCGCGGCGAATACGTCACGGCTTCGGGTACTGCCCGGCACGGTGCGCCACCAAAGCACCGCTCCGGTGCTGAGTGTCAAACAACCGGACCAGAACAGCGCCGCGGTGTCGCGGTTTGATGTCAACCACTCCTGTACACCCGTTGCGAACATCCCGACCGACACAAACGACAAGGCGATACCCAGCACCTTGAGCGGGGTGCTTCGCCATTTGTTTCGCATCGGGTGCCGCTCGGCGGAGCGGCTGATCTCTGAGGGGCGCAACCAGCGCATCAATTCGTCCCGTCCCGCACGATCCTCTTGAGGCGCACAACAGCAAGGTTGCGCCACCGCAGCACCGCTACGACAGCGGCCAGCAGCGGCAAGATCGTCAACCTCCCAGCAAGCATCCCGGGTATGAGCAACAACCGGGCGGATCGGTTGAACTCGCCTGCGTCTCCGAACGGTCCAGTCAACAGAGATGGTCCCGCAGTACTGAGTACCGATATGGCACTCCAAAGGGCCGATACCACATCAACACCGGTGATCGTCAACAAGAACGCGCCGATCGCGCACATCCCGAAGTGGGCGATCTGGTAGCCGGTGAGGCGCTCGATCTCATCCTCGGCGAGCGTACGTCCACCGCGCCTTACCAGCAGAACGGCATTGGGGTCGAGATGTCGGCGCAGCTCCAAACGTGCGTAGGTGGCCAGTGCCGCCGCGCGGGCGATCTTCAGCCCGCCACCTGCTGATGCACCCATGGCCCCCGTAGCGGTGGCGATGAGCAAGACGGTCAGTGCCGCCGCTGGAAACAATGTCCAATCGGTCACGGCGAAACCGGTTGTGCTTACCGCCGAAGCTGCTTGGAACATGGCATCGCGCAACCCGACGCTGTCAACGGTGAAAAAGACAGCTGATGTCGTCGCAACGATAAGGCCCAAATACAGCCACAGCTCGGTGCTTTGTGCAACCCGACGAGGCCTGCCGCGCAGGGCCCACCAGATAACGAAGTAGCTGGCACCGGCAAGCGTCATGAAGATAATCGCAACGAGCTGAACTCCGGCCCCGTAGGAAGCCAGGGAATCTCGGTGACTTGAGAACCCACCCGTCGACAAGGTCGTGGCAGCATGCACCGTCGCGTCCAAAGCGGTCATGCCGGTAATGCCGTAGCCAACACCACACGCAATAGTTAGGCTGAAGTACAACGCCAAAACCCGGCGTCGACCAACCAGAAGCGACGGCACCAGTCGATCTGCCCGGCGACCCTGACTGGTAGGGATATAGATGCTGCTGCTAAGCACCAAGGGCAACGAGACCACCGCCGCTAGTAGTCCGATGGCACCACCGAGCCATTGGGTGCCTGCTCGAAAGAGCTGCATTGAGGTTGTCAGCTCGACAGGATCAAGGTCGCTTAGCGCCGTAGTGCCGAAACCAGCCGCTGACTCAAAGAGCGCCGTGACCGGCGAAGTTGTGGTGGCCGTGGCCAGATAGACCAAGGCACCAAGCAGCACCAGCACGCTCCATACCCAGGCCAGGCCAGCCAGTATGCGACCTGGCGTCAGGTTCTGGCGTCGCGCAAAATGGGAACGACCGAAGACTCCCACAGCCAGGGCCAGGGTGCCGATGCATGTCACGACGACGGCGTCTGCTAGATCGTCTCGAACCCCGACGATACCCGCTGCAAATGTGACCAAGCCGAAACCCGACAAGGCGTCGGCGACGGCGAGTCGCTTGTGCGAGACGATCCGGCGCTTTCTCAACCGTTCCGGCTTGGGCTTGGGGACACCAGCGACGGCGCACATCATCGGCCGCCACGATCAACCAAGTGCGCCACGGACTTCATCAACCGCGGTGGGCATGGCAACCACAACGACGTGGTCACGTTCCCGCAGACGGCTTCGACCGCGAATAATCCGAGGCTTTCCGTCGCGGACCGCGGCAGCGATCAGCGCTTCTTTGGGTAGGTTCAGGTCACGAATCAGCCCACCGTCAGCCCGGCTGCCTTTGGTAACGACGAGTTCAAGGATCTCAGCCTCGCCTTGCAGGAAGGTCGCCACTGCTGCGATATCGCCACGTACGAAGCGCAGCACACCGTTCGCACTGGCGGTCCTCGGCGACAGCGACACGTCAACACCGGCGTCGGCGAGCAGTCGCAACAAGGACAGTCGATGAACCACGGCAATGGTCTGGCCAGCGCCTGCGGATTTGGCGTACAGGCAGGCGAGAATGTTGGCGTCGTCCTCTCCTGTCAAAGCCACTACCACCTCGTGGCGTCCGACTTCTGCCTCCTCGAGCAGATCGGCATCGGTGATCTCGCCTTCCAGCAGCAACACATCCTCGAGGTTTTCGGCCAGTTCCCGAGCGCGAACCGGGTTGCGTTCGACCACCACCACTTCCACGCCACTCCCGGCGAGGCTTTCGGCGAGAATCTCCGCGGTCCTGCCACCCCCGAGGAGCATGACCCGCCTCACGTTTCCGCCGGCTAGCCCCAACAACTCGATCACCAGCCGCCGCGCCCGACGTTTGGCAACGATCCGTACATGGTCGTTGGTCTCCAATCGATGATCGCTTCGCGGGATGATCGTGTCGTCGCCGCGGCCGATTGCGGCCACAACGAAATCCCAGTCAGGTTCGAATTCCTTGGCAATCTCGCCCAGCCTGCGACCGACGAGCGGGGCATGGCTTGGCAATCGGGCACCGATTACGACGACCTCTCCGTTGACCATGTGTGCGATCTCGTCGGCACCACGAAACTCGAGGAGGTCCAGGATCTCCTGGGCAGTTTCGGCGTCGGGATCGATGACGAGATCGGCTCCGGACGCTGCCCTGAGTTCTTCGGCGGCTGCGCCACGCAGTTCCCTAGCCTGGATTCGTACAATCGAACGTCGAACCCCCAGTGATTTGGCGATCATCGATGAAATCAGGTTGGCTTCGTCGTTGGCTGTGACAGCCACCAGCAGATCCGCATGGGCGATACCGGCACGGCGCAGAACGTCGGGGTGGGTGCCGCTGCCCGGCACCGTCAACACATCGACGGCATCGTCAACGACGCGGAGCTTGTCCCGGTCCACGTCAATCACGCCAACGTCGTGGCCCTCACGGCTCAGTCGCTCCGCTACATAGGAACCAACCTCGCCAGCACCAACCACGACAACGTGCACAGTCCTTGTTCTAGTCTCTGACAGACACGACTCGCGGCTTGAGTGCCTCCGGCCGAAACTCGATCACCTCGTGATCGGTCACTACCACGTCGACTGGTTGATCCCACGGTTCGGTCGCCAGCCCCGCAACCTGCGCGAAGCGGTGTGCGATTCCGATGATCACGGGTCGCCGGTCGTCGTTGAACACCAAAGCCCGATCGTAGTAACCGCCACCTTGCCCGAGGCGGTTACCCGCCGGGTCGAAGGCGACAAGTGGAGCAAGCACCACATCATGGCGATCCAGGGTGATTGGTTCCCCTGCGACGGGTTCTGGGATTCCGAACGCTCCTGGGGCCGTGAGCGTGTCGGGAGTCCACCCCAAGAATTGCAGATCGTCGCCGACCACTCGAGGAATCGTGACGGTCACACCACGATCTACGAGTTCGCTGAGGAAGCCATCAATATTTAGTTCACCACGCACTGCGCGGTACCCCGCCACAAGCACGGCACAATCAAGCACCGCCATACCGGTGAGTAGTTTGGCTACCGCCATCGCGGACGTTTCTTGTTGGTCAGCCGACAAAGACGCTCGACGCTGACGCATCAGGTGGCGCAGATCTCGGCGATCACCGGCACGGTCGACCATCACAACAAACAATACCCGGCGCGCAATCACCAAGGAATCCCACTGAGATCAACCTGCGCCACGAGAGGTACACGAACGCCGACCGGTAGCCACCAAGCAACCCCACTGAGATCAACCTGCACCACAAGAGGTACACGAACGCCAACCGGTAGCCACCAAGCAACCCCACCCAGATCAACCTGCACCACAAGAGGTACACGAACACCGACTAGTAGCCACCAAGCAATCCCACCCAGATCAACCTGCACCACGAGAGGTACACGTCCGGGCCCGATCCCGGGGAATCAGACAAAAGCGCTTGCGAACACCAGCGAGACGATGGTCATGACCTTGAGCAGGATGTTCATTGCCGGACCGGAGGTGTCCTTGAACGGATCGCCCACCGTGTCGCCAACAACGGCAGCCTTGTGCGGATCACCACCCTTGCCGCCGTGGGCGCCTGCCTCAATGTACTTCTTGGCGTTGTCCCAGGCACCGCCAGCGTTGGCCATAAAGATCGCTAGAGCAAATCCGGTTACCAAAGCGCCAGCGAGCAGTCCACCGAGAGCATCCACATCAATGAACCCGACGACGAGTGGCACCACCACCGCCAAAGCACCAGGGATGATCATCTCTCGAAGGGAGGCCTCCGTGGAGATGGCCACACATTTGGCAGATTCTGGTACGACACCTTCTCGGCCCTCGCGAAGTCCGGGGATCTCCCGGAACTGGCGGCGTACTTCTGAGATCATGGAGTTGGCTGCGCGACCCACCGCATCAATGGTGAGCGCAGCAAACAAAAACGGCAGGCCTGCGCCTACGAAGAGGCCGATGAACACGTCAACCTCGCCTATGTCGAGGCTCAGGATCTTTGATGCCCCGCTTGCTTCTGCGACGGCGAACTCAAAGCTCTTGAACAAGGCCAACGCGGTGAGCGCCGCTGAGCCCACCGCGAAGCCCTTGGCAACCGCTGCGGTAGTGTTGCCAAGAGAGTCGAGTGCGTCGGTCACCTCACGCACTGAGGGATCGAGTTCGGCCATCTCCGCGATACCGCCAGCATTGTCGGCGATCGGGCCGTAGGCATCCACCGAGACGACCACCCCGGTTGTGGCAAGCATCCCTATCGCGGCTACCGCTATCCCGTAGATCCCACCGAAGGAGCCATCGCCGAGAGTTATCTGGCCTCCCCAGTAGGCGATCCCAACGCCTGCGACGATGAGAGCCACAGAAAAGGCAACCGAAACCATGCCTGTACTGACCCCGCTCAGCACCGTGGTCGCCGGTCCGGTTTCGGACTGGGCCGCGATCCGACGAACCGGACCATAGTGATCGGAGGTATAGAACTCTGCGGTCTTGCCGAGCGCCCACCCGACGACGAGACCACCGATCACCGATACCGCCAAACCCCAAGGGGCGTTCTCGGTGAAGACACCGGAATCACCGAACAATATGTACGCAACGACGACGGTGGCGACGACGGTAATAGCCATGGCCATGTTGGTGCCCAGGTGCAGCGCTCTGCTCAGCGATCGTGAATCGGTGCCAGTGCCACCCTTGACGAATAGCGAGCCGATGATGGACGCCAGCATGCCCACGAACGCGATGGCCATGGGAAACATCAAGAGTTCGACACTGCCAGCATCGCCAGCGTCTGCGGCCTTGAGACCAACAGCAAACGCCGTGACCGAGATCGGAGCGATGATTGAACCCGCGTAAGACTCAAACAGGTCCGCACCCATACCGGCAACGTCTCCCACGTTGTCTCCCACGTTGTCAGCGATAGTTGCTGGGTTGCGGGGATCGTCTTCGGGAATGCCCGCCTCAACCTTACCCACGAGGTCCGCACCAACGTCTGCCGCTTTGGTGTAGATCCCGCCACCGACACGGGAGAACAAAGCGATGGACGACGCTCCGAGGCCGTAGGCGGTAACGATCTCAAAGGCGTTGTCAACCTCAAGCCATTCAACGAACAGAAGATATGTGAAACTGAGACCTGCCAAGGCGAGACCGGCGACGCAGAATCCCATCACCGCCCCGCCACGAAAAGCGACCGGCAGCGCTTTACCTGGGCCGGATTTGGCGGCCTCGGTGGTTCGGGCATTGGCCATGGTGGCGACGGTCATGCCTGCGTATCCCGCAGCAGCGGACAGAACCGCCCCGAGGACATAAGAGATCGAGGCCAGCGGATCGATAACGATGCCGATCAGGATCAGCATCGCAACCACGAATACCGATACCCAAGTGTACTCTCGCCTCAAAAACGCGCGGGCACCGTCTTGAATCTCGGTCATCAGGAACACCATTCGGGCGTCGCCCGCCGGTGCAGCCCGAACAATTCTGTAGTAGTAACCGGCGAGTCCGAGTCCGGCGATCGCCGAGATCAGGGCCAGATATGGAACGACGGACACGGAATCTCCTGTCGTGTGTCGTGGAGGATTGAAGCGACGGTCACGCTACAGAGACGCGGTTACTCCGGCACATCTTACGAGCTGGTTGTTCGCCGCATCGGGGACGCCCCAGCAGTGCCTGTCGCGTTAGTGCCTGCCGTTGCTGTCAACGCGGTGATATCTCCACGACGGTCCTGATCCCATCGGCCGCGGCAAGACGGTCGAATCCATCCTCGATATCTACCAAGGGCACTCTGTGGCTAATCATCGACTCCAGATCCAATAACCCGCTGCGCCACATGTCGATGAGTAACGGGATATCGCGGTCCGGCCTGCAGCCTCCCAGCAGCGAGCCCACAAGGCGCTTCTGCGCGGTAACAAACATGGCAACGTTGCCGAGTTGAACGGTCTTGTCCGGTTCGGGAACTCCCACCAGCACCGTGGTCCCGCCAACTCGGGTAGCGAGCAAGGCGTCTTGCACCAGAGCTGCCACGCCAGCCGCTTCGAATGCATAGTCAACACCTTGCCCAGCGGTGACGTCGGCAACCACCTCCAAAAGGTCGTCGGCTGTGGGATCAACCACGTGTGTAGCACCGAAACCAGTAGCTGCTTCGCGGCGTCCCTCCGCGGGATCCGACACGATCAAGGTGGTGGCGCCAGCGATCCTGGCGCCCTGGACCACAGCCTGGCCGATTCCGCCGAGGCCCATGACCAGAACCGAGGCTCCGGGATGAACCTGTGCTGTGTTGAAGACTGACCCCACCCCGGTTTGTATGGCGCAACCAATCACGCAGACAACACCAAGCGCAACGTCAGGTTCGATTCGTACTGCACCACTCGCTGGGACTACGGTCAGTTCGGCGAAACCACCGACGCCGAGTCCGCGACCAACATCTAGTCCGGCCCTATGCAACGGGGTTGAACCGTCGGCGCGCAGGTTGGTCATGAATGTGAGCGCTTCGGAGCATTCGGTGATGGCATTGCGTGCGCACGCCGTGCAATGTCCACACCCCGCAAGCGGACTGAGCATGACCTGATCACCGATCTCGAGGTGCGTTACACCCGCTCCGGTCTTCTCTATGACCCCTGCCGCCTCGTGACCGAGCACCAGCGGACCGGGTAGCAGGTCACGAACCGTCTGGTCACTGTGACAGATCCCGCAGTGTGAGACCCGGACGAGTACTTCACCAATCCCTGGCTCGTCAATCTCAACGTCATCGACGATCTCAAGCGGTGAGCCGGGTTTGGTGTGGATGGCTGCACGCATGATGTTCAGGCTAATCGTGTCGATCGTGGCGCATTGCGTAGGTGTTTCGGGAACCAGGGATGATTCAGGGCTCGATGAACAGCATCGGATCTTTGGGTTTTCCATCAACGCGTACCTCAAAGTGGAGGTGGGGCCCGGTACTCCAGCCTGTGCTGCCAATCAGGCCGATGACCTCGCCTGTGTCAACAACATCGTCTTCGGTAACAAGGATTTGGGACATGTGTGCGTACAGGGTGGCGAGATTGCCCGCGTGCGTGATCACCACCGTCTTGCCGTATCCGCCTTTGGTTCCCGCGAAGATGACCTTGCCTTGTTTGGATGCCCAGATGGGATGGCCGGTGGTGCCTCCGATATCGATTCCGGCGTGATGGCGTGTCCCACCGAAGATCGGATGTGTTCTGGGCCCAAACTTCGAACCGATGGAACCGCTGGCTGGGACAATAAACCCCTGAGTCGATTCGGGGCCCGGGACACCGGGAACACCGGCTAGCGCTTCGGCCTGCTTCGCACGAATGATTTGCGTGAACTCCTCGGCTTCGCGTCCCCGTTGATCCGCCTCGGCCTGCCATTTGTTCTTCCGAACCGTCAGTTCCTCTTGGATCTTCTTCTGCTGATCTTTGTCGATCTCGAGTTGGTCGAGATCCTGCTCAAGGCCGAGACGCAACAGTTTCGCTTCCTCGCTGGCTTCTCGAGCCGCGATCAAGTGCTCGTCGTGTTCGGACCGCAATGTTCGAAGACGGTCGAGCAGATCCTGTTCGCTCCCTGCTGCGAACTCCAACAGTGACTGCCTAACAGCCGAACGGTTGATGTCGTCGGAGGAAGTCCATGAGTCACGTGTTGCGGTCGCCCCCACGTAGGCGTCGATCACCCTCAACTGGATAGCTTGTTCGGTGAACGTTATGTCTTCGGCGGCGCGGATAGCTAGTTCGTTTCGGCGGATAACCTCGTCGTCTGCGGCTCTTTGTGCCTGGCGGGCTCTTTCTACACCTGCCGCCTGAGCATCAATGAGAACTTGCGTCCGTGAGAGCAGTTCTGCCACCCTTTCATCCTCCACAATGAGATAGTCAATCTCTTTGAGGGCGGCTGCTTCGGCTTCTAGGGCCTGTTTACGCTCCTGACGTATATCGCTGATCGAGTCGTCTGCTTCTACAGGCAAGATCGACACCAACAAGACACAGACCGTGACAATGCGCAGTAATGAAGGAAGGAATCCGTTGCGCAGGGCAAGCCACCTGTGGGTAAGCGGACAGAGCTAGAACCCAACGTTAACGGTTATCGCAACCGCAGTAGTGCACCCAGAATGCAACCACAGCCACCAACACACAACCAACAAGATCCCAATCCGGGACGCAACCACAGCAAGCAGCACACAACCCCGCAACAACACACCCAATAGCGCACCCAGAATGCAACCTCAGCGCAGACGAGCTTCTTTCGTGAGCCAGCGTCTCGCAATAGCGCACCCAATCCGGGACGCAACCACAGCAAGCAGCACACAACCCCGCAACAACACACCCAATAGCGCACCCAGAATGCAACCTCAGCGCAGACGAGCTTCTTTCGTGAGCCAGCGTCTCGCAATAGTGCACCCAACCCGGGACGCAACCACAGCCAACAACACACAACCATCAACAACCGAGGCGTTGTCGGCGTGCTTGTCAATTGCCCGAACAGCGGTGTTTGCGGCTTGACAGTGTCTGCTGAGCCAACCGCCAGCGGCGTGGCAGGTATCGTCGTGTCATGGCCGACGCATGTGTCTCGGAGATATTCGACCCGAACGCCTGGCGTGTCGTTGAAGGTTTCGACGACCTCCGTGATATCACCTACCACAGAGCCGTCGACCAGGGAACAGTGCGCGTGGCTTTCGACCGGCCCGAGGTGCGCAACGCCTTCAGACCGGCAACGGTCGACGAGTTGTACCGTTGTCTTGATCACGTTCGCATGTCCAGCGATGTCGGATGCGTGCTGTTAACCGGCAACGGACCGTCGCCGAACGACGGCGGCTGGGCGTTCTGCAGCGGAGGCGATCAGCGGATCCGAGGCCGCACCGGCTATCTCTACGCATCCGGTGACACGGCCGACACCATTGATGCCAGTCGCGCCGGGCGGCTTCATATTTTGGAGGTCCAGCGACTGATCCGCACGATGCCCAAGGTGGTGATCGCGGTGGTGCCGGGTTGGGCCGTCGGGGGTGGCCACAGTCTTCACGTCACCGCCGATCTGACCCTTGCCAGCGCCGAACACGCCATCTTCAAGCAGACCGACACCAACGTAGCGAGCTTTGACGGCGGATTCGGTTCCGCCTACCTGGCTCGCCAAATTGGTCAGAAGCGTGCCAGGGAGATCTTCTTTCTGGGCCGTTCATACTCGGCTGCCGAGGCGTTCGACATGGGGATGTGCAATGGTGTCTTCGAGCATGCCGAACTCGAAACAGAGGCATTGAAGTGGGCCAAAGAGATCAACTCCAAGAGCCCGACCGCGCAACGTATGGCCAAGTTCGCGCTCAATCTCATCGACGACGGGCTTATCGGTCAACAGGTATTCGCCGGTGAGGCGACCCGACTGGCTTATATGAGCGACGAAGCCGCCGAAGGGCGAGACGCCTTTCTGCAGAAGCGACCACCAGACTGGTCGCAATATCCTTGGTACTTTTGAGTTCTGCGCCGCCGAACTACCTCAGAACGGCTCAAGGCTCCAGTCAACACAACCACGGCTAACACCAACCGAACTACCTCAGAACGGCTCAAGGCTCCAGTCAACACAACCACGGCTAACACCAACCGAACTACCTCAGAACGGCTCAAGGCTCCAGTCAACACAACCACGGCTAACACCAACCGAACTACCTCAGAACGGCTCAAGGCTCCAGTCAACACAACCACGGCTAACACCAACCGAACTACCTCAGAACGGCTCAAGGCTCCAGTCAACACAACCACGGCTAACACCAACCGAACTACCTCAGAACGGCTCAAGGCTCCAGTCAACACAACCACGGCTAACACCAACCGAACTACCTCAGAACGGCTCAAGGCTCCAGTCAACACAACCACGGCTAACACCAACCGAACTACCTCAGAACGGCTCAAGGCTCCAGTCAACACAACCACGGCTAACACCAACCGAACTACCTCAGAAAGGTTCGAGGCTCCAGTCGACAGGACTACGGCCAGCATCAACCAGGGCTTGATTGGCACGACTGAATGGACGAGAACCGAAGAAACCACGGTGCGCCGACAGCGGAGACGGGTGAGGCGACTCGATTATGAAATGTCGACTTGTATCCACCAAGGTTCTCTTGCGACGGGCCGCGGCACCCCAAAAGATGAACACCACGGGTTCGTGCTTGGCGTTGACTGCTGAGATGACCGCGTCGGTGAAGGTCTCCCAGCCGTGGCCCTGATGGCTTGCGGCGCGGTGTGCCCTGACGGTCAAGGTGGTGTTCAACAACAGCACACCAGCCCGAGCCCAAGGCTCCAGGTTGCCGCTCGCGGGCGCAGTGATGCCTAGGTCAACGCGGAGCTCGGTGTGGATGTTCACCAGCGAGGGCGGGATATCCACCCCGTCTCGAACGCTGAAGCACAGACCATGGGCCTGACCGGGTCCGTGGTAGGGATCCTGTCCCAGAATCAACACCTTCACCTGCGCGTACGGGGTGAGATGCAACGCAGCAAACACCTCCTCGGCGGGTGGGAACACCTCATGTTTGGAGCGCTCAGAGGCAACGAAGCGCATCAGGTCACCCCAGTAAGGCCTATCGAACTCGCCTCGCAGGATCGGGTTCCAGTCAGTAATGGTAGCCACACCCGGCCCCGCCGCCGAACGTTCAGAACGGGCGATCGCCGACGATGGAGGCCCGCTCCATGATCCGAACGGCGGGAAAGTAGTCGCTCACGGCGTAGTGCTGCACCACCCGGTTGTCCCAAAAAACCACCATGTCGTTCTCCCAAGCCACTCGGTATTGGTACTCCAGCGTGTCGGCTTCACCTGCGAGTTCTCGTACCAGCCGTACCGAATCATCGGGATCGAGTCCGACGATTTGGGAAGTGAAATAGGTGTTGACGAAGATCAGCCGACGACCCGTTTCGGGATGGGTTCGGATGACGGGATGTTTAACCTGAGGGTAGGCCTTGCGCATCGCGGCCTTCTTGTCGTCGGGCACCGCACGGCCGAACGCATGCATGTAATCATGCACCGCCACCAAAGAATCAAGGCGCTGTTTGGTCTCGTCGCTCAGGCCATCATAGGCGGCTGACATGTCGCAAAAAACGGTGTCGCCACCGGTAGTCGGCACACTCACCGCCCGTAGTACGGCCCCCATGGATGGGCATTCCCGCCAGGTGACATCGTGATGCCAACCGTTCTCAAACCCACTGGTGTCTGCGCCCTTTTCGAACCTGACCAGTTCGGGAAGATCATCATTGCCCGGCAGGAAGGGATGCGTCTCAAGTTCGCCGAATCTTCGGGCGAAGTTCACATGCTGCATTGAGCTGAGCGGCTGATCCGGAAAGATCAGGACCTTGTAGTCCAGCAATGCCCGACGGATTTCGGCGATTACGTCGTCTTGGAGGTCACCTCCAAGACGTACCCCTGTCACTTGTGCACCGAGCGTGACACCTTTGGGTGTGACCGTGATCCGCTCGAAGCACGGCGTTGCGAGGCGTGCACGCTCGTCGCTTAGGTGAATGTGCGGACCGAGAGTAGTACCGTAGGGTTCGATCACGACCCGTCGGGGACCGACCCGGCTGCCAGCATAGTCGGCGCCACTCTCGGGGATTCTGGTATCAACCATGACCGACAGACTACGCGCCGTTGCTGCCGCGACGGTATCGGTCAGGAATCGGGCAGGCTTGTGGCATGCACCGATGCGACATCGCCGTGATTGGTGCCGGTCCAGCAGGTGCCGCGACCGCGATTCGTGCAGCTCGCCGAGGCGTGCGCGTGCAGGTGTTCGAAAAAGCCTCGCCAGGGCGCGACAAGGTCTGCGGCGATGGTCTTACACCCCGAGCAGTGACCGCGCTGGACGCCTTGAACATCGATACATCCGATGCGCATCAAATCCACGGGTTGCGCATGATCGCGAACCGCACACGCCGGGAGCTGCCCTGGCCTGCCGACGGTCAATTCGCGCCGCACGGCGCAGTCTGGCCACGTCGACGTCTCGATGCCCATCTCGTCAGCGCGGCGCAACAAGCCGGAGCCGAGATCCATTTTGAAGCCGAAGCGCTTCCCGTATTCGACGACGCCGGGCGAGTGACGGGCGTAACCGTAGGTTCGCGCACCGTAGCCGCCGATCTGACGGTGGTCGCCTCAGGTGCGCCAGGCAAGGTAGCTCAGATGTTGGGTTCGCAACGTGTACAAGGTGAACCGTTCGGCCTGGCGATCCGTACCTACGCGGAGTCACCTCGTCACGCCGACCGTCATCTCGAGGCCTGTCTGACGCTGCGCGACGAGCACGGCACGCCGGTACCGGGCTACGGCTGGATGTTCCCAGCCGGAGACGGAACGGTCAACATCGGTGTCGGTGCTCTCTCCACGATGAAGGGGTTTCGCAAGCTGAACCTCAACCGACTACAGGAATCGTATCGGTCGCTGGTCACAGAGGAATGGCAGCTCGGCCCGGACCTGGAACGCCCCCGAGCCTGGCGCCTACCGATGAGCGCCAGGCGCCGCCACGGTCCGGGATGGGTAGCGGTGGGCGACGCGGCTGGTCTGATTAACCCGATGAACGGTGAAGGCATCGACTACGGACTTGAGTCGGGAATGGCGGCTGCGGATCTGTTCGTCGACTCCCCTACGACCGTCGCCGAGGACTACGACCGTGTCATGGGCGAACGCTTCGACGCTTTCTTGCGCACCGGCCGACGTTTCAGTTTCCTGATCGGACATCCTCTGGTGTTGCGCAACGGTCTACGGCTGGCGGTGGGTACCCGATCGATAGCCGACATCACGCTTCGGGTGATGGGAAACCTTGTAGATGCCGACACACCCGGAGCATCGGGTCAAGTGCTGCGAATCGCTGATCGAGCGTTGTCTCTGGCCGATCCGATGCTGCGGCGCTTCGGTGCTCGGAGCTAAGTACCCCCAGCCAGCAGGCAGTCCCGGTGTTGGCAGTCCCGGTGTTGGTTAGCCAAACTTGCAGGCATGAGCCTGCACTATTCGATCATCTCCTCTGACTGTCACGCCGGAGGTAGTCATGCCCAGTACAGGGAGTACCTGGAGAGACGCTGGCACAACGACTTTGACGAGTGGCGAGGCGGTTACCGCAACGCCTGGCGTGACCTTCAAGGTGGCTGGCGCACACGCAACTGGGACGACGAGGCGCGCAACGCTGATCTGTGGGGCGACGGTGTGATCGCAGAGGTCGTGTTTCCCAACACGATCCCACCGTTTTTTCCCAGTTTCGTACTGTTTGCCAGGCCACCAAAGAGCGCCGATTATGAGCGCCGGCTGGCTGGCATCCGGGCTCACAATCGTTGGGTCAAGGACTTCTGCGAACGGTTCCCGAACCAGCGGGCGGGCATCGGCCAGATCTTCCTCAACGATATTGACGACGCTGTCGCCGACGTCGAGTGGATCTCTGACAACGGACTTCGCGGCGGCATGCTTTTGCCCAATCTGCCACCGGACTGCAACTGGCTCCCTCCGCTGCACGATCCCGTCTACGACCCGGTCTGGCGAGCCTGTGAGCAACGTGGAGTTGTGGTGAACCTCCACGGAGGCACTGGTGCACCCGACTACGGGCCTTATCCCGCTTCCGACCTGTTGTTCATCATGGAGGTGAGCCACTACTCACATCGACCCTTCAGTCAGTTTCTTCTCAGTGGTGTCTTTGAGAGATTCCCTGACCTGAAGTTCGTGATGACCGAGCAGGGAGCCGCTTGGCTGCCGCCATTGCTAAAGCGCATGGACGCCGTACTCAACCAGATTCGAACAACAGGTCGGACAGGTGAATTGAAGTACGACGACTCACATATGCTTGCACACACGGCGACGGAATACTTCCAGCGGAACTGCTGGCTTGGTGTCAGCCAGCCTGGTCTCGAAGATGTAGCCGCCGGTCTAGAACTGGGGATTGACAAGTTCATGTGGGGTTCTGACTACCCGCACCGAGAAGGCACCTTTCCCTACACACGCGAGCACCTACGACAGGTATTTCAGGGAGTAGAGCCAGCTGATATGCAGCGGATCCTCGGTGCCAATTGCGCGGATCTGTATGGGTTCGACATTGACGCTTTGGCACCCATCGCCCAACGCTACGGACCAACCCATGACGAGCTGGCGGTGCCTCTTGTTGAACTCCCCTCCGAACCCAACGAAGCACTGTTGAAAGGCGCAGCCCGCAACTAAGCGTGACTGGCGTCACCTCTGATCGTTCAACCCGTACCGGCACAACGTCAGCCTGTAGGTTGAAGTCATGAGCGACGCAATAAAGGGTGTCACCCCCGCGGAGGAGGATCTTCCGCTGATCATCTCCGTTGACGATCACGTGATGGAGCCCAAAGACCTGTGGCAGCAACAGCTGCCAGCGAGTCTGCGTTCACGTGGCCCCCGGGTGGTGCAGGAGAAGGTTCGGCTAAAGTTCGTTGGCGGTCACTACGGATTCGAGCGCAACGACCCCGACGGTCAAATGTGTGACCTGTGGCTCTACGATGACTTGGTCGTCCCTACGGGCTTCCTTCACGGCCCCGCAGGGGTGCCCCGCGAGGAGCAACGCAACGTCGCCGCTATCTACGAAGACCTGCGGCCGGGCACATACGAACAGTCCGCGAGGCTTGCCGACATGGACCTCAACCATGTTGAGGCTGCCATCAACTATCCCAACATCTTCCCCCGGTTCTGCGGGCAGGGATTCCTAGAGCGTGACGACAAACAGTTCGCCTTGCAGTGCCTACAGATCTATAACGACTGGATTATCGACGATTGGGGTGCAGGTGCCGGACGTGGTCGCCTCATTCCACTCACTTTGGTTCCCTTGTGGGATCCTGCGCTGGCCGCTGCGGAGACTCGGCGTTGTGCCAACAAGGGCAGCCACGCCATCGCCTTTTCCGAGAATCCCTCGAAGCTGGGTTGCGCAACGATGTATTCGGGCGAATGGGACGTCCTGTGGCATGCATGCGAGGAAACCGACACAACTGTCTCGATGCATATCGGTTCTTCGTCGAGCATGCCGACCACATCGCCAGACGCGCCGCTGGCGACCTCAATGTCGCTGTACGCCCAAAACGCCGAGGGATCTTTCGTTGATTGGGTCTTTTCGGGTACAATGCAACGATTCGGTAGCATCAAGATCGCCTACGCTGAGAGCCAGGTGGGCTGGATGCCGTTCCAGATCGAAAGGATGGACTCGGTCTTTCGTGAAGGCCGAGGCGGGGTCGGCGGCGACGGGCCGCTTCCGAGCGAGATCGTTCGGGGCCGTGTGTTCGGTTGCATCTTCGACGATCTCGTCGGACTGAAACAAAGAGACGACATTGGTGTCGACCAGATTCTGTTTGAAACCGACTATCCCCATTCCGATGGAACGTTCCCCCACAGTCGCAAGGTGGCACATTCAATGTTCTCGGCGGTAGGCATGAATGCCGAGGAGTGCTACAAGGTAATACGCGGCAACGCCATCACCGCCTACGGCCTTGAACGTTTCGGCATTGCCGCCTGACCGACCCGGCCGCTAGTGGTCAGCTAATTCTCGATCTGGGTAGGCGATGTGTGCTAATCGGTAGAGCGGATCGGTCCCAGCACACGATCAAGATAGGGATTGACAAAGCGACCATGTGGATCTGCGCAGGCGCGCGCTTCGGCGAAGCGATCCCACTCGGGGTACATGGCCTTGAGCGTGGCGACCGTCTCAGCGTGAAGCTTGCCCCAATGCGGTCGGCCGCCATGAGCGCGAGCAATCAAGCTCACCCCTGCGAAGTACTCATCATAAGAGGTTCCCCGATACACGTGAGCAGCGACGTAACCGCTGGCACGGCCGTAGGAACCCGACAGGGCAATATCGTCGGCCGCGGTGCACCGAACCTCAATAGGAAAGGTGAGAGGCGCCCGCAGACGTTTCGTCAGACGGTCGATTTCACGGACAACGTCACCGATCGCGTCTAGTTCCACCGACCACTCCGTTTCGTAGAATCGAACCATTCGCGCCGTGACGAACACCTTGAATGATCTGTCCACGTACTCCCGTCGTGTCGGCGTTCGTGCCAGTATTTTCGCCAACCTCGGGGCGACAGACGGTCGTGCACGACCAGCACGACAGATAGCACCGAATACGAGGTTCTCCCCAAGGATTTTGTCACCAAAGTGCTTCACCCGGCCCAACCGCTCAGGGTCGGCTTGGGTGCGCACATGCTTCTTGGTGAGAGCGGTCCGGGTTCCTGGCAGCCACATGAACTCGGCGTGGTCATAGAACCGGATCATTTCAGGCCAAGCCTCGAGCGTGTCGTGCACTGTTGCGGGTTCCTCCAACACAGCGAGACGGAAGGCCTCAACGCATTGCAACCTGACACGAGAGATCACACCAAGCGCGCCCAGGCTCACTCTGGCACAGGCAAACAGGTCGGGATGTGATTCGGCGTCTATGTCGTAGCTGGTGCCGTCCGCGGTCACGATGCGCAACCCGACCACCTGTGAGGCGATCCCTGCGAACCCGAGACCTGTGCCGTGGGTTCCCGTTGATATCGCACCGGCGATGGTTTGTGAGTCAATATCGCCGAGGTTCTCCAAAGCCAGCCCGCGCCTGTCAAGTTCGCGATTCAAGGCCCTTAGCGTGATACCAGCGCCGACCGTGACCTGGCGAGTTTGTTCGTTGACGTCATGGATTTGGTCGAGACCATCAATTGTGACATGGACACCGTCGGTGGCGGCGATCGCCGTGAAGCTGTGCCCGGCACCCATGACCTTCACCGTTGTGTTCGCGGCCGCGGCGTCAGCGATAGTCGATTCGAGTTCGTCCTCTGAACGCGCACGGACAATACGGCCAGGCCGAAAGACCTGATTGCCAGCCCAGTTGCCTACGTAGCTGTTGCGGCGCATGTTTCACCAGTGCCGCAAATCAATAGGGAACTCGTCAAGCACCTCATCACCATTTACGAGCCATAGCCGCTCGTGGCGAGCCACGGTCGGATCAAGATGTGCCGGTGCGAGACGCACACGGTCACCGAGCGCCGGACCCGGAGCCTTCTCAGGAACCAAGACGGTGTGCTCGTCGCTGCAGTACAGCACCTTGCCCCCCTCCCAGCTGGGATTGCCGTGGTCCATGCCAAGAGCCTTTAGACCGGCGTTGGCAACCACCCAACCCTTAACGTTACGAGAGATGATTGATGCCTCCAGGTGAATCGCCTGACGAAACGGAAGATCAAGCTTGGCGTAGTCGGTGTCGCCTAACAGGAACGTCCCAGCCTGGATCTCAGTGACCCAAGTGTTGGTGTCGTAGGTGCCAGTCCCGCCGCCGGAAACGACATCGCCACCAACGATGCCAGCAGCCTCCAACAGCGTCGCCATCGCGGCCTGGACCCTCTTGATTCGTTCGCTTCGATCCTGCAGCATCATCAGGTGGCCTTCGTAACCCATTACCCCGCGCACCACCATCTTGTGGGCGCGGGCCGCATCGGCGAGGGGACCTGCCGCCGAAACCGGTGCGCCACAACGCGGCAATCCTACGTTGATATCGATTAACACTTGTCGGATGCCAGCCTCCGCGGCACGGTTGACACCTTCGAAACTGTCGACCGCCAGGGTCACGGTGGCATCAACTCCTGCGAGGCGTTCGAGTTGGGAATGGTCAAGGATCTCGTTCGCCAGCAACAGGTCCCGACCCAGACCAGCGGCGGCCATGCCTTCCACTTCGCGCACCGTTGCGCAGGTGAATGTCCTATGACCCGCCTCGGCGAGCATTGTGGCCAGGGCCGTGCATTTGAACGCCTTTACGTGAGGACGCAACCGAGCACCCGGCAAGGTCTCACCGATGGTAGCAATGTTGTGACGCAGGTCGCTTTCTTCAATCACGAGCGCAGGTGTGGGGGGTAGCACAGCAGATGAGTGCGACCTCATCGGGGATCCAGATCGGCGATGCAGTCAAGCGCATCAACAGGATCGACGTATCGCAGACCCTGCGCTTCGGCGACCTGCCGCTTAGTGACCATGCCTTGACAAACGTTCAGCCCATTCAGTAGGTGCGAATCGGCCCTCAGCGCTTGGTATGGCCCATGATTGGTTAGCGCCAACGTGAATGGCAAGGTGGCATTGTTGAGCGCATATGTTGAGGTGCGCGGCACGGCGCCAGGCATGTTGGCTACGCAGTAATGCACCACATCATCCACGACATAGGTTGGCTCGGCATGCGTAGTCGGCCTGGAAGTCTCAAAGCAACCTCCTTGATCTATGGCAACATCCACGAGCACCGAACCGGGCTTCATGCGTTTCACCATCTCGGAGGTCACAAGCTTCGGAGCGGCTGCGCCCCGAACCAACACGGCACCCACCACGAGATCCGCCGACAGCACCTGCTGTTCGAGCGCCGCGGTTGTGGCGTACACGGTCTTGAGTTGTGAGCCGAAGCGGCGGGCCAGGCGTTCGAGCACGTCCAGATTGCGGTCGAGCACGGTCACCTGCGAACCCAGACCAACAGCCATCTCAATGGCATTTTCGCCAACGACGCCGCCGCCAATCACCACGGTGTGAGCCGAGGGCACTCCAGGCACGCCTCCCAGCAACACTCCCGAACCCTGATTGGGTGCTTCCAAGCAGTTGGCACCCGCCTGTATTGCCATTCGACCTGCCACTTGCGACATGGGCGCCAGCAGAGGCAAACCACCTGCGGGGTCGGTGACGGTCTCATAGGCAATGCAGATCGCGCCACTAGCAACAAGGTCGTTGGTCTGGGCGATATCGGGTGCGAGGTGCAGATAGGCGAACAGTGTCTGCCCTGAGCGCATCAGCGATCTCTCGAATGGTTGCGGTTCCTTAACCTTTACAATTAGATCGGCGTCCGCCCAGACCGTCACGGCGTTTGTGGCGATCGCAGCACCCGCTGCGAGATATTCGTCGTCGCTGACCCCGATCCCTTTGCCGGCTCCGGCCTGAACAAGCACGTTGTGACCATGCTCTGTGAGTTCTCGTACGCCGATCGGTGTTAGCCCGACCCGCCATTCAGCAACCTTCACCTCGGTTGGGCACCCGACCAGCATGGCTCTCCCTGCTTTGTTGTCCTGATGGATGTGGTTGATCAAGTTCGTTTGCCAGAACGACGATCGGTACTGCCGACGGGTTAGGTGTCCCACCGACACGACCGACAATTCCGGCCTCGCACACGAACGCTTAGCGATGATTGAACTCTTAGCGATGCATTGACACACGATATGGCATCTGATGAGTATTATTCATTGCAAGATCATCTATATTGATACAATATTGAACATGATTAATGCTAATTTTTTCAGCCTTACACACTAATCATGTTAACATTAGCTGTCTCTTGTAGGGATTATCTTCAGAGCCGATCACGATTCGGGGCCAAACCTGTTCTTAGCGACTTCGGACCGGGACGCCCCCGCCTTCAGAGCCGATCATGATTCGGGGCCAAACGTGTTGCATGACTTTGACGAACTAGATAACAAGATCCTTGCGATGTTGCAGGCCAACGGCCGGGTTAGCTATGCCACGCTGGGAGCTCAGCTTCATCTCTCGCCTTCGGCGTGTTTACGTAGGGTTCGCCGCCTTGAAGACCAAGGCGTGATCACCGGATACACCGCGCGTATCGATCCTGGGGCTTTGGGTCTGGCTACAACGGTGTTCGTGGAGATCTCACTCACGGGCCAGCAAGGCGACCTGCTTGACGCGTTCGAAGACGCTGTCGCAAGGGTTCCTGAGGTACTGAGTTGCCATCTGATGGCGGGAGACGCCGACTATCTACTACAGGTCGTAGCAGCCGACGTGGCCGACTATGAACGAATCCACCGAACCCATATGGCCAGGCTCCCCGGCGTAGCCCGATTGCGCTCAAGTTTCGCGCTGCGTGCCGTCGGTGAGTCAACACCGATTGAGTTCCGTTTCCGTAGCTGAGATCCGGCCCACCCCCACACACCCGCAACCAACGGCAACGCGCCTGAAATCGTTCAGATCCGCCTCGGCAAGGTAGTGCAGACCAATGCCCTCAAAGTGCACAGCAACCCCAACACAAACCAGCCATCACCCACCACACACCCGCAACCAACGGCAACGCGCCTGAAATCGTTCAGATCCGCCTCGGCAAGGTAGTGCAGACCAATGCCCTCAAAGTGCACAGCAACCCCAACACAAACCAGCCCTCACCCCACACACCCTTGCCAGCCAGCGGCAACGCGCCTGAAATCGTTCAGATCCGCCCCGGCAAAGTGGCGCAGACCAATGCCCTCAAAGTGCACAGCAACCCCAACACAAACCAGCCCTCACCCCACACACCCGCAACCAACGGCAACGCGCCTGAAATCGTTCAGATCCGCCTCGGCAAAGTAGTACAGGCCAATGCCGTCAAAGTGCACAGCAACGCCAACACAAAGAAGTAGACCCAGAATGGCCCGAACACCACGACCAGCGCGACCAGACCTGGAGCCATCAACGATGCCGTTTCCCGATACGACGAGAAGACCGTTGTCATCGCCACTCGCTCACGTGTCTTGACGATTCGCATGAATGGGATATTGCCGAGAAGGTCCAACCACGACGCTCCCATAGCAGCCCACAGCCAGAAGACGACTCCGATCGGACGGGCCTCTCCGACTAGCCCGACCCCGACGAGGCCCGTAGCAACTGTTGCGAATCCGATGACGAGCAGAGTACGGGTACTGGTTCGATTGCGGCTGACCACCACGACCGGACTGATCAGCAGCAACACCGCCGCCGCGGCGATGATTCCGCCAGCAGTCCAAGTCGGCAATCCTGCCTCCAACACATACAGAGGTGCATAGATAAAGAAGCCAGCCCAGAAAGTACCGCGAGTCAGCGTGATCAGATACGCGACCCGTAGGTAATGACGGCGAAAAAACCGGGGAATGTTGCTCAGCGGGCTTGGTGCGGTCGAACGAGGCGTGGACAGCACCGGGTTCGTGCCGAGACGCAGAACCCAGAAGTAGATGAGCGTGGCCCCAGCGAGCCCTGCGCTGATGAGATACGGGAGGTTTGTTGAGACCTCGTTGTACAACAGGATCGAGGCGATCGGACCAACGATCCAAGCTACGCCGGTGTACACCATCCTTCGCGACTCGTTGCGGCGCAGTTCCCGGCGGTTGATGTAATCCATGATGAACAACGACAAACACACAGTGAAGATCGCCGCTTGGGTTGCCACGAGCCCTATTGCGACCCCGAGCAACGCACCCCTACCCAAGATGATCAGCAGGTCGGCGGCCACCAGCGACACGATCGCCCAGGTGACCACCCACCTTCGAGCCATCCACGACTCAAACCTGCCAACGTTGAGAGTCGCGAACAAGGCCACCACGGAGCCACCCAGGTAGGTGAATGTTACAGCTTCCTTGGAACCGAAAGCCTCAAGGACCGTCAACGGAAGCACGGTGACAGTCATTGAGCGTGCCAAACTTTCAAGCCCGCTGAGACGTGCCAGTGGCCATCCGTAGTCGTCATGGACGATCTGATTTATGGCGTGCAGTCGCTGCAACAACATGGCTAATCAAAACCGGTCTCGTAGTGCGGCTCCCCCGCCGTTGCTTGATCCCGGTGTTTGGATCGACACCGGCAAGGGATCTTTCAATGCGCTACTGACCAGCAAGGTTGCGTGCGGTTACACCATCTCCTCAAACCACCGAAATCTCCTCAAACCACCGAACAAACACCGACCGGACGACAAGTGAGCCACTGCGTTGCCAATTCACAAGGCCGGAGCGCCGGGCCGAAACATCCAACGGCACTACCTCGTGGTTCGCGTTATGTCGTGGTCTCGCCGATGTGATACATCTGCGGGGAAGGCTTGAGCGGCCGGGCATACCAGAGCGGGCGACGAAGGCCATCGGGTCCCGGGGCCGGTCGGGTCAAAGACAGCCAGTCGAGATACGCCTCGCGGCTTTTGGCTGTGTCAACTACCACATCGCCGTAGTTGTCACCGGGTTCCGCGGGAGTCACACGCACACGTTGATGCCAGCACTGCATGCCCGAGACCGGATCGGGCTGCACGCAAAACGTCAGGTTCTGGTGTACGCCAGTGTCATGCCACCAGATCCTGGAGGTATCGGGATCTGCGCTCTCCCAGGCCTGCACACCACCATCGCGGGCGAGTTTCCATTGCGTGCCTTGATTTGCGATCTCCGCGGGGCCCGAAGTCCAGGACCGGCCCTGGTCGTTATCGAGCCTCCATCGCCCCATATGATGCGATGCCGCCACGACGCCGGGACGGATTCCTTCGGTTCGCCAGGCACGAATCACGAAATGGCCTATCCGTGTGCTGATCCGCACCAGAGCGTCGATCTCAATACCGAGTTCTTCGGCGTCGCTTGGGTGGATCCAAAGCGGGTGCCGGTGGCTCAGCTCGCTGAGCCATTTCGAGTTCGCCGATCTGGTGTGAATAAGGGTCGGGATCCGAAACGTCGGCAACAAGATGCGCTCATTGCCATCAATGTCAAGATCTTGGTGGTGGACGTGACTAGGTATCCAGGTGGGTGTGGCGTACTCGGGCCAGCCCCAGTCGCGCAATGTGGTTGAGTAGAACTCAAGTTTGCGTGACGGCGTAGGGAAACCCTCTCTGACCTCGCCGTCGACGTCCACGCCGACCGAACCATCACCGAGGTCGGCCAGCCGGATCTCGCTTAGACCTTCGGCGGTTCGGTCCCACGTGCCGATCGTTGCGGGCTTGCGGTACACGCCTTCGTCAATGGTGCAGTCGGCAACGGCTTCGGGATTGACCTTGCGTTCATAAGGTGTGATGACATCACCGGGAATCGCGTAAGCCCCGGTGTCGCGCATGTGCTCCAATGGTGTCTTGCCCGCCGCGGCGGCTGCGGAAGCCAACCCAGGTACCGATTCTGCGAACATAGTGGCGTAGTATTCGTCAACGGTTATCGGCGTGCCGGGCACTTCGTCTGATTCGAACCAGCGGCGGATTCCCCGGGAGCCGTCAGGATCGATTTGCCAGGAAAGGTCGATCCAGAACTCGTTTTCCTCCCAGACCTCGCCGGGATTGAACTGATGCGTGCGGGTCTCGCGCCCGATTCGTTCCCCTCGAATCTCGGCGTAGCGGCGTAGAACGGGCTGTCGGAAGCCGATCCAACGCCCGGCATGTGTCTCGAAACCGGCGACGTCGTGGCGTTCGGTGCCCACCCCCATGGGTAGGACGTAGTCGGCAAACCAGGCGGTTTCGGACCAGGTCGGGGTGAGCGCCACATGACAACGCACCTTGTTCTCGTCCTTAAGCGCTTCGAGCCAACTGAACCCGTCGGGATTAGTCCAGATCGGGTTGTAGACCCGGGTGAAGTACACATCAAGCGCGCCTCGGCCCTCGTTAAGGAAGTGCGGCAACAGGATCGACATCTCGTGATGCGACAGCGGGTACTCCCGTGGCCAGCTGAGCTCATTCCATTCGTTCACGGCTCCGGGGCTCTTGGGCTGCGCCGGTTTGAACTTGTTCCAGCCAGCACCGCTCGTGCCTCCAACGGTTGCGACCGAAGCGGTGAGGACGTTGAGGAAGAAAAGGCATCGGGCGGTTTGCCACCCACCAAGATTTCCTGCTGCGGCTGCCCGCCAATTGTGCGACGAGAAGCGACCGGGATGCGCCCCGATAATCTCTGCGATCTCACACAGTTGATCTGCCGAGACTCCGCAGATCTCAGCGGCGCGTTGAGGTGTGTAGTTGGCGTACTCGTCAAGCCATGCCTGTTCAAGAGATTCGAACTCAACACGAAGATCGGGTCTTTTTTGGGTCAGGTATGTCTCCCAGTTGACCCATCGTCGCACGAAGTCACGTTGCCAGGTTCCGTTGGTGATCAACAGACGGGCGATGGTCAACAACAAGAATGGTTCGGTGCCCGGCCAGGCAGCCAGCCAATGATCGGCCTTGGCCCCGGTGTTGGACAGGCGAGGGTCAACGCATATGACGGTCGCCCCGTTTTGTTGGGCCTCAATTATGCGTTGGGCGTGCGGGTTGAAGTAGTGGCCCGCCTCGAGATGCGACGAGATCAAGAACACAACCTCGGCGTTGGCGAAGTCCGACGAGGGACGGTCGTGGCCCATCCAACTCTGGTAGCCGACCCGTGCCGCGCTTGAGCAGATGTTTGTGTGGCTGTTGTGGCCGTCGACTCCCCATGCCTTGAGGACCCGTTCGGCGTAGCCGTCCTCGCCGGGTCGCCCGACGTGATACATGACACCATCGCGACGGCCCTCATCAAAGGCTGCGGTGATTCGTTCGGCAATCTCTGCAAGGGCCTGTGACCATTCGATGCGTTCCCAGCGACCAGCGCCCCGCTCGCCGACCCGTCTCATCGGATACAGAACCCGTTCGGGGTCATTTACCTGATTTAGGGTGGCTGGGCCTTTGGCGCAATTTCGACCTCGGCTAGCGGGATGTAACGGGTTGCCTTCGATCCGTTCGATTGCGGCGGTGTCGTGGTTGACATGGGCAAGAAGTCCGCAGGCGGCTTCACAGTTGAAACATGTGGTGGGTATCAGCGTGTGACGTCGCTGGATCCTGTCCGGCCAGGCTTTGGCATCCAACGAGGTCACGTCGTGCCAGTCTTCGAACGGCGGATATGCAGATAATTCGTTCACGGATGCAACTTGAGTTCTCGGATTCTTCGTCCGACGACTTGGTTGAATGGTCCGCAGGGATTCATGGGTGCCCGCGCTGGTTCACGACAGCGGCACCGATTGGCCAGCTCGGACAAATGCGTCCTCATAGAACCACATGCCGACAAGCGCGAACACACCTGCGATTGCCGTTAGCACCGTGGCGGTGCCCGAACCGACAATCATTGCAAGCGCTGTCAACAACGCTGGGATGGCGACGCCCCCGACAACTCCGACGCGGAACTTCCCACGGTAGGCACCAGCGGTCATCTCCGAGACCGCAACCCGCACATGGGGTTCATGAGCCGACGTGACCTCAGCGGCAATCAGCGCGGCCGTTACCCCGCAGGCCCCAACAAGTAGCCAGCGCACAGCTATTGGATTGCCGATGTCGCCGAAGACATCTGCGATAGCGAAGCCTGCCGCTCCGGCAAGCACGGCTTGTGACAACAAGGTTGGTCCCAGCAGTCGGGTCTGCCACAGATCGCGCCCCTCGCACTGGGCAAACAAGAACGCTGTGTATCCAGCTGTTGCAATCGCTCCCGCGCAGGTCGGCAGGACCATGAACTCCACGAGGCCAGCCATGTTCATGAGCCCACCGATCCCTGAGATGCCGACACACACCGCAAATGCCATAAGGATGTACGCGCCTTTTACCAGCCATGACCTGGAATTGGATCGGGTCAACAGATAGTGAAATCGCAGGGGCTGTTTGAGGTCGGCCACCAACAACACCCCGGTAATTGCCAGAAACACCCCTGCCACTATCGGCGCCATGACGGACACGGAGCCGAGTTCGCCATGTCCGGTCGCCACCAGCAATGCTGCCACGAGCATCATCCCGGCGGCCACGCCTTTGGTAACCAGATAGCCCGACACCTTGGCCCTCCAGGTCATTGTGTGGGCGGTGGTATAGGTGGTGCGAGCGTCTGGACGCCCGGCAACAGGCGGCACTGTGGGGTGATCCGCTGTGGTATCGGCCCAGATCAACCCGTCGGGCGCAATCGCCGTGCGCAACGGATCCAGTGACGCCGCATCTGCGCCCCGGTAGTAGACCTTGGGTTTGGTGTTCTGCTCGGGGGCACGCACTGTTACGTCTTCGCGAGCGATGATCGACGTGACCGGATCTAGGGGATCGTCCAGATCAGCGACGGAGATGGCATGCGTGGGACAGACCACCACGCAGCTCGGTTCGAGGCCCTGCTCGATTCGGTGATTGCAGAAGTTGCACTTGTTGGCTGTGTTGGTTTCGGGGTTGATGTAGATGGCGTCATAGGGGCAGGCATTCATGCATGCCTTGCATCCGATGCAGTGGCTGTCGTTGAAGTCAACTACGCCGTTGTCGGCTCGGTAGAGAGCATTGGTGGGGCAGATCTCAATGCAGGGTGCGTCGTCGCAGTGGTTGCATCTCATCACTGAGAAGTGGCGGCTCACGTCGGGGAACGAGCCCTTCTCGATGTACTTCACCCAGGTGCGGTTTACGCCCAAGGCCACGTCGTGTTCGCTCTTGCAAGCAACCGTGCAGGCATGACAGCCGATACAGGAATCGCTGTCCAGGAGAAAGCCGAGCCTGCTCACACGCCCGCCGAGGAACTTGATCCACCGGCAGGTGCCGAAACGAGTGCAAACATGGCCGCTACTCTGTCACGTTGACACGCCGAATACACAAAGCGCGGACATAGTTGCTGGCTTGCCTTGCCGAAAACTGATTGCCTTGCCGAAACTGAATTCACAAGACGCGGACATAGTTGCTGGCTTGTCTTGCCGAAATTGATTGCCTCTAGATGGCCGTCACGGCGACTCTGGAACTATTGCAGGGCTGGCGTCGGCGGGTGTTTCGGTTTTTCCGTTGGTGCGAGTGCTTTCCAAACCGGGCGGAGTCAAAGTCACTTCGGCTGATCTAACTTGATGCCTCTAGGTCAACACGACTCGTTGACGGAGCTCGCCAGGGGTGACGCAGCCGGTCTGATGCATGACGTTGCGCAGCCCGTCACTCAGAATCGCTAATGCGTGCTCGGCACCGCCATCACCGAGACCCGCCAATCCGAACATGAACGCCCGCCCGCAGAACACGAAGTCAGCGCCCAGAGCCAGGGCGCGGGCCACGTCGGTGCCGCTGCGGATGCCGCTATCCATGATGATCTTCGCACACCCATCCACTCGTTCGACGATCTCAGCGATCACGTCAAGTGGCGACTCGGCCGCCTCGAGTTGACGACCGCCGTGGTTGGACAGCCAGATTCCGTCGACGCCGACGTCGACACAACGGCCCGCGTCGTCGGGATCCAGGACCCCCTTAACCACAACGGGACCGTCCCAGAGTTCACGCACCTGGCTCAGGTACTCCCACGAGAGCGTGCCTCCCAGAGTGGCACCCACGAAGCCAGCTACGCCAGCAAAACTGCGCCGGCCTTTGATATAGGGCTCCACCGTGCGAAGGCGTGGAAGCCCGTGGCGCAGTAGGGCGAAGGTCCAGCGTGGGTGTCGGACGGCTTGCAGGATCAGCCGGGGTGCGATCCGGGTAGGAACGGTGATCTTCGCCTTGCGCTGTCGTTCCCGGCGACTGGGATGCGGTACGTCAGCGGTGACTACAAGGGTTGAGAATCCGGCGTTACGGGCTCGTTTGATCAAGTCGTTGCGCATTGCGAGATCACGAGGCGGGTAGAGCTGAAACCAGGCCATACCCTGCGTCAATGGCCCGATCCGTTCCGGCGTTGTGGTGGCGACCGTGCTGAGAGTGACAGGGATTCGGTGGCGGGCCGCGCATAGCGCCAAAGCAAGGTCGGTGCCTGGCCACATCAACCCGGTCAAACCGATCGGGGCGATGCCGATTGGTGCGCTGTAATCGGTGCCGAAGAGCGTGGTAGCGGTGTTGACCGCCAGGGGGCCTTGCAACAGCCTGGGCCGAAGCTTTACGGCTCGTAGCGCTTCACGGTTGCGATGCACCGCGGTCTCGTCGCCTGTGCCGGAGACCAAGTACTCCCATGCGAAACGCGGAATACGCCTAAAGGCCCGTCGTTCAAGGTCGTTGATGCTTGGCAGACGATCCATCAGGTCGCTCATGTCTTGAACCATGCCATATCACCGCCGATCGCTGACCCTGGCTGACAAGTGATTCAGGCAATTCAGGCGGTCACACCCACGCCAGACACACGCGCTACGACCACCCAAACCACCAACACATGCACAACTTCGACCGACATCACGGACCTCGCCGCCGCCCACGACATCACCACCAACACATACACAACGCTGACCCAACACCCCAACACGACCACCCAAACCACCAACACATCACCACGAACACATACACAACGCTGACCCAACACCCCAACACGACCACCCAAACCGGGATAGTCAAACCTCCCGTAGCCGATTAGGCGAACCACCTGATCGTTACAACTGCTACCCGATCGAAAAAGTGAGATCCAATTGTCGGCAGACTGTAACAATTGGGCAGACTGAGAATTAGCCGTGAACTGACATTGAGGAGTCGGAATTGATCTCACGGTTGCGGCCGAAGAACCCGATATCAATGGGCGTCTGGGTATAACGGCCTATCGACACCACCGGATCGTTGTCGTGGTCCTGGCCACTTTCAACTGCTTCGATGAGATCGGCCATAACGTTTCCCGCCACACCGGCGTTCTTGTATTGGTTGCCGCTGGTACCAATCGCAACATAGAAGCCGTCGAGGTCGGTGCGGTCATAGATCGGGATCCAGTCGTCGGATACATCGTAGAGATCGACGATGCCCTTCTTTTCGTGAGGAACGCCGATTCCGGGTATGCGGCGGTTCGCGCGCAGAACCTGCGCCTCCCACTGGTTGTCACTGAGCGATCTGTCGTAGTCGTCAGGGTCAACCCATTCTCTGGGGTCACATACCGGATCGCCGCTGCCGACGAGGATGTGGTTGCCTACCTCAGGACGAAAGTAGATGCCCAGGTCGTCGTCGGCCGCCACCACACCATGCGCCTCGAAATCGAAACCCTCAGGTGAGGGCACGTGATGCACCTCATGGCGCAAAGCCCTGGTCTTAATGTTCATCGATTCATAAACACCCGCCATCGTGTTGATCAGAGCCGAATGCGGACCGGCAACGTTGACAACCACATCGGCGTTAGGGCACCGACCGTCGGCGAGTGTGACACCCCGGACTCTGCGGGCATCTCGGTCAATTCCGGTCACCTCGGCGTTGAACCAGAACTCGCCGCCGCGGGCCTCAGCACCACGTTGCAGGTTGTGACAGGAAAGCTGAGGGTCACTGACGTATCCCGCATTCGGTGAGTAGTAGGCACCCGTGATTTCGCCGTCAGAATCATCCCAGAAATGCTGGTCGTCAGGGCGCTTAGGGGGACCATAAAGACCCAGATCCAGTATCGGCAGTCGTGCACGGAGCTGATCGGCGGTCCATGTCTCATATGGAATGCCGACCTCATCCCAGATCTTCTTGACTCTCTCAGAGTGGCTGTTGTTGTCGACAGAGCGAACGAGGACCTGGCCGACTCTGTGATACTTGATCATGCCAGCCTCGTCGAAGGTGCCGATATAGGCGGCCCAGTCCTCCCAATAGTGGTATCCCTCCCAGGCCAACATCACACCAGCAACCGTGGAATAACTGAATCGGACGATGGCGCAGGAGTTGATGGTAGAGCCCGAACCAGCCGCCGAGGCCTTGTCGATGTTAAGCGTGCGCCAACCACGGCCCGCCAACTCATGTCCGAGAGCGCAGCCGATTACGCCCGCACCGATAATTATCGCGTCAAAGCGCAACTCTGGTTGCATTGAGCGTTGTGCGACCTCGCCCATAGCTGACGAGACTAATGCCCCGCAGCGGCTCGCTGGTATCGCAGCGGTTACGATCTCGCCTTGTGGCCGTGGACCTTGAAGACTTTCCCCGAATCATTTCCGTTGACGATCATGTGATTGAACCGCCTCATGTGTGGCAAGACCGCCTTCCGGAGCGCTACGCCGACCGCGGCCCGCGGATCGTCATTGCACCGGCTGGCGAAATGACACTGCTTAACGGTAACTGGATCGAGACTCCCGGCACCGGCGAGAAGATGGCGGCCTGGTGGCACTACGAAGACCACCGTTACCAACTCAAACACATCGTCGCATGCGCTGGAGAGGCACCCGAGACGGTGACGTTGAGCGGGGTTACATATGACGACATCCGCCCCGGGTGCTACAACCCGGCGGCTCGGCTTGCCGACATGGATATGAACCACGTAGAAGCTTCAATCTGCTTCCCGAACTATCCCAGATTCTGCGGGCAGCTCTTTGCCGAACAACCCGACAAAGAGCTAAGCGCGCTCTGCGTAAGGGCCTACAACGACTGGATGGTTGAAGAGTGGTGCGGGGGAAGCGACGGTCGCCTGATCCCGTTGTGTATTGTGCCGTTATGGGACGTTGACCTTGCCGCGGCGGAGATCCGTCGCAACGCCGAGCGAGGCGTCAACGCGGTCGCTTGGACGGAACTACCTGCATGGCTTGGCCTCCCTTCGATCCACTCGGGGTACTGGGACCCGTTCTTCGTGGCATGCGAGGAAACGCGAACTGTGATCTGTATGCACATCGGCTCAGGTACCCGCACCGTAGTCACCGCGGACGACGCACCCACAGTGGTGACCGCGGCGCTGATCTCTGCGAACAGCGCCGCTTCCATGATCGACTTCTTGTTCTCCGGGGTGCTGGCAAAACATCCTGAGCTCAAGTTGATGTATGCCGAGAGCCAAATCGGATGGATCCCGTATTTCTTGGAGCGCGCGGATGACAGCTACTTCACGCATCGCTGGGCTCAAGGGGAGGAGCGCCTGCCCGAACCACCGTCCTTCTACTACCGCCGACAAATCCATAGCTGTTTTTTCAGGGATCCAGCGGGCATGAAGTTGTTGGATGACATAGGAGTCGCCAACATCATGTTTGAGACCGATTATCCCCACAGCGACGGTACTTTTCCTCGGTCACGTCAGGTCGGCCACGAGCTGTTCGGCCACTTTGATTCCCATACCGTCCACCAGATCGCGCGGGGCAACGCGATCGATCTGTTCAACTTGTCATTCTGACCGATCTGCTAACGGCACAGGCACCCTCAACCGAGGATGCGACAGGCAATCCATCAAGACTGCGCACTGCCATCAACCAACAAGAGCGACACATAACCACCACCCAAAACAACCACGAACCAAGACCGCGCACCGCCATCAGCCAACAAGACCGACACATAACCACCACCCGAAACAACCACGAACCAAGACCGCGCACCGCCATCAACCAACAAGAGCGACACATAACCACCACCCGAAACAACCACGAAACAAGACCGCGCACCGCCATCAGCCAACAAAGGCACACAGTCCAGGCGCTAACCGAGCACGCCACGAAATGATTCATATTGACAGGCAATCAGGGCAAGCCAAACGCCGCGATCCTAGGCCCTATCCGATGGGCCCGAGCTCAGTCACCGAAATCGTTGACACAATGCGCAGGCTGCACCCGCATCGGACAGCTTTGCGTTCAGGTTCGGCGGCACTCACCTATCTTGAGATGGCCACAGCAGTTGCCAAATGCGCTGACAGTCTTCGTGCAAACGGTGCAGAACCTGGCTCGGTTGTGTTGTATCGGGGCGGAAGACCGCTCGATTTGGTCATCGGCTTTCTTGCAACCCGAGCGGCCGAGGCGGTATGGGCGGCGGTACAACCAGGAATCGAAGCCACAGAGTTCAATGGTCTGCTGACACGACTCGATCCGACCGTGGTCGTTGAGGGAGACACTGCAACACATCGGCGGTCGTCGCTGCGCCTGTTGGCGGCGGACGGCAGCCAGCAACAACCCGCCGGAATTGCTTTGACTTCGGGTACGACCGGGGCACCCAAGATCGTTGTGCACTCCGAGCATGGACTTCTCTGGCCCGCAGCAACGAGCCTTGCAACCGATCCTGTGCTCGACGACGAGATCCATTTCGTCCCGCTAACGCCGAGTAGTCTGACGGTGATGCTGGTGGGGCCGGTCACCGCCTTAGCGCGAGGAGCCACTGTGCAGCTTCTCGAACCCGGCGCAGATCTCGGCGCTGTGTTAGCGACCTCAGGCGCGACTCATATGGTGTCGGTACCGACACTTCTGCACGATTTGGTTGAGCGGGCCGAACGGACCGACGCCAAGCATCTGCGTCGGGTGATAGTTGGCGGGGCGCGTTGCGAACCGGATCTTCGTCGGCGTTTCGTCGACCGATTCGACACGAACCTGGTGGAGAGCTACGGGCTTTCCGAAGCTCCGTGCGGGGTCGCCCGCTCCGACGGAACCGGTTCAGCGGCACTTGCACCGCTGCCTGGGATCAACATCACCGTTACAGAAGAGCAACGCATCGAAGTTCACCCCACCTCAACAGGAAAGTGGGCTGACTGCTGGCAACCAACGCTGGGCTATCTCGGTGATCCGGACCGTACCGAAGATCTGCTTGTCGGTAACGGCATCCGCACCCAGGACCTCGGCTCGATCGACCAAAGCGGGCGCCTTGTTGTACACGGCCGTGCTGACGCCATGATCATCCGAGGCGGCGTCAACATCTCCCCCACCGAAATTGAGCGGGCTCTGCAGACCCATCCTGATGTAGTTGAGGCTGCGGTGTTCGCAGAGCCCGACGATCGACTCGGGTCGCTGATCGCAGCCTGTGTGGTCACATCCACCGGCGAAACTCCGGGCGATCTCCGCACCTATCTCAAAACGCGGCTTGCGTTGCACAAGATTCCTTCGAGGATCACGGTCGCCTCGGAGATCCCACGCGGTCCGCTGGGCAAGCCACGCTATGGTCACGCCTTATGGGAACAATGATTGACTTCTCCGAACCCGGCGGCCCCCGCGGGTACCTAGCAGTTCCCGACACAGGCAAGGGTGCGGGCCTGCTTGTCCTGCAGGAATGGTGGGGCCTCAATCCCCAGATCATGGGTACCGCCGACATGCTCGCCGAGCATGGTTTTGTTGCGCTGGCACCAGATCTGTACCGGGGCGACCTCGCCGGCCACGACGAGATGGACAAAGCCACCGAGCTGATGACCACGCTTCCACCTGAACGCGCAGCGGCCGACATGAGCGCCGCCGTAGACGCGTTGACCGGTCACTCCGCCACCTCAGGAAACTGCATCGGTGTGATCGGATTCTGCATGGGAGGCATGCTCACCTTCCTGGTTGCTGCACTTCGCGGTGACGTGGTCAAGGCGGCCGTTCCGTTCTACGGTTTTCCTTCACCCGACAACGAACCCGACTGGGATGGCCTAACCGCCGTGGTTCGCGCCCACTTCGCAGCCGAGGACGATTTCTTCCCGGCTGCAGCAGCGCGTGACCTGCAGAGCCGTCTGCAGGAGATGGGAAAGGACGTTGAGATCACCTATCACGACGCCTCGCACGCTTGGATGAACGAAACTGACCCGTTCGGCGTCTACGACGCAGAACTGGCCGCTGAGCTGTGGCCCCAGGTGATCAACTTCTTACGCTCCGCTTTGAACGGGTAATGCGAAGCACAACCCGGCACACACAGCACAACCCGCACAAGGAGTACTCATGACCGATGTACGCGATCGGCCCGACCTCGGCGAGTTCGGACCCAAACAAGATGGTCTTCGGCTTGATCTTCCAGAGACCCACACCGATTTCGAGACCGAGCGCCGCCACCGCAAGGAGCGCCTCGCTGCGGGTCTGCGAATTATGGGACGGCTGCACCTCGCCGAAGGCGTCGCAGGCCACGTAACCGTACGTGATCCCGAACTTCACGATCATTTCTGGGTCAACCCGTTCGGTCTGAACTTCAAATTGATGACCGTTTCAGATCTGATCCTGGTTGATCACCAAGGCGTGGTCGTCGAAGGCAACAAGCCAGTCAATGCCGCAGCCTTCGCGATCCATTCTCGGCTTCATGCCGCCCGGCCCGATGTTGTTGCCGCGGCGCACTCGCACTCGATGTACGGCAAGACGTTCTCGGCGCTGGGCAAACCTCTGACGATGATCAGCCAGGACGCCACCATGTTCTACAACGACGTGTCGCTGTGCAACGCCGGAAGCGGTGCCGTTGTGCTCGACGTTGAGATCGGTAACCGCATGGCCGAGGCGCTCGGGCAACGCAAAGCCCTGATCCACCAGAACCATGGATTGATCACCTGTGGCGGATCGGTTGACGCTGCTGTGTGGTGGTTCGTGGCACTTGAGCGTTGCTGTCAGTCTCAGTTGCTAGCCGAGTCCGCCGGTGAACCTATTGAGATCCCCGAGAACTTCTGCGAAGCCGGCTACGCCGCGCAGGGACACGACCTGGCGGGCTGGTTCCAGTTCCAACCATGGTGGGACGAACTGGTCCGTGACGAACCCGAGTTCTTAAACTGAGCGAGGACCGAAAATAGGCTCACACGACGAACGGCTCCCACGAGGAACAGCTCATTGTCTATGCAGATCATTCCCGCAGCAGGTGCCCTGGGGGCCGAGATTCGAGGCGTTGACCTACGCGACGATGATCTTGATTTCGCTGCGATTTACCGAGCGTTCCTGGACTACGAGGTGATCTTCTTCAGAGGGGTTCACCTAAACGAACAAGAGCACCTGGCTTTAGGTGAACGCTTCGGAGCACCGAGCATCTTTCCCGTTGCCAAAGTGATGGGTGCCACCGAGCCGACCATGACGGTCATCAAAGACGGCCCCAGTAGCCCCAACTCCGCGGATCGCTGGCACACCGATGTAACCTGGATCGCCACCCCACCCAAGGCGGCTTTGCTGCACATGGAAGTTTGTCCCGAACGTGGCGGTGACACGATCTGGCTTTCGGCTACCCGCGCCTATGCGGTGCTGTCGCTGCCGATGCAGCGATTCCTGTGCGAGTTGAGCGTGGTGCACTCCAACAAGGGTTTCGTTGAGAGAATGTTGGAGAAGACCAGCGAACGCATCGGTGATCTCGTATCCGCGATTCGCCGGGACTACCCACCGGTCACCCACCCGCTTGTGCGTACCCACCCCGAGACCGCGAAACGATCACTGTTGTATGCCCGCAACTTCATCAGCCACATCGAAAACCTCCAACCCGACGAAAGCGACGCCGTGCTTGCCTTCTTGGCACGCCACATAGAGAACCCGGCTCTGCAGTGTCGCTGGCATTGGCAGCCAGGCGACCTGGCAATATGGGACGAACGTTCGACCCTGCACCGCGCTGCCGCGGACCATTGGCCGCAGCAGCGGGTTGTTCGCCGCCTTGAGATTGACGGCGATCGGCCCTACTTCGATCCCGAAGCAGTAACGGTCACAGCCTGATAGCCCCGATCACGGCGTCTACACATTCGCTCAGCGGCCGAGCCGTGTTGATCACAACCTCCGCAGAGTCGGGGGGTTCGTAAGGCGAACCGATACCCGTCAGGTCGGTGATCTCCCCAGAGCGTGCCATGGCGTACAGTCCCTTGGGGTCGCGCTGTTCGCAAACCTGCAGCGGGGTGTTTACGAACACTTCGATGAACCGACCAGGCGGATGAACTCTCCTCACCCGTGCACGGTCCGCGAGGTACGGCGAGATGAAGGAAGAAAGTACTACCAGACCGGCGTCGCAGAACAACGCGCACACCTCGCCAATCCGGCGGATGTTCTCGCTGCGGTCCTCAGGGGAAAACCCGAGATCACTGTTCAGGCCGAACCGGATGTTGTCACCATCAAGCACGTAGCTTGCCACGCCCCGGACGAGCAGGGCGTGTTCAACCGCGAACGCCAGCGTCGACTTTCCCGAACCCGACAAGCCAGTGAACCAAACGGTGTAGCCGCGCTGACCCAGGTTGCGCTCCCGGTCAACGGCATGCACCCGGCCCTCGGTACGCAACAAGTTGGCAGCAACCGGTTTCTCAGCCACGCAGAAAACCCGAGCCGTGCAGCCGCGCTGACCCAGGTTGCGCTCCCGGTCAACGGCATGCACCCGGCCCTCGGTACGCAACAAGTTGGCAGCAACCGGTTTCTCAGCCACGCAGAAAACCCCGAGCCGCAAGGAGATCAACGATCGCAGCCGCACATTGTTGGGGGGAACGCACGGAGGTATCGAGCCGAAGATCCATTTCCGTGGGACGGTCGTAGACGGCAGAAACCCCAGGAAACGAGGTAATCTCTCCACGTTCCGCGGCGGCGTACATGCCTTTATCGTCCCGGACCCGGCAAACCTCAATCGGCGTGTCCACAAACACCTCAACGAACCGGTCGGGTGTGAGCAGAGCTCGCGCCCGAGCGCGAACCTCTGCGTCCGGGGCCACCAGGGCGGCAATCGCAATCAAACCCTGATTGTTGACCAACCTGGCTACCTCGGCGATCCGTCGCAGGTTCTCTGAGCGTTCTGGGTTGCTGAAACCAAGATCACGGCTGATCCCCAAGCGCACGTTTTCACCGTCCAACCGCACGCTGACCTTCCCGCGATCAAACAGTTCGCGTTCCAATGCAGTGGCAATAGTGGATTTGCCTGCGGCTGTGAGGCCTGTGATGAGCACCGTGCACGGTTTTTGGCCATAGCGAATCGAGCGCTCCCACCCTTCGATACCCGATGTGGTACCGATCAAGGTGGGTTCGGGCGTGCGGTCCCACGGCGACGAAGCAGCAACGATCATCCCAGCGCCGACCGTGGCGTTGTTCAGGCGGTCCACGAGGATGAACGACCCGGTACGACGGTTCACACGGTAGGGGTCGAACATCAACTCCTTGTCCAACGCGATCACGCAGCGAGCAACATCGTTGAGGCCCACCGATGCGGCGGGTTGCTCATCACCGGTGTTGATGTCCACACGATGACGAATCGCGGTAACCGTGGTGTTGGTCGACCCGCCTTCGGACTGCAGGATGCAGCGGTAACCCCCTTTGAGAGGGTTCTCGTTCATCCACACCAGATCAGCGTCAAGCTTATGAGCTCGCAACGGCACCGTGGGATCCGAGACCAGCCAGTCACCTCGGCCGATGTCAATTTCATCAGTTAGTGTCAATGTGACCGCTCGGCCAGGTCCTGCTATATCCAAGTCACCGTTGAAAGTCACGATGCGTTCGACGTTGGATCCGATACCCGATGGGACCGCTACCACCGTGTCACCCGGCCTAACGATCCCCGAGGCGACCGTTCCCGCGAATCCGCGGAAACCCTGCCCATCACGGATCACGTTCTGGACCACCAACCGGAAATGGCGGAGATCAACGTCGTCGGCAATGTCAACCGTTTCGAGATGTTCCATCAGGGTCGGGCCGTCAAACCAACCAAGATTGCTGCTCCGGTGCACGACGTTGTCACCATGAAGAGCCGACATCGGCAGAAAATAGGTTTCGACACAAGCGTGCCGCTTTGAAAACTCTCGACAGTCTGCGCAGATTTGCTTGAAACGAGACTCGGACCAGTCAATGAGATCCATCTTGTTGACAGCAACAACCACACGAGTTATCCCGAGCAAAGATGTGATGTACATATGGCGTTTCGTCTGGACCCCCATACCCTGTTGAGCGTCGATCAAGATGACGGCCAGATCGCTGTTACTTGCCCCGGTCGCCATGTTGCGGGTGTACTGCTCATGGCCGGGGGTGTCCGCCACGACGAACTTGCGGCGAGCCGTGGAGAAATACCGGTAAGCAACATCAATCGTTATGCCCTGCTCGCGCTCCGACTTCAACCCATCCATCAGCCAAGCGAGATCAACTTGGAGATCACTGCCTTGAACGCCGCTGTGGTGAGCGCTCAGCTCGGCAAGCTGATCCTCATAGACCCTTTTTGTGTCGTGAAGCAATCGACCTATCAGCGTAGACTTGCCGTCGTCGACTGATCCGCAGGTCAAGAACCGCAGTAGTTCCCGATGTTCAAAGGTCTCAACAAGTGAGTCAATGCAAGTACTGATCCCGGATCGGTCGATGGATTGATCCGCCGTCATCAAAAGTACCCCTCGCGCTTCTTGTCCTCCATGGAACCTGAGCTGTCGTGATCAATGACCCGACCTTCGCGTTCGGAGCGGGTGGCGTTCAGTTGCTCCGCGATGACTTCGAGAACCGTGGCCGCGGTGCTTTGCACAGCACCCGAAAGCGGGTAGCACCCAAGGGTGCGGAACCTGACGGATCGCATCTCGGGTGTTTCGCCCGCTTCGAACCGAAAACGGTCGTCATCGACCATGATCAACGCGCCGTCGCGTTTCACCACCGGGCGCTGTGCCGCAAAGTAGAGACCTACAACATCGATCCCCTCAATGTGGATGTACTGCCACACGTCAAGTTCGGTCCAGTTCGACATGGGAAACACCCGGATGCTTTCGCCCTTGTTCACACGCCCGTTGAAGAGGTTCCACAACTCGGGTCGCTGGTTCCTCGGATCCCAACGGTGATGACGGTCACGGAAGCTGAACACGCGCTCTTTGGCCCGTGACTTTTCCTCGTCACGGCGGGCGCCTCCGAAAGCTGCGTCGAATTCACCTGCATCAAGTGCCTGCTTGAGCGCCTGAGTTTTCATGACGTCGGTGTAGTAGGTGCTGTGTTGGTCGAACGGGTTGAGGCCCATGTCCAACCCTTCGGGATTGGTGTGAGTGATCAACTCAAGCCCTAGTTCCGATGCTATGCGATCACGGAACTCGATCATCTCGGAGAACTTCCAGGTCGTGTCAATGTGCAGCAACGGAAACGGGATCTTTGCCGGGAAGAACGCCTTGCGGGTTAGATGCAACAAGACCGAGCTGTCCTTGCCGATCGAATACAACATGACCGGGCTGGAGAACTGCGCCACCACCTCACGGATAATGTGGATGCTCTCGGACTCAAGTTGTTCGAGGTTTGTGAGCCGAAGCCCAGCGGGATCTACATCGGCCAACATCACCAAGAAGTCTAAAGACCAGAGCCAGCTGTGACCCAGACAATAAAGGGCTGACTACCCCGGACCGCCGCCGATTGGCAACTAGTCAAAGGGCACCCGGCGTGCAACGATGAGTGTCACGGACCCAGAAGAGCCGACGATTGGCAACAAGTCAATGCGTTGGTGCCAGCAGGCGATCGCCTACCTGGGAGATACCATTCGTGGCTTTGAGCACAACCCTGGCACACTGAGCGAATGGCCGACAGCCCGCAACGGTTTGATGTAGTGATCGTCGGGGCAGGGATCTCCGGGATCAGCGCTGCGTGTCATCTGCGTATGCGCTGCCCGGACAGGTCCTTCGTGATCTGCGAGGGCAGATCCGACATCGGCGGCACTTGGGACCTTTTCCGCTATCCCGGGGTCCGCTCCGATAGCGACATGCACACGCTCGGTTTCGACTTCAAGCCCTGGGAGCAGGAAAAGTCGATAGCGGACGGACCGTCGATCATGCAGTACCTGCGCGAAACCGTCGACGAGTATGGCCTTCGACAACACATTCGTTTCGATCATCTCCTGCGCAAAGCGAGTTGGTGCTCCGAGCAACGAGCCTGGACCGCGTCGGGAATTGATACAAGTACCGGCGAGCCGATTCAGGTCCGGGGGTCGGTGCTTTTCATGTGTTCGGGTTACTACAGCTACAAGGGCGGCTACCTCCCGGACTTGCGTGGTCGTGAGCAGTTCAAGGGCGTCTTCGTCCATCCTCAACAGTGGCCTGAAGACCTTGACTACACCCGCAAGCGTGTGGCGGTGATCGGATCTGGTGCTACGGCCATAACCCTGGTGCCAGCCATGGCTGATGACGTTGAACACATCACGATGATCCAACGCTCCCCCACCTATGTGGCGTCACGCCCGGCAGTCGACAAGTGGGCAAACCGTCTCAGAAGGTTCCTGCCAAGAACGCTCGCATACCAACTGACCCGCCGAAAGAACATCCTTCACCAAGATCTGGTGTACCGCAAAACCAGGACCGATCCCGACAAGGTCAAGAAAATCCTCTTGAACGTCGCTCGTGAAGCAATCGGTTCGGACTACGTCAACGAGCACTTCACGCCTGCCTACAACCCGTGGGATCAACGCCTTTGTCTCATACCCGACGGTGACCTCTTCGGGGCCATCAACTCAAAGAAGGCATCGGTGGTGACGGACACGATCAACACAATCACCGAAAATGGTGTGCTGCTGTCATCGGGAAAACACATTGAAGCCGACATCATCATCGCCGCCACGGGACTGCGGTTGGTCACGCTCGGCGAGATGGACTTCGAGATTGACAACGAGCCCGTTGACTTTTCACGGCACTGGACATACAAGGCGATGGGGTATTCCGATATCCCGAACCTGATTTCGACCTTTGGCTACATCAACGCTTCTTGGACGCTTAAGGCGGATCTCACCTCCCGCTACGTGTGCCGTCTCTTGAACCACATGAAGTCCACCGCTACGGATGTTTTCGTGCCCGAACTGCACAACCAAGACATGCCAAGCCGACCCTGGGTCACCGACTTCTCATCGGGATACATGCAGCGCAGCATGCACCGGCTGCCGCGCCAAGGCGACAGGGCACCATGGCTCAACACACAGAACTACAGACTTGACCGCAAGTTAATCGCCAAAGGTGTAGTTGACGACGGTGTGATGACATTTCACAACGGATCGATCCGCGAACACCTAGGGCCGCGCAACACCTAGTGAACATATCCCAGGCGTCGCCGAAGATTCAGCTCCAGCGGATCCGGGCCCGGGCCAAGGTAGAGCAGTAGTAGACATCACGGTCATCACCGGCGGAAAGAAACATGCCGTTTGCGATGCGTGACCCGGTGGCCACCCTTGAGGTGATCTCACCGGTCACGACGTCCACCACGACGAGTTCATCTTCGCCGGTTGCGGTGAAGTCGTTGATGACGAGTTCACCTGAGCCTACGAACACGACCGGCTGCATGGTCGGGCGAACGGGTAACTGCCAGGCCGGTTTGAGCACGTCGCCGCTAGTGTCAATGCCCGCCAGCGCACCGTTGATGCTGTCCCAGGCAACAACACGATGATGCTCGGGGATGTTTACCGGCGGAGCGATCACGCCTCCGCCGGGTGCTCCGAAAGGAGCGATCTCTTCGATTGCTTCGGCGTTGTCGAGCCGTACCCGTATCAGACGCTGAGCACCCTTCCACGGAGCTGCCCGCCGCCATGACAGATCAGGGCGGGTAGTGAAGCGACCGTTGGGATGCACAGTGTGGATCTGGCGCACCGAGGCGACGTCGCCGTTGTCCATCACCCAACACCAGTCCTGTGACAGGCACACATCCCAGGCCATTCCCTGCTCACCGCCTTGGCTGCGGTATCGGGGTTGCCAGTTCGGGTCGATCTTGAGTTCGTCACCGCTAACGACAACACGAAAAAGATGCTCGGTTCCCGGTACGTAGATGAGGTCGCCTGTCGGGTTGTCCGTTTCCATTCCGGTGCCAACAGCAGCGTCGGTTGCAATGTCTGCGGCGATGCGTCCCATTGATCCCTCGGGCAACACCAACGACGCTCCGATGGTTGCCAATGTCTCGGGATCCAAGCGGGTCAACGTTGAGCGGCCCTGGTTCTCGAGCCGCAGATCCTTGGTGATCAGGGTTCCGTCGGACAACACGAGCAGTCCGTTGTGGCTACGATCAACGAGCAGCCGTTCTGCTTGCACGGACAGATCCACTGGGTTCAGACGATGAACGTAAGAGCCGTTGACTGAGTAAATTGACCCATTGGCGTGCGCCAGTATCGCCCCGCACCAGACGTGATCGCCAGAACTCAAAGGCGGCGACTCCGCGATGGGCTCAAGGGTGTCGGGATCTATTCGCTGCACCCAGCCATACGGCGAAACTGAACCAGCCACGAACGCGGGCATTGTGCCGCCCACATACCACTCTCCTGGATCACGCCGAATGGTCATTACCTCCCAACGATCGCTCAACCGGGTAACAACTTCTGGTGTGGCTTCACGTGCATCAAGGCGGCCGCTCGTTGTCTTTTGTCGGCGGTTGCCTCCGCACTCCACCGGCCAAGGCGAGTCCCAATAGCCTCTATGGGTTCCTACACGATCAAGCAAGGTCATCCGAACACCCCCAACAGCCGGGTTGCCAGCACAAACGCGGCCACGACCATAGCCACGCGAATCCAGCGATCGCCACCCTTAACGACTACGCCAGCCCCCAACCAGCCGCCGACGGTAAAGCCCGCCGCAAGCACCATGGCCGGAACCCAGCGCACGTTGCCCGATGCTATGAACACTGGCACAGCCATAGCGGTAATTGTTACGTTGGCGACCGCCTTGACATGGTTGGCAAGAACCAGGTCAAGGCCACTGCGGTTCAACGCGGCGAGCAACAACAGCCCCAGGCCAGCCTGAACAGCACCTCCGTAGATCCCGATGACGAAGAACACGGCGGTGGCGGCGGGTGCGCCCCAGTCGGAGCCAGGAGAAACACGATCACCCCAAACGCGACGGATGCCAGCATCGGGCGGGCCGGATCCAACCCGTGGCCAAGCTGCCGCCAAAGCCACCGGCACCACGATAAACCCAAAAAGCATCTCAAAGGCGTCGTCTGTGAGACGGTCAACCGCGTAGGCCCCCACCAGTGAACCTGCCGCAATCGGTGTCATGTATTGCCAAGCTTGACCAATGCCACGCACACCGAGACGTCGAAACGACCCAACTGCCGCGATGTTGGAGGTCAATACTCCGATCCGATTCGAGCCGTTGGCGATATTGCCTGGAACCCCGGCAATCACCAACAGCGGCACAGTGAGCGCCGAACCACCGCCAGCCATGGTGTTGAACACCCCAGCGCATAGTCCTCCACCGGCCAGTAGTAATGCCTCCCACCAGATCACGTGGCAAGCCAAATCATCTAGGCAGCCAAATCATCTGCGTAGGCGGGATCAGCTTGTTGTAAGCGCCGGTGCCCGAAATACCTCAGTGTGATCCGGTGGAAGCGGCGTGTTACCGAGAATCATGTCGGCGGCCTTCTCCGCGATCATCATTGTGGGGGCGTAGATGTTGGCGTTGGTCAAGGTCGGCATGACCGAGGCATCCACAACGCGCAAGCCTTGAGTCCCGTAAACCCGCAGGTTGATCGGATCAACCACCGCCTCATCGTGGGATCCCATTTGCGCGGTACATGCTGGGTGCAGCGCTGTCTCGGAGTAGCGCGCAACCCATTCAAGGATCTGTTTGTCGGAAATCACCGACGGGCCCGGGGTCAGCTCTCCCCCGTTGAACGGGACAAAGGCGGACTGGTCGAGGACATCACGCGCGAGCCGAACGGCTTCGATCCAATCCTTGCGGTCCTTGGCGGTGCTGAGATAGTTGAACTGCACCATGGGCCGCACACGGGGATCCAAGGATTTGATTCTCACGAAGCCTCGGGAGTCGGACTGCATCGGGCCGACATGGACTTGATATCCGTGTTCGAGGTCCGCAGACGTGCCGTCGTAGCGAACCGCCAGCGGCAGAAAATGCATCATCAGGTTCGGATAGTCAACCTCGGCATTGCTCCGCACGAATGCACCTGCCTCAAAGTGATTCGTGATTCCCGGACCTCGCCGCGCAAGCCATTGCAGGCCGATCAACGGCTTTCGCCACCACGCAAGAGACGGTTGCAAACTAACGGGCTGCTTGCAGACATGTTGGATGTAGATCTCCAGATGATCTTGAAGGTTCTCGCCCACACCGGTCAACCCCTCAACGACATCAATGCCCAGACCGCTGAGATGGTCGGGGTTGCCCAACCCAGATAGCTGAAGAAGTTGAGGCGAGTTGAAAGCCCCACCACACACGATGATTTCCGTTCCGCGGGCGACACGGACACGGCGGCTTCGGCTGCTCCGATACTGCACACCACAGGCACGATTGCCCGAGAATACGATCCGGCTTGCTTGGACCCGTGTTATCACCCTCAGGTTCGGACGCATCAGAACCGGGTGCAGGTAGGCACGTGCAGCACTGAGGCGACGACCCCGCACAACGTTCTTGTCGAAGACGGAGAAACCCTCTTGTCGATACCCGTTGACGTCGGGCGTCTGCTCGAATCCCGCCTGCTGGCCAGCCTCAAGCCAGGCGCTGAACAAGGGATTGTCGGCGGGGCCGGTCTCTACTGCAAGAGGCCCACCTGTTCCTCGCCAGTCGTCACCCCCGGCAAGGCGATTTTCAAGGCGCTTGAAATACGGCAAACAGTGGGCGTAGTCCCAGGTCTGCGTACCAGTGGCCTCGGCCCACCTGTCAAAGTCCTTGGGGTTGCCCCGCTGGAAGATCATCCCATTGATGCTGCTGGAGCCGCCCATGACCTTGCCGCGAGCATGCAGAACGCGGCGTCCATACAGGTATGGTTCGGGTTCGCTGCGATACATCCAGTCGTAGAATCGATTGCCGATCGGATACGACAGAGCGGCTGGCATGTGGATGAACGCATCCCAACGCCAGTCCATGCGCCCAGCCTCTAGGACCAGGACATTGTTGGATGGATTCGCGCTCAGACGATTGGCCAAAGCGCAACCCGCCGAGCCGCCGCCGACAATGACAAAATCCCAGTTTTGTTGGGCCATACATCCTCCTTAACTAGCGACGATACTCACAGATCATCCAGATCTCCGATTTGAGGCGACATCGCGGATCCGATGTCGTCGCGAGCGATCACGTTGGAACCACAATGGCGGTATAGCGAAGGGCGGTATAGCGCAGGTCATCGGCTTAAGGCGCATCCGATCACCTCAGCTGCCGCGGCGGCTCCGCTGGAACCCAGCGGAGCGCCCATTGACTTCAATCCGGCTTCGATCGTAGCCATCGTTCCCAGAATCATGGGCGGGTTGAGCCAGCCCATGTGACCTATCCGAAACGACCGGTCCGGCATCGTGGTCATCCCAACGCCGAGCACGAGGCCCGCCTGCTTGTGGCAGCGTCGCCGTAGTTCGTCGGCATCGATGTTGCCGGTCCGTACTGTGGTCACGGCATTGGAGCGGTGCCGCGGCGAGCCGATGTTGAGTTCGATCCCTCCCGGCGTGGCCCAGGATTGCACAGCGGCACGTACCGCATCGGCAAGCACTTGATGGCGAGCCCAGACTGCTTCAAGCCCACCCTGAGCAGCTATCAGGTCAAGGGCCTCGTCAAGCGCGTACAGATGTGGTATTGGGGGCGTACCGGCGAAGATGTCGTAGCAGAACTTCGGGCTCTTGCGGCTGAACCAGTCGAACGCCCCAACCCGGGGTCTGTCAGGATCCATTGCTGCCTGGGCCTTGTCGTTGGCCCAGACGAAACCCAGACCAGGGGGGCACATGAAACCCTTTTGTGACGCAGCGACCGTGATGTCCACGCCCCAGCTGTCCATCTCAAATGGGTCACAGGCAAGCGACGCTATGGCGTCAACATACAAAAGAGCCTCATGTCCCACACGATCGATAGCAGCCCGGAGTGCGGCGATGTCGTTGCGAACCGAACTGATGGTGTCGGTATGGGCCACAAGAATCGCTTTGATCGAGTTGTCTGAGTCGAGAGCAAGGCGGGCCTCTAGAGCGTCAGGATCAAAAGGACTTCGGTAATCGCCAGGTAAGAACTCAACTTGGGTACCCGCAAGTGAGGCGTATTCGCTCCAAAGCCTCGCAAAATGCCCGGAGTCAAGCACCAGGATCTTGTCGCCAGGACCCAGCGTGTTGGAGATCGCCATCTGCCAGGCCCCGTGACCGTTGGAAACCACGATGAATGCCTCAGCGGTGGTGCGAGCCATCTTGGACAGGTGATCGCGCAAACCAAGACTGAGATCAAGCAGCTCCGTGCCGTAGATATCGGGCATGGGTCGTGCCATCGCGGCTCGTACCCGATCCGGAACGATCGAAGGTCCCGGAATGGCCACCATTGGCGTTCCCGAACTCAAATTCATCGTCGTGACGGTAGCCGCAGGGCACCCCTGTGAGGCCGGGGGATCTAGACCGTAGGCCGGGTTCGGTGTTTGAACCCGGAAACTCTGTTGTGACTACGAACGCGCTGTATGGCCCAGCGCGTTGTTCAAGCGTGCCCGCGCAAGGGCAAAGGTGCCAAACGTCCGCTGACCACATCAAGCACGAACAACCCGATCCGCACCATATTCGCTATCAATGGCCCAGCGCGTTGTTCAAGCGTGCCCGCGCAAGGGCAAAGGTGCCAATCGTCCGCTGACCACATCAAGCACGAACAGCCCGATCCGCACCGTATTCGGTATCAATGGCCCAGCGCGTTGTTCAAGCGTGCCCGCGCAAGGGCAAAGGTGCCAATCGTCCGCTGACCACATCAAGCACGAACAGCCCGATCCGCACCGTATTCGGTATCAATGGACAACCTCGGAGCAACTCGAGATCGGATCGTGCGGCTTCGCCCTGCTCAACGCCGGCAAGGAACACAAAGTCATCCGTGTCAACGCCGTAGCGGTCCGCCAGCTCAGAGCGGATCTTGAGATCGTCTCGCGCAGCCAGGGCGCAATCTGTGTGATGGACGATGCAGATCCGATCAACCCCGAGGTAGTTCACGGCGACGGTCAACGACCGAAGCACATCTTCGGTGACCCGCGCTCCGGCGTTGCGGATGATCTTGGCTTCACCCAAACCCAAACCGAGCATGGTCAAAGGGTCGATCCGTGAATCCATGCAGGTCAGCACGGCCAGACCTCGGGCTGCGCCTGCTTGCAGGCTCAGGTGTTGACCACGCAGATAGCGATCGTTGGATTCAATAAGATCAGAAAACACAACCTCGGTTGTAGCACTTCGCAGCCACGCCCGGTGCCAGACAACCATTCGGTGCTGCTACAACCTCGCACTGCTGATTAGGATGTGGCCATGATGACCGAATCCGTTGCGAGTGCTTCCTCGCTCGTCAAGCGGTATTCCTCGGTCACGGCTCTAGCCGGGCTAACAGTTGACGTTCCCAGCGGTATCGTCGGTCTGGTTGGTCCCAACGGTGCTGGCAAGAGCACCCTCATCAAGATTCTTCTCGGACTGGTTGATGCGACCTCTGGTAGAGCCGAGGTGTTCGGTCTTGATGTTGCTACCGAGCCGATCCGCATCCGCGAGATCATCGGCTATATGCCCGAACACGACTGCCTTCCCGACGACTTGTCGGCTACCCGGTTCGTGATCCACATGGCTCGCATGAGCGGACTCCCTGCGATCGCCGCTCGTGAACGCGCCGCTGAGACTCTTCGTCATGTCGGGTTGTTTGAGGAGCGCTACCGCCACATCGGGGGCTACTCCACAGGCATGAAGCAGCGTGTCAAGCTTGCGCAGGCCCTTGTACACGACCCGAGGCTTCTGGTTCTGGACGAACCCACCAATGGACTCGATCCCAGCGGTCGCGACGACATGTTGGCTCTGATTGAGCGCACCGGACGCGAGTTCGGGATCTCGGTGATCATGTCGTCACATCTTCTCGGCGAGATCGAAAGCGTATGCGACTCAATCATTCTCATCGATGAGGGGCGTCTGGTTCGATCCGCAGCGGTCGGCGAACTAACTGGTCTTGCCAACACGCTTGCTGTGGAGGTCGAGTGGGATCCTGCCCGGGTAGTGGACAGCCTCGTTGAGCGTGGCCTTCCCGCAGAACTCTCAGGTAGCACAATATGTATAGATCTCGCCGCTGACAGCGCCGAACATCCCCCCGTCACCAGAGCTGTCTTGGACACGGTGATCGAACTTGATGTCCCCTTGGTGCGTGTTGCGCGTCAACGTCGCCGACTCGACGACCTGTTCCGCTTGGAAAAGGAGCCGGGATGAGCGACCCCACGACGATGCCAAGCCCGGCCGCTGGGTCCGCTGACGCAAAGACAGCGGGTGGAGAGATCTACGACCTCGGATACCAGAACTACGACGGGATCCGTCTCGGTCGTCGTGCCGCTGTCGTGGCCCTGGCTGTTCTAAGTCTTCGCAACGCCTACGGCATCGGGAGGGGCACCTTCCCTAAGGTGCTGGCGTTCGGGCTCGGCGCTATCGCGTTGCTACCGGCGGCGATCGTGTTGATTACCGTGGCCCTTGTCGGGGGCGATACCGAGGTTGTGGAATACGCCGAATTCTTCGGATTCGTCCAGATCGTCATCTTGTTGTTCGTGGCAACCATGGCTTCGGAACTAGTCGGCAACGACAGAAAAAATAACACGCTCACGCTGTACTTTTCCCGACCAATCGAGCGAAGCGATTATGTCTTCGCAAAGGTCGGCGCGTTGACGTTGGCGTTGCTTCCACTGACCCTGCTTCCTCAGATTCTCATCTTCATTGGCAGATGGATGTCAGCTAGCGACAGCTGGGACTGGCTGCGTTCCGATTTTGACGAACTCGGGCCGGTCATCGCCAGTTCACTACTGGCCAGCTTACAACTTGGTGCTGTCGGCTTGGCGATCGCGATGTTTACCCGGAGCCGTGCCTACGCACTTGTTGCCGTGCTCGGAGGCATGATCGTGACCACCACAGTGGTGAGCATCATCGTTGAGCTGGCAGAATCTACTTGGTCCGCGATCGCCATATTTATGAGCCCGCTGACGACCATGTCCGCTATGACTACCGTGTTATTTGATGGCGATGGCGGCTCGGAGAATTTTGCCGCTGTGCTTCAGGATATCCCGGATCTGTTGTGGGTTGCCGGGCCGCTCATCCATGCCGCAATTGCTTTGGGTCTTACGCTGCGCCGCTACCAAAAGGCCGAGCTGTGAACTCTACGGACGGGTACTCAACGTTGCCTCCGGCACCACCGATTCCCGCCGATCGGGTTCCACTTAATCCCAATGCCACGATCTCGTTGCGGTCAGTGAGCCGCTGGTTCGGCGATGTGGTCGCGGTCAACGACATCACCTTTGACCTCGGCCCGGGCGTAACGGGCCTTCTCGGACCTAACGGTGCAGGCAAAACAACCCTGTTGCACACCATGTCGGGACTCCTGAAACCGTCTTCGGGAACCGTGACCGTGGCTGGATCGCCGACCTGGGCCAACACCGAAATGTGGAACCAGGTAGGACTCGTCCCCGAGCGGGACACGCTGTACACGTTCCTTAGCGCATGGGAATACGCCCTCTACGGTGCCGAGCTTCATGGGATTGACGACCCAGAAGCCGCGGCCCTGCTAGCGATTGAAAGGGTTGACCTCACCGATGCTATGCACCGCAAGATGGGTGGCTACTCCAAAGGCATGCGGCAACGGGCTAAGGTGGCTGCGGCACTCGTTCACGATCCCGCAATCCTGATTCTTGACGAGCCCTTCAATGGGACCGATCCCCGCCAACGCGCTCAGATGACCGAGATGCTCAAGGACTTCGGCGACGAAGGCCGCACCGTGGTTTTCAGTTCACACATACTCTCTGACGTTGAGCATCTCGCAGAGGACGTATTGGTCGTGATCAACGGGAGGCTGGCGGCGTCGGGCAACTTCCGGCGAATTCGTAGACTCATGACCAACCGTCCGCATGCATTCACGATTCGTACCAGCAACAACCGGGTATTGGCCGCCCAGATCGTGAATCGTGATGAGGTCTCTTTGTTGTCGTTTCACGAAGACGCCATGGAGGTCCAAACCACTGATTACGGGGTATTCACCCAAACCGTTGCCGAGTTGATTCGTTCCAGCGGGGTGGACCTGTATGAACTGCAACCCGCCGACGATTCCTTGGAAAACGTATTCGCCTACCTGGTGGCAACATGAGCACGGTGTTGACATGAATCGGGTACTTGCGCAGCTCGCCGCGCGTCAGATTCTCGGGCGGCGCTGGACAATTATCGTCATGGCCGTTATGTTGTTGCCGACGATCATCGGTCTCATCTACCAACTGTTGGGCGATTCGTCGGGGCCCCTAGACGACGCTGAGTTCGCTGTAGGCATGTCAGGTGTGTTGATGGTGGGCATGCTCGTCCCGATCCTGGCACTGATCCTCGGCACAGGAGCCCTCGGTTCGGAGATTGAGGGAGGAACAGTTGTGTTCTTGCTCTCCAAACCGATATCGCGTCAACGAATCCTGGCAGTCAAGATCACCGTGGCAGTAGCGGTGGCTGTCCTTGTGGTAACGCCTGCATCGCTGGCCGCTACCTGGATAGTCATGGGCAGCCCAACAACCTACGGGCTAATGTTCGGACTGACGTTGACCGCCGCGGCTGGTGCGATTATCTACACCGTCGTCTTCGTTGCATTGAGTGCGGTCACCCATAGGGCCATAGTCGTCGGACTCATCTATGTGTTCGTTTGGGAGCTGTTCATCACGAACCTGTTTAATGGCCTGCGATGGCTTTCGATCCGTGAATATGCCGATGGGTGGGCTCACGCGTTCATCTCAATCCCTGATCCTGATCTGTACGATCCCCAACTCAATCTTGTCGCCGCGATCATTGGCTCGGTGCTTGTCGTCGTTATCGCAGCGCTTATCGGAGGCCGTGCCTTGGCCCGATTCCAGATCGGCGAACGGACGTGACCACCGCTTGCCCGAATCGTCGCACCAAGGAACCAACAAACGATCTTTTTCCCACAACACGAGATCTGATCCACAGCTGATAGCAACCGGCAACCCGATGAACGAGTACGCCACGACGACACAACAAGCCGGTACACCAAACGAAACGAACAGCAAGGCAACCACGGCGGGCTATGAGATCGCATCAGTTGAAGCCTGGGTGACCGACCGGGTTCCGGGCCTACAGGCCCCGTTTCGTTGGCGCAGGCTCTCCGGCGGACATTCCAACCTCACCTACCGTATTAGCTCCGCAGACAACACCCATACAGCGGTGATCCGCCGACCACCACTTGGGACCTTGCTGCCCAAAGCGCACGACATGAGCCGCGAGTGGGCTTGTATTTCCGCCATGTGGAACCGCATTCCTGTCCCGGAACCTCTAGCGTTCTGTGCCGACACGTCAGTCACAGGGGCACCGTTTTATGTGATGGGACTCGTCGACGGCAAGGCGTGGCACACAGTCAATGATGTGGACGAAGTCACCCACGAACATCGTTTACGGGCCGCCGAATCGTGGATTGACACCCTCGCCGCCATCCACTCCCTTGATATTGACGAGATCGGGCTCGCTGGGCTCGGCCGAAGAGAAAGCTACGTGCAGCGCCAGACCCGTACATGGTACAGGTCGTGGATATCGTCAACCGAAGCGGCGGGCCTTGACGATCCACGGATCCATATGTTGCACGAACGACTCGGAGCCGATGTTCCCGAACAGGGTCGCGCCACCGTCGTACACGGCGACTATGGAACTCACAACGTCATGTTCGGACCCGACGCTCGGGTCGCGGCCGTCGTCGACTGGGAGATCGCCACACTTGGCGATCCGCTTGCGGACCTCGGCTATTCAATGAACGCCTGGATTCGGCCCGACGATGCCTTCGGTGATGTCACCGAGGCACCCAGCCTCGCACCTGGTTTTCCCGACCGGGAATATCTTGTCGCCCGATACGCCGACCTAACCGGCCGCGATGTGTCGAATCTCGATTATTACCGGGTGTTCAACCGTTTCAAGACCGCCTGCATTCTTCACGGGGTCTACGCCCGATACCGGCTTGGCCAGAAAGCCATATCCGAGGCGGAACTGGACGCCATGCGGGCCCGGGTCCTGCGGGTGATAGACGACGCCGCCGCTCACGCCGATGCGGTTTGGGGTTCCGCGTAGCCAACGTGCGCAAGGGAAAGAAACCACCAAACATCACCTGGCATCACCCACCCAGGAAGGTCAACCCAACCACCTTGCCTAGATCGAAGCCACCAAGCATGACATGGCATCACCCACCGAAGCCGTCTTTTGGGTCCGCTCCATATTGAATCTGCCATATTGAATGCGCCTTTTGGATGCGGAGATAGTCCGTTATCTCCGCAGACCCTTACAACGGCTCAAACAACCGTTCTTGATCCGGGCCGGTACATCCGGTCGGGGATGCTATAGAAACCAACTATGCAGACCTATGACCTCTCAATCGGCGGCTCGACGGTACCGGCGGCGTCCAACGAGTACTTTGATAGTGACAATCCCTATACCGGCAAGATCTGGGCACGGATCGCACGGGCTTGCGCGGCCGATGTTGACGCTGCTGTTAGTGCAGCCACCAAGGCGTTCGCCGGTTGGTCCGCCACCACCGCAACTGCTCGGGGGCGTCTCCTAAACCGGCTCGCTGATCTAATCGAGCGTGAGGCACCACGGCTCGGGGAGATTGAAGTACGTGACAACGGCAAGTTGATCGCCGAGATGGCTGGACAGACCGAGGCAATGGCCGGCTGGTACCGCTACTACGGGGGTCTCGCCGACAAGATTGAGGGATCGGTCATTCCGCTGGATCGACCTGGCGTGTTGAACTACACTAAACACGAACCGCTCGGTGTGGTTGGTCTTATCACGGCCTGGAACTCGCCGCTGTTGTTGTTGTCGTGGAAGCTGGCCCCGGCCCTTGCCGCTGGCAACACCTGCGTGATCAAACCCTCGGAGTTTACGTCAACGTCCACTTTGGAGTTCATGGCGCTCATTGAGGAGGCTGGATTTCCTCCGGGCGTTGTAAACGTTGTTACCGGCTTCGGTCACGAATGCGGCCAGGCGATCGTTGACCATCCCAACATCGTCAAGATCGCATTCACCGGCTCCGATACCACCGGCCGGCGCATCTATGAGTCTGCGGCGAAGCAATTGAAGAGGGTTACCTTGGAGTTAGGTGGTAAGTCGCCCAACATCGTGTTTGAAGATGCTGACTTCGAGGCATCTGTGATCGGCGTTATCTCGGGAATTTTTGCCGCCACGGGGCAGACCTGTATTGCTGGCTCTCGGGCACTGGTACAGCGCAGCCTGCACGATCGTTTCGTTGAGCGCCTGATTGAGGTGGCCGGTTCGGCCATTATCGGCGACCCTATGTCACGTGACACCCATGTCGGTCCGGTGACGACTGAACCGCAATTCCGCAAGGTTCTCAACTATCTTGATATCGCCCGGGCGGGCGGTGCGCAGTGCGTGCTGGGCGGAGACGTTTACACGGGCCCTGGTGCGCTGGGAACACGGTTCGTGCAACCCACGGTGTTCACCGGGGTCACCAACGATATGCGCATCGCTCAAGAAGAGGTATTTGGACCGGTGCTGGCGGTGATCCCGTTTGACACGGAATCCGAGGCGATTCGCATCGCCAACGACGTCAACTTCGGCTTGGCCGCCGGTGTGTGGACCCGAGACTTGGCGCGGGCCATGCGAGTGTCCGACGCACTCCATGCTGGCACCGTGTGGGTGAATACCTACCGGGCGGTTGGATTCAACTCGCCTTTCGGGGGTTGGAAGCAAAGCGGCCTCGGACGCGAAAGCGGCATTGAGGGAATGATGCAATACTTGCAGACCAAGTCTGTCTGGATGGCTCAACAGTCCTCGGTCGCGAATCCGTTCATTATGCGCTAACCCGTTCAATTGTCCTTGCACTTATTGGGTCTATGCGCTCAACCGGCCGACTGCTTGGACCTGTTGGTCTGACCATTTCTGCTAGCGTCACCCAGGTACCAGCGGCCTGGAGAATCCGATGAACGAACCTATCCATAGCATCCATCCGGCCACGCCACGCTGGACCCATATAGCGCTGCGCGTTACCGACATGGACTCCACCCTGTCCTGGTACACAAAGTTCACGCCGATGGAACTACTTGATGAGCGCGAGGACCAGACAGGCCGTGGCGCCTGGCTTGGTATGCCCGAACCGGACAATCCCTTCATCTTGGTGCTGGCCCAATTCAGTCCCGAACTCGATCCGTTCAAGGGCATTCCAAAGGCCACACTAGCTCCGTTTGCGCACCTTGGCATCGAAATGCCGACACAACACGACGTTGATGCGATCGCCGAACAAGGCAGCGAGGCGGGCTGTCTAGCGATGCCCCCCACAATGATGCCCCCGCCGATCGGCTACATCTGCATGTTGCGCGACCCAGACGGAAATATGGTCGAGTTTTCCTGGGATCAGGGGGTCTACGTGACCGCCAGGCAGCACTGGGGTGGTTGATTCGCATCCTACAGCGCCAGTCGATTTGCCTTTGAGAACTGCCGAGCTTTCCGCCACCGAACACTCATCTGAATTACCGGCCCATACCATCATCTGCGGCACCGTCGTCACGATGTCGGCGCAACGTTCGGTGATTGCCGATGGTGCAGTGGCAATCGCCAATGATCTCATCGTGGATGTGGGACAGCGCTGCGATGTGATCGCTCGTCACCCCGAGGCTACAACAATCGGCGAATGCGATGATCTCGTAGTCCCGGGCTATGTCAACGCCCATCAACATCTCACCGGCGACCGGTTGATTCAGTCGTCCATTCCCGATGACATAACCTCCGACGAGGCGATCTTTGGCTGGGCGGTTCCGATCCACGAGCAGCACCGCCGCGACGACGACCTGCTTTCGGCCACCTTGACGCTGTCGGAGTCGCTTTGCAACGGGATCACCACCACTGTGGAGGCAGGAACCGTCGCGCACCCCGACAGCGTGGCCAAGGCCGCTCGCCTGATCGGTGCTCGGATTACTTTGGGCACCTGGGGTTGTGACACAGACAATGGCCCCTTCACCGCACCAACCGATGAGGTCATTGACCGTCAACGGCGTGTGCTTGACGCCGACTACGGACCGTTGGTGACCGGTTGGGTTGCCCTTGTGGGCCACGACCTAATGTCGGATGCTCTTGTCTGCGCGGCGTCGGCCCTGGCCCGTGAGCGTCGAACTGGTCTCACCTTTCATCTCTCGCCCAGCCCTGCGGATCCCGAGCGCTACCTGGCACGCACCGGCCGTCGCCCGGTTGTGCATCTCGCCGAACTCGGGGTGTTAGGGCCCGAATTGCTGATCGCTCACGCCGTGCACCTTGACGACCAGGAGGTCAACCTCCTCGTTGAGCACCGGGTAGCGGTGGCAGCCTGCCCATGGGCGTACCTTCGCCTCGGGCAGGGCACGACCCGATCGTTTCGCCACCTGGATCTGTGCAAGCGAGGCGGTCGGGTAGGGCTCGGCTGTGATTCCGAGAATGCTGGCGACACCGTAGATGGGTTACGTGTAGCGGCGCTGTTTGCTGGGCTGGCACGCGATGTTGCGATGGACCCGAACAGTTTCGGTGCTCACGCAGCATTCGAATTGTTGACTATCGCGGGTGCCGAGGCGATCGGAATGGCCGACCGGATCGGTTCTATCGAGGTCGGTAAGCAGGCCGATCTCGTTGTCCATGACCGCACCGGTCCCTCTTGGCCTCCGCATGCCGACGATGTGATCCGCCAGTTGGTGTGGGGCAGCGACGGGCGCAGCGTCCGTGACGTCTGGGTTGCAGGTTCTCCGGTGGTGCGTGACGGGATCTTGACGCGGATCGATCTCAACGAGCTGGTACCCGCCGCCCGACAAGCAAGATCCGATCTGTTGCGGCGCGCCAATGTGAAACCACGGCCGATGTGGCCAGCGCGCTGACCAACAACTGATCGCTGAGACCAGGATCATCATCGCAAACAGTGCCCGGCGCACTGACCAACAACCCAACAACTGATCGCTGAGACCAAGGATCATCGTCGCAATCAGTGCCCAGCACCCAAACATCAACCCCATCGCTGAGACCAAGGATCATGCTCCCAGTCAGAGCCCAGCACCCAAACATCAACCCCATCGCTGAGACCAAGGATCATCGTCGCAAACAGTGCCCAGCACCCAGACCATCAACCCAACAACCCACCACTAAGACCAAGGATCATCATCGCAAACAGTGCCCGACACCCAGACCATCAACCCAGACCCCATATTTGATGCAGTATTGATGTAGCCGTAGGATCAATGCAGCCAGAGTCAGTTAAGGCTCGCTTTCGGATGTAAATCGCCTAGGCGAACACCCCGCAGAGCCCAATCGGGGACCAACCATGGGCCACTCAACAGGAGGAACCATGACCGACCGCTACCCCAACATCTTGGTGTTCGTTGATATTCCGGTCGGAGATATCTCCGCCGCCACCGACTTCTACAGCGAGGTGTTTGGTTGGGAGATTGAGGATCGGATTGATGCAGTGTTCAACAGGATCGTCCCGGGTCAAAACTTCAAACTGGACGACGGCACTCAGGGTCCCACGCCCAACCTGCATATGGGTCTATCGCTGGCAACAGACCCGAGACCCGACCCCAGAGACGAATCCGACCGGGGGAGGCGACGTATGCATGACGGTGGACGTACCACCCGGGCATGGATCCTCGTGTCTGACGACGACGAAATGGATCGGATCATGGACACCGCCGTGGCCAAGGGGGGAACCGAGCTGTGGCGCCGACATTTCTGGACCGAATTTGGCGGAGCGAACGCTTCGTTTCTGGATCCGTGGGGCAACCAGTTGATGTTGTGGCAGCACCTTGGTGACATTGAACAGGATCCCGACACCCACGAACTCGTTGGTGACGCCACCCTGCCCGAGGGCTGGACCATCGAATAGTCTCAGTCCAGCATCGCCATTGACTTGGCTGTAATCCACTCGCCAGCCACAACAGGTTCGTAACGGGCGGGATGGTCAGCGTTGATCGTCGTCGGAATCGTTTCGATTACCGCACCGAAGGCGGGCTGGAAGAAGAACGGCACCGAGATTCTGTCTCGTGCCGCGTCTACTGCGTCGGGTACAACAACTCGATGTAGCGTCGAGACCCACCGGTCGTTGGTCCAACGAGCCATCAGATCTCCCAGGTTCACCACGAACGCGTCGGGTGCGACGTGAACATCGTGCCAGACCCCTTCGGCACAGATCTGCAGGCCGGGAATCTGCTCCACCCAGATCACCGTGAATGCTCCGTAGTCGGTGTGGGCACCTCGACGGAGCTGGCCTTTTGGGATGGCGGGCGGCACCGGCGGATACCAATTGGACAGCATCAAGCTCGTATGGTCGCAGATCTTGTTGTCAAACCATCCTGGAGGCAGATCCAGCGCTGTGGCCAACATCGGCAGCATTGCCCGGCACAGCTCTTCGAGCACACGGTAGTACTCCTCGAACGCATCCCTCAAACCCTCGGGACGTTCGGGCCACAGGTTCTCCCTAAAGATCGCCTCGTATCCGGCGACCGTTGCCCGTGACCTGACCGTGGGGTCATCAAACCCGGAGACATTGAACGACTCGCACAAATCCGGTGGTGATTCTGCTCCGAGGGTTGCCGCCAGCGAGGTTGTGTCGATACCGAGATACCCTCGAAAGTCGAACTGTGTCGGCGGTGCCACGAGATCCTTCTCGGCTCGATCGAGGCGAAAGAACGCTCTGGCTAGTTCCACCACACGATCGATCACGCCGACATCAATGCCGTGGCCAACAATTGCGAAGAAGCCGATGTCGCGACACGCCTTGTCGATCTCGGCTCCTACCTTGGACAACTCGCCGGGATCGCCCGACAACGCTTTGGCAATATCAATTGCGGCCACCTCCGGCGAGGGCATGCTGATCCTCCTTGGGAACCATTTGCGATTTCGGTCTTGGGAGCCGTTTGCGGTTTCGGTCGGCTCGACTCCCGATCTGCTCGGGGTTAATAGATCGGATACTTGGCCTTGTCAGGTAAACCCGAGCGGGTGACAATCGCCTCAGCGAAGCGTTGCGCGGACCAATACAGCTCAGCTTCGTCGATCGTCGTCATCTGGTGGTTCTCCACAACCACTGCGCCGTCACAGACCACTGTGTGCACTCCCCTGCCGTCAGCGGACCACACAAGCTGGTTCATCACGTTGAGCAACGGCCGCCACTCGGGCCGTTCGGTGTTGTGCAGCACAACGTCGGCGCACTTGCCGACCTCAAGCGAACCAATCGAGTCACCTAGACCCAATGCCTGCGCTCCTGCGATCGTCGCCATCTCATAGGCCTTCTCGGCCGGAAACATCTGTGGATCCTGTCTGGCGTCCTTGAACAAACCAGCCACCAAGTACGTCGCCCTCATAAGGTCGGAGTAGTTGGAGGCGTTGTTGCCGTCGGTACCGATTCCGACGTTGATCCCGCTGCCAACCATCTCGGGTATCTTGCCGACCTGAGTGATGCCATAAGCGACCTTGAGCGCAGTAGTGGGACAGTGCGCAACGTGCACACCCGTTTCGGCCATCACGGCCAGCTCTTGGTTGTCCACCTGCACGCAATGCGTCATCGTGACGTCAGGACCAAGCACTCCGATCTCGCCAAGATGCACCATCGGTCGTTGCCCGAACAGGTCCACGAAACCCTCGGGGTCTGACTTTGCAGGCGACATGTGAAAGCTCATGCCGCAGCCGTGCTCGCTTGCCAGCTCCCTTGCGGCCTTCCACAGCGGGTCCGAGCAGGTGGTGTGGCCTACCAGTATCGACCATGCCCCAAGGCGCTTGTCGGGCGAGGATGGATACGCCTCAAGCTGGCGCTGCAGGAATCCGATGGCGACGTCGGTGTCTTGTCGGTAGACGTCGGGTTCGGGGGGAAGATCCCACACCCAGCGCCCGACCCGGCCCCGTATGCCAACCTCGTTGAGGCCGTCAACCACCTCGTCAAGGAACCGGATTGTGCCAGCCTCCAGAAACGTCGTTGTGCCCGACTTCAACATCTCAACAGCGGCCAAACAACCCGACAAGCGCTCCTCAGCAGCGTTGTATACCGAATACAACGGGCAGAGCCACTCGAATACATTCTCCTCAAATGGTGTGTCATCGGGCACATAACCTCGAGTGAGGGGCTCACCGGTGATGTGGATGTGGGTGTTGACCATTCCCGGAGTGGCCACGAACTGTGAACCGCCGAGAACACGCTTTGGCGCGTAGCGCTTCCGTAACTCCGACGCTTTGGCGACGTCGACGATTCGGTTGCCGCGAACCGCAACCGCGCCATCACGGATTAAGTCGCGAGTCTCGTTCATCGTGACCACGTACCAGGCCTCAATCAGCAGATCTATCGGTTCCACGGTTGCCCTTTCCTGGGGTCGGCCCTGACGGCTGTTGGGCCCGCACAGGTTTTTGCGTTAAGCGGCGCCGGGAGTTCTGGCGCATTGCGATGACGTGGCTTTGTTGCCACAAACACCTGCTGAAAACCGATCGGTTCGATAAGGCGCAGGTCCACGAACCTAGCATCGACCAGCCACTGGGAATACTCCTGGTGCGTGAAGGTGAATCCTCTTGTGGTGGCCGCCATCATCGTCACGCCCATCAGCGCGGCGTGGGGATTGCGTTGAGGTTCGGCGGCGGCGAAGTAATCCGCCAGCAGCAGCCGACCTTCGGGAACCAGCGCCCGATACGCGCGTTCGATCAGATGACGTGCACCGTCTGCGCCTTCAGCTCGACAGACGTGACCGAGCACTACGATGTCGTAGGTGTCGTCCTCAATGTCGATCGTCTTGAAGTCGCCCGGGCGAAAGCAGCAGCGGTCCACAACACCGTGGGCGGTGGCCTTGTCGCGAGCGACATCGATCACCGCAGCCAGGTCGTTGACCACAGCAGTTGCACCAGAGCAGGCTTTCAAGATCGCAATCGACCACGGGGCTCCACCTGCACCCAGATCCAAGACTTGCGGTGCGTGCAGAGCCGAAAAACGGATCTTGAGATCGGCTCGGGTCGCGCAGCGCAGCATGGTCGTGAAGGTGCCTCGGGCCAGCGGAACGTAAAAGGCGGCTGGGTCGTCCTCAATTGGCGTGGCTGGCCGACCTTTTCGCACTGTTTCGGCCAGCATCGTCCAGTTCGTCTGAGGCCCGGGAGCAACTGCCACCAGCGAAGCCATGGAGGCTGGGCTGTCGCTGGTGAGATATCGCCGGGCGGTGTCGTTCAGTTCGTAGACGTTGACACGATGATCCAACAGACCCTGAGCCGCAACCCCGTCCAACAGGCATCGCAGGTGATCAACAGGGCAGTCCAGCACACCTGCCAGGGTTTTGGCGTCAGCAGGACCGATGCGCGCCAACGCGTCGAACACTCCCAGCTCCAGCGCGCTGCACAGGCTGTGGTATCTCCCGAGACCTTCGATCGCGGCCCATATGGGTGCCGCGGCCGCGGGCTTTCGATCGGTCCATGGCCGACCCTGATGCGCCATTGTGTGGGATTGCTTCAACTCCGGGTAGGGAGCATCACGAGGCTCAGGCATCAGCTACCAACCCGCTGGCACGTACACGTCAGCCCGGGCAAGAAACATCACGAGGCTCGGGCATCTGCTACCAACCCACTAACACGCACACGCCAACACCGAAGTACAGACCGTCACGAAAATCAAGCATCTGCTACCAACCCCTAACACGCACACACCAGCACCACAGTACAGAACACCACGAAGATCAAACATCTGCTACCAACCCCCTAACACGTACACACCAACACCACAGTACAGACCGTCACGAAAATCAAGCATCTGCTACCAACCCCCTAACACGTACACACCAACACCACAGTACAGAACACCACGAAGCTCAGGCATCTGCTACCAACCGCCTAACACTGACACATCAGCGCCCAGATAACCAAGCATCACAACGCTCAAACATCTGCTAGGGCCGAAGTACGATCTTGCCGAATACATCGTTCGCCAACATCTTTTCTTGGGCGATGGCCGCGTCTTGCAGGCAATGTTCGGAGTCGACGATCACAGCAATGTCGCCGTCGGCGTACCAAGCACAGAATTTCCGCCACAGCGGGGCCATCTCGGTGGGGCCATAAGGATCAGATCCGATGATGGAGATTCCAGAATGAAACAGGTAACCCAGCGAGGGAAGGGTTGCTTCGTCGCCGGATGAGTTGCCGCAGTTGATCAAACGACCCTTGATTCCGATGGCGAACAGCGACTGGGCAAAAAGTGCCGTGCCGACATGGTCAAACACCATATCCACACCGACACCATCGGTGACTTCACGACCCCATTTCGCCACATCGCCGGTGCGATTATTGAGCACATGGTCAGCGCCGAGTTCCAAGGCTCTTTCACATTTTTCGTCGGTGCCAGCTGTGGCGAGCACCCTGGCACCGGCAAGCTTCGCCAGCTGGATTCCCGCTGTGGACACTCCGGATCCCGCGGCGTGAATCATCACGGTTTCTCCGGCCGACAAGTGACCGACGTCGAACAGGGCGTGGGAGGCAGTGAGGTAACAGGTCGGGAAGCAGGCGGCCTGCTCGGAGGGCATAAAATCGGGTACCTGGTAGACATGGGAGGCGGGTGCAAGGCACTTTTCGGCGTAGCCCCCGTCGACGGTCGCTCCGATGATTCCGAGTTCGCCGTAGAGATCACCCATTCCGGACAGTTTTGAGTCATCGGCGACGCCAGCAAGCGAGGGATCTACCACTACCCGGTCGCCGAGCGCCACACCTGTCACGGAGTCGCCCAATGTGGTAACGGTGCCAGCCACGTCCATTCCCGCTATGTGGGGATAGCGAAAGCCCGGCATCTGAAACCAACCGTTTCGTTGCACAACGTCAAGCCGGTTCAGTGCGACGGCCTCCACATCTATCACCACGTCGGCAGGCCCCGGAGTTGGGTCAGCTACTTCAACGAGGTGCAGAACTTCGGGCCCGCCAGCTTCGTCATACAACATTGCCTTCATCTTGGAATTGCCTTCATCTTGGGATCTTCTTAGGGTTCCGATTCAGCCGTTTAGGCTGCCCCTTCATCTTGGGATTGCCTTCATCTTGGGATCTTCTTAGGGTTCCGATTCAGCCGTTTAGGCTGCCCCTTCATCTTGGGATTGCCTTCATCTTGGGATCTTCTTAGGGTTCCGATTCAGCCGTTTAGGCTGCCCCTTCATCTTGGGATTGCCTTCATCTTGGGATCTTCTTTTTTTTTGGGGGGGGGGTAGGCACTTCAACACGTTTAGGCCACGCAAGGTTCTAAGCACGCGTCGGCTTCAACGAACTTATTGGTGGCACTGAGGGTTCGGGTGTCAAGGGATCAGCTCTGTGGTCTTCAGTTCAATCCTCTCACGAACCGCTGGGCAAGCGCGGCGGGGGGACGCACCCGGCGAGCGAAGACAGCCATGCCGACGACGGTCAGGACAAACGGCAAGGCTTGCAGAAACTCGGCGTCAATCCCTGTGTATCCCAGCACCTGCAACGAGATCCGAAATGACAGAGCGCCTGCAAATACCAGGCAACCGGCGACCGTGCCCCGCAGGGTCCATCCGCCGAAGATCACAGCCGCGATGGCGATGAATCCCCGCCCGCTGACGATGCCCTCATCAAAGCGACCGATCGACACGAAGATCAGAAACGCTCCGCCGAGACCGGCCGTGAAACCCGCATAGTAGATCGATTGACGGCGGCGTCGATTGACGTCCACACCCGAAACATCAGCGGCCTGAGGATCTGAACCTGCGGCCCGGATCTCAAGGCCCCAGCGGGTGCGAAACACCAGCCACCAGCTCACAGGCACCACCGCGAACAGCAACATAAACGGCCATGGCTGGCCGAATAGTGCCTTTCCGACCAAAGGAATGTCAACGAACAGCGGTACCGAAAACGGTGCCGCCTTGCGGGTGGTTAACTCACCAACACCGTCAAAGAATGCTGCGAGGCCCAGCACCAAGATATTCAGGGTCAATCCGACCACGAACTGGTTGGCGGCAAGCCGATGGCTCATCTCGGCCTGAACGGCGGCAATCACCAGACCCCCAGCAACCCCGGCGAACACGCCGACGATCACAGAGTCCGATACGTGGATCCCGACCGCGCTGCAAAACGCCCCTGACAACAGCATTGCCTCCACCGAGATGTTGATGGTGCCGGAGCGCTCGGCAACCCACTCCCCCGAAGCTGCGAACAACAGCAACCCCGCCGCCAAAGCACCGTTGACATAGGTTGCGTCGCTGGTGAATATGTCCCACACGGCCTCGAGAAGGTCCATGTCAGGTCCTTGCCGTGGTAGCGGCCCGTGCCCGGCGCCGGTCTCGGACAGCCATTGCTGCGGGTGGCAACAACAACGACAGCACAAGCAAACCCTGGATCACGTCGGTTACCCGACCCTGGATTCCGGTGCTGCCAACAAATCCGGATCCCGTCCGGAGCGCGCCGAAGACGATGGCTACCCCGACAGCGGGAAGGACACGTTCCGTGGCGACGAGTGCAACCAGCAGCCCTGCCCAACCAATCCCAGCTGAGAAGCCCGGGACGAGCCGGTAATTTCCGAACTGAAACCCGCCTCCGGCCAGCATCGCCGCACCCGCCAGCCCCGCCAGACCGCCACTGATTGCCATTGCGCTTAGCCCGTAACGGATCTCCGATACGCCCGCTCGTTGTGCGACCCTTCGGTTTTGGCCCACCATCCTGACGCGGAACCCCCAAACCGTTCGGGCCAGGCCGTAACCCAACAGCGTGGCCGCGCCAATCCCGATGAATACGGCCATGGGAATCTCGTTGCCGAATAGTTCCAGGTTCGGAAGCCGGTTGTCGGGTGACAACTGGGCGCTGACCTGATTGCGATTGCCGCGGCTGGCGTCGTCGGCTAGCAACAACGAGCGCTTCTTCAGGCCGTAGGCAACAAGCTGGGTGGCGACGGTCACGAGCAACAGGGTGGACAACACCTCTGGAACACCTCGCCAGTACTTCAGAACTCCGGCGAGCAAAGCCCAGGAGGCTCCACCGACGAAGCCGAATGCGCACAACAGCACGACGTTTACGGGGCCCGGGCCGCCGATCAGAAAACCGAAGTACACCGATACTGCGGTTCCGATCAGGAGCTGTCCCTCCTGGCCGATATTGACCAATCCGGCACGTCCGGCGACGATCGTGCCCAAAGCAACAAGCAGCATTGGAGCGGCGGCACCCAGTGTTTGACCCCAGCGACTCGGGCCAGCAACAGCGCCATCAACAAGTGCCTCAAGAACGGGTAACCAGTCGCCGCCGCTCGCCTCAACCAGCACAGCCGACAAAGCAAATGCCATCAGCGCCGCCGCCAGGTACAGGCCCACCCACTCAACGATTCTCGTGTTCATGCAGCTGATCCACCCATCAGCAGACCGAGTCGGTCAAGGTCAGCCTCTGCTCGGCTCATCTCCCCTACGATTGACCCCCGCGATATGACCGCGATCCGGTCGGACAGTTCCAGAATCTCTTCGATCTCACTGGAGATCAGCAGGATCCCCGGCCCTGAATCGGCTAGGGCACGCAGCCGTTCGCTCATGTATTCGATTGCTCCAATATCGAGACCTCGGGTGGGCTGGGCTGCCACCAATACCTTGGGTTGGCGGTCGAGTTCGCGGGCCAACACCACCCTTTGCTGGTTGCCTCCCGACAGCGACCAGACGGGAGCGTCGGGGCCTTCGCATTGGATCCGGTAATCGTTGATGAGGCGCAGGGCGGTGTCACGCAATTCCCGGCGATCGATAATGCCACGTCTGGCGAAGCGATCGGGATCGACCAACGCCAGGTTCTCCTCGACGCTCATATCCAGCACCAGACCGCTGTCGTGACGGTCTTCGGGTATGACTCCCACACCGGCTTTTGCCATGGCACCCGGTGACCGTGTTGACACTGCACTACCGTTGACCATCACCGAGCCGCTGTTGAGCGGCACCAACGACGAGAGCAAATCGGCAAGCGCCCGTTGCCCGTTGCCCTCAACACCCGCTATGCCAAGAATCTCGGTGGCGTGAACCCGCAGCGAAAGGCCCTGAAGCCCGCAGACGTCACGTCCGATGTCTGCGACGGCGTCTTGTATTTCCAACACCGAAGCCCGATCGGACAGGATCACATTGGCCGGATCCTGTCTCGGCGTGCTGGGTTCCGGGCCGGTTGTGCGGGCTGCGCCAGTACTTGCTTTGACGTTGCGCCGCTGGGCGGTGTCGCGTTCGGATGTGTCAAGCAACCTGAACGCCACCCGCTCGGAGCGCAGTGAGACATCCCTGCCGACCATGGCATGCGCCAGCGACATGGCATCCGCAGTGGCTGTCGGACATTGATCAACGACCGCTCCATGGCGCATGATCGTGATTTGATCTGTTGCCGCCAGCACCTCATCAAGCTTGTGGCTGACCAGCACAACCGCTCGTTTTTCCGCCGCGACCACGCTGCGAAACGATTCGAACAGCTTGCGGGACTCCTGGGGAGTCAGAACCGAGGTGGGTTCATCAAAGATAACGATCGACGGGTTACGTCGAAGGCACTTGATGATCTCGACCCGCTGCCGAAGTCCGGCGGTGAGTTCACCGACACGCGCATCCGGGTCGATGTCCAACCCGTAGTGTTTGCCAATCTCGCCGATTCGTCGGGTCACTTCGGACCGATTGAGGCGACGCACCTCACCTAAGGCCACGTTCTCCCACACCGTCAAGGCATCAACCAGGCTGAAGTGCTGATGCACCATACCGATCCCCAGCTCCGCAGCTGCTAGGGGATCATCAATGCGTTGACGAACGCCGTTGATCTCAATGTGGCCGCCGTCAGGCAGCACCAGCCCGATAAGCACCCTCATCAGCGTCGACTTGCCCGCCCCGTTCTCGCCGAGGATTCCGTGGATCGTTCCTCGTTGAAGTGTCAGGTCAACGCGATCGCATGCCACGATCGACCCGAACCTCTTTTCGATTCCGCGCAAACGAACAGCGGGGTTCAACGAGTCGTCATCAAACTCCGTCGATTGAGCGTGCCCGCTGATCACTCCCCGGCGTATGCATCCGCCGAGATTGCCCCGAGCTGCCCGTAGAGATCTTCGTCGAAGCTCGCCAAGAGCGTGAAGGCGTCGGTGAGTTTCGCCTCAGCGTCAGCGGACGGCTCGCAGAGCTCGGCGCCGTTGAGGCCCACCTCGGTCGGGAACTGGTAGGTTGTGCCCTCGGTGAGTTCCCCGTTGATGATCAGGCGCAGAGCCTGAGCTGCGTATCGACCACCGTCGAAGACGATCCCTCCGGTCCAGTCGATTCCGTCGTCACGGTCACAGACATCCGCCGGTCCGGCGGCGAACACCGCGACACCTTCTTCGGTCGCCAGCTGACCGACAGGTTCAAGGGCGCCACCCAAATAGGCATATGCCAGCGTGGCCCCGTCGGCTACGGCTGCAGTCAAAGCAGCCGTAGCGTTGCCGGAGTTGTCGAAGTCGTAAGGAAAGTCGCCGGTGGCTACATAGGCCATCTCAAGGTTCGGGTCAACCGAATGCATCCCGAACACGATGGCGTTGTAGGCCTCCATTTCGAATCCGATTTCGCAGCAGCCGAGAAACACCGACTTGGTGCTGCCTTGCTCGATCATCACTTGCCCCATCGCCACACCCGCGGTGTAGTGAATGGCCGATCCCCAGTCGGTTGCCTGGGCAAGTCCCGCCAACTCGGTAAAGCCCGCACCGCAGTTGCAGTACCAGAAGATATCGGGGTAAGCCTCGGTGAGGTCCGCTAAAGGCTCAGCGATCTCAGAGGCACCGACCAACATGATGTCCACCCCCTGCTGAGCCAGGTCCGCCATGGCCTGGGCAGCTTCTTCGGACCCGATGTTGTCGCTGACTATCGGATCCGCGAATCCGTTGTCGGCAGAGAATCCTTCGGCAAAGTCAACCAGCGACTGGTAGTAGCCGTTGTCGTCACGGGGGCCAGCTGCTGCAACACCGATCGTGACCGTACCGTCACCATTTGCATCAAAGATGTCGCACAGTGCGCAAACAGGATCCTCATCGGGTGGATCGGAAGTCGGCGGATCCGCATCGGGTGGATCGGAAGTCGGCACATCCTCATCAGTTCGATCGGAAGTCGGCGGATCAAGGGGTGGATCCTCCTCGTTCGGTGCGCCAACCTCACCATCACGATCAACAGGCGGATCAACCGTGCTGTCATCATCGCCGCAAGCCGCGGCCATGAGCCCAAACACGATCACCAAAGCTGACAACCACCTCAGGTGGTCAAGAATCGATTTGTCCAACATCTGTCTCCTCCTCAATTTGGGGAACTGCCGTTGATCAACATCGCATTTGACGCATGACCAAGACCTTCGGGCGGGCCAGCGCCATTGCGAAAACCCGCCAACACTCGGCTTGCGGGCTCATCTTGGACTGATGGTCATACCATCAAACATGGCTACCAGACTACACAGAATCCTGGGTCGGTGCGAAACGGCGATCCTGGGGCCAATTGGCTCGGTAACGCTTAACAAGCCAGCGATTGAACTGCACGTGGCTTTCTTCTTGCCAGGAGTAAGGCCCTCGGGGAGCGAATCGCGAACGCAGACCACGCTGCACCTTTGCGGTGGCGTCCTGGTCCTGCTCCACAAAGACCTGCACACCTGTATCGGCCAGTTGGAGCTTGGCCTCAAACAACGGGTCCTCCAGTGCGGACCGGTGGAAGATGTAGCCGATCTCAACGTCAATGCTCTCGGGGCCTGTTGGTCTCACCAAAAAGAAGAAGCATTGGTCTGGTGCCGTGCCGAAGCACAGCATCGGCGGCACCAAAGCGAACGTGGAGCGGCTACGTTCCAACTCGGTCAGACCCGGGAACACCTCCATTATCGCCCGGTGGGTAGCGTTGAAACCGCCGTCAATGTGGGTGTAACCGGCTGTGCGGAACACGACATTGGAATCATCATTGAACGGTACGGGGAAGGCCGACATGTGAGACGGGCAGAAGTCCTGGACGAACTGATGGAGTCGATTGGCGTGATACCCGTCGTTGAAGTTCTCGAACATCACCTTCCAATTCCACGGCAGGTTTGTAAGGGTGAACGTATGCGGGCAGATCGCCTCAGGGAGTTCGTAGTTGGCGATGTAGGGCTCGTAGCGTTCAAGAGTCGGTCCGAGCGGCTCGGCTTTGGTGTCGAAGTTGACGAACACGAAACCCATCCACTCCTCAACCCGGATCATCGGCAACCGGTGCTCTCGCTTACTGAATCCTTCGGTGCGCTCCATGGCCGGGGCACCTAGTAGGCGGCCGTCTTGTCCGTAGATCCAATGGTGATAAGGGCACTTGAAAGTCGAGCTGTTGCCCTGACCTTCACATAGCTGCATGGCCCGGTGTCGGCAGACGGCACTCATGGCCCGGATGTCGCCTTGCTTGGACCGAAGCACAACGATTGGTTCGCCGAGCAGGTTCACGGTGAACCAATCACCTGGTGCTTGAATCCGTTCGGCGCGCCCGACAGCGAGCCACTCAGACATGAAGATGGCTTCACGCTCGAACTCAAACGCCTCAGCCGTGGTGTACAGGCCGGGCGGTAAGGTGACCGCTTCCCCCACGGCGGTGACGGAGTTGGCCAATTGGGCCAACAACTTATCTGTGAAGATTGTCATCGCCGACAGCTCCTGTTGTGCCCAACACCGAGTCTGTGTGAAGTGGGTGACCGGCTCTTGGGCTACCGCAAGCCAGACCTGTCCAACACGAAACTACGAAACTGGTGTTCGAGCGATCTCGTTGGTGATATCAAAATAGTCACTCCAAGCGTCGTAGCGAGACTGTGGCCAAGGACTACCGAGAAGAGCATAGATCTCTCCTTTTTGCAGGCTTCTCGTGATCACCGCCCGCGCCGCATCGTGTGCGGCCTGCTCTGAGGATTGGTTGATGCTCTCGCTATTCAAGAAAGCTGTGATGTCGACGATCAAAGAATTCATAACCTCGTCAAGTTCTGCTTGAGGAGTCCACGCGTCTCGCAAAGCCTTGAATGAGCCGGTCAAATGGGCCATGGTCTCAACAGTCATCGGTTGTGGCCGAACCCAATTATCCACAGAAATCAAGAAGGCGTCGTAGAACTGATTCCACTTGTCATAACGCGTCTGGGGCCAGGGCCCACCAAGCAGATCGTGCAAGGTTGTCCTGAATGCGTTTCGCTCCTCGCTTGGGATCTTGGGGTACCCGAGGAGTCTGGTGGCACCTTCTTGAACACTGGACGCCACGGCTACCTCGCTTTGTAGTTCGTCTTGGAAGTACTTCACCACCTTTGCGTGGACGATCGGCCGGATTCTCTCCAACTGGGCGCCTTGATCTCGAACCTCCATCCCCTCCATGGACCGCCATGATTCTTGGAAGGCCACGTAATCGCCGACCATGTAACCCATCTCCTCGGGGGACGGGTGAACAAAATCGGGCGGAGCATCAACGGAAGTTACGGAAGGGGCGTCGGGGGCGGAGGGGGCGGTCGGGACGGTCGTGGTTGGGGCTGGTTCTTGATATACCTCATCGGAACCACAAGCGGCCGCCAAAACCAACAAAGCTGTTAACCCTGCCAAGATTCTCCATTGGACGCGCATCTTGTTTGTTCCCCCTTGGACAGTGTCCGATTAGCTTGGATAGTAGAAATGTCACACACCAAGACTGGCAGTGACATCGGTGTGCTGAGATCTAGAGTATCCGCCTACGCACGAACTGATTCTACCGTCGCTTCAGGTCAAACTTGCGGATCTTGCCCACGCTGGTTCGCGGCAGCTTCTCCAACAAAGTCACCGCTACGGGAACTTTCGCCTTGGCGAGCCTCTGGCGGCACCAGTCAATCAGATCGTCTGGGGCGGGCGACCGAGACGGGTCCGCTGGCACAACGAAGGCAACCGGAACCTCATCACGGATCGGGTCGGCTCTACCAACTACGCACGCTTCCAACACCTCAAGGTGGCTACCCAGCACCGCTTCTATCTCAGTGACCGACACGTTCTCGCCAGCCACCTTCAAGACATCGGACCTTCGGCCGTCAAACACGAAACGGCCGTCAGACCTACGCCTGGCCCGGTCACCCGTTCGAAACCAGCTTCGGATAAAGCTGGCCGAGGTAGTTTCCGGATCGCCGAGATAGCCAGCAAACAGCGTTATCCCTGGTTCACCACGCACAACGATCTCGCCTACCGAGTGTTCGGCATCAACGGAAATGGGTGTACCCACATCGTCGTGGAGGTCAACTTCGCAGCCAGCTGTGACGCTACCCAATGTCTGCGGGCAAGGCTGGGTTGCGGTGTCGGAAAGAACCGCAGGAATAGTCTCAGTCATACCGTAAAGCTGACGAGGGCGGCATCCGAACCAGTCCGAGATCGTGTCGTGCTGGTAAGCGGAGATGTTCTGGGCAAACCAACAATGACGAAGCATCACACCGTCAAGGGGTTGACCCCGAGACAAGATCATTCGTATCGGTGCGGCAAACAGGCTGGCGCAGGTCACTTGATGGCGGGCACATTGGGGCAGAAAGCCCGAGGCGCTGAACGTGTGCATCAACGCCACGCTCGCACCGACCCAAATTGCGGGGGCGAAAGAGTAGTACTGGGCGTTGGCGTGAAACAGCGGCAACACAACAATTTGGCGATCCTCGGCGGTGAGGTCCGCCGCTTCGGCCATCGTGTAGGCCGCGAAGGCGTAGTTCGCCTGAGTGATTTCCACACCCTTGGGCTTGCCCGTGGTGCCGCTGGTGAACATCACTGCCGCCCGGTCACGAAGCGAAGCGCTGGGGTGGTCAGTCTTCAAATAGCGCTGCGGCAGCCAACCAAACGACGTGTCGGTCTCATCGATCCAGAGGATCCGGCGCCCTTTCGCCGCAGGACCGTACACGTCGGCACGCGCTGATGCCCCAAAGCACAGAACCGGATCGGTGCGGGCCACATGGTCAGCCAACTCGGGAGTTTTGCCCATCGGATCCGACGGCACGATCCAGGCGCCAAGCCAAACCGCTGCAAGCCATACGGCTACAAATGTGGGTGAGTTGGTCAAGGCGAGATGCACAGCCGTGCCAGCACCAACACCATGTTGGACCATTTCGGCCGCCATGCGTTCGACGACGTCGTCAAAGGAGTCGTAAGTCCACTCCGTGACGAAGCCATCGGGTGCCTCAAACACGCAGAAACACCGATCGCCGTGATCGTTTACCGTGCGTTGCCATACATGCGCAAATGTGATCGCATCAGCCCAAGACGCGGTCACGTTGCTCGGTGCCACATAACCACTCAACTTATTGAAAACACAAGTCGAACGCCTGTCATTTCAACGTTCGAACCGGTCGAGACCGAGCCACCGGTGGATGTATCACGATCCAGCCGAGTTCGGTCCGGCGGGTTTCGAGCTGGTTGGTGTGCCGTATCCACCGCCGCCGGGCAGCTCCAACCGGACAACATCATCGGGCGACAGCGTGATCCTCGCCTGGGTCCGAACCTTCTCCCCGTTCACCAAGAAAGCCCCGGCAGCTCCCGGCTCGCCGCCGAACAAACCTTGCGGAGCCTGAACAAGTCGGCTCGTGACGGCGTTGAGCTGCCATGGTTGTTTCGTGTCAACGGAGAACTCGATCGACTGCCCCCGCCCGCCGGGTTGACGTCCCGCACCACCAGAGCCAGCCCTTAGCGACTTGTGGTGGAAACGAATCGGCGCGGACGCCTCGACAACTTCTATGGGCACAGCAGAAACGCCTGTTGGGTACGAGCAGGCGTCGAGACCTGGCTTCATGGCGCGAGCGCCGACTCCTCCGGCGTAGGTGAACATGGCGGTGATGAATGGGCTGCCGTTGGGGTGACTGCCGTTCACCTGCATCGTCCACACCGCACCCGATCCTTCCGCCATGGCTTGCTCGGGGCATACCAAAGCCAGGGCCTTCAATAAGGCATTCGGCAAGAACATGCCAACCACGTGGCGGGCCGTACCCGGCTGAGGGCAGACGGCATCCACGATCGACCCGGCGGGCACCTGCACTCGTATGGGAGCCAGGCTCCCATGGTTGTTGGGGATGTCGGGGCTGAGCACCGACCTTACCGTGAAAGTGGTATAGGCATGGGTGTAGTTCTTCACTACGTTGATGCCCCACGCGCTGGCCTTTGAGGTACCTTCGTAGTCGACGGTGATGTCGCCTCGGTCCGGGTCCACCACGACCCGACACACAATGTCCACCGTTGAGCCGTCGGCCAGGTCAAGCACCGCCTCACCGGCGTAGCTGCCAGCAGGCAAGGCACGAATGCTTTCTCTGGTAGCGGCCTCAGAGCGTTCAATGATCTCGTCAGCGAGCGCTTCAATATCGTCAAGATCCCGGCTGTCGCAGAGAGCACCGAGCCGCTTTGCGCCCACCTCGCCTGAGGCGATCTGAGCGTGAAGATCACCGGCCATGTGATCGGGTTGGCGGACATTACACAGAATGAACCGCCACACGTCGTCGTTACGAACCGAGACACGCTGCGGCGACGACGCATCACCCACCATGAGCTTGCAGATAGGTATCCACAGGCCCTCTTCAAACACGTCTCGGCCCCCGGCTCCGATGCCGTAGCCACCGACATCGGTGTGATGAATGGTCGATCCGAACAAGGCGATCACTCGACCGTTGCGCCAGGCAGGCACCAGCACGGTCACGTCAAGTAGTTGACCAGCGGTCTTGTAAGGATCGTTGGTGATGAGTACGTCACCGGGCACAAACTCATCAACTGGAAATTCCTCCAAAATGTTGGCGACACCAATTGCGAGTGAGTTGATGTGGCCAGGAGTGCCGGTGACCGCTTGGGCGACCATACGCCCGCGGCGGTCGAACACGGCGTTGGCGAGATCGCCAGCCTCGCGCACAATCGGGGAGAACGCTGCACGCTGCAGGGCCCGAGCCTGTTCGTTCACAGTTGAGATCAGTGACTGCCAACAGATCTCAAGATCGACAGGATCGAAGGCCTTTGCGGTCACGAAGTCTGCCTCTGCGGTCGCGCTGGTGGTCATGGCGAACTCATCATGTCGCCCTGGTGGCGATCATGGTGCCATCGGCGGACACCTCAACGGTCCAGCCAGCGTCGATGACAGCTGTGGTCTCGCGTTCTTCAACGATTGCGGGTCCATCGAATCGGGTACCGGCAACGAGATCAGCTCTTTGATACACCGGAGTATCGGTGGCCTGGGTTCCGCGGCGAAATACCACCGGCCGGACAGTCTTTGACCGGGCAGTTCCTGCGTTCGTCGGCGGGACCCATGAGTGCGCAGGGTGCATAGACGCAGATCCGGGCTCGGCGGTCGCCCATTTCGGCTCCAGCGAAGCAGCAGGCGCCAATGCGGAGAGGCGCCAGGTAACCACCTCAACTGCAACATCGGGTATGACCATGCCATAGATTCTGATGTATTCGCTTTCGAAGCGCCGGATCACGTCGGTAGCCGAGGACGGCCACCGCTGCCCTTGGCCGACCCATACGGTGATCTCATTGCCCTGCCCCAGGTAGCGGGCATCAACTCCGTAACGATAAACAATCGACTCGCGGTCTGCGCCAGCAGCGAGCAGAACCCTGCGACCCTCCTCGCGTAGCTCGGCGAGAAGTTCGTCTCGTTCAAGGTGGTCAACGTCATCAATGATTCGCGGCAAAGACCTGGCAAGGTCTATCCGTACCGGCGACACCAGCGTGCCGAACGCCGACAACACTCCGGCGTTGACAGGGAAAATCACACGGTCGGATTCGAGCAGGTCGGCCACACCGCACACATGTACGGGCCCAGCACCACCAAACGCCAAAATAGGGACGCCACGCAAATCCACGCCCATCTCCACGCCGTGCATCCGCGCCGCTGAAGCCATGTTGCGATCGACAACCTCGTGAATCCCGGCGGCTGTATCGACTGCGGACAACCCGAGTGATTCAGCCAGCGAACCCACTGCAACAGCGGCTGCCTGTTTGTCAAGCGGCATGTCACCGCCAAGGAACGTGTCGGGATTAACGAAACCCAACATCACGTCTGCGTCTGTGACGGCCGGGGCTTCACCACCCAGGCCGTAACCGGCAGGGCCTGGATCCGCACCGGCAGATTCGGGGCCGACCTTGAGTAGACCGAATCGATCCATGCGTGCGATGCTGCCTCCGCCCGCACCGATCTCGACGAGATCAACCGAAGGAACCGAAACCGGGAAGCCCGAACCTTTCTTGAAGCGGTAGGCCCGGGCCACTTCGAATGTGGTGGTAAGCGACGGTTCTCCGTCCTTGATCAAGCAGGCTTTAGCGGTTGTACCACCCATGTCAAAACACAACAATCGCTCAAGGCCCAAACGACGGGCAACCCAGCTGCCTGCCAAAGCTCCGGCTGCGGGACCGGACTCAACTAGGCGTATCGGCGCCCGGGCGGCGTCGTCCGCAGACACGACACCACCGTTGGAGAGCATCATCAGCACCGAACCACCGAATCCCTCAGCAGTCAGCCACGCCTGAAGCTCAGTGAGGTACCCACCGATGACCGGCATTGTGGCGGCGTTGCATGCCGCCGTGACCATTCGTGGATACTCGCGGATCTGTGCGGAGATATCAGCGGAGGCACAAACCGCCACACCGAGGTCACGCCGGAGATGATCGACAACGGTGTACTCGTTGGTTGCGTTCACATAGGAGTTGAGCAGGCACACTGCAACGGCTTCGACCTCCGCCGCACGTAGCTTCGCGGTTAGCTGAGCGAGTTCGAAACCTGAGGGTTCGACGAGTACCACGCCCTCGGCCCCGACACGCTCGTCGACCTCAAATGTGAGATCAAGAGGAATCGGCGGGGGTGGGAACTCGATCTGCAGGTCGTACATGTCGTAACGGTGCTCGTCGCGGATCACCAAGGTGTCCGCGAAACCCTTGGTGGTGACAAGGCCTGCTCGAGCGGTCTTGCCTTCAATCAGGGCGTTGGTGATCAGCGTTGTGGCGTGCACAATGGGTTTGCTGATTTCCGTCGGGGACACGCCTGCTGCGCCCAGCAGGCTCGTGACACCGGTCTTTACACCGCTAAGTGGCGCTGAGGGTGTGGTCAGTGTCTTGTCGACCATCACCCGGCCGCTGTCTGCGTCTAACAGGACCACATCGGTGAATGTTCCGCCGATATCAACCGCCAACCTCCAGTCGACCATTCAGCCCTCCCGCAGGTCGTCTCGTGGTGGGCTGAACACGTCAAGGATCCAGCACTCGTCGTATTCGTCGTCTCCGATGAACACGCTGTCGCCGTGCCACACCCCAATCCCGGCGAGGTAGCACTCGTTCTCGCCGAGCACTACCCGGTCCTCGGTGCCGGAGAGCCCGATCCGGAAGTCAAGCTTGCCTCGAACAACCACGCCAAGCTGCTCATGGAAGTCGTGTTTGTGTAGGATTGACCCTTCCGCACCCCCGGCGATCCGCCAGAAACACAACTGGAGATTCTCCCCGGTTATCACCCGGCGGCGGAACCCGGACCTATCGGTTTCACGAAACTCGGATTCGTTAAGGAAATGACAGTATTGCTCCGAGAGGTTCACGGCAGCGTTGATGCCTTGGCGAATCGTCGCCGATCAGCATCAATATCCAAAGGCCGGATAACAGCTTGATGTTCGTCGTCGCCCCAGCACTGCACGGGAGTAAGCCACATCACCTCAAATTCGATCCCGTCGGGGTCTTTCGCGTACAATGACTTGTTGACACCGTGATCGGATGCCCCAACGAAAGCTCCCGCCGCTGTTAGCCGCTGCTTCATCTCCGCTAGTTCATCAAGAGTGGCGACCTCCCAGGCGAGGTGATACAACCCAACGGTGCGACGGCCAGCGTCGGATGCATCGGCGTTTTCGCCGATCCCAAAAAACGCGATGTCGTGATGGTTGGTCGACGCCGGAGCCCGCATGAATACGTAAGGGCCCGGGCCGTCAATGACGGTCTCAAAGCTCAGAATCTGCTCGTAGAAACGTCGCTGCCGCTGCTCGTCACGGACGTAGAGCACCACGTGGTTCATACCCCGAATGGACATCGCAAGACCTCCTGTGTAGACGACATCTGAACACGCCGTAGACGACATCTGAACACGCCGTTGTCAGCCCCCGGATTGATCCCCATCACCACGCGCACCCAAGCGAGGTTACCGCCGCGCAGCACAGCGCTAATGAGCCCAACAGGGTTGAGTCGCGTCGGTTGCTCAGCCTCGCGATGGTGGTCAGACCATTGTTGATCGCCAGAAGATACTCAGAAATCGGCTCGCTAACAAACCAACAGCAACGGCGAAGGTCGTGCGTCATGTAAGACCGATTCTCGTCGCAGACCCGGCCAATGTTCCAAACACTGGGCTCGCCGATCTCTACACGTGCAGCGAGGTGCGCGGGCACGACCCGGCCAATGTTCCAAACACTGGGCTCGCCGATCCAATCAGCAGCCTTGAACCAGCGCCGAATAACCCGGCCAATGTGCCAACACCGGGTTCGCGGTTCCGAGACGTCATCTAGTGTTTCTGATCAGCTCAGCGAACCGGCGGCGCCATTCGACCGACGGCTTATCGGATTGCACACTCACCAACCCAGTACGTTCAAGGGGCAATGAACCGCCAATACGTTCAAGCATTACCTTGTCCTCGGCTCCGATCGCCCGATCGAAGGAAATCACGTCCTGTTCGGGGATGGAATGGTCATCGTTGCGCCATACCACGAATGTAAACAATGAGGTGCAGTCATCAACCGGTGTGCTGCACAACAACAAGATGTGTTCAAGACCGTCGGCGTAGCGGATCGTGCTGCGTACAAGCAACGGCAGTGCGAAACCGGTACTCATCCATCGGTGAACCACCTCATCGGTCGAACCGCTGGTGGCGACGGCGTCGTTCGGGTTGGCTGCATCTACTTCATAGACATAACCGGTGAAGTCGTCGTCCAATTCCACCAAGGTGAGCAGCGGCACCTCGGTTGACTGCGCGCTACCGAATGTCCCGGCATGAACCCACGGGAAATGCGATATGTCCAAGAAGTTGTCCACCATGCGGGTGGCCGCGGTCTGCCACAACTGCATCCCGCTGTTTATGCGACGAAACGCCGGGTTGGTTTCGGCGGCGATAACGGGTATGTCGCCGATGGGCTCGTCGAAGGCCACCCAGATCAATCCGTAGCATTCCTTGGTGTGCAGGCAGCGCAGATGAGCCGCCGGAGGGATCGACTTGGCCGCGCCGGAGGATGGAACCGACACACAGGTTCCATCGGTGCCGAATCCCCAGCCGTGGTAGACGCATACCAGAGTGTTGTCGACAATCGATCCCGCCGACAATGGCGCTTCACGATGCGGACAACGATCAGGCGCCGCGACAATCCTTCCATCGGTCCGGTACAGCACAAGACGCTCACCCAACAGGGTTAACGCCAGCGGACCGGGTTCAACATCGGTCGATTCGGCAACCGGATGCCAACAGCATCGAAGAGGGCCATTGCCTACCAGCACCATGGTCTGGTTATCGTAGCCATCGCCTACCGAGCAGATGACCACAAGCCGTGCGCCCAATCGTTGCGGTATGTGTCAGCCGTTGTGCTGTGCGATGGTTCGTCATGACCGAAACCGATCCCGAGACCACCGATCCCGGGACCACCGATCCCGAGACCACCGATCCCGAGACCACCGATCCCGAGACCGTTGTGCGCTCATATCTGGCGTCGTTTCGCCGCCGCGACGTTGACCGGATCGCAGCGCACGTCTCCGAGGACTTCGTGAACTGTCAAACGGCGGCGTTGGGCACGAGCTGCAACGGGCGCAGCGCCTACCGCGAGAAGCTCAGAGTGTTCGTGGACTCCATACATGACCTTTCCTATGAGCCTGAACGGATTCTGGTGGCCGACGACGGGCACGTAGCCGCGTTCTACACTCTGATAGGGCTATGGGCCCGAACAAGGCCGCTGACCGTTCGCGGGGTACAGCATCTGTTCGTCGTTGACGGGCTCATCCATAGCCGCACCGACTATTGGGACAGCGCCGTTTTCGTTTCGCAGGCTTATCCCGACTCGGTGCCCGCGCTTGAAGCTCTCGGCCTTATCGTCGAATGAGCAGGCTCACCACCGAGCCATCGCTGCGTCCTTACCTGACGCCCTCACAACCCGAAACAACCAACGCCGTAAGCAACACAGCTACCACCGAGCCATTCACCACTACACCCCCACGACGGCCACGATCTCACGACCAACGCCGCAATCAACACAGTTACCACCGAGCCGACAACCGCACGACCAACGCCGTGGACGACACAGCTACCACCGAGCCGTAAACGCTGCCTCCTTACCTCACGACTACACAACCAACGCCGCAAGCAACACAGCTCAGATGAGTTCGTCAATCATGGCGCGCTGAACGTCGCGAATGTGTTCGGCTGCGAGCACCCCGATCGCGTTGGCGTCGCCAGCAACGAAGGCCTCGGCGATCGCTTGATGCGCCCGACACGCTTCGTTGATAATTCTGCGAACCGGGGGCCGGTTCGCCTCATCTCCGAGCAGTGCGTCGAACTCGTCACTGCGAAACAACTCGTCAAGGACCTTGCCGTAGAGTTCGATTAGAAGCGGGTTTGCGCATGATGCTGCGATCGTGGTGTGGAACTCCCGATCGAGGCTGCGGAACTCCGCGATGGCCAAGCCATCCACGAAGCGTCGGGCGATAGCGGCCACCGACTCTCTCTCGCTTGCGTTCGCGCGGCGAGCCGCCAGCCTGAATATCGGCGCCTCAAGCACCTCTCGGGTCTCGAATAGTTGCGTAACGAATACCTTGCGACCTTCACGTTCGCCGACGATCAGATCGGGCAGGCACTCGGCGATATACGACCGGTTCCCTCGTCGTTCCACCAACCCCAGCGAAAGCAACCCCGAGATCGCCTCACGCACAGAGGTTCGAGCGACACGAAACCGTGCAGCAAGGTCCCGTTCCGACGGCAACGGCTGTCCCGGCGCAAACTCGCCGATCGTGATCCGCTGAATGAGCTGCGAGCGGATCTGCGCACTGATCGTCTCTTTGACGATTGGATCAAAGGCAACTGGCGGTGTGGGCATCGTGGCCTTTCCCCAGTGGTTTGGCGGTTCCGTGGTCAGACCATTGACCCGGTGAGGCAGGATCCAATCTCTTGGGGCAATCTGTCAACTCAATCAAGCCTCCCAAACCCGATGAGACGCGATCCCGCAATAGAATCGAGTGCAGCAGCACCTCAACCTCGACTCGACAAACAGAAGTCGTTGAGTACACAGCCCGATGAGACGCGATCCCGCAATAGAATCGGGTGCAGCTGCACCTCAGATTCGACTCGACGGGCAGAAGTCGTTGAGTACACAGTCCTCGCATTGAGGCCGCCGTGCCACACAAACACGCCGACCATGCAGGATGAGCCGGAGGCTGAACAGTCCACGTTCAGCGGCTGGCACCATCGGATTGAGTTCCAGTTCGATCCTCACGGGATCGGTTTCGGTTGTGATACCTAACAGGTTGCAAAGCCGCATGACGTGGGTGTCCACCGGCAAACCCGGTTTGCCGAGCGCCACGCTGCGGACAACGTTGGCTGTCTTGCGACCCACCCCGGGCAGGCGCACGAGATCCTTCATTGCGTGGGGCACTTCGCCGTCGTAGTCATCAATCAGCATACGCGCCATGCCCACAAGGCTCTTGGACTTCTGGCGGAACAACCCGATCGAGGCGACGTAGGGCTCGACGTCGGTGGGTTCAACCGAGGCCAAAGCCCATGGATCACAGAACCGGCGAAACAGCGCAGGTGTGATCTTGTTGACCCCTACATCGGTGGCCTGAGCGGACAGGATCGTGGCTACCAGCAACTCGAATGCGTTGCCATGGTGCAACTCGCATTCCGCTTGCGGGTACTCCTCGCTGAGCCTACGATTCGTGACTCGGGCACGTCCGGCTGGCGATCGCGGCCCGACCATGATCCGACGATACCTCGCCATGATTCGTTCGGCGATCGATTCCCGAAGCCAGTGACTCTTGAGGTCCAAGGGTTTAGCATCGTCGCATGACAGTGCTGGTAGAGCAGCCGACCGAAGGCCCCTTCACTCGGCGGTTGGTTGTTCCCGCCGGTGGGGCAGGTCCATCGCTCAGCGAGGAGCTAGCCGACGCGATCCATGGACGGGTTGGTTCACTGCAGCTTTGGATCCACGACGTGAACGCCGCGTCGGATGCGGTTGCTGTACGACTCGGCTTTGTCGCCTACCGCGACCTTTGGCAGCTTCGCTGTTCTTTGCCCCTTGACGGCACTCCCCTACCGACGGTTGCGTACACAGACAACGACATGGCTGAGATGATCCAACTCAACAACCGTGCCTTTGACTGGCACCCCGAACAGGGCTCGCTGACGGTTGAAGGCGTACGCGCCACGATGGGTGAATCGTGGTTCGACCGTGAGGGCTTCAGGTTGTATCGCGAAAACCGCCAGCTTGTCGGATTCTGTTGGACCAAAGTCCATACCGACCATGAACCGGCGTTGGGCGAGATCTATGTGATCGCTATTGATCCCGACCATCACGGCAAAGGGCTCGGCAAACCTATGACCATGGCGGGACTAGGGTGGTTGGCCGACAAAGGGCTCACCGTCGGAATGCTCTATGTCGAATCCGACAACAATCCGGCCAATGCCACCTACGCCTCAATCGGTTTTCGCCATCACCGCACCGATCGCTGCTACCGAATTGACCTAGCCCGAAGGACCTCGGCTTAGTCGTTTTTCGATCGAAAAAACTCAGTCGATTCGACCTGTGGCTGGGATCAAACAGTTTCGGACCAGCCAACTAGCCGCGGGCGGAACTTGCAGCACCATAATGGTAACCATGACGGGCCAAGTTTGGGTAAACCCTCGCCAACCGCAGACCCTGTACATCGCCCAGCTCCTGTTGTATTGGCGTGGTGCGTTCGCGGTGTTATTCACGATGTTGTCGCAGGCCCCGCGGTACAGTATTGTCGGCGGAAGCCAACTTGGTGCCATATTCCTGCTGCTTGACACCATTGGCATGCTCGCTGGCGGGTTCGGTATCGCCAACGAACGACGCTGGGGCTATTGGATAGGAGTTACAGCTGCCACAGCCCCGCTGCTCCTGCGCATCCTTGACTTGTTGAACGGCACAAGCGGTGCGCTGCTTCGCAACCCGATCTCGCTGCTCTTTGACATCGCACTGGTGGCCTTGCTGGTGCACCCAATGAGTCGTCAATACAAGAGGATCTGGTTCCGGTGAGCAACCCGGTCCTCGCCGACGGTGTCATCGTTGATCCGGACCGACTTCCCTACGGCGAAGAAAAACGGCACCAAATCAGGAGCCTGTTCGACACGATCGCCCCGCGTTACGACAGGGTCAACCGGGTCATGACCTTCGGGCTTGATGTACGTTGGCGCAGAGCCGCTACCGCTGGCCTGGAACTCCCCGCGGGAGGCGTCGTCGCCGATCTCGCGTGCGGGACCGGTGATTTCTGCCGTGAACTAAACAAGAGCGGTCACTTCGGGATCGGACTTGACCTGTCAATGGGAATGCTCGCTGCGGCGCGCACCGACGCCCCCCTGATACATGCCGACATAGGGGCCTTGCCGTTGCTTGATCGCAGCGTGGACGGCGCCACGTGTGGGTTCGCGCTTCGCAACCTGGTAGATCTACCGGCCTTCTTCGCGGAGGTCGCCCGGGTGGTGCGTCCGGGTGGTCGCATTGCTTTTCTTGAGGCCTATGTGCCACCGGGGCGTTTCTTGGGGTTTGCACATCGAATCTATTTCAATCGGGTGATACCGCTTATCGGTGGGTTGCTTTCTCAACGTCGGGCATACCGCTACCTTCCTAAGTCAATGGCCTACTTGCCGACTTGGGAGAAGCTGCAAGCAGAGCTTTCAGCGGCTGGGTTTGACAACATCAAACACGTTCCGTTTAGCGGCGCGCAACTCATCACCGCCACCTGTGCCACACCTTGACAGGCAATACAATCCGCCGATCATCCTGAGACGGCGAGTCCGGCGGCGAGTGCCAGACCACCGACCGCTTGAATGCGTGCCGTGATCCCCAATAGGGGAATCAGCTCCTCGCCAACTGCCCCGCATCGCAGCGAGCTCACCGCCTTGATGATCAGAGGAAGCGCCACCAAAGCAACCGCTGCGGGCCGGGTCCACACGATGCTCATGACGATCGTTCCCACCGCGGCACCGACTTGGATCAGAACATAAAGGTTCCGGGTTCGTCGATCTCCCAAGCGAACGGCGAGGGTGAACTTTCCGGCGAGGGTGTCTCCGGGAATGTCGCGCAGGTTGTTGATGATCAATAGGGTCACAGCCCACAACCCAACCACCGCCCCAGCAGCAACGGCGAGAGGCTCGAGCCGTTCAACAAGGACATAGGTCGTGCCAGCGGTAGCAACGAGACCAAAGAAGACAAAGACAAAGACTTCGCCGAGCCCTCGGTGTGCGTAGGGTTTGGGGCCCCCCGTGTAGGTCCAGCCTGCGAGTATTGAGGCAGCCCCCACAACCAGCAGTTCCGGTCCGATCACCCAAGCCAGTGTCGCCCCGGCAGCTCCCGCCACAGCAAACGCCGTCGCCGCGGCCCGTTTCATCGCCTTGGGTGACACAAGTTTCGATCCCACGAGGCGAATCGGTCCCACCCGGGTTGCACCGTCGGTGCCACGCACACCATCGCTGTAGTCGTTGGCGTAATTGACTCCGATCTGAAGCGCGAGCGCAACAATCAGCGCCGCACCCGCACGCCACCAAGCAACCGGCTCACCCGTCTCGGTGACGTGGCCCACAGCAGCCGCGGTACCCACTGCTACAGCAACGATCGCTGCGGAAAGGGTCCGAGGTCTCGCACCAATCAACCACAGCCGCAACATCGTGGGATCCGATGTGTCGTTGGGCTCGCCTTTCATGGCGTGTCCGCAGCGGGGGTCTTGGCGGTCATCGCATTACCGGGATGGGTTTCACCGACTCATCCTGCCCGATCGCTTCGGGGTCGGCGATGATCAGCCCAAAATAGGACACATATCGTCACAGCTCACGCCGCCTAAGTACCCGTTTCGACTCACCGGAGTCTATGAAAGCAACGATCAGCAACGATTTCGGGCCTGGCGGCTGTGTCTAGGATCGACTCCATGGACGCCGATGGCATTTCACGGCGCCGTGGGTGGATCCCCCCGATGCGGTATCCGGTCGATTTGCCGATCCTTGAGCGGCGCCAAGACCTGCTGGACACCATCACTGCCAACCCTGTGGTTGTGGTTTCAGGCGAGACCGGTTCAGGAAAGAGCACGCAACTTCCAAAGATCTGTCTGGAAGCCGGTTTCGGGGCTAGGGGTTGGATCGGACACACCCAACCTCGTCGTGTTGCAGCGTTCGCCATCGCCGAGCGGGTGGCTAGCGAACTTGGCACCGAACTGGGTGATCTTGTGGGCCACAAGGTCCGCTTTGACCAGAGCTTGAGTCCCCGAACACTGGTGAAGATCATGACCGACGGGATTCTTCTAGCAGAAATTGAGCACGACCCAGAACTACGACGTTACGAGACGATCATCGTGGACGAGGCACACGAGCGAAGCCTCAACATCGATTTTCTGTTGGGCTATCTGCGCAGGCTGACCCGCATCCGTCGAGATCTGAAAGTGATTATCACCTCGGCCACCATCGACACCGAAAGGTTCGCTCGGTATTTCGACGATGCACCGATCGTCAAAGTGGGCGGCAAGAGCCATCTCGTTGAACTTCGCTACCGTCCCGAGCCGGATCAAATTGACGCCATCGAATCCGCCGTTCGAGAACTACTCCGGGACCAATCCGGCGACATCTTAGTTTTCTGCAGTGGCGAAAGTGAAATCCGCGAAGCTGCCGACCGGCTGCGACGATCTCTGCCTGCCCTGGAAGTGCTGGAACTGTTTGCGCGTCTTGGACCAGCCGAGCAACGGCGGGTATTCACAACTTCAAGTAGCCGACGGGTGATCGTTGCTACCAATATCGCCGAGACATCGTTGACGGTTCCAGGGGTTCGCTGCGTCGTAGACGCGGGAACGGCGCGCATCTCCCGCTTCAATCGCCGTACCAAAGTGCAGCGCCTGCCGATAGAACCAATCTCACGGGCGTCCGCGGATCAGCGCGCCGGTCGCTGCGGGAGGCTAGGTCCGGGAGTCTGTATCCGCCTATACGACAAAGACGACTATCTCGCTCGGCCCAAATTCACCGAGCCCGAAATCCTGCGCACCAACCTGGCGTCGGTGATCCTGCAAATGTCTGCTCTGGGTCTCGGCAACCCGAGCGACTTCGGATTCATTGATCCACCACCGCGTCGCGCCGTTCGTGACGGCATCAGGTTGCTTGAGGAACTGGACGCGGTCGATCCAGGCCGCGAGGGCACCGCTGAGTGGTTGACGCCGCTCGGTAGGCAGTTAGCTGAAGTACCGATTGATCCCCGCCTCGGACGGATGCTGCTGGCCGCCGACGACTTCGGCTGCGTGCGGGAGCTTCTCATCATCGTGGCGGGATTGTCGATTCAGGATCCACGCGTCCGCCCCAGCGATCCCGACGCGAACCGGAAGGCCTCAGGGCTGCATGCCCGCTTTGCGGATTCCGGCTCTGACTTTGTGGCGATGGTTGCGTTGTGGGAGCACCTGAACCGATCCGCGCGCTCGCGCCACAACCTACGCCGGTTGTGCAGCAAAGAGTATCTCCATCATCGACGGGTACGGGAATGGCAGGACGTCCATGCCCAACTGCGCAGATCAGTGAAGGCAATGGGTTTGACGATCAACACGGAGCCTGCACAACACGATGTGGTTCATCGGGCAGTGTTGGCAGGTCTGCTGTCGCGTATCGGGTGCTATGACCCGCGTCAGCGGGTGTATCGCGGCACCCACGGAGGGCGTTTCGTTCTTGTCCGAGACGGTGCCTTGGCCGGACGCACACCGGGTTGGGTTATGGCCGCCGAGATGGTCGAAACTGAACGGGTTCTGGCCCGAGTCTGCGCCTCGATTGACGAATCGCTGATCGAATCCGCGGCCTCGCACCTGTTGAGGCGGGACTACTACAACCCTCGGTGGCATAAGCGTCGCGGCATCGCAGTCTGCAACGAGAGCGCAACGCTGTTTGGTCTGCGCGTCGTCGACAACCGGACCGTTGCGTTGCACCGGGTCGATCCCAGCCTGGCCCGCCAGCTTCTGGTTCGCCACGCAATACTGGAGGGCGCCAACGCCTTGGCGATCCTGCATCGAGAATCGCTCGACAGAATTGAAGCTCTTCGAACTCGGTTGCGCCGCGATGACTTGATACCCAACGTGGACGAACTCGTCGACCGCTACGAGGCATCAATCCCTGCACACATCGTTAGCGAAGGTGACCTGATCCGCTGGTGGCAGTCCGAACCTCAACCGCATCGATTCACGCCTGAGGAGTGGCTGGAAGTTGACCTTGGCGAGGTCAACGCTTCACATCCCACGACCTGGCCGTTCGGTGACATCGATCTGCGCATTGACTACCGCTTCGAACCCGGTGCCGCTGATGATGGCATCACGATCGAGATTCCGCTGCACTACCTGAGCCGAATGTCGCAGACCCGATTTGAGTGGCTGGTGCCGGGGATGCGTCCGCATTTGATCGAGGCCATGTTTGCTACCTTGCCCAAGCCGGTGCGACGACTGCTCTCACCCATCACCGAGGCCGCCAACAACGCATTAGCCCTCGTTGATCCCGACGCCGACGTGCCAGCAACGCAACAACTGGCCCACGCAGCGACGCGTCTGTCGCAAGTAAAGGTGTGGCCAGGCCATCTCAGCACCCCGCTGCCGTCCTGGCTGCGACCTCATTACCGTGTCGTGGACAACGGCCACCAACTTGGCATTCATGACGACCTCAGCGTCCTCAAGGACTGGTTCCGCGACCGGGTTCCGATTTCACGGTCACCCGACGACCTGGAACAGGCGGGTCTCACAACATTTCCGGTTCGGGATCTTCCTGCTGTGGTGATCAGCGGTGCAACAGGTCGCTCTGTGCGGTCCTATCCTGCATTGGTCGACGACAAAGACTCGGTTTCGGTACGCCTCTTGTCTACCGAGGCCGAACAGGCCGAGGCGATGTGGGCCGGAACACGCCGCCTGCTGTTGCTACAACGCCCCTCGGTCGGGGACCGTCTGCGCCGTGTGCTGACACCCGAGTTCAAAGCCTTGATCACCACTAGCGTGTATCGGTCACCGTCATGTTGGTTCTCAGATTGCCTCGTCGCCGCCGGAGACGAACTGTTGGGACTCCACGGGGGCCCGGTGCACGATCGGGAGTCCTACCAAAGGTTGTCGATCGTCTTTCGCCGTGACCTGCCCGATGCGGTGCTGCGGGTCGCCCAAGCGGCCGCTGTTGTGTTGCGGTGCGCCGACCGGCTCCGCTCAGCGGTTGATGGGGCCGGTTCGTTCAGCGCGGCGGTGACCGACATCGGTGAGCAACTCGATCGTCTCGTATACGAGGGCTTCGTTTCCGCTGTTGGCGCCGACCGCCTTGACGACGTGGCGCGTTACCTGCGAGCTGCCCACCATCGAGTCCGGCGACTGCCGCAGACATCGGGGCGGGACCAAAGTCGCATGGTGGTGGTGCGTACCCTGGAGGCCGAACACGACCAGCTGGTAGCACAAACACCGCTGACGGTTGACCTTGAGAACCTGAGTTGGCAGATCCAGGAACTGAGGGTGAGCCTGTTCGCCCAACCTGTGGGCGCCAAGGGTACAATCAGCGCCGAACGCATCACAAGAGCAATGCAGCGGATCCGGGGCGAGGTCATAGGCGAGGGTCGATGATCAGCGCCTGCGTGGTGATGTAGCTGAGGTTCGCGACAGCTGACGCGATCACCTCCCGGGCAGTTTTGAACGTACGCCACGCCTGCGCGCGATCAACCAGCATTGACTCCAAACAAGCCACGAATGCCATGGGTGCCGCGGGTCGGGCCACAGCAATTCGCGATCGGCACAAAGTCCCGTCAAGGTCAATCGAAGTGCGCAGCGGCCAGGTGGCTGCACCGGTGACCCTTTCGACCGCATCCCGCAGTTCATGCAGATCATCGGGGCCCGATATCACCACCGGGCCGTGGCACGGATCCGGGATCCGAGGCGGTCCTGGACGAAGATCGACCGCACCGAACTCGGCCACCAACGGCCCAGCCGGGTCGGCATCGCCCAGAAGTTCGCGGTACGCCCAACGAACACGGTCCCAGGGATCGCTACGGTGCCGGTCGATTTTGGTTCCAGCAGTCTGGTTCACTGCTCGTCGCAATCCGGGTCGTGGTTCCAGTAACCGTGATGAACGATCCGGTCGAGGCAAGGTTGGGCACGCTGCGCGCTGTGCGATTGTCGGTCCTGAGCACCATAGCCGAGCGCGATGACCCCTCCCGCGCGTCGGTCTTCGGGGACCCCGAAGGCTCCTCTGATAGCTGATTCGTGTTCGAACAGACCGAAGAGCAAAGCTCCGAGGCCCTCCGCTTCCGCTGCGAGCAGCATCGTCATCATCGCCCCGCCTGCATCAACGAACCAGTACGGAACGGGCCAGGCATCTATGCCTTCGCCGAGGCCCGTACGGATCTTGTCTGTTTCTCGGTATCTCTGCACGTAGGCCCCAGGCGACACCCACACAACCACCAGCACAGGTGCGTTGAGCAGGCCCGGCCACGCGAACCGTTGCCTGCGTGGCTCAGGAAGGGTGACGTTCCAGTACCGGGCGGTGTCCTGCTCGGTGAGCACCAAGAACTCGAAGGCTCTTGTGTTGCCTGCCGAGGGAGCAAGCCGTGCGAGATCAACGATTCGTGTGACCGTGTCGGAATCAACGGGTTGAGCAGTGAAGGCCCTGGTCATCCGACGACGTCGGGTCAACCGGTCGAAGTCCATGACTGCGGGATCAATTGGGATGGGATCTAAAGGAGTTTCTCGAGGTCCTCCGACATCGCCCAACCGAACCCGATCATGATGTCTCCGTTGGCGACATCCAGGCCGCCGAGCAGCTCAGGCACCCCTGCGGCCAGGGTCTCGGGCTTGACGGATTGATGATCCAACACCGGTGCCTGACTGCCGTCACCACGGGCGATGAAGGCTCGGTCCTCATACATCGACGCTTTGATTCCGTAACGCTTGGCGAGTCGGCGACCCCAAGCTCTCTCCTCTCCTGAGGCCTTATGGTCGGGCCTTGGAACGACGTCGTGGAGAGTGCGAAAGGCTTCAAACACACCAGGGTCGTTCATCTGCACCCCGACCAGCACGTCTTCGTCGGGGAACGCCAGCACCGCCCGGCGGAGTTGATCCCTGACGACAGCGCGAAGCACCGTGTTGCGGCGGTAAGTGCGGCATACATGACCTGCACCGACAATGACACTCGGAGTGCCGCCGATACGTTCCAATGTGCAGAACGAAAAACCCCTGAGCCTTGTATTTTCCGAGGCGACGGTGCACAAGACCCACATCTCGGCCTGTTTGGACAACATCGCGATCTCAAAGGCATTCGTTGATCCGGCACAGAGATCCGCCATATCGGCCAGTTCGCTATCTTTCAGCGCTGTGCAGTCCTTGGTCTCCACCTCAATGGCCATGCATCAACCTTACCCATGCATCGGTCAACTCGTACCGTCTCAGTCTTGACGCAACGCACACCCAAGCGCAAACCCGCTCAAACAGCTTTTGGTCCCAGAAGCACGCGCAACTCTCCGATCAACCCGTTGTCGGCGTCAACGCCAAAGTTGGACCCAAGCGTCACAACCTGTGACGCACCGAGGTGCAACTGCACCGGCGTCTCACCCGGATGAGCCACCAGGGTCGACTTGAGCTCATCAAGCCAACCGTCATCTTGACGACCCATCGGAACATGGATCCGTATCGCCGGGTCCATGGCATTATCTTGCAGGAACTCGATTTTCTGAGCGAACAACTTCGGTAGATCGTCTCCCTGTTCGACCCGTCCCGTCAGCACAACGATTGCATCATCAACGAGCCTTGAGCCGTGCTGCTCCATGCTGCGCGGGAACACCATCACTTCAACTGATGCCTCAAGATCTTCAAGTTCGAACACCGCCATCAAGTCGCCCTTGCGGGTCCATTTTTGCGTCAGGTTCGTGATCACTCCACCCACCTTGACGATTGATCCATCCGAGACCTCATTCAGGTCCGAGACCGTGCGGTCGGCCTTACGACGGATCTGCCCCTCGAACCCGAGCAGCGGATGATCAGAGATGTAGTGACCGAGCTTGTCTCTCTCGTGCGCCAGTCGAGACATCCGATCGAATTCCACATCAAGAATTGAGGGCCGCTCATCAAAGGTGGATGTGTCATCGATATCACCGAACAGCGACATGATCCCCATTTCCTGATCACGTCGGTGCTGGACCGTGACCTCAAGGATCCGTTCAAATACCTGCAAAAGACCCTTGCGTGGATGACCGAGGGAATCAAATGCACCACCTTTGATCAGGGATTCGATTGTGCCTCTTGTCAGAGCCTCTTGATTGACACGATCTACGAAGTCGTAGAACGAACCGAACGGTCCTTCGGCGTTGCGCGCCTCAAGGATCCTTTCGACAACCCTTGCGCCAACACTGCGGACGGCGTTGAGTCCGAAAACGATGCGGTCAGGCGATTCGGGGTCCTCTCCTCGCAGCGGAGTGAAGTCACCCGTCGACCGGTTGATGTCGGGAACCATCACCTCGATTCCCAAAGACCGACACTCGTTGAGATACATGGCAGCGGTCTCGAGCTTCGACTTGACGCTGGTCAGCAGCGCTGAGAAATACTCAACGGGATAATTCGCCTTGAGGTAGGCAGTCTGGTAGGCAATGTAGCCATAGCCGTATGAGTGCGACTTGTTGAAGGCATAGTCGGCGAACTGCTCGATCACGTTGAACAGTTCGGTGCCCAAAGACTCGTCATAACCTCCAGCTACGCATCCGGCCACGAAACCGGCGCGTTCTTGCGCCATGATCTCGCGATCCTTTTTTCCGCAGGCCTTGCGCAGATTGTCAGCCTGGGCCAAGGAGTAGCCTGCGAAACGCTGAGCGACCCGCATCACCGACTCTTGATAGATCATGAGCCCGTAGGTGTCGCCGAGCAGGTCGGCGGCGTCGGGATGAAAGAACTCGATCTCCTTGCGACCGTTCTTTCGGTCGGCGTAGTCGTTGTGCATGTTGGCGGCCATCGGACCGGGCCGATACAGAGCCACCAAGGCGGCCACATCGTCGATCGTGGTGGGCGCCAAAGCCCGGATCAGTGATCTCACCGGTGCGGACTCAAGCTGGAATACACCGATGGTGTCTCCCCTTCGAAGCATTGCGAAAGTGGGTTCGTCGTCCAACGGAACCGAATCGATGTCGACCTTTTTGTCACGGGTCCGTGAAATGAGTTCGACGCAGTCCGAGATGACGTCAAGGTTGCGCAACCCAAGCAGGTCCATCTTCAACAAGCCGAGGTCCTCCACCCCGTGCATTTCGTATTGGGTAACGATCGGCACGGCGCTAATGTCGCGACCGGGTTCGGGTTTGCGCTGTATCGGCAAGTACTCGGTCAGCGGCTGATCGGTGATCACCACCGCAGCGGCGTGGATGCCGTCTTGGCGACGCAGACCTTCAAGGCCCTTGGCAACATCGACGACCTTGGCGACATCGTCGTCGGTTTCGACCATTTCGCGTAGCTGCGCGGCTGCCCGGTAGCCGTCTCGGTGCTTAGGGTCCTTCTCAAAGCAGTATTTCAGCGGTGTGTCGCGGCCCATGACCAGCGGCGGCATTGCCTTGGCGATCTTGTCACCCAATGAGTAGGGAAATCCCAGCACGCGGGCTGCGTCACGGACCGCCGCTCGGGCCTTGATCTGGGAGAAGGTGACAATCTGGGCGACGTTGTCTCGACCATAACGCTCGGCCGCGTAACGGATCATGTTGTCGCGATAGCGGGTCTCGAAGTCAATATCGATGTCGGGCATCGAAATACGAGACGGGTTGAGAAACCGTTCAAACAGCAGGTCATGGCGGATGGGGTCGAGGTCGGTGATCCCCAACGCGTAGGCCACCGCACAACCAGCCGCGGAGCCCCGCCCGGGGCCTACCCGGACGCCGTTTTCGCGTGCGTGTCTGACCAAATCCCAGGTGATCAGGAAATAGGCGGAGAAACCCATGCTATCAATCACGCCGAGTTCGTAATCGAGCCGCTCGGTCACATCGCTGGACAGCGAAGTGCCCCATCTTTGGTGTGCCCCATCCACGCTGAGATGACGAAGAAACTCTGCGTCGGATCCAAAATCTGGTGGCAGCGGAAACCTGGGAAGCTTCGGTTTGCCGAACTCGATTTCAACGTTGCAACGCTCCGCCACCCTGAGCGTATTGTCGCAGGCCTCGGGCACCTCAGCGAAGAGTTTCCTCATTTCGCTGGCCGATTTCAGGTAGTGCTGATCACCGTGGAAGCTGAAGCGATTCTTGTCGCTGAGCAGGGCACCGGTCTGCACGCACAAAAGGGCGTCGTGAGCCTCGGCATCTTGGCCGCTCGTGTAGTGCGTGTCGTTCGTCGCCAGGACCGGAGCGTTGATCTTGGCCGCGATCTCAAGCAGCTGCGGGTTGGTTGAGTGCTGCTCCGCGATGCCGTGATCCTGCAGCTCAATGAAGAAATTCTCACGGCCAAATATGTCCTGAAATCGTGCCGCGTGGCGTAGCGCCGCCTTTGAGTCGCCCTGCATCAAAGACTGCAGCACATGGCCTCCCAAACAACCCGACGTGGCGATGATGCCTTCGGAGTACTGCTCCATCAGCTCAAAGTCGGCTCGTGGTTTGTAGTGGTAGCCGCTGAGGAAAGCTTGGCTGGACAGTTGAATGAGATTGCGATAACCGACCTGGTTCTCGGCTAGGAGAATCGCGTGGTAATAGAGCTTTCTTCCGCCTCCCGCGTCGCCGCCGGAGTCATCAACACGACCTCGCTGATTTGGACGCTCATGGCGGGACTCGTGCGCGAGATAGATCTCGGTGCCGATGATTGGCCGGATCCCGGATTCGCGGCATCCGCGATAGAAGTCAAGGACCCCGTACATGTTTCCGTGATCGGTGATCGCTATAGCCGGTTGCTTGTCGGCCACCGCGGTTGAGATGACATCGTCAAGCCGCGATGCACCATCAAGCATCGAGTACTCGGTGTGGACATGGAGATGGGCGAACCCGTCCGTTGTAGCCACTACAGATAGGTTCCGGGTCGACCCTCGGCATCGCTGCTGGAGCGTCCGTGCCCGATTTGTGTACGCATCGACTCGAGTTGTTGACGAGCGGCCATCTGTTGGGCGAACAGAGCCGCCTGGATCCCCTGGATGAGGCCCTCAAGCCATCCCACAAGCTGAGCTTTGGCGATCTGTAGTTCGGCCGCGGTCGGTACAGCATCGCTCGAAAACGGAAGGGCTAGCCGATCCAGCTCGTCACGAAGGTCAACCGACAACGCCGAACCGAGTTCTCCGATTGAGATCTCGTAGATGTCTCGCAGACGATCCCGGCTCGGTTCATCAAGTTCGGTGGAACGAAGCTCTTCGAGGAGTTGCTTCATCATCGTGCCGATACGCATCACCTTGGCGGGGCGATCAATCGCCTCACCCGACTCGGGGTCGGATTCGACGACCTCGACTTCGTCGGACGCCACTGCTTCGCTGTTCTCGGATGGTTGGGCGGTCAATTTAGTTCTCCTTGGCCAGTTCCGATCATGACCGAAACGCCAACAAAGGGACAAACATCTCAGCGGCTGTAAGCGAACCGTGACGACCAACCAGGTCGATTGTGGACGATTCGGCCGGATCGACAAACCATCGATCGGCTTTGGCCACAACCGCGACGTCACCAAGACGACGCTGTGCGGACTTCGTGACGCTCGGCCCGAACCATCGCTCGTCAAGCACACGATCGATCGATGCCACCCATGCCTGATCCCCGTGCGCTTCTGTAGCCGCAACCTCCAACTCCCCCGCGCGACCCGGACGGGAATGCAACCAGCGAAACCGCGCCTCGCCGGATTGACGGGAGATAAGCGAACGCAGATCGGGATGCAGTTCCGTTCGACCGCTCGAACAGTCGACCAGCCCGTGATCGGCGGTGACCACAAGTGCGGTACCTTGCGGCACTGCCATCATCAAGTCGGCTACGAGACGATCGCAGGCGGCCAGTTCGGCGTCGTAGTATTCGCCAAATCCATGAATGTGTGCGGTCTTGTCGATACCGTCGTAGTAGACGTAGACGAAAGGCTCTCCCCCCGCCAAAGCACGCCGGGTCTCAACCACCAGTCCCGCTGGGGTGTACCAAGGTCGCTGGCGGGTCCCGTCCAGATGGGCGCGAGTGAACCCGCTGCTGGCGAAAGGAGCGTTCTGGATCACCACCGGCCTGGTCCCGGCGAACGCTGCGACGTCGCCGAATGTTTCCGGCAGGATACGTCGACGGGCGTCTCCATGCGTTGTCCGCCACGACAAGACGTTGAGCACCTCACCGCTCACATCGATTCGGTAACCCACCAGACCGTGATCTCCTGGTGCCTTTCCCGTCACCACTGATGGCAGCGCAGCCGACGTTGTGGACGGCACCACCGTCGTGATCGGACGTCCAGGCAATTCGTTGATCGTCGGAGCGATAGATGGGCGTGCTGAGAGTTGCTCCCAGCCGAGACCGTCAAGAAGCAACAGAACCACCGCATCGGCGTCAACAATAGACTCGGTCAAAGGCTCCGGTGCTGGCGCGTACTCCAACAGAGCCGGGATGATCTGGGTGACACAGCCACGATCCCAAGCTGGAAGCACCGGGGAAGACGAATCATGGGCTGGGGATCCAGACCCGTCGTCCGCCATGGTGAGAGCCTAGCGCGGGGGCCCGCTCCGGGGCTAGGCTGCTTCGCGGTCTAGAGTCGCTTCATGCGCGTCTCGACCCGCGGCGACTATGCGGCCCGGGCGCTTCTGTCCCTGTCGTTGCACACCGCCGAAACCCCGACCTCTGTGCGTGAAATCGCCGAACGCACAGCTCTGCCTCAGCCTTATCTTGAACAGATCCTCCTGGCGCTCAAAGGCGCGGGAATTGTCCGATCCAAAAGGGGTGTCGGTGGTGGATACGTACTCGCCCGCAGCCCCGCCAATATCAAACTGAGCGAGATCGTGCGAGCCGTGGACGGCCCCATCACGGCCGGGGATTTCGGTGACCCGCACACCGACGGTGCCTGCGACCATGAAGGTCAATGTGTGTTGTTGGCCATTTGGGGAGCGGCAGGAACCCATATGAAGGAGTTCCTTGACTCCTTCAGCCTGGCCGACATAGCTTGCATGGCACGAGGTGAGTCACCCTGGCCAAAGAGGATGCCACACAAGATCTAGTTGTACTCAGCCGTGAGGTTGGTGACAGCGGCTGATGGGTGGGTGGCCTCCGAGGGCGTGGTGCCGTCGGTGGTGGTTGTAGGTGTGGAGCCATGGTGCCAGAGCGGCGTTGCGGTCGGTGTTTGAGGTGAAGACCTGGCGGTAGGCCCATTCGGCTTGGAGGGTCCGGTTGAATCGTTCGACCTTGCCGTTCTGCCAGGGGCAGTGGGGTTTGATGAGCTTGTGGGTTGCTCGGAGCTTATTGATGGTCTCGGCCACCGAGCGCGTGTTCTTGTATGACCAGTGGTTGTCGGTCAAGACGCGTTCGATTTGGTTGATGCCGTGGGTGGCGAAGAATGCTGCTGCTCGTTCGATGAAGCTGGCGCAGGTGTCACCTTTTTCGTCGTCATGGATCTCTGAGTACGCGAGGCGGGTGTGGTCATCGATAGCTGAGTGGATGTAGTCGTAGCCGACCTTGGTGCGCTTGCGTTTACCGGTGGATCCCATGGCTCGTCCGTGAGCGCGCCAGCCACCCCCGTCAGGGATGCGACCGATCTTCTTCACATCCACGTGAACGAGTTCGCCCGGCCGGTCGCGTTCGTAACGGACCGCGGTTGTCTTCGAGGCCCGGATCACTTCACCAGTCATCGGGTCGATCTCATAGAGCCGGGGCAGACCGTTACGGCGCAGAACATCGGTGATTGTGCGAGCGGGAACTCCGGTCTCCCACGACAGCCACTGCGGGCCGCGGCGGTGCTCAACACGAGCGGCGATCACGGTGTCTTCTACATCGGGTGGGGTCTGGCGAGCACATCGATGTGGCCTCGAGGAGCGATCCTCAAGACCAGCCTCGGTGTCGAATCGGCGCACCCACATGTGCGCGCACTGGCGGCTGATCCCCATGGCCTTCGCGACATGGGCAACGGGCATCCCCTGATCGCGGACACGATCAACGAGCAGGCGTCGACCCCGAGGCGTGAGACGGGCGTTACGGTGAGACACGAAGACCTCCTGGACTTGTGTGAAGCGGCAAAACTCCACACCGCCCGGAGGTCTTCACACGTTCAGGGACCCATCACCAACGTCTCAGCCGAGTACAACTAGTCCTGCGCCTACCTTCTACTCTTGAGAATGCCTTGCTGTGATCATAGTCGACTCGGGGCCAAAAGAGGAGGCCACACTAGATCTAGTCCTGTGGGGTGCATTGTGACAGCACTTCGGCCAGATCGGCCGGTAGCGGTGCAAAGCAGTTGACCGGCTCGCCCGTGACGGGATGGATGAACCGAAGCCGCCGAGCGTGGAGAAACGGCCGTCCGGGATCCGGCCCCGGCCTGCCGCCGTCGTACTGGCGATCCCCCACTACGGGATGCCCGATGGAGCGGAGATGCACACGGATCTGATGGGTGCGACCTGTCTCGAGGCGGCATTCAAGTAGCGACAGTGCGCATGGCAGCCTATAGCGGCAGTTGACGCGATAGTGAGTTACTGCACGTCGACCCGACTCGCTGACGGTCATGCGGGTGGGCTGACGTAGCGAGCGACCTATGGGCGCGTCGATCCTGCCTGCTGAAGAATCAACATGGCCCCAAACCAAGGCGGTGTAGTGCCGCTCAGGGAGGTGAGCCGCCAGGGCGTCAATCAGCGCCTTACGAACGGGTTCAGTTCTGGCAACGACGAGCAATCCCGATGTGTGTTTGTCAAGTCGGTGAACAATGCCGGGACGGTTTGGTTCACCAACCTCGGCAACATCGGGATAGCGGGCCAATATGCCATTGACGAGTGAGCTGTCGTGCTGGCCAACTCCAGCGTGAACAACCAAGCCAGCAGGCTTGTGGATGACGAGCAGGTGCTCGTCCTGGTAGACAACCTCAAACAACACTGTCGGATCGGCCACCGGAAGGTCACATACCTTGTCTGGCAGCTCGACGATCACTTGCTGGCCGACGTTTACGCATTTCGACGGCTTGGTCATCACCATGGCGTCAACGGTGACCGCTCCTGCCTTTACCAGCTCCGCTGCAACGGACCGGCTTCGCAGGACGAGCGCTGCCACGAAACGATCGATTCGCTCACCGTCAAACCCAGATGGAACAGTGTCGGTGACCGTCGTCATAAGGTCAGCGATCCTCAGAACCTCCCTAGGCGGGCTACCTTGTACTCAACGCGTTCCTCGGCCCAGGGAATTGCTTCGAGGCGCTCCTCGGGAATCGGAAGTCCAGACAAGACACAGATGCCATAGGTGCCCTTGGCGATGCGCTCCAGCGCTGCGTCGATTTTCGCGACGGTGTTGCGTGCCTGTGCCGAGAGAGCAAGATCACGCTCTCGCTCGACCGCGATTGAGTTGCCCTTACCGGACTCCTCGTCGAACTGCGTGTCGCCGGGTTCGCTGGCTTCGAGCAGCGATTCGGCCTCGGCGCGGAACTCCTCTGAAGAGTGGAGATATCGCGCCCGTTCGGCAAGCAAATGCTCCTTCATGGAGGTAACGAACGACGCGCTAATCGGTGGGGCGCCAGCATCTTGTGATGTCTCGGTTCGCTCAACCGGAGCCTTTTCCCCAGCAGCCTCAGCAGACTTCTCATCGAGACGCTTCGCAGCAGGCTGTTTCGCCGGAGCCTTCTTCGCAGCGGACTTCTTGACCGAAGCCCTCTTGGCAGCGGACTTTGTGACCGGAGCCTTCTTCGCCACAGACTTCTTCGCAGCAGGCTGTTTCGCCGGAGCCTTCTTCGCAGCGGACTTTGTGACCGAAGCCTTCTTCGCCACAGACTTCTTCGCCACGGACTTCTTGACCGGAGCCTTCTTAGCCACAGACTTTGTCGCAGCAGACTTTGTGACCGAAGCCTTCTTAGCCACAGACTTCTTGACCGGAGCCTTCTTAGCCACAGACTTCTTCGCAGCAGACTTTGCGACCGAAGCCTTCTTCGCCACAGACTTCTTCGCAGCAGACTTTGTGACCGAAGCCTGCTTGGCAGCGGTCTTCTTCGCGGCGGACTTCTTGACCGAGGCCTTCTTCGCGGCGGACTTCTTGACCGGAGCCTTCTTCGCAGCAGACTTTTTCGCCGGAGCCTGCATGACCGGGGTCTTCTTCGCAGCAACTTCAGCAGACTTCTCATCGAGACGCTTCGCCACAGACTTATTGGCAGCGGACTTCGCCGGAGCCTTCTTCGCAGCAGACTTCTTGACCGGGGCCTTTTCCTCAGCAGCTTCAGCAGACTTCTCATCGAGACGCTTCGCCACAGACTTTTTGGCAGCGGACTTCTTGACCGGGGCCTTCTTGACCGAGGTCTTCTTCGCGGCGGACTTCTTGACCGGGGTCTTCTTCGCAGCAACTTCAGCAGACTTCTCATCGAGACGCTTCGCCACAGACTTATTGGCAGCGGACTTCGCCGGAGCCTTCTTCGCAGCAGACTTCTTCCCTGTTGATTCCGACACCACAGCTTCGGCAGCAGACTCAGAAGTTGCTTTCCTGGGTATCGCCATCAAGGGATCCTCTCAACCAGTTCCGATTCTCACCGTACCCGGGGCCGGGAATCGGCAAGTCTACGACCGAGGCGGCGCTATGGCGTCGCCTCGGTCAGGAAATCAGAGACACTCGCCTTGTTCTTGGGTTCTTGTTGTTCTTGGGTCTTCGATTCCGGTTAGGCCGGATTGAACTTCATTGACTAATTCGTCGCTTCATCTGCTGTGGGTCGTTCAGCGTCAGCATCAACCACTTCACCTTCGACCTCGCTGCGGAGTGACTCATCGTCGGCAATGGTCGAATCGGGAAGCCCTTCCGACACCTCCAAGCCGCTAAGGGTAGGCGCAGAGTCCCGAAACTCCGCCGGATCTACGAGCAGTTCACGAAACTCATCGATGATGGCAATCAAGTTTGCCCGCTTCTCCCCTAAGAATCGTGCGAGAAGCTTCACGTCTGCGTTGAGAAGGTCCCGGTACCGGGTGAGACGTGCAAGTTCTTCTCGACGCCGTTCCCTTTCCACTGCCTCAATCTCTGCCACGGCCGTCAGGGCTTCCTCATTGATCCTAAGCCGGTCAAGCTCGGCGTCGGCCAATATCTGGCTTGCTTGATCCTTGGCTTCGTTGACGGCGAGGTCGGCGTCGGCCAATATCTGGCTTGCTTGATCCTTGGCTTCGTTGATGGCGAGGTCGGCGGCGGCCTGGGATTCCTTGAGGATTGTTTGAGCCTGGCTCTCGGCCTTGGTGACTACTTCATCTGCGGAGTTCTGGGCTACTAGAAGGGTGCGCGCGATCATGTCCGGAGTCGACTCAGCGCTAGCCGATTGATGCCTGTTCAACACCTCCTGCATAGCCACGATAGCTCGGGTGACACGCCAACAATACGAATCAACCTCGCCACGGTCATACCCCTTGCGCACAACGGAGAACTCGTCGGGCTCGGTATCAAATTTCTCAGGATCAAACGTCGTGACATCCATGGATAAGAGCTTAGTTGGCCGAATTGCAAGTGCCGAATCACGTGCCCTCATGGAAGGGCTTCAAACGTGGTTGACTTGGTCGGGCCTCAGCAAATCACGCCCCTAATGATCAATATGACGAAGATCACGATCATCGGAGACAGGTCAAGGGCGGCATTGCCTAATCGTACGGGGGGTACATTTTGACGTAATGGAGCAAGCGTGAAGTCGGTGACCACGTACAGAAAACCTGCGATGGTGGCCCATCCGCCATTCGGATTCAGCGGGAACCAACTCAGAATTACCCTCACGAAGATCGCCACCATGTACACCATCAGCACTAGGCAGACGATCCAACTGAAGACGCCCATGGATCAGTTCAGCGCTTCATCGGTGTCGGCTTGGCTCACCTGGACGTCAGCTGGAATGAGCATGTAGACTTGCTTAGCGATACGGTCCATCTTGCCTCCCAGTGCGTAGCAGAGTCCGCTGGCGAAATCCACAATTCGGCGCCGTGTATCGCGGGTTACCTCCTGTAGATTGATGACCACCGGCTGGCCGGACTTGAAGCGATCTCCAATATCCTGGGCGTCATTGAAGGAGGCTGGGCTTATTGCATGAGGTTTCGTAGTTGTATTCTTGACTATTCGGACCGCCGAGGCGGCGTAGACCGATGGATGGTCGGACTCGGTGTTTTGCCAATGAGCCTTGGGCGTGGGCCGCTGTGGTTGAGCCTGTGGCCGCGCCATTTGAGGTTGGTTTTGCGGAATCCGTGAGACCGGTCGGACGTTAGCAGAGACGGGCTGAGATGCGTGGCCTTGAACTGGCCGAAGTTCGGCAACCCGGTCGGGTTCGGCGGGTCGTGGACCTTGGCGATTTGCGGCGGACTCGTCGTATTGTTCATACTCCTCGTCGGATCCCAGGCCCAGCCAGAACATTGATTTTCTGAACATAGACACGCTTCTTCCTCCTAGGCGGGAGGATATCCCTTGATGGGTGCTTGATGGTGGATTCTGGGAGTCAATGTCATGGCACCATTACTGCTTTGGGGTTCCTCGATCCGAGTAGATCGGTGCCGACCCGGACCATGGTGGATCCCTCTCGCACAGCAATCTCAAGGTCGGTGCTCATTCCCATTGAGCATTCGGCTAGACCGAAACCGTCGCGAAAGGCTCTTAGCCGACGAAAACCGTGCCGAGCCTCATCGGGGTGTGCCAGCGGAGCTATGCCCATCACTCCGATCACATTGAGTCCCTGTGACAGCAGCGTCTCAAGCAATGCTTCGGCCTTCGCGGGCGCGACCCCACCCCTTGTGGGTTCCTCGCTGATATTGATCTGCATCATCACGGTTGCGCCGGGTACCCGCCGAGCGATCTCGGCGCCGAGTTCCGCACGGTCCACCGACTGCCAGACATCAACGATCCCAGCCAGCACCCGAACCTTGTTGCGTTGCAAACGACCGATGAAATGGACCCGCGGCACGGGATCAAGTCCGGGTAGCTTCTCCCTAGCCTCTTGGGCGTAGCTCTCACCGATTTCACACACACCCGCGGCTATCGCAGCCTGCACAACATCACGCCCGAAGGTCTTGGTGACCCCTACCAGAGTTACGTGTTCACCCCCTGCGGCGTCAAGGCGAATCCTCAGGCGATCCAAGCGCCTACCGATCTCGGTGACAAGACAGGACCCCGAAGAGACCAACCCGGATGTGGCGCTACCGCATCCATCGGAGTTCATCATCTTACGCAGCAACCAGTCTCATCGCCGTGGCCTGGCGTTCGCGTTCTCCTCGCACCCGATGTGAGAACCAACGCTCGTCTGCTGTGTCAAAGCCCAGGTCTTCAATGTGGCCGACCCTCAAAGACTCCAGTAACGAAACGATCGCAGCACCTAAGTCAAGCGCCAAGGCACCGCGGAAGGTAACCGAGCGGGCAGCCCCGCCGGTCACAGCGGTGACCGCGTCAAGATCGGCGGCCCCAAATTCATAGTTGCCGGGTCGGATGCACGGTCCGATCAGAGCCCTAACGCGCTCGGGAACGGTTGACATCGCCTCAAGGGCCGCCGGTACGACACCTGTGAGCAAGCCACGCCAGCCTGCGTGGGCGACACTGACCTCCCCGTCTCCGACTAGGCAAACCGCAGCGCAGTCGGCCGTGTGTACGGCCAACACGATGCCGTGCGCTCGGGTAACGGCAGCATCGGCACGATTATCGGTACCCATATTGACGCTATCGATCGACACCACTCGACTACCATGGACCTGCGAAAGTGTCACCCATGGTCCCTGCAGGATTCGACTTCGCCTCTCTGAGAGTTCATCGGTCGGGCGGTCCGTACAGAAATCGCCGTCGGTCCGGTCGGTGAAACATATCTCTGCGATCCTGTCCCCACCGGCAGGCACACGTCGAATGAGCACAGTACCTACCGCAGAAACGACGGTACGTCAAAGTCGTCGTCGGGATTGAGATCTTCGTCAGGGGAGGCGAAGACATCAACAATAGGAACCTTGTCACTTTGGCTCGAAGAGCGGGTTTCACGCCGGGAGGTAGCGGTAGTTGTAGTAGAAGAGGGCTGGTTCTTTTTGTCCCAACGGTCGAATCCGGCAGCGATAACCGTGACCCGGACGTCGTCACCCATGTCGTTGTCGATCACCGCTCCGAAGATGATGTTGGCATCTTGATGTGCGACAGCGTGCACCACCTCCGCTGCCTCGTTGACCTCAAGAAGGCCGAGATCGGCGCCGCCAGCGATACTGAGCAACACGCCACGGGCGTTTTCGATAGAGGCCTCAAGCAATGGGCTCGAGATGGCGGCACGAGCAGCTGTGACCGCCCGTCCTTCTCCGCGGCCGGTTCCGATGCCCATCAACGATGACCCGGCATCGGCCATTACGGTTCGAACATCGGCGAAGTCGGTGTTGATCAAGCCCGGCGTGGTGATCAATTCGGTGATGCCTTGAACCCCCTGCAGGAGTATCTCATCGGCGATCCTGAAGGCACCGATTACCGAAGTGTCATTGTTGGCGACGGACAACAAGCGATCGTTCGGGATGACGATGATGGTGTCAACCTTTTCCTTGAGTTTGACGATTCCCTGTTCGGCCTGCACGGAGCGCCGTCGCCCCTCAAACGCAAAGGGGCGGGTGACAACACCGATGGTGAGCGCGCCCTGGCTCTTGGCGATTTCGGCGATCACCGGGGCGGCACCCGTACCCGTGCCGCCACCCTTGCCAGCAGTGATGAAGACCATGTCAGCGCCGTTGAGAATGTCACGGATCTCGTCTACATGTGCCTCTGCGGCGGCCCGGCCTACCTCAGGATCCGAACCAGCTCCCAACCCCCTGGTCAGATCCTGTCCAATATCAAGTTTCTCGTCTGCATCGCTGAGAAGCAGGGCTTGTGTGTCGGTGTTGACAGCTACAAACTCAACTCCTTTGAGACCGGCTTCAATCATGCGGTTGACGGCGTTCACCCCACCGCCACCCACACCGATGACCTTGATGACGGCGAGATAGTTGTTCGGTTCAGTCATTGTGGGTTCAGTCATTGTGCGGGGATTCTAGTGAACGGACCGGACAAGCATCATGCAAGCCTCCGCAACGCCTACGTTATCGGTATCGAACTCGCCAAGTAGGGATACCAACACAACGCAGAATCGACACAACTACAACCGGCACAGGCACCGCATCGACGGGGTTGCAATTGGCGTCTGCTGGGCGGGGGTAGAACGTCTGGTTCACGATGAAGTCAACAAGCATGCGGGATCTCGACGCACCGTGGTCACATCCGCAACACGAACGTCAATCACCTCCATACAACGCAGATCTACCGAAGCCAAAACAGTGCGCACAGCGTCCAGTTTGGTGACGACATGACCATCATCTCCGAGAACGACACGCGCAGATCCCACCAGATCCAGACCCAACGATCCTACAGCACTGTGTCGACCGCCTACATCAATGGTCACCGCCTCCACCCAGCCAACCAAATCTTGCGGCATCACCCCAACAACGGCCAACGCCTTTTGGATCAGAGTCTGCTCTTCACCAAGACTGCCCCGGGCGATCAAATCAATGACCAACATCGTGTCTTCGGGCGGGCCGGGCGAAGCCGACAGCGAGATGCCTGACTTGTCGACCAGAACGTGACCTCCTCTACCGTCGGGAAGAGCCGCGATGGGAACTCGTTCGAAAACGTTGATGTCCAGCGACCCGGGCCACTGGCGTTTGACTTTGACGTCGAGCACCCATGGCAGTTCTGTTACTGCGGCCCGGATCGATCCGGTGTTTAGGGAGAGTAGGGGCGTGCCAAGGTTGATCGGCGCAGCATCAATGACCTCCGCTGCGCGTTGTGTGGAGACCCCGTTGACATTGATGGTGTCCAGATCCAGGTAGTGGGAGTGCGACAACATATAGGCACCGACACCCAACGACGCGATCACGAGCGTCGTAATCAGGATCCGTAACCTTCGTCTTCCCCGAGCACGCAGCACCGCCGCCCTTCTTCGGCGAAGGCGCGGATCCAAGGCCGGTGTAGCGGGCATAACGACTACGCCACTGCGTTAGGGCCCGGTTCTTCACCGAAACCGATCAAGTGGGTCTCCGATGCCAAGCTCACGCCATGAACTTCGTGTACCGTGCGCTTCACTTCGTTCATGACAGCCCAGACGTCGGCCGCTTTGCCGCCAGAGTCGACCCGAATGAAGTTGGCGTGCTTGGTTGATACTTCTGCCGTGCCGATGCGCAATCCTTTCAGTCCGGCGGTGTCTATCAGACGCCCGGCTGTGTCTCCGGGTGGGTTGGTGAACACCGAGCCAGCATTGTGGCCGCCGGGTTGATTATCGCGACGCCACTGCACTATCTCGGCTAGTAACGACGCCCCAGTGGCAGAGTCCCCGCTTCGAAGGAAAAACTCGGCATCGGTGACAAGTTCGCATGGTCCCAGAGTGCTATGGCGATAACCGAGGCCCAGTTCAGACTGGTCGCGCCATCCCGACGCGCCGGTGCCGAGGTCAACCACACGCGCCGCGACGATCACGTTGGCGATCTCGGCACCGTGGCCCCCGGCGTTCATGCGAATTGCGCCACCTACCGAGCCGGGCACGCCTACAGCCCATTCGAAGCCAGCCAGATCGGCCTGCACTGTGGCCCGGGCCACCACAGGCATTTTGGCTGCACCTCCGACCAAGACCCGATTCCCTAGTATTTCGATACCCGAGAAGCCTTTCTTGAGCACAACCACCAGTCCGTCGAACCCCTCATCTGAGACCAAGAGATTGCTCCCTCGTCCGAAAACGACAATCCTCGGCGCTGTTCCCGCCACAATCTGTGCAAGAAGCTCCAATTCGGCTGCATTGTCAACTTCAACCCGGGCCCGTGCAGAACCGCCAACCCCATAGGTGGTGATCGACCCAAACGGGGCGTCGCGAACGACACGGCCAGGAGGCAACCGTGCCGTTAGCGCATCAACGACCGACCGCATTGGATCGTGGTTTGCCCTCACGACGCCCGAAGCGTCGAGAGCCGGTCGATCACCTGATCGACGATGCCTGTGAGGTCTCCTGCCCCTAGCGTCAGGCACAGATCGCCAGGCCGTAGCCGGTCGAGGAGCCATGCCGATACATCCTCAAGGCGGGGTAGCCAGGCCACGGATTTCCACGCGTCGGCACCGAGCACGGCGTCGACGATCAACTTTCCCGATACACCCGGACGCGGGACCTCACCGGAGGAATAAACGTCGGTTACCACGAGTCGGTCAACGTCGTTGAACACTTCGGCGAAGTCGCGCCACAAGGCCGCTGTTCGTGAGTAGCGGTGTGGCTGAAAAACACAGATAACGCGCTTCCAGTTGCCGTCGCGAGCCGCAGCGATGGCTGCGGAGACCTCCGAAGGTAGATGAGCGTAGTCATCAACGAAGGTCACATCGCCAACCTGTCCACGAAACTCGAACCGTCGGGCGACACCACCGAATCTTTCCAGGGCCCGCTTTGCTGCATCGGCGGGGGCACCGGCCACAAGGCCTGCGACTATTGCACCGGCGGCGTTGCGGGCGTTGTGAAGGCCCGGTGTGGGCAGGTGCATTCGCAGGATTTCATCGCCTTGGTGACGCAAACCGAAGGTGATCCCGGCTCGCCCTGGTTCAACGTCAACCAACCGATAATCCGCATCTGGCGATGTGCCCCAACTGATTCCTGGCACCTTTTGTGCAAGCGCCGCAGCTCCTTCGTCGTCAATGCAGTACACCCGGCTTTCGGCCATGGACGCGAAATTGACGAAGGCTTTGTGCAATGCACACATGTCGTTGTCGTAGGTATCAAGATGATCGGGCTCGACGTTGGTGACAATCACCACTTCCCCACGTAGTGACGAGAAAGTCCGATCGGATTCATCGCCTTCGATCACGAACCATTCACCGTCATCCCAGACCGCACCTGAGCCGATCTCGTTCACGTCGCCACCGATAATGAACGATGGCCGAAGTTCGGCCTCGGCGAGCACCATGGCAAGCATTGACGATGTGGTGGTCTTGCCATGAGTTCCAGCCACGACGATCGTTCGTCTTTGTGCTGCGATGGCCGGTAACAGATCTCGCCGCCATAACACCGGGATACCTCGTTGACGAGCGGCAACCACTTCAGGGTTGTGCTCGCGAACGGCACTGCTAATTGCGACGAGCTCGGCGTCGGCGCCGTTGGCCTGGTCGTGGCCGATGGCCACATCAATACCCATCACAGCGAGACGCTGGACCACGGTGCTGTCCTTGAGATCGCTGCCGGTCACATGGTGGCCCATGGTATGAAGTACGGCTGCGATCGCACCCATTCCTGCACCACCTGCACCAACAAGGTGGATTCGGCGGGGCTCGCTCAACTCGATCTTGGCCGGCATGGTCATCATCGGAATCTCGTGATCATCAGGATCTCGTGTAATACGAACGCATCAGGATCTCGTGCAATACGAAACGCCAAAGGCATTCGAGCTCATTGGGCATCTTCGTGCGGGTGGTGTTGCATGGGACGCGTCGCGTGACGGGCCAGCAGGTCCACCACGGCGTTTGCTGCGTCCGGACGTGCCAACCCAGCCGCAGCAGCAGCCATGGCGTCAAGACGATCGGGATCGCTCAGCAAGGCATCCACTTCATGCACAAGACGGGCCCCGTCGAGTGCTGCGTCGTCGACAATCACCGTGGCACCCGCATCGGCAAGAGCACGCGCATTGGCCATCTGGTGATCACCAGGCGCTCCTGGTAGCGGCACGAGCACGGCAGGAAGTCCGGTCACAGCCAACTCGGCGACCGATGCAGCCCCAGCGCGGCAAACGATCAGATCGGCCGCGGCGTACACCGCGCTCATGTCGTGTTCGTATTCGATCAGCGTGAACTCCAGGTCGTCTTGTGAATCAAGGTGTATCCGCGACCGGAGATCCCGATAGTCACGTGAGCCGCACACATGTCGGATGGATAGATCGGCCCGTCTGCGCCATACATCCAAAGCCTCAATGGCGGCTTCGTTGATTCGTCTCGACCCTTGAGATCCGCCGACAAGCACCACCAGCGAACGGTTCGGGTCAGAACCCACAGCGGCGCGAGCGTTTCTACGATCTTGCGCCCTTTGGCGCAACACTCCACGAAGCTCTCGGCGAACCGGAGTACCGGTCCAGGTGGCTCGAGGCAGTGCGGTGTCGGGAAACGAAATCGCAGAAGCGGCTGCGAAGCGCCCGGCTAGGCGATTGGCCAGACCGGCCACGGCATTTTCCTCCAACACAACGATCGGCACCCTGCACATTCGAGCAGCCGTTACGCAAGGAACCGAGGCGTAACCTCCCAGGCCCACCACTACAGCTGGTCGGAAGCGACGCACCAACCGAACAGCCCCTAGGAATGCACGAACACCGGCGACCGCCGCCAAGACATTGGTGGCAGTAAACCGGCGTTGTAAGCCGCGACCGGGCAGCACCGTCAAGCCGACTCCAGCTTCAGGCACGAGCCGTGTTTCGATTCCCTTTGAACTACCAACCCAGTGCACCCGCTTCTCTCCGCGATCAGAGATCTCCGCGGCGATGGCCAGACCAGGTGTCACGTGACCGGCTGTGCCGCCTCCGGCGATGATCGCCCACGTGGCCCGGCGATGGTCCTTCATCGGATCCGCCGGACACCACCGCTTGAGTTTGTGTCACGCTTCACAACACGTTTCGGTTTGTTTCCCTGACCGGCGATGTTGAGTAGCACACCGGTTGCGGTGAGAGTGACAACCAACGAAGACCCCCCGAACGACAAGAAAGGAAGAGTGACGCCAATCACGGGCATGAGTACCAGCACACCCCCGAGGTTTATCAGCGCCTGTACCGTTATCCAGGTGGTTATCCCGACCGCGAGCAGCATTCCAAACCTGTCTGGTGCGCGGACCGCGGCGGTAAAGCCGGTGACCGCTATCACCGCGTAGCCCGAAATGACGATCGCCGCTCCGATCAGGCCCAGTTCCTCTGCGATGATGGCGAAGATGAAATCGGAATGCGCATAGGGCAGAAAACCCCACTTGGCTCTACTTTCACCCAAACCAACACCATCAAGCCCACCAACGGTGATGGCGTGCAGCGATTGAAGCTGCTGGTAGCCCGTGGCGGTCGGGTCTGACCAGGGATCAAGGAATGCCAAGAAGCGAGCCCGTCGCCAAGAAGTGAATGAAACCATCGCCCCGGCGAGCAGAACACCGCTCGCGGCAAGTCCCACCATATGCGCCAACGGCGCACCTGCAAGGAACATCATCATTCCTACGATCGTCCCAACCACCACAATCGCGCCCAGGTGTGGCTGAACCACCAGCAGAACCATGAAGATGCCAGTGACGACAACAACAGGCCGAATCGTCGCCCGGGTGTTTCGGATTTCTCGACCCGGTCGAGAAAGCAGGTCGGCGACGAACAAGATCAGAGCAAATTTGGCAACCTCAGAGGGCTGCAGCGTTACGGGACCAACGTTGAGCCATCGAGTTGCGCCGTTGAACCTAAGCCCAAAGCCAGGCAACAGCACCGCCACCATCAGCAAGCCAGCCATGACGATGAAGAATCGTGCCAGGACGCGAAGCTTGTGGTAGTCAACAAAGATCGCAATTGACATCAGTGCAAGCCCAAGAGCCGCGTAGACGGTCTGGCCCCGGAAGTAACTCCAGACACTGTCGGAGTTGGTCACGCTCACCGAGGCCGAAGCCGACAACACCATGACGACACCGAGCAGCACCAATACAACCAGGGCGATATACATCACTACGAACACCGGACCTCGGCGGCTTCGTGTGCCACGGCGACGAACACCAGGCGGCAGGCTTTGACGAGTGCCCCGCGATGAGGCGCGTTGGCGAGTGGAATGCTGGATCGCTGTCACGGGCGGTTCCCTGCGCGTACCCGCTGTATGATCTGCGCGAAGTCTTCGCCACGCTGGGTGTAGTCGCGGTACCAGTCAAAGGATGCACAACCCGGCGATAACAACACGGCGATCTCGTCTGCGGCCATCATCAGAGCTGCCTGCACCGCTTCGGTCATGTCGGATGCGCTGCACACCTGATGCGTAGTCCCGAATATCTCCCGGATCTCGGGCGCCGCCTCCCCAATTGCGACGACACCACGGATTCGGTCGCCAGCCGTTCGCATAGGTGACAGATCAATACCTTTGTTGCGGCCCCCGGCGATCAACACGACCTCATCGAATCCTCGTAGTGCTGCCAGAGTGGCATGTGGAGTGGTTGCCTTTGAGTCATCGAAGAACTCAACCCCACCGATCGAGCCCACGGAGGTAACCCTGTGGGCTAATCCGTTGAACCTTGACGCCGCAGCGGCGACAACTTCGGGCTCCACACCAACCGCGGCGAGTGTGGCCGCTACCGCCAGAGTGTTCTCCACGTCATGCGGTAGCGTTCGCCACAGGTCACCGACCTGCCCGAACGGACCGCTCGGACCCCAAAGCACCCCGTCTCTCTCAAACCAATGCCCGCCTGCTCCGAACGTAACCACGCTCCGATCGGCGCGCACCCTCGCCGCGTGCGACATGATCACCGGGGCGGCTGCGTTTGCCACAACAGCGCCTTCGGGTGCTACGAGATCAAACAGTCTGGCCTTGGCCCTTTCGTAGGACTGCAAGTTGATGTGCACGTCAAGGTGATCGGGTGCCCAGTTGAGCCAGGTGCCTACAATGGGTTCGAAACGATGCGCAGGGGCGAGCCGAAATGAGGATGCCTCAACCACGAATAGTTCAGGTGCTGGATCGTTGATGGCGGTGACCATCGCAACGTTGGTGTTGCCAGCGGCCACGGCGAGACGTCCAGCGTCAGACAACGAGATCACCGCGAGTTCGACAACCGTCGTCTTTCCGTTTGTTCCGGTCACAGCAACGACAGGACGCTGGTCCCATGCTGCGGCCAGGTCGAGTTCAGAAACGATCCGAACCCCGAACCGGTCCGCCAATTGAAACGCCCGATGCCATTCAGGCAGACCCGGTGTTGGGACCACGAAAGCGGCATCGGCCATGTGGAACTCGATCTGCTCGGGTCGCTCGACGAACCTCACGTCCAGGGCGACAGCCGCGCTGCGCATACGGTCATCGGGGTGATCGTCGATAACGGTGACGTCGTGACCGCGACGTACCAGCGCAGCCGCAACCGCTTGGTTGGCCAACCCCATTCCCACCAACAGAGCCGGCGAGGCCGATTCGAGTAGCTCATCCAGCGGGTTCACAGAGTGATCTCCGCTCGAATCGCGTCGGCGTAGAAAAGCCCAAGTCCGGTGGCGGTGCAAATGCCCGACATGATCCAGAAGCGGATGAGCACAGTTGTCTCCGGCCAGCCCGCCAACTCGAAGTGATGATGGATCGGTGCCATACGAAACAGCCTGCGACCACCAAAGCGACGGAACACGAAAACCTGAAGAATCACCGACATGGTCTCAACCACGAACAGGCCACCGATCACCGGCAACAGTAGGTGTGTGTTGGTTCCCAAGGCCAACGCGGCAAGGCCGCTGCCGATCGCCAACGAACCGGTGTCGCCCATGAAGATCTTCGCTGGCGCCGCGTTCCACCACAAAAAGCCGATGATCGCCCCGACCATGGAGGTGGCAACCACGGCCTGATCAAGTGCGTGAGAGTTGGCGTATGCGTAGTCGTGTCGGAACTGCCAGTAACAGATGAACACAAATGCAGCGAACACCAAGGTACTGGCACCCGCAGCCAAGCTGTCGAGGCCGTCGGTGAGGTTCACCGCATTGGTGGTGCCAGCAATCAACACCACCACCCACACCATCCAACCAATACGTCCGATCTCCCAGCCCGGATTGTTGAACCGGGTGAAGGAGATGGTGGTCTCCACTTGGGTGAACTCGATCATAAGATATGCGAAACCCACCGCCACGATCAACAAGCCCAGCATCTTCGCCCGCTTGGACAGACCTGTGTTGCGGGCCGCCACAACCTTGATCCAATCGTCAACCAATCCCACCACCCCAGCGCCGACGATGGTGAGCATCACGAACAGTCCCGTGCGTGTGTAGATGCCGCCGAACATGTCCGAGATCACATATCCACTCAGAGCACCTACCACGATGGCGACACCGCCCATGGTTGGGGTACCTGCCTTGGTCTTGTGCCCTTCAGGTCCGTCATCACGAATTGGCTGGCCGATCCGGTGTGTCGTCAACCAATTGATGAGCAGCTTCGTTGCTACCAACGACACGAGCATTGAGATCGCCGCGGCGATGATGAGACGGGTCATGTGGTCGTCTCCGAAAGGCGTCGTAGTTCCTCACGCACCACGACGCGATCGTCGAATTCGATCACTTCGGCTCCCAGGATCTGTGTCGTCTCGTGACCCTTGCCGACAATGAGAACAACATCATCGGTTTGCGCCTCGGCTAGGGCGTGTCGGATTGCGAGTCGTCGATCGGGCTGTATCAGCTCCGGGGGGTGATCCATACCAGCCACGATCGCATCAATAATTGACATGGGCGGCTCACCGCGAGGGTTGTCGCTTGTCACAACCACGACGTCGGCAAGCCTTCGGGCCACCTCCCCCATCAACGAACGTTTACCGCGGTCGCGGTCACCCCCGACACCGAATACGACCAGTATGCGACCAACGGCTGTAACCCGGACGGCTGTGAGCACAGACTCAAGGCCGTCGGGTGTGTGGGCGTAGTCAACAACAACCTTGAATCCGATATCACCATTGATCGTCTCGAAGCGACCGGGGATCGGCTCAACTTCAGCGATTCCCGCCGCGATTGGTCCGGGATCATGACCAACGCAAACCAGCAGTTCTGCCGCCATCACCACGTTGGCCACGTTGAAGACCCCTCCGATCGGAAGCTCAACACTGTGATCACGCCAACGAAACCGGGCCGATTCCTGTGAGATTCGGAGGTCCTGCACCGTGTCGTCGTCTATTGCAACCGTCGGGAGCTGGACTTGGCGTAACAGCTTCTTGCCCGCGTAGGTCTTCGTGTTGATGACGCACCGATCGGTGAAGTCGTCGCTGAACAGGCGTGCCTTCGCCCGAAAGTAGGCCTTGACATTGCGGTGATGATCAAGGTGATCCACACCGAGATTGGTGAAGCCGACCGCTGCAAAACGGGTTGCGTCCACCCTGCGCTGATCAAGCGCGTGGCTGCTTACCTCCATTGCCACCAGATCCACATCGCGCTGGCTCGCCGCTGCCAGATATCGCTGCAGTTCAGGTGCCTCAGGGGTGGTTCTGGGCCCGGTGAGGGTACCGATCTCATCGCAGGCGAGGCCGAGCTTGGCTGCCAGAGAGGCAATCAGACGCACCGTAGTGGTCTTGCCGTTGGTGCCCGTCACGCCGATCACGCTGAGATCCCGGCTGGGGTGCCCGTGGATCTCCGCCGCCGCCGCTCCGAGCACTGCTCGCACGTCCGCAACGACAATTTGAGGGACACTCAAGGCGACATCAGATGCCAGATACCGACTTGTGAGCAGGGCAACCGCCCCCCGTTTGACGGCGTCGGATGCGTAGTCGTGCCCGTCAAAGTTGTTGCCCGTTATGCAGGCGAACAACGATTTACCGGTCGCCGTGCGCGAATCGTGAACAACATCGTCCACAACGACACAACGATCAGGCGTCGGCGCACCGACTACGTCGGCAATCTTGCCGAGCCGTACGCTCATTGCACATCGGTGCCTGGGGAATCGTTGACTACGACTGCCTCAAAGGTGGGATGTGCACGGACCCGTCCGCCCGCAGTGTCAAGTCCCATTGGCGGAATCCCTAGTTGGCGTAGGGCGTAGCTCGCGAACTCCCTAAACACTGGTGCCGCCACCAATCCGCCGCCGTAGTGCTCGCCTCTGGGATCGTCAATGACCACCAGAACAGTCAGTGCCGGACCATCATCGTTGGACAGGATTCCGGCGAAGCTGGCCGTGTAGTGCCTGGCTCCGTCGCAGTCATACCCCACGGTGTGCTCACAGGGCTGCCAGGCGGTTCCCGTCTTGCCAGCCACGTCGTAGCCGGACACCACAGCTCGCCGGCCCGTACCTTCAGCCACGACCGTCTCCATCATCTTGAGTACGGCGTTAGCTGTGTCTTCGCCGACTATCCGGCGGGCATCGGCGAGTCCGACCTCGTCGGCAACGAGTACCGGTTCAATGTAGCGTCCACCATTGGCGATGACGCTGTAAGCCTGCAGCATCTGGATGGGTGTAACAGCGATGCTCTGGCCGATAGCCACCGAGTTCAATTCCAAGATGTTGGAGTTCAGCGGCTCAAGGATCCCACTGGCCTCACCCTTGAAATCGAGCGAAGTCTTCGAGCCGAAACCGAAATCAATCAACGCATCGTGAAAAGCTACGGGCCCGAGACGTTGGGCAAGTGTGATCGCACCGATGTTCGATGACTTAACCACGATGTCGGTAGGGGAATAGTGGCTGCGCTCGTGGGTGAACCAGTCGACGTAAGTTTTGGTCCTTTGGTCCTCAAGTTGATAGTCGAGTCGGTCGGGCAACTCGATTGATTCGAAAGGCGTTGCGAGGTCTGCATCAAGCACAGCTGCAACTGTGATCGGCTTCATGATCGATCCGGGCTCGTATGCCCACACCATCCCCAGATTGGCCGTGGTGCATCCCACTTCGCCAGTTGACGGGTCACGCACAACGTTCGCGACTGCAACGATCTCGCCGGTTTGAGGAATTGCGGCAACGATGATGCCTCTCTCGGCCTGTGCCTCGGTGACCGTCTCCTTGAGAATCCGCTCGGCCCGGAACTGCACGTTGCGGTCCAGCGTCAGTCGCAGGTCAGAGCCCGGGTTTGCAGGCTTAAACGACTGGTGCCCGTCCGGAATGGTGATGCTGCCGTCAGAGTTCGCCTCGCGGACAACCTTGCCAGCAATGCCAGCAAGGTTGGTGTCATAGGCCTCCTCAAGCCCGCTGATACCCTGATGGTCGATATCCACACGACCGACCACAGCGATCCCGGAACAATCACCCGCAGGATGCCGACGTCGATATTCGGAGTCGATTCGAATTCCCTTAATGTCCAGCGACTCGACCGCATCGCCGACATCAGCATCAACCTGACGCTCCACGTAGGCGAACACTTTGTCGCGTTCAAGCCTTGATGCCAGGATCTCCGGGGGTGTTGAGACCAACGAGGTGAGCTGGGCAACTACGTAATTCACCTCATGGGTCATGACAAGGCGTGGATTGGCGACAATCGTCGGTGCCGGTAACGAATGCGCAAGCGTCCGGCCTTTCCTGTCGAGGATCTTTCCGCGGGCTGCAGCCAGATCGTCGGAACGAAAGCGGTACCAGAGTCCAGCAGAAAGGGCGGGGTCCGGGCTTATCTGGAGGTCAACAAGTCGGTAGCCGAATCCAGAGAGAATAATCGTGAAGATCACGCCAACGGCCAGCAAACGGAGTCGGCTGATCGGGTGGTTGGTCACCCTACGAGAACGAGACCTGGCCCTATTGGTTCGTCGACTCATGGAGAGGACCCGGAGAACGGATCACCACCCGCCGGTGGTGCCAACAAACCCTCGGGCACCACAGACAACATCACCAGATCCGAGGCCTCTACAAGACCCCCACCCGCGGCGGCATCCAAGACACCTACAGGAGCATCCAATTCGGCACGCTCGGCGAGCCGTCGGGTGAGTCGCGATTCGAGTTCGGCGTTAGTGGCGCGCACAGAGTCGATCTCTACCTGTGTTTGTACATGAAGGGCATGCAGCACCGCTACTACCAACAAGGTCACGAACACGATGATTATGAACAACGACCCGAAAAGGGCGACGGTGCGAAACCTGGGACCGGTGGATTGCCCTTCGTGTCCTACAACCCTTAGTTGGGGCCAATCGGCGGGTTTCGGTACCGCAACGGCGGCGGCTGAGTTGGCCCGGCTCATGGGGCGGTTCTCGATAGCTTTTCGACTGCCCGCATTCGAGCCGATTTTGACCTCGGGTTGCGGGTTATCTCGGTGTCTTCAGGTGTGCGAACTCCGCGCCACACGTAGCGAAAACCCGGGATCGAGTCGGTGACCGGTGGAAGGTCGGGCCGAGGACGATTCGCCGTGCCAGTGGCCTCGCGCAGTACCTGCTTCACGATCCGGTCCTCACCGGAGTGGTAACTCAACACAACGCAGCGTCCCCCTGCACATAGCAGGCTCAGCACCGTTTGGATGACAGCCTCAAGGATTTCGAGTTCCTGGTTGACCTCAATTCGTAGAGCCTGAAACGTCCGGCGTGCGGGATGTCCACGCCGTTTACGAATCGCGGTCGGCACCGCAGCGCGAACAACCTCGCCGAGATGCCCGGTGCCAACAATCGGGCGGGCACGGACAATGGCCCTGGCTATTCGGACAGCATGACGTTCATCGGCGTTGCCTCGAAGAATCCCTGCGAGGGTTCGCTCGTCGGTGGTGTTAACAATGGCGGCGGCATCCATGGCCTGGGACCGGTCCATTCGCATGTCGAGCGGACCTTCATGGCGGTAGCTGAAACCTCGATATCCACGATCAAGTTGTGGGGAACTGACCCCCAAGTCAAACAGCGCAGCGGATATTGATGTGTGTCCGAGGTTGCCGAGCACGGTGGCGACCTCGTCGAAACGGCCGTGGTGAAGAGTGAAGCGGCCGCAATGCGCGGCGAGTCGGGCACCGGCTGCTCGGATTGCCGCACTGTCACGATCCAGACCCAACACATGAAGCCGGTCATTGGCTGCCAGCAACGCTGCGGCGTGTCCTCCGCCACCTACCGTGGCGTCGAATACCAGGCCATCGGGAACACCCGCGAGAACCTCGACGACCTCGTCAACCATCACAGACTCGTGATCGAAGCCCTCGCAGTCCACGTGGTCGTCTGGCGCGGTCAAGCTCGGACATGTTGCTGGTTGGGCTGACGTACTATTCGCCCTGTCGTCGTCCGATAAGGTCATGGTCGCCCGATCAGCGAGGGGTCTGGAGGCCTTGAAAGCTGCGTCAGCGAGGCACCCAGTCCGTGACCTCGTTCTATGGCGGCAGTGAGCCCCTCGGCACCGTCAGGCTTGATTCCATTCCAGGTTTCGGGATTCCATACCTCAATCCGCCGCAGGGCTCCCGTAACGATCACACTTCGATCCAGTCCTGCCAGTTCACGTAGGCCCGCCGAGATGCGAACCCGGCCCTGTGAGTCGGGTACAACCTCGTCGGCCTGGCTCGCGAAGTGCCGCAGCGCGTTGACATTCACCTCACCGGCGGCGACCTGCACCTCCAAGCGGTCCGCCATGCGGTCGAATTCCTCTCCAGGCAGGATCGCGAGGCAACGATCCAACGGAGAGATCACGGCACCCTCTGCGAGCTTGGAACGAAACGCCGCCGGGAGAATAAGGCGACCCTTATCGTCAAGCGTGTGCTCAAAGGTTCCCAGGAAGCGGGCCATCATTCCTCCTCTCGTGATGTGATCGGCGAGTCGTTTCGGCGTGGCGGAGTCGTGCGAACGGGTCGAAGCTAGTTGACGAGAACACTTCTCTCCAAATCGCTCCCTATTACACCACTGCGCACCACATTATGCCACTTCGTTCCCGATGGCCAGCACAAAAACTCCGCCGGGTCCCGCGTTTCGCTCACAAATCCGGGGCAACGGCTCTCCGAGGGGCAGTGGAATGCACCACCCGGGCCAAGTACTACCGGAGCTGATTATTGGATTGACCGCAACAACTCCGGGGGGTTACAACCAAACGCGACGGATCCGAAGCAAGGCTCACCGGGACCATGCGAGCAGAACTCGACACGACCATCCGGCGTCCGCGTCATGCCCCCTTATTCCCGAGAGACCAACTTCGCCGCCCTGTTCGGTGGTTTCAGCGAACCGCCGCCAACGCGCATCTCAATGCCAGGAACCCCCGAACCATGAACAGTCTCCACGATGCCTACCAAGACCATGCTCATGGCGCTGACGGCCATTGTTGTCATCTCAGCAGCGTGCAACAACACAACCGCCACTGCCCCGCCGTCCGGCGCTGCGAACCCTGCCGGTGCTGATCCCGACACTGCATCGCCGAGCCCGGTCACTGCATCCACCGACCTGAACCGGGTCACCCTCACAAACCCAAACACGTTCCCTGACCGCGCACCAGCCCCAACTACCAACACGCCACCCCCACTCCCCAAACCAACCACCACATCCACCGACCTGAACCCCGTCACTCCCACAACCCCAAACACATCGCCCACCCGCGCACCAGCCCCAACTACCAACACGCCACCCCCACTCCCCAAACCAACCACCACATCCACCGACCTGAACCCTGTTGACCCACCAGCGCTGCGGGATCCGGTGGTGATCGCCACGACTACGTCAGTACCCAATACAACGGTCTCGCCACCAACTACAACTGCCACACTCCCCACGACCACAGCACCCACAACCGCCTCACCAACTACAACTGCCACACTCTCCACGACCACAGCACCCACAACCGCCTCACCAACTACAACTGCCACACTCTCCACGACCACAGCACCCACAGCCATGACACCGGTTGTGACTACCATCGCACCTTCTGCGGGTGAGGCTTACCCCCGGAATATTTGGTCGGCGGAAGGGATGCAGGCGCATCGTGACGATCCATATTCCGATTTCGCAATCCAGGTTCCGGGTTGGGATCTTGATGCAGAATGTGACGGAATCGTGGAAAAGTACGGCCTAGAGGAATTGGTCGAAAATCCCGATGTACCCGTCACCTACCCGGATGGGTCTCCACTCGGGGCCCTTGATGAAAACGGCCGAGCCTCAAGCGGGTTCCGGTATCGCAAAAAGCACACAAATTCATCAGTAAGCCAAGCCAGTGACATTGGGTACGCGATCGTGTCGAAGACCCAGTGGAAGGGTTGGTGCAAGAAACACAGCATTGAAATTCTCAATAGCTACATCGCGGCAGGAGCTCCCGATGAGGCGGTCGCAGCACTGTTGGAGTGCTATGACCGTCTGGGGCTGAGTGTCAGTCTAGAGGAGCTACACAACAACGTTTCCTATGACAGCAGCACCTACCGGTGCACATGGCCACCACCGCCAGACTGGGAGCCTGATCCCCTTGATTGGTGAATGCTCGGGGAATGCGAAAGTACCTTACACAGTTCCCGTAACAGTGCTGGACCGGGTGCCACGGCTACCGCTTCGCGAAGTTCATGCATCAACTCTTCGCGATCGGTGGGATTGAAGCGAAGAAGCTCGAGCAAAGGTGCGGGATCCCAGCGCTGATGCACCAGGGTCTGTACACGTGTCCAGTCGCGTGTTCGACGTTGGCTGATCCCGACCAGTTTGCGCCCGTCAACGAACACCTCACCGGGTCCAGTTCCAGCAAAACAAATTGAGTTGCCGTGCACTCCCGGCCGTAAGCCTCCTGTGTGCACATCTACAGAGCGACCCAGGACGCGTTTGGCTGCCTCGGCCCAAAGGTCTCCAACCCAACTGGCGGCACGAACGACGTCGTTATCATGGCGCGGATCGCCTCTAGGCACCCAGAGGTCGATCCAAAGATATTCTCCCGGCACCACCATGACCGCCCCTCCGCCGCTGGAGCGAACCACGACATCAATCCCCAAGTCCGTGGCACGGACTTCGTCGAGCAGGCCGGGATCCTGAGTGCTGCCCAGTACAACAGCGGGACGACTGGCTTGCATCACCCAAGCCGTCATGACTTCTCGTGTTGGAGGTCCGACACGATGAAGGTCACCCGCGGAGCCTTGACGGAACTCGACCACACACCCCGAGCGCTGGGGCATGCCGTTCGCTGGGTCAGAACCCCTATTCATGCAGAGCGACGTTTCCGGCTGCGGTAATGCATCAGGTAGGGCTCCCAGATCTCCGGTATGGACCCGGCCGTCACCTCGATCCAGGTTGACGGCGGCGGCGGACCCGGCCTGTGCTCAAGCCGCAACGGGGTATCGGCTAGTAGCCGATCGCGTTTTGCTGCATTGCAGGAACGACACGCCGCCACGACATTATCCCAGGTATGTTGTCCGCCACGGCATCGCGGAACGATGTGATCAACTGTGTCCGCAACGGCGTTGCAGTACTGGCAGCGATCATGGTCTCGGACGAATACCCCTCGCCGAGTCGGGTGTCGATGCCGACGATATGGCACCGAAACGGACCTGCCGAGCCGAACCACCGACGGCTCATCCAAACAGAGTCGTTCGGATCGAACTGATCGGCCGCTTCCCTGGACCAACGCAACCTTGCCAGTCAACAACAAGCAGACTGCTCGCCGGACACTTACCACGGCCAAAGGTTCGAATGTCACGTTCAGAACCAGCACCCGGGCCATGATGAAACGCTAGTTGCAGCGACGCTCGCCGCTACAAGGTAGTGCCGTCACAAAAGGTTGTTGACGTCCGAGGCAGCTACATCGAGGCAGCTACATTGAGGTTAAACGGCGCCGGTTCTCAGATCTGCACCAGTACAGCCAGCGAATCAGATCGTCGGCATTGACGCGACGATCCGGACACCCGTACATTGCCACGGTCCGCCAACGCACCAACTCACGGTCCGGCAAAGGGAGCCACGGTCGACAACTCCACCAAGCGTCAGGCACGAAACGTACAGCCTCTCGTATCGCCGTAGTCCACAACCGAGGCCTGACAGCCACCACGCCTGCCGCTTGGAGCATGGACCGCAACGAAATCATCGAACACCCACATCATGACCGAGGCCACGCATCCCGACTGCGGCTGCGCCGATGATCGAAGCATCGGTTCCCAAAGCGGCGGGCGCGATGCGGGTGCCTACGCTGTGCTGAAGGGTGGCAACCCTGTCGATCTCGGCTTGGGCGGCGGCAATGAACGGCGCACCGAATCCGATAGCCACGGAGCCCGCCACCAAAGCCAGCGATAGATCCAAAAGGTTGGCGACAGATCCGACCGCTCGCCCCAGCATTCGACCGGCCCGTAGGATCTCCTCCGTTCCGGCCTCTGCACTCGGTCGACCGGTGCGAAAAGCAATGGCAGTGCCCGACACCTCGGCTTCAAGCACGCCCTGCACATGGTGGGGCAGGCAAGTACCATCGGGCTCAACAACGACATGGCCAATGTGACCTGCGTTTCCTTCGGCACCGTCAAGTAGACGTCCATTCAAGACGATGCCGCCACCAACACCCGTGGAGACCACCATGGCAATGAAGTTCGCCGCCCCCTGCGCGGCCCCTTGCCAAGCCTCAGCCAAGGCCAACGCTTTGGCGTCGTTGTCAACAAAGGTTGTTACGCCAGTGAGTTCCTCGAGTCGCTGACGCAACGGAAACTCTCTCCATGCCACGATGTTCAAAGGCGAGACCGTTTCACCACCTCGGCGCATGGGTCCACCGGATCCCACACCGCAAACCTCCACACCGCTGCGATCAAGCGGGCCGACGATCGACACAAGTCGCTCCCAGAGGTCTTCGGCATCAACCGCGCCGGTGGAATCGACCCTGTTGCGCTGGCCGACGACCCCATCGTGAACGATCGCTGACTCAAACTTGGTGCCTCCGATATCTATCGCGAGAACTGTCGTCACGGATTCGATAGTAGTCCCTCAGGCCACCCGCTCACGGGCCCGTCGCTACTAAATCCGTACCGAACCCGATACGCGCACCGTAGCCTGCGATGTTGACACCATCACCGCGCAGGAGGCGTCATGCCCGGCATCGGGCAACAAACAACAAAGATGTTCAAGCCCGACGCTCCAACCCGTCCGACACGGGAACCAATCAGTAACCCACAGGCCCACAGACTCGGGGGTGCCAGCCCGGATAACCTCGTTGGTGACAGCAGTTCCAGCTTCGCCGATCGCTTCGCCAGTCTGGTTGCCAATATCGAAAAGGTCATTCGTGGCAAGACCGGTGTAGTTCGACTGCTTTGTCTCGCTCTGATCAGCGAGGGGCATGTCCTGGTGGAAGACGTGCCCGGCATAGGCAAGACCAGTCTCGCCAAGGCACTGGCGCGAAGCGTAGACGGTCGTTTCGGTCGGGTGCAGTTCACACCAGATCTATTGCCGACCGACGTGACCGGTATCAGCGTCTGGAATCGCAGCAGCGACGCCTTTGAGTTTCGGCCCGGCCCGGTCTTCTCCCAAATTCTTCTCGCCGATGAGATAAATCGAGCCTCACCAAAGACCCAGTCTGCCTTGCTGGAAGCGATGGGCGAACGTCAGGTCACCTCTGATGGCGTAACGCATCTACTCAAAACTCCGTTCATGGTGATCGCCACACAGAATCCGATCGAACATGAGGGAACATACCCCCTGCCCGAAGCCCAACTCGACCGGTTCCTGATGCGGATCGCTATCGGCTATCCGGGACGTCATGCAGCAATCGAAATCCTTGAGAGTCACCGGTTGAGGTCTGATCCGGTTGCAAGCCTCAAGCCGGTGATCACCGCGGAGGATGTAAACACACTCTCCGAGTCGCTCCAAGGGATATATCTCAGCCCGGCCTTAAGGGAATACATGCTTGATCTTGCCGATGCCACTCGCATGCATCCGTCGCTGGCGTTGGGATTGTCTCCTCGCGGCGTGTTGGCCCTACAACGGGTGGTGCGTTCCAATGCCGCTGCCGAGGGCCGGGCCTATGCCACGCCCGACGACGTAAAGGCATTGGCGCCCTATGTGATTCCCCATCGGCTGATGGTCACCCGGGAGGGCCGGATGCAGGGTTTGCGTGCAGCAGACATCGTCACCGAGATCATCGACGGAGTCCCCGTTCCCCGTCCCAGCGGTCGGTAACACGTGCCAACCCTCGCAGGGTGGGGTGTACTTGTCAGCGGTGGCCTGTTGGTGTCCGCCGGGTATGTGTTCGGCGCGAGGGAGTTTCTGGTTGCCGGTATTGCAGCTGTCGCAGCCACCTGTGGGGCCACGGCGCTGCGCTGGATCCGGTCGTCGCGAGTTGTTGCCGCCCGCCACGTACGCCCACCGAGGATCGCCGCAGGCGAATCGGCCCGGGTCGATCTTGTGGTCGTCAACTGTTCGCGATTCCGTAGCCCGTTGCTGCGACTACACGAGGCCGTAGGCAACACCAGCGGTGTGGACCTGTCAATGGCCTCCCTGCAAGCAGACGGCGGCCGTTGCCGAGGTGCCTATCGCCTGCCCTCCGCGCGCCGCGGGGTGATCGAACTGGGACCGATTCGAATCGACGACCTGGATGCCCTGGGCCTTGCCCAGCGAAGTCACCGAATCGACTCTCGGGAGCGTCTGATCGTTCATCCACCCATCGAGCATCTACCCGCCGTCGCAACACCGGCCCGCAACGATCCGCTATACGGACACGAACACCGCTCGTTGCTCGGCTTGCGCGACGAGGAATTCGACGGTCTACGCACATATGTGCCCGGTGATGATCCGCGAAGGATCCATTGGCGCACCTCAGCCCGAGTCGACGAGCTGCAGGTTCGACAGTTCAGTCCATCGCGTCAAGGCCAGCTTTGTGTGGTGATCGACACCCGGTCTCCAGGCGACGAAACCGCGACACTGGATGTCACCACCTCAATAGCAGCTTCGATCGCCGACGCCGCACTCCGCGCTGGCGACATTGTGGGCATAACGACCAGCGACAACCGGCGCACACCGATGGTGTCGGGCGCCGGCCAACTTGACGTGATCCTGGAGTTCCTGGCCTTGCTGGAAGGCGGATCGGATCGGGTTCATTTCTCGGTGCCCGAACGTGGCGGCACCGTGATAGCCATCTCCGCGGATACCCGGATGGTTGCTGACGACACCTTGCGCCTCGCGTTCGCCAACCGACTGCGAGCAGCGGTCACGGTCACCGTTGACACCACACTTTGGGCTTCGCCAGGTGGCGTACCGAACCGCGTCAATGATTGGATTCATCTAACGGGTCCGGGTCAACTCGGTTCAGTGTGGTCGTCACATGGCGACATCAACACACACCCGGAGTCCGCCACAGTCTCGCTGGGGTCAGCTTCGTGAAAGTCGATGCCAGAACCGGGATCGGGATCCTCACCGAGGCTGCGGTCGTCACTTTGAGCGTTACGGTTGCGTTCAGCCTTGAGCGCCTATTCGTCGACCGGTCGTTTCTTGGCGACGTCATCACCATCGTGATCGTCTGCCATGGGGTCGCGATAGCTGCCCGCCACATCGGTTTGAGTATGTGGGTTGCGGCTCCGCTCAACCTGCTCGTCACCGCGACAATGCTCAAACTCATTCTGTATTCCGAAACGCTTGGCAGCGCCGTGTTCGCACGCGGGACATGGAACCTTCTCGGCGAAGACCTCAGACTCGTCTGGGACCTGTTCCAGACCGAAAGCGCACCGGTGGAGCCGATCCGTGGGTTCGTGATGGTCGCGGCTGCGGCATTGGGGGTGAGTGCACCTCTGGCGGACTGGGCAGCATTTCGATCTCGCTCGTTTCCCGAGACGATCGCCCCGGCAGCAACGGTATTCGCGTTCACGACCTTGCTCAGCAGTGGCGATCACCAGATCGCCTACGGTGCCGCGTTCGCCGGTGCGGTCGCTTTTGTCGCCGTCGCTATGCGGATGAGCCGCCGGGCTCACGACGAGTTCTGGATCGGCAACCGCCGCGGTCGTGGTATCGCCACAACGGCTTGGGTCGGTGGCTGCACCGTAGTTGTGGCGGTGGCTTCCAGCGTCGTGGTAGCACCATCGCTTTTTGATAGGAGTGAGGCCCTCGTTGATGTGACCGACATTGGCAGCAGCGCGAAGTCCCGCTCGGTAGCGAGTCCCCTTGTTGAGATAGCACCATCGATCGTTGAGCAAAGCAACTTCGAGTTGTTTTCGGTGAAGGTCGCCAACCCCAGCACCGATCGCCACTACTGGCGCCTCATGGCGCTCACCGACTTCGACGGAGGGACCTGGAGTAGACGCAGCCGCTTCCGAGACGCCCATGGGCCTGTACCCGCAGATGTCGGTGCTGACGTGGCGCGCCGGGTGGTACGCCAACAGGTCACCACCCGGCGACTAGGCAACGTCTATCTGCCCGCCGCCTACGAATTGGCGAAGATCATCGATTCAAGCGGAGTCACCCTTGAATACGAAGCTGCAACTGCAGCGCTGGTCGTCGATCAACAAGCGATCGGAGATGCCGCCCGCGGGTTTACCTACGTGATCGAGTCGGCAGTTCCGGCCTTCAACCCGAATCAACTTCCCGTTGATGCCACAACCGGCTCCAGCAGCGACTTCGTGGACGAGTACACCCGACTTCCCAGGCCCTGCGGCGACGACCTCACCGACTCAAGGTGCTGGCCCGCGAGCGTCACAACCTTAGCGGAGTCGATCACCCGAGAAGCAACCACAGATTACGGGCGGGTTCGGGCGTTGCAGGACTTCTTCGTCGGATCCGAGTCGGACTTCGTCTATGACCTTGATGTCGCTGTCGGGCACGACATCAATTCCGTCACGGATTTCTTGTTCAACGTTCGACGCGGCTACTGCGAACAGTTCGCAGCAACCTACGCGGCAATGGCACGCTCGCTGGGCATACCGGCTCGGGTGGCGGTAGGTTACACGTGGGGCGAGTTCGACGAAGAGCGCGGCGAGTTTGTAGTGAAAGGTAAACACGCCCACGCTTGGCCCGAGGTCCATTTCTCCAGCGTCGGCTGGATCAGCTTCGATCCGACCCCGGGCCGCGCCCCAACCCATGGAACTAACATCACCGGGTTGCAACCTGCACAGGACGGGGACATCGATTCGGCCTTCGACGGTGAAGACGTTACGGAATTCATCGCGCCGCCCAGCACTGTTCCGTTCTTCAATCCCGACGGTGCCGAGTCTTTCGAGGAGTTAGCTGACCCGGCTTCTTCCGCAGATGCACCCGGTTCCTCCGTAGGCGCAACAGAGGCCGACAACGGCACCGACAGCGGCAGCGGCGCCGCCCGTGACGCTGTCGCCCTTCGTGATGGTGACGCCCTTCAGATAGCACTGCGAACCGTTCAAGCGGTACTCGTCGCAGTGGCAATCGCTTCAATCATCCCGGTCACCGCTTGGCTTCTGCGGAGGCGTCGATTCAAGTTGGCTTCGGACGATCCTGGCCGCTTGGGTGAATTCGCCTTTGACGTGGTCGTTGAGTCGGTGCGACTGCTCGGCATCAAACCGATCGGCTCCGAGACGCCCGCCGAGTTCGGTCGTCGGGTGTTGCGGACGGCTCCGGATTCCGGGCCGATCACAGAATTCATTGAGGCCGTTACCCGGTTGCGTTACGCCCACCCGGAACTCGCCCCGCATTCTGCGACCGCGGCATGGCACTCAGCGTCGTTGATACGCCATGCATGCCGATCGCAGGTGACGCCAGCCAAGAAACTGTTGGCGATGTTGAATCCTCGGTCGCTGCGCGTCGCATGAAGGCCTGATGAGCTAGAGGCTTGCTCAGCCTGGCTGAGCATCATCGGGACGGTCAAAACGCCGACGCACGCGTGCCCCGGCACCTCCCACCATGTCACGCAGTCCGCCACTACGCATGCCCGAAGTCATCTGTTCAAGTCCAGCGCGGCCGAGCCGACGAGCATTGCGTTCAAACCACAGAAGACTTGCCAGCATCATCAAGAACCCGAGAAACGAAACGACAAAGTTCGTGGACAACGAGACAACCATCACCACGACTCCCACGATCAGACCGAGAGTCGCCCATTTCAGGTTGCGAAAGGCGTGTGTATACACAGTTGTCTGCGCCACTTCGCGTGCCAGCGCCGGATCGGACTCATAGAGATGATCCTCAATCTCAGAGAGGATCCGTTGCTCATCCTCGCTCAGAGGCACATCCGACTCCTTAGACATCGGGCTCCACGCTGACTCGGCGTGGTTGTAATGCACCTTCGGTACACCGCGCGACACGTTCATACATGCTCCTAGTGTCGCACAATTGGAGCGCAGATCAAACGTCACTGTGTTGTCGCGCACAGTTATGGCTCGTGCCGGTACGGCGCGACCGTCACGATCCGGCGTTATGGGACCATCGTCGCGCGGATCACGAACCCTGATCAGGACCCCACTGGCGTCGACCATTTCGCATCCGGCTGAGGCCGACACCTGGAGTTACAAGACTGGCTGGGCCCACAGCATCGTCACCGAATCGGGCACGGATCTGGTCGACCACCTCGTCAACGTCGTGTTGGGAATAATGGGCGAGATCATCGAGGCTCAACTGTTGGTGGAAGCGTTCAACGAGCCCACTGACACTCACCCCTACAAGTCGGACACCACGACCGATGTCAACATGACCGAGCATGTTGGTGGCGTAGCGGGCGATTGCCAGACCGCCGTCAGTGGGCTGCGCCAGTGTGAGTGACCGCGTGATCGTGGTGAAGTCCCCGAAGCGCAACTTGATGGTGATGCATCGCCCTGCGGTAGCCGCCGAACGCATTCGCGAAGCCACCGCATCAGCCATTCGAAGGAGCCTGTTGTTTAGTTGCTCCCGATCCACGAGGTCTTGTGGGAAGGTTTCCTCATGGCCGATGGAGCGGCGCTCACGGTGAGGTTCCACGGGTCGGTCGTCCAGCCCCAGCGCAAGACTCCGCAGGTGGCCTCCAACAGCCTTACCCAAAGCGGCGACCATATGCTGGGGTGGCTGCGCCGCGATGTCTCCGATGGTCTCGATTCCCATCTGAGCCAAACGGGCCTCGGTTGCAGGTCCGACTCCCCAAAGGGCCCGAACCGGCAGGGGATGCAAGAACTCGGTTTCTCTGCCTGCTTCGATCACGTGAACTCCGGATTGGTACACAGGCCCATCCAGACTCGGCGCGGGCTTGGCCCGCTGTGTTGCCAGCTTGGCCAGAAACTTGTTGGCAGCAACACCTACCGAGCATGTGAGCCCTTCCTCACAGAACACTCGACGACGAACTTCCCTGGCTATGTCGACGGCATCTCTTTGGCCATGTAGAACGCCTCTCACATCGAGAAACGCCTCGTCAAGCGACAGCGGCTCGATCAGCGGGGTGAAATCGTCCAGCAGCAACATGATTCGCTTGCTGACCTCGATGTAGTGGGCATGATCTCCGGGCAGAAACACAGCGTGCTTGCAAAGTCTGCGGGCCTGGATCGTGGCCATCGCCGAACGAATCCCGTATGCCCGGGCGTGGTAGTCGGCCGCTGCGACCACACCACGGTTGCCGGTGCCGCCCACCACGACGGGCTGGTTGCGCAACTCGGGGTGTCGCAGTATCTCCACCGACGCGAAGAAGGCGTCCATGTCGACGTGGATAAAGCCGACTGTTCCATCCGGGGGTCTGCCGGAGGCAGGCATCGATCTCACTGTTCGAGGCGTTCGGCCCGCAGCATGTACGGGTTCGTGCCATGAGCGGAGAAACCGAAACTCCGTTTATCGGTCCAGGGACCGTCCAGCCATTCCTTCAGCGGGTCCGATACCCAACGAGGCGCGCTGTCAAGCCGCTCGCGTGCGCTGCGGTGATCCAAGAACTCCGCAGCCGTGACGATGCCGTCGGGGTCGTCCACGGTCAGATCCCCTGAAAATTGCCCGGCGCGATACACCTCTACATACAACTCCATGGCGAGGTCGACGAAATCGACAGCAACGGTCCAGCAAAGCTGGTGCCACGACGTCACCGTTAAACCCGTCTCCTCGGTGATCTCGCGCTCCAGCGCCTCCAAAGCCGTTTCCCCGTCGTCAACAACTCCACCAGGAGTGGACCAATCGATCCTGCCGTTACGCCGCCGGTTGGCGACCAGCAACAAGCCGTGATGATTCGTGAGCAAACCGCCCGCAACCTTGTATCGGCGCATCCGCTCAGCATGCCAAAACACAACAACCCAAAACACAACAACGTTGAGCCTGAACCGAACCGGTGTCAACGACGAAACAACTTCAGCAGCCTGTCCCGCAACCCCCACAATGTCACCCAGGCCATGGCTTCCAGCACGATCGGACCGGACATCTTCGAATCGCCCGATGCACGCTCACCAAAGGTGATCGGTACTTCAACAACCGTGCCGCCCGCCGCCAACACACGCCGAACCATCTCGATTTGAAACGCGTACCCGGAGGTACGGACCGCGTTGAGGTCAATCGCCGCCAACACAGTTGACCGGTAGACCCGAAAACCCGAGGTGGAATCACCTATTCGGTTGCCGAGCATCAGCGCCGTGTAGCGATTCGCCCAGCGCGACAAGAATCGACGATGTCGAGACCATGCAGGGATCGAACCGCCCGGAACATAACGGCTACCGATAACCAAATCGGCGCTCTGAGAGTTCGGACTATCCAACTCGGCCAGCAAAGTTGGCAGCGCCTCAGGTGAGTGCGAAAGATCAGAGTCCATCTCAACGACCGCGTCGTATCCATCGGCAAGTCCACGCCGGAAACCTTCCCGGTATGCCGATCCCAGACCGGACTTGGTCGGCCTCAGCAGCAATTCGACTTGGTCAATCTCGGCTGCAATACCCCCGGCCACCTCAGCTGTGCCGTCGGGACTCGAATCGTCAATCACCAAGACCTGTGCGTCGGGGCAGGCACGGTGAAGGCGACGAATCACCTCAAAGATGTTCGCTGCCTCGTTATATGTGGGCAATACGACGAGGACGTCAATACCACCAATTCTAGGAACCTCGTCACGAATCGTCCACGCCACGTAAGCTCAATGAGGATGCATCAAATCCCCGGTGGCCACGCCACAACGTCACTACACGTCCGCTTACGTTGAAGCCCGAATCCACTCGTTCGCCCTACAGCACCGCATCCCCGTCGGTGTCTGCACGAGTGCTCGCCTTAGCGGCAGTACTGGTTGCGGGTTTGTGTGGCGGCCTGATCGGCTACGCGGTGACGGATCTTCAGTGTGACGACGGATGCACCGTCGCCGCCGGGATGATAGGTGTGGTCGCTGCCACGGCCGCCGCTGTTGGGGTGGCCATCATCGTCGTATTGACCTTGCGAGCCATGGCCGAGTGGAACGCTCCAGGTTCTTACCGGACCGACACCGATACCCACTATTCGCCATCACCCAAGCGGAGGTCTGTAACCGATCCGCAAGCCGAGCCCAACGGCGGCTCAACCACCAACGGAACCGGCTAAACCGGCGACGCCGTGCACCCCTTCGACAAATTCGCGATCATCATTGCTGTATGGGTACCCGAATTCTGACGGTCGAAGACGACGAGAGGATCCGTACGGTGGTCGAGTTTGCGCTTGAGGACGAGGGCTGGACGGTCGAGGGAGTCGACACCGGCGAGGAAGCGCTTCGCTCATTCAGCCGCTCCGCCGCCGACGTCGTGCTGATCGACATCATGTTGCCCGGTGTTGACGGGTTTGAGGTGTGTCGATCCATCCGTCAGATGAGCGACGTGCCGATCGTGATGGTCACCGCGCGCGCAGACACCCATGACGTGGTGGCAGGCCTCGAAGCCGGAGCCGATGACTACCTCACCAAGCCCTTCGCCACCAAGGAGCTGAGCGCTCGTATACGAGCGCTGCTCCGCCGCACCAGAACAACCCCTCCGGGATCGGTGCAGATGATATTCGGTGACCTCGAAATTCTTCCGGATCAAGGGGTGGTGCGCGTCGCCGGGCGTGAAGTCCACGTCACCAAGACCGAGTTCCGACTGCTCGTGGAGTTCGCGGTTCAGCCGGGTCGTGTCCTGAGCCGCGAGACACTGCTCGGACGGGTGTGGGACTATGGATACTTCGGCGACAATCGCATCGTCGATGTTCACATCAGGCGGCTTCGTACCAAGATTGAGCCCGACCCTGCCAGTCCGCGGCACATAGTTACTGTCCGAGGCCTGGGTTACAAGCTCCAGGCCTAGCCAAGATGCCGTCGGTCTGGCGCCGCCTAGGGCTTCAGGCCCGCATTACTTTTCTGTTCGCTACAGGCGGACTGCTTCTGTCAATACTGATGGCCACCTCAACCCTCACATTCGCGCGCCGCAATCTCATCGAAGATCGTCGACAAAGGGCGTTCGCGGTGCTGGTACGCAACGCCATCCAGTTGAACGACCGTCTCGATAACGAGACCGACCCCGAGGACATTGATCTGATCTTCGACACGCTCACGGTCACGGAGCGTTCGTTCCCACTGTTGAACTTCCAGGACCGATGGACCTCCGAACAAACTCTCGTCTTCAACGAGGACAACATTCCTGCGGCTCTGGTTGACTACGTCGCCGAAGGTTCCGCCGCCCGCATCACCACCAGTCTCAACGACAAGCCAGCCTTCATTATGGGCATCCCGATTCCCGGTGTTGAAGCTGCCTACTACGAGGCGGCACTCGCGGACGACGTAGAACAAGCGCTGCGTATCCTCGGAATAATCGTCACAGGTGTGGCTGTGGCCACCACGCTGCTGGCTGCGGCTACCGGCGCGTGGGCTTCGCGTCGTGTGCTGACGCCGTTGGCCGAGGTTCGGGGTGCCGCCGAGTCACTTGCCGCCGGTGAGCTCGACACCCGTCTGGACCCTCCCGCTGATGCTGATCTGGCGTCGCTAACTGCATCGTTTAACCGCATGGCACGTACCCTCGAAGATCGCATCGAACGCGACGCCCGTTTCGCATCAGCAGTCAGTCATGAGCTTCGCTCGCCGCTAATGACCCTCAACGCTTCGATCGAAGTACTTCAAAATAATTGCGAAGAGTTGAGTGCTCGCAGCCGAACGGCTCTGGATCTGCTCACCGACGACGCCATCCGCTTCACCCATCTCATTGAGGACCTGTTGGAGATCAACCGGTACGACGTCGGGACGGCTTCACTTCATGCAGAGCGACTCGATCTCGTCGAATTCGTGCGCCAGTGCATAGCCCACAGCCCTTTCTCCGCCAACCTCGACGTCGGTAACCTTTCGGTGCTGCCGATCACCGGTGATAAGCGCCGCCTGAAGCAGGTGGTTACCAACCTGTTGGACAACGCCACCAAGTACGGCCATGACCTGCGGGTGGAGTTGGCCGAACAGGACAAATGGGCAAGTTTGGCGGTCGAGGACCATGGCCCGGGTGTTCCACCAGACGAGCGTGAGATCATCTTTGATCGGTTCTCGCGCGGTTCTGCTGGTCGGCACCGCGGCCATGGCACAGGCACGGGTCTGGGACTGTCGCTTGTGGCTGAGCATGTAGGACTACACGGCGGGCACGTAAAGGTTGAGGACCGACTCGACGGACAGTCGGGCGCCCGGTTCGTGGTGAAACTGGCTCTACGTGTTCCTCGGCTAAACCTTGATACAGACAACGTTGAATCTGCGGAGCACAAACAAGAGACGTAGCGCACATGAGAGCATCACACATCAAAAGAGCCGTCATGTTGATGCTGCCTGCAATGCTTGTGGTCGGCTGCGTCGTACCATCGGACAGTTCCGCAACTCTGATCAAGCCCGACGATCTGCCCGATCAGTTGCGCACCGACGTGACCAGCACCACGACCCTGTTGATCGAATCCGCCATCACTATGCCGATGACGATCTACGTGATCGCCCCTTTGGGCGAACGCACCGTGGTGGTACCCGCACAGCGTGCGATTAGACCTTCCGCCAACCTGTTCGACCGACTCTCGATAATGTTCGTCAATGACCTGCTGACCCCAGAAGAAGCCGAAGTGGAATACCAAAACGCCCTTGCTTCGTTGGAACTGAGACGAGCTGAGGTGACCGACGGCGGTATCGCCGTGATTGACATCGTTTCCACCGACGTAGACGGAAAGGTCATCGCTTTGGATAACGATGCGTTACGCGATGCCGTGGCCCAGCTTGTCTATACAGCAACAAGCTTCGACAACATCAACGCTGTGCGCTTGCTATATGACGGCAAGCGGGTGATCCTGCCTACACAAGGCCAAGAAGGTGACACGGACCGTGTCATTACAACCGCGGACTACCCGCTTTATGACCCCGACACCGTAATCAGAGCTCTGGTGACCACAACGACCACCGTATCTCCCACCCCTTCCTACCCTGTGGTCACAACAAGATCAGACGACAATTCCTCAACAAGCACGAACTGAACCGCAACACCAACACCCACAAAGCATCAGATTTGATTCGACCGAGATTGAAGCGATTACAACAGTGATCAGCGCCTTTGGGATTCGTGATGATCGATCAATGCGATCAGCCTAAACCTGTGTGGTGTACAGCCTGACGGTTGAAAAAATGACGATAGCGAACGCCAGGGTTCTATTCGGATCAGGCAAAAAAGGTACGTGCGACCCGCAGCAGATCCGGGACAGCGTACTTCAATGCGGCTGTGGCTTCCGCCAACGGTACACGTACCACCTCACCACATCGAAAAGCTACCATCTTCGCGAAGTCGCCATCCGCAACCGCTTCCATTGCGGCCACACCATACCAAGTGGACAGGACCCGATCCAACGACGTAGGCGTGCCGCCTCGCTGCACATGGCCGAGCACCGTCACCCTCGTCTCAAACCCGGTGCGTCTCTCAATCTCGGCGGCTACGACGTTTCCGATACCTCCCAACCGTTTGTGGCCATACTCATCAACAGATGGTTCGGCAATGTTGAGCGTGCCCTCGCGGGGTAGCGCTCCTTCGGCCACCACCACGATTGACGCAAAGCGACCTCGTCCGTGACGACGTTCAAGCGCCTCACACACTTCGCCAATATCGAACGGTTCCTCGGGTACCAGGGTGAACGTTGCGCCACCAGCAATCCCTGCCCAGGTTGCAATGTGGCCAACGTGACGTCCCATAACCTCAACCACCATCACGCGATCGTGGCTTTCCGCTGTGGTATGGAGTCGATCAATAGCATCGGTTGCGATCTGTACGGCTGTGTCGAATCCGAAAGTCCGCTCGGTGACACCTATGTCATTGTCGATGGTTTTGGGCACCCCAACCAGCGCCACGCCCTGCATCGATACCTGATTGGCGGCCGACAGTGTGCCTTCGCCACCGATGACGATAAGTGCATCAACACGATGCGATGACATGGTGTCATGCAGGCGCTGCATCCCATCTGCGAACATGAACGGCTGGATACGGCTCGTTCCCAGGATCGTTCCGCCACGGGGAAGGATGCCGCGACACGCTTCGACGGTGAGTGGCACACAGCGATCCTCAAGCAGTCCCCTCCAGCCGTCCAAAAAGCCGACCACCTCGGCACCGAACCCGCGTTCGGCCTTACGGACCACGCCCCGGATGACGGCATTGAGTCCGGGGCAGTCGCCGCCGCCCGTGAGCACGCCGACGCGCATCTCATCTCCTCTCACGCCAACAGCGCGAATCATCACTGACCCTAGCGAACCAACCTCAATGCGCGCGACCAACCCGACCGCGAATTACCGCCACCAAGGTCCGTGGTGGCGCTACCCGATATTCTTCGCTTCGTGGCTGTCGTGATCGCCATTGATGCTGGCACAACCGGGGTTCGTTCCTTGGCAGTCGACGATATGGGTAAACCGCTCTGCTACGCCTACCGGGAGTTCACGCAGCACTTCGGGCGTCCTGGTTGGGTCGAACACGATGCCAGCGAGATCTTCGACACCGTGGTCGCCACCCTGGCGGAACTCATGGCAACGATCGAATCCCCCGTCGCTGCAATCGGAATCACCAACCAGCGCGAAACTGTTGTCGTCTGGGACAAGCGCACCGGCAAGCCGGTACACCGTGCGATTGTATGGCAGGATCGACGCACCGCCCGCCGCTGCGAGGAACTCCGCGAGGCTGGACATGAGGGCTCGGTTCGCTCCACGACAGGGCTGGTGCTTGATCCGTACTTCTCGGCGACCAAACTTGAGTGGCTGCTGCACACAGGCGGTATTGAGGCCAACGACCATCTTGCGTTCGGCACCATCGACTCCTGGCTGATCTGGAACCTTTGTGGAGGTATCCACGTAACCGACGCCACCAACGCCTCCCGGACCCTGCTCTATGACATCGGGCGCGGCCGATGGAGTGACGAGATGTGTGACCTGTTCGGCGTACCGATCAGTATTCTGCCCGAAGTGAGGCCGTCCTCAGGACGCTTCGGTGTGACCACCGCCGATATACCTACGGGTTCGGCGATACCTGTCAGTGGTGTAGCTGGAGACCAGCAAGCGGCGCTGTTTGGCCAGGCCTGCTTCGAGCCCGGACAAGCCAAGAACACCTACGGCACGGGATCCTTCGTGCTTATGAACGTTGGTACCAAATGCCCAGAACCCAAGGAGGGACTGCTCACCACCGTGGCCTGGGACCTGCAAGGCCCCACTGGGATCGAGACGACTTACGCCTACGAAGGCGCCATCTTCATCACCGGTGCCGCCATCGGATGGCTCCGTGACGGTCTCGGCATGATCTCCGATGCCGCCGAGATTGGCCCGCTGGCGGAAACCGTCACCGACAGTGGCGGAGTGGTATTCGTACCTGCTCTTACCGGGCTCGGCAGCCCGTATTGGGATCCTCGGGCTCGTGGCACAATTCTGGGCATAACCCGCGGCACCGGTAGGGCTGAAATGGCCCGTGCCACGATCGAATCGATGGCCTTCGCTACCCGTGACGTGGTGGATGCCATGGTTTCCGCAAGCGGAACGCCAATCACCGAACTACGCGTGGATGGAGGCGCATCGGTGATGGACCTGCTGCTTCGAATTCAGGCCGATCAGCTTGGTGTACCGGTGATCCGATCAGCAGTGGCCGAGACCACCGCGGTAGGCGCCGCCTATCTCGCCGGTCTCGCCGAGGGAGTCTGGAGCACCGCAGCCGAGGTGGCATCGAATTGGCGCCCGGCGGGGAGGTTCGATCCCGCCGCCAACCAAGCGCTCGTGGATGACGCCTACGCAACCTGGCACCGTGGAGTTGAGCGCTGCAGAAACTGGGATACGAACTGAACCGAATCGAACTCGGGCGGTCAGGGCATTGACCGCTCAACGCGACGGGTGAAGTCCTCCAGGGCGGTGCGAACAATGCGGGCCTCGGCACGACGCTTCACGAACCCGGGCAATGGCACCGAGAGATCAACCGCGAGGTGATAGACGACTTCGGATAGTCCGGGCTCATCAACGACCGGCAGGAATTCGTACTCGCCGTCAAGGCGACGGGTTATGTCGCCTGATCTGAGCCGCCAGGCCAGCCGGCGCGGGTTGGAGCCATAGAAGTAGCGCAGGGTGTAGGTGGTCGATCGGCCCATCGCCGCAGCCCGGTACTCAACGTCAACCGCCCGACCCTCATCATCTCTGGACAGCACCCGAGCCGACTTGATGTCCGATGCCCACTCGGGGTACCGGGCGAAATCCACGGCGACCGCGTAGCACGCCTTGGGTGGGGCGGCGATAATGGTTCGCTCCGAGGCCTGGTCGACCATTTTCAACTCGATTCTCTACCGATGTGGGGGTTCTCGAGCGGTTGCGCGGGCGCCGAGGCACCGAATTTACCAGTGTCAACGTCGGATTCTTCGCAGTGTCGGGATCGGAAGGTTCCATGGCGTGCACACCACAGCCCAGTGAGACCCAAACCGAAAACCGGGACGAGGGTTCCGAATGCGAGAATCGTGAACATACGGATCCCGGCAGTAGCGATGCCTACCAACACCTGAACGATCAGCGAACCCAGAAGGTGACGCCGCACATCACCCGGAGCGCTACCGGAGCCGAAGAACAGTCCGGCGACGCCGATCACATCGGTTCGGCTACGGCCGACCGCATAAGCGAAGGCGATCAGCATCGTGATCACACCGATGACGAACAGTGTCAGCGCGATCGCCATCGCGATCCACCCCAAGGTGTCAGGATCCACGGTCCCAGCAATTGCGGTTAACGCGAATACCGCTGTGCCGAGCCTACTCCAGCGAATGATTCGGGTGCCGGGTTCAGGTAACGGCTTCACAACGGGACCATCTTGTCAATAGCTTTGCTGAGCCGAACAGCAAGCACGTCGTAGTCGTACTCCGCTTCGGCGCGTTGTCTGGCTTGACGCCCCATCGCCTTGCGGGCGGCGTCGTCGGAAAGCAGATCCGATATGGCGTTGGCCACCGAAGCAACATCGCGGGGATCTTCAACGACGATCCCGGTCTGGCCATCTGAAACTGCCTCGTCGGCACCACCGCTTCGTCCAGCCACCGCTGGAACCCCAGCTGCGGCGGCCTCAACGAACACGATACCGAAGCCCTCCTGTTCGAGTCCGCGCCAACGGTTACGGCACAGCATGGAGAACACGTCGGCGCATCCGTACAGAGCCGGCAGATCATCGTCGGCGACGCGGCCCAGTAACTGAACTGGTGCGTCGAGTTCGCGAATCAAACGCGTCAGCCGGCGTTCGTCTCGACCCGTGCCCGCAATCGCCACAACCACATCACCGTGGCTTCGACGAAGCATCACCGAGGCTCGAATCAAAGTGTCCATTCCCTTGCGTGGAATGAGGCGCGAAACGGACAAGACCAGCGGCGCGTCAACCCGCAATCCGAGCCGCAGACGCGTTTCGCGGCGCGCGTTTTGTGTCTGTGGAACGAAACGATTGATGTCCACCCCGGGGGCAATGACGGTGGTGGGCAACTCTTGTTGCATCCTGCGCTGCGCCTCTGAGGCGGGATAGTTGCCTGCTGCTATCACGCCCGAGGCACCGCTGAGCACACGCTGTAAAAGTAGACGTAGTCCCGCCACACGTGCGGGTATCGCCACCTCGGCACCGTGAAGCACCACACCATAGGGTCGCTGCAGATGGGGGCCGATCAATCCGGCGGGCAGGGCCGGGTCGATCAGGACCACCTCGGCATCGTGTTCAGCTGCCAGTCGGTTTGTCCGCCGCACCAGTAGCGGGTGCGGCACCAACCAGAACTCGCGACTGCGAATCACCTGATGAGTCTGTTGTGCGTCAAACTCCCGGGATTGGGCGTATGGAGTGGTGTGAATGACGACGTCGTCGCTTGGAAGCCGCCGCCACAGCTCCCAGAGGTAGTTCTGGATGCCGCCCACTTTCGGCGGATAGTCGTTGGTGACAAGCAGATGCCGGGTCACGGTCCGACACTGCGGGCGAGTTCGCGTCTCACCAACGGGTCGGTGTCGCCGATAAGCGATTCGGTGAGTCGGTCCAGGCCTAGACGCCGGGCGGCCCATACTGCGTGTGATCTGACGATTGGGTCATGGTGACCAAGAGCGTCTCGCAGCACCCGGTGCACCTCGGAGTGATCGGCTCTGGCGACGTTGCCGAGCACAACCAAGGCGTTGCGCCGCAGATAGACGGGATCACGCCGAGCGACATACCACCGGCCATAGCGGGCCATTAGCGTGTCGTCGTCCAGGTCGAGCATGGCGATTAAGTCCACCCAGGTTTCGCAGGTTTCATCCGCGTTGACGCTTGCTGGGTGCTGCAGATGCTGCTCAGAGTCCGGTTGATCGGGTTCGTTTCGCTTGGCAACGGTGGCCTCAGGTTGCGGCTTCGGATCGCGTCGGCCACGGATCCGATTGGGTGGACATACGTCTTGGCAGTCGTCACAACCGTAGATGCGATCACCCAGCACCGTTCGGTACTCAACCGGAAACGGGCCATCGGCTTGTAACAGCCAGGCAAGGCAGCGGTTCGCGTCAACAACACCTGCAGCGGTGATGGCACCGGTAGGACAACCCGAAAGGCAGGCGGTGCAAGAACCGCAGGCATCGGGCACCGTGGTGCGCACCGCTGGGAGTTCTATCTCAGCGTCGGTTAGCACGGATCCCAACAAGACCTTGCTCCCCGCCCCGGGAACCAAGATGTTGCTGCTCTTGCCCCACCACCCGAGCCCCGCACGATGCGCCGCGGCCCGGTCGACGAGATTGTTCTGGTCTGCAAGGACGATGGCCCGATGTCCGTCTGAACGGAGACGATCGGCGATGACTTCAAGGGCTCCTCGCAGCGCCGAATAGTGATCTTGTGATGCATACGACGCCACCCGACCCCCTGCAACTATGCCGTCGGGTCGGTATTCTTTCCGCCGATGGAAGTCGTAGGCACCGACAACCAGCCGACGAACCGCAGCTAAAGTACGCGACGGGTCCGTCGAACGGGCGGGGTTGCGATATGTGAACTGCATGCCCGCATCGAGACCCTTGGTTCGGCGGCGTTCGAGTTCGACTCGAACTTCGCCAAACGGTTCCGCGGTGCTAACCCCGACGGCTGTAAGCCCAGCCTTCAGACCGACGAGGCGAAGCGGTTCGAACTGGATCGGCAAGGCTCAGCCGAAGGCGACGAGTGAGTCGAGTTTTGCCTGCGCGCGGCCGTCGTCGATGGCAGCGAAGGCAGCATCGAGCCCGCCAGCGAGATCGTCGACGAGTCCCGCCACCCATAATCCTGCGGCAGCATTCAGCGCGACAATGTCACGTGCCGCGATGGTCTCCCCTGAGAGCACACGACGCGCAATGATTGCATTGGCTTGCCTGTCCCCGCCTGCCAGCTCGGCTGGGCTAACCCTGCGCAGGCCCAGCATGGTTGGATCGACTTGCATTTCCGAAGTGTTGTCGTGTTGTACCATGACGATGCGCGAAACACCGGTGGTACTTAACTCGTCCAGGCTGCCGTGGCCTGTGACCACAAAGGCCCGCTCGGATCCAGTGAAGCGCAACACGTCGGCCATTCGCTGTGCCAATGACCAATCGGCGGCGCCTACGACTGAGCGGGTGAGTCGGCCCGGGTGTGACAGCGGCCCGAGGACGTTGAACACAGTGGGGATGCCCAACTCAGTTCGCACCGAAGCGACGTGACGCATAGCCGGGTGAAACGTCCGAGCGAACGCGAAACCTATACCGAGTTCGGACACCTGTCGTGACAGGGTCGGCGAGTCGACCTCGACGACCACTCCGAGCGCCTCAAGCAGATCAATACTACCCGAGGTTGACGACGCTCGCCGATTGCCGTGCTTGCAGACCACCGCACCGGCACCGGCTGCTACGAACGCAGCCATGGTCGACACGTTCAGGGCATGAACCCGACGACTCGGTGCACCACCAACCCCGACAATATCAATCGTTTGCGGGGGTAGCTCAAGCGGCGCTGCAGCGTCAAGCATGGCGGCACGCAGACCGGCAAGCTCCTGCACGGTCTCTCCTTTCATGGCGAGACCGACGATGAACGCGGCGACCTGTGCATCGGTGGCCTCACCCGTCAGGATGGATCCGAGCACCAAGCGACAGCGTTCGGCGGTGAAGTCGCTGCCTGCGGTTAAGGTCCCGATAATCGCGGGCCATCCCCCGGCTTCATCCAATCCGGTCATCGGTCCCATCAACTTGAGCTATGTGCTGGGCAGGAACCACCGGCTACTTCATCACGATCCATCTCATCAACACAACCGATCTCATCAAGGTTATCTTTGCTGCTCTGAGGATCCGACGCATCCGAACTGTCACGGGATCTATCGGCGGGGGCATCGCCGGTGTTCGTGGATGGCATCGGCAAGGCCAGGAGGGCTTGACGATGGTCGTGTTGCGCTGCTGCCAACCGGTTCATCCAGTCCGCTACTTCGTCTTGACCTTCGTCACGGGCCTTGTTCGCCAACCCCGCGAACATCTTCGCGGATTCGGGAAGAACATCGGAAACGAAATGGACCACCACTGAGGCCGAGTCGGCAAGCTTGCCGGGTGCTTCCACCATGAAGTTCACCAGACCGTTGGCGAGCCCTGTTTCACGTTCGGCCAAGCCACGAAGCTCGATGGCCACGCCAGGACAACCCTCCACGTCCGCGTGATCGGCGAGGGCACGCGCGAGTGCGGCGGTTGACACAGACCAGGCGAAAGCAGTCTCAATGCCAGCAAAGGTGCTGGCATTGTGTGGGTGTTGCATCCCGCGATACTACGCCTGGGTGAATACGCGTGGGTACTGAGCGGACCGAAACGTGCGAACCCATGACGTCGGCTCGCACCGTGTGGTGATTGGTTCAACCGGGGCTCATAAGAAGGGCCGCGCCCGGCGACTTGAATCGGGCCTGCGGCAACCCTGCGATCCGGTGGCACAATGGCAGCTGACGGGGAGTCGACCGGATGGCCGCAGTTCGCCTCGGCGGGCTGAGGAAAGTCGGGACTCCGTAGGACAGGGTGCTGGTTCACGCCAGTCGAGGTGACTCGCAGGAAAGTGCCACAGAGAAAAGACCGCCAGCCTGCGGGCCGGTAAGGGTGAAACGGTGCGGTAAGAGCGCACCAGCGTCTCGGGTGACCGGGACGGCTCGGTAAACCCCACTTGGAGCAAGATCGAGCAGGGAGAGGGTGGTCCGCCCGCAGACACTCCCGGGTAGATCGCACAGATGGATGGTCATCCAAGGCCAGACGGTACGCCGTTCGGCCCGGACAGAATCCCGCTTACAGGCCGACTCCCCGTCAAGTTACCTGAGATGGACCAGATCATCGCACTTCCCCAGGTGAGCGGTTTCGTTCATTGATCGCAGGCTCGGGGCGATCCCAGCTGTATTGATGCGGTGGATCGAGGCCTGAGCAACGAAGCAACGCCAGCTCACCTCGATACCAACACCGAGAGCCCAGGCGATCGACGCCTTGATGGGCGACACGTGGGTTACCAATACGATGTCGGTATCGGCCGCGTCCGGCGAGATCTCATCAAGCAACGACCAAACCCGCTTAGCCATCCGAGCGTGACTTTCCCCTCGAGACGGTGCCCAGTTAACGTCCTCGCGCCACCGCGCCCAGGTCTTGGCTGCCACGTTGCCGAGCAACTCGCCTTCGAGTTCGCCGTAGTCCAACTCGATGATCCTTTCGTCGATTTCGTGATCGGTTCGAATTGCTGACGCAGTCTTGCGGCAACGGGCCAGCGGGCTCGAGATCACACGTACCCCCTGCGGCAGTGCATCTGCTATGGCCGAGGCCTGCGCCCGACCATGCTCATCCAATTGTTCGTCGCGGCGTCCGAGTAGCTGTCCTGCAGCATTGGCCTTGGTGCGACCGTGCCTGGCGAGGATCAACACCAGATCACCGCAACCCGGCTTTGGGAAGGCGTCCGGTAGCAATCAGGCGGTTTCGATTATCCAGGTCTGCGAGATCAAGACGATATCCGAGCCATAGCAAGGTACCGATCCCGATCGACTCCATCAACAACAACAAACCCAATGGTCGATCGAATTCGGGAAAAGGCCCGCTGGCTATCGCATTCCTGCCCAGAAACGGCCACCAAAACAGATCTGCCCGCGTCCACAGTCCTGCGGCCATTGTGAACAGCAGCGTGCCGATAGGCAGGCCTAGCAGTTTGCGGCGCAGCAGGCGACGCCCGATGGTCACAACCATGACGGTTACGAGAATGAGCACCGATCCCAGCAGCGTATGCAGGATCAGAGGCCGGGAGGCCGCCACTTCCAGCAACGGCGCAACACTACCGGCTGCCACGAACCGGTAGTCCACAGCCGGACTGTCGAACACGAACAGCACTGCGCAGACAGCGAATGCAACGAACCAGAAAAACACGAATCAGCGCAACACCATTCGTCCACACTCCCCGCACTCGTGCACGCTGCCGGAAGTCTCGTGTTTGATCCGGTCCACTTCCACCGCTGGCATAATTGATGGGCAGCCGACACATCTCGACCCATCAAATGACACAACCGTTCCAGGCTCGAACCTCGGTCGTAGTTGTTCGTAACGGACCATCAGGTCTGCGTTGATGCGCCCGACCGCGTCGCTTCGGGCTGCCCGGCATTGCTGCATCTCAGCGTCAATCTCGGATTCGGAGGCTTTGATCTCAAGTTGCAGATCTGTTATGCGCGAATCGTGTAAAGACCGGATGGTCTCCAGCTCGACGATGCGCCCGGCGAGTTCCTCGTCTTGCTCGAAGGCGTCGAGGGCTTTGTCCTCCAGAGACTTCTGACGGTCACGCAAACCATCGATCTCCCGCTGCAATGCCTGAAGCTCTTTTATGCCGCGGATCTCACCGGAGTACAGGCGGGCCTCATCCGCGTCGGCCCGGCTTGAAACGGTGGCGGCATCGTCTTCAAGCCGCCGCCCTTTCAGGGCCACCTTGAGTCGTGCGGCTGCCAGAACGTCGATCTCGGCTTGCACCTTGGACTGCGCAGACACCTCCACCGCCAAGCGTTGCCTTTGTTCGAGCTTGTTTCGGCGAAACCCGAGGCGATCCAATTCGGTATCGAGCCGTTGAACCTCGAGAAGGTCGTCGTGACTCATGAACGTCTCGCACCTCGAACTCGCACACCCGCAACCGTAACGCGAACCCACCACACGGCGGGTACTACCCCGGGCCTGGGTGATCAGATGCAGCGAACCTCTGTAACGCGAACCCACCACACGGCGGGTACTACCCCGCGAGGTCGGCATTAGCTCGCAACCCGACGTCACGTGAACCCACCACACGGGTGGGTACAACCCCAAGAGGTCGGCATTAGCTCACAACCCGACGTCACGCAAACCCACCACACGGGTATGCACAACCCCAAGAGGTCGGCATTAGCTCGCAACCCGACGTCACGCAAACCCACCACACGGGTGGGTACAACCCCAAGAGGTCGGCGCTAGCTCACAACCCGACGTCACGCAAACCCACCACACGGGTATGCACAACCCCAAGAGGTCGGCGCTAGCTCACAACCCGACGTCACGCAAACCCACCACACGGGTATGCACAACCCCAAGAGGTCGGCATTAGCTCACAACCCGACGTCACGCAAACCCACCACACGGGTATGCACTACAGCCCCGCGAGGTCGCAGCGCCGCTGTGCTGGAACCAAGAAACACCTGAACTACCCACGCAAGGGCCGACTTGAGGACAGCAACAGTCGTGTTGTATGACACCATGCATTGATGATCCGAATAGGTGTGCTGGGAGGCGGCTCGGCGGCCACCTTGCACGCTGAGGCGATCCTTGCTTGTCAAACAACCAAACTGATCGGGGTGGGCGGTCGCCCCGGTACCGGGGAGGCGCTCGCGGTCGCAGCTGGGGTGCCAAGAGTAAGCCTTGCGGAGATGGCCCAGTGCGCCGATGCCGTCGTGATCGCCGCTCATCCCGGCGCGACCTGCGATGTGTTACGTGCGCTGGACGGCCAGGTACGCGCCACGCTCGTCGAATCGCCGGTCCCGTCGGCTCTCCCCAACGCTCTGCTAACCAACGCCATGGTGGGAGCAGCCAATCTCTTGCACGCACCAATTGTTAAGCAGGCGCGTCGCCGAATCGCTGCTATGCAACCCCACCACATCGAGATCCGCTCACGCCACCGGCGACCTTCCTGGACCACCAACACCAACCATGTTGGGCCAGCACTGGATCCCGGAGCTCGACTCGCAACGGCAGCACTGGCGATCTCCGGGCGAGTCGCTACCGGTGCCCGCGTTGATGATCTGGCTCAGAATGAAATTCCTGACAGCGACATCGGGGCCCGACCCGATCGGTATCAACGGCTCCTGATCACGCTCGACAACGACACAGTGATCACCATTGAGTGCGTCTGGACCAATACAGGTTTGGCTACAGATTTGGAAGTAGCGGACGAGCGGTCGGTGGTTCGACTCGGGCTGTATCCCACACCCGAGTTGGAGATAAACGGCAGCCTCGTTGAATCGTCGGGCCGATCCCACCCGATCGAAGCCCTCGGATTCGTCGAACAGATCCGGCGGCTGGCCCTTGTGGCTGCTGGCAGAGCCGAGCCTTGGCCACCGGCAGGTTCGCTTGCCGCGATTACGGCAATGATCGAACAGGCAACATCGTCAAGACTGTGATCAGCAATGTGATATGCCAACGCCGTGATAGGCGCTGGCCGAAGCCTGCTGAGGCCAAAATAGTGTCGCGCCAAAATAGTGTCGCTTCAAGCTTCGGCGATCCGAGATCAGAGCTTCGTGTGATCCCAACTGATGGTGGTCACAGGTTCGACGATTACCGCCGTTCGTTTAGCGGCCATGCGCTGAGCAGCAAACGAAAGCAGATCCTTGGGGATCTCGGGCTGGTTGCGCACCATCACCGTCAACGCTAACTCATGCACTTGCTTGGGGTCACTATGCAAACGTGCGGATCCCTTGACCATCACTCCTCTTAGCGTTTCATAGGTCAGGCCGTCTTCCCACAGCAACGTGATCCGAGGATCGCGCTCGAGGTTCTTGATCTTCTGGCTCTTGGTGTAGGTCTCGAAAACGACGCGACCTTCGACCATCGCAAACCAAAGCGTGGACAGGTGGGCGCTGCCATCGCGTTCGATCGTTGCGACTTGCAGGCTCTTTTGTTCGCTGATGAAGGTGGCTACCTCCGCATCTGACATACGGATAGCGGCTCGACGATTCACCTCACCCAACTCCTAGTTTCTCGGTGATTCTGGCATACGATCCGCAAATGCCCGAGCCCAACCAACCACAGCCAGCCGATTCCGGGGCCGGGTCAGCAGAGATCATGTACGCCGTGGCACCCACGGACTGCACCGTAGTGGCCGTGGCGGTCAGTGTGGGCGACACAGTCGTTGAGGGAGCGACGGTTGCTGTGGTCGAGATGATGAAAATCGAGCATCTCGTCGCCGCTCCGGCGTCGGGGGTGGTCGAGTCGGTGAGTGCCGAAGCCGGAGACGTCGTGTCGAAAGGTCACAACATTGCTTCTATTCGTGCCCGAGCAGTCGTCGATCGATTCAGCTCTGTGAAGTCGTTCCCGTCGCGTGAGACACGTAGCGATCTAAGCGAGTTACTGCGACGCCGTCGCCTGCTTGACGATGATGCACGACCCGATGCCATCACCGGTATCCATGCCCGTGGTCGGCGCAGCGCCAGAGAAAACCTCGACGATCTGGTAGATCCTGGTTCATTCCAAGAGTACGGGCGGTTTATGTTCGCAGCGCAAACCGGTCGACGTGATGTTGACGACCTGATGGCGAACACACCCGGCGACGGAATCATCGGTGGCCTAGCGACGATCAACGGTGACCTCTTTGAGGATGCCAAGTGCGCGGTCATGTCTTATGACTACACGGTAATGGCAGGCACACAAGGGTTTCGTGGCCATGAGAAGAAGGACCGTCTGCTCGAGATCGTCGACCGGATCGCCTGCCCGGTGGTGTTGTTTGCTGAGGGCGGAGGCGGGCGCCCAGGCGACACCGACCAGCCGTGGCTGGCGGGCCTGCACCTCATGTCGTTTTCGTGGATGAGTCGATTGAGCGGCCTGGTGCCCTCGGTGGCAATCGTGTCGGGATACTGCTTTGCCGGCAACGCTGCTCTCGCCGCGGTGTGCGACCTGATCATCGCAACCCCCGATGCGAACCTCGGGATGGCAGGTCCCGCCATGATCGAAGGAGGAGGCCTAGGGGTCCACGCACCCTCTGATATCGGGCCGGTCAATGTTCAAACAGCCAACGGCGTGATCGACATCGTTGCGAATGACGAGGCTCATGCAGTAGCTGTCGCCAAGAAATACCTCGGCTACTTCCAAGGTGACCTCCACGAATGGGATACTCACCTGCAGACCGAGATGCGCACAATCGTGCCTGAGAACCGCAAGCGGAGCTACGACGTGCGCCGGGCGATCGAGCTGCTCAGCGACGTTGACTCCACGATGGAGCTGAGACCCAGCTTCGGACGGTCCGTGGTCACGGTGCTGGGTCGTCTCGAAGGTCGCCCGGTCGGGGTGCTCGCCAACGATCCTCGCCATCTCGGCGGAGCGATCGATGCTGACAGTGCCGACAAGGCCGCCCGCTTTGCACAGCTTTGCGATGCCTTCGGCCTGCCACTGATCTCGTTATGCGACACGCCGGGGTTCATGGTCGGACCGGAAGCGGAACGCACCGCGCAGGTGCGCCACTTCGGACGCATGTTCGTCGTCGGTGCGAGCCTGACGATTCCCACCGTTGCGGTAGTGCTCCGCAAGGCGGTGGGGCTCGGCGCTATGGCGATGGTGGGAGGATCGTTTCACGCCAACTTGTTGTCGGTGGCGTGGCCCACCGGAGAGTTCAGCGGCATGGGCATTGAGGGAGCGGTCACTCTGGGAGCCCGACGCCAGCTCGAAGCCATCGCGGACCCCGCCGAACGCTCGGCATTGTGGAAACAACTGGTCGCCGAGATGTACAACAAGTCTAGTGCGCTCAACGCGGCCGTGCACGGCGAGATCGACGATGTGATCGACCCGGCGGAGACCCGTGACCGGTTGGCTGCACTGCTGGGGAGCATTGACCGCCGGGCAAAATCCGCCAGCCCAGCACGCCCGATGATCGACACCTGGTAGAGCACCCCGCCCCCGCGCGATAAGCGGTTGGTAGGTAAAGCACCCCGCGTGGAAACGGTTGGTAGCTACGGTCGTGTCGGTCGACGTCGTTGACGGCCCGTGCGGCGAGGATTCGCTCGCCGATCAGCCGTTGCGGTTTGCGCCGACTCTTCTCTGGCTGTGGTGTGCCCCGAATTCTGGGCGATGTCGGGCACGTCGATCGTTTCGTCCAGCACCGCTCGGATTGCTGCGATGTGCTCGGGCGTGTTGCCGCAGCAACCTCCGATGACCGTCACGCCTTGTGTTCTCATCCGCTGCGCGTGGGCAGCCATCACCTCCGGTGAGCCTTCATAGGTGAGCTCTGTGCCGTGCCATCGGGGAATACCGGCATTGGCCTTGGAAATCACCACGACACCGGAAACCGCGGCGCGTATCTGACTCAGAGCCGCCTCGGTGTCTGCCAGGTTGTTGCCGCAGTTTGCGCCGACGCCTGCCACACCCAACTCGGCGAGTCGTGTACCCGCATGGGTGCCGGTTACTCCCATCATCGTGCAGCCAGCAGTGTCAAAGCTCATAGTGACAACAATGGGAAGCTCTGACACGGAGCGCGCCCCTAGGATCGCCGCCTCGGCCTCGTCAAGGGCGCTCATCGTCTCCACCCAGAGCACGTCCGCACCACCTTCGGCAAGTCCCCGTGCCTGTTCGGCAAACGAATCCGCCGCGTCGTCGGGACCGAGGTCGCCCAATGGTGCCAGCAGTTTGCCTGCCGGACCCATCGATCCGGCCACCAGCACCTTTCGCCCAGCCCGATCGGCGACCCTGCGGGCGAGACTCGCTGCTGAGCAGTTGATCTTGATAACACTGTGCTCAAGATCGTGGAGCGCTAGCCGATGACGGTTGGCACCGAACGTATTGGTCAAGACGATGTCGGCTCCGGCATTGATATAGCTTCGGTGCAGGCCCTCAACGACGTCGGGACGATCGAGGTTCATACGTTCGGGCGCGTCGCCGGTGCTGAGACCTCGGGCGAACAACTCCGTGCCGGTGCCCCCATCGGTAACAAGCTGGCCGCGCTCGGCAACCAACGCTGCCAAGACATCAGTAGCGACGATCTCGATGCCGGACATGACAGCCGACGCTACCCGGCTTGCAGCGTAAGATACGATCGACTTATCGGCCGTTAACCGCCCGCATAGTCATCGCGGATCAAGCATCAGCGGTTACGGAGCTCGCGGCGCAGGATCTTGCCGCTGGCGCTTTTGGGGATCGCGTCGATCTGCTCAAGCAGGCGAATCTGCTTGTAGGAAACAAGATGGTCGCCAACGTAAGACTGAAGCTCCTCCAGCGTCAACGACGCACCGGGCACGAGGGTCACGAATGCTTTGGGCAGTTCGCCCGCTTCAACATCAGCCACGCCGACTACTGCCACATCGGATACGGCGGGATGGGTGATTATCAAGGCTTCGAGTTCGGCAGGTGGCACCTGGAAGCCCTTGTATTTTATTAACTCCTTGATGCGGTCAACGATCGAGTAGTGGCCTTCGTCGTCGAGGATCGCTACGTCACCGGTGCGGAGCCAGCCGTCGGCGTCAAGGGTCTCCGCGGTGGCTGTGGGATTGTTGAGGTATCCCTTCATGACCATCGGGCCCCGTACCCATAACTCGCCGCGCTCTCCTATCGGTTGATCAGCACCGGTTTCGGAATCAACTATGCGGCATTCGACGTTGGAGACAGCCATTCCGCTTGTGCCGGGCCGATTGACTCCTTGCGGTGTGGCATGGCTGACCGGGCTCATCTCGGTCATCCCGTAGCCCTGAACGATCTCGCATCCGACTCTGTCGGCGGCCTCCACCTGAAGTTCGGCACCCAGCGGTGCCGCACCGGAGAAGATCTGCCGCAACGAAGAGATGTCGTAGTCGTCGACAATCGGGGATTTAGCCAGACCGAGCACCATCGGCGGAACGGCGAAGAAACGGGTGACCTGTTCGCGTTGGATCAGTTCCAACGCACGGGCCATGTCAAAGCGGGCCATGGTCAACACGGCCGCGCCGTTCGCGAGCATGCCGTTCATCAGCACTTGCATGCCGTATATGTGAAAGAAAGGCAGCGCCGCCAGCCCAATCTCGTCTTGTTCATAGGAGAGGACGTGTTCCATCTGGCAGATGTTCGCCACCAGGTTGCGGTGGGTGAGCATCACCCCCTTGGGAAGACCGGTCGTGCCCGACGAGTAGGGCAAGACCACCACATCTGAATCGATGTCTACGCGAACCTGCTCGATGGGATCGCCCGACAGCTCCGCCAAGGTGCAGACGCCGTCGCTGTTGCCGCTGTTGCCGCTGTCGCCGATTACGACGAGTTGCGTGACATTGCTGCCTTTGATCGCTGCGCGTGCGGTGTCAAGAAACATCGGCACGGTTACGAGCATGTCGGCTGCAGCGTCATCGATTTGGAACCGGGTCTCCTCAGCGCCGTAGGTGGGGTTGACGGTGGTGAGCGCTGCCCCGGCGGTTGCGACCCCGTGAAACACCACCGCGTACTCCGGCATATTCGGAGCCATCAGCGCCACGCACCGTCCCGGCCCGATTCCTGCTTCGTGAAGACCACCGGCGAGTCTTTGAACGGCACCGCGCAGCTCACCGAAGCTGTAGCGACTCTCGGCTCCGTCGTATATGGCCACTGCGTCGGGCTTTTCATCGGCGGGACTGAGGACATGCTCAGTCACCGTGACGTCGGGAATGTGCACATCAGGGAACCTGCTGGCATGGATTCTGGTCACATGTGCCCCCGCGACTCCGGCATCGTTTTATATTATTGTCTCAGTAATCTCGGTCTAAATTGTCTCGCTAGATTAGCTCGGTGTCGGCACTCTCTGCGTCGCTACTCTGATTTCTCAGTAATCTCGGTCTAAGTTATCTCGCTAGATTAGCTCGGTGTCGGCACTCTCTGCGTCGGTACTCTGATTTCGTTGACCACTGAGTTATTGACCACTGAGTTGTTGTTGAGTTTGTTCGCAGATCCGAAGTCGACGATGCGATACGGTGAGCATCATGAGGCTTCGTCGCCTGCATGGATGGCTGAAAGACTTGCTTGATGAGATGACGGCTCGCAGGGAGGGTCGCCATCGCCTTCGATCCACCTCGTTTCGTTCAGCGCGTCACATTGTGGGCCCTACCGGAAACATGTTTTCGAAAGGTTGGGAACGCTACGCCGAAGGATCTGATGCTTTCGTCCGCTCGTTTGATCCGAAGGTTCCCTCATCAATCCACATCTCTCATCGTGACTCCCTACGCCGTAACCTCGTCGTGCCGATCAGCGAGCGCTGTGTGGAGGACTGGTCCAGCGGTGTCACCTACACCGACCCCTACGACGAGTTCGGTTCGTCGTAGGGTGAGACAACTTCAGCACTCGCCCCTGAGTACGTGCCGGGTACCGACACGACCTCCAACAGCGCCACGACCGTCCGATTCGGCTCCTTCAGTATCCCGGCAATAGTACGTACCCCTGGGGGTAGGGCCGTTAGTCCCAGGGAAGAGGGTTAGGACCGTTAGTTCTGGCCTTCTTCAAGCCAAGCCGGTGCCCGGCCGAGCAGAAACTCTGCGACCGACTGACACTTGACGAGCACATCACACAACACCGCCTCGCCCAGATAGATCCGAGTCAGGCTCACCTCCACGCGCGACATGATCGAGACCGCCCGTTCGGGGCCGTCGGCTACTGCGGCAAAAGAGTCGACGACCGATACCTGCAACGGCAAAACGGTGCCACCGACACCCGCGAGGTCGGTCGCCAGCAAGAGCAGATCGGGCCCTGAGGACAGGGGCGGCAAGGCGAACGAAATTGCCACCGGAACGACGATCTCCGCATCGGGTTGGCCGTGTTCACCAACCCGAATAACTTCGTCCTCAAACATAATGAGCGTTCGAGGGTCCACCTCAAGTGCGATGTGAGTCTCGAGCGGTCCGTCGCAGGCATTATCAGGGTGAAGATCAACTTCCCATGTCTGACGGTTTGTGTATGTCTCAATGAAGTGACGTTCGTTGTGAACATGAAACCCATGCTCACCCACATGGTCCTTGAGATCAGCAACAAAGCCTTGGAGATCAATGAACGCCATCCGTGCAAGCCTGCCACGATTTGTGCAGTCTGCGTTGTGGCGAACTAAGTTTTTCGCTTTGGGAGTGCTCTGTGGGAAGTCTGGGATGATCAACAGGCCCTTGTATGGATGATATTGACCTCCTCACGACACTGCACGAAGCCGTCGACGCGGTAGTTGCGGCGCTGAACGTCCACGACGACTGGGGCCTTTCGGGCGCCAGAGCCGGTCAGTATGTCAGCGACCTGGTCGCCGACCGTGCCGCTAACTCGGTTCTGTTGCACTCAGGCCTTGCGGTATTGAGCGAGGAATCCGGACTGCTTGGCGATCCCGACGGGGTTGTGGTGGTTGTGGACCCACTAGATGGTTCCACCAATGCTTCGCGTGGGCTGCCCTGGTTCGCCACATCGATCTGTGCTGTTGACGGCGACGGGCCGCTGGCCGCGGTAGTGCACGACCATCCCAACCATCGTCGCTTCGATGCGATTAGAGGTGACGGTGCGCGACTGGACGGGCGAAGGCTGTCGCCGCGCCGGGCGGTGCCGCTCAGCGAGGCGATCGTCGCCGTCAACGCGATTCCTCCCGCGGCTTCGGGAACTCCGGGCTGGGCTCAATACCGGACCTACGGTGCAACCTCGCTGGAAATGTGTGGCGTGGCCGCTGGAACCTTCGACGGATACATCGACTTCGGGCCGGACGGGCTCGGTGCCTGGGACTATCTCGGTGCGATGTTGGTGTGTCAAGAATGCGAGATTGAAGTAGTTGATGCCTACGGGCGCACCCTGGTGACGACCAGCCACTCCGAGCGCCGCAATCCGGTTGCAGCACCGAGCCAACTTCTCGTTGAACTCCTCGGCATAGTAAGATCGGGTTCGTGACTGGGGAACGCTTGGGGGCGTCCGGCTCAATGCTGTACCAAAGAGCTCTTCGGGTGTTCGGAAAACTGCCTTGGTCGGTGCGCCACCTACTCATCAAGCGCCTAACACCTTCTTGGACGGCTAGCACCCTCGCGGTGATCGAACGCAAAGACGGTCGCCTACTGCTTGTAAAGCCTGTGTATCGCTCCGGGTGGAGTCTGCCGGGGGGTCTCATGGAGCGCGGGGAGCAACCTCAGCGGACCATCCAGCGCGAGATCTGGGAAGAACTCCGTACGACAATCGAGCTAACGGACGATCCCCTGGTGGTTCACGACTCGGAACTACGTCGAATAGAATTGGTGTTCCCAGCCCGTCTCGCCGACGGCATCAACCCCGACACGATTGATGTTTGCACGCCCGAACTTGACGCAGTCGGATGGTTCCAATCCGACGCGCTCATTGACATTGATCACGACCAACGTGCGGAGCGCAGCATCGGCCGAGACGTCATGATGTTGCGAGAGCGTGTCCGATCTGGGGGCAGCCCGATTCTCTTGTGCTGAACTCTGTTCTCTCATGCTGAGCCTTGTCTCTCATGCTGAGCCTTGTCTCTCATGCTGAGCCTTGATTGATTTCGCTCACGTTCTACTGACTTCGCTGACATTCTGATCGGATCCGTCAGGGCGAAAGCCTCCAGATCGGGCCCGAAGACCCAGATCGGGCTGGCGGGAACTGTTTCATCATTGGGAGCCAAATACATTGGCTCGGACACCTTGCTCCAGGTCCAGTAACCAAAGTCGGGCCAGCGGGAACTGTTTCGTTATTTCCAGCTACATACATTGGCTCGCACGCCTTTCTCCAGATCCAGTAACCAAGTCCAAGTCCAGCTCCCATGGCGGGCCATGGGAGCTGTTCGGCTTGTGTCTTCGGACAGTTGCGGTCCAGTAACCAGGTCGGGGTCCAGTAACCAAGTCGGGGTCATGAGAGCTGTTCGGTTTGTGGTCTTCGGACAGTTGCGTGCGGTGCCACCGCGAGCGGGCAATCAAGTTACCGAACAGACCAACTAACCTCTGGTCCTGCGGGCGTTTAGCTCAGTTGGTCAGAGCACCTCCCTTACAAGGAGGGAGTCGGGGGTTCGAATCCCTCAACGCCCACAAGCATGCGATGGTCCTCTCCGTCTGCAATCTTGAGGAGGCTGCGTGAACACTTCGGCACCGAGCATCAACAGTGACCCGAAGATACGCCACGACATTGCCGAATGCGATACCTGCAAGGCTTGCTTGAACCTCAGCAGTCGGGTTGTGCCCAACATCAAAACCAAATGCGATACCTGCAAGGCATTGTTGAACCTCAGCAGTCGGGTTGTGCCCAACATCAAAACCAAATGCGATGACCGCAAGCCTTTGTTAATCCTTGCGAGCAGAGGACCAACGGAGTTCTCCGGTTGGATCGGCTCGCGGTGAGCACATCCGGCGAGACGCTCACCCGTGAGACGGTGGAATTGCTGCAAGAGTTGATTCGCAACCGCTGCGTAAATGACGGAACCCCCGAGTCCGGTCACGAACACCGCAGCGCGGAGTTGTTGCGCAACGAGATCGAGGGACTTGGACTTGATTATGAGTTGTTCGAGGTTGAACCCGGCCGGACATCTCTGCTGGCCCGCTACGAAGGCTCAGTCGCAGAAGCTCCGTCGCTATGCCTCATGGCCCACACCGACGTTGTGCCCGTTGATCCCCAAGGTTGGGATAACGATCCGTTCGGCGGTGAGGTACTCACCTCTCCCGAAGGCGTCAAGGAAGTGTGGGGACGTGGCGCCGTGGACATGTTGAACCTGACATCATCAATGTTCGTGGCGTTTCGTGATGCCGTGAAGTCACAAAGGCGTTACCCGGGCGACATCTTGTACTTCGCCGTGGCCGACGAGGAGGCGGGCGGAATCCTCGGAGCCAAACACATTGTCGAAACCCAATGGGATCACATTCAATGCGACTACCTGCTCACAGAATACGGCGGCACACCTTCACACACCAAAGACGGTGTCCATGTGCTCCTAGCAACCGGAGAAAAGCAGGGCGCAACACGCAACATTACGGTGACCGGCACGCCAGGGCACGGCTCCATGCCCTATGCCGCCGACAATGCGCTCGTGAAGGCGGCAGCCATCGTGGCACGAATCGCCGAGTATGACTTCGTCCCGCGTATCGACGAGATGTTCGCCGATCGCATAGCGGCAATGGGTCTGGATCCCGATACCGAGTCCATGCTGTTAGACCCCGACCGCATCGCCGAGGGCCTGACTCGACTTCCAACGGGCCTTGCGCGAAACACTCACTCGTGTTCACACATCACTATGAGCCCCAACCTCATGCAGGCCGGTGATAAAGCCAACATTGTGGCAAGCAAGGCCGAGATAGTGGTCGACATACGCATACTCGCCGGGGATACGCAAGCAGATGTGGACCAATTGTTGACCGAGATCATCGGCCCCGAACTCATGGCCTCAACCACAATCGAGCCGCTTTATGACATGCCCGACGGTACTCCGCAATCGGCTACCGACACCCCGCTTTGGGATGCGTTGACCGACTCGATCAGGCTGGCCTACCCTGACGCGAAGGTGATGGGCAGCCTCGTCACGGGCGGCACCGACGCTCGCTTCTTCCGACAGCTTGGCGTTACGGCCTATGGTGCCGGTCTGTTGAGTAACCAGCTTCCCCTAGATGAGTTCCTCAACCGTTTCCACGGCCACAACGAGCGCATTGACATTGATTCGCTGCGTCTCACCACCGAACTATGGACCAACGTGTTCGAGCGACTCTGGCGCTGATTTCCGCAGCGACCATGACCGTTTGATCTGTTCATATGCGGATGTCGGCACGTGCATGACTCAGAAAATCCAATAGGCCGTTGATCATTGCCGGAAGTGTGGATAATTTGTTGTAGGTAGTGCCGATGCATCAAATTGATGGCGGATTCCGTGTAGGTCTATTGATACTAAGGTTCATCAGTGATCCTAACGAACAATCAACAGCCCTGGGAAACTAGAGTGACAATTGACCCTTGACCGGGTTCGATACCGGTGATATACAGGCGATCAATGCCGGTTGATTCATCTCTTGGTGGAGCACAATCGAGACAAGGTGGAGCAGACCGACATATGGAGAAGTCTTATGAACTCACATCAAAGGTTGTCAAGATCTTGTTTGGTGCAGAGAAAATCAAGGAGAAATTGCTAGCTGTGACCGGAACACTCGCTGGACTTGACCAAGTTATCGAAAAGTGTGGTAATCTCAAGTGAACTATTGGATAGAACTTGCTCTCATTGTCATGGCTGGAATAGCGATAGCCTTCTGGATCATCAAGACACGCGACAAGATCTTCTGGAGCGAACTCGGCGACACACTATGGGACCTTATTTTCGAAAAACGCGCCAGAGATGGTAACCCAATAGAGGATCCGCGCAAGGATCGCGTGACTTGTCCCACTTGTAAGACAAGGGTGAATCGGGAGAAACTCGAATCGAAAGGAGATTAGACTGAATCACTCTGTAATAGAACCCTCGCAGTCTTTGAACCAGGCAAGGACCACCACCTCAACCGATCCTGTGAGGGGTGGTGGTCGTATCGCGCCAATGCCGACCGATACGCAGATTGTGCCAACCGATATGTGCCATGCGCCCCGAGGCCTCAACCGGATTTCCGATAGCCCGATGACCTTGAACACCCACCCGAAGGGCATTTAGAGATCCCCCGGTGAGCTGGCCAGTTCGGTACACTCTGGTGATGACCACTGCCACGCCGTTCAGATTCGGACTCCAACTCCATTCTCCGATTGATGGGATGAATTGGCTCGACAGCGCACGTTACGCCGAGGATCAGGGATATGACACTTTGTTGATCCCGGACCATTTCCACCATCAGTACGGCCCGCTCACCTCGCTTGCCGCCGCTGCGGCAGTTACAACAAACATGAAGGTCGCTGCGTTGGTGTTTGGAAACGACTACCGCCATCCCGTGGTGCTTGCCAAGGAGATGGCAACGCTGGACCTCATCAGCGGCGGACGCGTAGAATTCGGTCTGGGTGCGGGATGGATGCGTACCGACTACAGCCAGGCGGGCATGGTATATGACCGACCGGGTGTACGAATCGAGCGGTTAGTCGAGAGTCTGGATATTGTCCGCCGGTGCTGGAGTGAAGGCCCATTTGACTTCGATGGTGAGCACTACACAATCCGCGATTACGACGGTCTTCCCAAACCGCACCGGCCCGGCGGTCCGCCTGTGATCGTGGGCGGCGGCGGTCCACGGATGCTCGGGGTAGCAGCTCGCAATGCCGACATTGTGGCTGTCACCGCCAACCTACGGGCTGGCGAGGTCGGCCCTGACGCCATTGCCGATTCGATGGGTGCCGCCTACGACGCCAAGCTAGCGCGGTTCTATCAAGTGGCCGGTCCGCGTGCCGCCGAGATCGAGCTCAGTTCGCTCACCATGAATGTCGCTGTCACCGATGACCGCGACAGTGTCCTGGCGACTTTCGTAGAATTGTTCGGTAAGCCCGCCGAAGAGATCTCACAGTCCCCGGCGTTGTTGATCGGCTCCGTAGCCGAAATCATCGAAACACTGCAGGCGCGCCGTGAACGCTGGGGATTCAGCTACATCGTTGTGCAGCAATCCGGCAGTCAGGGAATGAACCGCTTCGGCGAGGTAGTGGCCGCACTTTCGGGCACTTGAGCTACGCCAAGCCACGCCTTGGACCCAACAGTGACCCCATTGGTCTTCGTTATGAAGCGGTGGCCTCATTGACACGAATGACGACAAGGTCGGTTGGCGGCTGATCCTCTGCTGCGGTCAACTCAGAGATACGGCGGCGTCTTCCGACTTGCTGAACAAGAATTCGCTTGTTGTTCAGGTCAACGACTATGCCTTTAACACGCACAACGTCGTCGCCGAGACCGTCAAGCAAGGTGTTGAGTGTGGCCATATCGATTCGATCACAAATTGACACGCGTTGCACCGTGTAAGGATCAAAAAGTTGCGGGATCGGGGTTGCAGCTACACCTCCCGGGCGCCGTGCGGCTAGATCCAACAACACGGCTGGCCAATCCTGGGCCGTCCCGACAACGATCGGAACCTCGGGCGCGACAGTGGCGATGGTTTCGGTTATGTCGTTGACGACAACAGGCTCGACCAAGTCAGTCTTGGTGATCACGATCACGTCAGCGACCCCAATCTGGCGACGAATCAGGGCCGCCCGCAACGGATCCTTCAATTGGGAGCGCAAGTGCAAGGCATCAACGAGCACGACGATCGAGTCGAGTCGGAAACCGTCGGAATCGGCGAAGGGAGCGACACGACCCGGCTCGGCAATCCCGCTCAGCTCAACGACCACATGATCGGGCGGATCCAGTCGCTCCCGCAGCGTCTCAAAGGTCGCCATCAGGTCTTCGGCTATCGAACAACAGACGCAGCCGTCGGTGAGTTCGATCGTGTCGCCGCTGCGGCGACGAATTAGCGTGGCATCAACGTTGACAGAACCGACGTCATTGACCAGCACCGTGATCGGGCGGTCCGTACGGCGCAGCAACTCATTGAGCGCCGTGGTCTTGCCCGCACCGAGGTATCCGCCCAACAACGTGACTGGCACTCTGCGGCCATCCCAGGGCGCTGCAACCTCCGCAGACATCATCGCCAGGCTCTTGAAGTCACCGCAGATTCCGAATCGATTCTCGCAGCGTACGGAAAGGCGATCACCGCGCGACAGTAACTCAAGGACCAGCTACATCCATTCCAAACGACGACTTGGGTGGGTCGGGATCCCACATCAAGGCTGAACGTAAACACTGGGTGCTTGGTTGGATTCAGGCGCGTGGTTGGGATCTCAACGATCCGACATGTCTCGCAGTGCTTGCAGCGCCTCATCTGCGTGGGTCATCATGTTGGTCTCGCTGCGAATTGAGCGGACAAGGCGACAGTCCCGGTCAATAACGAAAGTAGCCCGCTTACCGGGAAGGCGGCCCATCCGTTTCGTCCCGAACTGACGGTGGACCCGCCGATCGGGGTCACTCAACAAGGTGAAATCCAGGTCGTTTGACTCGGCGAAACTACGCTGCCGATCCACCGGATCGGCGCTGATCCCCACCCGTCTGGCACCAAGTTCGGCGAACTCGCGGGCCAAGTCACGGAAGTGGCAGCTCTGTCTAGTTCAACCGGGACTCATCGCCTTGGGATAAAAGAACAGTACGAGCGGACCCTCGGCAAGCAGGCTCTTGAGCGTGACAGGCATTGCGTGCTGATCACGTAACACGAATTCCTCAACAAGATCACCGTCGGTCACAGCGTGTTCCCATCTTTCAAGGCAGTGTGGTTCGCAGGGTACTTATAGACTTGATACTGCACTACGCCTAGACTTGATACTCTAGACTTGATACTGCACTACGCCACGTCAGCATTGAGCGCAATACCGGTGACCAATCAAGACAACCACCGTACAAACATCATGGGACTACACTAGCATATAGCGCAATACCGGTGACCAATCAAGACAACCACCGTACAAACATCATGGGACTACACTAGCATTGAGCGCAATACCGGTGACCGATCAAGACAACCACCGTACAAACATCATGGGACTACACTAGCATTGAGCGCAATACCGGTGACCGATCAAGACAACCACCGTACAAAGTTCGTGCTGCTTGGGCTTGGGCGGCACCGGGGGCTAGCTGCGTGTCGTGACAGTTGCCGCACAAACATCGTGCCGCTTACACACCTGCCGCACGCAATACCCGATGTGATGCGTCCTCAAGACATAGCCTGCCGCATGGTGAACCGGTTCCTGACACACAGCGATCCGGTTTCTGTCGCCGGTCGGTTCAACAACTCCCGACGCGGTTCAACGAACACGCCAAGCCAAATCGGCTGACTCGATGCCTTGTTGTGGATACAGAGAAAGCAGGCAGCTCGTGGGCCCGGTGGGACTCGAACCCACGACCGAAGGATTATGAGTCCTCTGCTCTGACCTCTGAGCTACGGGCCCACCTGTAACAATACCTCCGGCCCTTCAACCCACACCGTAGGGACCATGAACGATCTCGGGGACTTCGAACGGTTTGCTGTTTCGCTCCGGGGGTGGGGCTCGAACCCACGACATTTTGATTAACAGTCAAACGCTCTGCCAACTGAGCTACCCCGGAATGTCGTCACCCGACGATACCAGAGCGCAAGCAACGAAACCGCTCCCCAAACTCGGAGGTCACTAATCGGACCCTTGCAATTGCGCACTGAGCCAAGGCAGCAGCTGCTCTACCGCCTCACTGCGGGTATCACGGTCAGCGAGCGACTCTACTTTGGACTTCAACCACCCCATTGCAACCACATAGTGCCTACGAACCTGGGGATCCTTGGTGGCGCTTGCGCCGCGACGCAGATCGTTCATCGCCCGAATTGCAGCAGTGTCTGCTAGGCGGGCAAGCACTTCTGTGGTCTCAGCATCGCCGGCATCAACAGCAAGCCGTCGCAACAACGAGCCTGCCTCCGGTCCGGCCCGGTCGGCGGCATCTCGGACATCGTCGGCCTCAAAGCGACCGTCAAGGAATCGGTCCTCGGTCAACGCCGTAAAGGCCTGGCGCCGCACCGGATCACCAAATAGCTCAGTGGTCAGCACCCCACTGACTTCATCGTGTCGATGGATCACAAGCCTCAGGGCTTCGTCCTCGGGTGTGATTCGTGTCCGCTGCACAGCTTCGGGGGCTGCCTGTGTGCTATGGGATCGATTCGCTTGCCGGTCCCGGAGGGTTTCTTTGGTGGCCACTCGCCCGGCGGCACGCCCATTTCCGGCCGACCGTTGTATCGGCTGCATCTCTCGCAGCTGCGTCACACCGATTCGACATCGATCCGCTATCTCAATCAGGTATTGATCTCGCACAATCAGATCTGGATGCTCCGAGATGACTCCGAGGGCATGCTGGGCTGCACGTGCCCGACCCTCAACCGTGGACAAATCACCCGCATCCAGGGATCTCTCCAAACGAAAGCGCAGGAGCGGCACGGCCTCATCAACAGCTTGTTTGAGCACGACGGGATCGTTGCGAGCAAGATCGTCGGGATCAGTCCCCGGCGGCAGCGGAACAACCCGAACATCAAGTTCGTACTGTCGCTCCCAGGCATAGACACGCTCGGCTGCGGCTCTGCCAGCCGCATCGGCGTCAAAGGACAGCAGCAAGCGATCGGCGGAGAAACGTTTCAGCAACTTGACGTGGTCTTCAGTCAACGCCGCGCCGCAAGTGGCGACGGCCCGGTCAATGCCCGCCGTGGCGAAACCGATCACATCGGTGTAGCCCTCGCAGATGATTGCCTCTCCCGCTCTCACGATTCCGTCTCGATGGGTGTGCAACCCGTATAGCACCTTGCCCTTGTCATAAACGACCGACTCAGTGGTGGTGTTCTTGTACTTCGGGCCGTCCCGGCCTGGCAAGATACGGCCTCCGAACCCGACTGTGTCGCCTCGGTCATCAAGGATCGGAAACATCACTCGGGCCGAGAACGCGTCCTGTTGGCGGCCAGCGCTGTTGACGAATCCCAAGCCGGAATCACGCAGGTCGCTGTCGCTTAGCTGAAGCCGCTTGGCGAGTTGGTCCCAGCTGTCGGGAGCCCATCCGATCCTGTAGCGGCGAACGAGTTCACCGTCGTATCCGCGGGAGCGCAGATAGCTCCGCGCCTTGCCAGCGTCGCTGGCTTCGAGCAGTCGACCATGATAGAAGTCTGCAGCAGCAGACACGGAGTCGAGCAGCTCGCGTTTGCGTGTTCTGAGGGCACCCTCGGTTCGCGATGTGTAGTTGAGTCGGATGCCATAGCGGTTCGCCAGCCATTCCACAGCCCCGACGAAATCAAGGTTGTCAATCTCTTGAACGAATGAGAAGACGTCACCACTGCGCCGACAACCGAAGCAGTAGTAGACACCTTTTTCGGGGCTCACCGACAACGACGGCGTGCGTTCGCCATGCATCGGGCAACGGGCCATCCAGTTACGTCCACTCCTTTTGATCTCGGTGTGTTCACCGATGATCTGAACGATGTCAGCGGCACTGCGGACTTTGGCGATGTCCTCTTCACGAATGCCCATCAGTGTCGACGCTAGCAGTGCTCCCGGAAGGTATCTGGTGCCGTTGCCGCATGCATCCCGTGCCGCCATGACCCCGGCGGGACTCTCCGACACGTTACCAAACGATGCCAAACCTCGGCTCAGCAGAGGCGTTCGGCCAGGTAAGACTCCAGACGATCGATCCCGACGCGGTCCTGGCTGCGTGTGTCACGACGGCGAACGGTCACAGCGCGGTCATCAATCGTGTCAAAGTCGACGGTGATGCAATACGGCGTGCCGATCTCGTCTTGGCGTGCGTAACGACGGCCAATCGACTGGGTTTCGTCGTAGTCGGCCATCCATCGCCCCTTCAACAGATCGAACACTTCGTGAGCCTCCGAGATCAGTGCGGCCTTTCTCGACAGCGGCAGGACAGCCACCTTGTAAGGGGCAAGACGATGGTCCAGGCGCAGCACCGTACGTGTCGCGCCGTTGATGGTTTCGGTGTCGTAGCCGTCCATGAGAAAGGCCATCGCGGCTCGTGTGGCACCTGCGGCAGGCTCAATCACGTGAGGTACGTAGTGTTTGTTCGCGACCGGATCGAAGTACTCAAGGCGCTCGCCAGACGCCGCGGCGTGTGCTCGAAGGTCGAAGTCACCTCGATCGGCAATGCCCTCAAGCTCGTCCCAGCCCCAAGGAAAAAGGTATTCAATATCGGCGGTACCCGACGAGTAATGGCTCAGCTCTTCGGCGGTGTGTTCGCGTAGACGGATCCTGTCGTCGGGTATGCCGAGGTCCCGGTACCAGGTCATCCGTTCATCACACCAGTAGGCGTACCATTGACCCGCCTCAGATGGTGGTACGAAAAACTCCAGCTCCATCTGTTCGAACTCTCGGGTGCGAAACACAAAGTTCCCCGGCGTAATCTCGTTGCGGAAGGACTTTCCGATCTGGGCGATACCGAAAGGTGGACGCTTGCGACTGGTCTGCATGACGTTTGTGAAGTTGACGAACATGCCCTGCGCGGTTTCGGGCCGCAAGTAAACCTCAGACGCGCTTTCGGTCATCGGGCCAGCGTGGGTTTTGAACATGAGGTTGAACTCGCGGGCTTCGGTCAGGCTGCCGACGGAACCGCAGTTCGGACAGACACCAGGGTCTTCAAGCTTGTCGAATCGGTGACGTTCATTGCATTCCCTGCAATCCACCAGCGGATCCGAGAAGTTCTCGAGATGACCCGACGCCTGCCATATTGCAGGAGGTGACAGGATGGAGGCATCAAGACCGACAACGTCATGGCGTTGTTGCACCATCGACCGCCACCACTGTTCCTTAACGTTGCGCAACAGCAATACCCCAAGCGGTCCGTAATCGTAGGTGGACCGAAACCCGCCGTAGATCTCCCCGGATCGAAAGACGAAGCCGCGCCGCTTGGATAGATTGACAACCCGCTCAAATAGAGCCGGATCTGCTGCTGCGTCGGCTGACTCGGTGGACATCACCGCGTATGATACAGACAGCAATGCCAACGAAGTGCGGAGATGTGATCCATGAATGACCGAACAGGCTCCGACAAACCCACTGCGGTTATGGGTCGACGGTGCCTCGCCTGGCTAATCGACTTGTTGATCATCGCCACGATGATGATCGCCGGGACCATCGTGATCTGGTTGATCTTTAGAGCTAACGACATCCAAAAGGACAGTTACGCCACGGTTACCGAAGCAGAAAATGAATGTAACCGTATTACCGATGCCGGTGAGTTGATGTGCTTTTCCGACGGTTCAGATGTCTACATACTCGGCTCGTTTGCTGATCTCACATTGTTCTTGTTGTTGTCGTTGGCTCTGACGCTGTTATTGCTGATGGTGATCTTTCCGGGGTGGAAGGGTTGGTCGCTCGGTAAACTGTTGATGGGCCTTCGAATCGTGCAAAAGGATTCTCTTGAGCTTGCGGGTTTCGGCCGCAACATCACTCGGGGCCTGCTCTGGGCTGTTGACGGATTTCCGTTTGTGCCTCTTGTGGGATTGATTACCAGTCTCTGCACGTTGGGTAATCGCCGGGTGGGTGACTTAGTTGCGGGGACGCTTGTCGTCCACAAGTCCGATGTCGGCCTATCATCACGAAATGAGCCGTTCTCAGTAGAGTTCTCCAAGCCCACCGGCGCCACGACCGCAGATCCTGTAGACACTGTTTGGAAAGCACCCGACGAGGCGATGAGAGACGCGCCGGTTACGTCGGCAACGTATCAAAAAACCCCTGCGGAGACAGCAGCATCAAGTGATGGCGAGACAACGAACTCCCACGAAGGGTCCAAGTCTGCTGTGCTCGGTGTTGATGCACCGCACTGGGACGAAGCCCGCAACACCTACATCCAATGGGATCCCGGGCTTGAGGAGTGGATGGAATGGAGCGAGTCGCGCAACCGGTGGATCCCGATCAGCCGATGAGACAACTTGGTGACTCTTGACAAGACGCTACCCGATAGCCGATCCGCCAAACGCTCACACTGTCCGATAGCCGAACGCATCACCGGTCCGTCGCGTCAAGCACCGCAACGGACCGCAGGCGACGCTCCAAATGATGCTCCATCATGGCGGTAGCCAAACGATCGACCTCATGAGCTGCGGCCGACGTGGGCTCGTTGAGCACCCCTGTCAGACCTCCGCCCAGTATGCGCCGTAACAGGTCCAGGGCTTGCGCGCCCAGGGGCCGACCACGCCGGCAAGTGTCGCAATGCAATCCGCCAGCTTCCAAGTCGATTGAAGCGATCTGACTGGTGGCACCACAGGAGATACACCCGTTGAGTCTGGGTTGGAGTCCTTCGTGGGCAAGTACCTTCAAGAAGAAGGCAGGCATCACCAAGCTGGATTCGCTGATCTCGAGGGTGGCCAGAGCCCGCAGCAACATCAAGTGAAGCGTGGCATCGGGCTCACGGTCCTGAGCAACGTGGCCAACCACTTCAAGCATCGCCTCTGCACGGGCGAAGCGAACTGGGTCACCGCGAAGTCCTCCGTAACGGTCCCGGATCTCGACTTGGGTGATCGTGTCAAGTTCTCCGCGGCCCCGGTAGAGCTGTATCGCCACATGGGTGAGGGGCTCGAGCCGCGAACCAAACTTGGAGCGTGTGCGGCGTACCCCTTTAGCCACAGCACGAACCTTGCCGTGGCTGCGTGTGTGGAGGCTGATAATCCGATCCGCTTCGCCGAGTTTCCAGGTCCGCAACACGACTGCCTGGTCACGGTAGAGGCTCACGGCACCGTGTCGACGCCACCGAAGCGCCGTTCGCGATCCTGGTACTCACGGATCGCATTCACCAGTGAATCACGGCCGAATTCGGGCCAAGGGGTATCAGTGAACACCAATTCGCTGTAGGCCAGCTCCCACAACAAGAAGTTTGATATGCGGTACTCGCCTGAGGTGCGGATGACCAGGTCGGGGTCGGGCATTGACGGGTCGTAGAGCCGACTGGCAATGGTGCGCTCATTCACTTTTGAGGCCGGGGTCCCGTCCAATATGACCTGGCGTACGGCATCCACGATCTCGGCTCGACCGCCGTAGTTGAATGCGATCACGAACGTGAGACCGGTGTTGTGCCGGGTCAGCTCGATCGCTTCGTCCATACGACGAATCAGTCGCTTTGGAACCCGCCGATCACGTCGACCGACGAAACGAACTCGGACGTTGCGTTCGTGGAGCTCATCACGACGCCGACGAAGAATCTCTTGGTTGAACTCAAGAAGAAACCGCACCTCGTCAGCGGGTCGTCGCCAGTTCTCGGTGCTGAAGGCGTAGACGGTGAGCCATTCGACTCCGAGATCGACGCAACCGTCCACTACCTCAAACAGCGAATCTTCGCCAGCACGATGCCCTTCGGTTCGCGGAAGCCCTCGGGTTTGTGCCCAACGGCCGTTCCCGTCCATCACGCAGGCAATGTGTACCGGGATTCGGCTGGGATCGAGACCATTGTGGGTCACCGTCGGGTCGGTCACCATCCAAAACTATCCCTCGGTTGTCACATCGGTCGCTCAAGGGTGCGTACTTCGCTGTTGAATGCCCGCCAGCTGGCATCCAGATACGCCAGCCTGATCATCGGTACCGTGGCTGGCCAATAGTCATCGTCTGGATCCGACACGCGTCTGGATCCGAACGGCAGCCATTAGGAGTTCGCATGACCCCCACTAAAGTGACGCTGAGACAGCGCACACAAGAGCGGCTCGCCGAGGTCACCGCGGCACTGCCCGGGGGCGGTGAGAAAAGGGCAGGCCAGATGCACATGGCTGACGCTGTCGCGGAAACAATTTCCGAGCAGGGCCATGCTTTGATCCAGGCTGGCACCGGCATCGGCAAGTCTTTGGCCTATCTTGTTCCCGCGGTGGAATCAGGACTCACGACGGTCGTCGCCACGGCAACAATCGCTTTGCAGGATCAGTTGGTGCAAAAGGATCTCCCGTTCTTGGTCTCGCAACTCCGAGACCACGAAATCAACTTCAACGTTCTCAAGGGTCGCAGCAACTACCTGTGCCTACAGCGACTCGACGAGATGAACTCCGACAATGCATTCAACCTCGGTGACGCTCACCAGGATCCAGCTACGATTGATGACGACACACTCCTGCAACTGCAGGCATTTGCCAACTCAAGCGAAAGCGGTGATCGATCCGAACTCGGATCGATCGACTATCGGAGCTGGCGCAAGGTTTCAGTGGACCACAACGAATGCCCCGGAGTTCAGCGCTGCCCGAGAGGCGAAGATTGCTTTGCCGAACTAGCCCGCAGACGCGCCTTTGAGTCCGACATCGTTGTGGTCAACCTACATCTGTATTGCCAGGAGTTGAAGATAGGGGGGATCCTGGGAGACCACGAGTTGGTCATAGTCGACGAAGCACATAAATTCGCCGACGTCGTAGCGGACGCTTTCGGTTGCAAAATCAGCCCGGCTCGAGTCCGCGCCACAGGTCGTTCTGTCGCATCGGCGATTCGTTCTGTCGCATCGGCGATCGCTGAGCGTGAAACGGTTGAAGTCAAAAAAGAAGCCATGAACAAGGCCGCAGATCGCCTGGGCGAAGAACTCTCGCCGTTGATTGGAAACCGACTAATCCAGGGCCCAGCAGAGGACCTTGATGATGCGCTAGCCCTACTACGAACCAACACCGACGAGATGCTCAACTTACTGCGGGCTGTACCATCGGATGCTCCCCCGATTACCGGTGCGAAGGTCGTGCGAGCACGCCGGCTGGCGGGTTCGCTAATTGAGGACATTGATACCGTTCGGTCACCGTCGGACAACGACGTCTTGTGGGTCAACGGTTCACAGTCCAACCCATCTCTGCAGGCCACTCCGATACTCATTGACTTGATACTCAGCGAGAAATTGTGGAATCAAAGAGCCACCGTGCTCGCCTCAGCTACCCTGCCGAAGGCAGCCGCCGAACCGCTGGGGCTTCCCCCTGACACCCGGACACTTGACGTCGCAAGCCCGTTCGACTACAAGTCCAACGCCCGTCTGTACTGCGCAGCAGATCTCCCCGATCCTGGCAAGCCCGGTCACCGCGAAGCGAAGATCGATGTGTTGGAATCGTTAGTGATCGCAGCTGGCGGGCGCACGCTGGCCTTGTTCACAAGCTTCGCTGAGATGCGCGCGGTCTGTGAGATACTCAGGTCACGTTTGGGGTCGCCGATCTTGATGCAGGAAAGGGATTCAAAGCGTTCAAAGCAATCGCTGCTCCATCAGTTCATTCAAGAACCCGAGACATCGTTGTTCGCCACGATGTCGTTTTGGCAAGGGGTTGATGCTCCCGGGTCTACATGCACCTTGGTCGTGATTGACCGTCTGCCATTCCCGCGTCCCAACGATCCGGTATTGATGGCCCGCAGAGAGCGGGCTGGCCCTTCGGCCTTTATGACGATCGATCTGCCGATAGCTGCAACAACGCTCGCCCAAGGTGCGGGACGTCTGATTCGTGCTGCCTCGGACCGTGGAGTGGTCGCAGTTCTCGATCCCAGACTGAGTTACAAAGGTTACAGATCGGAGTTGCTGAACGCGCTGCCCCCTATGAAGAGAACGATTAACCTCCACGAGGTAACGGCCTTCTTGCGATCGATTCGTGACGGCGACCACAACAATCAGTAGCCAAGATCGGCTATTACGTCCGGGCGGTTCTGCCAGTTGCGTTCAACACGGACGAACAACTCAAGGAACACCCCTTCACGAAGTTGACGGCGGGCTGCGATCCCTACCCGCTTGAGGACCTCACCGCGGGTGCCGATCACGATCGCCTTTTGTGAGTTGCGCTCCACCAGTATCTCCACACGCACACGCGGCCAGTCCCATTCGGTCACCCGCGTGGCGATGGAATGTGGCAGTTCCTGGCGGGTCACCCGAAGAAGTTGCTCTCGCACAACTTCCGCCGCCCAGAATCTTTCAGAGACGTCGGTAATGGTGTCAGCACCGAAGTAGAGCGGACCCTTCGATAAGCGCCCTCGGAGGTGATCGAGTAGTGCTTCGACACCCTCGCCGGTGCGACCCGACACAGGAAACCAGGCTTGCGCCTGCAACTTCGACGTGGCGGCTAGCTGGCGGAACACCTGAGCATGCGAGGCCCGGTCGATCTTGGTGATGACCACCACCGAATCGACCGGAAGGGTTCGCGCTATGAACTCATCACCCCGGCCATAAGCGGCGCTGGCATCAACCAGAAAACAGACCGCATCAACAGACTTGGTGGCACGGACTGCGGTGGTGTTGAGGTTCGATCCAAGCGCAGTGCGAGGCTTGTGGATGCCCGGAGTATCCACAAACACAATCTGGGTGTTACCGGTGCTGAGCACACCACGGATCTGAGTGCGAGTCGTCTGGGGCTTGTCGCTGACGATCGACACCTTCTTGCCCATCACCCGGTTGAGCAGCGTTGACTTGCCTGCGTTGGGCCGTCCGACGAACGACACGAACCCCGAACGAAATGATCCCTCACCCGAGCAATCCTGGCTCGCGACGTCGTCAACCATCATGGGTAGCGCTGGCCACCGGACTCAACCGAACGCGGGTGATCCGACGACCCTCAAGCCGCTCAACCCGGAAATGCAACGAGCCATTCTCGACGGACTCTCCCACTTCGGGGACATGCCCGAGAGTGTTAAAGATCAAACCTCCGATGGTGTCCCAATCGCCGTCATCAAGTTCAACACCGAGAAGGATATTCACTTGATCGACCGGCATTCGACCGTGGACCAGAAGCTCCCCACCAGCCAAAGGCTCAAACAATGGCTCAAAACTATCGAACTCATCGACAATCTCACCCACCAACTCCTCAACCAGATCCTCAAGGGTTACAAGCCCAGCAGTACCACCGTATTCGTCGATCACAATCGCCAGATGCTGTCGGCCTGCCTGCATCTCACCAAGCAGATCACCGGCGTGCTTGGTCTCGGGAACAAAAGACGGGGGTCGCATGCATAAGCGAACCGGATCGGTTCCGCGACCGGAGCGTTCGTATCCAGTGAGGTCCTTGAGTAACGACACTCCGATTATGTCATCAATTCCGTCGCCACAAACCGGCATCCGGCTAAAGCCGAGTTCGGATGCCAGATCAATCACCTCGCAGACAGAGGCTCCGGCATTGACGGTGGTCATGTCGGTACGGGGAACCATCACCTCACGAACGATTGTGTCACCGAGGGCGAACACCGACTCGATCAGTCCTCGTTCTCGGTCGTCGATGGCATCACCGGCTGCTGCCACTTCTGCGAGAGCAATCAATTCACCCTCAGAGACCTCAGGAAGTGAAGACGGCCTCAAGACCATGGCGGCGACTCGGTTGAACATGCCCGTGAGCCAACGAAGAGGAGCGAAACGAAGGATCCGTCGCAACGACAGCGCCGCTCGACGGGCCGAACTGTCGGAGTTACGCAAAGCCCACGCTCGCGGTGTCGTCTCAATGAATAAAAGGATCAACACCACAGTTGCGACAATCGTCAACACCACGACCCCTACGCCTCCGCGGTTATTGGCCATGATCACCACCGTCGACACGGCGACTATTTCGGCGGTTACCCTCAGCAACAGCAGCTGCCCGAGAGTGGCCTGTCGATCCTTGAGCAACACCACCAAGGCACGCGATCCAGCCAGATCGTCGCTTGCCAGGCTCTCGGCGCGGGCAACACCGATGCGCGTGATCGCAGTTTCGGCAGCCGAGAGAAGCGCGGCGAAACTGAGAGCGAGAACGACCAAGGCGATCCCAACGAACAGTGACGAAGTCATCGGTAGTGTTCGTCCAGCAAAGCCCGCTCCAGTGACTGCATCGCCGCAGCCTCATGGTCGTCTCGGTGATCATGGCCCAACACATGCAGCAAACCGTGAAGCACCAACAAGGCGAGTTCACCGTTTACAGCCTCATTGATCCTGTCCGCATCGCCTCCGGTATCGACACCATTGGCGTCTTCAGCTAGCACATCGAACGCGTTCTCTGCCGCTACGGAAGGGCAGATAACAACGTCGCCGATCATGGATGACTCGTCGTGACTGTCTAGTCCATCAAGTGGAAAGGCCAACACATCGGTAGGGCCATCAGAGCCCATGTGTTCAAGATTGAGGCGGTGGATCTCATCTCGATCTACAAACAGCACGTTCATCTCCCCGAACATCACATCAAGGGACCCGAGGGCGCCAAGGACCAGTCTCGTCCACCGTTCGACATCCACGACCACATCGCATTGACGATCCGTGACCACCACCTGAGCCGTCATCAGCGATCCGCCGGAGCACGGCGACGGTGGATCACGACCAATCGCAGCGTCACCTGGTTGGTTCACCTCGATCGGCCGCGTTCTCATAGGCGTCGACTATTTCCTGGACGATCCGGTGCCGAACAACGTCGCGTCCGGCCAACCTCACAAAGCCCACGCCATCTATACCGTTTAGAAGCCCTTTGAGACCCTTCAGTCCGCTCGGGCCGCCCTTAACATCCACCTGGGTGACGTCACCGGTGACAACCGCTTTGGATCCGAGGCCGATACGGGTAAGAAACATCTTCATCTGCGGCGGCGTGGTGTTTTGTGCCTCATCCAAGATGATGAATGAGGCGTTGAGCGTGCGCCCCCGCATGAACGCCAAAGGCGCCACCTCCACGATCCCCTTATCAAGCAGGCGTTCCATGCCGTCGTTGCCCGCCATGTCGCGAAGCGCGTCATAAAGTGGCCTGAGATACGGGTCAACCTTCGCAGACACGTCGCCAGGCAAAAAGCCAAGCTGTTCGCCCGCTTCAACAGCCGGTCGCGTTAAGACGATGCGTTCCACCTCGCCGGACTGCAAAGACCTCATGGCCATGGCCACGGCCAACCAGGATTTGCCGGTTCCTGCGGGACCTATCCCGAAGGTGACGACGTTGGCATCAATCGCGTCAACGTAGGCTTTCTGGCCGCTGGTTTTTGGTCGTATGGATCTGCCGTGATCAACTCGCAGTATCTCATGCGTCAATACCGTCGAAGGCCGCTGCTCGGCGCGAACCATGTCAATCGAGCGGGCCAGCGTAGAGATGTCAAGGAGCTGACTTCGCTCGGCCAACACCATCAGCTCCTCAAACAGGGTCGCCGCCGTGAGTGCGTCGTCGCCGCCGAGATGGACCTCGTTTCCCCGAACCGTGATGTCGGCTTCAGGGAACGCCTCCTCGATATGTCGCAGGTGCCGATCGTGTTCGCCGAGCAGGACCTTCATGAGATGGGCGTCCGGCACTCGGATTGTGGTGGTAGCGGTCATCGTCTGAATGTGATGTTATCCGGGTTCGGCTAGCCCGACCAGCGAATCTGATTTCCCGAGTGATCGGGATTGGCTAAGCCCGCGGACCCCTATGAGTTGCCTAGACCCTCGGGCATAAGTGTTCGATAGGTGGGCGGAACCCTGGATAGATCCGCGCTCAGCCGCGGCCACGGCGTTGGCGCTCAAGGAATCTATACACATCCAACAAGTCAATGCCCGGGAACGGACTGAACTCTCTGCGCGAAGGCGGCAACGCAGACAACACATGTGAACGCTCGGCCGCCGAGGGCCAGGCATAGTTGGCCCACTCCTGAACGAGCACCGGATCGGGTTCGATCTCCCCGGATCTAGCGAATTCCCGGCGCAGAGTATTGCTACCCCGAAACCGATGAGCGTAAGCGGTGGGCACACCCAAGGTCACCGAATACGGATGACGGTCGGTTTCGGTCTCGATGTATGTCGTGCAAAAGAATTCTCCGTCGTCGGTCACCGTGTACTGGCTGTGCAACAAGAAACTGCCTGTTGCGTTCCATGCCTGGCGACTCCCCCACTGTCTGGGCAGTCTCTCGCCTTCGTGCCCTGAGTCGGCAGCCGTGGGAAAGGTGATGCCGTCATTTTCGTAGGCCTTATCGATCACACCCTCACGGTCGGTGCGGATGAAATGACACGGAATCCCGAAATGTCGGGTTGCCAGATTGGTGAAACGATGTGCAGCCATCTCATAGGAGATGTAGAACACCTCCTTGAGGTCCTCAACAGAGATGTCCTCGGCGTCGGAGGCGTCGGCGAGAAACGCCACTGCCGCATCCTGGGGTGCCAAGACGGCTGCGGCGAAGTAGTTCGACTCGATGCGCTGACGGAGGTACCCGGCAAAGTCGGCAGTGTCGGAATGGTCGAGTGCGAAGTGACCCAGCGTCTGAAGAACGACGTTGCGAGCCTGACGAACCTTCAGCCCGCCCCGATCCGCGATGAAAATTATCCGATCCCGTCGGTCAGTGATACTGCGCGCAGAGCGCGGCATGTTGTTGACGCGCTCGATCCGGAACCCGCACCAGGCGACCAGCTCTGTCAGCACCCTCTCCGAGATCGGGCCTGAACCCGAGTAGCCAGCCATCTCAAGGCCTTGGCGTGCAACATCTTCGATCTCCGCGAAATAGTTGCCACGGTCGCGCATTTCCGCTCTGAGCTCATTGTTGGCCGCACGCGCCCGGCTAGCCGCGTCGGGAGCATCACCCGAAGTCGATGCCGTCAGCGCGCCGGTCAAGGCCGCCCACAGCCCCGTAACGTGCTCCAGAACGTCGTCGCCGATCTTGGCGGTCGCTTTGAGATACGGCAAACCCAACTTTGCGTACCGCGGGTCCTGCTGGGCGCGCTCCAAAACGAGTTCCAGCTCGGATCGACGGTCGGGCGGATCGGGCTCAAGCAGGGATGCCGCGGTGGTGTTGAGGGCCGCGGCGATCTCTGCGATGAGCGTGAGCCTGGGCTCAACCATGCCGTTCTCAAGCTGGGACAGATACGACACCGACCGCCCAACCATTGAACTCAAATCGGCCAGGGTGGCTCCCTGGCTGCGACGGGCGTGCCTTATCCGAAGGCCCAATACGTTCATGTCAGATGCATCGCTCATCTTGCGTGCAACGCCTGACCGCCGTTTCGCCAATGGCCCGTATGACGACCGGAAGGTTGAGAGGCCATGACATCAGTCACCCAGGTGCTCGAGCATTGCCACGACTGCTAAGTCGTTCTCGGTTGAGAGGCCATGACATCAGTCACCCAGGTGCTCGGTTTGGTGCATGCAAGATGATGAAATTATCAAAAAGTTTGTCGAATCATCAAAAACTACATAAGTCATTCAATTCAAGAGCATTAGATTTTTTCATTAGTGCTGCAGAATTCGAACCATGAGCAGGATCGAAAAGAACCCAATCTACAAGAATTCAAGCTTCGCTGAGCAGGTCGACATCCTGGAGCAGGACTGGTCCGAGAATCCTCGATGGAAGGGAATCCGGCGTGACTACAGTGCCGAGGACGTTGTCAGACTACGCGGCTCGGTGAATCCCGTATGCACACTGGCAGGCCTCGGTGCTCACAAGCTCTGGCGACAGCTTCACGAGATGGACTACGTGCATGCCCTGGGTGCAATGACTGGAGGGCAGGCAATCAACTACGCCAAGGCCGGACTCCCGGCGATCTACCTGTCGGGTTGGCAGGTCGCCGGAGACGCCAACCTCGCTGGACAGGTCTACCCGGACCAATCGCTGTACCCGTCGGACTCAGTGCCGTCCCTGGTCGCTAGACTCAACAACGCGCTACGGCGAGCGGATCAGATCGAGTGGGCCGAGATCGGTGGCAAGCCTGCGCGTGACTATCTGCTGCCGATTGTCGCAGACGCTGAAGCTGGCTTCGGCGGCCCGCTGAATGCATTCGAGTTGATGAAGTCGATGATTGAAGCCGGTGCAGCGGGTGTGCACTTTGAGGATCAACTGTCCTCGGCAAAGAAGTGCGGCCACATGGGCGGAAAGGTGCTTGTCCCTACTCAGCAGCACATCACAACCCTGAATGCGGCACGCCTCGCAGCCGACGTCATGGGTGTCAACACGATCGTAATCGCACGCACCGATGCCCTAGGTGCCAACCTGATCACCAGCGACATTGATGAGCGTGACCGTGAGTTTCTCACAGGCGAACGTTCAAGCGAAGGCTTTTACTACACCGAACCCGGTTTGGCGACCCCGATCAAGCGCGGCCTTGAATACGCTCCGTATTGTGACCTGATCTGGTGTGAAACCTCCACCCCAGATCTTGACGAGGCACGCGTGTTCGCGGAGGCTATCCACGCCCGGTTTGGCGACAAGATGCTTGCCTACAACTGTTCGCCGTCGTTCAATTGGAAGGCGGCGCTTGACGACGACGCCATAGCTGTGTTCCAAAAGGAGCTCGGTGCGATGGGTTACGTGTTTCAGTTCATAACCCTTGCCGGTTGGCACGCACTGAACGCCTCTGCCTTTGACCTCGCTAAGGGTTATGCAGCCCGTGACATGGCTTCGTATGTAGAACTCCAACAACGGGAGTTTGACATGGAGAGTGACGGATACACCGCAACCCGACATCAGCGCGAGGTGGGGGCGGGCTACTTTGACAAGGTGGCCAACATCGTGTCAGGCGGCTTGGCCTCCACGCTCGCACTAAAGGGCAGCACTGAAGAACAACAGTTCTGACTACCAGACGGTAAGCACGCTGCTCCCGGCGGTCGAAGAAGTTCACAGCCGAACAGGTCCAACACTCGCATCAGCTCAAGGCAGCGTTCAAGGCCGGACTCCCACAACCAAACAAAACGGCGCGATACCAACAACATGAGAACCAAATGCACGCCGCTCCAGGCGGTCGAAGAAGTTCACAGCCGAACAGGTCCAACACTCGCATCAGCTCAAGGCCGCACTCCCACAACCAAACAAAACGGCGCGATACCAACAACATGAGAACCAAATGCACGCCGCTGCTGGCGGTCGAAGAAGTTCACAGCCGAACAGGTCCAACACTCGCATCAGCTCAAGGCCGCACTCCCACAACCAAACAAAACGGCGCGATACCAACAACATGAGAACCAAATGCACGGCCGCTCCCGGTTATTGACCGCGTCTTGCTTGAGCGACCTCAGCGGATGGCAGAGTAGACAGGGCTTCGTCTACCCGCCTTGGTGAAGACCACCTGATACAGCTGAAGGTTCCGAACCCGGAAGGCAGCGGCCGAACCCAGCAGGTAGTAGTCCCAGGTGCGGCGGAAGTGTGTGTCGTAGCGCGGGATTTCGTCCCAGCATGCGCTGATATTCGCATGCCAAGCGTGCAGTGTACGTTCATAGTCGGGACCAAAGTTGTGGACATCCTCGATCGTCCAGCGATTTTCTGCCGCTTGCGAGATCTGCCCAAGCGACGGGACCACGCCCCCCGGGAAGATGTACTTGTCGAACCACGGATCGGTGCGCTCCTTGGACTCGTTGGACCCGATCGTGTGATGCAGCATCACGCCATCGTCAGCAAGCATCGCATCGCAGCGTCGAAAAAGGGTGCCAAGATTTCGTGGGCCGACATGTTCCATCATCCCGACCGAGACGATCCGGTCGAAGGTTCCCGATATGTTGCGGTAGTCGCGCTGCTCAATGCGGACGTTTAGGCCAGAGGTCCGTTCACGGGCAAGTTCAACCTGTTCAACCGCCGGGGTGATACCGACGACCTCAACGCCGTAGCGTTCTGCGGCGAAACGGGCCAGTGCGCCCCATCCGCAACCAATGTCGAGCAATCGCATGCCGGGACTCAATCCCAGCTTGCGACAGATCAGTTCGAGTTTGGCTTCCTGAGCAGAGTCGAGATCGTCGACGTTGCGCCAGTAGGCGCACGAATAGATCATGTTCTTGTCAAGCATTCGTGAATACAGGTCATTGCCAATGTCGTAGTGAGCTGAAGCATTGCTTTGGGATCGCCGCACCGACTGACGGTTCCGAAGCTTCGCGGCCACGATCAACCCGATCACAGCCGCGCCGGGCCTTACGAGACTGCGTAGATCCGCTTCCAACACGACACTCAGGAACTCGTCGAGTTGGTTGGCGTCCCACCAACCTTGCTGGTAAGTCTCACCCAAACCAAGCTCGCGATCACACAGGATGCGCAGGTACGCCCGCGGGTCATGAACCTTGATGTCCGCGGGCCCATCACCGCCCATCTCGATACCAACTCCCTCAAGGGTCTCGCGCACGAACGACTCCGCAGCAGCACTACTTCCCCTTCGTTGGGCAAGACTTGCCATACGTGACAGCGCAGATCGACCATCACCACCACCGGTTCGACGCGCAAGTCGGCCCCCGGCGACGTCAAGGTCACGCCGATTTCGACCATCATCACCACCGGTTCGGCGCGCAAATCGGCCTCGTGCCCTGCGTACAAGCAATTCAGTGTCCATCGCGGCTCCTATCGTGTCAGCTCGTGTGGCGTAGAAACTTCCTGCCATATATCAGGCTGCCCTAGCAGACCGCATCGGTCGCGAGACCCTGTTGCCAGCAGGGCGGATCGCACCTCCGACAGGATTCGAACCTGCAACCACCGGGGTAGAAACCCGATGCTCTATCCAGTTGAGCTACGGAGGCGACACAATCGTAAGCCAGCTATCGCATAAACCGATAGGATCAGCGTTGCCCGCCTTGGGTGCGGGCACCCACCCGACTCGCTTGGGTGGTCTTGGTGGGCGTAGCTCAGTTGGTCAGAGCGCCTGGTTGTGGTCCAGGAGGTCGGGGGTTCGAGTCCCCTCGTTCACCCCGAGAGGTACACCCTCGCCACGCGCCTCTAGCTCAATATGGCAGAGCAACGGACTCTTAATCCGTAGGTTCTGGGTTCGAGTCCCAGGGGGCGTACCACCAACAAACTGACCCGCAGATGCAACCGGGGTCGGCTTGTGCGGCGATGACGTCGCCCGGTGTCGCGCCGGGTATACCGAGCACACCAACGTTGACTACTTCGGTTTCTCTGCAGCCTGACTACAGAATCTCATAGGTCCACGTGCACGCGGCGTGATCAATCAACTCGGTCAGTGATTCCATCGAATCCGACCTGGTAGTTCATCCTTACGTAGTTCATCCTGACCAAAGGACGGCATTGCAGTGCCTATTCCCAGAGGCCGCCTGAACTAGCCTCAGGTGTTGCACGTCCGTGTGTTGACCTCCATCGAATCCGACCTGGTAGTTCATCGTGACCGTAAGTTCTGCATTGCGGTGCCAATTCCCTGCGGCCGGTTGAACTACCCTCAGGTGTTGCACATCCGGGTGTTGACCTCAACGGCATAGTCACAAGATCTGATCCGACGTGCTAGCGCGCCACGGCATACGGACCGTTCGCCATATCATCGGAGGCCCGCCACAATGCTACGACATTTCCGATACAAGACTGCCCGATACAAGACTGCGCGATGCAACACTGCTCGTGACCCGATCAACTGCCGGTGACCCAATCACTCATGTCTGATAATACAAACCCCGAGACAACAAACCCCGAAGGCCCCAAGGCTCCGACCCGGTTCACAATCACCGCCAACGACTCCGCTGCGATCACTTTCGACGACCCAGGCGATTTCACCCGAGCAACAAAGGGGCTGGTGGCCACACTCCAAGACGGACGGGTGATGATCGGTGATCATGTCGTGTTCGACGTCGCACGACACAGCTTCGTCACCGAGAATGAACAAGCTCCGGACTCCGTGCATCCCGGCCTTTGGCGCCAGGCGAGGCTGAACTTCAACCACGGATTGTTCGAAGTAGCTGAGAACACCTGGCAAGTGCGGGGATACGACATAGCCAACATCACCTTCATGGCCGCGGACCGGGGATGGCTGGTGATCGATCCGCTGACCAACGCCGCAGCCGCTGCAGCCGCCTTGGGATTGGTCAACCGGACCCTGGGCAAGCGTCCTGTGACCTCGGTCATATACACCCACTCCCACGTCGATCACTTCGGTGGCATTCTGGGCGTAACCAGCCGAGAAGCGGTCGACCGGGGCGATGTCCGCATCGTGGCACCTGACAGGTTTCTACAAGAGGTGATCAGCGAGTTCGTCATCGCAGGACCGATCATGGGCCGTCGTGCCGCCTACCAGTTCGGTCCGCTTCTGGAACCCGGCCCACGAGGTCACGTTGATTGCGGGCTGGGCTCGGCAATGGGCATGGCCCGATCGGACCTGGTCGCGCCTACCGAATCGATCACCGAAACTGGTCAGGAACTAACTCTTGACGGCATACGGGTCGTGTTCCAGATGACCCCCGACGCCGAGGCACCAGCGGAGATGAACTTCCATTTCCCCGACAAGGCCCAGTTGTGCATGGCGGAGAACTGCACCCACACATTGCACAACCTATACCCGATTCGCGGTGCTCAAACCCGCGACGCTCTGGCTTGGAGCAAGTACATCGGCGAGGCAATCGAGATGTGGGCCGAGCGCACCGAGGTGATGTTCGCCAGCCACCATTGGCCGCGTTTCGGTAACGACGATGTACGGGCCTTCCTCGTCATGCAGCGCGACGTTTACCGTTGGCTGCACGATCAAACGATGCGACTAGCCAACCAGGGCTTGGTCCCCACCGAGATCGCAGCCGAGCTGACGCTGCCTACTGAGTTTGATCAATCCCACGTGCGGGGCTACTACGGAACGGTCTCACACAATTGCCGCTCGGTCTTCAACCGTTACCTGGGCTGGTACGACGGCAACCCCGCGAACTTGGATCCGCTGCCGCCAGTTGAGGCCGGATCCAGATACGTGGAGTTCATGGGCGGACCCGCCGCCGTGCTGGATAAGGCTCGCCGCTTCTTTGAGCGTGGCGACTATCGATGGGTGGCCGAAGTCGTCAACCATGTGGTGTTCGCAGATCCCACCAATCAACAAGCCCGAAATCTTCAAGCCGATGCATTGGAGCAGCTCGGGTACCAGTCCGAAGCAGCGACCTGGCGAAACGCCTACCTCATGGGCGCCAAGGAACTTCGTGAGGGATCACCTCAATGGGGACGGATCCCTACCCGCGACATGTCTCAAGCCATGCAGGTTGAGCACATCTTCGATGTGATCGGCGTGCGCTTCGATCCTTCGATTTTCACCGCGGGTCCGGTCACCTTCAACTTTCGCTTTTTTGACCTCAACGAGGACCACGTGCTCGGCGTGGGTCGTTCGGCTGTGCACCATCGTTACAACGCCATCGACCCGGACGCAGTCGCTTCGGTCCGAACCGACCGATCCACCCTGGTGACCGCACTGGACGACGTAGAAGTTCTCGAAACGGCGGAAATCACCGGCGACGCAGATCTATTGCGTAGGTTTCTGGGGTCCTTGACGGTGTTCGGCTCACCGGCACTGATTGAACCCTGATCTAAGATCCCTTCCCAAACCGTGCAGGTCCCCTGCCTGCGCAAGCCTTGAAGCCCAGGTATCACAGGGCGTACGACGCTCTTCGGGACTTCGAGGTCTGCATGGTCGTATCGTTGCGGACATGGCAAACCTGCAACGGATTGAGGCGGAGGTCCAGGCGCAGCTTCGGGGACCAGGATGTGAATTCGAGACCGGTGTTGAGGAAGTTCTCGGTGAACGCCATCTCGTGTTCCTCAACCGCCATCGCAGCGTGGCGGCCATGATGAACGACGACACCCGAAAATGGGCAGACCGCTGCTGTTTGGTGATGCACGACACCAGGATCGACTATTCGGAGCTCGCCTCAAGGGTGGCGGCCACCTCAAGGCGTCTGCGAACGAGATACGGGATCTCCAAAGGTCACCGGGTAGCGATACTGGCGGCCAACTGCCCCGAATGGGTGATCACTTTCTTTGCCGTCACAAGTCTCGGAGCAATCGTCGCCGCTGTGAACGGGTGGTGGACCGCCACCGAACTTCGTCATGCGATCACCCTTACCGAACCATTGCTGGTCGTGGGCGACTCTCGTCGTCTTGATCGGGTGGGAGGATTCCCTGCGCAGGTTGCGGTTCTGGACCTCACGGCCGAACCCGAATTCTTTCTTCCCGCGCACGCCGACGGGCTTGACGACGACACCAGCAACTTGGGCACAGCAGATCTTGGTGTGGATATCACCGAAGACGATCCCGCTCTGATCTTGTTCACCTCAGGTACAACCGGCCGCTCCAAGGCCGCAACGATCTCACATCGGGGCTTGGCCGGTTTCGTTGATGGTGTCGCGTACAACACCCGCGAAAAGACACTGATCGCAATGAAAATGCACGGCATCAACTCTGCGGATCTACCTGCGGACCAGAACGTGCACCTTGTTACTGCTCCGTTGTTTCATGTGTCGGGACTGCTGGCTGGGGTGTTGAACAACATGCGCAACGGATCGAAGATCGTGTTTCGGGAAGGCCGCTTTGATGCGGGCGATGTGCTTCGAATCATTGAGTCCGAGCGCGTGACCCACTGGACAGCCATAGGCACGATGACCTCGCAGGTGCTTGAGCATCCCGACATTGAGACCCGTGACTTGTCAAGCATCCAGTCGATAACAACGGGAGGCGCCCACTTCACTTCGCATACACGAAGCCGTATTGCAAAGCGGTTTCCGCAGGTGGCTAAAGCGTTCGGGCAGGGCTACGGCAGCAGCGAAACCGTGGGCGTAGTGTGCACAATTGGTGGTTCGGAGTTCGTCGAAAACCCCTCGGCAACCGGTCGAGTCAACCTGGGTTTCGAAGTGGAGATCCGCGACGAAGCTGACAACGTGTTGCCCGAGGGTGTGGACGGCCACGTGCATGTACGTTCGGCGTACACGATGCTCGGCTACTGGGGTGACGAGCAGGCCACGGCCAGTTGCATCAAGCCCCGACGGTGGCTGGATACCGGCGACTGGGGTTGTATAAAAGGCGGATTGCTGCATCTGAATGCTCGCGCACGCGACATGATTATCCGCTCCGGTGAGAACATCTATCCCACCGAAATAGAGCAGCGCCTTGATGCCTACCCCGACGTCGCAGAAAGCGCCGTCATCGGAGTCAATCATCACGACCACGGCCAGGAAGTGAAAGCCGTTGTGGTGCCCAACACCGACAAAGAGATAGACACGTCCGCCTTGGCTGATTGGTGTTCACAGACCATGGCCGCCTACAAGATCCCCACGCATTGGGAGATTCGAGACAACCCACTTCCACGCAACGCCGCAGGCAAGATCGTAAAGGCTGCGATCCGCGATCAACCAGATCACAGCACGAACCACGACCGGCCGAGTTGATTTGCAACCACGGGGCCGCTATTCCCCGCAGATAGCACGGCAGGACGCGAAGAACCGCCAGCTGGTGCGAAATGCGAGCTATCGTATGCTATTGCATGTGGCGAATCAGGTGTGATGACCCCGCAGCAAGGATCTAGGCGATCGCTGGTAGCGCTACTAATTGTCGCCGCACTTGCAGTCACTGTTGCCTCGGTCAGCGCTGTTGATGCGGCCACAGCCAACCACATTGAGACCAGCGACTCCGCAGGTTTGACATCTCCCAGAGCCCGGTTTGCACAGACCACGAACGCTCAGGCCATCCCCAGCATCGGCTCCGCCACTACCGCAGCAATCAGAGGCAAATCCCGCACTGTCAGTGCCGCACCCACGACAGGTTCGGGTTCGGTGCAAGACAGGATCGCTGCAACTCAACACACCGGCGACGATTTCCTGGCTATCTTCGATGAGGCATACCTGCCCGGCTTGGGCACCACCGCTGTCGCAGCGCAGATCACGGGCAACCTCGCTGTCGATGCCCGCATTAGGGCACTGGCGAAACAGCGAGGCTACCGGAGACGACCCGAAGCGGCGGGCACCCTGACACGTACTGATGGCTTTTTCCTGCAGCCTCGAGCCGCTTCGGCTTGGGAAGATCTCCAGGCATCTGCAGCCGACGCCGGATTGACCATACGACTCAGGTCTGGTTATCGCAGCGTCACTCAGCAGGGGGAACTATTTCGAAAACGAATCGCAGGAACATCGGACACAGCCATCAACCGCGTGCTCGCCCGCGTCGCCCCGCCAGGATACAGCAAGCATCACACGGGCTACGCAATCGACATCGGCAGTCCACACGGTGGAGGATTCGACTTCGCCCACACCGACGAATATGCCTGGCTGGCAGCCGACAATTTCGCAGTCGCCAAGATCCACGGATTCATTCCGAGTTACCCATACGGTACTGGAGGCGGGCCCGACCCCGAACCATGGGAGTTCGTGTGGGTAGGTGCCGCCAACATCGTATGCAAGAACTTTGAGCCAAGCGCCGAAGAAAGGTTCTGTGACGCTATCAGTTCACCCTTCATTGACGACATCGAATGGCTGTACCAAAGAGGTATAACCACAGGCTGCACGACCACCCGCTACTGCACGACCGACGCTGTTACGCGCGCCGAGGTAGCCACCTTTTTGTGGCGACTGCTCGGGAAGCCCTTGTCAACCGCTGCGATCAACTTCGACGATGTCCCCGATGACGAGTTCTACACCGAAGCGATCCGCTGGATGGCGGAGAACGGCTTCACCAACGGCACCAGCTCATCAAGGTTCTCGCCTCACAATCCCATCACCCGTGAGCAATTGTTTACGTTGTTGTGGCGCATTGCAGGCCGACCAGCCGTAACCGGAGGCTTCCCGCTCGCTGACACAAACCCGCTGCAGTACTCGGCACCGGCACTGCTTTGGGCTGTCCGCGAAGGCCTCACGGCCCTTACAGAACAGGCGACGTTTCTGCCAACGTCGCCTGTGGATCGCGAGGCCGTTGCTGAGGTTATCCGACGCTACAAGACACTACCGAGGCGCTAGCTGCGACACCTGAGAGTTCACCGATACCCCTCAAAGTTTCGCAGGCGCAGCGAATTGGTGACGACGAACAACGATGACGCACCCATAGCCGCCGCTGCGATCATCGGGTTGAGCACACCAAACGCGGCAAGAGGAATGGCCGCAGCGTTGTAGGCGAACGCCCAAAACAAATTGGCCTTGATAGTGCTCAGCGTCCGGCGCGACAAGGCGATGGCATCCGCAACCGCCCGCAGATCACCCCCCACGATAGTGAGATCGGAGGCCTCAACGGCAACATCGGTACCGGTACCCACAGCTATGCCGAGGTCAGCTTGCGCCAATGCGGGAGCGTCGTTTATTCCGTCGCCGACCATAGCCACTCGGCTCCCTCGGCTCCGAAACCCGGCCACAACTTCGGCCTTTCTTGCCGGCGAAACCTCCGCAATGACCTCTTTGATGCCCACTTCGGCGGCAACGGCTTGCGCGGTCGCGAGGTTGTCCCCGGTCAGCAACACGGTGGCGATCCCCAGATCGGCTAGCGCTGCCACAGCCTCCGCAGAACTCGGCTTGACCACGTCGGAAACAACGAACAGCACCTCAGCTCTAGCAAACCGACCGGCCAGCACGGTAGTGCAGCCTCGCTCGGCTTGGTTGACGGCGGCTCGTGCAATCACATCGGGAACATGGGTGAACAACGAAGCCTTGCCCACGGCAATCTCGGTGCCGTCAACCACGCCAACAATGCCGATCCCGGGATGATTCCCGAAAGACTCAACACTGCGCTCATCGGATCCCGTTGCGGCTACCGCGGCTATCGCCCGTGCGACGGGATGCTCGGATCGTCGCTCCAACGACGACGCCAAATCAATTACCTCAGCTGAGTCGCCCCCGGCCGCGACAATCTTGATTACCTCCATGCGACCCTCCGTGAGCGTTCCGGTCTTGTCCAACACCGCCACATCAATCCTTTTGGTGTCTTCGAGAACTTCGGCACCCTTGATCAAAACGCCGAGTTGAGCACCTTGACCGGTTCCCACCATGATCGCCAGAGGTGTTGCCAAACCCAAAGCACAAGGACAGGCGATAATCAAGACGGCTACCGCGGCAGTCAGGGCATCTCCGGGTTCGGCACCCGACCACAGCCAGGCAGCCAGGGTGACGATCGCTGTGGTGATGGCAACCGGAACGAACACGACCGCAACCCGATCGGCCAGACGTGCCACGTCGGCCTTACCGGCCTGGGCATCGTCGACCAGTCGAGATATTTGCGCCAAGGCAGTGTCAGATCCGACGCGGGTGGCTTCCACAACAAAGGATCCATCAACGTTGACGGTCGCGCCGATGACCTCGTCGCCGAAACCCACATCCACAGGAACCGATTCTCCTGTGATCATCGACATGTCGACCGCACCCCGACCTTCAACTACCCGACCGTCAGTAGCGATTCTGTCACCCGGCCGGACAACGAAACGATCACCAACGGCCAACATCTCAACGGGCACCTCACGCCCATCAATCAGCACAGCCACACGAGCACCGAGTTCAGCCAGCGCACGAATAGCAGCGCCAGATCGTCGTTTTGCCCGGGTCTCGATCCACCTGCCAAGCAGCACCAGCGTGACGATGACGGCTGCGGTTTCGAAATACACGTGACCGTTGCCGAGTTCCGCTACAAGGACCACTACAGAAAACCCAAACGCCGCCGATGTGCCAATCGATACCAGGGTGTCCATGCCCAGGCTGCGATGGGTCAGATTGATCAGAGCGGTCCTGTGAAACGTCGAACCGCTCCAGTACACGACCGGCAACGACAACGCGCCAACCAACCACTGCCATCCGGCAAACTTGAAGGGTCCGATCATCGATACTGCAACGATCGGTATGGACAGAACCGTCGCAATCCATAGACGCCGCCGCAGGTCGCGCTCACGAACCAGTTCGATCTCATCAGAGTTGCCTTGTTCCGCTACGCCATAGCCGAGAGCCTCAACTGCAGACCGAAGGAACTCGTCGTTGACGCTGGTGTCGTGACGAATCATTGCGGTGGCGGCAGCAAAGTTCACCGTGACGTCTTGCACCCCGGGGAGTCGACGCAGCCCGCCCTGCACCTTGCTGGCGCAGGCGGCGCAGGTCATTCCGGTGATCGCCAGATCGGTTCGTCTCCGACCGTCAGATTCGACGGTTCTCACCTGCTATTCCCGCGGAGCCGGAGCAGAGTTTCCCCTGTGGCGGGCAACCAGCTCAATCTCGACCCGTGCCCCGAGCGGGAGGGCTGCCACGGCCACGGTGGTGCGAGCCGGGTAGGGCTTCGTGAACCTGGTGCTGTATACCTCGTTCATGTCGGCGAAGTCGTTCATATCGACGAGATACACGTTGACCTTGACCACGTCGGACTCATCAAGGCCTGCGTCAACCAGCACAGCGAACAAGTTGTCGAAACAGCGCTGGGTCTGCGCCCCGACATCGCCTTTGAGCAGTTCTCGTGTCGCTGGATCCATAGGCGTCTGCCCCGAAAGGAACACGAACGGATCCGACGAGATGCCGGGGCTGTAGGGGCCTACGGCTATAGCTTCGGGGCTGACCAACTCGGTGCGCATACGACAGTCTGGCATCGCATACGACAGTTTGGCATTGAGCACCCTGAACGCGATCGTATCAGTTGACCTAACCTGACGAGATGGCCATCAGGTTAGCCGAACTCAGATTCGACAACCGGTTCACCGACGAGCTGCCAGCAGATCCCATGGACCTCAACCGTCCCCGTCAGGTTCATCAGGCTGCATATTCCAGAGTGCTCCCGGCACCCACAACCAAGCCGGTACTGCTCGCTTACAGCAAGGAGATGTTGGCGGAGTTGGGACTCGATTCTGCTGTGGTGCACGACGAGGAATTCGTGAAGGTCATGTCCGGCAATGCCACTCTCGAGTCGATGAACCCTCATGCCCTCTGCTACGGCGGCCATCAGTTTGGAAACTGGGCGGGCCAACTCGGAGATGGGCGTGCGATCACACTCGGCGAGGTGGTGACCTCAAACAACCGTAGACACACGCTGCAACTGAAGGGTGCTGGACCCACCCCGTATTCCCGCAGCGCCGACGGGCTGGCGGTTCTTCGAAGCTCGGTGCGCGAGTTCCTCTGCAGCGAGGCCATGCACCATCTCGGCGTGCCCACAACCCGTGCGCTGAGCCTGACCACCACAGGAGATCAGGTGTTGCGCGACATGTTCTACGACGGTCGCCCGGAGTTCGAAGCGGGCGCGGTGGTGTGCCGTGTGGCCCCTTCTTTCATTCGATTCGGGAACTTTGAGCTGTTCGCATCCCGTGGCGACCTCCACACGCTTCGCAAGCTCGCCGATCACAGCATCGTTACCCATTTTGGGGAACTCGGCGCGCCCGGACCTGATACCTACACTCGCTGGTTCGCTGAGATCGCCCACCGAACCGCGGACATGATCGTCCATTGGCAACGTGTCGGCTTCGTCCATGGGGTGATGAACACCGACAACATGTCGATTCATGGCCTCACTATCGACTACGGCCCCTATGGATGGCTTGAGGACTACAACCCCGGTTGGACCCCCAACACCACGGACCGTCAATTCAAGCGATACCGCTACGGTGCCCAGCCCCACATCGCTCAGTGGAACCTCACCTGTTTGGCCAACGCGATCTATCCCCTGGTGGGTGAAGTAGAACCGTTGCAGTCAGCTCTCGGCGACTACGTAAACTACTTCAACAGCGAATGGCTCAAGATGATGGCGGCGAAACTCGGAATCGCGCAGATCGATCCCGAACGCGACCCGGCGCTCATTGAGGACCTGCTCGTATTGCTGGCTCGAATCGAGACAGATATGACCCTCTTCTTTCGAGCGCTCGCGGAGGTGCCCATCAACGAAGCAATGCCCGAAACGGACCCGTGCAAGCGTGATGCAGTCGTTGCCAATCCAACTGCGCTGCGAGAAACGGATCCAGTTGATGGTGACGAATTGATCGCTGTACTGAACGGCGCGTACTACGACCCGAACGAACTCCGAGACGACGTCCGCAACGCCACACTGGATTGGCTGCGACGCTACCGTGCACGCCTCGCCTGTGAGCCGAGGCCCGACAAAGAACGCCGGGCCGAGATGAACTCGGTCAACCCGCTATACGTACCGCGAAACTATCTCGTTCAGCTCGCTATTGACGACGCCGACAAGGGAGACCCCTCAGCGATCGAAGAGCTGCTCAATGTATGGCGGCGACCCTACGACCAACAGCGAGGAAAAGATAGCTTCGCTGAGAAGCGACCTGATTGGGCTCGAACCCGTCCCGGATGCTCAATGCTCAGTTGCAGTAGCTGACACCGGACACCTCAGGTGACAGTCACCGAATTTTAGTTCCGAAGCGTCGTGTTCAAGGCGCAGCGACGGGCGGCACGCCGGTGACGTTGACATTGGAGGTGATCCCACCATCTATGACGATCGCCTGCCCGGTAATCGCCGTGGATTCGTCCGAGCCCAAAAAGAGCACGAGGTCCGCCACCTCATCGGGCCGGATCAGTCTGCCGATCGGTGTCATCGAGGCGATGACACCGTCGTCAATCAGTCCAATTTGCTTAACCCTTTCCCACATCGGTGTGTCAACAACGCCAGGGCAGATGGCATTCACCCGTACACCCATACGTCCGTATTCGACGGCTGTTACCCGGGTCAGGTTGATAAGCGCGGCCTTCGCTGAACAGTACGGCGCATTGCCGGGACTGGCCACCAAACCGTAGATCGACGAAGTCGAAATGATCGAACCTTGACCCTGGCGCACCATGTGCGGCAGCGCTGCCTGTATGCCGTGCAGCGGACCCGACAACATCACCTTCAGCGACCGGTCGAATCCGGCGAGATCAAGATCGGCGACATACCCTCCCGTTGAAGTAGCCGCGTTATTGAACATCACATCTATACGGCCGTGATCAGCGACAGCCTTATCGACAGCCTCGGTGACCTGGTCGGGGTCGGCAACATCGCAATGGACGTAGTCAACGCAGTCCGCTCCGATCTCGTCGGTTAGCTTCACTGCCTGCTCGTCGTTGATGTCGATCGCCACCACTCGCGCTCCGTGCTGCACGTAGCGCCTGGTGGTCGCGGACCCGATCCCCCCACACGCGCCGGTGATCACCGCCACCTTGTTGTGCATCCGCTTCGCTGATGTGGTGATTGTGGGTTTCGTCATCAGATCCTCCTACGGTCCGGTCGTCCGCCCACCGCCCAGCAGGCCGAATGGACGTATCTGCGGTACCCATCTTGGAATAGCATGCGCCGGACGCGACAATCGTGCATGAGCAACGAAGCGCTGGGAATCTGCGGCTCCACACTTCTCGTCGATCCCATGACCATCGACGGCGATGTCCTCCGGTCCTACCTTGACGCGGCCGCCGGTGCGGGGTTTGAGTCGGTGAGCTTGTGGGGATTCCACATCATGTTCGCGGGCGATGATGCTACGGCAGCGGTTCGGGCTTCAGGTCTTGATGTTGGTTGCGTGGAAGCAGCAATCGGCTGGGTGGACGGACCAAGCGAAGCACTCAACAAAGAGATAGATATGTTGATCTCGCTGGGCACCGAGTTGGGCTCGTCTCTTCTCGCAGCAACCTGTCTCGGCTCGGTCGACGATCACGGTGCTGCCGTCGCCGGGTTAGCCGTCATCGCGCAACGGGCCGCTGAAGCGGACATGTCAATAGCGCTCGAGTTCCTTCCATGGACCGGCTTACCCACCTTCGCTGCCGCCAACACAATGTGTGTCGAAACGGGCTACCACAACGCCACAGTGCTGCTCGATACCTGGCACTGGGTGCGCCAGCCAGGAGGGCCGGACCTGGACATGCTTCGCTCAGTGCCCGGCTCCCGAGTCGCCTACCTGCAGGTTTGTGACGTAAACCCCGAACCATCCGGCGACACCGAAACAGAGGCACTAACCGCAAGACTTCTCCCAGGTGACGGAATTGTCGACTTTGACTCCATACTCGCCGCCCTCTCTGAGATCGGCAGCGATCCATTCATCGCCGCTGAGGTCTTCAACAAGGACCTGTCGGCCATGGGGCCTCAAGCCATGGCCAAATCGGTCGCCGCAGCCTGCCGTGAAGTTTTTAGACGTTGACCCGCCCAGCCAACAATATCCATTCGCCTTCAGCGGTCTTTGCCGAAGACGTCTCGGGGCGTTCAGCCGATGGCGTCTCGGGCGACCTGTCCCAACAAGGCTACGCGCCCGGCGATGTGTCCGTTGAACATCGCCGAAACGGTGACCCCGTCGATGCCTGTCGCCATGAAGGCAGCCAATCTCTCCCCTACCGTGTCGGGGTCGCCGTAAACAACGACGGCCTTGGCCATGTCGAGGATTGAGGAATCAAACCCCTTCGCTGCCACCATCGCCTCAAGTTCTGCCTCGGCGAGTTTGGTGGTCGGCGCAACGCAACACGGGATCATCATTGTGACAGTAACCTCGTCCCGGCTACGGCCAAGCCTGTGGCAGTGGTCATCCAGCGCTTGCAGTTTCGGGGCTACCTCGGCCGGATCGTGGAGCCCGACCAGGTTTGACTCGTCGGCGTACTGAGCGACCATCCTCAATGTCTTGCGCTCCCCATTTCCACCAATCAGGATCGGGATTGAAGACACCGGAGTTGGGCGGTTGACCGCGTCGGTCACCCGGTAGTGGGCTCCGTTGAGCGAAGGGCGCTCGTCGCGCAACATCGCAATGATGATCTGAAGCGCCTCTTCAAGTTTCTCGAACCGGTCGCCGAACGTACCGAACTCGTATCCGTACGCTGTGTGTTCAAGTTCGTACCACCCGGCACCGATACCGAGCGTGGCCCGACCCCCCGACACGTGGTCCAAGGTCGTGACCTCTTTGGCCAACAGCGCAGGGTTGCGATAGGTGTTACCGGTCACAAGTGCCGCGAGCTGCAGGTTCTCGGTGTGCTGAGCCAGCGCCGCAAGCATCGTGTAGCACTCAAGCATCGGTTCGTCGGGTGCCCCGATGCCAGCAATTTGATAGAAGTGATCCATCAATGTCAACCGATCGAAGCCCGCTGATTCAGCTTCTTTGGCCTGGGCAACAACCGATACGAAGATCTCCGCGTCGGGAGTGCCGGGATATGTGAAGTTCGGGATGTGATAACCGAGGTGGCTCATTGGTTCGGCCCTTTCCTCTTGATCGGTATGGGTCGTATTGTGATCGTGCTGTCTTGAGATAACCAATTGACGTTGCTCCTTGACCTTCATGGTCATTGATGCTGGAGCCGTCGGCGTCAATCCCGCCAAGATCAAACAGGGGTCAGGTCAACGAACGACGATGCTGTCGCCGACTCGCACAGAAAAGGGATACGGATCAGTCGCCGGGGCTGATGCCAGCAACGACCGGGGAATACAGGTGCGCTACTGAGCCGGGTTGGATGCGGCATCTCTCGATGTAGATGTCAACGTCACGCTGCTTGACGCGAATCACCCGGCCGAACTTGTAAGCAGGCAGCCTGCCGTCATCAATGAACCGGTAGATCGTACGAACCGTCATTCCGAGCCGATCGGCGGCCTGTTTGGTGCTCAACCATACAATTTTTTCTGACATAGATGTAATTTAGCACCTTTATGTTGCGGTGTCGTGCGTCCTAAGGTACATTCTCGCAGCGGCGGAATGTTGACTTCCCAAATACGGTTGTGCATGTCATAGGATGAAATAGCATTAAATATGCTGAAAAAGCCTGAAATGTCTGTCAAGCCTCTTCGGTCGGTTACTCAACGGCGTGGTCTGCCGAGCGGACGTGCACTTCTCGGTGCACTGCTCGTGACCCTTGCGGGACTCGGCGCGTTCCTGCTCGCAACCGCTAACGACGGCGCACCGACCACCTCGTTTCTGGTACTTGACGAAGACGTGGCGGCTGGCGAATTCGTGTCGGCGGCAGCAGTGAGCCTCGAACCAATGGAACTCAGCGTGGCCCTTGTTGCCACATCCCTTACTACTACCGAAGGCCTTGAGGGTGCCACCGCGCTGCGTGATCTGCGTCGTGGTGAACTCCTATCGGTGCACGACCTTGTTGCGGCTCCAGTTGTCGAGGGCGAACCTCTTGTCTCGATCCACGAGATCACGTTCGGCATCCCCCTTGACCGCACACCTGTTGGACTGATGCGCGGAGATCGCGTCACTGTCTTGGGCACTACCGCGGACGTAACCATCGTCGCCGCAGAAGACGCATCCGTGCTCGCTATCCAAACCAGCCCCGACGGGATCGGCGGGACCGGCTACGGTACTCTCACCTTGGCAATCGCGGATGCCGGTTCGGTGCTCCGGGTAGCACACATCACGCAGACCTCCGAACTGACGATCGTGCGTTCCACACGGGCCATTGATGACGTCTATCCCGAATCCATACGAGTAAGCGAGCAGTCCGACTGGCCCGAGCAGCCCAATGCGCCCATGTTCGGATCTCCCATAGACAACACCGACCCGGCCGGACAGGCAGGCCCCCACAGCACGCAGGATTCCGCATCTACAACCAGCCCTTTCACAACAGCCGACTCGTCCTACACCCTCAACCTCACCTACCCATCAGACTCCACCAATACTCCCATCTTCACCAACCCGACAGACCCTCTGAGCCAGGGGCCCAACCTGGCTGAAACAAGCCCGGCCAGCTCCTCAGGTTTCTCACCCGATACGCCGGACTCGCCGCCTCAAACTACTGCAGCCGGTTCTAGACACCCGGCGGAGTTCAATGACTTCGTCCGCCCCAACACACACAATCGGACCCACCGACCAAATATCACCAACGAACGGGTGGATACACCATGAGCGATGACCGCTGGCTCGTCTTGGGATTGGCACACCCCAGAGCACGTTGGTTTAGTGAACTGTCGTATTGGGCCACGACCTCGGCCGTTCCGATCGACTTCGTCAAGTGCGTTAGCGCCGGGGAGGTTCAGGCCCGTTTGTCGTCCAGCGAAACGATCTACTCGGCGGTGCTTGCCAGCGACAACACACGCGGCGTCAACGTCGACTTGATTGATGCCGCAAACACGGCGGGCGCTGCGGTCATCATCGTCGATCCGGTCACCGAAACCGATTGGGGCGAACTCGGAGCCTCAGGAGTGCTATCCGCGGATTTCGATCGAGAAGACCTGATCGCCTCGTTACGCGAACACGCCAACCCGATTTCGCGGGCGCCCGCACCTGGTGTTCTTCAGCCATTGGGCACCACCGAAACTGTCTGGCACGGGCACCTCTTAGCCATAACGGGTACCGGCGGTTCGGGTAAATCTACTATCGCCATGGCATTGGCCCAGAAGCTCGCCGACAGCCCGTCCAACCAGGGCTTCGTTCTACTGGCCGATCTTGCCAGACACGGCGAACAGGCGATGCTCCACGATGCCGGTGAGGTAGCACCCGGAATTCAGGAACTAATCGAGGCTCACCGACTCGGACGACTCCCGACTGAAGGAATCCGGACGATGGTCTTCGACACAGCCGACCGTGGCTATCACCTGCTTCTCGGCCTACGTCGACATCGTGATTGGAGCGAGATCCGGCCCAAGGCCTTCGAGGCTGCACTCGACGGCCTCCTCCGCTCGTATCGGCATGTGGTCGCCGACGTGGACTGCGACATCGAAGGCGAAACCGAAACCGGCTCGATTGATGTGGCGACCCGGAACCTGCTGGCGCGGACGACCCTGCGCTGTGCGGACCTCGTCTTGGTGGTGGGCGTACCAGGACTCAAGGGGATACACAGCATGGCCCGGACTCTTCGTGATCTCTTGGATTTCGGAATCGCGGCTCCACGATTGATCCCCATCGTCAACCGTGCACCGCGAGGTCCGCATCGTCGCTCGGACCTACTCGAAGCCTTGGCCGAGTTATCGGGACCAGACGACACAACCGTCAACATCGGCAACCCGATCCTGTTGCCGGAACGCCGCAACATCGACGATCTTGTCATCGACGGTCTTCGGCTACCCGACTCGTTTGCTGTTCGGATCGGCGCAGAAGTCCAACGCCGTCTCGAATCTCTGGACCCTCGACGGAGCCCCGACAACGACAAGCCAGCAACGTTGACCGACGATTCGGGGTCGCCGGATATGGCGATTTCGGGGGCTGGTTGAACATGGCTGCTCTTGCTCCACTAGTCGAAATCGAATCGCTCGTGCAGGCACGCGCCAAGGACGAGGCACTGAACCTCGACAGTGAATCAGCACGTGAAACGCTCGCCGCATTCGTCAACGAGGAGGTCATTCGCTGGAACGACGGCTTTCGCCGTGGGGTCCGTCCCTACCCACTTGTCGACCCCGAAACAGTCACCGAGCGGGCGCTGCGCAATCTGGTCGGCTACGGACCACTCGGTCCGCTGCTTGACGACCCCGACGTATGGGAGGTGATGATCAATGCGCCCGACACCATCTTCGTGAAACGTCATCGCGGGCCGTCGGGATATTCCGGCGAGGTATTCCACGACGACGAACACGTTATCCGAACCCTCACCAAGATCTTGGACGACGCCTCCACCGCCCACCGCAAGCTCGACCCAGCGGAGGGTCTGCAAGATGCCCAACTTGATGACGGCGCGCGGATTCACATCGTTCATGGCGACGTCGCCCGTGGGGGCCACATCATGGTCAACATCCGTAAGTTCACTGGGGTCGACTTCCGTAGCCTTGACGAACTCGTTGATCTCGCAATGCTCACTACCCGGGCTGCGGATTTTCTGCGTCATTGCGTCCGCGCCCGACAAACCATCATCTTCGCCGGAGTGCCGGGTGCTGGCAAGACCACGATGCTCAACTGCTGCGCAGCAGAACTCGAACCCACCCTTCGGGTGGTTGTGGCAGAAGAAGTCTTTGAGGCTGACATTCCACTTGCCAACGTCGCCAGCATGCAGACTCGAGCGCCACGAGCCGATCGTCCCGAGGTGGATCTACGACGACTCGTGTCGGGCTTTCTTCGTATGGCGCCCGATGTTGCAATCGTAGGTGAGGTACGTGACCGCGAAGCTCTCCCGTTGCTCCTGACACTTTCGAGCGGGGTGCAGGGATTCACCACCATCCACGCCGGGTCCGCGCGTCAGGCCCTAACGCGGCTGCGGTTCATATGCCAACTGTCCGACACCAGCAATGAATTGCCCATGGCGGCTCTAAACCACCTCGTTAGCGAAGCGATCGACGTGGTGGTTCACTGCGTGCGCGCACCGGACGGGCCGAGGGTCAACACGATCTCGTGTGTGGAAGATCAAACGACAGGAGCAGACGGCACACAATTCACGGTCACCGAAGTATTTGCTCGGCAGCAGCGCAGTGCACCAATGGAGTGGACCGGTGATCTTCCAACACGGGCTCAAGCTGCCTTCAACGATGCTGGGTTCGACATCAGAGCCGTTCTCGGTGTCGGCAAGGCATAGCAATGGCCCTGCTGATCGCCCTCATCGCCGCGCTGGGCACGTTCTGGCTCTATACTGCAACCGCGCTGGGATGGCGGGGTATCGGATTCGGGCCGCAAATCAGCGAGCATCGGAACTCCAAGCGCTTCGACCTTTCAGTCTGGTTACGCCAAGCAGGTCTCGAAGACGTCAATGCCAGGCAATTCCTGGCGGTGATCGCTTTGTTCTTCGTGGCTGCAGCGCTCGTCGGTTACGTGATCTTCGGTGGCGCTGTGCCCTCAATCACCCTTGCTGTATTTGCGGCCTCGTTCCCGGTCACCTCATTTCGGGCACGGCGCAGAAATCGGTGTATTCGTGCTCAGGAGGCATGGCCACGCATTATTGAGGAGATCCGCCTGCAGACCGGCTCAATGGGGCGATCGATCCCGAATGCGTTGTTGGATGTCGGGCGTCGCGGACCTGCAGAGACACGTAGTGCATTTGAGGCCGCTCACCGCGAGTGGCTGCTCACCACCGATTTTGTCCGTACGACAAGCCTACTCAAGGAGCATCTGGCCGATCCGAGTGCCGACATGGCCTGCGAAACCCTCATGGTGGCTTATGAACTCGGCGGACACGAACTGGACCGCCGCCTTGAAGCTTTGGCCGAGGACCGTCTTCAGGACATCCAAGGACGCAAAGATGCGCGATCGCGCCAAGCTGGCGCCCGTTTCGCACGGATCTTCGTTTTGCTGGTGCCTCTGGGCATGGCTCTCGCAGGAGTCTCCATCGGCAGTGGCAGAGACGCCTACCAAACAAGCACCGGGCAGGCCGTCGTCGTAACTGCCTTGCTGTTGATGATGGCGTGCTGGTTCTGGGCAGGTCAAATAATGCGCCTGCCGGAACCCAAGCGGGTCTTCAGCCGATGATCCGACTTGCCGTTCTGCTGGCGGGCGCCTGCTTCATTGGCATGACCTTGATGCTGTCGGAACTGCGCTGGTTCCGGCGTCCGTCCACGGCTCGCCGGCTCGCTCCTTACACCTTGGGTCGGATCCGTCTCCCCCGGACGGGGCTGATTTCGGTTGCCTCGGTTCGTGAGGTCGTAGCACCGTTGTCTCAGGCGTTGGGTGAGAGGATCTCCAAGGCGTTCGGTGCTGGCGAGGAACTCGGCGTACGACTACGCAGGATTCACTCGCCGCTTGATGTCACGACGTTTAGGGTCCGCCAACTTGGTTGGTCCGCCGCCGCTTTGGGAGTCGGTGGGCTCGTGGTAACGCTGCTTGGTGCCCCAGCACTCGTGGCGATCTTGTTCGTCGTTGGTGCTCCGATCCTGGTATTTCTACTTCTTGAACGTCAGGTGGTTTCGGCTTCGGCCAAATGGCAACGCCGCGTCTTTCTGGAGTTGCCCGTCGTAGCCGAACAGATCGGCATGCTCTTGTCTGCAGGTTGGTCGCTTGGTGCCTCTCTTGGTCGCATCGCAGCAAGGGGCACCGGTGCATGCTCGTCGGACCTGAGGCGGGTCGTGAGTCGCATGCATCAGGGATTGTCGGAGGGCGAGGCTCTGCGAGAATGGGGCGAACAAGTTGATGTGGATGCCCTGCATAGGCTGGTTTCGGTATTGGCCCTGAATCGGGAGGCAGCCGATCTGGGACGACTCGTCTCCGATGAGGCTCGCTCAATCCGTAGGGAAGCCCAACGGGAATTGATCGAGACGATCGAACGTCGCAACCAGCAGGTGTGGATCCCCGTGACGGTCGCGACGCTTGTCCCAGGGGTGCTGCTCATGGGTACACCATTTGTCGATGCGCTCACTTTGTTCGGCATTTGACCCTCCCTCCGCTGTGTCGTCGGGTCTTCACATACCGAAGCCGTCGGCCTTCAAATTTCCCCCGCAATCGACCGCCGAAGACCAGACCAACCGGCGTTCCGTTCGACTCCCCCGATAACACCCCGATCCAACGGATCGAAAGAAACCAGGGAGAAACAATATGACCATGACCGCACACTTGTGGATGGTGATCCAGATGATGGTCGCCGACGTTAACCGTCGCAGCGGACGCCTTGTCGGCGACCGCGGCGAGGGCGTAATCAGCACTGCCATTGCCGTTTTGATAATCGCCTTCATTGGTGCCGCAATGTGGGCCGCGTTCAACGGTGTTTGGAGCGGTGCCAAGACCAACATTGAGACCGAAGTCGGCAAGATCGGCAATTGAACCGAACTCACGGCACATGAAACGACACCACCCAGGACCAAACCAGCACGGACCCAACGGCGAAGAATCGGGCACACCGGACATGAAACGACACCACCTTGTGTCCCTACGCCGTCTTGGCTCGCAGCGAGGCGCCGGCATGATCGGCACCGCGACGGGATTTCTCGTCTTTTTGTTGTTGATGTTCGTGGCGGTGCAGGTGCTGTTCAACCTCTACGCCACCTCCATGGTCACCACCGCAGCCCATGACGCAGCTCGATCCGTGGCGTACTTCGGCTCATCGGCCGATCGCTGCGCCGCGGTTCGGGCTGCACAGGCCGCAATGGAGGACTCGTTAGGCGACTACGCCAAAGCGGGCCACGTCACCACATCGTGGACTTGTAGCGACCCGAACAGCGTCTCGGTTCGTGTGGTGGCTACTCATCCGACGATCCTTCCGCCTCGAATGGCAGGGATTCTGTCGCTGGGACACTTGGATCGGACGATTCGCGTGAGGGTGGAGGAGTTCCGTTGAAGAGAACCCGACGGTATCTCAGCGATGCTGGCCAGGTGGGCGGCATCGAAGTGTTGCCGTTGAAGAGAACCCGACGGTATCACGGCGATGCTGGCCAGGTGGGCGGCATCGAAGTGTTGCCGTTCGGGTTCTTGGTGTTCGTTTCGGTGGTCTTGTTGCTTGCCAATGTGTGGGGTGTAGTGGATGCCAAGTTGGCGGTAACCACCGCCGCGCGCGAAGCAATGAGGGTGTTCGTTGAAAGCGACCCCGGCCGCGCAACAGATGCGGCCGTCCGTCAGGCTCATGATGTTCTCGCCTCGTATGGGCGAGACAGCGGCCGCGCCGACATCTCCGCACCGGTTCTGTCACAGGGATTCATTCGATGCGGGCGGGTCTCGATCACCGTTTCCTACGAGGTCCCAGCCATCTCGGTTCCATTCTTCGGGGGTTTCGGCGATCTGGCACCCGTGAGTTCCACGTACAGCGAACTCATCGACCCCTTTCGTGACCACGTCGGAGGCGTAGCCCGATGCTGAAACGAGCTTATTTCCGTAGGGATTCGGAACCAGCAACCGACCGAATCGACAAGGAGCGCGGCACGGTTTTGTTGTTGTTCCCTACGGCGATCTTCGTTGTGGTGGTCATGGGAGCGATCGCCGTGGACGTGTCGCTGAGCCGAGTGCGCGCTAACGAACTCGGCTCGGTCGCAGCCTCTGCGGCCAATGACGCCCTCGCTTCGATTGACGTGCCAGCGTTGCGCAATGGCGAAGGCTTTACCTTCGATTACGCAAAGGCAGTTGACATCGTCAAGTCGTCGGTGCGGGCGGGTCCGCTCCCGAAGGCGAACGTGACCGCAGTAACCATCGACCGCGACCCACAAGGTCGTTCGCGAATCTCAGTCACACTGACACTCGTCGTGGACTTCGTGATCGCACAGGCACTTCCCGGCGGCCTCAACTCAACCACAATCACCCGCACCCGCTCGGTAACGATCCTAGGCTGATCATCACAGTCACCAAACCGGCCAGAGCGACAACCCAACGACAATCACAAGAAAATGACAATCAGAAATAGATGATCTCGTCAGCGCGCCCAACGACCTGGTCAATGTCGTCGGTCCACGCACCCACTGACAGGTACTTCCAACCGCCATCCGCGGCAATAACCACAATCACCCGCACCCGCTCGGTAACGATCCTTGGCTGATCATCACAATCACCAAACCGGCCACAGCGACAACCCAACGACAATCACAAGAAAATGACAATCAGAAATAGATGATCTCGTCAGCGCGCCCAACGACCTGGTCAATGTCGTCGGTCCACGCACCCACTGACAGGTACTTCCAACCGCCATCCGCGGCAATAACCACAATCGTGCCCGTGTCAATACGTTCGGCGGTTCGCAAGGCCCCAGCCAACGACGCACCCGAGGAGATGCCAGCGAAGATGCCGAGTTCCGACAGCTTGCGGACACATTCGATCGATTCTCGAGGCCGCACAATTCGTCTGCCGTTGAGGAGATCAAATCCGCCCCATTTCTCATAGATCGGCGGTACAAAACCATCGTCGATGTTGCGCAGACCGTCGACCATCTCACCCGCTGGGGGTTCCACGGCGAGAACCTGCACATCATTGAGGTTGTCTTTGAGATAGCGACCGACCCCCATCAGGGTTCCGCTGGTACCCAAGCCAGCCACAAAGTGCGTTATGTCGGGAACGTCGGCGAGGATCTCCGGGCCGGTCGTCTCGTAGTGTGCCGACGGGTTGGCGTCGTTTGCGTATTGGTACAAGAACACCCACTCGGGGTGCTCGTCCGCGAGTTCAAGAGCACGTCGCACAGAACCGTTGCTGCCTTGCGAACCGGGCGTGACGATGATTTGCGCCCCGAACACCTCCAGCATCCTTCTTCTCTCCGGCGACACGTTGGCGGGCATCACGATCCTTATGTGATAGCCACGCAGGCGGGCGATCATCGCCAATGCGATTCCGGTGTTGCCCGATGATGGTTCAATGATCGTCCGACCGGGCCGCAACGAACCATCCTGCTCGGCTGCTTGCACCATCGCTCTTGCGATTCGGTCCTTTATCGAACCGCTGGGATTGCGCCCTTCGAGCTTCATGAGAATGCGAACCCTGGGATTGGGGCTGAGCGCGCTCACATCAACGACTGGTGTGTTGCCGATGAGATCCAACACGTCTACGTACGCGGAGGTGGTGTGCTTCACAGGTCCCTAACAGAACCGGTGGAGTGTGGCTAATTCCGATCGGTTCGGTAGGGATTATAACGGCACAGCTAGCAACGAACGACCTCGACTCGCTCCTCAATGACCTCGCGCTCAATGATGCGGAAGCATCGCAACGAGGGATCAGGGAGTGCCAGGGACACGATCACGAAGCGCCACGCGCCGAAGGGGTCGAACCGGGAAGCATCCTCGACGTCGGTAGGAGACGGGTATCCCGTGGTGTGCGTGTGAGAGTGCATGACGCCTACCACGGCGTCACCGGAGCGCTCGGCGATTTGCTCGACGTTGATCATTTCTTGGACGTCAAGGCGATATATCGTGCTCGACGATGCGACATTGGTCATCGCGAAGAAGGCGGTTACTTCCTCACCGGGAAATGGGCCTGTAATCAAACCACATGCCTCGTTCGGTAGTCCGGCGAGAGCGTGAGCCACCATCTCCGCGTGTATCCGAGCGGGCATCTTCACTCGCTTCAGGCTATCGCCGGTCCGCGTGCGGGGTTAGCAGATAGGCTCCGGAATGCATCGCTGCAAACCTTGGCACGCCGATGTGTCCCTGCTGCGAAAGCACCGAGGTCGCTTGGATGCTGCGATCCAGCAATGGCTCGGACTGGTCAATAAGAGACCGCAACCAACGGTGAACAATCCATGGCTGCGGTGATGCACAGGGCCGCAAGCACCGCGATAGCGTCGATTTGGTGGCCAAGTCGCAACATAAGCGCTGGATACCGGCAGGCGCGAACGTTGTAGCCGACAATCGCAGAGTTCGTCGCGACTACGAGATCCTCGAGATCGTCGAGTGTGGCATCGTGCTAGTCGGCAGCGAGGTGAAATCGCTGCGCGAGAACAAGGCGGACCTCGCCGAGGCCTATGCCCTCATCTTTCAAGGTGAACTCTGGCTTGTGGGGCTCCATGTCGCTGCCTATTCCCACTCGGCGGCCGCATTCGCTCATGAACCCGACCGACGACGAAAACTGCTAGCTCACCGCGCCGAGATCGACAGACTCGGCGCGCGTGTGGACCGTGAGAGGCTCGCCCTTATCCCCTGCGCCCTGTACTTCCTTGACGGACGTGCAAAAGTCGCCGTTGCACTCGCCCGTGGCACAAGACAACACGACCGCCGCCAGATAATCGCCAGCAGAGACGCCGAGCGCGAAGCCCGCCGCTCCTTGTCTCGCGATTTACGATCCCGCGACCCTCGCCGCTAAACCATCTCCAATCTTCGCCAGAGCCAACGTCTCGCCCGAAAAGTCGGACCACAAAACAGTAGTGAACCCCAAAACCTGATTACTGTGGCCGTCCCGGCGGGAACATGATCGGCATGACCCGTGGACCACGAACCTGGCCGCCGACCCATTTCATCGATTCGCGTTCGCTGACCTCAAACACCGGTATGCGCTCCAGCCACACCCGCAACGCTGTGGTCATCTCCAAGCGGGCAAGGTTAGAGCCCACGCATCGATGGATGCCCGACCCGAAAGCGATGTGGCGATTTCGTTCGCGGTCGATGATGAACTCGTCAGGACGTTCGAAATACTCAGGGTCGTGGTTGGCGGCCGGGAAGTTCATCAGCACCTTGTCACCTTTGGCAATCGTGACATCACCGATCCCGACGTCGCAGTCCGCGATGCGGGCCATCGTCACCGGTGCGTAGAACCGCAGGAACTCCTCCACGGCTGTCGGTAGAAGCTCAGGTTCGTCAACGAGCCGCTCCCTGTCTCCGGGATTGGTACCGAGATGCCAAAGCGCCGAACCGATGGAACTCCAGGTTGTATCAATTCCAGCCACGATCAACAGGTTCACGATGCCAACCACCACCTTGGGGGTGACATGTGCGTCTGGGTGGTCGATCTTCATTTGCAACAGTTCGGTGATGAAATCATCACGTGGATTCGACATCCGGTCTGAAACCTCGGCATTGATGAACCCAAGCAGCTCATCACGGCATGCAAGTCGCAGCGGCGGATCGCTCAGGCCCTCACCGAGCAAGCCATTCACCCACTCGACGAACCGATCGGCCATGCCCGAGTCGACACCGATCATGTGGGCGATCACTCGTGGCGGGATTTGTTGGGAGTAGTCAACCGCACCGTCGCATCGCCCACGATCAATGAAGCCGTCGATCAGCTGATGACTCAACTTCTCGGTGTAGTCACTCCATCGCAGCACAGCCCGGGGTGCGAACATAGGCAACAGCATCCGTCGGGTCCAAGTGTGTATCGGTGGATCAGCTGTAATCGGCGCAGCCCCGATCTGTTGTTCATAACGGGTCATCTCCGGCGTACCCGGAGCCGGCGGCATCACCAGTACCTGCCGTGAAGATAGCTCGGGCACCATTTTCGCCATCTGGCGCAGGTCTTCGAACCGTGTGGGGTTCCAGGATCCGCCAAGCCGTTCGGTGTGGGCAATCGGACACCGGCTACGCATCTCGGCCCAGATTGGTACCGGGTTATCGACATATGCCTGGTCGCGGATGTCATAGTCGGTTGTCCAGTCCTCGACCGGTTCGCCGGGCGCCCAGATCTCCTCCGACGATGCGATCGCCTCGGGCTCGTCAATGTCGACACGGTCTTCGGCATAACTGAGATGGCTCATAGCTGATGACGATAGACGATCCGGTTATCTACCAACACGACGGGTGCGATGACACACACCTGCGGTAGCATCGCGTTCGTGGCAGGCGTATCTGTCGAGGGGTTTCCAGCGGAGACCTGCGCTGAAAATCTGCCACAAAGCAACTTGAAAATGAGAACCAGCCATCATAATCACGGGGCTGATCGGTTTCGACGTCGGGACCGGGATGCTTCGGCGTGCGACCGGAGTTGCTCAGACTCCCAAAACGGGGCATCAACAGAGACGCCAAAACGGACGATCTCGCTCTCGCCGCCTGATCCGGATTTATCCGCTCATCGGATGAGAGTCATTGTCCGGCAGCGATGCCGGGCGGGGCCGGACCACCGCAGCCTGGCACCAGAAGCGGAGGTGGACAGTATGGGAAAGACCACTGACAGCAGGGAAAGACCGCTGACATCGATGAAAGAACCGACGGCAGGGGTTAACAGCCCGCTCGACCCGGAGAGCTGACAGCCGCAAGTCACCTACACGGGAATGGTCGTAGCGCGTCACTTATCCACCTGACGGACGAGGGTTCGATTCCCTCCAGCTCCACCAAGCAGACATTAGACATCAGGTCCGCTACATCCTGAATTCGCGTGCTGGCCCGATTGCGTCTGGGCGAGCCACAGTTCAAAGTCCGGTCCGCTACATCCTGAATTCGTGCGCTGTCCCGATTGCGTCTGGGCGAGCCACAGTTCAAAGGCCGGTCCGCTACATCCTGAATTCGCGCGCTGGCCCGATTGCATCTGGGCGAGCCAATCATGGGGCCAGGCAACAATCATCGGGCTCCAAACCAGGTTGGAGCTGCCAAACCAGGTTGGAGCTGGGTGGTTCTCATCTTGAAGTCGACGGGCTACCGCGGCTAGAGAGTTCCTATGTCAGAGAGTTTCCATGTCCATGACCGCCATGTCCGATAGCTTGATTTCGCCGCTGGAGGCCGACGCCTTCCGGGCTCGTTGCACAGTGTTCCTCGACGAGCACGCCATCGGCAGTCGTCTTGGCAGCAATGCCGATCCTCGAGGAACACAAAGGTTGAAGCAAGCCAAGGCTTTCCAATCTGCCGCTTCGGCCGCAGGCCTGGCAGGGCTGACCTATCCACGTGAGTACGGCGGCGCTGGGCTGACCAAGGCCCATGAACGCATATGGCGTGAGGAGTATGCCAAGTACCCGGACATGACCTCGGATTTGACCATCAGTCACGGCATGTGCCTGCCAATGCTGTTTGAGTACGGCACCCATCAGCAAAAGGCGGCCTATCTGGCCGACAACATCTCAGCACTCACCGTGTGGTGTCAGATGTTCTCCGAGCCTGGCGCAGGTTCCGATGTCGCAAGCCTGCAGACCCGAGCCGAGAAAGATGGCGACATCTGGGTGATCAACGGACAAAAGGTGTGGACGACGCTGGCGCACGTGTCCGACTACGGAATCATCATCGCCCGTACCGATCCCGACGTATCCAAACACGCCGGGATCTCAATGTTTATTGTTCCGATGGGCGCCGAGGGTGTTGAAATCCGACCGATTCGTCAGATTGACGGTGGCATGCACTTCAACGAGGTGTTCCTCACAGACGTCGCAGTCGGAACCGACGCCTTGCTAGGGGATCTCAACAATGGTTGGAACATGGCGACAGCAATGCTCATGTACGAGCGAGTTGCCATCGGCACCGGAACAACATCTGGCATTTCCACCGATCGATCGGATCAGCTGATCGTTGAGGCCACAAAGCGGGGTGTCATTGATCATCCCTTGCTGCGTCAAGATCTCATGAGGCTGCGGGCCATGGAGACCACGGCGTCACTGGTCCGGATTCGCACCCGGGCGGAACTTCAAGCAGGTAAGACTCCAGGGCCCGGCGGATCTCTCACCAAGCTCATCGCCACCAACATTTTGGCTCTGTACCGTGATCTGTCGCTGGCCGTAGTGGGTCCATCAAGCATTGCCTGGGACCACAACGGCAGTGCTGCGTGGCAGCGCAACGCGATCACCACTTTGCAAGGTGGTATCGCCGGTGGTACCAACGAGATCCAACGAAACATCATCGGTGACCGGGTACTCGGACTTCCTCGCGACATTGATGCCAGCAAGGGCGTACCGTTCAAGGACCTAAAGGTAGGTACCCAACCGAACCCGGGTCAGCGCTCAAATCGGCAAGTCACCCGTGGCTGACCTCGTTGTACCGAAGTCCTTGTAGGCCGCGATCGTCCTTTGTGCTATCCGCATCTGATGCACCTCATCCGCGCCGTCGGCGAAGCGAGCCCAGCGAGCATGCTGATACATGTGCGCCAAGGGGGTGTCCGTGGAGTAGCCGAGGGCGCCATGAACTTGAATCGAGCGGTCAATGATGCGATTCAGGCTGTTGGCAACGAAGTGCTTGGCCATTGAGACCTCGCTCTTGAAGTCCTGACCAGCGTCAATCTTGGAAGCTGCATGCAACACCATCAGCTTGCATTGGTACAACTCCATCGCAGAATCCGCGATCAGCCACTGGATTCCCTGCTTTTCGGCCAGAAGCGATCCGTGGGAGTAACGGTTAAGGGACCGGTCCACCATCATGTCCAGCGCAGTCTCGGCTTGGGCGATCCAACGCATGCAGTGTGCCAGCCGAGCGGGGCCGAGACGATACTGGCCGAGCATGTGGCCCTGCCCCCGCCCGCCGAGCATCTGGCTCTCGTGTAGACGCAGATCCTCAATTAGAATCTCCGAGTGACCGGTTGATCCGTGCATGGTCTCAATCTGACGCACGTCGGTCCATCCCTGGCGAGGCAGGTCAACGATGAACGCCGTGTTGGCGGCCTGCGGGAGTTCAGGGTCGTCCTCGGTGCGGGCAATCAGAATGGCAAAAGAAGCGCGGTGGGCGTTGGATATGAACCACTTGTGCCCATTGATCACCCACTCCTCACCATCGCGGTAGGCGCTGGTCTGGATGAGGGTGGGGTCAGAGCCAGCTACTTCCGGCTCGGTCATAGCGAAACATGACCACACCCGTCCATCACACAGTGGCTTCAGGTATTTGGCTGCCTGCTCAGGAGTGGCCCAATGCAGCAGCGTGTGCATGTTGCCCTCGTCGGGGGCCTGGCAATTCATCACCCACGGCCCGTAACGCGTCTTCGCGGCTTCGGCCTGCACCATCGCCAATGCGACATGGCCGAGACCCATTCCTCCCCACTGCGCAGGCATGTGCGGCAGCCACAGACCCGCTGCCCGCGCCTTGCTGCGCAAGCCGATCAGTGCGTCAACCCGGGCCTTCCCTTCAAGACCCCCAGCACCGTTGTCGCCTTCAATCTCGGCCTCGACAGTAGAGATCTCGTCGCGAACGAATGTCCGAACACGTTCGCGGATGGCCTCAAGTTCAGGACTCAAGGAAAAGTCAATGGCCAATGCCATACCTCCGTAGAGACGTTTCGTGAAGAAGTCGCGAACCCTACGGCAACCCCGCCCCAACAACCTCAACGCGAACAACAGCAACTGACGAAAGACCTTGACCGCTCAACTCATCAGGATCCGCCGTCGGCGATTGCAGCACGTAAAGGGTGCGCCCGTCGTCTCCACCGAGCATGCACGCAACAGCTCTCCCCTCGACGCGAAACGACGTTGTGATCTCACCACCTTCAAGCACTCGAGCCACCTGGCCGCCGACGAAGTCCGCCATCCAGATAGCCCCCTGCTCATCCAGGCAGCAACCGTCGGGGGTGCTGCCGGGAACTTCGGCCCAGATCCGCCGGTTGGTGAGCGAACCATCGTCGTTGATGTCGAAGGCCGTGTAGCGACCGCCGAAGGTTTCGCCCACCACCAAGGTGCGTCCGTCGGCGGTGATCACCGATCCGTTGGGAAACATCAGATCACGGGCCGCCTCATGGACAGTACCATCGGGGTCCACCCGGGCGAGTCGGGCCATCTTGAAATCGGCGCCGCTTTCGTGATCGAAACCGAAATTGCCTACATAGGCGGTGCCATTGGCCGCCACGACCATGTCGTTGCAATGCCCGTCTGCGAACCCGGAGAGATCGGCGTGCTCAGCGATCTCTCCGGTTGGAGACACCGCAAGAATCTTGCGAGATGTCATAGCCACTACCAGCAGCGTTCCGTCGGGCATCCAGCCCAGCCCGGACGGTCGATCGTCGAAGCTGAACCGGCACTCCTTCACACCGTTCGAGTCAAGCGTGAACACACCTTGACGGTAGAAGTCCGAAAACCAAAGCAGTCCGTCACGCCAACGAGGAGCCTCCCCAAAATCGACACCACGGAGCACTGTTGTGAGCGCGCTCATTGGATCACACCTCCACTAGTTTGGGCAGGCAATACTAAGACCTGCGACACAAATGCGTATCAGGACCCGCCAACACGAAACAAACAGACATCTGTGAACTCGGCCCGCGGAACCACCGCGCACCCACATCACAACACCAAACAGGTGTCACAACAGCACCCAGCAACAACGCGACCCTGAACTCGGCCCGCGGAACCACCGCGCACCCACATCACAACACCAAACAGGTGTCACAACAGCACCCAGCAACAACGCGACCCTGAACTCGGCCCGCGGAACCACCGCGCACCCACATCACAACACCAAACAGGTGTCACAACAGCACCCAGCAACAACGCGACCCTGAACTCGGCCCGCGGAACCACCGCGCACCCACATCACAGAACACACCATGTCTCACAGCAGGTACACGATTGCAACAACGCGACCCTGAACTCGGCCCGCGGAACCACCGCGCACCCATATCACAGCACGCAGCAGGTGTCACAGCAGGTACAGGATTGCAACAACGCGATCACCGGTCCATGTAGGCCGCCACTGCCACCGCCGATCCGACGACTGACACGGCAACGGCGATAGCCAGGACAAAAACCGAGGTGAACAAGAACTCGTCCTCGCTGACCTGAAGGCCTGTGAAGAGTTCCAGGCTGGCGGCATTGTTGAGGTCGTCAATGACATGTCGGTCAACTGCATACAAACCTCCCCAAGCAAGCAATGCACCGACGGCGGCCTGAACAAGACCCTCCAACATGAACGGAACACGAATGAACCAGTTGGTGGCACCGACCACCTTCATGATCTCAATCTCACGGGCGCGGCTCCTGATGGCGCTGACGATGTTTGTCAGGATCAGTAGCGTGGCTGCAAGCAACAAGATGATCGAGCCCACGAAGAACACGAACCCAATCCGGTCGGCCTGTTGTTGGATGGCGCGGATGGTGTCGTTGGCGGACACGACCCTACGAACACCCGGACGACCACGAAACTGCGAGGCCAACTCCTCAACCACGTCCGCGTCGGGGTCAGCAGGAACGACACGATAAGACGGCGGGATGACATCAAGCGTGACGACCTCAATCAGCTCAGGGGTCTCGGCGAACAGCTCTTTGAATTCTTCGTAGGCCTCCTGTTGGTCAACGTAGGTGAAGTCCCTGATCTGGGGACTGGTCGAAACCGCATCGCTGATTGCGTTCTGCTGTTCTGTGCTCGCACCGGGATTCACCCAGATCACGAACTCAATGCCGCCTTCCCAGCGCTGGGTGGCATTGGCTACCGCGAAATCGAACAGGTAAAAGGAACCGAACATCCACAACGACACACCGATCGTGATGATCGTCGCCAACGACAACATGCTATTGCGCCGGAGATTCTGACCGGTCTCACGAAGTGCATATACGGGACTAATGGCCATGGGGTATTACTCGTACACACCCCGGGCTTGGTCGCGCACGATCACACCCTGATCGAGTTCGATAACCCGGCGGCGTAAGGTGTCGACCACCCCGCTGTCGTGGGTGGCCATTACCACGGTCGTGCCGGTGCGGTTAATGCGATCCAGCAAACCCATGATGCCAATAGATGTCTGAGGGTCGAGGTTCCCGGTGGGCTCATCCGCGAGCAGAATCAGCGGCCGGTTGACGAACGCCCGTGCGATTGAGACCCGCTGCTGTTCGCCACCAGACAGCTCCAAGGGTAAGTTCTTGGTCTTTGAGCCCAGCCCCACCAGTTCCAAGATCGCTGGCACCTGCTTTTTGATCACATGACGGGGCCTGCCGATCACCTCAAGGGCAAAGGCAACGTTTTCGTACACCGTCTTGTTGGGCAACAGCTTGAAGTCTTGGAAGATGTAGCCGATGTTGCGGCGCAGGTAGGGCACTTTCCAGGACCCAAGTTGGGCTATGTCTTTGCCTGCTACAAAGATCTTTCCGTTTTCTGGTATCTCCTCACGATTCAGGAGCCGGATGAAGGTTGATTTGCCCGAACCCGACGGTCCCACCAAGAAGACGAACTCGCCCTTATCGATACCTACCGTGGCGTCGCGCAGCGCGACGTTGTCTCCTTTGAAGACCTTGGTGACGTTTTCGAGTTTGATCATGCCGATCCCAACAACGTGAAGTTAGTGACGCTAGCAGTGAGACCCTTCGTAGTGGTACCGCAGCAGCGGTCACCTCACGGAGTCTCGGGCACCTCACGGACCGGCGCGGCTCCATCGCAGGTAGGCCTCCATGAACTGCTCAACGTCGCCGTTGAGAACCGCCTGGACTTGGGCGGTCTCGTGTCCGCTTCGCAGGTCCTTCACCATTTGGTACGGCTGCAGTACGTAACTGCGAATCTGGCTGCCGAAGCCGACGTTGCGCTGCTCGCCGGTTATGCCCGCGATCTCTTTCTGGCGTCTGCGTCGCTCCAGGTCCAGCAACCTGGCGGCCATCATTTTCATGGCGCGTTCTTTGTTTTGGTGCTGGCTTCGCTCGTTTTGGCAGCCAGTGACGATTCCGGTGGGCAAGTGCGTTATCCGAACGGCAGAGTCAGTGACGTTGACATGCTGGCCACCAGCTCCCGACGACCGGTAAGTGTCAATGCGCAGTTCCTTCTCGTCGATCTCGATTTCATCGGTAACGTCCTCAAAGAACGGCGCCACCTGGACCGCGGCAAAGGCCGTCTGTCGTTTGCCCTCGTTGTTGAAAGGCGAGATTCGTACCAGCCGATGCACACCGTGCTCGGCATGCATCAGTCCATAGGCGCGGCAGCCCTTCAAGATGAACTCAATGCTCGACAAGCCAGCCTCTGTGCCAGCGCTCGCCGAGGTGATCTCCAATTCGAAACCGCGCCGGTCGGCCCAGCGGTCGTACATGCGCATCATGATCTCGGCCCAGTCCTGCGCGTCGGTGCCTCCCTCCCCGGACTTGATCTGACAGACAGCGTCGCCCTGGTCAAACTCACCGACAAACAATGCCCGCATCTCCAGATCCGCGAAACGTATACCCAGGGACTCCAGGCCCTCGCCGATCTCGGGTTCGAGCGACTCATCAAGCTCCTCGCGGGCAAGTTCGTGCAATGTCTCCGTCTCGATCACATCGACTTCAAGGCGCCGAAACATCTCAAGATCTTCGTTGACGCCCGCCAGTTCGGAGGTGAGCTTGCGGGCCTTGTCGCGGTCGTCCCACAGATCAGGACGCGAAGCCTCAGCTTCGAGTTGGGGTAACCGGGCCCGTAGATCGTCGATTCGTAGGTAGGTGCGGGCGTCGCATAAACGGCTGCGCATCGCAGAGATCTGATCGGTGAAGTCCTGCATAGCGCATGCACCTGGATCGGGAGCCCAGCAACGCTAGCTCGCCGCTCCGATCCTGCCGTGACACTGCTTGTATTTTCGGCCGCTGGCGCAAGGGCACGGTTCGTTGCGCCCGATCTTTTCGAGTTCACCTTTCACCAACGGAACCCTTTTGCGAGACCCTTTGGTGACCGCTGCTGCCCGTGGGTTCGGGGCCTGCGTCCCGGCGGAGGGCTTGTCGCCAGCAGCGGTGCTTGTCGAGACCAGATCGTCTGTGCGGTGCTCAATGACTTCTACCAACCTCTGCTGATCATCGCTTTGACGATCAACCGCAGCCCCCGGCTCGCCGCCACGACGGTCGACGACCGCCTGTACGTGCATCATGTACTTGACGAAGTCCAAAGCGATGCCGGTCATCATCATCGCGAACATCTCGAAGCCTTCGCGTTGCCACTCCGTAGCCGGGTCCCTCTGGCCCATCGCTCGCAGGTGGATTCCCTCGCGCAGCAGATCCATCTCGCGCAGGTGTTGACGCCATTTTTGGTCGATCAGGCGCAACATCACCTGGCGTTCCACCTGACGCATCACTTCCGAACCAAGTTCGGCCTCTCGTTGTTCGTACAGGACAATGCCTTCGGTGTGGAGCAGTTCAAATACTTCCTGCACCGTGCGGGCATCACCGATATCAGCGGGTGTCAGCTCGGTGGGCCAAAGCGTGCGCACTTGTGAGATAAGGCCCTCAAGGTCCCATTCTTCGAAGATGTCGTTACCACAGTGGGTTGCAACGGCGCCATTGATGGCCTCTTCGAGGCACTCGATGGCTTCTGTGCGCAGGTCGGCGTCATCAAGGATCTGAGCGCGGCGCCGATAGATGACCTTGCGCTGCTCGTTCATGACTTCGTCGTACTTCAACACATTCTTGCGGGTTTCGGCGTTGCGCTGCTCAACAGTGTTCTGTGCCCGCTCAATGGCCTTGGTGACCATCTTGGCCTCGATCGGGACGTCCTCGGGCAGGGCTCGCTCCATCACGAAGTTCATCGCCCCCGTTGCGAACAACCGCATAAGGTCATCCTCAAGGGACAGATAGAAACGACTCGATCCGGGATCTCCTTGACGACCGGAGCGACCACGAAGCTGATTGTCGATGCGACGGCTCTCGTGACGCTCCGTCCCGAGCACGTACAGTCCGCCGAGTTCGAGAACTTGCTCGCGTTCGGTGTTGGTGAGCTCGGTGTGTCTTATGGTCAACTCGTCTAGTCGGGCTTTGCCCTTTTCCTCTTCAGGGTCGAGACCTTCGGCCTTGACGTCGCGCAGGGCGAGCCCTTCTGGGTTGCCACCGAGCAAGATGTCCACACCACGACCAGCCATGTTGGTGGCGACGGTCACGCCGCCGAGTCGGCCTGCCTGCGTGACTATCTCCGCTTCACGGTGGTGCTGTTTGGCGTTGAGCACCTCATGGGGAATGCCTGACAGGGCGAGCATTCGGGAGAGCTTCTCGGAGGTCTCAACGGACACGGTGCCCACAAGCACGGGCTGGCCTCGCTGGTGCTTTTCTTTGATGTCGTCAACGCAGGCGGAGAACTTGCCGTCTTCGGTTTTATAGATCAAGTCGCCGAGATCGGCCCGTGCCATGGGCCGGTGGGTGGGTACAGGCACGACATGAAGTCCGTATGTCGCCACGAACTCCGATGCTTCGGTCTGCGCCGTGCCGGTCATTCCCGCCAGACGGTCATAGAGCCGGTAGTAGTTCTGCAAGGTGATCGTGGCGAGGGTCTGATTCTCCTCCTTGATGGCCAGACCCTCTTTGGCTTCCACGGCTTGGTGCAGGCCCTCCGACCAGCGCCGTCCGTCAAGCACTCGCCCGGTAAACTCATCAACGATCTTCACCTCACCACCAGCGGCAACTATGTAGTCACGATCCTTGCGATACAGCTCCTTGGCGCGTAAGGCGGCGTGCAGCTGATGGACCAGATTGGACGACACTTGGTCATAGAGGTTTTCGACGCCGAGCGCCCGCTCGACCGCGTGAACGCCTTCCTCAAGGGGTGCGACAGTGCGCTTTTCCTCATCGACTTCGTAGTGAATGTCACGCCGGAGTCCCCGGGCGATCGACGCGAACTTGACGTAGAGCTTCGCGGCATCTGCTACCCGACCCGAGATGATCAGAGGCGTGCGGGCCTCGTCAATCAGGATCGAGTCAATCTCGTCCACGATGCAGTAGTGGTGGCCGCGTTGCACTTGGGCGTGGCGCGCCATCGCCATGTTGTCGCGCAGATAGTCGAAGCCGAACTCGTTGTTTGTGCCGTAGGTGATGTCGGCGGCGTACTGAGCCCGCTTGTAAGCGGTGCTGCGCCGACCGGGGACGATCAATCCGACCTCAAGCCCCAACCAGCGGTAGAGCCGTCCCATCCATTCTGAGTCGCGCCCGGCGAGGTAGTCGTTGACGGTGACGAGATGGACGCCTTTGCCGGTCAGCCCATTGAGGTAAATCGGCAAAGTTGAAGTCAGCGTCTTGCCCTCGCCGGTCTTCATCTCCGCTACCCAACCCAGATGCAGGGCCGCACCACCAACCAACTGCACGTCGAAATGACGCTGGCCGAGCACCCGCCTGGCCACTTCGCGCACCACCGCGAACGACTCAATCAAAAGATCATCGGGCCGTTCACCCTGATCCAGGCGCGAACGAAACTCGCCGGTCTTGGCTCTCAGAGCGTCGTCTGGGAGAGTCTCCAGTTCGGGTTCGTGCGCGTTGATGTCGGGCACCAGTGCTTCCAGAGCCCTGAGCTTGCGACCCTCGCCGCTATGAAGAACGCGCCTGATGATGCCCATATCAACCCCAGAAGCCTACCGGCCAACAGGCCGGAGTCTGCCGACTATCAAAGGAACCGAGTCCGAAAACCCGGCCCGGCCCGAATGGAACCCTGCGTTACTTGCGATTGAACTCGTGTCTAACCCAATTCGTCAACCCGATTCGTCAATCAATCCCACGTCACCGTCGTCACGGCGGTAAACGACCGCGCTGCGGCTTGTTTCAGAGTTAATGAAGAAGAAGAACCCGTGGCCGAGCAACTCCATTTTCAACACCGCTTCATCGGGACTCAACGGCCCGAGATGGAACCGTTTGGTCTTCACAATCCTAGGGGTACGCGACTCATTGACTTCGTTATCAGAATCTACGTTGATGTCCAGACTTGATGCTGACACATCTGTGCGGATCGTGGTGCCGTCGCCGTGGTGGCGACGTATCAATCTGGTTCGCAGTTTGCGGATCTGACGTTCAAGCTTGGCTGTGGCAAGGTCAATCGCGGTGTAGGGATCCGGTGCCTGCACCTTACAACGAACATGATGCCCGTGACCGACCAGCACGACTTCACAGGACTGCTTGTCGGCTATTCGTGGGTTGCGTGCCTGTTGTAGGTGCACTTCCGCCGAGGTCAGGCCATCAAGGAAGCGATCTAGCCCGCCAATCTTGTCGCGAATCACATCCTCCAGCCTTGGGGTGATAGTCACATGCCGAGCACTGATGGAGACATCCATCCGTTACCTCCAGATTCGTCGGGCCGGCCCATAGGGTAGACCCATAGTGTTGGCAAACGACTATCATCGCTGCGAATCGCCAAGGCCCTATGTTGACACGCATCGCAAGCCATTTGAATTGATGACCGACGTTTCATATCGACCCCGAACGTGTCGCGACCAAACCCACCACATCACCGGCCCCGAGATCTTCCAACACCGCCGCAGCACGCGACAAAGTTGATCCGGTAGTCACCACATCATCAACGAGCAGTACGCGCAATCCTGCCACTTGGCGTCTGCGCACGGCTTTCAGGTCTGGCCCTTGTAGGCGACCTTCGCGGGACCGGGCGGTCTGTGGCCGGTTGTCCGTACGACGCAACAAACGCCGTGCCCTCAGCCCTAGCCGACGAGCCATGGCACGAGCGAGCAGTTCGGCCTGATCGAAGCCGCGATCTCGTCTGCGACCGCGACTCGCCGGTACCCAGGTGACGACATCGGCGGGGGGTGCGAGGCGCGCCATCGCATCCGCGAGCGGGCCAACCGCAGCAGTACAGCCACCGTACTTGAGGCGGCGAACCAGTGTGGCTGCCTCGCCCGCATGCGTAGCAGCGGCAATGACCGTAAGGCCGTAACATTGTTGGACCCGAGGCCGTTCGTCAACCGTTGGCATATACCCAAGTTAGGAATCCGCTACGACAACCCGCCCATCGCCACCGGAAACAACGTTGTTGGCATACACCCAATCAAACATGTCCCGAAAGCTGTCAACCACGGGGCGAAACTCCACTCCAGTGGCGGCGACCGTAGCCGAGTCGTCGCCAGGCATAGCCCCAAAAACATACTCGTAACCATCCCTTGTCAGCACAAGATCTATACCAACACGCGCCGCGCGCCACCCGCTAACAACGCCGCTGGCATACACCCAATCACAGCAGACCCACGAAATCTTTCAAGCGCCACCGGAAACAACGTTGTTGGCATACACCCAATCACAGCAGACCCACGAAATCTTTCAAGCGCCACCGGAAACAACGTTGTTGGCATACATCCAATCAAACATGTCCCGAAAGCTGTCAACCACGGGGCGAAACTCCACTCCAGTGGCGGCGACCGTAGCCGAGTCGTCGCCGGGCATGGCCCCGAAGACGTACTCGTAGCCGTCCTTGGTCAGCACAAGATCTATGCCAAAACGCGCCGCGAGACTCCCCAGGCGCGACCACAACCAAAAGATCGACTGAGGTATCGGCACAGTCTTGAAATTCTTTCCGATGGCTTGCCCCATCACCCGGGCCTGATCGGCAGCAGTGAGGAACGTGCCCATAGCCAGCAGCCTGTGTGAACCCTTGCCAGCCACCATGACGGCGGTCACTATCCGCGCTATATCGCGGACGTCCACGAAGTTGCCTGCATAGTTCTTGGTCACAGGCAAACCCTTTTGCAACCACAACCTTGCCGCTTGTAGACCTACGGACCCGTTCCAGTCGTCGGGGCCGATGACCGCGCTGGGATATATGGTCGTTACGGGCTGACCAGCGTCTTGAAGTCCTCTGGCATAATGTTCACACGCAGCCTTTGAGCGGCCATACGGGGAGTCTCCACCGTGAACGCGATGATCGGCGGTGACTGGGGCAGTCTCAAACGGAAACAGGGCTGCAACGCTGGAGATATGGACAATCGGGTCACACTTGATGGCGGCCGCTGCACCAAGGACGTTTTGTGCACCGGCCAGGTTGGATGCCTGCAACTCGGCCACCCGGGAAGGGTCCACGGCGACCACCGCGGCAGTATGAACCACCGCTTCCATTCCATTGACCGCTGCTTGCACCGTCGGTCGTTGCGTGATGTCGCCCATGATGACTTCGTAGGCGTCAGGGTGCACCCTCATCTTGTCCATAAGCGGGCGGACCCTGTCCGGTGAGCGGGCCAAGAGCCTGAGCTGGTGACCTGCCGAAGCTAGTTCGCGAACTATGTGGCTTCCCAGGAATCCCGTTGCACCTGTTACGAGGACCTTCACGTTACGAGGACCTTCACGACTGTTCCGGCACCTGCGGATCGGTATAGACCCCCTGACGTTTTTCGAAGAATGCTCTGACAGCTTCGACCTGATTCCGAGATCCGATCAGGGCGGTGATCTCGGATCGTTCGGCCTTGAATCCCGTGGCGTAGTCTTGGCTGGCGGCACCCTCCACGAGACGTTTGCCAGCACGTATGGCATGCGGGTTTTTTGATGCGATGCTTTGGGCGAGTTCCATGGCGTCGGTGTAGGGATCGTCGCACAGCTTGGTGGCGAGCCCGATCTTCACGGCTTCGGTACCGCTGACCTCGCGGCCCGTCCAGATCAGTTCTTTGGCGAGATCTGCTCCGACCAATCCGGGAAGAATTTGGGTGCAGGTCATGTCGGGTGTCAACCCCCAACGGATCTCAAGCACGGACATCCTGGCTTCGGGGTGGACGTAGCGGATGTCGCATCCGATGGCGAGTTGGACCCCGCCACCGAACGCCACGCCGTGGACCGCAGCGATCACGGGCACAGGCAATTCGTGGAACCCCCACACCGCCTGCTGCGCACGATGGGTGATGCGACCCTGCTCGATTTGCCCGAGTGTGCTCACCTCGTCGGTGTTGCGACGCTCGCTCGCTTCGGCGGATCCGGACCCGTCCGCCATGGCCTCGAAACCCGTGAAGTCGAGACCGGCGCACCACGCCGCTCCATTGCCGGATACAACAACGGCTCGCAGACTCGGTAAGACGGCCAGCGACTCCGACGTCTTGATGAGAGCGTCGAACATTGCGGAGTCGAGAGCATTCATCTTCTCGGGACGATTGAGGCGTACGTCGGCGACTCCGTCGATCATTTCGATCGTTACACGTGTGTTCATCGGCTCTCCTTGCCAAAAAGGTTGATCGGCGCGGTTCAGTGTTTGGTCTTGACCGCCAGCTACGTGACCGCCAGCTCGTAGTAGTCTTCGCGGGCTTCCGACTATTGCTGCAGGCTCCCGGCCAAGGCAACCAGTGCCGCATCGTCGGGTCGAGCCTGACCGGTTTCGGGGTCGAGCGGATGAACACACACCTGCGTCGCACCGGCGTCTGCGTGAGCGCGGAGGCGGTCGGCAATTCGCTCCACGGTTCCCCAGGCCACCAATGCGTCGACCAGCCGTGGGCTCTGGGTTGTGATATCAGTGTCGCTGAAACCAAGTCGCTTCCAAGCGTTCACATATCCCGGTGCCCGCGAGTAGAACCTTAGGACCCTTGAACCGGTGGACCTTGCCAGCGACGGGTCCTCGGTGAGCATCACCTTCTGCTCCACGAAGAGCCCGGCGTCTGGTCCCATCACATTGCGGGCCATGGCGGTGTGTTCCGGGGTGGTGTTGTAGGGGTGGGCGCCTGCTGTGCGTTCTGCCGCCAGCTCGAGCATTTTCGGGCCTAGGGCGGCGAGTACCACCGGGACCGGATCCGCAGGTGATACTGACGTGTACATCGCTGAGCTCATGGCATCGAGATACGAGCGCAGAAATGACATGGGGTGGTCGTAGTCGAGGCCCCGGATCTTGCCGACGATCGCCGGACTCGACACCCCAACTCCGAGAGTCATACGACCATCGGTTTGCTCGGCCACAGTGTTGGCACCCATGATCATCACGCCGGGATGACGGTGATAGACGTTAGCAATCCCGGTAGCTAGCCCAAGGGTTGTCGTTGACGCACCAACAGCGGCGAGCAACGCAAACGGATCACGCCCGAAAGTTTCACCCACCCACAGCCTTGAATAGCCGAGTTCTTCGACACGACTCGCAAACGCGAGCACCTCCGTGCCGGGCAGCGCTTCAGGTGAGAACCAGACACCAAGGTCGCATTTGGTCATGGATTCGACCCTAATGCCAGCGCAGCGATCACCTTGCAACCGCTCCAGCAGGTCACCGTCGCTGGGCGGCCATCCAGTTCAGAGAACAGCCGTTTGTAGCGCAGAACAGCCGTTTGTAGCGCACCGCGGCAGGTCACCATCGCTGCCCGACTCGCTGTAACTGCACGACGACCTGAGCCGTTGTAGCGCACCGCGGTGGTCACCATCGCTGCCGAAAGCAAGTTGTACGAGCGACGAGCAGCTCTCTCACAGCGGTAAATTCCGACAACAAACATGACCTCATGGGGTCAATACCGGTAGCTATCGGGTTTGTAGGGCCCTTCGGGATCAATTCCTAGATAGTCGGCCTGTTTACGGGTCATGGCCGTGAGCCGAACACCAAGCGCACCAAGGTGGAGCCGGGCGACTTCCTCGTCAAGTTGCATAGGGAGCACATGAACATGACCTCATGGGGTCAATACCGGTAGCTATCGGGTTTGTAGGGCCCTTCGGGATCAATTCCTAGATAGTCGGCCTGTTTACGGGTCATGGCCGTGAGCCGAACACCGAGCGCACCAAGGTGGAGCCGGGCGACTTCCTCGTCAAGTTGCCTGGGGAGCACATGAACACCAAGGCCGAGGTTGTCGGCGTTGTTGTGCAGCTCGATCTGTGCAAGCACCTGGTTGGTGAACGAGCAACTCATCACGAAGCTCGGGTGTCCGGTGGCGTTGCCGAGGTTAAGGAGGCGACCCTCGCTCAACACGATGACCGTGTGCCCGTCGGGGAAGATGTACTCATCAACCTGGGGCTTGATGTTGACCTTGTTGACGTCGCTCATTCGTTGAAGGCCTGAGATGTCAATCTCGTTGTCGAAATGACCGATGTTGCCCACCACGGCCTGATGTTTCATCCGGGCCATGTGGCCCGCGAGAATCACGTCCCGGTTGCCGGTGGCGGTGACGAAGATATCGCCAACCTCAAGTACGGCTTCCAGCGTGTTGACCTCATAACCATTCATGACGGCTTGCAGGGCACAGATCGGGTCCACCTCAGTGATGATCACCCTGGCTCCCTGGCCCCTGAGCGACTCAGCGCATCCCTTGCCGACGTCGCCGTATCCGCAAACAACGGCCACCTTGCCGCCGATCATGAGATCCGTTGCGCGTTTGATTCCGTCAATGAGCGAATGTCTACAGCCGTAGATATTGTCGAACTTTGACTTCGTGACCGAGCTGTTGACGTCAATCGCGGGGAATAGCAGCTCCTCAGACGTCATCATCTGGTTCAAGCGGTTCACGCCGGTGGTGGTCTCTTCGGACACACCTTTGATGCCTTGAGCGACGCGTGAGAAGAACCGAGGATCCTCGGCAAGGATGCCGCTTATCCGGTCGCAGATTGCAACCCACTCTTCAGGATCGTCACTGCTCGGTTCCGGTACCTGACCGGCCTCTTCGAACTCGACGCCTTTGTGGATCAACAGTGTGGCATCGCCACCATCATCAAGGATCAGGTTGGGTCCGGTGCCGTCTGGCCATCGAAAGATCTGCTCTGTGGCCCACCAGTACTCTTCGAGGGTTTCGCCCTTCCAGGCGAACACAGGCACGCCGCATGGGTCCTCCAGCAAGCCATCCGGGCCTACAACGACAGCCGCTGCGGCATGGTCCTGGGTGGAGAAGATGTTGCAGCTCGCCCAGCGAACATCGGCTCCGAGCGCTTCAAGAGTCTCAATTAGCACCGCTGTCTGCACCGTCATGTGCAGCGACCCGGCTATCCGGGCACCGGCAAGTGGTTGGTTGCCGTGGCGGCCAGCGCGCAGGGCCATGAGGCCGGGCATTTCGTGTTCGGCCAAGCGAATCTCGTCGCGGCCGAACCCGGCCAGTTCGATATCGGCAACTCGGTAGTCGCCGGACACGATACCCACGATGGGCCTCCTTACTGAGGTTGGCCGGATTCGCGATGCACAACCGACCGCAGAATCTAACCGCGCAAGACCTCGGCCCGTTTCCCAACACCGGAACGAAATACGGTGCCGCTGCCGGTAAGGCCGATGCAGCGGTCGGTAGCGGGAACCCACAGCGCCTGACCTTGCCTAAGGGCCCGGTCTACGCAGCGCATCGAACCCGACGTGCACAACACGATCGCTGGACCGCCGGGTAGGTGTGTTGAACCGTCAACGTCGACGCGAGCCAGTGAGAATTCCGAAACCGGGGCGCTATACGTGGTTACGCCGTTCACGGCGGCGGGGCACTGAATCACGGGATCGATCACAGTGGTGTTCACGACTTCAAGCAGCGTTGCGACGTCAACGTGTTTGGAGGTGAGCCCACCGCGTATCACGTTGTCGGAGTTGGCCATGATCTCCACAGCGGTACCTTCGAGGTAGCAGTGCAGCTGGCCCGCACCGAGAAACAAAGCCTCGCCGGGCTGGAGGGTGACCTTGTTCAACAACAAGGCGACGATCACGCCGATATCGCCGGGATATCGCTCCCCGAGGGTCACGACCATTCTCCGGTCGGCTTTTCCGTGATCGGGGCCCTCTGAGCGGCATGCCTCTACTACGGAGTTGACGAGATCGGCCGCGGCGGAGCCGTTCAAGGTAAACAGTTGCTGTAGCAATGCGCGAAGCACCTCGCAGGTCGAAGCGTTGCGGAGCTGTCCACGAATCGGGTCTAGCGATCTCTCCGGGATCGTGGCGAGGACGGCGATCGTTGCTTCGGGACGTCGGAAGCCGCACAATGCCGAAAATTCCGACAAGGCGCACACCAGCTCGGGCTTGTGGCGCGGATCACGAAAAATCCGGTTCGGCGCGTCCAGCGGTATGTTCCGTGCCTCTTCGTCTGCGTAACCCGCCTCGGCCTGCGCGGTAGAGGGATGAACCTGAAGCGATAGCGGTGATGCCGCGGACAAGACCTTGAACAAGAAAGGCAGTTCAGTGAAACCTGACGCAACTTCGGCACCCAGAGCAGCTACGGGATCCGCAGCGATCATCTCATCAAGTCCGACACCGTCAACGACAGCAGGCGCCGACGGGTGAGCACCAAACCACAACTCAGCGAAAGGTTCACCCGTCGCTGGTTGACCCAGCAAGTGCGCAATGGCATCAACTGAGCCCCAATCGTAGTGACGAACGATTCCATCGATTGGCTTCATATGCAGCCCGCGTCCACCGCCTCGACCTTTATTGGCGAGACGCTCTGAGCAACAGTGCCGCTGCCACCGCGTCGGAAACTACGACGAGATCAAGAAGCTGTGCGAGGGCGGTGTCCCCTTCGGCACGGAAGGTATGGATCCGTTCGAAGTGTTCCGGCAGCATGGCGACGCCACCATCAAGACCCTCGGGTTCGTAGTCGTGGCGCAACAAGATGAGGACCGCTCCACGTTCAGTGGCCTTCATGAGGCGCACACCTGCGGCGACATCAACCGAACCGGTGGGCAACCGGCGGCGCACAGCCGCGATCTCACCAACTTGGTCGAGTTCCTGCACCCAACGGCGAGCCGCGTGCTTGCCGACCATGCCAGCACCAGCGACGATGGCCAGGCGTCCCGGGAGTTCCTCGGCGAGGCGGTTGATGACGTCGTGGTCAACCAGCGCCGCTAGCCGTGCGGCAAGCTGCTCAGCGCTTGAAGAAACCGCCTTGCTCATACCCGACACGAATCCCAGTCGCTCAAGCAATACAAGCACAGGGATGATGGTGGCGCCGAGCCCCGCCGCAGGACCGGCATCAGGGTCAATTGTCACCACCGGCACGCCCCAGTGAGCGCAGGCATCCGCTAGGCGACCCCCGGTTGTTACCGCGATCAGCGCTGCGCCCGCCGCTCTGGCTTCGCGAGCTGCCGCAAAGGCCGCATCCTCACCGCCAAGATGTGACACCGCTACCGCCAAAGTGGTGTCGGACACCCATCTTGGACAACGAGCCCCGGTGGCCACGATCGGAACCCGTCCATGCAGTTCACAAAGCGCGCCAACAACGTCACCCGCGATCCTCGCACCACCAACACCCAAAACGACAACCTCCCGAACCGTATCCACAGCAGGCAGTCCATCAACATCAGCAGCAGCGATCGCTATGTCACGCACCTGATCCGGCAGAAACCGAACGGACTTTAGAAGTTCGTCGGGGGTCAAGTCACGACCCGTTGGTGGTTCCGGCTCCGTTGTTTTGCGCCTTGGCCGTGAGTCGGGAGTGCTCGCTATCATCCACGGGTTCTGCCTCCTCGGGGAGCATCACGGGAATTCCGTCATGGATTCTGTAGCGGAGACGAAGGCGTGGGTTGTAGAGAATCTCCTCGTCGGCGAAGTACAGCAAAGCACCCCGATCCAGGGGACAGGCGAGGATCTCCAGCAGTCGTGCGTCAAGGGGCATCGGTCACAATCTAGGCCGCGTTGGCGCTTGCTTGTCGCCTTTCAGGCGGATACAGGGACTATAAGAGAGCCAGCAAGGCTTGCAGTTCCTTGACGCGTCGTTGCATCTGTGCTGTGTTGGAAGCTTCAAGGTTCAGGCGAAGCAGTGGTTCGGTGTTGCTGGGCCGAAGATTGAACCACCAGTCGTCGAGTTGCACCGTGATGCCGTCAAGTCTGTGCTGGTCGGCGTCACTGTAGGCGTTGGCCACCTTTTCGATCATCTTGGCCGTGTCGGACACCACGAAGTTGATCTCGCCGGATCCTGCGTAGCGATCAAGTGGCAACACCAGATCGTTCATTGCACCGGGGTGGCGACTCAACACCTCAAGCACGATCAGTGTGGCTATCACCGCACCGTCTGCCCGGTAGTTCTCACGGAAGTAGTAATGTCCGGAGTGTTCACCCCCGAAAGCAGCTCCGGTCCGCGCCATCAACTGTTTGACGTAGGCATGTCCGACCCGGCTTATCACGGCCTTGCCCCCGCATTCGGCAATCACCTCAGGTACTGCACGTGAACAGATCAGGTTGTGCACAACGGTAGCACCCGGTTCCTGAGCCAGGATATGACGGGCAACCAACGCGGTCGTCGCTGATCCCGAGATCGGCCGTGCTTGCTCATCAACGAAAAACACTCGATCGGCGTCACCGTCATAGGCAATCCCGAGGTCGGCACCGACGGTGAGTACCCTGTCCATCAGATCTCTCTGGTTTTCGGGCCTCAGAGGATCCGCTGAATGGTTGGGGAAGGTTCCGTCGAGATCGGCGTAGAGGTGATCCAGGTCAAACCCAAGCCCTTCGAAGACGGCCGGGACGACAAGTCCGCCCATTCCGTTGGCCGAGTCGACCACCACCTTGAGCGGGCGCAAGACCTTGGGATCAATAAACGAGCGAACGTGGTCCACATAGCCAGCCAGTGGATCGAACTCGGTTCGGCTGCCGCGTGTTGTGCACCTATCAGGTCCGGCAATCGACATCGCTTTGATGTCGGCAAGTCCTTTCTCGGTGATCGGCAAGGCCCCTGACAGACACATCTTGATGCCGTTGTAGCCCGCCGGGTTGTGCGAAGCTGTGCATACCGCACCGGCCATGTCCAGCGTGCCGGACGCGTAGTACATCATCTCGGTTGAGCACAGGCCGACATCGATGACGTCGACCCCGTGATCAATCACGCCTGCAGCGAAGGCTGCGGCGAACTCAGCGCCCTCAGGACGCATGTCATGACCCACGATGACGCTCCCTGCGTTGTGTTGACGTACGAATCGCGCGAATGCGCCGCCGATGGACCGGACACCGTCGGCGTCGATCTGATCTCCTACGGTGCCTCTAACGTCGTAGGCCTTGAACACAGCCTCGAAATCGGTACTCACTGCTGCTGGCCCCTTCCTGGCGCCGAACACGAAGTCGGCGTAACGTCTTCTTCGATCGCTTCGGCGGGCGTTATAGGGTACGCGTTACTGCGGGCTGCCCGGCGGATGCGACAGATGTCACGCAGTAATCCCATCCCATCGGGAATGGCGCGCACCGTGGAGGTGTCGCTGTCGACCACCTCCACAGGCATTTCAAGTAGCGAGAATCCGTAGCGCTCTATGAGCAACAGGATCTCGATGTCGAAGGCGAACCCGTCGATTTTTCCTGCTTCAGCCAAGGTCTTGGCGATATCGGAGCGGAATGCCTTGCATCCGCACTGGGTGTCGCGGTAGTTGCCCGCGAGAGCCGCGTTGGCGACGATGTTGACCAACCGGCTCCCCAGTGAGCGGATCAGTGACTTGCCACGGTTGCGTAAGCCTGAGCTTGTGCGGATGCCAATCACAGCATCGGTGCCAGCCTCTATCGCCTCCACGAAGCCCATGAGTTGGCTCGGGGCATAGGCTAGATCGGCGTCGATGAACCCGATGGTTTGTCCCCGGGCGGCCTTGACGCCGGTCCGCACCGCGGCACCCTTGCCCCTGTTCTCCCGATGAACGAGCACCAGATCGGCGCCAGCTTGGGTTGCCGAATCGGCCGTGCCGTCATCAGAACCATCGTCCACTACAACGATTTCAACACCGCGGTCTTCGAAATCGGCAAGCTGACGACGGATCTCACAGACCGTGCGAACCACGCGTTCTGCTTCGTTGTGCGCGGGAACTACAACCGAGAGCCGGACCTCATCCGGAGACCCGTGACGAACGGTCTTCAAACCTTGAGGGTCGGGACGCTCACGCTGGCCGTGTTGTCCACAGACCCGGTCAACATAGGCTCGCCGGTGAGGTGAGTTACCGGGCGATGATGGGTTTGGCATCCATAGCTCCCGGGGAGGCTCATCGCCATGCTAATGCATGGTTCACACCCTCGTCGATGAATCCGCAGCTACAGCGAACGCATCACAAGGCCCGAAGATCCACTGCAGCACCACAGTGATCACCAAAACACTTATCAACTTGCTTCAGATTTTCAGCCTCAAACCCGAAACTATCATCTGTTTGGACCTTCTCAGTTTGCGGAGGAGATGATCCGTTGGTCAGCAAATAGGACTGACTGAGCACAGCGGTTCGTATCAGATCGTTGTCGCCTTTTTGGTTTGTTAGGGTGTGTTCAGGTTGTTGGCTCCTCCGATCCAGGTCAGATCGTAGGCATCTCTTGTCTTGAAGCCCACACTGATGGCCCCAAGTCCCGCTTTGCTGGGGATTCGGTCAACTGGGATGTATATACCCAAGTCCTCCTCATATGGATCATACTCATAGTTTGGATCGGAAAAACGTGGATCATACCACTCATAGATCGCCGGTTCGATCACATCAATCACAGATATATCGTCATCACCACGGAATACGGTATACGCGCGTAGATCCTCAATAGTCTGGTTCATGACCTGATCGGCTAATTCAGGGTGTGAGGTAGGCACAAGGAGGTCTGCGCTCATTTCATAATAGCCGAAAGGACCCGTTGGAGGATCAGGTATCGCGAAAGCAGGTTTGATCTCAAGAAACTCTTCCCAAGTACCTGCCCAGAATCCCGGAGCTCCTTCCAACCGGAGAGCGCGGCTAACATCAACAGTCGCACTGAGCGAGGCGGTTATCTGCAAATCAACATCATCCGGGTCGCTTGAACCAGCCCAACCCTCAATCTCGAAAGGCGCCAACTCCCCGGGTTGCACCGTCAACGGATACCTCCATTCGTTGTCACCGGCGGAGACAACCAGATCACGGGCCCACAAATCCCGGGACCGGTTCTGAACCAACCCGCGTATCACACCATCGATCACTGTGACCGTCCCGTGCATTACCGATACCTCATCAGCGTGAGAATCAACAGGATAATGAGGCCCGTAATATCCCATCCGATTACCGGGAGGGAGGGCAGACACTTCCTCAAACAAAGGCGAAAAGGCTAGATCTTCTTCATACACCTTGATCGCGTCTTCCGGTGACACACCCGGAGGAAATGGACCATCTACTGTGATATAAGCATACCTCAGACCCTCAGGATCACAAGACACCATATTCTGAAGACGATGGTCTCGGATCACGTCTTGTTGCGCATCCATTAACGCCTGATCAGGGTTCAACAACTTTCCTGTGAACGCCGCCAACGCCTCCCGATCATCACACAAATCCAAGACCTCACCGATCACCTCCCTCCACGGAGACAGTTCTCTTTGTATCTCATCCACCAAGAGCGACTCCCGCCAGAACCCACCATGGATAACCTCATCCACAGCCCTCTTCTCCGACGGCACCGACGGTGATACTGTCGTTGTGGTCGGCACAGTAATCGTAGACGGCACAGTAATCGTAGACGGCACAGTGGTTGTGGATGCCACGGTAGTCGTGGATGGCATGCTGGTGGATACGGATCCACCCGACTCGATCGGAATAGAGTCAATGCCACCGATGGACTCATCAACGCTAGCCGTGGTCGCAACAGATATCTCATTGGTGGCGACGGGTGACTCGGTAGCGACGGGTGTCTCATGCGGTTGGGTTGCATCCGGGATTGTGGCGACCTCGGAACCCTGACCGCAACCTGCTGTCACCGTCAATACCAACAAACCGGCAGCCGACAATCTCGGATTTCTCATTCGGCAAACCCATCCCAAGAACCGCGTAACAGATCCCAACCGTTTACGCCAGCCGCTAACAACACGGCGAAGCCGATAAGACAAAAGAGGTTCATAGTTCATTGGTGTTGATCCAATCGCATCGTGTTGCACCTGATCGTGTCCCGACCAGATGGGTCGGGTCCGCACATTTGACATATAGAGTCTTTCCATTGACAGTGTCGTTATACCAGCCGTTGTTGCTTGGCCCGAGTTTGGACGTCCGCGCGTCGGCTCCCTTCGGTACTGCCTTGAAGAGGGTCATATCATACCCTGTGAAGGATTTGGGAAACACCGCATAGAGAGTATTAGCATGGGTGAATGATATGAACGGAGCAGCGAGCGGAGTTCTAGACCCTACACCTTCTGGGTCTTGGGTATCCATCCAGCCTTGCCGAGGAGGCTGATCCGTATTGTATAGATAACATTTCCAACTAATGCTGTCTTGGCCTTGCTTGTCGCGCCATCGACATTTCCACTCCTGAACACCGCCATCAACATCGGAGCCCGACACTTGCTTGAAATCCAAAGAATCATTGCCTTCATTGTAAATGTCCCGATAGGTTGCATAGCACCTGTTTCCACTTTGGCACGCGTTCCATTTCTGTCGTAAATAGACTTTCAATCTGGCGTCTCTGGTATCTGAACAAAACTTATCTCTGAGTAGTTTGGCCACTACCAAACCGCCATTGGTTGTATCGGCCCGCTCGGCATGATTCAGTTTCAAGGCCTCCTCTATAATGTCAAGTTGCCATAAGCCCACACCGGGGTTCCAGTGAGCCCTTTTCTCGTCAGAGTAAGTCCTGTGCGAATACAAAGACTTATTGCTGCGTCCACCACTGAGTCCTAGACCCCATTGATCCCATCGAGACAGCGTCATCGGAGATACAGCCAGATTCCTTTTTCCGCTGGCTATCTCCCAAACCGGTATGGACAGCATGACAGCAGCCAACCTGCTCGGTGTCAACCTATTCCTGGAACGCGTCACACAGTCGCCATTATAGGAATCCAGAGCCATATACGCAGACCCAAGCGTCCCAATCAAAGCTCCTTCAGTAACGCTATAACGCGGTGAACCCACAACAAACGAAATCGGTGTAGCAGTAACCCTCTTAGACTCAGAACTAATACCGACTCGGTTTCCGGCACGAACCGAAAAAACATACTCCCTACCATTAGAAAGATCTATAACACTACATGACCGAGCGCTGGTGACAACCCCCAACACCCAACTACCCCCGACAGGCTTATACCAACAGTAATAGCGCAGAACCGGCGCACCACCATCCGAAACCGGAGCAGACCAAGAAAGCCTCACCCGCCGGTCACCAGCAACAACCGAAACATCACGAGGCGCAGAAGACACCGACACAGAACCAGTCGGTGTAGCAGTCACCCTGTTTGATTCAGAACTGATACCTATTCGGTTGCCGGCACGAACCGCAAGAACATATTCCGTACCGTTATATAGATCTGTAACAGTACATGACCGCGAACTGGTGACAACCCCCAACACCCAACTACCCCCGACAGGCTTATACCAACAGTAATAGCGCAGAACCGGCGCACCACCATCCGAAACCGGAGCAGACCAAGAAAGCCTCACCCGCCGGTCACCAGCAACAACCGAAACATCACGAGGCGCAGAAGACACCGACGTGCTCAGATAAGACGGCGACTGTGGAGACCTTGCGACTGCAGCTCCGACCACCGCATCCCCAGGACTCCCAGCCCAAGCAGGATCAATCCCAAACGAACCCCAAATCCCGAGCAACCCAGCACCCACAAGAAACCAACACAGTCGCCCAACACCCACAGACCTCTTCTCCATAACGAAAAAGATACACCGAACCGCCAGGCAACGCCAACACAACATACGTGGCCGACTTCTCACCTAAGCATCAACACAACCCATGTCGCCTGATTCTCCCGAACGGTGAACGCCTGCTTCGTCACCAACCTCGGTCTCCGTGCCTGTGACGACCGGCTCGGTCCGCAAGCCACCGTCCCGGGCGATGCGTGCCAGCAGGCAAGCCGGATCTACTACCGCCGATCGGTAGCGCTGCCATACAAACAACCTGGGCAACGCCCAGAACACCAACGCCGCCAAAGCGATCACCGCCGGAGCCAGAACCACCAACGATTTCGCTGGGGAGTCCGTGGGAACCGCACCGGCACTCACCACAACCGCTGCGTATATGACACCCACAAAACCAAGACCCGCGACCAGCAAAGCCCCGATGGTGCCCTTGCGGGCAACCCCCTCAAATCGTGCCACATCATCGTCGTTGAGGCCACCCCCGAGGGCTAAGGCGGTTACCTCGTCGGATCCCTGCGCCACCACGGGTTCGGTCACAAGATCCCATAGGCGCCGATCCCGGCCAAAGACACGGAGGCGACCTACCAACAACACGGCGACGAGCCCGATCAGCGTCCCGACGATTCCCACGATCTCTACCGATGACCGACCATAAGAAAGCACCACTTCTGTGTCGGTCGGCACAACGACCATCAGATTCGGTGCTACCCGGTAAGGCCCAGTAGCTCCCGACGCAGACCAGTTGGGAAACCAGCTCGTTCGTACGAGCACCGGACGGCCAGGCATGTCAACGGTGAACGAGATAAAGGACCGGTCAACCTGTACGTCGCTAACCTCCGCGGGAGCCACAGGAGTTCGCCGAACCGCCCCGGGCAGCGTCTGGGCCAGGCTGCGCATCCTGGCCACCCTGTCCTTTTGATCGCCATCTGCAAGTTCGCTTTCGATCTCGTGCATTGACATGGTGGGCCACCAACCCGGCCCGTCGGCCGCGAGCACAGGGACGTCCTCGGCGTTCCACCACGCCACAGTGGCAACAAGCCAGTCGCTGCCTGTGTTGAGATCGTCGATCACGACAGGGAGATGATCCAGCGCTGACACCAGCTCGCTTCGTAGCACCGAGAAGACAACCCAAGGATCGGACCGGGCGATCTCAACCAGACCGGGCTCGGCTCGTGCTGCAGCAACCGCCAACTCCGAGGAAGCCAGGTAGTATCGCACCCCGAGATCACGCAGGTGGCCTACGCCTGATGCCACATCAAACTCCGAGTAAGGAAGATCGCGCTGCGCCCGGGATGGCTTCGCAGACAGCTCGCTTTGCAGCAGAAAGTGATACGGCGTGGTCGCCGACGCTTCAAAGTAGAGGCCCTCCATTGAGCCGACGCAGCCGTCGGTCCAGTAGGGCAACAGCATCGGTGCCATTGGCGTGCCGTAAGAGTTGAGCCTTTCGCGCTCGTATTCCCAAAGGGCACGACCACAGCCATGTTCGTTACCGACAACAGACATGGTGTTCATCAAGGCGGTGTACTCCGGCCAACCAGCAGCGCCTTCGTAGCCCGAGAAATTGTGGCTGACCCAGGACGGGCCCAGGTTCAGCTCGGTTGTGGACAAACCCGGCCAACCGTATTCTCCCGAGTCGTTCCTAAAAGAGCCTCCGGGCAGGGATCTAAGTGGCAAGGCGAGAGCAACCAGGATCACCAGCGCAGCAACAACCGCTGGCGTTGCCGACACCACCGGAACCCACACCTCTGAGCGTTTCGGGCGATGCGAACCGAGCATGCGGGCAAGCCATCGACCGAGTTCGGCAACAGTCAGCCCGGCCGTCAGGTACACTAAAAGGTAATAGAATGGCAATAGTCGTACGTTCCATAACCGACCTTCGGGCAGATACAGAAACGTTAAAGCGAATGCACCGGCGGTTAGGCACAGTGCCATCGCGAAGCGCACACCCCGTAAACCGAAAACGACAGTACCGATGCCCGCAGCAACAACGAATATCTGTAACGGCAAGTCATTGGCCAGAAAGTCCTGGTCGCCAAATCCGCCTGCTCTGCTCCACAAGGCTTCTGTGTAGCGACGCTCCTTGCCCCAGCCCATGTCGTTGAGCATCGACCTGTTCCAATAAAACGGTAGTACCCAAAATGCTGAAACCAGGGCGGACAGCGTTCCCACCACCGCAACCCATATGGCACCACGAACTCCTGGCCTGGTAAGGAACAGCGCGGCAGTGATAACCAGCGCTAGGAATGCCACGAATAGGTGAGTTAGCCCGACTAGAGCCAACAACACAGCCGCTGGTCCCCGCAGTCTGCCCGTTTGCATACCGCGGGCAGCAACACCGGCATAGACCAAAGCAACGGTAAGTCCAAGGGAGTAGGCGAACTCCCCGGCCATGGTGGACATCAGGTTGCCGCCGTAGATGTTGAAGGACCGATCAAAAAGGAACGGCAACGTCATCAACGCCATCACAGCGGGGCCTGGGAAGGCGATCCCTCCCATGCGACCTGCTGTGTATGCCGCCGCCGGGAGGGTGACCATCCCTGCGACCACGACCAGCTTCATCGCGATCCCATAATCAACCGGTACTACCAGCAGGCAAACCACCGCCGCTATGGCGCAAATCCATGCTGTGACGGCCCGAGGGGGCCGGAATCTGCGCAATCCCACTGCTAGTACTACAGGGATCGCCACCACCGTCGGGACCGCCCAAATGGCGGGCAACCCAATGTTGATGATCACAATGATCAACGACGGGATGACCATGTAGAAGCTGAATGCTGGGAAACCCGCATACCAGTCCGGTGACCAGCCGGTGAGCCTACCGGCCGGCAACAAGACATCTCGAAGATATGCCGCTGACCAGACATGACCACCGAGGTCCCCACCGGTGGGTGTGTTTGACTCGAACCACAGACCCGGCCGGAGGTTCAACACAACAAACAGGGTCGCACCCAACACGAACAGGGCCGTGATCGCCGCCTGAACCCTGACGCTGGTGAGTCTTGATCCACTTATAGACGGGGTAGTCATGTAGGAATCGATCTCAGAATCGTTCGAGAAGCAGGATTGTGACGGTGCTGAGATTGAAGCCAACGTGGGTGAATATCGCGGTGCTCAATCGACCGGATCTCATCATGGCAACTGCTGCGACGACCCCGAATAGCACCAGCCCCGGGAACTGCAGCAACTGGAAGTGTATGGCCCCGAACACGACCGATGAGCCTGCAGTGGCGACGAGCATCCCGAACCGACCGCGGTCGGCGTGCATTTCCACCAGTCCACGATGAAGCAGACCACGAAAGAGAATCTCCTCGGCGAGCGGAGCACCTATCACGGTGAGTACTACCAGCGCCACCACATCAAACGGGGTGTCCACGGCTGCGACCAGGTCACGAGAGAGAGCCGATACATCCTGTGGGCCGAAGATCCAGAAGATCGGGATATAGACCAGTGGGAGCAGCAGGAACTGGGTAACAATGCCGATGCCTAACCCGATGGGGATGTCGCGACGATCGAAGCTCCACCAAAGGTCACGGTGCCAATCAATGCCCCGCGAAATTCCCCATAGTGGTGCACCAACGAGGCACGCCCAGAGCGGAAGGTTCAACATGACTGCCACACCAAGGGGGATGCGGTTGTCGTCAAGTGGCGCACCGGCGGCTACCTGACCTGATGTGCGGCCGATTTCGGCACCGCTGGCCGCGGAAACGTTGATGTCCCAGCCGCCAGCGGCGATCACCACTGAGCCCACAGACGCGGTGACGATAATCCCGACGACGATGGCAGCGAGCGCCAGCACAACTCGCCATGCAGGCGACACACCGGTCACAGCTGCCACTATGAAGCCTCGGCGTGCATACCCGAGAGCCACAACTCGAGGACCATATCCATCTAATCTAGTCCGATCATCACCCACGACCGAGGTGCATAGAGTTGCATCCCTCGTTGTGCTTCGCGCCCGTCGCTGACGTTGCGTGGGAACAGTTCTGAGGTTTCATATTCTACTTCACGTTGTGCTTTGCGCCCTGCGCTGACGTTGCGTGAGGTTAGCCTTAGGCCATGGCGTCGAACCCGCTCCCGCCTCCCCCACCACCGAAGGGGCCAAGGCCCGGCATCGAGGTAGGTAAGGATCTGGGCAGCTCACCGCCTCCCCCACCACCGAAGGGGCCAAGGCCCGGCAGTAACACCAATACGCGTCGCACGGGACCCGGTGGTTTGCCGCGCTATCTGGTGTGGGCGCTGATCGCCTCGCTGCTCATCGCTGTGACAGTGATGTCTTTTTCGCAGGGCTCCGAACGAGGCCGGGTTCCCTACAGCCAGTTCATCGAACGGGTCGCTGCCGACGAGATCGTCAAAGGTGTCTACGACAACAACAACGGCAAGATTGAGTTCACCGACGGGGTAAGCGAGTTCGAGACCACCGGACCCATCCCGCTGCCTGATGACGACAGCACGTTAATCAACAACCGAACCGATTTCGAGTTCAAGACACCGCAACCCAACTTCTTCACGTCGCTTCTGCCGTTGCTGATCCCGGTAGGGCTACTTATCGCCTTCTTCGTCTGGATGCAGCGCCGTGCGCAGGGCCAGATGGGCAACATCATGTCAATTGGTCGATCAAAGGCTAAGACCTACACCACCGAACGGCCTGGCACGACCTTCTCCGACGTGGCCGGATACGACGGGGTGAAACAAGAAATCACTGAGATCGTTGACTTCTTGCGGAGTCCTGAACGGTTCGCTGAGATCGGTGCGCATGTTCCCAAAGGAGTGCTGTTGGTCGGACCTCCTGGGACCGGCAAGACCCTGATCGCCAAGGCAGTAGCCGGTGAAGCGGGAGTGCCATTCCTTTCGGTCACAGGGTCGGACTTCATGGAGATGTTCGTGGGTGTGGGTGCTAGTCGTGTGCGTGATCTGTTCGAATCGGCCCGCAAGATGGGCAAGGCGATCATATTCATTGACGAGATTGACTCGATCGGTCGTAAGCGTGGTGCTGGCTTGGGAGGCGGCCACGATGAGCGGGAGCAAACGCTGAACCAGATGTTGGCCGAGATGGACGGCTTTGAGGCTTCCGAAGGTGTCGTAATGATGGCCGCAACCAACCGGCCCGACATCTTGGATCCTGCACTCTTGCGGCCTGGCCGCTTCGACCGTCAGGTGGTGGTGCCGCTCCCGGAGCTAGAGGACCGCAAGAAGATCCTTGAGGTGCATCTCGCTGGTAAACACACGAGCGACGATGTTGACGTCAACGTCATCGCTCGTGGTGCTCCCGGTATGAGCGGAGCCGATCTAGCCAACCTCGTCAACGAGGCTGCCTTGTTCGCCGTGCGCCGTGGCGGTGACAAGATCTCCGCGGTCGACTTCGAGTCGGCCCGTGATCGGGTGTTGCTGGGGATCGAACGAGGTTCGATGGTGCGCACGACCGCCGAACTCGAACGCACCGCTTACCACGAGGCGGGACACGCGTTGTGCGCCGCTGTGCAAGACAAGAGCGACCCGGTTCACAAAGTCACCATCATCCCTACCGGCATGGCACTGGGTGTCACCATGACACTGCCTACCGGCGACCGCCACAGCATCGACAAGGATGAGGCCGTTGCGCGGATGGTGATGGCCATGGGTGGTCGAGTGGCCGAGTCCCTGGTGTTCGATGAGTACTCTTCTGGGGCTGCTGATGATCTCAAGCAAGCCACCGACATGGCCCGTCGCATGGTCACCGAGTGGGGCATGAGCGAGGCGGTCGGCCCGATGTCACTGTCGGATCAGGGGCCCGTTTTCTTGGGCGAGGACCTGATGCAGTCGAAGAACTTCGCCCCCGCCACCCAGGAACTCGTAGACGACGAAGTGCGCCGCATGCTTGTCGAAGCGGAGCGGAGTTGCCGTACTCTGCTCATTGAGTATCGCCACGCCCTTGATCTCGTAGCGCGTGCCCTGCTTGAACACGAAACCATCTCCGGGCAGGGGGTTTCGCGCCTGATTGAGATGTCCCGTAATGGGGCCAAGACAGCACCGGCGCTCGACTTTGTTGAACAGGTGAACGAGGTCGGCTCACCGGTGGACGCGTCGCAGTAGGCGAACGGACCGATGGAGCCGGTCCTGTTGGTCCTCGGAGCTGTGGCGATCGCCGCTGTTGTCGCCGGGTTGTTGTCCCGCCGAACCCCAGATCCCGAGCAGAACTTCGCGCCCGGGCATGTCCTGCCCCGGGTTGTTGACCGCTGTGACTTTGCTCGACCCGAGGCCCGCTGGCTTGTGGCCGCTTTCGTATCCGCATCGTGTGACGAATGCGCGATCGTCGCCGAGCAGGTACGGCTGCTTGAATCCGACGATGTGGCCGTCCAAACGCTGGACGTGACCGCCGCCGAAAAAACCCACGCTCGCTACCGGATTGATGCAGTGCCAATCGTGGTGCTAGCCGACATCGACGGACTGGTTCGACACGGGTTCACGGGACCTGTCAGCTCTGAGGAGTTGCGGTCCGCCTTGGCCGACCTGCAAGGCGGGCAGTAGTGCCAGCAAACAACTCATACCCTGCGGTTCAGTAGAGATCAACGAGCGCGGTGATCGGCCCCGCGATGATCCCTGCAAGGAGATGACGGGAGGTGGCCCCGGCGTATTCTCGGCCAACCACCACAGGCGACGTGGCCTCGATCACCGCAATGGGGCGCTCCAGATCCAACTGTGAGCCATCACCGAACCGCGAGCCCTGTATGACCCTGCGTTGCCGAGGCCCGAGATCGAACGTCTCATGAGCATCGACTTTGCCAGCCGAGCCAACCGTCACGCCAGCGGTGGTTGTGCTGGACGGGTTGACTATCGATATCGAGCCTCCTGAACCCTCCACGGGTGCCAACCAACGGGTCGAGGCAGCATCAAGCGCACCCATCGAGGCAACGCCGGGAACATCTTCGCCGCCGCTGGGTACCCGTCGCTCTACCATCGCAGCCACCGAAGATCCACTCAGCGACCTCACCACTACCGATAGATCACTAAGCGTGGAGAGTCTCTCGTCGGAGCTCAGATCCACCACGACCGTCCTACCTGCTCGGATGGTTAGTTCGATCGGATACATCACAATGCCTTCCGCGATGATCTCCACATCAACCTCTGCTCTTTGCGTTGGGTTCGGATTGGTGACGCTCAGCAGGTCGGAGTCACGCTGAAGCGCAGGAAGCACCGAAACCGCTGCCCCGTTGGCGACACCAGGCATGACGCTGAGCCCGCGAAGGTTTTCCCAGGGCTCACCGCCGGAGCGGATCTGAACCCGCGAGGCAACGATCAAGCCGGAGTCAACCTCAACGGAAGTACTCACCCTTGAAGCCACAGTCACCTCGTTGGTCACGTCGACGGCTACGACACGCCGGCCGGGAACGACCAGCGCCTCAAGGCTGTCTACGCCTACGTTTGCATCAAAGGTCACATCGGCAATCGCGTCCTCGTAGTACGGTGCAAAAAGCAACAACACCATTTCTTCGCCGTGAGACAACTTCCGGGTAGCGCCCGACGGCAAGATGACCGACGATGCGGCACCGGTGACACAACTTGAACGGTCGGTACCATGTTCGCCGGTATGTGTTTGATCGACGAGCACATCAGATGCGGTCACCTCCACAATGGCAGAGACCCAATCGGAGCGCTCAGCCAGATCGGCGAGTGCAACAGCGCTGCGCCCAAAGGGTTCTACTACGACCCTGTGGGTCGTCGGTTCGCCATCACCGTCGCCAATGACGGTGATCTCTGGTTCTATGGTTGTTGCACCAGCGTTGACTATCTCAAGACCTACTACAGCACCACCGTCGGGGCCTGAACCTCCTGCGCAGAACCACGCACGGCCGTCGGCCACAGGGGTTGCTACAACCGGGGCCAGCTCCGGCAAGTCAACTGTGAGAGAATCCCGGTCGATCAGCAATGCGATAATGAAACAGGCACCGAAGATCACCAAGATGCTGGATCGCAAGATCGTCATGTTGTGGACGCACTTCTCATCACCGGGCCGCTCAAGCGATACAGAAGATGTCGTATACCCATACTCAACAAAACGAACCACCCCAGCAGTTGAAGACCGATAGAGAGGCGGTGCTCTACACCAGCCGCATAGGTCAGTTCGGCCTGCGATCCAGTACCTACTAGATATGCGGTCGCCCATCCCGCCGCTGGACGCGCTACCGCGGTGACCCCATCAACTTGAAGGCTCCAGCCCTCATCGGGCGTCTGGGCGACGAACAAGTCCGTTCCAGGGGGGATCGGGCCGGTGATACGATCTCCGCGCCCAAAAAGAACCCCGGCCGTGCCCGAGAGGGGTGACGATGCGAGATCATCGATCGACTCAACGCCATCATCGAACCCGACTGCGGCAGCTGAGCGCACACTGGTCCATTCGGTGTTTTCATAAACGTGGATTGCGTTGTTGATCCCAGCCAAACGTCGCAGATCGAGTTGTTGCCCCAAGGCGGCAATCCAGGCTGGCGGTGTCTTGACTGCGTGATCGTCGGGACTGAAGGGCGCGGGAGCGAGACGTTCAACAAGTACTACATAACGAATACCCAGGCCACCCAAGAGTCGACCCGCACTTTGGGTTTCGCCTGTAATCACCTCACCGATCACGTCGAGGAGCAGTGCCACGTCTCCGGGATCCGATGGAACGTCGCGGTCCACAATGCTCGGTAGTTGGTCCATGGTGGCTACGTATGCCATACCCGCTGCGAGTTCACGTCCGTTGGCTGGCAGCACGTCGGGATGACCGATCCAAACCACGCGGTAACTTCCCGCAACGGCTGGATCCTCAAAGGGAACGATGTCGGCGAAACCTGCCTTCGGAAGATCCCAGCGACCGCTATGAGTGAGGTACACAGTGGGCAGCGCAGCCACCACAGCACCCACTAGCGCCACGGGAACCACGATCTGACGCAACCCGAATCGGGCAGGGCGCAAATCGTGTTCGAAGGTTGCAACCCCCAAACCGCAAAGACCTGCCACCGCCGCTGCGGCAGGTGCCAACAACAGTGCAGGATCCGGGAATCCGAAACTGAGCCACCCTTGGGAGGCGGCAAATAGTGACCCCCACGAACACAAGGCCACGGCCCAGAGTCGCACCGACAGATCGAACCTCCAGGATCGTCCGGCAATCAACGAAAGGATCACGGCTGGCGCGAGAAACCAGCCAAGCGGTGAATAGGTGTCGCGACCAATATCGAAACGCACGATCTCAACGACGCCGAGGCCCGAATGCGGAGCGGACCGTCCGTCGGTAAACACCGCCCAAACGTCTTTGCCGTCAACCAATCCTCTCACCACGTCAAGCGTCTGGGGAAGTACCAGCAGCGCTGCCACCACAGCGCCAACGACGGTGCCAAGAACCAGACGGTGCAGACCCGCAGCCGCTACCGCCACGATGGATCCGACCATTAGGCCAGCTGCAACGATGGCCAACAGCAACGCCGATGCGGGTGCGAACATCGCGCCCAACGCGACCACTACTGCTACACCGAGCAGCGGCAAGGGCTTCGTTCGACCGAATGGCGCAGCGGCCTGCACTCTCAGCAAGGCTCTCAACAAAAAGGGAGCAACGGCGAAGCCAACCAGACCGGAATTGGATGCCGAAGCAACCGAAATCCACGCCAACGGAACAATCACGTAGCCACCCAGCGCCGCCATCTGGGCACGCCGAGAGCCGATATCGGCGAGCAGCCACCAAATACCGACTAGCCCGACCAGCACGGGTCCCAGAACCAAAAGGGTGCGAACAACGCCCACCCCGAACACCATCGCAGCGAAGCCCGCCAACCCAAGTCCTGATGCGAGAGTTCCGCGCGACCCCAGATCGCGATCGTGCCACGACCCCCACCAGTTCGTAACCAGATCGGCTCCCGAGTCCCCCAGAGTCGCGAAGTCTCCTACCTCCGCTGGCCCGTCGGCGATCAAGCCCCGCGATCCGAACAGAACAAACAGGGCAACCACAGCCCACGTCAACAGCACGAACCGGGTGGTGCCCGTGCGCATGACGCTAACAATCCCCGCTGCAAGCCTGCTGTCGCCGCGGCCAACCCGATTTCGCACGAATGCGTTGATGCGCACACTGCCCAAGGCCTGAAGGGCACGAACATCGCGATGCGCGGCGGTGATTGAGCCTCGCGTGAACTGACGGCGTCGTCGTATCTCGCCCAGGCGCGTGAAGTTCCACGTCCAACCCACTACGAGGTTGCGTAAGTGGCCTAATCGAAGCGCGAACAGGGCGACGATTCCTTCGCCGAGTGTCAGCAGCATCATGATTGGCAGACCGATTACCAACGCCGTACGGCTGCTGTTTACCAACATGGTACGTAGCCGATGGCGGTAGCCGATTCCTGCGAGGCTGTCGACCCGGTCAGCAATTCGTTGGCGATGACGAACCACAGCATCGGGTGCGACCATCACCCGAGCACCCGCTAGTTGGGCGCGCCAGCAAAGGTCGACATCCTCGCCGCGATGCGCCATGAGCGGATCGAATCCGCCGATAGCCTCAAACAGTTTCCTGTGGATGAGCAGGCAAGCCGACGGAATAGCGAACACGTCGGTGACAGTGTCGTACTGTTGCTGATCAAGTTCTCCAGGCTCGACGACGTCAACGGCATCGCCGAAACGATCGACAGTCAACCCGACGTGCTGAAGCCGGTGAGGGTTTTCCCAATCAACAAGTTTCGGGCCGATAATCCCGGCGTTGGAGCGCAGAGACTCGGTCACCAGCATCCGAACAGCGTCCGGTGCGAGGGCCACATCGTCGTGGCAGATCAACAACAACGGGCTGTTGATCTCAGTTTCGAGCACCACATTGGCGGCTTCGGCGAAACCTCTGGTGTCGGCGGCATTGACAATGGATGCGTGGGGAGTAACCTCGCGGACGCGACCAGCGAGTTGATCGCCCCCAGAGGCGTCAACCACCAACAGGTTCAACCGTGGGTAGTCCTGTGTGACAAGACTGTCCAGGGTGGCGCTAAACCAATCGCCGGGTTCGTGTGCGACGACCACGACTGTCACCAACGGCGTTACGGCCCGCCCCTGACCGTTGGGACCGGCTTCGGCGTTTGTATCTACGTCATCGGTTGCGCCCACGATTGCCGGAGGCTACCCTCCGCACATCGGTGATCACCGAACCCGAGGGAGCCCAACTGGATTGGCATACGCGGGAATTGTGGTGATCCAAGCGTTGTTTTGGTTGCGGCCTTGCTGAAGTCTTCCCCCAAGGGCGTCTGAGCATGAGGGCATTGGTTACGGGGGCGGACGGTTTCGTCGGACGTCACCTAGTCGAGCATCTGCAAAGTTCCGGCGACGATGTAATCGCATCAGTCTGCGATGTTCGCGACCGTCAAGCTCTGCTTGAAGAGTTCCGTCAAGCTCGACCCGAGGTGATGTATCACCTCGCCGGGCGTGCCGACGTTGCCAGTTCCTGGGAGCATCCGGTTGAGACTTACCGAGTCAACACCGAAGGCACACTCAACGCCGTTGACGCGGCCCGACTCAGCAACACACAAAAGGTGCTGGCCATCACCTCCGCCGACATCTACGGGCAGGTCAACCCTTCGGATCTTCCCTTGGGCGAAGCCCAACCGCTGCGACCGGTGAGTCCGTACGCAGCAAGTAAAGCCGCAGCCGACATGATCTGCCTGCAGGCGTGGCTCGGGCATGGCCTGTCGGTGGTGCGGGCACGCTCATTTAACCAGGTAGGCCCGGGACAAAGTGACCGGTTCGTGGTGTCGGCGATGGCCGCTCGGGTCGCTGAGTGCGAACGGATCGGCACGAACTCTGTTCGTGTCGGCTCGCTCGACGCTCGACGCGACTTTGTGGATGTACGAGACGCGGTACGCGCCTATCGACTGTTGATTCAATACGGCTCCGGCGGTGAGGCTTATCACGTGAGTTCCGGCGTTGACCGCTCCATTAGAGACATTGCCGTCGCCTTGGCAAAGATGTCGACGGTTGACCTGCGTCTCGAATCGGACCGCGACCTGTTTCGCCCGGTGGATGTTCCGGTTCTGCGGGGCGACAACACCAAACTGTGTCGTAAGACCGGTTGGAAGCCCAGGATCTCAATGGAGCAGACCCTCACCGACCTGTTGAACCATTGGCGCGCTATAGCGTAGGCGACCCACCGGATCTCAGACACTGACCGAAGGGCCGATGTGGTCAAAAGAGCGCTCATCACCGGAATCACCGGACAGGACGGCTCATATCTTGCGGAGTTCCTGTTGGAGCGCGACTATGAGGTGATCGGGATGGTACGCCGATCCTCCACGGTTAACTTTGAGCGGATCAGCCACATCCAGGACCGGATTCGTTTTGTGCCAGGCGATCTTCTCGATGAAGTGTCGATGATTGAGATCCTGCGTACCTATCGACCCGTTGAGGTCTACAACCTTGCGGCGCAGTCATTCGTACAGACCTCGTTCGGCCAACCAGTACTCACAGGTCAGACCACCGCCTTGGGCGTTACCCGCCTGCTGGACGCAATTCGCCTCGTTGATCCAGAGATACGCTTCTACCAGGCAAGCTCCTCGGAGATGTTCGGCAAGGTCACCGAGGTCCCGCAAACGGAGATGACATCCTTTCATCCTCGAAGTCCCTACGGCGTTGCCAAGGTCTATGGTCACTGGATAACGGTTAACTACCGGGAGAGTTACGATCTGCGAGCTTCCTCGGGGATACTCTTCAACCACGAAAGCCCACGTCGCGGACTGGAGTTCGTTACCCGCAAGATCAGCCACGGCGCGGCATCAATACACCTGGGCCGTGAGTCTGCGTTGCGCCTGGGCAATCTCGACGCCAACCGAGACTGGGGTTACGCAGGAGACTATGTGGATGCCATGTGGCGCATGTTGCAGGCCGACGTGCCCGATGACTTCGTGATCTGTACCGGCAAGACCCATTCCGTGCGCTCGTTTTGTGAGATCGCGTTCGGCCATGTTGGTTTGAACTGGCGCGACCACGTCGTAGTCGACCAGGCGTTCATCCGTCCAGCAGAGGTTGACCTCCTTGTCGGGGACTCAGCCAAGGCCTCAACGACCCTGGGCTGGACCCCAACTACCACCTTTGAGGATCTGGTCACGATGATGGTGGATGCTGACATTGCCTTGCTTGAAGGGCGGTTACGCGGCCTTGCCTGAGATGCACACCGTGCTCGCAGGTGGTGTAGGTGCGGCTCGTTACCTGTGTGGTGCCGTTGAGGCGTTCGATCCGTCATCGGTTAGCGCAGTTGTGAACGTAGGCGACGACGTGATCCTGCACGGGCTTCATGTGAGTCCGGATCTGGATACCTGCACCTATGCGCTCGCCGGGGTATTTGACGACGAGCGTGGTTGGGGTCTCATCAACGAAACTTGGCAGGCAATGACCCAGCTTGATCGTTACGGAGGCGAGAGCTGGTTCGGTCTCGGTGATCGAGACATCGGAACGCACCTGTACCGCACCGCCCGACTGCGTGAAGGAGCCACACTCACTGAAGTCACCGCCGAGATTGCCACGGCTTGGGGTCTGCGGTGCCGTCTGCTACCGGTCACCGACGACCGGCTACAAACCCGTGTCACGCTCGCTGAAGGTGAACAACAAGGCAGCGAGATCGACTTCCAGGAGTACTTCGTGCGACGCAGGCACAACGTGGCCGTGTCGTCGACACGCTTCGCCGGTGCTGACACGGCGAAGCCCTCATCGCTTGCTCTTTCCGCCATCGTGAACGCAGACGTGTTGGTTATCGCGCCTTCCAACCCGGTTGTGTCGATCGCGCCTGTACTGGCCGTGCCTGGCGTGGCCGACGCGGTACGCCAGCGTAGAGACAACAACGCGGCTGTGTCACCGATTGTCGGCGGTTCGGCGATCAAAGGACCGGCCGCCCGGCTGCTTCGGGAGCTGGGCGAGGAATCCTCTGTTGTGGGCGTGGCCCGTGTATACCGTGATCTCGCCGCCGTGCTGGTGATTGACGAACAAGATGCCGATCTCGCATCGGCGGTAGCCGAGACCGGAATGACCCCGGTCGTGACAGCAACCGTCATGAGCGACCCGGCTACCTCCGCGGCGCTGGCACGTTGCTGTCACGCAGCGGTGTCAACAACACCGATGAGCTCCGATCCCAAAAACGGATCGTGAACGATCTGCAGGTGATACCTGTCCACGAAATCGGCGAGGTCCGAGCGGGTGACGACCTCGCCGACCTTATCGTCGGGTCCGGCACCAAGATCCGCAACGGCGACTGTGTAGTGGTCACCCAAAAGGTCGTGTCCAAAGCCGAGGGACAAGTCGTCGACGTCGATCCCACCGATGCGTTGTCTCACAAACCCCTCGTGGAACGAGAATCGGTGCGGATCCTACGCCGCCGCGGCGACCTGATCATCTCCGAGACCCGACATGGTTTCGTGTGCGCCAACGCGGGTGTCGACCTGTCAAACGTCGAGTCGGGCCGAGCGGCCCTTTTGCCCATTGACAGCGATCGTTCTGCTCGTGGTATCAGGGACCGACTTCGTGGCGTTCATGAGATCGACGTAGCCGTGGTGGTGAGCGACACATTCGGGCGACCTTGGCGACGAGGCGTGACCGATGTCGCCATCGGCTGCGCAGGCATTGTGGCCGTGGCTGACCTGCGTGGCAGCACTGATGCCTACGGGCGCGAGTTGATGGTCACCGAGGTTGCAATCGTCGACGAGATCGCAGCCGCTGCAGACCTGGTCATGGGCAAGGCTTCCGGCATTGCCGTTGCCGTCGTGCGGGGACTCAATCCGGACTGGTTCGGGGATGGTGCCGTGGGCAGCGACATCGTACGCTCCCCTTCAGACGACCTTTTCAGATGACCTATTGTTCAGATGGCCCTGTGATTCAGATAGCCCTGTGATCGAGCAACCCAAAAAGGGATTCTCGATTCGCGGTCCGCGCTCAATCCTAGGATTCACAGCGGCATTGCCAGTTCCAGTGGTCCCGCAACATGTCGTTGAGGGTTCGGGTGGAGCGCCAGCCCAGCACCTGTTCAGCCAAGCCGGGATCGGCCCAGATCATGGCGATGTCGCCCTCGCGACGGTCGACGATCTCATAGGGAACCGGGGACCCGATCACAAGCTCCGCAGCGTCAATCACCTCGAGCACGGAACTGCCCACACCCGTGCCGACGTTAACCGCCGTCCAGCCCTGCAGACCCCCTGACAATGCTCCAAGGGCGAGCACATGCGCCTCAGCCAGGTCAACCACATGCAAGTAGTCACGGATTGCTGTGCCATCAGGGGTGTCATAGTCGCCTCCGTAAACAGGAAGGCAGTCAATGCGTCGGTCGGCTACCTGCATGAGCCGCGGGACGAGATTGTTGGGAATACCCAACGGATCCTCACCGATCATGGAACTGTGGTGAGCACCCACAGGGTTGAAGTAGCGCAAAGACACAACATTGATGTCGGCCGCATCTGCTGCATCGGCGAGGATCTGCTCACACATGTGCTTGCTGTGCCCGTAGGGGCTCTGCGCGCCCGTGGGTGCCTTCTCTGTGACAGGGATCTCGTCGGGCTGCCCGTAAACCGTGCACGATGATGAGAACACGAACCTGTTGACACCGTAGTCAACCATCGCCTGTAGGACGACAATGGTCGACATGAGGTTGTTGAAGTAGTACTCCAGGGGCAACTTTACGCTCTCCGACACGGCCTTCAGTGCGGCGAAATGCACGACGGAATCAATGTCATGGTGGCTAAACAGCGCCGACACGGCTCTGCGATCGCAAAGGTCAAGCTCAACAAATACCAGATCGGGAGTTGTTAGCTCCCTCAGCGCATCAACCGCACGCTGGGTGCTATTGGAAAGGTTGTCAACGACAACAACCTCACGGCCCGAGTCATGCAGGGCTACAACAGTGTGACTGCCGATGTAGCCAGCTCCGCCTGTCACCAATACTGCCATCAAACCAACCTCCGAGAAGTTCTACGGGACCTTGACTGCGTGAAACGTCCGGTTTTCTGCAAGTGTTGCTCCCTTGCCGAGCACACAGAGGCCGGTTGCGGTGGCGCCCCGACCCACCACCGCCCCGGGTCCTGCGATGGAGCCATCAACGGTGGCGTCGTCACCAACAACGGCACCCGAGGAGATGACCGACTCCCGCACCACCGCCTGAGCACCGATACGGGCCCCGCTCATCACGATCGAACGTTGTACGAGTGCGGTCGGGTCCACTACCGAGTCAGTTGCAACAGCGTTGATATCAAGACCTCTGGCGTCGTCAAGCAGATCAAGGTGCACCTTGAGATAAGCAGCCGGAGTTCCGACATCTATCCAGTAGGCATCGCTGCGAACCGCCCAAAGGTTACCGTTGAGGGCTACCGAGGGGAAAGTGTCGCGCTCAATCGATGCTGGCCGATCGGCGGGGATGCGCGACAAGATGTCGGGCTCCAACACGTAGGTCCCTGCATTCACCCAGTTCGTGGGAGCCGTGGCACGATCCGGTTTCTCCACGAATCCTTCAACCCGTCCGTTGACGTCGGTGGGAACCACTCCATACGCCGACGGATCCGAGACCTTGGTCAGCGCGAGGGTCGCCTCGGCACCGATCTCGCGGTGGCGGTTCCACACCAATCCGACGTCAAGTTCGGTGATCACATCGCCATTAACAACAATGAAGGTTTCGTTGATGCCCGCTGCTTGCGCCGCGAAGCGAACCGCGCCTGCGGTGTCCAGTGGTGCGGGTTCGACCGCGTAACGCAACCTCACGCCTGCGCACAACCCATTGGGATAGGCCGCCTCGAAGACGTCCGCCCTGTAGCCCAACGACAGCACAGCTTCGGTGACACCATGACAGCGCAGATGGCCAACGACATGTTCAAGCATGGGCCGGTCGACGATCGCGAGCATCTGCTTCGGTGTGGTGTAGGTCAATGGCCGAAGCCGTGTGCCGGATCCGCCGACCAACACGATTGCCTTCACAGCGACTTCGTAGGCTCGTTCAATTGCGAACCGGTAGCCGGTTGCACACAATCATCAGCCGAGAACCGCGGATTGTTGATATCGGCGACGGTCACTCGTCGTCGGCCTCGCTGGGTTCCTCAACCGGTATCTCAACTTCGTCAACCGGTATCTCAACTTCAACCGGTATCTCCACTTCGCTCGAACCTACCGGACCTGTCGAGATCAGATCCGAGCCTGTGGACGCATCAAGCTGCGAAAACGACCTGGCGCTCGGAGGGGGTGGGTCCTCGCCCACCGGGACCTTGGCGATGGAGAACGCCTCCCGGTCACTAACAAACACGATGCTGTCAAAGTCGGCGTCGTAGACCGCAACGAGTTCAACCTGCGGATCCACCTGATAACGCCCGATCTTGATAACCGCATCCTGGTCGCCACAACCCGACTCGGTGTCGATGCGGTCGAATTCCAAACCGGTGATGGCTTCGCGGGTCACCTCGGCACCCATAGTCTCCAAGAAGACCCCCATCGTTGCGCTCGAGCCAGCTGCCGCACTGTTGTACGGGTGAATGTGGATCACACTGTCCTGGTGGCTATGTATTCCGTCGGGGTCTGTTGTCGTCATGAAGTGCTGCACTTCGGTGCCGCAGTCATACACCGTGTAGGCAGCGTGCCAGTGGTCACGGCCAACGGCGGGCGCACCTCCCACATCACGGTTCTGGCGAGCTACAAAAACCAAAGCCAGCCCCAATATCACGACCATGGTGACGGTGATCGGAAATCCCAGCGCGCGGGACTCCGATGATCCACGCGAAGACGCCGCAGCCTGCGCGGCACGTTGGACTTTTCTCGACGAACTCTTGGACGACCCCGGTCTTGCCACGGCAGAGCATCCTATAGCCAAGGCACGTATCTAGTCAGCGTGATCGTAGAAGTTCCTCGAACAACTCCGCGTAACACGAGGCCACATCGGTTGATGACATCGCCTCTTGTACCGATATACGACCCCGCAACCCCATCCCACGGCGTCGCTGTGGATCATCGACGAGTTCTGTAAGCGCATCAACGAAGGCCTCGGGTTCGGTTGGGTCGACTACCAGCCCGCAGTCGCTTTCTCGAATTAACCGCGCAGGCTCGGAGTCTGTGTCAATACACGCCACCAACGCTCTAGCGGCTGCCATCACCGAGTAGATCTTTGACGGAACCGAGGAGCGTGTAAGTCCGCTTCGCAGCATCAACACGTGTATGTCCGCAGCGGCCAGCACCTCGGCCAAGCGCCATCTGGGTTGGAAGTCCACGAAGACGATGTTGTCGGATCCTACGGCTCGCTCTTCGAGGTGCTCTCGGGCTGCCCCAACCCCATTGACCACGAACACAACATCGCTGCGGTCGGCGAAGGCCTGCGCCGCGTCGATCATCAGGTCAAGCGGCTGACTCAACCCGACGTTGCCTGCGTACATGATCACGGTTCGTTCTCCCAGGCCAAACTCGGCACGGTAGGAGTTGTCAGTACCGATCGGCGTGATGATCTCGGTGTCGGCGAAGTTGGGGATCACCTTCACCAGCGGCAATGAACGCTGGCCGTTCACAGCTCTGCGGGACCCGATCCTCTCGTTGACGCTTTCCGCCACGTCGGTGGATAGCACGGTCACGGCGTCGGCGCGGCGATAGACGAACCGCTCCATCCAACATCCGAATCGCATCACTGAGGGTCTCGTTATGGCCCCGATTGCGATGGCCACATCCACAACGGCATCTTGGACGTTGAACACGAAGGGTACTCGGCGCAGACCGGCGATTCCCCACCCAACAACACCCAAGGTGAGGGGCGGCGACATCGCCAACACGACGTCCACGCGGCCACGACGAAAAAGCCCGGCCGCTGCACACAGCATCGTGAAACCCAGAGACGCCAGCGCCCGCAGGGTTATGTTTGTGCTGGCTGTGAACAGCGGATGCAGACGTGTGATCCGTCCCCAGGCGACGGTCTCGCTGCGAACAAGACGGCCTCGCCAGGCTGACTCAAGGCCGTGTTGCCTGTACCAAGGCATCGAGGTGATCACTTCAATTTGGTGACCAGACTCGCCGAGTCGCTTGACGATCTCAGTGATCATCACCCCCGTGGGTGCGGTGTCCGGCTCGAAATGCGGACAGATGACCAATATGCGCAGAACCATAGGCTGCCTCACGACAAGGCGTCGCGCCAAACCGTAAGAAGATTCTTTGCTGCTGCGGGCGCCGAATAGTGCGCAGCGCGTGATCTCCCTGCCCGGACAAGCTCGTTACGGCGGGCCTCGTTGCCCAGCAAATCACCGATCGCGCCAGCCCATGCGTCGGTGTCGTCGGGATCGATCAGTTCCGCCGCTCCGCCAACGACTTCGGGAAGAGCCGTACGATTCGCAGCGATCACCGGTGTCTCATGGTGCATCGCCTCTATAACGGGCAAACCGAATCCCTCATATCGGGAGGGAAAAGCGACCAGATCAGCTCGCGCGAACAGGTCGGACAATGTTTCGGCGTCGACGCGACCGAGGTGGCGGACCAGGCGACGCTCAGGATCCACGGATCGAATCCGGGCCTTGACCTGTTGATGGGATCGACCTTCGGCACCGGTGAGGATCAACAACAACTCTGGGTGCGAATCGCGTAGTCCAGCGACCGCATCTATCAGGGTGCAGTGATTCTTGTGCGGGTGCGTTATCGCCGGGAACAACACCATTGGCCGATCACCAATGTCTGCGATGGTCCGGTCCCTGGATCCTGCATGGCGTATTGCTCGCTGCTGTGATCGCGACTTCCGCGATCCCCGATCCCTTGATGTTGGCTCCCGCAATGGCGACTTCCGCGATCCCCGATCCCTTGATGTTGGCTCACGTGATGGCGACCGTTTAGCGCCGGGTGTTGACGACACAACCTTGATGCGATCCTGTCGGAGTCCGAACCGTTCCATCAGACGTGTAGCAACCCACGCCGAAGGTGTGCATACGAGATCGGCTGCGCGCACCGACCGCGGAATGGCCCAGCGGAGGTAGCGCTGCTTGACGGCGGTGAAATTGTCCGCGAGATCAAGTGGCTGCAGATCGTGAACCGTGACGATTGTTCGTCGCACCGAATGCGCCGGTAGGCGTCCGGCGAAGTGATGTACCAGGTCCGTGTCACCGCAGCGACGGGCAAGCCAACTCGACTCGACTGCCACGCGGTACAGCCGCCAACCAACAGGACCAACGAATTGACAGTGATCGAACCGACGTAGATCGCTGTGGGCCTCAAACAGGCTTCGATGGCCGACAACGGTGAGATCAAGATCAGCTGCGCGGCCGGAGCCGTTATCGGCATGGTCGGCCAGCGCCTGCAGCAACCGCACGCTGTACTGCTCAGTTCCTCCAACCTGGCCCGAAACGATGGAACTGAGATTGGCAACGACTCTCACGACCGCGCCTCATCGTAGACCGCCGAAATCAGCGCTGCGGTTCGTTCCCAGGTGAACCCAGCGGCTCGTGTCGCTGCGGCCATCCCCAACTGTGCACGTCGGTCAACGTCTGAGGTCAGCTCACAGATGGCCGCGGCCAGCGAATCCGAATCGGTCGGGTTGATGAGCAAGCCTCCTGGTCCGGCCACTTCCTCGGTTGCGGTACCGCGCGCGGTGATCACCGGTGTGGCGTGCGCCATGGCCTCCAGCACCGGCAGACCAAACCCTTCGGCGAGGCTGGGGTACACGAAAACCCCGGCCAGATCGTAGAGCACCTCAAGGTCGTGGCTTGGCACTTCGCCGATATGGCGAACACCACCTGTTAGTTCAGGCATCGCATCGTCGCCCCAACCGGCGGGTCCGACAAGGATCAAAGGCCATGGGCTTTTGGCTTGCCGGTAGGCCTGCAGGAGGCCTACGAGGTTCTTTCGAGGTTCGGCCGTTCCGGCCCACAACAAGAACTCCGCTGGCAGCGAGTAACGCTGACGCACCCGGTGACGAGCGGCGTCGGTGACTGCGGCAGGTCGGCATCCCCAGGGGATCACCCTCAGCCGATGGTGTTCGAAACCAGCGTCGACACATTCCGCCAGGGTGGCCTCAGACGGCACGATAACCAGGTCAGCCAACCGTCGGGTGAGATCAAGAGCCCTTTGCATGAACCGCACACCACGCCTGGTGAAGTGTTCAGGTCGATAAAGAAAGGCAAGGTCGTGGATCGTCATGACCAGGGCGGCGTTGCCTGGCGCAGGTACCACACCGCCGGTGCCGTGGACTACATCAACGCGCCCCGTGTAACGCTGCAGCAACGGCCATCGAAGGTAGTGCCAGGCGTCATAAAGAGCCCTTCGTCTCAGCGGCATGTGCGTCACCGGCACCTCTGCGGGTATCGGCACCGCAGGCGGATTGCGATGCCGTGCAGCTACACCGACTACGGACCAGACGGTCGTGGCGGCTACTGCCTGCATGGAACGCACAGCGGAGATTGCGGTTCCGCCGGGAACACGATGCCAGCACTGTTCGAGGATCGCGGCCACCCGGTTCGGTGCACTGATCGAGTTGGGATTGGCCACAAGCAGCGATTCTGACAGGTGATCTACAGTGTCCAACGATGACCGGCCGATTCGAGACTTTGAGGTTCTTTGTTACGGGCGGTGCCGGTTTCTTGGGGCGTGCCGTGCAAGTGGCGCTTTGCGCCCGTGGCGCAACGGATTTGATAGCACCCACCTCTCAAGAGGTTGACTTACTCGACTACGCGGCGACGACCGCAGCGATTGCGGATTCGGCGCCCGACGTCGTCATCCACCTTGCCGCGAGGGTCGGCGGGATCGGTGCCAACCTGGCCGCCCCTGCGGATCTCTTCTTGGAGAACCTGCTGCTCGGCACCAACGTCATCGAAGGGGCGCGGGCTAACGGCGTAACCAAGACAGTCGTCATCGGCACGATCTGTTCGTACCCGAAACACACACCGGTCCCGTTCGCGGAGACGTCGCTGTGGACGGGATACCCGGAGGAATCCAACGCGCCCTACGGCATTGCCAAACTGGCTCACCTTGTGCAGCTTCAGGCCAACCGGGCGCAATACGGCCGTCAGGGGATCTATTTGATGCCCACAAACCTTTACGGGCCCGGCGACAAGTTTCATCCCGACGTGTCTCATGTGATTCCAGCGTTGATCCGACGCTGTGTCTTGGCCCGTGAACAAGGACATGGCGAGATTGAGGTCTGGGGAACCGGCAACGCCAGCCGTGAGTTCCTATATGTCGACGATGCGGCCAAAGGCATAGTGGCTGCCGCCGAGCACTATGACGGTCCCGATCCTGTGAACCTGGGTAGTAACAATGAGATCCTCATCAAGGACTTGGCGAAGATCATCGCCGAGGCCACCGGCTTTGAAGGGCGTATACGCTGGAACGGCAATCGTCCCGATGGTCAACCCCGGCGCTGCGTTGATCCCTCCCGGGCATTCCGATCATTCGGGTTCGTTGCGAAGACCGACTTTCACGAGGGTTTGGCACGCACCGTCGCCTGGTTCGAAGCTAACCGTGAACTCGCAGAAAGACATCCGCATCTGGCCATCAGCGCGGCGAAGGCGCGGCGATACCGCTCAGTGCGGGCCTCCTCCCGAGACCTTGATAGCTGAAACCATCTCGAGCAGCCGTTTGAGGATCCAATAGGTTTCTCGCATCAACGATGTGCGGTTGGCTCATTGCTTCGCGGAACCTTTCCAGATCAAGTTGCCTGAAGTCGTCCCACTCAGTGGCGATGACCAGCACCGAAGCTCCGTTGGCTGCCTTATACGGTTCGCTGACAACCACGAGACCCTCAACGTCCACGGATCGCACCGCCGGGTCGTAGCCCGAAACCGTCGCTCCCCCGGCGATGAAGCGCTTGGCCAATTCGAGTGCTGGCGAGCCCCTTGTGTCATCGGTGCCAGCCTTGAAGGCAAGTCCGAGCATGGCCACTGTGGCCCCATCTAAGGGCGTCACCGCCTCTACCTTGGCGACGATCCGGTTGATCTGGCGGTCGTTGTCGGCAGCCGCGGCGCCAAGGAGTTCAAAGTCGTAGCCAGCATCCTCGGCGAACCGGTGCAGCATCTCTGTGTCGTTGGGTATGCACGATCCGCCCCATCCCGGACCTGGCCTGAGATATTCACCCCCGATCCGATGGTCCAAGCCCATAGCCGCGAGCACGTCATCCACATTGGGACCATCGATGGCTTCGCACAACGCAGCCATCGCATTGACAAATGATAGTTTGGTAGCCAGAAAGGCATTAGCCGCGTACTTGCAGATCTCCGCAGACAAAGTATCGGTGACTATGACCGGTGTCGCCACCGCGGAATACAGCGACAGGACACGCTTAGCGACTTCGGGATCCTCGCAGCCGATCACGATCCTGTCGGGATGCAACCAATCCTCAACAGCGGATCCTTCACGCATGAATTCCGGTTGGTAAACGACTGCTACGTCGTCGGGGCGGTTCAAAGCCGCAGCGATTGCACGTGTGGACCCGATCGGGCCAGTGGATCTGTTGATTACCACCGCATTGCGACGCAGCATTCCGGAGATCGAACGAACCACGCCAAGCGCTTCGGATTCGGTGGACGGATCACTTGACGACTTCGATCCCGGCAAGCACAAGTAGACGAACTCGGCTTCGGCTACGGACTGTTCGGCACCGAGCACAAAGGCGAGGTTGCGATTCTCAAGCCCTGAGCGCACCAACTCCCCCAGCCCTTTCTCATAGATCGGAATGTCGCCGCGGCTGAGACTGCGGACCTTGTCAGCCATGATGTCCGCACAGACGACATCGTGACCAAGACTTGCTAGGCAGGCTCCAGTTGTGAGACCGACGTAGCCCGTTCCGATTACTGAGATCGTTGAGGGCGCCATCTAGCCAGCGATGCCTACGGCCGTCCCGGCAACCTCGCCACGAAAGACATCGAGGTACTCCTCATTCACTTCTTCAGCAGCGATAAGGACACTGCCGATGTTGACGCCGTGGCGGCCGATGTAATTCTCCTGAGGTACAACCTTGAGCGAGTAACGAATCAGGGACTCCGGGTCCGTATCGTCGAATCTCTTCACCAAGTCATGAAGTTCGGAGACCGTAAGCTTGGAGTCCATTACAACACTGTCGGCCGCGGCTCCCAGAAGTGCCGACAGGTTCACGATATTGCGCGCCCCACGTTCGATCGCTCTCTCAGCGGCCTTCACAAGGAACTCTTGTTGATGAGCTATGCGGGTCAGATCGGGTGCGGTTCTGTCAATGGCCCAGCGCCACACGCCGTCCACGAATTCCTCAGTCGAACGGGACCGCACGAAAGCGAGCGCTTGCGCCCCGTCGAGAGTATGACATCCTGCGGTATCAACTCGTAGATCGCTGTCCTGGTCCCGGGTGGGGTAATCGAAACAGACCGGTACCCCGTCAAGATGATCGACTACTTCTTTGAATGCGAGAAAGTCGAGTTGCAGGTAGTGGTGCAGCTGCACATCGAAGTTCTCCGAGATCGTCTGAGCCAGCAGTTCTGGACCCCCAAAAAAGGTCATGTGATTGATCTTGTGCTCCTGCTGCGTGCCCGGACGCGTGACTACCAGGTCTCTGGGTATGGACAGAACCCAAGCCTGACGGGTAGCGGGATCGATCCGTACCAAGGCGATCGTGTCGGCAAGGTGCCTGCCTGCCGGATCGATCATCCTGTTCAGACGTGCCGGGTCGTCCTCCGGGAGTCCCGCTGCACTGTCGACTCCTATTATCAAGAAGTTGACGGGATCCCCGGATGACTGTTCTGCGAACAATACGTCACCTGAGACTCTCACTCTGCCGATTGCGCCGACGCTGCTATGGATTGTGTGAGTAAGGCCTGCTGCCACCAAGGCCGCGACGATCTCAACCACCGCCACCACGATCACGAACCGCTGAAACCAACTGCGCCGTGGCCGGGTCTCGGGCGAATCGTCGGCATGCGATGAACTATCGGCATGCTGTGTCGACGCCGTCACCGTGGTGACGTTAGCGCGTCCGAAGGAACTTGATCCAGCGCTGTCTCCACCAGATGGACGATGTCGCCGACACCGACCGTGGTTGCACCCTCAGCCCCACGGATCACGAGACGACCTTCTTCGTCCATGTCAACGGCGACACCACACACCGTGGTTGCGTTCGGCAACTCGACACGAACCCGCCGACCCAGTGTGGCCGAATGTGACCGCAACTCAACCAGCGACGCTTTCGGGGTCTCGATGCGCTGCAACAAGCCCTCGATGGTCGCCGACAACACGGCATCGCGATCGCCGGGAACCCGCAGGCCGATGTCAGCCATTGAGGTAGCACCCGAAGCTCTTTGGTCCGCACCCGAACCCACATTGAGGCCGCATCCCACGATCACCACGGGCGGATCACCGGCGACGTACTCGGCCAACATGCCCGCCAGCTTTCCGGGGTGCCTGCCGGTCTGTACTACCAGATCATTGGGCCACTTGAACCGGACCGGCTCTATGACGGCCGCTTCCACGGCGGCCCGTAGCGACACTGCCACAGCTGCCACGATCGCATGTGCATGTCCGCGTGTACCCAAACGGAAACTCACCAGCAGGTCCTGTCCTGGTTGATCAATCCAGCGACGGTCGAGACGTCCCCGACCCGTTGTCTGATGATCGGCCACCAGCACCGCAGGCGACGTTATGCCTACGCGTGCCTGCTCTGCGAGGTCGTCATTGGTTGAGCCCGTTGACGCCACATGTTCGAAACTCAACCCTCCTGCACGCGCTGTCGAGGCGGAACGAACGAAGCCGTTGGTGGGTGAAATCGCATTTGGAGTCTCCACGGGTGTAATCATTAGCACGTGTTCGACAATGTTCTGATCGCCAATCGAGGCGAGATCGCCGTTCGTGTCATCAGGGCGTGCCGAGAATTGGGCGTCGCCACCACAGCCGTTTACAGCGAGCTCGATCGTGACGCGCTGCATGTGCGCCTCGCTGATCAAGCCTTCGCCTTGGGAGGACAAACCGCGCAACAGTCCTACCTCAACACCGATGCGGTGCTTCAGGCCATTCAACGCAGCGGGGCCGACGCAGTCCATCCCGGTTACGGGTTCTTTTCTGAGAGCGCCGACTTTGCCCGCAGCGTCACAGAAAGCGGTGTCACCTTTATCGGTCCGGGGCCTGAAGCGATCGAGATTATGGGCGACAAGATCAGCTCGCGTCACGCCGCCGCCAGGGTCGGGGTTGCCGGAGTGGCAGGCACAAGCGAAGCAGTCCTCAGCCCCGAAGAGATTACGGCGTTCGGAGAGGACCACGGCTGGCCGGTGGCCATCAAGGCCGCCTACGGCGGAGGCGGCCGGGGCATGCGGATCCTCCAGGGTCCCGACGGTGCCGCTGAGGCTCTGTCATCAGCGAAACGCGAGGCAGCAGCCTCCTTCGGCCGTGACGAGTGCTACCTCGAGCGTTACCTCCCACGACCACGTCACGTAGAGGTCCAGATACTCGCAGACACCTTCGGGAACTGCGTTCACCTTGGCACGCGTGACTGCTCGGCACAGCGCAGACACCAAAAGCTCATAGAGGAAGCCCCTGCAGCAGGGATCCGCGCAGACGTCGTCGCAGACATGGGCAGCGCCGCTGTTGCCGTCGCTCAAGGTTGCGGATATCTCAACGCCGGAACCGTGGAGTTCCTTTATTCCGAAGGCGCCTTTTTCTTCCTTGAGATGAACACCCGCCTGCAGGTCGAGCATCCCGCGACGGAACTCGTTACCGGCATCGACTTGGTAGAGCAACAGCTTCGTATAGCCGCCGGTGAGGCGCTGATGTTCCGCCAGGATGACATCACGCTTAACGGCCATGCGATCGAGGTACGAATCAACGCCGAGGACCCCGCCGGAGGCACATTCTTGCCGTCGCCAGGTCGGATCACCACGCTGAAAGCACCAGACGGGTTCGGTACCCGCTTCGACACCGGCTACGAAACCGGCGACAACATCAGCCGCTTCTACGACAACCTGATCGGCAAACTCATCGTATGGGGCCGGGACCGTGACCGTGCCATCAACCGTGCCATTCGAGCACTTGAGGAGTTCCGGATCCAAGGAGTCGCAACCACCATTCCCGCAGACCTCGCCATCCTTGCCCATCAAGATTTCCAGACGCTGTCCCATTCGACCAAATGGGTTGAGGAGAGTCTCGATCTATCCGGTATCGGCTCAACGGAACCCGCATTGAGCGACGAAAGCGAACCGCGGGTAAAGCGCGAATTGGACGTGGAGGTCAACGGCAAGCGCTTCAGCGTGTCTATGTGGGTGCCCGAAGCGGAGCCGACACACGCAACCGCTGCGGCCCCAACTCGTGGGCGCCGCAGCCGGCCACGGGTTGGGGGAGATGCTGGATCAGGCGATGTCGTCGCTCCGATGCAGGGCACCATCGTGAAAGTCGCAGTAGCGGTCGGTAGCACCGTTGCTACCGGGGATCTCATCGTCGTACTTGAAGCCATGAAGATGGAAAACAATCTCACGGCCCAAAAGGCGGGAACGATCACCGAAATACGGGTGATCGAGGGCGACTCCGTTGGCGGGGGCGACATCTTGGCCGTCATCGAATAGGACCATCTGGTGCAACGTCGGCACCTTCGTCGACACAACGACCTGGTTGTCTCAGCCATTGCCTGGGTGGAGGCCAGGATCTACGTCACAACCGCGTTCGTGATCACAGACGCCGTGTTGGATCGTGTCGACCCGCGGCCCGCCACACCCATGGACTTCGGCCTCTTGGCCTGGGATGGCAACTGGTACCGGCAGATCGCCGAATCCGGATACCTGAACGCCGAAGACCCCGCGGCCCGGTTCTTTCCTTTGTGGCCGTTGCTGGGGCGCTGGGTTGGTGTGCTGGTGGGAGGCTCAGATGTGGCCTTGGTAATCATGGCCAACCTGTTGGCCATGATTTGCGCGGTGATGCTTTACCGGCTGGCTCTGGCCGAAACGAACGACGTCGACACCGCTACCAGAACCGTTCGGTTGTTCTCTGTGTTCCCGACCTCGTTCGTGTTGGTGTTGGCCTACAGCGAGGCGCTGTTCGTTTTGCTTGCGATCGCGATGGTGACCGTCATGCGCTCGGGTCGCTGGTGGACCGCAGTTGGTCTCGGCTACTTGGCGGGGCTCACCCGACCGATAGCGCCTTTGTTGGGTTTGAGTGCGGTGGTCTCAATCCGCCGCTCAGGCGCCTATCGATCACCGGGTGCCTGGGCCGCGGTCGTCGCTCCTTCGGCAGGCGCGGCGACTTTTCTGATTTGGTCCGCGGTCGCCCTGGGCGACTTGTGGTCACCCATCGAGCGTCAACGCGAGCTTCGGGGCGACTTCGCCGATCCGGTCACCCGACTGGTCACGGCGTTCACTGATGCCATCAACGGTGACAAGGGTGAAGCCTTTCATCTGTTGGCAGCCACGATCATCGTCTATTTGGCGGTGGTATGCGTTCGTAAACTGTCCGCGGATCTTTGGGTGTTTGCTACGCCTTGCGTTGCGTTGTTTTTCAGCGCGGAAAATCTCAACTCAATTGAGCGGTATTCCCTTTCGGTGTTTCCGCTGATTGTTGCGGCCGCTGTCACAAGCCGTCATCGTCTGCTGGATCCCTGGGTAACGACCCTGTCAGCCGTCGCCATGACAGCGGTGACGGTATTGGCTCTCAGCGGAGTCTACGTACCCTGAACCGCCATCGGGCGACCCGTGCATGGTCTTTTGGCGGCACCCACATTCGACTATGCCGACCCTTACGATGCGCAAATCAACGAAGGAAGGTTCGCCGCAGTGAGCATCAGCACCGCTGTCGATGTCAGCATTGTGCTTGCGGTCTACAATGAGGCACCTCACCTGACCGCGGAATTGACCCGCATCCGAGATTCGATGAGCGCCTCGGCGTACTCATGGGAACTGATCGTGGTGGACGACGGATCCGACGACGGATCGGCCGCAATCGCCTCGGCTGATCCCGATACGCGGGTAATCTTTTGCGGTCGACGAGGCGGTGTCGGCGCTGCGCGCAGATTAGGCACCGAAGCCGCACACGGGCAGATAGTCGTCTGGTCCGATGCGGACATGAGCTACCCGAATCACCAGATCCCCGAACTCCTTGACGCTATGGCCGACGCCGATCACATCGTCGGTTCCCGCACCTCCGAGCAGGGCACACTCAAGTTGCTGCGGGTACCTGTCAAGTGGGCGATCCGCCGGTTCGCGTCCTACATCGCGGCGACACCCATTCCCGACCTGAATTCAGGTTTCAGGGCCTTCCGGCGAGACCTCGCCTTGGGCTACATTCGCCAGGTTCCCGACGGCTTCAGTTGCGTCACCACCTTGACGATGAGGTTCGTGTTGAACGGTCATCAGATGCGTTTCATACCGATCGAGTACCAAAAAAGAGCCGGACGATCAAAGTTCAATCCGGTCATCGACACGGGCCGACAAGTAGCCCTGCTATTGCGGATCGCTCTGGCACATGACCCAGCGCGGCTCGCCGCACCGGGGCTGTGGCTGCTCGCATCGCTTGGTGGGCTGGCCGGGGCGAAACTGGTCCGCAGCGTCAGTTCGGCCAGGATCAAAGGCCGTCACGTCGAAGAATGATGACCAGGGATTGCACCAGAATCGTGATGTCCAGCACCGGTGACCAGTTCACGATGTATTGGATGTCGTGACCAAGCTTGAAGGCAGCATCAGTTTGATAGTGGCCACGAATCTGCGCCAACCCGGTGATGCCCGGAGCCACGTCGTGGCGGTGGTGATAACCGGGTAGATCCTTGGCAAGCAAATCGACGATCTCGGGGCGTTCGGGGCGTGGGCCGACGATTGACATTTCCCCACGCAAAACGTTATAGAACTGCGGAAACTCGTCCAGACGCGTTGAGCGGATCCACGCCATTCCACGCACGACACGATCGTCGCGTTTCACAGCCCGAACGGCCTTGCCCGGATGTTCGGCGTTGTGGTTCATCGTTCGGAATTTGTACACGACGAAGGGCTCGTTGTGTCGTCCGACCCTGACCTGGCGGTAGATCACACCCGGACCAACGACCATGCGGGTGTAGGCGGCGGTGAAGGCCAAGGCGATAACAATGAACGGAGAAAGCAACGCCAGCACCCCTAGATCCAGCATTCGCTTGAGCCGCAACCGATACCCCGGCATCATGTTCATGCGCAGTGCCACAAAGGGCATGCCAGCTATCTGCAGGATGCGCTGCAAGCCGAGCAGTGTGTCAACAGGCCTGACCCTGCGATAGACACGGACGTGACGGCTCTCTAGTTCGTCAAACGGACGTGGGTAGATCGTCTCAATCGAATCATCGCTAAGCAGCAATACGTCGGTGGCGTCGGCGAGGTCAATCTCTGCCGACAGATCATCGGTAGAGGGTATGCGGCCCACCACCTCAACACGTTCGTTCACATCGGTGATGTGTGTTTCGGCTAGCTTGATATCAACAGAATTGCCGACCAGCAACAATCGTGGCTGCGATCCGCCATTTCGACGTACTCTGAGTCGGCACGCCACCAAGCGATTCACCGTGACCAGCACGGACCCGACCAGAACCATGGCCACGAGATTTCCCCTCGGCATCAGGTAACGTCCCGAACCCAGGCTGAACGCGGCGATGATCAAAACCGCGATCCCGGTCAGCAGCGATGCTCTGGGAAGCCAACGTGGTGATTCGATTCGGGGGGCGTTTTCATAGAGGCCACCGAGGTCATACACGACCATGTGAATGGCCGCAGCCCCTATGAACCCAATCAGGTAGTGGACCCGCGGATAGTCCGGCCATTCAATGCCGTATCGTACGCAGGTAATCAGAACCATTGAGCCGAACAACGTGACCAAGTCCACCCCGTAGAGGAGTTGTAGACCCTTGGGCTTCGCCGAGGTCCTGGGCGCTGAGATCCTTGGCGTCGGAGACCCGTCTATCCCGGAATCATGGTTCATCGAATCATGATTCATCCCTGCTCGCTGCGTTGACGGCTCGTGGATCGAGACACTACCAAGGTCAGCGGTCGTGGCTGAAGCCTCAACATCAGACGCAACGTCAACATCAAATTGTTCCATGGGCAATCCCTGCACGGGCATTCCCCACCCAGCGCGTTGTACCGAGTTACCCATTTCAGTCACTCTAACACAGCGCAGGGTAAGCCCGAACCACCCTCAAACCGTTCCCATGACAGACCTGCGGTGAAGAGTAGACACCTAGCCAATCAGCGCCGGAGACATCGTCGCGAGCCAGGTCAGTTCCTCGGGAGATCCACAAACGGAGTTTCGCGTGGCGGCCCCGGCTCACGAGGCAGACCCAGAACCCGTTCACCGATGATATTTCGCTGGATCTGATCAGTGCCACCATAAATCGACGGTCCCAGAGACATCGTCGCGAGCCAGGTCAGTTCCTCGGGAGATCCACAAAAGGGGTTTCGCGTGGCGGCCCCGGCTCACGAGGCAGACCCAGAACCCGTTCACCGATGATGTTTCGCTGGATCTGATCGGTGCCACCATAAATCGACGGTCCCGGAGAGAACATCGTCGTGTAGGCCACGACTCCGTCCGATTCGTGATCGTCGGCACCGATCAACATTGCGCAGGGACCAACGACTGAGTTGCCCACCTCCCGAGATCGGCGGAACATCTCGCTTACCATGAGCTTGGCGATGTTTGGCTCAGCTCCGGTGCGTTGCTTGGGGTCTTTGGTTCGAATCATTGAAATGCGGTTGACTTCAATCAACGACCACAACCGGACAAGATCGTCACGCAGCACCGGGTCGGAGACACGACCGTTTTTCGTCGCCATAGCCCATAGTCGCTTCCAATATTGCATCCCGACAGGTGGAATCCCGGCCTCGCCACCCACTCTGTCGAGGAAATCTCGTACAGGCCGCGACCGCGCACCCGCCTTTGATCCTCCGGACACCCCGACAGGATTGCGACCCGATGAGCCCAACGAGGCCCGCTCAAAAGCAAGTGTGGTGTTGGCAACAGACCAGCCGTGATTGACCTCACCAATGATGTTGGCATCCGGGACCCTTGCATCGTCTATGAAGACCTCGTTGAACATCGCCGAGCCGGTCATCTCTACCAGCGGCCGCACCGTCACCTGGGTTTGGTTCATATCAAACGCGAACCAGGTGATACCCATGTGCTTGGGAGCGTCGGGGTCGGTGCGAGCAATGAGCATGCCCATATCGGCGATTCTTCCGCCCGAGGTCCAGACCTTCTGCCCGTTAACGATCCAGGTGTCACCGTCCTTGTCCGCCTTGGTGGTCAAGCCAGCAAGGTCTGAACCGGCTCCGGGTTCAGAAAAAAGCTGGCACCAGCCGACCCTGCCGTCGAGTATCGGAGGAATGAACTCATTGATCTGCTTCGGTGAGCCGTGGGCGGCAATGGTAGAAGCAGCAAGCATGCGACCGAGGCCGGTGGGGGGTCCCAGAACACCACGCTCGGCCATCAAGGAGAAGACAGCCGCCGCTCGAGCCCGGTCCCAGCCCTTTCCATAGGCGTTCACGGGAAGAGTCGGATGGGCATAACCGCTGGGACCGAGAATGTCCCACCACTCTCCCACAGTCATGTCAGGGTCCCAATGGGCGTCGATCCAAGCCCCGACCTCAGCCCGAAGTGTTGCAATGCTCATTTCGCTCATATTGTCAACACCATCACCTTGGGCGTGGCGAGTTCAATTCCACGACGTTGTCAAGCATGATCCGGCGAACCTGGGCGGCGTCGCAGTTCTTCAACTCGGCCAGATAGTCCAGCGGCTGCGGCATGCCCTCAATGTGGGGCCAGTCCGATCCGAATATTACTCTGTCGGCACCCATCAGATCGACAACCTCGTCAACGTCGTCTTCCCAGAACGGGTTCATCCAGACGTTCTGTTTGAAAGTTTCAACGGGATGATCGTTGAACCACCAGTACGACTTCTTTGCGGTCTGGTCGAATTTGCGGAACATCGGGGCGAGAAAATCCGAACCGTTTTCCACCGAAGCCACCCGCAGATTCTCAAAGCGGTCAAAGATCTTCTCGAACACCGCCTGAATTAGCCAGTCCTGCGCCGCTCTTTCGATTGCGAAGGAACGTAGGCTGGGGCCGCCTCCGGCACCGAACCCGACCGAGGAGAACCGGTCGTCCGCGTAGCCCTGCGACGAGTAACCGGAATCGGCAGCGTGTATTACCAAGACGATACCGGCCTCATCAATCCGAGCCCAGAAAGGATCGAATTGCTTGTCGAACGGCGAAACCACGCCTTCCTGGGTGGTGACGGGAGCCGGACGGATCACCAGAACCCGGGCACCAAGACCGAGCACCTTGTCTACCTCGGCGCAGGCCGCCGACACATCACCCAGCGCGATGTAGGGCGCCGGATAGATCGTGTTTTGGAAATTGTAGGACCAGTCTTCGTGTAGCCACCGGTTGAACGCCTGCATCATGCAGACAACCGCGTCCACATCGTGTTTGAGGAGTTCTTCGTACAGGACCCCCAGAGTGGGGAACAGCCAGACCCCGCTCAGGCCCTGTTTGGCGATCATCTCCACCCGCTCGGCGGGATCCATGTAGTGAGCTGGGAGGGGCTCGCGATCTTTGAGCATCTCCAGCGGACTGACCCGGTCCGGGTTGCCTTCAAAGTAGGGACGCAATGCGCCCGGTCGCGCTATCGGATCCCAGGTGGGGTTGGCCACCGCGCGTGCGAGCACTCCTCCCACCAAGTGATGTTTACGGCCACCAATATCAACCCATTGCACGACACGGTGCTGCATCTGAGCCGGGACATGGCGGGTGAAGGCGTCGAGCGCCTCATAGTAGTGATTGTCGGCATCAAAGGGCTTGAAGTCAAGTTGATCGGGATTCATCGGAGGCTGCTTTCGCTGAACCTTTCCCATAGTACGACACTCCCCTAGCGCGACACCGAGGGCACATATTGTCCCTTCCCGGTGCTGCAGACCGTGGGGCTACAACGCTATCAAGCCGGTACATACAACCTGTACACAGTCAACGCTATAGCCCCCATTCGTGGGCCGCAACACTATCGGGTGAGTACGAAAACACCGCATCAGCGCTCCTGGAGCGTGTGTTGAACTTGTGAGCCTGCGTCGCCCCGCTGAGCAATAGACCGGATCTCAGGTGGCGTGGCGCATGTCGAAAGCCTGATGTCCGCAGGCGTAGCCTGCTAGAAGCGGACGTGGTGGAATTGGCAGACACGCCAGGTTTAGGTCCTGGTGCCCGTCAGGGCTTGGGGGTTCGACTCCCCCCGTCCGCACAGCACATCCATTCGGGGCCTGTCACCGATGCCTGAGGAGTCGCGCGATGCGGGATTGCGTTGAATCGGTCGGGGGTGTAACAGTGGGTGTGCCTTGGATCTTATCCTTATGTTTTGGGTCTCATGATGATTTCGCTGGAGGTGTTGCTTCGCGGGCCCCAAACACCTGAAGCGTTCACGGCATACACCCGGTAGTAGTACTCAACGTCGGTGTTCAATCCCGACACTGGATCGTAGTAGTAGGTGTTGGAGGTTGTAATGATCCTCTCGTAGTCATGGCCGTCTTTGGCCATCCGACGACCTACCACGTATTTCTCGGCGCCGCCAACCGGGGCGGACCACGCTACGCGCACATAACGCGACTTAAGTGAAGCAGTAAGGTTGCCTGGCGCGCCCGGGACCGGGTCCTGTGTGTTGGATCTTATGATGATTTCACTGGAGGTGTTGCTTCGCGGGCCCCAAACGCCTGAAGCGTTCACAGCATACACCCGGTAGTAGTACTCAACGTTGGTGTTCAATCCCGACACAGGGTCGTTGTAGAAGGTGTTAGAGGTTGTGATGACCTTCTCATAGTCATGGCCGTCCTTGGCCATCCGACGAGTCACGACATATTTCTCGGCGCCGCCAACCGGAGCGGACCACGTCACGCTCACATGCCGCGGCACAAGCAAGACACGAAGATTGCCGGGCGCGCCGGGAACCTTGACCCTGTCGGGAACCTTGATACTGGCGTAGTTGCCCTGACCCCATTCGCTTTCCATGTTGAGATTGTTGACAGCTTTTACCTGGTAGAAATATAGTGAGCCGGGATCCAGCTCGGAATAGTTGACCCGGTGACTAGTTGCGGTGGTCTTCTCAACCACACGATACTTCTCGCCCAGCTTGGCAACCCTACGGTAAACGATATAGCTTGTCGCTCCCTCGCTCGGCTCGTCCCACACCACAAACACCACACGACGTCCTACAACACTTCTGACGTTACCAGGCGGACTCGGAGCAGACGGGGCCTCGGTCAGTACCTCCACATCAAGGAACCTTTCGACCTCAACCAGAGACGAAAAGGTAGCTGTCTTACCTCGCGTTTTACACCATGTTTCACGGTCGATATTATCCTCCGGGTCTGGCGGATTTGAACCCAGATTAATTCCATATGCTGCACCTGTTTGGTCATACCATGGGCCCCCGCTATCACCCCGACAGTCTTTGAGTTCGTCGCCATGAACACGAAAAAACACCGGTAGACAGTTCACTGCTCTACCTTCATCAGACTCCCTACAAAGAACGTGCTCTTCATTATAGGGAGAGTGCGTTACGCTTGTGATGTTACCGCACGAAACTCCAGTTATTCTTCCCGTATGACAGACATAATTGCCAATCAGTAGTTTCCATCCATGTATTATGCGATCCCTCCTATGACTGTTCAGCTCAAAAATATCATCGGTGACACTATATATCGGAGGGTGTTGAGGACCGGCAGGTCTATACAGGTAATAGTTGGTCAGTTTATCAGGTGAACCTTGCGGGATGCTGTGAAACTGCGCGTCGGCTCGCGGGCTTTCCCAACCGCGGACATACTCGAGTGCTCTACCGTGCATGGTCTGATTATTGTTGCAGTGGCCAGCGGTGATGATCCCGTACGGGCCTCCATTGTTCTCTTTGGCGGCGAAACCCGCAGTACACGTACGCATGGGTTGTCCGGCGATCAGGTCCGCATTGGGTTCGGCGCCGAGCCCGACGGTTACGTGAACGTCGACGCTCACATGATCTTTGATCGTGTCGGCGAAACGATCAGTTATGACTGTGGGATCCTCATCAGACAACGGATCCGGCGCCCCACGGCGGATCCGTTGACCGGACATAAGGTCGGAATCGATGCCGACCTCGACGCTGTTGGATCTCACATCCACATCGGTATAGATGACCATGTCAGCAACCCGCGCCGCCTCCACACGATCAGAAGCCGATTCAACGATCGCATCGAAATCCAGGGCATCCTGCGCGGCCCGCAACTGTGTATACGTGTACCGCGCACCAGTACGTATCTGCACATCACCATGAGCATCAGCAATCCGCGCTGCTGCCACGCCGGGAGGGTCATCACCGGTCAACCATACCCAGGCCGTGAAACCCGCTCCGTGGTCGATACCCAAACCAGCAACCCGCGATTCCTCAAGATCCATAATCGAAGCAAGGATCTCCTTCACGGGCCAGATTCGATCCAGATACCGTTTCGCGTCGCTCAACGACACCGAATATTCCCGAGCGTAGGACTGCACCGCAGGATGAACCACCGCCGCGTCTTGATCATCGGAAGTCTCAGGCACCGACCCAGCCGCCGATCCTGATAGCAGCAACAACCAAAACAATGATAGTACTACCAGTATCAGCACTCGATAACCCGGGAAATTCTTCATCCTCACCAAATGACATTGTTCTTGATCATGCGTCTCTTGCATTCTTTCTTCTCCGTTCTTTCGTGCGACCGGTATTTTCGAGTCACATATTATTAGGTTCATTTGTGTGGGGACATGTTTGGTGCGTGCCATCCATTAGAGGCTTCGCATAGTGCTTCCAGTTCGTTATCCGGGCTGGGGGGTCGTCCTGTCCCTCCTCCGGCGGAGACTATATCACCGGGAAACATCGGTCCATGAATGCCATACCAGAACCCGTTTGTGACAGGATCATAACGTGTGAACACCGCGGGCAATCTTATGAAAAACCTTTCCGGAGGTGCAGTCTCGTCTAGAGTGTCATATGAGTCGATATACACACACGGCCTCTCGTACACCAAAATACCGGTCAGTAGCGCCTGTTGGGCTAGACCAATCAGATCCGTGAAATACAATCCTGCTACAGGCATATCGGGGTCATACTCCGGAACTTCCGGCGGATACCTTGTAGCCGTCCTCAGATCTGTAGGAGCATCCACAAACTCTCTGGAATCTGTTAACAGCACCTCCATACCGATATGATCACGCAACAAATCACCCAACCAGTCAAACATTGCCTCCAACTCCGCACCAGTCGCCAATTTAGAATCAACCGCTGCCAACTCATCAGGCACCAATTTCACCAAACCATGAGACGCCACGTCCAACTCCAATACCGGAACCCACGCAGGGATATCGAAACCATCAAAACGCGAAAACCCCAACCTGGGACTATGAACCACAGCCCGAACAGGAACCACCACACCATCCACAACCAACCTCTCCGAATCACTACCACGCCCGTACACCTCATCAAAACCCGAAACCAAATCAAACACACCCGCAACCGAATCATCCGCCCCCACCCTCACCACAACATCATCATATGAACCCGCCAACCCAAACGCCTCCTCACACACAGGCCCCGAACCCGCCAACCACACAAACCCCAACAAATCATCACCCACCACATACAACCCCCAACTAGCCACCCTCGAAATCTCCAACTCCACGATCGACTTCAACACAGGCAACAACACACCCAAACGACCCTCATGACGCTCAATAGACTTCAACGACAACGGAACCATCCTCCGCACCGGATCCGAACGCCGACGCCCCACAGACCAACGCGACCAACCCTTATATTCCAAAGACGACAACCACTCAACCTCATCAACAGACCCCACCACCTCACACGGCTCACCAGAACCCTCCACCACAACCCCAGGCAAACCCACACCACCAAAACCATCACCAGACCCACCCCAAAAAACCACACCAACCAACACCAAACCACACAAACCACAACCAACCAACAACCACCAAAAACGACCCAAAACTATCATAACCAACCCTACCACAACCCACACACCCACACAACCGGACCCCCCGCCCCCCTCAACACAAACAACACCAGCCCTTCCCGCCCCACCGTGCCCACCAACACCCCTCAATCAACCGGCGGCGCACGACCGTAGGCCAGCCTCCGCAGCCCCACCGTGCCCACCAACATCGCCTCCTTGTAGTCCGGGCTGCCGCCAGCCTCCCCCGCCCCACCGTGCCCACCAACATCACAGACTCACGCGGCTCAACTGACACACCAGCCAGCCTCCCCCGCCCCACCGTGCCCACCAACATCACAGACTCACGCGGCTCAACTGACACACCAGCCAGCCTCCCCCGCCCCACCGTGCCCACCAACATCCCCAACCCTCTGTGTTTGTGTCGCCCGCTGACGTCAGTAGCGGACGACACGCGAAGGAATCGCCTGATGACCCACGGCCGATCAACGCTCGGCGTCGGATTCGCATCGGCGAGATCTCTTACCCGCTAGATTTCCGGTTGTGCCGACCACCATAGAGCTGCAGGCCGACCCGTTGCGGCGGGGCACCAAGGTCCGTCTGGTCACCGACATCCGTGGCTACCCGGCGGGATCGTTGGGCCGGATCGCGGTCGCCAACGGCATGACATGGAAGCGTTACTGGGTTCGCATGCACGACGGCGAGGCGGTTGGTCACGTTGATCACGATTCGCTCGTTCGGGCGAAGGACTATGACGCCTTTCTCATGGCCGCCGAACGCGAGGCCGAAGAAACTGAAACGGCGCGGAATGCACCGAACCAAGCGGACAGTGGCGACACCTCAATCGGCGGTGGCTCAGCGGGAGGCGTTGAGGTCAACGGTGTGCTCATTCCCCAACATCTGCTCGACAGATCCGCGGCCGCTAGAGCCCGACTCGGGGGCTGAACACCACTGCCCAACGCCGAACTCAGGCGGGCAAACTTCGGCCGTGTCGTCCGGTTCGGGGGCTGAACACCACTGCCCAACGCCGAACTCAGGCGGGCAAACTTCGGCCGTGTCGTCCGGTTCGGGGGCTGAACACCACTGCCCAACGCCGAACTCAGGCGGGCAAACTTCGGCCGTGTCGTCCGGTTCGGGGGCTGAACACCACTGCCCAACGCCGAACTCAGGCCTGATACCGAAGCAGCCAGTGTGGTGAACAGCACCAGTGTGATGAACGACAACGGTGAAAATAACAACTCGAGGTGCTCGATGGGGATTGATCTAGCGGGGGATTGATCTAGCGCATACGTGGATCAATCCGGATACCACCAGAAAAGTCGTCTACACCGGCTTCGAGGCCAGCCCGGTCGAATCCGGTGGTCAATATCGCCGGGGCCAGGTTGAGCGCGTTGGTGCTGCCCATTTCAGCGGCTGCCCATATCGCCCTCAAAGTGGCCTGCACCCCCACAGGTGGCTGCGATGCAATGGTACGGGCCAACCAAGCGGCCCGATCGATGAGTTCGGAGTTCGGACATACCTCGCTAACCAGCCCGATTCGGTGGGCGGTAGCGGCGGTCATCCGTTCGTGGTTTCCGAGCAGAGACATTCTTAGCACCTCACCCAAAGGCATTCGTTGCAGCATCTTGATCGGTTCATACACGGCGGCCATCGCGTAGGTGACATGGGGATCAAAGAAGGTTGCGTGGTCGGCCGCAACGATGACATCGCACTCGGCAAGCATGTAGAACGCGCCAGCGCATGCCATCCCGTTGACCGCTGCAATCACCGGCTTCCAAAGGTCGCAGGACTTCGGGCCGAGGTCCTCACCTGGATCGTCGTACATAAAGTTGTTTGACGTGCCGTAGAGGTTGTCGCTGCCGGACAGATTGGTGAACTCAGTCTCGTGGCGATCAATGCCTACACAAAACGCCCTGTCGCCGGTTGCCGTTAGCACTATCGCACGTACGTCGTCGTCGGATCGAAACGACCGCCACGTCTTGGAGAGTTCACGCAGCATGGTGGGGTTGAAGGCATTGTGGGACCGAGGCCTGTTCAAGGTGACCCATGCAACATGACCTTCACGCTCAACGATGATCGTCTCAAACTCGCTCACTTGTGCCTCCGTTGTCGTTCATTTCACCTTCATCGTCGCCTCACCACGAACAGCGGACCATAGTCCACAGATTGTGACACCAGCATCGCAGCAGGACTCGTATGCACAACAACTGTCGTCACCCACACATCAGGCACAGCATTGACCCGCCGTTAGACGATGCATCAATGACCATCAGCTCAGCTAGTGCATCAACAACCCGCACGCCAGCACAACAACCGTCGTCACCCACAAATCACGCACAGCATTGCCCTGGGGTTAGGCGATACATCAAAGACCATCAGCTCAGCTAGTGCATCAACAACCCGCACGCCAGCACAACAACCGTCGTCACCCACAAATCACGCACAGCATTGCCCTGGGGTTAGGCGATACATCAAAGACCATGAACTCAGCTAGTGCATCAACAACCCGCACGTCGGCCAAAGCCGAGCCGGTGAAGGTGAGATAGTACATGCGGCGCTGAGCGATGCCGGTGGGGCCGCAAGGTTGAGTCTCTTTGAGATTCATGAGCCTCCAGGGATTTGTCTGGGCGCTTCATTTCTCTAGGCGCTTCATTTCTCTAGGCATGATTATCAATTTGGGGCATGATTGTTTCGGTCTTGGTTGAGTTGTGGTTGGCATGACTTCAGGTGGTTGGTCTTGAACGCGGTTGGTGGGGTGTATTCGGGTTCGTGATACAGCGTCGCAGGGCATCAAGATTCCGATTTGTCCACCTCGTGTAGTGTTGCTTGTGTGGTTCGTCAGCTGGTTCATGTCACCGCGATCGTGATGGCGGTAATAGTGTGGCTATCTGCGTGCGGTGACGATTCCGAGCCGAGCAGTGGTGGTAGTGGCGGGCTGCTGCCCATCACCTACAACGAGATTGACCTGACCCGACCCGACGCAGCGGTGGAGGCATTCGTCGGTGCCTTTGAGCGAGGAGACTTCATCACCACTGCGTTGATCTTTCATCCCGACACCCAGCAGATGATGCAGAATCAACTACGAGACAGCAACCAATCGGCCTGGGTCAACGCGGAGGCCTGGTCGGAGTTGTCGAGCCGCTTGCTCTTGGACGCTAACGACGATCACGTGTACGAAACATTGCGAATGTTCGATCTGGCGATGCAATCCGGAGTCGCTACCGGCGGACTGAGAGTGGACCTTAGCGAGGGCACTAATTCTGTGCTTGTAGTCACATCCGATGACTTCACCGCACTGGTCGAAGTGGTTCTGACGGCCACGGCAGAGGTGGTCACGTTTGAACTCGCCGCAGTACCGTCTGGACGTTGGCGTATCCGACAGGTGCGTCATGGCGGTGGTGACCTAGGCGAGTTCCCCTTTTCGGGTCACGGATCGGTGCCGTCTGTCCCTAAGCCCGAACGGACCACCCAAGGGTGGGACACGCTGTTGCCCGCAGAATCTCCAAGTCAGACAATTGAGACGATTGCAAGGCTGGTGACCAAAGGTGATCACCTCTCGCTCTACTTCTTGTTGACGGGGTCGTCACAACGGCGAGCGCTCGAATCTCTCGATAGCTACATCAGCAAAGAGCACACCTTGGGGCCAACTGTGCTTGACGAACGCCTTGACGAAACAGGATTCCCGTTCGATCTCGCAAACTACACCAAGCTCAGCGACCCTGTGATCGTCGGAACGGAATCGAACCGAACTGCGACGGTCGAAATCACTACGCCCACAACCGCGCTGACAGCTACGCTCGCTGAGGACTCCAGCGGCAGGTGGCGCCTTGAACAGCTCCGTGCGTCAGATGGCGAGTCGTCAATAGTGCCGTTCCCGATCGCCTGAGGACTCCAGGCAGCAACCAACCTGAGGCCCCAATCCTGAGGCCCCAATCTGTGGCCGGAGACCCTGAGGGCATCGCTGCGGTGATCGCAGCGCCGTATTAGGGTCACTGATGTGCGGTGCACCGTTGAGATCGCTCCGTCCGTGCTTCCCGCCGATTTCGCCCGTCTCGGCGAAGAATGTCTCGGCCTTGAGTCTGCAGGAGCCGACCGAATCCACTGGGATGTGATGGACGGCGTATTCGTTCCGAATCTGACGATCGGCCCTGACATCGTGAAGTCGATCCGCAAGCACTGCACTATCCCCTTCGAGGCGCACCTGATGGTGATCAACTGCGATGACTTGGCGCCGCTGTACGTGCAAGCGGGCTGCGATGTGGTGCTGATCCACACCGAGGCCTGCACCGACCTGCACGGATCACTTGCCCGCATCCGGTCTCTGGGTGCCAAGGCCGGTGTCGTGCTCAACCCACATACACCGGCGAATGCCATCACCGACGTGCTTGACGTCACCGATCAGGTGCTGGTCATGACCGTCGAGCCCGGATTCGGAGGCCAGGCCTACATACCGCTCGCCGACAAGGTGGCCGAAGTCAAGGCATTGATTGACCTTTGCGGTCACCGGATCGATCTTGAGGTGGACGGCGGAATCGCTGCGGCGACAATCGGCGAATGCGCTGCGGCCGGTGCCAACGTGTTCGTAAGCGGCTCCGCGTTGTTTGAGTACGCCGACCGGGCCGCAGGCGTAGCCCAACTGAGGTCGTTGGCTCGCTCAGCGCAGACCTAACACACCCAAGCAAGCGGGAATACGCTCGCATGTCGCCAGGAGATCTAGATAGTCAGATCATCTCGCCGCGACGCACGATCACATGATCAATGATGCCGTAATCCATTGCTTGCTGGGCAGTGAACCACCGATCACGGTCCGAGTCCGCCTCGATCTGTTCATAGCTCTGGCCTGTGTGCAAGGCGATTCGTTCCTGCAGTAGTCGCTTTGTATAGGCCATCTGTTCGGCTTGAATGGCGATATCGGTGGCCTGACCCCGTACTCCCCCGAGGGGCTGATGCATCATGATGCGAGCGTGCGGTAGGGCGTAGCGCTTGCCCGGTGCCCCGGCGCACAGCAGGAACTGACCCATGGATGCCCCCAGACCCATACAGATGGTACCCACTTCAGGTTCTACGAACTGCATGGTGTCGTAGATCGCCATGCCAGCGGTCACCGAGCCTCCGGGGCTGTTGATGTAGAGCCAGATCGGCTGGTTCGCATCCTGGCCCTCAAGATAGAGGAGCTGCGCGGTGATGTAGTTGGCGATCTCGTCATTGACATCGGTGCCGAGCACGACGATTCGTTCTTGGAGAAGCCGGTGATAGATGTCGGCGTTGGGGTTGACCGGCAAGACACCGACTTGGAGATGTGGGGAGACGGGATAGGCCATGGCCGCGAAGGGTACCGTGGAACCCACTAGCATGACGCCAACAAGCGGACGTGGTGGAATTGGCAGACACGCCAGGTTTAGGTCCTGGTGCCCGACAGGGCTTGGGGGTTCGACTCCCCCCGTCCGCACAGCACATCCATTCGGGGCCTGTCGCCGACGTCTGAGGAGTCAAGCGATGCGCGATTTTGTTGAATCGGTCGGGGGTGCTGCAGAGTCGGTAACGGGAATCAACCGCTCAACGGGCCACGTTTGAGCATCTCGGGCTGAAGCTGCCGACGCGAGTTCTCTGAGGCGTTGCCCGTCGCAACGGTACGCTTACCGTCCTCAGAACCCCACCGGTAGAATATCGACTACCGGGATTCCGAAACCGCCTCACGTTCTACGTTGTGGGTCTTATGATGATCTCGCTGGAGGTGTTGCTCCGCGGGCCCCAAACACCTGAAGCGTTCACAGCATACACCCGGTAGTAGTACTCAACGTCGGTGTTCAATCCCGACACTGGATCATAGTAGTAGGTGTTAGAGGTTGTGATGATCCTCTCATAGTCATGGCCGTCCTTGGCCATCCGACGAGCCACGACGTATTTCTCGGCGCCGCCAACCGGAGCGGACCACGCCACGCGCACATAACGCGACTTAAGTGAAGCAGTAAGGTTGCCTGGCGCGCCCGGGACCGGGTCCTGTGTGTTGGATCTTATGATGATTTCGCTGGAGGTGTTGCTTCGCGGGCCCCAAACGCCTGAAGCGTTCACAGCATACACCCGGTAGTAGTACTCAACGTTGGTGTTCAATCCCGACACAGGGTCGTTGTAGAAGGTGTTAGAGGTTGTGATGACCTTCTCATAGTCATGGCCGTCCTTGGCCATCCGACGAGTCACGACATATTTCTCGGCGCCGCCAACCGGAGCGGACCACGTCACGCTCACATGCCGCGGCACAAGCAAAACACGAAGATTGCCGGGCGCGCCCGGAACTTTGACCCTGTCGGGAACCTTGATACTGGCGTAGTTGCCCTGACCCCATTCGCTTTCCATGTTGAGATTGTTGACAGCTTTTACCTGGTAGAAATATAGTGAGCCGGGATCCAGCTCGGAATAGTTGACCCGGTGGCTTGTGGCGGTGGTCTTCTCAACCACACGATACTTCTCGCCCAGCTTGGCAACCCGACGGTAAACGATATAGCTTGTCGCTCCCTCACTCGGCTCGTCCCACACCACGGACACCGCACGAGGTCCTACAACACTTCTGACGTTACCAGGCGGACTCGGAGCAGACGGGGCCTCGGTCAGTACCTCCACATCAAGGAACCTTTCGACCTCAGCCAGGGATGAAAAGGTAGCGTTCTTGCCTCGCGTTTTGCACCATGTTTCATGGTCGATATCATCCGGTTTTGCATCTGCCGACTTATGAATTCCATATGCTGCACCTTTGGGGTCATACCATGGGCCCCCGCTATCACCCCGACAGGCTTTGAGTTCGTCGCCATGAACACGAACAAACACCGGTAGACAGTTCACTGCTCTACCTTCATCAGACTCCCTACAAAGAACGTGCTCTTCATTATAGGGAGAGTGCGTTACGCTTGTGATGTTACCGCACGAAACTCCAGTTATTCTTCCCGTATGACAAACATAATTGCCAATCAGTAGTTTCCATCCATGTATTATGCGATCCCTCCTATGACTGTTCAGCTCAAAAATATCATCGGTGACACTATATATGGGAGGGTGTTGAGGACCGGCAGGTCTATACAGGTAATAGTTGGTCAGTTTATCAGGTGAACCTTGCGGGATGCTGTGAAACTGCGCGTCGGCTCGCGGGCTTTCCCAACCGCGGACATACTCGAGTGCGGTATTGTGCATGGTCTGATTATTGTTGCAGTGGCCAGCGGTGATGATCCCGTACGGGCCTCCATTGTTCTCTTTGGCGGCGAAACCCGCAGTACACGTACGCATGGGTTGTCCGGCGATCAGGTCCGCATTGGGTTCGGCGCCACGCCCGACGGTTACGTGAACGTCGACGCTCACATGATCTTTGATCGTGTCGGCGAAACGATCAGTTATGACTGTGGGATCCTCATCAGACAACGGATCCGGCGCCCCACGGCGGAACCGTTGACCAGACATAAGGTCGGAATCGATGCCGACCTCGACGCTGTTGGATCTCACATCCACATCGGTATAGATGACCATGTCAGCAACCCGCGCCGCCTCCACACGATCAGAAGCCGATTCAACGATCGCATCAAAATCCAATGCATCCTGAGCGGCCCGCAACTGCGTGTACGTGTACCGCGCACCAGTACGTATCTGCACATCACCATGAGCATCAGCAACCCGCGCTGCTGCCACGCCGGGAGGATCATCACCAGTCAACCAAACCCACGCCGTGAAACCCGCTCCGTGGTCGATACCCAAACCAGCAACCCGCGATTCCTCAAGATCCATAATCGAAGCGAGAACCTCTTTCACGGGCCAGATCCGATCCAGATACCGTTTCGCATCCCTCAACGACACCGAAAACTCCCGAGCGTAGGACTCCACCGCAGGATGAACCAACGCCACCTCATGATCATCGGAAGCCTCAGGCACCGACCCAGCCGCCGATCCCGATAACAGCAACAACCAAAACAATGACAGTACTACCAGTATCAGCACTCGATAACCCGGGAAATTCTTCATCCTCACCAAATGACATTGTTCTTGATCATGCGTCTCTTGCATTCTCTTTTCTCCGTTCTTCGTGTGACAAATGCTTTCGAGTCACACATCGTAGGCTTATTTGTGTAAGTGCATGCTTGGTGCATGCCATCCACCGGCGGCTTCGCACAGTGCTTCCAGCTCGTTATCCGGACTTGGCGATCGTCCTGTCCCTCCTCCGGCGGAGACTATATCACCGGGAAACATCGGTCCATGAATGCCATACCAGAACCCGTTTGTGACAGGATCATAACGTGTGAACACGTCCGGCAATCTTATGAAAAACCTTTCCGGGGGTTCGGTCTCGTCTAGAGTATCATATGAGTCGATATACACACACGGCCTCTCGTACACCAAAATACCGGTCAGTAACGCTTGATGGACTTCAACGATCGGATCGTTGTAATACAATCCAGCTACAGGCATATCTGGATCATACTCCGGAACCTCCGGCGGATTCCTCGTAATCGTCCTCAGATCCGTAGGAGCATCCACAAACTCTCTGGAATCCGTTAACACCACCTCCATACCGAAATGCTCACGCAACAAATCACCCAACCAGTCAAACATCGCCTCCAACTCCGCACCGGTCGCCAATCTAGAATCAACCGCTGCCAACTCATCAGGCACCAATTTCACCAAGCCATGAGACGCCACGTTCAACTCCAATGCCGGAACCCACACAGGAATATCGAAACCATCCAAACGCGAAAACCCCAACCTGGGACTATGAACCACAGCCCGAACAGGAATCACCACACCATCCACAACCAACCACTCCGAATCACTACCACGCCCGTACACCTCATCAAAACCCGAAACCAAATCAAACACACCCGCAACCGAATAATCCGCCCCCACCCTCACCACAACATCATCATACGAACCCGCCAACCGAACCGCCTCCTCACACACAGGCCCCGAACCCGCCAACCACACAAACCCCAACAAATCATCACCCACCACATACAACCCCCAACTAGCCACCCGCGAACTCTCCAACTCCACAATCGACTTCAACACAGGCAACAACACACCCAAACGACCCTCATGACGCTCAATAGACTTCAACGACAACGGAACCATCCGCCGCACCGGATCCGAACGCCGACGCCCCACAGACCAACGCGACCAACCCTTATATTCCAAAGACGACAACCACCCAACCTCATCAACAGACCCCACCACCTCACACGACCCACCAGAACCCTCCACCACAACCCCAGGCAAACCCACACCACCAAGACCATTACCAGACCCACCCCAAAAAACCACACCAACCAACACCAAACCACACAAACCACAACCAACCAACAACCACCAAAAACGACCCAAAACCCTCATAACCAACCATACCACAACCCACACACCCACACAACCCTGCCTTCGCGCCCACATGGACGCTGGCGATGCCAGCCTTGACGGCCTCTCAGTGCCCACCAACATCCCCAATAAAACGACCACCGCCCCTGTCGAAGTCGATATCGCAGGCGACTCATCGAAGGCGATCCGCGCCCACGTGGACGCGGCGATGGTCTACACCGGTGTGAACAAGGCAACCTTCGATCTGCGTCGGAAGGGACAGCGCGGCCACCAAGAATGCCACATCCCAGCCATCTAGTTCGCTCAAGCGGATGAACAACAAACCCATGCATCCGACGACGATGTAGGAAACCCCGTCGTGAACTAACGGATCACCGACGAATGTCGCCGATACTACGATCGTGGTACCAGCGGAGAGAGCCAAGCCGACATAGAGACTGGCATCGAGATGTCTCCGCTAGACGCTGACGCCGACCGCGAAACAGGCATCGGGAGTGCTGCCAGTCCCCTGCCCATAGGAGGGTCCGGGTCATAATTGGCTTCGTCGGTCATAATTGGCTTCGTCTGTCAACAGATCCGGTTGATGTAGTGGCCACCGTCGCCAACCATTGATTTCAGGCCTGCTATCAGAGCCCGCAGGGCGCGCCCGCGGTGGCTGATCTTGTGCTTGTCGTTACCCATCTCCGCGAACGTGCGGACTTGCTGGCCTCGGGGAATAAAGACGCAGTCGTAGCCGAACCCGCCCGTTCCCCGTGGCCGATCGGTGATCCATCCCCGGACCGATCCCTTTGCGCTCAGTTCTCGCCCGTCGGGCCACACCACCATCGCAACCGTTTTGAACTCGGCGCATCTTTGCTCCTGGGTAACCGCACCGGCGTGTTCGAGTTCGGAGAGGAGTTTGGCGACGTTGTCCGCGTGTGTCGCATTCTCACCGGCGTAACGCGCCGACAAGACACCGGGCGCCCCGCCGAGTGCATCCACCTCGAGTCCCGTGTCGTCGCTCAGTGCCGGGGCGCCCACCGCTGCACACACAGCGACAGCCTTCAGCCGTGCGTTACCTTCCAGATCGGCGGCCACCTCGTCAACATCGGCGAGACCGACAGGGCGGGATACCAGATTCACTACACCAGCAAGCACCATCGACATCTCCGCCGCCTTATCGGGATTGGCGCTCGCGCAGACAAGCGTCAGCGGTTCGTTCCTCGCCATCGTTGAAGTCAGCCAGACATTGATGCAGTCAAACAGGACAACGTTGCGGTCAAAGGCCCAAGGCGCGCAGGCTCGGTGGACGGCTTAGCACTTCGCGTTGGGCTTCGGCTATCTGGGCGATCCCGTTACTGGCCAAATCCAAGAGTGCGTCAAGATCCTTACGTGAGAAAGCCGCTCCCTCCGCGGTTCCCTGTACCTCAATGAACTCTCCGGAGTCGGTCATGACCACATTCAGGTCTACATCTGCCACAGAGTCCTCAACGTATGGAAGATCAAGCATCGCCACTGCACCCACGACGCCCACGGACACGGCCGCACACCCATCGGTCAGCGGGTTTGCGTCAAGCATTGCGGCCTGCATCATCCTGGTGAAGGCATCATGAAGAGCCACATAGGCACCACAGATTGAGGCGGTACGCGTTCCGCCATCGGCCTGAAGCACGTCACAGTCCACTTCAATAGATACCTCTCCGAGCACCGACAGGTCCGTCACAGCCCGCAGGCTGCGGCCGATCAGTCGTTGAATTTCCTGGAAACGACCGCCAGGACCGTTTCTCGGACGGCGAACCCGCTGCGGGGAGGATCCGGGGAGCATCGAGTACTCAGCCGTCACCCAGCCGGTGCCTCGCCCTCTCATCCAGGGAGGCACGGAGTCGCTCACCGAGGCCGTGCACAATACTTTTGTATCTCCGAACGTCACAAGCGTTGAGCCCATCGCCATCTTCGTGAAGTCGCGAAGAAACGAAAAGGGTCGGAGTTCGTGAGGTTGACGACCATCGTCACGAATATGCATCAAGGCGACTCCGAAGGCCGTTGGGACTCACACCACATAGACGTTGCCTGGAAGGGCGACCTCTACGCCACCACCATATGCCACCGCGGCTTCAACACGATGCGCTTCGGGGTCCGAACCGGGAACGAGGTGGGTCACGATCAAACGACCGACATCTGCGATCGCTGCTCGTTCCCCCGCCTCACGCGCACTTGAGTGCGGGATGCCCCTCCCCTCGCAGTCCCGCAGATGGCTTGCATCGTAGAGGACCAAATCAATACCCTGACCCAACTCGGCGACACCCCAAGCGGGCCCGGTGTCGGAGGTGTAGGCGACCGACGCTCCGGCACAGTCGATTCTCGCAGCCAGGGTCTCCACGGGATGATCGGTTCGGCTGAAACTCCATACTTGATCCCGAATCGTCACACGACGGGTTTCGTCGATCACGTTCCAGTTGAAGGGGTCGGCGGCCCAGCGCGAACCAGCACTGAGTGCATGGTCCATGGCCCTGGTTTCGGCGGTTCCGTAGAGAGCCACATTGTTGCGGCAACGAAAGTACCTGAACACGTTGCGCAGTATCGGAAGTTCGAGCCAGTGGTCGGGGTGGCAATGAGTAAGGATCACCGCGGTGATGTCTTCGAGTTTTGTGGCCTGCTGGAGCGGGCCCAGCGTTCCCGGTCCACAGTCGAGCAGAACAGCGGCGTCGGGCGTGCGAACGAGATAGCCGGTGCACGGATTCGTTGGTGTCGCATACGAACCACTCGAACCAAGCACGATGACCTCAATCATCTCGTACCTCAATCATCTCGGTAATTCCCAGAGGTCATCTCGGGGTTCCCAGAGGTGATGCTCGACAGTTTCGATCTCAGGACCCAGCAGGCTGCGACCGCGTCGGGCAAACACGCCGATGTCGCCGGTGGAGATCCAACGATGCGTTCGCTGACCCGACGGTTGACGTCGTAAAGTGCCGGTTCGTTGAAGTTCACGGCGAATCGCGAAGGCCGTCTCGTCTGCTGAGGAGACCAACACAACGTCACGACCCATCACGTCGGAGATGGTGCGAGCGAGGAACGGATAATGCGTGCAACCGAGCAGAAGACTGTCGACTTTGGCGTCAACCACCGGTGCCAGGAGTCGTTCTGCCAACACGTGAACTTGCTCGGTGTTGGTCTCTGCGTGTTCGACAAACTCCACGAATCCAGGACACGCAGCACACGTAAGATCAACCCAGGGGGCGATCCGGGCGACTGCTTGTTGGTAGGCGCCGCTTGCGATGGTGCCCACCGTGCCGATTACCCCCACACGACCGGAATATGTGACCTCTGTGAGAGCACGCAGGCCCGGCTCCAACACGCCAATGATCCCAACATCGAACTCGTTTCGCAAGTCGTCAATGGCGGTGGCTGTGGCGGTGTTGCAAGCCACCACCACCAGCTTCGGGTCGAACGTGTCGACCAACCAGCGTGTGATCTGGCGGGCAAAGACACGAACCTCCGATCCCGGACGAGGACCGTACGGGTATCGGGCCGTGTCGCCGAAGTAGACAAGTTGCTCTGCGGGGAGCAAGTCGATCACCGCTCGTGCAACGGTCAACCCGCCGAAGCCCGAGTCGAACATCGCGATCGCCCGATTCGGGTCCGAATCAGACATCATCGCAAGTACCTCACCGCCATCGCAGAAGGCTCATTGCCGCAGCATCACAGAGACTTCACACACATACGAAGACCTTCACACACATACGAACCCGTCAATGCCTGGGTAGCCCCGAAACCGGTCAGCGTTCCTCTTTGAAGATCACGTGTCGGCGGATGACCGGGTCATATTTCTTGATCTCAATCCGCTCACGCGTGTTCGTCTTGTTCTTCGTGGTCACATATGTGTAGCCGGTACCTGCGGTACTGCGCAGCTTGATTATCGGACGTTTGTCGCTCGCCATGGTGGTCCCTTTCGGCTCCGTTGTCGCCTAGATCTTCTGGCCATCCCGGCGCATCTCTGCCACCACCCGTTCAATGCCGCGCTTGTCGATCGTCTTGATGCCTTTGGTGCTTACGGTGAGGGTGATCCAACGACGTTCGCTCGCCAGAAAGTAACGTTTCCGCTGAACATTTGGGTTCCAGCGCCGGCTCGATCGGCGATGCGAGTGGGATAGCTGCTTGCCGAAACGGGGCTTTCTTCCAGTCACCTGGCATATCTTTGACATAACCAAACTCCTCGGGTGCCTGCCGCGACGTCGGGAACCAACGGACCGAACGCGAGCGAAAAGCGTAGCGACCGTTGCCCGAATACCCACCAGGTAGCCACTAGCGTTGGGCTCGTGAACGTTGACAAGGTTCTGCTGGCTTCACCTCGAGGCTTCTGCGCTGGCGTGGAGATGGCGATCAAGGCTCTTGCCTGGATGGTGCGGGCCTTCGAGCCGCCTGTGTACTGCTATCACGAGATCGTCCACAACCAATCCGTAGTGCGCCAGTTCGAGTCTCTGGGTGTGCGGTTCGTGGACGACATCGCCGAGGTTCCCGAGGGACGCCCAATCATGTTGTCTGCGCACGGGTCCGCACCTGAGGTGGTCGAAATCGCCCGTGCTCGTGGCAGCTACGTCGTCGACGCCGTCTGTCCCTTGGTCACCAAGGTTCATCACGAGGTCAAGACCAGGGCAGCCAAAGGCTACCGGATCATCTACGTCGGTCATGAAGGCCACGAGGAGGCCGTCGGAACCATGGCGGTCGCGCCCGAAGCCATCCATCGGGTTGAAACGCCCGAGGATGTGCAGGCCCTCCCCGAATACGACGGAGCCGTCGCCATCTTGGCGCAGACAACATTGTCACACCGCGAATGGGCGGGAGTGTTGAAGTCCACGCAGGAGCGTTTCTCACAGCTGTGGCAACCGGCTCGATCCGATCTCTGCTTTGCCACCACCAACCGCCAACAGGCACTCATGGAGATCGCTCCTCGATGCAACGCGATGGTTGTGATCGGCTCAGCTAATTCGTCCAACACGATCGCCTTGGCTGGCTTGGCCTCCGAGTCGGGTTGCCCGCGGGTGTACCGGGTCAACGGCGCCGACGAATTGCCCGATGACCTGAGCGGAACGGTCGGGGTGACTGCCGGAGCATCCGCACCCGAGGACCTCGTCACGACAGTGATTGAGCGGCTGGCACCGGTTCATGGAGTCGAGGAGGTTCAGGTCACCAAAGAGGACGAGTACTTCCCTCCTCCACGAGACCTACGTGAATTGCTCGCCGAAATGGAGCCGGGGTCGCTATTGACAATCGGCACCGATGATGCACCGCGTCCAGCGATCGCGGACCGCTATATCGACGCGTCCGCAGTGTTGAAGCTTCTGGCAGCCGAGGCCGGGCAGAAACGAACCCAGCCATAGCCAAGCACGCGGAGCGGACAACGACACTAGTTGTCGCCGGAACGTGTTGGCACTGCCTGGTTGCTCACATCAACACATTCAGCCGCCGGGGGCGGGTTCGTCTCCGGCCAGAACACGGGCTTCCAGGTACAGGTCTGCGATGTCGGCAAAAAGCCGATCGGTTAGCTCACGAACGGCTCGTCGAGGTATCCGCCCGTTGATGCTTGGCGGTTTGATGGGGTCACCGATAACCACCACGACCTTGATCGGACGCGGGATCCTGGCACCGATAGGGAGAGCCCTGGCACTCCCTCCGATCCCAACCGGCACGATCGGTACGCCGCTGCGCGTGGCCACAAATGCTGGCCCGTCGTGAAACTCCCGACGATTCAGGCGAGGACCTTCGCGCCGGGTTCCTTCGGGGAACATCACCAACGGCTCGCCTTGACCCAACACGTCGCTGGCCGCGCGTAATGCGGTGCGATCAGCAGAATCGCGATGCACCGGAAATCCACCCATTGAGGTAAGAAACGCCCCCAACAATTTGTTCTCCCAGAGGCTTTCTTTGCCCATGAACCGCAGCCGCCTTGAGGTCATGACCCCGACGATGGGGGTGTCCATAAACGAACGATGCATCGCCGACAAGATGAAAGGCCCTTGTGGAAGGTTCTCCCGGCCGTGTATCCGCGGACGGAACACGACTCTGATGGCCCCAGCGATGGGAATCCACAGGATTCGATATGCGACCCGTCCCCACAGACCGTGCTGACTGCGTTGCTCAGCATCACCAAGCTGGGATCCATAACGCGGCTCGCTGCTCATAGACCCAGCCGCCGATCTATTCGAGGCTTGACATCTTCAAGTCGTTGCGTCACCGCTTTGAGCAAGCTCTCAATGGTCTCAACGACCTCGTAAACATCAAGGCCGGTGCTGTCAACCACGAAGGCGTCTTCGGCGACTGTCAGCGGGTCGGCCTTGCGGAACGAATCGTGGTGGTCTCGCAATGCGATATCGTTGGCGATCTTGTCGTAATCGGAGCTGGTGATTTGCCATGCACGACGCCGAGCACGTTCTTTGAGACTAGCGTGAAGGTAGATCTTCAAGTTGGCGTCGGGAAACACCGCTGTAGCGATGTCGCGACCTTCGAGCACCCCACCTTGACGGTCATGAGCCCACTGACGCTGACGTGCGACCAGCTCGCGGCGTACCTCGGCATTGGCAGCCACCTCGCTCACCGCCCGGGTAACCGCCGGGCTACGAACCTCTGTGGTGGCGTCCACGCCGTCAACAAACACGTGATCACCTTCAATGCGTAACCTGACCCGACGCGCGACCAATGCCACGGCCTGCGTATCGCTGGGATCTACTCCCCCATTGAACACAGCGAGAGTCACCGCTCGGTACATGGCACCGGTATCGAGGTAGTCCAGTCCCAAACGTTGCGCCACTACTCGCGCCACAGTCGACTTGCCCGAACCTGCGGGTCCGTCGATGGCAATAACCAGCATCAAACCATCCTGTCCGCGTCAGCGAAGCTGGTCCAAGGCAACGAAGAAATCCGGAAAGGTCTTGGAGACACAACGTGGATCGGTAATCCCAACTCCGTTGACCACCAAGCCAATCAGGGCAAACGCCATAGCCATGCGATGATCGTCGTAAGTCTCAAACATGGCTGGGAGAGGCGGACCCTTCGGGCGCACCACAAAACCATCGGAGAGCACCTCGGCATCAATACCGCATCTACGCAGTTCCGTTACAGGACCTGCTACGCGGTCGCTTTCTTTGTTGCGGATAAACCCGATGCCTCTCACAGTGGTCGGTCCATCCGCGAAAGCGGCAACCGCGGCAAGCGTCGGCGCAGTGTCTGACATCTGCGACAGGTCAACGTCAATCCCTTTGAGCTGGCGTGGCCCGCGAATCTCTATGTGTCGAACACCAACCTCAACGTTCGCACCCATCCGAGCGAGGACCTCGGCGAACGCCACATCACCTTGCAGCGAATCCCGCCCCAGGCCTTCAATGCGCACCCGGCCACCGGTGATAGCCGCGGCTCCCAAGAAGTACGAAGCAGCGGTCGCGTCGGGCTCTATTTCATACAATCCGGGACTCACATAGCCGCCGCCGACACTCCAAGCCACCGAATCGGCTGCTCTGGTTCGGTTCACATCGGCACCAAAAGCGCGCATCACCTCAGCGGTCATGTCCAGGTACGGCCGCGAGACATCGGCTGACACGACTTGCACAACAAGACCGACCACGGCACCGGCCAGCATCAAACCGGAGCAGAACTGACTCGACACCAATCCCGGAATCGACACCGACGAGCCACGAACGGGACCCGTCACACGCAACGGTAGACGTCCGGGTAGGCCCAGCTCGTTGATGGTCACACCCAGGGACCGCAATGCGCAAATCTGATCATCCATGGGACGATTCCGAAGTTGTTGATGCCCGTCAATCAGCACAGGTTGTGAACCCAGTGCCGCTACTGGCAAAACGAAACGCCCGGTAGTGCCGGACTGATGGGCATCGATTCGAGCACCCGCAGCCGAAACCGTTCCCCCCGATCCTCGCACCGTCACCCGCCGGGAGGATTGGTTGGCGTCTATGACGATCCCGAGAGCCCTAAGCGCTGCGATCATGGCGCCGATATCGTCCGCGGCCGCTACGCCGTCGAGCGTGGTAGTACCCGAAGCCAAAGCCGCCGTCACCAGTGCACGATTGGTGATGCTTTTTGAACCTGGAAGCGCAACCACCGCGTCGGGTGGTTGGCTCAGCGGGCGGATCATCGCCGGGCGCGACATGGATGCCATCGGTTCAGTCCAGAGTCCGCACACCCGGTCGGTAACCACGCGTAACCAACCCGGCATGCATACGTCCAACAGACGCCGTCTCCACAAGCATCACGATCACTCCGCGGGGCCCTTCGCTGCTGTGGGCGATCTCAAGGTCATATATGTTGACGTTGAGATCAGCGGCGAGGCTGGCGATCGAAGCGATCTCTCCCTTACGGTCCGAGACCGGTATCCGCATTTCCGACAAGTTCTCGGCGTGGGGTGCGGTTGTGGGCAGATTGCGTCTGGCGTGGCGTGCAGCCTCTAGCTGGGCGAGTAGGCGGTCGGCGTCGGCGTCGGCCACAACCCCACGCAGGTCGGTGAGTTCAACAATGAACCGGTCCAGCACCTCAACGATGGCGGCTTTGTTCTGCACGCAAATATCGGGCCAGATCGACGGATGACCCGCGGCTACTCTCGTCATGTCCCGAAAGCCACCGGCGGCAAGGCGTAGCACCGCCTGATGTTCTTCGGAGCGCTCGGCCGCCAAACACATAAGCGTGGCAGCGGTCAGGTGAGGAACATGGGACACGATCGCAACCAGGGCGTCGTGACGGTCGGGCGGCATCACGATCGGGCGGGCACCAAGGGTGGTCACGATCTCATGCACCTCGGTGAAGGAAGCGTCGTCGGTGCTCAAAGTCGGGGTCAACGCCCAGGTGGCTTCACAGAACATGTCGGCGGATGCCCCGCTTAGGCCGTGTTGTTCGTTGCCTGCCATCGGATGTCCAGGAACGAACCGTGGATCCGGTACTGCTGCGGCGATAGGTCCCTTCACCGAACCAACATCAGTGGCGACCCTTGCACCCGAGGTGAGCAGTCGCCCAACCACATCGGCAATGGCATGCACAGGCGTGGCTACAACCGCCAAGTCCACTTCGCCCATCTTGTCGAGGTGCGTTGGTGTGATGCCTCGTTTTATGGCGTTCATGTTGATCGCGGTCTGCAGGTGTTTCTTGTCGGTGTCGATACCGATCACGTCCCATCCCAACTCGGACAACGCCAAGCCAACAGATCCGCCGATCAAGCCGACACCGGCCACCACCGCTTTCACGGCGCCCTAGGGTACCGGTCTGTCCGTGGCTGCGTACCGGTCCCGCAGGTGAGGGTGCCTACTGCTTGAGCGCTGTTGAAGCCACGCTCACGCCGCTGCGTACCGGTCCCGCAGGTGAGGGTGCCTTCTGGGAGGACCTACTGGGAGGAGACCGCTTCGAGGGCTCGGACCTCCCGACGGTCCAGAATCCGCCAGGAACCGGGCCCGAGGTGGGAATCGGTGACGGTTCCGAAACGAACACGCACAAGGCGCCGCACCCGATGACCCACGGCTTCGCACATACGGCGAACCTGACGGTTTCGGCCCTCGTGGATAACGATACGCAACAACGATGGCTCTACCGCTGCAACCCGGGCCGGGGCCGTGGTTCCGTCCTCGAGATCTACGCCCTGGCGCAGGGTACGCAACGCAGCCCGCGAAACATCGCCTTCGACATGAGCCAAGTATTCCTTTTCGACGCCAATCGACGGGTGGGTAAGCCGGTGGGTCAAGGCCCCGTCGTTAGTCAAAACCAGCAGCCCTTCGGTAGCTCCGTCCAGGCGCCCAACTGGAAATACCCTTGGGTCTGCAGGCACGAGTTCAACCACTGTGGGGCGCCCCCCGGGGTCCTTTGCGGTGGAGATCACACCGGCCGGTTTGTTGAGGAGGTAGTAGACCAGGTTGTCTGCGATTCCGACTGCGGCGCCGTCAACGAGGACCGCTGATGTCTCAGCATTGACACGGCATCCCAGACGAGCGGTGTTGCCGTTGACGGTGACCCTGCCAGCGGCGATCAATTCTTCACATGACCGCCGACTCCCGAAGCCGGCACGGGCAAGCACCTTTTGAAGTCGCTCTGCATGGTGAAGCTCTCGACGATCTGTCATCTTGAATATCTCATGTGTACTCACCAATCCCGCCATCGGGCGCCGAGAATCCATCGGGATCCCCGGGCCGGGTGGGATCTACGGGTTCGTCAACTACACGTAGTCCTCGCTCGAGTGCTTCTACAACATCTATTCCCGGTACGAAATCACCAAGAGGCGGCAGTTCATCGACCGAGTTGAGACCCAGATTTTCCAGGAACTCCATCGTTGTGCCGTATAAGACGGCACGACCCGGGCCGGGATCACGTGCCACTTCGCTGACATATCGTCTCTGCTGCAGGGTGCGCATTACTCCGTCGACGTTCACGCCCCTGATGGCAGCGATCTGATTGCGCGATACCGGCTGTTTGTAAGCAACGATCGCCAATGTCTCCAACGCGGCCGCGGACAGCCGGGCTGGCTGAGGATCTAGCAGGAACCGTTCGACATAGTCAACCTGCTCATCGGCGGTCTGGAAGCGATAACCGCCTGCCACGTGGGCCAGCACGAAACCGCGACCATCGGCTCGGTACTCCTCAGCGAGTGCGGCGCAGCACTGCACCACATCGTCAACCGATGTTTCGACGATTTTTGCCAGAATTTCGGGTGCCACCGCTTCCGTCGCTACAAGCAGGATTGCCTCCAAAGCGGGTGATATCTCATCAAGGCGCTTAGACATCGAGCGATATTGTGTCGAGCAACTGCGACTCGGTCCCGACCAATTCGATGGTTATATCTCCGAACGCCTCAGTCTGGCTGATATCGACCAGACCCTGCTTGAACAGCTCGAGCAGTGCCAGGAATCGCACCACAATGTCCAGACGCTCAACGAACTGAACGGTGAGGTCTTTGAAGGTTGTGCGAGGCGTGTGTGATAGTTCCGCGATGAGTTCAGCGATCGATTCCGCAACGGTCACCTTGATCGGTGTGATGTGCGCGATGTCGACTCGCTCAAGCGGTTTCGGGGTGCTCGCACGAAGATAGGCGACACGCAAATCCTCAGGAGTAGCCTCCAAGGGTGCGATCCTCTGCATGGCGGTTTCGCTGGGCGGCCCACAGGTTCGGGGATAGGACCGAGCGGCACTCATCGAAAGCGCACGCAGTGAGTTGGCGGCGTCGGAGAAGGTCTTGCATTCCACCAATCGAGCCAGCAGCAGGTCCCTGCCATCTAGGAAATCAAGTTCTTCATCGGGATCAATATCGCGGTTGTCGGGCAGAAGCCTGCGTGATTTCAACTCCAGCAGCGTGGCGGCGATAAGAAGGAACTCGGTAGCCACACCCAGGTCGAGACGTTCCAACCGATCCAGCTCGTCAAGGTAGGCGTCCACGATCTCCGAGAGGCTGATCTCGTAGAGGTCGACCCGTTCACGTAATATCAGGTGCAACAACATGTCGAATGGCCCGTCAAAGACAGGCGTATGCACCTCATAGGGCATGGAAGTACCTGCCATCTCGCTGCACGGCCTCACCGATCGAATCTGCCCCACGAGGATAGGCGCAACCCCATAGCCTGCGTTCATGGTCCGTGTCTTCTCGGGAATCCAGCCAACCGGTGAATTGCACCTCGGTAACTACCTCGGAGCGATCCGAAACTGGGCTCGCATGCAACACGAAACCGATGCTGTCTTCTGCGTGGTTGACCTTCACGCCATCACGATCCCGAAAGCTCCGGGTCAGCTGGGAAGAGAATCACTGCACTTGGTCCAGCTTCTTATGGCTGCCGGACTCGACCCTGAGGTGTGCATCTTGTTCGTGCAGAGCCACGTGCGTGAACACGCCGAGTGCGCCTGGCTGATGCAGTGTTCGGTCTCGTTTGGCGAGTTGAGCCGGATGACGCAGTTCAAGGACAAATCAGAGCATCACAATTTCGTTTCGGCTGGGCTGTTCACCTACCCTGCTCTGCAGGCAGCCGACATCTTGTTGTATGACACCGATGAAGTACCTGTCGGCGAGGACCAGCGTCAACACATTGAAATCACCCGCGACATAGCCGAACGCTTCAATGGCCGATACGGCCAGACTTTCGTGTTACCCAAAACGGTGCTGGTTCCCGTCGGTGCCAGGGTGATGGATCTGCAGAAGCCAACCAACAAGATGTCGAAGTCGCTCGACTCACCGCGGGGCACCATCAACCTGCTCGACGATGCCAGCGTCATCGCAAAGAAGATCCGCTCTGCGGTTACCGACAACGACGGTGAGGTCCGCTACGACGTGGCAGCCAAACCAGGTGTGGCGAACCTGCTGTTGATCCTTGCTGCGGCTACCGGCACCGATCCTGAACACATCGCCGCCGACTACGCCCGTTACGGGCCTTTGAAGGACGACACGGCAACGGCACTGATCGAGATGCTGCACCCTGTGCGAACCCGGTTCGCTGAGTTCTCCGACGATCCAGGAGAAACGGCTCGGTTGGTGCGGTTGGGCGCCGACAAGGCCCGTGAGATCGCCTCAGCCACGCTCGAACGGGCCAAGACCAACATCGGCTTGTTGAACCCCTGAGTCAACCGTCGCTGGTGGGTGAGCAACCCATCAAGGCCTTCGGGGACTTCGAGAAGAGCCACCTGAGTCAACCGTCGCCCGTGGGTGAGCAGCCCGATAAACCTGCATAAGCCGCCGAGTCGACACCTCGGTGTAGATCTGAGTCGTCGAGATCGAAGCATGCCCAAGCAGTTCCTGCACACTGCGGATATCGGCACCGTGATCGAGCATGTGGGTGGCACACGAGTGGCGCAAAACGTGCGGTGTTAGTTCGTGGCGCAGTCCCACTGTCGAAGCTCTTTGGCGTATCTTCCCCCACATTCCTTGGCGTGTGAGGCGCCCGCCTCGCTGATTCAGAAATACTGCTTCGGCGTCGGAGCGTCGGGCCCATTGCCGCGGCACAAACGCTGCTCTACCTTGTGGATCCAACCATCTGCGGAGGGCATCGGCTGCGTGACGACCGATCGGAACTATCCGTTCCTTGCTTCCTTTGCCCATAAGGCGCACAAGGCCGTCGTGGAGGTCGATGTCGCCGATCGACAGGCCGACCGTTTCGGAGATCCGCGCTCCGGTCCCGTACAAGAACTCCAAAGCGGCCCGATCACGCCGATCGACCGCCGCGGAACCGTCGACGCTCTCGATCAGCGCGGTGACCTGCTCGACGTGTAGCGCCTTGGGTAACCCCCGAGGAACCCTGGGCATTTCTATGTTGGCGGTCGGGTCGTCGGGGCGTATCTCTTCAGCAGTCAGGTATCGGTGCAGGCCCCGTACCGCTACAAGGGTCCGTGCCACCGATGCAGGTGCCAAGCCTCTCAACGCAACAACGAACGCAATCACATCCTCAGCGGTAGCGTGCAGAGGTCGCTTCTTTGAGAGGTGGTCCTGATAGCGACGAAGGTCGCGCTCGTAGGCTTGCAGCGTGTTCGGCGAACGACCTCGCTCGAGGGCCAACCAGATCAGGTACTCCTTGATGTCGGAATCCACTGCCCAAGAATCAGGCGTGGTCACAGGCCTGCCTCGACACCCAATCTCCCCTCGACACCCAATCTCCGCAGAGCACCCTGTAAGGCAATGATGGTCTTGGCATCAACGAACTCGCCAGCATCAATTGCGGCCTGCACAGACCCTACGGCCATGCGCTCGACCGCCATGTGTGACTCTTCTGGACCATCCGGGGCTCGCGGCACCGGCCGTAGGTCGGTTGCAAGGAACAGGTGTGTGAACTCGTCGCAGAATCCGACCGAGTTATAGAACCCACCAAGCGGTTCGAGCGTTTCTGCAATGAACCCGACCTCCTCTGCGAGTTCGCGTTGCGCGGTCGTCTCTGGCGACTCGTCCTCGCGCAGCCCGGCGGGAATCTCAAGGATCTCTGCGTCTAGCGGTGCCCGGTATTGCCGCACAAGCAGCACTTCTTCAGCGTCGACGGGAACAACTCCCACTGCGCCCCGATGACGCACAATCACCCGTGTCATCGTCTCACCGTTGGGGGTCGCGAATTGCGCCTCTACCAAACGAATGATCGGTCCCTGGTAGATCTCGCGTTCGGACAGAAGAACGAAGCCCGGGTTGACGCTCACCACGTTCATGACCCCACGACGGCTGAACCGGAAGGCTCCGCGACATAGCCACCGAACGAGGGAAGCTGTGGGTTACGACCCGCAGCCCGCACCAACACAGCCGCAACAAACTCCTCGAACAGCGGAGCGGGACGGTCGGGCCTGCTCTTGAACTCAGGGTGCGCCTGGGTGCCGATCCAGAAAGGGTGATTCGCAAGCTCGATGAACTCCACAAGCCGACCATCAAGTGACTCGCCTGAACAGCTGAGGTGGCCTTGTTCGAAGCGGTTCCGATACAGCGGGTTGAACTCGTAGCGATGGCGGTGACGCTCGCTGACGATGTTGGTTCCGTATGCCCGAGCGACTTGCGAGCCCTTCTTTAGTCGCGCCACACAAGCTCCAAGGCGCATGGTGCCACCCATGTCTGTGACGTCGCGTTGGTTGTCCATAAGGTCAATTACCGGGTGAGCGGTGCCAGCATCAAACTCGGTGGAGTTGGCGCCCGTTAGGCCCAACACGTTGCGGGCATACTCAATCGTCATGACCTGCATGCCGAGGCACAGCCCGAGGCACGGGATGTAGTGTCGGCGACTGTAGCCAGCAGCCAGAACTTTGCCCTCAATGCCGCGCTCGCCGAATCCTCCGGGGATGACCATGCCGTCAAGTTCACCCAAACGGCTGCCCGACAGGAGTGCCTCGACCTCCTCAGAGGAGACCCACTCGATTTGGATTTCGGTGCCGTGATGTATGCCTGCATGGTTGAGCGCTTCGACGACACTCAGGTAGGCGTCGGGCAGGCTGACGTACTTGCCTACCATCCCCACCCGCACCGATGTGTTAGTGGCATTGACGCGACCGATCAGTTTGATCCACGAGTCAAGATCCGGACGTCGGCTGTCGAGACCCAGAATTTCGCACACGTATTCGTCAAACCCTTCGCGGTGCAAGACGATCGGGATCTCGTAGACACTCGAGGCGTTCGCAGCGTTGACAACACCGCGGACGCCTACGTCGCACAGGTTGGAGATCTTGGCTCGCAGATCGTCGCTGATAGGTTCGTCGCTGCGACAAACGATGGCGTCGGGTTGGACGCCACGACTGCGGAGTTCGGTGACCGAATGCTGGGTCGGTTTGGTTTTTTGCTCGTTCGAGGGCCCGATGAACGGCACCAAAGTGACGTGAATGTAGCAAACGTTGTTGCGTCCCACGTCGAGACGAACTTGCCGAATCGCCTCAAGGAACGGCAGGATCTCGATGTCGCCTACTGTGCCACCCACCTCGGTGATGACCACGTCTACATCGCTGCTCACCAGTCGGTTGATGCGCCGCTTGATCTCATCGGTGATATGTGGGATCACCTGCACGGTCTTGCCTAGGTAATCCCCACGACGCTCAGCCGCGATCACTGCGCAATAGATCGAACCGGTGGTGGCATTGGAGTCGACCGTCAGGTTCTCGTCGACGAAGCGCTCGTAATGCCCAAGATCAAGATCGGTTTCACCGCCGTCGTCGGTGACGAACACCTCCCCGTGCTCGAACGGGTTCATGGTTCCGGGATCAACGTTGAGGTACGGATCAAGCTTTTGCATTGTGACCCGCAAGCCGCGGGCCTTGAGTAGCCGCCCGAGCGACGACGCGCTAAGACCCTTTCCCAAGCCGCTCACGACGCCACCGGTTACGAAGATGTGCTTCGTCATCGGGATTTCACCCTAACCCGACCAGCACCGAATATGAGGGATCCATCAGGCAACCACCGCTCACCAACAACCCCAACCAACCAGCACCGAACATGAGAATCCATCAGACCACCACCGCTCACCAACAACCCCAACCAACCAGCACCGAATGCGAAGGTCCGTATGGAGCTACCGACCCGACCTGGCTACACACCGTGTCAATGCCCGCCGGGTACAAGGCCGGATCCCGGCAAGCGCCGCAACACCCGAGCCGCGTTCACCAACTCCGTGGCATGATCACGTGCCGCCATGCTGTCCGGCGATCCCGACAGCATCCGCGACAGTTCAACCAACCTGGCGTCCTCGTCAAGCAAACGGGCCACACTGACAGCGGTATTGGTGCCATCTTTGGTGACGGTCACATGGTGATCGGCAAACGCCGCCACCTGAGCCAGGTGGGTGACCACCATTATCTGATGCCGATCAGCCAAAGCCGCCAAGCTCGCCCCAACGGTACGAGCAACCTCACCGCCAATACCGGCGTCGACTTCGTCGAACACGAGCGTGGGAGGTCCCGCGGTCAGTACCATTCGCAGAGCCAGCATCGTGCGGGCCAACTCACCTCCGGAGGCAACCCGATTTAGGGGTCGGGGCTCATGGCCGGGATTCGCAGCAAGTTCAAAGGCGACGTCGGAGCCTGACTCGCCTAGCACCCGGACCTTGAGGCGAGCGTCGGGCATCGCAAGGTTACGCAGTTTGCGCTCGACCTCGTGCGCGAATCGTGGAGCCGCATTGGTGCGCGCCGCCAGAAGCGAGGCCCGTTCTTTGGTCAGCTTGGCGAACAGGTGAGACCGTTTCGCATCAAGCGCGGCAGCCTTATGGTCGTAGCCTTCGAGTTCCGTTAAGCGCTCCGCGGTGTCAGCTCCGAAAGCGACTACCTCCTGCAGGGTTTCGCCGTATTTTCGACGCAATCCCGACAGTTGTGCCCGACGAGTGCGAAGTAACTCAAGGCGTTCGGGGTCCTCGTCAATCGACTCTCCGCGGTGTCGGATCTCCGCAACAACGTCGGACAGCTCAGCAACCACGTCATGAAGACGAGCGACCAGATCGGTGAACACCGACCAGCCCTGAAGGACATCTATCACGGTGGCGACCGACTTCGCAGCGGGCCCATCGGCATCGAGTCGAGCCACAGCGGACTCTGCGGCTTGGCGAGCTGCCCCTGCGTCGGCCAACAGTGTCTCTTCGGCGTCGAGTCGAGCGTCCTCGTCTTGATCTTCGATCGCGGCTGCCTCAATCTCGGCAAGTTGGTGACGCAACAAGTCGATCTCGCGGGTACGTGCCCGTACGTCGCCACCAAGGTTGCTGAACTCTTTGTTTACCAATTTCAGCTCCGCTAGCAGCGCCGCTAGTTCGCTGTCGTCGACTCCACCGAAGCGGTCAAGCAGAGCGCACTGGACGGAACCCTTGAGCAGAGATTGATGTGAATGCTGCCCGTGAAGATCGACAAGTTCGCCAGCGCGCTCACTCAATGCCGCCACCGTTGACATGTGGTCGTTCACGTATACACGGGAACGACCACCTCGTGGGATGACCCTGCGGACAACCGTTTCGGTGTCACCCACCACGAAACGACCCTGAATATCGGCTTGGTCCGCACCGGGCCGCACAAGCGAAGCATCGGCACGTCCCCCGGTGAGCAGATCGATGGCGCTGACAACAAGGGTTTTCCCGGCGCCGGTCTCGCCGGTCACCACAGTCATACCTGCGCCAAATACAAGGGACAGTTCGTCAATGATCCCAAGGTTGCGTACAACGAGTTCGGTAAGCATGAGCGAGGGTTAGCCCGGGTTCATCGGTCGTTGAGCCCGAACTTCTCCTTGAGGACATGATGAAAAGGGCGTGAGCCCAGTGTAACGAAGCGTGCGGCGAACGGTGCCCGGGTGCATTCGATGACGCTGCCTTCACCAATCGTGGCAATCCGGCGGCCGTCGATCGATACCGTGGCTGGCCGGTGGCCTTCGAGGGTCATTCTCACAGACCTCGTTGGTGCGAGCACCAAGGACCGGTCGAACAACATGTGCGGCGACACCGGCGTGATCGATAAGGCGCTGTAGGTCGGGTCGACGATCGGGCCTCCGGAAGAAAATGCGTAGGCGGTGCTCCCGGTCGGTGTTGCGACGATCATGCCATCGACTGCGTAGGTGGTGAAGAAGTGGCCGTCAATGTCGAGTCGCAGACGAATGGTGTTGACCTCCGACGAACGTTCAACCACCACCTCGTTGAGTCCGACAAATTGCTGGGGTTCGGTGTGCTGCGCTATGACGGTCAGCTGAACCAGCATCCGGTGTTCAATGGCGTGGTCACCGCGCAGCACCGCATCCACAGCTTTTCGGGCGTCGCAGGGCCGTACCTCGGTCAGATATCCGAGTGTTCCGTGATCAACGCCGAGTATCGGAGTCGGGGTTGTGCCGATGAGTTCGATAGCCCGCAACATCGACCCGTCTCCACCGAGACTGACCACGAGATCCAGCCGATCAGCGAACCCTGACAGGGTAACGACATGGTCCTTGAGTCCTACCGCTGCCCCATCGGGTGGTGGAACACGCACCTCGTGACCCTGTTCAACCAACCAGGTTGCTAGTTCCCGGGCATGCTCACCAACCGACTCTCGGCGCAGGTGAGCAACAAGTCCTATTGCCGCCATCAGTTTGCCATGTCGTCGGTCGATGCGATAGCAACGTCCACCCAGTGACCGATCGTGTCGGACGAGGCGACCCTATGGGTGTCGTGGACACGGCCATGAACGAAGAACTCCACGTTGCCGTCGGCGCCAACAAGAGGTGACACCATGATTGCTATGATGGCGGCTCCTGCTGTTACCAGTGCATCTGTGGCCCGGATCAGTGTTGACCGCCACACTTCTGGGTCTCGGATCACGCCGCGACCGCGGTTCACGGCGGCCTTGCCAGCCTCAAACTGGGGTTTGACGAGCACCACTAGATGCGCTCGGTCATCTCCGAGTCCGACGAGATGGCGAGCAACCAGGCATATCGATATGAACGACAGGTCCACCACGACGATGTCGCCAGCACCGCCTATGCCCGCAGCATCCACGCTACGCACGTTTGTGCGTTCACGTACACAGACCCGGTGATCGGCGCGGAGTCGCTCATGGAGTTGGTTTCGGCCGACATCAATTGCCACGACCTCGGTAGCACCGCGCTGCAGCAGACAGTCCGTAAACCCCCCTGTGGACGATCCGACGTCGATTCCACGCATTGCCTCGACGTTGATGGCGAACCGATCCAAAGCGCCGGCCAGCTTTTCTCCGCCGCGGCCGACGAAACGACGGCTGGGGCCGCGAACGATCAGAGCCTCACCGGGATCTACCAGACGCGCAGCTTTGGCTGCGGGCGCACCCCCAACCGTGACCCGTCCCGCTTTGATCAACTCATGGGCCTTAGCCCGGCTCGGTGCCATCTCCCTACGAACGAGTTCGGCGTCAAGGCGCCGACGGGCAGCCACGAATCACTCAGGCTTGCTGAGGACGTCACCGACCAGCGAACGTAGATCCGCCTTCGTTGCCCAAGGCTCCGGGCCAGCCATGTCGGGTGAAGTGGCACCGCTGAGTACAAGACCGAAGCGATAACCCAGCCTTGCTGCGAACCGGCCGTCGGTGTCGGATCGGTCACCCACCATGATTCCGTCGTTTCCCAGACGCTCACGCACCAGCGCAGCAATCGGCTCGGCAGGTTTGCCCGCTACCTCGGGAACGACACCGCTCGCCGTTCTCAGCGCTGCCACCAAAGCCCCGTTGCCGGGCACGACACCGTCAGCAACAGGAAAGACAGAGTCAAGGTTGGTGGCGATGAACCGGGCGCCTCCTTGGATGGCACGCAAAGCAGCGGCTAGTTGTTCATAGTTGAACGAGAACGTAATGCCCACCACAACGGCATCAAAGCTGCTGTCGGTCCCGATGCGAAATCGGCTTGTGCCTTCTGCAGGGGCGACAGCGGCACCTCTTTGAGACAGCGCTTCAAAGAGCCCGTGGGATCCGACTACAAGCACCCTTTCCCCCGGCTCAACCATGGTCGCAGCCGCCATGGCGGAGGTGATGACTTCCGGTTCGGAATCGGGGATCCCGTGGTGAGCAAGGTTGGCCGCCACCTCAGCGGGGGTACGCAAGGCACTGTTGGTGACGAAAGCCAATGGTAGTTCCGCGGCCCTCAGACACGCCACAGCCTCGGGGCTTCCCGGAACTGTGTCGGTACCTCGCCAGATGACCCCATCAAGATCAAGCGCCCACGGCATCCGTAGAAGACTGGCAGTCAGGCGACCTCCCATGTGGGGAGCGAACGCAACAAGGCGTGCAAATCACCAGGACCTTTCTCGGCCTGCACCGCGGCAAGTTGCGCGCCGACCGCTTCGGCGTACTCGGCACGTTGAACGGATCGGAACACTCCAATCGGTGTGGGCGACTGGCGGTCCGTCGCCAAACGACTCAAAGCGAACGCCACACCTGGATCCTCCGCCGACTCGTCGTGGACCAACAAGGCACTATCGCCAACGTCGGCCACGTCCACAACACTGGCACCGTGGTCGTTGATCACCACACCACGTTCATGGTCGGCGCCAAATCGGACCGGCTTGCCGTGTTGGAGATTGATGAGCATTGATGCCCGGGCGTCGCGTTTGGTTATGGCGGCGAAGGCCCCGTCGTTGAACACGTTGCAGTTCTGAAATACTTGCACGAATGCAGCACCTTTGTGGGCGTGGGCACGGCGAAACATCTCCTGCATGTGGCCACGATCCATGTCGTGCGTTCGCGCAACAAAAGTAGCCTCAGCACCAAGCGCCACCGAAATCGGGTTGAACGGGTGATCGAGTGATCCCATCGGGGTCGACTTGGTCACTTTGCCCAATTCGCTGGTCGGTGAATACTGACCCTTGGTCAGGCCGTAGATCTGGTTGTCAAACAACAGGATCGTAAGGTTGACGTTGCGGCGCAGGGCGTGGATGAGATGATTGCCGCCGATTGAGAGCATGTCGCCGTCACCACCGACAACCCAGACGTCGAGATCAGGGCGGGCCATGGCCAGGCCTGTTGCTATGGCGGGTGACCGGCCGTGGATCGAATGCAGACCGTAGGTGTTCATGTAGTACGGGAACCGGGCCGCGCAGCCAATTCCGCTTACGAACACGGTGTCTTCGCGTCGGCGACCAAGCTCGGGCATCAACAATTGCAGCGCTGTCAGGATCGAGTAGTCGCCACAACCCGGGCACCAACGCACCTCTTGGTCGCTGACCCAATCCTTCTTGGTGGTAACCACATTGGTCATGCCAGAAACTCCTCAATGTTGGCCACCATCTCCGCAGCAGTAAATGGTTGTCCGGTTACCTTGCGAATTGATCGAGCGTTAGCCAAGTACTCCGCTCGAAGCATCCTGCTGAGTTGCCCCATATTGATTTCCGGAACCAGCACCTTGTCGAAGGTGTTGAGCACGTCGCCAAGGTTGGGCGGAAATGGGTTGAGGTGGCGAAGATGCACATGGGCCAGGCTGTGGCCGCGGCGACGCAGTCGCCCTACCGCACCGGTAATTGCACCCCAAGTGGAACCCCACCCGACGATTACGATGTTCGCGTCCGCATCACCGTCCACATCCACGGGAGGCAGATCCTGCGCGATCCGAGCGATCCGGGCACTTCTCATTTCCACCATGAGCCCGTGGTTTTGAGGTTCGTAGCTGATGTTGCCCGACCCGTCCTCTTTCTCTATGCCACCTATGCGATGCATGAGCCCTTCGGTGCCGGGGATCGCCCAGGGTCGTGCCATCTCCTCGTTACGAAGGTAAGGCCAAAAGCCAGGCGTTCCGGCAGCATCGACGTGGTTGAAGTCGGACGCGAACACCACCGGAATCTCAGGCAGGTCCTCAATGCTGGGCAGGCACCAGGGTTCGGTGCCGTTGGCGAGGTAGCCGTCGCTGAGCAGTATCACAGGGGTGCGATATCGGATGGCTATGCGGACTGCCTCCAAGGCGGTGGCGAAACAATCGGACGGCGAACGGGCAGCGACAATTGGTAACGGTGCCTCACCATGGCGGCCGTACATCGCCATCAACAAATCGGCAGCTTCGGTTTTGGTGGGCAAACCCGTTGAGGGACCTCCGCGCTGGATGTCGATCACGATCAAGGGCAGCTCTAGGCTCACCGCCAGCCCGATCGTCTCGCCTTTCAGCGCTACACCGGGGCCACTGGTTGCGGTGACACCGATGTGCCCACCGTAAGCAGCGCCGAGGGCCGCTCCGATCGCGGCAATCTCGTCCTCGGCTTGGAACGTTCGCACTCCGAAGTTCTTGTGTTTGGACAACTCATGCAGTATGTCGCTGGCGGGAGTGATCGGATACGAACCCAAGAAGATGGGAACGCCTGCTTGATGCGACGCCGCCACCAGGCCCCACGACAACGCCGTGTTGCCGTTGATATTGGTGTACACACCGGGTTCCAGTGCGGCGGGTCGAACCATCAGACGACTAGCCGACAACTCCGCGGTCTCCCCGAATGCGTGGCCCACCTTGAATGCCGCCTTGTTTGCGGCGATAACGGTGGTACGCCCACGGAACTTCTCTTCGATCCAGATCATGGTGGGCTCAACCGGTCGGCTATAGAGCCACGTCACCAGACCCAAAGCAAAGAAGTTCTTGGATCGTTCAGCAACCCGGGGCTTAACGCCCAGGTCCTTGCAGACCTCTTTGGTGAGGCTGGTCATGGGGCATGCCACGACTGTGTAGCCGTCAAGACTGCCATCTTCCAAGGGATTGGACCCATAGCCAGCCTTGACGAGGTTGCGCTCCCCAAAGGCGTCCTCATTGACTATCAGGGTCCCGCCCGGCTCCACCATGGGAAGATCCGAACGCAGCGCAGCCGGGTTCATCGCGACCAAGACGCTGGGGGCGTCACCAGGTGTGGTGATGTCGTGGTCGGAAATGTGGATCTGGAAGGCCGAGACACCCGCGAGCGTGCCAGCCGGGGCGCGGATCTCGGCAGGAAACTCCGGCAAGGTCGCAAGGTCATTGCCGAACAGCGCGCTGGCGGAGGTGAACCGGTCACCGGTGAGCTGCATGCCGTCACCAGAGTCGCCCGCAAAGCGGATAATGATCCGCTCCACTTCGCGCACTTTAGGGCTATCCGAGATCAAGTCGGTCACAGCTTTCCTTCCCGTTCAGGGATGCCTTAAGCAAGTGGACGCCACAGAAGATGCCGACGTCAATGCCACCGCTATCACAGCTACCGCACCGATCACGGTGAGCACGCTAACCACGCGGGCCATGTTACCCCTACCAAGCCCTAAGGCGGTCCAACACGACCCACGACACCGACCTCGCCAACCTGGTGTCAGCTCAGCGACTTCGAACGCTGCACCACATCCCCGAGGCCGGGATCGTGTCGAGCAACCCACGAGAACAACGATCGTGCACGAGCGGCTCGACCGGCCCGGTCGTAGAGATCCCCAAGCGCATAGGCGCGGCGTAGATGATGCGGGCGTGGCTGCTTAGGCGGCGACCAACCCTTTTCCAACATGGCAATGGCACCTTGAAGGTCGCCTCGATCAGCCTTTGCGCCAGCCGCCACGACGCGGCCTTCCGACACCAACTCCGCACTCGGTGAGACTTCACCAAGCTCACGCCACAACTGATCAACATCATCCCAGTGCCCCAGCGCCCGATGGCAATCGACCAACACGGGATGCTGCTCTGTACCGCCCGTTAGTTCCCGAAACGATTCGAGATGACCGATGGCATCGGCCCACCGTCCCATGCGATACAACGTCAGACCCATCAGTTCACGACCCTCCGGTAGTGAAGGCGCTTTCCGGATCACCGGAACCAGCGCCGCGTGGGCTTCGGTAAACCGATCGGCGGCAAAGGCCTTGGCTGCCACATTCAAACGGCGACTCAAACGACCTGCCTCCTTATCGCCGAGCAGTCGACGCAGCGCCTTGGCAGGCTCCACAGACGCGACTGGCCGTGCAGGTAACGGCTTGCGACGTTTCCTGTCGGCACGAACCCCTGATCTTTCTGCGTCCGTTTCGACCCTGGCTGAGGCGCGTTTGTCGTTGAGATCCCCACCGGTCTCCGTGCCGGTCTGTTGTGAATCATCGCGAGTACTTCGCTGAGTCCCGGACCCTTGCCCACCTACATCAAGTCTGCGTCGCTCAAGATCTTGTGCGGGATTATTGCCATCTTGTGAGGGATCATTGCCGTAGTTGATATTTCCGGCACCGCGACGAGCTACGCGACCCCATCGGGTCGGACCGGACAAGCCACGATCTGTATTCCTCGTGCCAGGTCCGGATCTTGAATCACGCCCGGCATCCGAGTCCCGTCGTATCCGACCACCCGAATCACCCCGACCCGAAGACCCGCGGCCCCGACCACTCAAATCACCCCGACCACCCGAACGAGTCCTCCCATCGCCAGATGACCGACTCCCACGACCGGAGTTCTCATCGGCAGAACGACCACCGAAACCGCTCCCGCCACGCGCACCCGACTCACCCCGACCCGAAGACCCGCGGCCGCGCGCGCCAGGTCCGGATCTTGAATCACGCCCGGCATCCGAGTCCCAACGTTTCCGACCACTCAAATCACCCCGACCCGAAGACCCGCGGCCACGACCACTCGAATCACCGCGGCCACGCCCACCCGAACGAGTCCTCCCATCGCCAGATGACCGACTCCCACGACCGGAGTTCTCATCGGCAGAACGACCACCGAAACCGCTCCCGCCACGCTCACCCGAATCACCCCGACCCGAAGACCCGCGGCCGCGCGCGCCAGGTCCGGATCTTGAATCACGCCCGGCATCCGAGTCCCAACGTTTCCGACCACTCAAATCACCCCGACCCGAAGACCCGCGGCCACGACCACTCGAATCACCCCGACCACTCGAATCACCGCGGCCACGCCCACCCGAACGAGTCCTCCCATCGCCAGATGACCGACTCCCACGACCGGAGTTCTCATCGGCAGAACGACCACCGAAACCGCTCCCGCTACGCGAGTCCGACCGCGATCTCGACTTGTTCAGGCTCTTATTTCCGGGGCCTGCTCGATTCGGGCCTGCTCGACGTGGCGCGCCTCGTTGACGACCTGCAGGCATGGACGCCAGATGCTACCAGTTGAAAAGAGTCACGCCGTCTACACGCAAGACTGCAGGCTCAATTTCGAACCGGAAAACCTACAACAGAGACTACCGATGTGGCGAGGGGACACCCATGTGGTGTCCCTCAACGACAATGCTAATGGATCGACTCTCCGAAAGACCTGATCGTGTTGTTGAAGCCTTGAGGGTCGGTAACGAAACCCATGTGATATGGCATTGTTGCAAAATGCGCTTCGGGCATGTGGGCACTGACCCAGGCTTGCGCTTGGGTCGCCCATCCTTGTTTAGCGATGAAAAGTGTCGGTGTTAGAGCGGCGGCCATCGTTGCCGTCTCTGAAAGATCGGTGGCGACACCGTCAGCCATTGTTGCGATGGCCACGTGTTCAGGAGTCTGCATTCCGAGTTCAACAATCCTCAATACATCCGGGTGATCATCAGGAGTGTCATCAGGTAGTCCGATCATCTCTTTGGAGTACGCAGTCCAGAATTCTGCTCGAGCATCGATTGTTAGGCGAAGAAACTGGACGATTCCATCCATTGAAAGCGGCGCCTCACCCCAATCATTTGGGTTGCTGGGATCTGCGGGACACTTGGGCGTCTCATCGCACAAGATCATTCCTAGGACACGATCGGTGCCGTGATCGCGTACGTAACTCAGTACGTCAAATACGCCAAATGACCAACCGAACAAGTAGGCCTGGCCGACATCCAATTCGTCCAGAAGTGCACCAAGATCAAGGCCTCGTTGGGTGAAGTTATTGCCAACAATCGGCTTATCCGACCCGCCATGCCCGCGAGGGTCATAAGCGATCACATCAAACGCGTCTGAGAGACCCTCAAGTTGGTTGGTGAAAAAGTCCGCTGAACAGGTCCACCCAGGAGCCATGATCAATGCCGGACCCGTTCCCATGCGCAAGACGCGCAGAGCGACTCCGGTCGGTAGGTTGACTCGCTCTTCTTGGGCTTCAGCCGGTATAGGAAGCATCATGATCCGACACTAGCTTTGGGAGGCCAACCAGATCAATAGCCTACCTGGTGCCGCCCACTTAAAGAAAAAAGATGTTTTCGGGCCCACGGGTGGGCCCGAAAACACTAGAAATCCGGCGGCTTCCTACTCTCCCAGGGCCTCTCGGCCCAAGTACCATCGGCGCTGGAAGGCTTAACTTCCGTGTTCGGAATGGGAACGGGTGTGACCCTTCCGCTATCACCACCGAAAACTCTGTTGTCATCATGTCCGTGCCACTATCAATAAAGCGATAGACGACACGGTGTAATCTCAAGGCGCTGAATTGCTTGTTAGCAAACTAGCAATGAGCTAACTAGCAATCAGCCTCTCAAAAACTCCATAGCGAGCACGAACATCAAACATATATCAAATGTAAATTCAAGCCTTCGGCCGATTAGTACCGGTCGGCTGAACACATTACTGTGCTTACACCTCCGGCCTATCTACGTGGTGTTCTACCACAGGCCTTATCCGGTTGACCCGGTGAGAGATCTCATCTTGGAACGGGCTTCCCGCTTAGATGCTTTCAGCGGTTATCCCTGCCGCAGGTCGCAAACCAGCCATGCCCCTGGCGGGACAACTGGCACACGAGAGCTGCGTCCATCCCGGTCCTCTCGTACTGGGGACAGGTTTCCTCAAATCTCTTCCGGCTGCAGAGGATAGGGACCGAACTGTCTCACGACGTTCTAAACCCAGCTCGCGTACCGCTTTAATGGGCGAACAGCCCAACCCTTGGGACCTGCTTCAGCCCCAGGATGCGATGAGCCGACATCGAGGTGCCAAACCTTCCCGTCGATATGGACTCTTGGGGAAGATTAGCCTGTTATCCCCGGGGTACCTTTTATCCGTTGAGCGACGGCGCTTCCACACGCTACCGCCGGATCACTATCTCCTACTTTCGTACCTGCTCGACTTGTAAGTCTCGCAGTCAAGCTCCCTTGTGCGATTGCACTCAACGACTGATGGCCGACCAGTCTGAGGGAACCTTTGAGCGCCTCCGTTACAATTTAGGAGGCGACCGCCCCAGTCAAACTACCCACCTGGCACTGTCCCTGACCCGGATAACGGGTCGAAGTGAGACCTCCAGCATGAGAAGGGTGGTATTTCAAGAATGACTCCACACAAGCTAGCGCCCATGCTTCAAAGTCTCCCACCTATCCTACACAACTCAGACCAAAAATCAATACCAAGTTGTAGTAAAGGTCCACGGGGTCTTTCCGTCCTTCTGCAGCTAACGAGCATCTTTACTCGTACTTCAATTTCGCTGGGTCTATGGTTGAGACAGTAGGGGAGTCGTTACTCCATTCGTGCAGGTCGGAACTTACCCGACAAGGAATTTCGCTACCTTAGGACCGTTATAGTTACGGCCGCCGTTTACTGGGGCTTAGGTTCAGAGCTTTGCCCAAGTGGGCTAACCCTTCCCCGTAACCTTCCAGCACCGGGCAG
>OY730477.1:0-1595000 GCA_963422745.1 Acidimicrobiales bacterium | reverse complement strand
TTTCGGCGTTGAGTTCCACGGGCTTGGCGGTACCACCGCCGATGTGGGCACCAGAGCCGAACAGAACAGATGCAGCCAGGTTCGCCCTTTGTACCTCAAGGGGTCCGTGGATCAACTCGGTGACCGCATCGGCGAGTCTGCGTTGTGCCATCCTGGCCTCGGGAGCCCGCCTATGGCCAGACATTGTCTCGGTCACTTCGTCGATCGGAAGCAACGTCAACTGTCGCAGGAATCGCTCCACATCACGATCGTCACAGCGCAGGAAATACTGATGCAAGGCGTACGGAGAGGTGCGTTCGGGGTCGAGCCATACCGCACCATCGACCGATTTGCCGAACTTTTGGCCGTCGGAGCGAGTGATCAGAGGCCAAGTCAGACCGTGTACCGATGCCGCAGCACGCCGACGGACCAGATCGATGCCAGCGGTTATGTTGCCCCATTGATCCGAACCCCCGATCTGCAGACGACAGTCGTAACGAACGTGCTGCACCCAGTAGTCGAATGCCTGCAGGAGCATGTAACTGAATTCCGTGTATGAGATCCCGCGGTCGCTGTTGAGTCGTTCCCGCACCGAGTCCTTGGCCACCATCCGATTGACCGTGACGTACTTGCCAACGTCGCGCAGAAAGTCAAGGATCGAGATATCTCGGGTCCAGTCATAGTTGTTGACCATCCGAGCGCCGGACTGTCCCCCGAAGTCCAACAAGCGCTCCAGTTGGCCTCGAATCCCTGCCTCATTGGAAGCCAGGGTGTCGGCATCCAAAAGGTTGCGTTCACCACTGCGACCACTCGGATCGCCGATCATGCCTGTGGCCCCACCGAGCAGCACCAAAGGGCGGTGGCCTTGATCCTGGAAGCGTCGTAGGACAAGTACTCCCACAAGATGACCGACATGAAGACTCGATGCCGATGGATCAATGCCGTGATACAGAACCACCGGGCTCCCGGCGAGGAGCAACCTCAGCTCGCGCTCGTCAGTTGTGTCGTGGATGAGGCCGCGCCCCTCAAGGTCATCGAGTATCACGCACGTGACCATATGGCGCATGCCCGGACTTTTGGTCGGTCTTGGACAGGGCTCAAGCAACACTTGAAAATCCGCAGTGCGGATCGCGCTTGAAATCAGGTCACAATGAGGGCACGATGAACCCAACCAACCGCCTGTTCCGCTTGCTCGTCTTGCTCGTGGCCGTCACACTCACGGCTTCGGGATGCTCGGTTACGACCAAGGACTTCGACACTCTCTTTCCGGAGTTCGACCCCAAGGAGGGCCTGGAGACGGCACAGTCATCTCTCGTGTATGACCGCAACGGTGTGCTGATCACCCGATTGCGAGCCGACCAGAACCGGCGAGACGTCATCTTCGACGAGATTCCCGAAGTCCTCGTCAACGCCGTGGTTGCGATTGAAGACGAGCGCTTTTGGGAACACGATGGTGTTGACCTCAAAGCGATCCTGCGAGCGGCCCGATCCAACGTCACCGGCGGGGGCGTGTCCCAGGGTGGTTCCACGATCACCCAACAATTCGTTGGCAACCGATTCTTGGACCGCACTGAGCGGACTGCTGGCCGTAAAGTCGAAGAGATCTTCATGGCACGCCGGTTCGAGCAACGCTATGCCAAGGAGTTCATCCTCCAGCACTATCTGAACTGGGTTAACTTCGGCAACGGTGCCTACGGCGTGGAGGCCGCAGCCCGCGAATACTTTGGCGATCCCAATTGCGGTACCCAGTTGGCTCTGGGACAAGTCGACGATCTCGACGATTGCCTCAAGATCACAGAGCTGACCCTGGTGGAGGCCGCTACCCTCGCTGGACTAATACAGGCCCCCGGCAGATTCGATCCATACAGGCACTACGACGCCGCTCGAGATCGGCGAAATTTGGTGCTGTCGCGCATGCTGGTCAATGGCTACATCACCCAGGACGAATATGACACGGCATTAACGGAGCCGATCGATCTCATTGAACACGTTCCTGTGTTTGAGGAAAGGTACCCAGCGGCCCACTTCGTGGAGGACGTGAAGCAGTGGTTCTTTGACAATCCTGCGTTCGGCGATACCCGTGATGAGCGCATCCGGCTTCTTTTTGAGGGTGGTCTCAAGATTCACACGACCATCGACCTGGGTCTGCAGGCGCAGGCGGAGGCCGCGGTTGAGCGGGTGCTGCCCCAGGTTGCTGCCGACGGCACCATGAATCCCGACTCTGCGGCCGTGATCATGGGAACCAGCCGGAGTGACGACGGCCACATACTGGCAATGGTCAGCGGCCGCGATTTCTTTGGTGGAGACGAGGACGCCAAATTCAATCTGGCTAGTGGCTCAGGACGTCAAGCCGGATCGGCGATGAAACCCATCGGACTTGCTGCTGCCTTGCAGATGGGCATTCCCATCACCCGCGTTTACGACGCCACAAGTCCCATTGAGATTACCGAAGCGACCTGCGGCCCCACATGGAAGGTCCGGGGCGGCAAAGAGGGCGACAGCACCCTCGCGGACGCCCTCACCTGGTCACGCAACACTGTATTCGCCCAGTTGGTAGTGGACATCGGGCCGCAAAGGTTTGTTCAGATGGCTGAGACGTTGGGAATTGGTAAGGGCCGCATCCAGCCCGTCTGTGCTGCAATTCTTGGCAGCGAAAACGTCAACATGGTCGAAATGGCCACCGTGTATGCAACCCTGGCGCGTAACGGCGTAAGGGTCGACCCGGTGATGGTGACCAGCATCACCAACCCCGACGGCACACAACTATATCGCTCAGAGTCCCAGTCGGTGGCGGTTCTCAACAGCACCGTCGCCTCCCAAATGACATGGGTACTGAGCACGGTTATCGATCGCGGGACCGGCACGCGCGCTCGTGTCGGTGAATGGCCTGTCGCTGGCAAGACGGGTACTGCCCAAAACAACGCTGATGCTGCGTTTGCCGGTTACACCGCGCAGCGATCGGTGGCTGTCTGGGTTGGTTATCCCGACAAGCAAGAACCTATGCTCACCCAGTTCAATGGAGCCAGGGTGCAGGGCGGGACTTTCCCGGCACTTATTTTCTCGGAACTGATGACGGTCGCAATGCGTGGCCTCACACCCGAGAGTTTCCCGCAGCCGCCCCCGAGTTCCACGACGACCACACTGCCGGAAGTACCCGATTCGGCAATCGTCCCGGATTTGCTGAACCGCACGTTAGACGAGGAACTGGAGTTCGAGCTCCTTGAGGAGGCCTGGCCTCCATTATCCAGAATCGACATCAAAAGGGCCGGTGTGGAGCCCGGGACAATCATTTTGCAGATCCCGTTGTCGGGTACCGAAGTTCCTGGGGGAAGTGTCATCACGGTCCACGTTGCGGCTACGCCGGATCCGGTTCCTGACGTCTTGGGCCTGACCGAGTCCGAGGCCACACAGGCGTTGTCCGCGGCAGGTTATGACGTCGTTATTCAGAGATCCGCCGATCCGGAGCAAGCTGCCGGAACCAATGATGGTTCGGTGCCGCCCGGGTCCGAAACCATCTGGATGCAGGATCCCGTGCCGGGAACCGAAGGGGCGCTTGTAGTAACCATCACCTTGAATCTTGCAGCCACCACGAGTCCTACGAGCACCGCCCCTGCGGACCCCACGGGCGGAGGAGACGACGAGCAAGACACCGAGCCCTCCACGCCACCACTCGCCCCGGGGACCGCTGGCGGAGGCGACGAAGACAGGGCGACATGAACTGGGGCCATAGTGTCGCACCTGCAGATCCCGCTGGCGGGGCGACAACGAAAGGGCTACATGAAGTGGGGTCATAGTGTCGCTCCCTGCGAACCCCGCTGGCGGGGCGACAACGAACAATACACGGAGCCCCCCACGCCACCACTCGCCCCGGGGACCGCTGGCGGAGGCGACGACGAAAGGGCGAACCGATGAAAGCGCCAAGTGCGCCGCAATCAAGGCGAACGGTTTCACCAAAGAAACTGGGGATCGGTTTGCTCGTTGCGGCGATGGTCGCCTTTTGGGTCTGGATCTTCGTTGCTGCGCCGAGAACAAATCCCGACCGTTTCGACGATTTGAGCTTCGCGCAAGCAGCAGCGCCAATGTGTGCAGCCATCCAGGCCAAGATCAACGCACTCCCAGCCGGCCACCGAGCAGACAGCCCGGCCGACCGAGCAGTTGCCGTTCGCGCTGGCACGCTGCTCACGATTGAGATGCTCCAGGGTTTGCAACGTCTGGCCACGGAGGTAACGGATCAACGTCAGTCCAACACTCTGGACGCTTGGTTCAATGACTGGGATGTCTACATCGAAGATCGATGGGCTCATGTGAAGCGACTTGAATCCGCTGATGCCGACACCAATGACCGTGATCTCGCCTTTGTAGTGTCGGAGGTGGTGGGCGGCGGCCATTACACCAGCCGAATCGACGGCTTGGCGAACGTGAATGACATGGAGTCGTGTCACGTGCCGCTTGACATCTAATCGCGGCAACCGAGATGCAATCTGCACAGTCCTCGACTACGCCTATCGCCGATCACGAGTCCCACACAAGTTAGGTTTTGTAACAATGACATGATTCAAGAGTCGCGGACCCAACGCCCCAAGAAGATCCCTTGGACAACGCAACCAGCCATACCCGCACAACCGTCATACAACAACCAGCAACCCCCCGACACCAGACGCCAAAAAAACAGCTACAGCAACCAGCCCCTACCCCAACACACACCTCAAACCTCGCACCACACCCGGACAACTCACACCCAACGAACCCCAACAGCCCCACCCGCACAACCGTCATACAACAACCAGCAACCCCCCGACACCAGACGCCAAAAAAACAGCTACAGCAACCAGCCCCTACCCCAACACACACCTCAACCTCGCACCACACCCGGACAACTCACACCCAACGAACCCCAACAGCCCCACCCGCACAACCGTCATACAACAACCAGCAACCCCCCGACACCAGACGCCAAAAAAACAGCTACAGCAACCAGCCCCTACCCCAACACATACCTCAACCTCGCACCACACCCGGACAACTCACACCCAGCGAACCCCAACAGCCCCACCCGCACAACCGTCATACAACAACCAGCAACCCCCCGCGACACCAGACTTCAACAAAATGGCTACAGCAACCAGTGCCTACCTTGACACACACCTCAACTTCCCACCACACCCGGATAGCTAACACTCAGCGAACCCACAATACTCCAACGCCACGGAATATCACGACCCCGGGACAGACCAATGCGCGTACCGATATCTACGACTTCGGGAGCCGCGGTGCCATCATCCACGATCGTGACACCACGATCAATGCGTATCAGATCCGCTCCATTGTGGCCGCCGTTGATACCGAGAGCCTGACATAGTTTGCCCGGACCCGAACAAAGATCGCCGATCACACGCGCCTTGGTTCTATTGGTATACATGGCTGCGATGCCGGTAATCGGGGTCGCCGCCCTCAACAACACCGCACCTGCTGCGCCGGGTTCATGCGCCACAACATTGGCACACCAATGCATCCCGTAGGCGAGGTAGACGTAGAGATGACCCACTGTCCCGAACATGATCTCACTGCGAGGAGTAGGCCCTCTGTTGGCGTGCGAAGCAGGATCGTCGCTGCCTCCGTACGCCTCCACCTCAACAATCCGAGCGCTACCGATCGGAGTGACCAACACCTTATTGAGAAGGTCCGGTGCAACCACCGAGGGGCTCCGGGCAAGAAATAGACGATCCATATGGCGGGCCTCAGGGAGCCTTAGCGATTCAGTTCGGCTCGGAAACGGCGGAGTTCCCCGACCACAACGGACGGCGCACCGCCACCGTGGGTCACACGGCGGGTAACTGACACGCCCGGCTCAACCAGCGTGGCAGCATCGGGTCCGAGGTCGCGATGATCTGTCACTAACTCAGCGAGACTCCCCTCCCCTGCCAGTGCCCTACGTACCAGGCCAGCAATCAGGGAATGAGCGTCACGAAAAGCCATCCCGGATGCGACCAGCCATTCGGCCAGATCGGTGGCCGCGGCGAACGGGGTATCGGCTTGTTCGGCCATCCGATCAAGGCGAAACGTGAGTGTGGCGACCATGCCGTTAAGGGCTGTCAAGGTGAGACAAACAGTGTCGACAGCGTCGAATAGCGGTTCCTTGTCCTCTTGCAGGTCCTTGTTGTACGAAAGCGGCAAGCCCTTGAGGGTGGCCAGAAACCCTCCGAGATGTCCGATTAGTCGGCCCGTCTTGCCGCGTGCGAGTTCCGCTACGTCGGGGTTCTTTTTTTGGGGCATCATTGATGAACCGGTCGAGAAACGGTCGTCGAGTTCGACGAACCCGAACTCCGCAGAGGCCCACAGGACCAGTTCCGAGGCGATGCGGCTGAGATGCACTCCCAGCAACGCCAACACAAACAGGGTTTCCGCAACAAAGTCCCGATCCGATACAGCATCAAGACTGTTGTCGAAGACCCGCTCGAATCCAAGGATCTCCGCTGTTCGGGCGGGTTCGATCCGAAGCGAGGAACCTGCCAGCGCACCTGCACCCAGTGGCGACACGTCAACACGTCGGCGAGCATCCGCCAATCGATCGCGATCACGCTGCAATGCCCATCCATGGGCCAGCAGATGATGAGCCAATGAGACCGGTTGGGCCTGCTGAAGATGCGTGTAGCCGGGAAGATAGGCATCGCCGACACCTTCGGCACGGTCCGCCAGCGTCTGCTGGAAGCCAACAAGGACCTGGTTTACCTCATCAATCGCGCTACGGGTCCAAAGCCTCAGATCGGTCACAACCTGATCGTTGCGGCTACGGCCGGTGTGCAACTTCGCCCCCGCGGGTGTCAGCTCACTGACCCGACGTTCCACGGCGGTATGGATGTCCTCGTCGCTGTCCAGGAACTCAAATTGCTCGGTTTCTATCTCGGACTCGACGGTGTCTAGCGCCGCTAGCACCTCATCGCGTTCGGCGATGCTGAACAATCCCACATCACACAGCATCGTGATGTGAGCCCGGGAGCCTGAGATGTCCTGATGGAACATCCGACGATCGAAAGCCAGTGAGTCGTTCAACGCCTGCAACGCCTCGGACGGTTCCCGTGCGAACCTCCCCTGCCACAGCGTTGTCATCCCGATCGCCTGCGGGCCTGGCTCCGCAGTCTCAAGGCATTCAGCTTGATGAAACCGGTGGCGTCGGCCTGGTCATAGGCGCCTGCATCATCTTCAAAGGTCACAACCTTCTGGTCGAAAAGAGAATGAGGGCTTCGACGACCGGCAATGTCGACATTCCCTTTATAGAGCCGTACCCTCACCTCGCCTGACACGAATCTTTGGCTGTGGTCTATTGCGACCTGCAACATCTCACGTTCGGGACTCCACCAGAGCCCGTTGTAGATCAACTCCGCGTATTTTGGCATTAGCGAGTCCTTGAGATGTGCCACCTCGCGATCCAACGTGATCGACTCAATGGCCCGATGTGCGCGCAGCATGATCGTGCCTCCGGGTGTCTCATATGCACCGCGGCTTTTCATACCTACGAAGCGATTCTCGACGATGTCGATGCGTCCGATCCCGTTGGCTCCGCCGACCTCGTTGAGAAACCCGAGCAGCTCAACCGGGGTCATGTCTTGTCCGTCCACACCAACAGGGTCACCGTGTTCGTAGCGAATGTCCAGGTAGGTTGCCTCATCCGGCGCTCGCTCCGGGCTTATTGACCAACGCCACATCTCCGCTGGAGGCTCCTGGAAGGGATCCTCGAGTGGTCCGCCTTCATAGGAAACGTGCAACAGGTTGGCGTCCATCGAAAACGGCGACTTGGTTCCACGCTTCATTTCGATCGCGATGTTGCGCGACTCAGCGTAGGCCATCAGGGACTCACGTGAGCCAAGGTCCCATTCACGCCACGGCGCGATCACCTCAATGTCGGGTTCCAATGCGTAGGCACCAAGCTCGAAACGCACCTGGTCGTTGCCTTTGCCGGTAGCACCGTGACTGATGGCATCCGCATTGTGGGCACGGGCGATCTCCACAAGTCGTTTGGCAATAAGCGGACGGGCGATCGCGGTGCCGAGCAGGTATTCGCCTTCATAGATCGCATTGGCACGAAACATCGGAAAGACATATTCCCGTACGAACTCTTCGCGCAGGTCCTCTATATGAATGTCACTTGGACGCACACCCATTTGCAGTGCCTTCGCCCGGGCTGGCTCGACTTCGGAACTCTGCCCGAGATCGGCGGTGAAGGTGATCACTTCGGCACCGTAGGTCTCGGTGAGCCAATGCAAGATGATGGAGGTGTCGAGCCCTCCGCTGTAAGCCAATACGACTTTCATGGGCGTCCCTTCGTCATTGCCTCGGTACAACTTCGGCGGTCGCGTACAACTTCGGCGACCACCAAACGATTCGAGATCCTTGCCCCTGCACACGCACGCAATACTTCACGAAGCGTCGGGTTCGGACATTCATGGTCACGAAATTTCATCGCAGACCGGCCAGATCACGAATCGGTGCAACTTCGGCGGTTACCAAACGATTTGAGATCCTTGCCCCTGCACGCGCACGCAATACTTCACGAAGCGTCGGGTTCGGACATTCATGGTCACGAAATTTCATCGCAGACCGGCCAGATCACGAAGTCGAGCCGCAAGTTCGGGGCCTCCGATGTGCTCGGCGGCTACCACGATGATGGTGTCGTCACCGGCGACCGTGCCCAACATGTCCCCCAGGTCGGATCGGTCCAGGGCCGAAGCCACAACGTGGGCTGTCCCCGGCGGCGTGCGCACTACCACGATGTTTGCCGAATGGGCGACATCTGTGACCCAGTCACTCATGACACGGCGCAGGTGATCCTCGGGTACGACACGATCTACGGGTAGTTCAGGTATGGCGTAGATCACCAATCCTCCCGAGACGCGCACCTTGAGGGCACCGAGCTCATCAAGGTCCCGGCTTACCGTTGCCTGGGTGGCTGCGATGCCCTCGCAGGCCAGCAAGTCCACGAGTTGGCCCTGATTGGTGACGGTGTGCTTCTCAAGCAGTGATGTGATGCGTTGCTGGCGGCGTGTCTTGGTCACGATTCAGCACCCACATTGTTCGACGAGTTCACGTCCATCAACCAGATCAGCAGCCCGCGGGTTGCGTGCATGCGATCGGCAGCCTGAACCCAGATCCGGGAGCGTGGACCGTCGAGGACCTCATCCGTCGCTTCTTCGCCGCGATGAGCTGGCAGGCAATGCATGAAGACAGCGTCGTCGTGAGCCCATGTCATGGTCTGCTCGGTGATGGTGAATCCCTCAAAGTCGCGTCTTCGTTGCTCCGCTTCTTTCTCGTTTCCCATCGAGGTCCACGTATCGGTGTAGACCACATCAGATCCATCCACGGCCTCTTCGACCCGGCCTGTGACTACAGGTTCGACACCGCAGGCTCGTATCCGGTCAAGGTCTACTGCACTGAAGCCATAACCTGCGGGTGAGGCAATCCTGAACGACATTGAGGCGAGGCCCGCGCCCAGTGCAAGGGAACGAGCCACGTTGTTGGCATCGCCGATGTAGGCAACGGTGCGGCCGACAAGCGATCCAAACTCGCGCCGCATACACAGCAGGTCGGCCAGGCATTGCAGGGGGTGGCCGAGATCGCTGAGTAGGTTGACGACAGGCACACGCCTGACGTCAGCCATCCGTTCGACCGTGCCATGAGCGAAGACTCGAGCACCGAGCAAGGCGTGGTAGCCCCCCAACACCATGACGACGTCTTCGAGGCGTTCCCGTGTGTCGAGCCCGATCTCAGCGCCGTCTATGTAGATCGGATGGCCACCGAGCTGCACGATCGCCATTTCGGTGGAGTTGCGGGTACGAGCCGAGGGCTTTTCGAAGATCAGAGCCATGCCGAGACCGTCCAGCACCCGAGACGGCTCCGGTTCGACCGCCAGTTCCAGCACCCGGTTCAACTCATCAGGCGTTAGATCGTCGACCTCCAGGAAATGCCGCATTATCGTCACACAGCCCTGTGTTCCCCGAGCGCGTCGGCGATGATGCCTACACCTTCGGCGAGCTGGTCGTGGTCAACAACAAATGGCGGTGCCAGGCGTAGAGCGGTAGGTGTCACGGCGTTGACAATCAGGCCGCGGTCCAGACAAGCCGAGACGATCTGCGCGGCTGTGCGCCCGCCTAGCACGTCATGGTCAAGTTCGACACCGAGCAGCAAGCCCCGACCTCTCACAGAACTGACGCCTCGGACCTCGCCCAGCAGCTTGCGCAACACTGCCTCAAGGTCTTGAGCGACGGTCGGTGCTTCGATCCTTTGGAGTTCACCGAGCGTTGCTGCTGCGGCTGCCAGAGCTAGCGGTTGTCCGGCAAAGGTAGAGCCGTGATCACCGGGGGTGAAAGCGGCCGCAATGTCGTCACGTGCCCACATTGCACCTACGGGCATGCCGTTGGCAACACCTTTGGCGATCGTGACGATGTCGGCAACAACGCCGGAGTGCTGGAATCCGAACCATGTGCCAGTCCTGCCGAGACCGGTTTGGATCTCATCCATGATCAACAAGATCCCCCGCTGCCGACACATTTCTGCCACCACCGGGAGATATTGGGCCGAAGGTGGGTTGATTCCTCCCTCTGCCTGTATGGGTTCCAACATCACGGCACCAACCTCGGGGCTGAGTGCCGACTCAAGTTCATCCGGGTCATTCCACACCACATAGCGGAACCCTTCGGGCATCGGCACGAACGGTTCGTGCTTGGTGGGTTGACCAGTGGCGGCAAGTGTGGCAAGGGTGCGGCCGTGGAACGATCCGAGCGCCGAGATCACAACATGGCGACCCCGACCCTGTGCCTTGCGGGCAAGTTTGACTGCGGCCTCGTTGGCTTCCGCGCCGGAGTTCTGGAACAGCACCTGCCCTGATCCGGAATTGATAAGGCTGTCAATGGTCTCGGCCACAGGAGCCTGATACTCGTTGGCGAACAGGTTGGACGTGTGGGTAAGCCGGGCGGCTTGAGCGCTCACTGCCTCGACTACGACGCGGTGAGCGTGACCGAGGCCTGTAACGGCCAACCCGCACAGAAAATCGAGATGGCGACGTCCCTCACGATCCCAGAGCTCAGCTCCTCGACCCTCGACGAACAATCGCGGTGGTGAACCGTAGTTGTTCATCACGGGACTGTGATTGCCTACCGCACCCCAGGCGGCAGCCTGCTCAGCGGTCATGTTGGCTCCTTAACAATCATCGTGCCGATTCCGGCGTCGGTGAACAATTCGAGCAATACGACATGAGGTATGCGACCGTCAAGCACATGCGCGCTCACAGCACCCGAGGTGACAGCGTCAATACAGGCCTCCGCCTTGGGGATCATCCCTGCGGTGATGGACCCATCTGCGATCATCGCGGATACATCTGTTGTGGTTGCCCGGGCGACGATTGAGGTCGGATCGTCGGGTTCGATAAGCAATCCCGCCACGTCGGTGAGATAGATGACTTTGGCGGCACCGAGTGTGCCAGCCAGACGGGCTGCGACAGTGTCGGCATTGATATTGAAAGACTGGCCTTGGCCATCGGACCCGATCGACGACACGACCGGGATGACGTTCTCGGCAAGCAATCGCTGCACAATCCCCGGATTGACGGCCACAACGTCACCGACGTAGCCCAGATCCTCGTGGCGTGGCGCTGCGACAATAAGGCCCCCGTCCTCGCCGGATAGTCCGACGGCGTGACCTCCGTGCACACCGAGAGCGCTCACGATGTCGCGACCAACTTTGCCGACCAGGACCATGCGCGCAACGTCGAGAGTTTCGGAGTCGGTTACGCGCAATCCGTTTACGAAGCTGGATTGCTTGCCGAGCCGGCCGAGTAGCTCCCCGATCTGGGGACCGCCCCCATGAACAACTACGGGCTTGAGACCTACGGATCCCAACAAGACGATGTCACGGGCAAAAGAATCGACCAGGGCGGGATCGGCCATGGTGCTGCCGCCGAGTTTCACTACTACGAGCGCTTCACGGAATCGCCGGATGTATGGCAATGTCTCCACCAGCACACCGGCACGCTGGGATGGCGAGAATCCTCGATCGATGATCTCGGTGCTGGTATGCACGGTCATGTCCGGTAGATCGTTCATGTTCGGTAACCGGCATTGATGTCGATGTAGCCCTGCGTCAGGTCACACGTCCATATGGTGGCTGCGCCGTCGCCGACACCAACATCAACTGTCAGGCAAACGTCGGATCCTTGAAGGTGTTGCACTCCACGCTCGGGACTGTAGCTGTCAAGCAATGCACCGGAAGCGCACACCTGCTCAGCCCCGATGCGAATCGCCAACCGGTCACGGTCCGCGGCCTGACCTGACTTCCCAACCGCCATTACGATGCGGCCCCAGTTGTCGTCCGCGGCAGCCAACGCAGTCTTGACTAGAGGTGAGTTCCCGATGGCGAACGCGATTGCCTTAGCAGCGGATTCGTTGGCGGCACCAGTGACTGTGACCTCAACGAACTTGGTGGCACCCTCGCCATCGCGAACGATCTGGTGGGCCAAATCGAGACATACCGAGTTGAGCGCGGCCTGAAACGACGGGATGCGGGGATCGCTATCGTGGCGAATCTCACCGTCAATATTCTCTCCTGTAGCAAACACCAACACCGTGTCGCTGGTGGATGTGTCGGAGTCGATGGTGATGCAATTGAAGCTGGCTGCGACAGCCCGGTTGACGCAACGCTGCAGGATAGAGGGTTCCACAGCCAAGTCGGTGAACACGAACGCCAGCATGGTGGCCATGTCGGGCGCGATCATTCCGCTGCCTTTGGCGATCCCGACGATCGTGGCCGCGCAACCGTCGATGGCTGCGCACGCCCCCTTGGCGACCGTGTCTGTGGTGCGGATCGCATCGGCAGCGCAAAACCATCGGTGTTGCTCCGACGGGCGAACCTGTGCGGCTGCGGCAGGGATCACCGCCTGAAGCAAAGCATCGGGCATTTGTTCACCTATGACGCCGGTGGAGCAGAGATACACACGTCGAGGTTCGGTACCCAGGGCTGCAGCGGTTGCAGAGGCGATCAGCGCGCATGTGGCGTGGCCTGCCGAACCGGTGAAGGCGTTGGCGTTACCGCTGTTGCACACGAGTGCGCGTGGCGGTTGCGCGGCGGCCAGCAGGCCCCTGGACCACTCCACGGGGGCCGATGGACACAGCGATTTGGTGAACACCCCAGCCACAGAAGTTCCCTCAGCGAGTTCAACAAGCACAAGATCGTGACGGTCACCGCCTTGTATCCCGGCAGCAACGGTGGCAAGCCCAACACCGGCAACCGGTGCCATTGCAGCGAACAGGTCAGATGTGGATGCGGTCATTGATACCTCAGCACTTTCCAAAGACTTACGGATACACACCCGTGACACCCAGACCGCACGTCTCAGGAAGACCCAACGCCAAATTGGCGCACTGGATTGCCTGCCCGGATGCACCTTTCACGAGGTTGTCCAGTGCGGAGATGACAACCACCCAACCGGTGCGGGGATCAACCCGCGCGGTGATATGACAGGTGTTGGACCCCAGCGTGGACTTGGTGTGCGGAAGCCGATGATCCACGATCACGAACGGCTCGCTCGCGTACGTGTCAGCGAGGCACGACAGCACCTCGCTGGTCGTCGTCGGTGAGGTCGGACGGGCGTAGCAGGTGGCGAGGATCCCCCGGCTCATGGGTGCCAGATGCGGCGTGAACAACACCTCAACTTGCGTGTCGGCGCTTCTTCGCAACACCATTTCGATCTCCGGTGTGTGGCGGTGCTCAAGCAATCCGTAAGCGGTGAAGTCCTCATCTACGGTACAAAACGTGGTCTGATCACGCGGCACACGGCCCGCGCCACTGACACCGCTAGCCGCATCAACAACGATGCCAGTGGTTTGAACCAACCCAGCGGCAACGAGAGGCGCAAGGGCCAGCACTGAGCAGGTGACATAGCAGCCTGGCGCGGCGACCATGCGCGCACCCGTGATCTGCTCGCGGTACAACTCAGGCAGTCCGAACACGAACTCGTTGAGCAGGTCGGGGGCTTGGTGGGTTTCGCTGTACCACTGCGGATACAGGGCTGCGTCGTCAAGTCGGAAGTCGGCTGCCAGATCAACGATGTGTCTTGCATCGTCCTTGATGATCTCCGGCACGATCCGCTGCGACGCCCCGTGAGGCAGCGCCAGGAAAACCAGGTCGGCGTGCTCTACGTGTTCGGGCTCATAGGGCACATAAGCCATGTTCGGGTAGGCACCCGAAAGACTCGGGTAGAGATCGGCGACTTCGGTTCCGGCTTTACTGTCAGCTGTTGCGGCTACCACTTCCAGATGAGGATGCGAGGCGCACAGCCGCAGCAGTTCGGCACCGCTGTAACCGGAGCCACCGATGATCACCGTTCTAAACACTCCGGGACTATACAAGAATATGAATGGTTATGCACAATCTTGGGGCAGTATTTTCACCTTGTCAGCGGCAGTATTGTCACCTTGCCAACTGTCTGAGGACGATTTCATAACCAGCCCATGAACGTAGTTCGCTTGTTTCGACCGATATTGAGCGGGGATAGATATCGCTGAGGTCACCGTCTAGTGCCAGTGCAACGATCTCGATCCTGCGCTGGTGATGGATCGACGCGGCGACTGCGGCTAGGTGATCGTTGAGAAACCCGGGCCGATTCACCGACGCCGTGGACGATTCGGTAGGGGTACCGTCGCTGATTACAACGATGATTCTTCGTGACTCGCGTCGCTTCGCCAGACGGGTCGCAGCCCAGATCAACGCCTCGCCGTCGGTGCTTTCGCGATAGTGATACGGGGACAGCATCACCGCCAGTGACCGTCTCGCGCGACGCCAACACGTGTCGGCGTCTTTGTAGATGATGTGTAACACCTCGGCGAGCCGTCCCGGCATCTCGGGTCGGCCGCTTTGTTGCCATTGTCGGCGGGCTTCGCCGCCGCTGTAGGAACGGGTGGTGAAACCGAGCACCTCGGCGGGTGCCCCAGCCAGCTCGACAGCTCGAGCGAAGGTGTCGATGAACGCTGCAACAGCGGTAGGGTCTTGGCGCTTCATCGATCCTGAGTTGTCGACGAGGAACGTGACGCAGGCGTCGGGCTGCGATCGGATCCGGTCCCGACGAAACACTCGACGGTCAGTGGGGTCAACAACCAACCTAGCTAGTCGAGCGCCGTCGAGGCGTCCGTCTTCGGTGTTGAAATGCCAGCCGTTTACAACTGGACGGCTCAAAGCGACCCGAAGTCTTCGGGCCAGCCGCGTCAAGCTGACGGCTTGCTTGTGGCCAAAGGAGTCAAGTTCGCTGCGCAGCGCGATACGGCGGGTCTCGTCAACCAACGAATCAGCACGCACCACCCGGTCAAAGGCTCGGGTGAACACGCAGTAGTCGCCGAGACATTCCAGTGAGCTGCCCATCGTGGGGTCTGGGTCGGCAACCGAAGCTCGGGTCGGATCACCGGGCTTACCAGATTCGACTATGTCCACGGCATCGAAAAAGTTCTCCAACCCCGACAGTGCAGACAACGCCGGGGCGCAAGCATCGGCTCCAACCCAAAGTGCAACCGCCTCGGCGATCTCGCGGGCAACATACGCGAACGCCCGTTGATCGTTGACGACGTGTGGCAAAGTAGCCAGGGCGGTGCCGATCAGCGGAGCCAGCTCGCCACGGGTTTCCTCAATTAGATCACCGATCGCTGTGGTGTCGCTTGCGGCAAACAGGCGGGATCGGATCATGTGCACGACGGTGAACAACACCAAACCAACGTGCGTCTCGGTGACACGCTCGGTTCGCATAGTCCATGACCAGTTGTCGAAAGCGGCCCGGAGGTTGACCCTGACGCCTTTGAGCAGGCGAGGCGCCCTGGCTTCGCAGCGAATCTGTTCGGCGATGTCGAACACCACGCGTTGCAGCGGCGACTCCGGTGCCATTGCGGTGTGCATGGTGAGGTCGCAGTAACGCACGAGCAGGCCGAGGGCGTCCGCGGTGCCACGGGCACAGGAAGCATCGGCGGCTTCTATGTCTACGCCAAGATGCGGCGACGCTACAGCTACCTGTTGCTGCCCGATCCATAGCCGACGACCCCGATAGCTCGCCTTGGCGTCTTCGCCCAGCGCGCGAATCGTTGAGGCGACGAGTTGGCGACGCTGTCGCGGGCGAAGCGAGGACCACAACTTCGGACCCGGCCTCGGATCAATCTCATGACGATCGCGGTGTTGACCTGGTGGCGTGAATCGAAGCCACGGCTGGGTCGAGTCGAGGTCAGCTGAGTTCGGTTCCGAAGACACGCTGGTGGTATTCACCCACTATCGATCGCTCGTCGGGGTCGCATGCGTTCAGGTACGCATAGCGCAACGCTGTCGGAACGGATGCGAAGATCTCGACATTTTCGGCCCAGCTGATCACCGTGCGGGGCGACATCGGGACCCTCAGGTCACCTGCCGCGAACCCGATTCGGGTCATGCCCGCGAGTATCACCATCTTGTCGATCAGTTCCGGTCCGCTGGGGCGGGCGAACAGTGCTGGCACCCGGGCAGCAACGATCTCGGCTTCTGTGGCCGGGGCGGGATAGTCAAGTTGAGCGACGATGTCCCAGCGGTCAATCTGGGCTTGGTTGATCGGATGAGTGCCGTGGTATTGCCCGGTGAGATCGCCGGACCCGATGGTGTTGGCGGTCGCGAACAGGCGAAACTGCCGATGGGGGCGCAATACACGGTTTTGGTCCAGCAGCGTGAAGTGTCCTGCACGCTCAAGAACGCGATGTATGACGAACATTACCTCCGGCTGGCCAGCATCTAGTTCATCGAACACCAAGGCACAGGGGCGCTGGAGCGCCCACGGGAGAACGCCGGGCTGGAACTCGGTGACCTGGACCCCGTTGCGTATCACGATCGCTTCATGGCCAACCAGGTCAGTTCGGGTTACGTGGCCATCGAGGTTGACCCGCACACAAGGCCAGTTGAGACGGGCAGCTACCTGCTCAATGTGGGTCGACTTGCCAGCGCCGTGAGCGCCAACGAGAAGCACGCGGCGGTTGTGAACGAATCCGGCGAGGATCGCTGCGGTGCTGGCGGGATCGAAACGGTAGGCAGGATCGAGTTCAGGTACATGTTCGCCGGGTTCGGTAAACCCGTAGACGCTCGGGTTGGCGATCAGGTCATCGTCGAACCCGAAAGTAATAGCCACATCAATCTCGACCATCGATTCAACGCCAAGCTCAAACCCGTCATCAAACTCAGATTCGGTATCGGTCAAGGACTGGGCGGTCAGACGAAGTCCTTGTACTTATCCAGATATCGAACCGGGGTCCGCAGGGCATCCTTGCGGAACGGATCGCCGAGTTCCTTGGTGCACATGATCTCAACGACGGTGGTGATGCCATCATTCATCTGAGCATCGACAGCCTCGGCGAGCGCGCCTGCAACATTGTCGAGCCGATCAACACGCACCCCCGCCGCGCCCATTGTGCGAGCGATCTCAGCGTAGTTCTCACCACCCTCAAGTTCGCCAGCCACGAACCTGCGTCCGTAGAAGTCAACCTGGTTCTTTTTTTCGGCACCCCACTGGCGGTTGTGGAATACGACTGCGGTCACAGGAATGCTGTGGCGCACCGAGGTCATCAACTCCACCATGCTCATGGCCCAGGCACCGTCACCAGCATAGGAGATCGCCGGACGATCCGGGGCCGCGGCTTTGGCTCCAATGATAGTCGGTAGGGCGTAGCCGCAGTTGCCCCAGCTCATGGGAGCGAAGAACGAGCGGGGCTCACCGAAACGCAGGTAGCTGTTGGCGACGGAGTTGATGTTGCCGATGTCGGTCGACACCATGGCCCTTTCCGGCATGGCGTTCTCAAGTTCCCGCAGCACTTGGCGGGGATGGAGCCAGTTGCTGTGTTCGGCGTCGGCCTCAGAGATCATCTCCAGACTGAAATCGTCGGTTTCATGCGTCCAGCGGTCAAGTTCATCTTCCCATGACGACTTTGCCTCAGCGGTGAGCGCTTCGCGGCCGACCCGGTCGGCGTCGCAGACGAGGGTTCGGCCCCTCAATCGGTTAAGCAGCGCACTAGCCGCCGCACCGGCATCTCCGCATATACCCACCGATATCTTCTTGACCAGCCCGAGCATCTTGTGGTCGGCATCAACCTGGATGATCTCGGCGTTGGCGGGCCAGTAATCCATACCATGCTGAGGCAGGGTGCCGAACGGCCCGAGTCGTGTGCCGAGAGCCAGCACCACATCGGCACGGCTGATCAACCTCATGGCTGCCTTGGAGCCCTGATAGCCGAGAGGCCCACACCATTGGGGGTGGCTTGCGGGGAATGAGTCGTTGTGTAGGTAGCTGTTGACGACAGGGCAGCCCAAACGCTCAGCGAGGGCCACTGCATCAGCAACGGCATCGCCCATGACCACCCCGCCGCCGCTGATCATCACCGGGAACCGTGCACGTGCCAGTAGCTCCGCCGCTTTGTTAAGCGACCGGTCGCCGCCGGGGCCGCGATCAAGTCGCATCGGTTCTGCTATCTCAACGTCGATCTCGCCGTAGAACCGGTCACGGGGGATGTTGAGCTGCGTCGGGCCGATCTCGCTGAGCGCCCGGTCGAAGCACCGCTGGGTGATTTCGGCCATGCGGTGCTCGTTGTTGATGTGGCCCTGATACTTGACGAATTCCTGGAACATCGGAAGCTGGTTGGCTTCTTGGAAGCCGCCGAGACCGATGCCCATCGTGCCGGTCTCGGGCGTCACCACAACGACCGGGCTGTGAGCCCAGAACGCAGCAGCTACGGCGGTGACGCAGTTTGAGATGCCCGGACCGTTCTGACCGATCACAACACCGTGGCGCCCGCTCACCCGGGCGTAGCCGTCTGCCATGTGGGCTGCACCCTGCTCATGCACGACCGGCACTAGGCGAATCCCCGCCGGGGCGAAGATGTCCATTGCATCCATGAACGCGCTGCCCATGATGCCGAAGATCGTGGTGACATCATTTGCCACCAAGGTCTCCACAAACGCCTCGCTCGGTGTCATCTTGGTCATCTGCATTGCCTCCAGGTGCCCGAAGGCGACCGTTAGATTCCCCTGACCTGAAGCGTCAGATCGTATCGCAACGGGTCATCGGGCGGTAGCGGCTGACCGGTCGATGGCGAGCTTGTGGATACCGGCGATCAGTAAATCCAGGAGATGGTCAAAGGTTTCCGTCGGGTCATGTGGCAAGGGGTGGCCGTCCCCTGATTCGAGATGGGCGAACCCGTGCAGAGCGCTGCGCAACCCTCGGGCAACATGGATCCGTTCCGTGTCGGCGAGTTCGAACCCACTGAGAACCCGAGCGATGATGTCCAACACAGCTTCGACAGCGGATTCAAGTTCGGGGTCGCCCGCGCACGGGTAGCGGTCCGTGGCCGCGTACAAACCCGGATGATCACGCACAAGCGCACGCCAGGCACGCCCAACAGCACGCACAGCCTTTTCCCCCGATACACCGATCGCCGCTGCGGAAAGGGCTTCGGCTAGCTTGACTCGTCCTAGCAATCCCAGACTTCTCAACAAATCGTCGTAACCGTCAACGTGGCGGTACAACGCTGGCTGACGAACTCCCAGGATCTTCGCCACTCTTGTCAGCGACACCGCATCAAGGCCCTCTGCGTCGGCCAACACAGTCGCGGTGTCGATCACCCTTTGTCGATCCACGATTTCCCTGGCCACCGCGGCGACCGTATCGGATCGCTCCGCTAAGTGAGCGCAATCCCCTTGCGCTCAACCCGCACCGGCCTGCGCAATTGCACTGCAACCGGGGTTGGACCGCGAGTCCTCGAACAACTAGAGCACAAACCTGGATGCACTCGATACACACAGGACCAACCAACCCAGACCAAGCAGCGCAATCCCCCTACACCGCCCAACCCGCACCGGCCTGCGCAATTACACAGCAACCGGGGTTGGACCGTAAGTGGTCGAACAACGAGGGAACAAGCCAGGACGCACTCGATTTCAGGGCCAACCAACCCAGACCAAGCAGCGCAATCCCCCTACACCGCTCAACCCGCACCGGCCTGCGCAATTACACAGCAACCGGGGTTGGACCGTAAGTGGTCGAACAACGAGGGAACAAACCTGGATGCACTCGATTTCAGGGCCAACCAACCCAGACCAAGCTCAGCGGGCGCTGGAGCCAGCGGACTGAACCGCGGCTATAACCGCAACGTTGACGATGTCATCCACTGAGCAACCACGAGACAGATCGTGGAGCACGCCGTTGAGGCCCTGTAGCAGCGGCCCGAACGCTTGTGCCCCTGCGAGGCGCTCTGTGATCTTGTAGGCAATGTTGCCGCTGTCAAGGTCCGGAAAGACGAACACATTGGCTCTTCCAGCTACCGCAGATTCGGGAGCTTTCGCCTGTGCCACTGCAGGAACCCAGGCGGCGTCGAACTGCAATTCGCCGTCGACATCAAGATCAGGGGCGATATCACGAACGAGTCGGGTGGCTTGCACAACCTTGTTGACCTTCGGATGCGTGGCGCTGCCCTTGGTCGAAAACGACAACATCGCCACCCTCGGTCGAGTGTCTGTGAGCGTGGCGAAGGTCGCCGCACATTGCCGGGCGATCAAGGCCAATTGCTCGGCGGTGGGATCCACGAAGACGCCGCAGTCGCCGTAGACGATCGGCTTGCCGTCTGGCAGCAAGATTAGGAACGAACTGCTGACGGCCTCCGCGTCGTGCGCGACGCCGATGATCCGCAGCCCGGCACGGATTACGTCACTACTCGCTCGGGTAGCACCAGCGACAGCGGCGTCCGCCCAGCCGGTGCGCACCAATGCAGCCGCAATCGTGAGCGGATCGTCGGCTATCAGCGGGCGACTGGCCCACGCAGGGGTGACAACCGAGGCGAGTTCGGAGACCAACTCAACGGCCGCGCAGTGTTCGGTTTCATCCAGTGCGTTGAGGTCTCGTCCGATGAGCACGGGCTCGGCGAGCCCCTCAAGGCGAAGACGGTCCGCAGCGGCGAGCGCACGCGGATCGTTGCCGTCGGCCAGCAGGATTCGCCGGGGTACCTCAGCCGCCCGACGATACCAACTGTCCAGGATGCTCACGGCCGCCTGGATCAACTCCTGCCCCGCCACGGAATCAGCTTCGATTCCAAAAAACGCAAGGCGATGTCCATGGCAACTCCAAGTATGGCAATCACGATGATGCCGACCACGACGACGTCGAGGCGGAAGATCGGGCGAGCGGCGAAAATCATCGCCCCAAGTCCGTCTGGGGCGCCGACCAGTTCGGCGGCCACCAGCGTCCCCCACGACACGCCCACCGCCACCCGGAAACCGGTAAACAGCTCCGGTAGAGCGTTGGGAAGCAAAACGCGTACCAGAACCTGCCATTTGGAGGCGCCCAGCGAGTACGCCGCGCGGATCTTCGAGAGGTTGGCGGCCTGTACCCCAGATCGGGCCGCGATTATCATGATCCAGATGCTGGCGAAGATCAGCAGTCGCACCGCCGTGCCGTCGCCGATTCCGAACACCAAGATGAACAACGGCAGCAGAGCGAGAGGCGGAATGGGACGGAACATCTCCACTGGTGTGTCAAAGAATCCCCGAGCCCGGCTTGACAGGCCCATGGAGAAACCGATCGGGATGCCCAGCACCGAACCCCAAAACATGCCGCGCAGGACCCGCCACAGGCTGATGCGCGTGTGACCCCACAGCGTGGAGCCTTTGAAACCCTCGTCGCTCAACGCGAAAAAGCTGTTCCAAGTGTCGCGTACCGACGGAAACTGAAGCGGTCCAAGGAGCTGAGTGAACGAACCCTTGCAGGCGGCATCGGCGTTGCAGACCGCGATCCGCAGCTTGTCGCTCAACTCGGGGTCTTTGAACTCAGCGGGTAGACCCCAGGCGTAGGTGGCAACGAACCAGAAGACCACGAGACCGACCAGCGAGATCAGGCTCCAGATCGGCAGGCTGCGAACCGCGCTCGAGTCGCCGAAGGTAACCGTCTTGCGCGCGCTCTGCGCGTCCCCGCGCGAGAACAGGCGTGCCAAGCGGCCAGGCCCTGACACCGTGTCTGCCTCAATGCTCGTTGGGTCTGATGGCACCGCCATTACACGGCCTCCTGTCGGCCCATGATCTCTTCTTCCATCTCCCAGATGATCGAGAGGATTTCATCTCGCCTCTCAGCGAATTCCGCAGATGCTTTGAGCTCGCGTGCATCCACGCTGAGGCCCTGTTGGGCGAATGGCAACTCATAGTCGCTGTGAATCCTTCCTGGTCTCGGGGCCATCACGAAGATCCTGTCGCCGAGGTAGAGCGCCTCCTCCACGGAGTGCGTGACGAGAATTATCGTCTTGCCGGTCTCCTGCCACAGCTCCAGGATCAGACCCTGCATTTTCTCGCGGGTAAGCGCGTCAAGCGCCCCTAGCGGCTCGTCCATGAGGATCACGTCGGGGTCGTTCGCAAGGCAGCGGGCCAGCGCCACCCGCTGCTGCATCCCACCGGAGAGTTCATAGACCTGCTTGTCGCCAAACCCGCCGAGACCGACGATCTCAAGCAATTCGGCGACTTTCTGTTTTGTACTGGCCCGGTTAGCGCGGTTCATCCTCGGTCCGAAGGCGATATTTTTTTCCACGTTGAGCCATTCAAACAGTGCTCCCTGTTGGAAGACCATGCCCCGGTCTTGGCCGGGTCCTCTAATGGCCTTTCCGCCGAGGGTCACAGAACCTCTGGTCGGGGCCAAGAACCCTGCGAGAATGTTGAGCAGCGTGGTCTTGCCACAACCCGAAGGGCCGAGCAATGTCAGCAACCGGCCTGCAGGCAGTTCAAATGAGACGTCGCTCAAGGCATGGACCGAGGCATTGTTGGGCAGGTCATACACCATGTCAACGTCATTTACGCAAAGGTCTTTCACTACTCCTCCTGAGAATTGAGTACGGAAAAGGCGACGGCGCCGGGGAATTCCCCGGCGCCGTCTACCAGTTCTTCATCAACGAATCTAGCCCATCAGCTACCCGAGGTTCTAAGCAGTGACGCTACCGGGACGGGCGTGTTCAGCCCTGCGCCAACTTGAGATAGCTGGTATCAACCGAGCCAGCGAAGTCGCCAACCGCGGGATCGCCGTCACTAAGTTCGTTCAGGGTTTCCACCTGGGCTTTCATTGCCGCTGCGACGTTTCCGCCGAGCCAGTCGCTGCCGAGCTGCTCCTCAATGGTCGGGAAAGTGAACCAGACTTCGTCACTGAGGAAGTTGCCGACATCTTCCAAGCCAGCAGCCTTGGCAATCGTCGGATTGCGGCCGTCCATGTCGGCCTTCCACGCCCGATTGAATTCGTCGGTTACCTTGAGGAAATCAGCTACAAGGTCGGGGGTTTCCTCACCGAACTTGGTGGGGACCGAAACGATGTCATAGGTATAGACGCCCATCTCATTCTCGTGCTCGGCGCCCGTCATGAGCAGATTTCCGCCGCTCTCGAGCATGTTGACAACGGCAGCGCCGAAAGCGCATCCGACATCAATGTCGCCGGACTGAAAGGCGGCCGCAGTGGTAGCACCATCTGCTGCTTGAAGGATATCAAGATCCGTGAGATCCACACCGAGATGGTCCATCATCGACAGCATCTTGTAGTGGGTGACGTTGCCGAATGGGGTCATCACTGTGGCACCGCTCAGCGTCTGTGCAGCGTTGTCCTTAGTAGCACCGAGGCTGCCCTGTACGACACAATTGTCGGCCTCGGAATAGCTGACGGCAATGCCCACCAGCTTGAGGTCAACACCACCGTTGACGGCACCGGCAAACGGGGTGAGCCCTTGGGAGTACGCAATGTCCACGTCACCGGCGATCATCGCTTCGGACATCTCACCGCCATTGCCAAACGGCAGCCAGTTGATGTCAACTCCCAGGGCCTCGGCGAACGTGCCGTCAAGCTGACCGTACTGGATAGGTGTCGGCCACTCCAAGAAGTAGGCAACGTTGATCTCATCCGGATAGTCGGTCTCAACCGGATCGACCGTCTCAACCGGATCGACCGTCTCAACCGGATCGACCGTCTCAACCGGATCGACCGTCTCAACCGGATCGTCCGCCTCAACTGAATCGTCGTCGCCACAGGCCGCGGCGATGAGCCACAGGGGAATCAGTACCAGGATTAGTTTTTTCACGTTGCCCTCCAGCATTGTGAGTTAGGCGTCGTTTGGACGCCGGGGTTTTGCGAAGGATTGGGATCATTTGCGAAGGCTTGGGATCAACGGTCATCCGCGAGCCGCTGACAAGCGGCCCACCACATGCGAGCATCAAATTAAGCTGCCTATTACTACCACGATTCTTCAGTTGATGCGCAGGTCCTCGTCCCACAAGGATGATTCGCGTTGATGGGGCGACTTCATTCATGGTGTTCTGACAAATCAACGAGGTGTACAGGTAAGCGATCCCGAGTTCGGGGCAATTCATTGCGGTGTTCAATTCCTGTGGGACAGCCAATGCCCAGCACCGGTTAGGACTTGATCGGAACGGTCAATGACGTCGTCGATTACCGCGGCATCTGCTATCAGCGGCGGCGCATAGGTCAACATGGTGGCGCCTCGATCGTCGGGCCGGATAAGCAGGCCCGCTTCCTTGAGTAGCCCGGCAAGCACGCCACCTTGGAGTTCGGCGGTCTCCACCTCGTTGAGATCTCGGCCTTGTGAGCGCGAACCCATCAACTCCAACGCGTATAAGTAGCCAGTTCCTCGGCATTCACGCAAGATGTCGTGTCGGTCCACGAGCCACGTCATGCCAGCACGAAAATAGTCCTCATTGGCAAGGACATGGTCCATGATCTTCTCGTCGTGCATAGCTTGAATGTTGGCCACAGCAACCGCTGTGGACACGGGATGTCCCCCGAAGGTCGATCCGTGGTTGTAAAGGCCTGAATCGGATTCCCAGATCCGCTCAATAAGAGGACGCCGCACCACCAGTCCTCCGAGGGGAACGTACGCACTGGTCACACCCTTGGCGAAGGTGATCAGATCCGGAACGACCCCGAGGCGCTCGCAGCCGAAGAAGTAACCGAGACGGCCGAATGAGCAGATGACCTCATCCGCGCACAACAAGACTCCGTGGGTGTCGCAGATGCGTCGTAGTTCCTGCCAATAGCCTGCGGGGGGTACAAGACAGCCACGTCCGTTCTGAACAGGCTCGGCGATCACCATCGCGACGGTTTCTGGTCCCTCCTTGAGGATCATTTCTTCAACGGCTCGGGCACTCGCCAGCTCCTGACGTGAGTCACCAATGGTGTTGACCACATGGCGCACTCCGTCCCACAACATCGGCTGGAACATCCGGCGGAATTTCTCGACCCCGGTGACGCTTAGCGCAGCGAGGGTTGTGCCGTGATAGCTCCACTCTCGAGAGATCACCTTGTAGCGCGACTCCTCGCCATTGGCCACGTGATAGTTGCGAGCGAACTTGAGGGCGGACTCCACGGCCTCGGAGCCGGAACCGACGAAGAACACCTCGTCAAGATCCCCGGGTGCAACCTCGGCAATCATGGCTGCTGCTTGAGTGACCGGCTCGTGGGCATAGCCCCAGTTGGGGTAGAAGGCGAGCTTCTCCATTTGCCTTTGGGCAGCTACGGCCAAGTCCTTTCGCCCATGACCGAGATTCGAGCAGAACAGTCCCGCAAGCCCGTCAAGGTACCTGCGGCCTTCGGTGTCGGTGACGTAGCAACCCTCGCCGTGATCCATGACGATCAGCTCTGATGAGTCCCAGGCGCTGCCCTTGGTGAAGTGAGGCACGACATGAGCCCTTGCAGCGGCACGTGAATCAATCACATCAACACCATAACACACCATGAGTTAGAGTGTCTAGCAATTCTGATAGTCACACTAACCAAATGGTCACGCCAACCAAGTGCGGTCACCACTCGAACTGCTTTGGTTCATGGCCCAGGCTCAATTGGCGGGCCAATCAAATCGGCCCAATTGGTCAAGTCCGCACAAAGCTGTGCAAGCAGTGTGTACGACTGTGACCTACGGCTAGTTTCACCGCTATGCGCGTATGGCAGTCCCATGAGCCTGGGGAACCAATCGACGTCCTAGGGATTGAGGAGGTCTCTGACCCCGAGCCCGGTCCGGGACAGGTTGTCATAGACACGTTGGCGGTTGGTCTGACGTTTCCGGACGTGTTGAGTTGCCGCGGCGAGTACCAGGTGAAGACGACCTTTCCCTACACGCCCGGTGGGGAAACAGCTGGCGTGGTCCGTGAAGTCGGCGCAGACGTTAGCGGTATCGGCGTCGGCACCGCTGTCATAGTGCTCGGTGGCGGACTACGTGAACGCAACGCCGTGCCAGCACGGATGTGTTATCCCTACCCGACCGAGGTCCTGTCACCAGCAGAGGCGGCAGCTCTCCCGGTTAACTACGGGACCACCATGTTCGCTCTACACGAACGCGCCCAACTGCAACCTGGCGAGACCGTGCTAATCACCGGTGCCGCAGGAGGAACCGGCAGCGCCTGCATCCAACTCTGTCTCGCAGCGGGCGCGGTGCCGATCGCCGTGGTCGGAGGTGACACCAAGGCTGACTTGGTTCGCAACCTCGGTGCCGAGTACGTGGTGGATCATCAAAAGGTCCCCGCTTGGGTTGACACCGTTCGAGAGATGAGCGGTGGCGGGGTTGATGTGGCCTACCACCCGGTCGGTGGTGACGTCTTCCATCAGGTTCGCAGGTGCATGGCATGGAACGGAAGGCTCCTGATCATCGGGTTCGTCGCCGGGATCCCCCAGGCTCCGGCCAACCACGCTTTGCTCAAGAACTACTCAATCGTCGGCGTGCATTGGGGAGCTTCAGTGATGCGTGATCCCTCAAGCCTTAGGCGCCAGATGGCGGACGTGCTGGAACTCGCCCGGCAGGGAAAGGTCAAGCCTGCGCTGTATCCACCCGTCGGGTTTGACAAGGCGGCCCAAACAATCCAGGCCATAGCCGAACGAGAGTTGACCGGTAAGGCTGTCGTCACCCTCTGAACAGCTGGCGCCAGGGCCCTAATTGGATCTACAGGGGCGAAGTAGGACCTACACGGCGCGGTAGCGGCCGTCGTCGAACTGCTCGGCTTCGCCGCGATTTATCATCCGTGCCAGGTGAAGCTGAGCGGCCCTGTTTTCCACGGCATCGGCGAACACGACGTCGTCGGTTTGGCGATACACGAAGCGGTGCGCCACAAAATCGCTGACATAACGCGGCTCGGCCAGGAAGTTAAGCATCGCATGATGACGCCGTTCGATGACCGACTCGAACCTGTCGAGCAACCTAAGGAAGGTTTGGTGATCCTCAATTATCCCCTTGTGATGGAAAGTTACATACTTATCGGCCTCGATCCCGCGCACGATGTTGATGCTGTGTTCGAACTGGTCAAGATCGCTCCAGACATCGCCGTACCAAGGTCCGAAACCGGTCAGGTCGATATCGGACAGGTAGAGGATCCCACCGGTGATCATGAATCCGCTGTGCCCACGTGTATGGCCGGGTAGGTGAAGAGCCTCGATCGTTGTCCCGCCGCCCAGATCCCAGGTGTGTCCGTCTGTGAAGCCGGTGGCGTCCGGTCTCGGCGTGAAATGGAACTCCTCACAAAACTTGAGAGCCAGATCCGGGTTGTCATGACGGTTGTAGCCGAATCCCGCCATGAGCCCGTCGAGACTTCGGGCAGTTTCGAGGTCGCCTTCGTGTATCTGCACTCGGGCCTTTGGAAAGGCACCATTGCCAGCAAGGTGATCTTCGTGTCCGTGGCTGTTGATCACGGCGTCGACATCAATCGCGAGTCCCCGCTCAACCACAGTGATTGAGGGATCAATCAGCACGGTTTCTGCTGTGCCCCGTACGATCAGGGTGTTACCGCTTGGGTAGGCACCCAGGTTGTCACCTGTGAGAGATGTGACCGCAGGCGACAGTGAGCGTGCGTCTTCGCCCCAAGCCTCGGCCAGGCTATGCAATACGGGCTTGTGAGACGTCATGCAAACCCTATGGAGCGGACGACCGGGTTCGAACCGGCGACCTCAACCTTGGCAAGGTTGCGCTCTACCAACTGAGCTACGTCCGCACAACCAATCCAAGTGTAGCGTGCTCATGAACCGTCGGATGCCAAGCGGGTCTTGGCGTCTTGAGTTTCGTCGTCTTGGGGTTGGGTCTTGGCGTCGTCTTGGGTCTCGTCATCTAGGGGTCGCAGGTTGATCCGCATGATGAGCACGCCATCTTCAATGTGAGCATCAGCCCCGCCGATGATGGCAAAGTCTCTGTAATCGAGCCTGGCCTGACGAATGAAGGCGGATCGCTGTTCACCCCCAACAGGTGGAAGGTTGCGACGCTTGACCGCTGCAGCACGTTCCCGGAACCGCTGCAACATCGGCTCTATGAACTCCTCACTGGGCACAGCACCACCGTAGTCGGACGGTATGGGATCCGCTGCGGCAGGCGAGTCTCGCAGCTTGCGCCGGGCATGAGTCCCAACGGATTTCTTTCGGCGATTGGTCGCGCCACGGTGACGTCGTGGCGAGGTATGGCGGATGTAGAGGATCAACAGGACCGTCATCACGATTGCGATGAAGACCAACAGCAATCGGACCCGATCCACGGTCGTTTGCGCTAGTTGAGAGGAGGCAACCGCGACTATCTCGTTGGCCGCAACCGCCTGGTACCCAGCGGATACCGGTCCGTCGGACAACATCGTCATCAACACAACAACCGTGCCAGTTCGACCGCGATCACCGTCACGACCACAGACCCAGGAACCTACCCACGAACGATCACCATATATCCAGCCATATCCCGCATCACCACCCTTCAGTGGAGCACATATCCAACGCGCCTTTGATATCGCCAAGAAGATCGTCCACATGTTCAAGCCCACATGACAGACGAACGGTGCCTTCGGTGATCCCCGCCGCCGCCAACTCATCGGGCAAGAGCCCGACATGGGTGGTAGATGCCGGATGGGTGACGAGGCTTTCGGGACCGCCCAAGGAAGTCGCCATCTGCACGATTTCCAAGGCTTCAACGAAGCAGGTTCCTGCTCGGCGACCTCCGCCCAAATCGAAAGTGAGCAAACCGCCGGTGATCTCTAGTTGGCTTTGTGCGAGTTCGTGTTGAGGATGCGATCTCAACCCCGGATAGAAAACGGCCTCGACCGCAGGATGGTCCTTGATCATCCTGGCGAGCACACTGGCAGTCTCGGTTTGGCGTTGCAGTCGAACCGGAAGGGTACGCAAGCCGCGCAACCCGTTCAACGCATCAAATGGAGAAGCGTTGGCACCCTGCAAGATGGCGAAGCCGCGAACCCAGGCGATCAGTTCCTCGGCGCCAGCCACTACACCAAGGATTGCATCGTTGTGACCGGCGATTGCCTTGGTGGCCGAATGAACCACCAAATCGACGCCGTATGTGAGCGGTCGCTGCCCCAGCGGCGTTGCGAATGTGGAGTCAACGGCGGTAACAGGCCCGGCGATCGCACCGATCTCGGACAGGTCGACCAGCGACAGCTTCGGATTTGCGGGGCTTTCGACAAACACGAGCGTTGTCTTCCCCGGAATCACAGCCTCGGAAATTGCACCCGGCTGCGTGCTGTCCACAAACGTGACATCGATACCGAATCGGGGACACACAGTCTGAAAAAGAAGCTGCGTGTGGGAGTAGAGCTGTTGCTGGGTGACGACGTGGTCTCCGGCGGAGCACAGGCCCAAAACCACGGCGCTGACAGCTCCCATCCCGGAAGCAAATGCGCGTGCCGATTCGGCCCCTTCGAGCGACGCAATGGCGTCTTCGAAATCAGCGACCGTTGGATTGGCGTTGCGACCGTAGTACTTCGGCGCGGTGGGATTGGTTGCCAGCAACTGCGCCTCGTCAACACCTGCGGTTACGAACGTGCTGCTGGCCCACAGCACCGGAGCGAGCGCTGTGTCATTATTGTTGCGACCAGCCCGGATCGCCCGGGTGTGGATGTGGCGGTTTGTGTCGTCGGTCATTCGTCGGCCGCTCGGGTCAGCAGGGATCGGATTAGCGGATCCAAGAACGTGTTTTCGATGAGAAAACCATCATGGCCCTGAAGGCTGTCGATGATGTGGTGTTCGCAACGCCCTCCACCCTTAACGATCAGATCGTGTATTTCTGCCTGCTGGTAGGGCGGGTAGAGTATGTCGGAGGTGATCGAAGCCGTGAGAACCCGATGAGTCAACCGGCCCAGCGCCTCCGGCGGTCCGCCTCGGCCCCTGCCGATGTCATGAAGATCCATTGCTTTGCTCAACACCAAGAATGAGTTCGCATCAAATCGTCGTACGAGCTTCTGACCATGGTGATCCAGGTAGCTCTCGATCTCGAAACGAGCCCATTGCTCAAACTCACGGTGAGGGTCGTGGAGGTCACGTCCGAATCGACTGTCAAAAATGTTGGTCGTTCGGTAGGTGATCTGGGAGATCTCCCGGGCTAGCGCCAGCCCTCGCCACGGGCCTTTACCATTGGGCTGGTCGTGGTACCAGCCACCGCAGTATTCGGGATCGTTGACGATCGCGAGACGTTCCACAGCACTCAAGGCAATCTGCATGGCGCTTGCGGAAGCAACCGTAGCGATCGGGGCCAGGGCCTTGACCCGCCGCGGGTAGATAGCGCCCCATTCCAGTGCTTGCATGCCGCCCATCGAACCACCGACCACGGCAAGCCAGCGTTCAATTTTCAATCGATCGGCCAGTAGTCGCTGGGTCCGCACGATGTCGCGGATGGTCACCTGTGGAAACGTGGGACCGTAAACCTTGCCCGTTCGGGGATTGATGCTCGCCGGGCCTGTGGAGCCTTGGCAGCCGCCCAGGACGTTGGCGCAGACCACGAAGTAGCGGTTGGTGTCCATGGCCTTTCCCGGCCCGATTAGGCCGTCCCACCATCCCTCGCTTACATGGCCGGGTTCGATGCCTCCCGCGGCATGAGAGTCCCCGGTGAGAGCGTGACACACAAGCACTGCGTTGTCTGCGTCGGAGTGAAGCGACCCCCACGACTCATAGGCAACGACGACTTCATCCAATACTGCACCGCCCTCCAACACAAACGGACGACCGTTGGTTATGTTCACGAACCTACGCCGACCGACGGGATCGCCGGGCATCCAGGCACCCGAGGCTGGCAGGTCGCCGGGATAGCGGCTGTACGGATCGTAACGGAGGTGTTCAGGCCGGTCGGTCATGGGTTTGCTCCGCTGGGATGTTCCCGGCCCCTCGGAATTCGATGGCGGAGCCATCGGACAGTTTGTTGCGTCGACCGGAGTCTGAGCCGCATCCTCACCGAGATGAGTGGGCACCTTGGGTGTCCGTCCCAGGTTGCCGGGGCCGACCTCGGTGCCGTGACACTTGGGTACCTTGGGTACTTCCGTGCTTCGGATACGTCGGTCTTCCCGCTCTGAATGTTGGGGGTAGTGTAGCACGACGAAGGAACTCAACACCGGTGTGTGACCGTCTGGACACGCTGTGTGGCGACTGAGAATGCGATTACAAAGGAACCGATATTGCCTAGGAGCGCTTGTGTTGCCTAGGAGCATTTGGCCGGGTCTCGTCGGTGAGGGATGATCCGGGTAGATCAGACAGCAGGGCCGCCTTATGACACCCCGCACAAGACCGACTCAACGCAGCCCTCATCAACCAACACCCACCACACCTTCATCACGGTATCGGCGCGCACATCACGGTATCGGCGCGCAAGCAACGTCTCATTCCACTAGCCCTGAATCGTGAAGGTTTACCCAGAGTTCGGATCCCAATGGGCGAGACGCCCGAGTCGGGCATCGTTGGAGAACATTTCCACGATCGGAATCTGCATATCCAACCGTTTCTGAAGTCGCTTGATCTCAAGTTCCTGGTCCCAAAGAGAAAGCGTGACCACTAATCCGGTCTCTCCGGCGCGTGCGGTGCGCCCAGCGCGATGCAGATATGTCTTTGGATCACCGGGTGGGTCGTATTGCACCACCACATCAACATCATCAACGTGTATTCCTCGTGCGGCGACGTCGGTGGCCACCAATACATGCAGCTGGCCCTGCCCGAAGTTCCGTAGGGATTTCTCTCGGCTTGACTGGCGCAGGTCTCCGTGGATTGGCGCGGCGTCAACACCCAAGGTGACTAGCTCGCGAGCTAGTCGGTCGGCCATCGCCTTGGTTCGGGTGAACATCAAGGTGCGGTCCGCCAACGCGGCAATCGCACCCGCTACCTTGGGTTTGTCCATGTGATGAACGGCGACGAAGCGGTGGGTCATCGCCTCGATCAAGACTTGTGTTCCGACTACGTCATGCATGCACGGATCACTCTGATAGCGGTGAATCAGAGAATCGACGACGCCGTCAAGGGTCGCGCTGAACAGCAACGTCTGATGTTCGTTTTCGACGTTGCGAAGGATCCACTCGACCTGCGGCAGGAACCCCATATCAGCCATTCGGTCAGCTTCGTCAAGCACAACATGTTGCACATTTGACACGGATACGGCCTCGCGCTCAATGAGGTCGATCATCCGACCAGGTGTGGCCACCACCAAGTCCACGCCTTCGGCCAGTATCCGAATCTGACGCTCCATGTGTGCTCCGCCGTACACGGCGAGCGTACGTCGTCCGACTGCCTTGGCTACAGGGTGAAGTTCAGCACATACCTGTGAGGCAAGTTCACGGGTGGGGACGAGGACGAGTCCCGTGGGCAGTTTGGGCCGTGCCTGCGCAATGCGCTGCAACACCGGTAGCCCGAAAGCCAGCGTCTTGCCGGATCCGGTCTCGGCTCTACCGCACACATCCCGGCCAGCGAGAGCGTCGGGAATGGTTAGTGACTGAACGGGGAATGGGTCGGTGATTCCCCTGTGGGACAAAGCGACGATGATCTTGTCGGATAATCCCAAGTGCGCGAAGGACTGAAGGGTAGTGGTCAATGTAATTTCTTGATCAGTTCTGGCTGGCTCTGTTGTGACTGCCGTGATAATACTACCATCGCCTGTTTGTGATGCCCCCGACGTAGTCCAATATGACATCGCGCTGTGCGATCAAGTAGAGACTTGCTATTGCCTCTCGCGTGTTGGCTTAGGGTTGATTGGACAGGTAGCCGTCTGTGGGCCGACGCCTGGAAACTACAAGTGTGATCGTGCTTACTTCGACACTACTACGTTTCAATATACTATTTTCTATACTGTGCAGTTCTAACTGTGCATCTTTCAAAGCTGCTACTCTTCAATACTATTGAGCTATTGATATTATTACACTCCAAACTTGTGCGGCAATACTGTGCGGCATTGTTAATCATGATCGAGTCAAATAGACAAAACCGCAATCCAAAGAAGCCTCCCTAAGCACCAAATCAGCATGGCCCACATCTCGCAATCCTTGTCTTAGATCAGGATCTGTTAACATCATCACGAACAGCTGTTATTCCAGACACTCTCCTGACAACAACAAATTACAACAACAAACCAATGACCAGGAAACTTGATCCGGCCGGAACACGGAACTTGATCCGGCTAAGACGGGGCTGCAGACTCCAGGTCGCTACCGACTCAGGCTACCGAACGACATCTATAGACTAAACCAACTCTATGGCTGGCGTAGACAGATGCCATACGGATTCCAAGCCCGGGCACCACTCCGACGAATTGCGGCCGATAGCAGGCGTAGACACACGCCATACAGATTCCACACCGAGCAGCAACTAGCTGCAGTACTGTCTACTCACAGGGCGTGTGAACAACCCTTGAGCCGCGCACTTCAATACCTTCTTGCCGTAACCGGTGCGCCTGGATCTGTTCGTGGCCTGTGAGCAGTCGTCCCGATTGAGATATCACACGCCACCATGGGAGAGACTCACCGCATCGGCGCAGAACCGACCCGACGGCACGGGCCGCTCCCGGATAACCGGCCTCGTCCGCAACTTCACCATAGGTAACGATGTCACCCGGCCCGACGTCCTCAAGCACTCCCTTAACAGCGATCTCGAAATCGGTTCGGCCGTCGCGGAGTTCGCGACTCACGTAATCTTGTTATCAGGTTGCCGGGCCGGTGCTGATCGCTCGTGAGAGTCGTCGGTTACGCTGACCTGCACAGGCCGAAGTCCACGCCACACCAACCATCCGCCTCCGATTACGATCCCGGTAAGGCTCATCCAGATGTTGATGCGAACACCGAGGATTTCGGTCGCCTTATCGATCCGTATCGCTTCGATCCAAAGTCGACCAGTTAGGTAACCCACAACGTATACGGCAACGAGGCTACCTTTGCGAACCAGGCCCGATTGATCGATACGGATCAGTGCAATGGTGAGCGCAAAATTCCAAAGCGATTCGTAGAGAAACGTGGGGTGAAACGTCGTTGAGTCAGGGTAAGCAGCCGGGGTGTGGTCGGCGTCAATCTCCAAAGCCCATGGCAGATCCGATGGTCGGCCGAACAGTTCCTGGTTGAACCAGTTGCCCCAGCGACCAATTGCCTGGGCCAACGCAAGCCCGGGAACCACGCAATCCACGAACGCTCCCCGATCCCAGCCATTGCGGTTCACGACCCAGATCCCTACGAGGAGTCCAGCCGCCATACCTCCGGGGATGCCGAGACCGCCTTCCCAGATCTTGAACGGTTCGGCCCAACCCTCGTCGAATCGCCAGTCGGTGAGAACATGGTAGATACGGCTCCCGATCAAGCCTGCTGGAACGGCCACCACGGCCACACGGGAGACATCGTCAGGGTTGCCACCTCTCAAGGCCCAACGGCGCCGAGCGATCCACACGGCCGCCAGAACACCCAGAGCGATCAATAGGCCGTAAGCCCGCAAAGCGAACGGCCCGATCTCAATGACATTGACCGACGGACTCGGAATCGACGCGACCGAAACTGCCATCACAAGCTCAGAGAACCCCACCTGGATGCACGCAAGAACCCTACAACCATGCGTTGAGCGATCCGTCACCACCGTTCGGGCAAATCGCTGCTAACAGTATCGGTTCAGAACCAAACATCATCGGGCCAGTACGCTGGCGCGGGCTGCGCTGAGGTCCGCTGCACCCGCTGTGACCCTCACCAAACCCGCGGGCACCTCGCTTAAGCGATGAGTTGCGAAGAACCGTGCCAACAGCGCCCGTTGCTCGCAGACACTTTGGGACAGTCCCGCCCTTCTTACCGACAAGGCACCATCGGCCAGGATCTGTCCACCGGTCGTTATGGCCAACATCTCAAGAAAGGGCACTGCGGCTGCCTGCACCGAGACCGGATCGCGCAAGGATCGGTCCAACAACAGGTCTGCGGCGGTGACGGTGGCTGCATGCGCGGCGCGTAGTTGTTCGGCAACTACTTCAAGGTCGTCTTGGCTTTCAAGGGAACGGATTGTCTCGGAAACCTCGTTGAGATGACCGTGCAACACCGCGCCAGTCCTCATGGGGATCTTGCGCTCAACAAGATCAAGGGCCTGAATTCCATTGGTGCCCTCATAGATAGGCGCGATCCGCGAATCGCGAAAATGTTGCGCTGCTCCGGTTTCCTCAACGAATCCCATGCCGCCGTGTATCTGCAGACCCACGCTTGTGAGTTCCACACCCAGATCAGTCGGCCACGCCTTCGCAAGCGGAGTGAGCAGGGCTACGCGTTCGGTGGCGAACCGGCGAGTCGTTTCGTCCGGGGAAGCGGCTGCGAGATCAATAGCCTCGGCGGTGCGATAGCACAATCCCCGCGCCGCGGCAATACACGCAGCCATGTCAATGAGCATCCGTTGCACATCAGGGTGATCAACGATCGGCGAACTCTCAGCCGCTGATGCTCCGACGGCACGGCCCTGACGTCGTTCGTGGGCGTGGGCGAGTGCTTGTTGATACGCCCGCTCGGCAAGGGCGACACCCTCAAGACCAACCGACAAGCGAGCCACGTTCATCATGGTGAACATGGTCCGCATGCCCCGATGCTCGGCACCGAGCATGTAGCCGACCGAGCCGCCAGTCTCACCGAATGCCAGCACACAGGTCGGGCTGGCATGGATCCCGAGCTTGTGCTCAATCGACACGCAGGTGACGTCGTTACGGTCACCGAGCGAACCATCGTCGTTCACCAAGAACTTGGGCACAACAAATAGACTGATACCTCTTGTACCGGGCGGCGAGTTCGGGGTTCTTGCCAACACCAGATGGATGATGTTGTCAACCATGTCGTGCTCGCCGTAGCTGATGAAGATCTTCTGACCGAAGATGCGCCAGGTTCCATCCGGGGCTGGTTCTGCACGGGTGGTCAGCGCTCCCACATCGGAGCCTGCGTGGGGTTCGCTGAGGTTCATGGTGCCAGCCCATTCACCTGTGACGAGCTTGGGGAGATAGGTCTCCTTTTGCTGTTCTGTGCCATGTTTGAGCAGCGCTTCTACGGTGCCCTGGGTGAGCAACGGGCAGATCGAAAGGGCCATATTCGCCGAGGTGAGCATCTCTTGAATCGCGATGGCGAGCAGCCACGGCAGGCCGCCACCGCCATACTCAGCCGGAAAGCCGACGGAGTTCCAGCCGGACTCGACCATGCGCGTGTATGCCTTAGCGTGTCCGGGTGCGCTGGTGACCGAGCCGTCGGCATTGCGCACCGCTCCTATGAGGTCGCCGTCACGGTTGGTGGGTGCCACAACCTCCTCAAAGAACCGCGCCGCCTCGGCGAGCATGCTGTCAACAAGTTCGGGGTCGGCGTGAGAGTAAGTATCAAGTTCTGCTAGAGAGGCTATGTCGGCGACGTGGCGCAATGAGAATCGGATCTCATCGAGCGGTGCTCGGTACGCAGTCATCAAAGCGCCCAGCCAACAAGATAGTTGTTAGCAGGGACTGGATAGGCCATCGTGCGCCACGATTGTGTTGAGTTGTCGGTTGCGGTCTTGGTGTTCATGATTGGTTGTGTGGTTGTTCGGATTGTGATCTGTTGCGAGATTGTGCCGGGTTTGTATGTTTGCTTGCCGTTGCCGGTTGCTGGAATAGTCGATGACGCTGGAATAGTGAAGGATTGTAGTGTGGACAACGAACCGGAATACCACGCTTGAACCACCACGATTCCGAACCGTGGCATTAGACACCCTCCAGCCTGTCATCGCCACCGAATCCGCAGTCTCTTGTACAAACTCGGCCTCGCCTCGATGTCCAAACCCAACCTCTTGGCGATAATCGAGTTGATCACCGCTCCGAATAACAGGCCCATTGACATCAGATACAGCCAAAACAGCAGGCTCAGCGCACCTCCGAGCAGACCGAACACTGCATTGGCACCCGAAGAGGCAACCTCAAGGTACTGACCGAAACCCAGCGATACCGCAGTCCACCAAAGTGCCGCCAGGACGGCACCAGGAGCGTCGTAACGGATGGGAGAGTGATGGTTGGGTGCCACGTGGTAAACGATCGTGGCCCATAGCACCAACACTAAGTAGACGACCGGCCAACGAAACCATGTCCATGCGACCGTTAACCAGGCAAGACGGAGTTTCTCGGCGAGTTCGTCTGCGCCAAAGATTCGCGGTCCGACCACTACCAAGGTCAGCACGAGCGTAGCCACGACCACGGTCAGGACGGTTATCGCGAAACCCACAAGCCGGGTAGACAACCAGTTCCGGTTGACATCGCGGTCATAGGCTCGGTCCAAGGCTCGGACGACGGCGACGAAACCTCTTGAAGCGGCGTAAACGGCGAGGACCAGGCCGACGGTGATGACGCCCGCGTTGGTGTCGCCAAAGAGATCGCCGACTGTGGATTCAAGAGTGTTGTCCTCGCCGAATGTGTTGTTCATCTGACGAACCAGCCAAGCCTCAATCTCCGCAGCATTGTTCTCCCCGAAGAAGGCATCGGCGGAGCCGAGCGCGGAGGTCAGCACAATCAACGACGGGAAGAAACCGAGCAGCGCGAAGAAGGCGATCTCAGCCGACATTCCCCCGATTCGGTCCTCGGACCACTCCGCTGCGATTGCCTTGGACAACGCCCAAATCCATTCGACAGCTCCACGCACACGCTGCATTGCGTCGAGGGTAGGGTCCGCCGACATGGATGACGTAACCGCTATCACGAATCTGCTGTATCGGTATGGTGAACTGCTTGACGCGGCCGACTTTGTGTCTTTGGGCGAGCTGTTGGCGGCCTGCACCCTTTACGACGGAGAAAGCGGAACGGTGCTGGCCCACGGATCAGAGGAGATCCGTGGATTCTTCGCGGGCGGGGTGACCGTGTATCGAGACTCGACATTGCGGACCAAGCACGTCATCACCAACCCGATCATCGAAATCAACGGTGAGGATGCCTCAGCTCGCTCAATGTATACCGTCTTACAGGCAACCGACGAGCTCCCGCTACAAGTCATAATCGCGGGTCGCTACAACGACCGGTTTAGTTGCAGCCCCGAGGGCTGGCAGTTCACCGAACGCCGCTACTACGCAGACCTCTTGGGTGATCTGAGTCACCACCTCAAATTGCAGTTGACCGACCGCCGCGACGACTGAGCACACCGAAAGGCTCCCCGTCACACAACGAAGACCAGGGTCAGACCACCGCAACAACCAAACCACACCGAACACCTCCCCATCACACAACGAAGACCAGGGCCAGACCACCGCAACAACCAAACCACACCGAACACCTCCCCATCACACAACGAAGACCAGGGTCAGACCACCGCAACAACCAAACCACACCGAACACCTCCCCATCACACAACGAAGACCTGGGTCAGACCACCGCAACGACTGAGCGACCCCGAGCGCGAGGCTCGTCACAGACCCACAATAAGGGAACAAACCACCACCCAACCTTGCCTACACCCCGTTGACACAACACGGAGGTGTAACTAAACGCCGACGACGACTTCGGAACGGTATGGCGTCACCAATCCCAGGACATACCGAGAAAGCGATGCGATCGATTTTCGGTGTCCCCCCGGTGGGGGGCTAAGAGCACAGATAGCACTGAACAGCAGCCCATGGCACCCACCACCGTGTGACCACAACCAAACCTGAGCTGCAAGCGTGCCAGCTCGAACCACCAAACCCTTGAGTCTTCACTGTCCCCACAACCAAACCTCAGGTACAACCGTGCCAGCTCGAACCACCAAACCGATTGAGTCTTCACTGTCCCCACAACCAAACCTCAGGTACAACCGTGCCAGATTCGAACCACCAAACCATTGAGTGTCCACTGTCCCCACAACCAAACCTCAGGTACAAGCGTGCCAGCTCGAACCACCAAACCGATTGAGTGTTCACTGTCCCCACAACCAAACCTGAGGTACAACCGTGCCGCGCAACCCATGGCGCACCATGGAAGTCACAACACAGCCGATTCGCTTTGGCAGCAACATTTGTGGCGGGCATGATTCTGGCGGGCATGTTTCGGCCGAATCGGATCACTGTGCCAAACTCCTAGCGGCAATCGAGCGATGAGGGAGCGCCCATGGGTAACTGGAGTCGAACCGAGCTGGAAACCGAGTTCGAGGCGTTTCAAGAACGCGCTCGTGTGGCGGCACAAACCGGCGACTGGCGCGGCTGGACCGACCAGTTCACCACCGACGCCAGCTACTTCGAACATCATTTCGGGGAGTTCAGTGGCCGTGAGGCGATCTACCAGTGGATCCAGTCAACGATGGATGCCTGGCCAAACTCGGAGATGACGTCGTTTCCGGTGCAGTGGCATGTCATCGACGAAGAACGCGGATGGGTGATCTTCAAGATTCAGAACCGCTTTGCGGATCCCGGTGACGGGACGGTCTTTGAAGAGCCGAACATCTCGATCCTGCACTATGCAGGCGATGGGTTGTGGAGCTACGAAGAAGACATATACAACCCCGAACGCATGAACGAGATGGTCAAGAACTACCTGCGTCACAAACGCAGGCTGACCGAGAGCTGAACCGAACCCAAGACCACCGACGTGCCCTCAGGTATCGACCGCCGCCAGAGCTTGGCGATCTGCACTGCGGTGCCTTGTGACGCACGCCAGCCAGGTCGGCGTCGAATGACCTTTGCCCCGTGATCAAGGCGCTTCGCTCCGCACTGCGGCTCCGGCGGTTCCGGTTCGGTCGCACTACCCGACGCTTAGCGCGATGCGCCAACATCGCAGACCTCCGAAGCCTCGCTCAACGACGACTGCCCGGTGCCGTGTTCGACTACATCGACGGTGCCGCTGAGGACGAGGTCACCCTTCGCCGCAGCATCGCCGGTTTCGCCGACTACGAATTCGTACCACGGGTGCTGCGCGACGTGTCGCTGATCGATACCTCTACAACGCTGCTCGGCAAACCAATTTCGTTTCCCTTCGTCGTGGCCCCTACTGGCTTCACCAGGATCGCCCACTCCCAAGGCGAACTCGCCGTCGCCCAGGCATCCGAACGGACCGGGATCCCTTATTGCCTATCGACCATGGGCACACGCTCCATCGAAGAGGTGGCGCAGGTCAACCATGCCTCAAAATGGTTCCAGGTCTATGTCTGGAAGGATCGCGGACTGGTGCGCGAACTGCTCGAACGCTCAGCGGCCGCTGGCTACGAGGCGATCTGTATCACCGTTGACCTCGCTCGGCTCGGTCGGCGTGAGCGCGACATCCGCCGAGGTTTCACACTGCCTCCCAAAATCGGCTTGGACACGATCTTCGATACGGTCCGCCGACCCAGTTGGACTGTGGATTTCCTGCGAGGCGGGCCGATCGTATTCGCCAACCTAACCACCCGCCACAAACGCAGCGAAGCCGGTGCCGACACCTCCTACTCCTCCGCGGCGGGCACCGAAGCCGTTGACCTCGCCCGTTTCGTGGCGGCCCAACTCGACTCGTCGTTGAACTGGGACGACATCGCTTGGTTTCGAGAGATCTGGAAAGGACCGATCGTCATCAAAGGCATTCAGTGCACCGACGACGCCCGGATAGCCGCCGAGCTCGGGATCGACGCTGTGGCCTTATCCAACCACGGCGGCCGCCAACTCGAAGGCTCGCCAGCGCCGATAAGGCTGCTGCCGCGAGTGGCCGAAGCACTGCAAGGCGACACCGAGCTGATCCTCGACGGCGGCGTACGAAGAGGGTCAGACATCATCAAGGCGTTGGCCCTGGGAGCCACCACCACTATGGGCGGGCGAGCCGGTTTCTACGGACTCGGTGCGGCAGGTCCCGCAGGTGTCGAGACAGCCTTCGGGTTCCTGCGCTCAGAACTGGAACTGTCGATGGCTCTGTGCGGGTTGACCAGCATCGCCGACATCGGGCCCGAGACGATCGAGTACATTCGTTGATGTGAAGATCCCCGGATTCGGGCGCCGCCGCGAGGCTTTCGTCTCCGATCCGCTGGTGGCGGAACTACAGGCAGCTCTGTGTGCGGACAGGGTCCGACACGACGGTGCCCAGCGCACCCTGATGGCGCATGACGCGTCGGTGTTCACCGGAGGGGTCGCCGGACCCGTGTGCTTTCCTGTCTCCACCACCGAGGTACAGGCCATCATGAGGATCGCCGAACGTCATGGACGCGGTGTAGTTCCCCGCGGTGCCGGTACCGGCCTCGCTGGTGCGGCGATCCCGCTGGGTGCTCCAATTGTGGTTTCAACCGGGAAGATGAACCGGATACGCGAAATCGACATTGACAACCGGATCGCCTGGGTCGAGCCGGGCGTCGTCAACCTGGATCTGACCAATCGCCTTCGGCCGCAAGGCTTTCATTTCGCCCCGGATCCGTCGAGTCAGCAGGTGTGCACGCTCGGAGGCAACGTAGCCAACAACTCAGGCGGGCCGCACTGCCTCGCATACGGCATCACCGACGCCCACGTCGCCGCAATCGAAGTTGTGCTCACCGACGGGTCCGTCGCCAACCTCGGCGGTATTGACGCAGAGCCCGCTGGCTACGACCTTCGAGGCGCGTTCGTCGGCAGTGAAGGGACTCTGGGGATCGCCACACAGATTGCCGTTCGGATCACCCCGAACCCTCCACGAGTGCGCACCTTGTTGTTGTCATTCGCGGAGATGCGTGACGCCGCTCAGACGGTGTCGGACGTCATCGCGGCCGGAATCGTCCCCGCGGCATTAGAGATGATGGATCGCCGTATCACGGTGGCTGTCGAAGACTACGTGCAGGCCGGATATCCCACCGACGCCGAGGCCGTACTGCTCGCGGAGGTTGAGGGCCTTGCTGGCGGTGTCGACATTGATATCGGACGCATCTGCGATATCGGCCGAGCGAACTACGCCACCGACGTGCGCCCGGCCAGATCCGAAACCGAGCGTGACTTATTGTGGAAGGGTCGCAAGTCAGCGTTCGGTGCCGTCGCCCGGATCGCTCCGAACTACTACCTGCACGATACGGTGGTTCCTCGATCAGCTCTGGCGGCCGTGATTGAACAGGTCTATGAGATCGCCGAGCGACATGACGTGATGGTCATGAATGTGTTTCACGCCGGTGATGGCAACTTGCATCCGTTGCTGTTGTTTGACGCCCGTGAGGACTCGGCGTTGCAGCGTGTGCATGCTGCGGGTGCTGAGATCCTGCAGGCCTCCCTTGATGCTGGCGGCGTGCTCAGTGGCGAGCACGGCATTGGTGTGGAAAAGAGGGATTTCATGGGCGAGCTCTTCAGTGACGACGATCTCGATCACCAGAACCGGCTGAGGCAGTCCTTTGATCCCTCTTGTAGAGCCAATCCCGGCAAGGTGCTGCCGATGGGTCATTCCTGCGCCGACATTGCCGCGCTGCGATCGGTGCCCACGGGGGTGTGGGGATGAGCACTCTCAAGACACAGGACCCTGTATTGGCGGACTTCGTCGAAGAGGTCGGTCTCGAAGAACCCGTTGCGGTGCGTGGCGGTGGTACCCGCCAACATGTCGGCGGACAGCCACACCTGTCGGTGCGACACATCACGGCCCCTGCAGGGGTCGTGCAATACCAGCCCTCGGAGATGACGGTGACAGTGCGAGCTGGCACCACGGTGGCGGACCTTCACGACGAGTTAGCGGATTCGGGCCAGCGTTCGGCCTTACCCGAGCGGGGCGGCACCGTGGGTGGTGCCGTCTCAGTAGCCGAGAACGATCTCAACGTGCTTTCAAGAGGGCGCGTGCGAGACGCTGTCCTACAGGTTCGCTACGTGTCGGCCGACCAGAAGCTGATCACAGCCGGAGGGCCAGTCGTAAAGAACGTCTCGGGTTTCAACCTTCCGAAACTGATGACGGGTTCGCTTGGAACGCTTGGCCTCATCGCCGAAGTAGTGCTACGCACCAACCCAATACCCCCGACCTCGCTTTGGCTCCGGTCCAACGACGCAAACCCGATGGTGGTGCGAGACGCACTGCTGCGTCCGAGCGCGGTGCTGTGGAACGGCCAAAGCACCTGGGTGCACCTCGAAGGCCACACCGTTGATGTCGGTCATGAAACGAGCGAGCTAAACAATCTCGGCAACTTCGCGGAAGTGGACGGCCCCCCTCCCCTGCCGCCATACCGCTGGTCTTTGACCCCGGCAGAGGTTGCGATGCTTGACCGCGATGCAATTGGCGGGTTCGTAGCAATAATCGGGGTCGGTACGGTATTGGCTGATACTGTCCAACCACAGCGACCTTTCGACCCGGCAGCACGGGTGATCACCCAAAGACTGAAGGCGATCTTTGATCCGACCGGCCGGCTGAACCCGGGACGAAGGGTGGGTTATTGACATGGACCTGGGTCTTGACCGGGCGGATCTTGACACGTGCGTGCAATGCGGACTCTGCCTGCCACACTGCCCCACCTATCGAGTGACTGGCGACGAGACGATGTCGCCACGGGGCCGCATCGCTTTGATGCGAGCCGTTCAATTTGATGGTGCCCCACCAACCAAGCAGGTCGTGGACTCCTTCGACACCTGCGTGCAGTGCCGAGGCTGTGAGCCTGCGTGCCCCAGCTCAGTTCCTTACGGGCGCCTCATTGAAGGGACAAAAGAGGCGCTCGCGAAGCAACCGCCGACTCTCCGGCGACGCCGCCGCCATTGGATCGAACGGACCATGTTGTGGACCCTGGGCAGGCCACGACTGCTGAGAGCGATATCGACGCTTGCAGCGGTCGCTGCCCGGATCGGTGTCGTTCCCCGACGTTTCTCCATAGCGCGCCGATTACCTCTACGTCGCCGACGGCATCGCGTTTCGGGCGGCGACGTGTACCTCTTCACCGGCTGTGTGATGGACGCTTGGCAACGTGAGGTCCATCACGCCACCAGTCGTGTGCTGGAGGCGGCGGGCTTTGGTGTCACGCCGACCGGCGACCGGGTGCCCTGCTGTGGGGCTTTGCATCATCACGCTGGCGCTACCACCGGATTCAAGGCACATGCGGCCCGCACGATCACCGAGCTGGGCCATGACACGAGGCCCATCTTGGTGAACTCCGCTGGTTGCGGGGCCACGATGAAGGACTACGGTCGCTTGCTCGGCACCGATGCTTCCGAAGCGTTTTCGGCCCGTGTGTTTGACGTACACGAGTGGCTCGCCGATCGTATGGACCTCTTTGCAAAGGTGGAGCCGTTGGATGTGCGTGTGGCGGTTCAGGACCCTTGCCATCTTCGCCATGTGCAAAGGGCTCACGAAGCAACCCGGATGGTGCTTGCGCCGTTCGTCCGCGAAATCGTCGAGCTCAACGACGACGGTCTGTGCTGCGGCGCGGGCGGCGCATACTCGGTCTTGCAGCCCGCACTGGCTGGCGATATCAGAGCGCGCAAGATCCAGAACGTCACAGATGTGGCCCCTGACGTCGTGGCGTCAGCCAATCCGGGTTGTTCAATGCACCTAGCCGCGGGTGGTGTGAACTCCGAGCACCCGATGATGCTGATCTTTCAGGCGCTCAACCAAGGCAATAGCTGATTGATCAAAGGCAAGCTGCGCTGTTGGGTTAGCCGAGCACACATCACACCAGCTGATTGATCAAAGGGCTGGCTGTGCTGTTGGGTTAGCTGCAGCCGTTGGTGGATCCGCAGGCAAAGCACACGAAGCATGTTCCTGCTCGACGCATCGGAATTCCGCAGGTCATGCAAAACGGCGCGTCGGAGACTCCTTGTCCGGTGTTGATGCTATTGGATGGTTGTGTGGTTGTTTCTCTTGGTTGGGTGGTGTGTTTGGTTGAGGGCGGATCGGGCGGGATTTGTGTTCCCTGGCTTGTTTTGGTGACGTGTTCTTCTACGCCGGGCAGTGTTGGTTCGGTTCGTTCGTTGGTGGTCATGATGCCCAGCACGGCTCGTTCGTTGTAGTTGAGGTACATGACGGCGAGTTTGCGGAACAGGTAGTCCATTAGGCTGGTAGCGATGCGTATGTCGGGGTCGTCGGTGATTCCGGCTGGTTCGAAGCGCATCCCGACGAATGTTTCGATGTAGGCTTTGAGCGGTACGCCGTATTGGAGGCCGTGGCTTAGCGATATGGCGAAGGCGTCCATGATGCCTGCGAGGGTTGATCCCTGTTTGGATACGCGTACGAAGATTTCGCCGGGGCGTCCGTCGGCGTATTCACCGACGGTTACGAATCCTTTGCAGTCGGCTACTCGAAACTCGAATGTGTGTGATGTGCGGGTACGCGTTAGACGCTCGCGTACTGGTAAAGCAGCAGCAGCGCCACCAGCAGCGTTGGCGGCGGGTTCGGGCTGCGTGTGTGTCCGCGACGTTTCAGCGGAGTCTGCGTTGTTGTTGGCTGCGCTGTTATCGGTGTCTGTGTTGTTGGTGTTGTGTTCGGCGGTGAGTGGTTGCGCGACTTTGGAGTTGTCGCGATACAACGCGACTGATTTCAGCCCGAGACGCCAAGATTTGATCAGTAACTTTTCGATTTCGTCGACGCTGGTGTCGGCGGGCAGGTTCACGGTTTTGGAGATCGCACCTGATATGAAGGGTTGCACAGCGGCCATCATGTTGACGTGGCCGAGATAGTGGATCGGATCTGCACCCAACGAGCAGGCGAACACTTCGTGGTGGCCGGGGTCAAAACCCGGTGCGCCCATGACAGTGTTGCGTTCGGCGATGTAAGCAACGATCGCGTCCACGGCGGAGTTGTCGTAGCCGAGACGGTACAACGCGCGCGGCACCGTGCGGTTCACGAGGCTCATGGAACCCCCACCGACAAGCTTCTTGTGTTTCACCAAACCCAGATCAGGTTCGATACCGGTCGTGTCGCAGTCCATGAGCAGCCCGATAGTGCCAGTCGGGGCCAGTACCGTCGCCTGGGAGTTGCGCACCCCGACCTTCGCGGCTTGTTCGCAGGTTTCGTCCCACACACGCCGAGCAGCGTCAAGTATTGAGCACGGTGCGAGCTGTTCGTCGATATCCGCCACAGCACTCCGGTGGCGTTCAAGCACTGCGAGCATATGGTCACGGTTCTCACCGAAACCAGCGAACGGGCCCATCTGTTCAGCCAAACCACAAGACGTGCGATACGCCTCCCCAGTCATCAAAGCCGTGACCGAAGCCGCCACCGCCCGCCCCTCATCAGAGTCATACGCCAAACCAACAGCCATCAACAACGCGCCGAGGTTGGCGTAGCCAAGACCAAGCTGACGAAACGCCCGAGTGGTCTCACCAATTCGCTCGGTCGGATAATCGGCGTTGCCGACCAGAATCTCCTGAGCGGTAAAAGCCACCCGCACAGCGTGAGCGAAACCCTCACAATCGAACGCGTCCACACCGTCGTGCTCGGAGGGGCCCAAGAACTTCATCAAGTTCAACGACGCCAAATTGCACGCAGAGTCATCCAAATGGACGTACTCGCTGCACGGATTGCTCGCCGTTATCGGCCCGGCGGCGGCTGCAGTGTGCCAACTATTAATAGTCGAGTCGAACTGCACACCCGGATCCGCGCACTCCCAAGAAGCCTCAGCGATCTGACGCAAAACCTGTCGCGCTTTAACAGTACGCAACACCTTCCCGGTGGTACGCGCCTTCAGCTCCCAGTCGCTGTCATCAACAACAGCCTGCATGAACTCGTCGGTGACACGCACAGAATTATTAGCGTTTTGGTACTGCACCGAATGAATATCGGCCCCGTCAAGAGACATATCAAACCCCGCCGCTTCCAAAACCCGCGCTTTTCGTTCCTCGCGGGCTTTGCACCAAATGAACTCCTCGATATCGGGATGGTCAACATCCAACAAAGCCATCTTCGCGGCCCGACGAGTCTTCCCGCCGCTTTTGATAGCACCCGCGGACGCGTCAGCTCCACGCATAAAACTCACCGGGCCACTAGCAGCACCACCCCCGCCGAGCAGCTCCTGCGAGCCGCGTATCTTAGACAAGTTCACCCCAGCCCCAGAACCACCCTTGAAAATCCGGCCCTCCTGCGCGTACCAACCAAGAATCGAGTCCATGTCATCATCAACAGAAAGAATAAAACACGCCGAAGCCTGCTGCGGAACCCCCTTTACACCGATATTGAACCAAACCGGAGAATTAAACGCCGCTTTTTGACTGATAAGAAGATGCGTAAGCTCATCACCAAACGTCGCAGCATCTACGGCGTCCACAAAATAGCCGTCACGGACACCCCAACCAACAACCGTGGTGACAATACGGCGAACCACCTCACGCAACGACGACTCCCGCTGCGGCGTACCCAAAACCCCACGAAAATACTTCGACGCCAAAATATTCGAAGCGTTCACCGACCAACCAGCAGGCACCTCAACACCCGGCTGCTCAAACACCACCGAACCATCACGAAAATCAACCAAACAAGCATCACGAACCTCCCAGCTAACACCATCAAAAGGATCAACACCCACCACAGAAAAAAACCGACCAAAACCCACACCACCACCAACCCGCCCAGCAGCCGAACCCCTAGCAGACATCATCATCACCCTCACTCCCGAACAACCACACCAGCGAACCAGCCGCCGCCAACCCGACACCATCATCACGCACGAGAACATCCCTACACACCCCAGGCGCCGCACCCACAACCGGCGGCTTGTGACGGCGTTTCGGCGGCGTCACACGACCCGGCGAGCGGCGACGCACATGAGGACCTCGCCCATGTGTCAACTCACCGTCGGAAGGCGGAACCATGACTTCGCTCAACTTGAGCTAGCCGCGGTCAAGGGGGGCCTCGGTTGGTGGATTGATCGGTGTGCGGATCCGGTGGCCAGATCGGAAAGGCAGTGGCTGCTCATACAGGACCCGCAGAGTCTACTCAGGCACGCCCTTCGGAGCCTACCCAGGCCAACGAAGTCGGCAAATCGAAACAATGAGACCGCCAGCAGTGAGCCTGATCGGCCCCTGGGACGGACTTGTGCGGGATCCGGAGACTGAGACGCTCCTGACGGTGAAATCAAGCACTTGGTTCGGTGATTCCGATGGCTGCAGACCATCCCTAGATTTGTCATGATGCCATGCCGCTGGTCGTGCCGGTACTCGGTGTTGCCCGCCAGCCCAATCTATTCGCCGAAATGTCGACTGCTTTACCGGTGATGATATCCACAGGTTTTGCACAGAATCCAGGGATGGGCGTCTGGGGAACTTGAAGTCCCTTGAAACGCAGAATGTCTTGTGCTTTCCACATCATCTACTCGCCGCATCATCAATTCGCAAGCTGTGAGCAACCGTGCAACCCGAAATGGTTCACCGACCAAATTTCGCTCGCAGGCGGTGCGGGACCTCGGGGGTGACCGCAAAGAGCAATCGGTAGCGTCGGTACGCGTGCGACAGATCTTTCCCGGTCCCGTTGTGGATGTGGATCCCTTGGTGCTGTATCCCAATGATGAGAGACCGATGCCGGCGAGCCGACCGTACGTGCTGATCAACATGGTGGCGAGCATTGACGGGTCCTGCACAATCAATGGGCTCAGTGCCGGGCTCGGTGGCGCAGCAGATGCCGAGGTGTTCCGTGCAGTGCGGGCTAGTTGTGACTGGATCCTGGTAGCCGCCGGAACCGCCAGAGCGGAACGCTATGGAATTCCCCGGCCCACTTCGGAGGTGTCGCGTGTGCGTATCGCCACGAATCGATCGCCAGCTCCGCGTCTTGCGGTCGTTACCACCCTTGCGGACTTCGATGCTGACCTGCCCATGTTGAATGGCGCCCTCAATGCCGAGGAGCGACCACTGATAATTACCGGTACGCAGGCCAGCGAAGCTCACCTTCATGGATTCGGCAACAACATCGAACTGTGTCGACTACCGGTAAATCGACCCACCCCGCCGATGGTTCTCGATGCGCTATACCAACGTGGTGCTAGAACCGTGCTATGTGAAGGGGGACCTTCGTGGAATGCCCAAATGGTGGCTTCGGGGCTTGTGGACGAACTCTGCGTCACCATTTCGCCCCACCTGGTAGGTGGAAAGGGCCTGCGGATCAACTCAGGGGAGCCATCCGGAGCGACTACCGAACTGCAGCTCAATCGACTGCTCGAATTCGAAGGCGTGCTTTGCGCCAGATACCTGATCCGCTGATACACCTGCACGAACCTATCCAAGGAGGTCGGCGGGAACCCGGATCTCATCACCGACCTTCAACGCGGACTCGCCAACCGATCGGGACAACTGATGGACCAACGATCGATGATCACCATCGGGTCGCAACCGCCGCGCAATCTCCCACAGGGTGTCACCCGGTTCAACCAGCACCACGACGGCGTCGACGTCGCGCAAGATCGGATCGCGCTCCGATCCTGCTGACGCTGTCAGCGACCACCAGACAACAAACGGAAACATCAAGATAGCAAGTGCCACGAATCGACGCCTTAGATAGGTGATTGATGGCTCACGTCGGCGGGCCGGGAGCCGACTAGAATGCTCGACTTCGCCACGGGGCGGGCTCGGGAGTGCAACCTCTGGACCCATTGAGTATCGATGCGCGAAGTAGTGCCGGTTCTCCGCGTGCGGCACCGAAACACGTTGAAACAACCCCTTAGGCGGTGGATGAGATGTGCGCGGTGTGGTCACGGTTCGCAAATGATGGCCTTCGGGTATGACAGTCGTGCTGAAACGACGCCGGATTCTTGGAAGATCTCGAATCCAGATGCCTTGATCTCCCTGTTTTGATTTTCGACGACCGACCCACGAACAGGTGTCCGTCGAACAATCGTTTGTATAGTGTATCGAACGGGTGTTCGTTGTCAAGCATTCTTCCGCTAGGATCACGAGTCATGATCCACAACAACATCCACAACGTCATCCACGATGTGGGGATCAACAGTCGGTAACAGCGAATCTGACTTTCGAGACTCATTGTTGCGCCGACCAGAACAGGAGACATCCACGATGGCCGACACCCTGACACCACGTCAGCGAGAGATCCTTGACATCATTGTTGAATACCAAGGTGAACGCGGTTACCCGCCCTCGGTTCGCGACATCTGTAGGGCCGTCGGGTTGAGATCCCCGGCCACCGTCAAAGTGCATCTCGACAATCTCAAGGACGCTGGCTACCTACTGCGCGACCCTGCTAAACCTCGTGCCATACAGGTTCGCTATGAGGGCCCATCGGGAGCCACCGCCGATGTGAGACCCACTCGCCACATTCCCTTGATTGGTGATGTCGCCGCTGGTACCGGCGTGCTCGCCGAACAGCACTTCGAGGAACTGCTTCCGATGCCTTCGGATCTCACCGGCCGCGACGGCGAACTCTACATGCTTAGGGTCCGGGGAGATTCCATGAACGAGGCTGGCATCCTTGACGGAGATTACGTAGTCGTTCGTGCCCAGAACACAGCCACCAAAGGTGAAGTGGTGGTTGCCGGACTTCCCGGCGATGAGGCCACGATCAAGACCTTTGATGAGCGCCACGGCCAGGTTGTGTTGATCCCGGCCAACAAGGACATGTCACCCATGTGGTACGACCCGGCCATTGTGAGGATCTACGGTCGGGTCATTACTGTGATGCGCAAACTCTGAGGAGCTGCCCGGAAGCAAGTTATCCCTGACAGGCTCAAACCAGCAGACTCATAGCTGATGATTCTCAGAGTTTGTGATTCTCAGAGGAGTTTGTGATTCTCAGAGCTTGCGGCGAGGGGCATCCGCGTTCTTGAGAACCTTGCCTTCGGCGTCAAGGATTCCCGCCTTGGATCCGATGGACAAGGAGTTGGCCACAAAGAGTTCTTCGCGGTTGATCACGACCCACCGATAACCGTTCACCTTCTTGATCCGCTTGAAGGCCGCTTTGATCTCACCAGCAGAAGCGGCAACGATCACCGACCCACGATCAAAGACAAGATCTGTGACTCCGGTCGGGTCGGGTTGGGCGTTGAGGGCCGCTGTTGCCGCTGCGAGCAGGCTTGTTTGATCCAGTCGTGCCATGTCAGTCGTCGTCCTCGGTCGTGAGTAAAGCCTCAACGGCGTCAACAGCTTCGGCCGCGTCAACACCTTCGGCCGCTATGCGTGCATGATCACCGGTTGTCCCGCCCAAGGCCAGGACGCTCATCATGCTTCTCGCGTCTGCGCTCTTGGAACGAATCTCAATCTTCACCGAGGCCTTGAACGATTTCATCATCTGCACCAGAGCCGCAGTAGGTCTCGCATGCAAGCCCTGAGAGTTGGTGATAACCACTTCGCGCTGTACCACAGGCTCAGTCATTGTTTTCTCCGTCGGGTACATCACAAAGCCGATCGTAGAGATAATCGGCATCGTCGGTCGTCCACAGGTGTTCGCAAAGTTCGGTGTCTTGAAGGATCTCGGCCAGTTGCGACAGAACCTGCACGTGTTCATCACCTACCGCGGCGAGCCCCACCACAAGGTGGGCTGTGCCCTCGCCTCCCCAGTCGACCCCGCCGGGATACTGCGCGACGACTATGCCCGTGGTTTTGATGTCTTGCTTGCTTTCAGACACCCCGTGGGGCAGCGCTACTCCGTTGCCGAGATAGGTTGATACCACCTCTTCGCGCTTCAGCATTGCGTCAACATAGTCAACGGTCACCGAGCCACGGTCTACCAGACGCTGCCCAGCAAACTTGATCGCCTCGGTCATAGACGATGCCCGGCAACCAAGGATCACGTCAGACCGGCTGAGAACCTTGCTGAGTCCCTCGTCGCTCACAACGCCGACTCAATTGCCTCACCGGCCGCCAATTGCCGGACGAGCTCCTTAACGGCCGGATCGTTCATGAACAGCGTGAAAGGCACGATGACAGCACCGGGAACCTTGGACTTGGCCTGAGTCGCCAAGCCTCGGTGGACAACGACAACGTCAACCTCATCGGTCAACTGCCCTACCGGCGAATGGACTACTGTGACGCCGAGTTTGGCCTTCTTCGCCATCTTCTTGAGTTGATTGGCACCCATGAGGCTGCTGCCCATTCCCGCCTCACAAGCAAAGACGATGGATTTCACCTCGTCGGCCTGTTTTGTTACGCGTTCTGTCACCGCGATCTCCTTTTTGTTGGATCCTTTACAGCCATCATGGACCCGCAATCTGTTGGCGTGGCGACCTCTCATCGCAGTGGGTCGAGATGACCACAAAGCCGCTGTTGGGGATCCTCAACCGCAACAAGACAGCTGTGCCGACAGCGGCGGGTCCACGTGACCACGAAAGCACGTTAGATGGCCCATTGGTGGACCATACGAGCTGGGGGGTCCATCATCGTTCGGCGATAAACGCCGTTCGTGGATGGACGCCCCCAGGCAAGCCCGAACTTAGGAAGTAGCCACTCCTGGGACGCCCTTCATCGCGTCCGCGAGTCCACCGTCGTCCATTTTGTCGTCCATCTCTTTGACCGGGAAGATTCTCAGCAGAACCGTGCCAAGCAAGAAGGCCGCGCCTGCGCCGACCGCGACACCGAGAAGTACACCGATAGCAGCTCCAGCACTTGATGGCAGGAAACTGATGTAGGCAAAAATGCTTCCTGGCGATGGCGGACCGGTAAGCCCGGCGTCGGTGATGGTGAAGATGATGTCGGCGCTGATTCCCCCTGCCCACATGGCGGCGATCATCACGGGGTTCATCAGAATATAGGGGAAGTACACCTCATGGATGCCGCCGAAGAAGTGGATAACGATTGAACCAGGTGCCGAAAGCTTGGCGAGGCCGGTTCCGGCGAACCAATACGCCAGCAACAGGCCAAGGCCAGGCCCGGGGTTGGACTCAAGCATGTAGTAGACCGATCTTCCTGTTTCCGACGCGTCAGTTGTGCCGAGAGGTGTGAGCACACCGTGATTGATCGCATTGTTCAAGAACAACACCTTGCCGACTTCAATCGGCAAATCGGCGAGAGGCAACAAACCGGCATCGTCAATGCTCTCCACCATGTTCCCGAATGCTTTGGCGATTTCTGCCATGATCGGGCCGATCGCGATATAGCCGAGCATGGCGAGACCGAGGCCGGAGAGGCCTTGTGAGAAGTTGTTGAACAACATCTCAAAACCCGCAGGAGTCCGGTCCTCGAGATATTTGTCCACCATCTTCATGACATAGCCAGCGAGCGGACCAACCAGCATGGCACCCAGGAACTGCGGCGGGTTGCCAGCAGCCCCCGATTCCAGCTCGAAAGACGCCCCGCCGATCACCCCCATAACAGCTACGGCTCCGAGAACACCCCCTCGATGCCCATAGATCAACTTGCCGCCGGTGTAGGCAACAAGCAGTGGGAGCAGATACCTGATCATGGGTGCGACCGTTTCGTCGCTGATCGTGCTCCAGTCCCAATCAAGGTTGGTTTTTTCAAGCCAACCTGTCGGAATGAACAGAGCGGTTATGAATCCCCAGGCAATGAACGCTCCGATATTCGGAATGACCATGCTGGACAAAAAACCGCCAAAACGCTGAATGCGCTCTTGCATAACGCGGGTCCTCCCCCAAGTACATTGGATGTCCGGGTATCATTGCATAACCAGCCGAGTTCTGCCACTTCCAATACGGCGATTACACGATGTGACAAAGTGGCGGCACATCGCCACTGTCGGCACAAGCTCAACTGACTCCGTTCAGAGCGGTTCTCGGTTCAGAGCGGTTCTCGGATCATATGAGCGCCCGGACCTTTGCCACATCGGCTGCGGACAGCAACGGGTTCACGACCACCACCGGCGCGGCGTCCTCAATAACCGGGATCGTGGATATGACCAGATCAAGGTCACGATGGTCAAGCTTCTCGTATTTCTGCTCCGAAAGAACCTCGACAAGATCAAGTTCGGGGAACTCCGCCTGGATTCGTGAAGTCAGCACCCACACCGTGGCCATTCCACTCGGGCACACCACCATGGCACGACGGCGGGGCCGTAAGCGGGCTCGTTCCATGGCACCGCTCAAATACATGGTGATGAAGCTGACTTCATCTTCAACTATTACGGCCGCGAACGCGTCGGCGATCTCGGCAACGATGACGCTGGCAACCTTATGAACGTCGGGATAGCGGTCCTTGACGTCGCCAAGCAACGGGTTGTGGATGGGAAGACCGTGGCGAAGGCGTACCGTCAGCCGCTGCAGGTGGGTGGATAACCCACGCCGAAGCTCCATGTCTTCAGCCAAGGCGGGATGAAGGTGTTCGGCTGCCAGTTCGAGCACACGATCTACTACTGCGTGACCGGGCGCATCACCAGAGCCGTCCACGGTCTCGAGTGCGTCGAGCCCGAGAAGGTACTCGGTGATGGCGGCCGTTTCGGCTTCATCCAACAAGACACGGGCCGAGGAAGCTAACGCCGTGATCAGCCCCTCCACACTTTCAGAGATCGGGTGATCCCTGATCGAACGCTGTAGTCCGGTTTCGACCTCCACGGTGTGGCCCATCCGAATGCGAGCAATGGTGACCGCAAGATAAACGGCAAACACAGCTTCACTACTGCCAATGATCAGCCGACTCCGCAAAGGGCTTGACTTGATCGCGCACGAAGCTTGACGAAGCGGAAGGTCAAGTAGTCGTTCCCGTATGCCAACCGGGACGCGCGATGTCAGATCGTCACGCTCGGAGTCCACTTGGAATTGAACGGCCAATACCTCCTCAGGGACCGTTTCGAGAATTAGCTGGACTATGACTTGACGGATACGTCGCTCCGAACCGACCACCATGATCCCCATGCCCGGTCTGCGAACCAGCGGAAGGCCGTTGCGCTCAAGCCAGGGCTCCACGGATCGCAGGTCTCGCCTGGACGAAGTTTTCGATACTTCGAGCTCGATATGGATGTCCTCAAGAGATGTCAGCGAGGGCGCAGCCCACAACAAGGTCGCAAGCAGCAGGTGGCGACGCTCCTGTGGTGTGTACACCCTGGGCGCTTCGGGCTGGTCAAGCAGGTCCTCAACGATCCGGTTACGAACCTCGGGGTCGGCATCGATCATGAGCCCTGTGCCACGTCGTCGGATGAGGGCGACATCCCAGTGTGCGAGGTAACGCACGACCACCGGGAGGCAGTATCGCACTGATCGCTGGCTCAAACCCAGGTCGGCCGCGAGGCTTGCCGTGCTCTTGGGTTCTCGTTGAACGAGGAGCCATCGAAGGATCCGGATTGCCCGGCTGTTGAGCTGTGGGGTCATTGCGCAATGTCGTCATCTGCAACGGCACCGTCTTCGCTGTTCATTTCCACCAGATCGGCCACCGCTGCTCGCACGCTCGCTGCATCAGGTGCCGCAAGCGCCGCTTGCACCATGTCGTTGAGCCGAATGGGATCGACCCGATCAAGTACAGCCTTGATGCGGTTGACCTGTGCGGTGCTCACCGACAGCTTGTCGATTCCCATACCGGCGAACAGGACGGCTCCCACAGGGTCCGCTGCGGCGAGGCCACAAACCGATACCGAGATTCCGGCTCGCCGGGCCGCGGCAGCGGTCATCATGCACAGCGCCAACACCGAGGGGTGCAGTGGATCTTGTAGGTGATCCAAAGCGCCGTTGGTGCGATCCGCGGCAAGCGTGTACTGAGTCAGATCGTTCGTGCCGATCGAGACGAAATCCACATGGTTGACGACAGAGTCTGCTATCAGCGCCACCGAGGGAACCTCAATCATGATCCCGAGGGGCGGCCTACCATGGCTCACACCAGACTCAGCGAGTCGATTTACGACCCGGTCGACGACGCCACGAATCTCTACGATCTCAGCAACTGTGGAAATCATGGGAAGCATCAGCCACACATCACCGTGCGCACCTGCGCGAGCCACCGCTCGCACCTGCGCCTCGAAGAGCTCACGCTCAATGCCGTACAAGCGGGCACCTCGCACACCAAGAAACGGGTTCTCCTCGGTGGGTGTGGAGATATACACCGACGGTTTGTCGCCCCCAATGTCGAAAGCTCGAACGACGACGGGTACGCCAAACGAACGAGCGGCGGACTCATAGATCTCTGCCTGCTCGTCCTCGCTGGGGGCTGAGGCCCGATCCAAATACAAGAACTCGGTGCGAAACAGCCCGATGCCGTCCGCCTGCTCGTCCACAGCCCGCTTCAGATCAGCTGTGTTGCCGACGTTGGCCGCAACAGAAATCGTTGTGCCGCCGACACTTACCTGGCGACCCTTGAAGCGAGCCGCTGCGCTTATCTCGGCACGGTGCTGCACCCGGCGTGATTCAAACATGGACAAGGCGTTGTCATCGGGGGCGATAGCGATCTCACCACTTCCGCCGTCAAGAGCGACCGTGATCCCGTCGCGCACCGATGTGACGACTCCTGTCGCGCCGACGACGGCTGGCACACCGAGTGACCTCGCGATGATCGCAACATGGCTGGTCGGACCACCAGCCTCGGTAGCGAACCCAAGGATCACCTCGGCGTCGAGTTGAGCCGTTTCCGCCGCGGTGATTGTCGCGGCGATCATCACGGACGGCTCGGTTATCTCCGAGAGGTCAGTCTCAGACGCTCCGGCCAGTACCCTGCGTACCCGATCAGCCACCTCCACCGCGTCGGTGACACGCGCAGCGATGTAGGGATCGTCGATCGCCGCGAACATCGCCTCGATCTCGCTAACGGCACGGTCAATGGCCTCTGCGAGTCCCAGACCAGAATCCAAGCCACCCATCACCGCGTCCGACAGCATTGGGTCTTCGGCCATCAGCGCCTGTGCCGCGAGGACCTCGCTCGCCTCGGTTCGCCCCACCCTCAAGGCGTTCTCGGCGAGCATGGTGAGCTTGGCGGCAACCTGGGCGACCGCATCCTGAAACGCCTGAGCGGGGTTAGCCACCTCGGGCACTTCAACGGCGCCCGAGCCGATCACCACAGCAGGACCGATGGCGACCCCTCCTGAGGCACCCACCGCACGCAGTCTGATCATCGTTTCGTCACCTGAGAATCCCATCCGATTGTGGGGACCAGAGCATCGTAGAGAACAGCACCACCCACCATAGTGATTGAAGAAGTGATAAGGAACAATAAGGCGGCGGATGGCACGGTCACGACATTGACCCCGAAACTAAACGGGATCAGAGCACAGAAGTTGAAGATGGCGTACAGGACCAGAATTCCGAACAGTGCAATCCGGCGGCCCTGACCGAGACGCACGCTTGTTCCCAACGCACGCAACCCACCGATTGCCCGACCGTCGGCCACAACGTAGCCGTAGAAGGCGTACAGCACCAACACCAGCAGCGACGGTATCCCACTCAGATACTGCAACCCCAATAGGAACGCTGCCCAGAACCAGAACGAACAGACAAACAGGTCCTTGAAACCCGCGATCTCACGCAACGGTTCGAAGATGTCCATAACCCCGCCGCGGCTGATCTGCAAGGCGTAGTGAAACCACGGATACGCAACCGCACCACCCAGAACAGACCCGACCAGACTGTAGACCAAGCCCACAACGACGCGATCATCGTTGAAGGCGTTTTGAGCCAGGACCCCGAAAGCCCCCAGAACCGCCAAAGTCACAGCCCCCGCTGCTAGCAGCGGCAACGGCTGGCGCCGGAAACCGGCCATACCCAACGAGAACATGACACCCAGTCTCAGCGGGAACGGGCTACTCATTTGATCTCCTCGGTCGTGGTGAACCGTAGGCCCCGCGGAACCTTCGTCTGGACCTTCACCGCAGCCCTGTCCGAAGCCACGACCCGCGCGCCGATCGTGGTGACGCTGCGCAGCGCGGCTTGAGCCCAGGCAAGCGCCTCACGAAGCGAGTCCGCTCCGCGGCCACCCGCTGCCAAGAACCCAGCGAGCAGCGCGTCACCAGCACCCACCGTGTTGGCCACCTCAGGCGTTTCGGTGTGCCCATAATGCACGCTGTCAGATTCGATCAGCACCGCTCCATCGGCTCCGAGGCTGACAAGCAGTGCGGATCCCGGTGGGCGCACTGAGTTGGCTGCATCCACAACACTGCCGAGGTCCTCAAGGTCGGCGTCAACCAGGGACCGTAGCTCACTCAGGTTGGGCTTCATGACGGCGCAGCACCCATCTGCAGCTGCGGCCAGGGCGCTCCCGCTTGTGTCAATGGCCAGGCGACTGCCGGATTCGGGAATCGCCCGAGAGAGGCGAACAAAGAAGTCGTCGCCAGCACCGGGCGGGAGACTCCCGGAGGCAACGATCCATCCATTACCGGGATCGCAGCGCACGGTCGTGTTGATCAGCTCGTCAACCTCTTTGGGACTGAGGTGCGCTCCGGGTTCATTGATCTTGGTGGCAACTCCATCGTCAGTAACAATCGTCACGTTGTGGCGTATGGCTGCGCCTATAGGAATTACCGCCGTCTCCACACCCAGATCTCTTAGTGCAATCCCGAAGCTATCGTCGTCGCGGCTCGCCGGGTAAACCGCCACGGCCTTACCACCGTTGACAGCGGTTGCCACGGCCACATTTATTCCCTTCCCGGCCGGTTCCACCGATGTCATCCGGGCACGATTCACAGCCCCTATCAATAGTGTGTCCAAGTGCAGGGTTCGATCGATGCTCGGGTTCGGGGTGACTGTTACGACCACTCCGGGTTACCCGTGATGGCTTTCGATTAGCTGGCGTTCAGCCTCATCGGTCCACTCCCCTCGGGCCCCGAGTAGTGCTGCAACGTCTGGCAGCACCACGAAAAGCTCGCTGAGACCGACGAGCGGCAAACCCGACACCTGAGGAAAGATGATGATCTTGCCAGCGAATCGACCGTCGAGCATGGCCTGTACACCATCGCGGGCGGCTTCGATCCCACCAATCGCGGCCACGTTCAGCGCAGGTGAGAGACTGCCGGAAGATGCCTTGTGGATGACCCGCTGTTGGTCTGTAATTGTGGAGCCGGAGGTACCCGTGAACTGGGCGTTGTTGAGATAGACCCGGCTCATGTCGAGCGGGCCCATGGTGCCGTTTGCCACCCCCGCGAACAACACGAGCATTCCGTCGTGGGCCATCAGCTGGGCCGCTTCGGCCATCACGGAACCCAGCGGTACCGTGACCACCACATCGTCGGCGCCTCGCCTGGCGGTCAGCCGGCTAACGAGCTCCGTTTCGGTTTCCTCAGCTGTTGCGGGGTTGTGGGCGATCAGGGTTCGACCATGCAGTTCCGCGAGCGGCGCAAGGCTTGTCATGGCCGAACCGAGCCTGCTTTCGTCGAGGTCGATAGCCACCAATGTTGCTGGACCGTTGTCTGCCTCGATTGCACGCTGAACATGCATCTGTCCCATCGGACCGCCCGCTCCAACGAACACCGCCACACCGCCACACCGCAGCTCGCAGCGGTTGCGTTCACCGCCGTAGGCAGCGCAGACGTCTGGTCCTGGGGCACCCAAGTAGGCGGTGTAGTCGTAGTGCAGGCGGCCCAAGTCAATATCGGCCAAGCCGTCGAGCGGCTGTTTCCCGATCATCGCGAAAGTGCCCCGGAAAGCAATCAGACGAGCAGCTTCTGTGATACAAACCGCAGAAGTGGGGTCCAATACGATGATGTCGTCAAAGCCTCCGCCACCGGTGATCTCATCTACCATCCCCCGGTAATTCTCGGGCTCCAAGGCCGGAGTCGCCACTATGCGGGCGTCGTCGCCGAGAGCTTCGCCGAGTCGTTCGATTGCCTCAGCGGACAGGCCGGTCGCAACCACCGTTGCTGTTCGGCGCAGCGCATCGCCGTAGTCATAGTGGACATCGTCATCGGGGTGTCCCAACACCCAGGCGGTGCCACCGGCAAGCGGACCGAGTCGCCTACGTTGCGTGTATGCCGCCTCCACACACGCCCAAGGCTCCGAAAGCGCAGCCTCGGCGTAACCCATATCATCGGGGACAGGGACTACGTATGCACCGTGATCGGCATCGAGCACATCTGGTCCGATTAGGTGATATTGGATCAGGCCGCCGGGGATCGTATAACCGTAGGAATTGGCACGCCCGTCAACGTAAATGTCGGGTTGGATGGCGAAACGGTCTCCACACCGGTAGGTGTCTCGCAGGGCCTCACCGACCTTGACGACGGTCACGCTCGTCTCATGCCCTAGCCGAATGGGATCAACCGAGAGATCGCGCCCGTACAGCTTCGGATGGTCTCCACCGAGTCGAATCAGCTTCACGTCCGAAAAGCACAGCCCGACGGCGTCAATTCGGATCAGCAGCTGATCGGGCCCGGGTTCGCCGACGTCAACCACCTCGGGTCGGCCCTGGATTCCTATGCTTTGCACTCCAGTGCCGTAGGTGTTCCATCCGAGGTTCGGTGACGGTAGGGCAGTCTCGCCCGAACGGTAGCGGTCATAGGACCAGGTGTCTGGCTCGGCCAATCGCCCCCCTTGGTTATGCATATTCGAAGCACCCAAACGTTGGGTTCGTGCCGCGGTTCATCACGGTCAAGGCTCTGGGTGTATAGAGCCCGAGAGGTGTCATGATGGTCCGTCGCGGCTGTCAACACAAGTAACAGATTGACCCAAGACAACAATTACAATTATTACAAGAATTGTATCGTTACGGGTCAGCCTATTATTGGGTCAGCCTGTTTGTCGCACCGGCTCGACCCGGCGGTGAGTTCCTGGACGTTGGCCGGTGAACGTCGACCGGGCGCAGTCCCCGTACGGCCACGTCAGGCGGATCAATCTCAAACCCCTTCACTCAGCAGATCATGAAGTGCCCTATGAGCGTCGATCAGCCATTGCCTCTGCACGTACTCCCCGGCGGTGTGAGCGATAGTCGGGTCTCCTGGTCCAAAATTTGAGGCGGGCACTCCCCGGGCGGCAAAGAAGGCCACGTCGGTCCAACCGAGCTTGGCCCGCACTTGCAGATTGTTGCGTTCCACCAGCGCCTGCAGCAGCTCATCGCCGATGCCAGGGCGGGCTGGCGGCGCCAGGTCAACGACATTGATCTGGTCGCCTTCGTCAAGTACGGGTGCCAGATACTCGCGAACGAAGGCTTCTGCTTGCATTGGTTCGCGGTCCGGTGCGTATCGGTGATTGATCGTCAGTGTTGCTGTGTCTGGTACAACATTGTTGGCCACACCTCCCGTGACGTGCACAGCCTGCAGCGATTCTCGGTACTCGCAACCCTGCACTGTCGGGGTGCGCGACACGTAGCGCGATACCAGGTCGATCACAGCACCGAGGCGGTGGATGGCGTTGCGACCCATATGCGGGCGGGCTGCATGAGCTCGTTTTCCGAGCAGGGCGACGGTCGCTGTTAGCGTTCCCTGACAGCCCGCCTCGAGCGCGCCAAGTGTGGGTTCACCTAGCAGTGCGACGTCGCCGTGGAGCAGGTCGGGCCTTGCTGCTTCGATCTGGAGCAGTCCGTTGTGGCGACGTGCCACCTCTTCAGCGGCATAAAAGACGTAGGTCACATCAATCGCCGGGTTAACAAGCTCACGCGCCATCTGAACCATGACGGCGATACCGCCCTTCATGTCGGTCGCCCCGACTCCCATGATCCGGTCGCCATTGATCACAGCGCGCTCGTTGCCAGCCGCGGGGACCGTGTCGGTGTGACCGCCAAGGATCAAGCGCCGGTCGCGGTTCAACGCGGTGCGGGCAACCACGTTGTCTGCCACTCGTGTGACCTCGAGATGCTGTGATCGCCGTAGGTCGAATTCGATTGCGTCGGCTATCGCCTTCTCGTGGAAACTCTCAGAGGGAATGTCAACCAAAGCGGCCGTGAGAGAAAAAAGGTCACCATAGGGAAGCTTGTTCATCGTTGCGGAACCGGAGGATTATCTCTTGTGATGATTATCTCTTGTGATTGAGTGCAGCCCATAACCATTTCGGGCCCCGGAAGAAATTCGATTGAGTGCGGCCACAATTGTGGTTGGGTGCAGCCACAATGCAGCCGTCCAACGGCCAGATCAAGTAGTCGCGCCGTGGTCGCGCAGTATGTCGTTGAGCGCGGCCTTGTTGTGTCGCTCGCCTTCGGTTAGGCGCTTGATAACCAGTACGGCGGGCAGGCCGAATTCTCCACCGGCGAATGTTCGCTGCCGGGTGCCAGCCACAGCCACGCACCATGGAGGGACTTCGCCCCTTGAGATCTCCGCCCCTGTTTCGACATCAATCACCGGCACCGAACTCGTGAGTATGGCACCTGCGCCGAGCACGGTTCCCCTGCCGACTCGTGCACCTTCGGCAACGATGCAGCGACTGCCGATCAGACAGTCGTCCTCAATGATCACGGGCGCGGCCTGGGGAGGTTCCAGCACACCACCGATTCCTACACCTCCTGAGAGGTGGACGTTCCGGCCGATCTGGGCGCATGATCCGACGGTCGCCCAGGTGTCGACCATGGTGTTCTCATCAACATAGGCACCGATGTTCACATAGCTGGGCATCATCACCACACCTTGGGCCTGATAGCTGCCCCAGCGAGCCTGCGCCCCGGGCACAACACGAACCCCACGAGCCTGATAATCGGTCTTCAGCGGGATCTTGTCGGCGAACTCAAAGGGGCTGCACTCAATGGTCTGCATGCGTGAGATCTTGAACAACAACAGCACCGCGTACTTGCACCATTGGTTGACCACTACACCGCCATCATCGGTCGTGTATGCGACCCGGGCACTGCCGTCATCAAGCTGGCCGATCGCCTCATGCACCGTGGCGACCACATCGGCGTTTTTGGGGTCGAGTTGCTCGGGTGCTTCCCACAAGGCTTCGATACGGGACTGCAGGCTCAGCATGCGCCGCAGGCTAGCGGCGCCGTTCAACCTCTAACAGGCTTACAAGCCGATCTCATTAGGCAATCCATTGGTGCTGGGAGGTCACCCGCACCAATGGATCAACGAGCTTGTAGCGACTGCATTGAGCCTCAGGCAGGAAACCAACAACGCAGCAACAACTCACCCTTGGACCACACACAAGAAACCAACACCCATCACAACAACCCACCCTTGGACCACACACAAGAAACCAACACCCATCACAACCCGCCCTCAACCCCACACAAGAAACCAACACCCATCACAACAACCCACCCTTGGACCACACACAAGAAACCAACACCCATCACAACCCGCCCTCAACCCCACACAAGAAACCAACACCGCAGCAACAACTCACCCTCAACCCCACCCAGACGATCCCCCATCACAACCCACCCTCAACCCCACCCAGACGATCAACACCACAGCAACAACCCACCCTCAACCCCACCCAGACGATCAACACCACAGCAACAACCCACCCTCAACCCCACCCAGACGATCAACACCACAGCAACAACCCACCCTCAACCCCACCCAGACGATCAACACCACAGCAACAACCCACCCTCAACCCCACACAAGCAACCAACACCGCAGCAGTACCGCCGCGTGTTGTCACAGCGCGTTCAGCACCAATAAGACGTGGCCAGCAGAACGCGTGCTAGGACAAGCGCCGCAATGCGGAGCGCAGCACGTCGGTGGGTTGAACCGCTGCGAACCGAACGAATCCGCGTCCGGCTTCACCGTAGAACTCGCCGTGGCTCACGATCACACCGGCGGCTTCAGCCAACGTAGAGATGAGAGCCCAGGCATCGCCTTTTGGCGCTGGTGCCCAGAGATAGAACCCGCCAGCGGGCATCGCAACCTCCACGCCCACGGCTGCGAACATTTCGATGCCGATAGCCAGACGCTCTGCGTATATGAGACGTTGAGCGACAACATGATCCTGATCGTCGAAAGCAGCCGCGGCCGCGGCCTGAACCGGCCCCGGCACCATCAGCCCGGCATGCTTTCGGAGCTCCTTGAAATAGTCGACGAGTTCTGGATCACCCGCAAAAAAACCAGCCCGGACGCCAGCAAGGTTCGAACGCTTGGACAGCGAGTGAAGGGCAACAACACCATCGGTTCCCGACGAGAGGACCGTTCGTGGACGCCCGGACCACGTGAACTCGATGTAGCACTCGTCGCTGAGAATCAAAGTGTCATTGGCCCGGCCCCAAGCAGCCACGGAAGCCAAGTCATCGAGCCCACCGGCGGGATTACCGGGCGTGTTGACCCATAGGCACAGTGCCCGGCTGGCGTCGTCGGGGTCGATTGCCTCAAGATCCAGACACCAGCGCTCATCCACAGGTACGGGCACCGCCCGGCATCCCGACAGCAGAGCGCCCATGGCATATGTGGGGTACGAAATAGCCGGGTACAGCACCGTGTCGAGGTCGGGTCTGCGTAGGCGCAAGTGCTGGGGTGCTCCGGCCACGAACTCCTTGGTACCCACCGTGGCGCCGATTTGCGTCGCTGGATCAACCGTCACACCGAACTCCCGCTTCAGCCAGCGTGCCCCGGCCTCGCGATACGCCTGTGTGCCGATCGACGGGGGATAGCCCCGCTCGGTACCCGACGTACCAAGCGCACGCACAACAGCCTTCGGGGGCGCATCGACAGGGGTGCCTATGGAGCAATCAACAACGGTCCCGTGAACCTCTGAGGCATACGTCCGGTATCGATCCAGCACGTCATAGGGGTACCGGGGCAAAACGATGCCCTTCGTCATCAACCCGAAATCTCCGGAATCGCCGCCTTGACCGGGGAGGCATCAGGTTCTGGCCCGTCACGTCGTACCGACCGTGACAGACCATGCGCTGAGAGTTGCTGGGGGGTTTGCACGTAGTCCCGCAGCACCGCCACCGACGCCTGATCGAGCCGCGCCCTGAGACGCATCCCCAACTCTTCGGGGGTTTCGGACAACACCTGACCTTCCCGGTGCACCCCCGCCAGCACGTCGCCACGCTCCCACGGCACCAGCAACTCAACGATCGTTGCGCTCGAGCGGAGTTCCTCGGCGATCGCATGTCTCAACAGGTCCATGTTCTCGCCGGTTAGGGCCGACACCGTCACCGCCCGATCATGGCACCTTGACGGCCCTACCCTGTCGTTAGTTGATCCACCGGCTTGACTAGGGTCAGGCCTGTGACGGCTTGGATCAGGCCTTCGGTGGCTTGATCCATCGGGGTGGAACCGGTCGCACTTGTTGAAGACAAGCAGTTCGGGGATATGTGCGGCACCGATCTCGGCGAGCACAGACCGCACAGTTTCGATCGATCCGGATGGGTCGGCCCCGGCACCATCAACCACGTGGATCAACAGGTCGGCGTCACGGACCACATCCAGCGTGGCCGCAAAAGCCGTGACGAGTTGATGGGGCAGCTTGCGAACGAATCCGACGGTGTCGGTGACGAAGACCGTCTCACCACCCGGCAGGGACAGACCGCGCGTAGTCGTGTCGAGCGTGGCGAACAGGCGATCCTCGACCAGTACATCGGCGGCGGTCAAACGGTTCAGCAAACAGGATTTGCCCGCATTTGTGTAGCCGACGATGGCGACGGCTCGGTTGCGAGTGGATGCCCTGCGCTTGGAGCGGGTACGACGATGCGCTCGAACCTTTCGCAGGTCTGCGTCGAGCTTGTGGACCCGCCGCAGCAGACGCCTGCGGTCGACCTCGAGACGGGTCTCGCCAGGGCCTCGGGTGCCGATGCCACCGCCTTGTTGGCTGAGGATTCGGCCCACTCCCCGCAGACGAGGAAGCCGGTAGCGAAGCTGGGCCAACTCCACCTGTGCCTTGCCTTCAAAGGTACCTGCGTTCTGGGCGAAGATGTCGAGGATGACCGTGGTGCGATCAAGTGCGCTACGTCCTAGGATCTTCTCGAGGTTGAACTGCTGGGCAGGGCTCAGTTCATCGTCGAACACTACCGTGTCGCAGTCGACCGCCTCGGCCAGGGCTCGGATCTCCTGCGCTTTGCCGCTGCCGACATAAGTGGCCGGATCCGGTTGATCGCGGCGCTGATGTAGCCGTCCGACCGCATCGGTACCCGCCGTGGCAACCAGAAGTTCCAGTTCGTCGAGCGACATCTCGCTTTGTTCGGGATCAGCCCCCGTGGAGGTCACCCCAACCACGACTATCCGCTCCCGAAACGTCCGTTCGATAAAGCCGTCGATCTCGCCACCAAACTCGCCGAACCCACCGCGATGCGTCTCATTCATCGGGCATCTCAATATCGGCAACATGCACCACCGGACCGGAAAGGGTCGGCGACTCTTCAAGGTCTACCAAGGCGTCTCCGCCAGGCATTCGGACCACGACCCTGGGTCCCACGAGGCCTCTTCGGTAAAACCAGTCGGACATCACCACAGCGCCGCTGCCGCAAGCGCCAGTGACACCAGCACCTCGCTCCCAAACCCGTGCGAGCAGTTCGTTGGGCCCCGCGACGGTTACAAAATGGACGTTGATCCCGCCGCGAAAGTGTGACTCGACACCGGTACCGGCCTTGTTCAAGTTGATGGCGTAGGGATCATCAACTTCGCATACTGCGTGAGGGTTGCCCACGCTGCCGGTGGTCCAGCACCTTACATCCGCGACGGTCTCGCCAACGGCGGCAATAAGATCGTCCGTATCGGGGTCCGGGCCCGGGCGCACAGCACCCATGTCCACGATCGCGGTGACTGTGTTTGCTGCGCGGCCGGGTTTCACAGTGCAGTGCCGTCTCCCGGCCGGGGTCCAGACGTCGATTTCAAGGGTAATGACGCCATGTTGGCGGGCTACGGCCTGTGCGAGGCATCGCAGACCGTTGCCGCTGACCTCAGCTTCGCCGCCATCGCTGTTGAATAGGCGCATCTTCACCGTGTCGTTGTGGAGCAGGCCGAAGATCAGACCATCCGCTCCGATGCCAGTTCGGCGTTCACACCAGCGGCGAGCCCGTTTGGCCGCGTCATCGGGCAACTGCGATGCCAACACGACGAGGAAGTCGTTGCCCAAGCCATGGTGTTTGCTGAGACGGACAGTCATAACGACCAATATTGTCGCAGGCCGCAGCGTCGGACCCACAACAACTCACACATCGCAACGCTCGCCAATCCCGCCGCAAGCCCCCTCTTCCCACAATCGTAGAACTGCTGACAACTCCGCTGGGGCGTCGATCCAGTGCACACGCGGATCACGACGAAGCCATCGTTGTTGGCGACGTGCGAAACGGTACGTGCGCCGTATCGCCGTGTCCAGCGCATCCTCCAGCGATATCTCCCCACGCAGATGTTCGATGAACTCTCTATAGCCGAGTGCCTGCGCTGCAGTGCGAGACAGGCGAACGGCATCAAGTGCCCTAACCTCGTCAAGGAATCCGGCCTCCAGTTGCTGTTTCCAGCGTCGTGCGATTCGTCGATCAAGTTCCTCACGAGGCCATCGCAGAGCAATCTGAACGAACAACGTGGGCCGATAAACATGCAGGCCGGGTCCGTAGTCGGAGAATCTGCGACCACTGCCGATAGTGACCTCAAGTGCGCGCAGGATCCGGCGTCGGTTGGCTGCGTTGATGCGTGCAGCGGCTACGGAATCGAGTTCTTTGAGCCGGCAATACAAAGCGGAGGTGTCGGCAACTGCGTCAATCTCGGCGAGAACTTCAGGGAATCGACCCGGGATGTCGAGATTGTCAATAACGGCACGCAGGTAAAGGCCGGTGCCTCCGACCAGCACAGCTACGTTGCCGCGGGCACGTATATCGGCTAGCGCCTTGATGGCATGCTTCTTGAACTCTCCGAGAGTGAACTCCTCGTTGGGATCGACCAGATCGATCAGGTGATGGCGGACACTGGTTTGTTCAACGACACTGGGCTTGGCGGTTCCGATATCCATGCCGCGATACACCTGCATTGAATCGACTGACACGAGTTCCACGGGGCCAATTCGTTCGGCAACAGCCATCGCCAAGGCGGACTTGCCGGACGCCGTCGGCCCAAGAATCGCCAATGGACGAGCTGACCAACCAGGGATATCGGGGTTCACGACACCTTTATGGTAAAGCCCGAGACAGCGACACAGGCCTGCCACGTTGGGCCGTGACGTTCACGTCAGCCGACGGCCACCGGAATGCGGACACGATGACGCGCAGGAATCGTCACCTCAACCAACTCGCCTCGCAGATGATTCATCGCTGCATCGGTGATCTTGACCAAGGCATACGTACCGACCCGGATGGTTGTTTCGGAAGGAAAGTGCACCAAGGTGTTGCGTCGGGTGCGACCGGTGAGCATGCACGGATCCTTTTTGGACGGTCCTTGTATCACCACCTCCTCAATCCGACCGATGCGGGATTGGTTTGATCGCAGACTCGACCTTTCGATCACGACCCTTAGCTTCTCGTATCGCCCGACGGCGATACGGTGTGGCACGAACCGGTCGGTCATCTCTGCGGCTTCCGTACCCGGCCGGGGCGAAAACACGAAGGTGAAAGCGTGGTCAAAAGCTGCCGCGGCGGCAACTTCCAGGGTTCGATCGAAGTCGTCGTCGGTCTCACCCGGGAATCCGACGATGATGTCGGTCGACACCGCCAGGTCTGCCACTGCGGATCGCGCCTGGGCAAGTTTCTGCAAGTAACGCTCGGCGGTGTAGCCACGGTGCATCGCGGCAAGTACCTCATCGGAACCCGACTGCAACGGAAAATGCAGATGAGCGCAGACAGCGTCGGTTTCCGCCATTGCCGCGAATGTCTCGGATCTCATGTCCTTGGGATGAGGGCTGGTGAAACGGACCCGGCGGATCCCGTCAACGTTGCCCACGGCGCGCAACAGATCGGCGAACAGGGGCCGGGCACGACGATCGGTCAGCCAGCTACGGCCGCACCACCAGGCGTCATCATCGCTGGATTCTCTACGGCGCCGAAGTGCTGTGTCACGTCCGTAGCTGTTGACGTTTTGACCTAGCAGCGTGACTTCGCTTACGCCGTCGGCAGCCAGGGCTTCGACTTCAGCCACCACATCCCCAAACGCCCGGCTGGATTCAGCACCGCGAACGGCTGGCACTATGCAGAACGCACAGGTGTTGTCGCAACCGACCTGGATTGTCACCCACCCGGCGTGTCGTAGTTCACGTCGGACGGGAAGAGCCGATGCAAAGGTGTCGGCGTCTTTGGCGTCGGTCTCAGAAAGGACCTCGACGACGGGGCCGGTGGTCGCCGACTGTCGCAGCAGATCCGGTGCCCGCTGGAGGTTGTGTGTGCCGAAAACCACATCAACATGGCTCGCTCGCTCGCGGATGAGTTGACGATCCTTTTGAGCCAGGCAGCCACCTACGGCGATCTGCAGTTCGGGCTTCGCCGATTTCAACGCCTTCAGGTTGCCGAGCAGCCCGTAGAGCTTGTTGTCCGCGTTTTCACGGATGCAGCATGTGTTTAAGACAATGACGTCGGCCTCATCCATGGACTCCGATGGACTCATGCCTTCAGCTTCGAGCAGTCCGGCGATCCGCTCCGAATCGTGCTCGTTCATCTGGCACCCATAGGTACGAACCAGATATGACCTGCCTGTTTCGCTGGAATGCACCATCACCTACCAGGGTACCCAACGATGCGATGCCACCGTTGCGTCACCATTGTGATGAACCGGCTCGGACCGATGAGCCGTCCGGGATTACCACACGAGGCCGACGGTACGGCTGCTATCGATCCTCAATCGCAATCGGGAGGTCGTCACTGTCGGAGAACTCCTCGTCGGGTTCCGGCATTACCGCCTTCCATACCCGGTCGGAGATCTCGACCATGATCTCGGCGTTTTCCGACAGGAACTGCTTGGCCTTTTCGCGCCCCTGACCAAGCTGCTCACCGCCGTAGGTGTACCAGGAACCCGATTTCTTGACGATGCTCTCACGGACAGCCAGATCAAGGACAGATCCCTCGCGGGAGATTCCGGACCCGTACATGATGTCGAACTCAGCCTGCCTGAAGGGCGGGGCGCACTTGTTCTTCACGACCTTCACCCGGGTGCGGTTGCCCACGACCTCAACTCCGTTCTTTATCGACTCAATGCGGCGGATATCCAGACGCACCGACGAGTAGAACTTGAGCGCCCGGCCTCCGGGGGTTGTCTCGGGCGACCCGAACATCACGCCGATCTTCTCGCGCAACTGGTTGATGAATATGCAGATCGTCTTGGACTTGCTCAGGTTGCCCGTGAGTTTGCGCAGAGCTTGCGACATGAGCCGAGCCTGAAGACCGACATGAGTGTCGCCCATCTCGCCCTCAATCTCGGCCCGGGGTGTGAGCGCCGCAACCGAGTCGATCACGATCACGTCAAGCGCACTGGAACGGACGAGCATGTTGGTGATTTCAAGGGCCTGTTCCCCGGTGTCGGGCTGAGAAATCAACAACTCGTCAATGTCCACGCCAATGGCTTTGGCGTACACCGGATCCATTGCATGCTCGGCGTCAATGTAGGCACACATACCGCCGTTTCTTTGGGCTTCGGCCACCACATGAGTGGCGAGGGTGGTCTTGCCGGAAGATTCCGGGCCGTAGATCTCGGTAACCCGCCCGCGGGGCAAGCCACCGATACCGAGCGCCAGGTCGAGGGCGAGAGCTCCTGTGGGCACCGATTCGATCCCCAGCGTGGTTTTCTCGCCCATCTTCATGACCGAGCCGCGGCCGAACTGCTTTTCGATCTGACCGAGTGCTATGTCGAGTGCCTTGTGGCGTTCCACTGTTTTCTCCTAGTTGTGTTTTTGAAAGCTGTCGGGGGAGGCTTGAACGGATGTGAACCTACCGAGAGGGTGTGACAGTCTCTTGGGATCAGGCTTCGTCGCCCATACATTCGTGGCCTATCCCTTCGTGGCCTATCTACGGAATTACACTATAGTAATTGCGAACGTAGGTTCGGTCAAGCAATTGGTTCGGTCAAGCAATTGGTTCGGTCAAGCAATTGGTATGAATACGATTGGTGTGAATACGATCAACCGGGAGATCCAATGACAAACCCTGGCTTTGACAAGACCGAGCTGCGTACCCGGCTCACACCGGAGCAGTACGCCGTGACACAGCAGGCCAGCACCGAGCAGCCGTTCACAGGTGAGTACTGGAACTGCCACGACGACGGCACCTACATGTGTGTGGTTTGCGATGCGGCGCTATTTTCGAGCACAACCAAATTCAACTCAGGTACGGGATGGCCCAGCTTCTTCGACACCCTTGAACCTGATGTAGTGGGCTTCACCGCTGACACCTCCCACGGCATGGTACGTGAGGAGGCCGTTTGTATCCGTTGTGGCGCGCACCTTGGCCATCGCTTTGACGACGGTCCCCGTCCAACCGGTCAGCGCTACTGCATGAACTCAGCCGCCCTGAGACTGGACCGTGACGACAACGACCACCTCTAGTCAGATGGGCCACCTCTAGTCAGACACGGGACTGAACGCAATACGGATCTGAACGTTTGGGTTATCCGCACGGTTGGTGAATACGCCACCCATAGTGGCGAGATGTCAGTGGCTCCAGCAGTCTTAACCTCTAGTCAGATGGGCCACCTCTAGTCAGACACGGGACTGAACGCAATACGGATCTGAACGTTTGGGTTATCCGCACGGTTGGTGAATACGCCACCCATAGTGGCGAGATGTCAGTGGCTCCAGCAGGAACGAAGCTGGCCGAACCGAAGGGTACCGAGGTAACTCAGAAGGGTACCGCTAGCCGTTCTTCAGATTGAGTCAACGACGGACCACGAAATACCGGTTCAGGGGATCTATCTCAAACGAGCGGACATCCACCGAAGCAAACCCGGCATCCGCCGCCAGCGCCTCAAAGACCTCAGCAGTAAGCCCAAGCGTGCCTAGACCGGCCCCTTCAGGCTCCGACATCGCAGACGACAAGCAATACAGTACCGACATTGAATACATAAGCGGAAGCACAGGAATCCTGCGATTCGCCTCCAGTCCGCCACGGGTCTTGACGTCAGCCACCAGCCATACACCGTCGTCTGCCAGGCACGAAGCCGCTGATGCCATCGCAGTCGCCGGACGGGGAAGGTCATGCAGCACGTCCAAGGTAATCAGCAGATCAACGTCTTCAAATTCTCCCAAATCGTCAAACGTGCCGTGCCGGAACTCAATGTTGTCAAGCCTGGCAGTGCGCTGCGTTGCGGCCGCAATGGCGTGGGCCGATGGATCCACACCGATCACCTCCGAGTCCGGAAACGCCTCGGCAATCACCTCGGCCGCCACACCGGCACCGCAGCCGATATCAACGACAGTGGCCCCGGCGGTAAGGCGTTCGGTCATTCCCGCAAGCGAGTCAAGTATCACTGGAACCAACCAGGCCCGCTGCCCTGCAGCACCCATCGCCGCCTGAAAGTGGCAGGCATGATCGCCATGCTCGCTCCAGGTAAGACCAATCCCGGTGGAAAACGCCTCCAGCGTGCGCCGTATTTCACGGTGGGTAATCGGCAAACCAAACACCCCAATAACCGATGCAGGATGATCGGGAGTGGCCAGGACCGCGATCGCCTCGGGAGTGAGTGCGAACACACCATCGGCATGCTCAGCCAACCCAGCCGCAGCTATCGCATGCAACCATTCACGTACCCACCGTTCATGCAGATCAAGCTTCGCCGCCAGGTCCTGTGACGTAGCGGGACCCGTATCGGCGAGGGTAGTGAACAGCCCGAGTTGCTCGCCGATATGGACTATCGCACTCATCATCTCGCCCTGTTTATGAACAAAAAGGCCCTGGACGGTCTTGCCCAGCAGTTCGGTATCAATCTCGGTTCGCATTTGACCCTTTCTCGTTTCAGTTTCTTGCGAGCAACCGGGTTCGCAGCATGTTCAACGACATGATGCAGCTGAACTGGCGAATGCGCTCACGATCAAAGGGAAGATCAATTCTCGTAGATTCCACAATGCCTTTGATACAAACCGCTATGTAGATCGTCCCGGGATCATGATCCTCAAGCGGAGCCGGGCCAGCCACACCTGTCATAGCGATTGAGCAATCGGTACCGAGGCTTTTGCATGCACCGCGAGCCATTGCCTCTGCCATCTCCGCGCTGACCGTATCAACGGCTGGCGTGTTGAGAAGAGCGATCTTCAAGTCGCGGTCATAGGGAACTATCCCCCCGCGAAACACGTCGCTGCATCCTGCAACGGCCGTGATACGAGCAGCAATGAGACCGCCGGTAAACGACTCAGCAAGGCCTAGTGTCATGCCACGGTTTCTCAGGATCTGGATCACAACGGCCTCCATGGTGTCGTCGTCAACACCAAACACGAATTCGCCGATCAGCTCACGAACGCACAGTTCTTCCGCAGCAAGAGCCGACTCGGCCTCGGCCTTGGTGTTCGCTTTGGTGGTGATACGGACCTTGAGACCTTCCCATCCGCTGGCAAGAAACGCGATCGTGGCCTCACCGGTTCGATCCAGCCGACGGATCTCATCGTTGAGTTGTTCCGCCAACCCGGATTCGGATTGACCCCAGGTGCGCAGCGTGCGACTGGCGATCACCGCTGTGACACCAGAGCGGGTGGTCATGTCCGACAAAACGCCTTGAAGCATCATCTGTTGCATCTCCCAAGGCACCCCTGGAACGGCGTAGATCACCTTGTCGCCGACTGGACAGATCAAGCCCGCTGCGGTACCGGGCATGGACGAGATGATGCTTGCCCCCTGGGGAACGTCGGCCTGACGCAGGTTGCTCTTGGGCATGTGACGACCACGGCCCGAGAATCTGGAACGGATCCGTTCAACGAGATCGTTGTCGCGGACGAGCTTCACGCCCATCACGGCGGCGATGGCATCTCGGGTGATGTCATCGGGGGTCGGACCAAGGCCACCGCAAACAATTACGGCGTCGCTGCGGTCCAGTGCCTGTTTGAGCACAGCAACGATCCGCTCATGGTTGTCGCCAACCTTGGTCTGGTAATGGGAGTCAATCCCAGCCAGAGCCAGTCTTTCACCGATCCATGACGAGTTGGTGTCAACGATTTGACCCAGCAACAATTCTGTGCCGACAGCTACGACTTCACACCTCATCAAGACTCCGTACGATCCTGGCCCGCTTTCAGCGCCCGCTTTGCGTCGCCGATGTACTGAGCCCCACTCGCCAGCGTCCATATCACTGCGATCCACAACATAACGGTGACCAACAGATCATTGTCGCGCAGTGTCGGCATCACAGCCGCTAGCAGTGCCAGACCCTGAACCGACGTCTTGTATTTGGCGGAACGACGTGCCGGTGTCGCCAACCCGTGGCGTGCCCGTCGGATACGCCATGCGGTGATTCCTATCTCACGAAAAGCAATCAACGCCACGGGCAGCCACCAGTATCGGCCGACATAGGTGAGACAAATCGCCGCTCCCAACACGACCACTTTGTCGGCTAGTGGGTCAAGGAATGCACCGTGGCGGCTGACGGCGTTGGATCGCCGGGCGACCTTGCCGTCAAAGAAGTCGGTGCCCGCAAGCACAAAACCGAGACCAAACGCGAACCATGATGCACCCCGATCCGGCTCGGCATCAAGGACCAACCAGAACAGCAACGGCGCGAACAACACTCGGGTGATGGTCAACAGGTTCGCTGGATGAGTTATTCCGGCATGGTCCACAGCCATTACGACCTCCGGTCGCATCGCATGGTCACCCGACTCCACTGCCGGACAACATCACGACCGAACCAACCCACAAGCCCAACAAGATGAACCCTTTGGCCAGTCCAACCTCCTTGCGGTGAATCATGAACACGGCACTGACTACCACTATGGCCACCATCAGCACGGACCCCGTACCAACCAACCTTGTGTCCTCAACAGTACCTGGCCCAACAATGCCGATTATGCCGCCAACCGCAAGGCTGTTGAATACATTGCTGCCCAAGAGGTTGCCTACAACCAGGTCGGTTTCACCCTGTCGGGCGGCCTGCACACTGGTGATGAGTTCAGGGGCTGATGTGCCTATCGCAACGAGTGTGAAGCCGACGAACCCGCCGGATAAATCCAGGACATCGGCGACGCGCGAAGCACCATTGACGATGAACCAGGACGACAGCACAACCCCGACAAGGCCAACTGCCGCGCCCATGAAGTCGATACCGGGACGGCCTGAAGCCAAGCTGATCCTGCCAGCTACTTGAGCGTCGAGGGCCTCGATTCTCGGGGTTCGAAGTGTGTAAACGACGAACCAGACGATCAGCAGGGCCAGCACGATGCCTTCCCAACGTTTGATGTCTCCTTGGACCGCCAAAGCCAATACCGTCACCGCCGCCACCGAAATCGGAAGTTGACGCCGAAGCGTGACGTCGTCTATTGGCACAGGGCGAACAATGGCGGCCGCTGCGAGCACCAACGAAATGTTGGCAACATTGGAGCCGACGATGTTGCCAACGCCTATACCGAGTTCACCTTCAGCGGCTGCCAGTCCCGAGATGACCATTTCCGGAGCTGATGTTCCGAACCCGATCAGCACAGCACCGACGACCACGGATGATACGCGATAGTGGATGGCTATCCGGGCGGTACGAGAAACGAGGATGTCCGCTGCGGCGGCCAGCACAACAAATCCGCCGACAGCGAAGATCAGGCCGACCAGCACGCCTCGAAACTATCGGAGGGGTCCCAAGACGTTTGAAACCAAAGCCTTCGGAGAAGATCGAGGCCATACAACAGCAGCCGATCGTTGATTACCCACCGAGGCGGCCAGCAAGCTCCTCGGGGGTTACAAGGACCTCACGAGCCTTTGACCCCGTTGTGGGTCCCACAACACCCGCCTCTTCGAGAAGGTCCATTATCCGGCCGGCGCGAGCAAAGCCGACACGTAACTTTCGTTGCAGCATGGAGGTGGAGCCCATTTGGGTGCTGACAACCAACTCCATCGCCTGAGAGAGCAACTCGTCGCCACCAGCTCCATCTGAGTTTGGTTGGCCGGTGATTGAATCAGCCCTTGTGCTGCCGACCGGCGAGACCGCAACAGGCACACGAATACCCTCAGGATCGATGCTTTCGTCGGTGATCGGTTCGTGGTCGACCCAGTGCGCGACGACCGAACGCACCTCGTTCTCGGACACCCAACAACCCTGTATGCGGTGCGGGGTCGACGAAGTCGGACCCAGCCACAACAGATCGCCCTGACCCACAAGGCGCTCCGCACCGGGCTGGTCGAGAATCACACGCGAATCGGTCAGGCTCGACACGGCGAACGCCAGGCGCGCTGGCACGTTGGCTTTGATTACGCCAGTAATCACGTTCACCGACGGACGCTGAGTGGCAATCAAGAGGTGTATGCCGACGGCCCGGGCCATCTGTGCAATCCGGGCGACGGATTCCTCAACGTCGCGTGAGGCCACCATCATCAGATCGGCGAGTTCGTCTACAACGACGACAATGAACGGCAGGTTCGCATATACCAGCGCCTCGCCATTATCGCTGAGTTCGCCGAGACCCGCTTTCACCGCACCCTTGGCGACGGCATTGTTGTAGCCAGTGACGTCACGGAACCCGACCTTGTGCAGCAGGTCATAGCGGCGTTCCATTTCTCGTACTGCCCACCCCAAGGCGTTAGCCGCTTCACGGGGATCGGTCACCGGCGCTGTTAGCAGGTGAGGAATCCGTTCGTACTGGCCCATCTCAACACGCTTGGGATCAATCAGGATCAGACGAACCTGCTCCGGTGTTGAACGCATCAAGATTGAGGTGATAACAGAGTTGAGACAAGAGGACTTTCCAGCACCCGTGGCACCCGCTATCAGCACGTGCGGCATCGTGGCGAGATTGATCAAGACGTTGCGGCCGTTGATGTCCTGCCCTATGGCCACCTCAAGGGGATGGCTGGCATTGCGGGCCTCTTCGGATGCAAGCACATCGCCGAGACCAACCACACGCCGATCCGTGTTGGGGACCTCCACACCGATAGCCCTCCGTCCCGGTATCGGTGCCAGGATCCGAACATCGGGCGATGCCATGGCGTAGGCGATGTCCTTACGCAGGCTCTCGAGTTTGGAGACCTTTACACCTTCACCAAGTTCAAGCACGTAGCGGGTGACAGTCGGGCCGACCACAGGTTCCAACAGCCTGGTCGGCACACCGAACCGATCGAGCGTGGCCTGCAGCAGACGGCCCCGATCAGCGACGGCTGCACGGTCGATCGCCCCTGACTCCGTCAATGCAAGAAGGTCAACCGGTGGCAGGGTCCAGCGCCCGCCAGCGAAGACCAGCGATTGCCGTTCTGCAGGCACCAGGGCATCGGATCTGCCCTTGGGGTTCAGCGGCTCCGCCCGCTGAGCGACGGCGCGAGGAGCGATTGTGCGGGGGTCGGCGGGTTCGGGCGCGACCACCGCAGGTGCCAGCTCGTTGGCGGGTGCGTCACCATCGGTTGATACCGTGCTGTCGCCAGTTGATGGGGTTGTTTCGCCGGGTTCCGGGTTGGTCCGTGTGGGATCCTTGAACAATGCCCGCACGCTTCGGGCTATCAGAGTCGGTATGGGCCGCAAAAGAACCGGTACGGGCCGCAGGATTCGGCCGATCACCGATCCAACCGTGCGCACCGATGATCCCGTCACGATTACGACACCGATCACACCGACGCCGCCAAGAATCAGCGCAGCGCCAGCGGTTGCCGCCAGCGAATGAAGCGGTTCGGCCACCAGCCAGCCGAGTGCGCCTCCCGCAGCGCCAACAACTTCGATCGGTTCGTCCATGCTGGGACGACCCCGGGCGAGGTGAAGCAACCCGGTAACGCCGACTAGGCCGAGCAGGCTCCCGAGGGTTACCCTCACGATGTACTCGGCGTCTTCTGCTTCGTCACCGCCGCGAATCACAATCACCGCGACCCCAAGCAGTACGACCGGAACAACCGCGCGCAGCAAGCCGATGCCCAGCGCAAGCCCGTCGTCAAACACATCGCCGACACGACCCGCGGCGTGAAACCACACGGACGCCGCGGCAAGAAGACCCAACAATCCAAGACCTACACCCCACAAATCGGCTTGATGGTCCGAGATCACCTTCTTTAGGGCACGGCGCGATGATCGACTCCGCTTAGGCGGTTCCTTGCCGCCGGGCTTCTCTGCACCTGAGGCCCGGGATTGTTTGCTTGGCCGGGATTGTTTGCTTGCAGGGCTGGTCTGGGCTACCACAGTGAACCGACGCTACCATCGGCTTCCCCCAGCACCCGGCACCCGCTGGCGCCCCTTGCCTGTATTCCCAATGGATGATGATCGTGGTGCCACCCTCAGCACCGGGCACCCGCTGGCGGTCTCGGCGAGTTCAGTCCGGCTGGATCACCGGAATGATCATCGGTCGGCGCCGTGTACGGCTCGCCACGCAACGACCCGCAGCACGACGCACAGTCCGAAAGACACGATCCTGGTCGGTGCGGGCTTCCACGAGGACTTCGGAGAGTTCCGCCAGGACAGCGTCAGCGACCGCCTTCTCATGGGCAATAAGCGCAGGCGGCTCAACCCAACCCCTCGAAATCACGTCGGGGCCCATAGTTATCTCTCGGCGTTTCAGATCAACACCGATAATCACCGCTACGAAACCGGCGGAGCCGAGGGTTCGCCGATCCTGCAGAACTATGTCGCCCAGATCGCCAACAGTTCCGTCAACGTAGAGACGATCATCTCCGAGGGTTCCGAGTCGTTCAATACCCGAATCGTTCAGCCTGATCCGGTCACCGTCAGTGCAAACCACGACCCGATCTGCGGACATCCCCATCTCGAGCGCCAACTCCGCATGAGCGATAAGATGGCTGTACTCGCCGTGAACAGGCACGAACCATTCCGCCACCGCCACGGAATGCAGTGTACGTAGTTCCTGTTGGTTGCCGTGACCACTGGTGTGGATATCGAACAGGCCCGTGTGCAGCACTCTCGCTCCTCGACGGGCCAGCCGGTTGCGTACACCCGCAACCGCAGCTTCATTTCCGGGTATGGGATGTGAGCTGAAGATGACCGTGTCATTGTCACCAATATCAACCCACCTGTTGACCCCGGACGCCATTGTCGTCAGTGCGGCGCGAGGCTCACCCTGTGATCCGGTACACACGATCAGCGCATGGCTGTCGGGTACGCCACGGAGATCCTCGATGTCGTGGATCCCAGAGTCGGGAATCCGCAATAGTCCCAGCTCACGGGCGAGTGTAACGTTGCGCCGCATCGCCAATCCGAGCGTGAAGACAGTGCGGCCTGCCTGTACGGCGGCGTCGGCGACCTGCTGGAGTCGGTGGATGTGGCTGGTGAACGTGGCAACCAACACCCGGCGTCCTTGCTGGGCACGGATCAGGGATGTGAGTCCAGCACCGACCTCACGCTCGGATCGCGAAGAACCGGGAATGTCGGCGTTGGTGGAATCCGCGAGCATCAAGCGTATGCCAGTGTCGTGTGCCAACGAACCGATACGGCTCAGGTCGGTGCGGCGGCCGTCGACCGGGGTGAGATCAAGCTTGAAGTCGCTGGAATGCAGGATCACACCCTGAGTGGTGTGGAAAGCGGTGATGTTGCCCGATGGAACCGAGTGTGTGACCGGCAGGAACTCGCAGTCAAAGGGACCGATCTTGAGAAGGTCACCGTCATGTACCGGCCGCAGGTCACAGCGTCCTGCCAGACCGGCCTCCTGCAGTTTGTGTTGGATCAGTCCCAGCGTGAACGGTGAGCCGTAGATCGGGAAATCGATGTGGCGCATCAGGTAGGGAAGAGCACCGATGTGGTCTTCGTGGGCGTGGGTGGCGATGCAGGCATCAACCCGATCGCCGTTTTCGATCAACCAGTTGAGATACGGCAGAACAGACTCGACGCCTGGCAGATCTTCGCCAGCAAACATACGACCACAGTCGAGGACTACGATCCGTCCCGAGGTCTCCATCGCTGCACAGTTTCGGCCGATCTCGCCGAGACCGCCCAGAAACGTAATCGTGACCGGTTCGCCCACCCGATCAGGCCAGACCGAGTCCGGTCAGCACCTCAATTGCTGCGGCTTCGACCCAGTCAGGTTCGGGACCCATCGGTGGCCGACACGGACCGGCTGGCAGTCCCATGACCCGCAGCATCGCCTTCGTCGGGACCGGGTTGGGAGCTTCGTCGCTCGTCTCGAACTCGTAACTCGGGATCATGCAACGATTGCTCCGGGTGGCCTGGGCCACATCGCCGCCAAAGAAGGAATCCATCATGTTGCGGGTCTCGTTACCGACCCAATGGGTGGCCACGCCGACGGTGCCCACCGCGCCGATGGCCAACAACGCCAGGGTCAAAGCGTCGTCGCCGCTGTAAACTTCAGTCCCTTCCGGTGCAGAAGCCAGTAACGCTGCGGTAGCGGCGGGACTTCCACCGGCGTCTTTCACGCCGATGATGTTGTCGCAGTTTTCGAACAGGTCAAGCATCGTGGCCGTCTCAATCTTGCGGCCGGTTCGTCCGGGAATGTCATACAGCAGGATCGGGAGGTCGGTGGCGTCCGCACATCGCCGGAAATTGTCCTTCAGTCCATCCTGCGACGGCCGGTTGTAGTAGCCAGCAACATGGAGAATGCCGCTGGCACCGGCTTGTTGTGATAACTCGGTGTTACGTACCGCAACCCCTGTGTCGTTACTGCCTGCGCCTGCCACTACCGAAGCGTCGCCGACAGCGTCGACAACCACACGCACCAGTTCGATCTGTTCGTCCTGGGTCAATGTGGGACTCTCGCCGGTGGTACCCGCGACCACCAGTCCGTCGTTGCCGCCCGAAGTCGTAAGCCATTGGGCCAGCCTGGCCGCACCTTCGAAGTCAACAGAACCATCGGAGTTGAACGGGGTCACCATCGCGGTGAGCACCCTGCCGAAGGTGGCGGTCGTTGCGGCAGTCATGTGAGCATCGTGTCACAGGATACCCCCACCTTGGCATTCGGTGCCCCGATGGGTCCTCGGCGCAGTTGTCGGTTCCTGGGAAGAAACCACATCACCAACGTCTCCGGCAGAACTATGCCCGGTGGGGTTGGCGGGGCCTTGAGCGTCGTCGCAGGACCAGAGCGTAGACGACCACCCCGCCGATCGAAAAGAAGAACCACTGGAAAGCGTAGGCAAGGTGCGGACCATCGTCAAGCACAGCCTTCGGCACCGGTATCGGTAGCGCACCGGACCCCGAATACTGCTGCTCCAGCTGAACCCACACGTCAATGACTTCCAGACCGATCGCTTGTTGCACGACAGGCAGATCCATGCGACTTATGACGACCATCTCTTTGCTGGGCGAACCGCGGCGGCCGCCGTCAACAGATGCGAAGGTGCGTCCCGTTACGCGCACATGCTTGGGAGTGCGAATCGTGCGTAAGTCGTCGCCGGACACCCAGGTTCGCGGCACCCAGCCCCGCGCGACGATCACGACGCGACCGTCACTGAGGCGCACGGGTGTGGCCAACCAGTAACCGGGACGAGTGTCGTATGTACGGTTGGCGACCAGAAAAGACCTCTCGGCGATGTACTCGCCGGTAACGGTCACGGGTGTGTGATTCGCAGGGATGGTGCCATTGAGATGTTCCTGTATTGCCAAGGCGGGTGCGGCCGACGCCGCTCGCACAGCGTCGTTGTCAACACGGCGATCCTCCAAGCGACGCAACTGCCAGAACCCAAGGCTGGCCATGACCACGACGACCGCTACCACGAATAGGTGAGAGAGGATCCACTTGGGACCCAGCAATGAGCTGCGATTCGGCAACAAACCGGATGCGGCTCAGAGGCCGAGATAGGTGTCGAGCCCCACAGCCAGTCCTGGATAGTCGGCCACCTTTTTTGCTGCTAGCAACACGCCGGGCATGAAAGACGTCCGATCGCTTGTGTCGTGGCGAATGGTGAGAGTCTGGCCAGTGGTACCGAGAATCACTTCCTGATTGGCAACCAGACCCCGCAGCCGCACGGAATGCACCCGGATCCCCTTCGGGCCCAGGCCGCCACGTGCGCCTTGATAGACCTCTGTGGTGGTCGGGTCCGCACCCCAATCCGACGACGCTGCGGCCATGCGCTGAGCTGTGCGAATAGCGGTACCCGATGGTGCATCTATCTTGTTGTCGTGGTGCAGTTCGATCACCTCGGCGGTCTCGAAATGCGGTGCGGCAAGCTCAGCGAAGCGCATCATCAGAACCGCACCGATCGCAAAGTTGGGTGCGATTACAGCATTGCTTGGTGCGCCGGGGCTGAAGGCTTCGCTGAATTCAGCCAGGTCATCCTCAGAGAAGCCGGTGGTGCCAACCACTGCGTGTATGCCATGCGCCGCAGCAAAACGTAGGGTCTCGCGGGCCACGTCAAGCACCGTGAAGTCAACGACGACCTGTGCTTTCGTGTCAATCAGACGCTCAAGCGAATCGCCCAGATCAAGCTCGGCAACAAGGTCCGTCGCGCGATCAGCAGCGATGGCGCGACAAACCTGTTGGCCCATGCGCCCTGCGGCACCCACGACCCCGACACGGATCATGACATCACGTTAGGCAGCGTCGGCAACCGCCTCAATTCAAGCTCAAGCGATGTCAGCGCCGACCGCCACGATCACCACGATCCCGGCTACCGCCACGATCCCGACCACCGCCACGATCCCGACCACCATCACGATCCCGACCACCGCCACGATCCCGACCACCATCACGATCCCGACCACCGCCACGATCCCGACCACCATCACGATCCCGACCACCGCCACGATCCCGATTGCCGCTACCACGACCGCGGTTGCCGCCACCACGGCCTGGCTTACGGGGTCCGAGATCACCGTAGGCGCCACTCAGCTCGCCGTCGAAGGCGGACTCGAACGACACAGCCATGCGCTCATCACCACTTGGGGACTGTCGATCACGGCGGTACCCACCTTGGTTGGCGTCCGTGGCGGGACGGTTGTGGCGGGCACTGGGCCGCCCACGTTCGAAGACCTCTGTGTTGCCCGTGTCGGGCAGCAGCGAGATCTTGCCGTTGGGGTCAACATCTTCAACCACGACCTCGATTTCCTGGCCGAGTTCCAGCACGTCCTCTACCCTGTCGATGCGTCGATTGCCGCCGATCTTGGAGATGTGTAGTAGTCCGTCGCGGCCGGGCAGGATGTTGACGAACGCACCGAACTTGGTGATGTTCACGACCCGACCCTGATATTTGGCACCTACATCGGCGGTGGGCGGATCGAGAATCAGCTTGATCTGACGTTCCGCTTCGGAAACGGCACCCTTATCTGGCGAAGCGATAGAGACGATGCCAACCAAATTGTCGTCGTCTACAGAGATATCGGCACCCGTCTCGCTTTGGATCGCGTTGATGACTTTGCCTTTGGGTCCAATCACCTCGCCGATCTTGTCGATGGGTATCTCGAAGCTGATGATCTTCGGCGCCGTGTCGCGGACCTCTTCGCGAGGTTCGGCGATCTCAGCGACCATGACGTCAAGGATGTCGAGGCGGGCACGGCGAGCCTGTTGCAGCGCAGAAGCAAGCACGGAGACCGGAAGTCCCTGGATCTTCGTGTCGAGCTGCAGGGCCGTAACGAAGTCCGTGGTGCCAGCAACCTTGAAGTCCATGTCACCGTAGGCGTCCTCAGCACCGAGGATGTCGGTGAGGGTTACGTATTTGCCGTCGGCATGAACGAGCCCCATAGCGATCCCGGCTACGGGAGCCTTGATCGGAACTCCGGCATCCATCAGCGAAAGGGTCGAGGCGCACACCGACGCCATCGACGTCGATCCGTTGGAGGACAACACCTCGCTCACCAAACGGATTGTGTAGGGCCATTCCTCCTGGCTTGGAACGACCGGGAACACAGCCCGCTCGGCTAGAGCACCGTGGCCGATCTCGCGACGCTTGGGACCCCGCATGAATCCTGTCTCGCCGGTGGAGAACGGCGGGAAGTTGTAGTGGTGCATGTAGCGCTTCTTCTCCTGCGGCGACAGGTCATCGACGAGAAGATCGCTGCGTCCGATTCCGAGGGTCGTGAAGTTGAGAACCTGGGTATCACCGCGTTGGAACAGTCCCGAACCATGAGCGGTAGCTATGACGCCGACCTCAGCGGACAGGTCCCGTATGTCGGTCGGGCCTCGCCCGTCAATGCGGATCCCGTCCTCAACGATGCGTGCACGCACGGCCTCCTTGATCAGGCTTCGGATCGCCGCCTTGATCATCTTCTCGGCGTCCCTGTCGGAGGTATCAACGCCGGGTAGCGCAAGCACCTCCTCAACAAGCACGCTGCGCGTCCTTTCCTCGGCGGCGGTTCGGTCAGCCCTGTTGACCACTTTCTGATCGTCGAGGATTCGATTCCATCCGGCGACACGCACCGCGTCGATGATTTCTTCGGTGTAGCCCAGCGAGGCCGAGGCGGTGATCTTGACCGGTGGTTCGACTGCGTCAATGAGTCGTTGCTGCAGCGCGATCATTTCGCGGATCGGGGTCTTGGAGGCCTCCAGACCCTCAGCGAGGATCTCCTCGTCAACTTTGGGCGTACCGCGTCCGTACAGGTCCCAGGACGAGCTGGTGCCACCGGCCTCCACCATCATGATCGCCACGTCACCGTCTTCTTGCAAGCGACCGGCTACCACCATCTCAAAGGCCGATTCGGCAATTTCGCCATAGGTCGGGAACAGAATCCATTGACCGTCTGCGGACCAGGCAATACGAGCGGCACCCAAAGGGCCGTCGAAGGGTACATCAGAGATGCACAGCGCAGCTGAGGCGGCATTGAGAGCCAGGACATCGTATGGGTTCTCCTGGTCGGCACCCAAAACGGTGCCCACAATGTGGACCTCGTTTCTGAAGCCTTCGGGGAACGACGGACGCAGCGGCCGGTCGATTAGACGGCAGGTGAGGATCGCTTGCTCGCCAGCACGGGCCTCGCGACGAAAGAACGAGCCGGGAATTCGTCCGGCCGCGTACATCCGCTCTTCAATATCGACTGTTAGTGGGAAGAAGTCGGCTCCTTCTCGAGGCCGTTTCGCACCGGTGGCGGTTACGAGAACGACCGTGTCGCCCATACTGGCGACGACGGCTCCACCCGCCAAGATGGCGAGCTTGCCCGTCTCAAAGACGGCTTGCTTTCCCTCGGCGCGTGTGAATGACGCCGCAACACTGGTCGGCTTGGGCATTTGGGTTACTCCTGGATTGTTGTTCTTCAGGTGTTCCCGTCGTGCCGGTTCCCAGTCGAAGCCCACCGACGGTGATCTGCCGGGAGGCTTCGACTCGTAACCGACGCCTGGGGACACCGGGGTTGTGTACTGGGTTCGTCGGGTCGAACTCTCCCACCAATGGGATCATCGACCGATTGAAACCGCTTTGAGCGGCTTCGGGTAGGGATTTCAGCGGCGCAGACCAAGGTGTGCGATCACCGCACGGTACCGCTCAACATCATTTGCCCCGATGTAATCAAGGAGTCGACGGCGCCGACCCACCAGCATCAACAAACCCCTGCGGGTGTGATGGTCCTTCTTGTGGACCTGAAGATGCTGAGTGAGGTAACCGATACGCTCTGAGAGCAACGCGACCTGGATCTCGGGAGATCCTGTGTCATTGGCGGGCAAATCGAAGGCTTCAGCCATGTCTGCGATCGTCTCGGCCTTCGGGCGCAAATTGGTAACCATATGTGGTCTGCTTCCTTTGGGATTCGATTCCCTGCTGCATACCGCGCTATGCATCGGCGGCAGCGTGTTCCGTTCGGAACGTCGGCTACGTTACCGGCCGATCAAGACGTTTGGACGTTGCGCTGCGCGCGGTGATGGAACCTGCCGAACCATTGCAGCCTTGTGAGTACTTGATCTCCGGATCAAATCTGTGCGACTCAAATTTGTGCTTGGAGCGCGTCGCTGAACGAGACGCCCTGCTCTATCAGCATCTTGTACTTCATGACGTGGCGGGGCCGGTTGAACCCGACCACACCCACGAGACGGTCGTTGCGACCGTATAGGGCTGCGAAACGTCGATCCTCAACGGACCCCGTAACGACCCGGACGGTGTCGTGGGATCCAACGTTTCCGGCAAGTTGGATCTTGAGTTTGTACTGGTCCGACCAGAACCAACCGACAGGCGTGAACGGTTTGGCGTCCGCGTTGTCGTCGAGCAGCCTGCGGGCCGCGAACATCGCCTGCTCGATGGCGTTGTCCCAATGCTCGACCCGCATCACCTTGTTGAACCGGGTGTTGGGCCAACGAGCGACGTCGCCTGCTGCGGTCACGCCGGGGCCAGCTAGGCAGGTGGCGTCACACACAACACCGTCGTTGATCACAAGGCCCGAGCCCTGAAGCCATTCGGTGTTAGGGACTACACCAATCCCAACCACCACTGCGTCCGCCTCAACAACGGAACCATCGGTGAGCGTTACCGACTCGACGCGGTCAGTGCCGTTGACAGAGACCACACCTACACCCGTGCGTAGATCGACACCGTTGTCACGGTGCAGCGCCGCGACGATCTGCCCAAGCGGTTCGCCCAGCACCCCTTTCAGCGGTGTCGGCAGCTCTTCAATCATCGTGACGTCAAGGTTTCGCCCTCTTGCCGTGGCCGCTACCTCCGCACCAATGAACCCGGCACCAACCACCACAACCCGGCGGGGTCCAGCATCGAATGCTTTGCGCAGCGCCACGGCATCGTCAAGGTCTCGCAGTACGAAGACACCGGCCTGCTGTTTGGTTCCAGGCAACACCCGACAGCGAGTGCCGGTAGCGATCAGCAGCCCGTCAATCGTTTCGCGGCGTTCACCATTGGGCCCAATGGTGACCAGCGAGCGATCCTGCATCGAAAACGCAACTGCGCGGGTGTTGTAGCGGATGTCAAGATCAAGGTCGGTCAACTTCTCGGATTTGATCAGAGAGAGGCGATCCGATTCCCAGTCTCCGGCAAGGAACTGCTTGGACAGCGGAGGGCGATCATAAGGCGCATGTGGTTCGTCGCCAATGAGCGCTACGGGACCCTCAAATCCACAGCGCCGTAGGGCCTCAGCAGCCCGGACACCTGCCAGGGAGGCACCAACAATATGTACGGAACGACGAGACAGGGTCAGTCCTGTATGGAAATAGCCTGCTTCGGGCAGCGCTGAACGCACTCTTGCACCCGGGTGCGGTCATTGACATCAGGTTCGCTGTTGAGGACGTAGAGAAAGTCATCGTCGCGCACCTCAAAGATGTCTGGTGCGATCTGCATACAGATCGCGTTGCTCTCACACAGATCGAAATCAACCACGATCTTCACGTTCGTTACCTTTCGTTGTCGGATCGGTGTATCCGGTATTCGGGCATGCCCCAAGGCATCCAGTAGTTGGTTGGGCCCATGGCCTGAAGTCTAGATCACGCTGCGGTAAGTCAGTGTGATCACCTACGTGGCTTCACCGTTATCGCGAAGGTAGACCTCACGCGCCTGTCAACATCGGCGGGAATGTGGTCGGGCCAGTGGCTGTCGAGGATTTCGCCCACCCTTTCGTGGGCTACCTGCAACGCGTTCTTTCCACCAGCGTCGAGCCAGTTGTCGGGCGTATCACGGTCGGCAATATCGGGATAGATGTAGTCGCGCTGCATCAGTTCCAACGTCTGGGGCGCCCCCAAGAAATGCCCGGCACCGTGAACGACATCTGAGATCAGCGCAGCCGACAGGGTCTGTTCATTGACCTCAATGCCACGGACGGTGCGGTTAACGGCACCCAGCATGTCGTTGTCAATGACGAGCGCCTCAAAGGAGCAACTCAGCAGCGATGCCAACATGCCAGCCGACTCGTAGACCAGATTGGCACCTGCATGGCCAGCCAAGGCGATGTTGAGACCCTTCTCGTAGCCGGCCTGATTATCGGGAATCTTTGAGTCGCTCATACCGGCGGCGACACCCGAAGGCAAGCCCAGCCAGTTAGCCAACTGCGCTGCTGCTGCATTTAGCACGCCTTCCTCGCCCGATCCGCCGCTCATGGCACCTGTTCTCAGATCCGACACGAAGGGCCAGAGGCCGAGAACACATGGATGGCCAGGGCTCATAAGGTTGACGGTGGTCAACGCGGAGAGGCATTCGGCCAACGCTTGTGCGAGCGATCCCGCAAGCGCGGCTGGCGAAGTCGCGCCAGCCTGACCGGCCGACAACAGGTTGATCGGCATGCCCGTAGCAACCTGCGCCACCATGCATTTGATGGACTCCTCGGCGAAGCGCATTGGCGGCACGACGAAGGTGTTGTTGGCGACCACGAAGGGCCGTTTGCGGAACTCGCCGGTCCCGCCCATAGCCATGTCGAACATCTCGACGGTCTCGTAGACGTGACTACGTTCGAACCACGACGTGCCGATGGGTTTGGTGCATCCCGCCATCGCTCCGTAAGCAGTGTTGAGATCCAGCAGCCTGGAATCTTCATGATCGCGTGCGACGACGGTGCGCACATGAAAATGGATGTTGTCCAGGAAGTCAACCAAGCGAGCACAGTCATAAACGTCGTCGCCGGTGGAAGGACGAAACGTGTTGGTTTGATAGTCATGCATCAACACCGCCGCCCCGGCAGTGCCGAAATGCACCCGGTTGCCTCCGACAGTAATGGTGTTTGATTCGTCCCAGCCGTGCCAGATCCATTCTGTGGCAGCGGTCGCGATCGCTTCTTCAACCAAGGATTTTGGGTAGCGGAGCCGCCCATGGTCGTCCATCCAGCCTCCCGCATCGGTGACGACCTCAGTAAATTCCGGAATCGGCGAACCCATGCCGACGTGCTCCAGCAACCACAGCGAGGTGTCATAGATCTGCGTTAGATCTGACTCGGTCATAGGCCGGTAGGCGCCTCCCTTAAGTCCGGGTCGCACGGGGCTCATATCCGCCGTCAATGGTGTCCTGCGGGCCTCAATTCGACTCAAGCGGCCTCCCGAGCGACGTCGGCGGGGTCCGGGTTCGGGTTCGGTCAACTTCGGTACCTCTTGGGGCTGTGGGCAGGCGGGCTTCAAGCGCGCAATACCCGATTGGCGGGGTCGTATGCAGGTTCGGCCAGCACCGTTGCGGCGCGACGCACCCCCAGCATGTCGAGTTCAAACGTTGAGCCCGGTGCTTCGTAATCGGGTGCGACGTATACGAAGCCCAGGCTCTTGTCGACGAAGTGACCGTAGGCGCCTGAGGTTGCTATGCCCATGACAGCACCGTCGTGTCCGTAAGCAGGCTCGTTGCCCAACACGTCGCTATCTCCGTCGTCGATCTCGCAATACACAAGCACCATCGAAAGCGGTTGCTTACGCCGGTCCAGCACGGCTTGGCGTCCAATGAAGTCTTTGTCAAAGTCGACGAAGCGCTCAAGCCGAGCTTCGATAGGGGTAATCTCGGTGGTCAGTTCGCTTCCCCAAGCCTTGTAACCCTTTTCGATCCGCATGGAGTTCATTGCGTAGGAGCCGAAGTGGACGATGCCGTGGGGTTCTCCAGCTTCGACTGCAGCCTCGTACACTTTCGGCATCGACTCGATGGGAATATGCAACTCCCAGCCGAGTTCGCCTACGTAGCTGATCCGCAGCGCAGTCAGCGTAACGCCAGCCACGGTGATCTCACGACCGGTAAGCCAGCGGAACGACTCATTGCAAAGATCAGTGTTGGTAAGGCTCTGCAACAGTGCCCGGCTGCGGGGTCCGGTGATCGCGAGGATGCCGCAGCTGTCGGTGACATTGGTGACATTGACGTCGGTTCCCTGCTCAATGTGGGCGTTGAGCCAGTCCTCGTCGTGGGTGGTGCCCATGATCGCTGAGTTCAGGTAGTAGAGGTCTTTGGCGAGTCGGGTGATCGTCATCTCGCTTTCGATCCCTCCGAGTGGCGTCAGCATGTGGACCAAGCGGATGGCACCGTCACGATTCGGGATCCGATTGGCCGAGACACGGTCGAGAAATCCGGCCGCGCCGGCGCCTGTGACCTTGAACTTGGCGAATGCGGTCAGATCTGCGACACCAACGCCTTGTCGGGTTGCTCGGACCTCGGCGGCCACGATGCCAAAGGCGTTGGAGCGTCCGAAGGTGTGACGTTCGGGCTCGCCGAAGTACTGCGGACGCTCCCAGCCGTACACCTCCTCCCATTGGGCACCCCTGGCGTCCAGGGCGTCGTACAATGGACTGACCTTTTGACCGCGGGCGGCGGGTTGCTGCTCGCCGGGTGGCCGGGTCTGGTACATGAGGTGGTATTCCTCGATTGCCTTTTCAACCGCGAACACGCTGCGAGGGCCGGCGTGATCACCGAAACGGCGAGGGTCCATGCTGCGCACGTTGATCTCGGTCTGTCCGTGCACGATCCATTGGGCCAGGTACCTGCCAGCACCGGGACCCTGGGTGATTCCTATGGAGGCACCGTTGCAGTGCCAGTAGTTCCGCAGCCCCGGTGCAGGACCCATCAAGTACCCCGAATCCGGGGTGTGGGTGATCGGACCCGACACGACCTGGCGTATGCCTGCGTCGGCCCATGCTGGCACCCGTTGCAACGCATCAGAGAGACAATCGGCTATGGGATCGAGTTCGGGAGACGTGAGGTAAAAGTGCAGGTCCCAATCGATGCCATCCAAGCCGTACGTTCTGGCTCCGGCTGTCTCATAGGGTCCGATCAACAAGCCGTCAATCTCGCGGCGGTAATACGACGACGATCGTGGATCGCGGGTGACGGGCGGTTCGAAGCCGAGATCGATCATGGCTTGGAGTGGCTCAGTCACTATGTATTGGTGGATCACCGAGACGATGGGAACGTCCAGGCCAACCATGGCACCAAGTTGGGGTGCATAGTGACCCGCAGCGTTGACCACGTGTTCGCATGTGATGGTGCCCTTTTCGGTGACGATCTCCCAGGTTTGGTCGCGACGCCGCCGCATTGCGGTCACGCGATTGTTGCGGATTATCTCCGTGCCGAGTTGGCGTGCGCCGCTGGCCATGGCGTTGGTGCATCCCGTTGGGTCGGTCCAGCCATCATCGGGTGTGTAGAAACCGCTTCGGACGTCGTCAATGTTCTCAAACAACGGGTTCAGTTTCTTGATCTCATCGGGCCCGATGATGTGGCTTTCGATGCCCAGTTGATTCAGCTGAGCGTGGACCTGGCGATGCCATGCGACATCTTCTGTGGAGAGCGCGAAGCGGATGGCGCCGCAGCCGTGCCACCCCGCGGAGTGTCCCGTTTCCTCAGCGATTCGGGGATACAGCGATATGGCGGTCTGGTGGACCTTGGCCATGTTCAAGTCGCCGATGAAGTTCGGGACGAGTCCCGCTGCGTGCCAGGTAGAACCAGACGTCAGCTCCCCTTTTTCCAGTAGGACGGTGTCGGGTCCCCATCCCTCATGTGCAAGGAAGTAGGCGAGGCCAACACCCATAACACCACCACCTACGATGACGACACGTGCGGTGTCACGCATGGTTTTGGCTCCCCCGGTTCGATTAGGTGTCAATCGGGCAGCGGATCATTCGATCCGGCTTCAGTCTACGACTATTTCCTGAGCTGTTCTGGTATTGCGCGTTGTGGCGCCCTTTGGCGTTGGTTGTCGACCGCCCTCGGCATCGGAGTCGCACTACGCAACAATGTCCATATCTCATTCAGAGATGTGCGGGCGACGCCTTTGAGGGTCATACCAACTACGTATCGAGGTGGAAACCGCTGTTCGGCACCCGCCAATGCTGGTGTGCCAAGTACCCGATCTCAGCCAATCGGCGGTAACGCCATCGGCGCAGTTCACATATCCCATCGCGCAGCACCGCTGTTGGCTGACGCTCCACATTGATGAGGTGATCCGTCCCACCACCAGGCCGTCTCGATACAGCGGTTCGTCATGATACGTGAGCAGTTCCGGATCCTCAATACGTACCTGCACAAGCCGTTTGGTCAACCTTTTGGCGCGATGTTCCTGAAGTGCGTCACGGCCAATGAAGTCGGCGTCCTTGTCCCAGGCGACGGTGAATCCGAGTCCTGCCTCCAACGGCGTATCCTCGTCGGTGATGTCGTGACCCCAGTGGCGCATTCCTGCTTCAAGGCGAAGTGAATCCATTGCATGGTAACCCGCATGTATGAGACCCAAGGGCGCTCCTGTCTTTACGATGGCGTCGTACAGGCCTCCCGCATCTGCATTGGCTACATACAGTTCCCAGCCCAGTTCACCTACATAGCTCATTCTGATTGCGGTGACATCGTAGCCAACAACAGAGATCTGCTGGGCGGTGCCGAAAGCGAATCTCTCGTTGGAGAGATCGGAATCGGTAAGTTGCGACATCAGCTTTCGCGAGGCGGGTCCCATAACTCCGAGCATGGCCATGGCGTCGGTCAAGTTGGATATGTCCACGCTCATGTCCCGCGCGCCTCGGCGCAGCCAGGTCCAGTCACGCATCTCTGACGCGGCAGACGTGACCACAAAGAACGACTCGTCACCGGTGCGGGTGACTGTAAGATCGGCTTCAATCCCACCCCAACGATTGCACCACTGGGTGTACACGGCTTTGCCGATCTCAACGTCGATCTCGGCCACGCTCAGGCGCTGCATTAACTCAAGAGCTTGAGAACCACTCACATTGAACTTGGCGAACGACGTCTGATCGAACACACCCACCCGTTGGCGCACCCCATGACACTCGGCGACCATATTGTCGTGCCAGTTCTGCTTCCCGAAGCAGTAGTCATAGGACCTGCTTTGACCCGGGTTCGCATACCAATTGGGCCGTTCCCAGCCCGCAGTTTCTCCGAACACGGCACCTGCAGCGTCGATTCGGTCGTGCAGGGGTGAGCGTCGGATACCACGGGCGCTCTCGTATTGACGAAACGGCCAATGCATTGCGTAGAGAAGGCCAAGGCTTTCAGAGATGCGCTCTGTGAGATACCGCTTGTCGGCCTGAAACGGCAGCGCACGGCGGAGATCGACCGAGTTGAGATCCATCGGCGGGTGTTTGTCGGCAATCCAGTCGGCTAGAACCCAGCCAACCCCACCTGCGGACTGTATACCCACCGAGTTGAAGCCCGCCGCCACGTAGCAGTTATCGACTTCGGGGGTTTCACCTATGTACATCACACCGTCTGGGGTGAACGCCTCGGGACCGTTGAAGAACAGTTGGATACCACACTCGCCCAGAACGGGAACGCGATGCATTGCCCTTTCGAAGACCGGCCCGATGTGATCCCAGTCCTCGGGCAAGGTAGCGAATGCAAAGTCGCGGGGGACCTCGTCGGTTCGCCAGACCTTGCCTCGAGGCTCGAAGAATCCGGCCATGATCTTGCCGGTCTCCTCTTTGAAGTAGGTGTGGTTGTCCGGATCACGCAATGTCGGCATCCCGATCCGAACCTCTTCGATTGGTTCGGTGACTATGTAGAAATGTTCACAAGCCTGCAGCGGTACGTTGACCCCGATTTTGCGGGCCAGGTGACGGGTCCACATGCCGGTGGCCAACACGACGATCTCGGCTTCGACAGGGCCTTGTTCGGTATCCACCCCATGGACTCGGCCGTTTTTGGTCAGCACCTCGGTGACGGCCACGTTCTCGACGACCCGGGCACCTCTCGTCCTTGCTCCCTTTGCCAAGGCCACGGTGGTGTCAACCGGCGACGTCTGGCCGTCATGGGGAATGAACAGTGCACCGACGAGGTCGTCAGTCCGCATCAGAGGCCAGCGCTCGACTGCCTCATCAAGATCAATCACCCGTGTCTGTACGCCCACACCTTCGGCCATGGTTGCGCCCCGCAAGACCTCCTCCCATCGCTGCTCGTTACTGGCCACTGTTATCGAACCCGGTGCGCGGTATCCGGTGGCCTGGCCGGTTTCGTCTTGTAGTTCCTCAAACAGACGAGCTGAGTAGGTGGCGAGTTTGGTGAGCGAAAACGTCGACTTGAGCTGTGAGACCAGGCCCGCTGCGTGCCAGGTAGTGCCACAGGTGAGCTTGCCCTGCTCAAGCACAAGCACATCGGTCACGTCACGGCGAGTTAGGTGATAGGCAATGCTGCAACCAACGATGCCGCCGCCAACGACAACTACCTGCGCTTGGTCCGGCAAGTTCGAAGCCATGGGACCTCCCGGAATTGATGATGTCCGACGCCGAAGACTACTTGTGAACTCACCAGAGTTCTGCGCAGACATAGTTGCTCCGCACGCATCCACACCCGAGTTAGCGAACGACTCTCAAAACCGCTGTCCCCACAAACATGTCAGCCGACTAACGCAACCCCAAGCTCGCTGGGTCAGTGCCATAGGCGCCAGCGAGTTTCACAAACCGACGTGAACCCACCAGACACGCGGAACTGGAACGGACACCACTGCTAACCCCAAGCACCACTGCTAACCCACATACGTCCAAGTAGCCAACATCACCAACACCGGTACCGAGACCATCTCATTCATCAAGAAATACAACCATCAAGAAATACACCCACCCCGGCGACGCCACGCAACACTCAACATGAACCCCTATCCACCACAGAACCACCAAACAACCAACGCCGCGAGACCTACCAGTGTCTGGCGAACCATGCCAGCATCAGGGATCGTAAGCCGTTGGTGTCACCTAACGTAGTGGACATGACTGCGCCGAAGTTCATAACCGATCGGGGCCACTATGGGGATGCCCTACGTCAATGGTTCGCTTCGAAACACCCTGAATGGGCCAAAGTTGAAGTTACCAACATTGACATTCCCGTCGCCACGGGTTTCTCCAATGAGACGGTGTTCGTGAGCCTTGCCCGGACGATTGGCGAGGTCCACTCCGAGGAGCGCTACGTTGTTCGAATCGAACCGGCTGGCGGTGCTTTGTTCCCAACTCAGACAGCCGCCTGTGAAGTCTCCGTCGCCCTGCAACACCGAGCCATGGCCACAGCTGCAGCACATTGTGAAGCCCCGGTTCCAGCAGTGATCGGCTATGAGGGTGACAGCTCCATACTCGGCGGGCCGTTCTTTGTGATGACACACGTTGACGGCCAGGTGCCCGGTGACAATCCGCGTTACACACAAGCCGGATTCGTGGTTGACGAGGCAACACCGCAGCAGCGCCGCCGCATGGTACAGACCGGGCTGGAGGCAATGGCGGCCATCAACAAGATCGACTGGCTGACGGCCGATCTCGGCTGGCTGGACGCCAGTGGCATAGCTGAGCCGAGCACCGCAATCCAGATCGACATCTACGAGGCACACACCACAGCCACACTGGCTGGCCGGCCGCATCCAGTCCTCGCGGAGTCTTACCAATGGTTGCGTGAACACGACCCCGCGGATGAACGCTACGGGCTCACCTGGGGCGATGCCCGCGTTGCGAACGTGTTGTGGCAAAACTATCGCCCCGCCGCCGTGTTGGACTGGGAGGCGGCGGCGTTGAGTCCGACGGAGGCCGACATCGGTTGGTGGCTGATGTTTGATCGAATGAGTTTCGACGACCTTGGTGTCGCCCGCCTGGACGGCTACCCCACCCGCGAGGAACAGATCGATATGTACGAACAGGCCTCGGGACTTGAGGTCCGCAATCCTCGCTATTGGGAAGTTTTCGGGATCATGCGTTTCGCAGCCATCTTCATAGGCCTCGGGGATCGAATGACCTCAAGCGGTTTGGTCACGGCTGATCTGAACTTGTCGGTGGCGAACATGGTCACAGATGCCTTGGCACGCGCTCTGGAGATCGACAACCCCACCCCCTCGCCGTTTTGATACCTGTTTCATTCGGGAGGCTCCCACTGTCCCTTTCCCTTCGCTCTCTTCCAGAACACGAGGAAGTAGGAGTGATTCTTCCGCGCGTGCACTTGTCGGGTCGAGACGCTAACTCCAGGGCGATTCCTAGGCATGACCACGAAGAGGTCTTCGGCTATGAATCCAAGAGTCGCATAGCCTGACATGATCTCGATATGGGTGAAGCGCTGCCGGTTCGAGCACACTTCATCCTGACACTTCACGATGAACACGCCCCGATCCCGCAGGACGCGGTACGCCTCTTCTCCGGCTGCCTCATAGAGCGCTAACACCGCATCGTGATACTTCCTGGATGTCCGATTACCGGTTCCGTTATTCCGGTAGTACTGTTCAAACGCTTGATTGCTCCGCGTCTTGTGCGCCGTACCTCCGGGGGTGTGCATGTAGGGCGGGTCCAACACCACGCAATCCAGCGCGCCGTCCGGGTACGGAAGCGCGCGACAGTCCACGCCGGTTTCCAAGTCCGTCGCGAGCAGCTTGTAACGCCCCTCCGGGACCTGCCGCCAGAAGACGCCCTGCCCATAGGTGACATCGGCGACCCGGCTACCCGACGCCTCACAACAGCCATCTCGGAGCAGACCCGCAACATCCGCGGGGCGCGGTGGCCCGGGGTTGGCTCAAGCGACTCCGGCGGGGGCTTTCTCCGACACGATCCGGCTGGACTGACCCGACCTCATCGAAACCCCGTACAAGCAATCGGCGATCTCCATGGTGGGTTGCTGATGGCTGATAAGCAGCAGTTGGGCTTGCTTTCGGAATTCCTGCACCAGCGACAAGAACCTGTGAAGGTTCACATCATCAAGAGCGACCTCCACTTCGTCCATCACATAGAACGGCGACGGCCTGCAGCGGAACACCGCAAACAAGAACGCCAGAGCTACCAGCGTTCTCTCGCCGCCCGACAACAACGACAGTCTGCGGACCATCTTGCCTGAGGGTCTTGCACTGATCTCAACTCCGGTATTGAGAAGATCCCTGGGATCGGTGAGCGATATTGAACCTTGCCCACCGGGAAACAGCTTTGCGAACAGTCGGGAGAAGTCGGCGGAGACATCAGCGAAAGCTGACGCAAAGACGGACACAATCTCCTGCTCGATCGAAGCGGTGACCTTGCGAAGTTCGCGTCTGGTGGCCCGCACGTCGTTGTGTTGATCCTGCAAAAACGCAAGCCGTTCCTGCAGTTGGTGGTGTTCTTCAAGCGCAAGCGGATTTACGGGTCCGATGATGTCGAGTTCGGACTCGATCATTTCTACCCGGCGAACTGCATCCATCTCATCGGGCAACTCCGGACAGGGCGCCGACACGACCTCGTCGGGATCCAAACCGTGTTCGGTGAACAAACGATCGACGGCGATCTCCAGCTTGGTTCGCAACTCCGCCTGTTCTACATCGCCTTGAGCGACCTCATGACACAAAGCGGTGCGATCTTGCTCGAGCAATTCCCGTCGGCGCCGAGCTACATTGAGGCGGTCCGTGATCGCCTCAATGTCTTGGGATTGGCGACGTTTCTGTTCACGCACCGAGTCGATCCGAGTATCGAGACGTTGCGCCCTTGCGTCCACCGAATCCGCCAACCGGTTCAGCAAGGCCATTCGCCTATCCAGGTCTATGCGTTGTCGTTCGGCGGCAGCTCGTGCCATGGCGTCGCGCCCGAGCCTTTCTTCGAGTTCGGCCAGGCGACTTGCGAGCAAGGACCGGCGTTCGCGTAGCTCAGCGGACCGCACCTGCGTTTCTGTGCGTCGCAGAGCAAGGTCCGCTGCTCGTTCTGCGAGCGCGGTTCGGTCTGCGGCCAGCTGCCGACTCCGGGCAAGAGCTTGAGTCTCGACCACCCCAAGCGTCGTTATCTCGGTTTCGAGTTCAACCACGCGGGCACGCTCGCTGGTGAGTCTGACAGTGAGTTCGTCCAACTGTCCCTGCAATGATTCGGTGTCGGTGGCGACAACATGTCGCTCAGCTTCGATACCGCGAAGGGCGTCGGTTGCAGCATCCACAACCGCACCAGACACACGGAGCGCATCGGTTAGTTCTTCCACTCTTCGGATGCAGAGTTTCTGTTCCGCCGCTAGCACCTCCGTTTTGGCCATGCAGCGGGCGACCCGGTCTGTGGTAGTCACAACATGGTCTTCGGCTTCGACGAGTGCGGCTGCGGTGGCTCCAACAACACCGCCACCTACCTTCCAGCCTGCGGGCGAGAAACGATCGCCCGCGCTGGTGACTACAACTGCGCTGGGGTCAGCAATCGCGACCGAGGTCGCCTCGATCCAACCGCCGTTGACCGCGACGACGTGGCCCACAAGCAGATCAAGCAGTGCATCGACTCGCTCATTGCTGCCCCGGACCCGGCAACGAATGGTCGACATATCCGCCGCAGCACCTCGGAGCGACGACATCTCAGAGGAGTCGAGTTCAGTGTCGACCTGCACTGTGTGCGGTGGCGGTCCCGAACACTGCACCCCGACCGTGTCCAAGGCAAGCACCGTACCGCCCCTGGAGGCGGCAACGAGCCGAGCAAGCACTTGGCGGGCCACATCGGATGACTCCGTGACGACCGCATCGAACGACTCAGCCACGGCCGCCGCGAACGCCGCCTCCCAACCCTTTTCGATCGTCACCAAGTCGCCCAGCGTGCCCAACACTCCATTCAGGTCGGCCAGGCAGTCCAACCCACTTTGTGCGGTGACCTTGTCGAGTGCCAGCCTCAGAGCATCAACTCGAGCCGTCCAAAGCTGGCGGTCAACCTCTTCGGCTGCCTGACGATCCCGTGCAGCAACGAGTGCCCGATCGGCCACAATGCGCGCCTGCTCGGATTCCGTTTGTGCTTCAACAAGTTGCTGCTTGGCGACATTGGCCGAGACCAGATCGTCGCGATACCGCGTCTCGGCGGCAGCGAGTTCTTGACCACGCGTTCTGAGTTCGTCCAAGCGGGCGCTTAGCCGCTGAGTAGCGTCGTGACCGCTACGAATCGATATCCCCAAGGCGTTCAGCTCGCCACGCGCCCGATCGGAGCGACCCAGCGAATCATCGGCGGTCAGAACCCCGTTGTCCCACTTGGCTCGAAACATTGTCGTGTCCGCGGTGTGTGCCGCCTCCAGATCGCCCAGTTGCACCAAGTCCGGTTCCAACCGGACTTCTGCGTCGTTGACCTCGGCCAGGGCCGCTCGAATTGTTGCCGCCTCGGCTTGTTGTGCCGCCGCCACTGCGCGGCTTGCGGCATGCAAACGATCCCGTTCCGAACCCTTTCGCCGCTCGGCGATCACCACGCTCATCCCTCTGGCACGCTCGCGCATCGACTCCAGTCGCAGAAGTGTCTCGCCGAGATCACCGCAGCCAAGTTCGCAGAGTCGCCGCTCTGCGGTGGAGATCTCCATGCTGAGGCGATCAATGTCGGCATCGGCTGCCCTGAGTCTTGCGATCGACGAGGTGCGCTTTTGCGCGTTGGTGGAGAGCCTGTGGCGTAGCCTTTCGATCTCCCGGCCGAGGAGATGTATTCGGAGCGAACCGAGTTCGGCAACAAGGTCTCCGTGGCGTCTGGCGGCTTCGGCCTGCTTGTGCAGCGGACGCAGCCGACGCCGTACCTCACGCATGAGGTCTGTCACCCTGACGAGGTCTCGATCGGTTGCAAGGAGCCGACGCTCGGCGCGCTCGGTTCGCCGTCGGAACTTCGAAACGCCTGCTACCTCTTCGATGATGTCACGGCGGTCCTCAGGACGGGCGTTGAGCACGGCATCAATCTGGCCCTGCGAAACGACTACATGGCGATGACGCCCGACGCCACCGCCAGCAAGCAATTCGGAGACATCGAGAAGCCGACATGGTGCACCGTTGATGGCGTATTGAGAATCACCACTGCGAAACAGCGTGCGGGTGATCTTCACCTCGCTGAACTCGATGGGCAACGTGCGCGAATGATTGTCGATCGTGATCGATACCTCCGCCCGACCCAAAGCCGCCCTGTCAGCCGTGCCAGCAAAGATGACGTCGTCCATCTTAGCCGAACGAACTGCGCTGGGCGCCTGCACGCCGAGGACCCATGCGATCGCGTCGACCACGTTGGACTTGCCGCTGCCGTTGGGGCCGACCACAACCGTGACCCCAGGCTTGAGGTCCATTGAGGTCGGATCGGCGAAAGACTTGAAGCCCTTGAGCGTCAGGTTCTTCAGGTACATCAAGACAGAATCTACCAAAGAAACCCGCAACGAATTACAGGTGTGTAGTCATCACCGATCGCTTTGGCACGCCAGGCTTGAACCAACAGACACCGAGTTAGATCATCCTTGCTGGCACAAAATCACGCGCAGCGCAACATCACGACACGTTTTGACTGTTCCGTTGAACTGCACACATGTGTTGAGCAGTAATCGTCACGGTGTTCAATTGTCGGCGTAGTCAAATTGCCGGGCTGATTAGTTCTGCGTCCCCCAACAAGTCAATTCTGCGTCTCGCAGTAATAGGTCCAAGCACCACGGAACTTGACCCGCTTGATGGGCTTTCGAGAGCGGCTGCTCAGCCGGCCGTGCCTGCCCCACACCTCAAGATGACGGGCGTAGTCTCCCTCGACTCCGGAGGGGTCGACGAAGGGCCGCTCACGAAGCGATGTTCCGCGATGTCTGAGAGCACTGTGAATCGTGCTGACCAGTGCCCGATGCAGTCGCCTGATCTCTTGCACCGAAAGTGAGTCGCTCATCCTGTCGTATCGCAATCCCGCGTCAAAGAGGATTTCGTCGGCATAGATGTTGCCGATGCCGATAATGAACGTGGGGTCCATCAACAAGGTCTTCAACTTCACCGGTTTCGAAAGGAGTCGCTGGCCAAAGGTCCTCCACGGAACCTGGTTGCTGATCGGATCGAAGCCATAGCCTTCGAGTTGGGGCAGTTCATCTTTGAGTGCGTCCGTGTCAACAGCGAAAACATCCGAGGAGCCATCGGGATCAACGAGCCTCAATTGGCCTTGTTGTGTGAAGGTAATGACTAGCTCGGTATAGCGCACCACCGGATCCTTGTTGGCGTGCCGGCGCAGAACGGCGCCGCTTCCAAGCTCGATCACCATCGTGCGGTCGCCGCTCAGCACAACCGTCAAGAACAGGCCCCGACGCTTGACCGACTCAATCTTGCGGCCCTCAATAAGGGTAGTGAATGCCTTGCGCATCCGGTATCGCCCGAGAACCTTCATGCTTGCGGCTTCGGCGGTCTTGATTTTCCTACCGACGAGGTCACGCTCGAGTTCGCGACGGATGATCTCCACCTCAGGCAATTCGAGCATCATCTATTCCTTCCCGATCGGGTCGTCGGTACTGATTCCCTGCTATTGTCAGAAGCAACTTCTGTACTTGCGTCACAAGCGGCCTTAGCGGCTCGCTGCTCCGCCTCCTTCTTGGACCTACCGTCGCCTCTGCCAACCGATCGGTGGTCCACCAAAACAGTCGCACGAAAGCGCTTTCGGTTTTCGGGACCGAACTCCTCGAGTTGATACACGGGCGGGGGATGACCCCCACTGGTGACGGTTTCCTGAAGCCGAGACTTGTAATCCGCCTCGCCGGGGTGCGCGGCCGCCTCGGCGATTCGACACCGAAATCGATCCAGTACAAACTCCGATGCCACATCGAAACCGCTGTCGAGATAGATGGCACCTATGGTCGCTTCGAGAGCATCGGCGAGAATCGACACCTTCATTCGGCCGCCGGTACGGTCCTCGCCTCGACCGAGCCTGAGCTGTTCGCCGATGCGAAGTTCAGCGGCTACCTCGGCCAAGGCTGCTGCACTGACCACAGATGCCCTGATCTTTGCGAGTTTGCCCTCGGCCAAGTCCGGGAAACGGATGAAGATGTGATGAGTGACCACCAATTGCAGTACGGCGTCGCCTAGGAACTCAAGCCGTTCGTTGGATGGCTCGCCGGGATGCTCCGAGCACCACGACCGGTGAGTGAGAGCACGCATCAAGAGGGCTGGATCGGTGAGCCGATACCCCAGATGATCCTCCGGGCCCGCAGGCCGGTGCGCCGCTGTCAGCGGTCAGCCCAGCTTAGCGACGACGTAGTCAACGGCATCGCGCACCGAGCGGAGATCTTCAAGGTCCTCGTCCTCAATCCTGAATCCTACGGTCCGATCGGCGAGCTCTTCCTCTATCGCCTCAACGAGTTCTATCAGTGCAAGTGAGTCGGCATCAAGATCGTCCGCGAAGGCGTCGCCCTCATTGATGGTGGCGGGGTCGATTTCGAGGATTTCACCCAGTCGGTCCCTGACGATGTCAAGAATATCCTCACGACTAAACGGAGCGTGTTCAACATGCGATTCTGCTGGCATCTGATCCTCTTCAATGGTTGTTTGATTCGGTGACTGACTACTTGGATGCGACTTGGATGTCGGATGCGTCGTTGTGTACACCTACAACGACAGCCGGGAAAACAAGACTAGCCGAACCGGATGCTTGTGTGTTTGTGAAGCTTGGGACGGGCTGTATCGCAGGTTGCAAGCTTTGTAGCTCGCCGGGATACACGCGACCTCATTTGAGACTGCATGCTTGACCGAGGTGAGCCACCATGCCGACCTCTGCCATCTCCGCGGCGACTCTGATGGCGTTGGTAATAGCCTTCGCGGAACTAGACCCGTGTGAGATAACGCACACCCCGCGCACTCCCAGCAGCAATGCGCCACCGATGGTGTCGGGGTGCAACTCGTCAACCATGCGGTCCAAAGCGGGGCCCAGAGCGGCACCAGCGGCGCGTGATGTTTCGTCGGTATCGATTGCGACCAGCAGCCGGTTGACCAGGGCCAACATCGCCCCTTCGAGTGTCTTGAGTGTGACGTTTCCCGTGAACCCGTCGGTCACGACGACGTCAACATAATCGGTCATCACGTCACGACCCTCAACGTTGCCGATCCACTCCGCGTCCGCGCTGACTGCCCAAGCGGGGTCGCTCAAAGCCTCAAAGCACTCCTTTACGAACGGGCTACCCTTGCCGTCTTCCTCGCCGATTGACAACAGACCGACTCTGGGGCAAGCCATACCGAACCGGTCACGGGCGTACACGGCACCCATCCGGGCAAATTCAGCGAGCCACTCAGGGCGGCATTCAGCGTTGGCACCCGCGTCAAGCAGCGTAGTAGGTTCGGATCCGGGGACAGGGATCGGGGTCGCGATGGCGGGCCGATTAATGCCTGATATGCGACCCATGCGCAGAAGGGCCGAAGCCATGGTCGCACCGGTGTTGCCTGCGGACACCATGGCCGAAGCGGTGCGGTCGCGAACCGCCTCAGCGGCGCGAACCAGCGACGAGTCTTTCATTCTGCGCACGCTCACCCCGGGTTCGGCGTGCATCGGGATCACCTGTGACGCCTCAATGATCGGCAGGTCGCCGGTGTCGTGCAAGCAATCGGAGCGACCGACGAGAACAACCGGGATTCCGTGTTGCTCCGCGGCGACCCGGGCTCCGCTGACGATCTCAGCGGGGGCGTGATCACCACCCATGGCGTCAACGGCGATGGGTTGCATCAGTAGCAGGGTTGTATCAGCGACGACACCGATGCGTACGGCGCATCAGTTGACTTCAATGGCTTGGCGACCTGAGTACCAACCGCAGAATCCGCAGGCACGATGAGGCCGCTTGGTGTTGTTGCAGTGAGGGCAAACGCTGCGAGATGCGGCTGAGACGCGCCATGCCGAGGCCCTACGGCTGCGGGTCTTGGACTTGGACATCTTCTTTTTCGGGACGGCCATCGTTGTTCCTGCATTCATGGGCTCAAGCCCGCCGCGTTCGTGAACCGAAGGCTAACTGCCTTGCGAGGGTTTCGGACAGACGCCAATTGGCGATGCCCGGCCGCAACGAGCGGGCATCTCAATCGTCGAATCGGAGCAGGTCCAGGGCGGCCCAACGCGGGTCACGCAGCTCAGTTGGTTCCGTCACCTGCACTGTTCCGGTCGCGAACCGCTCGGGTTCAGGCCCAGCGCAGTCACTTGAGCACAACGGTGCCAGCGGAATCGCCAACAACGCGACATGACGGACCGGGTCGCTGAGATCGATTCGATCCTGCATGATCGGCCAGGTTTCACCTTCGGTTGGATCGACTTCGAATATCTCTTGGAAGTCGATCTCGATTTGAACTCGGACGTCTTCGAGACAGCGCCGACACGGGGCGCTCCAGCGAACGCCGACGGTGCCATCGGCAACCACTTCGGTGTCATGCGCGGTTACCTCGACGTCAACGTTTGCACACCCGTCGACTATTGATCCATGACCGATATGCATGTCGGGTAACACAGGAGAAGTCGTTACGCGGATGCCGACGCCGCAACGGATCTCCGACAGATCCACAACCAGCGAATCGACAATGGTCACGCGTCGTCCTGATCAAAGAAGTCTCGGACAACCGGAGGTTGGGTGGGTTCCTCGTTGGCGGCACGCTCGGGGACTGCTCCTTGCAGACGGGCACGACCCGCGACAACGGACTTCATTGTGTGATCAAGCACGACCGCCATGGATCCGAGTCTGCGGTCACACCAGTCTTCGGTTTCGAGCTTCAGTCTGCGGGCACGATCCTCCGCCTCAGTGACGATCACCTGAGCTCGCTCCGTGGCGGCTCTCACCAGTTCGTTGCGTTGGATCATCCGTTCCGCCCGGGTACGAGCCGCAGCAATGAGACGATCACCTTCGGCTTGCACCCCGCTAAGAAAATCGGCTCTTTCCTTGAGTAGCCAGCGCGCGGCCCGTAACTCGTCGGGTAATGCATTCACGGTGGCCGTCAACAAAGCCAGCAGTTCTTCTTTGTTGATCATCGACGAGGACGACAGCGGCATCGGCCGTGCTTCCTCGACGATCTCAATCGCCTTGCGCAAGATCACCTCCGCCTGAGGTGCCTTGTAGGCTGGTGGCGCGGCGATGTCGGCGTTGAATCTTGTTGACTCCGGGTTCTCGTCGGTCATCGGGGACTATCTTTCAGCCGCGCAGCTACAGCGGGTGGGACCATCGACGAGATGTCACCGCCGAGCGAGGCGATCTCGCGGATGAACTTCGAGGCGAGAAACGAGCTGCGCGACGCAGACGGAACGAAAAGGGTGTGCACACCGGAGACTGCCTGATTCATCTGCGCCATCTGAAGCTCGTTCTCGAAATCAGACACCGCTCGGAGGCCTTTGATAATGAAATCGGCGTCTACATCACGAGCGAGGTCAACGACCAACTTCGAGAACATAGCCACGGTGACGTTGTGCAGGTGCGACACCGATTCACGCAGCATCGCTTCACGTTCGCTGAGATCGAAGAATCCCGAGGTTTTCTGCGGATTGCGCATGGCCGCGACCACTACATCATCAAACAGCAAAGCGGCCGTTTCGATGATCTCGATATGTCCGTTGTGTACAGGGTCGAACGATCCGGGAAACAGCACACGAGTCGTCACTGCAAATCAGCTCCCGGCGTCGAAGGTCGCGAATGTCACCACGGTACTTCCGTAGCGCTTGCAGCGGTGGATCCGCCACCCCGATGCGAACTCGATCTCGCGATCGGATTCGATCACAAGGGTTGCGCCGTTGATCCAGCGGAGTAGACCAAGCAGCGTCGGCCAATCGTCGAAGGAGTACGGGGGATCCACAAAGACGAGGTCGAACCCTCGAGGGACGGGGTCAGCAAGCGTCCGGGGCACTTCGTCAAGGATCGAGGTCGCTCCGAACTCACATTGAGTACCGAATCTGTGAAGGAGGTATGCCTGCGCGTCCGCTGCGACGATCGTGGACTTGGCACTCAGCTGCAGGCGTTTCAGGTTTAGGCGGACGGCGTCAAGTGATCGCCGGTCGTTGTCGACGAAGGTTACATGCGACGCGCCACGCGAAAGAGCTTCGAAACCGAGCGCGCCGGACCCTGCGAACAGATCCAGCACCTGTGCGTTACTGATCGCGTCCCGCGAGTACAGCGAGTTGAACATCGCTTCGCGGACGCGCTCGCTGCTGGGTCTGATATCTGCTCCTTGCGGTGCGGTGACCCTTCGACCACGAACTTCTCCGGCCACGATGCGCACAGCTCAACCCTTCATCAAAAAGTCGGTATCGTCGTCGCGGAGCACGATCTCAAGTTCGTCACGTAGCTGGGGATGGTGGGCGAGATCGGGGTCCGCCTCAATGATTTCTTTCGCCACTGTTCGGGCCTTTTCAACCCACTGCTTGTCACGGCGCAACGACGCCAACCTCAGATCGTTGCGGCCGCGTTGGCGTTCGCCCATGATCGTGCCCTCACCACGAACCTCAAGATCCACCTCAGCCAGTTTGAAACCGTCAGTTGACCCTACCAACGCGTCCATACGAGCCTTTGCTTCGGTGCTTTGGGGATCTGCCAACAAGTAGCACCGACCAGGATGCTCGCCACGCCCGACCCGACCACGGAGCTGATGAAGCTGCGCTATCCCAAAACGGTCCGCGTCAACTATCACCATGACGGTTGCGTTGGGAACATCGACGCCTACCTCAATAACGGTGGTCGCGACCAGTACGTCCAATTGCCGTGACCGAAACATCTCCATGGTCCGATCTTTGTCGGCGGCGGATACCCGACCATGGAGCAGACCCAGGCGCTGATTGGAAAGTTCGCCGGCGACCAACTCAGCGAAGGTGTTGGTCGCCGATCGTAGATCAAGCTCAGTGGATTCTTCGATGGTGGGACACACAACGTAGGCCTGACGTCCTTCGGCAACCGCATCACGCACCACCTGCCACACCCCGAACTCCTCCAGGGCGGTACGTGCCCACTGTGTCTGGATTGGTGTTCGACCCGGTGGAAGTTCGTCGATCCTGCTTTCGTCAAGGTCACCGTAGACGGTCATAGCGGCGGTGCGGGGAATGGGCGTGGCGGTCATGACCAACACGTCCGGCTCAGCGGATGAATCACCTTTTTGTCGTAGCGCTGCCCGCTGCTCCACCCCGAAACGGTGCTGCTCGTCGATCACTACTACGCCTAGCGATCTGTATTCGACCTGTTCCTGGATAAGCGCATGGGTGCCGATGAGGATGTCAACAGCTCCGGTCTTGAGACCATTGAGGACGCGACGACGCTCCGGCACCGACATCCTCCCTACGAGAAGATCCACCCGAAGAGGACGATCAATGAGTGAATTCTCGTCGGGCACAATGATCTCACCGAGCAGTCCGGTTACCGCTGCGTGGTGCTGTTCGGCGAGGACCCCTGTGGGAACCATCAGAGCCCCCTGATGACCGCCCTGCACCGCTACCAGCAAGGCATGAAGCGCTACCAGGGTCTTGCCTGATCCCACATCACCTTGCAGTAGCCGATGCATCGGGATCGGCTTGCGCAGATCGGCGTCAATCTCGGCCATAACACCCCGCTGCGCCGCTGTGAGCGTGAACGGGATCTTTTCTCGGAAGCGTTCGATCAACTTGCCAGCCGTGTCGTGTGCGATGCCGACGGTCTCGGTTTCGAAATGCCTCTTTCGAAGCACCAGCTCGAGTTGGACACGCAGCAGTTCGTCGAAGACCAGGCGGCTGCGTGCAATAGCCATGTCCGCCATAGAGGCGGGCATATGGATGTCTTGTATGGCCGCGTGGCGGGTCACGAGACCGTACCTGCTACGGACCGCGTCGGGTACGGGATCTGCGAAGCCGCGTTCGGTACAACGCCGCAGCGTCTCCTGCACGAAATCAGCAATGACCCTGGTCGTCAGTCCGGCCTTTTCGGACTGGGGATATACCGGGACAACACGATGGGTCTGGTCACCAACGAAGTCAATTACAGGCGATGTCATCTGCCGGGCACCTCGGTAGATTTCCAACTTGCCGTGAATCACGACCTCAAGGCCTGCAGGTAGTTGACGTTCGCGCCAGGGCTGGTTGAAGAAGGCCAGTGTCAGCTCTCCGCTCCCGTCACCGATGATCACATTGGTTAACGTGCGCCCACTTCGGAGTCGACGGGTCGAACCCCGTCTGACGCTGGCAAGAATCACGGCTTCATCACCGGGCTCCAACTCACCGATGAGTGCCTGGCGGGTGCGGTCAAGGTAGCGGCGCGGATAGTGCTGGAGCAGGTCCCACAGTGAGCGGATCTCGGCGGCTTCGAGACCTTCCTGTGCACCTGTGGTCATGTTCACACTATTCAGGCGACACACATCGATGTAGTCGAGTTCCCGCAGTGTCAGCGGTGGATCGCCGATAGGCACCAGCGTCTACTCCACCCCAAACAGGTAGGGGTACATGGGCTGGCCGCCTTGGTGAATTTCGACCTCAACATTGGGTCGACGGCTTCGCATCCAAGCTCGGACATGAGCCGTGGATTCCGGGGCCGCGTCGGTGCCGCAAATGACGGTCAACAGCTCGTGGTCCTCACCGACGACCTGTTCCAACAGAGACGTCGCCGCTTCGGTCACCGAAGCGGCGACCACCACGATTTCATTGCCGATGATTCCCAGCCAATCGCCACGGGCTATAGGGCCCGCCGCTGAGCTTGAGTCGCGTACCGCCTGGGTAACTTCGCCGGTGACGACGTCGGCTGCAGCGGCGGTCATGTTGGCGGCGTTGAGGTCTGCTGTGCCGTGAGGGTCATAGGCCATGAGGCATGCAAGTGCCTCCGGGATGCTGTGGGTAGCGACGACCCGAACGGTTCGATCTGTTTGGGAGACGACCTGTTCGGCAACTGCAACTATGTTCTTGTTGTTGGGCAGGATGATCACCTCGGATGCCCGAACACCCTCAACCGCCTCAAGCAGATCGCTGGTCGACGGGTTCATCGTTTGGCCCCCCGTTACAACCGCCCGTGCACCCATAGAACTCAGGATCGATACAACGCCGATACCGACACCAACGGCTACGACCGCGGTGGTCACGGGATCTGGGCCGGTATCGGGTCCCGGACCTTTCGCGGTACCGAGTTCGGCGCGCACCCAATCAAGCTCATCCACTTCGTCACGCAGGTCCGTGACACGGATTCTGTGGGGACGACCCACGCCGATGCCGCACTCAATGGCGGCCCCTATGTCGTCGCAGTGGATATGGCAGTTGAAGAGTCCGTCGCCGCCGACAACCACGATCGAGTCTCCGATGCTGGCCCAGGCAGTCTTGAAGCCCTCAATGGAGTCGTCGGGTGCGTTGAGCAGGAACATCACCTCATAGCGAAGATCGGCAATCGAAGCCCCCTTGTTGGCTGCAGCGGAGTCGTGATCGCGTCCGGTTGAGACGTGTCGTTGCTGTGGGTGTGTGGACGGCTCGGAAACCTCCGGTTCGGGGATCGGGCGAGCGTCTGCAACCCAAAGCGCCGCGTCAAGAAACAGCACCAGACCCGTTCCGCCTGCATCAACCACATCGGCGTCAGCGAGGACTTGCAACAAGGCAGGTGTGCGCTGAAGCGAAGCGAACGCCTCGTCACGGCAGGCTTCGAGAACACCTGGCAGGTCCGCACCCTGATCAGATGCTGTTACCGCCGCGTCTGCTGCTTCGCGGACGACTGTCAGGATCGTCCCCTCGACAGGGTCACCAACAGCTTCGTACGCCCCGGTGGCGGCCGCCGTCATCGCTTCGGCGAAGACGGCTCCATCAATCACGGTGTGCTCGCGCGCGACTGCGGTGAACCCTCGCAGAATTTGCGACATGATGACGCCGCTGTTGCCGCGGGCTCCCATGAGCGATCCGTGGGCGATCGCGTCGCAGATGCCTTGCGTGGTGTCGTCTTGTGTGTCGAATGCATCAACCACAGATTTGACGGTCAGAGCCATGTTGGTTCCGGTGTCGCCATCGGGCACCGGGTAGACATTCAGGTTGTTGATCGCCTCGCGGTGAGCACTCAAAGCGTCTCGGTATGCGACCATGACAGCGCGCAAGTCCGAAGCATCAATGGCATGCAGAGGCACAGCGATCGATCGTACCCGTCCAGTATCGTTGCATGGCTCCGCGGTTGTCTTTGACGGGCGATCTTTATCCCCGCGGAGGTCATCGGACACTACGCTGGGGTCCCATGCAAGGCGTGATCAAGAGCTACGACCCAGGCTCCGGCGACGGTGTACTAGTCGACGAGGCCGACTTCACCGAGTACGAGCTTGCCACCGACGCCTTGGAGGGCTCGCTGTTTCGCATGCTGCGACCCGGCCAGAGGGTGAAGTTCGCTTTGGATGCTTCCGGGCTGGCCACCTCGCTTCGGCTCGGCTCCGAGGTGGACATGGCCACGCCGGATCTCTGAGCCGCAGCGGGCGATGTCGCAGCGGTCGAAACGCCTCCCAACTGAACCTGGAAGTGTCAATACATCAGCGCGGGTCAAAGTTGGAGGCGATGTTGATAATGGGACACAACAAGGTGCGTTCCACCCCGGGAATCTTGCCGATCGTGTTGACCACCACAGAACCAAGCTGATCCATGTTGTCGGCCTTGGCGCGGGTGATTACGTCGTATGGCCCCATCGCCACCTCGGCTGTGATCACCGAGTCCAGTGTGCTTATCGCTTCGGCCACATCACCCGCGGAGCCGACCTCGGCCTGAATCAGGATGTAAGCGTTAACCGTCATCGACGAGTCTCCCTTGGCTCTCGACGTCGACAACGACGCCAGCAGGGCAACGTTAGGCGCGATAGTGCCCAACGCCATATACCCTCTGCTGTCGCCTTCGGACCAGAGAAGTTCCTACGTGTTCACTGCTGACGCTGTTGCCGCTCAACTCAAGGCCTCCTACGGACTGGCCGGCATCGAACTCCGCTTCGGGCTGTCCCAGAACGAACTGTTCGCTGAAGCCATCGCCAACGACCGTGGTCGCGTCGCCATTGGTGGACCCCACGATGCTCCAAAGGCTCGAGCCACGGCGTTGGGGGCCGACGGTCCGCTCGTCTACTACTCGGACCCGGAGTGCACAGGCCGCCCTGCAAACGACACCTTCTGCGTCGATCGTTTCGCTGTCACCGACCGGGTGTGGTGGAAGGACGGGTTCTCTCGATTCGACCCCGATGACTTCAACGCGTTGCTGTGCCGGGTCATTGAGCATCTGAACGGGACCGGGCGTCACCTATATGTAACGGATCTGTTCTGCGGGACCGATCCGTGCTTCGCTGAGCCGTACAGGTTCGTCGGCGAGTACGCGTCTCACGCATATTTTTGCAACATCATGTTTCCGCAAAATGTTCGTGAGGACCCGGACCGAGCGGAGAGCGGCTGGACTCTGATCAACGCACCGTCGTATCTCTGCGACCCTGACCTTGACGGCACACGTTCACAAAGGGCTGTGATAATCGACCTTGAGAAACGAACGGCGTTGGTTCTGGGTCCAGCCGACTATTGCGGCATCAACAAAAAGACCCTCTTCACGATCATGAACTTCGTGATGCCCGAGCGTGGCCAGCTCACGATGCACTGTTCGGCCAATATGAGCGATGGCGAATCAGCGATCCTGTTCGGTTTGTCCGGCACCGGCAAGACCACTTTGTCCGCGGACCCGGACCGCGAACTAATCGGTGACGACGAACACATTTGGACTCAGGCCGGTATAGCCAACCTTGAAAGCGGCTGCTACGCAAAGCTGATTGACCTTGACAGGTCCGCCGAACCTGTGATCGCCGCAGCCATGCAAATGAAGGGCACGCTGATTGAGAACGTTCCGCCGCCTCCAGGGATCCGCCTTGAGGATACCAACCCCGCGGATCTCGACCTGACCGACAGGTCGGTCACCGAGAACACCCGGTTTGCCTATCCACTGGTCTGCAATCCCAACGTGTGCAAGACCGAGACAGGCCCCCATCCGACCTCGATCGTCTTGCTCACAGCCGATGCCTTTGGTGTGCTTCCTCCGGTTTGTATTCTCAATGAGTCCGAGGCGATGTACCACTTCGTGATGGGTTTCACGTCGAAACTCGCAGGTACCGAAGTCGGTGTCACCGAACCCGAACCGAACTTCTCAGCGTGTTTCGGTGCAGCGTTCATGTCCCAAAAGCCTGCGGTCTACGCGGAGTTGCTGGCCCAGCGCATGTCCGAGCACAACACTCGCTGCTTTCTGCTCAATACCGGCTGGAGCGGAGGCCCCTACGGCAAGGGTTCCCGCCTGTCGCTGGCGAACACACGGGCATTGCTGAACGCTGCGGTCGCCGGGAAGTTGGATGACGTTGAGTTACGCACCGAGCCGGCACTCAACCTAAGGATTCCGGTCACCTGCGTCGATGTTGACGACAGGATTCTTGATGCCCGCACCACCTGGGATGATCCTGAGGCCTACGACATCGCCGCCGCCGAACTTCGCAAGATGTTTCGTGATAACTACCAGCAACAGCGCTACTTCGAGCTGGGCATTAAGGCCGCGATGTAGGCAGGCAGCTTGCGTTACACGAACATTGCGCGCACGCCCAACCCCATCAGCCACAGGCAGCCGAACCCATACAGCAAGTACGGCCGATCACGCATCTCGCTACGGTAGGCGTAGATCACGCCCACGCTCATGAAAGCTGCGAAGCCGTAGAGCTGGTGTTGGCCACCGGTGATCTCCCGACGGATCTGCATAACAACCCCCAAAAAGACCTGCAGAATCACCAGCGCCTGAGCAGCAACAACCACGACCCATCCAAACCGGTGACGAAAGCGGGGCCATTGGTGAGCCATCAGCGCCCAGCAGCCCGCCATGGCATTGACGATCATGAACGGCCACGAGATCCAGCCGTGAAAGGCGTCGATCACTCGGCTACGGGAGCCTGCCGCGTGGCGATGTCGTTGCTGGCGGTGCTATCACCGGAGACGCTTCGCGCCGTTGCATTGAGCCCAGCGTAGATATCAGCCTCGTAGGGCTCGCCGGTTCGGTCCGCACCGCGCAGCACAAACCACTCCGTACCGAACAAGTTCTCAAAAGACTCATCAGACAGATGAAGCAGAAAGGAATCCTCACCGATCTGGGAGGCATGTGCCGCCATAGCCGCCCGCTTGCGGTCGATCCACGCCGTGACGTCAACCGCATGGGTTATCTGCGCCCCGGGCGTTCCGAGCGCGATGTCGCCAAATCGGTCTTCTTGACTGCGGCGGTGCTCCTCGAGAGTGGCTGGATCGTCGGCCGTGAAACCGTCAGGCTGCCAGTCGCCGAGGTCATCGAAGGAACGTTGCATCAGTTCGCGGTTCATCGTTGATTCGAACACGACCGGCATTGAGGCCAACTCCGCTGCTCGTTTGCCTACACGGTGCACTTGAATGTGATCGGGATGGCCGTAGCCACCGATCTCGTCGTAGATCGTGACCAGATCCGCTGACTCCTCGCGAAGGATCTTCGCTACCCGGCATGCCGCCGCCTCCACATCGGCCTGCCAGAAGCTCGAGGGATCATCGTTAGCCGCATCTCCGGCCATGCCACTGTCGCGGTACCCGAGCAGCTCCAGCCGGTTCACACCGATGATCTCCGCCGCGGCTCGAAGCTCCGCCAATCGGATTTCCGCGAGGGCGGTGCTATCGGCAATGTGAGGGGCCGTCGTCTCGCCCATCGAACCGTCTGTTGCGCAAATCAGCACTACCCGGTGCCCATTCTCGACACCCTGCATCATGACACCAGACGTTGCGATCGCCTCGTCGTCGGGATGAGCGTGGACAAAAACAGCCGTTGCCATGGTTCAGGCGACCGCCCCTTGGTCGCGTAGCTCTGTGATCATGGCCACATCGAGACCCAGGACCGTGGTCAGCACCTCATCGCTGTGTTGCCCGGGGTGCGGCGGTGGCCGCAGGATTTCCCCGTCGGTCCGACTGAAACGGGGCGACGGTCGGGGTTGGGTGATGCCAGCTACCTCCACGAAAGTCCCCCGCGCCACGTTGTGGGGATGCTCAGGGGCTTCGCTGGGGTGAAGCACAGGCGCAAAACACACGTCGGAGCCCTCAAGGATATCGCGCCATTCGTCGCGACTCTTGGTTCGGAAAACCGCGGCCAGATCATCTTTGAGGCTGGGCCAACAGGCACGATCGTTCTGGGCGTCCCAACGCTCGTCGTCAAGTTTGAGCAATCGGCGCAGCTCAGCGTAGAATTTGGGCTCGATCGAGCCGATCGATACGTAACGGTTGTCGCTGGTCTCATAGACGTCGTAGTAGTGCGCGCCGGTGTCCAACATATTGGTTCCAACCTCGCGATTCCAGAGGCCCATAGCCATCAATCCATGTATGAATGTCGTCAATGTTGCGGATCCGTCAACCATGGCGGCGTCGACCACCTGGCCGCTGCCCGAGCCTCGCGCCTCGATGATTGCGCACACCAAACCAAACGCCAAGAGCATGCCACCGCCGCCGAAGTCCCCGACCAGGTTGAGCGGAGGCACCGGTGCCTGCCCCCGGCGACCCATGGCTCCCAGCGCTCCCGCCAAGGAGATGTAGTTGATGTCGTGTCCGGCGGTGTGGGAGTAGGGGCCTTCCTGTCCCCAGCCGGTCATGCGCCCGTATGCCAGGGTCGGTTTTCGAGCCAGGCACACCTCAGGTCCGATCCCGAGTCGTTCAGCAACACCTGGCCTGAAACCCTCAACCAGTCCGTCGGCGGTTTCGACGAGTCTTAGAACCGTCTCAACACCATTCGGGTTCTTCAGGTCGACACCAATCGAACGGCGGCCGCGATTCATGATATCGGTAGGAGGCACATCGGGATCTACGTCACGAACCCGCTCGGCACGATCAACTCTGATCACCTCGGCACCCATGTCGGCCAGCATCATGGCGCAGAACGGCCCTGGACCGATCCCCGCTATCTCAATGATTCGTATTCCGTGGAGTGGTCCCATCTGTATCCGTTCGTTTGCTGGGTCTTTGCGCTTTGATTGTGCCGAATCTGGCGTCTTGGACTTCAGTTAGAGGATTCGAGAGTTAGAAGTTTCGGGATCGGCTTTCGAAGGTTTCGGCGGTGAGTGCGGTGATGGCCTCTATCAGCGGCGGCCACACTTGCGGGACGAAATCGTGCGACATGCCTTCAATCTCGAGGTATTTCGCACCTGTTATGACCTCTGCGGTACGGCGCCCGGCAGAAACTGTGATGAGGGTGTCGTTTTCTCCGTGCACTACGAGCGTGGGAACGTCAAGCGCTGAGAGTTCTTCAACCCGGTTGGGGGTGCGTCTGGCCGCGGCGAACTGGCGAAGCCCGCCTCCCGGTGTCCACGCCCGTAGATGCAACGCCTTGAAGTGTTCACGAAGACGGTCCTCATCGAACCAATCCGGGTTGCACCACAGCTGATGAGAGCGCAGATCGATTTCGACCTGCGCGGCCGGGTCCGACGCCGAGGGTGCCAACAATGCTTCGGTCACCTCGGGACTGCCCAATCCGAATTCGGGTTCACCTGTCGAAGACATCATCGAGACAAGCGCCAGGGTCCGGCCGGGATGTCTGATCGCGAAGCACTGTGCGATCATTGCGCCGAGCGACACTCCGAAGATTACCGCCTCGGCGACGTCAGCATCGTCGAGCACCGCTGCCAAATCGTTGGCCATGTCGTACAGCGTGTACTCGTCGGTGTCGTTGGTAAGCGAAGACAGTCCACAGTCACGGTTGTCGATACGGATCACGAAGAAGCCACGATCCACGAGGGACATGCAGAACTCCTCGGGAAACGACAACATTTGGCTACCCATTCCCGGCAAGCACACGATGGTGGGATCATCACGCTGACCGAACGTCTCGAAATAGATGGCAATTTCCTCGTTGACCGTCGTCATCGGCATTCGCATCACGTTAGTGCCGGTTGGTCGCCGCCCAAGACGCTGGTCTTGATGCTGATTCGCTCTAAACACTTGACTCGCTCTGCACTCGATCCGCTCTGGGCACTCAGTTCACACCGCAAACCTGGTTTGCTCAGGGCACTCAGTTCACACCGGTAACTCGATTCGCTCCGGGCACTCAGCCCGCACTGCACACCCAGCTCACACAGCACACAAAGCACAAAGCACACTCAGCTCACACAGCACACCCAGTCCGCTCTGCACCCCGCTCAACGGCAGGTTCCTGGCCAAGAAACCCAGTCCGCTCTGGGCACTCAGTTCACACCGCAAACCTGGTTTGCTCAGGGCACTCAGTTCACACCGGTAACTCGATTCGCTCCGGGCACTCAGCCCGCACTGCACACCCAGCTCACACAGCACACAAAGCACACTCAGCCCGCACTGCACATCCAGCTCACACAGCACACAAAGCACAAAGCACACTCAGTCCGCTCTGCACATCCAGCTCACACAGCACACACAAATCCACACAGATCCACACAGATCGCACTGCACACCCAGCTCGCTCCGGGAACTTGACTCGTCTTGAGCAATTCTGTGCCCCGTATGTGGTATCAGCGGTCACGTAGCAGATCATGGCGGGTCGGTATGGTTCTCAGTGGTGTTGATTCACGACCGTCACTTGGGGGAAATCTCAGCTCAGGTGTTTCACGACATTGTGCGGCTGCGGGTGGATGTGTTCATCGTTGAACAGAGCTGTCCATACCCCGAACTCGACGGTGGCGACGCAGCAGACACTACACGTCATGTTTATGTGACCGACGATCTGGGCGTGGTGACCTATCTGCGGATCCTTAGAGCCTTCGATGCTGATCGAATCGGCAGGGTCGTGACCCGTGCCGCTGACCGCTCCAGGGGGTTGTCGGGTGCCTTGTTGGATTATGTGCTGACACGAGGTGACGGTCCGTGGGTGCTTGACGCTCAAGCGCATCTTGTGGGCTGGTACGCCCGTCGCGGTTTCGTCACCGCAGGCGAGGACTACCTTGACTACGGCATCTTGCACACTCCAATGCGACGGGATACGAACACAACCACAAGTTCTTCATCAACGGGCTGAAAAGCGAATCTGCGCATCAACCCCTTAGTCTGACGACACGGGTCGGATCGATTCGTAACCGCACCCGAGCACCCACAGCGGGGGCATGGTCGAGTTCGAAACGCAACTCCCCAAAGGTGTCGGTTTCGAAGCGCACCAGGTAACGACCCCCGAGATAGCGCCGGGATACGACGGTGGCAGCCAGAGCATTCCCAGCAAGCAAAGTCGACCTATCCACGTCGCAGGAATCGACGTCGGCCGCATCGGCGCGGATCAGGTGCGCAGCACTGTCAAGCGCGATTATGTTGGCGTGGCCCAAAAAGCGGGCCGTCGTAGTCGAGTTCGGATGTGCCCAAACTTCTTCGGGTGTGCCTATATGAACGACGTTGCCCGAATCCATCACCGCCACCCGATGTCCCACCGCAAATGCTTCGCCGTGGTCGTGTGTGACGTGCACCGTGGTCATGTTGGCCTCTTGGAGAATGGCTGGCACATCGTCAATCAGGCGGTCCCGTAGCGCACGGTCGAGCGAACCGAAGGGTTCATCAAGCAGCAGCAGCTTTGGCTCGGGTGCCAGCGAACGGGCCAGTGCGACACGCTGAGACTCGCCTCCCGAAAGGGTCGCTATCCGGCGCTGGCCGTATCCCCCAAGACCTACAAGCTCAAGGAGTTCTCCGGTCCGGGTTACCCGGGCGGGTTCTCCGATGTTCTTCATGCGCAGACCGAACTCAATGTTTTCGCCAACCGTGCGATGCGCCAACAAGGCATCGCTTTGGAACATCAAGCCGATGCCGCGCTGATGCGGTCGAAGAGAGCCAAGCTCTCGGCCATCGAGTGTTATGGTCCCGGTATCGACCGGTTGAAGTCCGGCGATGGCCCGCAGCAGGGTCGACTTGCCGCAGCCGCTCGGGCCGACCAGCGCGAGGATTTCTCCGTTTCGAACCTCAAGATTGAGGTTGTCCAAGGCCTTCATCGCTTCGAATCGAACGCTTAACCCGCAGACTTGCAGCATCAGAACGCAGTTTCGGTGGTCGATCTGCCGGATTCGATCAGCAGCACGGACGCGGCCACCAACACCATCAAGATGACAGCGAGAGCCATTGCCTGGCCCCGAAGGGCTTCGCCTGGTTGGCCCAGCAACCTAAATATCGCTGTCGGGACGGTCAAAAGGTCGGCGCGACGAGGAAGGAACGAGGTTGCCCCGAACTCACCGAGTGACACAGCAAAGGCGAAACCCCCGCCTACAGCTAAACCACGACCCGCTATCGGCAGGTCAACCTCACGCCAAACCCTTCGATCATCGGCACCAAGAACCGCGACGGCCTCGCGCAGACCAGGATCTATCGACCGTAGCACCGGAACCACGCAGCGGATCACAAACGGTACGCCGACCAGGGCATGGGCGACAGGCACGATCCAGGTTGATGTCCGAAAATCCAGCGGTTTCGTATCGAGCGCAATGAGGATCCCGAACCCGATCGTGACCGCGGAGGTGCCCAGCGGGAGGGTGAGCCCCAGATCAAACACTCGGGCTATGGCCCGCTGCCCGTAGGTGACCACAAGAGACGCGCTGAGGCCTACCAACATGGCAATGATCGTGGCGACCACAGCAAACGTGATGGAGTTCACTATCGCCGTCACCGCCGAGGCGGGGAGCAGTCGGGTGCGTTCGCCCAGAGCACGGTAGTGATCGAAGCCATAACCGTCGCCGGTCGCCACTGAGCGCTCAACCAACGCCAGGATCGGCACACCTAACAGGGTTGCCATTACCGCTGCGTTGGCAGTCAACCAGTGCCATGCCAGAGGCCTTGACTCGGGTCTCCACACCATCGTTGTCGTCGGGCGACGACGCTCCAACCAGGTGCTCAACAAGATCAGCGCCAGAACGGCCCCGAGTTGCACAACCGCTAGCCCGGCCGCACCCGAAAGGTCCGAGCGGGTGACGGCCATCCGGTAAATCTCTGTCTCGATGGTGCTGTGGCGAGGACCGCCGAGGATCAGCACCACCCCGAAGCTGGTGAACGAAAATAGAAACACCACCGCTGCCGCGGCGGCAACCGCGGGCCGCAACCTGGGGAACGTAACCTCCCACCAGGTCGTCCACCTCGACGCACCGAGAACCCTGGCCTGCTCCTCCAGCCTGTGATCAAGCCCCGCCCAATAGGTGCTCACTACACGAACCACCACTGCGTAGTTGAAAAAAACGTGCGCCAACAGGATCGCCCAGACCGTGTGATGGAGCTGTATCGCTCCGTCGTGCAGACCGAAGCGATCAAACACCGTTTGGAAGGCACCGGCCACTACCACCGTCGGCAACACAAACGGTACAGTCACCAAGGCCCGCACCCATCGCCTGACCCGAAGTCCGAGTCGGGCTACGACTGAGGCGGCGGGCAGACCGACGGCCAAAGTGGCCGCAGTCGACAAAACCGCCTGCCAGGACGTAAACCACATCACCTCACGTAGCCGAGGCGATCCGAAGACTTCGCCAAGAGGTGCCAGGTCGGGCAGCGCGAGACCTCGAACGATGACCGAACCAACTGGATAACAATAAAACAGAGCCAGGAACGCAGCGGGAATCATCAGCACCAGACCCCGGGCCAGACCCGCAGCCCGGGGCATCAGCTGAGCACTATCTCGTTCCAGCGGTCGATCCATGCGTCGCGGTTTTGCTCTATGAGCGTCGGATCCATGGTCAATGGCTCATCGGCGAGACGGGCATGTTCGACGAACTCGGCTGGCAGGTTGGCCTCTGTGAGCGCCGGGAATACGAACATGGAAAGCGGGATCTCCTCCTGAAAGCGTTCCGACAGCAAGAAATCGATGAATCGGCGAGCGCTGTCGGGATCGTCGGTGCCACGCAGAACACCGGCAAACTCGATCTGACGGAAGCACGAATCGGCCAGTATCGCGGTGGGGGCGGTGTCGACCGGAGGGTCCGCATAGATCACCTCAGCAGGTGGACTCGATGCGTACGACACGACAAGTGATCGGTCGCCGCCGCCCGCAACGAACTCTCCGTAGTAGGCATCCTGCCATCCGGCGGTGACCGACACACCGTTTTCTACGAGACCTTCCCAGTACGCCTCCCAATCGGGTGTTCCGACGATGGTGGCGAGCAGGAAGGCGAGGCCAGGCGAGGAAGTCTCCGGCGACTGCACGACCAGTTCGTCGGCAAAGGCGGGGTTTAGCAGGTCCTCAAGTGAACTCGGAGCAGCCGCAGGGAGTTCATCGATCCAGTAGTTGATGCACACATCACCGAAGTCGATGGGCGTGACCCTGTACTCATCATCGAGTGCGAGACCCGCTCTTACTTTGTCGAGTCGGGGCGACCTGTAGATTTCGAAAAGGTCGGCGTCCAGGCCTCGCTGCAGGAACGTATTGTCGATTCCGAACATCACGTCGGCGATGGGATTGCCCGCCGTGAGGATCGCCTGGCTCACCATCGTACCAGTGTCGCCCGAGGCGAGGATCTCCACTTCGATACCGGTTTCTTCGGTGAAGGCTGAGCGGGCCTCCTCGGAAATGACGAAGCTATCGTGGGCCATTACCACGACAGTGTCAGGATCGGAATCTTCGGAGCCGCAGGCTAACGCAGCCACCGCTAACGTCGCAGCGACGACCACGATGCTTCGCGGTCCACGCAATAGTCTTGAAGCGATTCTCAATGGTGCATGTAGCCGCATGGCTTCCTCCGCTGGAATTACCCAGATCAGGTTCTGGCGGGTCGTTGACACCTAGGTCAACCTCTCAGCCCGGCTGCCCGAGCTCCCCGGATTCGGTTGTGACCCGATACTACTCGTCGTCGGGCGAGCCGCACACCCCTTTGGCGACTACTCAGCCTTCGCTGAGAAGCCGGTTGCGTACATCGAACGGCGACTACTCAGGCAACAGCGGCGAGGGCATCAACTATGCGATCAACCTGTGCTTCGTCAATAACCAGCGGCGGACACAACGCCAACGAATCGGCAAGCGGGCGGGCGATCACGCCTTCGCTGAGAAGCCGGTTGCGTACATCGAACGGCGACTGATCCTCGCGGGTGACCAACGCGAACACGAAGCCGTCACCTCGCAGACCCGCATATAGGCCGTCGCTGGTGAGAGAACGAAGGCCCTCACCAAGCCGGGCACCAAGGTCGACTGCCCTGGCCAACAAGCCGTCGCTTTCGGTAACATCAAGGCAGGCCAGACCGGCGACACAGGCCGTGTTATGACCCGAATAGGTGTATCCGGTGCGCAGGATCCAGTCGGGATCGCTCTCAAGCGGTTCACGCACTCGGCTTCCCACTACGACACCACCCAAAGGCACGTACCCCGATGTGATGGCCTTGGCGAAGGTGATCATGTCGGGCCGTACGCCGTAGTGCTGAGCGCCAAACCAGGTACCGAGACGTCCGAAGCCGCAGATGACTTCATCCGATATCAGGTAGGCACCGTGATCGTCGCAGAGTCGGCGCACGGCGGGCAGGTACCCTTCGGGTGGCGGATGCACACCGCCAGCTCCTTGCAGAGGCTCGGTGATAACGGCCGCAACCTCGTCGCCTCTCTGGGCAAAAGCTGAGGCGAGCGCCTCGATGTCATCATGCGCGACGATGAGATGATTCTCCATGAGATCGCCGAAACCCTCGCGGTTAGCCGGGATGCCCTGAGCCGATGTGCCGCCGTAGTTGGTGCCGTGATACCCGCAGGATCGGGAGATCACCAGTTGCTTTTGAGGTTGCCCAGCAAGACTCTGAGCCGCCCGAGCGATCTTCAGCGCGGTGTCCACCGCGTCGGAACCAGATTGTCCAAAATACACTCGTGCGTCATCGACCGGCGCGAGCGAGGCAACACGTCGTGCCAACTCTTCGGCGGGAGCATTTTCGAACGGGTCGAATACGTGATAGGCGTGGATCCGTTCCAGTTGGGCGCTGATTGCGTCGATCACTTCACGTCGTGCGTAACCGACATTGCAGTACCACAGAGACGCCATCGCATCGATGTAGTCGTTGCCCTTATCGTCACTGATCACAGCGCCGTTGCCGGAAACAATGTTGATCCAAGGTCCCTTCTTGGCGGGCGGCGTGAACGGGTGCAGCAAAGCGGGATAAGTCAACGCAGGAATCGTCATTGTCGAAGTTTGCCACCATTGATCACGGTGACCACGACTTCGTTTCTTGGTGGCGGGAACTTCGCAGTTCTACCTGCCGGTGAACCTCGGGGTTCGCTTCTCGACGAAAGCGGCTGCAGCTTCGGCAACATCGGATGTGCTGAACGCCAGGCTCTGACCCAGGCCTTCAGCGTCGACGGCTTCGCTGAGTGTCGAAGTGAACGACTGGTTTAGCAGTCTCTTGCTCACCGCCAACGCCATGGGTGGGCCACTGACGAGCTTGTCGGCGAACTCCGACACGACAGCGTTGAGCTGCTCCGGTGGTACGACCCGGTTCACCAAACCCATCTCGCCAGCTCGTTGTGCATCAATGACATCGGCCAGCAGCACCAACTCCTTGGCCTTTTGCATGCCCACAATACGCGGCAACAGGAACGAACCACCGAAGTCAACATTGAGGCCCCGGCGAGCGAAGATCTCGCTGAAGCGGCTACGTTCAGACGCCAACACGAAATCACAGGCCAGTGCAAGGTTGAGCCCCGCACCGGCAGCGACCCCGTCAACCCTGGCTATTGTGGGTTTCGGCAGGTTGAACAGGGTCTCGCAGCATTGTCCAACCATGCGCATCTGCAGCAGTCCGCTGCGTTTGGTCTGCTCGTTTGCACGGTTACGACCGGGGCCGACGTAGGCACCACTACAAAAGTCTTCGCCTTCACCGGTCACTACCACGCAGCGAACAGACTCGTCGCCCGCGAGATCTTCAAATGCTCTATGTAGTATCTCCCAACCCCGTCCCGAAACGGCGTTGCGGGTTTCCGGGTAGCTGATGGTGACGGTAGCGACCATGTCATCACGGTCAACGAAGATTTTGGTCATGGTGGTCTTCCTGTGATGGGAGCAACGGGGTCGTGGCTGCACGTGCGCTGAGTCGACACCAGTTGAGGAGTCTGCAATGAAACGGCGGGTTAGTTTTCGACACTACCCGCCATTGAGGCGAGATCGAAAATGCTAAGGGGCCGCGGTCCCCGGAGATTCGATGGTCCGACGTTTCGGGTGACATGCATTGCTACCTGTCTTTCATCGAATCCTTTGCCTGCGGCTCGCGTGCATAACAGCATTGTGGTCGCGGTTGTCGAAAGGCCGTGTCCGATGTCGGGACATGATGTCGGACATGGGTCTGTGAGGGTCGTGGCGAATCGCGGGAAAACGTATCAAATCAGCGGACAAATGAATCAGCATTATCCCCACCCCCACTTATGCAGCAGATCATCGTCAATGCCGAAATGATGGGCCACCTCATGAACGACCGTTACCTCTACTGCTCCGATCAGGTCGTCAAGATCGTCCGCCACCTCGCAGTGGGTTAAACGGTAGAGAGTGATCACGTCGGGTGTAGCCATCGCACCGTAGTCCTCACGTTCAGTGAGCGGGATTCCCTCGTATAGACCGAGCAGGTCTTCGGGGTGTCGATCCTCAACGACTACTACCACGTTTTGCATCAACCGACCCAACTCCGAAGGTATCCGGTCGAGCGCTTCGCCGACGATCCGCTCAAAGTCGCAGCTGCTTATGGGCTCCACAGCAGCAACGTTAGGGTTGGTTAGTGACCAAACGGGCCTTGGACGCCGAGGGATTGCTCGCCGATCTGACTGAAGAGCAACGCGACGCCGTAACGACCCGAGCCTCGCCCCTGTGTGTGGTCGCCGGAGCTGGCTCCGGCAAGACGCTGGTTCTGACCCGTCGAATCGCCTGGCAGGCGGCCGAGGGTTACGTTGATGCGCGAAACGTTATGGCGTTTACCTTCACCCGGTCGGCAGCATCGGAATTGCGGCGCCGTGTGCGCGCCCTGGGACTGCACGACAAGTTGGCTGCAGGCACGTTCCACGCCATTGCTTTGGCCATGCTCCGCCGTTACTGGACCGACAAGAACCGCTTGCACCCTGAAATACTTCAGCACCGAGTGGCTCTGCTGTCGAAATTACATCCCCGGCTTGATCGCCGTGTCCTTGCGGCTCTAAACACCGAGATCGGCTGGGCGAGGGCACGCATGATCACCCCCGACAAGTACCCCGACGCCGCTGCCGCAGCACGGCGGCGCACTCACCGCAACACAGAATTCGTTGCAAAGGTCTATGCCTCCTATAACGACGCCAAGAAAAAACGCAGGTTATTTGACTTCGACGACATGCTCGCCCTGTCGCATGAGATCCTGACGGAGGACGCTGGCTTCGCCGCGGCTCAGCGATGGCATCGACGTCACCTGCTGGTCGATGAGTTTCAAGACGTCAATCCCTTGCAGTTCGCGGTACTAAGAGCCTGGCTGGGTGAGGAGTCAACTTTGGTTGTGGTGGGTGACCCGAACCAGGCCATCTATTCGTGGAACGGTGCCGAACCCGACCTGCTAAACAACATCGACCGACATCTGCGCGGGGTCGCGAAGATTCATCTGGTAACCAACTTCCGTTCGTCACCGGAGATCCTGAACGCCGCAGCACGCGTGCTGGGGATCGAACCGCAACGGGCGACCCGACCATCGGGCGACGAACCGGTGGTGACCGAGATTCACGGCTACGGCTCCAACAGCCGCAACACTCGCCGCGCACGTGACACGCTGGGCAGAGGCGAGGCGGTGACCGTCGCCCGGACGATTCGGGTTCGTCGCAGACCGCATGAGCTGTGGCGGCATCAGGCCGTGCTGGCCCGCACCAGCGCACAACTTGATGTCATCCGCGGCGCCCTGGAATCGGCTGGAATTCCCACGCGCACCCACAAACCGGTCTCACGTATTCCCGAGATACCGGAGATCCTGGCCCAATTCGACAAGACCGAGAAACTTGCAAGCTTCAAAACCGACTTAGCGAGCGACACCTTAAGGCTCGCTACCGAGGACCCAACCAACGACCCCACCGACCAAACCGCTGATGTCTTTCGCCGCGAGCCGGTAGCCGAACACACCGACACCCGCGACGCCTTGTTGGAACTCACCCGGGGCGCCTTGTTGGAACTCGCCCAGGGTCATCTCGCTTTGGAACCGACCGCCACTGTGGAGCACTTCAAGCAGTCGCTTTGGGGGGACGGTGCCATCGCGCCAACCGCTGATGGCGTGGAACTCTGCACCTTCCACAGTTCCAAGGGCCTGCAGTGGCCGATCGTTCATCTCGTAGGCATCGAGGAGGGATTTGTTCCCTTTGCCACCGCTAGAACCGCATCGGCCAAAGCGGAAGAGCGGCGCTTGTTGTATGTGGCGGCCACACGAGCCAAGAACGAGTTACATATCACTTGGTGCCGCCGCCGCATGCTCGACGGCAAGGTTCTAGAGCGTCGCCCATCGCCATGGCTTGATGCATTTGTCGCCGGACCGCCATCGTTTCCGGCCCCGATACCCAAGCTGGAGGAGCTACGGGCCACGCTAAGTGCCTCAAGAGATCAAGATCATCCCGACCCCGAAGTCGTTGAGCATCAACGACTTCGCGAGTGCCTTATTGGGTGGCGTGAGCAGGCCGCTAGAGGAGCCAGCAGCTCTGCGAATCAAGTGCTACCCGAACATGTCCTCAGTGATCCAGTAATCGACATGCTCGTGGATCTGCGACCCAGCAGCATGGCGGAACTTGCTGATCTCAATTGCCTGGGGCCCATCCGAGCGGCCCGCTTTGGCGAACCCATCCTCAATATCATCTCAACAAACAGTTCACTCAAAACGACACCTTAGTTTCGAGTATATAGCATATACAGTTTCTGATATACAGGTTTTTCACTTGGAGCTACGTTATTCATATAGCAGCGTGGTTGGCACCAAGTCCCCACGCGATGGCTGGTTGTGAGCTACCTGATTCGCACAACAGCGTAGTTGGCACCAAGTCCCCACACGAAGGCGAAGACTGGTTGTGAGCTGCGTTATTCGCACAACAGCGTAGTTGGCACCAAGTCCCCACACGAAGGCGAAGACTGGTTGTGAGCTGCGTTATTCGCACAACAGCGTAGTTGGCACCAAGTCCCCACACGAAGGCGAAGACTGGTTGTGAGCTGCGTTATTCATAGAGCAGCGTGGTTGGCACCAAGTCCCCACCTACTTGGCCCCCACCTGCTTGCTATGCATCTACTGTCAGCGGCTTGACCCACCAAAATAATACCCGCCACTGACAGACACCCGCTCATTGTGTTGAAGCAACAAGTTGGAACTTACCTGCGGTTAACGGGACGTGGTTGGGCAACAACAACAACCGTGGCATCACAACGCTCAAGCACCGTCTCGACGGGATGGCCAATAAAAGGACGATCGTCCACGTTACGTAGCTGAGCACCAAGCACGACCAGATCGGCTGACTCTGCCTTCGCAATATCAACTAACGCGTCACCCACCGAAACTCCCTCGGGCATCAGTGTTCGTGGCTCAATGCCAGCTTCAAGCGCACGTTCACCTGCACGCGCCATCATTCTGCGGCCCGCAATCAGGACCGGGTCGTCAAGATCACGTCGGAGTGCGAACAATCGCGGTATCGCCGAAGGTGCTCGTGTGAGCACGTGTGTGAGCACAACCTCGGTACCGAGTTGACCCGATATCGCAAAGGCGACTTCCTGGGCCGAACGAGACGATGCCGTTCCCGTAACCGGGACCAGAACACGTCCGAATGCAGGTGGCAGGGGACGATCCAGTCCTCTCGCCCGACGCACGATCACAGTCGGAATCCTGGAATTCATCAAGATGTCATCAACCATCGGCGAATACAACACACCCTCATGGCGGGCCGCTACGCCTACCACGATCACGCCGTATCCGAGGTGAGACTCCGACAGGATCGCCGCAGCGGTGTCATCGGAACGAACTACAGCATGGTCAACCTTGCGTTCGTCAAAGACATTACGAAGAACCGAAATGTCAACAGCACTCTTGTCGGGGCCGACCGTGATCACGGTGGCCGGAGCCTCGGTGGGCCAGACAAAATGCGCAAGCTGCGCCGCCGCAATGGACGCCGGTTCGCCTTTGGACGGTAACAGGATCCGTGACGAGCGAACCACCAGGTTCCGGCTCAGGGCCTCTTCTCGTTCGAGCCTTTGACGTTCCTCCGGCGATCCCAACCAGTCGCGCACAATCAGGCGCAATGAGACCGCCGCAAACACCGAGGTAACCAGGGGAACGACGATGATCACCGCGTAGGCGGTTTCGGTGAACACCCCGAGGGAAAGGCCAACCGAGGCGATCACGATCTCCAGCGCGCCTCTGGCGTTGAGTCCCGCACCCAGTGCCGACGCGGCCCTCTGGCTCTGGCCCGCCAGCCTTGCCCCGAGGAACGCTCCCGCGAACTTGGCTACGATCGCCACAGCAACAAGAAGCCCGGCCCAGGCCAATGTGTTGCCTTGGCCAAGCAAGCCGAGATCAACCCGCAAACCTGCAGTGGCGAAGAACACCGGCGCGAGGAACGTGGTCGTGAGCGATTCGATGTGGTGCAGCACGTCTTGTTGCTGGAACCGTGAACGGTGTAATACGACACCGGCCACGAACGCACCAAGAACGGCTTCAATCCCGAGTGCCTGGGTGGCGGTGCCGTAGGCGAGCATCGTGATCACAACGACGGTCATTGCGCCTACAAGGTCCGGACCGTCGCGTCGCACCCATCTAAGGGCTCGGTCGACCAGGCGCTGGCCGATCGTCATAGCAAGACCGAGGAACACCGCCAGCCCGATCACCGTCTGGAAAATTCCACGAATGGAGACTTCGCCGGACACCGCAAACCCGGAGAAGACAGCCAGCATCACCCAGCCGAGCACGTCGTTGGCCATACCGGCCGCAACTGTGATCTGGCCGAAGTCGCGCCGCATCAACCCGAGTTCGGACAGGATCTTGGCGATAACAGCCAACGCAGATACCGAAAGGGCGGCCGCTACGAACAATGCGAAGACGGTGCGGTCACCGACTTCGCCGATAAACGTTGCCGGAAGTAGCGAACCCATCAGCAGGCCACCAAGTAGCGGGACCAGCAGCGAGAAACCCGTCACCAGCGCCGCCGCCCGCCCAAGCCTTCGTATAAGGCCCAAGTCGGTTTCGAACCCAGCTGTGACCAACAGCAGTGCAACACCAACCCAACTCACAGCCAGCAGCGCGCCTGAGGAAATCTCCTCGGAAGGAAGAAACCACTCGAAGCCGTCGTGCCAGACCTTGCCGAATATGGACGGTCCGAGGATCACACCGGCGGCAAGTTGCCCGATGACCGACGGCAGGTTGATGCGCAGCATCAACGCACCACAGATCCTCGCCATCACCACCAAGACCATCAATTGGGTCCAGAAGACTAGGAGTTGATGTTCGTCTAGGGGCGTCAGCATCGTAAGGCGGGCGTTATGGCATGGACCGGTTGAACCCGATCCTATGTCTACTGGTCGACCTGCGTTGGAGTTCCATCAGCACGGGAGCGTGATCCGACGGCGGGTCGGTCTTGGGGCCCTTGCGTTCGTTGCGGTCAATTATCACCAAGGAGACCTTGTCGGCCACCGATCGCGTTGCCAACACAAGATCAATCCTCATGCCTTGGCGTTTGTGAAAGGCACCCGCACGATAGTCCCACCACGTGTAAAGGCCGCCTTCGTTGTATTGCTCACGGAATACGTCGAACAAGCCCCACCGGGTCAGCGTCGCCAGCCGATCGCGTTCGGCTTGGCTCACATGAGTACCGCCCTCGTACATTGCAGGACTCCATACATCGCGATCTTCGGGGGCGATGTTGAAGTCGCCGGACACGACCAACTCGTCATCGGGTCGTACTTGGCCACGAATGTCCTCGGCGAGTCGGTCGAGCCAAGCAAGTTTGTATTGATACTGCTCATGTTCGAGTGACCGTCCGTTGGGTACATAGCAACTTGCCACCCGCACACCATCACAGGTTGCCCACACAATCCGCGCATCTCGATCGGGTTCCGCGCCGTCACCAAAACCCCAGACTGGATCTTCGATCCCGACTCTGCTCAGGATGGCCACACCATTCCATCGACCCTGACCGTGGTGCAGACAGTCGTAGCCCAGTTCGCCAAAGGCCACGGCAGGGAATGCAGCGTCGGCAAGTTTGGTTTCTTGGAGACACACAACATCGGGATCGAACATGGCTATCCAGCGCAGAACCCGCTCGAGACGGGCCTTGAGTGAGTTGACGTTCCAGGTGGCAATCCGCACACCGGAACCGTACCGCGCGCTGTGCATATGCTTGGCTGATGACGAGGGCCGATGACATGACCTACGGACCCAACGACTGGGTTGTTGACGAGATGCGATCAAGATGGGAGTCGGACCCGTCCTCGGTGGATTCGAGTTGGTCGGAATGGTTCGAACAAGACGACGCGGTAGGCCTGAACTCCACGCACAGGACTCACGCGGCTGAGCCAGCAAACACGACCGCGTTACGCAGCGGATCCATCGAGGCCTCCGCGGTTGAGGTGCAGCGGCCCGTTGCGAATCCGTTGCGACGCGCGTCTTCACCAACCGAACCCGCACACACCATCAAAGGTAGCGGATCCAAAGTCATCCCCGCGCCCAAACCGACCGAATCCGACGACAATGGCATCTCAGTGGATCGAGCCCAACTTCTTGACAAGAACCAGACTGGCGAGCCAGAACCGATTCGTGGTGTTGGTGCCCGGATAGTTGCCAACATGGAGGCGAGCCTCGCCGTTCCGACCGCGACGAGTTTCCGTCAGGTGCCAGCGAAGTTACTGGAGGTCAACCGCAAGATCATCAACGGCCACCTGGGTCGCAAATTGGGCGGAAAGGTCTCGTTCACACACCTTATTGGCTATGCCGTAGTGCGAGCCATTGCCGACTACCTACCGGTGATGAACAACACCTTCGGCGTCAACGCGGACGGCAAACCCATGCTCGTACGCAACAAGCATGTCGGGCTTGGCATCGCAGTAGACGTGGTCCGCGCCGATGGCAACCGCACGTTGTTGGTCCCGTGCATCACCGACGCCGACTCATTGGATTTCCGCAAGTTCGTGGATGTCTACAACTCTGTGGTTGACAAGGTCCGCCGCAACGACCTCAGTCCCGACGACTTCGGGGGCACGACCGTCACCCTGACAAACCCGGGAACGATCGGCACACTGCAGTCGGTCCCTCGCCTGATGCAGGGCCAGGGACTAATCGTGGGCGTCGGTTCCATTGATTTCCCTGCGGAGTATCAGGCCGCCGATCAAGCAATGCTGGCCAATCTCGGTGTATCGAAGGTGATAACCATCACCTCCACCTATGACCATCGCATCATTCAGGGTGCCGAATCGGGGATGTTCCTGCAGAGGGTGCACGAACTCCTGTTGGGAGAGCACGACTTCTACGTTGACGTTTTTCGCTCAATTGCGGTGCCATACGAAGCTGTGAAGTGGCGCCGCGACGTGAATCCCACCGACCGGGTCGGCGCCATGATGGAAAAGCAGGCCAAGGTCAACCAACTAATCAACATGCACCGTGTGCGTGGCCATCTGATAGCCGACCTGGATCCGCTTCAGGTCTCGGAACCCAAGATGCACGCAGAACTCGACCCTGCCACCTACGGGCTCACCATATGGGACCTTGACCGTGAGTTCCTCACCGGCTCCGAAACCGGAATCTACGCCCAGGTGGGCGGCCATCGCAAGCTCAGGCTTGGTGATCTGCTCGGAGTGTTACGCGACGCTTACTGCCGCACGATCGGGGTGGAGTACATGCACATCCAGGATCCAGCCGAGAAGCGTTGGATACAGGAGATGCTTGAGGGTGCCGAACGCCGAATTGACGCGGAGGAACAACGTCACATACTCAGCCGCCTCAACGCGGCCGAGGCGCTCGAAACGTTCCTGGCAAAGAAATACGTCGGCCAAAAGCGGTTCGGCATTGAAGGATCGGAGTCAGCCATTCCGCTGCTGGACGCCGTGCTCGGAGCCGCCGCGGACGCCGAGATGGCCGGAGCGGTGATCGGCATGGCCCATCGTGGCAGACTCAACGTGTTAGTCAACATCGTCGGCAAAACCTACGGCCAACTGTTCAACGAGTTCGAAGGTGGCACGATCTCGGAGATGACCCAGGGATCCGGGGACGTGAAGTATCACCTCGGCCAGACTGGAGTTTTTGTCGGCCGTAGCGGCAAGACACTGCCACTTGAACTGGCCGCCAATCCTTCACACCTTGAAGCAGTGAGCCCGGTCGTGCTCGGCATGGTTCGTGCACGAATGGATCGCATTGATCCCTCCGATGGCGAAGGTGCCTACCCTGTCTTGCCACTGCTGATTCACGGCGACGCAGCCTTCGCCGGTCAGGGTGTGGTGGCCGAGTCGCTCAACCTTTCTCAGATCCAAGGGTACCGAGTCGGCGGCAGCGTCCACGTGGTGATCAACAACCAACTCGGCTTCACCACCACTCCCGACGTGGCCCGGTCCTCGGAGTATTCGACGGACGTGGCGAAGATGATCCAGGCTCCGATCTTTCACGTCAACGGTGATGACCCCGAAGCCTGCGTGCGCGTTGCCCGATTCGCTTTCAAATACCGGCAACACTTCAACAAAGACGTCGTGATTGACATGATCTGCTACCGGCGTCACGGCCACAACGAAGGCGACGAACCGAGCTACACGCTTCCTGAGATGTACCGGCGCATTGATGCCCGCCCATCGGTGCGAGCACAGTACACGGCTTCGCTCATCAAGCGAGACGACCTCACGCCAAGCGAGGCCGAGGAAACGCTTGCGGATTTTCGGGCCCGGTTGCAGTCGGCGCTTGACGAGGTCAATGCGAACCGCGAAATCGATGGGATTGCCAGGCAACCCACTCCCGCTACTGGTGTCCGGCCGCACCTACGTACCGCAGTCAACGAGGCGACCATCCGAAGGATCCACAAAGCTCTTTCGACGCTTCCCGACGGATTTGCTGTGCATCCCAAGTTGGCACAGCAGTTTACCGCTCGGGACAAGATGTTCGCCGAGGGCGAGATTGACTGGGCGTTGGGCGAGGCCATGGCATTCGGATCGCTTCTCTTGGAGGGAACCTCGATTCGTCTGGCTGGCCAGGATTCTCGGCGGGGAACTTTCAGTCATCGACATTCGACCCTTGTCGACTACGAAACCGAAGCGGAGCATCGACCACTGGCCGAGTTGGCGGGCGAGGGCACGAACCTGTGGATCTACGACTCTTTGCTTTCGGAATATGCCACGCTTGGATTCGAATACGGCTATTCGGTGGTGAATCCGGATGTACTGACGATCTGGGAAGCACAGTTCGGGGATTTCGCCAATGGTGCTCAAATCATAATTGACCAATTCTTGGTAGCGGCAAAAGACAAATGGGATCAGGACTGCGGCTTGGTCCTGCTGTTGCCACATGGCTTTGAAGGACAGGGGCCGGAACACTCCTCCGCGAGGATCGAACGTTTCTTGCTCATGGCCGCGGAGGACAACATTCAGGTCTGTAATGCCACGACCGCCGCCCAGTTCTTTCATCTTCTCCGACGCCAGACATTTCTGTCGACGCCGACACCACTAGTGGTTTTCACACCCAAGTCGTTGTTGCGGTCACGCTGGAGCCGTTCCCGTGTCACCGATCTGTTGTCGGGCACCTTTGAGGAAGTACTCGGTGACCATCACAGAGAAACACCAGAACAGATCAGCCGTGTGATCCTGTGTTCGGGAAAAGTGGGCTTTGACCTGATGTCGGAACGCGATAAGCGAAACGCGGCCGTCGCGGTGGTGCGGGTTGAGCAACTCTATCCGTGGCCTTTCGGAGCTATTGCCTACCAACTTGACCTGTATCCGAACGCAACCGAGTTGCTTTGGGTGCAAGAGGAACCAGAGAACATGGGACCTTGGAACTCAATCAAGGGCCGTCTATATGAAGCTCACGAGCACACCCACCGGATCCAGCGTGTGAGCCGTCATGAGTCCGGCTCCCCAGCATGTGGATCTGCCAAGGTGCACCACCAGGAGGTGTCGCAGCTCCTTGACGAAGCTCTGGGCTAGCAAGCTCTTGGGTTAGCCACTCCAATCACTGCGTTGACCTCCATTACGCCAGACGATCACCAGCTGGCCGCTTCGCTCGCATACGAAGCCGGCGAGCTTCTTGTCGGCCTGCGTGCCCGGCTGCACGCCGAGGGTGCGCCACCAGCGCTGCTGCGAGCACAAGGCGACCGCCAGGCTCATGAATTGCTGTTGACACGTCTATCGATCGAACGGCCCGAGGACTGTGTGCTAAGCGAGGAAGCAACCGACAATACCCATAGATCGGCTCGTATAACCGCGGATCGGGTATGGATCGTTGATCCCCTTGACGGCACCCGTGAGTTCGGTATGCCGGGGTGTACGGACTGGGCTGTGCATGTGGCGCTGGTCACAGAGCAGGTCCCAGTCGCCGCCGCAGTTGCGTTGCCGGCTCTGGGAGCGGTTCTTTCAACTGCGGATCCCCCATCCCTGCCGCTGAGCGCCAGAGTCCCGCCACGGATGGTTGTGAGCCGCAGCCGAGCCGATCCTGTGGTGCTGCGAGCGGCGCAGCAACTCGGAGCCGAAACGATGACGATGGGGTCGGCGGGAGCGAAGGCCATGGCTGTCGTTCGCGGAGACTGCGAGATCTATGCGCATGCCGGTGGACAGTTCGAGTGGGACTCGTGCGCACCGTCGGCTGTGGCAGCCGCAGCCGGGTGTCACGTCAGCCGACTTGACGGCTCGGCGTTGCGATACAACCAGGCCGACGTCTGGCTACCCGACCTCGTCATTTGTCGGCCCGAACTGGCCGAAGCCCTTCTCTCAGTACTTGCATCGGCACCGACGTGAGCACCTGCTGCGGTGATGGCATCTCTTGGCGTCGGCTAGGACCGCGTTGGCGCGAAGCGAAGCCACGGCGACACTTGACTGCGTGACCGGCCCGCCACCCGATCTGGCCCTTGGTGCTTTCAGCGATGACGCCCCCTGGACCGTCGAACTTGACCGGCTCGTCTGGTACCGCGACGTGGAATCGCTTCGAGCCGCCACCCGACGTCGCCTCCCAGCACTGATCACCCCTAGCCGCTTTCCGTCGGGTCGTCGACCATTGCACGTAATCCGCCACCTCGGTGGAGCTGTGACGGCATGGGCACTCAGCGGTCGTCGAAGGGGTGGCGCGACCTCAGTGGCAGATCTAGCACGTCGTCTGCGTAAAGCGGCAGAGATCTTAGGTCCGACATATATCAAACTCGGTCAGCTCATATCCAGCGGGGAGGGGATCTTTCCGGGCGAACTCGTGGCTGAGTTCGCCCGGTGCCGCGACCAGGTGCCACCCGAATCGTTCGCCGATGTGCGCCGGGTGGTCGAGCAAGGCCTCGGCGCCCCGCTTGAGCACCTGTTTTCCGATTTCGAACGCCAACCAGTCGCGGCGGCGTCGGTAGCACAGGTCCACGCAGCGACGCTTGCCGACGGCACTGCCGTGGTGGTCAAGGTTCAGCGCCCCGGTGTCGACAGCCTCGTCCATCAGGACCTGGCCGTGATGGCCTGGGTGGCACCGATGCTCGTGGGTCGGATCCGTATTGCCGCGCTGGCCAACCCACCTGCGTTGGTGGAGGTGTTTGCCCACACCATTAGTGAGGAACTCGACTTTCGCATCGAGGCAGCCAACATGATCGACGTGGCCCGAGTATTCGCTGATTTGGGTCAGCGTCAATTCATCGTGCCGCGGCCGCATCCCACGCTTGTAACACGGCGTGTGCTGGTGATGGAACGCCTCGACGGCTTTCGGTTCGACAACTTGGCGAGTTACAGCGAACACGGTGTTGATACCCATGCGGTTGTTCGCTCGGGGATGATCGGGTTCATGGAAGGTGCTTTGATACACGGGGTCTTCCACGGCGACCTGCACGGCGGCAATCTCTACGTCAGACCCGACGGGCGAACTGCGCTGCTTGATTTCGGCATAACCGGCCGAATGAGCGAACCACGACGTCGAGCTTTCGTGCGGCTCCTAGTCAGCACCACCATGGATGATCCGATTGGCCGGCTGAGAGCGCTGCGTGATCTTGGGGCTCTGCCCGCAGATTCTGATCTTGACGCCATCGCGCAGGATCTGGGGCTGCTCGAAGAAGTCGTCGATCCAACCACCTTGGATGCCCAAGAGTTGGTGACTGAGCTCCAGCGTGTGGTCAAAGCCCTTCTCGGCTACGGAGCACAAATACCCAAGGAGTTGATGCTGTTCGTGAAGAACATGATGTTTCTTGACGGTGCAATCGCTCGCCTTGCTCCGGAACTGGACCTGCTTGGCGAGATCGCTGAGGTCGCCGCCTACTTCGCAAGCGCCCACGGGGCCCGCCTGGCGGCGGAGATGGGGATGGATCCCGCTGAGTACCGTTTTGACGCCGACGGCTTGCGGAATGCGCTGGGAATCGACACTTCGATACAGACACTCACCTACCGCGATCTTCAAAAGAGGCGCGAGATCATCCGGCGTAGGCTTCGCGCTCGTACATAGTCGCCACAAGACACCGGCAAATCGGCGCTGACAGCCCCCCAGAAATAGGCCGATCTTGACTGCAGGCCGATGATGGTGGGCACGGTGTTCGGCCAGCGACTGCCACAACGGCTCTGGTCCAGAGATCATCCACGAACCGACAACGCACGTTGTAGTACCGAATCGGAGAAACCACCGTTAGAGGGCACCGACCACAACACCCACAAAGACGTCCCCTGAGCCGACAGCAAAGGCGACCGTCGATGATCCAAATGCAACCAGTGGGTTGGGTAGCCCGCGATTGCCTTGCAAAGCCGATTGCCTTGCTGGCTGGGGTGACCAAGGACCATCACCTGCGGCGCTACAGGCCCGAATGCTGACCAGGTACTTCACGCCGTGTGGCAAAGCATCGAGTTCGACACCGTTGCGAGCGCCGGGCGGGATTCGAACCCGCGACTGTACGGCTTTGCAGGCCGCTCCCTTGGGCCTCTCGGGCACCGGCGCGCGACGACGAAGGGTATCGCAGTAACGCATTCACAGTGCACAAAACAACACGGCTTACGTCCTCGCGCACGCCTTTGGACATCAGCGCCGAAGGGTGGAACCGGTATTGTTCGTGACCTCCGCGATGCAGTGTCGGCGGACTTGGGCAATCTCGGCATCGGTGAGGGTGCGATCCTCGGCTTGGAACCGCAGGCGATACCCAAGCGAGCGGTAGCCATCGCCGACATCTCGGTAGACGTCGAACAAGCCGAGATCGACAAGCAAAGACCCTCCCGCTCGGCGCAACCTTGACTCGATCTGTGCTGCCTGCACCGACTCGGGCACAACGAACGCCAGATCGATGTCCGAGGAAGGGAACTTGCTGACCCGACGATAACTACGAGCACCGCGGGGACCGTCCAACAATGCACCAAGATCAAGTTCGATCCAGGCCACCGGACCATCCACTCCAAAGGCGTCGAGCACCTCAGGGTCGATCTCACCGACAACGCCTATCACCTTGCCAGCCACCATCACATGCGCCGCCCGGGTGCGATGAAGCCCCGGCGGCGAGCTGTGTTGGAGTTCCGGGTTCTCGACCGCGAGAGCCTTGGTGATCGTGTCGAGAACCGCAACAGCCTCGGGCGCTTCCTCGCAAGCCAAGGCGACGGCGAGGTGTTCACGTTCATCGGGCAGCAACCGGCCCTCCCGGGGCGCAAGAAACACATGGTCTATCTGAAAGAACCGAACATCGCCGGATCGATGAGACTGGTTGTAAGCAACCGCTTTGAGTTGTCCGGGAAGCAGCGACGTACGTAGTACCGATTCAAGGGCGTGAAGAGGGTTTGTGAGCGTGATCCCGTCCTCGGCCATACCCGCGCGAGCGAGGTCGCCCGGTGCCAGAAACGGCATCGGCAGTGTCTCGTCGCATCCGAGACCAACGAGTACATCTCGCACCAGACGACGGCCTACCTGCTTCGGCGTCAAGGCGGCGGCCCTTTTTCCGATCGGAACGGTGCGCTGGATGCGCTCATAGCCGTACATGCGGGCGACTTCTTCGGCTATATCGGTTTCGGTTTCGGTGTCAAGGCGCCACGTCGGAATCGTGACGCTCAAGTCGACATCATCACCGCTCCCGCCGTCACCGCTGGTGTCACTATCTCCGCTGGCATGAACCTGAACCCCGAACCCGATTGGGCGAAGCAGATCCGCCATGTTGTCTGCTGTCAGCGTTGTGCCGAGCAGGCTATTAATCCTGCGGGTGCGAACCGGCTGAGGAGATCGGTCCGGGGTGTTGCCAGCCACGTCCACGAACCCGTCAACCGCGGTTACGCCCGATTCTGCGGCTAATGCAATGAACCGTCGCATTGCACGATCAAGGTTCTGGCCCCAGTCTACACCGCGACGATTACGAGTAGCCGCCTCGGTGACCAAACCCATCCGTTTGGCTGTGCGCGAAATGCTGGGCGGATCCCACCAGGCCATCTCCAGCAACACATCGGTAGTCGACTCGGAGATCTCGGTTCTGGCTCCGCCCATCACGCCAGCCAAAGAGATCACTTCATCGGTGCCGTCGGCGATCACACCTTCACCATCACAGAGTTCCCGCTGCAGTCCGTCAAGGGTGACAAGCTTCTCGCCTCGGTGGGCGCGGCGGATCCGTAGCTGGCCGTCTGTGATGCGCGCTAGGTCAAAGGCGTGGTTGGGTTGACCTAACTCGAGCATCACGTAGTTGGAGATGTCCACGATCGAGTTAACCGAACGCATCCCGAGTTGGGTTAGCCGGTTCTGCATCCACAGAGGCGACTTACCGATCGTCACGTTGCGCAGCACGGTTGCAACGAAACGGCCGCACAGAGTCCTATCCACGATCTCAACATCGATTAGTCCCTGTATGGATTCATCGGTGGTGGAGATCGCATAAGCGGGATAGGAGAACCGAACCCCGAGCGCGGCGGCAAGATCTCGGGCCACTCCGGCCACGGACATGGCGTCGGGCCGGTTTGCACCGACATCCAGATCCCAGACAACATCAACCTGATAACCGCAGGCGGCACCCAGCGACATTCCCGGCTCGGCTCGGGGTGTCACCAGATCGTTCAGGACCAGAATTTGGTCACGATCGTCTCCCAATTCGATCTCAGCTGCCGAGCAACACATACCCTCAGAAACCTGACCGCGTATTAGTCGGCGGGCGATCTTAACTCCGTTGGGCATGACGGTTCCGATCGAGGCGAAAGCAACCAGGTCACCGACAACCATGTTGAAAGCTCCGCAGCAGACCTGCAGAGGCTCCCCGGACCCGATATCAACGTCGACCAGCTGGATTCTGTCGGCGCCGGGATGGGGCCTGAGAGCAACGACTCTGGCAACGACGACACCTTCGGGGGCGGTGCCAGTAACCCAGCTACGTTCCACCGCCAAACCCAGAGCCGATAGAACCTCAGAGAGTTCGGCGGCATCACCGTTGATACCTGCTGCGAACTCCCGAAGCCACGAAAGGGTGACCCTCATTCGAGGAGACCCAGAAACGCAGATGCTGGCCCAGTTGGCAACGCAAGCGTTGCTGTATCGGGTGCTTCAAACAGTCGCTCAGGCGGCCTTACACCCAGCCGTTGACCACCTCCACCAACAGCTACCTTCATCAGAACTGCCGGAGAAAGCGAACGTCGTTGTTCACCAGTTCACGGATGTCGTCAAGATGGTGACGCATCACGGCTAGACGGTCAATGCCGAAACCGAAGGCGAAGCCCTGCCATTGCTCGGGATCAATACCACAGTTCCGCAATACGTTCGGATGGACCATTCCGCAGCCGCCAAGTTCGAGCCATGATCCATCGGGGCGGGATATGTCGAACTCCGCAGATGGTTCGGTGAACGGAAAGTACGACGGCCGCAGCCGGGTCTTCACCTCCGCACCGAAGAAGGCACCTACGAATGCCTCGATCGTGCCAGCAAGATCACCGAGCGTGATACCCCGATCGACTACCAGTCCCTCAATCTGGTTGAACGCTGGCAGATGAGTCGAGTCAGATGTGTCGGCTCGGTAGGTTCGCCCGGGAGCGACTATGCGGATAGGTGGTGCGGTGACCTCCATCGTGCGGATCTGCACCGGCGAGGTGTGCGAGCGCAACATAACCTGTTCAGGCTCGCCGAGGTTGACGAAAATCGTGTCGAAGCTGCCCCGAGCCGGGTGCCAGTCGGGAATGTTGAGAGCTTCGAAGTTGTACCAGGCAGTTTCCACTTCGGGTCCCTCCGCCACCTGAAATCCCATGGCAATGAACACGTCCTCAAGCCGATCCCGGGCCTGGGTGATCAGATGCAGCGAACCTCTCCGCCTGCGGGCGAGCCTTTCGGTCAGATCAAGGCGCTCAGCTTCGTAGCGAGCGCTGCGCTGGGCGGCTACCAGGCGTTCCCGAGCTGTCGCCACCGATTCTTCGAGGCGGCTGCGCAGCTCGTTGATCTGGCGCCCTATCTGCTTGCGGACCTCGGGATCAAATGTACCGAGCCGTCTCTTGAGAGCCGAAATTGGCGAGCGGCGACCCAGCATCTCGGTGTCGATGATCCGTACGGCTTCAAGGTCAGCCGCCGACAAGAGACGTTGTTCGGCGTCGTCGACTGCGGCGAGCAGTTCGGAGATCATGTCGGGGACAGGGTAGGGCACCGAACTGCGACACGCTTCACACGACACGTCGGAGTGTCTCATATAACAAAAGCGTGCCCGCCATTGCAACGTTGAGGGACTCGGTGCCGCCGGGCATGTCAATACGGCACCATGCATCCACCGATGCAGAAATCGAGCGATTCAGACCGGCGGACTCGGGACCCAGCACGATTGCAACAGGTGCTCTGAGCACACCGTTGTCCCGCGACAGCAATCCGTTACGGACATCGGTGGCGACGATTCTGGCACCGGCGCGTCTAAGCGCCTCAAGCGGTTGAACAACGTCGGAATCAGATACCAACTTCATGCGAAGCACCGAACCCGCCGAGGCACGCACCGCTTTGGGACCCCAAGGGTCCGCACCGCCAACGACTACAACCCCCGCGGCACCGAAGGCATGCGCGGACCTGACCAGGGTGCCTACGTTGCCAGGATCGCCGACACCGACCAAAACCAACCAGACATCGGTTTCACCGATAGATCCCGGCAGGTCAGCCCAACGCCGTTGTACAACGCCAAGCAACGGCTGTGGCGTGACGGTTCGGGCCAACTTGGCAAACACGGCATCTCGAACGACCAGAACTTCCACATCACCGGTTGAGCAAACACGCGCAAGTACATCCGATACTGCCGGGGCAGATTCAGCAGACTCTGCGACAATCACCGAACGCTGGATCAAACCGGCCTCGAGCGCCTCGATTATTGTTCGCGGACCCTCAATGAGGACCTCCGCGGAGCGTGAAGTTCCCCGCCGGGCCAGCCGAAGCAGTTCGGCGATACGCGGATGACTGCCGGTGAGAACTCTGCGTGGCTCCGTCACGGCTGTTCAACGTTAAGACGCCGACCGAGCCTCGGCTCCTGCGGCGCTGGCTGTTTGCACGATGGCGGTGAACGCGGCGGGGTCAGTGACGGCTAGATCGGCAAGGTTCTTGCGGTCAATGTCAATACCGGCGACCCGCAGCCCGGCGATCAAACGGCTGTAGGTGGTGCCGTTTTGACGACACGCCGCGTTGATCCGCTGGATCCACAACCTGCGAAACTGGCCTTTGCGCGCCCGACGATCGCGAAACGCGTAGTTGCCAGCGTGCATCACCGACTCATTAGCGGACTTCCACGAACGCGACCTGTTGCCGTAGTGACCTTTGGCCCGCTTGAGGATCACCCTCCGGCGCTTCCTGGAATGGACCGAACGCTTCACGCGTGCCATTACCTTCTCCCTTGTCGGTACGTCATTGTTGGTTGCTTTTCGGGTTTAATCGTTGATTTCATCGGGTCGGACCTCAGCGCCCAACAGACCCTGCCGTTGCGGGGATCTGAAGTCGTCGTGCAAGCGCCCGACGGAGCCTTAGATACCTAGATCGTGTAGGCGTGACTCATCGGCTTTGGAGACAACTGTGGGCCGACGAAGGCGCCGCTTGCGCTTCGAGGTCTTCTTTTCAAGGATGTGATTGCGGTTCTTGCGACGACGCTTGATCTTGCCAGTACCGGTGCGTTCGAAGCGTGCTGCTGCACCCTTGTGGGTTTTCATCTTCGGCATGGTTCTAACTTCTGGTGTCGGGGGTGACAGCCTTGCCAGCCTCGGCGGCGGCTCGCTGTCTTTTGAGGTCCTGTTGGTGACGCGCCTGCGCCTTCTTGTCGGGTGCGAGCACCATCACCATGTTGCGGCCGTCCTGGCGAGGATGGAACTCAACCTTGGCGACATGTTCTACCGCTCCCGCCACGTTGTCGAGGATCCGGCGTCCCAGCTCGGGGTGCTGCATCTCGCGACCCCTGAACATGATCGTCACCTTGACCTTGTGGCCAGCACTGAGAAACTCCTCAACCTTTCGGGTCTTCGTGGCGAAGTCTCCGACTCCGATCTTGGGTCGGTACTTCATCTCCTTGACCGTGAGATTCGACGCCCTCTTGCGTGACTCCTTGGCTCGCTGCTCGGCTTCGTACTTGTGCTTGCCGTAATCCATGATCCGACAGACCGGTGGGTTGGACTGATCGGATACCTCAACGAGGTCAAGGCCAGCGGCACGGGCGGAAAAAAGCGCTTCGGCTAAAGATCTGATTCCGATCTGATCGCCGTTTTGGCCGACAAGTCTTACTTCCCGGGCACGTATCCGTTCGTTGATCCTCGGTTCGTCGCTTGGCGCTGCTATCGCCCTGAACTCCTCGTGTGCACGGAACCTCCGTCTTGGTGGAACGTCCGCACGCCGATCGGCAAGGCCGAAGAGCAACGCGTACGCCGGGAGTCGACGTCCGCGAAATCCGAGAGCCATCCATAACGGGAAGGATCATCGGGTGCCGGTTGGCCGACCCGCCACATCTGCATCGATGGGCAGGTGAAAGAGAATCGGAATCCTCTCCACTTCCCGCTGAATTGTGATCGGTAGGGTATCACCCATGGCTTCACTGTGGACACCCGGCGGCGAACACAAGGTCTCTCCCAAACCGGAGCAGCCCGATACTACACCCGATTCCTCCCCCGATGCTGCGTCTTCCCCGGATGATGCGGAAGTATCCGCCGATGCCATTGCGGCGGTTCTGCCCGAAGGCACGACCCTTGACGACCTCACACCAGAGCAGCGGGCCGAGGCCACAAAGATCGTGAAGGAGATGACGGCCGCCCGCGAACGTCTCCTGAACACACCTGCTACGACGATCGTAGCCAACCATGCCATGGGACTCTACGAACTCGCCGCTTTGCATTTGTCCCAGGACGAACCCGACTTCGCCGCAGCAAGCCTGGCAATCGACTCGGTTGCAGCCATCGTGGAGCGTCTTGGGGGACGTCTCGGTGAGTATGACACCACGATTAGCGAAGCGCTGGACCGGATCCGGATGGCATTCGTGCAGATCAAGAACCGAGCCGGTCCCAGCTGAGAAATCCATGTCACAGTGCAATCCACACACTGTGCAATCCACGTCACAGTGGGTGGGTCACGGCGGGTCTCACCTTTGGACCGAAACGATGTCGATCGCCTCCCAGCTTCCGTGATTTCCAGCTCGCAACCGGAACACAACGCGTTCACCAACACAGATCGTGCGGGACCCGTCGGCGATGGCCGCGCAATGAAATCCCACAACCAATGCATCGGATCGGATCGGAACATTGGAGGAATCCAGGGCCGGGCTGATCAAAGCCGACTGGGTCCGATCGGTACCCTCGGGATGCGTTGGCGTCGTCGGATCCTCAATCAGGGTGCCCAAACCGGCTGCCTCGTCAAAGCTGGCAACCGTTCCGTGCCGGAGCCTTGCGGGTCCCGCGATCACGAAATGATCTTGGCTATAGGCAGTTCGATGATGCCAGTCGCACCCTTGTCACGTAGCTGCGGGATCAAGATGTTGATCTCGTCGCGTGCAGCCACGGTCTCCACCGCATAACCGGCACCACGAAACAACTCATTGACCGTTGGCGACTTCAACGACGGAAGCACAGATATCACATCGTCCAGCGCATCGATAGGCACGTTCATCTTGACCAGCACCTTGCCTCGAGCCTCCAGTACTCCCTGCAACAGCGTCTCGATCTGACGCATTGCGTGGGCCTTGGCGGGATCGGCGAACGAGGACGGGTTGGCTATCAGCGCGGTGCGACTAACGAGCAGCGTGTCGATGATGCGCAGACCCGCCGCCGCGAGCGCTCCGCCAGTCTCTGTGAGATCTACCACAGCATCTACGATGTCTGGAACCTTGGCTTCGGTGGCACCATGGCTGAGACGTACATCGGCAACGACTCCGGCCGCAGATAGGTGGCGGCGGGTTAGCTCGGGATATTCGGTGCTGACGCGAACGCCTTTAGGCAGATCCGCCAGCGAATGCCAGGGGGCATCCTCGGGGACCGCCAGCACGATCCGTACCGGTCTGGAGGTGTTCTTTGAGTAGCGAAGTTCACCCAGCGTGACAACGTCGGAACCGGTTTCGGTTATCCAGTCATGCCCGGTTATCCCGACGTCGAAGAGTCCCTCGGCCACATATGTCGGAATCTCCTGCGGGCGCAAGATCCGCACCGACGAAATCCGCGGATCGTCGATCGTTGCTCGGTAGGTCACCGCTGAAGACCGTAAGACAGCGAGGTTGGCTGCCCTGAAGAGTTCAAGCGTGGCTGTCTCCAGCGAACCCTTGGGCAGAACCAGCCTCAACACGACAACCGAGGCTACCCGTCGCTTCGCGCACCGACTCCTGGCGCACTTGGCGATGTTGGTGGGCGCAGCGTTACCCGCACATCGGGACCGAGTCGGGCAACGTCAACAATGTCCCAGCGGGTAACAGCACTCATTGTCGGCACCCCGGTTCCAGCGAACATCGGGCGGCCATTGTCGCCCAGTAGCAAAGCCGGAGCGAGGTAGATCACATACTCGTTGATGAGGTCGGCTCTGGCGAGATCACCGAGCACCGTGGCGCCACCTTCAACCAACACACCAACAAAGTCTGAGGCACCAAGGCGGTCCAACAAGACGCCCGGGTCTCCGGTCCACTCAATGCAGGGATGAACCCGCGCATCAGTAGCTGCGGAGCCAAGCACGATTCGCTGCGGGTCACGTGCGGCCGGTGTGCCAGCAGGCGGGACCCAATCGCGAACGGTGAGCGACGGGTCATCAAAGCGAACGGTGCGCGCCCCGACAATCACAGCATCCGAGCACGCTCTGAGACGGTGCGCGTCGCAGCGGGCCTCGGGTCCTGTAAGCCACTGCGAGGACCCATCAGGCGCGGCAGTTCGGCCGTCGAGCGATGCCGCCACCTTCGCCGTGACCCACGGTCTGGCGGTCATGCGGTGATGAAGGTAGGGGGCTAGCTGAGCGGCGGCCTCGCCAGCACACACTCCCATGGTCACCGCGATCCCGGCTTGGGTCAGTCGGGCGATTCCTGCCCCGGCAACACGGCTGTCGGGATCGGTGATCGCAACAACTACCCGGGCCACACCCGACTCGATGATTGCCTCTGTACACGCACGGGTACGACCCTCATGCACACAAGGCTCAAGTGTGGTGTACAGCGTGGCTCCGGTGGCGTCACCCGCAGCATCAAGGGCGACCACCTCGCCGTGTCGCCCCCCTGCAGGCTCTGTAGCCCCGACGAAGCAATCCCCATCGGCTCGAACTACCACAGCACCAACCCAAGGGTTCGGTGAGGTGGAGTGACGTATGCGCGCCGCGGCCCGCATAGCCACCCGCATGGGGTCGTGGTCGTTCAAGATCCGGGGTGTGGATCGTAATTGTCGACAAGCAGACGTACCGCATGAACTAAGACATCAATGACCGCGTCGACCGTTTCAACGCATCCCTTCGCCGAGCCCGGTGTGTTAATGATGAGTGTCTCGCCCAGCGTGCCCGAAACCGCCCGGCTGAGACGGCCAAGCGGGTTGACGAGCCGCATCGCCTCGGCCAAACCGGGTGCCTCACGGTCAATGACCGCCCTGGTGCCCTCCGGGGTGCGGTCTCTGGGACCAAAACCAGTGCCGCCGGTGGTCACGATCAGCCCGTGAAACCCGTCCGCGAGACGGCGTAACGCGGCTGCTACTGCTGCTTCGCCGTCTTCGATTACCCCACGTTGCACGACCTTGAAGCCAGCCGCGCCGAAACGAGCTTCAAGTGCCTCGCCGGAGCGATCTGTGCGTGTGCCAGCCACCACACCGTCGGACACCGTGAGGATCTTCACCTCGATCATGGGCGAAGGCTACCCAACTGTGGCTACCTGGGCCCGAGCCTCCGGTGAGGCCGATGTTGCGGGCATGAGCGAAGGCTACCCAACTGTGGCTACCTGGGCCGATCGCCGTGAAATCCGCTTCGGCCGCCGATGAGCGAAGGCTACCCAGCTCTGGCTACCTCCGCCGCTGCCAGCGGGCGATAGCTACGCCGTCATGGTCGTCGTCGGGGGCCAACAGATAAGAAGGTCCGTCGAGGTGCTGCCAAGAACTGTCCGGCGGGCCGAGAGCAACGAAGTCGCTGTGCACTGCCGACACGGGATCAACGGCCTCGGCTCGGGTGAGGGTGCACACGCTGTAGACGAGGTAACCACCGGGGCGGACGATCGAACTCGCCGCGGCCAGGATTCGATGCTGCAGCCTCGCCAGTTCAGCAATGTCGGCTTCGGTGATCCGCCAACGAGCATCGGGGCGTCGTCGCAACACGCCCAGACCTGAACAGGGAGCGTCGACGAGGACCGCCTCGAACGAGTCGGACGCGAACGCTGGCACAGCCGCGTCACCGACTACGACGTGGACGTTGTCGAGTGCCAGGTGGTCCCGGTTGGCGACGATGAGACCTGCGCGGCCCCGATGCCGGTCCCCTGCAACTACCCATGCCCCATAGCCCGCCAAAGCCGTCGCCTTGCCGCCTGGTGCTGCGCACAGATCGAGCACTCGATCACCGGGCAGCACGGGCACGGCTTGGGCCACCTGAGACGCGCTCAGATCTTGCACGTAACCGTCGTCTCGTCGGTGCACTTGGGCTGGACGGTTCATCGTTTCAAGGGCGGCGCGGGCCCGTTGTGTTCCCAGGTCGGTCTCAAGGCGTTCGACGATCCAGTCTGGGTAGCTCAATTCGACCGCGACCGTCGGGTAGGTTATGCCCTCACTCTCAGCAACGGCGACCTTGCGCAGGATGGCATTGACTAAACCCCGATAGTGAGTGGGTGTGGCTTGGACGGTTGCGGCCACGGCTGCATGCGGCGGGGTCCCTAGATGTAGTATCTGATGTGCACCCATACGCAGCGCAGCACGCGCCACCGGAGGCGGATCTCGGTGCAGGAAACGATTGAGAACATGGTCGAGGGCACGACCCATCCGAATCGTTCCGTAGACGAGCATGGTGACGAATCGTCGGTCTCGGGCATTGAGCCCCGCATCACCGATCAGTCGCTGCAACGCCAAGTTGGCATAGGCATCGGTTGCATTGATCCGAACAAGCGCCTCAATTGCGACCCGGCGGGGGCTGTGGTTCAATCCGACTTCCCCAGGCGGTCGACGTTTGTTGGTCTCGCACCTTTGTGCCAGTCAACCGCGTTGAGGCGAGGCCTGCCTTCGGGTTGAACCTCGATCAACTTGAGGATCCCGTCGCCGGTGCCCACGATCACTCCGTCAAGCTCGCCGGGCGCGGGTAGCTTCTGACTCAATGGTGCAGACCCGAGCCCGTCTCGGCTCGTGCGGTGTATCAACAGCCGGCGACCACGAAACTCGGTGTATGCCCGACCTACGCGGACTCGGCGATGGATTCTCTCGGTGCTCTCGTTCCAGTCCAGCTCGCGTTCGCCAGCGGATATCTTTGCGGCGTAGACGGGTTCGCCCACCTGAGGCACTGGGTCCCCGAACCCGTTGCTCAGCGCGGCGATGAGTTGGCGGGTACCGACCTCAACGAGGCTACGACGTAGCTGAACATGGGTCTCGTCAGGGTCGATAGTCACCTCGTCACATCGATAAATCCCACCGCTGTCGAGTTCAGGCGTGACCTCAATGAGACAGACACCGGTTCGATCGTCGCCTTCGAGAATCGCCCTTTGGATCGGAGCGGCACCACGCCAGCGAGGCAACAAAGAAAAATGTGTGTTTACGAAGGCCAACCGGTTGAGCAGGTCCTCGCCGATAATTTCGCCATATGCGATCACCACGCCCAAGTCGGCGTTTGTGTCGGCGAGCCTTTCCAGGTTGTCAGTGACCGCCAGCCCCAGTTCAAGCGCGGCGGCCTTCACCGGTGAAGGTGCTGTGGAGCGACCACGCCCTCTGCGTTTGTCGGCGCGCGACACAACCAGCACGATTTCGTAGCCGGCGTTGTGCAGTGCACGTAGGGGCGCCACCGCGAAGTCAGGCGTGCCCAGATAGACGATCCGGCTGATCCGCTCCGGCGGCTTGACCGTCACGCAACCTGCGCCGTGGTTACGCAACCAGAAGGGTTGGGACGCAAAGATGTGAGCAGCACCGTGGAGCTGTGGAGCATTCAACCCAACCGGAGTTCGCGAATCGTCGCCAACGCGGCCTTTCGGGTGTCGTCGTCGAGATGTTCAATCAGAAGCGTTCCGTTGAGATGATCAACCTCATGCTGGAACAGGCGGGCTTCAAGTTCATCAGCCTCATATGACACCTCGTTGCCGTCAAGATCTTCGCCCACTATGTGAACTGTCTTGGGTCGTGTGATATCCCAAAGCAGTCCTGGAACCGACAGGCATCCTTCTTGGTACACCCACTCACCGTCGGATTCTACGATCTCAGGGTTTATGAGGACCCGCGGGCCGTTGCCCACGTCCCACACGAAGAGTCGTCGCCGCACACCAACCTGTGGTGCGGCCAAGCCAATACCGGGGGCTTCATACATCGTTTCGAACATGTTGTCGACCAGCGCGACCAGTCTCGAATCGATCTCAACCACGGGCTTTGCTCGGCGGCGCAGCACAGGGTCACCGATGACTCGGATGTCGTATGCGGACATGTCCCCAGACTACCGACGATCGAGGTCTCAGATGAGCCTTTGAAGCATCCAATAGCGCGAGTCGGGTCGAATGTCGCAAAGAAGATGAACCCGCAAGGAAGTTGAGCCTTTGAAGCGTCCAATGGAGGCAGTCTTGTTAGTGTCGCAAAGAATCGGCCCGAACCGGTGATCCGCACAAACACACCAGAAGTCAGTCCAGCGAGAAGGGACCCTTTTGCATCTGCTGGCGGATCGGTACCACCGGAGCATTGGTCATGACACGACGCTGCCAGTTGGCTCCGTCAACCACGAGCGTGTGGCCTGTGATGAACCGTGCGTAGGGGCTGGCGAGGAATGTCGCCGCCCAACCGAGTTCACGTAAAGTACCCACCCGTAGCGCCGGTTGAAGCCGATCCTTGTCCGGATCGGCTCGTGCCAGGCTGCTGACGATGTCGGCTGTCATGTCCTCATGTGGGATCAATCCGGGCACAAGACCGTTGACGTTGATCCCATAGGGTGCCCATTCGACGGACAGGGTCTCCACCATATTCTTCACACCCGCCTTGGCAGCAGCGGAGTGCGCAAAGCCCGGGCCACCCGTCCAGGCGTAACTCGCTCCGATGTTCACGATCCCCGCCGGTGTACCCGCAGCGATGTGGCGTCGGGCGAACTCACGCGAAACGAAGAACGTGCCGTTGAGCGTGATATCAACGATGGTTCGCCACCCGTTGGGCGATAGGTCCTCCGCCAGCACCGGAAAGTTCGCAGCTGCGTTGTTGATGAGCACTTCAGGTGAACCGAACGTGGCTTCGGCCTCGTCAAATGCGGCGGCTATTTCGGTGGGGTTGCGAATGTCACAGACGACGGCGACGACCTCCGCACCTGTCGCCTCAATCGCTTTGCGTCCAGCTGCGAGATGGTCGACATTGCGGCTGGCGATCACGATGCGAGCCCCGAGCCGGGCGAACTCCAAGGCTATGGCCTTGCCTAACCCCGTTCCGCCACCGGTGATGAACACAGACGTGTCCACGAAGGTGCCCGCTGGCAGAGCCGAGGCACCTTCGGACGGGGGTTTGCGAAGTCCGGGTGCAGCGAAGTGGTTGCTCATGATCCGCGGTAATGCGGCGCTCGGTTCTCGGCTCTGGCTGCTTTGAACTCAGCGAAATCGTCGGAACGGTTGAGAAAGGTCTGATAAATCAATTCGTCGTCCATTGAGGACCGCACAGCGGGTCGGTTGAGGTGCGAGATCACCCGGCGAGCCAACTTCACCGTTACCGCTGGGGCTGCAGCAATCTTTGAGGCCATGGCGTATGCGGTATCCAATAGATCATCGGCTGTCACGACCCGACTGACAATTCCGTATCCCAACGCCTCAGCGGCAGACAGTGTCCGCCCTGTCAGCACCATGTCCGCAACCAGGCCCGGACCGCACATGGCGTGCAGGACGCTCACCCCGCCCGTATCCGGAATGACCCCGTGGCCAACTTCGGGCATCATGAACCGCGCGTCATCGGCAGCGATGCGGATATCACACATGAGGGCCCGCTGAAACGACCCGCCCAGCGCCCATCCTTGGATAGCGACAATGATCGGAGCCTCAAGCTCCCAGACCTTCTGGATGCCTTTGTGTCCCCTGATCATGAGTTCGTGATGGGTCAACTCGGTTAGGTTCGTGCCGATAGCGGCAACATCACGACCCGAAGACCATGACCTGCCTTCGCCGCGCCAGACGATCGCCTTTACGGTGGGCGTGGAAATCAATTCGTCGAAGATCTCGAACAGGCGAATGTCCATCTCATCGTCAAAGGCGTTGTGCTTGTCGGGGTTGTTGTTGACGATCGTGGCAATGTTGCTTTCGATCTCAAGCCGGACGCGATCGGTCACGTCGTTATTCTGCCTGAATTCGGCGGTAACGGCGACTTCGGACGATCCCGAAGACCACTGCCAAAGTCTCAAACAATTCCGGCATCGCTCAAACCCGTAGCGGATCAACCTCGATCCGAACCCGAGACGGAGGCAGGCGAGTTCTTTTCACAGCATCGAGAATCGGCGCATGCTCGGATGCGCGCAACAACCACCCGTCGCGTTGTGAACCCATGATGCGTACACCTTCAGGCTCGCCGAACGACGTCATGAACTCCGCCGATCCGGCACCCTTCACCAAGACCTGGGCTCCGTATGGGGCAATGCCGAGGCTCTTTCGACGATCTCGTTCGGCCACGGCAAGCAGCAACGGGTTGCCCCGCAAGGCTGCCTGCACAACCTCGTGTTCGGGTTGTCTGGTCTGCAACACCAGTTGCCCTGACCCGGATCGGGGTCCGAGGATTCGAGCTGCTCGCGCAAGCAAAACCAATGCCTGTTCCCAAGCACGTTGACGCACCGCAGTCAACTCTTGATCAAGATCCAAGAAAACCACAACCTCCGCGGAACGGACCCGATAAAGCGCCGCCTCGGTACCGATGAGCACCCGTTGAGGCGGAATGTCTGAGGTCTTGTCGGTTATCTCTCCGACGGGCTCAGACACCAATGCAGCCAGCTCCTCTGCGGCTCGCACAACGCCTACACGAAGGTTCTTCAGAGATGTCGCACCGCAGCTAATACAGACAATGGGGCGGCGCTCGCTACCGTCGGGGGTGCGCAACTCGTCATCAATGATCAGCATCGTCGAGTTGCCGTCGATGCTGCGCACCAGCTCCCCGCACTGCGCACAGGCAAGCAGCCGAGATCGTCCCTTGCGGTTCAGGATGCATACAACCTTGCCGTTGCCGCGCAGCAGTGGACCCAGATGCTCCGAGAACAGCCCACGTTTCACCGGGTCGTCGGATCGTCGGTCGAACACTTTCACCTTGGGCCAACCTGCGCGTTCGATCGACCGCTCGGGACGCAACAAAGCCCCGAGCCGTAAGGCCTCCAGTGAGGGGACCGATCCGGACATGACGCTCGGTACACCTCGGCGCCGGGCACGTTCGACGGCCACGTCACGGGCATGCCACGAAGGGGTGCTCTGGGTCTTGAATCGCTCGTCGTGCTCGTCAATCACCACGACCGCCGCGAGCCTTGGCATCGGGGCCCACGCTGCTGGCCGTGTGCCGACTACCGTCGCCCCGGCTGCGGCCTTCGCCCATTCGTTCATCCCCGCAGCCACCGTCACCCCGGACCGTTTCAGGGCACGAGCAAGACTACGTGCGTGGCTGGCGTCGGGAACAAGGATCAAGGCATCACCCAGCTGGCACGCCGCCAGGGCCAAAGCGAAGCTGTCGTCGTCGGGCGGAACACTCACCACCGCGGTGCCGAGCTCAAATGCCTTGTTAAACATTTCAGTACGCTGGGGTTGTAGCTGCCGCCGCGTTGGAGATGACCTTGCGGCGGCTGTGGTAACAACCCTCCCCGGTGAGGCAGCACGAAGGAAATGGGCTCGTTTGCCGGCCCAGCGCCACGCAGCCCATTCGGCAAGTTCGACGAGCTCGTTGGAGGGACCCATGCCGGTGAGATGCGCCAACGGTGCCAACTCAATTCCGGGAGGTGGCTCTGGGTTGATGGCGGTGATCCAGCCAGCCACGCGGCGCCCCGCCAGCACCACACGCACCATCGACCCAACTTCCAGGCGATCGGCTCGCCCGTCGGATTCCCAGCCGACAGGAACCAGGTAGTCGAATTCTCTGTTGAGTCGGATCACATCAGGCAGCACGCGAACCACCTTGGGACCCGATACAGCAGACAACTGATTGTGTTTCGTACCCGGACTGTTATTCGGGCGGCTCACTCAAACCCCACAACCTTGACGACACCATCATCTGAGGATCCGGGCAATCCTGGATCATCGGCTGATTGGTGGCCACCACAAGTGGATCATCAAAGCGACCCAACCCTTCGCCGTCACTCAGAGTCTCAGTGCGGATTTCAGCTCGTCAACTCGGTCGAGCTTTTCCCACGGAAAGAAACCTTTCTCGGGTTCCCGACCGAAGTGGCCGTATGCGGCGGTCGGTCCGTAAATCGGGCGATGCAGATCAAGACGTTTCACGATTGCCGCTGGTCTCAGGTCGAAGACCTCACGGACAGCCTCGGAGATGGCCTCTGGGGAGACCGTCTCGGTGCCAAAAGTAGCGATCAGTACCGATACCGGAGTCGCCACTCCGATGGCGTAGGCGACCTGAACCTCGCAACGTTGGGCGGCACCGGCAGCTACGAGATTCTTGGCCACCCAACGGGCAGCGTATGAGGCCGAACGGTCAACCTTGGAGGGATCCTTGCCGGAGAAGGCACCTCCACCATGGCGGGCCATGCCACCGTAGGTGTCGACGATGATCTTGCGCCCGGTGAGCCCTGCATCTGCGGCCGGGCCGCCCTTGACGAAAGAACCCGACGGGTTGACAAGAACCTTGTAGTCAACGTTGGGAAACCCGAACCGTTCGGGGATCACTGGGCGGATTATGTGCTCGATCACATCCGGGTTGATCATGGTGTCACGGTTGATGCCGTCGCTGTGCTGAGTGGACACCACCACGGTTTGCAGCCGTACCGGACGGTGATTTTCGTATACAAACGTGACCTGTGTCTTCGCATCGGGGCGCAGGTAAGGGATGGATCCTGCCTTTCGAACCTCAGCGTGCCTTTCGGCGAGCCGGTGAGCCAGATGGATTGGCAGCGGCATCAGTGAGTTGGTCTCATCGCAGGCGTATCCGAACATCATTCCCTGGTCGCCTGCACCCTGTTCATCAGATGGGTCCGCAGCGGTTCCGCGACGCGCTTCATCGGAGCGTTCGACGGCATCGGCGATGTCACCAGACTGTTCGCCGATGGCGATCATGACACCGCAGGTGGCACCATCGAAACCCAACGACTCGCAGTCGTATCCAATCTTGGTGATGGTGTTGCGGACCGTGCCGGGAATGTCAACGTAGGCTTCGGTAGTGATCTCCCCGGCGACGATCACAAGGCCCGTGGTCAAGAGCGTCTCGCATGCAACGCGGCTGGGCTTCGCAGGGTTGCCAGCGACGTCCGTTTCGAGGATGGCATCAAGGATGGCGTCTGAGATTTGATCGGCCATCTTGTCGGGATGCCCCTCGGTCACGCTCTCGGAGGTGAAGGAATAGTTGCTCACAAGTGCTCCTTGGGGCATCGGATTGGGTGACCGAGCGCAGCGTCGAACACAGCCCGGGCGACATCACGCTTGTCGCACAATCCGACATCATGGCGCGAACCGTCACCCTTGAGGATCACGACCTCGTTGGTCCTGTGCTCGAAGCCCACACATGGCTTGGATACATCGTTGGCAACAACGAGATCCAAGTTCTTGTCGACCAGTTTGGCCTTTGCGTTTGCGATCAGGTTTTCCGTTTCAGCGGCGAAGCCGACGAGGATCTGTCCGGCGGGCTTGGCCTTGCCCAAAGCAGCGAGAATGTCGATGGTGGGCACCAACACGACTTGGGGTGCACCTTCGTGCTTTTTGAGTTTCTCCACAACGAAACTATCTGGCCGGAAGTCGGCCACCGCTGCCGCCATCACCACAATTTGTGCGCTGGGGGCTTCTAGTTCACACACTTTCGCCATTTCGGCGGCTGTCTCCACACCCAGGACACGCACCCCTGACGGCGCGGTTTGCGAGCGGGTCGTGACCAAGACCACGTCTGCGCTTCGTGCCGCTGCTTCAGCGGCGAGTGCGTGCCCCTGCCGTCCCGACGACCGATTGCCGACATAGCGCACCGCATCAATCGGTTCTCGGGTTCCTCCCGCAGTGACCAGCACTTTCGATCCTGAAAGCTCACCCAAACGAAGGGTCGCAAACACCGCTTCAATCACTGTGGACGGCTCGGCGAGCCGTCCGGCGCCGACATCGCCTCCGGCAAGGCGTCCGGTCTCGGGAGCAACGATGTGCACCCCTCGTTGGGCGAGAACAGCAAGATTTTCTTGAACGCCGGGCTGCTCCCACATCTCTGTGTGCATAGCCGGGCATACCAAAACGGGAGCGGTCGTGGCGAGGATCGTGGCCGTTAGCAGGTCGCTTCCGCGGGAGGTACGCATATCGCTGAGGACCCGCGCTCCGGCTGGGCATACCACAACGAGATCGGCACTCCGGCCCATCTCGGTGTGAGGAATCGCGGACACCGGGTCGTCGAACAACGAGATGCGTACAGACTCGCTTGCCAATGCCGAGAACGTGGCCTCGCCGACCATTCGACGGCTCGCCGGGGTGAGAATCGGCGTTACATGGGCACCAGCATCAACGAGTCGCCGACACACCTCAACCGCCTTGTAGGCCGCAATACCCCCGGTCACGCCGAGGACGATACGGCGGCCGTCGAGTGGACCCATCGTGTGAGGTTCAGGCTGCGTCGTCACCGTCTGGTTCGGCGACAGACAAACCCTCGGTCACAGCATCGGCAACAAGTCTGGCCGGGATGATCTTGTCGACCGAGATTTCCTCCAAGGCGATAGACAGCGGCTTGGAGGACGTGGAGGTTACCTGCGGTGGCACGCTGGTACCTATGCCCTGACCGAGCTGACCGAGATATTCGGTGATGGCCCGGCTTCGTTTTGCCGCCAACGTCACCAACTCGAATTTCGATCCGGTCTTGTCAAGCAACTCCTCAATCGAGGGCTTCATCATCGTGTCGTATCCGTGCACCATGTGCGGTTATCTCCATGATCGAACGGCACGCCAGGCTATCACCGCACCGCCCGGCAACGTCGGCGGTCTATCAGGCATTGCACCTCAGCGACAGCTCTGCGTAGGTCATCGTTGATGACGACAACCGCGCCGAGCCGCTCGGCCATCGCAACTTCCTCGGCTGCTTTGGCTAGACGTTTGGCAACCGTGTCATCGGGGTCGCCCCTTGTTCGCATTCGTTGTTCCTGGTCGACACGGCTGGGCGCATCGATGAAGATCAACAAGGCGTCGGGATATTGTTTGACGACCTCGGACGCACCTTGGACATCAATCTCAAAGATGGCGTCGTGTCCACTCGGCGGGTCCGGCACCGGCGTGCCTTGGTGATAGTCAAGAAACTCGACCCATTCCAAGAAACCACCGTCGTTGATATGTCGATGAAACCTTTCACGGGTGGTGAAGTGATAGGCATCATGGGGCTCTTCAGGCCTTCGGGGACGGGTCGTCCAACTGCGTGACAGCCAAAGTTTCGGGTCGCTATCAAGCAGGTGCGACACGATCGTGCCCTTACCGACACCTCCGGGACCAGAAATGACGATCACGACACGGGCATCTAGCGACATTGGCTACCCAAACGTGTCAATCAGCTCGGTTCGCTTGCTGGCCCCGAGACCCGCCAACCGACAGTTCTTTTCGATGCCGATACGTTCCATCGCCCGACGGGCCTGTACCTTGCCCACTTCGGGCAGTTCCTCAAGAACGGTTAGCACCTTGGTCTCGCCGATCGTGTAATCGTTTTGCGCCTCGCCGAGCAAGTCCGACAGTCTCAGCAGGCCCGCTGCGAGCCTTCGAGCGAGATCGGATCGGACCCGGCGAACCTCGGCCGCCTTGGCCAACACGGCCCGGCGTGCGGCATCACCCAACAGATCTTGGCCAGTCAATTCACACGCGGGCATGGCGGCGATTCTAGTTGCGGTATCAGTGAGCTGTTGAAGAGGCATTGCAGAAGTCAGGTACTTGCCTCATAGCACCTTTGAAGCCGACTCATGTATCCGTCGTGCGGCCCGCAACGGATCGTCGGCGGCTGTGATCGAACGGCCGATCACCAACAAATCCGCACCGTTAACGAAGGCCTCGGCTGGAGTGGCAGGCCACGCCTGATCGTCGACCCGGTCGCCAACAAGGCGAATGCCGGGAGTTACTCGCATCAGTTTCGGCGCCACCCGGCGGGCTTCCGCCAGCGCGGGCACCGAGCAGACAACGCCTTGACAGTGGGCCTCAGCAGCCCGTGTGAGGTGTTCAGCCAGCACATCGCCAGCTGCTGCGCTGTCACTGGTGAGCACGCTAATGGCCAGCAGGCCGGGGCAATCACCGCCACTGCTGTGAGCGCCATCGCTGAGCCCTGCGACTGCGGCTCTCAGCATCTCAATGCCGCCACCGGCGTGGGCGGTGAGGTATCGCACACCGGAGGCTCCCAGCACCCTGGCCGCTTTGTTGACCGTGGTCGGTATGTCGTGGAGCTTGAGATCCAAGAAGATCTCGTAGCCGATATCGGCGATGACCGCTATCGCTTCAGGTCCCGCTGCCGAATACAACTCGAGCCCGATCTTGGCCACGCCGAAGTAGCCGTGCAGCTGCCGCGCGAGGCTAACAGCGACAGCGAGATCATCGACATCAAGAGCCAGAGCCAGCCTGTTACGTAGCTCCGTAGCGACAGGAGCAACCCGCGGTCCCCGAAGATCCGACGCCTCGCAAAGATCCGGCGCTTTGGGGGCGTCGGGCGCTGTGTTGAAAAGTTCACCCATGGGCTGCTCCGATCAGTTCTTCAACACAGCCAACACCTCGGGATTGACACCAGCGTTCGAACTCCGCCAGGACACGTCTAGGCGCCCGTGGATCCAGAAATGTTGCCGTTCCGACCTGCACAGCCGACGCTCCGGCCAGCATGAACTCGACTACATCCACGCCGCACGAAACCCCACCGGCTCCCACAATCGGCAGGGTCGGATAAGCCTCATGGACATCAAACACAGCACGAACCGCCACCGGTCGAATTGCCGCTCCGGACAGGCCTCCTCTACGTCCACCCAGAACGGGCCGGCGACGCTCCACGTCAATCACCATGCCCAGCACAGTGTTGATCAACACCACAGCTTCGGCTCCGGCAGCGGCTGCCACACCTGCAATCTCGACCAGGTCAGCGGTGTTGGGGCTGAGCTTCGCCCAGCGAGGCCGCTTGCATCCCGCCGCCGCCTCGATCACCTCCGCAGTCGCTGACAACGAATGGGCGAACATGCGTTGACGGTCCTCAAGATTCGGACACGAGACGTTCACCTCAACCGCTACCACCACCTCGGGAGCCTCGGCCAAAGCCGCCGCGGCCTGAGCAAACTCATCGACCGTGCTACCCCAGATGCTCGCCACTACCTTGGCGCCGGACGCTGTAAGGGCCGGGAGATCATTCATCAGCCAGTGATTTACACCATTGCCTTGAAGCCCAACACTATTGATCATCCCGGCGGGTGTGGGGTGCAAGCGCGGGGCGGCATTGCCCGCCCAAGCGTCGGGTTTCATCGACTTCACCACCACTGCGCCCAGCTCGGCAGGTCTCAGATAACGCAGAAGTTCCGCTCCGTGACCCGCAGTGCCCGAAGCGGTCATTACCGGGGCTGCCAACCGGACCGATCCCACGCGTGCGGTGATGTCGATCAGCAAACCTCGGTGTCATCAACTATTGCACCGTTGCGTTCAGGTGCGCCTACCGATGTTCTCCGGTGATATTCCTGCAGGCTACGTACACGCAACGGATGACGTTTCCAGTCCCGCAGACCACCTGCTGTGGCCAAAGCAGCAGCGGCGGTCGTGAGCAAGGGCAACCCGGCCAAACCTGCTGCTTTGCGGATGTGGTCGCCGTCGGCTCGAGGCCCACGACCGCGTGGCGAGTTGACGACCAACTTCAGATCGCCACGATCAATGAGATCGACCGCGTTGAGTCCACCGGAGTCTTCGAGTTTTGCTACCTCCAGAGCTACAACAATCCCGGCATTGCGCAGCGCAGCTGCCGTTCCCGAAGTCGCCGCGATCGAGTATCCGAGATCAACAAAGACCTTGGCAGCTTTCACACCAACCTGCTTGTCTCGGTCGGCGAGCGACATGAACACCATGCCGTCGTCGGGTAGTCGGGTCCCTGCGGCTAGTTGTGACTTCACGAAGGCCAATCCCTGAGTCATGTCGATAGCCATGACCTCGCCGGTGGATCGCATCTCTGGTCCGAGCACCGCGTCGGCTTCGGGGAACCGGTTGAACGGCAGCACAGCCTCCTTGATCGAGACATGATCTGAGACCACCCGGTTCAACAGACCTTGCGCGCCAAGCTCGGTGAGTGTGGCACCAAGCATCACACGGGCGGCCACCTTGGCCAGAGCCACGCCGGTTGCCTTGGCTACGAATGGCACCGTGCGCGAAGCCCTGGGGTTGGCTTCAAGCACGAATACCTGACCCGCCTTCACGGCAAACTGCACGTTGATGAGGCCACACACGTCAAGTTCGTGCGCTATTCGGCGGGTGTAGTCCTCAATCACCGCCACGGTGGAAGAACCCAGATGAGTTGGTGGGATCGTGCAAGCGGAATCCCCACTGTGCACGCCGGCCTCCTCAACATGCTCCATCACCGAACCGATGTACACCTCCCCGACGTTGTCGCGTATAGCGTCAACATCAACTTCGGTGGCGTCTTCGAGGAACCGGTCGATCAACACGGGCCGTTGGGCGGACAGGCCGCCTTCGCGCCCCAGGGATCCAGACCCGGCGATCTGCTCCATTGCATCAGCTAGTTGGTCGTCGTCGTACACGATCTGCATGGCTCTTCCGCCCAGCACATATGAAGGACGAACCAAGGCCGGGTACCCGATCCGTTCAGCAATTGCCAAGGCGCTCTCGCGGTTGACCGCAGTACCCGATGCCGGTTGGGGAATCTCAAGACGTGCACAGACCGCGTTCCAGCGTTCTCGGTCCTCGGCCCGGTCGATCGAGTCCGGGGACGTGCCCAAGATCAGCTCGGGCGGGATTCGGTCGGCCAACTTCAACGGCGTCTGACCTCCCAACGAGACGATCACGCCTATCGGATCTTCGATCTCGATGATGTTGCTCACGTCCTCAAAAGTCAGAGGCTCGAAATACAAACGGTCCGAGGTGTCGTAGTCCGTGGACACCGTCTCGGGATTGCAGTTGATCATGACTGTCTCATAGCCAGCGTCGCGTAACGCGAACGCTGCATGAACACAGCAGTAGTCGAACTCGATTCCCTGACCGATGCGGTTGGGGCCCGAACCGAGGATGATTACCCGCTCGCGGCAGCTTCCGATGCTCACCTCGTCGGTGTCTTCATAAGTTGAGTAGTGATACGGCGTGGCGGCTTCGAATTCGGCGGCGCACGTATCGACAGTCTTGAAGGTACATCTCACACCGACCTGTTGTCGGGCGCGGCGGACCTGTGCGTCGGACACGTTCCACAAGTACCCGAGCTGAGCGTCGGAGAACCCATGTTGTTTGGCGCGGCGCCAATCCTGTTCTGTCGCTGAGTCCAGCGACAAACCAACAAGACGCTGACGTTCCTCAGTGATCATCAGCATCTGGTCCAAGAACCACGGATCAACGCCAGTCGCGTCATAGATGTCGTCTATTCCGACGCCGCGCCGAAGCAAAGCCTCAAGCTCAAAGACACGATCCGGTGTCGGAACCGCCGCTGCTTCGAGGAGTGTGGCGGTCTCAATGCTCTCAAGCAGGACCTCGCCGAAATCCGCATTGAGCCCCTCACGGCCCTGCTCAAGTGACCGCAAGGCCTTCTGCAACGACTCAGGGAAGGTGCGCCCGATCGCCATGACCTCCCCCACCGACTGCATTGAAGTGCCAAGAACCCCCGAGGTACCAGGGAACTTCTCGAAGGCCCAACGCGGAACCTTCGTGACGACGTAGTCAATGGTGGGTTCGAAGCTTGCCGGGGTTTTCTTTGTGATGTCATTCGGTATCTCGTCGAGGGTGTAGCCGACGGCGAGCTTGGTGGCGATCTTCGCAATGGGGAAACCGGTCGCCTTGGATGCGAGTGCGGAACTGCGACTGACCCTGGGGTTCATCTCTATGATCAGCTGACGGCCGGTGTCGGGATCGACAGCCCATTGGACGTTGGACCCGCCCGTCTCCACACCGACCCTGCGGATGCACGAAAACGAACCGTCGCGCATCTGTTGGTACTCAACGTCGCTGAGCGTCTGCGCCGGGGCCACGGTGATCGAGTCACCGGTGTGGACCCCCATCGGGTCCAGGTTCTCGATGGAGCAGATAACGACACAGTTGTCGTTTCGGTCCCGCATCACCTCAAGTTCGTATTCCTTCCAGCCCCTGATGGATTCCTCAATGAGAATCTCAGTTATCGGACTGCATTCGAGACCGTAAGCTGCGATCGCTTCGAACTCCTCAATGGTGTCGGCGATTCCGGTGCCGCGGCCACCAAGGATAAAAGCTGGCCTGACGATCACCGGCAAACCGACCGTCTGGATGACTCGCCGAGCGTCATCCATGCAACGTGCGATGCCAGAACGCGCAACCTCAAGGCCTATCTCCTGCATCGCATTCTTGAACTGCTCGCGGTCCTCAGCAGTGGTAATGGCTTGGGCATCAGCACCGATCAATTCGACACCATGGGCTTGCAGAATGCCGTTGTTTTGCAGTTCCATGGCCAGGTTGAGTCCGGTTTGACCACCGAGGGTCGGCAGCACCGCGTCGGGCCTTTCGCGCTCGATGATCTTGGACAGGATCGCCACATCCAGCGGCTCTACGTAGGTAGCGTCGGCGAAGTCGGGATCGGTCATGATCGTGGCAGGATTCGAGTTGGCAAGGATCACCCGATAACCCTCCTGTTTCAGGACACGACAGGCCTGGGTGCCGGAGTAGTCGAACTCGCAGGCCTGACCGATCACGATCGGGCCTGAACCGATGATGAGAATGGATTCGAGATCGGTACGTTTCGGCATCAGGACGACCCTCGACAGGCATCCATGAGTTCGGCGAACCGGGCGAAATGGTGGTAGCTGTCGTGAGGGCCGGGACCGGCTTCGGGGTGGTACTGCACGGCGAACACCGGAAGCTCATCGTGCACGAAACCCTCGAGGACACCGTCGTTGAGACACACATGTGTTTCTCTCACTCCGGGCACCGACCCGGTCTGTACCGCGAAGTTGTGGTTCTGGCTCGTAATCTGCACCTTGTTGTCGCGGGTGTCCTGCACCGGGACGTTGCCGCCGTGATGGCCGAACTTCATCTTTGATGTTCGCCCTCCGAAGGCCAGGGCCAGAACCTGATGACCGAGACAAATCCCGAAGATCGGCAGCGCGCCAATTAGCTCAGGAAGTTCTTTGAGGATAGGGCCTGCCTCGGTTGGGTCCCCTGGGCCGTTGGACAACAAGATCCCGTCGGGTTCGGTCGCCAGCACTTCATCGGCGGTTGTGTGCGCGGGAACCACCTTTACGGTGGCCAACTCGGCGAGTCGGCGCAGCATGGTCCGTTTCACGCCCAGGTCGTAAACAACCACCTTGCGAGGGCCGCTACCAACCACATACGGCGAGCGGGTTGTTACCTGTGCGACCAGGTCGGCACCCGAAGTTCCAGGCTCGCGCAGCGCCGCTTCGGCCAGCACATCACGATCCGCCGGACCGAACGCTGCGGGCATGGCTCCACTCTCACGAATGTGGCGCGTGAGGCGACGAGTGTCGACGCCTGCGATGCCAGCGACGTTGTGGCGACGCAAGAAAGCGTCGAGATGTTCCTCGCTTCGCCGACTACTGACACGCCGGGCCAGAGCACGAACGATCACACCTCGGCAGAAAGGTCGGGACGCTTCGTCGTCGGAGGAGTTGACACCGTAGTTGCCTATGTGAGGGTAGGTGAAGGTAATGATCTGACCGGCATAGGACGGATCCGTGATCACCTCCTGATAGCCGGTCAACACGGTATTGAACACCACCTCACCGGCGGCGACGCCGTTTGGCAGGTCAGCCCCGATGCCGACCCCCGAGAACTCTTCGCCGTCGGCCAGAACGAGCCGGTAGTTCATCGGATTGCCTCGGCGTCAACCACGACGGGTTCGCCGTGCAGGATCGTGTGCCTTATTCGGCCCCGAACCCGCCTGCTTTCATATGGGGTGTTAACGGAGCGACTAGCCATCGCCGAGCCTTGAACCGTCCATGGCGCGTCTGGGTCGATGACCACGAGATTGGCGGGACGACCCACCTCAATCGGACCTCCATGGGTGTCGTCAATGCCGGCAATCGCGGCTGGCTGCCAGGACATCAGTGCCAGTGTTCGCTCAAGTGGCAACCCCGCCTCGCTGTTGGTCAACGCGAACGCTGTCTCAAGACCGAGCATGCCCGGAGAGGCCTCGGCGAAAGTGGCTTGCTTGTCGTGAGCAGTGTGCGGCGCATGGTCGGTTGCGATGGCGTCGATCGTGTGGTCGCCAAGGCCTGCTTTGATCGCGGAGATGTCGTCGCTTGTGCGCAGCGGAGGATGCACCTTGTAGAGAGGATCGAACGACGCACAGCAGCTGTGATCCAGGGTGAAGTGATGTGTGGTGGCCTCCGCCGTGACCGCAAGGCCAGCCTGGCGAGCGGCACGAATCATCGCCACCGAACCAGCCGTGGAGACATGCTGGAAGTGAACCCGTGCTCCGGTGAGGCGGGCAAGGGCGATGTCGCGCATCACCATCAGCTCCTCGGCCTCTGAGGGTTGGCCGCCGATCCCCAACCTCGACGACCACTCGCCGTCGTGCATGTACCCTCCCCGGCTCAGCGACTCAACCTCACAATGCTGAGCGACCACGACGCGGCGTCCATGATTGATATGCGTGAGACTTGATGCGTACTCCAAAGCCGAACGCATGATCCGCTCATCCTGCACGCCGTTGCCATCATCGGTGAAGATCCCTACGCCGAGGCGCACCAGCTCGGCCATCGGAGTCAATGCCAACCCGGCACGCCCGACCGTTATCGCAGCCGAAGGAATCACATCGCAGGGCACGCCTTGGGCAAGTTCGTTGATTTCTCGAACCATGGCCGCGCAGTCCACGGCGGGAGTGGTGTTGGGCATCGCTACAACCGCGGTGAACCCGCCGAGAGCAGCGCCGCGTGCTCCGGTTTCGATGGTTTCGGCTTCCTCGTTGCCGGGCTGGCGCAGATGAACGTGAAGATCAACGAAGCCTGGACTCACAACACAACCCGAGGCATCTATGGTGCGCGCTTCTGGGGCATCAATGCCGACCGCTACCGCCGAGATCAAGTTGTCATTGATGAGTACATCGCCTGTTCGTTCACCGGTGCTGTCGATCAGGCGACCGCCTCTGACCAGGATCATGCGACCGCTTCGGTAACCGGGTTACCGAGCAGTGCGAACAGCACCGCCATCCTGACGGCGACACCGTTGTTGACCTGTTCGGTGATCACAACGTTGGGGCGCTCCAACACAGCCGAGGCCAGCTCCACACCGCGATTCACCGGCCCGGGATGCATAATCAGCGCCTGATCATGTAGTTGATCGGCTCTCCGTTCGGTGAGCCCGTACTCATTGTGGAACTCTCGCAGCGTGGGGATGACAACGTCGTGGTGTCGCTCAATCTGTAGTCTCAGCATATAGCAGATGTCGATGTCGCCCAGCACAGCGTCGACGTTGTGACTGACCTCGACCGGCAACGTGTCCACTTCAACGGGAAGCAACGTTCGGGGACCAACGATCGTGACGCGGGCACCCATAGTGACGAAGCCCTCGATGTTGCTGCGCGCCACCCGCGAGTGTCTGATGTCACCGATTATCGCAATATGGACGCCGTCAAGGTCTCCGAGATGTTGACGCGCCGTGTATAAGTCAAGCAGCGCCTGGGTGGGATGCTGATGCAGTCCGTCTCCGGCATTCACCACTGAAACACCGCCTACCCAATTCACCACTTGATGTGGTGCACCAGATGCGTAGTGACGCACGACGATCCCGTCGACGCCCATCGCAGCGATCGTCTCGGTGGTGTCACGCAACGATTCGCCTTTTTTGACCGAGGACGAACCAATCGAAAAGTTCACAGTGTCCGCGGACAGCCGCTTGGCGGCGGTCTCGAACGAGATGCGTGTTCGGGTGCTGTCTTCGTAGAACAACCAGGCAATGGTTTTTCCTCGAAGGGCCGGAACCTTCGGGATCGGTCGTCGGCCGACCTCGGCAAACCGGTCGGTGAGATCCATGAGATGGTTGATTTCGTCGCGCTGAAGATCCGACATCGACAACAGGTGACGGCGACTCACCGGATAACGCCCAGGTCAACACCACCGAGGTGGACATCAACCATCTCGTGGCGAGGGGTGGGCAGGTTCTTACCAACGAAGTCGGCCCGTATGGGTAGCTCGCGGTGACCTCTATCGACCATCACCGCCAAGCGAATTACCCGTGGGCGACCGTAGCTGTGGATCGCGTCGAGAGCAGCTCGAACGGTGCGACCGGTGTACAGAACGTCATCAACCAACACAACGACCCTGTCACCAATATCAACGGCGATCTCAGTTGCTCCCTCGGATCGGATCGGGCGAAGCCCGAAATCGTCACGGTGCAAGGTGGCGTCGAGAGTACCGAAGGCGATATTGGTGCCTTCAATCTCACCGATATCGTCTGTAAGTCGCCTTGCTGGAGCCACGCCTCCAGTTTGCATCCCGATGATAACGAGGTCCGTGGCGCCGTGGTTGTGCTCAAGAATCTCATGGGCCATGCGACGAATAGCTCGGGCAACGTCTGCGGCGGTCATCACCTGGGTGCGACGCTCAAAGGTTCCGCCGACTGTCGGAGCCAGACGCCGTTCTCGCTCAGCCAAGTTTCCTTCTCTCGTCCGTACGAGCCTCACTGAACCCATTTCACGGTCGGTTGGGGAACTTACCAGTCGGGCTCGGTTGTGCAACCCCGGCCCTGTTGGATTGGCAACAGCAGCGGTGCAATCAGAGACGCACCTGGTTTGCGACGGCGGACAGGACACCGTTGAGAAACACCCGAGAGCGCCCGCCACTATACCGATCGGCCAACGATACCGCCTCGCTCAGCACCACAGCGGTGGGAACATCGAGCTCATCAAGAAGTTCATAGGTGGCTAGTCGAGCAACGACACGGTCAACCACAGGCATCCTCTCTATCCGCCAGTCGCTGAGGTGGCTCCCGATCAACTCATCAATCTCGCCGAGGTGTTCACCAACCCCGGCAACGATCTTCGCGGCGTATTCCCCGGGAGCCACGCGGCAGCCTGCGAGCACATCGGTGATCGACCCACCGGTGATCTCGGACTGGTACAGCAACGCAAGTGCCTCCTCTCGGGCTTCTCCACGGCTCTGGTTCCCGGTCACGCCCGACCCAGGTACTCACCAGATCGGGTGTCGACCCGCACCCGGTCACCTGGGCCAACGAACAGCGGCACAGCAACAACCAATCCGGTCTCCAACGTCGCTGGCTTGGTGCCCGAGGAGGATCGGTCACCTTGGATGCCGGGTTCGGCTTGGGTGACCTCAAGTTCGACCGAGGAGGGCAGATCACTGCCAACGATCTCACTACCATGCATTTCCAGAATCACCACCGAAGTTTCGATGATGTAGTTGCTGGCACTGCCGAGTACCGAAGGTGGGACCTGAACCTGCTCGTAGGTCTCGCTGTCCATAAAGACGTAGTCAGCACCGTCGCGGTACAACAATCGCATTTCCCGCTTGTCGATGGTGGCACGGCGGACCTTCTCGCCTGCTCGAAATGTTCGCTCAACGATGCCACCAACGCGCACATTGCGGAGGTTGGTGCGCACGAATGCGTGACCCTTGCCGGGCTTGACGTGCTGAAAGTCAACAACCTGGAACAGGCCGTCGTGCAAGTTGAGAGTCATCCCGTTCTTGAGATCGTTGGTCGTGATTGTGGCCATGGGTCTCTCCGTTGGACAGGCGGGTGCGTCGTCGCCCCGGTTACTTGGGGAAATTGGTAAGCGGGCAGCAGCCCTTCTCGGTGACCGACACCATGTCTTCCACGCGACAGCCCCCGAATCCGGAGATATATATCCCAGGCTCGACGGTAATCACCTGACCGCGTCGCAACACCGCGGTGCTTGATCGGCTCACGGATGGCAGCTCGTGGATTTCAAGCCCAACTCCATGACCGGTGCCGTGGACGAATACTTCCCCGTAACCAGCCTTGGTGATGTGGTTTCGACAGGCCGCATCGACTGCTGCGGCTTCGGCACCTGCTGTCACAGCCTCAACACCCAGCTTCTGGGCTTCGGTGACGATCCCTATGATCTCAGTTGCTCTCGCCGATGACTTGCCGACCGTGAAGGTCCGGGTCATGTCGCTGCGATAGCCATCTACCACCGCGCCCGCGTCGATCACCACAAGGTCACCGTCACGAAACCGCCTGGGTCCGGGCCGGGCGTGTGGCAGAGCCGACAAGGGTCCTCCAGCGACAATCGTCTCATAGGCAGGGCCAGCACCCCTGGCACGCATGGCGTCATCGAGAGCCAACGACAGTTCCCGTTCACTCACCTCGGTGCTCAGCATGTGCACGCAGTCTTTCAGGGCTTCATCAACGATCAGGGCTGCATGGGACATGCGAGCTAGTTCGGCGCTGCTTTTGACACTGCGCAGATCCGCCACGAGACCTTCGGTGGCAACCACTTCGCCGACATGGTGGCGTTCAAAACGGCGAGCATCGGACCAACTCAACCGATCGGCTTCCAAGGCCATTGATACGACTCCGCAAACCTTGGCCCGTGCCGCAACCGATCGGGGCAGGTCCGCAGTCACATTAACTTCAACGTCGCTGCCAGCCGATTGGAGTTCAGCAGGTGCTTGATCCGCGTACCGACCGTCGGTGAACAGTACCCGGTCGCCTGCGCTGAGCAATAGTGCGCCGTTGGAGCCGGTGAAACCGGTGCACCAGCGGATACCTGCAGGACCCGTCACAACGATCGCGTCGGCCCGATCGTTGAGTGCCGCAAGCAATTGCTCAATTCGTCCGTGCACCCGAAGGGGTGGTAGCTCAACCGTGCTGGTGATCACCGCAACACCGCCAGGCAATCTCGCAGAATCCTGGGGTCTACCCCGACGACCGGTTCGAGACCGTTGGGACCATCAAGAACAAGCGTAATTCCCTGCACCGCCTTCTTGTCGCGGGCGAACAGGGCGAGCAGGTCATCGTCGCCGAGCCCGGCGGGAAGGATCGTTGACAGGCGATAAGCAGCAAGCACCCTGTAATGCTCAGCTAGGCGATCGTCGCCGATGCGGCCCAGCCTGTGTGCCACTTCGGCGGCGTAGGCGATACCTATCGCCACCGCCTCGCCGTGGCGAAGCCCGTAGCCGCCGACGGTCTCGATTGCGTGTGCCAGGGTGTGGCCGTAGTTGAGCAGCACGCGTCGCCCGCCTTCGCGTTCGTCGGCCGCTACCAGCTCGGCTTTGGTTCGTACACCCGCCGCCACTATCAATTCCATTTCCGCTGAATCAAACTGCAATGGATGGCTTTCGAGGCGCTCCAGGCTCGCCTCGGCGAAGCTTTCGCCACGCACGAAGTGATACTTGGCCAACTCGCCGATACCGCACCGGAACTCATCTTCGGGCAGGGTGGCCAGGGTTGCGGTATCGCAAAGAACAGCGGATGGTTGCCAGAAAGAACCAACAAGGTTCTTGCCTTCGTTGAGGTTTACGCCGGTCTTTCCCCCGATCGCGGCATCAACCTGAGACAACAAAGTCGTGGCTACGGACACGAGCCGTATACCTCGGTGATAGACGGCCGCGGCAAAACCACCGACATCGGTCACCACCCCTCCACCGACGACAACCACCGCATCGGCGCGGGTTATACCCGCTGATGCCATTGCGCTGCACACATCCTCAATGACACAGAGCCTTTTGGCAGCCTGTTCGGAGTCTGGGATAGTGATCGTGACGTGCTGACGATCCGGGTCCACGGTCCAAGGAATGTTCGCCTGGGTGATGACAGCCACACGATCAACGTCGTCGCCAAGCACGGTTGCTAGCTCATGGCGTGCACCCCAGCCAACCAGAACCGGGTAGCCCCGGTGGGCCAGCTCCACCTCGACCCGTTGCATCCGAGCGAGGATACCGCCAACACCTAGCGATACCAGCAACACCTAACGGCGGGCGCCGCCTGCAACTATCACAACGATCACAAGCATTCTAAACCAACCAAATGGTTCGACCGCGACACTGATCCGGCTTAGATGGCGTCGCCGAAGAAGATCACGATCAGTGTTCCCGCCCCGAGCGCCGGACCGAAAGGAAAGCTCCGAGCTGACAACGACACCGCACCGACACGACCACGCAGCGTGTGCACAACCGCAGACACCAAGCCGCTGACGACACCCAACGCGCACCCCACAACCAACGCATACAGCACAACACGGATCACCGGAGCCAAACCCGAGTGCTGCGAACCCGCCACCCATCCCAGATGCAAACCCAACAACAAGGCGAACTTGACGTCGCCGAAACCAAGCCCCGCAGGTGAGATGAGATGAGCAACCAGCAACAACAAGAAGTAGGCAATCATTCCGGCCACTGCTTGACCTACAGCTCCAGGACGGCCCATTGCCAAGGCCGCCGCCGCGATCGCAGGGAACGATATCAACAGCGACGTGAAGACGATCCGATCCGGTAAACGGTATGTGAGCACGTCGATCGTCGAAAGCGTCACGATCGCAACGATCAGAACAACCATCGGAATCCAGACCCACATTGACTCGGCCGCCGCTGCAACACCTATAGCCATAAACCGGACCTGGTCATAGATCGGACCGCAACGCCGAGCCGGGCTCCAAGCGCTCGGCAATGGCTCGTGTCATTGCATCGATCGGTGCATCGCAGTTTGTCCACACCTTGACCTGTTCTGCCGCTTGATGCACCAGCATCGGCAAACCGTCAAGCACCAACGCACCATGCTCAGCGCATACACGAAGCCAAGCGGTCGGTTCGCGCCGGTACACCAAATCGACGGCCACCTGACCGGAACCGACGACACCAGCCGGAACCGGGAGGCCCGGACGACCGGCCATGCCGACAGGTGTGGCGTTGACCACGATATCTACGTTGCTGAGATCCTCGATTCGGCCGACCCGACCAACCCCACCGGCAACTGCGGCTGCGGATTTGCCGCGCTCGGCGCTGCGATTGAGAACCACTACCTCGGCGGCACCGGCGCGTACCACCGAATCGATCACCGCCCTAGAAGCCCCACCCGCGCCGATCATCGCGATCCGACGACCTTCGACATCGAAACCCAGTTCCCGGCGCAGGCCGGCAAGGAATCCCGGACCGTCGGTATTGTGGGCCGTGACCGTGCCGTCTTCGCCAAGCGTCAAGGTGTTGGCTGCGTTCGAAGCGGCGGCTTCCACGGTTCGCTTGTCGGCAGCTTTGGCCACGGATTGTTTGTGCGGCATCGTGACAGACAACCCAATGATCCCCAATAGACGCATTGTGTCGGGGACTTGCGCAGCGCGGCCCGCGGGTACCGCGAATGCGACATATACCCAGTCGAGTCCCAACGAAGCGAACGCAGCGTTGTGCAGAGTCGGCGACAGCGAATGGCCAACAGGGTCGCCGATCACACCAGCCACCTTGGTGGCGGCGGAGATAGCCATGCCTACCGATCCCTGCTTCGGTGGCTCGAAACAGGCCCAATGCCCTGCGTCATCAGCAGTAGCGGAGTCTGCGACAGACCTCAACCGCCTGGTTGTGCTCATCAAGGGTCGTCGAGAACGTGTGCGCTCCGATGACCCCATCGTGATCGGTACGCACCCAAAACAGCCAGTCACCCGCGGCCGGGGCAAGTGCGGCTCGAAGTGCCTTCTCCCCGGGAGCTGCTATAGGCGTCGGCGGAACGTCGGTGTTGATGTAAGTATTGTAGGGCGAATCGGAATCCAGGTCCGATTGAAATAGAGGTTCTGTGAATGCCTTGCCTGCCGCGTAGTAGACCGATGCATCGATCTGAAGCGGCATGTCTTGCGACAACCGGTTGTAGATCGCGCGCGCCATCAAAGGCCGGTCGACATCGGTCTTGGCCTCCTCCTCAATGAGTGACGCTATGACGATGACCTGATAGTCGCTGAGCCCGAGTTCGGCGATGACCGGATCTCGACCGAGGTCATCAAGAAGTCGGCTGAACCTTTGGTCGAAGGTATCAACCATGCGTTTAAGGAACCGAGCCTCGTCGCCGAGATCAGCTTCGGCGATGTCGTATGTGGATGGGAACAGGGTGCCTTCAAGCCTCTTGTCATTTGCGACGCCTGGGACAAGGAACTCCGACGCCAGGTTTGGGTTGTTGATCGCAGCTTGGAGCTGCGGACGCCTGAAACTGGGGTTCAGCGCCAACAATCGCTCGATGACCTCGTTGAGTCGCAGGCCTTCAGGAATCGTGATTGTGTTGTACACGACAGGGATCGGCCCTCCTTCAAGGAGTTCCTCAACGGCCGCGAACGACATGTTCTCGCGTAACTCGTAGTCTCCAGCATGAAAGACCCTGTCGTTGCTGCAGCTCAGGAACCGCCATGTGAGGTCGCCGTCGCAACGCAACCAGTAACGAAAAACGGTGGAGTTGCTGATGATATTGGCGTTCTCCAAGGCAGTGGCAACACCGTTTGTGGTTTCGCCGTCGTGAATCGTGAACTCAACGGTCGGGCCTAATGAGCCTTCCGGCGTGATCTGGCGGTCGACCCAGTCCTCAAGGCGGCCCCTCGCTACAGTAAACCCCCACAAGACCAAAACAATGAGAACGGCGAGTCGTAGGAATCCACCCCACCGACTGCGGTACCGAACCCAGTTCCGGTCTTCTTCTTCATATCTGGGATCTACGATCAGGTCCGCCTCAGGGTCGTCTTCGAGCACCCACTCGGTGCCGTCATCGTCGACAGCCGCAACGATCACGACTCCCGGAGGAGCCAGATGATCCGGCAGCGCAGGCGGCGTCGCGATAGCGGAGCGAACCGTCCTGGGAGCCGGGGTTTGAACCGAGCTGACAGGTCGTGCCACACGCTTTTTTGGGCGAACAACCACAGGGTCGCGCAGCGGTGGTGTAGGTTCGGTTGCCGGTTCACTCGGTTCGTCCGTCGTCCCGGTCAAGAAAGCGGCCAGTTTCTGGCGCCGTCCTCCTTCAGCCATCGACGGTCTCAGTGCCGGGTTGCGGGCAGCCTGCATCAAGCCAGCTCTGCAGCATAACGGCAGCGGCGACCCGATCGATTACCTTGCGCCGCTGCTCACCCCGCAGACCTTGACGTATCAGGTGTTGCTGTGCAGTTACCGTGGTCAACCGCTCATCGAAGGCAACGACTGGCACCTCCAAGACGGCAGCCAGACTCCTGATCTCCGCCAGGCAAGCCTGCGCCGCTAGGCCAATAGAGCCATCCAGGCTCTTTGGAAGCCCAACCACGGCGATCGTTGCTTCCCATTCGCTGACGAGCTCGGCGATGCGGGCGTGTTCGCTTCGCCTGTCGCCGCTGCGCAAGACGGTATCCACGGGTGTGGCAACCGTGCCGTGGGTGTCGGCTAAAGCGATGCCGATGCGTTTGGAGCCCAGGTCGATTCCCAATGCGCGCATCTCAAACAATCCCGGCCGCCGACCGGACCTGCTCAAGTGCCACGCCGAGCTGTTCGGGCAACCTCCCCCCGGCCATGGCCAGATCGGCCGCGGCACGGCCTCCTCCACCAATGGTCCGCTTTGCGTCGGAGATGAGGTACCCGGCGTTGAGGCCGCTGCCGGGCGTCACGGCTGCAACCAGCACCGCTCCGGCACCTTCAAGCCCGGAACCCAACACGACAGCCCGCACGCCGGGCAGATCACGAACCGACACCGCCAGGTCCCGTAAGCCATCGCGGTCTACGCCGTCGACTTGGGCTACCACGACGCCGTTGACCGCATCGGCAGCCAGGGCTGATGCCTGCTGTTTGGCAAGCCGTCGTTTGAGAGCTGATACCTCGTTGCGCAGGACCTTGAGTTCGCCTCGGAGCCGATCAATGCCTACCGGAAGTTCGTCGACCGTAACGTTGAGTTCAGCGGCCGCGGCGGCCGCTGTTGCGGCGGTTTCACGCAGGAGTTCCACAGTTTGCATGCCTGTCACAGCGGTCAAACGACGGATATTGGAGCCGATCGAGCTTTCTGTGACAATGTGCATGTGACCGATGTCACCAAGCGCTCGAACGTGGGTGCCGCCGCATAGCTCCACGGAGTTCTCGCCCGCCTCGAGCACGCGGACGTTGTGGCCGTAACGATCGCCGAAGAATGCTATGGCACCTAGTTGCATGGCGTGGTCCATGGTGGTTTCGAAATGGCGGCAGTTGGCGTTGCTCAACACTTCGGCGTTGACGAGATCTTCGACCTCGGCGATCTCAACGGCTGTTAACGCTTCGTAATGGCTGAAATCGAAGCGAAGCCGGTCAGGGCCGACCGCGGATCCCTGCTGCTTGACGTGTTGTCCAAGCACGGTTCGCAGCGCCCAGTGCAGTATGTGAGTGCCGGTGTGGCTGCGACGGATAGCGGCCCGCCGTTCGTTGTCAATGGTGGCCGTGGCTTGTTGACCGACCTCAATACGACCCTCAACGGATTCCAGATCGTGAATATGCACACCGGTGATGCCGTAACGGCAATCGGAAATGTGCGCCGTTGCGGTGGCAGTAGAGATGGTTCCAGTATCGCCGATCTGACCCCCGCTTTCTGCGTAGAACGGCGTGCGGTCCAATACGACGATGTCGTCGTTCACATACAGGACTGTGCCGGTGGAGCTCACCTCAGCCCGACCGGTGAACTCGGTTGCGCCGTGGCGTTCAAGAACACCAACGAGTTCGCTGAAACCGGTGTCGTGCACCCTGCGAGCTGCTTTGGCCCGCTTTTGTTGCGCGTCCATCGCAACTGCGAATCCGGCAACATCCACCGCAACACCGAGTTCGCTGGCGATCTCGGCAGTTAACTCGAGCGGGAACCCGTAGGTGTCGTGCAGCATGAAGGCGGTGTCACCGGCGAGTGGCTGACCCGCAGCCAGCGAGGCCAGTTCGCGATCAACGATCGCCTGCCCGGCGCGGAGCGTCTCACGGAAACGGACCTCCTCCCGGTTGATCACCTCGCGTACGAAACCGTGGTTCGTCACCAGCTCGGGGTAGGCATCTCGCATCGTCTCAACCACCGCGTCAACCATTGATCCCATTACCGGCTCGCCGACGCCGAGAATGTGGGCATGACGCACAGCTCTGCGCAGAATTCGCCGCAGTACGTAGCCACGTGCCTCGTTGGAGGGAAACACCCCGTCGCTAACGAGCAATGACGTGGACCGGGCGTGGTCGGCCAGTATCCGAAGCGAGACGAGCTTATCGGTTTCGGTGGGGTCGGGATCGACACCGCTGAACTCCGAGGCGGTTCGCAGCAAAGAACTCAGCTCGTTGGTCTCCCAAACCGAATCGACCCCCTGCAGCAACGACACGGTGCGTTCCAGACCCAGCCCTGTATCGATGGAGGGTTTGGGCAGAGGCGTCAACGAGCCATCATCGTGCTGCTCGAACTGCATGAACACCAGGTTCCAGAACTCCAAGAAGCGCTCTTGTCCACCATGCTTGGGGCCACCGTCGGGGCCATAGGCGCGACCCTGGTCATAGAAGATCTCCGTGCACGGTCCACACGGACCGGTGTCGGCCATTCTCCAATAGTTGTCTTCACCGAGGCGCTGGATCCGTTCTGGTGCAACACCAACATGGCGACGCCAAATGTCGGCCGCTTCGTCGTCGCTGTGATGCACCGTCACCCAGAGCCGATCCGGTTCGAGCGCCATCACATCGGTGACGAACTCCCATGCCCAACCAATCGCGTCCTGCTTGAAATAGTCGCCGAAGCTGAAATTGCCGAGCATCTCAAAGAACGTGAGATGGCGGGCAGTGCGGCCTATCTCGTCCAAGTCGTTGTGTTTGCCGCCCGCACGCACACACTTTTGGACGGACACCGCTCGCGGCCATGGTGCCGGTTCGTCGCCGGTGAGGTAGTTCTTGAATGGGACCATGCCAGCCACCGTGAACAACAAAGTGGGATCGTGGGGAATCAGCGACGCGGACGGGCGATGGACATGCCCGTGGCGGACGAAGAACTCGGTGAACGCCGTGCGCAGCTCATTGGCCTTCATGAACGAGCCAATCCTACCGGCAGCCCGACAGCTCAATGAGCACTAATCAGTGCCGCGGCCTGAAACCGCCGGAGCTGTCGGGTTTGCTACCCAGACCTCTGGCGGGTCCACGATGCAGGTTCGGATCCGGATCGAACTCAGCCCGCAGGTCCGTGTTGGCAAGCCGCATCGTGTCGACACCCTCGGTGGCCGCGTCCCGCAACTCAACGACTGTGGCCTTTGCGCGATCGATAACGGACCGGGCATTCAACACGAACCCAGTTCGAATGGCTGACACGCCGGGCGGTAGGTTCCGCTGGGGCAGTTTGTTGACAACTCGCCGGATCCGCTTTTGGGCGTAGATCATGCTGAGCACCCCAAACACGTAACCAAGCCCTGCCCAGAAGGTGCGCCTCATCTACGCTGCTCACTAGCTTCGATTACACGGCGCGGTCTTTGGATGCTGCGATCCTCCCCGGTCGACGGTCGCGAAAGCCTGCGCCGGGCACCGGTCACACCCTTGGCAACTGCCAACACCTTGATCAGCGGAGGTGCCATCACCTTGTGAGTGAGCCGACCCACCACATCCACAGTTGAGGTAATTCGTTCGGCGTTGCCAATCACCGTGTCAACACGTTGGAGTTCCTGCTGAGCTTGGTTGACGGTGGCGTGCAGATCGCCGACCATCGGCAACGTGGTGGATCTCAGCTCTTCAACTGTGAGTCGCAGTTCGCGCAGTGTGCGAATCAGTGCCTGTACCGCCAGCACCAACACCACCACGACAGCAAGGCAGACGATTGTCACGATGATACTTGCGAGTTCAGAACCGGACATCGTCACGACACCGTTGGCAGTACCCGAAGTCCGAGTTCGTTGAGGTGCTGCGGTTCGAGCGTTGAAGGTGCGTTGGTGAGCGGATCGGCGCCGGACTGGGTCTTGGGGAAGGCGATGACCTCGCGGATATTGGTTTCACCCACCAACAAGGCGGTCAAACGATCAATGCCGAAGGCAAACCCGCCGTGGGGCGGCACGCCGTACCGGAAGGCGTCCAGAAGGAAGCCGAACCTGGCCCGCGCTGTTGGTGCGGATATGCCGAGCAACTCAAAGACGCGTGTTTGGATACTGCCGCGGTTGATCCGAATCGAACCCGACCCGAGTTCCCAACCGTTGAGAACCAGGTCGTAGGCCTGGGACCTCACCTTCAACAGGTCCGAACCAGCGGCTTCAAGCATGGCAAGGTCGTCAATGTGGGGCATAGTGAACGGATGATGCGAGGGCACAGGCAGCCCATCGTCACCCAATGCTTCAAAGAGTGGAAAATCGATCACCCACACAAAGCAAAGACCGCCCTCAGTGAGTGGTGGACGACCGAGTTCCAGTCGCAGCAAACCGAGCACGTTGCGTACCACCGATCGTTCGTCTGCAACCAGAAAAATCAGATCCCCGGGTTTGGCACCGAGCGCATCTATCACAGCCGTCGACTCGCTACCTGTAAGGAACTTTGCGACACCAGCATCAAGGGTTGGCTCGCTGTTACCTTCAACGACTTTCATCCAGGCCAGACCCTTGGCACCCCAACGCTTGCAGCGCGCAACCAAGCCGTCAATCTCGTTGCGGCTGAGAGCCTCAACCCCACCGGTCATACATATGCCTTTGACACACTGAGCGCGCAAGACGCGGGCTTTGGTGCTCTGCAGGATCGGCGTAAGTTCAACGAGTTCCATTCCGAAACGGACGTCGGGCTTGTCGGTGCCGTAGCGTTCCATGGCGTCGAACCAGGAAATCCTCGAGAACTTCGTGGGCCGCTCACTTGTCACGGCGTGGACCGCGCAGCCCACGGCGAACGAGATGGCAGCGAATACATCTTCACGGTCGACGAAGCTCATCTCGGCGTCGAGTTGCATGAACTCGAACTGTCGATCAGCACGTAGGTCCTCGTCACGTAAGCATCTGGCGATCTGGTAGTAGCGGTCGATGCCGCCAACCATGCACATCTGCTTGAACAGCTGGGGGCTCTGGGGAAGCGCATAGAACGAGCCGGGTTCTTTGCGAGAAGGAACCACAAAGTCCCTGGCCCCTTCAGGGGTGGACGCAACGAGCATTGGTGTTTCGATTTCAACGAAACCCTGCTCCTGCATGCCTCGCCGGATGGCGCTGTTGACCACAGCCCGGCACCTCAGGTTGTGTTGTAGTCGTTTTCTGCGCAGATCGACATAGCGATGACTAAGCCGGATCGTCTCGTCCACCTCGCTGCGGTCATCAAGCGGGAACGGCGGAGGTTCGGCACGGTCCAGGATCTCAATACCGGTGACGTCAATCTCGATCTCACCGGTTGCGAGGGTGGGGTTGGCGGTGTCGGGGGGTCTCAGGCGAACCGTGCCTTTCATGCGCACCACGTACTCGCTGCGCAGGTCGTGGCTGCGGTTGACGACGCATTGCACCACACCTGTGTAGTCACGCACATCAATGAAGGCGAGGTGCTCACCGTGCTCACGACGGCGATCCACCCATCCGCATACGGTGACACTCCGCTTGATGTCCGCGGCTGTTAGGAGCCCGCACATGTCGGTGCGCATGCAGGTGGATAGATCAACTGGTTCCATGGTTATTGCGGCAACGCCTTTATGCGGAGAGCTTCTGAGACTACGCCCACCAGCGATCCGATCGACACTCGCCGTTGGCCGGATTGGCCACGCAGGTCGCGTAAGGTGACCTCGCCAGCCGCGACTTCCTCGGATCCAACGATCACCGCGAGCGGCGCCCCGGAACGGTTCGCGAGTCTCATCTGGGCTTTCATGGAACGCCCGCCGTAGCCACGGTCGGCGGAGATTCCGTCGGATCGCAGCAAGTCACACACTTTCAGTGCCTGGTTACCACCGGTTGTATCGACCACAAATACCGACACTGGCGCTGGCGCTGCGGAAAATACCTGCTCAGCATCGCACGCCAACAGGATCCGATCGACGCCCAAGGCAAAACCGACTCCCGGTGTTGGCGGACCACCCAGGTCCTGCACCAGTCCGTCGTAGCGCCCCCCGCCGCCCAGCGCATTTTGGGCTGTCTGCAAAGCCTCGGAGGCGAACTCGAAAGTAGTGCGTGTGTAATAGTCCAAGCCGCGGATCAGCCTCGGTGTGATCTCAAAGTCGATGCCGAGTAATTCGAGTCCTGCCTGCACGGTCGCAAAATGCTCGGCTGCAAACCCACCAAGGAAGTCGGCCATTGAAGGGGCCGAGTCGATGACCTCGCGATCCTCGACACGTTTCGAGTCAAGTACCCGCAAGGCGCTGCGCTGCAGCGTGATACGGCTCTGCTCGCTGAGTCGGTCGGAATTGTCCAACAGATACGCTTGCAACGCCTTCAGATACGCCCCGCGGCACGCTGCGTCGCCCAGCGTGTTGATCAGGAGCCTGACCCGTTCCAGACCAAGTCCCTCAAATAGCCGTACGGCGAGAGCAATCACATCAATGTCGGTCTGGGGATCGTCGGTGCCGAGCACCTCCACACCGACTTGGCCGAATTGCCGGTACCGACCTGCTTGGGGCTGCTCGTAGCGAAACTGGGGGCCCTCGTACCAGACTTTCCATGGCCGTACCGGCCGGTGCTCGGCATAGGCACGACAAATCGAAGCCGTCAGTTCGGGCCTGAGTGCCAGATGCTGTGGAGGGTCACCCTTGTCGAAGAAATCGAACATTTCTTTGTCGACCACATCGGTGAATTCACCGAGCCTCGCAAAGACGGCGAAATCCTCAAACATCGGTGACACGACCTCCCCGAAGCCCGCAGAGATAGCCCGGCTGGCGAACGCTTCGAGCAGGCCGCGACGCCGAGCCGATTCAGGCCAAAGGATGTCGCGAGTGCCCTTCGGTGCCCTGAATCTTGGTGCGTTCATTGCAGTTCAGGCTATCGACGCCGCTGTAGGGGATCGGCTCGGACCGGATTCATCGGCGGACATGCGCGAGGGCACCTCGACATGGCGAAGGAATGCGGGTCCAATCAGGCATCCGAAAACGCAGCGGTCCACTACCGGTCGCTGTGCTGCATTGGCCCGACGCCGTTCACACAAGGCTCGTCAAGGCGCACTCAGCCCTGATGTCCGGCAAGCACTCGGTAAGCATCGTAGACCGCGTCCACGTTCATCAGCGAGGTGAGTACCGGGTCGAGTTGGCTGACATCTGCGAGGTCGAATTCGAAGCGGAATTTGGCAACGGCATCATCTCCGGTCTCGGTGGTGGCACCGGTGACGTTGATACCGTAGTCGGCAAGTACCTTGGCCAAGTCGACAAGTAGACTGTGGCGGTCAAACGCCAGCACTTCGACCGAGGTCGGGAATCGGCCTGAGTATTCGGCGTCCCATTCCACGTCAATCAGACGATCAGGTTCGCCCGCGGACAGCATTGAGGCGTTGGGACAGTCGGTGCGATGCACCGACACGCCGCGACCCCGGGTGACGAAACCGATGATCTCGTCGGGTGGAGCTGGCGCGCAGCAGCGTGATAGGCGAACCAGTATGTCGTCGAGGCCCTCAACGTGGACCCCTGCGGCGACACCATTGCGTCGCCGTGTTTCAGCGCGCCTTGTGGCCGTGGTGGGCAGCCGCTCCTTGTCGGGTTCCACGCCACCTCGTAGTTCCCTGGTGATGCGGTCGACCACAGACTCCGTGCCTACGTGGCCTTCACCAATAGCTGCGAACAGAGCATTGCTGTCTGCATAGTTGAGCTGGGAGCACGCCTGGGTGAAGGCTCGTTCCTTGATGACCCGTCGCGCTGGGAGTCCCTCGCGTCTCAAGGCCTCGATCAGGTCATCGCGACCGTTCTCAATGGCGTCTGCGCGGCGCTCGCGGGTGTACCACTGGCGAATCTTGTTGGCGGTACGTCGGCTAGCGACGAACTTCAACCAGTCGCGACTCGGTCCTGCACCTTGCACCTTGGAGGTCATCACCTCCACCATGTCCCCCGACTCGAGCCTTGAATGCAGCGGCACCAGACGCCCGTTGACCTTTGCACCAATGCAGGAATGGCCGACATCAGTGTGGATCGTGTAGGCGAAATCCACAGGCGTTGCCCCTGCGGGCAGTTCGATCACCTTGCCGCGTGGCGTGAAGACGAATACCTCGTCCTGGTCGAGGTCGAACTTCAGATTCGACATGAACTCCGAGGGGTCTGAGGTTTCGGACTGCCATTCCATGATCCGGCTCAGCCACGCCAGATCACCGCCTGCGCCATCATCTTTGTAGTCCCAGTGCGCGGCGACTCCGTACTGGGCACGTTCGTGCATCTCGCGGGTCCGTAGTTGCACCTCCAAGAGCTTGCCGAGCGGACCCACCACGGTCGTGTGCAACGACTGATAGAGGTTGAACTTGGGCATCGCAATGTAGTCCTTGAAACGGCCCTGTACCGGCCGCCAGATGGCGTGGATAGAGCCAAGCGCTGCGTAGCAATCCCGGACCGAGCCGACGATGACACGAATTGCGATGAGGTCAAAGATCTCATCGAACGAACGGCCCTTCACCACCATCTTTTCGTAGATGGACCACAGATGTTTGGGCCGGCCGTTAACTTGGGCACGAATGCCCAACTCGGCCAGTCGGGCCTGGACATCGCCGATGATCTGGGTCAGGTACAGATCGCGTTCGGGTGCCCGCTGTTGGATCATCTGGTCGATCTCCGCGTAGCGGCGTGGCTCCAGAGCAGCGAAAGACAGGTCTTCAAGTTGGACTTTGAGGTCCTCCATCCCCAGTCGATGCGCCAATGGCGCGTACACGTCGAGCGTCTCGCGGGCGGTACGTTCCTGTTTGAACGGCGGTAACACTGCGATCGTTCGAAGGTTGTGTAGCCGATCCGCCAGTTTGATGATCAGGACCCGGATGTCCTGGGCGATGGCCACGATCATCTTGCGCATCGTGGCGGCCTGCTGCTGCTCCTTTGAGTCGAATTGCACCCGGTCGAGTTTCGTGACCCCGTCAACGATGCGAGCCAGGTCCGGACCGAAACGCTCATTGAGGACTTCAAGGGTGATACCGGTGTCTTCCACCGCATCATGCAGCAGGGCTGCCGCAACTGCGATGTCGTCGAGGCCTTGACGGGCGACGATCGTCGCAACAGCCACGGGATGACGGATGTAAGGTTCCCCGGACTTGCGGTACTGATCCTCATGGGCTTGTGCCGCCATAGCAAAGGCCGATTCGATCAGTGCAGTATCAGCGCGTGGCCAGCGCTGACTGTACAAATCGAGCAGGCCAGCGATCCCTATAGACGCTGGCCGGTTGGCAGAACGTCGCCAAGGTAGAACCCGTGTCACTGCCGGGCCAGTCAAGGTCACAACCGTTCGGTTTCGGGCACCGTCAGAACCACCTCAATGCGATGGTCACCGCCGAGTACCGCCCTACCAGTGAGGAAACCCAGTTCCAACAAGAAGCCGAAGCCCACCAGGTTGGCCTCGGTACTTTTGATAAGGCGCGCAGTCGCGGCGGCTGTACCCCCGGTAGCCAAGACATCGTCGATTACCAACGTGCGACGGCCCGCAGCGAGTGCGTCGGTGTGTAATTCCACGGTGTCGACGCCGTATTCGAGGTCGTAGGACACCGAGAACGTTGACCAGGGCAATTTCCCCGCCTTACGTACGGGTACGAAACCCGCTCCGAGGGTTCGCGCCACGGCGGGGCCGAGGATGAAGCCTCGGGCTTCTATTCCGGCCACCGTTTCGATGCCGTCGTCAAGCCATGGCTCCGTCATCAAATCAACGGCCAAGCCAAACCCGGCGGGATCGCCCAGAAGTGGGGTGATGTCCTTATACATGACACCCGGCTGCGGGAAGTCGGCGATGTCACGGATCAACCCGGCGATGGTGTCGGCGGCACTGGAAGCCACTTCACAAACCTATCGCCGTGGGCGCACCTACGGGTATAAGAGAGCAGCAGCCGAGCCGCTAGCGCTTTCCCTTTTTCTTTCGGGGCCGCGGCGGCTGACCACTCGGGCGAGGCTTTGCCACTGGCCGGGCGGGCCTGGCCGAGCCTGCTGGCCGGGCGGGCCTGGCCGAGCCTGCTGGGCGTGTCGAACGAGTCGGGATACCACCGAGCAAAATGTCGTCGTCGCTAACGGTTCTGGTGTCTGGTCCCGAGTCGCCGCTACGGGTTGCCACTTTGCGGGCCACCAAGACATGTGCTTCCTCACGTTCTTTCATGAAAGCCACCAGCGACGAGGCCACGAAAATAGAGGAATAGGTACCGACGCCGATACCAACGAGCAAAGCAATGGCGAATTCCTGCAAGGTGAGCGCGCCCAAGATGAACGAGCCGATGACCAGCATTGACAACACCGGCAGCATAGACGTGATCGAGGTGTTGATCGAGCGCATGAGCACCTGATTCAGTGACAGGTTCATCATCTCGGTGTATGTGTAACGACCCGTGACGGCGAGTCTTGAGGCAACGTCTCGGATCTTGTCGTAAACGACGATCGTATCGTAAAGCGAATACCCCATGATCGTCAGAAAGGCGATGACGGTGGCCGGAGTGACCTCAAACCGAAAGACCGCATACACCCCAACCGAGATCACGATGTCGTGAGCGACCGCAGCGAGGGCACCTACTGCCATCTTCCACTCGAGCCGAATGGCGATATAGCAAGCAACGATCACGAAGAACCAGAGCAGCGCTGTGCGAGCCTTGTTTGTGATCCGATCTCCCCAACTCGGGCCCACCGTGGTAACGCTGACATCGTCTGGGTTGACACCGACCCATTCCGCCAACCTCTTGGTGACCGCTTCGACGCCTTCGGGGTCTTCAATATCGGCACGAACTCTGATGACTTCGGTACCGACCGTCTGGATCTTGCCTGTGTCGGCACCCGTACCTGCAAGCACGTCGCGGGCGTCGGCCACGGACCGGCCTGGGGCGTTCACCTCCCAGGCGGTGCCGCCCTCAAACTCAATGCCGAGGTTCAGACCCCCGACGAACAGTGCACCCAGGCTGATGACCAGCGCCACCCCCGAGCCAATAAGCGCTTTGGGCCACATCTTCGGGAAGTCGAGTTGGTGATCGCCTCGGTAGAGCTTGCGGAAAGCCTTGATCACGACCCGGTACCTCCCGACGGGATACCGAACCTGGAGGGCTTTTCGTAGATCCATGGTCGCGCCACCATCATTCGGATAGCCGGGCCCATGAAGAAGTACGTGGCGACCAAGTCGATGACCGTGGCAAGCCCCAGGAACAATGCGAAGCCTTTCACCTGCCCCACGGTCAAGAAGTACAAAACGACGGCTGCGATCAGGCTAGCCACATCGGCCTTGACGATTGTTGAGTACGCCACCGGAAATGCTCGCTCAACTGCGGACCGAACGGCTCGACCGTGCTTCACGTCCTCTTTGAGGTGCTCAAAATACACAACATTGGAATCGACCGACACACCCACCGAAACGATTAGTCCGGTTACCCCGGCGAGGGTCAGGGCCAGTCCTCTGGACTCACCAAGCCAGGCGATAATTGTCCACAGCAACGCCCCGGAGATAGCCAGGCTGAGGATCGCGACTACGCCCAGCATCCGGTAGTAGAAGATCAGATAGATTGACACCAAGACCAGCCCCACGAGACCTGCAAGCACTCCGGCGTCAAGTGCGTCGGATCCGAGTGTTGACGATACTTGCCTGCTCTCCTGCGGTGTGAGCTCAACCGGCAAAGCCCCAAAACGCAGAACCAAGGCAAGATCCTTAGCCTCGGATTCGTCCATGCCACCGCCGCTTATCGACACCCGATCGCGCTCGAACCGGGCATCTTGCACCGTCGGAGCGCTTTCTACGATGCCGTCAATTTCTATGGCGAGCCTGCCCACGAAACGCCCGGAGGTAGAATCGCTGCTAGTGGCTGGGCACACCCCGGTTCCGGCGACACAGAGCTCGGCGAGGGCGTTGAAGTCATCGATTCCTGGAGAACCGGCTTTGAAAACGAGGCTGACCTGCCATTCGGGAACCAAGAATCGGGCTGAGGCGGTCTCAAGCACCTCCCCATTGAGGCGCTCACCGCCGCCATCGGGCTGTGCCCTCAGAAGCGGTGCCGGACCGAGCAAATAGGTGATTTGCGGGTCGCGTTTGCTGACGCCAACGATGCACACATCGGCGTCACCATCTGGGGTCGGCTCACCAGTTATCACCGCCGCTGCGTTGGGGCATCCCGCCACCGATGCCTCAGAGAACTCCGCGCCCGCAAAGCCGTCGGCCAATACCGGGCGGAATCGCAATTCGGCTGTTTGCCCCACCAATTCGATAGCCCGAGCCTGTTCGGTAACGCCGGGTATCTGAACCAGGATGGTTGAACCCTGGCGGCTTATCTCGGGCTCGCGCACACCCAGCCCGTCGATCCGATTTCGGATGATCTCGACGGCTTGGTCCAACGAATCGTCGGGTACCTCGTCATCGTCGGGTTCGAGTACTACCGAAGCCCCACCCTGAAGATCCAGACCCAAGAGCGGTTCGTTGCCCGCGACCAGTGTGTACACGACCCCAGCCACAGCCAACAACGTGATCATCACCACCGAAGCGGCCGGACGTTTCATCTAGCCGAACATTCCCTGAAGAGCGCGACCGCGCGAACCCCGCCAATGAACAGCCTGGCCGTGCAGACCATCAACTGCGACGCAGAAATCATCGGGGCTCAACATCTCAAGGGCCACCAGCGAGCCCTCAGCGCGAGTCTTCGTCGTTTGCTTCAGATTCGTCGTCTTCGTCGTCGACTTCCATGATCTCCGAGTCGTCCACGCGTTCACTGACTGACGACATTGAGAACTTCAACTCCAGGTTGGGCGCCACCTCAAGCCACACGATCTTCTCGGTAGCGTCAATAAGAGCCACCGCACCGTGGATTCCCGAACTCATGACGACCATGTCCCCCACCTCCAACGACCGAATAAGCGCCCTATGTGCCTTTATTCTGTTTTGCTGTGGTCGGATCAGCACGAAGTAAAATAGCCCGACCATCGCGCCTAAAAAGATCAGTGTTTCCATGGTCTGCACCTTCACTGAGGTAATGCGAACGCATGCAGACTACCGGTCCGACCACGCTGCGTGTACACCCGCACGAAACTCCTCGAAACCGCCAACTCGGATGGCTGCCCCGATCCGGTTCATAAACCGACCCATCCATCCGAGATTGTGCAAGGTGATGATGCGGGCCGCGGTGGGCTCGCGTGTCAATAACAGGTGACGCAGATATCCCTTGCTCCAGCGCGAGGCCGGGCTCTCGGGCCACGTTGGATCGATCGGATCGTCATCCGCGGCGAACTGCAAGCGACGCAGGTTGTAGCGACCCAGGTCGGTGAGAACCGTGCCATGGCGGGCCAACCTGGTTGGCATCACGCAATCGAACATGTCAACGCCCCGCGCAACCGACTCAATGATGCCAACAGGGTCGCCCACACCCATCAGGTAGCGGGGCCTGTCCAAAGGCAGCATTGCAATACAAGCATCAAGGCCGTGAAGCATCTCGACTCGGTCCTCACCCACGGACAGGCCGCCGATCGCGTAACCATCGAAGCTGATATCTGTGATCTGCCGCGCGGACCGAACCCGTAGTTCTGTGTGGGTGCCTCCTTGGACAATCCCGAATTGACACTGACGTTTGCCTGCGTCGGGATGATCCAAGAACGCTTGCCTGGCGCGTTCGGCCCAGAGTCCCGTGCGCTCAACTGCTGCTGCCACGACCCGACGTTCCGCCACCGCCGAGGGACAGACATCAAGCGCCATCTGAATGTCCGCACCAATCAACGCTTGGATCGCCACCGCGCTTTCGGCGGTAAGCAGATGTGAGCTGCCGTCGTACACAGACTTGAATCTGGCACCTTCGTCATCAACATCGGGACTCAGCGAATGAACCTGAAAGCCGCCACTGTCGGTGATCACGTGCCCGTGCCAGTCTGCGAAGGTGTGGATTCCCCCAAGGCGTGCCACGATTTCGGGACCGGGTCGAAGCATCAGGTGGTAGGTATTGGCGAGAACCACCTGGGCTCCGAGTTCTTCCAGATCCGACGAGGCCAGATGCCGAATCGCTCCGCGAGTACCGACCGGCATGAAAACAGGTGTGGTGAAGTCTCCTCGGGCGGTTGTGACGACACCGCAGCGGGCATCGTCTTGCCGAGCGGTTTCGGCGAATACAGCCTTCATTTGCTGTGTCTCATGAGTGTCTGAGCCTCCGGGTCAACAACATGGCATCGCCGAAGCTGAGAAAGCGGTAGCCCTCCGAGAGCGCCGATCCGTATAGCTGACGCCAACGTTCGCCGACAAAGGCACCAACGAGGCACAGCAACGTCGAGCGCGGGAGATGGAAGTTGGTCAAGACAACGTCCACGATCCGCCAGTCGTGCCCAGGTCGGATAAAGAGGTCGCTACGGCCCTCTGCTACGCCAGTCGCAGCCCACGATTCAAGGGCACGAACTACCGTTGTGCCCACAGCAACAACACGATTTGCTGCCAAGACGGCGGCCATCGTCGGCGGCGGGATCCTGTACCACTCACTGTGCATTTCGTGGTCATCGAGCCGCTCGACCATTACGGGCCGGAAGGTGTCAACGCCGACGGCGAGTTCGATAGTTGCGATTTCGATGCCGCGGGCGGCAAGCTCTCTGAGTACGTCATGGGTGAAGTGCAGACTCGCGGTGGGTGCGGCGACCGACAGCGGACGATCGGCAAAAACGGTCTGATAGCGGTCGGGGTCGGCGATCGGATTGTTGATGTAGGGCGGCAAGGGCACCAGAGCGACCTCTGAGAGCGCCTCAAACAACCCGCGATCGCCGGGATCGAGCCGGACGAGACGTCTGCCTTCGCCGAGATCGGAACCGATCTCCACGCCCAGACCATTCGCGGTGACCAACGAGCCGGGCGCGAGTTTGGCGGAGGGTCTCACCAGTGCCTGCCACCAGCCATCGTGGTGTTGTTCCAACAACAGGACCTCGCCTTTGCCGCCGGTCGCTCTGCGGATCGGAAGGCGAGCGGGAAACACCCGCGTGTTGTTGACCACGACTAGGTCACCGGGTGTGAGGATGTTGGGCAGATCTGTGAACACGGCGTGGGTGACCGAATCGCCGTGATCCACCAGCAGACGCGCCGAGTCACGGGGAACGACCGGCGTCTGTGCGATCGCCTCCACCGGCAACACATAGTCAATGTCGTCGATCGTGTCACGAAGACCACTCACAAACGTGCCTTCACCTTGCAACAACCAGCATCCGTGCAAACACCTCCACCGACAACACAAAATCAATGCCATCGATCGTGTCACGAAGACCACTCACAAACGTGCCTTCACCTTGCAACAACCAGCATCCGTGCGATGCCTCCACCGGCAACACAAAATCAACGCCATCGATCGTGTCACGAAGACCACTCACAAACGTGCCTTCACCTTGCAACAACCAGCATCCGTGCGATCGCCTCCACCGGCAACACAAAATCAACGCCATCGATCGTGTCACGAAGACCACTCACAAACGTGCCTTCACGCTGCAAGGCTAGGTGCACTCGCGGATGACCAACCCAACCTATCTCGTACCGACACCCTCGCACACACAGCGTGTCGATCACATTTGACGCGAATGGGCGTCGGCTCCTCGACCTAGGCGTTGTTGCGATCGAACAGCTCACGTTCGCGGACCGGTTCGGCCATGCCGAGGTGTCTGTAGGCAGCCGGTGTGGCGACTCGGCCTCGGGGCGTTCGCATCACCAGGCCTTGACGGATCAGGTACGGCTCATAAACGTCCTCAACTGTCTCTGTGGGCTCGCTCACAGCGATCGCCAGGGTGGAAAGCCCGACCGGTCCACCGCCAAACCGGCGGCATAGAGCGTCGAGCACCGCCAGCGACGGCTTATCGAGCCCTAAGTCATCAACTCCGAAGAAGGCCAGGCCTTCTTCGGCTACCGCCGCGTCGATGTGTCCTTCGCGTTCCACCTCGGCGTAGTCACGTACCTGACGCAACAGTCTGTTCGCGATGCGTGGAGTCCCTCGGGATCGTCTAGCGATCTCCGCAGCGCCATCGGCGTCTATGTCAACGCCGATGATCTCCGCAGCCCTTACAACGATCGCCTGCAGGTCGGCGGGTTCGTAGTAGTCAAGCCGCGATACCAGCCCGAACCGGTCGCGGAGAGGCCCGGTAATGAGACTCGTCCGGGTCGTGGCGCCCACCAATGTGAACGGGGCTAGCTCCAAAGGAATTGAACGTGCCGCGGGTCCCTTACCCAACACGATGTCTACACGGAAGTCCTCCAAAGCCGGATACAAGACCTCTTCAACGGGCCGAGGCAGGCGATGCATCTCGTCGATAAACAGGACGTCGCGATCGTCAAGCCTGGAAAGGATCGATACCAGATCTCCGGATCGGTCCAGAGCAGGGCCCGACGTGACCTGAAGGTTGGTTCCCAACTCCGCGGCGATGATGTAGGCGAGGGTGGTCTTGCCCAGGCCTGGCGGACCTGCGAACAACAGATGGTCGGCCGCCTCGCGCCGCCGGGCCGCAGCACCGAGGGTCACCCCAAGGTGGCCCTTCAGTTCAGCCTGGCCAACGAACTCAGCGAGGATTCTGGGCCGTAATCGGGGTTCGTCAACGAGTTCACCAGTCTGTGGAGCGGGCGAAAGGAGTTCTTCGCGTGCCATCAACGATCCGCCAGCAGGCGAAGAGCGTGTTTCAACATGTCGGCGGCGTCGGCATCACCTGGCAACTCCCCGAGCACGGAACCGATCTCGTCTGAACCATAACCGAGACCCGACAAAGCGCTGCGCACGTCGGCCACGGTGCCACCAATGGTGGGAGCCAATCCGTCGGATACGACAACGGATTCAGGAATGTCAAGTTTGGACTTCAGCTCCATAATCAGACGCGCGGCCGTTTTGCGACCCACACCTGGGACCAGACACAAGGCAGCGGTGTCGTCGTCGGCCACCGCACGACGCAACGAATCCGGGCTGTGAACCGACAGAATCGCCAAGGCCAATGCAGGCCCAACCCCGTGCGTACCGATCAGGGATTCGAATAGCCGCCGCTCAGAGATCGTGGCAAACCCGTAGAGCGCTTCACTGTCTTCGCGCACGGCGTGGTGTACATGCACCACAATCTCAGAGTCAAGTTCGCCGAGGTTAGCCAACGTAGAAGCCGTGACCTGAACCCTGTACCCGACTCCGTAGACCTCAATCAACAGATCGCCGTCACCGCTTTGATCGACAAGCCAGCCGCGAAGCGATCCGATCATCGATTGACACTTTGGTCCGGCGGGTTTCGTTGCCGCTGACCCGCAGGGTAATCCCGGCCGGACGATCGATCGACACTTTGGTCCGGTGGGTTTCGTTGCGTCAGCGGAACACGTGCGGCATGACACATGGCAACAGCCATGGCGTCTGCGGCGTCAACGGGCGACAGTCGCTCGGGCAGCGACATCAACGTCTGCACCATCGCAGCGACCTCATCCTTTCCGGCTCCACCCCATCCGGCGACGGATTGTTTGACCTCATTGGGCGAGTACTCCACGACATCACATCCCGCAGAAGCCGCCTCAGCCATCGCCAAACCACTTGCCATGGCGACACCCATTGCGGTGCTGACGTTTCGCTGAAACAACACCCGCTCCACTGCGACCACATCCGGGCGCAGCTCAGCGATCAGGGCGCGCAGCTCGCGTTGGAGTTCGGCCAGTCGAAACGCGCGTTCAAGGGTGCGGTCGGTTCGGATGACCCCGGCGGCCACCGCCTCGGGCCTGCGGGCGTGTCGCAAACAGCCGTAACCACAACACGATAGGCCCGGATCAATACCCAGAACGAACACATGTACGATACTAGCGAACTAAGCCCCGACAATGGTCCGACTATGAGAAAACCAACTACAGGACCGCCCATTACGTGAGTTGCGAACCGACCCCACCGCAAGAAACACAACAACACCAACACCGCGACCACCCATTACGTGAGTTGCGAACCGACCCCACCGCAAGAAACACAACAACACCAACACCGCGACCACCCATTACGTGAGTTTGCTTACCGACCCCACCGCAAGAAACACAACAACACCAACACCGCGACCACCCATTACGTGAGTTTGCTTACCGACCCCACCGCAAGAAACACAACAACACCAACACCGCGACCACCCATTACGTGAGTTTGCTTACCGACCCCACCGCAGGAAAATCAAGAACACCAACACCGGGTTGGCCCATTACGTGAGTTACGAACCGACCCCACCGCGGGAAATACAACAACACCAACTACGGGACCATCCGTTGTGAGAACGCTCAGGATGGGAACGCTCGGCGCAGTGCACCAAGCAGCAGACGGTTCTCAAGCTGCGACATCGCCGCAGTGGGTAGCACGCTGGAACCGTGAAACGTGCCGGGTAGCTGGTGAAGTTCAACGCTTACACCGGCTTGGAGCAGTCGTAGTGCATAGATGATTCCCTCATCACGAAGCGGATCGAATTCCATGGTGGTTACAAATGCGGGCGGAAGCTCCGACAGATCCTCGCAGCGCGCCGGTGCCGCGTAGGCCGACACATCCGCACCGTGGGAGTCGCCAAGATAGTGACGCCAACTCCATTGCGCCGACGGGCGATTCCAAACAGGTGTGTCAGTGAAGGCAACCATGGACGGCGTATCAAGACGGTCGTCAAGTTCGGGGATCTGCAGCACTTGCAAACACAGGGCCGGGCCGCCCCGATCACGTGCCAACAACGCCGTCGCTGCCGCTAGGCCTCCACCGGCGGAAGCACCCGCGACCGCGATCCGGTCCTTGGCGATCCTCAACTTCTTGGCGTTGTCGGCGAACCAGCACAACGCCCCATAGCAATCCTCAAGACCGGCAGGGAACGGGTTCTCGGGCGCAAGCCGATATTCGACGGACGCAACGACCAACCCGACATCGCCGCAAATCGATTGACAAGCGGAATCCATCATTTCAACCGAACCGGTCATGAACCCACCACCGTGAATGTACAACAGGCCGCCTTTTGGGGCGGACTCTTTCGGCTCGTATATGCGGAGTGGAACTTTGTCCACACCCGGGCGGGTCACCAATACGTCGGTAGTGCCCACATCGTCTCGGGGTTCGCTATCGCCGAACATGTCTGCTAGGGCGCGATCTGAGCGGGAGGCCGCTATCGCCTCGGCGTCGCTCCAATCAATGAGCGGACCCTCAAGCTGCGCCGCCAACTCCTTCAATTCGGGATCGAAACGGTATGGAGTCATGCGCGGAGTCTAGATCATGGTGACCCTACCAAGGGCTCCGATGAAAGAAATTCGCCAACAACGGAGTATTCATCCAACGACGGCCTCCAGCAACTCGTCGGATGCCTCCCAGTTGGCATGCACATCTTGAACGTCGTCAAGATCGTCAAGCAGATCGATGAGTTTCACGACCCGCTTCAACAAGGCGAGGTCATCGACCGGCACCGTGGACGTCGCCGACATGACCAGATCAGCGGAACGAATCGAGATGTCGGCTTCGTCAAGTGCCTCACGCACCGACGCAAGCTCACCCGGTGATGTGGTCACCCGCCACATTTCTGTCTCGTCCGACACGTCCTCCGCACCCCCTTCGAGCGCGGCCAACATCAGCTCGTCCTCGTCTACGGTGCGGGGTACGAGCACCATGCCCTTGCGGTCAAACTGCCATGCCACTGCGCCTGGCTCTGCGAGCGAACCGCCGTTCTTGGTAAAGGTCGAGCGGATCTCCGAGGACGTACGGTTGCGGTTGTCGGTGAGGCACTCAACCAGCAACGCAACTCCTGCAGGGGCATAGCCCTCGTAGGTGACGCTCACGTAGTCAACACCGTCGAGTTCGCCGGTGCCTCGCTTGACAGCTCGCTCGATGGTGTCGAGCGGTACGGAGTTATCGCGCGCTTTTTGGAACATCGTGCGCAGCGTCGGGTTGGCGTCGGGATCGCCGCCGCCGGTTCTGGCAGCGATCTCAACCTGCTTTATCAGCTTGGCGAAGAGCTTGCCGCGTTTTGCGTCCGCCGCTCCTTTCTTGTGCTTGATGGTTGCCCACTTGGAATGACCGCTCACGGGAACTCCTCAGATCGCCGGGCCGATGCCACACCCGGACAGCCACCAGGCGTGGAGCCGACCATCGTTAGCGAGTTCGGGATGAAACGAAGCAACTGTGACCATGCCCTGCCGACACAATACGGGAAAATCGTTGACCTCGGCGAGTATCTCAACGTCGGCACCGACCCGTTCAACGACAGGCGCTCGGATGAACACCCCAAGAAATCCCCCGTCAAAGCCGACGATGTCGAGTTCGGTCTCGAACGAATCGATCTGGCGGCCGTAGGCGTTACGACGGGCGGTGAGATCGATAACGCGAAATAGGTGCTGGTCAGGGCGCCCGTCAAGCACCTCGCAAGCGAGCAGGATCAACCCGGCGCAGGTGCCCAGAACGGCCATTCCGTCCCACAACCGTCGTTGCAGCGGCTCGAATATGCCAGAGCTGTCCAGCAGCATCGACATGGTGGTCGACTCGCCACCGGGCATCACCAGCGCATCAACGCAATCAAGTTGAGCGACGGTACGAACCTCATCTGCTTCAACACCGAGCCGAGCGAGCGCAGCCGTATGAGCGGCAAATCCCCCTTGCAAGGCGAGTACGCCGACCCTGGTCGTCACCAACCGCGCTCGGCGAGCCTGGTGTCGAGCAAGGCGATCTCGAGTCCTTTCATGGCACCACCCAGACCGGTGGACACCTGCGCGAGGCTCTGGGGATCCAGGTAGTGCGTAGCGGCCTCAACGATGGCGGAGGCCATGGTTGGCGGATCGTCGCTCTTGAAAATACCGGATCCAACAAAGACAGCCTGAGCACCAAGTTGCATCACCAGCGACGCATCAGCGGGCGTTGCTATGCCGCCAGCACAAAACAGTGGCACAGGCAGCTCGCCGGTTTCGGCGATTTCCTGCACCAGCGGCAACGGAGCTTGCAGACGTTTGGCCCAGTCGAACAGTTCGGCGTTGTCGGCCTGGGTGATCTTGGCTATGTCACCGGTGATCGAACGCAAGTGACGCACCGCCTCCACAACGTTTCCTGTGCCAGCCTCGCCTTTGGAGCGAATCATGCAAGCACCTTCGCTTATCCGACGCAGAGCCTCGCCGAGGTTCGTCGCGCCGCAAACGAACGGCACGGTGAACGCCCATTTGTCGATGTGGTGCACGTCGTCTGCGGGCGTGAGCACCTCGGACTCGTCGATGTAGTCAACTCCGAGAGATTGCAGTATCTGAGCCTCCGCAAAGTGGCCGATCCGGGCCTTGGCCATCACCGGTATGGAGACGGCGGACACAATGCCAAGGATCATTTCGGGATCCGACATTCGAGCCACACCACCTTGAGCACGAATGTCGGACGGCACTCGTTCCAGTGCCATTACCGACACTGCGCCCGCGTCTTCGGCGATTCTGGCGTGCTCGGGGTTGACGACGTCCATGATGACGCCGCCCTTGAGCATTTCGGCCAGGCCACGCTTGACCGAAGCGCTGCCTATGACCGGTGCCCGGTCCGTGATATGTGACGGCGACTCAGTCATGGACACCAATCCTACCTGTGTGGTGCCGGACCCGTTCCTGTTCTCTATTGCATTTTCTGTCTGGTTCTATAGCTCCTGCAGAGTGGCGACTCGCTCGACCAAGGGGGGCTGCACGGTGGATCCCTCTGGACCTATCATCCATAGATGTCGGCCCGACGGCCGATCAGCGACTCGTGGCACTTTGAGGGCCTTGCCAAAGGCGGCGACCAAGCCCGGGGGGTAGCGCGTGAACTGAACACCTTCGATGTCGGCTCGGGAAAGGTCCTGTCGGTTGACGACCCGGCGGGCGACGATTCCGCCGAGTGGCCCCATCATCGCCAAGACACCCACGAGCACCGTGGCAGCGCGAATTCCCGAACCAAACTGGGTAAGTTCACGGGCCACAACCGCCTCCAATTCAAGCCGGTCCAGGCTTTCGAGCATGCCTCGCGTGACAACCAGATGTGTCTGCTCTTCGGATCCGAGGACCGCCGCGTCTATCGATTCGGTTTCCACGACGTGGAGTCGTGGTTCAACCACGCCAGAGCCGACGCATACACCCGCGACGATGCTTTCAAGGCGCGGTGCGGCTTGACTCGGTAAGCGACGTGCACCCAGGCGACGCAAAGCGATTGGTGTTGCTTGCCATAACAACACCGCGGCTGTGATTGCTGCGGCGACGAATGCACAAACCGCCACGAACAGCCAAGGCATCACCAACCCGAAAGCTGTGACAACGGCCACGATCACAGCTATCGCGGCTGCGGGTATGGCAACAAGGGCTCGATGCGAAACCAAGAGCATTGTGGATCAGGCGTTCTGTGAAGGTCCGGAGATGGCGATGAGGCCCACCTAAGGCTACAACACATCCGGGTCGCGGACGACATCCGGGTCGCGGACGACTCGCCTGCCGCCGCGGCGGCGTAGTTCAACAAACCCGCGGCGTTGCGAATAGTGGTTTTCTGTTCGGAGCCGTCGGTCCTCTTGTCGGGTTCTGCGTTCGATCAACTGCCCGTACAGTTCAAGGTAGATGGCTGCAAGCCTGGCCATGGAGAAGTCGTCGGCCCGGCGGATCCCCGACTCCACGAGCGATTCACATAGCCGAGGTTGTTCCAACACCTCGCGCAGCGCCCGACCCAGCCGAGCAGGATTGCCCGGCGGAACCAGCACGGCGTCTCGTGCACTACGAGCAACGTCGGAGTAACCGGCGATGTCACTAGCCACGACCACGGTGCCCGCGGCCATGGCCTCAAGCAGGACAAGGCCGAAGGACTCCCCGTGTAGCGACGGTGCACAGAACACATTGGCTCGTCGAAGACGCGAGATCTTTTCGGTTTCAGAGATGATCCCCAGCCACTCGATTCGCGCATCGCCTGCGTATCGAGAAGCAAGTTCGGTCGTCTCGTTACCGTGGCCAGCCACCCAGACACGCGTGTCTGCGTCAAGGTGTCGTACAGCTTCCAGCAGGTCAACAAGGCCCTTACGGGGTTCGTGGCGACCAAGAAACAGGATTGTCTTGGCTTCGGTCGGGTGCTTGGGACCGGTGTTGTAGCGGGCCAGTTCCACACCGTTGAAGGTCAGATCGTATTCACCGCCGAGGGCGTTTTGAGCCATGGCGCAGGCGTCCTTGGAAACCGCGCAGCGGTGATCAAGTCGTCTCGCAAGAAAGCGTGTTGCCCGCGGCATCAGGTCATAGGCCAAGGACCTGCCCGCGGCATGAAATGTGCCGATCAGAGGCGCGGGCCGGGTGAGCAGGGTCGTCATCGTGGGGCCAGGGGCAAGAGGTTCGTGAAGATGGATCACATCGAAGGACTCGTCGCGCATGGCGCGGATCGCCCGCAGTTGACAAGCTGGATCTGGTGCCACGGGCGCGATGGAGCCGTTGGAGGCAGTCGGCAAGCTCACTCCCAGAGGCGTTACACCGGCGTCAGGAGGTGGCCCGTCACACGGTGCCAACACACGTACCTGTTCACCCATCTGCCTCAATGCCCGGGCGAGACCCAATACCTGCATCTGCACCCCACCGGGAATGGTGAGGCTGTAGGGACACACGATTCCTATCCGCATCCGAACCCCAAATCACCTGGCACACCAAGATGATTTGACATTGACAAGACGCCGATGCCTTTTGTGACCTCAGATCCAACGCATCGGGGCTTCACGGGACCAGATAACCCAACCAACTGGATCTGCTTCATAGTGCCAACCTCGCCAAGTCTGCGCCTCGTGCGCAACCAGATAACCCAACCAACGCGAACCGTCTCATAGTGCCAACCTCGCCAAGTGTGCGGGTTGCCCGAGACCAGATAGCCCAACCAACGCCATCTGATTCATAGTGCCAACCTCGCCAAATCTGCACCTGCCACGCAACCAAATAGCCCAACCAACGCGAACTGTCTCATGGCGCCAACCTCGCCAAATCTGCACCTGCCACGCAACCAAATAGCCCAACCAACGCGAACTGTCTCATGGCGCCAACCTCGCCAAATCTGCACCTGCCACGCAACCAGGCAGCCCAACCAACGCGAACTGTCTCATGGCGCCAACCTCGCCAGGTGTGCGGGAACCGGCAGCTTCAATGCCTTGTAGTCCGACGGCCAGTTGGGTCTGAGAAGGTGCCACTGCTCGGGTGCCAGCCGGATCAACCCCTCAAACTCATGGGCTATGGACTGTGTGACACGGGCCACGTCGTCGCGCAAGCGGCCCTCGCGCTTCACAACGAGAGGCGGGCGTGCCAGACCATGACGACCGTAGTCACACCAGTACACAGCTGCGGGGATGAGCGGCACACCGAGGCGTAACGCCAGCATGGCTGGACCCGCTGGCAGGGTTGTGCGCTCTCCGAAAAACTCAACCCCGACGCCATTGCCCTCCAGATCCCGATCGCACAGCAGGCATACCAAACGGCCGCGTTTGAGTGCAGCGACAACGGCACGGCCCGCGTCAGGACCCAGCGGATGGATCTCCATCCCAAGCGATTTGCGCAGACCGACGAACCACTCAAAAACCGCGGGCGGTTCGAGCTTCTCCACCACCGCAGTTACCTGCACATCGGCGACCAGCGCCAGCCAGTGCGCGGCCCATTCCCAGGTACCTAGATGAGGTAGCGCCAGGATGGCACCATCTGTGCCAGGACCACAATTGGCATGAATCGCATCAACTCCCGAGTAGCTGAACTCACGATCGATGGTCGCTGGATCCATTTCAGGTAGCCTGAAGCTCTCAAGGTAATAACGCACGTACCAAGCGAACATTTTCTGTACCCGCCGGTGTGTCTCAATGCGTCCAAGCGAACGACCCATCGCTCGTTGAAGATTGCGGGCAACTATCTTCGCCCCGGTGCCGTTGCGTAGCGCCGCAACGCCGCCGATCACCTGAGCGCCGGGATTCGCCGCCGTGTCACCAACGTGACGGGCGAGCAAGGCAGCCGCCCGGTACGCCGATACGGGGACCACCGATCTAGGTGTTGGGAACGTTGTGGCGACCACCCATCCTTTTTCGCCACGCCGGTTCGGTCCTGCGACGACGTGGCGAGCGCCTCTGACGGCGAACCGGAACCTCTCGATCCAGTGTGCCCTGGCGCCATACCTTGACAAATCTCTGGATCGCGGTGACGCCAGTCAAAACGAGCATCACCCACAAAGTGACGATCAGGAACTCGGGAAACAGCAAGCCGAATGCCAGGACGATAAACCGTTCAGCACGCTCCATGATCCCGCCCTTGGCGTCGTATCCGAGGGATTCGGCTTTGGCACGCTGATAGGAAACGAACATCGCCATCGCCATCGCCGCCACCGGAAGCATCATGATGCGCCCCGGCTCGGTAGAGGCCAGATGCCACGCCACACCGCCGAACAGCAACGCGTCGGTTAGCCGATCCGAAACGGAGTCAAAAAAGGCCCCGCGGCGGGATCCGGACCCAGCGGCACGTGCGACGGCACCATCCAAAGCGTCAGGGATACCGGCGAGCAGCAAGAGCACGAAGCCCGCTCGAAGGTAACCGGCACCGATGGTCATCGCGGCAGCCGTTGCCATCACGATGCCGATCGCGGTGATCAAATCCGGGGTGACACCCGCCCGGAGCAGGCTTCGCCCGAACGGATCAAGTCCCTTATCGACTGCTTCGCGCCAGTTGCCGTCGAACATCAAGAACTCCTTGGGCTGGCGAAAGACAGGCCATGATCTGGGATATGGTCCTGCACCCGCGGCTGCGTAAGCGTGTGGGATCCACACGTTATACGACGGTGGCTTGGTGCCCGGCAAACCACTACTTGCACCAGTCACACCGTTGGTAGCTGCGGACGAGCCGTATGCACTTTTGGTTACACCGTTTAGTTGATCGGTTCAACTGGACCAGTCCTCGGGATTGGTTTCGACGAATTGGTCGATGATCTCGCCGTTGATGCCGTCCACCAGCACAAGACCACGCTTTTCGGGGATCGATTCGTTGCTGTAGAGCAGGAGCCGCCAGGTGGGGCGACTCCTGAGTCCTCGCCAACCAAGTTGAGCCGAGGCGTGCCCTACGGCAAAGCCGACCGCTCGTGTTGCGGCCTGAAGGGCATGTTCCTCATCAAAAGAAAGGTCCCAGCCGCTTTGCCAGTGATAAAGCCCGACCAACACCAAGACCACTCCGGCCACCCCAGTACCGGAGTTGACGAGTATCGCGTCGGACGCTGCCGTGGCGTACAAGGCGATACAGCCTGCGCCAATCAGAATGTACAGCACCGCAGGGATCCTGCGGCGACTGTTGTTGGGGAACATATACGCCCTGTTCGCCCGGTATTGGTCGAGATCGGCCGGTAGTTCGTCGCGGACCTCAGAGTCACGCAGCGTCTCCGGATCTGCTGACTCTCGCTCGTCACCCATCGCAGCGAGCCTGCGGCCACGCATCGATAACCCTGCGCCAAGTGGAGGCAAGTGTTTCTGGCAGCACTCTGGTGTTGGCAATCGCGGTCATGAAGTTGGTGTCGCCTTTCCAGCGCGGAACCACATGTACATGCAGATGGTCGGGAATGCCCGCACCGGCACCACGACCGAGATTGATGCCCACGTTCACGCCGTGAGGAGCGAAAGCCGTCCGCAAGGCCGACACAGCCATACGGACCCCATCAAAGAGTTCACGGTGTTCGGTTTCGGTTAGATCGCACAGGTCCGCGACACCACGGTTGGGTAGCACCATCACGTGACCCGACGTGTAAGGAAATGCGTTGAGCAGGGCGTAGCACAATTCACCACGCCAGACGATGTAGGTTTCCTCGTCGGGTAGGGAGGAATCCAGGATCGTCTCGAACAGGGTTGATTCTTTCGTTTGCATGACTGGCTGGTCCTCAGTCTGCAGGTAGTTGGCCCTCCAACCTGCCCATAGTCGATCGATCATCGACATCAGATCTTCCGGGTGACGTCGGCGACCAACCGGGCCGCTAGTTCGTCCACGTCAACGTCGCGGCTGGGGGCACCGCCACCACGCACATTCACACCGACGGTGTTGTTGGCGACGTCATCATCTCCGACAACCAGCACGTAGGGAACCTTTTGAACCTTGCCCTCACGCACCCGCTTGCCCAGTGTGGTTCCTGCCGGAACCACATCCACCCGTAGGCCGTCGGTTCGGAGTCGATCGGCCACGAGCCGGGCGTAGCCGTCGTGGGACTCAGCCACCGGCAGTACCCACACCTGCGACGGTGCAAGCCACATCGGCAACGCTCCGGCGTAGTGCTCAAGCAGCACGCCGAAGAAGCGCTCAATGGAACCCAGAAGCGCTCGATGGATCATGACCGGCTGACGAAGCGACCCGTCGGCATCGGCGTAGCAGAGGTCGAACCGTTCCGGCAGGTTGAAATCAAGTTGGATGGTGGACAGTTGCCAAGCACGTCCGATTGCGTCGGTAACGTCAACGTCGATCTTGGGACCGTAGAACGCTCCGCCACCTTCGTCGACGGTGAACTCCAAGCCGTGGGTGTCCAGCGCCCGGCGTAGCCCTTCGGTGGCCTGCTCCCACAGATCATCGTCGCCCACGGACTTGCCAGCGGGTCGAGTTGACAGCTTGGCTTCGAAGTCCTCAAAGCCGAAGTCACGTAGCTGTGAGAGTACGAAGTCGAGCAGCGAGGCTAGTTCCGATTCAATGTCGGCGCGGCTGCAGAAGATGTGGCTGTCGTCTTGGGTGAAGCCGCGGCTTCGCAGCAGGCCATGTACAACCCCAGATAATTCGTAGCGATACACGGATCCGAGTTCGAACAATCGCAACGGCAACTCTCGGTAGCTTCGTTGACGGGAGCGATAGACCATTACATGGAACGGACAGTTCATCGGCTTGGGGTAGTAAGAGACACCGTCCAGTTCAATTGCGGGGAACATGGCATCGGCGTAGAACTCGAGATGCCCGGAGGTCTCCCACAGCACCGACTTGGCGATGTGGGGCGAGAACACAAACTCATAGCCGCCCTGCTCGTGACGCTCACGCGAGTAGTCCTCAATGACTTTGCGGACGCGCGCACCTTTGGGATGCCACACCGCCAGGCCTGGGCCCAGTTCGGAGGGCCAACTACAGAGATCAAGTTCGGCCGCAAGGCGCCTGTGATCACGCTTTTCCGCCTCGGCCAGCATCATCATGTGAGCCTTCAGCTCCTTGCGGGAGGACCAGGCTGTTCCGTAGACACGCTGAAGCATCGGACGGGAAGTGTCGCCTCGCCAGTATGCACCCGCCACCGATCGAAGCCGGAAGTGGCCTAGACGCCCGGTGCTGGGAACGTGCGGCCCGGTACACATGTCCCGGAAGGTTCCAGGCACTTCGATGTCGCCGTTGGCGTAGTAGCTGATGGTGTCGGACCCGGCGACCTCCCCTGCATCGTCCTCGGAGATCGCGCCCGAACAGACCCGCTCAATGAGTTCGGTCTTGTAGGTTTGCGAGGCGAAGAACTCCGCCGCTTCGGTTACGGGCAGTTCATGGCGTACGAAGGGCTGATCCGCCGCCACGATCTCATGCATGCGGGCCTCCACGGCCTCAAGATCGTCCTCGCTGAGGGTCTGTCCCGCGGGTAGCTGGACGTCGTAGTAGAACCCGTGTTCAATCGGCGGCCCGATCGCGAGTTCGGTACCCGGAAACAGATCAGTGATCGCCTGCGCCAGGACGTGTGCGGTGCTATGACGAATCGTGTGTAGACCACGGGGTTGCGCAGGCATGACAAGCTCGACTGTGGCACCGTTGCGAAGAGGCTGATGAAGGTCCTGTTCAATGCCGTCGATCACGACAATGAGTGCGTCCCGGGCCGCTTGGTTGCCAATCAAGGCGGCGAGGTCAGCGCCTGTGGCACCTACCGGGAGACGACGGGTTGACCCGTCGAAGAGCCGCACGAGGATCGAGTCGGACATGTCAAGCGAGACTACCTGCGACTCACACCGGTAGAACCAAGGCTGATCACTGTGCCCGAACAGCGCCATGTCGTACTACGAGCCGGATGTCGCACTATGAGCTGGAGTCGGTGCTCTAGAGCCGCCTTAGCGTCGTCTATCGCATTATGAGCTGGATCACCGGTCTTAACAACCGACAAGAGTCCGGTCTATCGCACGAGCCGGATCGCACTACGAGCTGAAGTCGGCGGGTAGACGCACCGATCAAAACAAAGAGGGCTGAATATGGCGACTTGACGGCAACGGACCATGTTGGAGCACCTCAAGGTCAGTTCGGAGCACCTCAAAGTCAGTTCGCGCAAGGCAACCAAACAAGGCCAAAGTCTGGTGACTTGACCACAACGGAGCACCTCAAGGTCAGCTGACGCAAGGCAACCAATCAAGGCTAGGTCCGGCGACTTGACCGCATCGGAGCACCACAAAGTCAGTCGGCGCAAGGTAACCAACGAAGGCCGAAGTCTTGCGACTTGACCGCCTGACCTGAACCTCATTAGTTTGTGGCGCAAGATTTCATCAAGATTACGGTGATTGCGAACGGGTGCCCGTGTGGGGATTCAGTTCTGCGCATCGGGCTTTCGGAGGCTCAGGAATGTCGCTACTTGCACAGATAGACCTTGAGAGAACCGCGGACACCTTTGCGGTCTTCCAAGAGGCTTACTACTTCTTCACGGTTGCCATCATGTGGCTGCTGCACGTGGGGTTCATGACATATGAGGCTGGCGTAAGCCGGCGCAAGAACGTCATGGCCACGGCGATGAAAAACATCTTGACCATTGCCGTGGTCACGCCGACTTTCTACTACCTCGGTTGGTGGGTCTACTTCTGCATGCAAGAGGGATTCGTTCCGACCACCACTGCCGACGGGAACCACGCCGACTTCGCTGGCTATTATTGCGGTGCCGATGGTGGCCACTACGCGGTGCCGTGGGAAGGGTCCATGGGACCGAATCTGGGTGACAACCTCACCGGCGTGTTCTGGGCCGCTTTCGTTCTGTTCTCTTGGACAACCGGTTCGATCATGTCCGGGGCCGTAATTGAAAGAATCCGATTGTCCGGCTATCTGATGTTGACAGCGCTTATGGGCGGCATTGTTTGGGTGCTGGCCGCAGCCTGGGGTTGGAGCTACGGCGGCTGGCTCACCTTGCATTTCGGGTTCCATGACTTCGCCGCTTCGGGTGTGGTTCACGGTATCGCTGGCATCTTCGCCCTCGGAGTCCTGTTCAACCTGGGGCCACGCATCGGCAGATTCGACTCCGACGGAGGTGCCCGAGCGTTCAAGCCTCACAGCCTGCATCTAACCCTGATGGGGTTAATGATCATCTTTACGGCGTTTTACGCCTTCTATGCCGCCTGTCTCGCGATAGTCGCTGGCCAGACACCCGGGTGGAACAACATTTACTTCTCTCCCGCAACGTTGTCGGCCATTACCTTCACCATCACCGTGGCGTTCGCCGCTGGGTTCGCAGGGGGGTACACCTTCTCGCGAGGCGACCCGTTCTGGACATTGTCAGGCGGCCTTGCTGGCGTTGTAGCGGTCTCCGCTGGCGCCGATATCTACTCGCCAAGCCTGGTCATGTTCCTGGCCTTCTTCTCCGCGGGCCTAGCGGTATGGGTAGGCAACCTCATTGAACGCAAAGGCCGCGTTGATGACGCCGTCGGTGCCGTGGCCGTGCACGGCGTCATGGGCTTGTGGGGCGTGATGTTGGTCGGCATCTTCGCCTCGGGCTACCCGACCGGTGCCTTCGGGGTCAAGACATCAATCCTGGGTCAGCTAGTGGGTGCCTGCACCTTGTTCGCGTTGGCCTTCTTGACCGGGTACGGGGCATCGTGGATCCTCAAGCGCTTGAACCTGCTGCGGATCCCGCCAGAAGTTGAGCTGGTCGGCACTGACGTAGTTGAGTACGGCAGTGACTTCTTCCCCGAGTGGGGTGAGCGTGATGAACCGATCGTGCTTGCCGACGGCACTGAGGTCCCGTCCGGACCGGTCATTGAACAGGCCTACAATGATCTCGTTAAGGCCAACCGCTGACCCCATGGCATGGATTCAGCTCATTGTAGCGATCCTGCTTATGTACCTGATTGTGGGGGCAGCCGGGTATTGGGGACTGCACAAACGCCGTCAGATCCACGATAACGACAACCAACAAGTATAGGAGACACAATTGGACTCATTTCCCTATGACTCCTGGGAAGAAGCACTGGAGGTTGCTGGCGGCTACTTCACCTTCGGACCGGGAGGAAACGCCGCCCACATATTCTGGACGATCGTCGGGATCGCTATCGGGGTGGTCTGGATGATCCACACCACCTGGAAAGAAGATAAACATCTCAGCGAAGCAGCCGAACGAATCCGCGAAGAGCAAGGAAACTAATCATGGCAGGTAAACAACCTGAGTTCCCCGGCAAGCAAGGCCACGCCAAGTCCTTTGAACACGCGATGCTACTTCTGTCCTTGGCGTGCATTGTCTTTGTGGTCATTTGCATCGCCGCAGTGGATGGCGGGTCGCTGTAGAAGGCAACCCAAACCGTTCGGTGGCCTCGGCGCTGCGACGGCCAGCGGCTCAGCTACTTCTGGTCCTGGCCGCCGCCTCAACCTTTTTGACCTGGGATACAGAGCAGTCCATCACCGGGGTCAACAGCGACGAGGGTTTGGTCGCGCTCATCGTCGCTGCTGTCGCGGTAATGCTGGTCAGGATCCGGTGGCGTCCTGCGTGGATAGGTGCAGGCCTGATCGTAGCTATCTCCGGTCGACGCCTGTTAACGGGGCTAGGCGATGACGTCAATGTTGGTATCGGTTTGTGGGTGACCGCATCAGCCGCCTTGGCTGCCACTGTCTTGTTGGTGTCTGACATGTTTTCCACCATTGACAGGTCTCAAACAGATTCCAACGGTGAGCCCTAAACGGTGACCACCTCAACAGCGCGCCGCGAACCGACCGCGTTGCGCTTTGGTCTGTGGCTGCCGAGCCCAGATATTGAGCGCTACCGGGTGAACGGGGGTAGCGCCACTGCGGTTACCTTGGAGCCCGACGACCGCATTGAGATATGTGACCCCGAGGGTGGCCAGCAGTGTGAGCTTGTCGCGTTTGACTCCGACGGAGTCAACGACGCCGGTCTACTGGGCGCAAACGCTGCCGGTCCGTCATCGGCGATGGCGATCTTGTCCAAGCCCGTAGCCGATGCCCGCCGCGTGAAAGCCGGTCTGGAGTTACGAGGCATCGACCTAACCAACACCATAGCAGTGAAGGTGTTCGCACCCGATTCCCCGCCGGATTCGATGGCGTCGTTCACGGCGCAGTCTGCGCTGTCGGTGGTGGTTGCCGCACCGGGCGAACCGATGGCACCACACGGCACAGATCCACCCACCGATCTGATCGTCCACATCCGCAGGTCCTCGCCGATACAGACCTCCGGCCCGTTTTTGCCAGCTCCGTTGGCGGATCCCAAATCGGACTTCGCTATCAAAAAGGCCACCGCCGAGGCATACGAAGTAGCCAAGGGCGACTACATCCAAGTGGTTGACATTGAGGGGCAACAATGTTCCGATTTTCAGTGCTTCGCCATCCGTGACCTGGATCGTGGCACCCCCGACTGTCTTGATCCCACTACCACCCGAACCCTAATGGGTTCGGCATACCCCGGTCCCGGACTCTTTTCGAAGTTCTACAACTCACAGATGCAGCCGCTCGTTCAGGTGATCCAAGATACAGTCGGCCGACACGACATGTTCAACACTGCGTGCAATGCCCGTTACTACGAGGAGATGGGCTATCCGGGCCACGCCAACTGCAGCGACAACATCAACCAAGCCTGGGATTCCTACGGCATCGCCGCGCGGCAGGGTTGGGCGGCGATCAACTTCTATTACAACACACACGTTGACGACACCAACCAGATCTACTTTGACGAGCCTTGGTCACGGCCGGGCGATTATGTGCTGCTGCGAGCCCTTGAAGACTTGGTGTGCGTGTCCACCGCCTGCCCCTGCGATATTGATCCAGCCAATGGTTGGAACCCCACCGACATCCAGATTCGTGTCTATCCGTCTACCAACATGTTCAAGAATGGGACTGCCTTTCGTATGACAGTCAATTCAGAGGCCGAACTCACCAAAGACACCGGGTTTCATTCCCGCACATCACGGTTAACGCGCAACTTCACGGACTACAACGGCTACTGGCTGGCTAACTCCTACACCAATCACGGCACTTCTGCGGAGTACTGGGCTTGCCGCGAAGCCGCTGCGGTCGTCGATCTTTCGCCGCTGCGCAAGTACGAGGTCTACGGACCCGACGCCGAAATACTGCTGCAGTCCTGTGTTACCCGTGACATCGGTAAGTTGTCCGACGGAGGTGTCGCCTACACAGCCATGTGCTACCCCACCGGCCTGATGATTGACGACGGCACCATCTTCAGGCTCGGGCGCACCAACTTCCGATGGATCGGCGGTGCCGACACAAGCGGTTTGTGGCTCCGCAACCAGGCCCGGGAACGGGGATTGAAAGCCTGGGTAAAGAACTCCACAGATCAACTTCACAACCTCCAGATCCAGGGCCCGAAGAGCCGTCAGATACTGGAGCGGATCATCTGGTCCCGCCCCGATCAGCCCACCGTCGCCGAACTGGGATGGTTCCGATTTACAATCGCCCGGGTCGGCAACCATAACGGAGCACCGGTGATCGTCTCGCGCACCGGTTACACCGGCGAACTGGGCTTTGAGGTGTTTTGTCACCCCAGCCACGGCCCCGAGGTGTGGGACGCCATTTGGGAGTCAGGCACCAAAGACAAACTGGTGCCCATGGGATTGGCGGCGCTTGACGTGTTGAGGATCGAAGCCGGACTGATCTTCGCCGGTCAGGAGTTCTGTGATCAAACAGACCCCTTCGAAGCCGGGATCGGGTTCACTGTTCCCGTTGATGCCAAACCCGACGATTTCATTGGCCGAACCGCCCTTGAAGCCCGCCGACGGAACCCGCAGCGAAAACTGGTCGGCCTGGAACTCGAAGGTGCAGAGCCTGGTTCAATCGGCGACGGTGTCTATGTGGGCAGAGCCCGAGTGGGCAGTATCACAAGCGGAACCATCTCGCCAACCCTGCGCAAGAACATCGCATTGTGTCGAGTAGTTGTGGACTACGCAGAAATCGGTACCAAGATTGAGGTCGGCAAGATCGACGGTCACCAAAAACGAATACCCGCAACCGTGGTGCGTTTTCCGTTTTACGATCCCGAAAAGAAACGTGTTCGCGACCTGAGCTAGCGAGGCTATTGACCTAAGGATTATGACATAAGTTGACGTCAATTGGGGCACTGAGCGCATATTCCAACGCCAGCGCAGACTGCGCTAGGGTCTTGTCGTTATCGGGATGAATGACGATCCGATGGCAAACAAGATCATGGCCATGCACATGCAGCATCCAGGCGACCAACCACAAAGAGGGACACAGGCGATTTCAACATGACACGAGTAGCCATCATCGGGGCGGGACCAAGCGGGCTGGCCCAGCTACACGCATTTGCCAGTGACAAGACCGAATCGGCGAACGACATAGAGTTGGTCTGTTTCGAAAAGCAGACCAACTGGGGCGGACTGTGGAACTACACCTGGCGGGTCGGGCTTGACGAGCACGGTGACCCCTGCCACGGCAGCATGTATCGCTATCTGTGGTCGAACGGCCCCAAGGAGTGTCTTGAGTTCGCCGACTACAGCTTTGACGAACACTTCGGGAAACCGTTGGGTTCATTTCCACCGCGGGAGGTGTTGTTTGACTACATCGTCGGCCGGGCCAAGCGCAGCGGTATCCGTCGTTTCATCCGTTTCAACCACTCGGTACGCAACGTGAGCCGTTCCACGGATCCGGGTCGGTTCACGCTGAGGGTGAACAACCACGACACCGACTCCGCGGTAACTGAGGACTTCGACTATGTGGTTGTGGCCAGCGGACACTTCTCCACACCGAACATGCCCTTCTTTTTTGACTACGAGACCTTCGGCGGAATGCTGCTGCACGCTCATGACTTCCGTGACGCCGTGCAGTTCAAGGACCTCAACGTGTTGGTGATCGGATCGAGTTACTCAGCTGAAGACATTGCTACACAGTGCTGGAAGTACGGATCGCGGTCTGTGATCTGCTCATCACGTAGCGGTCCGATGGGATTCGACTGGCCCGACGGGATATCAGAAAAGCCCATCTTGACCCGGGTGCGGGGCCGCACAGTGACATTCGCCGACGGAACCTCCGCTGAGGTTGACGCCATCATCTCCTGTACCGGCTACAAACACCACTTCCCGTTCATGGATGACGAACTCCGACTGTTGACCACCAACCGGCTAGCCACGTCGATGCTGTATCGCGGTGTGGTGTTGCAACCCGAAAACCGTGTGTTCTACCTGGGTATGCAGGACCAGTGGTACACCTTCAACATGTTTGACGCCCAGGCCTGGTATGCCCGTGACGTGATCCTGGGTCGCATCCAATTGCCTGACGCCGATGAGCAGGCCCGATGGATCGCCGAGAGACAAGCCGCAGAAGACGCCATTGAAGATGACTTCCAGGCGATCGATTTCCAAGGTGACTACACGCAGGACCTGGTGGACCAAACCGACTATCCGGACTTCAATACGCCGTTAGTCAACCGGATGTTCCACGACTGGAAGAAGCACAAGAAACAATCCATCATCGCCTACCGGGATCACAACCACACCTCCCCTGTCACCGGTACCGTCGCTCCGATGCACCACACCCCATGGGCTCGGGCCATGGACGACTCGCAGGAGTCCTTCCTGGCCGCTTCCACCTGACCCTGCGAGCGGGAATGGGGCAACCGCCTTCTGGCGCCGACATCGTCGTCGTGGGAGCGGGTGTGATGGGGGCGAGCATCGCCTTCGGGTTGGCCTCAAGATCCGATGCTCGAGTGCTCGTCGTTGACTCTCGTCCGCCGGTTGGCGGGATCTCGGGCAGGACATTTGGTCAGATTCGCCAGCATTACTCCAACGAGTTACTTGTCGGAATGGCCGGACGTGGATTTGAGGTGATCCGCAACTGGTCCGAGGAGGTGGGGTTCGGCGACCCTGGCTACGCTCGCCTCGGTTATCTCTTGTTGGTCATCGAGGATCAACTAGATGCTTTGCGTCGCAACGTGGCCTTGGGGCAAAGCTGCGGTGTGGATACCCGGTTCGTGGATGCCGATGAAATCGCCGCCATAGAACCGCTGCTGGTTACCGCGGATCTCGCTGGTGGTGCTTACGAACCCGACGGTGGCTACATCGACGTGACCCGGATGGTGCTGAGCTGGTTGACAGCAGCCCAGGCCCACGATGGCGTCCTCGTCACAGGAATCGAGGTGACCGGGATCCGGGTCAATGGCAACGAGGTGCGCGGAGTGTCGACCACCGCCGGTGACATTGACGCCGATGTGGTGGTCACAGCCACGGGCGCATGGGGACGTGATCTGCTCGATCCGGTCGGTGTTACGGTTCCCGTGCAACGCCGCCGACTTGACATGGCCACTTTGCAACTCGCGGCGGGTGAGCCACAGCTGCACTGCTGTGTCACCGATGGCAATTCCAACCTTGTAATCCGTCCCGATATGGGCAGGCGGGTCGTGGCTGTGGCCTACCCCAGGATTATGCCTTTGGTTCGCGATCCGTTGGCTGCCTGCCACGACGATGATCGCCGAGCACATCAGCACCGGCTGGACCGGGCCTTCGCCGTCAGGATGCCAACTATGACAACAACAACGGTTGATCACATTAGCGGGGCCTATGACGTGACACCGGACTATCATCCCGTGATCGGCTGGGCGCCGGGGGTTGGCGGATTGTTCTTGGCCCTGGGATTCTCCGGTCATGGGCTCAAGCTGTCACCGACGGTGGGCGAGGTTGTTGCTGCGACGATCCTGGGGGATGAGCCCGCCTTCAACATGCATGCCCTACGCCCAAGCCGTTTCGACGACGACGATCTGATGTTCTGCGCCTACGGTCCCGGAGCCCGCGCCTGATCCAAGCCCTACCACAGTTCGATGTCAGCCTGGTCACTCGACGGGGGAAGAGCCTCCAAAGGCCCCCGCGGAAAGGCCAACCACCCCCCAACGGTTATGACAACCAGAACCCAGCTACCCGACCCCGGTAAGAGTCGTTGTGGGTATCGCGGTTGTGGTCTTGACGACAAGTGCTAACTACCCGACGGGGTAAGGGCCTTCGCGGGCCCAAATCCTTACCCACATTGAGCAACTTCGTGCTAACTACCCGACGGAGTACGGGCCTTCGTGGGCTTGTTTTGTTAGTTCCCGCATAGGCCTAGGTTCGAGCTACCCGACGTGGTAGGGGCCTTCGTGGGCGTGGCTGGAAAGATCGCCATCGAGACGGTGATAGTCACCGGCGTCGTCGGTGAAGATTGCTGCCTCAGTGCTCAAACCGGTTGGCGGATCCAGGGTTCCCGCCGCTACGGCCAAGTGGTCGGCTTTGAGGTGGGATCGCCAGAACAGGCTCGATCCGCAGGCCGAACAGAACCCGTAAGCGACCGTGGGTTCCTCGGCTGGTGTCCACCATCTCAACCGATCTTGGCCAGCTCCAATAGTGAGATCAACCGCCTCGGTGTTGGTTGCCGCCATGAAGTGACCTGTCCAGCGTCGGCAACGCAGACAGTGACAGTTGACAACCGGGCGTAACGAGCCAGCAAGTACGAAACGGACCGCTCCGCAGGAACAGCGACCAGTTACAACGGAAGGGGTCAACTCCACGGATAGGGACTGTTGGAGACCGGGTGTAGCCTGCCAGCTGCGAAACGGCCATAACGGAAAGGTTGCAGCAGGCTCTGTGGGCGACCTAGGAGTTCTTTGGCAACGAGTGCCCCGACCCCGATCATCTTATAGCCATGGTTGGAGTCGGCGATGAAGTACACGTTTTCGGCGAACACGTCGAAAACCGGGAAGCTGTCGGGTGTGAAGCTGCCGATGCCCCCAGAGGGTTCGCTGCTCATGAGATGGCTCTTGCCCTCGAACCGTTTCTGGCAGAAAGCCAAAGCCGCGGTCCAACTACGGTGGAATTCCGCTCCCACGACGAAGTCCGGCGATTCGGGACCATAGGGATCGACGGCCACCTCATGGCTGGGCTTGTTCACCTTGTAGGGCATGTAGCCACCTTGAACTCCTCCGAAGTTGAAATCCGGCTTGTAGTAGATACCCCATGGGCCTTCGGTCACCAGCCCATGCTCGTCATAAAGCGCAACGTCGGTGTCTATGTGCACTACCGGCGCAAATTTGCCATCGTTATCGACGAGATATCCGGGATCCACCTTGAGTGTGCCCTCCTGAAGAGCCCAGTAGGTCCAGGTTGCCACGTCGTGAAGGTGCCCGTCCTCGCCCAGCACGCCGGTAACGGGCGGCAGGTCAAGCATCGCCCACTGGCTCTGTATCCAGGGCCCTGTAGCAACAACTACCTGCTCACACGGGATCCGCCCATGATCGGTCAGCACAGCCGTTACCGACCCGGATGCATCACACTCGAATCCAACATGACATACACCGGTAATGAGGCGGACACCTGCAGCCTCGGCCTTTGCCCAAAGTCCTTTCAACGAGGCCGTGTTGTTGGCGTAACCGCCACGCTTTTCGTGCAGCACCGAGGTGATACCTCGAGCCTGCCAATCGGCGAAGATCGATCGCATGTAGGCCATCGACTCGGCTGCACCCTCAACGAACGTTGAGGGATAGCTGATGGCTTGTTGTTGTTCATGGATGGATGCCACATCGTTGCGCATCGCTTCATGGCTGATCTGCAGATATCCAACAGGGTGATAGGAGAACGCCACAGGATCGCTTTCCCATACCGACACCGAATGCGCCATCAACTTCCGCATCGCTGGCTGGAAGTAGTTGTTGCGGATAACACCGCAGGCAATACCCGAAGCACCTGCACCGATACCTGTCTTGTCAACGATGACGATGTCTGATCCGGTGCCGATACCGGTCGCAGTGAGTTCCCGGGCGAGGTGCCAAGCGGTGGAGAGTCCGTGTATGCCCGCTCCAATAATTACGTACCGGGCAGCGCAGAGGCGGGGCATGGTTCCTTCTTTCGATCTTCGGGCGTCAATGCGACGCAGGAGATTCCCAACCTTCGAGCACAGGTCGCTTCCAGTCGGCACCTACCACGGGGGACCCTTGGACCCAGGGCCCAAAGGCGGGCTGCGGGAACTTGCAGTGGGTCTGTTTCAATACAACGCCATAGGAGTTGCCCTCCAAGAGGTGCTTCATCAGGACCTTGCGAGCCAACTCGTTCTCGCGCCCCGCTGGGATGTCAAAGTAGATCTTGATGAACGAATTGGAGTACCTGTCGAACACCGCTGGAACCCCGTCCTCCTCGGCCAACTCAATGTCCTCAAGCCAGTTGATGTCCTCGCCGGGGGTCACCGAAAGTAGATCAATTGATTCGACCAAGGACATGTCGCTTTGGTACGCGAACCGCTTGCCTGCCAACTGTTCGGCATCAATGGCAACGGAACGGGTACCGGTGTCGGTTTGTCTATCGGACATGGTCATATGGATCCTGTGGTCGGCGGACAAGTTGTCCGGAGTACTCGGCATGGATGATGGTGTTGATGCGACGGTCGAGGTGTCCAGCCCCTCAAGACCGGGTGGGTGGTAGTCCCGGCGGATGAGGTGCTCGGCTCAGATCCCGGTAACCGCTGCTTGCCTGGCCATTAAGCGACGCATCTCCTCCAACGCTGTTTGTTCGGTGACGCCCGGGATGTAGTCGCTGCCTGCGAGCGGGACTTTGGCCATGGCGGAAGCTTCGTAGGTGAGCGCAGCAAGATCCTCCGGTTCCAGGGAGTGGACATCGGTCTTGCCGCAGGCACGAGCCAGCATCTGCACCTCCATGGTTAAGGTAATCAGGAAGTTGTAAACTCGCAGGGCCGCCTCGTCGACATTGAGTCGCTTGCGCAGTTCCACGTCTTGGGTCGCGACCCCCACAGGACAACGCCCGGTGTGACAGTGGTAGCACTCACCGGCTGGCACACCAACAGTGCCTTCATAATCGGTAACGCCGGGGATCTCCTTGTTGCAGTTGAGTGCCATCAACGCAGCCGTGCCGATGGCCACCGCGTCAGCTCCAAGGGCGAGGCATTTGGCCACATCACCACCGTTGCGAATCCCTCCGGCGACGACTAGGTCAATGTCGTCGGCCAGCCCTACGTCCTCAAGGGCACGTCGGGCCTCGGGGATCGCTGCCATCAAGGGGATTCCGGTCTCCTCGGTTGCCAGGTGCGGCCCGGCACCCGTGCTGCCTTCGGCCCCGTCCAGATAGATCGAGTCGGGGCCGCACTTGGCAGCCATGCGAACATCGTCGTATACCCGGGCGGCACCCAGCTTGAGTTGGATCGGTACCTGATAGTCGGTGGCCTCGCGTACTTCCTGGATCTTCAGAGAGAGATCATCGGGACCTAGCCAGTCCGGATGCCGAGCCGGTGAACGCTGATCGATCCCGGCAGGCAGCGATCGCATTTCGGCCACCTGCTCGGTGACTTTCTGGCCCATGAGATGTCCGCCGAGGCCGACCTTGCAGCCCTGACCGATGAAAAACTCCACCGCGTCAGCCAGCATCAGGTGATGCGGGTTGAATCCATAACGGCTCTGGATGATCTGATAAAACCATTTGGTGGACAGGTCCCGCTCAGGCGGGATCATGCCCCCCTCACCTGAGCATGTGGCCGTACCAGCCATCGAAGCCCCCTTGGCAAGGGCCATCTTCGCTTCGATTGACAACGCTCCGAAGCTCATACCGGTGATGTAAACGGGAATGTCCAGTTCCAGCGGCTTAGATGCAAACCGCGAGCCCAGCACAGTCTTGGTCTCACACTTTTCGCGGTAGCCCTCAATGACGAACCTGGTAAGGGTGCCGGGCAAAAAGACGAGCTCATCCCAGTGGGGGATTTTCTTGAAAAGCGAAAAGCCCCGCATCCGATAGCGGCCCAACTCGGATTTGACATGTATGTCATTGATGACGGTCGGGGTGAATATCCGGCTCTGACCGAGCCGATCGGTTTGAGCATTGACCACCGAAGCAGCGGCTGAACCCTGCCCCGGTTCGCCATCGTGTTCGTTCATCGGTCGCCTCTCAAATCACGAGCCTGCGTTCGGACGGCTCAAGGTTGTCGTAGTTGTGGAGCTGTTTTCCGCAGACGAACTTCTGCAGTTCCGGTGGTGCACCCAAACCGTAGATCCGAAACTTTCGTTCCAGAGCCTCGGTGTCCGCATCGGTTAGTTCCCCAGGCACGCAGTCGATTCCCAGCGACGCCACCGAACCGCCCACATAGATGGTGCCGTCGTACATTGAGTCGCCCAGCCCATGGCCAGCGTCTCCACAAATGATCTGACGGCCCCTTTGCATCATGAATCCCGTGTTAATCCCAGCCGAACCGGTAACGATGATGGTGCCGCCCTTCTGATCGATTCCGGTTCTGGCTCCAACGTCACCTTTGACGACTAGGTCTCCGCCTCGCAGAGCCGCTCCGGTTAGCGAACCGGCGCTGCGTTCGATAACCACGCTGCCCGACATCATGTTCTCCGCGCACGACCAGCCGACCCGGCCGTCTATGTGGACTTCGGGTCCATCAATCAGCCCACATGCATACCAGCCAGGCGAACCCTCAAAAGTGATCCTGCAGCGACTCAGGATACCGACAGCCAAAGAGTGCTTGGAGCCTGGGTTGAAGATGCAGACATTGGCTATCTTCTCGGAGTACACAAGCCGACGTAACTCAAGATTGATTTGACGGGTAGTGAGGTCGGTGGCGTTAATGACGGCTCTGTCGCCGTCGATCTCGGCGGTGTGCGGAGCGACTGCATGAGGTTCCGCCAGGCCTCGTGCGTCGTAGGCAACGCCGCTGCCGGTCCCAGAGGTCACACCTGCCATACCAACACCTCACGCTCGGCCGGATCACGGGTTATGACCTCCCGGCCGATCAGAGCACGTATGGAGATCTCCTCGGTGGCGACCACCACCAAGTCGTCTGATTCAAAAAGCACCAACGGTTTGGCCGCCATCTCGTCCTTGGCGACTCCCAACTCTGATCTGGTTACCGCCAAGTAGGTGAACACACCGTCGAATTCATCAAGGCTGGTTTTCATGGCCGTCTCCAATGACAAACCTGCGTCCATACGCTCGGCTAGATACACGGCGATGATCTCGGAGTCACATTCGGACTGGAACCGATGGCCGCTACGCTCAAGGCGTCGACGCCATTGGTGGTAGTTGGTGAGTTGGCCGTTGTGGACCACGGCCACATCAGCGAATGGATACGCCCAGTATGGATGGGCGCTGGACAGATCAACATCGGATTCGGTTGCCATACGAACGTGACCTATGCCATGTGTACCGATGAACCCTCCGAGCTGATACTGCTCGCCTACCATCTGCGCGTCGCCGAGATCCTTCACGATTTCCAACGAGTTCCCCAACGAGAGCACCTCGCAGCCAGGTACATCCTCGAGGTAGTCCGCTAGGGGCTTCAGCTCTCCGCTGTAACGCACCGTGGCCCTGAAGGCATACCCGGTCTGGCCGACCATAGTGGCCACATCTGCGCCGATTTTGGCCAGCCGGGATTCAATCTCGGTCCGAGAGCGTTCCAGGCGATCCTCGAATCCCAACCCCATGGCCTCGTTGGGTTCGGCCAGCACGAACCGGATCACGACCAAGTCGTCGGCGGGGCCGTAGAGGGCGAAACCGGTGGAGTCGGGCCCGCGATGCTTCATCGCCTGAAGCATCCGGGTCAACTCAGCCCCCAGGTCCGCTGGGCCGTCTCTGTGAACGATGCCAGCTATGCCACACATGGTTGACTCCTGTCGTTTCGGGTTGGATCGCTTCGGAACCGTGCCCGGCCCATAGCTGATCCCCAGACCGCGCAGGACCTGCGGTTCAACGCCAAAACGCTCCGGAACCGTGCCCGGCACAGACCAATACGTTCAAGCGTGAAATCGTTGTTCAAGGCCAAAACGCTTCGGAACCGTGCCCGGCCCATAGCTGATCCCCAGACCGCGCAGGACCTGCGGTTCAACGCCAAAACGCTTCGGAACCGTGCCTGACCACTCATGGCAGGATGTCCAGGTACTCCTGAACGTCCCAATCGGTGACGGTTGCCAAAAAACGTTCCCATTCATCACGCTTGTAGTGCTCAAAGACGGTCCACATCTCGCCCGGCATGGCATTGCGCACCACCTCATCTGAGCGCAGTGCGTCGAGGGCTTCTCCGAGACTCAACGGCACCTTCTCAACCTTCTTGTCTGCGGCGATGGCCTCATAGATGTTGCGTTCCTCGGGCATGCCCGGATCTAGGTTGCGATCCAGGCCGTCATCCATGGCTTTGAGCAGGGCTGCTAGCGAGAGGTAGGGATTCACTGTGGAATCCACCGAGCGGTACTCAAACCTGCCGGGGGCGCTGACCCGCAAGGCCGTCGTTCGGTTCTGGAACCCCCAGTCGGCATAGACAGGGGCCCAGAAACCCGTGTCCCATAAACGGCGATAAGAGTTGACCGTCGGCGACGTAATGCAGGTAAGGGCGCGGACGTGTTCGAGGATGCCACCAATCGCTTTCATGCCCACCGGCCCGGGTAGCTGCGGATCGTCGCCCTCGGGCAGGAACCTGTTGCTATCACCCTCCCAAAGCGAGATGTTGTGGTGGCACCCGTTGGCTGAGACCCCCATGAATGGTTTGGACATGAAGCAAGGGAATGCCCCGAGTTCGCGACCCACCTGCTTGCAGACCTGACGATAGGTCGTGAGTCGGTCGGCAGTCAGCTCGGCCCGATCGAAGTTGAAGTTCAATTCGAGCTGGCCTGGAGCATCCTCGTGGTCGCCTTGCACCATGTCGAGCCCCATTGCCTCGCAATACTCAATCACCTTGTGGATGAGCGGCTGGAGTTCGGCGAACTGATCAATGTGGTAGCAGTTGGGTTTGGTCATGCCCTCAACGGTGGGCTTGCCATTGGCGTCAGCCTTGAGCCACATCATCTCCGGCTCGCAGCCAGCTCGTAGATGCAAGCCGTGCTTAGCCTCAAACTCGTCATGTATGCGGCGCAGGTTGCCTCGACAGTCCGATGTGAGAAACGCTCCCGCATCAGCTTCCTCTTCGCGACCTCGAAAGAGCGTGCAAAAGACACGGGCCGTTTTCGGGTCCCATGGCAACGGCATGAATGTCTCAGGCTCAGCGAGGCCGACTAATTCGCGAGCCTCGGGGCCATAGCCGATGTAGTCGCCATGACGATCGATGAACAAATTGGCGGTGGATCCGTAGACGAGTTGAAAACCCTTTCGGGCGATCATTGCGAAGTGCTTGGCTGGGATTCCTTTGCCCATGATCCGCCCAGTAACCGACACGAACTGGCAGTACAAGTAACGAATGTTGTCTGCCTCGATCCGGGCTTCCACCTCCCGAATCTGCTCTTCGCGTCCTTCCTCGGCTACGAACCGCTCAAGATCACTGGCCATCGGCGCCTCACTTTGCCTTACTTGATGTCAAGGTTCGCCGATTGCGCCCCCCGAGCCGGAAGTGCCGCAGACCTAGCGATCAACGACCTTTCGTGGCGCTTCAGCGTACACTTCGCCCGCTTGCGGTTCAAGTACTTCCAGGAAAACCATTTTCCTCTCTGTAGTTGCGACGGGTCTTGACCAGATCAGTCGGTTTCGTTTTCTTGGTCCTCCACCTGGATGACCTGCCCGGTGCGTCCGTCCACACGAACCGCGGTCAGACGGCTGAACTTCGAGGGGTCCGACGGGTCTTGACCAGCTCAGTCGGGTTCGTCTCCTCGATCCTCCACCTGAATGACCTGCCCGGTGCGTCCGTCCACACGAACCGCGGTCAGACGGCTGAACTTCGTAGGGTCCGACGGGTCCGGAATTGAGAACACCACCGCCCATGTGGGACGCCCCGGGAAGCCCTGGCGGACCATGCGGACGTTAGTGTCGGTAGGTTCGAAGTTGATGTGGGGCCTAGCTATCTCCACTGCTTCGTCGGCGTCAACGTCAACACCGCTGCAACTCCTGAGCAGGCCAGTCGCCCCACCGATCACCAACACCGCCACACCCACAGCCAGGAGCCACACACGGGCCGGGTTGATGGGCCGCCGGATCAATCCAGATTCCTAGATTTTCGGTACGCGCCCCAGCCCAGAAGGGCCAAATATCCGATCACATGGGTCAGCAACACCAGCAGCATCCACCACGCTGTCCTTTGCCAATCGAGCCCTCGGCTGCGGGCCTCCCAAAAGGTCAGACCCAACGTAGCCACCAGAAGTACCAGCAGGACAACGCTCTGCTCCGCTTCGGCCAGGATCATCAATCCCATGGGGGAACCTCCGAGAATCGGTGATCCGAATCGTCTCGTGGTGTTGCTCGATCGGCTCGCACTCTAGCGCCAATACAGCTCTCGTGCTGATCAAGGTTCTCCGCTGCCCGGTCCCGGAGGCAGAAAACACACACCCAATAAACGGGCCACAACCCCACGACAGCCAGCCAACAACCAACAACCCAACCACACCACCAACCAATCCCCCCGGGCGGCAGCAAGACACACACACCCACTAAACCGGCCAACAACCAACACAGCCAGCCAACAACCAACAACTTAACCACACCACCAACCAATCCCCCCGGGCGGCAGCAAGACACACACACCCACTAAACCGGCCAACAACCAACACAGCCAGCCAACAACCAACAACTTAACCACACCACCAACCAATCCCCCCCCCCCCCGGGGGGGGGGGCAGAAAAACACACACCCACAAAACCGGCCAACAACCAACACGACAGCCGGTCAATCCCCCCGGCGGCAGAAAACACACACCCACCAGACCGATCAGCAACCGACAACCCAACACAAGCCGTTCAACAACCAACAACCCCACGACAGCCGATCAACAACCAACAACCCCACGACAGCCGGTCAATCCCCCCGGCGGCAGAAAACACACACCCACTGGACCGGCCACCGGTCAACACCAACAACCCCACGACAGCCGGTCAATCCCCCCGGCGGCAGCAAACACACACCCACAAAACCGGCCACCGGTCAACACCAACAACCCCACGACAGCCGGTCAATCCCCCCGGCGGCAGCAAACACACACCCACAAAACCGGCCACCGGTCAACACCGACAACCCCACAACAGCCGATCAATCCCCCGGTGGCGGATAGACCTTGATCGACAGAAAGCACACAGGGGGATTGAGTATCTCCGTGGGACCGTGGGCCACCTCGCCGTGTATTTGCATTGTGTCACCGACGTTGAGGATGTGACGACCGGCACCGTAGCCGTACTCCATTGATCCCTCGAGCATGTGAATGAACTCAACGCCTGGGTGCTGATAAAGGGGGAACGTCTCGCCGCGCTCGGTGAGCGTTGTAAGCATGGGTTCGATGATCCGGGTCGGCCCCCGAAGGCTTCCGAGGTCCTGATAGAGCCGCCCCGGACCACTGCCTTCATGCACGATCTCGGTTCCCTCCCCCTCTCGAACGATGACGATGTCGTGTTCCTCATCAAGACCACGAAACAGTGCGGTGAGCGGCACGGTGGCAGCGTTGGCAAGACGAACAAGGGTGCCGAGGCTTGGGGCCGTTTGGCCATGTTCGATCTTCGACATCATGCCTACCGAGATCCCCGCACGCTCCGAGAACCTGGCCATGGTCATGCCCAATCCCTGACGTAATTCCTTCACCCTCTCCCCAACGGCGAGAAAGACGACTTCTTTTGCGAGCAAGGGTCGTGGCTCATTGGCACCACGAACACCTGTTGGGATGTCCGGTTCATCCACGGGGGCCACCCCGGTTGGTTGGAAAGAGATGAGTCTTGTGTGCCGATGTGTCCGTCATCAAGAAAGTCTCGTTGCAACTGTGAAAAGTTCTTGGACCAACCGGATGAATCGCAATACCTGAGGTGACCGCTCCGAAGGTCGGGTGAGCAGCATCAACGTAGTGCTTGCTTCGGCATCGTCAATGCCGACATAACGAAGCCGGCCGTGTCGGAAACCCGTCACCCCCGACGGGACGATGGCTATACCACGGCCCGCCGCCACCAATCCGAGAATGGTCGTGTACTCGGCCGCTTCAATGATTGGATCGTAGGTAATCCCGTTTGACCACAACCACCCCTTGAGTTCGCGGTGCAGGCTCGGTGACAGGGTTCTGTCGAAGCCGATGAACCGATCCCCAACGACACAACGCAGCGATGCAGTTTCACAGTTACCGAGGCGATGATCGTCACCCACGGCGAGCAGCAGTGGTTCCTCGACGATGGCGGTGGCGTCCACGTCATGCGTTCCCGCCGTCCTGGCCAGGCCAACGTCGATTTCTCCCTCAGATAAAGCGGCGGCCTGGTGGTCCGAGGACATGGTCGTAAGTTCATATGTGACTGCTGGCCAACGATCGCTATGGGCACGCAAAAGTGTTGGCAACACGTCGTAGCTGGACGAGTCCACGAACCCAAGTCGCAGCACCCCTCCGTCGCCCGATCGGATCTGGGCCGCTCGTCGCCGCAGGGCGGCGCTTTGAGTCAACAGCTCTTTGGCCTCGGGATACAACAACTTGCCAGCGTCTGTTAGGCCGACCCGACGGGTGGTGCGATCGAAGAGATCCAAACCCAGTTCCGCCTCAAGCCGACGCACCTGACGACTCACAGGAGGCTGTGCCAAGTGAAGCTTCTCCGCCGCCCGACCGAAGTGCAATTCCTCAGCCACGGCCACGAAGCAGCCGACCTGGTTCAGGTTCATGATCCAACCCATGAGATGGACAACAGCAAGATCATACCTAACCAAATCATACCTAATAGGTATCAATACTGCTGATATTGATCCTTATCTACACAACCACCATGTCCTAGAGTCAAGCTCGTTGAAGGTGCCAACCCGACGATGAGGTTGATAATGGGATCAAACCGATGAAGTTGAACCCGAGGAAGGTGAACCTCAACAAAATGCCGAAAGCGAAGCGGCGACCTCCCCGATACGGCGCTTGGACGCTGATCGGCAGGGGTGCCGCCAACCGGGGATGGCCACGGGTGTGGCGCACCGTTGAACTTGGCGCGGCTTACGACGCAGTGGTGATCGGTGGCGGAGTCCACGGGTTGGCGACGGCCTACTACCTCGCCGCCGACCATGGCATCACCAACGTTGCGGTACTCGACAAGGCCTATCTCGGCAGTGGCGGGTCCGGCCGCAACACGGCAATCATTCGATCCAACTACCTCACTCCCGAAGGCGTGGCCTTCTACGACCGTTCGTTGGAGCTCTACAACCGCATGGCCCTGGACCTGAACATGAACGTCATGTTCTCCCGAAGGGGCCATTTGACCCTCGCCCACACCGACTCTGCGGTGCGAACCATGCGCTGGCGTTCCGAGGTCAACAAGTTGTGCGGGGTTGATTCGGCGGTGATCGGACCAGAAGAGATCACGAAGCTGGCCCCGAGCCTTGACACCTCGGATCAACCACGCTTTCCGATCCTCGGGGCGTTGTATCACCCTCCCGGCGGCATTGTCCGCCACGATGCCGTTGTGTGGGGATATGCCCGCGCCGCGGATCATCTTGGCGTTGAAATGCACCAACGAACCGAGGTTCTCGACATTGAGGTTACAGGCGGTGAGCAGCCCGACGGGAAGGGCGCCGGTGGCAGAGTCGCCGGGGTTCGCACCAACCGCGGCTATATCTCCACTCCGATCGTGATCAACTGCACCGCAGGCTGGGCGTCGCTTATCGCCGACATGGCGGGCGTGAGACTGCCGATAAGCACCCGCCCGCTGCAAGCCGCCGTAACCGAGCCGGTCAAGACTTTCCTGCCCACGGTAGTGGTGTCGGGTTCACTGCATGTCTACGTGAGCCAAACCGACCGAGGAGAGCTCGTTTTCGGAGCCTCGGTAGACCCTTACAACAACTACAACCTCGGAGGCTCGCTCGAGTTCACCGAGGAACTCGCTGGCCATGTGCTTGAGCTGATGCCGGGAATCTCACGTATGCGACTGCTTCGACAATGGTCGGGTCTTTGCGACATGACACCGGACTACTCGCCAGTCATGGGGTTCACCGATGTCGACGGGTTCTTGTGCGATGTGGGCTGGGGCACCTACGGATTCAAAGCAGGTCCGGTCTCCGGCGAGCAGATGGCCCAAGCGGTGGCCACGGGAAAAACCCCGGACCTGATCGCCCCCTTTTGTTTATCCCGCTTCGCTGACGGTGCACTCGTAGGCGAAAAGGGTGCCGCTGCGGTGGGGCACTAATGCGGCTCAGCGTGTGGTTGTCCAGGAAAGGAACGTAGATGCTGTTGGTTCCATGCCCGAACTGCGGGCCGAGAAACACCTCGGACATGCACTATGTCGGGGAGGTCACTCCCCGACCGAACAGCGCTACCGCCACCCCCGAACAGTGGCGCACATACCTCTACACCAGAGCCAACCCGGCTGGTGCTTTGCGGGAGACCTGGTACTGCCGATCAGGGTGCCGTCGCTACTTCGTGCTCGAACGTGATACCACCACCAACGTGTTTGCCGATCCGCCGCTGCCGGGAAACAAAACAGCAGGAAACAACACAGGTGGTGTTGGGTGAGCCGGCTACCTCCCCAAGACGGTGAGATGATCGACCGGAGTCAGACGATTAGGTTCACATGGAACAACAAACCGATGACAGGTTTTGCCGGAGACACCATCGCGTCGGCGTTGACGGCCAGCGGAGTGCGAGTGATCTCACGCTCAATGAAATACCACCGTCCGCGTGGATATTCGACCAATGACTACTGGGATCCCAACGCTTTGGTGCAGGTCCACGACGACCCCAATGTCCGGTCGGCTCATCGCCTGATCGAAGCCAACATGGCCGTTTCGGCGCAGAACGCCTGGCCCCGGCTCGATTTCGACGTCAAGGCGGCCAACCGGTTCGTTTCGCGGTTCTTGACCGCAGGCTTTTACTACAAGACCTTCATGCGGCCGCGTTGGCTCTGGCCCAGATACGAAAAGGTGCTGGCCAACTTCGCCCCCGGAGGCCGGATCGATCTGGGTACACCTCACCGATATCACGACAAGCGTTTCTGCCATCCAGACGTGGTTGTCGCTGGCGGCGGCCCGGCCGGTATGGCGGCCGCTGTCGCAGCGGCCGCCGCTGGTGCTGATGTGTTGTTGGTGGAACATCATCACCGGCTTGGGGGCCACCTGCTTTGGGGCAGCCCCGACGAACGCGAGCTAGCCGCGGAGTTGGCGGCGCAGGTCACCGAGGCCGGTGTCAAGGTACTTACCGACTCCACGGTAACGGGCCGTTACGAGGACAACTGGATCGCCATCGTCCAACGAAGTCACCCTGTCGCAGTCGAACGGCTCGTAAAGGCCCGTGCGAAGATGCTGGTCGTCGCCGCAGGTCTGATTGAACGCCCCTATGTGTTTGCTGGCAACGACAAGCCCGGAGTCATGACCTCGGGCGGGGTGCGCCGATTCGTCAACATGTACGCGACGCGGCCCGGCAGCACCGCGGTTGTGTTCAGCGCCAACTCCGACGGCGACGCCGCTGCGGCGGATCTTGATCGGGTTGGCGTAGAAGTGGTTCGTGTTGTGGATGCACGTAACGCAGGAGGTATCACCCGGGCATTGGGCGGATCAAAGTCGGTTACCGGGGTCGAATTGCACGACGGCACCCGACTGGGCTGTGACCTCCTGGTCACCGCGGTGGGTTGGACGGCACCTACATCATTGATCAATATGTCCGGCGATCGGCCGGTCTACGACCGTCGTGCGGCGCGTTATTTTCCGTCGTGCCCTCCCGACAACGTGCTGGTGACCGGAGGTCTGATCGGAGACGGCGACGCTGAACAGTTGATTGACCACGCGCAGGCGACTGGCCGATTGGCCGCAGCCAGAGCCCGAGTCGTGGCTCACCGGATTCAGGCCTGCACACCAAGGGCGCGCCGAGTGGAAGGTGCGCAACCTTGCTGGCCCGACGATGAGCGTCTCGGGCTTGTCCGGGATTATCACCCGGAACTGTTTCGTGCCACAACCCACGGCATCGTCGACTTCTCCGAGGACGTCAGCTCAAAGGATCTGGTTGCAGCGGCGGGCGAGGGATATGACTCAGTCGAGTTGGTGAAGCGCTACACCACAGCAACGATGGGATCCGCCCAAGGCAAGTTGGAGACAGTCAACACCGTTGCCGTACTGGCCGAGGCAACGGGCGCAACGATCGCTGATGTCGGCACCACGGTGTGGCGTCCTCCTTTTGCTCCGGTCACCTTGGGAGCTTTGGCCGGTCGGGTCTTCGAACCGGTACGGGTCTCCTCCATTCACCCCTGGCACGAGGCCAACGGTGCCCAGCGGATACTTGCGGGCCGCTGGGTTCGGCCTGATCACTACGGAAACCCAGCCGAGGAGGTCCTCAACACCCGTCGAAATGTCGGCATCATTGACGTTACCCCTCTGGGCAAACTCGATCTGCGAGGCCCTGACGTTGCCAAGTTGCTCAGCTGCTTGTATGTGAACCGATGGAGCAATCTGCGGGTAGGGGCAGTGCGCTACGGCTTGATGTGCGCCGAGGACGGAGTTGTCCTTGACGACGGAGTCACAGGCCGACTCGCGCAGGACCACTATCTGATGAGCACAACCAGTTCAGGGGCGGCCACGGTGTGGGAATGGGCTGAGAACTGGTTACAAACCGAGCATCGCGAATGGCAGGTCCATATCACCGCTGTGACCACCGGCTTCACCAGCATCAACCTCGCCGGACCCAATTCGAGAACTCTTCTGAGCCGGCTGACCACCATTGATTTGGATCCCGACGCCTTCGGGTACATGCAGGTACGCCTGGGTTCGGTTGCCGGTGTATCCGGGTGTGTCATTTGGCGGATTGGCTTCACCGGGGAGCTCTCATTTGAGTTGCACGTTCCCGCTGGCCACGGCCTGCACGTGTGGGAAACGCTTCTCGAAGCTGGACAGGATCTTGGGATCCAACCCTTCGGTCTGGAGGCCCAGCGCATAATGCGGCTCGAGAAGGGCCATTTCATCGTCGGCCAGGACACCGATGGCCTCACCAAAGCTCCCGCCACCGGGCTTGGACATCTCATCAAGTTGGACAAGGACGACTTTGCGGGCAAACCCGAACTCACATGGGCCCTGCAGCAAACCGACGCTCCGGTACTGGTCGCCATTCAACCAACCGACCCCTTAGTGGTTCCCGAGGAGGCCTGCCAGATTGTGCGGGCGGGCACAGATGAGATCATCGGCCGGATCACCTCATCACGTATGTCGCCCACGTTGAACCGGTCCATCTGCATGGGTCAGCTGCAGCCCGAGGCCTCCGTCGCAGGCACCGAACTCACGGTCGTGGCGGTGGACGGTCAGCGGATCACCGCCACGGTGATGGCACACCACGCTCATTTCGATCCGGACGGAAAACGACTTCGTTATGTGGCTGAGTGTGTTGACCCCATCCCCGCCACCGAATACGCCGGACCGAGCCACTTCGAAAGCCCGGTCTTGGCGATGCAGCGAACTTCGGACAAAGACCGCGCTGACAACGACCAGCACCACAACAACCACCCTGAGGCGTTGGCCCTTAGAGACATTTCATCAATGACCAAGACCCTCATACGAGCAGATTCCACCGCGCCCGCTGCTGCTGAGCTTGGTGTGACGTTCGCCGCGGCTTTCAAAGCCGAAACCGGCACGCTTGTGTGTGGCCGTGCACCCGGGGAATGGCTGCTGCTGGGATCCGACGAGGCCAACCGGGCGGTGATCGACCGGCTTGACCGGTCCGGGTTTGTGAGCATCATCGACTACACCCACGCCCGGGCACTGTTCCGTCTCACCGGTGCCATTTCGCCGTCGGCTCTGGAAAAGGTGTGTGACCTCGACTGGGCCGATGAGATGACACCGAACGGAGCGGTCATGTCAGCAGTGGTGGCGGCAGTCACCTGTGACATCGTCCGCGACGACATCAACGGTGCTCGCTCGTACCTGATCGCCTGCGACAGATCGTTTGGGCAGTATCTATTCGATGCTCTGCTTGACGCTGGCAACGAATTCGGCATTGCCGCTACAACCGAGACTCAGCGGCCATGACCAGCCGGGCAAAGGGATCGATCAAGCTCTCGGGTCGGCTGTGCGCAGCACCGCAGCGGAGCTGAGGCGTTCGGGTTCTTGAGCGAAGTCTGCGTTGGTCCGCAACGCTGAAGCGCCTTTGGTGGCGTAAGCATCAACGTAGTGCTGACCAGTGAGTGTCTTGATTTCGTACATGATCTCGTCGGTGATCTGACGCAAACGCAGCCGGCTATCGGAGACAGAACCCGATGCGCCAGGCGCGATGGGTCGCCCGAACCTGATTTCCACGGGCCGGAATGGTCGAGGCAATGCCACGTCGGGTGGTTGAATTGCGCGTGTTCCGAGCAGGCCTACCGGAATGATCGGTGCCCCGGTGCTCGCCGCTAGTCGAGCGGCGCCGGTGTGGCCTCGGTGCAGGAACCCGGTGCGGGAACGGGTTCCTTCGGGGTAGATGCCGAACAGTTCGCCGCGCTCGAGAACCTCTGCGGCGATTTCGAGCGCATGTTGAGAGGCCTCGCCGCCGCTGCGGTCGATGGGGATCATCCCCAGGGCCGGGAACAGAGTGCGGGTTTTCCAGTCGTGGAGATACTCGGCTTTGCCGACGAAGGAAATCCTGCGCTGAAGCACAACCGGCAACACAAACGAATCAATGACAGAGTTGTGGTTTGCGGCGAGAATTGCTGGCCCGGACTCGGGCAGGTTCTCGCTGCCAATCACATTGATGCGCCACAGAGCGGCAAAGACCGGCTTGGCCGAAGCAACAGCGATGCGCTGAAGCCATCCGTGTCGTGGTTGGTGCCGCTGGCTTCGCGGGTACGGCGCTTCAGCCATTCGAGATCTCCGCTCCTGAATGTCTTGGATCGTAGGCGAAACAAGCCTTACCGGTGTCGCCGACTGTCGAGTTCGACGCCAAGCATCGCCGCGGCCTCACCGACACCTTCACCAACCGCGCAGTGACGGTCGACAGCGCCGACCGCCCCAGCAACGTCAAGGTCGTCGTCCAGTGCAGCTCGAACCTCGTCAAGTCCCGCTTCGCCGGGGCCCGCCGCCGACCATGCCCGCCAGCGGGCCTCAGCCTCATCGATCAGATCCTCAGTCCAGTTCCAGGGTCTTCGGTAGTGATGAATCGACAGGGCAAGACGAATCACCGGTCCCGGCACACGCTTGCGTAGGTCGTGAACGAAGACCATGTTGCCGTCGGACTTCGACATCTTGCGCCCGTTGAGATGCACCATCGACTGATGCACCCAGTGCCGAGCGAACGGAGTCCCGGTTACTGCACGACACCCGGCATCGACGTAGAGATGATGCGGGTTGAACAGATCAGTGCCGCCCCCTTGCAGATCGACAGTGTCGCCCAATTCGCGCAGCGCCAGCGCGCAGCACTCGACATGCCATCCGGGCCTTCCCGGCCCCCAGCGGGACTCCCAAGCGGGTTCGCCGGGAGCCGACGGACGCCACAGCACAAAATCGAACGAATCACGTTTACCTGGATGGTCGGGTTCGTCGCTGCGTTCGTCGAAGCCGTGCGCCCCACCCGCGGATCCCAATTCGGAATCGGCTCGGGTGTCGAAGAACACGAAGCCGTCCATCTCATAGGCCAAACCACGCTCGATGATGGCTGCGATCACTCCGCGGATTTCTGAAATCGCCCCAGTCGCGCGTGGTTCCCGCCACGGCGGCAAGGTATTGAGCGCTTCCATGTCGTCGTCAAATCGCGCCGATTCGCCGAATGCAAGATCCAGGTAGTGCACGTTCCTTCGTCTAGCGGCACGCAGGAGGTCGTCGTCCACATCAGTGATGTTGCGTACATAGCGAACCTCATGTCCGAGATCGATCAGGCGGCGCTGGATCAGGTCGTAGGTGATGTAGGTGGCAGCCTGTCCGAGATGGGTGGCGTCATACGGTGTGATCCCGCATACATACATGGTGACGACCGGCCCGGGGTCAAACGAAACAACTGACCCTCGGCGGGTGTCGTACAATGCCATACCCGTCACCTCGGCGACCGTATCGGCGCAAGCACATAGCATCTATCGGAATAGACCGGGTACCAAACAAGTCTGGTTCCTGCACTAAGCCGATGTGACCAGATGGAGGATCTATGGGAATACTCGATGGGAAGCGCCTGGTGATCACCGGTGTGCTAACAGATGCCTCGCTCGCTTTCGGCGTAGCGAAGTTGGCGCAGCTTGAGGGTGCCGAGATTGTCCTCACAGGCGCCGGTCGTGCCCTTCGCTTAACCGAGCGAACCGCCCGCAAACTGCCTGTTGAGTGCCCTGTATTTGAGTTTGACGTAACCGAACCGACCCATGTCGAATCGCTGCAGCGGAACCTTGGCGATAACTGGGACCGGGTCGACGGGGCTCTGCACGCCATCGGCTTTGCGCCTGAGATCTGTCTGGGTGAGGACTTCATGGCCCCACAGTGGGACGACGTCCGAATCGCTCTGGAGATCTCGTCGTACTCGTTGAAGATGCTTGCGGAGGCGGTTGTGCCGTTGATGACCAGCGGAGGCTCGATCGTGGGCTTGGATTTCGATGCCTCTCAGGCATGGCCGGCCTACAACTGGATGGGCGTGGCCAAAGCCGCTTTGGAGTCGGCCAACAGGTACCTCGCACGTTGTCTGGGACCGGCAGGTATTCGCTGCAACCTGGTGGCAGCGGGTCCGGTGCGCACCATGGCTGCAAGGTCAATCCCGGGTTTCGCCTCTTTTGAGGAGACCTGGAGCGATAGAGCTCCGCTCGGCTGGAACGTTGATGACAGTTCCGCCGTTTCCGCTGGCGTCGTTGCGTTGTTCACCGACTGGTTCACCATGACTACGGGATCGATTATCCATATCGACGGCGGTCATCACGCCGTCGGAGCCTGACCCTGCCCGGTTTTCTTGACCCGCCGGATTTCTTGACGCGCCGTCACCTGTTCCTGAGTTAGTTGGGGCAGACCCTTGGAACACTCCCGTAGCGTCCTGCCGATGAGCCGACCACCGCATTGGATGTAGTTGGGGCAGACCCTGGAACCTGTCCGTAGCGTCCGACGCGAACCTAGCCATGTCACATTGTGGCATTGAGTTCATGGTGAAGGGCTGTGACCTTGTCGAAGATCTGCTGGGTAACGCATCGGAGGGTCAACCTTGCGACACGCGTGCACAACAGTGGCGTGGGCTCCAGAGGACTCAGAGTTCGCAACGGGTGTCGCCGCACACCCTCGCGATGGCTGACCGGTCACGTCAAGTCCTTAGTTCTCGCTCGTGTCGGCAAGTGCGGTGACGTCGGTTTCGTCGGTGATATCACCGACCAGAGCTTCAAGGACGTCTTCAAGGGTGACCATCCCGAGCAGATGACCCTCGGCTGTGCGTACCAGAGCAACGTGGCGGCGTAGCCGTCGCATGTCCACCATCAAGTCGCGAACCGATCGATCCGGCGACACGATCAGCATTCTTCGGATCATCTCCAACGGAACCTGTCCTTGACGTTCGTCGGGGCCGAACCTGAGTAGGTCTTTGGAATGCACAAACCCGATCACGTCATTGGGACCCACCGCCGTTATCGGTATCCGGGAGTGGCCCGACTCCGCCACCAACGCCTCAAGATCACCCACCGATGTTGAGCGAGGGCACGACACGATTGACACCCGGGGCACCATGATCGATCCAACGGTACGAGCCCGAAAGTCCAGAGCTCCGGTCAACAAACCATGATCAACGTCCTCAATCTCTCCTTTCTCAGCGGCACCCTCAATTAGAGTGCGGAATTCGTTGACCGTGAGCGCAGTGTTGAGCTCGTCGGCAGGTTCACATCCAAACACTTTCACAACGGCGTTGCTTACCCAGGTGAGCGACCAGACTACAGGACCGAACAAGGACACATAGACCCGGTGTATTGGTGCCAGCAGGCGCGCCGAACGTTCGGGTTGGGCTATCGCGAGGTTCTTGGGCACCATCTCGCCCAGAACCATGTGCGCCAGAACCACGATCGACATCGCAACGACCAACGAGATTGTGTGCAGCACTCCCGACGGCAGATCAACGAACCGGTCGATTACGGGTTCCAGTACACGAGCAACAGCTGGTTCGGCCACATGCCCCAGACCCAGCGATGCCATGGTGATTCCAAGCTGGGCTCCGGCGAGTTGAGGTTGCAGGTCACGCACAGCTTCCAAGGCCACGACCGAACGCTCGTCTTCGCCGCTCTTGGCCATAGGCTCCAGCCGGGTGGTGCGGCTGGCTAACAACGCGAACTCGACCGCAACGAAGAACGCATTTGCGATCACCAACATCACTGCCACAACCAGAAACCAGCCAGTCATGAGCCACGCCCTTCAAGGTCTGCGCTTTGGTCAAGGCCCAAGTTCTCACTGACACGACCATGGGTCGGGTTTCGGCTTGCTCGTCGGGGGTCTGTGCGACCCCGCGCCTGTGAGCCCTCAGGCAGCTTCTCGGGTGGTGCCACCAGGCGCACCGACGCGATTCTCAGCCGGTCCATGGCGACGACCTCGAGACGCCAACCCTGCACTGAGCACATCTCACCAGGCTCGGGGATGTGGCCAAGCCGGTCGAGAACCAGTCCTGCGACGGTCTCGTAGGGCCCTTCGGGCATCTCGAACCCAGTTGCGGACTGGACCTCATCGGGATGCAACGACGCCGGAATCACTGTGGATCCTTTGGCCTCAACCCGGGTGAGCACGGCCGGTGTCTGGTCGTACTCGTCGTCGATCTCACCGACGATCTCCTCGAGTATGTCCTCCAGGGTGATGATCCCGGCGGTGCCACCGTGCTCGTCGATAACCAAGGCGAGCTGGCTGCCTCCCTTGCGCAGATCGACCAGCAACCCGTCAAGCTCGCGCGCTTCGGGGACGGCGAGAACCGGAGCCATCAGATCAGTTACGCCCACCGTGGCTCTCGCCTCGGGCGCCACCTCGTGCACCGATTTGACGTGGACGAACCCGACGACGTCGTCAAGGTCTTCCCCTGTTACCGGAAACCTGGAATATCCGGTGGCACGGGCCAGATCAACGAGCGTGTCGACGGTGGAGTTATGCGGGATCGACACGACCCGAACCCGGGGAACCATAGCGTCGTCTGCGGACTTGTCGGCGAGACGAATTGATCGGGTCAGCAGCTCCACCTCGCCCGCATCAAGGGTACCTTCTACCCCCGACGACCTGATGATGTGCTCGAGTTCTGTGCGGTCGGGGCTCGACTCGAGCGCACCGCTTGGTTCTACCCCCAGACGCTTTGTCACCCGCGCTGCCATAGTGTCGAGCAGCGCAACGATCGGATGAGCGAGTACGCCATAGATTGCGGTGGGCCGGGCCAGCAGCAGCGACGTCTCCAACGGGCGACTGATGGCCACGGCTTTGGGTATGAGTTCGCCGAACACCATTTGGACCACCGTTGCGACACCGAGTGCCAGACCAACCGACACCACCTTGGGCGTAGTGCCGAACAGTGGCTCCAACAGGGGATCGAGCAGCGCCGCCAAGACTGGCTCGGCGAGAAAGCCCAGAAGCAACGACGTGACCGTGATACCGAATTGTGCACCCGAGAGGTGATACGAGAGCCGCTGCAGCAGACGCCGAACGAGTCCGGCGCGCCGACTGCCCTGCCCGACCCGCTCATCCAACCGTGCCCGGTCAACCGCCACCAAAGCGAACTCCGAGGCGACAAAGGCGGCGTTGGCGGCCACCAGCGCAACCGCTGCAGCTAGCCGTATGGCTGTTTCGATTCCAGGCCCTCCATAATTTCGTAAGCTTGGTTCGGGCGGTTCTGCGAATGCACCGTACGGTGTTTGCGGTGCCCAGGTTAATCCCATTGTTCGCAAGACCGGTGAACACAGCGACAACTGCGCAGATGAAACCGCCACGAGCATCACTTCAACGTCCGAGATGACCACAAATCACAGCGATAACTGTTCAGATGAGGCCGCCACAAGCAGCACCTCAACTTCCGAGATGACCACTGAACACAGCGACGACTGTGCAGATGAAGCCGCTGAGCCACAAGACAACACCTCAACGGTTTGTGCCGGACATGACGACAGCCGCTATCAGGCACCGGTCGCCGGAATCGACCCAGACCGCTCGCTGCATTGGGTGCGACGGATCCGCCCGATCGTTCTCGCTCGGAGATGGAGCTTTCTGGGTTCGATTGCGGCTGGGCTCGTGGCAATCACCGCCATGGTGCTCGTGCCGCCAACCGTGGGCCAAGCGATCGAAGCCACCGAAACCGGCGACGCAATCGCGCCGTTTGTGATCACCCTCACGGTTCTTGCAGCGGTACGTTTCGGCTTCGGTTATCTATACCGGTTCGGCCTGTTCGGGTCGGCACACCGAATCGAAAACGATCTCCGCAACCTCATGTACGAGCGACTCACAGAATTGTCGTTCGATTACTGGGATCGCACCCACTCCGGACAGATCATCAGTCGCGCCAACACCGATATCCGCTCAATCCAGCTCCTGTTCGCTTTTGGACCGTTGGTGGCGATGCAGTTGGTGCTGTTGGGACTTGCGCTGGTGTTGATGGTGTTAATTGACCTTGGGCTGACCGCGGTGGCACTGGCCCCGCTGCCTTTTGTCTTCGTGGTGGGTTTACGTTTGCGTTACCGCATCTTCCCTCTGACATGGGTGATGACCGCCCGTCAGGCCGACGTGGCCACCATCGTCGATGAGAACATCCAGGGCATCCGGGTCGTGAAGGCCTTCGCTCAAGAGCAGCGCCAGATCCAGAAGCTGGCGCAAGCTGCGCGCCGGGTGCGTTGGGCGGGTACCGAGGTGGCTGTTGCCCGTGCCCGACACGCGCCAGCCATGGAGTCGCTTCCTCGTCTCGGACTGGCGCTGGTGCTGGGATACGGCGGGCTTCAAGCCATCGAAGGCGACATCGATGTCGGGCATCTCGTCACCTTCAGTGCCTATGTGGTCATGCTCGCAACGCCGTTTCGGATGCTCGGCTTTGTGCTGATGCAGTGGGAACGAGCCGGCGCAGCAGCGATCAGGGTGTTTGAGGTGCTCGACACCGAACCCTCGATCGTCGATCCGCCCGCTCGGGTGGACCTCATCGACCCGGTAGGCGAAGTTGAGTTCGACAATGTCACTTTCGCCTATGGCACCGGTGACGGCCCACCTGTGCTCGACCAACTGACGTTCACGGTCCAGGCCGGTGAAACGGTCGCTGTGGTGGGTGCCACCGGAAGCGGCAAGTCAACGATCGCCCGTCTCATCCCCCGCTTCTATGACGTCACAGGTGGTTCGGTGCGTGTCGACGGCCACGACGTGCGAACTCTCGGATTGCAAAGCCTCCGCCGGGTGGCGGCCACTGCTGTGGACGATCCCTTTCTTTTTGCTGCTTCTGTGTATGACAACGTGACCTTCGCTCGCCCGGAGTTGCCCCGTGCCGAACTGAATCGTCTTTTCTTGGAGGCAATCTCTGACGCCTCAGCCGACCAGTTTGTGGCGGAGCTGCCCGATGGTGCCGACACCGTGTTAGGTGAACGAGGACTGACTTTGTCGGGAGGTCAGCGTCAACGACTGGCCCTGGCGCGCACGTTGCTGGCCGATCCCGCTGTGCTAATCCTCGATGACGCCACCAGCGCCATTGATGTGGGCGTTGAGGAGCGCATACACGCAGCTGTTCTGCGCCGCCGCGTGGCACGCACCACAATCCTCATCGCACATCGCCTTTCGACCATCGCCATGGCCGACCGGGTGGTGTTGATCGACAACGGTTGTGTTGCGGCCACGGGCACCCACCAAGAGTTGCTGGCCAATGAGCCCCGCTACGCGGCGATCCTGGCAGATCCCGATCCGCAACCCGAGCCGTTCGTCACCGCAACGGAACTGGCTTGATGTTCCCCATGCCGGGTGGCGGCCAACGCGGTGCGACGGGTTCGGTGCAGTCCAACGCAGCCGCTGGCTTGCCGCACGCGGAGGTTCCCGGAGATTTGCTCAACAAAGTGGAGCACGTCTTGGAGCGTGAACCCGATCACGTAGTGGAGCCGGTTCGCTGGGACGTAGGCGACTGGGATCGCCGATCGTTCACTCTGCGACGCTTCTTGTACCCGCACCGCTTTCGCTTGCTGTGCGCGGTGGGTTTGGTAGCCCTTGAGACGCTGGCACTGCAGATAGGTCCAGTTCTCACCCAAATCGGAATCGATGACGGGGTACGTGCCGGTAACAGGAGCGTGCTACTGGGCGCGGCTTCGGCCTATGTGGGCGCGGTTGTCTTGGCGGCGCTACTGGGTGGGTTGCGAGTCGCGTACACAGGCAAGATGGGCGAACAGTTCGGTGAGGCGCTTCGCGTCCGTGTGTTCTCTCATCTTCAGCGTCAAGGTGTTGGTTTCTTCACCACAGAAAAAGCTGGTGTCCTTCTGACCCGAATGACTTCAGACATTGAGGCGCTTGCGGTCTTGTTCCAAGAAGGCATCGTGAACCTACTGGTCCAGACGTTTACGCTTCTGGTTGTCGCCTCGGCGTTGTACTACTACGACCCTTTGCTGGCAACGATCACCTTGGCGGTGGCGCTTCCTCCGACGCTGATTTTGTCGCTGTGGTTCAGGCGGGTGTCGTCACTGGGCTACCTCAGGGTCAGGGACCGGATCGCAGCGCTGCTGTCGGATCTTCAGGAGTCACTTGCCGGGGCGCGCCTGATCATGGCGCACAACCGACGCTTCATAAACTTGCGGCGCCATCGCAAGGTGGTTGGACGCCACCGTGACGCCAACATTCATACCTCTCGCGCCAACTCGGTGTACGCGCCCGGTGCCGAGATGATCGGAATCGTTACGCAGGCGGTTCTCTTGGGAGTCGGCGCGACCATGGTGGGACAGGGAAGGATCACGGTTGGTGAGATGGCGGCCTTCGTGCTGTTCTCCACGTCGTTCTTTGCGCCTGTGCAGACGTTGGTGCAGCTCTACAACTCCTATCAGCAAGGCGGCGCTGCGATCGTGAAGCTGCGGAAGCTTCTGGCCACAGAACCCGATGTGCCTCAACGACGAGATGCACTCGAGTTGCCACCAATTATTGGCCACATCGAACTTCGCAAGGTGTCGTTCGCCTACGAGCCCGGCCGTCCAGTGCTGCACGACATTGATCTGAGAATCGAACCCGGAGAGTCCATCGCGTTCGTCGGTACGACGGGTTCGGGTAAATCGACGATCGCCAAGCTGGTGATCCGATTTCACGACCCCGACGAGGGCACGGTCATGGTCGACGGGTATGACCTGCGCAACGTCACCGTTGATTCACTTCGTTCCCAGATTGGTGTAGTACCTCAGGAACCTTTCCTGTTCGCGGGTTCGTTGCGCGAAAACCTCGTATTCGGCAGGCCCGACGCCGAAGAGTCCGAGATCCAAGAAGCCCTTGAGGTAGTCGGGATCGCGGAGTTGGTGCATCGATTGGGTGGGCTTGATGCGGCGGTACATGAACGCGGGGAGGGCCTGTCCGCAGGCGAGCGACAATTGTTTGCGCTGGCTCGGGCATTCGTGGCCCGTCCCCGGGTGCTGATACTTGACGAGGCCACCTCGAATCTCGATCTGAGATCCGAGACCCGCGTGGAATTGGCGCTGGACGAGGTTCTGCGGGGACGAACCGCGATCATCATCGCCCATCGACCTGCCACGGCACGGCGAGCCGATCGGATCGCGGTGGTGGAAAAGGGCCGCATCGTCGAGCTGGGCAGCCATACCGAGTTGATCGGTGACCGTTTCGCTGCTGGGGGTCGCTACGCCGCAATGCACACTTCATGGGTAGCGCACGGGGGCGCGCCATGAGCGATGCGCCGCCGGTTTTGCGACTCAAAGGGGTCACGCGTGTGATCGGCGACACGACCGTGCTCGACGGTATCGACTTCAGCGTTACCGATTCGCAACGCTGGGTAGTTCTCGGTCCCAACGGCTGCGGGAAGACGACTTTGATTCGGGTTGCGTCAATGTGGCTTCATCCCTCGAAGGGTTCTGTGGAGGTGCTGGGCGAGACGCTGGGACATGTCGATGTTCGTAGGCATCGGAGCCGGATCGGGTTGACCAGCGCGGCGATGGCCGACATGTTGCGCCCGACGCTGGGAGTAGTGGACGTGGTGAAGACGGCCATCAACGCCGCCTTGGAACCGTGGTGGCATCAATACTGCATCTCCGACGAGGACCGGGCCCGGGTTACCTTGGATCGGGTGGGGATCGGACACCTCGCCGACCGTCGGTTCGTGACGCTGTCGTCGGGGGAACGCCAGCGCGTGTTGTTGGCTCGTGCCCTTTTCGCGGAGCCGGGACTGATCCTGTTGGACGAACCCACAGCGGCCTTGGACCTCGCCGGACGCGAGTCGCTGCTGCGCACTCTCGATGATCTAGCCCGTGACGCTGCGACACCCCCGATTGTGCTGGTCACGCATCACGTTGAGGAGATCCCGGCTTCGTTCACGCACCTGCTGTTGATGACCCAAGGCCGAATCCTGGCCCAGGGGTCTATAACCGAAACACTCACTGAGGCAAACCTCACGGCCTGCTTCGGAATCGACCTCAAGCTACAGAACCGCGATGGTCGTTGGTGGGCGTGGGCGCGCTGAGCGCCAACAAGACCCCTTCACCAAGTCTGACCTTCGGGTAGTCCTCAGTCACTTCGTTGGCGGTTCCCCTCGCCTCAAACGGCCACAGATCCTCTCGGTGTAGACGATAACGAACCCCTCGGGTGAAAACCCGCCGTGCTGGCCCACCCAACGCCAACAATCCAAGGTGCTCCCCTACACCGAGCGGAAGCTGCCTGGGCATCCCCGGTCTGATCACCCAGGCTGGCGTTTCGCCGATCGTGGCGTCGACTTCTATTGCTGCGAGGGTCGGCGATCCAAGCAGCGCCACATTGGCGAGCGCATGATCAAGGCGCCCGCCTGCATCAACCACGACATGCACCCGGCGAACCCGGTCGCGTGCCACCTGAAGGGCCAACTCAAGGTCGTTGTAGTCCTTGTCGGTTCGGTGCCGTTGAATCTCCGCACCGGACCTGCGTGCGCGCTCAAGTGCCGACGAACTCACCGAATCGAAATCACCGACCACGATATGCACCTTCAGCCCTTGGCGTTGGGCGGTGTGCAAACCGCCGTCAGCTGCGATTACCAAGTCGGCGCGTTCCGCAATGGCTTCGGGCACGTGCGTGTTGCCAGCACCTATCACCAGCGCCTGTTCGCCTGGACCCATATCCCAACCGTAGGGTCTCAGTATCAAAACGACCGGTCATTGAACAACCGTTCGTCGCGGGTCTCCACCAAGTCAGCCTCTGCGAATCAGTCTCTCAGCCGCCGAGCAGCAACAACAGACCGACGACCGTGTAAAGGATCATCAGGATCAGCCAGGCCAACCCCTGCGAATCAGTCTCTCAGCCGCCGAGCAACAACAACAAACCAACAACCGTGTAAAGGATCATCAGGGTCAGCATCGGGTACTGAGAACGTATGGCGGTGCGGTACGGGTACCGGTCGACAGCGCAGTCGTGAGCAGCGGCCACGGCCATGACATGGCCGACCGCTATCGCCGATGTCTGCACCCAGGCAATGACAGACGGAGACAGGACCGTCCAGTCGATTGCGTTATCCGCGGTTCCAAACAAGTCCCAACCCAGGCCAAACGGATCGCTCACCGCTGAGAACATCCCCTGACCTTCCAGCACCCCAAGGCTGAAATAGTGAGCGACGGCATACGCCGCGGCGATCGGTATCAGCGTCGGGCCGATGACTTGGCTGAGTTCGGAGGGCTGATCGCCGGTGATGGCGGCCATGATCGACACCGCCAGGGCGTAGGCAAGTCCCACAAGGCCGATGATCACAGCGAGACCGACCGTATAGCTGAAAGTGCGACTCCAACCCGTCGTTGCTCCTGTGAGATCGAACCAAAACTGGCTACGGGTGAACCCATCAAAGGTGGTTGAACCCAACACAACCACAACGAACGGGACAGTGGCGGCGATCTTGGGCAGAACCAACAAACCCGACAGCGGCCAGCGGACTCGTATCCGGCCTTCGGAGGCAAGAAACGGGGCGATGTGCGCAAACAGGTTAAACAGCACCGCGAACCCGTCGGCCCTGCGGACAAAGTCCCGACCCCTGAACGCGGCGCCACCGAGCATTACCAGGCTGTAGATGGTTACGAACACGGCAATTGATCGCGGGCTACCAGGACCGTGATAGGCGAGTTCGTACCACAGATACACAGCGATCGCTACGGTCGCGAACCACAAGGATCCATTCGGTCGGTCAATGGGCTCTGTCTCGCTGCGGATGCGAGCTGGCTCGCTGCCGCTAGGCGATATCTCGGCAGTGCGGAGCCGTGCTTTCACCCAAGCAGCGGTTTCAACGATCGTGATGTAGGGATTGAACAACCTCCAGACGTCACCGATCAGGATCGACAATACCTGCATCCCGACCCAGAACCAGATCAGAAAGGCATCTTCTGCGATGTTCACCGCAGAGTTCGGATTCCCCCACCAAGATGCGTACAAAAGCACCCCGAACGCGAACAACCCTGCCAACTTTGCGACCACACGCAGCCCGGTCCCCACAGGCGCTTGGTAACCCAATAGAGCCCGACCCACAGCGGCGCGGGCGAGGCGAGGCTCAGCCCACCACGCTCCGAGGGCCACAAACGAGCATGCCACCGCGAATCCGGCCACCCATGCGAGTTGCCAGGCGGGCAGTGGCAAATCGGTACGCCCGCCCACGCCGTGAGCTGACACAGGCGAAGCAACCAACACCACCATCACGACTGCTGTGATAAAGATCAGCAGCCTAAGGGAGCTTGTTGAGGTCCTAGATCCGATTCTCAGGTCGTGTACGGGTGTTTTGTCACAACCCAGGCTCATGACACCGTCAACTCGGCCAAGAGTCGACCGGTGCCCTCAAGTTCGATCTCGAATCGTCCCGGGATGAGCGCATCGAAACCAAGCGCGCCCTCGCCGTTGACAGGTTTCAAGAAGAGGTCATAGCCATGCACATGTACGACCTCGTTGGTGTTGCCGGTGACGTTGATTGTCACAGAACCGCCGAGCGGAACCCGACGCCGCACCGGGCCGTCGACCAGCTCACCATCAAAGATCTCCAGTTCGATCACAGAGTCCGGTTGTTCGCCGCTGCTGGGAGGCTCCGGGTCCGCACCGCAGGCGCCAACATGAACGGCGACCACAAACACCACGGCGACTATCACAGATGATGACCACCGGTGGCTTTTCACGAGTCGACGGTAACGATCGTGGTCACCTCAACGGGGGAACCATCAATGACATATGGTCGGTGATCATTGGTGAACGCAGCCACGGTCAGCTCAACGTCGCCTTCGCCAATCTCGGGAACGTGCACGGCGGTGCCGTACAGGCGTGCAATCTTCAGCCCGTTGGCGTAGAGGTGTAGGTGTCCTTCACCATCGGCATGTTCGCCTCCCACGGCCCGAGGCTCCAGCGCTAGCCCCTGGACCGACACAACAACATTGAAACCGGATTCGGGGTCGGGCCATACCGACATCCCCAAGACGGGCGCGGTGCCCACCACCTCCATCGCTGCGCGCTCATGGCTGTGGCTGCTATGGGAATGCTCAGGAACAACAAAAACAACCGCATCGGTGATCGGCTCGCCGTTGAGCGTGTAGGTGCGGTGGTCGTTGGTGGACAGTCCAACCTTGATCTCCACCTCACCAGCGGGAACACCGGGGACATGGACCCAATCGTTGTAGAACCTCTGAGTCTTCACACCGTCGATTAACAGATGGAAATGGCCCTGCCCGGCGATATGACCGGTTGAGGCGCTTGGGGGTTCCACCACGAAGTCGGTGGTAGCGACCCCGACATTCACCCCACCCTCAGTATCGGCTTGGACCTGCACCTCAATCGTCGGGATCCGCTGGCCATCCCATTCGGTAGTGCCGTGGTGGTCGTGACCGGTGCCTGCAGGGTCCAAGATGCCGTCGCTGTGCTCGTGGTCCGTTGGGTTGGCGGAACCATCAGTGTTCCCGGCACCTACAGCGCAGCCCGACAATATGAAGACGACCATCCACAGACCTGCGAATGATCTAGCCAAGAGCCGAGACGGCGTAGGCGGCCGAACACTGAAACCCTCAGGTGCATCCTCTGGCAATTCAGCGGAGAACACGACTGACGAGGCGTTCGCCGTTCTATGCCTTACATGTTGGTCCGACGCCACGATCGCGCGTCAGAGCCGGTCCCCACCATGGGAAAAAACCGCTCGAAGATCCTCCAGACCGCCAGGCAGCTCAACGGGAGGATCGGGAAGCTGTTCGGCACCGTGGTCGTCAAGCCAACGACGAAGGCTGTCAGGGTCGTCGCTCCAGCTTCTCGGGTCGCCCATCATCACCTCATACAACTCAACCCCTTGCGGCCCCGCCATGAACGGCCCGAACGACGCACCGAACGGCAACTCAATGTGGCTGCCGGGTCCGAGTTGAACGTCGCCGCAACGAAACGATCCTTTGAGCACGAGGATCGTATGGGGGCTGAAATGCCCGTGATGGCGGACGATCATGCCCGGATCCCAGCGTGCGAACAGCGCCAGATACAACGGCTCAACTGAGAACGCAACCCACTTTTCCCACACATGTGATTCGCTGCCGTCGGCGTTTCGTTGACTACGAACTGCGATGAACGGGATCACACCGTCATCAACGTTGCTGAACTTCGCGGTGAGGCCTGCTACGCGCGGAACTTCGTTCATGTGCCAAACACTTATCTGTCGATGGGCGGCTGCGCCCTGATCGGGTCAGCCGCCCATGCGAGCTTGGATTGACTCAGCCGAGCGCAGCGGCGAGCGCCTCCACGGACGGTGCGAAATAGTAGGAGCCTGAGGCCGGTGTTGAGTAGTCAGTGATGGCGTCGGTTGGCTCACCGTTGTTGCCGTACATAGCCTCCATTCGTTCCCTGAGTGGGGCCTGGGTCTTGCAGAAACCCATGAAGTACAAACCGACGGTGCCATCATGAAAGGCGTACGGCGTGGATCGGCGCACCATCTCGCCTCGTTTGGGTGTGGACTCATCAGCAGTGGCGCCATCGCGCAGTTCGACGTGGGAAAGATGCGAGCGCGGCACCTGCTCGGCGAGCTTGACAGAGTCCGCTTTGGTGCGACCGAAGGTGTTTTCCTCTTCTTGGAGGCTCAACGTCGCCCAGAAGTCCATGTCATGGACCCAACGCTGGGCGATGCAGTATGAGCCGCCCTCCCCGGGTTGGCCGTCGTCAATAATACCGCGATCACGCTGATCTTGCGGTTCGGGGTTGCCAGTTCCATCAATGTGACCTGTGAGATCAAGGCTGTTCTTGTAGATGAAGGTGGGAGTCTCGCGGGCCACGGTCATTTGACCGGCGAGGGCACGACGGGCGGTGTGCTGTACCTCCCAGATCAGATCCTTGTCGTCGTGGTGGAGCCACAACAGCAACTCTTCTTGGGTTCCCTTGGCAACCTTTGTGCCGTCAGGGCTCTCATATCCGGGGTAGGGCTGAAAGTCCCCGTCGGTTTCGATCCCCAAGTCGGAGGCCAGGGTCGGGCCGACGAGGAGACAAAGGTTGACACCCTGTGATTCGGCGTCGGCTTGGGCATCTTTGAGTGCCTGCCTGATTGCACCGAGATCGGCCCCATCAGTCCGACTCATGTGCACGTACCACTGGTACTTCTGCAGATCCATCAGGATCGCTGGCTGCGAGGTTGCCATTTGGGAGGTTCCCCCTATTTCGCGGGCGGGTTTGTGGTTCGGACTTTAGGCCAAGTACACGAGATGCGCTACCTCAGCTTCGGGGTTCTCCGCTGAGCCCGTGCCGACGGTAGGTCTAAGGGTCGAACTCGGCAAGGTCGCGTGGCTGTCACGGTATGGTTTCAGGCTCGCTTGAGCTGGGCCACCGTGTCGAGCCACTCCCTTAGAGCGTAGTAACAGGAGAAGGCGGGCAGATCCGGGTTCTCCGCGATCACGTTGGGCGGGGCATGCACCAGTGCACCGGCATCGGCTGCCCGCAGCATCGAAAGGTCGTTGTAGGAATCGCCCACCGAGATCACCCGATAGTTCAAGGCTCCAAACGCTTCAACCGCGCGCCGCTTGTGATCATTGATTCGCGGCACGTAGTCGACGATATGGTCGTTCACCACCTTGAGTCGGTGACACAGGATCGTGGGCTGGCCGAGCTGCTCCATGAGCGGTGCCGCGAACTGCTCGAAGGTGTCGCTCAACAAAACGACCTGATAGTCGACGCGTAGCGCATCGAGGAATGCACGGGCTCCCGGCAAAGGGCGCATCTCGGCGAGCACCGCCCTCAGATCGCTCATGTTCACACCGTGCTCGTCGAGGAGCGACAGACGCCGCAACATCAGCCGGTCGTAGTCGGGCTCATCACGAGTAGTGACCGCCAACGTCTCGATACCGGTACGGCGAGACAGGTTGATCCAAACCTCTGGAACCAGCACTCCTTCAACATCAAGGGTGATCAGCGTCTGGCGCCACATGGGTGAGATCGTAGTGGCGAACCCCAATTTGATCGTGGCTGGTTTCGTGACGCGTGACTCGTGTCCGGCGAGGCTGTGGCCAGCTTCGGCGCTGCTACCGGACGCGAACCTCAAGACCGGGCTGTTCGGGGTCCTGGTCGATCATCTCGGACGGGAATCCCGGCGCGCGAATCAACAGGCCGGTTGACTCCTCGAGACGTCGGATCACGTTGGGTGACCATTCGCGGGGTCCGTAGCGGTCACGGGCATCTTCGAAGATCTCAAGCAGTTTCGGCGAGATCTCAAGGGGCACACCGGAGCGATCCGCGACCGCCTGAAACAGTGTCATGTCTTTCACCACAAGATCCATAGTGAAGTTGATGTTGCGGCTGCCGTTGAGGATCACCTGGCCCTCGGTCTCGTGCACAAAGGAATTGCCCGACGAGATACGAATCGCCTCATAGGTGGTTTGCAGGTCCATTCCGGCGGCCAACGAGGTCACTAACGCCTCACACAACGTCACCAGGTTTGCCGTGGCGAGATAGTTGGTGACGACCTTGAGAATTGATGCCGATCCCAGCGGTCCGGTGTGCAGGATCTGTCGACCCATACAAGCCAACACGGGCAGCGTTCGCTCAAACGTGGATCGTTCGCCGCCAGCAAAGATGGCGATGTTGCCTGTGGAGGCTCGATGGCATCCACCCGACACTGGGCAGTCGATGGGTTCGCCACCAACATCGCGGACAAGCTCACCGAGCCGCTGAACCTCGGCGGAATCAGTGGTTGACATCTCGGTCCAGATGCTTCCGGGGCCGAACCCTTCCAACAGACCGTCGCGGCCCTGCATCACCTCAGCCGACGCGCGAGGTGAGGGAAGGCAGGTGATGACGACATCGCAGACCCGCGCCATCGCCTTCGGCGACTCACCCGGGGCTGCACCTTTCGCAAGTAGCGGCGCCATCGCATCGGCGTGCAGGTCACGGACGGTGAGATCATGACCGTTACGCAACAATGAACCAGCGAGCTTGGAGCCCACATTTCCCAGCCCGATGAATCCAACCTTCATATCGTGCACCTCGCGAACGGCTACTTTCGTACTATGAGCTTAGAGACGATTACTTTTGAGGTCAGCGACCGTGTCGGGCATATCCGACTCAACCGAGCCGATGGTGCCAATGCCGTCAACCCGGCACTGGGCCGTGACCTGCGACAGGTCATGCTTGACATCAAATACGACAACTCGGTGTGCTCAGTTGCGGTGACAGCCGAGGGGCGAGTCTTTTGCGGTGGAGGCGATCTGAAACTGTTTCACGGCTGGGGAGACGACCTGAACCGCAGAGCGCACGACATGCTGATTGACTTCCATGCAGCCATCACGTTGATGAACCGCATACCCAAGCCGTTTGTTGCCGGTATACGCGGTGCAGCTGGCGGAGCCGGACTTTCGTTGATGTCGGCTTTCGACCTCGTTATCTCCGGCGAATCCGCCAAGTACACGATGGCTTACACCCGAGCCGGTGTAACCCCTGATGGCACCTCAAGTTACTTCCTTTCACGCCACATTGGTCTTCGCCGAATGCTTGACCTCACCCTCACCAATCGGGTGCTGTCGGCTACCGACGCCGAAGCATGGGGTCTCGTTAACCGGGTGGTGCCTGACGACGAGGTTGACGACGCGGCTTTGCAACTGGCCCGAACACTGGCTGAGGGAGCCACATCGGCGATCGGCCAAGCCAAGCGTGTGATCTACAACGGGTTTGACCACACACTGGAGACGGCGGGCGAGTACGAAGCTGAGATGATCACAAAGGCGATGGCAACACATGACGGCCGAGAAGGAATCGCCGCTTTCGTCGAAAGGCGCGCACCCGACTTTGAATGATCCCATAGAACAGGTCAGGGGTCGCTGCGGGCCTACAGCACACCAACCGACCTCACCAGTCCAAGCCCACTAAGACCCCAATCAAAGAACGCTGCGGGCCTACAGCACACCAACCGACCTCACCAGTCCAAGCCCACTAAGACCCCAACCAAAGAACGCTGCGGGCCTACAGCACACCAACCGACCTCGCCGATGCAAACCCACGCAAACCCCAGTCAAGGAACGCTGGCCCGACCGTCGCATCAAAGTAGCACCTAGGTGAAAACCCCAATCAAGGAACGCCGCGGGCTTACAGCACACCAACCGGCGAGTCTGAAACCGAGCCTTGCAATGACGAAACTTGCAAGCCGAATCCTGCAATACTGGCCTCGGTGATCCTGATCTACGACGGCGACTGCGGGTTTTGCACCTCAACAGCGGCATGGATCCGCAACAGAGTGCCCAACCATGTCCGCGTCGAACCATTCCAGAAGCTGGCCCTATCCGATTTCGGGATCACAACTCGTCAGGCCTCCGCATCGGCGTGGTGGATCGACGACCTCAACAACCGGTCCTGCGAGCATGTTGCCATTGGTAACGCACTGGTCGCTATCGGCGGCTCTTGGGCTCGACTCGGTCGGCTGCTGCGAGTGCCCCCGATTAGTTGGCTTGCTCGACCGGCGTATCGCCTCGTGGCCCGGTATCGGCACCGTCTCGGAGGCGGCGACGGTGACTGCGCGATCCAGTGACCTCGACGTATCGCGGGGCAAGGTGCGGCGGGTAGGAACGCACAAGGCGGTGAACGTCACCTTGTCTGAGGCAGAGTCACGCCGTTTGGTAGCCAGCAGCGGTGTGACCGTTTCGCCGTTCCTGACAGCTCAGCGAACCGAGGAGCTGATAGCGGCGGTGGCAGATGACCCCGCCATTCACTATCCGGTCGTCGCCAAACTCTGTGGCCGGACCATCGCCCACAAGACCGAACGCGGTTTGGTGAGGCTTGGCCTGCAAGACGAACATAGCCTGCAAACTGCCTGCGATGGGTTGCTGGCAGCAGCGGTGCCCGACGATGGCCAAGTCGAATTGCTTGTCTCGAATATGATTCCGGGAAACCGAGAACTGATCGCCGGACTCACCGACGATTCCGTGTTCGGGATGACGATCATGGTTGGTTTCGGCGGCATTCTCGCGGAGGCCGTGGCCGACGTGACCTTCAGGCTTGTGCCCATAAGCCTGACCGACGCCTATGAGATGATTGACGACCTGGTGACCGTCAACCTGTTGGGAGAGTTCAGAGGCGAACCGGCGATTGATCGCCACGCTCTGGCCGGTACCCTCGTCGGGCTCAGTCGCCTAGGTGGCGAGGTCTCGGGGATCCGCTCTGTTGACATCAACCCTTTGGTAGTTGCAGGCGGGTACCCGGTTGCTGTTGACGCGCTGGTTGAGGTCGACCCGGAAGCCATCATCGCCAGCACCAACAAACCCCCGTTGCTTGGCAATGTCTGACCTGTCGAAACTGTTTGAGCCCAACGGGATCATCGTCACCGGCGTGTCAAGCCATCCCGGCAAGTTCGGTTTCGTGGCGCTTCACAACCTGCTAGTTGCCGGTTACCAAGGTCCGATCCACGCCGTTGGGCGCACCCAGGGGGAGGTGCTCGGCGTTGAGGTCTTGTCGTCGATCACCGACGTCCCAGCTGATAGCGCTGACCTGGTGTTCATGTGCACACCGGTGCACATGAACGAATCCGTCCTCGCCGAGGCCGCCGCCAAGGGCGTGAAGGCTGCTTACTGTGCCGCTGGCGGCTACCGCGAAGCTGGTAGCAGCGGTGCGGTTGCCGAGCAACGACTGCAGGCGCTGGCGCGCGACGCGGGCATCGCGCTGGCAGGTCCCAACGGGCAAGGCGTCGTGTCGACCCCGAACCGTATGTGCGCTCAGATAGTGGCACCCAACCCGTCTCGCGGACGTATAGCCGTCGCAGCGCAATCCGGTAACCTCATGTCGTCCCTGATGAACTTCGCGACACACAGCGGCGTTGGCATCTCGCGGGCTGTGGCAGCAGGAAATGCAGCCGCACTCGGAGTTGTCGACTACCTCGAGTTCTTCACTGAGGATCCCGAGACCGATGTGAGCGTGGTCTACATCGAATCCTTGGGTGACGGTCGCACCCTGTTTGAGAGGCTTTCGCCGTTGGCAGCACTCAAACCAATCGTCGTGGTCAAAGGTGGTGTGTCCAAGGCAGGAGCCCGAGCCGCCAACAGCCACACCGGCGCTCTCGCCACCGACGACGCTGTCTTTGACGGCATGTGCCGCCAGGCAGGAATCGAGCGTGCAGGCGACATTGAGGAGGCATTCGAGGCCGCCGCCACGTTCGCCACTATGCCTTTACCGCGAGGCGACAGGGTCGTCGTCGTCACCATTGCCGGTGGGTGGGGTGTCGCCGCGATGGACGCAATGGCGGGAACCCGACTTGATCCAATCGACTTGCCCGAAGATCTCCGCTTAGCCATTGACGAGTTGCTCCCGCCTCGGTGGAGCAGAGGCAACCCGATTGACCTGGCGGGCGGCGAAACCCGAGACTCGGTTCCAGAGATCCTTGAGTTGGTGGCATCGCATCGCGATGTTGACGCAGTCGTCTTGCTGGGAGTAGCCATCCAGTCAAACACAGCCGCGATGATGCGGGCTGGGCGCTTCTTCGGGGATAACGACCTTGGGCGGATAGTCAACTACCACGAGCGCCAAGACACCCGCTACATGCAGGCAGTCATTGATATCGGCGAGGCAACCGGAAAACCCATATTGGCGGCTACGGAACTCGCCACGACCGACCCGTCGAATCAGGCGCCGGACACCTTGCGGTCCGCCGGGCGAATCTGTCACGCCACCGCTGGCCGTGCAATTCAGTCGTTGCATCATCTGGCTCGTCACTCCGCATGGCGACGAGCCAGGGGCCTACCAACATAGTCTTGGGGCACCAGCGTGATCCGCCTGAAGTGCCAGCCTGACCCACCCGAAGCGCCAGTTGTGGCCCGGGGACTCCAGCGTGGTCTTGGGGCTCCAACGTGGCCCGCCTGAAGTGCCAGCCTGATCCGCTTGAAGTGCCAGTTGTGGCCCGGGGGCTGGATTGCTAATGCCGGTTTGTGAATACCAACGCTGCTAACGCAACCGATCCCACCAAGGTGGTCATGGGCCAACAACTAGCCGCGGACAACATCGGTCGGGCTGGCGAAACCTGCATTGCGCACCAGCGCAGCGATCCGACTACGGTTCAGGTTTCGGGCCGACGCACATTCGATAGGCCCGCAACACGAGTCAGAATCACATCAACAACCAGTCCAGCCGACGCCAACTGCACCGGAGGCCATAATGCGCAAAAGACTTCTACTACTACTGACTGCCCTGCTCTCGCTCTCGCTGGTGGCCGCAGCCTGCGGAGACGACGACAGCACCGACGCCGGGACCGATCCACCAGACCCGACACCCACAGAGCCAGCCGCAACCGACCCACCCGAGCCCGCGCCTACCGAACCCCCCGTTGACGTCTGCGTTGAAGACACAGGCATCACGGTGGGTCTGGTCTTCGACATTGGAGGTGAGGGCGACCTGTCCTTCAACGACAGCGCGGCCGCGGGACTGAAACGAGCGGAGTGCGAACTGGGCGTTGCCACGTCGAAGGTCTCTCCCAACGACGACGGTTCCAACCGCGCCGAGCTGTTGCAGTTGCAGGCCGACACGAGCGACATGGTGATCGCCGTCGGTTTCCTGTTTGAGAACGACGCCGCCACCGTGGGATCGGACAATGAGGACACGAACTTCAGTGTCGTAGATTCCTCAATGCTCGACTTCGACCAGGATCCCCCTGCTCCCTACGCCGACAACATTGCCGGTCTCGTGTTCAACGAGGAGCAGGGTTCCTTCCTGGTCGGCGCGGCGGCGGCGCTTAAGAGCGAAGTCGGCAAGATCGGGTTCATCGGCGGTGTCTGCTGCTTCGGTCTCATTGAGAAGTTCGAGGCGGGCTATATCGCCGGAGCCAAGGCTGTCAACCCTGACATTGAGATCATCTCGGAGTACATCACCGAGTTCCCCGACTTCGACGGCTTCAACGATCCGGCGTCAGGCCGCGAAACTGCCCTGGCAATGTACGAGCAAGGTGCCGACATCATCTATCACGCTGCCGGAGGCACAGGTACAGGCCTGTTCACCGCTGCCAAGATCCACACCGACCAGAGCGGCTCGAAGGTCTGGGCAATCGGCGTTGACTCCGATCAGTACGACACTGTCTCTGATGATTTGCGTGAGTTCGTTCTTACATCAATGCTCAAGCGTGTCGACACCTCGGTATTCGAGACGATCAAGGCGCACGTCAACGGTGACTTCTCCGCAGGCGAGATCCGTTACGACCTGTCCGTTGATGGTGTCGGTTACAGCACCTCCGGAGGTTTCGTTGACGACATCGTTGATGAACTCGAGGACTTCAAGGAGCAGATAATCAACGGTGACATCGTCGTGCCGACCGATCCCAGCGACGCCTAGTTTTCTGGCCGGAAGGCCGACAGAGCCCGATCGAACGACAGCGCCGACATTGCGAATGACCTTGGGGGTGGCAAAGCGATGACCTTGCCGAGGGCTGTCTTCGACACCGTCATCGCAACAACTGAGATCCGGGCGACCTTAAGCTGACGATAGGCAGGAACAGCCGTGGCTTTAGCCATTGAACTCACTGGGATCACCAAACGGTTTCCGGGTGTGGTGGCCAACGACAACGTGAACCTCACGGTCCAAGCTGGCGAGATTCACGCCGTCTGCGGTGAGAACGGCGCGGGCAAGTCAACGTTGATGAAGATCCTCTACGGTATGCAATCCGCCGACGAGGGCGTAATGGCGGTGAACGGTGCCGAAGTCACCTTCTCGGGTCCATCCGAGGCCATTGACGTAGGCATCGGCATGGTCCATCAACACTTCATGCTCGCCGGCCAGCTCACCGTATTGGAGAACGTCATCCTCGGAGCTGAACCAATGCGGCGCGCAGGACGCATCGACTTCGCCGCTGCCCGCGCCCACCTCGCCGAGGTCGGAGAGGCCTACGGACTCACGGTCGACCCCGACGACCTTGTGGAGACCCTTGAGGTTGGCGAACGTCAGCGGGTCGAGATCATCAAGGTCCTTTATCGTGGCGCCAAGATTCTGGTGCTCGACGAGCCCACCTCTGTTCTGGTCCCCCACGAGGTCGACGAGCTGTTCCGCAACATGCGTGAACTCAAAGCCGCTGGCGCCACGATCCTGTTCATCGATCACAAGCTCGAAGAGGTCCTTGAGATCGCCGACACCATCACCGTGCTGCGTCAGGGCCGCACTGTCGCCACCGTGAAACCAAACGAGGTCACAACAGCGGATCTAGCAGAACTGATGGTCGGCGCCGAGTTACCGACACCGGACAGCGGCAACTCCACAGTCACCGACGACGTTGTGTTGCGGATACGTGATGTAACAGTTCTTGATGCCGACGAACGGCCAGTCGTCGACAAGGTCTCGTTGGTTCTGCACCGAGGCGAGGTCTTGGGAATCGCAGGGGTGGAGGGCAACGGCCAAAACGAGTTGGTCAACACCATCATGGGCACGATCGAAACGAATCATGGAACTATTGAGGTGAGCGGGGATGAACTCACCCGCGCCTCGGTTCGTGAGCGCCGCGAAAAAGGGATCGGTTATGTGCCTCAGGACCGTCACGAAGAGGGCCTGCTGCTATCGGCTCCGCTGTGGGAAAACGTAGCGCTGGGTCACCAGACCCAGCGCCCGTTCGCCTCGGGTATTTGGTTCGACCGCAACGGTGCCGCCCGACGCACCGAGGTCGTCTGCGAGGATTTCGATGTGCGCACCCCCGACATTGACGTGTCCGCTCATGCCCTTTCGGGAGGCAACCAGCAGAAGCTGATCCTGGGCCGTGAGTTGACCGCCAAGCCCGGACTTTTGGTGGCTTCTCATCCGACCCGCGGTATCGACGTCGGAGCGCAAGCCGCGGTCTGGGAGGACATTCGTGACGCACGCGCCAAGGGCATGGCGACCCTGCTGATCTCGGCGGATCTTGAGGAGTTGATTGGCCTGTCCGACTCGATTGTGGTCATGTACCAAGGACGCCTCGTCGCCACCCTCGAACCTGGCTCTATCACACCGCGCGAGTTGGGCAGCTACATGACCGGTGCCGCCATAATCAGACAATCCGTGCCCGGCGACAGCGATCGCGTGCCATGACGGACATGTCGACGCGCTCAGAGGGTTTGTTCGGTCAGGACACACCAGCGCGCAGGATCATGTTGAGCCTCGCTGCTCCGGTTGGTGCCGTGGTGTTGTCGATAATCGCCTCCGGATTGATCCTGGTCGTCGCGGGCAGTAACCCCTTGTCGGCGTACGCCGACATGTTGGGCCACGCCCGGCGTTTGGAGACGGTCGTGTCAATGATTAATCGGGCTACGCCTCTGTACATCTCCGGGGTGGCCGCAGCCATCGGATTCAAGATGAACCTGTTCAACATCGGCGTTGAAGGCCAATATCGAATGGCCGCAATCTTCGCCGCCTATGTAGGTGGTTCGGTCACTGTGCCCGGGGTCTTTCACATGGGCCTCATCCTGATCACGGCGATGATCGTCGGAGGGGCTTGGGCGGGTATCGCCGGACTGCTCCACACCCAGCGCGGTGTCAATGAGGTCATCTCAACGATCATGCTCAACGGGGTGGCGCTCGGCATCATCGCTGCCTTGGTCCGCAAATGGCAAGCCCCGGGTGAGATCGTCGTTGTGGGAGTCGGCACCGAGCCTATAGCCGACAGCGGGATCATCCCGAACCTTAGTTTCATTCCCGAGTGGTTCGGCGATATCCGATCCACCGAACTTACCGGGGTCTTGGTGGTCGCAATCATCGTGGGGATCAGTTATCACGTGTTGTTGAATCGCACCGTTTTCGGGTATGACCTGAGAGCTGGAGGAATCAACCCCCTTGCCGCCCGTGCGGGAGGCGTGCAACCCAAAAGGATGGTAATGATCGCCATGCTCCTGAGCGGCGGAGTCGGCGGTCTGGTTGGAATCGCCGAGATCATGGACAAGGGACGCTACGACCCGAACTTCGTGGGCTTCCTTGGGTTCAACGGCATTGCGGTCGCATTGCTGGGTCGCAATCATCCAGCCGGGATAGCCGTAGGGGCTTTGCTTTGGGCGTTCCTTGATGCATCTTCGGACATCTTGCAGGTAACCGGCACCGCCCCGAAGGAGACCGTCGACATCATGCGCGGCGTGATCCTGCTCACAGCCGTGATCGGTTACGAGATAGTCAGGCGAGTCCGGATCCGTGAGGAGGCCACTGCGGCCGCTGCCCGCCTGGCGGAGGTGGCTCGGTGATACAGATGCTGGACAGGCTGCCTTCATGGGCCACCTGGATGATCTACGCAGCAGCTGGTGTCGGGTTGTTGGCGATCGTGGAGCTGTTTACGGGTACCGAGGGGTTGACCAGCGCAACAACCTCTTCTGCGATGCTGCGCTGGACGGTGCCGATCATGCTGGCCGGGCTCGGAGGGCTGTATTCCGAACGCGCCGGTGTAGTGAATATCGGGCTTGAGGGGATGTTGGTGTTGGGGATGTGGTTCGGTGCCTGGGGCACGATCGAACTTGGACCATGGCCGGGTCTGGCTGTAGGTGTTGCAGGAGGCGCGCTTGGGGCGCTGGCTCATGCTTTGGCCACTGTTACTTTTGGGGTTGACCACATCATTTCCGGTGTGGCGATCCTCATCGCGGCACCGGGGATCACACGGTTCTTGTCGCTGAAGATCTTCGCCGACATGCCGACCGGGTCGATCACCCAGTCTCCCGCGGTTGACGGAGTCGGGAAGTTCACTATGCCTGTGTTGGCCGGGGGCGGATTCTTAGGGTGGGAGTCACCCGATCTGCTCGGTTGGCTTCGTGATCTGCGGTGGTGGTATGTCTCGGATCTGGCCGACATGGCCCGCGGTCTTATCGCCAACGTTAGCCAGATGACGATTCTGGCCTTTGCCCTGGTCCCTATAAGCGCCTGGGTACTTTGGCGAACCCGGTTCGGGTTACGGCTACGTATCTGCGGCGAGCACCCTTGGGCGGGCGAAAGCCAGGGGGTCAACATCAAGTCCTACAAGTACACAGGCGTTGTGTTGAGCGGCGCCCTCGCCGGCTTCGGGGGTGCTTTCATAGCGTCTCCGGAACTCAACGGCATCTACCTGGAGGGCTCAACGCTCAACCGAGGTTTCATAGGTCTAGCGGCACTTATTATCGGCAACTGGCGTCCCGGCGGGGTTATGGCAGGTGCCCTGCTGTTTGGCTACCCGAGCGCGCTCGGAAAGCGTGATCTTGATGGGTCGGCGACTCACAGCCTGCTTGTGGTGACGGTTATTGCCTTGGTGTTGGTTGCGATTTGGGCATGGCGGCGGCGCAGCCAAGTTGACTCCGGCCTGGCTACTTTCGTAGCTGTTATGGCGTGCATCTGGTTCGCCATTACCGACACCGTGCCCGACTGGTGGGTGGACATCCAACCGTTCATTATCGTATTGTTGGTGATGGTCTTCTTTTCCCAGCGACTGCGAATGCCTGCTGCTGATGGGATCCCTTACCGCAAAGGCGAAACCTAGCAAGCTCAACCCAGCTCTGGGTGCACGCTGAAGGCCCTATTTCATCGGTGACAAAGTCTTGGCCGCTGGAAGAGAATCTGCTCCCTTATGTCCAGAATCAGTAAGCCAACCGCACTAGTCAGGTAGGTTGGATACAGGGCTGAGTCGAATACAGACGACGGGTCGGGACACAAGGCTGATGGATCGGGGCGCCCGATTCAATGGTGCAGTACTTGGGTCAATCACTGAGACACCTTCGGGCCTCGTCTCAACGCTGGATACACGAGGGCGAGTCAGGGAACTAAGCTCGGCGCATGCTCGGCACCGAACAGTTGGCTGCCTGGGAACGCGACGGCTACCTGAAATTGCCTGGGTTCTACCCCGAACACCGCTGCCACGAGTTGAAGGCTCACGTGGGGCGAATGTTGAGTGGAATCAACCCAGCGGTTGACACCGCTGCCACGGTGTTTTCCACTACGGATCAGGCACATAGCCGAGACGAATGGTTCCTGGGCTCGGGCGACAAAGTGCGCTGGTTCTTTGAGGAAGGAGCGTTTGCCAACGGCGAACTCACACAGCCGATACCACTCGCCGTGAACAAGCTCGGCCATGCCATGCACGACCTGGATCCGGTCTTCGACACATTCACTCGCACACCAGAGATGGCGAGCCTGGCCTCCGACATTGGATTCGTCGATCCAAGACTGCTGCAGTCAATGTACATCTTCAAACAACCAGGTATCGGCGGCGAGGTCGTCTGCCACTGTGATCATACTTTCCTTTGGACCGAGCCCCAGTCGGTGGTGGGGTTCTGGGTCGCGATCGAGGAATCAACGTTGACAAACGGTTGCCTCTGGGTGCTACCGGGCGGGCACCGTATTCCTGTGAAGTCTCGCTTCCGCTTAACCGACGACCGGAGGGCCACGACCTTCGACGACTTTGACGAAGCCCCGTATCCGACCGATGGCCTCATTCCCCTGGAAGCCGAAATCGGCACACTAGTGCTGCTGCACGGAACCCTTCCGCACCGAAGTTCAGCCAATACCTCTTCTCTGAGTCGTCACGCTTACACGGTGCACGTGATTGAAGGCACAGCCGACTATCCCAGCGATAACTGGCTCCAACGGGACCCCAACCTTCGTTTACGAGGGTTCACGCCCTAAGCAGGCAGAGCTGTTGAGAAGCTTCAGACCGCGAAACCACGCCGAACGAAATCGGTCATAACGACTCCGACATTCACAAACCAGCCCTTCGTCCCGTCAACAACAATGCCGACGTACCCGACAATACCACCGTCACCCCCCACACCGGAACGTATGAATCCCAGGTATCCACCACCCATCCGGCCAGCGGTGCGGCTATCGTCAGTCCCCCCAAGAAACCGAGCATCAACACCCCAGAGGAACGCCCGGCTTGCTTAGCTGGTGTTGACATCACGACCGTGAGGTTGATAACCGCGTTCCAAGCCGTGTAACCCACGCCATACAGCAGCACCATGGGCCAAAGTACCCATCCACCTATGATGGTCGCGCATGTGATCAGCACGCTACTCATCAAGCCGATCAAGGCAAGCCCTTGCAACATCTTCAAGGGATCACCAAGTTCGGCTCTGCGTGCGGCTATCACCCGAGCCACAATGCCAACAACGCCAGCCGTTGCCAACAACGCCCCAGCGAACTCCTGGCTCCATCCGATGTCCTCTTCGGCGAACAGAGGCAACCAACGCGCGATGGCGCCGCTCGCCAATCCCATCAGCAGCGCATAGATAGTAAGCACCTTCACAAGCGGTGCTATCACAACCCGTGCAGTTGTGCCGTTGGGCCCGCCAACACCGACGCGCTGGCCCCCCGGCAAGAGCGCTGCAGCCACCATAGTTGAGATTGCGAACAGCACAGCATAAACACCGACAGCGAACCGCCAATTGTGAAGTCCTTCAAGCCACGGAAGCGTGAACCCGGCAAGAACCACTGCAAGCGTGACTCCCGACTGTTTAACTCCCATGATCAGACCGCGTTCACCTACAGGCACCATTGTGGAGATCAGTGTGTTGGTTGCCGGATTACTCCAACCCTGAGGAACACCTAGTATCAGGCCACTCACGACCAGCAACCAGACGCTGCTTGACATGGCCATCAAAGCCATTCCCACCGCGGCCAAGCCAAGTACTGACAACACCGCCCGGCGTGGTCCGATGCGGTCCGTGAAGCGACCCGACAGCGGCGCAGTGAGCGCTCCCACCCCTGTGTTGACGGCACCGATTGCACCCAGCGACGTTCGTGACACCCCGAGATCGCCGATTATGGAAGAGGCAAGCACGGCGATCGCGAAGATCTGCAGTGTTGAGGCGATCATCGTCATGATCAGGACCGCAGAAAGCGCCCCGCGCCGGTCGGGCATCTGAGGACCGTAGTGACTGCGGTGCCCTGCCCCTGCACTGGCTTGCGGTGGTCAAAGTATGTTGATCTTGTCTACCCCTGATCGTGCGGCCGACCAGTCACCGACAGAATCGCTCTTGATGAAGCACAGTCGTGGCATAGTCGGTATATGAAGGTGACTGTTGTGACCCATCCGTTGGTGATTGATCGACTCTCGTTGATGCGCTCACGCGCCACCCATCGGTCGGAGTTTCGCAGTTCACTACACCAGCTAACTAGCTTCTTGGTGTATGAAGCCGCACGTGATCAAATGATCAGCCCGGTCGACTTGGACACCCCAATGGGCCCAACCAAGGGAGCTCGCGTTGTGGATTCACCGATCCTGGTACCGGTGCTGCGAGCCGGTCTGGGAATGCTCCGCGCAGCAGTTGATCTGTTTCCCGACGCACCCACCGGTTTCATGGGGCTGCGCCGCGACGAACAAACCCTGCGCCCGAAAGCATTCATGAACAGTGTCCCGGCTGATCTCGGGGGTCGTAACGCAATGATTCTGGACCCGATGCTGGCCACAGGCGGATCCGCAATCCACACATGCGAGGTTGTGAAGGCCTCCGCTGCAGGCGTGGTGACACTGATCTGTGTGGTCGCGGCTCCCGAAGGGATAAACGCGCTCCAAAGAGCAGAAACGGCCGACATCGTGGTGACCGCCGCCATCGACAAGTCGCTTGACGATGCGGGATTCATTTTGCCGGGGCTTGGCGACGCTGGCGATCGCCAGTTCGGACTCAACCCGTGACCGCTGAACCCGAAACACGTCAAACGGCAGACAACCAACCACCAAGGCTCAAGCAACACGGCGAACAACAACATGACGGACTTCCCGGCGAGCGGCACCGGATCGCGGTCGAACCTCGTAGCCGACCTGCGATGCATGAAGCCATGTGCGACGCCGTGCGAGAAGCCGGCGGCGAGGTGTGCGACCTCAGCCAAGCCACGGCTTTGATGTTCGCAGACCCAGCAGCCGACGATTCGTTCGCGGAGCTGATTTCGCAGGGTCCTGCAGTCCAGTGGATCCAGTTGCCCTATGCCGGGATTGAGAACTTCGCTCACCACCTCGACCACAACCACATCTGGACATGTGGCAAAGGTGTCTATGCCCCACCCGTGGCGGAGTGGGTAATGACCGCGCTGTTGAGCGCGTTTCGTGATTTTCCGACCTTTGCGAAGGCAGCCAGTTGGCCAGCCCAGACCGGCCAAAACCTGTTGGGTGCTCGGTTGACGGTGCTCGGCGGTGGTGGCATAACCCGGTGTTTGCTCGATCTTCTGGCTCCGTGGGGATGCCGGGTCACAGTAGTCAGACGTAATCCGGCACCACTGAACGGAGCAACCGAAGTTGTAGGGCCCGAACGACTATTCGAAGCGGTAGCAGATGCTGACGCGGTGATCGTCGCGCTGGCACTCACATCGAAGACAATGGGTATCATCAGCGCTGAGACGCTTGCGGCAATGAGGTCCAACACATGGCTGATCAACGTCGGGCGTGGCGGTCACGTCATTACCGACGATCTCGTGGCGGCTCTGCGCGGCGGTGTAATCGCAGGCGCCGTGCTTGATGTCACGGACCCCGAGCCTTTACCCGACGGCCATCCGCTGTGGGCACTCGACAATTGCTTGATCACTCCTCACATTGCCAACACACCCGAAATGGGGTTGCCGCTGATAGCGAATCGGGTTCGTGAGAACATCGAACGCTGGATCGCCGGTGCTGAGCTCTTGGGACACGTTGATGTGTCGCTTGGCTACTGAGCGCACCCGACGCCTGATGGCTTGTCATGCTTGATCACGTCTTCACCGATGCCATTGGTGCGCTGCGTGACGCGTTCGAGACTGCCCGACTGGAACGCCAAGCTTTCGAGGAGCGCTTCCAAAGTGATGTTTTGCTGGGTGATCTCACGTGGCAGACCTCCTACGGGCTGCCAGGCGAAGGACTCCCGCCGAGGGTACAAGCAGACATCACCTGCATATGGCCGACCTGGTCGCAATCGGCCTATCGGAGTTGGTACGTCCAAGAAGATCCCGTCGAACCCCCTCGAATCGAGATTGAGATCGTGTTTCGCCGCCAACAACTAGCGAACGCACCCGACCCGGCCAAGATCGTGAAGGCCCTTGCGGATATGTCACCAGCGGTGGGGGCTGAGCCGTTGGTTCGTAGCGGACCGACGGTGGAGTCCATCTTTGATGCCAACCTGGACGGAGTCGAGTACGCAGTAGAGGTCAGCTACGAGGGCGCCTATCAGCTTGACGAGGACGGTCTAGCGGACGGCAGGACACTCGATCAACACTTTGGTGCCCTCGGCGGATGGATCGCTTCCACGCTTGTGATCGTCGGCGACCTGACGCTGTGACCCGAATGGTTCGTCATCATCGGCGAATACGACCTACCTGAAAGTCAATCATGCCTGAAAGCCCGTCATATCTGCAAGCCCGTCATGATCGTCACTATCGGGTGATACGTTTCTAGGAAATCAAGCTGGCAAGGCTGACATCGGGTCTTGCACCCATGTGGGAAATGACCTCACCAGCGGCGATCGATCCCAGTTCTGCGCAGCGCTGCAGAGGCAGTCCCGTTGCATACCCGTACAGGAACCCAGCGGCGTAGAGGTCGCCCGCGCCCGTTGCGTCGACGATGTTCGGGACCTCCGATGCCGGTACAGCCAAACGCTGGTCGCCTGTGACGACCACTGAGCCATGCTCAGAACGGGTGATGGCTGCCATTGATACGAGGTCTGCCATCCGCCGGGTCGCGGCCTCAAAGTCATCTGTGCAAAACAATGCTGCGATCTCCGCCTCGTTGGCGAAGACCAAGTCGACCTTGTCGGCAAGAAGATCAAGCCACTCGTTGCGATGTCGTTCAACACAAAACGGATCCGACAAAGTGATCGACACCGTCGTTCCGGCATCGGAGGCAATGTCCATGACATGACGGATGGCAGACTTTGCGGAATCGGTGTCGTACAAGTAGCCCTCGCAGTAGATGATTGCCGCTGCCTGCACTGTCTCGGCACTGATATCGGCGGTTGATAGAGCAGCGGAGATCCCAAGACAGGTATTCATTGTGCGTTCACCGTCAGGAGTTACCTGGATCAGCGAACGCGCCGTGGGTTCCCCGACCGCCGCCAGAGAAACATCAAACTCAACGCCGGAAGCTCGCAGATCGTCTGCGAACACCTCACCAAGCCGATCGTCACGCAACTTACCCACAAATGCGGCCCGTCCGCCGAAACCCGCCACACCAACCATGGTGTTGGCTGCCGAACCGCCGCCGATCTCGATTCCCGGCGGCATGGCGCCATGAAGGTATTTGGCACGCTCGGCATCAATCAAGGTCATCGCACCCTTGGTGAGATCGTGCTCGGAAATGAACGACTCAGAGACGTTTGCGATCACATCGACAACCGCGTTGCCGACACCGACAACATCCAACTGTGTTGACAACTCCGGCTCCGGACCACGTCGACGAACCACCTAACTTTATCGCAACCATGCGGAGTCACTTAGTCGGTACTTACCTTCGGATTCCGTATCCTGCAGCGTCGGTTCCCACAAGCCCAGTTCTTTCGGTAACCACTTCTTCCCCATGACTCACAGGCTCCCAACCCACGTCGTTCCCGAGCACTACTCGCTTGTTCTTGCACCCGACATCAACCGGGGTCGCTTCACCGGTTCGGTTGCAATAGATGTTCGTATCAACGAAACAACGCGCGAGCTGGTGTGCAACGCCGCAGAACTTGATATTCGCTCGGCCCATCTCGACACCGACGGCCTCACCCACGAACTACATCACCACATCGACGAGACAACCGAACGACTTCATCTCAGCACACCCACGACAGTTGCCGCCGGTTGGGCCAGGCTGCGGATTCACTTCGTAGGCACCTTCAACGACCAACTCCGCGGCTTTTATCGATCCACATACACCGATGACAATGGTGTCAAGCAGACCATCGCCACTACCCAGTTCCAGTCGACGGACGCCCGCCGGGCCTTTCCCTGCTGGGACGAACCGGCGTTGAAGGCGACGTTTGCCACCACGCTCATAGTTGACGCAGATCACCTAGCCATCTCCAATACAGCGGAGATAGCCAGCGAGATCCTCGAAGACGGTCGGCGACGGGTGACTTTCGCTCCGACGATGAGACTGTCGACATACCTGGTGGCGTTTGTGGTGGGTCCGCTTGAGGCAACCAAACCCATCAAGGTTGACGGCATACCGATACGGATCGTTCATCGCCCGGGCCAGGGGCACCTCACCGACTACGCAATGCAGGTAGCAGAGTTCGCCTTGGGGTGGTTCGCTCGCTACTACGACCTTCCCTACCCCGGTGACAAGGTCGATCTGGTTGCTGTGCCGGACTTCGCGTTCGGTGCAATGGAGAACCTCGGCTGTGTCACGTTTCGCGAAACGCTGCTGCTGGTGGATCCGGCAACTGCGGGTCATTCCGAGGTGCAACGGGCCACGGACGTGATCAACCACGAACTGGCCCACATGTGGTTCGGCGATTTGGTGACCATGCAATGGTGGGAGGGGATCTGGCTGAACGAAGCGTTCGCCACTTTCATGGAGATCACCTGCAGCGACGCTTTCCGTCCGCAATGGCGGGCCTGGGAAACATTCGCACGGGCTCGCAGCGCAGCCTTTGATGTAGACGCGCTCAACGCTACACGCCCGATCGAATATCGGGTGGAGTCACCGGCGCAGGCCGAAGGCATGTTTGACCTGCTCACCTACGAAAAGGGTGCCGCAGTGGTCAAGATGCTTGAGCGGTACCTGGGTGCCAACGTGTTTCGCGAAGGTGTACGGCACTACTTGCGGACCCACCGTTACGCCAACACGCACACCACCGATCTCTGGGACGCACTTGAAGATGTCAGTGGCCGCCCTGTCCGCACGATGATGCAATGCTGGATATATCAGGGTGGTCATCCGGTGGTGACCACAACCCCGGGGTCTCACGGTCTAAAGGTGAGCCAACAGCACTTCACGCTTGATCGGTCCGCCGCGCAGGACCGGTTGTGGTCGGTGCCTTTACATGTACGAACCGACAGCGAGAGTCATCAGTTGCTGTTGACCGAACCGACGACATATCTGACCGGGGTGACAGGCGCTGTCCGGTCGCTGAACGACGACGGTTTCGGCTTTTTTCGTTCGATCATCGACGGGAAAGATCCGAACGCCATTGATACAGCTGCGAATGTCGCCGCCAACTTGCACTCTCTGATAGACGACGAATGGGCCCTCACGCTGGCCGGGCGACGCAGCGCGGTGGAGTTCATGGCGTTGATCGAGAGCATTGACATAGGCGATGAACTCAACGTGTGGCAGGCCGTCGCCACGACCCTGAACCCGCTGGTGCAGCTAACCACCACTCACCAAGGCGCAGGCGCGGCCCTTAGATCGAAGATCGTGACGTTATCGCGGCCTGCTCTGTACCGGATCGGTGTTACTTCACGCCGTGGTGATGATGACCGTACGCGTGAGCTGCGGGCCACCTTGGTTCGTATCCTCGGGGCTGTGGCCGACGATCCCGAAATTGTTGATTTCTGTAAGGCCCTTATTGACAAAGACGAAGAACCGTCGTTGGCTTCCGCCGCCTTGACCGTATTCGCTCACCACACCGACAGTGACGGCTTTGAGTATCTCCACAGACGCTGGCGTAACCCAGCCGATCCGGTTTCCGAACAGCGCCATCTGCACGCCATGGCCGACATTCCCGAGATCAAGCTCATCGACAGATTGCTTAACTTCATCGCAGCCGGGGAGGTACGCGCACAAGACGCTCCGTACGTACTGGCCCGAGCATTGACGAACCGACACGGAGGCCGTCATGTGTGGGCCTTCATCGAAGAGCATTGGAACGACCTGAACAGACGCTTTCCTGGTAACTCCATCTCACGAATGCTGGCTGGGATTGTCACCTTGAATACACCCAGCGACGTGGAACGAATTGCTGGTTTCCTGGCCGACAATCCAGTTCCTCAAGCTGCCCGCCAGATTGCGCAACTCCTTGAGCGACAACGCATCAATAGCGCTTTCGGCGACCGCGAATCGCTGAGATTCGCGGCATGGTTGACCGACTGTATGGGGCCTTGACGTAGCAGAGTGGTCACGACACTGCCTTTTACCGGTTTGGCACCTTTAGAGGTGTTTGCAGTATCGGATGTTGGCGCGCAACTCACCTGGCGAGGCCTACCGGCTGGCCCCGTTCGTGCATACGCCGAAGCGCTTGACGCAACGCCACCCACACAGGCATCGCACAAACGCGTTGACGCCAACCTGTTCAATGCCAACGGAGTTGACGCCAAACAGCTCGGCGAGAACGGATGGGTCGGTGCGGGCGAGATCACGGGTCTGCGGCCCGACACGCGCTATCGAATCGCCGTGACTGCTGGAGAGCATCCGGTAGGGGCGCTCACAGTGACAACCCAACCGGCCCTGTCGGGCGATCCGTTAGTCCGGTTCGCCACGATCGGTGACCTTCATCTCGGTGAGACCGGGTTCGGCCTACTGAAACAGATCCGTCACCCAGACGAATCGACTCCGTTTCGTTGCGCGAAGGCGGCTGCTCACGAGGCCAGGGAATGGGGTGCCGAACTGCTCGTGATCAAAGGCGACATCACCCACAATGGGGTGGAGTGGGAACTTTTTGACGAGTTGCTCGCCGACATCAATATGCCGATCCTGGCCATTCCCGGCAACCACGACGTATTCGGGCCACTTGATGGCGCTGCGGAGCTACGACGCCGGAACCTGTTCCCTCATCCGGTTCACTGGCAAGATCAAGGCTCGACACGCGTCGTGGCCGTGGACTCCACAGTGCCGGGTCACAACTCGGGTCGGATCGCGCCCAGACTCAAAGATCTCTGTGAGGCAATCGACACCGGCAGTCCAGTGCTGGTTTTCACCCATCATCACTTCCAGGATTCCACGATCCCTCGGTTCCTGCCTTTCGGTGTGAAACATCGAGAAGGAACACCGCTGTTGAATCGGTTGCTGGAGGTCAACCCGAACCTCATCATCTCCTCGGGTCATACTCACCGCAACCGCATCCGTACATTCGGAACCGCTCTGATAACTGAGGTGTCGTCCACAAAGGACTACCCCGGTGTCTGGGCAGGCTACGAAGTGCACGCTGAAGGTGTTCGACAGGTCGTGCGGCGGGTTGCCGACCCTGCATGTATCGCATGGACTGACCGCAGCAGTTCCGCGGTCGGGGGAATCTGGGGTCGTTGGTCACCCGGCTCGCTAAGGCACCGCTGCCACGTCCACTACTGGGCCGAAACCAATATCTGACCCAAGGCCGACACCGCCAGCGCGCCCGGCTACTATGACCCCTGGAATCAACACAACAGCACATCACCGGATCAGCGTTCGAACTAATCTCACCTTAAGCGCTTTCTGATCCGAGACCGGCTTAGAGACACCCGGTTCACAGCCAAGTGTTGCCGACACCGTCAAGCCCGGACACGAACCATTGGCAGTCCTACGGGGCAAGTGGGTTGATAATCTCACTTACGGTCAATCCCGGACACGAACCATTGGCAGTCCTACGGCTTCACGCGCTGACGTTACGGTGCTCGGCGTCAAGCCCGGACACGAACCATTGGCAGTCCTACGGCTTCACGCGCTGACGTTACGGTGCTCGGCGTCAAGCCCGGACACGAACCATTGGCAGTCCTGCGACATAGCCATGTCCAGCGCTGTTGTTGATCGGTTGCTAGCTGTTGTTGATCGGTTGCTAGCTGTTGTTGATCGGTTGCTACTTGTCAAAGTAGTGACCCATGCGTGTCCGCTTGGTTTCGAGGTAGCTGACGTTCTCGGGATTGGCCTCAACCCACAATGGCACCCGCTGCACTATGTCAATGCCGCACCAGTTGAGTTCGTCAATCTTTTTGGGATTGTTGGTCATGATTCGAATCCGCGACACGCCCAAGTCCGCCAGGATGCCCGCACCCGCACCGTAGGATCGGGAATCTGCTGGCAGTCCCTGCGCTTCGTTGGCTTCCACCGTGTCGAGACCGTCGTCTTGCAAAGCGTAGGCCCGGAGCTTGTGTCCGATCCCGATACCGCGCCCCTCATGACCGCGAAGATAGACAAGCACGCCGCGGTTTTCAGTCTCAATCATGGATAAGGCAACTCGGAGCTGCGCACCACAATCACAACGCATCGACCCCAAAATGTCACCGGTGAGACATTCGCTGTGCATCCGAACAAGAGGCGGGGCACCACTGTCAACATCACCCATCACATATGCCACATGCTCGGTTCCGTCAACCGATGAGCGGTAGGCATGGGCCGTGAAGTCGCCATGGCGGGTTGGTACACGTGCCGACGCGAAGCGGACGACGACGTCGCCGGGGATAGTCGCGTGTTTGTTGGGATCCGTGAACATTTCAGCGGTTCGCTTCGGTCAACAGCGATTGGGCGTCGGCGACGTCGGTATTGAGTTGTTCTACCAGTTCGTCTACGCCTTGGAACTTGCGTTCGCTACGAAGGAACGCCACAAAGGACACAGCGAGTTGCTGACCGTAGAGGTCACCGCTGAAGTTGATCAGGTGAACCTCAAGTAGCGACTGCTCAGAATGTTCATGAAACGTCGGGCGCCGGCCGATGTTAATTGCGCAGGGATGCAGTGAGCCGTCATCAAGCCTGCACCAGCCAGCGTAAACCGCATCGGCAGGCCAAGCCATGTTCTTGGGAACCGGAATGTTGGCGGTCGGAAACCCGATCTGGTGACCTCTTCGATCGCCGTGACAAACGACGCCACGCACCTCATGGTGACGCCCGAGCATCGCCGCGGCTCTCTCAACATCGCCACCAGCGAGTGCTCGGCGTATTTTCGTCGACGACACCGGCTCGCGTGCCTTGTCGCTGTGGTGGATCAATTCAAGAGCGTGAACTTCAAAATCCCAGATCTCACCGAGATGAGCAAGCGCAACTACGTTGCCGGAGCGGCGAGCCCCGAAATGAAAATCGACGCCTACCACGATCGCTTTGGCGTGAAGAGCTTCGATGAATACCTGCCCAACGAAGGCTTCGGGCCCTGTGGCCGCCCGCTCCTCGTCAAAGTTGATTACGTAGGCATAGTCAATGCCCTGCGCCTCAATCAGCTCAAGTTTCTGCTCAAGGCTCGTTAACAGCAAAGGCGCGCTCTCCGGTCGTACCACATGTGCGGGGTGCCCGTCGAAAGTCACGACAGCCGATTCGACCCCGATTCGATCGCCCACTGCGCGAACGGTCCGAAGAATTTCCTGGTGCCCGACGTGAACACCATCAAACACACCGATCGTGGACGCCACCTCAATGGTTCGGGGCAGTCGGTCGGTTCGGTCCCGGAGAATCTTCATAAGCGGTGAAACGCTACCGGGCCAGCACCGGGCCTAACACTGAGCGAGCGAACCGCCGCGGGTTGGTGAGACGATGACAACCAGTCGAGCACCTGTCGGGTCCCGTCAGTAGACACCCATCAATTCGCCGTCAATCCCGCAAACAGCCCACGAAACGCTACCGGGCCAGCACCGGGCCTAACACTGAGCGAGCGAACCGCCGCGGGTTGGTGAGACGATGACAATCGGGCGGGCACCTGTCGGGTCCCGTCGGTAGACACCGATCAATTCGCCGTCAATCCCGTGGACAGCCCATGGGCCGTCACCAACCACCTTGAGGCTGTCCATTCGCAGTGTTCTGCCGTGACCGGCGGCGGTAGCGGCGACTGTATCAAGCGTGACCATTTCGAGATGCTGCACCGCGGCCTGTACAGGTAGGAGCCTGGGCCGTTCGACCGGGCAAGCATCGGCGATACCGAATCGTCCGACCGCCGTGCGGCGCAAGGAGCGCAGGTGCGCACCGCCACCGAGAGCTGTGCCGAGATCCGCTGCCAGCACACGAACATAGGTACCCGAGGAGCAGTCCACCACGGTTCGCCATACACCAGATTCGATCGGGTTGACCAGGAATCGATGCACGGTTACCCGCCTTGGTGAACGTTCGACCACCTTGTTTTGTCGCGCTATCTCATGCAGACGCCTCCCGGCGATCTTCACCGCAGACACCATCGGTGGCACCTGCATGATCTCACCAACCAGCGTTGCCGCTGCCGCTGTTACCTCACGGTCTGAGACTGTGGACATGTCGTAACGAGCGGTGACCTCACCTGACGCATCAAGCGTGGACGTCTCAGAGCCGAGCACGATCTCGCCCACATAGGACTTCGTTGACGCCACCACGAAACGCAGCAATCGTGTGGCACGACCAACACCCAATACAAGCACTCCGGTTGCGTCGGGATCGAGCGTCCCGGCGTGACCTACCTTGCGTGTGCCAAGCACCTTGCGTGATCGGGCCACGACGTCGTGGCTGGTCCATCCATGGGGCTTATCAATGACAACAATCCCGTGCGGGCCCGAATCGTTGGGGATCGAGGTCACGTCTCGCCAGTGGATCCGCTGTCATGGAGAATGTTCTCGATTCGTTCCGCGGTGCGTAGCGTTTCATCGGCGCGAAAGTCGAGCATCGGGGCCCGGCGAAGGCGGGTGCGTTTCGCCACCTTGTGACGGAGGCGTGGGCTGTATTCAGCCAGGGCCATCTGTAACTCGGGATCGTGATCGTTATCGAAGGTCGTGTACCACACGATCGCCCGGTGCAGGTCGGCGTCAACATCCACACCGGTTACCGCCAGGCTCTCCAGCCGCTCGTCATCAATCTGTTCTAGGCCTTCAGCAACGACCCGACGCACAAGGCCAGCGACTCTAGCGGTACGGTTTGACGGACCTCGTGGCAGACGGCGACGGCTCATCGTATGGTCGCCGGTCTCTTCTTGGAGTCGGATCAGCCGTTGAGGCTGCGCTGGATCTCGCGCTCCTCATAGGTCTCAATGATGTCGCCCTCCTTGAGATCCTGGAAGTCCGAAAGCCCGATACCGCACTCGAAACCGGCCGATACCTGTCTGGCGTCCTCGGAAAACCGTTTGAGTGAGGAGATCTGACCCTTCCAGATGATCGCTCCGTCACGCAAGAAGCGAACCCCGGAGCCCCTTGTGATGACACCGTTTTGCACTAGACAACCGGCGACCGCACCGACGCGGGGAATGCGAAACACCCGACGTACCTCGGCGTCGCCAGTGACCACCTCTTCGAATTCCGGGGCCAGCAAGCCGACCATCGCCGATTCGATGTCCTCAAGCAGTTTGTAGATGATCTCGTAGGTTCGGACCTCAACCTGCTCAACCTCGGCGAGTTCTCTTGCCTTGCGATCGGGCCTTACGTTGAATCCGATGATGGTAGCGCTGGATGCAGCCGCCAGGGAAATGTCGTTCTCGGTGATGCCACCGACACCGCGGTGCACGAACCCGATCCTTACGTCGTTGCGCTCGAGCTTACGAAGGCTTTCGGTAACCGCCTCAAGTGAACCATTGACATCGGTCTTGACGACCATATTCAAGGTGGCTGCCTCGCCTCGGCGGATCTGCTCGAAAATGTCTTCAAGCCTTGCTCCGCCGGACAGGGCATGGGCTTCCCGACCGAGACTCGACTGACGCTGCCAATGCTCGCGAGTGCCAGCGACGCGACCAGCAACCCTTTCGTTCGGAGCGACCACGAACTCGTCGCCCGCGGATGCCACGTCGGACAACCCGAGCACCTGAACCGGGGTGGATGGACCCGCTTCGGTGATGTTGTTGCCCGTGTCAGCGATTAACGCCCGAACCCGGCCCCATGCCGCTCCGGCCACGATCGGATCACCGACCATGAGGGTGCCGCGTTGCACGAGCACGGTTGCCACCGGGCCACGGCCGATGTCAAGGACAGCCTCAAGCACAACACCTTGGGCACGACCCTCCCCGGATGTTCGGAGGTCTTCGATCTCAGCAAGCAGCAGAATCTGGTCCAGCAGCTCGTCGATACCGACACTGTTCAAGGCAGAGACCCGCTGAAAGATGGTCTCTCCACCCCATTGTTCGGGCACAAGACCATGCTCGGCCACCCCAGCTATGGCCTTGTCCGGGTCTGCATTGGGACGATCAATCTTGTTGATCGCCACCAAGATCGGCACATCGGCCGCCTTGGCGTGATTGATTGCCTCGATCGTTTGGGGCATCACCCCGTCATCGGCGGCCACGACGAGCACCACGATGTCGGTTGCATTCGCACCCCGTGCCCGCATGGCTGTGAAGGCCTCGTGTCCGGGGGTGTCCAGGAACGTGATGCGCTGGCTGTCACGCGAAACCTGGTATGCACCGATGTGCTGGGTTATGCCGCCAGCCTCGCCCTTTATCACGTCAGTGTTTCGTATCCGGTCCAACAGCAATGTCTTGCCATGATCGACATGGCCCATCACCGTGACCACGGGAGGGCGACGCGAAACCGTTGAGTCGGATTTTGTGCCGATCTCCAGAAGCTTCTGAAGTTCTACCTCCTGCTCCTCTCCAGGATTCACCAAACGCACCGTTGCGCCGATTTCAGCCGCAAACAACTCGATTAGGTCGTCGGACAACGACTGGTTGGCCGTGACCATCTCCCCGGCCTGCATCAGGAAGCGGACGACGTCGGCAGCAGTACGGTTGAGCTTCGGACCCAGATCAAAGGAGGTCGAGGCCCGCTCGACAACAACCTCACCCTCGGGTACAGGGGCGTCGCGAGGCGTGTAGGACGGTGCATCCATCGGCTGGAGTTCCTCGCGGATGCGTCTCCTGCGGCCCTTGCGTCGAGGCGGGCGCTGACCCGGCCCACCACGATTCTGGCCGGGACCGCCGCGCCCACCCGGGGCACCTCGGCCTCCTCCTGGAGGCGGACCCGCCCCGGGTACGGCACCGCGCAGACCACCGGCGGGACGACGCCCGGCTGGCGCAGGTGTCCTACCGGGTGATCTATCGGGGCGTGAAGACCCTGGACGACCGCCGGTGCTCGACGGCGAAGGAGCAAAACGGCCGGTCTTAGCCCGGGGAGGCGGAGGAATAGGCTTGCCGGTTCCCGATGTGGGTACACGGCTCGGATCGACGATCGCCTTCTTCACGACTTTCTTGACGACCCGCTTTATGACCTTCTTCGTGGGTGTCGCAGAGGCCGCCATGGGCGATGTCTCAACCACGCGTCTCGGAACCGTAGTGCTGCCGCTTGAGGAGATGACGCGTTTGAGGCTCGCCTCGGCTGGCTGAGAAATTTCGCCGTCCGACAGTTCAGTGTCTTTAGTGTCCGCCGGGACATCGGCTTCTATCACACCCGGCTTCGTCGAGATCGCCTCGTCAAGCTTGCTGTCGGGCTCGGATTCAGAGACATCCAACGCAGCCGCTTCAGAGACCTGTCGGATTTCAGGGTCCTGTTTGGCCTCGGCATCCTTTGGCGCAGCCTCAGACTCGGACTCCGACGGGACCGGTTCGGTCCGGACAGCTTCGACCGCCACACTCGTTGCCGCTTGTGCGGTCGCAGGTACCTCATCGGGCGCTTTTGTATCGGTAACCCTTGCTTTGGCTCCTGCAACCCGGGGCGCCGGTTGAGACGACAGTCTCCGTGCGGTTGACGCCCTCCTCATGGCCAGCCTTCTCGCTGCGATGGGATCGGGAGCGGCTTGGCGTTGTATCAAGCCCTCCCGTTCGGCCTTGCGGCGTAGGAGATCGACCTGGGCCTCAACCATGCTTGATGAGGACCCTCTGACACCGATCCCGAGAGACTCGGCAAGTCGAAGAACCTGCTCGTTGGTGAGACCAAACTCCTTGGAGAGTTCGTAGACCCGTTTCTTGGCTGGCACTTAGGCTGATGTCCTTTGGCAAAGCGCCCGCAGCAGACGCTCACGACCCAGTGTGGCTCGGCAGGGCCGAATCACACCGGGTCCGTCACTTTGATAAAACTCGTGTGGACACGCGAACAACCGCATTGACCACGACTATCAGAGCCTAGCGACCGTTCCTGCATTCGCATAGGTGGCTGAGCCTGTATCGGCAACCTTACGTTGCCACCTCACGCACGGCGATTGCTAACCGTTCTGGCTAACACCGCTGGCAGGCCGACCACCACCGGCGATCAACCCATCCCTACTGTTGCGTGACCTTGCGCGCGTCACCCGCAGCAGCCTGTGCGGCTTCCCACTCCTGAAGAGTGATCGCGGGACTGCCATCGGCTGGATGCCACATCTGCTGAGAGGTCTCTTCGTCGAATATCCACTCGCCCGCGGCCCATTCAACATCCCCATACGCCTGCTCCTCGGTGAACTGCGCCTCGGACTTGATGTTGATTCCCCAACCCGTGAGACGCGAAGCCAACCGGGCATTCTGGCCCTCCTTGCCTATGGCAAGCGACAACTGGTAATCGGGAACGATCACGTCGCAGTCTCCGGTCACCTCATCGGGGCGGACCTGAGTCACCCGAGCGGGTGACAAAGCCCTGGTGACAAACTCCTCGAGGTCATTGCTGAACGGAACTATGTCGATCTTCTCTCCCCGCAGTTCGTTCACCACCTGACGCACACGCGCTCCACGTGCGCCCACGCATGCACCGACGGGATCGACGTTGGAGTCATTGGACCAAACCGCGATTTTGGTGCGATGACCCGGTTCCCGGGCGCAGGCCCTGATCTCAACAACACCGTCGGCAATCTCGGGCACCTCAAGTTCGAATAGTCGCTTGACCAAGCCCGGATGCGTCCGACTCACCACGATCTGGGGCCCCTTTATCGTCTTACGAACCTCCACGATGTAGGCCTTGATCCTGGTGCTGCCGTCGGGCCGCTCGTAGGGCACCTGTTCAGCCCTTGGCAGTAGTGCCTCCACCCTGCCCAGATCCAAAAGGGTGTAACGGGCATCGGTTTGTTGGATCATGCCGGTGACGATGTCGCCTTCACGGCCAGCGTACTCCTCGTACTTCAACTCTTGTTCTGCCTCGCGGATGCGTTGACCCATCACCTGACGGAACGCTTGAGCGGCAACCCGGCCGAGGTCATCGGGCGTGACGTCGTACTCTTCGCCTATGGGCGCGCCCTCCGAATCGAGATCCTGAGCTAGTACGCGAAATTCCATGGTGTTGGGATCAACGGTGACCCATGCATACTCGTGAGCCTCGGGCATGCGTTTGTACGCCGACTCAAGCGCGTCGGCCAGCGCCGCAAGCAAAGCCTCAACCGAGATACCCCGCTCAACGGCAAGCTGCTGCAGTGCATCCGACATGTCCTGTTTCATGATCTGGTCTCCTGTGATCGGGTCCTGGCGGCTGCGCCCCAGTCGAAGACAGTTCGTGATTTGGTGATCTCCTCATAGCCGAACCGGTGGCTGCCATCAGGGGTCGTGAGTTCGATGCCGGTTTCGTCTGCTGAAGCCAATTCGCCGACAAACCATCTGACACCGTCGGAGGGGATCTGAGTCTTGACTTTCAGTTTCTTTCCCAAGGCCTGTCGGAAATGATCAGGGGTACGCAGCGAGCGCTCCAAACCAGGACTTGAGACCTCCAGGGTATAGCGGCCCGGGATTGGGTCGACATCGTCAAGGACACGACTTGCGGATCGGCTGATCGACTGAATCGCTGAGACGTTGATGCCGCCATCTCGGTCTACCAATAGTCGCAGCACGCTGCCGGTGAACTCCACGTCGTATAGGACCGCTCCCGCGTCCTGCACAACAGGATCGAGACATTCGCGAACTTGTTCGACCACGGTTTGGACCTGACCCGGGTGTCGTGGTCCCAATTGTTGAACTTCGTGTTTGATCATGGCAATCGAAACAGACAAGGATTTGAAAGGGCTTGGCGACGCATCCGCTTGAGCGAGCCAATATCAAAAAAAGCGTGGCCAGGGGCCACGCCTCATCCGAATTCGGGTGCGAACGTCACATCGGATGGTACCACTGTCCGAAGCCGCTTGTGGTGTGGTGGCGCCCGAACCCACAAGCGCCGAATGGTGCCCGAAACCCAAGAAAACCCATGCCGAAACGTGCCCTGCGTCAAAACATGCCCGAAACCCAAGAAAACCCATGCCGAAACGTGCCCTGCGTCAAAACATGCCCGAAACCCAAGAAAACCCATGCCGAAACGTGCGGTGTGTCAAAACATGCCCGAAACCCAAGAGTACCCGGATGCCGAGTTGAGTCATCGGCGATGTCGGTTACGGATCTCGGCGATCACCGCGGCGGCTTGATTTGCATCATCGCCGATATCGGAGAGGTTGCGCAGCCGGTCCTCGCGAGCCGCTCGACGGGCACCGGCACGCGTAGCCGAGGCCTTCTTGAGAGCTGCATCGGTTCCGTTTTGGTGGATGAACTCCGCCCATTCAACCAGCGTTGAGACCATTTCGTCTTCGGGCACGACCATGACGTTGTGACCCTTGACGAACAGATGGCCCCGTTTGTTGCCAGCGGCAATTCCCAAATCAGCATCGCGGGCTTCGCCCGGTCCGTTGACAACACAGCCCATCACCGCAACCTGTAGCGGGATCTGCTTGTCGGCGAACGCGTTCATCGCATCCTGTGCGATCTTGAACACGTCGACTTCGGCCCTTCCGCAGCTCGGGCAGGCAACCATGTCCACGTTTCGCCGCATGCGTAGGCCCATCGTCTCAAGGAGTTGTCGCCCGGCCTTGGCTTCTTCGACAGGGTCGGCGGTGAGCGAGTAACGGATCGTGTCGCCGATGCCCTCGGCCAACAAGGTGGCGATACCCGCGGTGGACTTGAGCGTGCCGATCGGCGGCGGTCCCGCCTCTGTAACACCGAGATGCAAGGGATGGTCGGTGACCTCGGCGAGTTGACGGTACGCCTCGATCATCAAGGGAACGCTCGACGCCTTGACAGAGATCTTGATGAGATCGAAATCAACGTCGTCAAAGTAGGCAATCTCCTGCAGCGCCGATTCGACCATAGCTTCGGGCGTAACCCTGTGACCGTGCTTGCGGTAGAGGTCGGGATGCAGCGATCCTCCGTTGACGCCTATACGAATCGGGACGTTGCGATCCTTGGCCTCTCGCGCGACGATTCTGATCTGTTCGGGGTTGCGTATGTTGCCCGGGTTCAGTCGAAGGCAATGAACGCCAGCCTCCAATGCATCCAGCGCCCGGCGGTACTGATGGTGGATATCAGCCACGATCGGCACGGGCGAACGGGGCACTATGCGCGCTAGGCCCTCAGCAGCTTCGGGCTCATTGCAAGTGCAGCGAACGATGTCCGCTCCGGCTGCTGCCAGCGCGTATATCTGCTGGAGCGTTGCTTCGTGGTCGGCCGTCTTCGTCACTGTCATTGATTGCACGGTTATGGGGGCACCGTCGCCCACGGCCACGTCGCCCACCATGATGCGACGTGTCTTGTGTCGCCGGAACGAGTGAGCAAACTCCACAGGGCGACACTAACCCAACCCGACGTGAAATCGATTTGGGCCGCCTCTCAGGCGACAGCGTGACATCTCGGCGGTGACCGACCCGGTGCACCGGTTCAGCCCAGATTGATCGGATCGATGATGTCACGAAAAAGGGCTACCAAGCCGATCGCGATCAACAAGAAAACAACCGTATAGGTGAGCGGCATTACCTTTGCGTAGTCGACCTCATGGCGACGCCCGCGTAGGGATCGGATCCGTTCGTAGGTGGCAACGGCGACGTAGCCTCCATCCAGTGGGGGCAACGGGATCATGTTGAACAAGCCAACGAAGATATTGAGTCCCACAAAGAAGACGATCAAACCCTGATAGCTATCGTCGGTGAGGATGGCTCCCGCTCGGGCTGCGCCGTAGATCGACAAGATGCGATCCTCTTCGGGCTCAGCTTGAACGGGTGCCTGCCCCGAATCGCGGCGAACTGGGGCCGGGTCCTGCAGAGTATCTGTACGTGAGTTGTCAACCGCGTCTGAGCCGAGGAACGTGTCGGACAAGAAATTACCGAGGCCGCCGCCCACGAAGAAGTCCCACATACCAACCGCTGAGAGCTTGGTGAACGATCCGAGTTCGATTATCGATCTGTGAACACCCTCGATCGCCCCGACCGGTGTTCGAAGATTGCGCGCACCGACGCCAAGAAACCCGACCAAGGCCTCCTCGGCAGGCGGCACTGAGTTGATTGTTACGTTCTCAATCACCATGCGATCGTCCGGGCCAGCGGGATCCACGACGAAATCAAATTCCGAGCCAATGCGGCCGTCAATCACCGTAACAACATCGTCCCAGCCGGAGATCAAAGAGCCGTTAATTGAAAGGATGCGGTCACGTGGAAGCAACCCCTCGAAGGCATCGGCTCCGGCACCGGAGAGCCGTGCACCCAACATCACCGACTGCATGATCGTCTCGGCGTCTCGCTCATAGGCGATCTCAACGGGCTTGCCTCCCCGCTGCTCGATCAGGTTCGCGAAGTGCCCAAAGCTGTCCACCGATTCGTCATCCACGGAGATGATCCTGTCGCCCGGGCGAATTCCGATCTCGAAGGCGGCGCTTTGGGCGACGACCCGGTCGACCTCCCAACCATCCTGCGACGGGATCCCGTATTGAACAATCAGGACATACAGCAGCACGAGCGCCACCAGGAAGTGCATTATCGACCCGGCCGAGACGACCAGGAGTTTTCGCGGGTAGCTCTTTAGACGGTATGCCCGGTCCTCGTGCTCCGGTTCGGTGTCGGAGAGGTTGTTCATACCGACGATCCGGACGTAGGCACCAGCGGGAATCGCCTTTAGGCCGAACTCGGTCTCACCCTTATTGAACGACCACAGCTTCGGTCCGAAGCCGAGGAAGAACTCTGTCGGTTGCATACCTGTCCATCGGGCGGTGAGGAAGTGCCCCAACTCGTGAAGGAAAAGCATGGCGACGATACCGACGATGACAATCACCCAACTCCACGACGCCAGGATCCCCAGTGCGACAAGCGCGCCGACCAGCCACAACGGGCTGATGGCAGACTCGTCGGACTTCGAACCCGACGACGCATTGTCGGAGGGTGTCGGGAGCGGTTCCGAACCCGACGATGACTCCAAGGGCGTCGCGAGTGGTTCCGAAGGTGTCGCGGTCACCGCTGATACCGACTGTCTATCAGTTCCTTGGTTACCGAACGTGCCCGCCGATCCGCTTCCAGCACCGTTTGTATGTCACAGGCGGGTGTACCGGGCCAGCGCTGCAGAGCATCGTCCACCACAGTTGCGATGTCGACCCAATGGATTCTTCGCGACAGGAAGGCCTCCACGGCGACCTCGTTGGCAGCATTAAGCCACGCCGGAGCTGTTTTTGCGGCCCGACCCGCCGCATAGGCCAAAGCTAGGCAACGGAACGCCTTGGTGTCGGGCGGACCGAAATCCAATCGCGAAACTTCTGACCAGTCGATGGCTCCCCAGGCACGAAGTGCACGGTCGGGGTATGACAAGGCGTAGCCGATGCACATCCTCATGTCGGGCAACGACAACTGCGCGAGCGTGGCACCGTCTGAGAAGGTAACCATGGAATGGACAATCGATTGTGGGTGAATGACAACGTCGATGGAGTCGTATCCAATGCCGAACAGCTCATGAGCTTCAATGATCTCCAGTCCCTTGTTCATCAGGGTGCTGGAATCAACGGTGATCTTGGGACCCATCGACCAGTTGGGATGGACCAGTGCCTCCTCAACGCCAACGGATTCAAGTTCAGCGATACTCCTGCCCCTGAAGGGCCCACCGCTGGCCGTGAGGACGATCCGGAAGTGCGCACCCGCTTTGTCGATAGTGCCGTTGAGACATTGGTGAACGGCGCAGTGTTCGCTATCCACCGGGATGAGTTCGGCCTGTGAGGTCTTTCGAGCCCGCCGCACAATGGGACCAGCGGCGATCAGCGACTCCTTGTTGGCAAGGCACAGTCGCTTATTGGTTCCCAGAGTTGCCATCGTGACACCGAGACCGGCGAACCCGACTACACCGTTGACGACGATGTCGGCCCCGGCGATGGCGTCGGCGTTCGCGTCTGCACCCACCAGCAGCGTGGTTCCGGCCGGGAGACGATCTTTGAGCCCTACCGCGGCTCTCTCATCGCCAACCGCTACGATGTCGGGGCGGAACACTTGTGCCTGGTCAACAACAACGTCCACCGACGAGTCCACACCCAAAGCACTGACCCGATATTGGTCTGCGGAGGCTGCAACGACTTCAAGTGTCTGGGTTCCGATCGAACCCGAAGAGCCGAGAACAGCGACCGGCGTGGTCATGGCGCCGACGCTACGGTCTTAACCTCAAGATACCGCGCAGCGGTCGACAGGTTCGTGAACACCTAGGTCAGGACCGCCTGCGCCACGTACCAAGTTGTCGGCATTACGAACAACATGGCATCAATACGATCAAAGATGCCGCCATGGCCAGGCAGGATAGAGCCCATATCCTTGATGCCGAGGTCACGTTTGATCAGTGACTCGGCAAGATCTCCAATCGGTGCAACAACGGCAACGGCTACTCCCAACATGATCATCACGCCCATGCCGCCGCCGGTCGTGCTGTCGGCAAGCGGAGCGGGGTTGCCGAGCCCGCCCATGATGATTGCGGTGCCGATCACGACGGCCATTCCACCAATAAGTCCTTCCACGGTCTTGTTGGGACTCGCCGTTGAGATCTGTGTACGACCCATCACCCCACCAATGATCATGGCGCCAGCGTCGTAGGCAACGGTCAAGAAGATGGCGACTGTGAATAGCCCTGTGCCATGGGTCGGCACATCAAGCATCAAAGCGGCAAACGACCCCAGCAGGCCAATCTGCACGAAACCAACCATCGTCGCCCCCAGACCGCGCAGCGCACCGTTGGACACCCCGATCAGGTACCACAAAGACCCGCATACAAGCACCAGGAGCAGGCCAAGGAGCATCGCCTCGGGGCCTCGCCAGTAAACCGCCACCGGCATGACCACGGTGCCAGCAATACCCACGAGCACCGCCGGTTGATATCCGGCTATACGTACCGCGTTGAAGAATTCCGCAGATGCCAGTCCCAAGCCGATCACTACCACACCCAAAGCAGCAAGTGGATCGATATACATGGCTGCGAGAATCAAGACCGCCAACCCCAACCCGACCACAGCAGCTACCCCCATGTTGCGCTCGGGTCGGGACGTCCGCGCCACACCCGGCGGAGCGCCGATTGGGTCAGTGCGGGGGTGGCCGCCAGGTGGGCTTGCGTCGTCAAACCCGAAGAACTCGTCGGCTGTGTCGACCCCAGGTGGGGCCGGGCCCTCCAAAGATGCCGCCGACCAAGCCGGACCGTCGGCCAGGGTGCTCCAGGCAACCAAGTCGTCGGGATCGTCTTCGATGAGTGTCGGCTCCGGCGCGGGATCAAAAGACCCCGTTGCTTGCGCCCCCACCATCGGAACAGACCCGGTGGCTGGATCTCGCCAGTGAGGAACGGCATCGTCGTCTTCGGTGAATGAGGAATCGTCTTCGCCGAACACTGATCGTCCGGGTGCTGGCAAGTCCGCGGAGTACTCCTGGTCCTCGGTCAAATGTCGGCTCTCTGATTTGTTCGGATCATCGTCTTTGTTCGGATCATTGTTCACTTGTTTACCCTTCCGTTGCTGTGAAAGATCAGACCTCCAGCAACTCCTCCTGCTTTCGGGTTTGAGCGGCTTCGATCTCTTCAATGAACCTGTCCTTGAGCAGGTCAAGTCGGTTCTCTGCGCGCGCGATGGCGTCCTTGGAGATCCCCCCGTCATCGCCAAGATCATCGAACTCCTTGCGAGCGGATCGACGCACAGAATTCACCCGCTGCTTGGCATCCTCAGCCATCGTCCCAATGACCCTCACGAGATCACGCCTGCGTTCCTCGGTTAATGGCGGGAAGTTCAGTCTGATGATCCGGCCGTCATTGACCGGGCTAAGACTAAGATTGGCGTGGATAATTGACCGCTCAATCGCATTCAGATTTCCAGCGTCGTGCGGAGTGACAATGAGTTGGCGGGCCTCGGGAACCGCGAAGCTTGCCAGCTCCCTGAGTTTCATTTCTACACCGTAAGCCTCCACGGTTAGTCGCTCGACAAAAGCGGACGACGCACGACCGGTACGCACCGTGGAGAACTCGCGACGGGCGTGGACCAACACCCCGGCCATTTTCTCGGCCACATCTTCAAGTACAAGATCAAGAACCTCGTCGCTCAACTCGTTTCCCCTCCGTCGTCCACAAGCGTACCCACCGCCTCGCCAGCTAGCAGTGATCCGATGTTGCCGTCCCCCATCAGATCAAAGACGACGATTGGCAGCAGATTGTCCATACACAGCGAGATGGCGGTGGAGTCCATCACCTTGAGACCCTTGGTGATCACCTCAAGATACGACACATGTTCAAGTTTGACGGCCTCGGGATTGGTGCGAGGATCGTCTGTGTATATTCCGTCGATACCACTGTGGGTGCCTTTCAACACGACCCCAGCCTCGATCTCGATGGCCCTCAGCGCTGCGGTAGTGTCCGTGGTGAAGAAGGGATTACCGATACCCCCACCTAGTATCACGATCCGGCCCTTTTCGAGATGGCGGGTGGCGCGTCGCCGAATGTAGGGTTCGGCGACTTGGTGCATCTCGATAGCAGTCTGAACTCTGGTGGGCCTGCCCATCTGCTCGAGGGTGTCTTGAAGTGCAAGGGCGTTCATGATCGTAGCGAGCATGCCCATGTGGTCGGCTTGAGCTCTGTCCATGCCTTCGTCCGCACCGTGGATCCCGCGCCAGATGTTGCCACCGCCGACCACGACCGCAATTTGAACGTCGAATGCTTCCTGCGCCATCGCGATGTCCTCGGCGATGCGCCGCACCGTGTCACCACCAATACCGAACTCGAGAGGTCCGGCGAAAGCCTCCCCAGACAACTTCAGCAGCACCCTTCCCCAGCGAGAAGGTGCAGGTATGGCTTTGCCATCGAAGCGCTCACTCATGCAGAGATCGCAACGCCACAGGCTACTCAGGACCCTCGGCTCATAGTCGGCTGTCAATCACGACCTGGATGAAGCGGAGGATCTCTCCATTCCCAATGCTTTGTCGGACTGTGGTCTTCTCGCCGTTGAGGCCCTGTTCGAGCAGAACACGCTGAGCCAACCAGGCTCGCATACGGCCTTCAACGATCTTGTTCCAAGCCCGTTCGGGCTTACCTTCTGCCTTGGTGATCTCCAACAACGACGTCCGCTCCTTATTGACCTCCGCTGCGGGCACATCATCGGCGGAGAGGTGTTGGGGTTTGGCAAAGGCAATATGGAGCGCTACCCGATGCAGGTCCTGGCGGCTGACACCCCTGCCCTCCACAATCACGGCATTCACGCCACGGCCGTCCTGACGGTGCAGGTAGGTGTCCAAAAGGTTGCCTTTACCAGCCTCGATACGTTTCACGGCACCCACGACAATATTCTCCCCAATAGCGACCCGAAGATTCTCCAGTGCCTCGGTATGGGAGTTGACCGCGGACGGTCCGGCAGCCACTACCGCTTCTGCCATGGTCGTGGCAAGGTCTATGACCTCGCGACTCTTGGCGGAGAAGTCCGTCTCTGTTTTGATCTGGACCACGGCTGCGACATTGCCAGCCTCAGCCAAGGCGATACTGCCTTCGGCGTTGTCACGGTCAGAGCGAGCCGCAGCCTTGGCCAACCCCTTCTCGCGCAACAACTGCACGGCCTGGGCGAAATCACCATCCGCTTGGATAAGGGCCCGCTTGGCGTCCATCATTCCCGCGCCGGTGGCATCACGAAGCGCCTTTACGTCTTTGGCCGCCACCGACATTATTGTCGCTCCGTCAACTCGTGGCTTTGTGACCTGCCCGGTTCATCCGCGGTTGAAATGACGGCGGCACTATCGGTCATCCCACGCTGAACATCCGGCCCCTGTGAACCAACCGATGTAGCACCTGCATCGCCGGAGCCGGACTGCGACTTCGCACCCTCGGATGACTCACCGGAGCCAGCCGCCGCGATCCTTGCGTCACGCAGGGCAGCTTCTTGAGCTGCGACGGCACGTGCCTCCGCCTGCTGCTTGGCCACTTCTGCCTCTTCTGCGGCGTCGCGCTGCACGATGTCGTTACCGGAAAGCCTTGAGTGGATGAATCGGCCCTCAAGCACGGCGTCGCTAATGACCCGACACATCAATTCACCTGCCCGGATTGCGTCGTCGTTACCGGGTATGGCGTAGTCAACGAGATCGGGATCGCAGTTTGTATCAACAACCGCCACAATCGGAACCCCGATCTTGCGGGCTTCGGTGACGGCGATGTACTCCTTTTTTGTATCAAGCACGAAGATGGCCTCGGGCAGTTCCTCCATATCACGAATCCCGCCGAGGTTTCGTTCAAGTTTGGAAAGTTCGCGTTGGATCAGCAGTGCCTCCTTTTTGGGCATCGCATCCAACTCACCGGAGTCCCGCATGCGGCGGTACTGCTGCATCTTGCCGACACGCTTGGAGATCGTCTGGAAGTTGGTCAGCATGCCACCAAGCCAGCGTTCGTTGACATAGGGCATGTTGCAACGCTCTGCGTATGACCGGATCGAATCTTGCGCTTGCTTTTTGGTGCCGATGAACAGAACCGTTCCGCCTTCGGCGATGAGGTTGCGCACGAACACGTAAGACTTTTCGAGGTGTTTCAGCGTCTGGTGAAGATCAACGATATGAATGCCAGCTAGTTCGCCGTGTATGAATCGCCTCATCTTGGGGTTCCAGCGTCGGGTCTGGTGCCCGAAGTGGATTCCCGCGTCCAGCAGCTGCTGCATTGAGATGACTGCCACTATTGCTCCCGGTTACAACGCTCACGCCGGACGCCTCGGCGACCGGGTTTGGCATGAGCGCATCACTCTTCACCGCCTCGGGGATGAGGACGTGTGAGGCCTATTCAGGCCAGGACAAAGAGTAGCGGCGCCACCCGCCAGGTGCTCCGTGGGGGGAAATTGATGTTGCGAAGGGTGCTAGGCCGCTTGGTAGCAGTGCCAGTGGATTGCGTAGACCGCGGTCGGTTGGGGTGCTCAGCACTTCGCCCACAACCGCGACTGCTCGCCCTTTCAGTCGTGGTTCGATCGCGTTCGCCATGCGTTCAAACGCAGAGGTGCAAGTGGGTGGCTGTCCGGCTCGGAAGAGCATGATTTCACGAAGTGCATCCGGGTGGGAAGTAACGGCGCTGTGATCGGCGATGCCGCGATGAAGGTTGAATGTACTGTCACTACCCACGGTGATGTGGTCGTGGCCCCGAACCCTGGCCAAGTGAGCCGGTACGATGAAGTCGTTGCTATGGCCGAATGTCAACAGTCGGGTGGATGAAGGAAATCCCTCACTCGCCACGATCGACGGATGCTCAAGTTCGTTGACAACAGCCGCACCGAGCGGGTCGTCCTTCCAGAGCAGGTCAACTACGCCAGCAAGCGGAGCCAAATCAGCGACCACGTTAACCAATTCCGCTGCGGGTGTTCCACCGAACGGCGAGGAGAATGTGACGAGAGAGTCGACCAAGCCATCAGTGCCGCTCGCAATGGCCTGCGCGGATACGACTCCGCCCAAGCTGTGTGCGTAGACATCAATGGGAACCCCAGGCGACTCAGCCGCAACACGTTGAAGCTGCGCGAGCAGCACCTTGGCAGACTGCTCGACCGATTGATGGGTATCCTCCGGGCCGTATTCGACGGCTCCGTCAGGTCCAATTCGGTAACCGGCTCGGATGATGTCGTCAGCTGCGTATCCGAGAGCGGCCAGATCCAGATCGTCTATGGCGGCGTGGGTGTCGCTGGAAGACCCGAGCCCGGGAACCCGCACGGCAATACGACGACCCGGAACCGGCGTGTGTCTGACTTCGGGTTTCGTGCACTCGCGAGGCCTGATGGCAAGAGCCGCTGCCACCATGATGTCCAAGCCGACGACATAGGCGAGTTGGTGTGCTTGTTCGTGTACGGTCCCGGCTACCGCTCCCGCAAGGTCGGTCAATTTCGCCTGGATTACGGTGAGATCAACGGCAGAGAAGCCATCGATGGTCAGGTCGTGGACAGCCTCGGCAACCCACTTGATGGCGGCTGCCAGTCGAGCCAGGAGGGTGTTGAGATCGATAACCGTGAATGGTTTGGTCACCATTTCCACGAAGAGATCAACCGTGGCCCCGATCACGTCGCTCGCCCCGGCGATGAACCTCTTCCAAAATGATGGCTTGTCGACCTGGAGCCATTTTGCGTACTGCAGACGCTCGCTTCGGTCCATCAGGTCGAGGTACCGGTCCATTGCGCCCGGGTCGGAGTGTTCAACGAGTGCGACCGACACCTCGATCACGCCGAACAGCGAAGCCGGATCAACGTAATCGTCGTCCATACGTGTGCCGAAATGAAATGGTCCACCAGCTACGGCGATGGGTTGGCCCGCCTGTACCTGTGTGCCGGATCGGACCGTCAACGTGTCCACAAACGAATAGCTCGACAACAGGCCGTCCCCGTGATCAATGGTTATGTGGAGCTGTCCCCCTACCGGCCCCGCGAACACGACCAGACCCGATCCGGCGGCAACGATGGGATCATCCGCAGCGGTGTCGTATTCGATTCCTCGGTTGCCAGAACCATATGGCTCGGTAGGGGCCCGGAAGGGGTCGAGAACCTCCGAGGAGCTAGGAGGTTGAAGGAACTCGTCGGTGGCGTATGCGGGCGTTACGAAGGTCGCTGCGGCGGCGACCACGACGAAGGAACTGAGGATGCGGCGCATGACTTCCTCGCTTCACTAGATGAATCGGCGGGGAAGTAAGGCTCAGATGGAAAAAACTCAAGCCCGTGGATGGGTTGATCGGTGTATATCGCGCAACCGTTCCCGGCTTACCCTCGTGTAAATCTGCGTGGTAGCGAGATCTGCATGGCCGAGCATCTCTTGAACTGCGCGCAGGTCTGCACCGCCGTCCAAGAGATGAGTGGCGAAGGTGTGGCGAAGAGCGTGGGGATGTGTTGGTACCACAGCGCGCCGGTCGATAACACGTCTTATGTCACGAGGTGACATCGCACCCCCTCGCCGGTTCAAGAGCAACACGTCACCCGGTGTCCGGTCCGACATGAGCTTGGGGCGACCATCGTCAAGCCATGCATGAATAGCGATAAGAGCTGGCTCCGAGATGGGAACTCGCCGCTGCTTCGCTCCTTTACCCCAGACCGTGGCGCACGATCCGATCTCGTCAATGTCGCCGATTTGCAACGAGCAAAGTTCTGATACCCGCATGCCACTTCCGTAAAGGAGTTCAACAACGGCACGATCGCGGATGTCAATGATCGGATCTACCTTTGCTCGGGCCTGACCTTCAATCAACCCGTCGAGGTCTGCCTGGTTGAGCACCCGAGGCAGCGTTGACGCACCGCGGGGTGCGCTTAGGCCGAGGCTCGGATCGACTGAAACGCGACCGGTGAGCTGAGCCCATTCGAAGTAGCGTCGCAGCACGGATGCCTTACGGGCAGTCGTGCGGCGGGCATATCCCGACCGTTCGAGATGTGCGAGATAGCCTCGCAAGTCGCTCCTGTGGACATCCGCGGGATCCGCAACCCCAGACTCTTCAAGCCAGGCCACGGCGTCTCGCATATCGCGCCGGTAAACCGCCCGCGTGGAAGACGCCACCCGAATGAGCGAGTCGAGCCAACTAGCCAGATCCCAGGACATCAGCCCACGATCCTAATCCTCAACCCGAGACCAGGATCTTGGGTTGAACATGCCTCTACCGGTACAAACATGGCGATCATGACCGTCTGACGCGAGCACCATCGCGTACGACGAATCCCGCGGCTACCAGCTCTTCGAGAGCGGCATAAACCGCTCCGAGACCGAGACCGGTGTCGATCACCAACTGCTCCACGGAGGTTGGGCCGTCGTCAACAGCGAACAGAACCGAAGCCGACTCCCCCGTAGGTAGCCTCGGCTCACCGCATCGGCGAGCGGTGATTTCGCCGCTGCTCATACCGAGGACCATGAGCACGTCATCGGCGCTACGAACCGGCGCACAACCATCAACGAGGAGCTGATTGGTGCCATCGGCGGCGCCGTTTCTCAACGAGCCGGGCACGGCCATCACATCGACACCTCTGCGTATTGCCTGTTCGACGGTAAGCAATGAACCCCCGGCCGATCGCGACTCCACCACTACCAGAACGTCACTAAGCGCAGCGATCAGCCGGTTGCGAGCCGGGAATCGCCAGGCAGCTGGCTCTGCACCCATCGGAGCCTCCGAGCACAACATGCCGACTTCAGCGACACCATGCCAGATTTCAGTGTTGCTGCGGGGATAAACGACGTCAAGGCCGCTTCCAACGACCGCGATAGGTGGGGCGCCGCCTGCGGCAAGCGACCCGCGATGAGCTGCTCCATCGACCCCTATGGCTAGACCCGACACCACCGACACACCGCTTGCCGCAAGATCGTGGCCAAGTTCGTAGGCCACCTCGCGACCTGCTCCTGAGCACCTTCGGGTACCGACGATCCCGACTCGGGCGGCTCCATTGGCGAGAGGGCGGCCACGACGGAACAACACAGGCGCAGGGTCGATGTCATGCACCAAAGCAGCAGGGTGATCGGGGTCGTGCCATCCCGTTACCCGCACCCCAAATTCCAGCAGGGACTCTCGCGTGCTCTCAAAGATGCCGTCGCCAATCCCACATCTGTGAACCCCAGCCTCTTTGCTGAGAACCATCTCCATACCGACAAGCCCGTCGGCGAGTGCAGCCCACACGGCGTCCACCGACCGACCTGTGAGCAGCCGAGCCAACCGAGTCGTGGTCATACCGTCCAGAGCGCAAATCGCTGCTAAGCGGACCTCTTGGTCGGTCAGAACAGTGCTCACAGCCGACCCGATTTACTCCGCGGAACCCAACGCTGTGCCCTGCTGATCGACCCATAGGTCCCGCACGGCACCAAGTTGAAGCACCTCCGATGACTCGGCGGTCATCATCTAAGCCCGAGCGGTGGCCTAGCGCGAAGCTGTAACGCCCCGGCCACATCGCCCGCTCGTAACCCAGGTGCGCCATCGTCTAGATCACGAATCGTGCGTGCCACACACCGTACACGTCGCAACCCCCGGGCGCTGAGCCTCCCTTGGTTGAGCGCAACCCTGACGACCTCTGTGGACTCATCGTCAAGTGAGGCGTACTGGTCGAGTTGAGCGTCACTGAGCACCGCGTTGCAGCGGACATGGCGGTTCACCGCCAAACGGCGAACCGCCGCCACCTTCGCCGCGACCACAGCCGACGATTCGCAGGGCTCGCGGCTCAACAGGGACTCCGGGCGCGGGCGATCTACGTGCACCATGAGGTCGATCCGGTCCAGCAGTGGGCCGGAGATGCGCTGCCCGTAGCGTCTACGCGTCGGCGGAGAACAGCGGCAGTCCACCGTTCCGCCCTCCCCGCACGGGCAGGGATTCATAGCCGCCACAAGCAGGACCGACGCCGGATGGTGACAAAGCCCACCGCTGCGGGCCACCCGAACTACCCCTTCCTCCAGCGGCTGACGAAGCGCATCGAGCACGGAAGGAGCGAACTCTCCGAGTTCGTCCAAAAACAGCACCCCGCCGGACGCGGCACTGACCTCTCCGGGCCGTGCCAAACCAGTTCCCCCGCCGATCATCGACGCCATTGAGGCGTTGTGATGTGGTGCCCGAAACGGTGGCCTCATGATCAGCCCAGTTGGCGGAAGGCGCAAACCGGCTGCGCTGTGGATGCGTGTTACCGCTAGCGACTCGGCGAGATCAAGATCCGGCAACAGGCCCGGAAGTCGGCGGGCCAACATCGTCTTGCCTGCACCCGGCGGACCACACAACAAGAGATGATGACCACCGGCGGCGGCGAGCATCAGCGCGTGGCGAGCTTCGCGTTGACCCCTTACATCGGCTAGATCCGGTTCGGGTTCCGGGTCCTCTGCAACTGCACCGCAATCGACATTTGGCCACGCCGATCCATTGTCAAGTGCGTCAATGACCTGACGCAACGCGCGGACCGGACGAATCCGATCACCCGCGACAAGCCCGCATACGTTTGCATCCCCGGCTGGAACCACCACCATAGGCGTGGTGATGGCATCGACCATCGACAGAGCACCGGGAACTGAGCGGACTGCGCCGTCAAGCCCGAGTTCACCGAACGCGCCTATGTCCTCAAATGCCTGTGCTTGAAGCTGACCCGACGCACATAAGATCCCAAGGGCCATAGGCAGGTCGATACCGGTTCCGACTTTGGGTACATCGCCTGGCGCAAGGTTGACAGTGATGCGCTTCATGGGCCATTCAAGGTCCGAGGAGATGATGGCTGCCCTGACCCGGTCCCGTGCCTCCCGACACGACGTGTCCGGAAGTCCCACGATCGAAAAGGAGGGAAGACCCGGCGCGACATGAACCTCAACGCATACAGCGATTCCGTCGACACCGGAGATGGTTGACGACAACACAGTGGCAAGCACCGGCGACCTCCACAAGAAAACACAGTTGGATCGTCCTTGCGGCGGCAGGTCGATGAGCCGTGCCTCACGGGCTATGAGTCGGCAACCATAACGGCCGATTGTGACAACACAACCACAATGCGGCGCGATCCGGAGCTTGACCAGCCTCCGGGAAGCACAGGCCCTTGAACCCGCAGTTCCCCGCCGGTGATCAATCCAGCACCTCACGGGTGTAACGCACAACGGCCTCAATCTCATATCGGGAGAGTCCGCCCGCAAACGATGGCATTGCGTTGAGCCCTCCGGCCACCACGGCAATTTCTTCGACTATGTCGGTGTACTTCTCGGTGACTCGCCCGTCACTCAACTTGGGTCCGGTGCCGCCTCCACCACTTGACCCGTGACAACGCGCGCATTGACCGGAGTAGATGCTGCGACCGACAACGAGTTGCGCATCGGGCACACCGTCAGGACCGACCGGCACTTCTGGTACTTCACCAGCACATGCGCTCACCACGGTCAGCGTCAGTGTTAACAAGACGAGCAGGGCAACTACGCCGCCGTGGCTGCGCCTCTGCGGTTGAACCGATCCGTCCGACGCTCGATCCGCATTGGCTGTCCCACCCGAACCGATGCCGCGACACGTTGTCGGGAACAGCCGATGGGCACGGAAGCAGGCCATGGTTGTGACGATAACGAAGCCTCGGGCTGATAATGAGACCATGGGAATGGATCCCACGAGACCGTGGCGCCGTCGCCGCAGCGACCTTATCTACCTCGTTGTGGCTTTCGTTGTGACGATCGGATTGTTGTTGTGGGCCTTTTTGGGGTGAAGTCAGGGCTGCTCAAAATGCGGCCTCAACCACTTGGATTCGTCCGGCTGTGACGGTTGCAACGTCGAACCGCAGTTCTCCCGAGCGGTCGTGCTCTCGGAGCCAAGCAATCGCCGTTCGTCGTAGAAAACCCTGTTTGCGGTAACCGATAGCCTCCACAGCGGCACCGAACCCGGCCGACGACCTGGTCTTGACCTCACAGAAGACGATGACACCATCGCCTTCGAACACCAAGTCGAGTTCGCCGCCACGCACCTGCCAGTTCTGATCAAGCAATTGATAGCCGTTAGAGGTGTAGTGACGAGCGACTAGCTCTTCACCCCAACGCCCGAGTGCCACTCGTGATCGATCCATAGGTGAACTGTATGTGTGATTCATGATGTTTCATTATGTTCAATACAAGAATAGCGATGATCCCGTAGCTCTACACAGCCTCGCGCCCGACGCACATCACCACGCGCACCCACCTCAATCCGGTCAACGCGCACCCACCCACAAACACTCAACCCACCCGCAAACACTCAACAGAATCAACCAAAACGCTTAGTGCGCACCTTGGCAGCCTTACCGATCCGATCCCTTAGGTAATACAACTTGGCCCGACGCACATCACCACGCGCACCCACCTCAATCCGGTCAACAACTGGCGTATGCACCGGAAACGTACGCTCCACCCCCACACCAAAGCTGAGCTTGCGAACGGTGAAGGTCTCACGTACTCCGGAGCCCTGACGGCGTATGACCACACCTTCAAATACCTGGGTGCGGCGCCGATTGCCTTCAACGACCTTAACGTGGACTCTCAGGGTATCGCCGGGCGCAAAATCCGGGATGTCGTCACGAAGGCTGAGTTTGTCGACGAAGTCAGTAGGTTGCATCGCTGGCGCTCCAGACAGGCATGAACTATGAGTCCGGCGTGTCCGGGTGCCGGCCCGAACAACCAAGTCTACGGCACCGCGGTGGCTACTCAACCCTCGACCGTCTTGCAAAGGGGTCATGTCCGGTTATTCACAGCCCGAATTCATCAAGCACCGCCCGGTCGGCGTCGTTCAATCCTCCCCGCGCCTTGATCAGGTCGGGACGTAGACGCAGGGTTCGCGCCAAGGCCTGGGCTCGCCTCCAGCGAGCAACCGCCCCGTGGTCACCACTACGTAGGATCTCGGGCACCTCCCATCCCCGGAATTTGGCGGGACGGGTGTACTGCGGATACTCAAGCAGCCCGTCGGAGAACGATTCCTCGTCGACGGACACAGCGTTGCCCAACACGCCCGGTACAAGCCGACCGACCACCTCAATCACGACGAGCGCGGCTATCTCGCCTCCTGTGAGCACATAATCGCCAACGGAGATCTCATCGTCGACGAGATGGTCTCGTACCCGCTGGTCAACACCTTCGTATCGTCCGCACAACAGCGAGAAACCATCACCTCCAGCCAGTTCCCGTGCCATCGACTGGTCGAAACGGAGACCCGACGGAGACAGGTAGTACAGTGGCCGAGGCGGGTTCACGGCCTCGACCGCCGCGAACAACGGTTCGGGCTGCATCAACATCCCGGCCCCTCCCCCATAGGGGGAGTCGTCGACGCTGCGGTGAGTGTCGACAGCACCGAGACGCAGGTTGTGCACGCGCAAATCAAGCAAGCCTGCCTCGCGACCTCGTCCGATAACCGATTCGCGGGTCATGGTGTCGACACTTGATGGGAAGATCGTGAAGACGTCGATTCTCATGGGTCGTGGCCGCTAAGCCTCTGCTTGTCGAACTCCTGGTCATCATCGCCGCGGGCGGTGGTTGATTCTGCGGAGGTCTCACCAGAAAAGGACCTGGCTGCATCAATATCTTGTCTGTCGACCTTGACATCGACTGACCCTCTGGCAACCGAAGTGTTGAGGTCGAAGAGGCCGGACGGCACGTTCACCTCAATGCTCACACCCGGCACATTTGACACCACGAATCGCACAGGTACCAAAGCGCCCGAATCCAGTTCCAGAAGATCCGACGCAGGGTTATCGATCACCTTGGTAACCCGTCCCTGCTGGACGTTGTCTTGGTCCACAACCGCCGACCCAACGAGGTGATGAACCCATAGCTCATCGGGATCATGGATCGGCTCCGCCGACAACACGACTCCCCTCATCTCCTCAGCTCGGAGGCGGTTTGGGATCTCCGCGAACTGAACTAGCCAGGAATCGTTTTGGGGACGCGCCGAAACAACCGTGAGTTCACCGAACTGAGTGGACAGCACCGAGCCAGGGGCGAGCCGTTCGGTGCGATTGGTTATGAGCTTGACGCCCACTTCCCCATCGACACCATGCGCGCGGGCGATGCGGCCAATCTCAAGCACCGGATTGCCGGTATCGCAAGGAATCGACTACACCACAGCTCAGTCGATGAACTCAACCTCAATAGCGGATACATTGTCATCGATCCCAGCGGCACGCACGACGGTGCGTATCGCCCCAGCGATTCGTCCCCGTCGGCCGATCACCCGACCCATATCGCCATCGGCCACGGTGACATCGATTCTCAATGCCCCGTTGTTGTCGCTTGTTGACACAGACACAGCGTCGGGTTTGTCGACGATCTGCTTCACGACGTATTCGCACACCGCAACGGCGGCATCGGCACTCACGCTTCAACCTCCTTGCCAACCGCTTCGGGTTGCACGCTTCCGCTCGCGCCGTCAGCACCAGAGGGGGCCTTGCGCTGAGCCCAAGCACCGGAAAGCTTCAGCAGCTTCTCTACCCGTTCGGTGGGTTGCGCTCCGTGACGGAGCCAGTGAAGGGCCCGTTCATTGTCGATACGTATCAGCGACGGATCTTGGCGAGGTTCGTAGGTGCCGATTATTTCAATGAAGCGGCCGTCACGGGGAGAACGTGCATCCGCTGCAACAACCCGATACGTGGGCTGCTTCTTTTTTCCCATTCGCACAAGGCGAAGCTTGACGGCCATTTGTTGATGTCCTTGTTCCAGATGCAGTTCGCCCAACGAACCCTAATCGGGGCTGCGGCGGGGGCTTATTCAACCCGACGCAGAGCCGGTATCCAACCCCGCGGCCACTCTCAACGACGACAAAGGGTCTGTATCTTCAGCCAAATCTCCCGAACCCGTCGCGGCGGAGGTCTTCAAGCGCGGAAAGGTCCAGTGGGTTTTTGGCCACCTTGGCTGGACCTTTTTGGGTTACACGACCGCCTTTGCGCCTGCGAGTATTGCCGCGTCGGTTGCCGCTGGCCCCGGGTCGAGCCCGAGCCGCGGCATTGCGATTGGATCGAGCCCCTGCGGCGACCTTGCGATTGGCCTTGCGTGGTCCGAACCCGGAGAACTGCTTCATCATCTTTCTCATCTGCGAGAACTGATCGAGAAGCGCCTTCACGTCGCTCGATGAACGACCACAGCCAAGCGCGATCCGCCGACGGCGCGATGCGTCGATCAGATCCGGGTCTTGACGCTCCGCCGTGGTCATTGAGTGGACTATTCCCTCAATGCGGGACAGATCACGGTCCCCAATCTCGGCGTCTCGTGCCTCTTTGGGAATGCCCGGCATCAGCCCGATCAGGTTACCGATGGGACCCATCTTCTTGATTTGTTGCATCTGCTCGAGAAAATCGTCGAGCGTGAAGGTGCCTTCAAGCATCCGGGCGGCTGCGACTTCGGCTTGTTCCTTTTCGAATGCCTCCTCTGCCTTCTCGATAAGAGTTTCAACGTCACCCATGCCCAGGATGCGACCAGCGAGACGACCGGGGTGGAATGTCTCAAAGTCGGCGATCTTCTCGCCCATCGATGCAAAAGCGATCGGTTTGCCGACGACCTCCTTGACCGACAACGCCGCACCGCCGCGGGCGTCACCGTCGAGCTTGGTGAGGATCACCCCGTCGAGTTCCAGTGTTTCATGAAATGTACGGGCTGTGGTAACGGCGTCTTGGCCGGTCATGGCGTCGACAACCAAGAATGTGTAGTGGGGAACCAAGACGTCGGAGATCTGCTTGATCTGACCCATCAACTCCTCGTCTACGGCGAGACGACCGGCGGTGTCCACCACTACGACATCTCGCGCCGTTCGCCGTGCCTCAGCCACGGCCCGACGGGCCACATCTACGGGCTCGGTACGATCGGAGAACACGGGCACGTCGATCCGAGCGCCGAGCGTACGCAGTTGCTCAACGGCCGCCGGGCGCTGAAGGTCGGCACCGACGAGAAGGGGATTGCGACCCTGCTTCTTGAACCAGTGCGCCAGCTTGGCGGCGTTGGTCGTCTTGCCGGTACCTTGCAGCCCGGCCAGCAGGACCACCGTCGGCGGCTTCGATGCGTAGCTGATCCGTATTGATTCGCCACCCAGGGAAGTGGTGAGCTCCTCAAGGACGATCTTGATGACCTGCTGCGCCGGGTTGAGTGCCTTGGACAACTCCCGATGGACCGCACGTTGACGGATCCGACTGACCAGGTTCCCGACAACATCAAGGTTGACGTCAGCTTCGAGGAGTGCCAAACGGATCTGACGCAGTACCTCGTCAACATCGGACTCCGAGAGCGTGCCGCGACGGCGAAGTCGTCCGAAGATGCCCTCAAAGCGACGCGAAAGGGTATCGAACATCACCAACAGGCTAACGGCGTTTGCATCGCTGCAACCACGATCCACCCAGCTGTGCAGGCACCAAACCGGTTTGCACACGACCGAGATCCTGGAGCAACTCGTGGCGGCCTCGCGGCTGAGCAAACACCGAACCGAGTTGCACCCGACCGATCTGAACGGTCAGCAACCACAATCCACCCAGCTGAGCAGGCACCAAACCAAGATTCCAACCAATGTGGACAATCAACAACCACGAACCACCCACCTGAGCAGGCACCAAACCGATCAAGGAATTCCGCAGGCGAGCAGGCACCAAACGAACGCCTCACGATGGCGATGGACTCGGGAGTCAACCGAATTCCGCAAGCGAGCACGCACCGAACCACACGCGAAGCGCCTACAGGAGCGAACGCCTCACGATGGCGTGGAGCCGAGCACCGACTACCTTCACGGCGATGGACTTCTCACCGCGTCAATGGATTGTGATCGCGGTCCTGATTGTTGGGTTCGGAGCCGCTGCCGTCGCGGTCTCAAACAACACCGGATCTTTGGACAACGAACCCGCTCCCGGGGCTTCGGCCGAACCCACGGTCGACGAAATCGCCTGGTGTTCGTTGCTCGCACCGGTGTCAACGTGGGGTGGAATCCTCGACGGGTCCGCTGAGGGTGATAACCGCGGCGATGTGGAGAATCTGCAGATCGCTCTTGAGGAGGCACGCACGGTCGCGCCCACCGAACTCGGAATCAAGATGGCGCGCCTACTTGATTTGGCTCTGCTCACGAGGCTGGCTCTAGTTGACAACACTTCGCTGGACGCTGCCTTGTCCCGCGCTCAGGCGCAAACCGATCAACCCCGGGTCAGTGCCGCTGTGGAGGCCCTTGACGCTGCGCTACAGGCATGTGGACACGATCGCGTTGGCGGTTGATTCCAAAGCTCGAATTCCTGTCACCCGAGTCTCTGTGGATCTTCTGAATCTCTGCGGATCCATGGTACCGACGACTGTGTTGGCCCTTAGCAATCGATCGGTTTCATGGATCAACCCATGCCATCCGCGGAACCCTATTCGAACAGGGCTTTCACGAACTCGTGCTCGTCGAACTCCACGAGGTCACCGACCCCCTCGCCTAAGCCCACCAACTTGACCGGAACACCAAGTTCAGAATGGATAGCCACGACGATGCCTCCCTTGGCGGAGCCGTCGAGCTTGGTCAACACCACGCCTGTTACGTCCACCGCTTCGGCGAATAGGCGAGCCTGGCTCAGGCCGTTCTGGCCGGTTGTGGCATCCAGCACCAGTAGCGTCTCGGTGACGGTGCCAGCTCCTTTGTCGGCCACCCTGCGTATCTTGCGCAGCTCTTCCATGAGGTTGGTCTTGGTCTGGAGGCGCCCGGCGGTGTCGGCCAGTACCAGATCCGCTCCGCGGGCGTGCGCCCTTTCGACCGCACCGAATACTACCGAGGAGGGATCAGCGCCTTCGGATCCGCGGACCATGTCTGCGTTGCTTCGGCTCGCCCACATCGCCAACTGTTCGACTGCAGCGGCACGAAACGTGTCCGCAGCGGCGAGCACGAGGGATCTGCCATTTGAGGATTCGCGCGCAGCGAGCTTACCGATCGTGGTGGTCTTGCCGACCCCGTTGACACCAACAAATAGCCATACCGCGGGTCCGGGATCGCCGCCAACAGCGGCAGTGTCAACACAAAGCGAACGGTCGTGGCCTGTGAGTCGGGCGAGGAGCTCAACCTTGAGAAATTCCAGGAGCCGAGCCGAGTCCGTGATGTCTTCGGTTGCAGCTGCTGCCTTGACCGCTTCAATCATCTCAGTTGAGGTGGCAACGCCGATGTCTGCACGGATCAGCGCAGCCTCAAGTTCGTCCCAAGTGGCGCTGTCGATGCGGCCCGCGAAGATGCCGCCCAACAAGCCAGCAAGCGAGGAGCGGGCGATGGCCAGGCGATCACGAACATTTGGGGCGGTAGGGGTCTCCGCAGCCTCCGGGTGTTGCGCGATGTCGGGTTTCGTAGTTTCGGGTTCCGCGGCGCGATCAACTGGTGCCTCGGTCTCGGCTCCCGAGAGGGTCTGGGTCGCTGGCGTATCCGATGTAGCGGTTCGCGCCAAAGGGTCGATGGTTGGTTCGGTCCCTTGGCTGGGTCGCAACACCACGATCAGTGCAACGACCACGATCAATGCAACGACTGCGATGGCAACGGCAATGGGCAACCACATTGACGGGCGATCCTATCTCCGAGGTCACGAGTGACCGAGTTGGTGACGCGAAGTCACAGATGATGCACGCAACGTCTCATGGCTACTCAACGTCTCCTGGTCTGTTGCGGAGGCCTGGAACCACTTCGGAACCCGATTATGCAGATCAGGCCAGAGAATCGGGATCGCCAGCGCGTTGATGACCGGTGAACAGCACCGCCACCCGCTCGCCTTGAGCGATCGCATCGGGTGCCTCTCGCAGAAGCGTTAGCAAACCCGCCAAGCCAGCAGACCCGGTTGGGCAAACCGCAATCTCGGAATGGCGACGCGCCAAGCCATGAGCACGTCGCAGGTCATCTTCGGGACACACAATCGGATGCCCGCCGGTGCAGAGCATCGCCTCCATGAGATCTACCCAGTCGTAGGTGACGTCGTCGAGGATGCCTGTAGCCACTGATTGGGGCTCTGTGGGCCAGGGCCGCATGTAGTGCTGTGGTGAATTCCTAAGTCGTCGTGTTATCTCGCGACCGAAATCGCTGCCGCGGGCACCTATTTCGCTCGCCGAATCCGACCGGGACAAGTTATCAATGCCCCAACCCTGCGGATCCGGACACAGCTGGAGAAGTTCACGGGCAAGGGTGTCCCAGGCCACGGCCAGTGGATGGTTCCCGACCGGTTGCACAACATGCACGACCGGGGTGGTCGCAAGGTTTTCCAGTCCGGCCAGGCCGGTTACCAAAGCAGTTCCCAGCGCGCCGCCACCTACCTGCACAAACAGCCGATCAATGCGAGCGAGGTCGTCATCGGCGAGCAGACGATCGATCATCTCATAGGCGATAGTGCGCCCACCATCGATAGCGGCTGGGGTTTCAGTGCCCTGACACGAAAACGGCGTCGCACCTGCGTCAATCGCGCAAACCATGGCATGATGAGCTGGATCACCCGGCACGTCGGGGTGGCGGTCAATACGAAGCACCCTCGCACCGAGCGACTCGATCTCGGCAACGACGGCATCGTTCGCCCATTGCGGGACGTACACCTCAAGCTCACGGCTAACCGCCGCAGCGATGATCGCCGCTCCCAGAGCCGCGTTACCGCAGCTAGCGATAGCCAAGGGACCATCTCCGGACGGATTGATCGACTCCTCAAGCGCAGCGGTGAACAGATGGCGCGCCTTGTGGCTTCCCGACACGTTCTCCGTTTCGTCCTTGACCCACAGCTGCATTCCTTCGGCCAAACCCACAGCGGTTGCGAGCTCCGGATGCGATTCAAACGGGGTCGGCTCAAAGCCATGCCCTTGGATTTCCGCCACGGCGGAGTCGATCCGGCGTATGTGGTTGATCAGGTCATCACGGGTGAGGTTGCCGAATGCCACGAAACGGGCTGCAGCAAGTCGGTCGACATATCGCTCAAAGGTCGATTCGGTCATTATGGCTCGGGTCGGTCTCGGGTCATGAAGATCTCACGGAGCCTGATCGCGGCGAGCCTGATCGCGGCGACCCTGATCGCCGATCGTCGGTTTGCCGCCACAGCCTCAGTCGTCACGTCTGGTTGCGGTGCGAGCGTTGAACTCAATGATCAGCTCGTCCCAGTCCTTCACGAAGTGGCGCATCCCGGTCCAGAACTCCTGATGCGCGCGGGCGCAGAAGTCATCAAAGAGCGTTCCCTGTTGTTCGACCCAGGTAAAGTACGCAAGGTTGAATATCCGGCGTCGCTCCCGTTGGGTGAGTTCAAGGTGCTCTGCGGTATCGCCAGCCTCAAGTTCCCTACCGAAGTCGGTGGCCGCGGCCACGTCGTCGTATCCGTCGGGATGCCGGGATCGCAGGTAGCTGGCCCGCTCGGCGTCGTAGAGCTCGCTGCCGTCGGTGGCCACCGTGATCAATAGGTCGTTGCGGCCGAATCCATGGGCTTTGGCAACCTTGATCGCGGCCAGAGCGTTGCAGATTGAGGAGTAACCCAGATGCCGTAGCGAACTGACCAAGTCGGGATCGCAACCAACCCTGTTGATGAGGTGGGTCTTTCCCGCCGGGGTGTTGAACAGTGCATCAAGAGCATCGGTGGAGCGGTCGCTCACCGCTACGACGTCGTCTGTGTTGCCAACATTGTGGATTAGCGGCACGTGCTTGTCGCCGATGCCTTGGATGTTGTGATCGCCGAAGCCGTTCTCCAGCAGGGTCGGACATTCCAGCGCCTCAACCGCCACGATGCGTGACCCGTGCCGGTCCTTCAGGTAATCACCCGCTCCCAATGTCCCGGCCGAGCCTGAAGCTGAGACGAAGGCAGCCAGACGTGTGTTTGCTCGCCGCGCAGCGTGGTGTTCGAATACTCGCTCAAGGGCGGGTCCTGTGACCGAGTAGTGACCGAGGTGGTTGGAGAACTCCGAGAACTGGTTGATGATCTCAATCTCGGGATCACGGTTCAGTTCATTGCAGGCGTCGTAGATCTCCTTGACGTTGGACTCGGTGCCGGGTGTGCGGATGATGTCGGTTGTCGGGTCAAGCGTCCACCGTTCCAGCCATTCGAAGCGGCCCCTGCTCATGCCCTCGGGTAGTACCGCGACTCCACGGCAACCCATGATCCTTGAGATCGCGATTCCTCCACGGGCGTAGTTCCCCGTTGACGGCCACACTGCGCGGTGGATGGTCGGATCGAACCGGCCGGTGACGAGTCGTGGTACCAGACACGAATAGGCAGCTAGGACCTTGTGAGCCCGGATCATGGGGAAGCGATTGCCGAACAACATCACGATGCGCGCCTCAACACCGGTCAGCTTCGTCGGCAGTTCAACGTGGTCGGGTACGTCGTTGGGGCCAGAACCATCCAACCCTCCGAACCAGTGCACCCGAAACAGGTTGCGCGGATCGGGTTCGTCACGGTCAAGCCCAACCAGCGGTGCCAGGCGGTTGAGCGGAATCGTTGACGGATCGGCCAACTCAGCGAATGTTGGTAGGGCGATTCCTCGCTCGCGGAACCGGGCCACGGTTCGATCAAGAACCTCAGCATCGGCGATGTTGGTTGCGAGGCCAAGCGATCCGTGGGCCCTGTTCACCTCAGCTGCTGCAATCTCTCGTTTGTTCATTGCCATCAAGATACCGCCGCGCTTGCTGGCAGTGTTTGCATACAGGTACTGCTCAAGTGGTGCTGTACGTGCTGATGGATCGAACAGGTTTGAGAACCCAGAGCGGGTCATGCGAACTAGCTCAGATGGATGTGTCGTGTCCCTCCCAGTAACGGTCGCGAAGCCGTCTGCGGTAGAGCTTGCCGTTCGGATCCCGAGGCATCTCGGTGGTGTAGTCGATCGAACGGGGCAATTTTTGGCGTGCGATCCGCTCCTTTAGCCATTCGAGAATCGTCACGGTGGTGGACTCGGTTGGCTCCCAAGCCTCGCGAAGCTCAACGACGGCTTTGATTTGCTCACCCAAGTCGGGATCGGGCACGCCGAACACGGCCACGTCACCCACCGCCGGGTGCTGGGTCATCGCTCCCTCGATCTCCGCGGGATAGATATTGACCCCGCCCACGATGATCATCTCGCCGGCACGGTCTTGGAGAAACAGAAATCCGTCTTGGTCGAGGTAGCCGATGTCGCCCACCGTGAAGAAATCGCGCAGCCGAGACTTTCGGGTTTTCGCTTCATCGTCTTTGTACTCAAACTGCGGCCCTGTGCCCATTTTCATGTAGACAGTACCGCTTTGCAGCGGGCCAACCTTGTTGCCGTCGTTGTCCACAACGATGACCTCCGAGAAGGGCCAGGGTTTACCCACCGTGCCGGGCTTTCGCAGCCAATCGGTTGGGCCTACGTAGGTACCTCCCCCTTCGGTGGCTGCGTAGTACTCCCAGATGGCATCACCCCACCACTCGATCATCTGGCGTTTGGTCTCCACGGGACACGGGGCGGCAGCGTGAACCATTCGCCGCAGAGAACTCACGTCGTATCCGAGACGGACTTCGGTGGGGAGCTGAAGCAGGCGACTGAACATCGTGGGAACCATGTGTGAGGTGGTAACCCGATACCTCTCGATTCGTTCGAGCGCGCCCTGTGGTGTCCAGCGATCCATAAGCACGACGGGGTGACCCATGTGCAGCGACATCGTCGTCCAATTGTTGACGGCCGTGTGGTACAGCGGAGCCTGCGTGAGCTGCACATTGCCGTCGTGCGGCCGCGTTCCGAACAACGCGAACAGCCCGCCGGAGGCCGCCGCCGCTTCATCGGGGTGGCGCGGGTCGAGTGGTCGACGTACCCCTTTTGGACGCCCTGTGGTTCCCGACGTGTAGAACATGAACGAACCGGTGGCCAGTTCTTCGGGCCGCTGCGCAGACTGGCCGTCTATCAGGTCTGCGAACGGACGGAACCCTCCCACATCTCCGATGGCAAACCGGTTCGATTCGGGGGTTGCGCAGTCGTCGATAACACGCACCGACTCATCGGCGAATCGTCCATCAACGATTAGGGCTTTCGTATCGGAGTCGTTGACGATGTAGAGGATCTCAGGCCCGATGAGATGCCAGTTGATTGGTGTGACATAGAACCCGGACCCGAAAGCGGCCAGACAGACAGCCAACTGCTCGAAACCGTTCGGCAGAAGGGTCGTGACCTGATCACCGACACCAAGTCCAGCGTCGCGCAATCCGTTGGCGATGCGGTTGGTGAGCGCCGCAAGCTCACCGTAGCTCATCTGTTGATGTTCGGGGTCGACGACGGCGAGGTGGTCGGGATCTGCCTCGGCGATCCTCCAAACTCCCAACGGATCGGTGTCGGTCATGTCTTGATGATCCATCCTTGTTGTGCTGAACGCCAATTTACGATGCACCTGCCGGGGACCCCGCGGAGCCGTTTCAGCTCGCCGGATGACGGTAGGGTCGGGTTCTGTGTCCTTGGAGCGTCCACTAGAAGAACAGATCCGTCTGCAGTTTCGCGACTCGGTGGCTTGGATCACCATTGACCGACCTGAGGTTGGAAACGCTTTGAACCCGCCATGCCGTGACCGTATCCGTGATCTGATCAACGATCTCAACGTCACCAGGCAAGCTCGTTGTGTCGTTCTCACCGGAACTGGTCGAAACTGTTTTGCGCCGGAGCTGATCTGTCTCACACCTACCAACGTCGGACGAGCAACCATACCCCGGACCAGATCGTGGGCGACCCGCGCCGCATGATGCTGGACGGCCAATACAAGCTGTTCCCCGCCATTTTGGATTCAGATATTCCGATCATCGCCGCCGTCAACGGTACCGCCGCCGGGATGGGTTCTCATCTTGCCTTGGCGTGCGATCTCGTCATCGCAGCCGACAACGCCAAGTTTGTTGAGGTGTTCGCCCGCAGGGGCTTGGTTCCCGATGCGCTTGGTCCGTGGCTGCTGCCCCGCATTATCGGGATGCGCCGCACCATGGAACTATTCCTGTTCGCCGAGGACCTACCGGCGGCCACGGCCGAATCGTGGGGACTGATCAACCGGGTCGTGCCAGCTGAGGAACTTGAGTCGGCAGCCACGCAATGGTCGCAGCGGATCGCGAACGGCCCAACTCTCTCCTACGGGCTGACGAAGTGGCTCGTCAACTCAAGCCTTGACGCTGATCGTGCCCAGATGGTCCACAATGAGGCGCTGGCCGTGGAAATCAATACCTACAGCGAGGACTCCACCGAAGGTGTAGCCAGCTTCCGCGAGGCCCGCAAACCTATCTGGAAAGGCTATTGAGCCGCCTGCAGGCGTAAGAATTGCGCCAGCTGTAGAAGCCAACTGTAGACAAAGTTAGGCGAATGCCACGTCAAGGCGTTCCACGCCACGCAACGTGATTCGTGACCGCCAGGTCGGCTCCGCGGTGATCTCCCATTCGTTGTAGCGATCAAGAAGCCTTTCCAAGACCACCTGCGCCTCCAACCGTGCCAGGGCTGCGCCGAGACAGAAATGAATACCCGAACCGAACGACAACAACTGTGTGTTACTGCGACCAACATCGAAACTTTCGGGATCATCGCAGATGGCCGGGTCGCGGTTGGCCGCCCCCAAAAGGGTCAGGACAGATTCACCGGCTGATATTCGATGCCCTCCAATCTCAATGTCGGCGTGCACAAAACGTCCGTCAATCTGCACTGGAGGATCAAAGCGCACCACCTCCTCCACCGCAGTGCGAACCAACCCACGGTCTCGTCGGAGACGCTCGTGCTGATCGGGATGGGCGACGAGACTGCGCATGATGTTGCCGATTAGATGTGTCGTCGTCTCGAAACCTGCGGCATATATCAGCAACGTGTTGGTGATGATCTCCGCGTCGGTCAGCATGTCGCCGTCGTCCCCGGCAGAAATAAGCACTGAAAGCAAATCGTCCTGCGGCTCTGCGCGGCGCTGCGCTATCAGATCGGTCAGATAATCGCTCAAATGCTCGGACGCCGTTTCAGCATCGTTCAACTCGTCGTCACTGGCCGTCGGTTCAAGGCCTACAGTCAGGTCAGCCACTTGGGGCCGCAACCAGTCTCTATCCCGTGTGGGCACACCGACCATCGCCGAGATCACATTGGCGGGAAGCGGAAACGCCAACGAACCGACCAGGTCCCCAGATGATCCCAACTCCTCAAGCAGACCATCGGCCATCGCCGCAACCTCAGGCCGCATTCGTTCCACCCGGCGGGGTGTGAATGCTCGACTCACCAACCCTCGAATCCGGGTGTGGTCCGGCGGGTTGAGGTTGAGCATCGAAAGCGAGTCCCGGCTGCGTGGCCTACGCGATCCATCAATGACGCTGCGGCCCTGCTCAAAGGCCTCCGGGGTGGGGTTCCCGCAGCGGGGATCACGCAGCACCGCGCGCGCGTCGTGGTAACTCGACAGGATCCAAAGGTTCGACCACTCAGCTTTGTGCACCGGCGCGTTCTCGCGCAATGCCCGGTAGTAGGGATACGGATCCGGTATCACCGACTTGTCGATCAACAACTTCATGATCAACGCATCGGCATCGAATCCATCGCCAGCCTCGATCGGTACGTGTCCAGTCACGTCGCCTCCCCCCACCGCTTCGTCGCCTCACAGCACTGCTTGGTCACCGGCGATGGACGCCGAATCGGTGCGGCGGGAACCCTTGTGGTGCTTGCACGGTATTGCCCTGTCTGCATGCGCTGAGCCTACGCGCGCTAGCAATGGTGACGATGAGCGACCAACTGATGAAATACCTGACCGAAACCTGGGACGAACTCACCAGCGTCGGAGGCCTCTTTGAGGTCCAAACCGCTGAGGTTCACGGCACTGCGATGCGTGTGTTCGCCGCCGCGCCACCCGACCTTCGAATGGTGTGGCAGTCCTCCGCGGCTCACGGCGACGCTACATACATCGTGTACGAGGACGAGCAACTGTCCTACAGCGAAGCGCACGCCCAGGTCAGTTCTCTTGCCGCAAGCCTGTATCACCGTCACGGCGTCCGGGCGGGCGACCGGGTCGCGATCGCCATGCGCAACTACCCAGAGTGGGTGATCGCCTACTGGGCAACCGTTACGCTTGGTGCCGCCGCCGTCGGCATGAACGCATGGTGGACCGGACCGGAAATGGCCTTCGGACTATCCGACAGCCGTCCGAAGGTGCTTGTTGTTGACGACGAACGACTGCAGCGGTTGCTGCCGCACCTCAACAGCGTGCGTTCCGGCGGCTCACTGCACGTCATATCGGTCCGTTCGGATCGTGAACTTCCGTCGGACGCGTCCCGCTGGGCCGACACCGCCAAGCCATCTGACAGCACCGAAGGCGGATCTGGCGGGTTGCCAACAGCCGAGATCGCTCCCGACGATGACATCTGCATCTTCTACACCTCCGGCACAACTGGCGCGCCGAAAGGTGCGCAGCTCAGCCACCGCGGCAGCGTGCACAACCTGATGCATCTGGCATTCGCCAACACATTGGCCACCCAAGCGGGCCAAAAGGCGTCTGCAGCCTCCGGAATTCACGTTGAAGCCGCCAAAGATGCATCTCCCGCGGTCTTGGTACCGACTCCGCTGTTTCACGTAACAGCCAACAATTGCGTACTGCATCCGGCCACCGCAGCGGGAGCCAAGATCGTGTTGATGTATCGGTGGGACCCCGGACGCGCCTTGGAACTGATCGAACGTGAGCAGGTTGGAACCGTTACCGGTGTTCCCACCATGAGCCGAGAACTGTTGTCACACCCGGACTGGGAGACCCGCGACACGTCAACTCTCGCCACCCTTGGCGGCGGTGGAGCACCGCTGCAACCCGATCTCGTCGCCAAAATCGATCAAGCCAAGGGTGCGGTGCAGCCATCAACCGGCTATGGCCTGACCGAAACCCACGGAATCGTCACCGGTGTGGCGTCTGTGTTCTTCACCGCCAAGCCCACCTCCGCCGGGCCGATCATGCCAACATTCGAGCACAAGGTGGTTAACGAGAACGGTCGCGTGGTTGCACCCGGAGAGTTGGGGGTGTTGTGGGTGCGAGGACCGGCGGTAATCAAGGGATATCTCAACCGACCCGACGAGACGGCCGAAGCAATCCAGGACGGTTTCTTCAACACTGGCGACATCTGCCGTGTTGACGAAGACGGTTTCGTACATATCGTTGACCGGGCCAAGGACATGGTGCTTCGTGGTGGGGAGAACATTTACTGCACAGAGGTGGAATCTGCCATCTACACCCATCCCGGAGTCGCCGAGGTTGCAGTGTTTGGCATACCCGACGAACGACTCGGCGAGAAGGTCGCAGCAGCCGTGTTGCGGGTGCCGGGATCCGATCTGGACGAGGCTGGACTTCATGCACATCTGAAGACCAGCCTGGCGAGATTCAAGATTCCCGAAACGATCTGGTTCGTTTCCGAGCCACTGCCGAAGAACGCCAACGGCAAGATCCTCAAACGCGAACTACGCGAGAGACTCCTTGAAGGGACATGACATCCGCTGGCCGACGAACGATAATATTTCCTCAACCGATCGGTGATAACAGAGCAGCTACTTGCTTGAACCGAGTCCCTTCACAAGCCGATCGACGGCATCGTCAAGAACTTCATCGCGTTTGCAGAACGCGAAACGGATGAGGTGACGCCCTGCGTCGGTGGTGTCGTAAAACACCTGACTTGGCACAGCCACCACGCCACAGCGTTCGGGTAGTTCCAAACAGAACCGCATACCGTCGCGGTGACCGAGCGGGGTGATATCGCAGGTAGTGAAATACGTGCCGTCGGGTCGGATAACGCCAAAGCCAGCTTCCGCCAAACCAGCGCAGAGCCGATCACGTTTGGCGGCCATCTCGATCCTGTACCCGTCAAAGAAATCATCGCCGAGTCCCAAACCCACCGCAACTGCGTGCTGAAACGGCCCTCCACTGACAAAAGTCAGGAACTGCTTGGCCGTACGTACCGCTCGAATCAGAGGCTCAGACCCGCATGCCCAGCCAATCTTCCAACCGGTGAAAGAGAAGATCTTTCCGGCTGACGAAATGGTGATCGTCCGCTCGGCCATTCCCTCAAGGGTCCCCAAAGCGATGTGTTCACCGTCGAACACGAGATGCTCATAGACCTCATCTGTCACCGCCACCACTTCGTGTCTAATGCACAAATCGGCGATGACCTGCAACTCGGCGCGGGTGAACACCTTGCCCGTGGGATTGTGGGGGCTGTTGACCAATATCGCCTTGGTGGCTGAAGTGAACGCCGACTCCAGCTGTTCGGGGTCAAAGGAGAAGTCCGGCGCGCGAAGCTCGACAACGCGCCGCCGCGCCCCCGACATTGCGATACCGGCCGCGTATGAGTCGTAGTAGGGCTCAAAGGTGATGACCTCGTCTCCGGGACCCGTGAGCGCAAGCATTGACGCTGCCAACGCCTCAGTAGCACCGGCAGTTACGAGTACCTCCGAGCTCGGATCGAAGTGCTGATTGCGAAATCGCGCTCGGTGTTGGGCAATTGCAACACGCAGCGCTTCGATTCCCGGTAGAGGCGGATATTGATTGTGCCCGTCGCGGATGGCCCGCACCGCCGCCTCGGAAACCTCAGCCGGACCGTCTGTGTCCGGAAAACCCTGACCGAGATTAATGCTGCCTGTGCGAACCGCAAGCGCCGACATCTCAGCGAAGATCGTGGCGCCAAAGCCTCTGAGGCGTTCGGTGAGAAAGGTATCAGTCACCAGCCGATCCTAGGGTTAACCCCAAGTGCTGGGGCTTGCCAAATCGTCGCTCTTGCCAGACAGTTACTAAGGCCGTCTCCTACACGCATTGCCAGGGTGAACCCCAAACACTGGGTTGGCCAGATTATTCGCCCGGTGGCGTCACGGACCGATTTTGCCAGGGTGAACCCCAAACGCTGGGTTGGCCAGATCGCTAACCGTTAACTGACTGCGCTAACCGTTAACTGATTGCAACACCAGGGGCTTGCCAGATCGTCGAACTATCCAGATAGCCGCTAAGGCCGTCTCCCATGCGCCTCGCCAGGGTGAACCCCAAACGCTCGCGGCTTGCCAAACCGCTAACGACTAACTGACTACAACGCTAAAGGCTCGCCAGATCGTCGGACAATCCAGATAGCCGCTAAGGCCGTCTCCCATGCGCTTTGCCAGGGTGAACCCCAACTACTGGAGCTTGCCAAACCGCTAACGACTAACTGACTACAACACCGAAGGACTTGCCAAACCGCTAACGATCAACTGACTACAACACCAGAGATTTGCCAAATCGCCAACCGTTAACTGACTGCAACACCCATCTGAGGTCTTCCCCGTGACACAAAGGTCGGCAACAGACCCAAGTTCGGCTTGCGCTGATCGACGTGTCCAGGTTCGCTGGCTCATCGAATCGGGAGCCGTCATCAGTGGGTGCGGGTAGGGTCAATCGGTGCGCATCCTTGTCACCAACGACGATGGAATCGACTCGATCGGGCTCCATGTTCTCGCGCAGGCGATGCAGCAGTTAGGTGAAGTGGTGGTAGTAGCCCCCGACACCGAGTACTCCGGTTACGGCGCGGCTCTCGGTCCTCTGCATCTAATGAAACCCGACGTGCGCAAGACGACGATCCAAGGCATTGACGAAGCCTGGGCTGTGAGCGCACCTCCGGGCCTTTGTGCAATGTTCGGACGTCTCGGCGTGTTCGAGCAGATTGACCTAGTCGTGGCGGGGATCAATCCGGGTGCCAATGTGGGCCGCAGTGTTTACCACTCTGGCACCGTCGGCGCCTGCCTGACCGCACGCAACGGCGGAATCAGTGGTGTAGCGGTCAGCCAGTCGGTCGACTTCTTCGGCGTTGAAGGACAGGGCTGGGAGGGCGTGCTACAAAACCAAAAATGGCACAGCGCAGCCGAGATCGCCACGCTCGTGGTCAAGGAGTTGGTAGCTGATCCACCATCGGAGCCGGTCGTGTTGAACCTCAACATCCCCAACCGGGCAACTGAAAAGATTCTCGGCTGGCGGCGATGCCGAGTCGGGGACGAACCGCCGAGATCGATGGCGCAAGCGGTGCTGGAACCTAAACCCGGCCACACAGAAACCTTTCATGTGGAGATGACCTGGGGCGACGCGATCAAGATCCCCTCCGACGCCGACGGAGGCGCGGTGATGGCTGGCTACGTATCGCTGAGCTGGCTCGGTCGTCTTGAGGCTGTCGAACACGATCTTGATTGTGTCCGGGCGGCGGAATCGGCTCTCGACACGTTCTTCGTCGAATAGTCGAGTCATGCTTACCGCCTCTGGGCTCGGCCGTTCGTTTGGGTCGCGCAAACTGTTCACCGAGGTCACCCTTCGACTGTCGGCGGGTCGTCGAATCGCGCTCGTAGGCAGCAACGGCACGGGCAAGACCTCCCTAATGGAAATCCTCGCGGGTCGTGCGGAACCCGACGAAGGGTCGATCACTCGACCAAGCACAATGACGATTGGATACCTGCCCCAGGACCTGATCGCAGCGGACACAGGCACGGTTCTCACCGAGGTGCTTAGCGGAGCCGGTGAACTGGCCGATCTAGCCCGGCGCCGCGACGAACTCCAGCGTTGCATGGAGGATCCTCAACTCGACACTGTTCAGGTGTTGGCTGACTATGGCGACGTGCAGGCACGATTCGAGATGATGGGCGGCTACGCCCTAGAGGCCAAGGCCCACAGGGTGCTGGCGGGCCTGGGATTCGAGGTGCACGCAGCTCATCGACCGCTTAGGGAACTGTCAGGCGGATGGCGCATGCGGGTCGCCTTGGCTCGACTCTTGGTGGCTGAACCAGACATTTTGCTGCTTGATGAACCCACCAACCATCTCGATGTGGATTCAGTGGCCTGGCTCGAGAAGCAATTGGCGGCATGGCCCGGCGCCTTGCTGTTTGTGAGCCACGACCGCGACTTCATCGATGCCGTTGCGGATCGCGTTGTTGAGTTGGCTGAAGGCACGTCTTTGGAGTATGTGGGAGGGTTCGCGGAGTTCGTCGTCGCCCGCGAGGAGCGCATTGCCCGTTTTGAGGCTTCAGCCGCTCGTCAGACCCGCGAAGTCGCACACATCGAACGCTTCATCAACCGATTCCGTTACAAGGCAACGAAAGCCCGCCAGGTCCAGAGCCGGCTCAAGACTCTGCGCAAGCTCGAGATGATCCGGGTGCCCGACCGCTCAGAGCTGGTAGCCCGATTCGCGTTCGCAGATCCTCCGCGCTCGTCGAGGGTGGTTGCGGAACTCACCGAAGCCTCTGGTGGCTACGACGGCAAACTGGTCCTCTCAGAGGTGAACCTCACCGTGGAACGCGGCCAAAAGGTAGCGCTTGTGGGCCCGAATGGTGTCGGCAAGACAACCCTTGTGCGGCTCATCACAGGCGAGATCCCAGCCTGGCGGGGACGGGCGGCACTGGCCGACAACGTGAAGGTGGCGGCGTTTCATCAGCACCAAGCCGATGAGTTCGACCCCCACACAACAGTCATCGCGACAATGTGGGCCGGTATCGATCCCCACAGGCGAAATATGCGCAGTGTGCTCGGATCGTTCGGGTTCCCAGGCGACGCTGCTGACCGGCTCGTAGGTGACCTGTCGGGCGGGGAACGAACGCGTCTCGGGTTGGCTCGAGCCATGATCGAGCCTGTCAACCTGCTGGTTCTCGACGAGCCCACCAATCATCTCGACCTACCATCTTGCGACGTCTTGGAGGACGCGCTGATGGCTTATCCCGGCACCGTGTTGCTTATCACCCACGACCGGCACCTCATCCGCAACGTCGCCGACGCAGTCATCGACGTCCGCAATGGCCATGCCACTTACTACGACGGGGTACCCGAAAAGGTACTCACCCCTGCTGGGAACAGCGCAGAGCCAACCACCGAAACACGATCGAACACGAAACAGTCCACCACAACCGCTAAGGCCCGGTCTTCATCCCAAAAAGCAGTTCCCGCCAAGGCCCGCAAGATCACCCCAAACAGGGTTCGTGTACGAAATCGTTGATGGGGCCAATGTGAACAGCGAATTGCCGATACTTGAAGATCCCGCCGAGGTCAGCGCCGAATGGCTCACTGCCATCATGCAAAGCTCGGGCCACGATGTTGTGGTCGGGTCATTCCGACGTAGCGCTGTCGGCACCGGCCAGATGGCCCACCTTGAGCGCTACTTGCTGTGCTACGCCGCAGGTTCTATGCCAGCACCTAACTCGATTGTCATCAAGTTCCCGTCACCGGACGAGACGAGCCGAGCCGCTGGCGCATCCGGTGGCTACCTCACCGAAGTCCGCTTCTACCAGGAACTGGCCTCCACACTTACCGTGTCGGTGCCGCGCTGCTTTCACGGCGATGTGTCCGAGGACTCCAGCACCTTCACGTTGGTGCTCGAGGACTTAGCCCCGGCTATGCAGGGTGATCAGATCGCTGGCGCGACCGACGAACAGGTAATAACTGCAGCTACCAACCTGGCGGGTCTGCACGGACCACGATGGAACGACCCCGAACTCACACAGATCGGCTGGCTCGCATCAAGCGGGGAGCAGGCGGTTGCCTACATTGAGGTCGTCATGCCGATCTTCCTGGAACGCTACTCAGACCGTATGTCCAAGCGCGCACAGATGGTGCTCGGTGAATTCGGAGCCAAGTGCGGAAACTGGATCGCGCGCCAACCCACCGACATCACTCTCGTTCATGGCGACTATCGACTGGACAACCTCATGTTCGCCCCCAGTTGTGGCGCAGCCGCTGTGACCGCGGTCGACTGGCAGACGCTCGGTCTCGGATCGGGCGGCCGTGACCTCGCTTATCTGCTGGGGAACTCGTCTGAACCAACCGATCGCAGACGCCACGAGCAAGCAACGCTCGATGCTTATGGCAACGCCATGGCCGACGCTGGTGTGATCCTTGACGACGACCAACTTGGGTTGATGTATGCCCACGGAGCTTTCCAGGGACCGTTCATCACCGCGCTCGGCAGTATTATGGTCGGCCGCACCAAACGCGGCGACGAGATGTTCATGGCGATGGCTGAACGAAGCGCAGCCCAGATCATTGATCTCGGTGCCCTCGAACTAATCCACTGACATCACCAACCGTGACTCATCAAGCCTATCCGGACACCAATCCGAGCTCAGCAAGCCCGACCCTGAAGCAAGCACGACCTGGTGCTTGAGGCGAGCCTTAGTGACAGAAGCGCCTCCGTGGACCCAACACCACGAACGCCTGACCTCATATGGGACTGGGACCGGTGAGACTGATAGATTTGGTTGACACAACTGAGGCGGTCGCCGCTACCGCAGCGCGCGGGGTGAAGATCCAACGGCTGGCCGAGTTGTTGAAGTCGGCGTCGGGCACCGAGATGGCGGTGGTGGTCGGGGTGATCGCTGGCAACCCTCGTCAGGGTCGAATCGGAGTCGGATGGGCTGCAGTCGACAAGACGAGTTCCACCGTCAGCGCCAATGCGACCCTCAACCTCACCGATCTCGACGATCTGCTGACACAGCTTGCCCGCACCCGCGGCAAGGGCGCGCAGGGAACCCGTCGAGAATTGCTCGAGAGTTTCTTGACGCGTTGCACTGAGGCGGAGGCCGACTTTGTGCGCCGCCTTCTTGTCGGTGAATTGCGCCAAGGTGCCAACGAGGGGATCGTCACCGAGGCTGTGGCCAAGGCCGCCGGTGTACCGTCGGGGCTTCTCAAGCGCGCGGTGATGCTGTCCGGTGACCTCGCGACTGCAGCGGAAATCGCCATGCGACAGGGCCGCCCCGGACTCAAGGCGGTCGATCTGAGGCTGCATACACCGATCCGGCCGATGCTTGCGTCAACCGCGGCAAGCGTGGCCGATGCGATTGCTGATCTCGGGTCAGCGTCAGTGGAGTGGAAACTTGACGGCATCCGGATCCAGGTCCACAAACAACATGATCGTGTGCGGGTCTGGACTCGCAACCTCAACGACATCACCGAACGTGTCAGCGAAATCGTCGAGACCGTCGCAGCCTTGCCCGCGCAACAACTTGTGCTCGACGGCGAGGCTCTCGGTACCAGCCCCGAAGGCGCTCCACTTGCGTTTCAGGACACGATGTCCAACAGAACCGCCGTGGATTCGTTCTTCTTTGATCTGTTGCATCATGACGGAGTCACGCTGATTGACGAGCCCCTAACGACCCGTCTCGAGCGACTGGAGTCGGTGGTAGGCAGACACAGAATTCCAGGGATCGTTACCGACGATCCCGAGGCTGGCCAAGGCGTACTCGACGAGGCTCTCACTCTCGGCCATGAAGGGGTGATGGTGAAGGCCGCCGGATCCGTCTACAACGCGGGACGTCGAGGCAACGCGTGGAGAAAGGTGAAACCGGTGCATCGGTTCGACCTCGTCGTGCTAGCGGTGGAGCACGGCAGCGGTCGGCGACAAGGAATGCTGTCCAACATCCATCTTGGCGCTCGAGGTCCCGACGGCGGCTTCGTGATGGTGGGCAAAACTTTCAAAGGGATGACCGATCAGATCTTGCGGTGGCAAACCAAGCGCTTCGGTGAACTCGCGATCAACGACAACGGTTGGGTTGTGCGGTTGCGGCCCATCCAGGTAGTCGAGGTTGCGATCGACGGCGTGCAGCACTCCACTCGCTATCCCGGTGCGATAGCACTGCGATTCGCACGGGTCGTGCGGTACCGGCACAGCAAGCCAGCCTCCGAAGCCGACACCCTTGAGGCCCTGCGGGCATTGAGTCGCTAACGGTCCGCCGAAGAAGGAACTTCTGAATTGGGTGGACACTGGACTCAGACCCCGAATGAGCCAGCACGCCGGTCAACTGACGCCATACTTGAGGCCATGCCCGATCCGATTCAGCTACCAACGCTGCCGGTCACCGAGACGATTACGAAACCCGTCACCGACAACGGCGACCACGACCGATTCGCTCACTATGTCCGAAAGGCTGACGCTACCCGCTCCGCCGTTGAGGGCACACCCGTGCAGGCGCTGTGCGGGAAGGTTTGGGTTCCGCACCGTGACCCTGACAGGTACCCGATTTGTCCCACCTGTTCAGACATCCGATCACGTCTCATCGGCCGCCGCCGCAATCGACCCGAATAGCCCATGAGAATCTTGTGATGCACAGCCACATCCAAGGTCTGTTCCTGCTGCTGATCGTAGCCATAGCGCTGATAACCGCGACGCGTTTCGCTGCGCCGGTCGTGGAGGAGGCGTTTGGCCCCGATGGGGCCTTGGTTGCCGTGCCAGTTGATGAAGACACCTCTGTGGAGCAGAAGGAATCGGACGATCCGCTAACCGGTGACGAGGTGCTGGTGATTCAAGGACACCTCCACCGGCTAGGATTTGATCCCGGAGTGATTGACGGTCTGAATGGACCAAACACAGCCACAGCTATTGACGAGGCGATCGCGCAGTACCGCATGCAGGCCGATGCCGACGATCGTGACGTGCTGGAGTATCTTCAGGCCTTGGTTGACGCCCTTGACGCATCGGAGACGGCCGACCAACTGCCAGACAACCAGCCGGGCACAGAATGAACCACATCCGTTAGCGTTCATTGCTACCGGGAACAAGAACGTCTGATGGGGCCGGGCACAGAATGAACCACATCTGTTAGCGTTCATTGCTAGACGACGGAGGTGCAGATGACTGGTGTCACCATTGACCTGCATGGCGGTTCCTCAAGTACCGATCCGAACCGCGATTCGCGTTTCGGTTGGCGTCTCGGCCGTGAACTGACGCTGATCATCGGTGGTTTCCTGCTGTACCGGCTCGTGCGACTCATCGTCAAAGACGAGATCGGCGAGGCGATCACCAACTCCCACACCATCGTCGATTGGGAACAGGCGCTCGGGATCTTCAACGAGGTACGTATCCAGGCGGCCGTGTTGGACAATGATGCTCTCGTTTGGCTGCTCAACCGCTACTACTTCTTCGCCCACTTCACCGGAACCGTGGTGTTCTTGGTGTGGCTCTATATCCGCCACTACGACCATTACGGCCGGATTCGACGCGTGATGTTCGGCGTCACGTTCATCGCATTGGGGGTTCACCTTATTTTCCCGCTGGCTCCGCCGCGGTGGTTTCCCGACATGGGTTTCGTTGACACTCTTCAGACCCACGGACCGAAGATCTACGACAGCGAAACGATCGCCTCCACGGCGAACCAAATCGCGGCCATGCCGTCGCTGCACGTCGGTTGGGCGCTCATCGGTGCATGGGCAATCATCCGGGCTGGCTCAACCCTTCATCGCTATCTCGCCCTTGCTCATCCCGCTTTGATGATCGCCGCCGTCGTGATAACCGCCAACCACTGGTGGCTTGACATCATCGCCGCCATGGCCTTGGTCGCAGGTGTGATCGTCATTGACACGCCGATCCAATCCTGGATCTCTCGCCGCAATTCGGCTTCGACACCAGCGGCCAGTTACAAATCAGGATCCGTGCACAACGTCTCAAAACACCTAACCGCTGGGTGAGCCAACCCGATCCGAAACCGCCAGGGCCGCCTGCCGCCTCTTTCACCTACCGACCCCGTCAGAAACTCAACGTCGGGTTTGCAGTGATGGGTGCCAAGACAGTCCGTCGCCGCCGCGGCGTCTACTGGTGGTCAACCACGACCCCCGACGGAGTCGGACTGATGGCGTTCAGGGTTGCGGGCGAGACACTGCGAGTCGACGCATGGGGTTTGGGCACCGAATGGATGATCGCACGATTTCCGGCTCTCATCGGCGACCGGGACGAAACCGCGAAGGACTTCATTACCGACCATCCCATTATTCGACGTCTACAGCAGTCCGTGGGTGTGCCCCGCCTTGGCTCCACACACCGCTGGTACGAGGCGCTCGCTACCGCAGCTATAGGGCAACGGGTCGTGAAGGCGGACGCAACAACATCACGCTTCCGGTTGCTACACCGGTTCGGAGACAACACATTAGGCGGACCTTTACCTGCATTTCCGACGCCCGAGGCATTGCTTCGCGTCACGGATCACCAGTTCCACAGTGCTGGCATAGAGCGCAGCCGCGCCCGTGTCCTGCGCATAGCTGCAAAATACGCCGACAGACTTGAGCGCCTGGGCGACCTATCCCCGAACGAAGCCGGTGATTGGCTGCGACAACTACCAGGCGTCGGCACTTGGACCGCTGCGCTGACGACCTCGGTCGCAGTGGGTGATCCCGACGCGGTGCCAGTAGGCGATCTGCACATTCCCGCCATGGTTACCTACACCCTCAACGGCACAGTAGGAGACGACAACCGCATGCTTGAGTTGCTCGAACCCTTCGCGGGTCATCGTCAGCGGGTAGTTCGGATGATCAAGTTCCATCGAGCCGGGCCGCCAAATCACCGGCCAGCTCCATTCCGCTTCGACATAGCGCCGCTTTGATGGCCGTCCGTTACCTGTTTCGTGCGGCACGCCGGGCGCGGTAAGCCACGGTTTTGTTGATGTAGCTCACAGCATCGGGAGTCTTGCACCCGGTTCGGCCGTGATCAACCATCACCGTGCCTATACGACCGGCCGCGTCAATGGCCTGTTTGCGCAGATCCTCATCACGCAGAGCAATCGCGATCAGTGCCTGATTCATCTCGTGGCGTACCCGATTCGCCCGATCATGGATCTCGGTCTCGATTTGCTGCAACATCAACCCCAGATCATCACCGGAGAAGACATCAGATCGTTCGGCGCAATACGCCACCAACAACCACCCTGCTGCCGCAGTCCATTCCCGACTTTGATCCCGCCATTCGTCGCTCAATTCACGGGCATGCGGAGAGTTCGCCACCACACCCGCAACCGACCCCATTGACACATAGTTATCGGTGTCAGCCAGCCACCTTCGGGCCAAGGCCTTGGTCACACGGTCCTTGTCAACAATCTTTGCGGCAAGCTCCCTGGCATCGTGATTGCCCGTTGCCCACAAGTCAACGGCGAGTGCATGGTCGGTCTTGATCTTTTTGGCCAGGCGGTTCAACTCGCCGTAGCTCACCCCGAATACTGGCTCACCAGCACCGTGGCGCAGATAAATTCGGCGAGTTTGGGCACTGCCAGATTCTTCAAGCATGCTCATGACGGTTTCAGGGTCCATACCGTTGTCCGTGCTCTTGGGGTCCATCGTGCTCTTTGGGTCCATAAGGGCTGGATTGAGTGAGGATCAGAACTTCGACCTTCACACGTTTGGAACCGGCCCGCAGGCTGCGATCCGAATTGCATCCTCCCAACCCAATCAATCTAGCGAGAGTGGCTCATGGCGACCATCCGACCATCCCGCGCAGCGTGGCGGCTTTTCTTTCTGGTCGGGCTGACGATGGTTTTGGCATCTCTTAACTTTTCACTTATTTTTGTTGCGTTTGGCGATATTTCAGAAAGTTTCAATATAGATCAAGCTTCGGTGTCGTGGGCACTGACAGCGTTCTCCATAACCCTGGGTGCCTTGATCATCCCGGGAGGATGGGCGGCAGACCGTTACGGACGAGCCACCGTCTTTCTCTACGGGTTCGCTGTGTTCGTTGTCGCGTCGGGTTTGGTTGCATTGGCACCATCCATCGAATTCCTCATCGTCGCCAGGGTGATGCAAGCGGCCGCCCTGGCTTTCGAGTCTCCCGCGGCGTTGGCGATCGTCATGCACGCGTTTCCTGTCGAGCGGCGTGCAACAGCCGTGGGTGCCATAGGCGGTCTGGGAGGCATCTCCGCGGCATTGGGACCAGTGGTGGGTGGAGCACTGGTCGACTCAATCGGATGGCGCTGGACGTTTTCGGGCAATATCCCGATCGGTTTGTTGATCCTTGCCGTCATCTGGCCGCGACTCGAACGGGCCCGACCTGATGGCCACCGCGGCCCGCCCGACTTGCTGGGTGCGGTCCTGATAATCGGGTCAACCACAGCTTTGATTTTGGGCATCGTGCAGAGCCCGGAATGGGATTACTTTGATGCCCGAACGATCATGACGTTGTTCACTGCGGGCACGTTCGGTGTGCTGCTGGTATTGCGCAGCCGACGCCAAGCCGATCCGATACTGAAGCTGGACCTTTATCGGATCCCGACGTTTCGGCTCGGCAGCATTCTTCAGGTTCTCGTTGCTGGGAGTTTCGCGGGTGTTTTCTTGGGGCAGATTCGGTTTCTTGATTCCGGCTGGGGGTTCTCGCTTTTCCAGGCGGGACTGCTCGTGGCTCTGATCCCGACCATCGCTGGGCCACTCACGGTAGTCGCGGGCCGGATAGCAGATCGTTTTGGTCATCGGGTGGTCATCGTGCCAGGCACCATCCTTATGGCCATTGCCGGTGCCGCGTTCGTCATCATCATTGATGAAAACACCAACCTGGTGGCCTTCGTCGCCATCAATGTCGTTTATGCGACCGGTGTTGGACTCGCCCACGCAGCCTGCCAAAGTACAACCGTACGTGACATCTCCGTCTCCGAACTCGGAATCGGTGCCGGAATGGCGCGCATAGCCCTGGAAGTGGGGATGGCGCTAAACGTTGCCGCCGTCGTTGCGCTCATTGAGCGGGCTTCTGACCCCGTGGCGGGATTCCGAAACACCATGCTGTACTTGCTCATTCTCTGCGCAGCCGCAGTCCCATTAACGCTTCGACTGCCCCGAACATCACACATTGCGCACACAGATGCGACACGGACTCGGTCCTAGTTCAATGCTGTAGACCACCAATTTCGGTGACCCGATTGATGTGGTCAAATGCGGACTCGGTCCTAGGTCAATGCTGCAGAAAGCGATCAATTTGATCCGGCTGAACGACAGCATCCTCGTTTGATCACAACAGGCTCCTCCCCGCAGCACGAAACCGGACCGGTGTTGAGGCGCCGGACCCTGTGACAATCACGAGTCCACCAGCAATGACTACGGGCTGAATTTGGAGGCGGCTGAACCGGGCGGTTCACCAATTCAACGCTCCCAACCATGCGCAAGGAACCATTAGCCTCAGATCATGGTCAACCACTTCGGACCTCTCGCCCATCTCATCGGCATGTGGGAAGGACACGGGGGTGTTGACTTTTCCTATCACCACGCCGACCATGAGGAAGGCGAAACTCACTACCGTGAACGGGCCTCCTTTGCGCCGTTTGGTCCGGTGGACAACGGCCAGCAGTGCCTATACGGACTTGACTACCGAATGGCCGCATGGCGACCCGGCGAGGACGTTGCATTCCACACCGAAGTCGGCTATTGGCTTTGGTGTGGCGCACTGCGCCACGTTATGCGCGCCTTCGTCATCCCCCGTGGCTCAACGATCCTAGCCGGTGGCCCGGCCGATCCCGACGGTCATTCGTTCACGCTGAGGGCTGGTGCCGACTCCGACGAATACGGCATCACCCAGAATCCGTACCTGATGAGCAATTCCCGCTGCGTCTCTTACGTGTTGAACCTTTCGGTCGATAGCGACACTCTCACCTACGACGAAACATCAACCCTGCTGATGAAGGAATACGACGAACCCTTCGAACACACCGACCGCAATACGCTGACTCGAATCGAGCCCGACAACATGTCGCCGCCCTATTGCTGAGCACGGCTGCTTGATCTGGGACTCTGCTGGTCACATTGTGGCTTGCCGGACGATGTTCCATAATCCCACGCAGGGAGGAACATCAACATGTTGATACCCATGACCGTCGCCGATCACCTGAAACGTGCGTCGCTTGTATACGCCAACCGCGTAGGGATCATTGATGAGGCGGACCAACCCGCACCGGATATGGGCAACATCACATATCGTCGGCTCAACGAGCTTGCAGCCGCCATGAGCGCCGGGCTCGACGACCTGGGATTGGGTCAGGGGTCAAGGGTCGCGATCGTGTCGCACAACTCGGCCCGGCTGCTGCTCACGTTGTTCGCTGCGAGCGTCTACGGGCGGGTCGCGGTGCCGATCAACTTTCGGCTGAGTCGCGACGAGATTAACTACATCGTCGCCCACTGCGGAGCGGAGGTCCTCATCATCGACCCCGAACTACGGTCCACCCTCGGCGACATTGATGTGGCACACAAGTTCATCGCGGGCCCCGAATCCGACTCGTTGTTCCTCTTTGACCGGGAGCCTCGTCCATGGACTCCCGACGAGAACGCCACCGCCGCTGTCAACTACACAAGCGGTACGACCGCGAGACCCAAGGGCGTGGAGATGACCCATCGCAACTTGTGGACCAACTCCGCCGTGTTCGGCTGGCACGCCGGTGTCGGAGACCGCGACGTGTATCTTCACACGCTGCCGATGTTTCACTGCAACGGCTGGGGCATGCCCTTCACGATGACCGCTATGGGTGTTCCGCAGGTGGTGCTTCGCAAGGTTGACGGCAACGAGATCTTGCGGCGGGTCTCCGAGCACGGCATTACGATCATGTGCGGCGCACCATCGGTTGTGACGGCGATCCTGGACGCCGCGGTCGACTGGCCAGGGGAGATCCCAGGCCGGGGCCGGGTACGCATAGTTGTGGCTGGCGCTCCCCCACCCACCCGAACCATTGAAAGGGTGGAGACGGAACTTGGCTGGGAGTTCATCCAGATTTACGGTCTGACCGAAACCGCGCCGCTGTTGACCGTGAACCGCACACGCCAGGAGTGGGACCACCTTGATCCCGCCGAGCGCGCAGCCAAACTATCGCGGGCCGGGGTCCCAGCCTTCGGCATAGACATGGCGGTGTCTGCGAATGGAGAGATCCTGGCGAGGGGCAATCACATTCTCAAGGGCTATTGGAACAACCCGGCGGCATCCGATGAGGCTTTGGTGGGCGGCTGGTTCCACACCGGAGATGGTGGTTGCATCGACGAGGATTCATACGTCACGCTTTCAGACCGCAAGAAGGACGTAATCATCTCCGGCGGCGAGAACGTGTCGTCGATTGAGGTGGAGGACGCCTTGTTCGCTCATGAGGCCGTGGCCGAGTGCGCGGTGATAGGGGTTCCCGACCACAGGTGGGGCGAAACCGTCAAGGCGCTCGTCGTGCGGGTTCCGGGCTCGGAGATCTCAGAACGTGACCTGATTGACCACTGCCGAGCGCGCATCGCGCACTACAAGTGCCCCACATCTGTCGAGTTCCGCGACGACCTGGCCCGGACCGCAACCGGCAAGCTCCAAAAGTACAGATTGCGCGCTCCCTACTGGGAAGGCATGGAGAAACAGATCAATTGATTCGACTACGTCAAGCAATACCCAGCTACCCGGTCAAAAGAACCAGCCACCGCGTCAAACGAACAAGCCGCCCCGGCCAAGAAGAACCCAGCCACCCCGGCCAGAAAGAACCAGCCACCGCGTCAAACGAATAAGCCGCCCCGATCAGAAAGAACCAGCCACCGCGTCAAACGTACGAGCGCCCCGGCTAAAGGAATCAACCACTGCGACGCCGATGTCGGCGCTCAGCTAGCTGCGGGAATCATCGCCAGAATCCGATCCTCAGCATCCCAATCGTAGGCAAAGTCAACGCCACCGCTGTCATGCCACCAGCGATAGGCGCGGTCCAACATTGATTCGGTGGTTTCGGTCGGTACCCAGCCAATGTCGGACCGCAGCCGGTTGATCCCAAAGACCGTGTCTTGATCCCACCAGTGGATGTTCGGCGCCAGCTGCTGAATCAGGTTGAGGCACAACAAGAACCGGGTTCGCAGCATCGCTCGAGGATCCTCGGGTTTGTCAGGTGAACTCGGTCGGACATCAAGCGTGCCGCTGGGCGGGCCAATGTCGACGGGTCGACGACCCGTCCAAAGGTCTTCCATCAGGTTATCGGGAACGAACCGCACCTCGGCTTCGCGCCCGACGATCCCCGAAATGGTCGCCACGTATTCGTTGCGGGTCAATGGGTGCGCTCCGGTTAGGTTGTAGCGCCGCCCGAAGGTCTGTAGCTGGCCCATCATCGCCACCAGGGCTCGGCTCTGGTCTCCGACATCGCCAAGCTGCAGAAGCGTCGAGCCGTCGCCGGGTATCAAGACCCGACGGCCATCGATCAAACGCTTGAACATGCGTTGCTCACGGTCGGTCATAGCGTTGTGGGGACCGACAACCATGGAGAACGGCACGCTGGTGGCGGGGAATCCCAGCTCGGCGTGTGCCTCAAACAGGCGGTCCTCGCACAGCAGCTTGTGTAGGCCGTACTCGATCTGAGTCGGGCCGCGTTCGTCGGGATCATCCTCGGTGATGATCGTGTCCTTGCTCTGGTAGGTCACCGTTGAACTAGCGAAGATGTAGTGACCGACACGATCATGAAGCACTTTGATCATGATGTCGACGTCTTCGGGGTGATAAGCGGTCATGTCGTGAACGACATCAAAGTCCCCGCTGCCCAGCACCTCACAGAGACGGTCGTGGTCGCTACGATCGGCGATCAGGCGTTGAACGCCTTCGGGCAACTCGGCTTGCGTACGGCCGCGATTGCAGATCGTGACCTCGTGACCTTGGATGACGAGTTCGCGCACCAATGCCAGACCATTGAACCGGGTTCCGCCCATAACAAGCACCTTCATAGCCTGAAACCGTACCGGGGCCGTATCGCCGACCAGTGCAATCCGTGTTTGGTGTCGCGGGGAGATCGCAGCCGCTAATGGCATCATTCCCAGACTTGGTGCGGGCGGGCAGTGTTTGGTGTCGCGAGAGATCGAGAGGACGAGGACGGCGGGTACGGGCCGGCAGTGTTTGGTGTCGCGGGGAGATCGCAGCCGCTAATGGCATCATTCCCAGACTTGGTGCGGGCGGGCAGTGTTTGGTGTCGCGAGAGATCGAGAGGACGAGGACGGCGGGTACGGCCGGGCAGTGTTTGGTGTCGCGGGAGTTCGCAGGGCATTGTTGCGCCATGAAAGTTGACGGAGGATTGGGGTTAACCCCCGACATCACCCAGATCGCGAACAATGCTCGGTCCCAACAAGCCGCTGGCTATGACGGCGTCTGGACTGCTGAGACCGGCCACGACCCGTTCCTGCCAATTGCAGTAGCGGCAGGACACGCCGATCGACTCGAATTCGGAACTGCCATCGCCGTTGCCTTCGCACGCAACCCGATGCTGTTGGCAAACCTGGGATGGGACCTGCAAGCCCTAACCAACGGACGGTTCAACCTGGGTCTGGGCAGTCAGATCAAACCCCACATAACCAAACGTTTCTCAATGGATTGGTCCGCGCCGGCGGCGCGCATGCGTGAGATGATCCAAGCGATTCGTGCGATCTGGGATTCATGGCAGAACGGCACCCGGCTGGATTTTCGGGGAGAGTTCTATCAACACACGCTCATGACCCCGTTCTTCGCCCCGGACCGTAGCGACATCATTGACCACGGCCCACCGAAAATCTGGTTGGCGGCGGTGGGCGAGTTGATGACCCAGACCGCAGGTGAGGTTTGCGATGGACTCATCTGCCATGGCTTTACCACCGAGAAATATCTGCGAGAGGTAACGATTCCCAACGTCGCCAAGGGCCGCGAGAAGGCTGGCAAGACCATGGACGGTTTTCAGATTTCGGGGCCTTTTTTCGTTGTGAGCGGGCAAAACGAACCAGAGATGCAGGCCGCGGCTGATGCTACCCGCCAACAGATTGCGTTTTACGGATCAACCCCCGCCTACCGCAAGGTTCTGGAACTGCACGGCTGGGGAGGTCTGCAACCCAAGCTGAACACCCTGTCCAAAAAGGGTGACTGGGTTGAGATGGGACGCCTGATCGACGACGAGATTCTGAATACATTCGCGGTTGTGGGTGAGCCCGACACGATCGCTGCGGAACTGCACCAGCGCTACGACGATCTGGTTGATCGGATCAGCTTCTATGCACCGGGCCAGGGTGACATCCGTCGCTGGCGCCCGGTAATGGAGGCACTAAAGGCAACCTAACCCCGGCCTCAAACAGGCACCCCCAAACCACCGCAGCAAACCCGACGCCAGAACCCCCACCTGGCGCAGCCGCCGCCGACCAGTAACGGAGCCGCTGGCGGCCATGGACGGGTCGTAGCCTTTACGTCGTGACCGCTCCCCTTGCGCTGCGATTTCTCAGGTCATATGCCGATGTTGACGAATTGAAATACACACGCTCAGAAATTGCGATCGTGGGACGTTCCAATGTCGGCAAGTCCTCGCTGCTCAACGCCTTAGCACGAAATGCCAACCTCGCGAGAACGTCGAAGACCCCAGGCGCTACCCGCTTGCTCAATGCCTTCGAGTTGGGACCTGACCAAAGCGGGCGGGTGCTGATGGATCTACCGGGTTACGGCTATGCAAAGGTGTCCAAGAAGGAGAAACAACGATGGGCCGACATGGTCACGCGTTACCTCAGCCAACGGGAATCGTTGGTGGGGGTTTTGCATCTGATCGACGGTCTTGTAGGCCCTACCAAACTTGATCTCGAGGCCGTTGAGTGGCTTCGATCGCTGGATCAACGAATTCACTTCGTCGCCACCAAGGTCGACAAGATAAGGCCGTCAAAACGAAATGGATCCAGAAGCCGACTCTGCCAGCGACTCGGTAGCGCCGACATGCACTGGGTGAGCGCAGCTCACGGTACGGGCATCAGGGAGTTGCGACGCCATATCGTTGAGCTGCTGAGATGAGAAGCCCGCACGATCAGGTCAGCTGGATTCGTGTTGAAGTGTTGTGATGTTCAGTCAATGGAAAACTGCGCCATGAGGGCAGTCTTTTCTTCGTCGAAAGTGTTGAGATCCATCTGTCCGTCGTCATAACGACGGTGAAGTTCGGCAACCCTCGCCATTATCTCGTCGTTGGAGAGTGTCGGTCCCCTCGCATCGCTGTCGCCCGGCTCGTCAATACCAACCGCGCTGTCACGGTCCAATCGCTTTTCGCGTTTCGCCGCCGCCCTCGCCTTCTTGGCCATGTCCCGCTGACGCTTCGCGAAACTGGATCGACCTGTTGCCATGCGTTGCGCCTCCTAGGAGTCTTCCCCACGAATCGTCGCCTGGTTCGTAGCCAATCAGTGACCGTAGCAGTCCGAACCGCGGATTCCGCAAGGCCGTCGACCCAACGATCCTTATTGCAACAATCAAGGATTCCCCTACTCAGCAAACGATATTGTTGATGCCGTGATGTCACCTGCGGTCATTGCTCGCTCAGAAACGTACGTCAACGGACCTCCCCACGAACTGTTCGAGGAACTGCGACGAACGCAGCCCGTCGTCTGGGTCGACATGGACGACGAGCCCGGCTACTGGGCCGTGCTTAAGTACCACGACGTCGTCCACGTATCCCGACACACCGAGATCTTTAGTGCCGCGCAGGGAGGCGTCGTGGTTGAGGATCTCGATCCCGTGTCACTGCAAAACATGCGCGACATGTTGCTAGCAATGGACCCACCCCGCCACACCGCCTACCGACGTCCGCTCGCACCGGAGTTCAAGGCCAGAGTCATTGACGGTCTCAAGGTACGGATTCGAGAGATCACTCGACAGATCCTGGATCGGGCAGAGACGCTCGGCGACGAGATTGAGTTCGTCCATGATGTTTGTGCTCATCTGCCGAGCCAGGTGATTGGTGAGCTTCTCGGGCTACCCAAACAGGACTGGGGCTACATCCACGCATTGGCTGAGCGCAACAGCGGCGGTCAGGATCCCGATATCGCCGAAAGCAATAATCGGGGAAGTTCGAGCATGGAGATGGCGGCTTACGCCATGCAGTTCGCAGCCGAAAGGCGCTGCCATGAGCCCCTCGGAGACCTGACTGACCTACTTCTCAGCAGTGAGTTTGAAGGCGCTGCGATGACCGACATTGGATTCGGCCGGTTCTTCGTCCAGCTGGTCACTGCCGGTAACGACACCACCCGAACAATGCTGTCCTCTGGGATGCTGGCATTATTGTCGCATCCCGATCAGCTCGCCGCGGTACGAGCCGATCATGGGCTATTGCCGGGCGCGGTAGATGAGATCCTGCGTTGGGCTAACCCCTTGCACTACTTCCGGCGCACAGCGATGACCAACACAACCCTGGCCGGGGTTGATATCGCGGCGGGTGACAAAGTGGCGATGGTGTACACGTCGGCAAATCGTGACGATGCGGTGTTTGACGATCCACACACGTTTGATGTGCGACGCAACCCGAACCCTCACCTCTCATTCGGTATCGGCGCGCACTTCTGTTTGGGTGTGCACCTCGCCCGACTTGAAGGTCGGATCTTCTTTGAGGAGGTACTCCAACGCTGGCCCGAGCTTCATTTGTCAGGCGATCCGAGCCGTCAGCGGTCCAACCTCAACAACTCACTCAAGTCTCTGCCGGTTCGCCTGCGCCGACTACCCGGCAACGACTGACAATCCGCCCCCCACCGGGATCACCGCACCGGTGACATATGCGCCAGCGGTTGAGGCGAGGTAGACAGCCACACCGGCCATGTCGTCGGGTACGCCGATCCGGCCCAACGGAACTTCCGCCGCGATCAAGGACCGAGCTACCGGATCATCGAGCACATACGCCATCATCTGTGAATCGAACGGCCCAGGCGCGATGGCGTTGACAGTTATGTGCTCCGGGGCGAGTTGCTTTGCCAGGTGACGGGTCAACATATGTACGGCGGCCTTTGATGACGAATACGAGAAGGCATCCGAGTCCGGCGGGGTAAGACCATTCACAGAGCCTGTGTTGATGATCCGGGCGGGTGCCGTTGCGCAAGCCCCGGCCCTCAGCAACCCCAGCAGCGATTGGGTGACAAAAAACACGCTGCGTACGTTGACGTTCATCACCTTGTCCCAACCATGGGGCGGAAACGTATCTATCGGTTCACCCCAGGCCGCGCCCGCATTGTTGCAGAGAATGTGCAGCGAATCCCAACGCTCAGCCACGAAAGCTACGAGGCGCTTGACGCCTTCGTCGGTGGACAGATCGGCGGCGACACCGGAGATCTTGCCTTTGGCGCCGAGCCTTTCGACGGTTGCGGCGATCTGGTCGGCCTTGCGCGCCGAGATGAGCACTTCGCAGCCCGCGTCAAGCAGACCCTCGGCGATCATGGCGCCGATGCCTCGGCTGCCGCCTGTCACCAAGGCACGTTTATCGTTGAGACCGAACAACGCCATCAGACGTTCAGCGTTCATTCTCATATCATGCCCGGTGACCCTTGGCGAAATGAAACCTGTGCATCCGCTGTTCGGCGCTTGAGCCGCTTCGGACACCATCTCAACACAATCACCCAACATCACTACTGGCATCCGACTTCAACTAATCTGACAGGGTTCGACAGCACACCACCAACAGGTCCAAACGGCCGCCCATGTATCTCCAGACAGCCTCAAGATAGGGCCCCACAGCACACCACCAACAGGTCCAAACGGCCGCCCATGTATCTCCAGACAGCCTCAAGATAGGGCCCCACAGCACACCACCAACAGGTCCAAACGGCCGCCCATGTATCTCCAGACAGCCTCAAGATAGGGCCCCACAGCACACCACCAACAGGTCCAAACGGCCGCCCATGTATCTCCAGACAGCCTCAAGATAGGGCCCCACAGCACACCACCAACAGGTCCAAACGGCTGCCATGCGACAAATGTAAGGCGGCGGTGGCGGGCCCGACAGCACACCACCAACAGGCGGCCCATGTATCTCCAGACAGCTTCAAGATAGGGTTCGACAGCGCACCACAGCAGGTCCAGACGACCCAACGAAGTGCTCCCAGCGACATGGCCAATGAGCAAATGATCCGGATGAGCAAATGACCCGAAGCCCGGCGTGATTCCGCTTCGCGACGAAACATCCACACGGCGGCGAGCAGTGATGACATTGCTGATCGTTGCGGCATGCATTGCGGTGTTCGTGTTCTGGCAGCCGAGTGCGGTGCGCAACATCGGCAGCTCGACACAGGCCGAGATCGTTGAGGAGATGTGGTTCAATTACCAGCACGCGGTTGTGCCGTGTGAACTCACCCAGTTCCGCCCGCTGTCCGCGTTGGAGATCGCCGCGACGGCGACCTTGGGGCTGACTGATGCCTGCATTGACGGACCTGTTGAGGCGGCGGTGTTTGGGGACAAGAACCTTTGGCTCGCCATACCGATCTCAATGTTTCTGCACGGCGGATGGCTCCATTTGATTGGCAACCTCGTGTTCTTGTGGGTCTTCGGCAGGATCGTTGAGGACCACACGGGAGCCGCCCGTTTCGTTTTGCTCTACGCGGCTTCGGGCGTGGTGGCAACGATCGCTCACATAGTGGCGTTACACGACTCCACCGTGCCCGTCATTGGTGCATCTGGAGCTGTGGCCGGGGTGATGGGAATCGTCTTGGCCTGGTTCCCGCTCACAAGGCTGCGGGTGCTGATCATGGTCGGGGTCATCCCGATCCTCTCTCGGCTTCCAGCGGCAGTTCTGCTGGTGATCTGGTTTGGGTCGCAGTTCTTCATCGGAAACGACAGCGACGTGGCTTGGGTCGCGCATGTGGCAGGTTTCCTTTTCGGTTTCGTCACTGGTCTGCTCACCCGCCGTGGCCTACACAGCCGGGCAAGGCCCGCCGAGACGATCTACCTCGCCGATTAGACGACGATCCACCTCGCCGATTATCCGCTTGGATCTCAGCCCACTCGGTGAGCACCGTAGGTTTGCCGATAGGCGATCATCTGGGCGGCGACGTCATCGTTGAGTGGCACCCGGCCATCAATCTCACGGCCATGTAGATACCCGACGATCTCATCAACGTCGACGATGGCATGCACGGGCATGTCAAACTCGTCGGCTACCTCTGATAATGCTGAGCCTTCGGCGAGACCGCGTTCTTTGCGGTCGACCGACACGACCAACCCCACAATCTCCACTTCCGCAATGGCTCGCAGTGTCGGCACGGTCTCACGAATTGAGGTACCCGCGGTGGTGACGTCCTCCACGATCAAGACACGATCACCGTCGTGGGGCTGAGCACCAACGAGCAACCCGCCTTCGCCGTGATCCTTGACCTCTTTGCGGTTGAAGCACCACCGGACCGATCGGCCATGGTCGTGGCGTGCCAACGCTATTGCTGTTGTGGTTACCAACGGTATCCCTTTGTAGGCCGGGCCGAACAGCAGATCGAAACCGTCGAGCCAGTTGTTTCGGATCGCCCATGAGTAGTAGTCGCCGAGGCGTGCGAGTTGTTCGCCGGTGCAGTAGCGACCGGTATCAAGGAAGTACGGAGTCCTCCGACCGCTCTTGGTGACGAAGTCGCCGAACTTCAACACCTCGCTTCGAACCATGAACTCAATAAATTCAGCCTTGTAATCCACAATGGTTTCCCCGTCGGGTTGATCCCCTTCGGTTGTGATCAATGTCGGGCAGCTCAATCGGACCCGATCCATCAATCACAACCGACCGTCGCATGCCATAACCGGATTCCGCTACCCCAACACCGGAGGCTCCCACCCACGATCATGTGCAATGGTCGGGCCATGTGCAATGTCGCCGAGGATCAGAATTCGTAGCCGCCGAAGCCAAAATAGCCTGATGAAGCCATCTTGTCGGCTTCATGACGTGGCCATGTGGGAGCCGACGCCGGAGCTTCCGGGCGGTCCCCGAGCACCGAGCAGCGGTGCAGAACACGACGTTGCGCGGTGTCGTCAACCACCGAGTGCAAGGTGACACGCTCATCCCACAGGACCACGTCGCCGTTGCGCCATGCCCATCTGCAACTGAACTTCACCTGCTCCTGCCAGCGAAACAAGAAACCCAGCAGATTCTGCGATTCAGGCCGCGAGAGTTGCGGGACCCGGCGACCGAACTGCTTGTTGACATACAGGCTCTTGCGACCAGTCTCTGGGTGGATACGCACAAGCGGATGCTCGGCCTTGCGCTTTCCCTGCCCGGCGTCGTCGTGGATACATGTCAGTCCCTCAAGGAAGGCCTGCATCGGAGCCGAAAGCGTGTCGTAAACGGCATGACAGTTGATCCACATCGTGTCACCGCCGACCTCAGGCCCGTCAACCATATGCAATAACGCTGCCAGTGGAGGATCGGCCACGAACGTCATGTCGGTGTGCCAGACGTCGGCGGCGGGAGTCGTGGACGAATCGAGTATGTCAACTTCGGGAATCTCGGGATCGGCCTTGGGCAGGTATGGATGAGCGTCAACAGGCCCGTACAGAGAAGCAATCTCGCGCATCTCCAAGGGGGTGGGGGCGAGGCCGGGCATGAAGATCACATGATGGTTGATGAGCGCCTTGCGAAGCTGCGCTGCCACACCCTCGTCAATTCGGGAGGCCTGCATGCCTGTGATCTGCGCGCCCAGACTCCCGGCTATAGGTTCAATTTCTAGCTCGCCAACCATGGCCTCACCCTAGACGCCGCCGTCAAACAGGAGACCACCGTGACGACCAACACCGTAATCGCCACTGGCCTGCAACCATCTCAGGCACCGTCCCCTCCAACCAGGGCCAGTCTCACCCCTTGTCCGTCGCCCGGTTTGCCGGAACCAAGCACCGTTCCCCAACAAACAGGGGCCAATCTCACCAAGCGGATCAACCGCGGGATCGTCTCCCGTAGCACCGTGCCCCACCAAACAGGACCGGCCTCACGACCCCGGCCTACGGTCCCCTGCGTTGCGACCACATATCCCCCACCCACCAGGGCCGATCTCAACCGAACCAGGCACCGTTCCCCACGAGTCCGAAGCCCCAAGGCTCGCAACCGTCTAAAGAACCGTGCCCACGACCCCTCTTGATTGGATCGGTATGGTCTTGGTCATATGCGGCACCAACCCACGATTCACGGGGCTTTGACCATTGAGGCGGGGTTGTGGGAGTTCGTGGCTGAGATGCTTGTCGGCATCGACATCGATCCCGACCGTTTCTGGGATGGACTGCAGTCGATCGTCACCGAACTCGGACCCCGCAACACCGAACTGCTGGCCCGACGAGACTCGTTACAAGAAGCAATTGACGGCTACCTGATCGATAGTCGCGACGACTTTGACGTCGATGAGCATGTGAACTTTCTTCACAGGATCGGGTATCTCGGGTCTTGCGACGACGAGGTGCAGGTATCAACCGCCAACGTCGATCGTGAAATTTCTGAGATCTCCGGTCCTCAGCTGGTTGTCCCGTTGGACAACGCCCGCTACGCACTCAACGCCGCCAACGCGCGCTGGGGAAGTTTCTACGATGCTTTGTACGGAACCGACGTGATCAGCGAAAGCGACGGCTGCGGACAGGGCCCACAATACAACCCAATTCGTGGGGACAGAGTCGTGGCCGCGGGCCGTGACTTCCTGGACCTACACTTCAAACTGGATCGGTTGAGCCACCACTGGACAGTCGGCTATGAGGTCGCGGACGGTGCACTGAAGGCCCACGGCGGCGACGGCACGGTAGCCACATTGACCTGTCCCGAACGCTTCGTGGCTTACACAGGCGACCCCGAAAAACCCGGCTCGATCTTGCTACGCAAGAACGGTCTGGGTTGCGATATCCGATTCTGTCCTGAGTCGGGCGTCGGACTGCGCGATCACGCTGGCATCAGCGATATCCGACTGGAGTCAGCCGTCACTGTGATCATGGACTGCGAGGATTCGGTATCGGCGGTCGACTTGCAGGACAAGATCGTCGTGTACAACAACTGGCTCGGACTGATGACAGGCTCGCTTGCCTGTACCTTCCACAAGAACTCTTTTGAGGTTGTTCGACGTCTTGAACCGGATCTATCGCTGACGTCGGCCTGCGGTAGCAAACACACCGAACGCGGTCGAGCATTGATGCTGATTCGCAACGTAGGGCACCACCTCGAAACGGACATCGTTCGCCACAACGGTAGGCCCATTCCCGAAACGTTCCTGGACTGCCTGATCACCTCCGCCGCGGCCTGTCACGATCTTCAACACACCGGTACCTATCAAAACAGTCGCACAGGCTCGGTGTATATTGTTAAGCCGAAAATGCACGGACCCGACGAGGTTAAGCTCGCCTGCGATCTATTCGACCGGGTGGAGGACATACTCGGAATTGGCCGCAATACTTTGAAGATGGGCATCATGGACGAGGAACGGCGCACTTCGCTGAACCTCCGGGAGTGTCTGTATCACGCTCAACAACGACTTGTCTTCATTAATACCGGCTTTCTTGACCGCACAGGCAGCGAGATACACACCGTTATGGAGGCTGGTCCCGTCCTGCCAAAAGACGAGATGAAAGACACCCGTTGGCTGCTGTCCTATGAGGACTCCAACGTCGACACAGGTCTGGCGTGCGGTCTCAGCGGACACGCACAGATCGGCAAAGGTATGTGGGCCAAACCAGCCGAGATGGCCGAGATGTGCAGGACCAAGCTGGCGCACCCCAACGCTGGCGCGAACTGTGCCTGGGTGCCGTCGCCCACTGCCGCAACATTGCACGCTGTGCACTATTTCCGCATTGATGTGGCGGATCGCCAGCGGTCACTGATTCACCGCCAGCAACGACACGGCCAGCGATGGGAAGTCAACGACATGGTCACAATGCCGATATTGCCCGCCGATCGTGTGCTGGAACCAACAGAGATCGAACGTGAAATCGAGAACAATGCCCAGAGCATCCTCGGCTATACGGTGCGCTGGGTAGGCCAAGGGGTCGGCTGCAGCACGGTCCCCGACATGGACAACGTGGGCCTAATGGAGGACCTCGCCACGCTTCGCATCTCCAGCCAACACATGGCAAACTGGCTTCACCATGAGGTGGTTTCGGCCGAGTTGATTGAGACGGTCATGCGTCGCATGGCCGTCGTGGTTGATCGCCAGAACTCCGATGACGACTACGAACCGATGGCCCCTGACTTCAACAACTCAATACCGTTCCAGGCTGCCTCAGCGCTGGTATTCGGAGCACGTGAACAACCCGACGGCTACACAGAGACAGTGCTGCGACATTATCGGCGCCTACAAAAGGCCCGACACAGCAAAGAGTAAGAGTAGGCGATGTGTCCTTGGTCGACCAAGGGTCAACCAAGGACCACACCCGGGTCGGGTATGAGGTCACGGGCCAGCCACTGAAATACTCTCCAGGCCATCTTGGCCTGAGCCATCTCCTCGGCAACCGATTTGGCTGACTCCTCACTGATTTCGACAGCGTTGGGTGCCTTCACGTGCGCTTCGGCCACCCTCTCGGCCATCACAAACCAGCCGACCGCTTCAGCAGGCGACTCACCGCCCGTAAGCAAGCCGTGATTTCTCAATATGCAGAGCTTTGTGGCACCCATTGCCTTAGCGATTCGACGACCGCCGTGGGTGGAGATCACCTCAAGATCCTCGCCCCTATACAGCGACTGGTCGAATACGAACGCGCATGACTCCTGTGTGATCGCTTTGAACGGAGAAACGTTGGCCGACCACGGCGTGCCGAACTGGGTGTGGGTATGCGCTGCGGACACCAACTCTGCACGGGCGCTCAGGATCGGGTGATGGATGTTGTAACCGGCTGTGTTCACACCACCAGCGTCGGGTCCGGTAACAACTGTGCCGTCGGGAGCTACAAGCGACAGATTGCCGATCGTTGCTGCCCGGAACGGAATGCCATAGCCAAGTACCCAGAAGTGATCGGTCAAGATCGGATCACGGGCCGTAATGTGGCCTTCGCCGAGTTGACCCCATCTCAGTGCCGAAAAGATTCGGTAACCGAGAGCTGTTTCGTACTTGCGCAAAAGGCGCAGTTCATCAAGGTCGTCAACCGACGTGATCTCTGCGTCATAGGCAATGTCGGGATATCGATCCAGTTGCAGACCCATTACTGCAGTCTATGTCCCCATCAGTTGTCGGATGAACCTGTTGGTATCGGGGATTTTCGTGGTGAACCGGTCCTAAGCGGACACCTTAAGCACCGCTTCACGCATACCACGGATGTCACCTTGGAGGCCCTCAACTGCGGGTGCCGGTGCAGGCGCTTTGCTCACACCTTGGAGGCCCAGCTACCAGCTTGGAGAACTGCCAGCCACCCATTGATCAGCTCTGTCATGCCTCGACCAATGTCATCGTAGGCGCTTCGAGGGCACTGACTCCCCGGTTGGCCTGCTCATGAGCGAGCAGGCGCTGCTTCATGTCAAGTCCGCCTGCGAAGCCTGTCAGCGATCCATCCGCGGAAACGATGCGATGGCACGGCAATACGATTGGCACGGGGTTTCTTGCCGCGGCGGCACCCACAGCGCGAGCAGCGGTGGGACGACCCAGGCTTGCGGCATGCACGCCGTAACCGGATGTCTCACCGTAAGGCACCTTGGCCAGCGAATGCCACACCTCAAGCTGGAAGTCCGTCCCTTGTAGATCCAGGGGAATATCAAATTCGCGTCGAGTGCCATTGAAGTACTCGCAGAACTGTTGTGCAACCAGCCCAACAATGGCGTCGGCTCCTTCCGTTGAAGACGCTCCACCAGCGATGGCTGCACTACGCTCATCATGTCTCGGCTCATCATGTCCCGCGGTGTTGGCTCCCTCCGTTGAAGGCACACCGCCAGCATCAACACCAACCGCATCAACGTTGTTGACGGTTTCGGTATCGCCGGAAGGGAACGATACACGTCTGAGTCCGTGGTCGGAGGCGCTTAGGGTGAACGTGCCGATGGGTGTGTCAACAGTGATGTGGCGAAGAGTCATACTGTTCCTGCTTGGTTTCGGTTTCTTAGAGAACAATGTATCTAAGGCGTTGGGGTATCTAAGGCGTTGGGGTATCTAGGGTCGGGTGGCCCCGGTGGAATTCCTCCTCAGCACGAACCAACTCCCCACGAACATCGTGGGCAGTTCCGTGGCTCCCGCAATGGCTGCCCGAGCAGCCCCGATGTGCGGAGCGCACACCGAGTAGAGCCACTGCGGTCCAAGGCTGGCAATATGGCCGATCTCGATCACAAAGGCCACGTCCGTCGGATTCGGCGGGAGGGATTCGCAGGGCGACAGACTCAACACAACGGGTGCTGACCCAGCGTTGAGCCTATGGCGAACGAACCGGCACCCTCAACAGGCTTGAGGGAATGCACCTTGCCCACCGCTATGGCCAGCAAGACCGAACGAACCGGTGCCGAGATCGTTAGCAACACTCGGACCGATGGTCGGGGACCCAAGGGGATGACAACCGCACCGGCAACCGCCCTGGGATGAGGTTTCTCCCAAAGAAGGTAATGGACTTCCCCGCGCATCTTGTGAGTCGGTGTAAGCCTTGTTGGGTGATGTCGATCCATCTATTGTCCTATGCCCGTGCCACAATCCACAGATGACGTTGTCTGAGACCCAAGAGCAGATCCTGAGTTCCACCATGGACATCATCGTGCGCGAGGGTTTGGCAAAGGTCAGCATGCGTGCCGTAGCTCAGGAGGCTGAAGTCTCACTCGGTTTGTTGAGCTACCACTTCGAAGACAAGGACAACCTGATCCTGTCGGCGTTTCGCCGAGCTTCTGAACGTCTCATCGCGGTCGCCGATGAACGGATGGTCTCAGCTGGCGGCGACCCTCAGGCACAGATAACCATGACGCTGAGAGCAATCATGGATCCCGAGTTCCTGGGCTTGGAACAATATGCAATCTGGCTCACGATCTGGGCCGCTGCCCGAACGAAACCGGAGGTGGCAAAGGCAGAACGCGAGTTCTACGACCGTCTCGCGTCTCAGTTGTTTTCCGCCATCGCCGCCGCATGCCCGGAGATCTCCGCGGAACAGGCCCGAGATCGAACAACCGATGTGATGGCCTTCCTCAACGGTCTTTGGATCAATCAGGCACGCTGGGGTGACGACACTGCCTTACAAAGAGGGCTCCGACGCTGCGAGGCCATGGCTCTCGGCGTTGCTCACGAAGGCGACATCCGGGGACCCTCACCAGATAAGCGCTCGGCAACCTTGACCGCAAAGATCGGCGACACCATCGCCGGTTTCTGGCCAAGGAGTCCCGGCGTTCGCCGTCGTTCACCCCGACCTGAGCGAACCCCCCCCCCCAGACCTGCCAGCGATCCGAGTAACAACAACGCGGGCCGCCGTCCAATACGGCACACAAACCCATCGGTATCACCCCGGCGGCTGGCACCCACACACCATCAACTACGACACGCCACCACCCAAACCCATCGGTATCACCCCGGCGGCTGACACCCACACACCGCCAAATACGGCACCCCAACCACCTAAACACCGCCAGCGACCCGACCTAGGACGCGAAGGTGCTCTTTTGGTTACTGGTGAGGAGCCGGATATACACTGACGGGGTTCAGGAAATTGGGCGGTCCTGATGCCGTCCGAGCAATATTTGGGGAATTCCCGAAGCAAGGATGGGGAACCATGGCAAGCAGACATTCGGCCAAACTTGGCGTTGCATCAATCTTGTCGGCTGCACTTCTGTTTGCCGGGTGCGGCGGCGACGACGAAGCATCGGTCGTGCCGTCCGAGACCGCCACCAGTCTTGCCGACGATCCTGAGCCGCCCGTCACCACAGCCCCCGACGAACCCGAAGACCCTGTTGATCCCGATCCGCCCGAGATCCGCGTTGAGTTGACCGCCTCATGGCGAGGCGTCACATCCGAGACCATAACAGTGGGTATGTCAATGCTTGACTTCGGAGTTCTCAAGGACCTGAACCTGAGCCCGGCTGGTTGGGGTGATCAGCAGGGGATTTGGGAAGCGCTCATCGCCGACCTCAACGCCCGCGGCGGCATCAACGGTCGCATGATCGAAGCGGTATACGACTTCTACTCGCCGATATCGGGAGAAGATGCCGACCGGTCTTGCACTGTGCTCACCCAGGACAACGAGACATTCGCCAACCTCGGGGGATACGTCGGCCCGGTGGGTGGAACAGCCGACGTATGCATCGTGGGACTCAACGACACGATCATGGTCGGCGGTGAGATCACCGCCGAGGAACTCGAACTGGCCAAAGCTCCATGGTTCCACGCCAGCCCCACCGTCGAGGTCCAAACCAACAGTCTGTTGAACCTCGTGATGCAGACGGGCCGCGCCGAAGACGCCATCGTCTACATGATGGGCGGCGCTGCGGCCGCCGCGGAAGAGGAATTCGTCCGAGAGCAACTCACCCAACGCGGCATTGAAGTTGTCGGAAGCCGCATCATCAAAGCGCCCGACGGCGACACCCTCGCCCAAGATCAGGAGTTGGCAGTGGCTTTCGAGGACTTCATCTCCTCGGGTGCTAACACACTGATGCTCTTCGGTACCCCGTCGGCTCAGATCCGAGGCTCCGCGGCTGCAGGACTCACAGGAGAGATCGCCATCTGGAGCAACGACTCAGGCGGGCTAGCCAACCTCGGACAAACCATCAGCGACAAATCGATTGCCGACGGCACACTCACCGCGACAGGTCCGACCGACGACGAGATCTTCAACGATCCGTTGTTCCAAACCCGATGCCTTGAACCGGCCGAGGCAGCGAATATTCCCGAGGCCGACTTCCGTCTTCCCACTTCGTACCAGGAGGGCGAAGAGAACTGGTTCAATCCCCTGAGGCGTTACTGCCTGGCTCTAGCGATCTTTGAAGGAATCGCCACGGCTGCTGGCCCGGACCTGACCCCGGAAACATTTGAGGCCGCAGCCTTCGGAGGTGACTTTGACGACTTCACTATCCCCGGGCTTGGGCCAGCCTCGCTGTCACCCACCAAGCTCGGTGCCCAGGACGGCGTGCGCCTGTCCATGTACGACCACACCCTCGGCGACGGTGGGCTCGTTCCCGTGACCGAGCTGCTGGACGCCTTCGACTGAGCCCCGACCCGACCCGCGCAACGGATCCGCCTGGGCGCCTTTCACCGCTGGGACGCCTTCGACTGAGCCCCGACCCGACCCGCGCAACGGATCCGCCTGGGCGCCTTTCGCCGCAGCGGTCCGGACAGGATCGGGGTGTATACGCCTGAGAGCGCTGTGCCCTCCCCGGCCATATGCCAGGAGGTCGCTACATGTTCAGCGTCGTAGTTGCATCAACACGCTGCAGTCGCTGACGCACTTCAGCCATTGCGGCGATCGCCTCGGGTTCTGATTCCGCGCATGGCGTGAGGTTGAAGTGTCGGCAGCCAGCCTCCACGAACGGAGCCAGTTGGTCGGCTATCTGGGAGGCCGAACCGTACGGCGTGTACTTCTCGAACGCCGAAAACGGCACCTTGTAGAACGCCTCCATACCCCGAGCCACCCGACCGCGGGCTGTCTTTGGGTTGTCAGATACCCCGACCCAAATCTGCAGCCCATGGTCGGGGACTAGAACCCTCCCGGCGGCCTGCGCGGTCCGATCAAACAGTGCTCGTGCTTCAACGAAACGTTTCGGTGTTACCCATGCGGCCAGCCAACCATCGCCGTGCAGTCCCGCTCGACGAACGGCCGCATCAGATCGACCACCGATCATGATCGGTGGTCGAGGGGTGGGCACCGGCAGCAGTTCGGCTTGGCGAATCGAATAGAACTCGCTTTCGTGGTCAACTACCTCGCCGCGGATCAACCGGCACACCACGTCCAGCGCGGCATCAGTTCTACGTCCACGGGTCGTCGGATTTACACCGCACACCTCAATCTCATGGCGATCTTCTCCACCGATGCCCACGCCAAAGACGAAGCGACCGGGCGCCATCTGAGACAGGTCACAGATTTGGCGAGCAACCGTGACCGGATGACGCAAAGCCAGCAGATACACGCCAGCGTAGATCCCGATCCGAGGATGCAGGTTCGCTATGACCGCTGCTTGAATCATGCCGTCTCGGCCGGTGCCATCACGGAAGCTCACATGATCAGCAAAGAAAATGTGATCCAAGCCGTGATCCGCGATGCGCGCTACACAGGCTTGCCGTTGCGCCAGAGGCTCAGCCCACATACTCCAAGCAGTTGTCACGCCGACCCGAATCGGCGGATGAATCACACCCGAGGCATCCAAACCGGCCTGCGTTTCTCGACGAAACCGGCAATGCCCTCCTGCCCGTCGGTTGCAACTACACCGGCCGCCATCACTGCTGAGGCGAAGTCGTATGCCTCGGCGGTTGGCAGGTCCACCTGGGCGTAATACGACAGCTTGCCGATGGCTTTGCCCGACGGGCTGCCGCGGGTGGCTGCTGCGAGTAGATCACAGGCGGCGTCGTTGAGTTCGTGGTCGGGCACGACCCGGTTCACGAGCCCCCAGTCGCAGGCTGTTCGGGCATCTATCCGATCACCGGTGAGAGCCATTTCAAGACCCTTCTTGCGTCCTACAGCGCGTGAGATTGCAACCATGGGGGTGTGGCAGAACAGGCCACCCTTCCCACCGGGCGCGGCAAACGACGCCGATTCTGCCGCCACCGCGAGATCACATGTTGCGACGAGTTGACAACCAGCGGCCGTGGCGAGTGCATGTACCTTGGCCAACACCACCTGAGGCATCCTTTGAATCAGTGTCATCATGTTGGTGCATACGTCAAACAGCTCACGTGCTTCGGATTCGCTGACTCCGAGCATGTCGGCGAAATTGTGTCCTGCACTGAACACCGGCCCGTCAGCCGCGAGGATCACACCGAGGGTGTCTCCGCTGGCGATCGTTTCGAACGCGTCGGTGAGTTCGTCAAGGGTTACACGGCTCAAGACGTTGCGCTTGGCGGGATTGCTGAGCGTTACCGTCACGACGGTGCGGTCACGGTCAACCCTGATGTTGTCGTAGTCGGCCATTAGTTCACAGTACTCGCCCGATACACCCTGGCCTGCTTCACCAGCCATGCAAAGATCGGATCCTGTGAGCGACCGTGCATCATCTCGGGATGCCACTGCACCGAGACGATCGGCAGGTGGCGGTGCTCAAGTCCCTCAACGCCGCCTTCTTGACTTCGTGCGGTGACCCGAAGGCCGGGCGCGGTGTCATCAGCTGTTTGATGATGCAGCGAATTGACATTACGGGTAGGACCGTAGAGATCACCCAGTACTGATCCGGGCTGAATCACGACCTCATGCACCTCGGTGGTGGGACGATCAAAGCAGGCATGCTCGGGCACATGTTGGTGTAGCGTGCCTCCGCCGTGCACGTTGAGGAGTTGATGCCCCCGGCAGATCCCCAGGATTGGCACCTCCGCAGCAACCGCCGCATCAACCAGGCCCATCTCGAATTCGTCACGCTCGGGCTCGTGCGGGTACCGGTTGGGGTCGGGCGGCCTGTGATACAAATCCGGGTTGATGTCGGCACCACCGGAAAGAAGCACCCCGTGTAGGTGCTGGACGTATTGGGCCGGATCGACGTCCATCGCCAGATGCACCGGTAACCCACCAGCGTCAATGACAGCGTTGGCGTACGCGCTGTAATAGGTCTCGATTTCCATGAATCCCAGCGAGGCAGGCGTTCCCTCAACCTGGGCAGCCAAATTGCGACGACCCGTCAAACCAATTAAAGGCGGATTTTCCATCACTTCAACCGTAGCGATTCGGAGCTTCTCACCCATGTTCAAGGACCATCCAACCCCATTGGATCAACACGGACGGGCAGACCCGATTCGGGAGATTCGGCAGGGTCGCGAACTGAAGGGCATCGCTAGTGTCAAGCGACCACACCCCATTGGATCAACACGGACGGGCAGACCCGATTCGGGAGATTCGGCAGGGTCGCGAACTGAAGGGCGTTGCTAGGGTGAATCGTTCGCTGCGTGGTCGCCCGGGGGATTTTCATGACCTATGACCGGATCCGGTTGCTATGGCCGGATCATCTCGGCTTGGCAAGGGGCAAGTACCTGCCGATCAGATCGGCGCACAAGGGCACGGCGCACTGCGCCAGCGCCTTTGGTCTCGGTTATGACCGCAGCATGACAGACGCACCAGGTTCGTTCCTGATGCAAGGACTGCGCGACGTCATCGCCACATTCGATCCCGACACCGTGAAACCAGGTTGGGAGGACCATGCCACGGGCGTCGCTGTGGCCCATCTCGACTACGAAGGCGAGCCATACCCATACTCGGCGCGCTATGCGCTGCAGAAGGCCATCTTGGACTGGGAAAGCCTCGGGTACGTGCCCAAGGTCGGTCTGGAGTTCGAGGCGTACGTTATGCAGCAATCCAACGACGAAAGCGAACACAACCCCAAAGGCTCCTGGTGTCGGTGGTCAACACCCCGGTCGATGGTCTACGGCACGGGTCCGGGAACGGATCCCGATGGCCTGATCGATGACATCATGCGAACCGCGGACGTATCAGGGTTCAAGATCGAGTCGATCAACGCCGAGTACGACGAGGCCCAATTCGAGTTGACCCTGGAGTACGACGACGCTCTCGCGGCCGCAGATGACGGGTTCTTGTTTCGCCTGCTGGCCAGGGAAATGGCCCTGAAGCACGGACTGGACATGACCTTTTTGGGCAAGCCCTTCCCAGGAGTGTCCGGATCGGGTCTGCATGTGAATTTCTCGCTGCTTAACGAATCCGGAGATGGGGACAATGCTTTGATCTCCGACACCGAGACAACTCTGTTGTCTGAGCTTGGGTTGAGCTGTCTTGCCGGGTTATGTAGGCATCATTTGGGAATGACCGCTTTGTGTTGCCCCACAATCAACGCCTACCGACGACTCGGACCCGGTCAGCTCAATGGTTATTGGGCGAATTGGGGGTTCGAGCATCGCGGTGCAGGTAATCGCATCCCTGATGTGAGCGGAGGGCCTGGTACCCGGATCGAGAATCGCCTGGCGGATGGTTCCGCCAACGTGCATCTTGCGGTAGCCACGGTGCTGCAGGGCGCACGGCTTGGGGTTCTGAACGGTTACGACTGTCCGGATCCCATGACCGAAGACGGGTTTGACCATGTCAACACGCACGTTCACAGTGCACGAACCCTAAAAGACGCTCTTGATGACCTGGCCGCGGATGGGGCCTTGCAAGAGGCTGTCGGTGTTGAGGTGTGCTCGAACTTCTTGGTCAACAAGCACCGCGAATGGGATCGTTATATCAAAGCCACTGGCGAACACATTGAGGGCGACGCTGCGACTGCATGGGAGCTTCAGGAGTACCTCATGTACCACTGAAACACGACGTTGGTATCACGTAGCAGTTGGTATCACATAGCAGCATCGAAAGCCGCCACGTCATCGAGGAACCAATCAACCAGAACATGGCACTGAGCAATGTTGCGGGCCTCGTGCAGCTCAAGCTCGGCGACCATTGCGTGAGGATCGACCCCAACCTTGGCGAGGTACCCCGGGTCGGCTCCTGTCAGGAACCCAACTACGTGAGCCAGGTCCACCTCGGGATGAAATTGCGTACCAACGGCCCGTCCGATACGAAACAACTGCACGCCACTTTCGTTGATGGCAAGGACCTCGGCATCCGGAGGAGGGTGGAATCGATCCTCGTGCCACTGAAACCAGGGCCCGGGCCCTATCGGAACATCATTGAACGGCTCGATCCGGTACCAACCAATCTCCGGCGTCGGAGCCTTTTCGACCGAACCGCCCAACGCCTCGGCGATCAATTGACCCCCGAAGCACACGCCGAGCATCGCAATGTCCGCAGCGTGGGCTTCGCGTACCAGGTCCGCTTCGGTATGAATCCACGAGGAGATCTTCTCCTTGGCCGTCAAGGAGCGAATAGACCCCATCGGGAGGACCAGGTCGTAGTCGGACCAGTCCGGCCAGGGCTCGGGATCATCGGGCCGCTCGTAGTCAAGCGTGACGATGTGGTTGTCCACCTTCCAGCCCCGCTGCAGCAACCGCGTCTCCACCTGACAGGCACGGCCATCGGGCTCGTGGGCAACGACGAGCGCTCTTCGTCCGCCACGATCCGAGGTCACAGATCAAACCATATGTGAGCCTGCCCGGTACCCGAAACCGATTCATATTCACCGAACTGACTCCCTCGAGCCGTGCAAGCCCGTCCACCAATTGCGCCGAGCATCGTGAGGTAATGACCAAAGAAGCCCTCGGGGGCATGCGCACGGTACTCGGGTAGGAAGTCAAGAACAGCGGCATGGTTGCCCTCGGAGAACCATCCCAGAACCCGCAGGTCGGCCTCGTAAGCCTCGCTGGTACGCAGATGCTGTGTGGGATCGGCTGCTTCGTGATCCCGAAATTCCCGCAGCGGCCAGAACCGGTGGCTCAGACCGCCACTCGCCAGGATCACCACTCGGCGATCAACAAGCGCAACCGAACCGGCGAGCAGCTCACCGAAAAGCAGGAAATCCTCGGGCTGAGCTGTCTGGCAGACACCGGCGGACAACCACCTCTGGTTGTCCTGCAGAAAACCCAGCAAGTTGATGGTGGGATAATGAACGGGTAGGTACGGGTCGTCAATGGCGGTAATCCAGGTGTCATCTCGATCGTCGGACATGCGGGCCCAAGTCTCGGCTAGTTCGCGATCGCCAGTCATGTCGTAGCGCATCTGAGACATCCCTCTGGGCAACTCGTCTGACGTGAACAAGCCACAGCGCCGGTCGTGGCTGGCCACCACGTGCTCAATGGTGGTGAACCAGTGCGTGTCGATCACCACGACCGTGTCAGCGCCCGTCAAGTCAAGTTTGCGGGTGCGCAGATCCCACAGTCCTTGATACAGGGTCGTGTCGGCGCCATTGTTTAGTTCGCGACGTGCCGCCTCGCCCATGACCAGTGGGGGAACGTGCGACACGATCGCAGCCCCGACGATCTCACCCATCACGACCTCCAGTGCCGTAACTGCGGCCGAAGCTCGAGCGGCAACATCTGCCGAATCGGTCCGCTATGGCCTCACCCGTAAGGAGTGCTTCACACATGAACAGCGCCTCAGACCAGTTCACTTAGGCCACCACCGTGACCGGCATGCGCTTGATGCCAGCGATGAAGTTGGAACGCAGGTACTCAATGTCACCATTGGGTTCGAAACGATTGATCCGCTTCAACAGTTCCTCGAACACGAGACGCACCTCCATGCGCGCAAGCCAGGCCCCCAGGCAAAGGTGAGGTCCGTTGCGACCGAAGGCCATGTGATCGTTGTTCGTACGGCCCATATCGAAGCGCCACGGATCGTCGAAGGCATCATCGTCATGGTTGGCTGAGTTAAACCAAATGACTACCTTGTCGCCTGCGGAAATCCGACGACCGCCAATCTCGGTGTCGCAGGTGGCGGTACGGCGAAAATGCATCGTCACCGAGCTGGTTCGCAACACCTCTTCCACGCATGTGGCCATCAGTTCGGGATGCCTGCGAAGGGTGCGCCATAGATCGGGATGGTTCATCATCGTCCACATCCCGTGGGTCATCGTGTAACGGGTTGTGTCGTTGCCAGCCGCAATTAGCAGGGTAAAGAAATTGTTGAACTCATGGTCGGTCAACGGCAAACCGTCAACCGCCGGTTGCAGCAACTGCGTTATGATGTCGGCTCGGGGGCAACCTCGCCGCTCGATGGCTTGCATTTGTGCGAACTCAAAGATCTCAATAGCCGCGGGTGACCGAAATGGCACCATCCGGTATTGCTCGGTGTCGACAAGATCCACCGGGAAGTCCGTGAACTCCGGATCGGTGTTGCCGAGCAGCGCATCACCCCAGATGACCAACTGGCGGCCGTGCTCGTCGGATGTGCCGAGCAGTCGGCCCAGCATTCGCATCGGCAGCTCCGCGGCTATGTCGTGGACGAAATCGAACTCGTCATTGCATAATGCGGTTTCTACGACCTGAGCGGCCAAGGCTCGGATCGGTGCCTCAAAGGATTCCACCGTACGCCGGGTGAAACCCTTGTTGACGAGGCGCCGGTAGCGGGTGTGGCGGGGAGGGTCCATCTCCATCATGGTGCGGCGAGCCTCGGTCTCGGCCTCATCCATCTCCTCAAGGCGAATCCCTTTGGTGGATGTGAACGTCTGCACATCTCGGCTTACCTGCAGGCAGTCGTCGTATTTCAACACCGACCAGAACCCCGATCCGTTTTGTTCTTCGGTCCAGTGGACGGGATCTTGTTCCCGTAGCCGCTTGAACGTTGCGTGGGGAACCCCGGAGGTGAACGTGTCGTGTGACGTTATGTCGGCGTCGTCGGGCCCTGGATCCGCCAGATAATCGTCTACATAGGTCCGGTATCGGTTAGTCATTTCGCTGCGGGCGACCGCGACCCGTCCGATGGCTCTGCGTCGCCACGCCTGTGGCGGTCCTGCGGGTCCGAAGATTGCGGGGCCATGGGGTTGCTAGCAGCCCACACAGTGACGCCGCCAGCCATGGAGTTAGCCACCTGACGGTAGTAGCCACCGATGATCTCATAGGGTTCGAGGCGGTTGAGTTCTTCGGTGGGATGCTCAGATATCTCCAGTTCGGCGGTACCCGCATAGACGGGACCGACCTCAACGTCATAACCACGCATAGTGACGAGTTCGTCCAACGAGTCGCGACCGTCCATCTCGATCGCTGGCATTTGGCGGCTGTGCAGCATCGGATGGCCGTTGACGAATCCCGCAGTGTCGGCGTTTCCGGTGATCGTGAACCGGGCCTGCGCAATTCGACGCCCCCAACTTGACAGGGTGGCACCAAAGCGCCCACCCACCATCAGACGAGGTCCTGCTCTGCCAACGGTGACAGGGCGGGTCATCGCGATCTCGCCCATCTTTTTGGGGTAGCCCTGCACGTGACCCCTTGCCATGGCAAAGTCCTTGTCTACCCAGATGTACGCTGCGCGGCTGTAGATGACGCCGTCATAGCTACACCTGATCACCAAGAACACTTCTTTGTACTGGGACCTGACCGGGTCACAGAGTTCCTCAAAAGAGTTCGAGCAACTCTGCCAGTCCGCCCAGATCAGGGCGCATGCACCGGGGTCGTCGTCGACCAGCGTCAGAGGCTCAGGTAATAGCTCGGCCACGTTCGCTGGGTCTGTACGGAACTCCACCGTGAGCATCTCACCTGAGTAGTGCCATGGCGGACCAGGAAGGATTCCTGCCTTGCCGGTGGGCGTTCGAGGATACATGAATCCCCTTAGTTCCGACATGACCTCAGCTTAATCGTTCGGTACCGAACGATTCAAGACCGGTCGGTTGATGTCCGTACCATCCGGCTCTGCGGATCCAAGACTGCGACAACTAGCTTCAACACGGTGAGCAACCGTCGCCAACATAGGTCCCATCGGCAACCCCCTAGGTGCGACGGCTACCTTCAAAGGGGGTGAGCAACCGTCGCGTGTTGGTGACAGGTGCGTCCTCGGGGATTGGTGCCGCTATCGCCGTGCGCCTTGTGCAAGACGGCGCGCAGGTCGTGGGTGTTTCCAGATCGGGCCAGGCTCCGGCTGGCGTAACGGGACTGGTAGCCGACTTGTGCGATCCAGGCGACCTTGATCTCGTCGTTGAACGGGCCGCAACCGAAATGAACGGGCTTGATGTTGTCGTCAACAACGCTGGCACTGCGAGGTGGCGACCTGTGAACGAAATCGATCGTGACTTCTTTGACGACATCGTGGCTCTCAACTTGTGGGCTCCGCTGCGAGTCTGCCAGCTCGCCTATCCGTACCTAGCCAACGCCACCGACGGTCTTGTGATCAATATCGGTTCAGTGGATGCCATCCGGCCGTCTGCGGGAGCTGGCGTATATGGCGCGACGAAGGCAGCTCTGTCGGCCCTGGGTGTGGCCCTGGCCAAGGAATGGAGAAACGATGCCATTCGCGTTGTCCAAGTCGATCCGGGCCTGATCGACACACCGCTCGCATCCGAGGCCGTGGCAACGTCTCCGCCGTCTGTCAACCTGGCGCAGCGGGCCGGTCGACCTTTGGAAGTGGCGGGCCTGGTGGCCTATCTGGCCTCCCCAGAGGGCCGCTTTGTTAACGCCACCACAATTCGGGTAGACGGCGGGGCTCTGGCTTTGGGGCCATTCGATGTTGCCTCGTCAAGTCCTTGAAGTCACATATCGAATCGCTGAAAGTGCTCGCACTTGCTAAGCCCTTGAAATTGTGTATTATATACAAAAAGCCGTAGCTCCCGTTCCCGGGCGCTCCAATTCACCCACATAGGGAGATTGAACATGAAACTCAAATGGCTGATTGCGCTGTTGGCGGTCGTTTCACTAATTGCCGCGGCCTGCGGTGACGATGACGCAGCCGAGGAAGACAAGACCGGCGAAACTGCAGACCCCGTTGTCATCGCACCTGCGGAAATGGACATTGACGCCATCCTCGAAGCCGACCTGAACAACTGCACGGATGCACCAACGGGTGAACCGATCAGAGTCGGCATGGCCATGGACTTTTCCGATGTGGTCGGGTTCGTCGATATACCAGGATCGAACCTCGTCCCGTTCGTGGCGGAGTTGGCCAACTGCCAAGGCGGAATCGGCGGTCGTCCTGTGGAGGTCAAGGTCTCCGAGGTCGGCGACGACGCCGCACTTGCGACAACCGAACTCCTTGACTGGGGTGCACATTTCTTGATCGGTCCACCTTTCGCCGATTTCGCACTGCCGATCCTTCAGGTAACCGAAGGCGCAGTGCCGCTTTTCGTGGCGGCCTCCACCGAGCCCACATTGGCCGACGCCTCCATCAACTCGTTCCTGGTTACTTTCGACGACCATCAGATGGCGTCTGCTGCGGCACAGTGGGCGCTTGACAACGGCATCACCCGCGCCATCTTGTTCACCGAGGGTGAGGGAATTCCATATACCGGGGTGAACCCGGACGCTTTCGCGGCTCACTTCGAGGCCAATGGGGGCCTTGTCGTGAGTTCGCAGAGCTACGTCTGGGCTGTAGACACCGATTTCTCGTCTCAGGTCAACGAGATCAGTGGACTGTCCCAAAACAACGAGATAGTGTTCTCCGCCGCCTTGGGCTTTCAGGTCACCGCACTACGTGGCCAACTAGAGGGCCAAGGACTCGACGGTCTCACCTATGCAGGTACCGACGCCTTGGACGCCACCGGAATCCAAGGCGAGACTAACAACGAAGGCATAGTCCACACGCCGCACACATCGCTCACTTCTGGGGATCGCATAGACACGCTGCTCGCCGACTACGCGGTGGCGAAGGGTTCCGAACTTGAGAGCCGGGGTTTCATGGCGTTGTACGTTGACTCCATGTTCCTGGGTATCCAAGGCATGCTCGACTGCGAATGTGACGATCCTGCCAGGATCGGCGAAGCCGTGGCGGCGATTGAGGGCTTTGAGGGTCTGTCGGGAACCATCACCTACGCTGGCACAAACGGTATCCCGCCCAAAGCGGTTCCGATCAACCGGATCGTCGATGGGGTCGACACGCTCGTCGCAACCATCGGCGGCTGATCCGAGAGCAACCGTGCTGCTGGTCTCGGGGTTGACAACGAGATACGAGGTAATCTCGGACTGCGGGTGTTCACCCCGAAAGCTGGCTGTGGTCCGAGCTTGCTCAGGTTCTCAAACAGCGCCGAATCTGCGCCGACATGACCGCTATGAGAACCTCAGGATCGGTTGGACCGCCCAGGCACTGCGGCTGGAGGGGCACAGCAGTGCGCGGGATGAAAACCTCAGGAGCTGCTGGGACCGGGGCCGATCCACGCTCCTTGCTGGTCGTCGGACAGAACGCGCACCCGATATTGCCAGAACGCGCACCAGGTATTGGAGGTAGCCGATCGTGCATATGTGCTGCGCAACGGTGCTGTGTTCGTCGTCGGAACCGGTGACGACTGCAAACGCGACCTCTTGGTCAGGTTCGTAAGCGGATCGTGAACGAACTTCTTCAGAACCTGATTGACGGACTCGGCCGCGGCAGCATCTACGCACTGCTGGCCCTGGGTGTAGCCGTGATCTTCGGCATCATGCACCTTCTCAACTTTGCCCACGGCGAACTTGTCACGGTGGGCGGCTACGCCGCGTTTGCCGCCTTCAATCAGGGCTGGTCCTGGTTTGTCGTGGCTCCGCTGATCGTGGTGGTGGCAATGGTGACGTCGTTGGCCATTGAGCGCGTCGCCTTTAGCCGGGTGCGCGGCAGTTCGGACTTCACGCTGCTGCTCACCTCCTTCGGCGTCCACTTCGTGGTGTCGGCGATCTTCTTGCTTTATGTCTCGGCCTCGGTGAAGACATTCCCTCGCCCTGGCTGGGTCACCAACACCTACACCGTCGGCTCGTTGCATGTTGAGGTGTACGACACGGTCGTGATCCTGACCACGGTCGCCGCCCTCATCGGCACAAGCCTGTTGCTACAGCGCACTATGTTCGGTCTGTCTTTGCGCGCCGCGGCCCACGACTTTGACGCCGCACGGCTGATGGGGGTGCGATCGGACTCGGTGATTAGAGGAGCCTTCATTCTTTCAGGTTTTCTCGCTGGCATCGCTGGGGTCTTCTGGCTGATGCGCTCGGGAAGTATCACCCCATCCGCGGGCATCACACCAATGCTCAAGGGCGTTTTGGCGGCTTTGATCGGTGGGCTCGGGAGCCTACGCGGAGCGGTGATAGGCGGTTTCGCTCTGGGTCTAACAGAGGTGATCCTGCGCTCCAGGCTTCCCGACGCGGTCGCCAATCTCACCGAAGGCGTGGTGTTCGCGCTGATCGCCTTGTTGTTCATTTTCCGGCCGCAGGGATTGATCACAGTCGCACATGCGGAGCGGGTGTGATGTTTGCAAGCTTGCAGCGAGATGTGCTGTGGCCCGTCGCTGGCGCGGCTGTGCTGTTCGCTGCGCTCGTCGGGGGCGGACTGTTGTATCAGGGGATTCTCGGTGGTGCCGCCGAGCGCCTTGTGACGGTCATGCTCATTGACGCCGTGATCGTGTTGGGCATCCAGATCTACGTGGGAAACACGGGGGTCTTATCGTTCGGACATATCGGCTTCGGAGCCATAGCGGGTTACACGTTCGCTGTCTTGGCCATCTCCCCCGCTGAGAAAGCCAAACGCATTTCCGACGCACCGTTCGGGCTCGCCGACGTGGAACTGGGCTCCGGTATCTCCATGCTGATCGCCGTCGCTGTGACCTGCGGCGTAGCCTTCGTTGTCGGCATAGGCCTTGCCCGCTCAGGTGCGCAGTCCGGAGCTGTTTCGGCCACGGTCATAACCCTTGCGTTGTTGTTCGTAACCCACGAGGTGGCCCGCAACTGGACTGACTTGACAGGCGGTGAGCGGGCCGGTCTGACTTTTCCTATACGCGGGTCACTCGACACCCGAGCACCGATCTATGCAGCCTTGTTGATGACACTGATTGCGGCTCGTCTATATGGCCGGAGCCGTTCCGGGCGCCTTGCAGTGGCATCGCGCGAGGACAACCTCGCCGCCCGTGCCATGGGCGTAAACCCGCTGGTGCAGCAGATGGCAGCACTGTTGATCTCGGTCGCCGTCGTGGCAATCGGAGCGAGTTTGCAGGTATATGAGGACGGTTCTCTGCTGCCAGGGAAGTTCTTCTTCAACTACACCCTCTTGACGCTGGTCATGCTCATCGTCGGGGGTCGCAACAGCGTGACAGGCGCGGTTGTTGGTGTGGCAGTGATCACCACAGGACGCGAGTTGGCTCGCCGATTGGGCCAGGACGGTTTCGAGGTCTTTGGTATTGGCCTTGACGGCAGACCACTCGACTGGATTTTCCGCGAGAACCTCCAAACCGTGTTTCTCGGATTGTCGATGCTCGGCTTCATGATCTGGCGACCATCCGGGTTGGTTGACGACTGGGAACTCGACTCGTGGCTGCGGAAACGTTTCCGGATGCTCAGACGTAACGATCCACCGGCTCCCAGCTCGCTCCCGCAAGCCGCACCCGACACCGATTCGACACTGACGGCCTCGGCCGTGGAAGTCAGATTCGGCGGATTCGTGGCGTTGCGCGACGCCACACTTGAGACCAGTTCACGCGAGGTCGTCGGCATCATCGGACCCAACGGTGCGGGCAAGACCACATTTATAAATGTCATTACCAGCCTGGTTGAACCAAGCGGCGGGCGTGTTGAACTCAACGGTGTGGACGTCACCGGGGCCAAGACCCACCAACTCGCCCAGCTAGGTGTGGTTCGCACTTTTCAGAACCTGCGGTTGTTCGGTGCGCTGACAGTGAGAGAAAACGTCGAGATTTCGCGGCTGGTCGCCAGCCGCCACCGCCAACACAAAGACATCCCCGACATTGATGCTCTGATCGCAGAGGCAGGTCTATGGGAACAGCAGCATCACCGAGCCCGCAAACTTGACTACGGCAACTCAAGACGTCTTGAGCTTGCCCGAGCGGCCGCTTTGGCTCCGGAGTTTCTTCTGCTTGACGAGCCGACCAGCGGTATGAGCGAGCACGAATCGTTGAAGATGATCGAACAGGTACGTCACATGGCAGCCACCGTCGGGGCGGGCGTCGTGGTGATCGACCATGACCTCGGGTTCATCACCGGTATCAGCGATCGGATCTACGCCTTCGATCAGGGCACAGTTATTGCGGTCGGCACTCCCGAACAGATCCAAGCTGACCCAGCGGTTCAGGCGGCCTACCTCGGATCGGAACCACCGGCATGACCCAGGGTCCGTATCATCCGGTTCCGCCAAGTGCCCGGCGGCGAGGAGGGCTCGCCGAGTTGGTTTCCGCCTACCTGCGTGACCTAATTCTCACCGGTGCACTCAAACCCGGCACGAAGATTGATCAGGACGCCGTGTGCGCCCGCCTCGAAGTAAGCCGTAGCCCAATCCGTGAGGCACTGGTGGTGCTCGGCCAAGAGGGACTGTTGGATGTCAGACCTCGCCGGGGTGCCTACGTAGCCCAACTCACGCCTGAGGACATACTTGATCATTACGAGCTCTACGGCGTGGTGTCGGGGCGCGCGGCAGCCATCGCCGCCGACAAACTAGGGTCCGCAGACCTTGAGGAACTTCATGTCATTCATGAAAATTTCGTCGCCGGGGCCGAAACCGTCGAACTCCAGTCGCTCAACGACGCATTTCATCGCATCCTCAATTCGGCGGTGCCGCGGCGCACCCGATGGCTGTTGCGGCATCTCCTGCGCTCAGTGCCAACCGAGTACTACGAGTTCATCGACGGCTGGGATTCCCGAGCCCTCGAGCACCATGCCGCGATTTTGCGAGCCGTTCGGGACCGCGACGCCGCGGCCGCTCGAGTCGCCATGGAGGCCCATCTGCACGAATCCGGGATAGCCGCGGTTGCTGCACTGCGGGGACGTGGCTATTGGGGTGCCGATGACGACTGACGAGGCCACAACGGTTCGCAGACCCGACGGACAGGAGATCGATGATCAACCCTTCGATGGCCCTGCAACAACCAGGCACCAACCCCAATCCCCGCCGACAACGCAACCTACAGGATCCACCAGCGCAGCCCCGCAGCAACAAACGCCGCCACAACCACCAACAACCCAACCTACAGGATCCACCAGCGCAGCCCCGCAGCAACAAACGCCGCCACAACCACCAACAACCCAACCTGCAAAACCCACCACCAGCCCGGCCCCGAAGCAACAAACGCCGCCACAACCACCAACAACCCAACCTGCGGGACCCATCACCAACCCAGTCCCGAAGCAACAAACGCCGCTACAACCACCAACAACCCAACCTGCAAAACCCACCACCAGCGCAGCCCCGAAGCAACAAACGCCGCCACAACCACCAACAACCCAACCTGCGGGACCCATCACCAACCCAGTCCCGGAACAACAAACGCCGCTACAACCACCAACAACCCAACCTGGGGGATCCACCAGGTTGCGAGCCGTGCAAAGCCCTGAGGACTTTGATGACATCCGCACCGAATTGCGCCGGCTGTGCGACAGGTACGGAAATGAGTACTGGCGCGGTCTCGAACCCGACACCTACCCCACCGAATTCGTCGACGAACTAACCCGTGAAGGTTGGCTCGGCGCGCTGATTCCACAACGGTACGGCGGCGGCGGTCTGAGCCTCGCCGGGGCATCGGTGATCCTCGAGGAGATTTCGGCATCAGGCGGCAACCCGGCTGCCTGCCACGCCCAGATGTACGTGATGGGGACGTTGCTGCGCCACGGATCCGAAAAACAAAAGGGACGTTGGCTTCCTCTGGTTGCCGCAGGCCGCAAACGCCTTCAGGCGTTCGCTGTGACCGAACCGAACGCAGGCTCCGAGACGACAGCCATCACCACCCGCGCCCGCCGTGACGGCGACGTCTGGCGTATCGACGGCCAGAAGATCTGGACCAGCCGCGCGCTGCACTCGGACCTGATGATCCTGCTGGCACGCACCACAGCTCCAGGCGAGGCCAACAACCGCCTTGAAGGCATGTCGGTGTTCATCTTTGAGATGCGCGACGACGACGGCAACTTGATCCCCGGGCTGACTATCAGGCCGATCCCGACGATGATGAATCACAACACGACCGAGATGTTTTTTGATGACGTGCAGATTCCCATCGATGCTCTGATCGGCACGGAAGGTGGTGGCTTCGCCCACATCCTTGACGGCATGAACGCCGAGAGAATCCTGATTTCGGCGGAGTGTGTAGGCGACGGGCGCTTCTTTCTTGATCGGGCAGCGGCCTACGCCAACCAGCGAACCGTGTTCGGACGGCCGATAGGGGTGAATCAGGGTGTGCAGTTCCCTCTCGCTCGGGCGTATTCGAATCTGGCAGCCGCAGACCTGATGCGCTGGAAGGCAGCCAACCTGTTCGACAATGGTGAACCCTGCGGAGCGGAGGCCAACATGGCCAAGATGCTCGCGTCGGAAGCATCTTGGGAGGCAGGCAACGCGGCACTCAACACCCACGGCGGATTCGGCTTCGCAGTCGAGTACGACATTGAGCGCAAGTTGCGCGAGACCCGCCTGTATCAGGTAGCCCCAGTCAACAACAATCTCGTCTTGGCGTTCGTGGCCCAGAAATGCCTGGGCCTGCCCAAGAGCTACTGAGGACCGGTAGGGATGCGAGCTGTGGTCCTGGAGGGAATCGGCGAATCGCTGGTGGTGGTCAACGACTATCCAGAGGCAGGTTTCGGACGCGTTACGGGCGAGATTATTGACGTTGTGGCTTGTGGGGTGTGCCATAGCGATTTGCATGTCGTCGACGGGGAGTTCGCAAGCCCGCTGCCGATCGTGTTGGGCCATGAGGTCACCGGTCTTCACGCTGAGATGGGGCCGGTGATCCTGTACGCGCCTTGGGGCTGCGGGCGTTGCCGTCAGTGCACGCAAGGCTCCGAAATGATCTGCGCCAACGGAACCGAGGCGGGCCTAAAGACCGACGGCGGCTACGCCGAACGTGTGTGGGTACCGCAGCGTCGCTATCTCGCCCCTCTGGGTGACCTTGATCCAATCACGGCGGCACCGTTGGCGTGCGGAGGCCTGACAGCGTTTCGTGCGGTCAACCACGGTGTCGAAACGCTTCGTTCGGGCACCGGTACGGCCCGGGTACTGGTGATTGGTGCCGGAGGGTTAGGAGGGTTCGCCATTAGCTTTCTTCGCCTTCTCAGCGATGCCAACGTGACCGTCGTAGATCCCGCGGCCAGCAAGCGTGCGCGGGCCAGGGCACTCGGCGCACACGTCGCTGTGGGGCCGGGTGCCGAACACGCACCGTTTGATGTGGTGATCGACTTCGTTGGTGCCGATGCCACGATCGCCAACGCAGCCGCGAATGTTGCCCGCGAGGGTCTGGTGATCGTCGTCGGCCTCGCCGGTGGTACCACCGGCTTCGGGCTCGGGGCGGTACCACCGGAGTCGAGGTTCATGACGAGTATCTGGGGTACACGCGCAGAACTCGATTTGTTGTTGAACCTCGCGCAACGCGAGCCATCAATCCTGGAGCCTGTGCAGACCCTCCCGCTTGTCGACGCACAAACAGCCCACGAACGCCTACGCGCCGGTGAGGTACCGGGCCGGATCGTGCTCACAACGTGAAAGCGATCCTTGTGAAATCATCCTTGGAGTCGACCCGGGCCCCAAAAAGACGCGCCGGGACACCCGACGCTTGGCAAATGCCCGTACCTATCCGTCCACAATCTGAAAGGTGATCTATATGACCGACCCAGCCGAGAGTCATGCTGAAGCCCGCAGCAATATTGAGGAGAACCTCAGAGCTGTCGGCGTACATACCGTCGAGATCGCTACTCCCGACAGCCAAGGCCATCTCCGCGGCAAGAGGGTCCCTATTGATCGATTCTTCGAAACATCCATCGATGAAGGTATCAACATCGCTGACGCGATTTTCGTGTTCGACATCGAAAACGACCTGCCGGACAATCCCTTCATCAACATGGACAGCGGCTACCTGGACTGTCGCCTGCTGCCCGATGTGAGCACAGGCCGTCTGCTTGTTCATCGACCCGGATACGCGCTGGTCTTCGCCTCGGTCAACGACTCCAAAGGCGACCCGCACGCCCTGTCGCCTCGAACGGTTCTGGCGGATCAGATAGCCCGCCTTCACAGCTTGGGCCTCGACCCCGTGGTGGCCACCGAGATGGAGTTCTATCTCTGCAAATCGGACTGGGCACCGATCCAGAGCCACATTCAATACAGCTCGCTCACCGACATGATTGAGATTGAACCGGTGTTGCACGCCATGCGCGAGGCGCTGTTGGGTGCAGACATCGAAGTCGAATCGTCGAACTACGAGTACGGCCCCGGCCAGATCGAAATAAACTGTGGACCCGCTGATGCCATGTGCACAGCGGACAACACGGCCCTGTTCAAGTCGATCGTGAAGCAAGTGGCGGTGCAGCACGGGCTACGCGCCACGTTCATGCCCAAGCCATGGACAGAAGCTTCGGGATCGGGAATGCATGTTCATACCTCACTTGATGTCGATGGCGAAAACGCATTCGCGAGTGCCCGCGGTGCCCCAAATGATCTGATGAGTTCCTGGCTGGCAGGGCTGCTGCAGCACGCGTCGGCGATGACGTTGATCGGCACGCCAACCCCGAACGGGTCCCGTCGAATCCGCCCCTACACCTTCGCTCCCACCCACATCCATTGGGGTCTGGACAACCGCACGGTCCTTGCCCGCTGCATCTGCGAAGGCAGCTCCGCCAACCGGGTCGAATACCGTTCGTCTGGCTCCGATGCCAACCCTTATCTGATGATCGCCGCGGTTCTCGCTGCTGGAGCCGACGGTATCGAACAGCAACCAGCCTTACCGGCGATGAGCTCCGGGGACATGTACACCAATCCCGGCCACTGCGCAGCCCTACCCGCAGACTTCAACGATGCGTTGATCGCCTACGAAGGCTCGGAGCTGGCAACAATGCTGGGCGACATGTTCTCCACCAGTTATATCTCACTTGCTGCCGCCGAGGCCACCTTGGCAGCCGAGCACGGTAACGGCGACGAGGTGAACAACTGGGAACGCAGCCGCTACATTGAGCACAGCTAGGCGACGCCTGTGTCCTCAACGACTGCCACACCGACCGACATCACCAGCCCGTCGTTGTATCTCCACGGGATCCCCCATGAACGCTTCGCAGCCATCCGGGAGACGCCGGGTCTGGTATGGCATCGCTATGGCAACAGCGGTTTTTGGGCTGTTACCCGTCATGGTGATGTCAAAGAGGTATCGAAACGTCCTGAGGTGTTCTCATCGGCCATTGGGCACACCAACCTTTGGGACCTCGAAGCCGACGCGCTCAAGGCCCGCCGGTCGATCATTGATACCGACGCCCCGGATCACACACGCTTGCGTCGGCTGGTGAGCAAGGCATTCACACCTCGCAACATCCGCCGCTGGGAAGACATCACCCGCACAATTGCCTCCGGGTTGCTCGACGATTTCATCGACCAAGGCGGCGGGGACTGGGTCAAACTGGTGGCGGCACCCTTGCCGATTCAAGTCATATTGTCGATTCTGGGTGTTCCGATCAGCGACGCCGAATTCCTTGTGGAGCTGAGCAACCATCTGGTGGAAGGCACTGGAGATCAGCCGTCATTGTCTGCGGATGCCTACGGCAACAAAACGCCGCTGCGGCTGTTGCCGTTTGGTTCGCCAGCGAGCCACGCCCTGTACAGCTACGGCGAACGTCTTGGATCGCTGCGCCGAGACGATCCCCGCGACGACATCGTCACCCTGCTGGCACGCTCACAGGACAACGGTTCGTTATCCGCGGCGGAGTTCCGCAACTTCTTTCACGTGCTCGTGTTCGCTGGCAACGAAACCACCCGCACGGCGATCACCCACGGTGCCATGGCGTTCGCTGAGTTCGGCGATCAATGGGATCGGCTCATGGCGGACCCATCACTTGTTGAGGCCGCGGTTGAGGAGGTGATCCGCTGGGCAACTCCGGTGCTGCACATGCGGCGCACCGCCGCTACCGACACCGAATTGGCAGGCACCCAAATCGCGGCAGGAGACAAGGTCGTGATGTGGTACGCGTCGGCCAACCGGGACCCGTCGGTTTTCGAAGAGCCGTTCACCTTCGACATCGCACGAGTAGACAACCCCCATTTCGCTTTCGGGGGTGGCGGCCCGCACTTTTGCTTGGGGGCCTTTCTTGCCCGTATGGAGGTTCAGGTATTGCTTGAGGAAATGATGAAACGCCGCCTCGGCTTTCGCTTTGCACAGCCAGCGGTTAGGACTCCGTCCAATTTCGTGCATGGCGTTTTATCGGTCGGACTGGAGGCCGTGATCAGATGAGCGATCTAGTTCGCATCAGTTTGGACGCAGAGGTATGTATCGGTGTCGGGCAATGCGAGTTGCTTGAGCCAACCGTGTTTGTGCTCGACGATGACGAGGGCATCTCAATGCTTGTGGGATCGGCGCACCTGGTGCCCGAACGCGCCGAGTTGGTGGTGAACCGCTGCCCAAGCGGGGCGATCCGCATCGCCGAGGATGCCTCACCCATGGGCCTGGAATCGACGCAGATCCCCGATGGTTGATCTCGCCGATCCAGGGTTGTATCGCCACGGCATACCTCACGAAGTCTTCGCTGAGTTGCGTGCCAATCCGCAGCTGAGCTGGAACGCGATCGACGGCGATCCTGAAGACGGGTTCTGGGCTGTGACCCGCCATGCGGACATTGTGGCGGTGAGCCGTGACACCGATGTGTTCTCCTCTGCTGCGGGACACATCCAGATCTACGACATCGATGCCGACGCTTTGTCGGCTCGAGCTTCGATGATCGACATGGACCCACCGATGCACACGAGACTGCGCCGGTTGGTGAGCTCGGTATTCACTCCTCGTCACGTCCGTGGGTACCGGCGGACAATTCGTGCCCGGGTTCGAGCCGCCTTGGATGATCTCGCAAACGGTGGCGGAGGCGACTGGGTGAGCTCGGTGGCAAAGCCCATACCTATCGGTGTGATCTGCGACATCATGGGGGTTCCCGAAGCCGACCACGGATACATGATCGAGCTGTCCGATCATCTGGTCGCCGGTACGGGCAGCAAGCCGTTAGATCCCTCTGCTTACGGCAACACCACCGATCTGCGACTGTTGCCGTTCAACTCCCCTGCTGCCTACGCCATGGCCAGCTACGCCGGAGACCTAGCCAAGCTGCGACGCAAGAACCCCGGTGACGATCTGATCACGATGCTGATACAGGCTGAGGTTGATGGCGACAGTCTCACCGAGTCCGAGTTCGCCAACTTCTTTCGCTTGATGATCTTCGCTGGCAACGAAACCACCCGCTCCGCGATGAGCCATCTCGGTATGCATCTGGTGGGCTTCGCTGACGAGTTCGCCCGAGTGCGCGTCGACCGCTCGCTGCTTGACAGTGCCGCCGAGGAGGTCATCAGGTATTCGTCGCCAATCTTGTATTTCCGGCGGACGGCGCTGCAGCCGACGGAACTCTCCGAAACCCGGATCTCCGCAGGCGACAGAGTGGTCATGTGGTACGCAGCCGCGAACTTCGACGAGGCAGTGTTCGCGGAGCCGCTGCGGTTCCGGGTCGACCGCCCAGCGGTTCCCGCGAACGTGGCCTTCGGCGGAGGAGGAGCGCATTTCTGTCTGGGGGCTTCTTTGGCCCGCCTGGAGTTGGTTGAGCTGATCGACGAGATCTGCGACCGGGATCTGCACCTCGAGATCCCTACTGAGCCCGAGTATGTGGACTCCAACTTCGTCAACGGAATCGAACACCTCAAGGTGGTGCTGCGATGAAGGACCGTTGGGGACACGATGTTGCTGGCAAAGCCCCGTCGGTGAAAGCCTGGAACAAGGCCTGGGAACGCTACATCTTTTTCCGGGATGATCCCCTGGATGCATTGGCCGAGGCCAACGAGCACGACGAAGAGTTCGTGCTCGGTCCGGTTATGGCGGCGTTGTACTCGGTGCTGGGAGGCTCTCGTCTCGACGCGCCCGCAGTAACCGACAACCTGGCCCGGGCCCGTCGCCGAGTATGGCGCGACGATGTTCGCGGTGTGAGCCTGGTCGAAGCGGCCGAACTGTTGTGCCGCGGCGACGTCACAGCCGCGGCGGACGCCCTGACCGGTCTCGACAACAACGGCGGCACTATCGGTGCTGATTTCGTCAAGTTTCGCTTCGCGCATGATCTGTACCTGCATGTGGGCGCGGCGGATCGACGCTACGCAACCGAGGCTGCAGTTGTCGCGGCTTGGCCTGAAAGCGACCCGCATCGCCATTACGTCGAGGGAATGCATGCCTTCACACTCACCGAAACCGGCCGCCATCACCAAGCACTGAAGTTGGGAATCTCGGCGTTGCAAGCCGAACCGCTGGACCTGTGGGCACGCCATGCCCTGGCCCACGTATACGAGAACACCGGAGATACCGACGCCTCCATGGCGCTGCTATCGGACACCATCGATATCTGGAGTGTGCAGGACCTCTTGGCTGTGCACATATGGTGGCACCTGGCTCTTCGCCATCTGGCCTCTGGCGACATTGGCACAGTGTTGGAGATCTTCGACCGTCTCTTACCGGAGGCGACCACGGTGTTTCGACTCTGCGACATGACCTCGCTGTTGTGGCGTGCGCAGTGCGGTGGATTCACCGTCGGTGATCGCTGGGACGGGATCGCCGATCGCTGGGACAACGTCACTGATCGCTACACCTGCGCCTTTGTAGACCTTCACGCCGCGCTCGCCTTCATTCGTCGACCCGACCATCGGGGCACCTCTCGATTCTTCGACGGGCTCGTCGCTCGACGGCACCGTGGACATGAAATTGACGACATCTTCCGCGATGTTGCCAACCCGCTGATTGAGGCGTTTCGTAGCGCCGAACCAACCCGGATCGACTCTTTGGCTCAAACTGTGCGGCGGATCGGTGGCAGCGAAGCCCAACGCGAGATCATCACCATCACCCGCGAGACACTCTCCAGAGAAGTCGGTATCTGATGACCTACGAACTCACAGACAAACAGCTAGCGCTACAGACCAACGCACGAGCGCTTGCTTGCGAGACGATAGCACCCCGCGCTGCGGAAACAGACCGCGCTGAGCACTACCCGTGGGACAACGTTGCGGCGCTGCGCGACGCTGGCTTCACGGGTATGACCATCCCGAAGGAGCTCAACGGCCCGGGTGCCTCTTTGCTTGACGCCGTTGTCGTGGTTGAGGAGATGGCGAAGGTCTGCGGTGTCACCGGGCGAATAACGGTGGAGGCCAACATGGGTGCCATCTCCGCAGTGATGGCCTACGGAACCGACCGCCAGCGCAAGCTGGCTGCAAACCTGGTTCTCGATGGGGACAAACCGGCGATCTGTATCACCGAGCCCGGAGCCGGGTCTGCCGCCTCTGAGATGACGACCCGGGCCGACCGGCGCGGTGATCGATACCTGATCAACGGTATTAAGCACTGGATCACTGGCGCATCGGTGAGTCGTCTCTATCTGATTTTCGCTCGGGTGTTCGACGAGGACGGCAACTCTGAGGGCATAGGCGGGTTTCTGGCCGTCCGTGATGAAACCCCCGGCATGCGCTTCGGTCGCCGAGAACCCACTATGGGTCTGAGAGCGATCCCGGAGATGGAGGTCATCTTCGAGGACATGGAGGTCGACGCCGACATGGTGTTGGTTCCACCGTCGGGCTTCGGTCGTGGCTTTGCGGAGCTCATGAGTGCCTACAACAGCCAACGTGTGGGTGCCGCCACGGTCGCGTTGGGTTTGGCTCAGGGTGCCTATGAACTAGCCGTTGACTTCGTGAAGAAGCGCAAACAGTTCGGGCGTCCGATCGCGGAGTTTCAGGGGCTTCAGTGGATGCTCGCAGATATGTCAGTGAAACTCGAAGCGGCTCGCGGGCTGATACATCGCGCTGCGACGTCGCGTGACCCGAACGGTTTGGGGTTTCCGGACCCGGCGCTGTCTGCCCAGGCCAAGATCTTCGCCTCCGAAGCCGCCATCTCGGTGGTCAGCGACGCCCTGCAGCTTCACGGAGCCGCCGGTTACAGCCGCCGCAACCCATTGGAGCGGATCTACCGGGATGTGCGCATGTTTACCATCGGTGGCGGCACGGCACAGATCCTGCGCACCGTGGTTGCGTCGCGCATTCTCAACATGAAGCTCCCGCAGGGCCGTGGCGCGTTCGGGCCCTAGGAATTCGCGATCAGTTCATGACACGACATCAGTTGGTTGACCCGAGACCCACACACAACATTGCGGAAATGGCGAACCGCATCAAGGTCATCCGCAGATGAGCGTACCATTGAACGGAACGATCGTAGTAGCCGTGGAACAGGCAATCGCGGCGCCGTTTGCCACCCGTCAACTCGCCGACCTCGGTGCTCAGGTCGTCAAGATAGAACGGCCAGACGGGGGTGACTTTGCCCGCCACTACGACACCAACGTTGTCGGCACATCGGCGTTCTTCGTGTGGGCCAACCGTGGCAAACACAGCCTGCTGCTGGACCTAAAGGACACCGACGATCGCGCTGAACTCGACGAATTGCTCGCCGGGGCCGACGTCTTCATTCAGAACCTGGCACCCGCCGCCGCTGAACGCGCCGCGCTGGCGCCTCATCAGGTGCATGAACGGCACCCGTCGCTCGTTGCCTGCGGCATCTCGGGCTACGGACTCAACGGCCCGCGCACCAACGACAAGGCCTACGACTTGATCATCCAAGCCGAGGCTGCCGCGATCGCTTTGACGGGCTCGGCGGAGATGTTGAGCAAGGTCGGGTTCTCAGTGGCCGACATTGCCGCTGGCATGTACGCATTGTCGTCGGTGCTGGCCGGGCTGCACCGACGCCTGCTGACCGGCCAAGGAGCTGTCATTGAGTTGTCGATGCTCGAATGTCTCGCGGAGTGGACCGCCGCTCCCACCTACTCCGCGGTTGGGCTGGGTAGGGTCGCGTCGCAGGCTTCGCATCGCCACGCAATGATCGCCCCATACGGGACATATCCGCTAAGCGACGGCACAGAGATCGTTTTGGCCGTGCAAAGCCAAAGCGAGTGGCGGTTGTTGTGCAGCGAGGTGTTTGACGATCCGAGCCTGGCCACAGATCCACGTTTCGTCACGAACTCGGATCGAATCGCCAACATCGACGAGCTGGAGCCGGTGCTGCGAGCCGGGCTCGGCGCTCACCCTCCCGAGGTGATTCGCGCTCGTCTTGACACCGCCCGCATTGCTTACGGCTCCGTCAACGATCCACTGGAACTGTGGGAGCACGAACAGCTTCGTGCCCGACAGCGTTTCGTCCCGACTGCGGTTCCCACTGGTATCTGCGACACCTTCGCGGCCCCGTTCAACATCAACAACGCCAAACCAACCGCGCCCGAAGCGTCGGTGGTTCCCGCCCTGGGCGAACACGACCCGGCGCTGATAGCGGAACTCCGAAACCGTGCCCGTCGGCGGCGCGCCGACTAACCCAGCTCCGGAATTTGCAACCGGGCTCTCCCAGCAAGGTTCTGGTCGACCCCAGACCGAGACACTGCACACATCAAGCCTGTAGACACAGACACCCGCAAAGGTTCAAGTAGAAGACTCATTTCGAGGATTGTTGAAGACTCAGTTCAAGTAGAAGACTCAGCTCAAAGGATTGTTGCTTGGCCGAGTCGGTCCTGCGGCCAGAAGCCTGGCCGGATCGCCCATGTCGTGGTAACCAAGAAAGCCACCACCGCTGTCTGAGGCGTCATACAACCCATAGCCGAGGAGCTGCTGTGCCCTAGGCGCGAGGGTGCGCACCACGCTCAGGGGAACGTTTGTGTAGCTGTTCTCGACCGGGCGGAGCCAGCCTGCACAGATACCTGTGGATAGCGCTCGTCGCCAACGATCAGCGGTGGTGTTGGCACCCCCAGCGTGCAATGTGTCTCCTCGCAAGAACAGCGCCGAGCATGCCGGAAGCGTGCAAGCAGTCACTTCGTCGTTGCGGGGGACCCGGTCCGGCTCCCATCGGTGACTACCTGGCACCACCATCGTGCCGCCGAGTTCGGGGGTGATGTCAACCAGCGCCACGATGCTGTTGACAATCATCGGCTTAGTTGGGTTGGCAAAGTTCCAAGCATCGTCATCACGATGCAAGAACTGCGCAGACTCAGCTGGCCCGACGTCGATCACCTCACCGTTGTTGAGGATCAGCGTCGGGCTGATCGGCCCTACCACAGCCTCAGCAAACCCAAGCAGGCGCTCATCGGTCATTACCTCCACGAAGGTCGGCGCCTTGACGGCGAGTCCCTGAAGCCTTCGTGTCCTGCGACCAAGAAAATCATCCGAGGCGGGCGAACCGGATTGTGTGCCCGAGTGAGCGGCGAGCCACGGCTCGAGTTCGGCGTTGAGCCGATCGACTGTCTTGACTGGAAGCCAACCGTCAATGATCACGCCGCCGTCGCGGCTACTGGCATCAACGATGTCGTCGACGGTGCAATCGCTTCGGAGCCTGACGAGTTCGGGTCCTGTCATGTGATGGCCGCCTGTTGTCGTTTCGGCGATGGGGGCTCTGGCATTGCAGCCCTTGTGTGGTCTCGGGCATCTACAAAGCTCAAGAGTATTTCCAAACCCGAATACCAATAGAACCCGAATGTTGGTGAGTTGCTCCGGTTGCACACAATAGCCACAGGAGGTACCGCAATGAGCTCCGCAAATGAGCCGCCGACACACACAGAAGACCCCGACTTCTTGCAGCATTGCTACAGGCGAGTGCTGAGCCAACTCGGATTCACCGCTGAGCATGCCGAGATCGTGGCTCGCTGCGTTTCCTATGGGGACCGCCACAACAAGGCAACCCAAGGCATGGGGGTGTTCGAAATACCGGTGCTGTTGGCGCGAACAGGCACTCTGGACGTGCGCGCCACGCCAGTCATCGTTGACGAGGGGCCGACCTGGGTGGTTATCGACGGTAAGCGATCATCAGGGCAATGGGCTGTAACCATGGCGATGCAGGCCACGATCGAAAAGGCGAGGCGCCACGCCATTGCCATCGGATTTGCCCGCGACTTCAACGATGCCGGGGCCTTCGGTGTGTATGTTCGAATGGCAACAGACCAGCAGATGATGGCGATCGCCACCAACAACAGCCTCCCTTTGGTGTCTCCGTGGGGCGGGATGCAAAACGTACTTTCTGGTGCTCCGCTCGCGGCGGGGGCTCCCGGCGGTCAGCACCCGGCGATCGTGGCCGATATTCAAGCCATTGAGGTCCACGATGGCGACCTCAGCGAGGCCTACTTTCAGGGATCGAAACTCGACGGAAAATACCTCGTTGACCCACAAACCGGCCGACTCACCGACGACCCGGGGCCGTATTTCCAGCAGATGCAGGACTTCGGTCGTATCTCGGACTGCGGGGCACCTACAGTGTTCGGCTCACCGAGGCTGTATGCCTTGAACCTTTTCACCGAGATGCTGGCGGGAATCATCAATCCTGCGGCCCGTCTCTCCCCGGAGATAGCCGGACCGCCGTCGGTTTGGCTGGAACCCCGCGATGAGGCCCTGACCGGAGGTGCTTGCGTGCTGGTGATCGATCCTTCCCATTGGATGGAACCCGCAGATGCGGGGCACCGCTCGGACCGACTCGTTGACGCCGTGAAAGGTGCCAAACGCCGACCCGGAGTATCTGAGATCTTTCTTCCCGGCGAGCGAGGCCAGCGAGCAGCAGAAGCGGGCGATTCGGTGCGTGTCCTGCCTGCGCATTGGCAGTCGTTCGAACGGATCGTTGAAAGCGTCGGGCTGACCGTTGAGGGGCTCAGAGCCGAGATGTAGCAGGCCCTGCATACACGGTGATGCTCGCAGCGGCCAGCTGTTGAGGGGCTCAGAGCCGAGATGTAGCAGGCCCGCTTGGCTTGCTATTCGCCGGGCCGCAGGTAGATCTTCCCGCACTTCTTTGTCAGGGCGACCGAAAATGCGGCCTGAGCCTGCGACATCGGAAACGAATGGGTCGTCAAGATGTCGATCTGGCTCTGAACGCCGGGATCGCCGAGCATCCTCAAGAGGCCGTCACGGTCTCGGAACCGTACATCGTGACCGCCAGTCCATCTGAGGTGGCGATCCATGATTTCGTTGAGGACCGATACTTCGTATCCTGTGGTACCAGTGAAACCAAGCGAGAAGATCGACCCGTAGCGCCTCACTCCAGCCATACAACGGTCGAGGTAATACGGCGCTCCCGAGCACTCAAAAGCAGCGTCCGCGCCTTGGCGGGCACCGGTCAGCGCATGGATCTGACTCAGCCAGTCCGGATCGCTGGGATCGATCACGGCTTCGACGCCAAGGCGTCGGCAAAGGTCCATCCGGTAGCGGTTTCGTCCCAACACGATCACCTTCGCGCCCCGGTACAGGGCGTTTACCACTGCGCCCATACCGATGAAGCCCACGCCAGCAACGAGGACCACGTCGTTGGCGCTCACCTCAAGCTCCTCGGCGGCTGTGTAGGTACATCCGAGGGTGCAGTTTCCCGCCGCAGCGTGCTCGAAGCTGAGCTCGTCGGGTATTTTCACGGTCATGTGCTCAGCGGCGATCCGGTAGCGAGCCATGCCGAACCCGCCCGAGGATGCACCGCAGGCGAGTTGAATGCCGAGAAGCCCTGCCTTTACATCCTGGGGGGCCATACCGCCGTGGTGGGCTTCGTAAGGTATCTTGAGGCAGTGGGTGGGCGACAGGCCCTGGGTGCAAACAAAGCACTCCTGGCAGCTATTGCCTTGGAACATGATCACGCGGTCGCCTGGCCCGAAACGGGACCCGGCGGCGGTCTCGATCACCGTGCCGACCCCCTCATGACCCAAGAGCTCCGGGCCGTCGTGCCACTCGAAACGGTGATCTTCAAATATCCGGCCTTCGTTGCAGATCGGGGCGATCGCCACTTCAACGATCACATAACCGGCGATGATCTTTGGGTAGGGCCTATTCACTGTGCGCGCCACACCCGGCTCGGGAATGGCAAGGATGATGTTTTCCCTCATCTGTTTGCTCCTCAACTGGTCAAACTATGAGCAGGCTTGCACCCCGTCCGCTTTGCCTGGACCCGTCTTCATCTGCCCATACTTGCCGCTCAAATTTGCGGCTTAGGGTACGGTGTTCCCAGACACAGCAGCGTTCCCAGACACAGCAGCCAGCACGGTTTGGACCTGACGCCCATCATCTAATCCCTTAGGAGTTCACGTGCGCGCCGCTGTATCCGACCTGACGCCCATCATCTAAACCGTTAGGAGTTCACGTGCGCGCCGCTGTATCCGACCTGACGCCCATCATCTAATCCCTTAGGAGTTCACGTGCGCGCCGCTGTATTTGATGAACCAGACAAGCCCCTGCGGATAGTTTGTTTGCCAGACCCCGAACCCGGACCCGGTGAGGCGATTCTGCGGGTCGCTGGCTGTGGTATATGCGGTTCGGACTTGCACGCAACGCTGCCTGGCGGCATCGCCCGACGCGGTGGTGTACTGGGCCATGAAGCTTCAGGCGTGATCGAGAAGCTGGGTCCGAACCCAATCGGTGACTGGAAGATCGGAGACCGGGTGTTCGCCGTGTCGTGGGTATCGTGCGGTAGCTGCGGATGGTGCCTGATTGAGCAGAACCATCGCTGCGAGCAGATCCGATTCTTTGGAGCGCTCGGCGAAGACCAGCCCGACGGTGCCTACGCCGAGTTCCTTCGTGTGCGCACGAATGACCTATTGGCCGTACCCGACAACGTGAGCCTCACCGTCGCCGCCTTGGTGGAACCACTTGCAACCGCGCTGATGCTCGTGCGCGAAGCCGAACTTGGAGTAGGTGACAGGGTGCTGGTACTCGGTGGCGGCCCGATCGGGCTGGCCTCGGTTATCTGGGCAAGATTCTTCGGGGCCCGCAGAGTGGTCCTCAGCGAGATGGTCAGCCAGCGCCTGCAACTGGGAAGGGACTTGGGCGCAACCGATACCATTCACGCATCGGCCACCGAAGACCTGAGCACCGAAGTGAAGCAGCTACTGGGCCAACCTCCCGACGCGGTGATCGAATGCGTAGGGCTCCCAGGGATGCTCAGCCAGGCCATCGGGGCGGTGCGTCGCTTCGGCAAGGTAATCGCTGGCGGGGTATGTATGACACCCGACACGATCAACCATGTGGACGCCTACTTCAAGGAGCCCACTATCCGCTTCGGTGCCTCATACACCAAAGACGAGAACGCATTTGTGATCGAGATGATCTCAGCTGGGCGGATCGATCCTCGCCCGATGCTCAGCCACCGCGTGACGCTGGATGAGCTGCCAACGGCATTCGAGGAGCTGCGGAGCCCAACCGATCAATGCAAGGTAGTGGTGATACCCACGCAGACATGACACGCAGCACTGGCGGCGGTGACCTGAACCGCACCGACAGGAGACCCATGACAACACCCAGCTATCAGCTACACCATGCATGCATCTACGAGAAAAACCCGAGGGAGGCGATGTGGCACTGGCTCAGGTGGTATCACGCAATCCCCGCCTACTACTGGGAGGGGACTGCGGACATGCACCACACCGGTGAGGGCGGCGTCGACTACACGTTCTTGGCCTGCGGAGGCCCGTTTCAATTGCAGCTCGAGGCGGGCCCATACCAGTTCGAATACGAGCGACGCTGGTTCGCAGAGCACGGCTCGGGAATCAACCACGTCTGCTGGATCGTCCCCAACGCCCGCGACACGATCAATCACCTGTTAGGCAACGGTGCCACTGTGGCGATGCCCTACGAAGAGTTCGGCAACACCTACAACGGTTTCGTGGCTATCGATCCCGAAGGGCGCTGGGTCGAGATAATGCAATACGTGGACGGCTTCAAGACTCCTGACGTTGAGTTCCGTCCGGTTGGCCACGTGCGGCTCCAGGCTTTGGGCCACGTGCAACTCTGCCGCGACCTAACAAGCCAGGTCGAGTGGTACACCGATGTATTGGGCCAGCGGGTGATCGTCGACTCACGAGCAGGCAACGACGGTCTCGTGTATCTCGCGGATCACAGCTATCACCGCCGCCAATGCGTGACCATCCTCGCCACTCCCGCCAACGATGCTGAACAGGCGCTGATGGAGCGCCACGGGCCTTGCATCTCCACCATTGTCTACCAAGCCGTTGACGTCTCCTCGGCGTGGCGCGACGCCCTGGCCGCAGGCTTCGCCGAGATAGCTGCCCCAGCATACGATCACCGGATCGGCTGCAGGACCGGATACGTCCGAGAACCCAGCGGGAACCTGGTGCAGATCCGCGAACCTCTGGCGGCTTGACCGACTTGACTATCCGGGGAATTCACCATGTCGGCCTTGTCGTGGACGACCTTGATGCGGCCATCGCCTTTTACGGGGCGCTGCTCAACATGGAAGTCATCGAACGTGACCACTGGCGAACTCCCGCCCCAGACGTGGACCGAGCGGTCGGGCTCAGTGGATCCTGCGCAGACGGCGTGATGATGCGTGGCTCAGGGTCGTACCTGGAGCTTTGGCGGTATTTGGCTCCTGAGCAGACACAACCACCGCCGCTCGTGCTCGGGGCACATGAGCAAGGACTGCGCCATCTGGCCATCGAGGTAGACGACGTGGGATCAGCGTTGGCCCGGGTCGTGGAGCTGGGCGGCTTGATGATGGGTGATCCACTCGATCTTGACGACAGCGGTGCCGCCGTCGTGTATTGCCGGGACCCGTTCGGCACGATCCTCGAGTTGATGTCGGTGGGCTCGACTTTGGCCTCGTTTACCGATGCGTGATTGCTGTGAGCGGACCCTCACCCAACAGCACTTGTTTGGAACATGGGCAAACCCGGGGCGGCCAGCGGGATCGGACTTCATCGCAAAGCACCGGTGTCGCTGAGCCCACCTCATTGTCATGAGTGACCTGAACAACAAGGTGGCGCTGATCACCGGGGCGGCCAGCGGGATCGGACTTCATCGCAAAGCACCGGTGTCGCTGAGCCCACCTCATTGTCATGAGTGACCTGAACAACAAGGTGGCGCTGATCACCGGGGCGGCTGGCGGGATCGGCCTGGGACTTGCCCGCGCCTGTGCGGACCGTGGTATGCGATTAATTCTGTCGGATCTTGATGGCGTTCGACTCACCGACACCGTGACCGGCTTGCGCGATGAAGGCAACGAAGTGCTCGGCCAGCAATGCGATGTGCGAGACCTCGCCGAGGTCGCCGGTTTGCGAGACGAAGCCCTAAGAGAGTTCGGATCCATTGATTTGGTTTGCAACAACGCCGGAATCGGTCTGGCGAAGCCGGTCTTGGGCTGCACGACCGCCGATTGGCACCTATTGTTTGAAGTCAACGTCACCGGCGTCATCAACGGCATCCGCACTTTCTTGCCTGTGTTGATTGACCAGGGCGGTGGTCACCTCAGTGCTACCGCGTCGCTGTCTGGCCTGGTAGGCGATCCGGACCTGGCGATATACAGCGGCACCAAGTTCGCGGTTGTGGGAATGATGGAGTCGATAGCGATCGAGATGCAACGAGACCACCCCGCGGTGACTGTCTCGGTTCTGTGCCCGGGCCCGGTAGCCACCGGGCTTGTGATGAACTCAGCCAGAGCGCTAACCGACGCTGGCACTTCCGCCAGCGACAATCCCGACGTTGCCGATTACCTGGCAGCGGGCATGCACCCCGACGATGTGGGTCGCCTAGCGATCGCCGGGATCGAAGCTGGCGATTTCTGGCTGCTAAGCCATCCCGAACTCACCTTTGAGATCGCCGAACCTCGATTCGAGGCCATGCGCCGCCACCAACTGCACATCCCGCAGGACTGGACCCGCCAATAGCTCAGCAATCGGCTGCGACCCGACAATCGCTGCACCGGACTCAGTGCGACAATGGATCCACACCCAAGTAGCTGGCATCAAGAAGCGCCCTCTCGGCAAGGAGTTCGTCCGCGGATCCTTGCATGACCAGGTCGCCGTGGCTCAGGACGTAGCCGCGATCCGCGGTCTCCAAGGCTAGATCAACGTGTTGTTCAACAAGCAAGACCCCAGCGTTGGTGTCATCAGCGATCCGGCGAACCACTGGCATCAGTTGCTCATAGACAACTGGTGCCAGTCCCAAACTCATCTCGTCAACCATTAGCAGTTTGGGTTCAGCAACGATAGCGCGACCAAGTGCCAGCATTTGCTGCTCGCCGCCGCTCAATAACCCGCCGGCACGGTTCATAAGAGGTCCCAGAGGCGGGAAGAAGTCGACAGCTGTGTCTAGGTCCACCTTGCCTTTTGTCTTGGCCAGCATCAGGTTCTCTCGAACCGTCAACCCGAAAAAGATACCGCGGTTCTCCGGCACGTGGATGACACCTGATCGCGCCGCCTGATGCGCTTGGCGCAGGCGCGGGACAGGGTGCCCCATCAGTTCAATCGAGCCGTCGAGGATTTCGGCCATGCTCGAAATAGCCATCAGAGTTGTGGTCTTGCCAGCGCCGTTCGGCCCGAGCAGCGCCACAACCTCGCCACCTGCCACGCACAGGGTCAAGTCTCGAACCACCGCCACCCCGCCATAACCGGCGCTCAGATGCTCGACGCTGACAAGCTGTTCACTCATCTTGGGCTCATTTGGGGTGCCTGTGCCCAAGATAAGCGGCGATGACTTCGGGATCACCGCGGATCTGCTGCGGGGTGCCTGAGGCGCGGAGCTCTCCGAATACCAGCACATGGATCCGGTCGCAGACGTTGAAGACCAGTCCCATGTCGTGCTCAATGAGCAACATCGTGAGTCCCTGCTCACAAAGATGCCGCAGTTGAGTACCAAACCACTCGGTTTCGGCTTTGTCGAGGCCAGCGGCTGGCTCATCAAGCAAGATGATCTTCGCCGTTGATGCCACCAGCGCCCTGCCCACCCCCACCATCTTGCGCTGTCCTTGAGAAAGCTCGCTGGATCGGCGATCAGCGATGTCTGACATGGCGAGCAGGTCCAGCACCTCATCAACTCTGTCGTTGCGGCGGTTTGGGCGAAAGAAATCAATCGCCGCGCCAACGACGGTCAACCGTTCGCTGGCCACATCCAAGTTGGCTCTCACGCTGATGTCGTCGAAGAGCTCCAAGGTCTGCCAGGTCCGGGTTAGGCCGTCATGAGCCAGCCGGTGAGGTGCCCGGCCGAAGACATCAACCCCTTCAACAAGGACACTTCCGGCGGAGTTGTTGGGTAAATAGCCTGTGACTGCGTCCACGAACGTCGTCTTACCGGCACCGTTGGGTCCGATGAGTCCTGTGAGTTGGCCGCGCTCACAGTCAAGTGTCACGCCATTCAGCGCAACCAGGCCACCGAAGCGGACCATCAGCGCCTCGGTGCGCAGTACGGGGTCAGACACGTGCTGTCTCAGTCATTGGTGGCCTTGATCAAGAGACGCTCGCGGCGGGAAACTGCTCGACGACGCCACCATGCAACCATCTTGTAGAACTGCTCTCGCTGGAAGCCGTCAATGCCCTCGTTGTTGTAGACAGCGGTCCCGATCAAGAAGAACCCGGCCACATACGCGGTGTAGGGGCCGACATCAATGAACCATTCGTTGGTGGCGATGATGCCAACGCCTTCGGTGAACAAGGTGCCCGCCACGACAGCGCCCCCCACCGTGGAGATCCCGCCGAGGTAGGCGAAGGCAAGCACCGAAAGGGAAACGAAGATACCGAACGAGTCAGGGGCGTAGGTGCCGAGTTTGTAAGCCGTGAGTGCACCACCAAGCCCGGCGAACAAGCTTGAGATTGCGAACGCGCTGAGCTTGACCGCAGCGACGTTTACCCCGGCCGCGGCCGCTGCGCGCTCATTGGCACGCACGGCAAGCATCTGCTCGCCGAGACGTGAGCGCCGCAAACGCATCACCGCCAGACAAGAAAAGACCGTCAGCAACAAAACAAACAGGCCGAACCCTGGCGTGGGGATCTTGTCATCGCCGAACAAGAAACCGCTGCTGGGACCGAACTCGACACCGAACAGCGCTGGCGGGTCCGAGATCTTGGTGCTGCGATCAAGGCCGAACCAGCCGCTGCGCTGAAAGAAGATCTCCTCAATGGCAAGGCCACTGGCCAAGGTGATGATGGCCAGGCTGGCGCCTCTGGTTCGCAGCGAAGGCAGCGCTGCAACAAGCCCGAAACCCACGCCGCAAGCAACGGCAAGCGGTAGGGCCAGCAACATCGGTAAGCCAGCGCCGGTACCGAACGAGCCCACAGCGAAGGCCGAGACCCCGGCCAAAGCCATCTGCATCAGCGATATCTGCCCGACATACCCTGTGACGACCACAAGCGACAGGGCAAAGAGCACCCCGATCATTGAGTTCTGCATCCCCGCACGGAACTCAAAGGGTGCGTAGATGGTGATCGCAACAGCCAAGGCGACCAGCACGCCGTAAGCACCGACACGCCACGGCACCAAAGGTGGCGCATACGCATCGGGGCGGCGTTCGGTCGCTACTACACCGCGTGAAGGCAGGGTCTCGCCGCGGATCACCATGGCCAGGGCGATAACCACGAACGGCAAAGCCCGCCGAATGCCGATGTCGGGGATCCAGGAGTACTCGAACTCCAGGCGGAAGAGCTCTTGGTCAATGACACCGAGAGCTACTCCGGCCACGGCGGCTATGACGAACGAAGACATCCTCCCGAGCAGAGCCGCGCCGAGCGACGAGATGAGCAACACGGTGAACAGGCTCGGTGTGACCCCTGTGATCGGAGCCACCAGAATGCCGACCAGACCGGCGAGCACCGAGGCCAGCACCCAGCTAACGCCCGCCTGGTAGTCGGCGTTGAAGCCGAGCAGCGTCGCGAAACGCTCATTCTCGGCTGACGCTCTGGTGGCGATACCGAATCGAGTGAAGTGAAACAGTGCCCCGAGAGCCGCTGTGCCCACCACTACCGTTCCCAGCAGCCAGAAGCGGTCTTGACCAACCCGGACTCCCAGAAAGTCAACCGGGCCGTCGGGAAAGATGGGCTCGGCACCCTTGGCGCGAGCACCGAAACGGAGCACGACCGCGGCCTGCAAGAAGAGCATGATCCCAACCGAGGCCACGACCTTGGCGAGCACTGGCGCGTACCGAAGTGGGCGAAAGATGCAGTAGTGGGCTAGCAGGCCGAGCCCCGCCGCTGTCAACAACGCCAAGGCCACCGCCGGGGCCTTAGCCATACCGTCACCCATCGAGATCATGGTGGGCAGGTCGAGAATCTCAATCTGCAAGATCGCTTCCAAGGGGGCCAAAGGGTTCGGAAGCGGTGGCACTGGGTAGTCGCCGGTGTCTACCAACGACAGGTAGACATAGGTGACGTAGGTGGCAATGGCACCATGGCCAAAGTTGATGACCCCCGAAGCTCGGTACGCGACGACCAACCCAAGGGCCAGCGCCGCGATGATCGTGCCTACACCGAGCCCGAACAGGATCGGCTCAAAGAAGACGGCCGGGTCTGCGAAAGCGCCAATGAGCCAGCCCAGCGAGATCACCGCCAGTGCCAACTTGGCGATGCGCTCGGACCCGGAACGCTGATTCATAGGTGTGATGACCCGGCGCCGCACAAACCGTGCCTGGCGCTCACAGAGCAGGGCAGGAACATCTTGGCCGCACACGACCCGGTACCACACAGACCGTGCGTGGCGCTCACCAGGTTGCGATCATCGCCTTCGCGGGTCCGCGACCCGGCCCCACACAAACCGTGCCAAGCGCTCACAGAGCAGGGCAGGAACATCTTTGGCGCACACGACCCGGTACCACACAGACCGTGCCCAGAGACCACAGACCGGGGCAGCAACATCTTTGGCGCACACGACCCGGCGCCAAACAAGCCATGACTTTGGCTCACAGACCGGGGCAGCAACAATCTAGGCACACACGACCCGGCACCACACGGACCGTGTCTGGGGCTCACAAGGCGCCGCTGGGTGTTGCGCGTCGAGCAAGAATCAACCTGCTGGGTTGACGAGACCCTTGTTCTCGTCAACCCAGCCATCAATCTGAATCAGCCTTCGAGCAGGAAGTCGAGCTCGCTGAAGTCCAATTGGACGAAACCGTCCGGGCTGATGAGTTCGCCATTATCGACGGTGACCATAAGTGGGGCCATGTTGCACGCACCTGTCCAGGCGGACGGGCCGGGACACGAGACCGGTCCCAAACCGGGAATACCGTCACTGGAATAGCTACTCAAGGCTTCCATGACCGTCTCGCGGGTCGAGTCAGCCAGACCGGCGTCGGTTAGGACATCACGGGCTGCGTAGATGTTGGCCAGCGCCCATCCTGCCAAACCAGCCGTCTGTACCCCAGCGTCGCCGTAGGTGTCGAGCACCCGATTAATCAGCTCTACATCTTCGCCACCGTCGACAGTTGGCGCAGCCGACACAATCGGTCCCGACCAGCCGTCAACAACACCGGACTCCACGACATCTTGGCCGAGACAAAGGTCGTTGGCGTAGAGATGCCCGGAATACCCAACAGTTTCGACGGCTGCCGCAGAGGCGGTGCACTGGGCACCGTCGCCAAGCACAAACATCCAACCGTCATTGTCAAGGTTCGCCGCAGAGATCGGGCCGGTCAGGTCCGGTTCGAAACCTAACCGTATGACCTCGTTGACGGTGACGCCATTCGCAGCGCCTATAGCTTCAAGCGCTGGTACAAACGGTTCGAACGCCGGGTCATCGGCGATGAACAAGGTGATTTCGGTGTCCCCGCGGGTTTCGCTCATGAAGACGAAGAAGACCTGCGCCAGACCAGGCAACCCGGGATCGAATGTAAAGACCCCCGGGGTCAAGAAGTCGGCAAAGTCGTTCCCCAACGTGATTGTCGGCACGCCGGTTTCGGCCAACACAGAACTCGCCGCGGCTGAGTTCGCGCCGAAGCCTGCACTGACGACAAGGTGAACCGAATCGTCGTTGGCGAATTCCTGAGCACAGCCAACGTGGGATTCCGGCGAGTCGCCTGCGCCGCACACCACCAGCTCAATGCGATGGCCTCCTGCACCTGCGTGTTCAGCATTGAAATAGTCCACAAATGCCTGGCTCACTGCCCGGACTTCCGGAAAGGCAAACAGTTCCTCGTCCTGGGCGATCAGGCCGACCTTGACCGGTTCGAGGGCGTCGTTCGCAGCATTTGGGTCCGTGACATTGGGTGCGTCCGTATTGTCTTGGGTCGTGTCATCAGGTGCGGTCGTGTCGTCGGGGGCGACTGTGTATTCGGGAGGTGGCATGTCGTTAATGCCGGTAGTTTCGCCATTGTCGTCGTCATCTGACCCGCACGCCGCAGCAATGAGCACCACGGCTGCCAGCAAGCACAGAAACCTAAACACGCTCTTGGTTGGTCTCAGTGATTGATTGGGTCTCAGTGATTTCATCGTCAGGTTCGCCTCCTATGACCCCTGGGCGCAGAGCGCATCCAGGGTGTGATGACAATCACGCTACAACAATTTGCGTGACCGAGTAGAAGCCATTCCATGGCAAAATGGACAGTGTGGTAACGAATCCTTCGTTCGAGAAGGAAATCACCAAGTCTTCATTAGTAAATCGCACCTTCACGGTCGGAATCCCGAGCCGAACTCTTCCTTAGCGATCCGCAGATACGGGGCGGTGTCAACCGACGCCACCTGCGGTAGATCTCTCAGGATCTCGAGGACCTCCGCGAGATGATCATAATCTTCGAACCAGATCTCGGCCAAGACATCAAACCGACCAAGAGTCCGGGCCACGAGTGTGGTCTCGGCCAGGGCCACCATGGCCGAGACTATGGGAGCAACCGGAGCGTGGACCCTGATTGCTACCGCTGCAAAGCCAGCGATGCCCATGGCCTCAGGCACAGGGTGAGCTGCAATAGCGATCACCCGAGACCCGATGAGGTCAATCACCCGTTCGCGAACAGCAGCCTGCGAAAGCCCGACAAGGCGGGCCAGAGCGGCGTAACTGACCCTTCCATCGGCAATTAGCTCACTGAGAAGGGCACGGTCAATGTCTTCAAGGACCTTGGGGGAGGGCAAGGCCGCCGCGGGCTGTGGCTTGGATTGACGCTGGCCGACACCGGTCCAATCCTGCTTGTCGTAGTGAAGCACCGTCGCCGACTGCACCCGAGCGACCCCTTCAATGACACGCAGACGGTCCAGTGCATCGAGAAGCTGGTGCTGGTCTCCGCAGCGAAGCTCTACGAGCAGATCGAAACGGCCTGTCCCGATGACTACAAAAACGGCTGAGTCAACCTCGCCGATCAGCGCAGCGGTCTTGTCGACCTCGCGGTTGACTTCCACAAAGGCAAAAGCGAAAACACCAAGTCCGAAAGTGGCGGGATCAACGCGGCCGGTCACCACGATCAGCCGCTCGTCTATCAGACGCTTGACGCGGCTGCGCACCGAAGCCTGACTGAGCCCAACCAGAGGTGCAAGTTTGGCGTAAGTCACCCGGCCGTCTCGGATCAGCTCACGGATCAGCACCCGATCCGTAGCGTCAAGGTGCTGGGCTGGAGCAACCATCGCCATGTCCTTCCCTTTAGCGCCTCAGAGATCAGCACCGAGGCGTGCAAGAAGCTCATGGCTGTATCCCGCCAAGATACCGTCATGGGCACCGACCAAGGAACCTGTCAATGTGGTGCTGGCGTCGCTCGCCAGGAAATGAAAGACGGGCACCATGTCCGCGGCTTGGCGATGTCTCCCGGTGGCGGTCATTCGACGAATGAGTTCAATGTCAGGCGACGAGGCGGACTGCATCTCAGTGTCCACGATGCCTGGCAGGACGGCATTGACCCTGATTCCTTTGGGACCGAGCTCAAGAGCCCAAACCCGTACGAGCATGTCCACCGCAGCCTTGGACGCCGAGTAGGCACCCATGGCTGGCGTTGTGACAGAGCCAGCAGGCGAACTGGTGACCACCACCGATCCCCCGGATCGCATGGCACCCACACCGGCTGCCATCGCCCTCACCACGCCCATAGTGTTGACATTCATCACATGTTCGAAGACGCTGAGATCCAATCGGTCAATCTCACCGTGGTGCTCATCAACACCGGCGTTCAGCACTAGGCAGTCGATAGTGGCCATGGTGTCAATGATCGTGGCGAAACCGGCCTTGACCGAAGCCGTGTCAGCCACGTCCATGACCACGAAACGCGCACCAATACCAGCCGCTATTGCGGAACCTTCGGGCCTGCGGCCTGTTATGACCACCTTGGCACCCGCGTTTGCGAGGTGTGCAGCCACAGCCAGGCCGATACCCGCGGTCCCGCCGACTATAACCACCCGGCTGCCAGCCACAGAAAACAGGTCGCTGTGACCGGATCTGTTGTCCTCCGACTCGCGGTCCGCGGGTTCAGCCATCACAAAGCAACGTTAGCCTTTGATTTCCTTGCGAGGAATAGTCATCATCAAAGAAATCACAACAACTTCAGAGTTTCTGCCAATGAATCAGCGATATGCCAGCTGAGCAGCCCAGCAGCAACTTGCGTCGAATTCTCAATGCCGACGGCGAGTTGGTTGATGACCCGCCGGATCTGTCCGACGAGGTCCTAGTTGACATCTACCGCAAGATGTTGACCAGCCGGATCGTTGACGAAAAGCTACTCAACCTTCAGCGCCAGGGCCGGATCCCTGCGTATTACCAGTCAAGTGGCCAGGAAGCGGGGGTGGGGGCTGCTCTTGCATTGCGGCCTACCGACTGGATCTTCACCGCCTACCGCGAGCTGGGTTTCTGGGTTGCTCGTGGAATGGATCTACGAGCCATAGTCGGATTGTGGCTTGGCGTTCCTGACGACGCAGATCTCTGGGACGTGCACCGATACCGGATCACCCGCCTCAACGCAACTATCGGGACGCATCTTCCTCACGCAGTCGGATTCGGTTACGCAAACACGTTGAGCGGGCTGGATTGCGTTGCGATGGCAATCTTCGGTGACGGTGCCACCTCCGAGTCCGATTTTCACGCAGCCATGAACTTCGCAGGTGTTTGGCGTACACCCACGGTCTTTTTATGCCAAAACAACCAGGTCGCCCAGTCAACGCCTCTGCACAAGCAGACCGCGGCCGAGACCCTTGCCCACAAGGCTCAGGCATATGGCTTTAGGGGTGTGCGCGTAGACGGGATGGACCCGCTGGCCATGTACGCGGTCACCACCGAGGCTGTGGCCAGGGCGTCGGATGGCGCAGGACCGACCCTCGTTGAGATGCTCACCTACCGTTACGCACCTCATTCAACCTATGACGGCGACCCGGTCTATCGAAGTGGCGAGGAGGAGGCGCAGTGGCACGCCAAGGATCCGCTGATCCGCATGCGGAAGTTCTTGGCTGGCCGAGGACTCTTCGATGCCAACCGCCATGACGAGATGCGCAGCTGCCTTGGGGCTGAACTGGAGTCGACAATTGGAGACCTTGAGGCACGACCTCGGGTGGGGCGGGACTTTTCGCCTAACCAACTCTTTGACCGTATTCCGAAGCGACTGCTGCGCCAGCTACGCCAAGAACAGGCCGACCTGGGCGACCCGCCCACCGATATTGAGCCCGCACGGGTTTGGGAGATCGGCCCAGAGCCTACGCCCATAGGCGAGACGCGACGCTTGGATCTGACCGAAGCGCTGAACACGACCCTGGCAGCGGCTTTCCGCAGAGATCCCAGGCTAATCGCCTTGGGTGAGGATGTCGCGCAAGAGGGCGGAGTGTTCAGGGTGACGCAGCGACTACTGGAACAATTCGGCGAGACACGAGTGATCGACACCCCTTTGTGCGAGACCGGAATTGTCGGGACCGCAGTTGGCATGGCTATGGCCGGGTACCGCCCGGTCGCCGAGATCGAGTTCGCCGGGTTCGCGTATCCGGCTTTTGATCAGATAATCGGCCATGCGGGACGGATCCGGTGGCGTTACCGAGGTGAGCTCACCGCACCAGTTGTGATCCGGATGCCGGTTGGAACCAACATTGAAGCATACGAGTTCCATACCGACTCTCCGGAGAGCTACTTCGTGCACTCCCCAGGGCTGGTCGTTGTCTACCCGTCGACGCCCTATGACGCTGCGGGACTGCTGCAGACCGCGCTTGGTAGTCCGGACCCGGTCATCTTCTTCGAGCCGATTGCTTTGTATCGAGGCCTGTACTCCGAGGTTCCGGTTGGGCAGTACTCAATTCCTTTCGGACGAGCCGCTGTGCGTCGGCGAGGTGACGACGTCACAGTGGTCACCTTCGGGCCGCCGCAGCATGAAGCTGTGGCCGCAGCCGAGGCTCTTGTTGCTGACGGTGTTTCAGTCGAGGTGATAGACCTGCGCACCCTGTACCCATTCGACGATGAGACGATCATGACCAGCGTTGAGCGGACCGGGCGGCTCGTTGTCGCTCACGAAGATCACCTCAGTGGCGGCGTCGGCGCTGAGATCGTTGCCACGGTCGCCGAGCAGGGCGCTTACCTGTTGGAAGCGCCCCCGGTTCGGGTGGGCCACATTGATGTGTTCTGGGGTCCTACACAGTTGGAGACCCACTCGGTGATCTCCTCTGAGCGGATCGCAGCAGGCATTCGTCGGGCAATGGCTGGCTGATCGGGTTCAACATGGCTGACGTCTTTGTGCTTCCGACTGTCGGCGACACGATGGTTGAGGGTGTGGTCGTTGAATGGTTCGTAGCTGTTGGCGATCGGGTTGAGGTTGACCAGGTGATCTGCTCGGTCGAGACCGATAAGTCTGTTGTAGAGCTGACGTCGCCTTACCGGGGAACTGTTCTCAGACTCGGTGCTGCCGCTGGTGAGGTGGTCTCGGTAGGGGCACCTCTTGTGGTGGTGGGAGAGCCGACCGAGATGCTTTCACAGTTCGCTGAGGTAGGCCCCGAACCGGCCACAAGCCCTAGTCCGGCCACAAGCCCTGGTCCAGGTGTGGCGTCGGCGACTGCAGACGATCCCAAGCCCGTTGCCAACCTCGCCAACCCCGTTACCAACCGTGCCAAGCCCGTTGCCAACCCCGCCAACCCCACCGGGCACGATCCCGTTGCTAACCCCGCCAGCCACGTTCCCAAGCGCGCGGTGACCCTATCCCCGTCATCGGCTTCCGACGTTGCCGACCCCACCGAGCACATTCCCAAGCCCATTGCTAACCCCACCGGGCACGATCCCGTTGCTAACCCCACCGATCCCAAGTCCGTTGCCAACCCCGCTGTTGAGACCACCGAACTCGAAAATCGCGCAGCCAAGGGCCTGCTCGTTTCCCCCGTCGTCAGGCGGCTCGCTGCTGGCCATGCGGTGTCGCTGTCCGAGCTCACCGGAAGCGGCCCCGGCGGTCGGATAATGCGCGCAGATGTAGAGGCCGTGATCGGCGAACAACAGGTCTCGGCTGACGCGCCAGAGGATGCACCCGACACCGATCCGAAGACGCAGGTACTGGCAATGCCCAAGATCCGCCGTGAGGCCCGCCAGCGCGGCATCAAGCTTTCCGACGTGGAAGGGACCGGACCGGGCGGTTCGATCACCCTTGCCGATCTGAGACGTACCGTCGACAGGCGTGAGCGCTTGTCAACCACCCGCCGGGCGATTTCGGCGCATCTAAGCGAATCTGTTCAGAAGATCCCTCAGTTCACAGCGATGGTGGAGATCAACGCCGCTGGCTTGCTCGAAACCCGGGCAGCTTTGGCGGATCGACTCGCCGAACCTGTGCCTTTGGACGCTGTGTTTGTGGCGCTGCTGATACCGGTCCTGCGTGATCATCCAATAATGAACGCTGCAACCGACGGCGACGATGTGGTCTATTTCGGCCGGTTCGACATCGGGGTGGCAATTGATACCCCCACAGGATTGAGGGTGCCTGTTGTGCGTGACGCGGATGCACGCTCCGCCGCCGAGCTTGCTCGTGAGATCAGCCGCCTGGCCGCCGCGGCACGGGACCGGTCGATCGCCGCAGCGGACTTGACCCGGGCTACCTGCACGGTCAACAACGTCGGTGCCGTAGGGATACAGGCAGGCACGCCGATCCTGCCTATCGGCACCAGCACAATTCTGGCCTTGGGTCAGGCTCGTCAGGTGGTGGTGCTTCGTAACGGGAACCCTGTTGAGGCTACGAACCTGACCATTTCAGCCACGTTCGACCACCGCATCGTTGACGGCGGCGACGCCGGACGGTTCCTCACCCAGCTTCGGGAGCATCTCGAGGTCCCAGCGATCGGCCTTATCTGATACGGCGCAGCTAATTTTGTATTGCGAATCAGAGTCTTTTTTCTCCCCGTTGGTGTTGCCGGTTACCTCTCCGCCATCGGCGGCCCATGGCGGAGAGCCGTTTGGAAAGCGTCAGGGCGTAGTTGTCGCATCCAGCAGAGACCTTGTCGCAATTTGTGGTGGTGTTCCACGTCACCTCCGTCCATTCAATTGTGCTGCGATCTGCTGTGCTGCGATCTGCCGTTTCTCGGTGCTCTCAGTCGGCGATAGGACTGTCTTTGGTCTACCCCGATTGGGTGTCCACACAGTGACGTGGCCAACTAGTCTCGCCGCTCATGAGCGAATATCGACGGATCCTGCTTGATGGCTACCCAACGGAGGTGGTTCGCTCAGGCGACAAGCTCATTGCTGGAGATGGCCGCAACGTCAGCATTTCCTCGGCTGTTCATCTCGCTCCCGTGCAGCCCACCAAGATCATCTGCATTCACCTCAACTACCGCAGCCGGGTTGACGAGTTCATGACCAAGCTCCCTGCTGCCCCCACATACTTTCACAAACCGATCACATCTCTGAGCGGGCACGGTGCCGACGTGGTGCGTCCGCAGGGATGTGAATGGCTCAACTATGAAGGCGAGATCGCCATCGTGATCGGCAGGACTTGTCGCAACGTGGCTCCCTTCGAGGCTGGTGACTACATCGCCGGGTACAGCGTCGCCAACGATTACGGCCTGCACGATTTCCGCGACACCGATGCCGGTTCGATGCTGCGGGTGAAGGGAAGCGACACCCTCTGCCCGGTCGGTCCCGGTGTTGTGACCGACTGGAATCCGAACGATAAGCGGATAACGACCTTCGTTAACGGCGTGGCCAGACAGGACGCCAGCACTGCGGAGATGCAATGGGACATGCACTACCTCGTAGCTGACCTTGCCCGCACCATCACCTTGGTTCCAGGCGACATCGTGTTGTCCGGCACCCCGGCGAATTCACGGCCGGTGCAGCCCGGCGACGAGGTGACGGTTCGGGTGGAGGGTCTGGGCGAACTCACCAACACGATCGTGAGCGGCCCAACCCCGATCCGCACCGACGTCGGTGCACAGGTATCGTGCTCCGAGGAGGTCCGGTCCACGGCGCTAGGCGGCGACTGGGAGTTTCGAGGCATTCGCGCACCGCTAGGTCCCGGGGCCAGACACTATGACAGCACCCTGGATGAATGACAGCACCCTCGATGATGGCGATGGCTGATACTGCAAAGGCCGGTCAACAATGACCCCTACACCTATCAACAGCCGGGCAGACGTCAGCGGAGTATCGGTGCCCACTGCGCATCTGATCGCAGGAGTGTGGACAGCTTCGCAGGCCACATTCGAGAACCGTTCGCCGTTGGACTGGGACAACATGGTTCTTGCCGAAATCGCCCGCGGCGACGCAACCACGGCACGCGCAGCGGTGGACGCCGCCGTTTCGGGGTTCGAGACTTGGAGTCGCTACGAGCCGGGCGATCGGGCCGAGGTCCTGCACCGCCTCGCTGACCTGATCGATGCCAACAACGCCGAGATTGCTCACGTCGAATGCCTCGACATGGGGTTCCTACGCGAGTCCATGAAGCAGCGTTTGGTGGGTAGGGGGGCCACCAACTTTCGCCTGTACGCAGACTTGGCCGTCGCCCATAGCGAACGTCGCTGGGCAGCCAAGGACATGGACAACCAGGTCCTGCGCATGCCTGCAGGACCCACCGCGGTGATCACACCGTGGAATGCGCCGTTCATGTTGTCGACATGGAAGTTGGCACCGGCGTTGGCTGCGGGCAATTCCGTGATCCACAAACCAGCGGAGTGGTCGCCGTTGTCAGCAGCGCTTCTGGCGGAGCTCGCGGTCGAGGCTGGCATCCCAGCGGGTGCGTACAACCTTGTTCAGGGCATCGGTTCAGAAGTCGGGGCCGCCCTCGTTGGCGATCCCCGACTGCGACGCATCAGCTTCACCGGTTCGGTAGCGACGGCACGTCACATCGGGCGCTGCGCTGCAGCCAACATCGTACCCTTCACCGCTGAACTAGGCGGCAAGGGTCCCTTGCTCGTGTTTGCCGACTGCGACCTGGACGCCGCTGCGACCAAGGCGGCTTGGCAATTCGACGATTCCGGCCAGGTTTGTCTGGCCGGAACACGCCTGTTGGTACAAGAATCGGTCCGAGCTTCGTTTCTTGAGCGGTTCCACGCCCAGGTGGACGCCCTCGTATTGGGCGACCCCCGCGATCCCAGCACCGACATCGCACCGATGGCGCATCCGGTGCAGCGCGACCGTGTTCACGGATTCGTGCAACGCGCACAGGCCGCTGGCGACACGACCCTCAGGGGCGGCCGACCCGTTGAGGGGTCGTTGCATTACGAACCGACCCTGATCGAGCCGAGGTCGAACGACAGCGAGGTTGTACAGAACGAGATTTTCGGCCCGGTGCTTACGTTTCAGACGTTCACCGACGAGGCCGAAGCAGTCGAGTTGGCAAACTCGACGCCCTACGGGCTCAGCGCCATCGTCTACACCAGCTCCGCCGATAGGGCTCAGCGCATGGGCCGGGCCATCCGGGCAGGGCTTGTATGGGTCAACACCTTCCTTGTGCGTGATCTCACAGCACCTTTCGGGGGTTGCAAGAATTCGGGAATCGGGCGTGAGGGCGGAGACTACGCACTCGACTTTCATTCGGACCTGAAGACCGTCATGATCCTCAACGACTCGACGGGACCGTAAGCCAACCCCACCGAAAGCCCCGAATCGCTCCGTCGCGGATCTGGGGTTCTCACCCTGCCACTAATGATCCTCCCACCGAAGGCCCCCAAACGTCCCGCTGCGGATTCACCCCATCATCGCAAGTGAACTAGTCACCCCACCAAGAACCCCAAACGCCCCATTGCGGATTCACCCCATCATCGCAAGTGAACTAGTCACCCCACCAAGAACCCCAAACGCCCCATTGCGGATTCACCTCATCATCGCAAGTGAACTAGTCACCCCACCAAGAACCCCAAACGCCCCATTGCGGATTCACCCCATCACGCAATGAAGCGAACCGGCCCTCAGGAGCGCACACCTAGCCTTTCGTCTCACATAGAATCCACAGCTACCAAGCCGAGTGGAATCGTCGCATTCGAATCTCCGAATCGACTTCGCCGACAGTGACACGGCACCGCTCAGCCTCGTGCGACGAGCCCACAGGAACTGGTTGCGTTCTGGGTTGGTTGTTGCGCTGCTGGTAGAGGCCAACGGAGTTTGGGGCACAGCCAGCCGACTTACTTCAGCTGAGCGCACGCCACTGGCGTTGCTAGTACAGACCGCCGGAGGTTGGGGCGGCCAATTGACCATCGCCGGAATCGTTACGGGCCAAGGCGAGTTCGGAGGCGGCACCCATCCCCATGGCTAGCAGGTCAGCAGTTGCGGTCACCATTCCGAAGCCCTGCTCGAAACGGCGAGGAACCAAGGCACCGGTGGCATGACATCCTGCGACAACCCCTGCACGATCGCATGCCTCAACCACACGGGCATAGGCCTCATCGAAGGCCGGAGTTCCGTCGTTGTTGGCCGGCGGAAGACCAAGCGTCAAGGACAGATCGGCTGGCCCGATATAAACGGCGTCGATTCCCTCCACAGCCAGGATCTCGTCGATTGAATCAACGGCCTGGCGGGTTTCGATCATCGGGATACAGGCCACATTGTCGTTGGCCCAGGCGTGGTAATCGTCGTGACGGTGCCGGACGACCGTAGGCCCAGAGGACCGAGAACCTAGGGGTGCGTAGCGACAGGCCTGCACCGCAGCCACGGCCTCCGACACTGAGTTGACCATGGGGATGATCACACCGTGGGCTCCACCATCGAGCATCTTTCCGATGATTCCCGGTTCATTCCACGGCACACGCACCAACGGGCAGCACCCACCATGGTCAATCGCCCGAATCATCTCTACAGCCATCTGATAGTCAATGTTGCCGTGCTGAGTATCAACACAAACATAGTCAAACCCTGCACGTGCCATGGCCTCAGCCGAAAGAGTGGCCGGGATCATCAACCACCCCCCGATCGTGCGGTCACCGTCTTCGAACTGTCGGCGAATTGTTTTCATATGGGGTTGGTCTAGCAGCGCTCGTGGACCGTCACACTGTTTTCGGACCAACACACCCACCCACCGCTCGCCTTCGTCACCACACCACGTAGACAATCACACCGTTTTCGGACCAACACACCCACCCACCGCTCGCCTTCGTCACCACACCACGTAGACAATCACACCGTTATCGGACCAACACACCCACCCACCGCTCGCCTTCGTCACCACACCACGTAGACAATCACACCGTTATCGGACCAACACACCCACCCACCGCTCGCCTTCGTCACCACACCACGTAGACCGTCACACCGTTATCGGACCAACACACCCACCCACCGCTCGCCTTCGTCACCACACCACGTAGACCGTCACACCGTTATCGGACCAACACACCCGGCTAGGGGCCGCAGTAGGTACGCAACCAGTATCTGTGCCCGACTTTACCTGGTCAAGATTTCACATGATCAAGGCAACCTTGATCGTAGCTGTAAGGCGCTAGCAAGCCGGGCGCGAGCCGGTGGGGTGAATCTGAGGATTTCCGAGGTTGGGAACTGTGCTGCAAGTATTTCCAACATGAGCGACACGGCGATCGATCCAACACCACTCGACAAGTCTTACGCAACCGTCGGCACAAAACGGATGGCCTACCACGAACGAGGCACCGGCGACGCGATTGTGTTCCTGCACGGCAATCCGACGTCGTCGTATCTGTGGCGCAACATCGTGGGCCATGTTGAGCATCTGGGCCGCTGCTTGGTCGTGGATCTGATCGGTCAGGGAGACTCTGAGAAACTTGACGACACTGGCCCGGATTCCTACACCTTCGTGCAGCACCGGGAGTATCTCGACGGCCTTCTAAATGTACTCGATCTGGGCGACCGGGTGACCTTCGTCGTTCACGATTGGGGTTCCGCCCTGGGTTTCGACTGGGCGAACCGTCACCAGGATCGCATCGCTGGTATTTGCTACATGGAAGCAATTGTGAGGCCCGTCACCTGGAACGAATGGCCCAAAGCGGCCGCCGGAATATTCCGAGGGTTTCGTTCACCGGCCGGCGAGGAGATGGTGATCGACAAGAACCTGTTCGTGGAAGCGGTGTTGCCAGCATCTATTCTGCGGGATTTGACATCCGCCGAACACGACGAATACCGCCGTCCCTTCGTTGAACCCCGTCACCGCCGTCCGACACTCACTTGGCCAAGGCAGATCCCCATCGAGGGCGAACCCGCGGATGTCACCGAGATCGTTAACAGTTACGCCAACTGGCTCTCCACGTCGGACGTACCGAAACTGTTGGTTCGTGCCGACCCGGGAGCGATTCTCAACGGAGCGCAGCTGGAGTTCTGCAGGGCGTGGCCCAACCAGACCGAGGTCGTAGTTGCTGGCAACCATTTCCTGCAGGAGGACTCCCCTCACGAGATTGGCGCAGCTCTCGCCGGTTGGCTCACCGATCGCGCATAGCCAGCCAACCCAGGTTGCCGAGACCGGTCAGGACGTCCGCTGCGGCTGTGACATAACCGCGGCACAAGAGTTCGGCCGCTTCAACCGACGGATCGACAACACCCTCAAACAGCAGCGGCAGTATCTGCCAAGACCACCCCGGCCGGTGCCCACATCTACTACACCATCACGCTCGGGAACGCTCGCTCAGCGAGACCCCCCGGCCGGTGCCCACATCTACTACACCATCACGCTCGGGAACGCTCGCTCAGCGAGACCCCCCGGCCGGTGCCCACATCTACTACACCATCGCGTACTACACCATCGCGCTCGGGAACGCTCGCTCGACAAGACACCTCGGCCGGAACCCAAATGGCATCTACTACACCATCACGCAGATACGCCATCATCAAGACACAACACCAGGTGCCCAAGTGGCGTGCGTGCCTGAACATACGCGTTCGGGCAGACGCACCCTAGCCACAGGCCCAGAGATCAGATCGGCCGCATCGAATATCTCACAATGTGAGACGTCGTTGACCAAATCAGAGGAAAACGTGATTAGGTAGGCGTCGTCCTCGCCGGTCGAGCCGGTGCGGGGGGCCACCACGGTCTCGCTCAAGAACGTCCCCTCGGGTGCCTCCCACAGCTCGGAGTTTCCATCAGCCAAATCGTGTTTCACCACACCATCGAACGCAAACAGTCCGTGAGCACATTGAGCTGCGTAACAGTATCGATATGGCCTGCCCCAATGCCGACCGTTGATCATCGGAAACTCTGTGCAGCGGTCCCATAGGGACTCCTCGCGGGTCTCGCCTGTCACAAGATTGAAGCGCCAGCGATGCAGCCGAGCCTCCAATACGTTCATATCGAGAGTCTCGAAGCCCTTTTGACGGGGATCAGCGTCAACAGCTCGGGCTGTTCTCCGGGCGGTCGGGTTGTGCTGGAAGAACCCGTCAAGCACCACCTCGTCGCCGTCTTCGTAGGCGTTGGCCCAATGCAACACAAAGGTGGGATCGGCTTCAAACCAGCGAATGTCGTCGCTGGTCCCGTGACGCGGCACAAGGGCGAACCTGCTCGGGAGATCACGACGGAACACATTGGAAAAAAACCCTTGAGCCAGGGCCTCAGGTTCCCAGAACAACGGCAGGTCGTTCAGGATCGACCAGCTCTCGGTAAACATCATGTCGTGCGGTAGGCGAGGACCGGGTAGTGCAACGTCAATGTAGTCGGTGAGTCGACCATCAGCGTTGACAACGCCGTAATGCATGTAGGGCGGTTCGATTCCATAGTTGAAGAACATCAATTCGCCGGTGCTCTCGTCGACACGAGGATGCGCTGACACGCCTTCGTTCGGGAACCAGCCATCCCAGCGCGTGACGCCGAGCGTCTCAAGGGTGAACGGGTCAAGCCTGTACAGTTCACCGCACTGATAAAAGCTTGCCAAGGCGGTCCCCCGATGGACGATCACATCGGTAGACGCGTTGTCCTTCATCATCGACCGAGCGCCCCAACCTTCGTTCGCAACAGCCACAGAAGGGTGCTCGGTTATGCCCGCCCACAGGCTCCGCCGGGCTTGCTGCTCTGTTGCGAAGGCTTCCGTGCGCACGAACCGGTTGGCGTAACGTGCTTCGCCGTTGTCGAAGGCAATCGAGTGGAGCATCCCATCCCCGTCAAAGGGGTGATAGCGACCGATCGGCTCGAACAACGGATTCTCGGTGTTGCGAAGGTAAACGCCGCTCAGATCGTCTGGGATTCGCCCGACGACGTCTAGGTTCCAGGCATCGTACTCGACGTGTTGGGGACGCCAGATGCCGCTGCGGTACGGGTGATCATCACCGGGCGGTAGAGCCGACTCGAAAGTTTCATGTATCCGTACCTGCACCGCCTCACTGTGGCCCATGGAACCAACCAAGACAAACCACAGCAGTGTGTTACGACAACAATGCCATCACGCCGGAGTTTCTCAACGGTGCATCTAGCGCGACGGTTGCCTGTGGCCCATGGAACCAACCAAGACAAAACGACAGCAATGTGTTACAACAACACTGCCATCACGCCCTAGTTTCTCAACAGTCCATCTAGCGCTGCGGTTGCCTGTGGGCCACAATGATCTTTGCGTGATCAATGCATGGTTTCGCAAAACGCTTGCCGATCCTCAACTGCAGTCTCTGCGGGTGGTGCAGTCCGTCGAGCAACCCAAAATTGACCAAGACAACGCGCAAGGCCCAACTCAAACTTGGCCCCTGTAATTCGAACAAATGGTTTCGCAAAACGCTTGCCGATCCTCAACTGCAGTCTCTGCGGGTGGTGCAGTCCGTCGAGCAACCCAAAATTGACCAAGACAACGCGCAAGGCCCAACTCAAACTTGGCCCAGCAATTGTCGAACAACCGGAGCACCCATGAATAACTCCACTAACAGTTCAGTCGGCATCCTCGGAGGATTTCAGACCGATTTCACTCGCAACATCGCAAGAGAGGATCGTGACGTCGCCGATCTCGTAAAGGAGGTGATCGAAGGAACCCTCACCAACGCTGGTATCGGCCCAGAAAGCATCGAGAGCATCCATGTCGGCAACGCCTTCGGCCAGCTCTACAATGGTCAAGGTCACTTGGGCGCTATGCCAGCCACGGTCGTTGATGAGTTGTGGGGAATTCCGTCCGTGCGCCATGAGGCAGCCTGCGCTTCTGCGTCAATGGCCGTGTTGGCAGCAATGGCGGAAATAGAAGCAGGTCGCTACGACTGTGTGTTGGTTCTCGGAGTCGAACAGGAAAAGAACCTGCCGAGCGCAGAAGCCGCCGCCGTACAAGCAGCGGCTGCATGGGTTGGTCACGAAACCGATGGCATCGACTTTTTCTGGCCGTACGCATTCGACCGGCTCGCCGACGAGTACGACAGGCGGTTCGGCATTGACGATCGGCATCTTCGTGCTATCAGCGAGTTGAACCTCACCAACGCCAAGGACAACCCGAACGCCCAAACCCGTGGCTGGAAACTGACATCGGATTCCTTTGGCACCGACGACAACGCAAACCCGGTGGTCTACGGCCGTCTACGCCGCAACGACGTCACCCAACTAACCGATGGCGCGGCAGGCGTGGTGCTCGTCTCAGATCGACTGCGCCTAGGGACCGGCGGTGGGTCCGCACCGGCGATACGAGCTCGGATCACGGGTTGGGGACATCGAACTGTTGGGCTCGGAATCGACGCGAAATTCGAGCACTCCGCGCAGGATCCCTACGTGATGCCTCACGTCCGCCGAGCGATCCTTGATGCATTCGACCGCGCGGGTATTGCTGGTGTTGAGGCTCTCGACCTAATCGAGACCCACGACTGCATGACTCCATCGCAGTACATGGCCATCGATCACTTTGGTATCACCACTCCGGGCGAGAGTTGGCAGGCAGTGGAGGACGGCTCGCTTCTCCGCGACGGTCGTATTCCAATGAATCCAAGCGGCGGCCTTATCGGTGGCGGACATCCAGTGGGTGCGACGGGTGCACGGATGATGGTGGACGCCATGAAGCAGGTGTCCGGGAACGCCGGCAACTACCAGGTGCGAGGAGCCGAACGGGCTGCGACTTTGAACATCGGAGGCAGCACTGCCACCACCGCCTGCTTCGTGGTGGAAACAGCAGCAATGCCATAGCGATGTCGTTGACCACCGGTAGGAGACGGTTGAGCGTAGGAACCAGGCGAGCGCCTGTCGGCGTCTCAAGCGCTGAGGCTGTCCGCGAACTCTCACCCGTGCGAGTCGCGATCTTGCTTCATCCCATTCGGCCAGTTTGGCTTCATTGCATGTTGAGCCTCGGGCCACGCCACACACGGTCTTCGTACATGCCGAACCCAACCCATCCGCTCCCGGAAGTGAACTCAACGTCTTTGAGATCTCGGTCTTCGTACATGCCGAACTCAACCCATCCGCTCCCGGAAGTGAACTCAACGTCTTTGAGATCTCGGTCTTCGTACATGCCGAACTCAACCCATTCGCTCCCGGCAGCAGAACTGCGTTAAGCGGGTCATGTTGATGATCCTGCGAAGCTTCCCGATGATGTGGGGCGGGGCTCATCAAGGTTGCCCGTTTCAGGGTCTAGCCGGTTCGGCTACGACCGCGGCGAGCAGGGAATGCGTCTCTACCTATCCGGCGGCGAACAAAACAATCGACACAGCCGCAAGAACACCCCCGATGATCTGTGTCCTATACAGCCGTTCTTTGAGGATCGTTGCTGCCATCACGACGGCCACACCAGGAGCGAAACCCAGCAAGGCGGCGACTACTGCCACATTGCCAATTTGAAATGCGATCGCCATCATGATCACGGCGATGATCTCGATGGTTCCCAGAGTGGCACCATCGCGCAGGACGTCTTTATTGATCGGAGCAGGCTGGCGAATTAATCGAACAAGCCACGGGGCCAAGACAAACGCCACTGCCTGGGTAACGAACGCAGGCATGGCACCAGCACCCTCGTCGATCTGTCCGAGACAGATCGAGCTACACCCAAGGACGCAGCCAACCAGCACCGCTAGTCCCACGACTGCATCTGACCTTAGGACCGACCACGACGGTGCACTGCCCTCGGTGACGATGAGGACGACAGCGGGTCCGGCCACCAGCAGCCCCGCAACCTCGACGATCCCAGGGGTTTGGCCTACCAGTGGTGCCAGAAATGCAGGCACCGCCAGCGACACCACACCCATGGTGGGCGCAAAGACCGACATCGGACCTCGCTCCATGCCGAGATACAGCAGTGGGCGCGCAATCGCTACGAACGCCGAAGCCGCTAGAGACCACCCCAAGTCGTCGGCACCGAATTGTTCGGGCTGAAACACGACGACGACGAGTCCCGCTATCACCGCACCGACACCGGCAGCCACCACAGCCATCGACATAATGGCACCATGGTGTGGGTTTCTGCGACCGAAGACCCCAGCAAGGAAGTCAGCCGATCCAAGCATCGCCGCCGCGACCGAGGCGAGGACGAGCGGCACCCGCCCAGGCTACGGCGCTACCCGGTAGCCGGGCGTTTGGCCGACCGAGTCGGTCGGCCTCGGGTTGCGGTGCTCGGAACCGGCATCACCGCACTCGGGGCCATGTGGTTCGGTGCCGTTCCGGGCCTGATCTGGCCGGTCGTGTTGATGTTCTTTCTCGGCGTATTCGACACCTATGGGTTCATCGCCACCCGAGTCACCTTTTCTCGGTCAGTACCTGAGTAGCCAAGCCGCCGCGCTGGGCTTGATGGGTGCGGTTGAGGTGTTGAACGCTGGAGCCTCCGCCTTGCGCACGGCTGTGCTGTATGACAACTTCGGGGCAGCTTGGATCTCAGCAGCGAGCGGCCTGTTCGGCTTCATGATTGTGATGCTGGGAGCGCTTCGGTTCCGGGGCACAGATTCCGAGCCAGCCGACACGACCCGCTGACATACTTCTACCTGCGGAGGATCGTCAGGTTCTGGTTCGAATGGCCAACCCGCCCACACAACCCACCGAAATACTACTACCTACCGACAATCAACAGGTTCTGGCACGGATACCGAACCCGCCCACACAACCCACCGAAATACTACTACCTACCGACAATCAACAGGTTCTGATACGGATACCGAACCCGCCCACACAACCCACCGAAATACTACTACCTACCGACAATCAACAGGTTCTGGCACGGATACCGAACCCGCCCACACAACCCACCGAAATACTACTACCTACCGACAATCAACAGGTTCTGGTTCGAATTGCGAAGTGACGTTCGAATTCCCAAGTGAGGTTCGAATAGCCAGGTGAGGTAACCAACCCCGGGCATCACCTGTCCTCGTCGTTTGATGATTCGTCCCCGTTTGATCAACTGTCTTTGTTGCCGTTGAGGTGAATACCGACACTACGAGCAGCTCCCGGGTTGACGTTCGTCACCTTGACTTGCATCCCCGCCGCCCGAAACTCATGAATGACCCGCCCGAGGGCCGCGGCACCACTGTAGTCGAGACGGCCGACCGCCCCGAGGTCGATCTCGACACGCTTCACCTTGGCCGAGTCCGCCACCTCTTGGCGGATGGCTCGTTCGATCTGGGGGACTGTGGCGAACCAGACCACCCCGTGAGCCCGAACGATCAGGGTGTCGCCAATCGATTCGCTTTGAGCCGACACAGTCATCTCGCGGTATAGGTGTGCTGCCAACGACAAGGCAATACCTACCAGGACGCCTCGCTCCACCCGAGGCGAGAAAGCCACGGTGGCGACGAGAGTCCCGATCGCCACGATCGCCTGAACAACGGACTGGGTCACCAGCAGATACAACGAGCGCAGCCTGACCAAGCCGACAACGACCCCCACCACGATCGCACCGAGGATAGCGCTGGGCAGACGCTCGAACAATGGTGTGAACGGCAAGGCAACCAGTACGAAACCGCCGGTGACAGCTCCCGCCCAAGGTGACGTGGCACCGGCGAACCGGCTCAATGAACTGCGCGAGAACGAACCGCCCACCGGGAACGCTCCGCAGAACGCCGAGGCCACGTTCGCGACGCCTTGGGAGAACATCTCGCGGTTTGCGTTCCATCCGAGCCGTTCCTCGGCTGCGAATGTACGAGCGATTGACGACGATTCGGCGAACCCGACCAATGCAATGACCAGCGCCGGGAACAGCAAATCGTCGACCGAATCCCAGGGGAATGAGCTGGTCAACCCGACGAGCCCACCTTCGAGTTCGCCAACCACCGTTCCGCTGTAGTTCGAGACGGAACTGATCACAACACCTGCGATCACCGCTAACAACACTCCAGGAAAGAGCTTGTGGATGTATCGACCCCCGAAGATCGCTGCGACGGTCATCGCAGCGAGCGCAAGCGCTGACGGCTGCCAGTCCTGCGGCGAGGACAACACATGCCAAGCATCGACCGGCAACCCTTTGCCAGCCGAGGTGACATCAAACACCTTCGGTAGCTGTGACGACACGATCAGCATGGCTGCACCGGTCGTGAAACCCATCAGAACTGGCTCAGACAGCACATAGGCCACCCTGCCCATACCCAACAGCCCCAATGCCATCCGCATCAAACCGACAAGTAGCGCCAACAGCGCTGCGAGAGCGATATAGCTGTCGGTCTTGGGCTCCGCTAATGCTTCCAGGACACCGAAAGACATGAGCGCCGTGAGCGCTACCGGTCCGGTCTGCAGGTATCTGGACGACACGAATATCGACGCCGCCAGCGCTGGCAGCGCTGTCGCGTAGAGCCCCAAGTGGGCCGGCAAACCGGCGAGTTCGGCATAAGCGAGCGACTGAGGAATGGCGACGAGAGCCACACTGACTCCAGCGACAACATCACCCATGCTTGGCTTGGGCAGAGATCCGACACCGCCGAGGTTCCCGATCCAGCCCGGGATCCTCGCTTGCATCACCCCGTTCTCGCTTGCTTCACACCGTTACTGTAGGGAGCGCAAATACAGGATTGGGTGAGCCGAAAAGGCGAGTGCAGTTAGCATTAGTGAGCCATGCGTTGCGCCAAGCCCCAATAGGGCAAGTGCAGTTAGCAGGGCAAGTGCAGTTAGCACTAGTGACTGAAGCTAGTGATCACCTCCGAGCCGCTGTTCGCGTGACTTCCCGCTACGGCATAGCCGAATGGTTCGGCCAGCCCCTCTCGCATCTTGCAGTGCTCGACAGGCAGAATCTGGCCCGCGCCGCTTTGGGGAACGCTGCAGCGCCACCGTGCCCATTCCAGCGCGGCAGCTGCGCCAGTGTTGGCGTTGTGCCAAGGCCCAATAGGGCAAGTGCAGTTAGCATTAGTGAGCCATGCGTTGTGCCAAGCCCCGACATGAAATCCTGAGACCTCAATGAACAGCTGCCCCGACTCCAATTGGTATATCCGGCGGTTGCTGACGTGGTCGATCGTGGTGCTCGGTTTGGCGATGGCTTCCATCGCCTGCTCGAATTCGGGTGCCGACGAACCCACCGCTGTGGAACAGACCGGCTACGCCGAGATCATCGGCTCCCCGCTCAGACCTTTCTCTCGTCCCGACACCGCCATCGCAACCACAGCACCTGTGATCGTTGCCGAGACGTTCGATGGCGAACGTCTCCGTCTCGGCGACGATGACACGGCTCGCATCTTCGCGTTTCTGGCTCACTGGTGTCCGCATTGTCAGGCGGAACTCCCGGCCCTCGTTGACTGGCTTAGCACGGTCACGATGCCCGAAGGAGTTGAGATCGTGGCGGTTTCCACCGCGGTCAACTCCGATGCAGACAACTACCCGCCGTCGGAGTGGTTTGAGCGAGAGGGCTACAACGCAACGCTGATTCGTGACAACGACGACGGAACTCTCGCCAACGGGTTCGGCCTCATAGGTTTTCCCTATTGGGTGTCGATCGGAGCAGACGGCAACGTAATCGAGCGGATAACCGGAGCAGTCAACCAGGCCAAGTTCGAGCAGATGCTGGCCCAGGCCGCCGATAGTGTCAACCGCTAGGTGAACTACATTTCGGTAGCGCTCACCAAGACGATTAGGGTCAGCGCCAGTCACTCGCAACCAGGAGCACCCCATGCCAGAAGCCGTGATCGTTTCAACCGCGCGTACCCCTATCGGGCGGGCCAACAAAGGTTCGCTCGTCAACGTTCGTCCCGACGACATGTCCGCCTTCATTCTCCGCGAAGTGCTCAACAAGATTGATCTCGACCCCAACGCAGTTGAGGACGTCATCTGGGGCATCGGTCAGCCCGGCGGCGAAGGCGGCTACAACATTGCTCGCGTCATTTCGGCCATGCAGGGTCTTGACATTCCCGGCGTCACCGTAAACCGCTACTGCTCGTCAAGCCTGCAGACGATTCGGATGGCGGCTCACGCCATCAAGGCAGGCGAGGGTGACTGTTTTGTGGCCGGAGGAGTGGAGACCGTCAGCCGCTACTCCAGCGGTGCCGCCGATTCGGGACCCCACAACGAAGCCTTCGCCGAAGCCGAGGCTCGCACGAGGGACCGTTCCGGCGGCGGAGCCGCTACCTGGCAGGCACCCGCCGGGCTTCCCGACATCTACATCGCAATGGGCCAGACCGCCGAGAACGTGGCCCAACACTCTGGCATTAGCAGGCAACGCCAAGACGAGTGGGGTGTGTCCTCACAGAACCGGGCCGAAGCCGCCCAAGACCGCGGCCTCTTCGAACGAGAGATCACCCCTTACCCGCTCGACGACGGAACGACCGTAGACACCGACGACGGAATCCGCGCCGGGACCAACTACGACAAGGTGGCCAGCCTGCAACCGGTGTTTCGCCCGGACGGAACCGTTACCGCCGGGAACGCTTGCCCGCTGAACGATGGTGCCGCTGCAGTGATCGTCATGAGCGATACCAGGGCCCGTTCGATGGGAATTGAACCGCTCGCCCGTATCGTCTCCAGTGGCGTGTCGGCTCTCAACCCCGAGATCATGGGTCTCGGGCCGATTGATGCCAGCCGCCAGGCCCTTGATAGGGCAGGGATGACCGTTGACGATGTAGACCAAGTGGAAATCAACGAGGCATTCGCCGTGCAGGTGCTCGGATCAGCTGACGAACTCGGACTCGACCTCGACAAGCTCAACCCGAACGGCGGGGCCATCGCTCTTGGCCATCCGTTCGGCATGACCGGTGCGCGCATCATGACGACCTTGCTCAACGGCCTTGAGGACTCCAACGCAACAGTCGGCCTTGAGACGATGTGCGTCGGCGGTGGGCAAGGCATGGCAATGGTCGTGGAGCGACTCTGAGCGGCACCCGCAGCTCTGGCTGAACCCAACTACGGTCGCAGCTCATTGTTCTATCGGCGATACTTGACACTGGCGTAGTTCGGACCCGGCCCCCAGCCGCCTCTCACGCCGTTGGAACCGACCGCCTTCACTCGATAGTAATACTCGGTGCCAGAAGCCAGGCCAGTTGATCGATCAAGATACGAAGCTGTCGTTGATTCACCGATCTTGGCGTAGGCTTGGCCTTGCACTGCTATTCGGCGATACACCTCATATCGAGCAACATCACCTATCGGTTGCGACCACAACACCGCTACGCCATCAGAAGCAGTCACTGCTCTAAGATTTCCGACAGCGGGAGCCACAACCCCGGAATAGTTCTGACCTGATCCCCAACCACCGGCCACGCCGTTGGAGCCAACCGCTTTCACTCGATAATAGTACTCCGCACCAGGCACCAGATCAGCAGATTGATCAGAATACGAAGCTGTCGTTGATTCACCGACCTTGGCGTAGGACCGGCCATGCACAGCCACCCGGCGATACACCTCATATCCGGTAATATCGCCTATTGGCTCCTCCCAGGAGACCGATATCAAACCTGGATCAGAACTAACTTCCGCCCTCAGACCAGTGAGCGCCGGAATTCTTGTTCTCGCATAGTTTGAACCAATCCCCCAGTGGCCCACAGCACCAGTACTGCTAACCGTCTTGACTCGATAGTAGTACTCTGTTCCGGGAGTTAACGCAGCAGGAACATCATGATAGTAAATCTCAGTAGCGGTACCAATCTTCTTGTATTGCTGACCTGCCACTGCTGCGCGACGATAAATGTCATACTTATCTACATCAGCATTGAGTTTACTCCACAAGAGCAAGACACCATCATATTGTACTCCATTTAGCCTTACACCGCTCGGGCCACCCAATGCTACAGGCTTAACGGTCGGAACCCGCACCCACGCATAGTTGGAACCAGGTCCCCAGGAACTAACCAACCCTGTCGGACCAACCGATTTAACTCTATACAAGTACTCTACGCCAGGAAGCAGCTGAGTGATACGGTCGAGATAGTCACAACAACTTTCAGTATCTCCAATATACTTGTAGCTTGTACCTCGCTCTGCTCGACGCCTGTATACCATGAAGCGAGCTACATCCTCGCCAGATGAGGGTGGGGCGAACTCCCAGCTCACATTGGCACCCCTACGATTCTGAGTTCCGGTCAAACTCACTTTGGCACGAACATTTTCAGGGGCGCCGGGCGGCTCATCCGTCAAAACCCTTACCCCAAGATAGTTTTCTACCTCCTTCACAGCAGAAAAGATTACCGTAGTATTGAGAGTTTGACAGTTGAAGGAATATCCTGCGGTCATAATCCCGTAGGCGACTCCCTTAGCATCGTAAACTGGACCTCCACTGTCACCATCACAATTCTTCAAATTCGGACCTCTAAATTTGACAAAGACAGACCTGCACCTCACCCCTTTCCCATCTTTGTCCATACATGCGTCGTCATCCTGTAGCCAGACCGTTAGGTTTACTGAGATACTTGTTACGTTACCACATGAAACGCCACTATAACTTCCGGTATGACAAACATAGGCACCCATCATGTCGGCTCGTTTAGCAGTTCCCGTTACCTCACATATAGAGCGAGCATCAGCACCGCACTTGTAGTCATTGGTTATCTGGTGGGAGGAACCATTCGGGATGCGGTTGAACTGTGCATCTGCTCTGGGTCCTTCGCCTCCAACCACAAATGGAAGACTCTCTCCATACATTTCATGGTAGGTCCCACAGTGGGCTGCTGTTATGAGCCCGACGGGACCTCCGATCTGTTTGGCTGCGAATCCGGCGGTACATCCACCACTCAGACGACGTCCGGCCCTAAAGTTCGCCCTTTTGCTGAACCCCTTTGCGTCAGTTACTACTATCCCTACACCCGTATGCTCCTGCAATGTTTCGACCAGAGAGCCTGCTTCAACTACAAAGCCCTCATTAGAGCTTGAGTTGATTTCCGATCCAGCGTCCCGCCGTGATCGGACAGGCAGCAAGCCAGGGTCGATTCCAATCTCAACACTGTTGTTTGCCACGTCAACACTGGTATAGACCACGATTTCAGCGATCTTGGCGCTCATGTCGGGGTCAGCCAACGATGCAGGGTCGAATCGGTCCTGGGCAGCCCTCAGCTCTTCGTACGTGTGCGCGGCACCCGTACGAATCTCAACGTCATCGTGCGCAGCCGCGATCCGTTGCGCCTCCACCCCAGGGTCCGCATTCCCGGCCAACCACACCCACGCCCCAAAATCTTCGCCGTGGTTGATCCCCCAACCAGCAACCCGCGAACCCTCAACCTCACGGATCGACGCCATCTCAGCCTGCAACACACGAATCCGACCCAAACGCCTCTCAGCCTCCTCAACGCTCACCGAATAATCCCGCGCATACGACTCCACCACGAAATCCGCCGAAGCCTCCGCTGCCACCGCCTCGCCGCTAAACACCTCCCCCGAAGTCTCCGAAACAGCTGGATGCCCCGGCCCAGACAACAACCACAACCCGACCGTCAGCAGCCAAGCAATCACATCACAAGACTAACAGACGCTTCGCCGCAGGCGCTATCAACGCTATGACGGATTGTCGAGATCGAGCCGTTGCGAGATCGAAGACGCCGGGGCTGAGCATGGCCACCGACGTTTTCGGGCCCGGCCAGCGACTGCAACGCCTCGGTGTCGGCTGTGACCAACCCAGCATGGTCAACAGCGATTTCCACATCGCGATACCCGTCAACGAACTCGCAGCTTCTTTTGCCAGCTCAAATGATCGGGCTGTTGCCTCGGGTTCCGGCACGAGATGTGACCGAAACCGAAGTTCTGGTCTGAAACCACAGTCGCGTTGGGGTGGTGGGCCGAGTACCTGAACGGACAACATCACCAGTGAATTACGCCCCTAGACACCCGACACACCAACAGCAGTAACAGCTTTAAGGTTGCCTACGGCGGGAGCCACACGTCCCCGCTTAGTTGCGAGCGTTCCCCAGCCGCCTATTACACCATTGGTGGCGAATGATTACTCCGCAACAAGACTAGCACGTGGGTCAGACGGGTTGGAAATCAAAGTAAGCCTAGGCTCCGCGTACGGATACGCCTGCTTCGCGGTTACCGAGGCAGGGCTCAGTATTCTAGCGGTACTTGACGCTGGCGTAGTTCGGGCCTGGCCCCCAGCTACCAGCCAACCCACTGGCACCAACCGCCTTCACTCGATAATAATACTCCACACCAGGAATCAGGCCAGCAGATCGATCAGAATACGAAGCCGTCCTAGATTCACCAATCTTTCTGTAAGCATAGCCCTTAACTGCTGCCCGGCGATACACCTCATATGAGACAACATCACCTACTGGTTTCGCCCAAGAGACCAATACGTTACCAGAAACGGTTGCTGCTTTGATGTTCCCGACCGCTGGAGCCACAGCCCAGGCATAGTTTTTTCCGCTCCCCCAGCTGCCAGCCAACCCACTAGCGCCGACCGCCTTCACTCGATAATAATACTCCACACCAGGAATCAGGCCAGCAGATCGATCAGAATACGAAGCCGTCCTAGATTCACCAATCTTTCTGTAAGCATAGCCCTTAACTGCTGCCCGGCGATACACCTCATATGAGACAACATCACCTACCGGTTTCGCCCAAGAGACCAATACGTTACCAGAAACGGTTGCTGCTTTGATGTTCCCGACCGCTGGAGCCACAGCCCAGGCATAGTTTTTTCCGCTCCCCCAGCTGCCAGCCAACCCACTAGCGCCGACCGCCTTCACTCGATAATAATACTCCACACCAGGAATCAGGCCAGCAGATCGATCAGAATACGAAGCCGTCCTAGATTCACCAATCTTTCTGTAAGCATAGCCCTTAACTGCTGCCCGCCGATACACCTCATATGAGACAACATCACCTACCGGTTTCGCCCAAGAGATCCTTATCGACGTTAAGTCTGGGCTCACTGATGCCTCAAGATCAGTTGAGGCTGGGACTTTGATAGACGCATACAGCGGTGGGTTGACCCACCATTTTGGTTTGGCAATCGTAATGACGCGGTAGTAGTATTCCAGGCCGGGAGTTAACTTCTCGAGAGGATCATAAAAGATTGGCTTATCAACTTCCGTCGCACCCAAGAATACATATTCTTGTCCTTCTACAGCTGCTCGACGATCGACTGCGAAAAGGAGAGCCTGATCCTTGATCTTGTCCCAGGATGCTCCCATGTCCCAGGATATGATGGCTCCACGAAATGGTTTCCCGTTAGGGCGTATCATCCCATCGAAAGCTGGACGTGCATGTGGCCTGGTAATTGGTATTTGCACAGTCGCATAGTTGGAGCTAAGCCCCCATGAGCCCATCCAATTGTTCGAATTGATGGGCCTCACTCGATATACGTACTCTTCCCCGGGAGGCAGTCCTGAAATAGTGTCAAGCATGGAGCAGCATTTCTCCCGTCCGATACTGCTGTAACCAGTATCTTGCCCTACCGTACGACGATAGATTTCGAACAATGGGAAGTCTACAATATGACCGGGACTGACTAGCTTCCAGCTAAGGTCAACATGTGCTCCATCTGAACTAACTACAGCACGAAGATCTTTTGTTGTTATTGTATCGATTTGAAAGTCATTACTAGGCCTGCTTACCGATATATTGGTCGCAGCCCGCACGATATACTGATTCCTGAGTCCGAGCGAGAATCCGCCATGTTCGTCAGCAAAGCGGGGTAGCCGTGGAGTACCAATAAGCTCGTAATCTAGACCGAGTCCTCTTATCAGCCGATATACGTTATATCGCATTGCATCTTCAACTGGTTCCCAGGTCAACTCTAGAACTCCCGCTGTATCGGTCCTGAGGCGCCCTTCAAGGTTCTGGGGCACGCTAGGCAGCGAAGGTGTAGCCGTCAACACCCTTACACCAAGATAATCCTCTGCCTCCTTGATCGCTGTAAAGAGCGCCCGTACACCCTCATAGCCACAAGGTACCCGACCCCCATTTGATCCTCCTAGAATCCCGTAAGCGACGCCGTTAGCGTCATACACTGGTGCGCCACTATCACCCGAACAGACACTCAGGCTCGGACCCTGGACCTCTACGAATACATTTTCGCATGTTATCCTATTTCCATCTTTGTCTTGACATGCATTCGCACCATCGGCAAGCCATTCTGCTAAACTGATTGTGATGTCGGTTACTTCACCACAAGAGACACCCGTTACCTTTCCAGTCTTGCAGACATAAGCGCCCATCATTTCGGTTCGTTCTCTAGTTCCAGTTACTCCACACACAGCGTCCGCGTCAGCCCCGCAGATGTATTCATTCGTAAGCCAGAGAGGGGAACCAAATGGGACGCTATGGAACTGCGCATCGGCTCTGGGTCCTTGACCTCCAACCACAAATGGCAGCACCTGGCCATGAAGTCTCTGATAGTCGTTGCAGTGGCCTGCGGTAAGGACCCCGTAGGGTCCTCCGACCTTTTTGGCTGCAAATCCTGCCGTGCATGTGGTAATTGATTGTCCGGCTCTGAAGTTCGCTGTCTTGGCGAACCCTGTTGCGTCAGTCAGCGTCACCCCTACACCTGTGTGTTCTTGCAGTGCTTCGCCAAGTAGAGCTGCTTCGGCAGCGACACCTTCAGTAATTGACGCTTGCTGGGGTGTGGCGTCGCGGCGGGAACGACCAGACCCCAACCCGGGATCGATGGCAATCTTGACGCTGTTAGCTGTCATATCAATACCCGTGTAGACCACCATCGCGGCGATCTTGGATCTGATCTCAGGGTCACCTTTGATCTGCATGGGGTTGATCTGGTCCTGGGCGGCTTGTAGTTCTTCGTACGTGTGGTTGGCGCCGGTGCGGATCTCCACGTCATCGTGCGCGGCCGCAACCCGCGCTGCTTCTACGCCGGGGGCTTCTTCACCAGCCAGCCATACCCACGCCCCGAAATCGTTTCCATGGTTGATACCCCAGCCAGCAACCCTGGAGCCCTCCAGTGCTCGGATTGAGCCCATGGCCTCCTGTAACGAGGCGATCCGGCTCAAACGCCTCCCAGCCTCCTCAACGCTCACCGAATAATCACGCGCATACGACTCCGCCACAAAACCTGCCGAACCCTCCGACTCAACCACCCCAGCTGCCAGCTCATCCTGCGAACCATCAGCAATAGCCTCCTCCCCCGAACCATCCGAAACAGTCTCATCCTCCGAGGTGTCCGTAACGGCTGCTGGCTCTCCCGAACTGCCTGAACTAGCCTCCGTCTCCGAAGTACCCGTGATAGCCGAGGCTTCTGCTGACCCAGCCCACAACCACATCCCGACCGCCACCAGCCAAGCAACCACGCGACAAGACTAACAAACCGAGTGGCCCGGTTGGGAATCACGTTCGCCAGGCTTGGCACCAGGGGTGACGCCTGCTTCCGCGGTCACAGGGCAAGCCTCAGCGTCAAGTGGAGAAATCAAAGTACTCCTAGGCCCCTAAGCCTCCGCGCACGCCTGCCTCAAGATCCACGCCTGCCTTGAGAATTGATCGGGGCAAGGCCAAATGTCAATTAGCGGTATTTGACGCTGGCATAGTTCGGGCCTGGCCCCCAGCCGCCAACCACGCCGTTCGCGCCGACAGGTTTCACCCGGTAATAGTACTCGGTACCCGGTGTCAGGCCAGCTGAGCGGTCCAGATACGGAGCCGCCGTCGTTTCGGCGATTTCGGCGTAGGCTTGGCCTTGAACGGCTACCCGGCGGTACACCTTGTATCGGTCAACGTCGCCGGTTGGTTTCGCCCAGGTGACTGATACACCACCAGAAGCAGCGGTTGCTTTGAGTCCGCCTACGGCGGGAGCCACCGCCCGCGCGTAGTTTTTGCCGGTCCCCCAGCTGCCAACCGCTCCAGCAGCGCTGACCGTTTTCACCCGGAAATAGTACTCGGCGCCGGGAACCAAGCCAGTCGATGGGTCAGAATACGAAGTCGTAGCTGTTTCACCGATCTTGGTGTAGAGCTGGCCGCGAATTGCTGCCCGGCGGTACACGTGATATCGGGTCACGTCACCGGCTGGTTTCGTCCAAGTGAACGATACAGACGCCGAGTCCTGGCTCACCGCTGCCTGCAGGCCGGTCAGGGCGGGGAGCCTTACTGGGGCATAGTTTGATCTGCCTCCCCAGTGACCGAAAACACCGGTTTTACTAACGGTCTTGATGCGGTAGTAGTATTCCATACCAGGAGTTAACCCAGCCTCAGGATCATAATATTCGGTGTCACTGATAGTAGCGATCCGCTCGTATGGATGCCCGGCCACAGCTGCCCGCCGGTACACCTCATAGCTAGCTACGTCAGCTTCAACCTCATTCCACGATACTACGACTCCGCGAAATAGTTTCCCATTGTGTATAGTCCCGGGGTCAGCAACCCGAGCCTTTGGCTTAGCAGATGGTACTCGCACAGCCACATAGTCGGAGCTAGATCCCCACGAACCGACATCATAATCCCAACTTATCGGCCTTATGCGATACAAGTATTCTACGCCAGGGCGTAGCCCCGAAATCGGGTCAATATATTCACAACACTTATTCCACCCCACTCTTTTGTAGCCTTGCCCAGATCCCACTTCGCGTCGATATATCCGAAAGTACTTTACATATCTATAGCCAAAATATGGGATTAGTTTCCAGCTTAATTGGACACCTCTATCAGACAATGGTGCTTCCAAATTAGTCTTAGCCTGTAGATCTTTGGCAGCCCGTATATTGATATACAAGTCACTGCTAGGTTCGCTCAGATGGTTAGCATTATTCGCCCGCACAATATATTGATACTTATGGCCTGCTACTATCAACTTATGAGCCATTTCATCAGGATCAGAGTTCTTCGAGACTGGATCAAGGTAGGTTGGGTGCAGTGCAGAACCAATTTGCTCATATTCACTACCTGATCCACTTAGGCGCCGATAAACACTATATCCCGCTGCATCATCAACTGGATTCCAAGTCAACTCTAAATTTACACGGGAGTCAATCCCTGGATCGTGCGCTAAGGAGCCTGTCAGGTTCTGAGGCGCGGCGCCCGGTGCTGTAACAGGTTCCGTCAAAACCTTGACGTTGAGATAACTTTCAATCTCCTTAACAACAGAAAATATAATATAAAGACCCTTTTGACCGCAGGATCCGTTTCCTGCGGTGAGGATCCCGTAGGCGACACCGTTAGTGTCATAGACTGGTCCGCCGCTGTCACCTGGGCATACCTCCGTATTCGGTCCATGAGCCTCAACGAATACTCTTTCACATAAAACCCCGTTTCCGTCTTTATCCTCGCATGTACTCGATCCGTCAGCATACCATAATGCTAGGCGTATGGTAATGTCGGTTACTTCACCACATGAGACACCAGAATTCTGTCCGGTGTGACAAACATAGTCACCCATCATGTCGGCTCGTTTGGCAGTTCCTGTTACTTCACACACGGAGTCCGCCTCGGCGCCGCAGACATAGTCATTGGTGAGCTGACGGGCAGACCCAAGCGGGATCCGGTGTAGCTGGGCATCTGCTCTGGGACCTTTACCTCCAACCACGAAAGGAAGTATTTCGCCATGCATGACATGGAGATTTGAACAGTGGCCTGCGGTGAGGAGTCCGTAAGGACCTCCAACCTGTTTAGCCGCGAACCCAGCCGTGCACGGTGTCATTGCATCTCCAGCCCTGAAGTTCGCCGTCTTGGCGAACCCTGAAGCGTCGGTCACTGTCACTCCTACACCCGTGTGTTCCTTCAGTGCTTCACCAAGTAGGGCTGCTTCGGCAGCGAAACCGGCCTCAGCATCCGACTCTTGCTGGGGTGTGGCGTCGCGGCGCGAACGACCAGACCCCGAATCTGCGTCGATACCAATCTTGACGCTGTTGGCTGCCATATCAACACCCGTGTAGACCACTATCGCAGCGATCTTGGACCTGACCTCAGGGCCATCTGTTATCAGTGCGGGATCAATCCGGTCCTGCGCAGCCCGTAACTCCTCATACGTATGGGTAGCACCCGTACGGATCTCCACATCATCATGCGCGGCCGCAACCCGCGACGCCTTCACGCTCGGCTGTTCGTCACCCGCCAGCCACACCCACGCCCCAAAATCTTCGCCATGATCAATCCCCCAGCCAGCAATCCTCGAACCCTCCAACACCCGGATCGAACCCATCACCTCCTGCAACAAACCGATCCGGTTCAAACGCCGCCCAGCCTCAGCAACCGAAACCAAATAATCCCGCGCATAAGACTCCGCCACAAAACCCGCCGAACCCGCAGGTCCCACCACCGAAACAACGGCCTCCGCCGAACCGTCCCCAAAAGCCTCCTCTTGTGGACCGTACGAAACAGCCGCCGCATCCTCCGAGGTGTCCGAAACAGCGGCTGCTGCTACTCCCGAACCGTCCAAACTAGCAGCCGCCTCTACAGTACCCGTGCCAGCCAGGGGATCTCCCGAAACAGCCCACAGCCACATCCCGACCCTGAACAACAAAGCAAGCACGCCATGAGAATAATAGACGCTTTGCCCGAAACAACTATCGGCACGATTACCGGCTCCCTTACGACATGCAAGACACTGGGGGCGTAACTTTGACAACAATGTTGTGTGGCCGAGCGAGCACCCTTAGCACCTGGGCCACGCACATGCACAACTTATTCCGGACCGCCAACAAACACCCACGGCTTGCATCTGAACAAGCTGAGATCCGGGCGAACTGCAAGCCCAGCGTCTGCTAGCGGTATTTGATGCTGGCGTAGTTCGGGCCTAGCCCCCAACCGCCAATCACGCCGTTCGCGCCGACTGGTTTGACTCGGTAGTAGTACTCGGTACCCGGCACTAAGTCTGTGGACTGATCTAGATACGAAGCAGTTGTGGTTTCACCGATCTTAGTGTAAGCGTGGCCTTTCACAGCTGCCCGTCGATACACCTTGTAACGAGCAACATCACCATCTGATTGTTCCCAAGACACCGACACACCACCACCAACCGCGACAGCTTTAAGGTTCCCTACAGCGGGAGCCACAACCCTTACATAGTTATTGCCCATCCCCCAGCTGCCAACCGCACCAGTAGCGCTGACTGCTTTCACCCGATAATAATACTCCGCGCCGGGAACCAGACCAATTGACGGGTCAGAATAAGGAGCCATTGTCGTGTCACCGATCTTGGTGTAGGCGTGGCCTTTCACAGCTGCCCGTCGATACACCTCATAACGGACCACAACACCGGTTGGTTCCGGCCAAGAGACCCATATTGACGCCAAATCCTTGCTCACCGATGCCCGCAGCCCTGTAAGGGCTGGGACTCTCACAACCGCATAGTTAGATCTACCTCCCCAATAACCGGTAGCATGGTCACGATGAATCGTCTTTATTCGGTAGTAGTACTCCACGCCCGGAGTTAGCCGACCAAGACGATCATAGTAGGTAGTATCATCAGAAAAATTCGTCCCGACCCACTTATATTCTTGTCCTTCCACGGCCGCTCGGCGAAAGATCTCATAATAGGTCACTTCTCCCTTGACATCGTCCCAGGATAAGAAGACTCCAGGAAATGATCTCCCAAGAATAGCCTCCCCATGGTCAACAATCCGTGCCCGTGGCTTACTAGTCGGAATTTGCACAGTCGTATAGTCGGAACTAGTTCCCGATGAGCCTACCACTCCATATCGATTTGTTGGTCTCACCCGGTATACGTATTCGGCCCCTGGAAGAGGCTCTATACCAATACGATCACGGTAGGAGCAACAAGCACTCTTTTCGATAATCTTGTAACTAGGTTCTGACGTCTTGCGGCGAAAGATGTCGAAATGTAGTACGTCAACATTGGTAGCGGGCGGGTCAAGCTTCCAGCTGAGATCAACCCAATTCCCATCCGCACTAATTTCAGCACGAAGATCTCTGAATGTCAATACATCAATTTGAAAGTCATTACTAGGTTCACTCAACAACGAACCCGCCGTAGCCCGCACAATATATTGATACCTGAACCCAGGCGGCAGAAAATGATGACGATCAACATAAGATGTCCGCCAAGTTGTACCAATAAGTCTATATTCTGTGCCGGACCTACTTACGCGCCTATAGACATTGTACTCCACAGCGCCTCCAACGGGTGTCCAAGTCAACTCCACACCTCTCGTCCACTCCTCACCACCCACTGGAACTTTGAAGTGGCCTACAAGATTCCCAGGAACAGCCAGTGGTGGCACTTGCACAGCTGTATAGTGAGAACTAGATCCCCACGAGCCCACCACTCCATATCGGTTTGTTGGTCTCACCCGGTATACGTATTCGGCCCCTGGAAGAGGCTCTATACCAATACGATCACGGTAGGAGCAACACACATTCCATCCGATATGATCGTAACTAGGTTCTGATGCTTTGCGGCGAAAGATGTCGAAATGTAGTACGTCAACATTGGTAGCGGGCGGGTCAAGCTTCCAGCTGAGATCAACCCAATTCCCATCCGCACTAATTTCAGCACGAAGATCTCTGAATGTCAATACATCAATTTGAAAGTCATTACTAGGTTCACTCAACAATGAACCCGCCGTAGCCCGCACAATATATTGATACCTGAACCCAGGCGGCAGAAAATGATGACGATCAACATAAGATGTCCGCCAAGTTGTACCAATAAGTCTATATTCTGTGCCGGACCTACTTACGCGCCTATAGACATTGTACTCCACAGCGCCTCCAACGGGTGTCCAAGTCAACTCCACACCGCTCGTCAACTCCTCACCGCTCGTCAAGTTCAGACCGCTCGTCAACTCCTCACCACCCGCTAGAGCTTTGAAGCGGCCTACAAGATTCTGAGGCGCCCCCGGCGTCGCTGTCTCAACACCCGCGTCCTCTTCCGAAGCGTCCGAACTAGCCGCCACAGCCTCCGAGATGTCCGAAACAGCTGCTGCCTCTCTCGAACTGCCTGAACTAGCCGCCGTTTCTGAAATTCCAATGTCGGCTATGGCCTCTCCTGACCCAGGCCACAACCACAACCCAACCGTCAACAACAATGCAACCATCGGACAAGGTTAGCAAGCCGGGTGGCCCGATAGAGAATCAAGTACACCTAGGCCCGTTAGGCTTCGCGGGACGCGCACGCCTGCGAGAACACAACCTACCTTGAGAATCGGGGTAGGGCCGAGTGTTCTGTTAGCGGTATTTGATTTGGTTAGCGGTATTTGATGCTGGCGTAGTTCGGGCCTGGTCCCCAGCCGCCAACCACGCCGTTGACGCCGACCGGTTTGACTCGGTAGTAGTACTCGGTACCCACCACCAGGCCAGCGGATCGATCCAGATACGAAGCTGCCGTCGTTTCAGCGATCTCGGCGTAGAGCTGGCCTTGAACGGCTACCCGGCGATACACCTTGAATCGGGCGACGTCACCAGCTGATTGCTCCCAAGTAACTGACACGCCACCAGAAACAGACACGGCTTCAAGGCCGCCTACGGCGGGTGCCACAACCCGCGCATAGTTCTTGCCGGTTCCCCAACCCCCAACCGCACCAGAAGCGCTGACCGCCTTCACCCGGTAATAGTACTCCGCGCCGGGTACCAAGCCGGTCAATGGGTCAGAGTACGAAGCTGTGGTTGTGTCAACGATCCTAGTGTAGGGCTGGCCTTGAATTGCTGCCCGGCGGTACACCTCATATCGGGCGACATCACCGACTGGTTTCGCCCAAGTGAACGTCACCGACGCCGAATCCGATCTCACCGCTGCTTGCAGCCCGGTCAGAGCGGGAAGCCTAACTGCGGCGTAGTTTGATCTGCTCCCCCAGTGACCGACAACACCAGCGCTACTAACAGGCTTGATACGGTAGTAGTATTCAACGCCGGAAGTCAACCCAGCCTCACGATCATAATATTCAGTCTCACCGATAGTAGCGATCCGCTCATATGGATGCCCGGCCACAGCTGCTCGCCGGTATATCTCGTAGCTGGCTGCGTCGGCTTCAACCTCGTTCCACGATACTACGATTCCGCGAAATAGTCTCCCATTGTGTGCAGTCCCGGGGTCAGCAACCCGAGCCCTTGGCTTAGCAGTTGGTACTCGCACAGCCGCATAGTCGGAGCGAGATCCCCACGAACCGACATCGTAATTCCAACTTATTGGTTTGATTCGATACAAGTATTCTGCCCCGGGGCGTAGACCCGAAATCGGGTCAAGATAGTCACAACATTTATTCCATCCTACCGTTTTCCATCCTACCCTTTCGTAGCCTTGCCCTGATCCCACTTCGCGTCGATATATCCGAAAAAACTTGACATGGGCATAGTTGAAGGGTGGGATCAGTTTCCAGTCTAGTTGGACACCTCTATCAGACACGGGTGCTTCCAAATGAGTCTTAGCCCGTAGATCTTTGGTAGCTAATAAATTGACATGCAAGTCACTGCTAGGTTCGCTCAGATGATTTGCATTATTCGCCCGCACAATATATTGATACTTGTGGCCTGCTACTATCAACTTATGAGGCATTCCATCAGGATAAGAACTGTCCACAACTGGATCAAAATAGGTTGGTTGCAGTGCAGAACCTATATGCTCATATTCACTACCTGATTCACTTACACGCCGATAAACACTATATCCCGCTGCATCGTCAACCGGATTCCAAGTCAACTTCAAGTTTGTTCGGTAGTCGCTCTCTGGATCGTACGTTAAGAACGCTGTCAGGTTCTGAGGCGCGGCGCCCGGTGCTGTAACAGGTTCCGTCAATACCTTGACGGAGAGATAGCTTTCGATCTCCTTAACTACAGAAAAGATAATATAGAGATTCTTTTGACCACAGGATCCGCTTCCAGCTGTGACGATCCCGTAGGCGATACCGTTAGCGTCATAGACTGGTCCGCCGCTGTCACCCACGCATACTTCCATATTCGGTCCATGAGCCTCAACGAATACTCTTTCACAAGCCACCCCGTTTCCGTCTTTATCCTCACATGCACCCGATCCATCGGCATACCATAATGTTAGCCTTATGGTAATGTCAGTTACTTCACCACATGAGACACCAGAATTCTTTCCGGTGTGACAAACATAGTCACCCATCATATCGGTTCTGTCTTGGGTGCCGGTTACCTCACACACGGAGTCCGACTCGGCGCCGCAGACATAGTCATTGGTGAGCTGACGGGAGGAACCAAGCGGGATCTGGTGTAGCTGCGCATCCGCTCTGGGACCCTTACCTCCGACCACAAACGGAAGTATTTCGCCATGCATTACATGGAGATTTGAACAGTGGCCTGCGGTGAGGAGTCCGTAAGGACCTCCGACTTGTTTAGCCGCGAACCCAGCCGTGCACGGTGTCATTGCATTTCCAGCCCTGAAGTTCGCAGTCTTGGCGAACCCTGAAGCGTCGGTCACTGTCACTTCTATACCCGTGTGTTTCTGCAGTGCTTCGCCAAGTAGGGCTGCTTCGGCAGCGAAACCCTCAGTATCTGACTCCTGCTGGGGTGTGGCGTCGCGGCGGGAACGACCAGACCCCGCATCTGAGTCGATGCCAATCTTGACGCTGTTGGCTGCCATATCGACACCCGTGTAGACCACCATCGCGGCGACCATGGAGCTGGTCTCGGGATCATCTGTTATCAGTGCGGGATCAATCCGGTCCTGAGCAACCCGTAGCTCTTCATACGTGTGAGCGGCACCCGTACGGATCTCCACATCATCATGCGAGGCCGCAACCCGCGCCGCCTCCACGCCCGGCTGTTGGTCACCCGCCAGCCACACCCACGCCCCGAAATCCTCGCCATGATCAATCCCCCAGCCAGCAACCCTGGAACCCTCCAACGCTCGGATCGAACCCATCACCTCCTGCAACAAACCGATCCGGTTCAAACGCCGCCCAGCCTCATCAACCGAAACCGAATAATCCCGCGCATACGACTCCGCCACAAAACCCCCCGAACCTGCAGATCCGACCACCCCAACAGCTAGCTCATCCTGCGAACCGTCCGAAATAGCCGCCGCATCCTCCGACGTCTCCGAAACAGCCGCCGCTTCTGAAGTGCCCGTGTCAACTAGGGCTTCTCCTGACCCGGAGATCAGCCACAATCCAACCGTCAACAGCCAAGCCATCAAGTCAGAAGAATAGCGAACACTTCGCCGAAGGCGAAACTAAGCGCGTTGATGGCTGATCAAGGTAAATCCATTGCGAGATCAAAGACACATGTCCTGAGGTTGGCGACGATGTTTTCGTGCCCGCCAGCGCTTCCAACACCTCAGTGTCGGTTATGGCATCAACTATCTCCGCATGGTCAACAGCGATTTCCACATCGCGGAACCCCTCAGCGCGGCAGTCGAACGGGTCCGATTTCATCGCGCAGATAACAGGCAGAGCGTGCCATTATTTGTGTGTCTTGGCTACGTGGAGATGCCCGATGCCTCATCTTCGGATTCTTCTAAGCACACGTAGCTTTTGTTCGTACGGGCTGAGACCCGGGCGGTATGCAGTCCTAGCGGCTGTTAGCGGTATTTGATGCTGGCGTAGTTCGGGCCTGGCCCCCAGCCGCCAACCACGCCGTTCGCGCCGACTGGTTTGACTCGGTAGTAGTACTCGGTCCCCGGTGTCAGGCCAGTAGATAGATCCAGATATGAAGCGGTTGTCGTTTCCGCGATCTTGGTGTAGGCCTGACCATTGATTGCTACCCGGCGGTACACGTTGTATCGAGCAACGTCACCTGCTGATTGCGCCCAAGTGACTGACACGCCACCAGAAACAGCGGTTGCATCAAGTCCGCCCACAGCAGGAGCCACAACCCGTCCGTAGTTCTTGCCGGTTCCCCAGCTGCCTACCGCACCAGCAGCGCTGACTGCTTTCACCCGGTAGTAGTACTCCGCACCGGGAACCAGACCAGCAGCCGGGTCAGAATACGAAGCTATTGTCGTGTCACCGATCTTGGTGTAGGCATGGCCCTTTATTGCTGCCCGGCGATACACCTCATAACCAACAATGTCACCGGCCGGTTTCGCCCAAGTGAACGTCACCGACGCTGAGTCTGCGTTCACCGCTGCTTGCAGGCCGGTCAAAGCGGGAAGCCTAACTGGGGCATAGTTCGATCTACTCCCCCAGTGACCGATAACACCAGTGCTGCTAATGGTCTTGATGCGGTAGTAGTATTGCATGCCTGGGGTTAACCCATCCTCAGGATCATAATATTCGGTCTCACTGGTAGTAGCGATCCGCTCATATGGTTGCCCAGCCACAGCTGCTCGCCGGTATATCTCGTAGCTGGCTGCGTCGGCTTCAACCTTGTTCCACGATACTACGACTCCACGAAATACTTCCCCGTTGAGTCCAATCCCGGGCGCAACAACCTGTGCCCGTGGTTTAGCAGTTGGTACTCGTACAGCCGCATAATCGGAGCGAGAACCCCACGAACCGGCGTCTTGATACCAACTTATCGGTCTTACTCGATACAAATATTCTGCCCCGGGGCGTAGACCCGAAATCGGGTCAAGATAGTCACAACACAGATTCCATCCTACTTTTTCGTAGCCTTGCCCTGATCCCACTTCGCGTCGATATATCCGAAAGAACTTGACCTGATCACGGTTGAGGGGTGGGATTAGTGTCCAGTTTAGCTGGACGCCTCTTTTTGCCAAGGGTAATGTCGGTTATTTCACCACATGAGACGCCAGAATTCTTTCCGGTGTGGCAGACATATTCACCCATCATGTCGGCTCGTTTGGCGGTTCCCGTGACCTTACATACCGAACCTCCCTTGGCACCGCACTTGTAGTCATTGGTGAGCTGACGTGAGGAACCAAGTGGGATCTGGTTGAATTGGGCATCTGCTCTGGGTCCTTCACCTCCGCCCACCAACGGAAGTGTTTCGCCACTGCATAAACTGGTCGTTCATGCAGTGGCCTGCGGTGAGGAGTCCGTAAGGTCCTCCGACCTGTTTGGCCGCGAACCCGGCCGTACAACCCCACATTGGGTCTCCAGCCCTGAAGTTCGCTGTCTTGGCGAACCCTGAGGCGTCGGTCACTGTAACTCCTATACCCGAGTGTCTTTTCAGTGCTTCGCCAAGTAGGGCTGCTTCGGCAGCGAAACCCTCCGTATCTGGTTTAACCCCGGGTGTGGCGTCGCGGCGGGAACGACCAGACCCCGAACCTGGGTCAATACCAATCTTGACGCTGTTGGCTGCCATATCAATACCCGTGTAGACCACCATCGCAGCGATCTTGGAGCTGACCTCAGGATCATCTTCAACCAGTGCGGGATCAAATCCGGTCCTGAGCAGCCCGCAACTCCACATACGTATGCACGGCACCAGTACGGATCTCCACATCATCATACGCGGCCGCAACCCGCGACGCCTCCACGCTCGGCTGATCGTCACCGGTGAGCCACACCCACGCCCCGAAATCCTCGCCATGATCAATCCCCCAACCAGCAACCCTCGGACCCTCCAACGCTCGGATCGAACCCATCACCTTCTGCAACAAACCGATTTGGTTCAAACGCCGCCCAGCCTCACCAATCGAAACCGAATAATCCCGCGCATACGACTCCGCCACAAAACCCCCGAACTCGCAGATCCGACCACCCCAACAGCCAGCTCATCTTGCGAACCGTCCCCAAGAGCCTCCTCCTGTGAACCGTGCGAGAAAGCCGCCGCATCCTCCGAGGTGTCCGTACCGGCTGCTGCTACTCCCGAACCGTCGGAACTAGCCGCCGCCTCTAAAGTACCCGTGCCAGCCAGGGGATCTCCCGAAACAGCCCACAGCCACAACCCGACCGTCAACAACAAAGCAACCACGCCATGAGAATAATAGACGCTCTGCCGAAGCCACTATCGGCACGATGACCGGCTCCCTTACGACATGCAAGACACTGGGGCGTAACTTTTGTCAACAATGTTGTGTGACCAAGCGAGCACCTTTAGCACCTGGTTCCACGCACATGCACAACTTATTCCGGATCGCCAACAAGCAACCCACGGCTTGCATATGAACAAGCTGAGGTCCGGGCGAACTGCAGGCCTAGCGTCTGTTAGCGGTATCTGATGCTGGCGTAGTTCGGGCCAGGCCCCCATCCGCCAACCACGCCGTTGGTGCCGACTGGTTTCACCCGGTAGTAGTACTCGGTACCCGGTGTCAGACCAGTAGATTGATCCAGATACGGAACTGCCGCCGTTTCAGCGATCTCGGCGTAGGGTTGGCCTTGAACGGCTACCCGGCGATACACCTTGTACACAGCGACGTCACCGGCTGATTTCGCCCAAGTAACCGATACACCTCCAGAAACAGCGGTTGCTTTGAATCCGCCTACGGCGGGGGCCACAACCCGCGCATAATTCTGACCTGACCCCCAGCTGCCTACCGCTCCAGCAGCGCTGGCCGCTTTCACTCGATAGTAGTACTCCGCACCAGGAACAAGGCCAGTTGATGGGTCAGAATACGAAGCCGTTGTCGTGTCACCGATCTTGGTATAAGGCTGGCCATGAATCGCTGCCCGGCGGTACACCTCATAACCGGCAACATCACCGACTGGTTCCGACCAAATGAACGACACAGATCCTGAGTCTGAACTCACCGATGCTTGCAGGCCAGTAAGTGCCGGGAGCTTCACTGCCGCATAGTTCGATCTGCTTCCCCAGTGACCGACGGCACCGTTGTTACGAACTGTCTTGACGCGGTAGTAGTATTCCATGCCGGGGGTTAATCCAGCTTCAGGATCGTAATATTCTGTCTCACTGATAGTAGCAATCCGCTCGTATGGTTGCCCGGCTACGGCTGCTCGCCGGTGCACTTCGTAGTTGGCTACGTCGGTATTGACCTTGTTCCAGGATACTACGACTCCACGAAATAGTTTCCCATTGTGTGCAGTCCCGGGGTCAGCAACCCGAGCCTTTGGTTTAACAGTTGGCGCTCGCACAGCAGCATAATCGGATTTAGATCCCCACGAGCCTTCCAATCCATGCTGATAGACCGGTCTTACTCGGTAGAGATATTTGACTCCAGGGCGAAGCCCTGAAATCGGGTCAAGATAGTCACAGCAACTGCTCTCTCCGATTTGTTGATAGACATCCCCTGATCCTATTGAGCGTCGATAGACTCGAAAGTGTGTGATCTTCGCATTAGTGTTATCCGTGAGACTGATATCAAGATTTGTATCGCTATCGTGTGTAGATTGGGGCAACGAAGAGAGTCGCCAACTGATACTCATGCCTCTTTGATTACTTGGTCCTTTCCAACTGGCCTTAGCATGAAGTCCTTTGACACCAATAACAGAGACTTCGATCGTACGACTGAACTTGCTTCTAAGGTATAGATTGTTTACCGCTTGAACCTTGTACTCATAGTTGAATCCAGATAGCAACCCTGGCTGAGGGTCAAGATAGGATGGCGTGTACGCCCTAGCAATCAGCTTGAAATCTCCGCCGGATCCACTCAAACGGCGATAGACACGATACGAGAAGGCTCCTTCGGCGGGCTCGTTCCAAGTCAATCTTATCCCAGGCCTGGTCTTAGTTCTGAGGCTACCCATGAGATCCTGAGGTGCGCTTGGCGGCCTAGGAGGTGCAGTCAAGACCTTAACATCAAGAAAGTCCTCTATCTCCTCAACCACCGAAAAAATCGCGCTCTTCTGACCCTTATAGTTACATTCAAGTCCCCTGGTGGTGCCTTTGAGAATCCCATAGGCGATGCCATCAGCGTCGTAGAATGGTCCACCACTGTCTCCAACACAGCCTTTCAGACTCCTACCAATAACTCTAACGAATACAGGTTCACATTGAGCGTCTTTTCCATCTTTATCAAGACATGTCGTTTCGCTATTGATCCACCATCTTGTTGGGTTGATTGAAATGTCTGTGACTTCACCACATGAAACGCCAGTCTTCCGCCCAGTTTTACAGATGTAGGAGCCCATCATATCCATTCGTTTGGCAGTGCCTGTTACCTCGCATACGGAGTTCGCGTTAGCACCACAGACGTAGTCATTGGTCATCCGATGGGAGAAATAATGTGGGATCCGGTGGAACTGCGCATCTGCCCTTGTTCCTTTACGTCCAACCACAAAAGGCAACCGCACCCTATGCATTGTCTGGTAGTCGTCGCAGTGCCCTGCGGTGAGGATTCCGTAGGGGCCTCCGGTCTGTTTGGCTGTGAACCCAGCAGTGCAATACATTGCTTCTCCACCCCTAAATTCAGCCGTATTGCTGAACCCGCTGGCATCGGTCATCACCATATCTACCCCTGTGTGTTCCCCCAGAGCGTCCCCAAGCACGGCTGCCTCAACCGCGAAGCTCACTTCCGTACCTGACTCTTGCTCGGGTGTGACGTCCCGGCGGGAACGACCAGACCCCGAACCAGGGTCAATGCCAACCGTGACACTGTTGGCTGCCATATCAATACCCGTGTAGACCACCATCGCCGCGATGTTGGAGCTGACCTCGGGGTCATCTACTACCAGTGCAGGATCAATCCGGTCCTGGGCGGCTTGTAGTTCTTCATACGTGTGGGTGGCGCCGGTGCGGATCTCCACATCATCATGCGCGGCCGCAACCAGCGCCGCCTCATCACTCGGCTGTTCATCACCAGCCAGCCACACCCACGCCCCGAAATTCTCGCCATGACCAATCCCCCAACCAGCAACCCTTGAACCCTCCAACGCTCGGATCGAACCGATGGCCTCCTGCAACGAGGCGATCCGGTTCAAGCGCCGCTCAGCCTCACCAACGGTCACCGAGTAATCCCGCGCATACGAGTCCGCCACAGAATCCGCCGAACCCGCAGACTCAACCTCCCCAACAGCCGCCACCTCCGAACCAGCCGCCTCCTCCTCCGAGGTGTCCGCAACGACTGCTGTCTCTCCCGAACTGCCTGAACTAGCCTCCCTCCGAAGTGTCCGAACCCGCCAGGGCATCCGAAGTGCCCGTACCGGCCAAGGCCTCCCCTGACCCGGAGATCAGCCACAACCCAACCGCTAACAGCCATGTCATCACGTCAAGATATTAGCGAGCGCTTCGCCGAAGGCGCGATTCAGCGTGTTGGTGGCTGATCAAGGTAATCCATTGCGAGATCCAAGACCCAGGTCCTGAGGTTGGCGACGATGCTTTCATACCTCGCCAGCGCCTCCAACACCTCAGTATCGGATATGGATCAAGAAACCCCGCATGGTCAACAGCGATTTCCACATTGCGGAACCTCTCAGCGAGGCAACTGAAACGGCTCCATATCGTCGCGCAGGTAGCAGGCAGAGCGTGTCACTAATTGTGTGTATGCGTGTCACTATTTGTGTGTCTGTGTTGCAACAAAATAGAATCAGTCGGACGGCTGCATCAACACACACTTGCACCAGCACACGTGCACATTTTGTTACCGATCCGGCTCCGGGCAGACTCTGGCACTCAGAACAGACGCAGGCCCGCGACGCCGATAGCTCCGGCGTCGCTGAAAGCGACCATCCCGGGCCCGCTCGACCGACGATATGGCTAGCCGGTGGATCTATGAGGCTGAAACCTCGACGAGGTCGGCGAACGACTTGTCCAAAATGCCGACATGGAGATGCCCGATGCCTCATCTTCGGATTCTCCCAAGCACATATAGATTATTATTCGTACCGGCTGAGACCCGGGCGGTCTACAGTCCTAGCGGCCGTTAGCGGTATTTGATGCTGGCGTAGTTCGGGCCAGGCCCCCAACCACCAACCACGCCATTCGCGCCGACCGGTTTCACCCGGTAGTAGTACTCGGTGCCAGGTGTGAGGCCAGTAGATCGGTCCAGATACGGAGCTGCCGTAGTTTCAGCAATTTCAGCGTAGGCTTGACCTGGAACAGCTACCCGGCGAAACACCTTGTATACAGCGACGTCACCGGCTGATTTCGCCCAAGTAACTGACACACCACCAGAAACAGCGGTTGCCTTAAGGCCGCCTACGGCAGGAGCCACAACCCGCGCATAGTTCTTGCCGGTTCCCCAGCTGCCAACCACTCCAGCAGCGCTGACTGCTTTCACGCGGTAATAGTACTCCGCGCCGGGAACCAGGCCAGTTGACGGGTCGGTATACGAGGCCATAGTTGATTCGCCAATTCTTGTGTATGGCTGGCTTCGAATTGCCGCCCGGCGGTACACCTCATAACGGACAACATCACCTGTTGGTTCCGACCAAGTGAACGTTACCGACGCCGAGTCCGGGCCCACCGATGCTTGCAGGCCGGTCAGTGCGGGGAGCCTAACTGCGGCATAGTTCGATCTGCTTCCCCAGTGACCGACAACACCGTCGCTGCCAACGATCTTGACGCGGTAGTAGTACTCCATGCCAGGGGTTAACCCAGCCTCACGATCGTAATATTCGGTTTCACCGATAGTAACAATCCGCTCATATGGATGCCCGGCTACGGCTGCTCGGCGGTATACTTCGTAGCTAGCTACGTCGGTATTGACCTCATTCCACGATACTACGACTCCACGAAATAGTTTCCCATTGTGTATAGTGCCGGGGTCAGCAACCCGAGCCCTTGGCTTAGCCGATGGTATTCGCGCAGCTGCATAGTCGGACCGAGATCCCCATGAACCTACCGCGTCATGCTGATTTACCGGTCGAATACGGTAGAGATATTTGACTCCGGGGCGTAGTCTTGAAATCGGGTCAAGATAGTCGCAGCAATCGCTTCGACCGATTTGTTTGTAGCCTTGCCCTGATCCCAACGCGCGTCGATATATCCGAAAGTGGCTAATGTTCTCATCCTTGGCAGGGGAGGGGATTTTCCAACTGAGTCTTGCACCACTTCTACTCCTTGAACTTTGCAGACTAACTTCAGCACTCAGATCTTCAATATCAAATGAAGCGACTCGGATCTCACGACTGTATCTACTTGGAAGGCTCGTGGTGGTTATCGCTCGCACCATGTAGTCATATCTGAATCCTGGGGTCAACTCCGAACTAGGATCAAGATACGATGTCTTCTTGGTAGTAGCAATAGATTCATAATCTAGTTCGGATCCACTGAACCGACGATAGACCCGATACGCAGACACCTCTCCGGCTGGAGCAGTCCAAGTCAACTTTATTCCAGCCTTGGTATTGATCCTGAGATAGCCCCGAAAGTCTTGAGGAACGCCAGGCCTCTGAAGTGGACTTGTTAAAACTCTGACATCAAGAAAGTCCTCAATTTCCTTTATCGCCGAGAATAGTACTCTCCGACCTTTAAGTTTGCAGCGATCAAGCCCATTTGATCCGCTTAGGATCCCGTAGGCGACGCCGTCAGCATCATAGAACGGTCCGCCGCTGTCGCCATGACAGGATCTCTGATTAGGGCCTTGAGTCTCAACGAATACTTTTGCACATTTGGTCCGTCGGTTATCCTTATTCCGACATGAAGAGGCACCCGATCTGAACCATTGTGTTAGGCTTATGGTGATGTCGACTACTGTACCACATGAGACACCAGAGTTCTTTCCGGTGTGACAGACGTAAGCGCCCATCATGTCGGCTCGTTCTCGAGTACCAGTTACCTCACACACAGAGTCCGCGTCGGCTCCGCAGATGTAGTCATTGGACAGCTGACTTATGTAGTCATTGATGAGACGACCGGAAGAATCATCTGGAATCCGGTGGAACTGTGCATCTGCCCTAGGTCCGATACGTCCAACCACGAAAGGAAGTATTTCTCTATGCATTATCTGGAGATTTTCACAGTGGCCTGCGGTGAGGAGTCCGTAGGGACCTCCGGTCTGTTTGGCTACGAATCCAGCCGTGCAACCCGACATTTCGTCTCCAGCCCGAAAGTTCGCCGTCTTGGCGAACCCTGAGGCGTCGGTCACTGTCACTCCTACACCTGTGTGTTCTTGCAGTGTGTCGCCAAGCACGGCTGCTTCCGCAGCGAAACCCTCAGTATCTGACTCCAGCTGGGGTGTGGCGTCGCGGCGGGAACGACCAGACCCCGCATTTGGGTCGATGGCAATCTTGACGCTGTTGGCTGCCATATCAATACCCGTGTAGGCCACCATCGCGGCGATCTTGGAACTTGTCTCGGGGTCATCTTCGATCAGTGTGGGATCGATCCGGTCCTGGGCGGCTTGTAGTTCTTCGTACGTGTGGGTGGCGCCTGTGCGGATCTTCACATCATCATGCGCGGCCGCAACTTTCGCTGCTTCGATACCGGGGCCTGTATCACCGGCGAGCCACACCCACGCCCCGAAATCCTCGCCATGATTGATCCCCCAACCAGCAACCCTTGAACCTTCCAGCGCTCGGATTGAACTCATGGCCTCCTGCAACAAACCGATCCGACCCAAACGCCGCCCAGCCTCACCAACCGAAACCGAATAATCCCGCGCATACGACTCCGCCACAAAACCCGCCAAACCCGCAGACTCCACCACCCCAACAGCCGACACCTCCCCCGAACCATCAACAACGGCTGGCGAACCATCCGAACTAGCCGCATCCTCCGAGGTGCCCGTGTCGGCTGCTGACTCTGCCGAACTACCTGAACTAGCCGCCGCCTCCGAAGCGCCCGTGTCGGCTAGGGCCTCTCCTGACCCAGCCCACAACCACACTCCGACCGCCAACAACCAAGCAACCATACAACAATACTAGTACTTTGATGAGCCGGGTAGGAATCAATGAACGCGTCCGGCTCGACACACGCAAACACCTACTTAAAGACACAAATTGCCTTGAGAATCGGGGCAGGCCAGTGTCGGTTAGCGGAATCTAATGCTCGCGTAGTTCGGGCCTGGCCCCCAGCCGCCAACCACGCCGCTCGTGCCGACCGGCTTCACCCGGTAATAGTACTCGGTACCAGATGTCAGGCCAGTAGATCGGTCCAGATACGGAACTACCGTCGTTTCAGCGATCTCGGCGTAGGCTTTACCTTGAACGGCTACCCGGCGGTACCTACGGCGTATCTGAACAAGCTGAGATCCGGGCGAACTGCAATTCCAGCGTCGGTTAGCGGAATCTAATGCTGGCGTAGTTCGGGCCTGGCCCCCAGCCGCCAACCACACCGTTCGCGCCGACCGGCTTGACTCGGTAGTAGTACTCGGTGCGGGGTGTCAGGTTAGTTGAGCGGTCCAGGTACGGAGCGGTTGTGGTTTCTCCGATCTTGGTGTAGGGCTGGCCTTGAACGGCTACCCGGCGATACACCTCATAACGGGCGATATCACCTGCTGGTTGCGTCCAGGTGACTGATATGCCACCAGAAACAGCGGTTGCTTTGATTCCGCCTACAGCAGGAGCCACAACACTCGCATAGTTCTTGCCGGTTCCCCAGCTGCCAACCACACCAGCAGCGCTGACCGCTTTCACCCGGTAATAGTACTCAACACCAGGAACCAGACCAGTCAACGGGTCAGAGTATGAAGCCGTTGTCGTGTCACCAATCTTGGTATAGGGCAAGCCTCGAATCGCTGCCCGGCGATACACCTCATAATCGGCGACGTCACCGGTCGGTTCCGTCCAGGAGACTGATACGCCACCAGAAACAGACGCAGCTTCAAGGCCGCCTACGGCAGGAGCCACAACCCGAGCGTAGTTTGAGCCGGGCCCCCAGCTGCCAGCTAGCCCGCTGGTTCCGACTGCTTTCACCCTGTAGTAGTACTCAACACCGGGTATCAGGCCAGTTGACGGGTCAGAATACGAACCCGTTTCTGTTTGACCGATCTTAGCGTAGGGCTGGCCTTGAATTGCTGCCCGCCGATACACCTCATATCGGGCGACATCACCGATTGGCTCCGCCCAAGTGACCGTTACCATCGTTGGGTCTGGGTTCATTGATGCCTGCAGATCAGTTAAGGCTGGGACTCGGACAGATGCATACAGCGGTGGATTGGTCCACCCGTCGGGATTACCGAAAGTATGTATGCGGTAGTAGTATTCCATGCCGGGCGTTAACTCAGTAAGATAATCATAGTAGATGTTCTCCTCAGCTCTGATAGAACCGATCCATGCATATGGTTGCCCTTCTATTGCTGCTCGACGCTGGACAGTGAAGAGCACAACCTGATCCTTGATCTTATCCCAGGATAGTTTGTCCCAGGATACAACAACCCCACGAAACGAGGGCCAGTCCGGCAGTATGGTATCTCCAAGAATAGGACGCGTATGTGGCCGAGTAACTGGTATCCGCACCGTAGCATAGTTGGAACTAGATCCCCAGGAACCCATCAAGTCAGGCGTGTTGATTGGCTTCACTCGGTATGCGTATTCTGCGGGGAACAATTCTGAAATAGTGTCATGAGCGGAGCAGCATTTCTCCCTTCCGATACTGTTATAAGCAGTACGTGGCGCTACTCTACGACGATAGATTTCAAACAATTGGTCGTTTTCATTGCCATCGGGATGGGTTGGCTTCCAACTGAGATCAATCCGTGATCCATCTGCACTTAACACAGCACGAATTTCTTTTGTTGTCATTGTGTTGACTTGAAAGTCATTGCTAGGCTCGCTTGCCTTTGCATTTGTCGCAGCCTTCACGATGTAATGTGTCTTGTACCCAGTAGATAACCCGCCATAGCTATCAACATAGCGAGGTTTCCGCGGCCTGCCGATAAGTTCATAATTCTTGTCGGATCCACTCACCCGTCGATATACAAGATACCCGGTTGCACCTTCGGATGGTGTCCAGGTCAACTTTAGTCCACCCGCAGTCATGGTCATGAGATGCCCTTGAAGGTTCTGAGGAGCGCCCGGCGCTGAAGGTGGAACTGTTAATACCTTGACATCAAGAAAGTCCTCTACCTCATCAATCGCGGAGAAGTATAAGTTTGCACCCTTACGGTCGCACTTCGTTCCTGTGTTCATTCCTTTCGTGACCCCGTAAGCGATACCATCAGCGTTATAGACCGGACTACCGCTGTCACCTTTGCAGGCTCTCAACTTCGGACCGTGAACTTTGACAAACACAGGTTCACACTTCGCTTTGTTTCCATCTTCATCCCTACATGCCGTCACTTTCCACTTGGAGGGGGAGTATGTAATGTCTGTTATTTCACCACATGAAACACCAGAATTCCTTCCGGTGTGACAAACATATTCGCCCATCATGTCGACCCTTTTGGCAGTCCCCGTTACCTCGCATACGGAGCCCGCGTTCGCACCGCACTTGTAGTCATTGGTAAGCTCACGAGAGGACCCAAACGGGATCCGGTGAAACTGCGCATCAGCTCTGGTTCCGTCGCTTCCAACCACATAAGGCAACCGCATCCTATGCATTATCTGGTAGGCATCGCAGTGGCCTGCGGTGAGAATCCCGTAGGGGCCTCCAACCTGTTTGGCTGCGAACCCGGCCGTACACGTATACAGCGCTTCCCCGCTCCGGAAGTTTGCCGTATTGCTGAATCCACTAGCGTCGATTATCTCCACCCCAACACCCATGTACTCCTGCAACACCTCCCTCAACATGGATGCTTCGGCCGTGAAACTCTCGTCCGCATCTGACTCCACCCCAGATGTGGCGTCCCGGCGGGAACGAGCAGACCCCGAACCGGAATCAACACCAACCGTGACGCTGTTGGCTGCCATATCAATACCCGTAGAGACGACCATCGTGGCGATCTTGGAGCTGAGCTCAAGATCATCTTCAACCAGTGTGGGATCAATCCGGTCCTGAGCGGCCCGCAACACCTCATAGGTGTGGGTAGCACCAGTGCGGATCTCCACATCATCATGCGCGTCTGCAACCCGCGCTGCTTCCACGCCGGGGCCTGCGTCACCGGCCAGCCACACCCACGCCCCGAAATCTTCGCCATGGTCGATCCCCCAACCAGCAACCCTCGAAGCCTCAAGCGCCCGTATCGAGCCCATCACCTTCTGCAACAAGGCGATCCGGCTCAAGCGCCGCCCAGCCTCACCAACCGAAACCGAATAATCCCGCGCATACGACTTCGCCACAAAACCCGCCGAACCCGCTGTCTCCACCACCGAAACAGCTGGCTCTTCCTGTGAACCATCAACAACGGCTGGCGAACCGTACGAGATGGCCTCAGCATCCTCCGAGGTGTCCGTAACGGCTGCTGGCTCTCCCGAACCGTCCGAAGCAGCCGCCGCCTCCGAAGTACCCGTGCCTGCCGAGGCCTCTCCCGACACAGCCCACAGCCACACCCCGACCGTCAACAACAATGCAACCACGCCGTAAGACAGTACAAGCCGGGTGGTCAAGTGAAGAAATCAAGTACGCCCAGGCCCGTTAGGGCTCCGCGGCACGCGCGTCTTTTGAGAATCGAGGCAGGGTCCACCTCGGCGCCTCCGACTGTGGAGGGCCCCAATCACCGTGGGTGTCTTAGCGGTAGTTGATGTTGGCGTAGTTCGGGCCTGGTCCCCAGCCGCCAACCACGCCGTTGACGCCGACTGGTTTGACTCGGTAGTAGTACTCGGTACCCGGTGTCAGGTTAGCGGATCGGTCCAGATACGAAGCTGTTGTGGTTTCGCCGATCTTGGTGTAGGGCTGACCTTGAACGGCTACCCGGCGGTACACCTTGTATCGGGCGACGTCACCTGCAGGTTTCACCCAAGTGACTGCCACGCCACCAGAAGCATTAGCTGCTTTGAGGCCGCCTACGGCGGGAGCCACAACCCGCGCGTAGTTCTTACCGGTTCCCCAGCTGCCAACCACACCAGCAGCGCTGACCGCTTTCACCCGGTAATAGTACTCCGCACCAGGAACCAGACCAGTCAACGGGTCAGAGTATGAAGCCGTTGTCGTGTCACCAATCTTGGTATAGGGCAAGCCTCGAATCGCTGCCCGGCGATACACCTCATAACCGGCGACGTCACCGACTGGTTCCGCCCAGCTTAACGTTACCGACGCGTAGTCTGATCTCACCTCGGCCTGCAGGCCAGTCAGAGCGGGCACTCTCACTGCCGCGTAATTTGATCTGCCTCCCCAATGACCTTCAGCATGGTGACGGCTAACCGCTTTCAGGCGATAATAGTATTCGACGCCTGGAGTTAATCTTTCACGATCAACGTAAAAGGTTGTGTCACTAGCAGGAATAGTGGCCACCCGAACGTATTGTTGTCCTTTGACGGCTGCTCGGCGGTAAACACTAAAGTGGGTCACTTCACCTTTGAGATCATCCCAGGACACGATCACTCCACTAAATGGGATCCAATCCAAAAGCGTCCCGGGGTCAGCAATCCGTGCCCGTGGCTTGGCGGTCGGTACCTGCACAGTCGTGTAGTCGGAACTCGATCCCCACGAGCCCACCACTCCATAGCGGTTTTTGGGTCTCACCCGGTATAGGTATTCCTCCCCTGGAAGCAGCCTCCTACCGATACGATCACGGTAGGAGCAACACGCACCCTGCCCGATAGTTGTATAGCTAGACTCTGATGTCTCTGATGCTTTGCGGCGAAGAACCTCAAAATGTTGCACATCAACACTGGTAGCAGGCGGGTCAAGCTTCCAGTTCACATCAACCCAAGCCCCATCCGCACTAACCTCAGCCCGAAGACCACTAAACGTTATCACATCAATCTGATAGTCATTACTCGGCTCGCTCAACACTGCACTCGCCACAGCCCGCACAACATATTGATACCTGAATCCAGGCGGCAGGGACATGTTGATTCCGGTAGGGTTGCTGAAATATCTGTGACTTCACCACAGGAGACACCAGTGTTTTTTCCGGTCTTGCAGATATAGGAGCCCATCATGTCGATTCGTTTGGCAGTTCCCGTGACCTTGCATACGGAACTTCCCTTAGCACCGCACTTGTACTCATTGGTGAGCTGAAGGGAGGCACCAAGCGGGAACCGGTGGAACTGCGCGTCTGCTCTGGGTCCTAGATCTCCAACCACAAAAGACAGCCACACCCCATGCATTGCCTGGTAATCGTCGCAGTGGCCTGCGGTGAGAACCCCATAGGTGCCCCCGGCCTGTTGGGCCGCGAATCCAGCAGTACATGTCCACATCTCTTCTCCGGCCCTGAAGTTCGCGTTCTCTTCGAACCCCGTAGCGTCAGCCATCACCACCCCAACACCCGTATGTTCCTGCAACGCTTCATCAAACCGAGCAGTCTCAGCAGCGAAACCCCCCTCAGCATCTGACTCCACCCCAGATGAAGTGTCGCGGCGGGAACGACCAGACCCCGAACCGGAATCAATGCCAACCGAGACACTGTTAGCTGCCATATCAATACCCGTATAGACCACCATCGCAGCAATCTTGGAGCTCATCTCAGGATCATCTGCCGCCAGCGCGGGATCAATCCGGTCCTGAGCAGCCCGCAACTCCTCATACGTATACGCGGCACCCGTACGAATCTCCACATCACCGTAAGCGGCCGCAACCCGCGCCGCCTCCACGCCCGGCTGATCGTCACCGGCCAACCACACCCACGCCCCAAAATCCTCGCCATGATCAATCCCCCAACCAGCAACCCTCGAACACTCGGATCGAACCCATCACCTCCTGCAACAAAGCGATCCGACCCAAACGCCGCCCAGCCTCATCAACCGAAACCGAATAATCACGCGCATACGACTCCACCACAAGACCCCCCGAACCCGCAGACTCAACCACCCCAACAGCCAGCTCATCCTGCGAACCGTCCGAAACAGCTAGGACATCCGAGGTGTCCGTAACGGCTGCTGCATCTACCGCACTACCTGAAGTAGCCGCCGCCTCCGAAGTACCCGTACCAGTCAGGGCATACCCCGACCCCGAGATCAGCCACAACCCAACCGCCACAGCCAAGCCATCACGCCATGAGATTAACAGACTCTTCGCCGAAGCCACTAACCCGCACGATGACCGGCTCCCTTCGCGACATCCAAGACACCGGGGCATACCGTTGACGACAATGTTGTATGGCCAGCGAGCACCTGCAGCACCTAGGTCACGCCCGCGCACAACTTATGCCCGATCGACAACAAGCACCTACGGGCTTGCATCTAAACAACATAAGATCCGGGCGAACTGCAAGCCCAGCCTCTGTCAGCGGTATTTGATGCTGGCGTAGTTCGGGCCTGGCCCCCAGCCGCCAACTACACCGTTGGTGCCGACTGGTTTAACTCGGTAATAGTACTCGGTACCCGGTACTAAGTCTGTGGATTGATCTAGATATGAAGCTACCGTGGTTTCACCGATTTCGGCGTAGGCCTGACCATTGATTGCTACCCGGCGGTACACCTTGTATCGGGCGACGTCACCTGCAGGTTTCACCCAAGTGACTGCCACGCCACCAGAAGCATTAGCTGCTTTGAGGCCGCCTACGGCGGGAGCCACAACCGGCGCATAGTTCTTACCGGTTCCCCAGCTGCCTACCGCTCCAGCAGTGCTGACCGCTTTCACCCGGTAGTAATACTCCGCGCCGGGTATCAGGCCTGTTGACGGGTCAGAGTACGAAGTGGTGGTTGCTTCTCCGATTTTGGTATAGGCTTGGCCTCGAATGGCTACCCGGCGGTACACCTCATAACTGGCAAGATCACCGGCCGGTTTCGTCCAAGTGAACGTTACCGCCCCCGAGTCTGAGCTGACCGCTGCTTGCAGGCCTATAAGGGCCGGGAGCCTAACCGCAGCATAGTTCGATCTGCTTCCCCAGTGACCGACAACATCAGTGCTACTAACAGTCTTGATGCGGTAGTAGTATTCCATGCCTGGAGTTAACCCGGCCTCAGGATCATAATATTCGGTCTCGCTGGTAGTAGCGATCCGCTCATATGGATGCCCGGCCACAGCTGCTCGACGGTATATCTCATAGCTGGTTACGTCGGCTTCAACCTCATTCCACGATGCTATGACTCCACGAAATAGTTTCCCATTGAATATAGTCCCGGGATCAGCAACCCGAGCCCTTGGCATAGCAGATGGTACTCGCACAGCCGCATAATCGGAGCTAGATCCCCACGAACCAGCATCTTGATACCAACTTATTGGTTTTACTCGATACAAGTATTCTACCCCGGGGCGTAGCCCCGAAATCGGGTCAATAAAATTGCAACACTCATTCGATCCAACCTTCTCGTAACCTTTCCCAGATCCTATCTCGCGTCGATATATTTGAAAATACTGGATATGATGACGGTTAAAGGGTGGCACAATATTCCAGTCTATCTGGACACCTCTTGCCAGCAATGGTGCTTCAATATTAGCCTTAGCTTGTAGGTCTTTGATAGCTAATAGATCTATATGAAAGTCACTGCTAGGTTCGCTCAGATGGTTTGCATTATTTGCACGCACAATATATTGATACTTGAGTCCTGCGACTAGATGATGAGTATCCTCAATGCTCTTGTGAAAATTATCAAGGTAGGTTGGTTGCAACGTAGTACCAATATGCTCGTATTCTTTACCTGATCCACTTACACGCCGGTATACATTATATCCCGCTGCATTGTCAACTGGTCTCCAAGTCAACTTCATTTCCATTTTTGACCCGGACTTTGGAGCAATTCTCAAGTAGCCTTCAAGCCTCTGAGGCACGTCAGGCGGTCTAGGAGGTTTCGTCAAGACCTTAATGTTGAGATAGTCTTCTATCTCTTTTGTCGCAGAAAAGATTATAGACTTGTTGGTTTGATTGCAGATACTAAGCCCGATTCCTCCACTTAGAATCCCGTAGGCGATGCCGTGAGCGTCATAGACTGGTCCACCGCTGTCACCCCAGCATACCTTCAGATTTGATCCTTGTGCCTCAACGAATACTTTTTCACATGCGATGCCGTTTCCATCCTTATCCTTACATGCATTCGCACCGTTAGTGTACCATTCTGTTGGGCTTACTGAAATGTCTGTTACTGTACCACATGAGACACCAGAACCATTTCCATCAGAACCATTTCCGGTGTGGCAGACATAGTCACCCATCATATTGGTTCGCTTTTGAGTACCAGTTACCTCACACACAGAGTCCGCTTTGGCGCCGCAGATGTAGTCATTGGTGAGCTGACGGGAGGAAACAAACGGGATCTGGTGGAACTGTGCATCTGCCCTTGTTCCTTCACCTCCAACCACAATAGGCAGCACCTCGCTATGCATTACCTGGTCATCATCGCAGTGGCCTGCGGTGAGGAGTCCGTAGGGTCCTCCGACCTGTTTGGCTGCGAACCCAGCCGTGCAACCCAACATTTCGTCTCCAGCCCGAAAGTTCGCTGTCTTGGCGAACCCTGAGGCGTCCGTCACTGTCACTCCTACACCCGTGTATTTCTGCAGTACCTCGCCAAGTACGGCGGCTTCTGCAGCGAAACCCTCAGGAACTGACTCCTGCTGGGGTGTGGCGTCCCGGCGGGAACGACCAGACCCCGAATCCGGGTCGATGGCAATCTTGATGCTGTTGGCTGCCATGTCAATACCCGTGTAGACCACCATCGCGGCGATCTTGGAGCTGGTCACGGGGTCATCTGCTACCAGTGTGGGATCAATCCGGTCCTGGGCTGCTTGTAGTTCTTCGTACGTGTGGGTGGCACCGGTGCGGATCTCCACGTCATCGTAAGCGGCCGCAACCCGCGCAGCTTCTACGCCGGGGTCTTCGTCACCGGCCAGCCATACCCACGCCCCGAAATCCTCGCCATGGTCGATCCCCCAGCCAGCAACCCTCGAACCCTCCAACACTCTGATCGAGCCCATGGCGTCCTGCAACGAGGCGATCCTGCTCAAGCGCCGCCCAGCCTCACCAACCGAAACCGAATAATCACGCGCATACGACTCCACCACAAAACCAGCAGGCTCCACCACCGAAACAGCAAACTCGTCCTGTGAACTGTTCGCAACAGTCTCTTCCTCCGAACCGTCCGAAACAGCCGCCGACTCTCCCGAACCGTCCGAAACAGCTAGAACAACCGAAGTATCCGAAACGGCTGCTGGCTCTCCCGAACTGTCCGAAGTAGCCGTCTCCGAAGTTCCCATATCGGATAGGGCCTCTCCTGACCCAGCCCACAACCACAACCCGACCGTCAACACCAAAGCAACCATGTAACAAGAATAGTGCGTTGATGAGGCGGGCGGGACTCAATTAACACGTCAGGCTCCACACATGTGCACGGCTTCGCGATCACCAGGGCCGGGCCAAAATGTTTGTTAGCGAGCCGGACCCAGTATCAATGATGGTTCTTTTAGCGGTATTCGATGCTGGCGTAGTTCGGGCCTGGCCCCCAGCCACCAACCACGCCGTTGACGCCGACTGGTTTGACTCGGTAGTAGTACTCGGTACCCGGTGTCAGGTTAGTTGAGCGGTCCAGATACGGAGCTGTTGTGGTTTCAGCGATTTCGGCGTAGGGCTGGCCTTGAACGGCTACCCGGCGGTACACCTTGTATCGGGCGACGTCACCTGCAGGTTTCACCCAAGTGACTGCCACGCCACCAGAAACAGCGGTTGCTTTGAGTCCGCCTACGGCGGGAGCCACAACCCGCGCGTAGTTCTTGCCGGTTCCCCAGCTGCCCACCGCACCGGCGGCGCTGACTGCTTTCACCCGGTAATAATACTCAGCGCCGGGAACCAGGCCAGTTAATGGGTCAGAGTACGAAGCTGTTGTCGTGTCGCCAATCTTGGTGTAGGCATGGCCCTTTATTGCTGCCCGGCGATATACCTCATAACCGGCAATGTCACCGGTTGGTTCCGCCCAAGAGAACGATACCGACGCCGAGTCCTGGCTAACTGATGCTTGCAGGCCAGTAAGGGCTGGGACTGTCACCGCCGCATAGTTTGATCTACCTCCCCAATAGCCTTCAGCATCGTGACGGCTAACCGCTTTCAGGCGATAATAGTATTCGACGCCTGGAGTTAACCCTTCAAGATCATCGTAAAAGGTACGGTCACTAGCAGAAATAGTGGCCACCCGACCATATTGTTGTCCTTTGACGGCTGCCCGGCGGTAGACTGAAAAACCGGTCACTTCACCTTTGACATCATCCCAGGACACGATGACTCCCTGAAATGGGATCCAATCCAGAAGCGTCCCGGGTTCAGCCATCCGTGCCCGTGGCTTGGCGGTCGGTACCTGCACAGCCGTGTAATCGGAACCCGATCCCCACGAGCCCACCACTCCATATCGGTTCTTGGGTTTCACCCGGTACAAGTATTCCATACCTGTAAGCGGCCCGACACCAATGCGATCACGGTAAGAGCAACACCTACCCTCTCCGACAGTTGTATAGCTAGTATCTGATGCTTTGCGGCGAAAGACCTCAAAATATTGGATATCAACACTAGTAGCAGGCGGGTCAAGCTTCCAATTCACATCAACCCAAGCCCCATCCGCACTAACCTCAGCACTAAGATCACTAAACGTCATCACATCGATCTGAAAGTCATTACTAGGCCCACTCAACACTGAACCCGCCACAGCCCTCACAACATACTGATACCTAAACCCAGGCGGCAAAAACTTATGGAAATCAACATAAGATCTCCGCCAGCTTGTACCCACATGCTCATATTGAGTACCCGATCCACTCACTCGACGATAGATATTATACTTAACTGCTCCCCCAACAAGCTCCCAGACCAACTCAACACCACTCGTCAACTCCACACCACCCGATTTTCTAGGCTTAAGACTACCTACAAGATTCTGAGGCGCAGCCGGTGGTGGCACTTGCACAGTCGCATAATCAGACTCAGATCCCCACGAGCCCACCACACCATATCGGTTTTTCGGTTTCACCCGGTAGACGTATTCCATCCCTGCAAGCGGCCCCGTACCGATACGATCACGGTAAGAACAACACGCACCCTCTCCGATAGTTGTGTAGCTAGTCTCTGATGCTTTACGACGAAAGACCTCAAAATGTTGCACATCAACACTAGTAGCAGGCGGGTCAAGCTTCCAGCTAACATCAACCCAAGCCCCATCCGCACTAACCTCAGCACGAAGATCACTAAACGTCATCAGATCGATCTGAAAGTCATTACTCGGCTCACTCAACACTGAACCCGCCACAGCCCGCACAACATACTGATACCTAAACCCAGGCGGCAGAGAACTATGGAGATCAACATAAGATGTCGTCTGGCTAGTACCGATAAGCTCGTATCCCTTACCCGATCCACTCACCCGACGATAAAGATTATACTTAACTGCTCCCCCAACAGACTCCCAGACCAACTCCACACCACCAGATTCTCTAGACTTAAGACTACCTACAAGACTCTGAGGCGCGGCAAGTGACGGCTCCACTGAGACTTTGACATCAGGGACCGAGACCTTAATTTCAGGGTCTTTTTCTGTCCGCTCTGCGGCCAATGGTACCACCGCATTGCTAGGCGCACTCAGCACACCATTCATCGCAGCCCGCACAATATATTGATACCTAGTACCGGGGGTCATATGCAGATTGGGATTAACATAAATTGCGTTCCAACTGGAACCCACAATCACATAATTCTTGTTGGATCCACTCACCCGACGATAGATGTAATACCCTATTGCACCTTCGGATGGTGTCCATGTCAATACCAACCCACCCGCAGTCTTGGTGTTGAAGCGCCCTACAAGATTCTGAGGCGCGTCGGGTTGTGGAGGAGGAGCCGTCATAACTTTGACATTAAGATAATTTTCTACCTCATCAATCGCCGAAAAGATGACAGTAACACCCTCCTGCTGGCAGCCGGTTGCAGTTGATCCATGAAGAATCCCGTAAGCGATACCATTAGAGTCGTATAATGGACTACCGCTGTCGCCTACACATGACTTCAGGCCAGGACCATGGAGTAAGAGATATGCTGCTTCACATGTGTTCCCGGTTCCGCAGAGTGAGGAGTACCGGAACAATTCCGATAGGGTTACTGTAATATCTGTGACTTCACCACAGGAGACGCCAGTGTTTCTTCCAGTTTTACAGATATAAGAGCCCATCATGTCGACTCGTTTGGCAGTTCCCGTGACCTTACATACAGACTTCGCGTTAGCACCGCATTTGTAGTCATTGGTGAGCTGAAGGGAGGGATTAAGCGGGAACCGGTGGAACTGCGCGTCTGCTCTGGGTCCTATATCTCCAACCACGTAAGGAAATACCCACCCGTGCATTGCCTGGTAGTCGTCGCAGTGGCCTGCGGTGAGAACCCCATAGGTGCCCCTGGCCTGTTGGGCCGCGAAGCCAGCAGTGCACGTATACATCGTTTCTCCGGCCCTGAAGTTCGCGTTCTCTTCAAACCCCGTAGCGTCAGCCATCACCATCCCTACACCCGTATGTTCCTGCAACGCTTCAGCAAACCGAGCAGTCTCGGCGGCCAAGTCCCACTCAGCATCTGACTCCACCCCAGATGAGGTGTCGCGGCGGGAACGACCAGACCCCGAACCGGAATCAATGCCAACCGTGACACTGTTGGCTGCCATATCAATACCCGTATAGACCACCATCGCAGCGATCTTGGAGCTGACCTCAGGATCATCTTCAGCCAGCGCGGGGGCAATCCGGTCCTGAGCAACCCGTAGCTCTTCGTACGTGTGAGTGGCACCGGTGCGGATCTCCACATCATCATGACCAGCCGCAACCCGCGACGCCTCCACGCCCGGCTCACCGTCACCGGACAGCCACACCCACGCCCCGAAATCCTCGCCATGATCAATCCCCCAACCAGCAACCCTCGAACCCTCCAACACTCGGATCGAGCCCATCACCTCCTGCAACAAAGCGATCCGACCCAAACGTCGCCCAGCCTCACCAACCGAAACCGAATAATCCCGCGCATACGACTCCACCACAAAACCCCCCGAACCCGCAGACTCAACCACCCCAACAGCCGCCTCCGCCGAACTGTCGCCAGGAGCCTCCTCGTGTGAACCGTGCGAAACCGCCACCGCATCCTCCGAGGTGTCCGAAACAGCGGCTTGCGGTCCCGAACCGTCCGAAGCAGCCGCCGCCTCTAAAGTACCCGTGGCGGCTAGGGCCTCTCCTGACCCAGCCCACAACCACAACCCCACCGCCAACAACAAAGCAACCATGCCAACAAGACTAGTACGTTGATGAGCCGTTCGGGGAGCCAAGCACACCCAAGCCCACCAACTCCACACAAGCGCACGCCTGCCTTGAGAAAATTGATCCTGCCATGAAAAACCTATTAAAGCCAAAGCCCACACTGTCTACTTGCGAGCAGCGCCCCAATATCAACTAACCCCCAATATCAACTAACAGGGTTCGCTCCAACGCGAACCATCACACCGCCCGATCACGTCTCTTCGGTACCGCATTTAATGCCCGATGCCCCTTCTAACGGTACTTGACGCTGGCGTAGTTCGAGCCAGGCCCCCAACCGCCAACCACACCGCTCGCGCCGACCGGCTTAACCCGGTAGTAGTACTCGGTACCAGATGTCAGGTTAGCGGATCGATCCAGATACGGAGATGTCGTCGTATCGTGGATTTTGGTGTAGGGCTGGCCTTGAACGGCTACCCGGCGATACACCTCATATCGGGCGACGTCACCGGTTGATTGCTGCCAGGATACCGACACACCACCAGAAACGCGGACAGATTCAAGGCCGCCTACGGCAGGAGCCACAACCGGCGCGTAGTTTTTTCCGGTGCCCCAGCTGCCTACCGCTCCAGCAGCGCTGACCGCTTTCACCCGGTAATAATACTCCGCACCGGGAACCAGACCAGTTGACGGGTCAGAATACGAAGCCGTTGCTGTTTGGTTGATCCTAGTGTAAGGCTGGCCATGAACGGCTGCCCGGCGATACACCTCATAACCGGCGATGTCACCGGCCGGTTTCGTCCAAGTCAACGTTACCGACGCTGAGTCTGAGCTAACTGATGCCTGCAGGCCAGTCAGAGCGGGGAGCCTAACTGCCGCATAGTTTGATCTACTTCCCCAGTGACCGACAACATCGGTGCTGCTAACGGTCTTGATCCGGTAGTAGTACTCCATGCCAGGGGTTAACCCAGCCTCAGGATCATAGTATTCGGTCTCACTGATAGTAGCGATCCGCTCGTATGGATGCCCGGCCACAGCTGCCCGCCGATACACATCATAGCTAGCTACGTCGCCCTCAACCTCGTTCCAAGATACTATGACTCCACGAAATACTTTCCCATTGTGTGCAGTCCCAGGGTCAGCAACCCGAGCCTTTGGCTTAGCAGTTGGTACTCGCACAGCCGCATAGTCGGAGTTAGATCCCCAGGAACCGATATCATCATCCCAACTTATTGGTTTTATTCGATACAAGTATTCTGCCCCGGGCCGTAGCTTCGAAATCGGGTCAAGATAGTCACAACACTCATTCCATCCTACCGTTTTCCATCCTACCCTTTCGTAGCCTTGCCCTGATCCTATTTCGCGTCGATATATCCGAAAAAACCTGACTTGGTTATGGCTTAGATATGGGGTTAGTTTCCAGCTTAATTGGACGCCTCTTTCAGACAAGGGTGCTTCCAAATTCATCTTAGCCCGTAACTCTTTGGCAGCCCGTATGTTGATATGCGGGGCACTGCTGGGTTCGCTCAGATGGTTAGCATTATTTGCCCGCACAATGTATTGATACTTGAGGCCTGCTACTATCAACTTATGAGCCCTTTCATCAGGATCAGAGCCTTCCGAGACTGGATCAAAATAGGTTGGTTGCAGTGCAGAACCAATGTGTTCATACTCACTACCTGATCCACTTTCCCGCCGGTAAACACTATATCCAGCTGCATCATCAACTGGATTCCAAGTCAACTTCAAACTTACACGGGAGTCGCTCTCTGGATCGAGCGCCAAGGAGCCTGTCAGGTTCTGAGGCGCGGCGCCCGGTGCTGTAACAGGTTCCGTCAAGACCTCGACGTTGAGATAGCTTTCAATCTCGTTAACAACAGAAAAGATTATGTAGAGATTCCTTTGACCGCAGTAGGCTCCGTTTCCTGCTGTGAGGATCCCGTAGGCGATACCGTTAGCGTCATAGACTGGTCCGCCGCTGTCACCCACGCATACTTCCATATTCGGTCCGTGTGCCTCAACGAATACTTTTTCACATGCGATCCCGTTTTCGTCTTGATCCTGACATGCATTCGATCCGTCGTCATACCATTCTGTTAGGCTGATGGTAATGTCGGTTACTGTACCACATGAGACACCAGTATTCTTTCCGGTGTGACACACGTAGTCGCCCATCATGTCGTCTCGTTTGGCAGTTCCTGTTACTTCACATACTGAGTCCGCCTTGGCGCCACAGACATAGTCATTGGTGAGCTGACGGGAGGAACCAAGCGGGATCTCGTGGAACTGCGCATCCGCTCTGGTTCCTCTGCCTCCTACCACAAACGGTATCCACACCCCATGCATTTCCTGGTCCTCATCGCAGTGGCCTGCGGTGAGGATTCCGTAGGGTCCTCCGACCTGTTTGGCCGCGAACCCGACCGTGCAACCCCATATTGCGTCTCCAGCCCTGAAGTTCGCTGTCTTGGCGAACCCTGAGGCGTCGGTCACTGTCACTCCTACACCCGTGTGTTTTTGCAGTGCTTCGCCCAGCACGGCGGCTTCGGCATCGAAACCCTCAGTATCTGGTTTAACCCCGGGTGTGGCGTCACGGCGGGAACGACCAGACCCCAAGTCTGAGTTGATGGCAATCTTGACGCTGTTGGCTGCCATATCAATACCCGTGTAGACCACCATGGCAGCGATCTTGGAGCTGACCTCAAGATCATCTGCCACCAGCGTGGGATCAATCCGGTCCTGAGCAGCCCGTAACTCCTCATAGGTATGCGCGGCACCCGTGCGGATCTCCACATCATCATGCGCGGCCGCAACCCGCGCTGCTTCCACGCCGGGGGCTTCGTCTCCTGCTAGCCACACCCACGCCCCGAAATCCTCGCCATGATCGATTCCCCAGCCAGCAACCCTGGAACCCTCCAACGCTCGGATCGAACCCATGGCCTCCTGCAACAAGGCGATCCGACTCAAACGCCGCCCAGCTTCACCAACCGAAACCGAATAATCCCGCGCATATGACTCCGCCACAAAACCCGGTGAACCCGCTGTCTCCACCACCGAAACAGCTGGCTCTTCCTGTGAACCATCAACAACGGCTGGCGAACCGTCCGAAGCAGCCGCATCCTCCGAAGTACCCGTATCGGCTAAGGCCTCTCCTGACCCAGCCCACAGCCACAACCCGACCGTCAACAACAAAGCAAGCATGCAAGAAAGACTAACAAGCCGGTCGTCAAATGAGAATCAAGCACGCCCAAGCCCACCAGACCCCGCACACGCCAGCCTTTGGAACACAACCTGCTTGAGAACACAACCTGCTTGAGAATCGGGGCAGGGCCAAGTGTCTGCTACGCCAAGTGTCTGCTACGGAGCAAGGCAAAGTGTCTATTATAGAGTGTCTATTGTTGAGTCTAGTAGCGGTATTTGATGCTGGCGTAGTTCGGGCCAGGCCCCCAGCCGCCAACCACGCCGTTGGTGCCGACCGGTTTCACCCGGTAATAGTACTCGGTACCCGGTGTCAGACCAGTAGATTGATCCAGATACGGAGCTGCCTCCGTTTCAGCGATTTCGGCGTAGGCTTGGCCTTGAACGGCTACCCGGCGGTACACCTTGTATCGGGCGACGTCACCGGTTGGTTGCTGCCAGGTGACTGACACTCCACTAGCAACAGCGGTTGCTTTGAGGCTGCCTACCGCGGGAGCCACAACCCACACATAGTTCGAGCCGGGCCCCCAACTGCCAACCGCTTCAGCAGCGCTGACTGCTTTCACTCGGTAATAATACTCCGCGCCTGAAACCAAGCCAGTCAATGGGTCAGAATACGAAGCTGTGGTCGTATCACCGACCTTCGTATAGGGCTGGCCTCGAATCGCCGCCCGGCGATACACGTCATAACGAACAACATCACCTGCTGGTTTCGCCCAAGTGAAAGTCACCGACCCCGAGTCTGAGCTGACTGCTGCCTGCAGGCCTGTAAGGGCGGGGAGCCTAACTGCTGCATAGTTTGATTTGCTTCCCCAGTGACCGACGGCACCGTCGTTACCAACGATCTTGACGCGGTAGTAGTACTCCATGCCGGGGGTTAAGCCAGTTAGAGGATCATAATACTCGGTCTCACCGGTAGTCGCGATCCGCTCGTATGGTTGCCCAGACACAGCTGCCCGCCGGTACACCTCATAGCTGGCTACGTCGGCTTCAACCTCGTTCCACGAGACTACGACTCCACGAAATAGTCGCCCATTGAGTGTAGTCCCGGGGTCAGCAACCCGAGCCTTTGGCTTAGCGGTTGGCGCTCGCACAGCAGCATAATCGGACTTAGATCCCCACGAGCCTTCCAATCCATGCTGATTGACAGGTCTTACTCGGTAGAGATATTTGATTCCAGGGCGAAGCCCTGAAATCGGGTCAAGATAGTCACAGCAACGACTCTCTCCAATTTGTTGATAGGCATCCCCTGATCCTATTGAACGTCGATAGACTCGAAAGTTTGTGATCTTCGCATTATGGTTATCCGTGCGACTGATACTAGGATTCGTATCGCTAGCGTGTGCAGACTGGGGCAACGATGATAGTTGCCAACTGATACTTGTGCCTCTTTGATTACTTGGTCCTTTCCAATTGACTTGAGCACGAAGTTCCTTGACAGAAAATCCAGAGACTTCTATCGTATGACTGAACTTGCTTCTAAGGTATAGATTGTTTACCGCCTGAACCTTGTACTCATAGTTGAATCCAGATAGCAATCCTGACTGAGGATCAAGATAGAATGGCAGATCAAGATAGAATGGCGTATACGTAGTAGCAATCAGCTTGAAATCTCCGCCGGATCTACTGACCCGGCGATAGACATGATACGAGAAGGCTCCTTCGGCTGGCTCGTTCCAGGTCAATCTTATCCCCACCCTGGTCTTAATTCTGAGGCTACCCATGAGATCCTGAGGTGCGCTTGGCGGCCTAGGAGGTTCAGTCAAGACCTTAACATCAAGAAGGTCCTCTATCTCCTCAACCACCGAAAATACCGCGCTCTTCTTGCCCTTATAGTTACATTCAAGTCCCTTGGTGGTGCCTTTGAGAATCCCATAGGCGATGCCATCAGCGTCATAGAATGGTCCACCACTGTCTCCAACACAGCCCTTCAGACTCGTACCTTCAACTCTAACGAATACAGGTTTACATTGAGCGCCTTTTCCATCTTCATCAAGACATGTCGTTGCGCGATTGATCCACCATCTTGTTGGGTTCATTGAAACGTCTGTGATTTCACCACATGAAACGCCAGTCTTCCGCCCAGTCAAACATACATAGGAACCCATCATATCGGTTCGTTTGGCAGTTCCCGTTACCTCGCATACGGAGTTCGCGTTAGCACCGCAGACGTAGTCATTGGTCATCCGATGGGAGAAATAATGTGGGATCCGGTGGAACTGCGCATCTGCCCTTGTTCCTTTACGTCCAACCACAAAAGGCAACGACACCCGATGCATTGTCTGGAAGTCGGGGCAGTGCCCTGCGGTGAGGATTCCGTAGGGGCCTCCGGTCTGTTTGGCTGTGAACCCGGCAGTGCAATACATTGCTTCTCCACCCCTAAATTCCGCCGTATTACTGAACCCGCTGGCATCAGTCATCACCATCTCTACCCCTGTATGTTCCCCCAGAGCGGCCCCAAACACAGCTGCTTCAGCGGCGAAACCCTCAGGATCTGACTCTTGCTCGGGCGTGGCGTCCCGCCGGGAACGACCAGACCCCGAACCAGACCCCAAATCTGGGTCAATACCAACCGTGACGCTGTTGGCTGCCATATCAATACCCGTGTAGACCACCATCGCGGCGATCTTGGAGCTGGTCTCGGGGTCATCTCCGATCAGTTTGGGATCAATCCGGTCTTGGGCGGCTTGTAGTTCCTCATGGGTGTGGGTAGCACCGACGCGGATCTCCACGTCATCATGCGCGGTCGCGATCCGCGCTGCCTCATCGCTCGGCTGTTCGTCATCAACCAGCCACACCCACGCCCCGAAATCTTCGCCATGGTTGATCCCCCAGCCAGCAACCCTGGAACCTTCCAGCGCTCGGATCGAGCCCATGGCCTCCTGTAACAAACCTATCCGGTTCAAACGCCGCCCAGCCTCCTCAACGGTCACCGAGTAATCCTGCGCATACGACTCGGCCACGAAGTCCGCCGAACCCGCAGACTCAACCATCCCAACAGCCGCCACCTGCGAACCATCCGGACCAGCCAGGGCATCCGAAGTGCCCGTACTGGCCAAGGCCTCCCCTGATCCGGAGATCAGCCACAACCCAACCGCCAACAGCCATGTAATCACGTCAAAAGATTACCGAACACGTCGCCGAAAGTGCGATTCAGCGCGTCGGTGGCTGATCAAGGTAAATCCATTGCGAGATCCAAGACCCAGGTCCTGAGGTTGGCGACGATGTTTTCGTACCTTGCCAGCGCTTCCAACACCTCAGTGTCGGATATTCATCAAGTAACCCCGCATCCTCAACAGCGATTCCACATCGCGCAACCCCTCAGCGAGGCGACCAACGGCTCCGATCTCGTCGCGCAGGTAATAGGCAGTGCGTGTCACCAATTGTGTGTGCCTGATGTCTTACAAGACTGGTTGGACGGCTGCCTCACCACACACACTTGCACCAGCACACGTACACAATTTCGTTGATCCGGCTCCGGGCAGACGCTGTCACTAAGAACAGACGCAGGGCCGCCAACACCGGTAGCTCCGGGCGCTGAAAGCGACCCAACCCGGGCCTGCCCGACCGACGATATGGCTAGCCGGTGGATCTAGAATGAGGCTGAGACCACGACGAGGTCGGCGAATGACTTGTCCAAGGGCCTACGTGGAGATATCCGATGCCTCATTTTCGGATATCTCCCAAGCACGTATGGGTTTCATTCGTCGGGCTAAGACTCGGGCGGTTCTGCGGTCCTAGTGTCTGTTAGCGGTATCTGATGCTGGCGTAGTTCGGGCCTGGTCCCCAGCCGCCAACCACGCCGTTCGCGCCGACCGGTTTCACCCGGTAATAGTAGTCGGTACCCGGTGTCAGGCTGGCGGATCGGTCCAGATGCGGAGCTGATTTCGTTTCAGCGATTTCGGCGTAGGCTTGGCCTTGAACGGTTACCCGGCGGTACACCTTGTACCGGGCGACGTCACCGGATGATCGCGCCCAGGACACCGACACACCACCGGAAATAGCGGTTGCTTTGAGGCCGCTTACGGCGGGAGCCACAACCTCTGCGTAGTTTGAGCCGGTTCCCCAGCTGCCAACCGCTCCAGCAGCGCTGACCGCTTTCACCCGGTAATAATACTCCGCGCCGGGAACCAGACCAGTTGATGGGTCAGAATACGAAGCCGTTGTCGTGTCACCAATCTTGGTGTAGACATGACCTCGAATCGCCGCCCGGCGATACACGTCATAACCGGCGACGTCACCGGTCGGTTTCTCCCAAGTGAACGTTACCGACCCAGAGTCTGGGCTAACCGCTGCCTGCAGGCCTGTAAGGGCGGCGAGCCTCACAGCGGCATAGTTTGATCTACTTCCCCAGTGACCGACAACACCAGTGTTACTAATGGTCTTGATGCGATAGTAGTATTCCATGCCAGGGGCTAACCCAGCCTCAGGATCATAATATTCGGTCTCATTGATAGTAGCGATCCGCTCATATGAATGCCCGGCCACAGCTGCCCGACGGTGTACTTCGTAGCTGGCTACGTCGGTCTTGACCTTGTTCCAGGATACTACGACTCCACGAAATATTTCCCCATTGTGCATGGTCCCGGGGTCAACAACCCGAGCCTTTGGCTTAGCAGTTGGTATTCGCGCAGCCGCATAATCGGAGCGAGATCCCCAGGAACCTGCCGAGTCATGCTGATTTACCGGTCGGATACGGTAGAGATATTTGACTCCGGGGCGTAGCTTCGAAATCGGGTCAAGATAGCCACAACACTTATTCCATCCCACCAGGTCGTAGCCTTGCCCTGATCCCAATGCGCGTCGATATATCCGAAAGTGGCTGATGTTCTCGTCCTTGGAAGGGGAGGGGATTTTCCAACTGAGTCTTATACCACTTCGACTCCTTGAACTCTGCAGACTAACTTCCGCACTCAGATCTTCAATATCAAATGAAACGACTTGGATCTCACGACTGGGCTGACTTGCAAGGCTCGGGGTGGTTATCGCTCGCACCATATAGTCATATCTGAATCCTGGGGTCAACTCCGAACTAGGATCAAGATACGATGTCTTCTTGGTAGTAGCAATAAGCTCATAATCTAGCTCGGCTCCACTGAACCGACGATAGACACGATACGCAGATACCTCTCCGGCTGGCGCGGTCCATGTCAACTTTATTCCAGCCTTGGTATTGATCCTGAGATAGCCACGAAGGTCTTGAGGAACGCCGGGCCTTGGAGGTGGATTCGTCAAGACTTTGACATCAAGAAAGTCCTCTACTTCATCAATCGCCGAAAAGTACATATTTGCACCCTTATTGTCGCACCTTGTTCCTTTGTTCGATCCTTTACTGATCCCGTAAGCCATGCCATCAGCGTTATAGATCGGACTACCGCTGTCACCCTTGCAGGCTTTCAGCTCTGGACCGTGAGCTTTAACGAACACTGGTTTACACTTCGTTCCGTTTCCATCTTCATCCCTACATGCCTGCCCTCTCCACAGGGTGTGTGTAATGTCTGTTATTTCACCACATGAAACACCTGAACTCCTTCCGGTGTGACATACGTATTCACCCATCATATCAACCCGTTTGACAGTCCCCGTTACTTCGCATACGGAGCCCGCGTTCGCACCGCACTTGTAGTCATTGGTAAGCTGATGAGAAGAACCAAACGGGATCCGGTGAAACTGTGCATCTGCTCTGGTTCCGGCACGTCCAACCACAAAAGGCAGCCACAAGCCATGCATGATCTGGTAGTCATCGCAGTGGCCTGCGGTGAGAATCCCATAGGGACCTCCGACCTGTTTGGCTGCGAACCCGGCCGTGCACGAATACATCGCTTCCCCGCTCCGGAAGCTTGCCGTACTACTGAATCCGCTAGCGTCGGCTATCTCCACCCCAACACCCGTGTGCTCCTGCAACATCTCGCCCAACAGGGATGCTACGGCCGTGAAACCCTCGTAAACATCTGACCCCATCCCGGATGCAGCGTCCCGGCGGGAACGACCAGACCCCGAACCGGAATCAACACCAACCGTGACACTGTTAGCTGCCATATCAACACCCGTGTAGACCACCATCGCAGCGATCTTGGACCTGACCTCGGGATCATCTGTTATCAGTGCGGGATCAATCCGGTCCTGCGCAGCTTGTAGCTCTTGATACGTATGGGTAGCACCAGTGCGGATCTCCACATCATCATGCGAGGCCGCAACCCGCGACGCCTCCACGCCCGGCTGTTCGTCACCGGCTAGCCACACCCACGCCCCGAAATCCTCGCCATGATCAATCCCCCAGCCAGCAACCCTAGAACCCTCCAACACTCGGATCGAACCCATAACCTCCTGCAACATGGCGATCCGGCTCAAACGCCGCCCAGCCTCACCAACGGTCACCGAATAATCCCGCGCATAAAACTCCGCCACAAGATCCGCAGACTCCACCACCGAAACAGCCGACACCTCCCCCGAACCGTCCGAACTAGCCGCCACATCCTCCGAAGTGCCCGAAACAACTGCTGCCTCTCCCGAACTGCCTGAACTAGCCGCAGACTCCGAAGTGCCCGCATCGGCTAGGGCCTCTCCCGACCCAGCCCACAGCCACAACCCGACCGCCAACAACAAAGCAACCACACCATGAGACTACTACACGAGTAAGACGGGTAGGGAGCCAAATACACCCAAGCCCACCAAACTCCACACAAGAACATCTCTGCCTTGAAAAATCGATCCTTTCACGAAAAATTTCTTAAGGCCAAAGCCCACAGTGTCTACTTGCGAGCATCGCCCCAATATCAACTAACAGAGTTCGCTCCAATAGCGAACCATCACCCCTCGGGTCACGTCTCTTCGGTACCGCATTCAATTAATGCCCGATGCCCCCTTCTAACGGTACTTAACGCTGGCGTAGTTCGAGCCAGGCCCCCAGCCGCCAACCACGCCGCTCGCGCCGACCGGCTTCACCCGGTAATAGTACTCGGTACCCGCAACCAGGCCAACAGATCGATCCAGATACGAAACTGCCGTCGTTTCAGCGATCTCGGCGTAGAGCTGGCCCTGAACGGCTACCCGACGATAAACCTTGTATCGGGCAACGTCACCTGCTGGTTTCGCCCAGGCGACCGACACACCACCAGAAACAACGGTTGCTTTGAGGCCGCCTACGGCAGGAGCCACAACCCGCGCATAATTTGAGCCAGCACCCCAACTACCTACTACACCATCGGAGCCGACTGCCCTAACTCGGTAATAGTACTCCACGCCGGGAACCAGACCAGCAGATCGATCAGAATAAGAAGCCGTTTCAGTTTCACCGATTTTTCTGTAGGCATAGCCTTTGACTGCTGCCCGACGGTACACCTCATAACCGACAACATCACCAGCTGGTTCTGCCCAAGACACCGACACACCACCAGAAACAGACACAGCCTCAACGCCGCCTACCGCAGGAGCCACAACCCGCGCATAATTTGAACCAGCACCCCAACTACCAGCTAGTCCGCTGGTGCCGACGGCCTTAACTCGGTAATAGTACTCCACGCCGGGAACCAGACCAGCAGATCGATCAGAATAAGAAGCCGTTTCAGTTTGACCGATTTTTCTGTAGGCATAGCCTTTGACTGCTGCCCGGCGGTACACCTCGTATCGGGCGACGTCACCGATTGGCCTTGCCCAAGTGATCGTTACCATCGTTGATTCTGGGTTCACTGATGCCTGCAGATCAGCTAAGGCCGGGACTTGGATAGATGCATACAGCGGTGGGTTGGTCCACCCGTCGGGATCACCGAAAGTATGTATGCGGTAGTAATATTCCATGCCGGGCGTTAACTCCGAAAGAGGATCATAGTAGATGTTCTCGCTAGCTCTGATAGAACCGATCCATGCATATGATTGCCCTTCTATTGCTGCTCGGCGCTGGACAGTAAAAAGCACAACCTGATCTTTGATCATGTCCCAGGATAGTCTGTCCCAGGATACGACAACCCCACGAAATGAGGGCCAGCCCGGGAGTATGGTACCTCCGAAAATGGGACGCGTATGTGGCCGGGTAACTGGTATTCGCACGGTAGCATAGTTGGAGCTAGATCCCCAGGAGCCCATTGAGTCATGCGTGTTGATTGGCTTCACGCGGTATGCGTATTGTGCGGGGAACAGACCTGAAATAGGGTCATGAGCGGAGCAGCATTGCTCCCTTCCGATACTGCTGTAAGCAGTACCTGGCGCTACCTTACGACGATAGATTTCATACAATTGATCGTCTTCATTACCATCGGGACGGGTTAGACTCCAACTGATATCAACCTGTGTTCCATCAGAACTTAACACAGCACGAGTATCTCTTGTTGTAATTGTATTGACTTGAAAGTCATTGCTAGCCTCGCTCACCTGTACACTTGTCGCAGCCTTCACGATGTATTGTGTCTTGCGCCCAGTAGATAACCCGCCATGGTGATCAACATAGCGAGGTTTCCGCGGCCTGCCGATAAGCTCATAATTCTTGTCGGATGCACTCACCCGCCGATATACTAGATACCCCGTTGCACCTTCTACTGGTGTCCATGTCAACTTCAACCCACCCGCAGTCTTGGCCTTGAGGCGCCCCTGTAGGTTCTGAGGAGCGCCCGGCTCTGGAGGAGGAGCCGTCAAGACCTTGACATCAAGAAAGTCCTCTACCTCATCAATCGCCGAAAAATAGAGCTTGGCGCCCTTATTGTCGCACTTCGTTCCTCTGTTCGATCCTTTCTCGATCCCGTAGGCGATGCCATCAGCGTTGTATACTGGACTGCCGCTGTCACCACTGCAGGCTTTCAGATTCCGACCGTGAGCCTTAACGAATACCGGTTCACATCTAGCTTTGTTTCCATCTTCATCCCTGCATGCCACATCTCTCCACGAGGGGAGGGAGTGTGTAATATCTGTTATTTCACCACATGAGACACCAGAATTATTGCCGGTGTGACAAACATATTCGCCCATCATATCGACCCGTTTGGCTGTCCCTGTTACCTCGCATACGGAGCCCGCGTTCGCACCGCACTTGTAGTCATTGGTAAGCTGACGAGAGGAACCAAACGGGATCCGGTGAAACTGTGCATCTGCTCTGGTTCCGGCACGTCCAACCAAATAAGGCAGCCGCAAACCATGCATGATCTGGTAGTCATCGCAGTGGCCTGCGGTGAGAATCCCGTAGGGACCTCCGACCTGTTTGGCTGCGAACCCGGCCGTGCAACCCCATCCTGGGTCTCCAGCCCTGAAGTTTGCAGTATTGCTATATCCACTAGCGTCGGTTATTTCCACCCCAACAGCTGTGTACTTCTGCAGTAAGTCACCAAGTACAGCTGCTTCGACATCGAAACCCTCAGTATCTGGTCTAACCCCGGGTGTCGTGTCCCGGCGGGAACGAACAGACCCCAAATCAGAGTCAATGCCAACCGTGACACTGTTGGCTGCCATATTGATACCGGTGTAGACCACTATCGCGGCGATCTTGGAGCTGGTCTCGGGATCATCTGTTATCAGTGCGGGATCAATCCGGTCCTGCGCAGCCCGTAGCTCCTCATACGTATACGCGGCACCAATGCGGATCTCCACATCATCATGACCAGCCGCAACCCGCGCCGCCTCCACGCCCGGGTCTGCGTCACCAGCCAGCCACACCCACGCCACAAAGTCCTCGCCATGATCAATCCCCCAACCAGCAACCCTGGAACCCTCCAACACTCGGATCGAACCCATGGCCGCCTGTAACGAGGCGATCCGACCCAAACGCCGCCCAGCCTCACCAACCGAAACCGAATAATCACGCGCATACGACTCGGCCACAAAATCCGCCGAACCCGCAGACTCAACCATCCCAACAGCCGCCACCTGCGAACCATCCGAACCAGCCAGGGCATCCAAAGTGCCCGTACTGGCCAAGGCCTCCCATGATCCGGAGATCAGCCAGAACCCAACCGCCAACAGTCAAGCCATCACGTCAGCAGATTACCGAACACTTCGCCGAAGGCGCGATTCAGCACGTTGGTGGCTGATCAAGGTCAATCCATTGCGAGATCCAAGACATAGGTCCTGAGGTTGGCGACGATGTTGTCGTATCTCGCCAGCGCCTCCAACATCTCAGTGTCGGATATTCATCAAGTAACCCCGCATCCTCAACAGCGATTCCACATCGCGCAACCCCTCAGCAAGGGCAATCGAACAGCTCCGATTTCGTCGCAAGTAACAGGTAGAGCGTGTCACTACTGGTGTGTGTCTTGCGAAACAGCCTCCTCCTGTGAAGCGTCCGAACTAGCAGCCGCATCCTCCGAAGTGCCAGTGTCGGCTAGGGCCTTCTCCTGACCCAGCCCACAGCCACAACCCGACCGTCAACAAACAAAGCAACCACGCCATAAGACAATACAAGCCGGAAGGTCAGATGAAGAAATCAAAGTACACCTAGGCCCGTTAGGCTCCCCGGCACGGGTGCGCCTGCTTCGCGGTCACTGGGCAGGGTTCGGTGTTTGTTAGCGGTATTTGATGTTGGCGTAGTTCGGGCCTGGCCCCCAGCCGCCAACCACGCCGTTCGCGCCGACTGGTTTGACTCGGTAGTAGTACTCGGTGCCCGGTGTCAGGTTAGCGGATCGATCTAGATACGGAGCTGCTGTCGTTTCAGCAATCTTGGTGTAGGCCTCGCCTTGAATGGCTACCCGGCGGTACACGTTGTATTGAGCAACGTCACCGGCTGACTGCGCCCAGGTGACTGACACGCCACCAGAAACAGACACGGCTTCAAGGCCGCCCACAGCAGGAGCCACAACCCGTGCGTAGTTCTTGCCGGTTCCCCAGCTGCCAACCGCACCAGCAGCGCTGACCGCTTTCACCCGGTAGTAGTACTCCGCACCAGGAACCAGACCAGCAACCGGGTCAGAATACAAAGCTGTTGTCGCGTCACCGATCTTGGTGTAGGCATGGCCCCTTATCGCTGCCCGGCGATACACCTCATAACCGGCGACATCACCTGTTGGCTCCGCCCAAGAAACCGATATAGACGCTGAATCCGGGCTCACCTCGGCCTGCAAGCCAGTAAGGGCTGGGACTCTCACTGCCGCATAGTTTGATCTGCCTCCCCAATGACCCTCAGCATGGTTACGGCTAACCGCTTTCAGGCGATAATAGTATTCGACACCTGGAGTTAACCCTTCAAAATCATCGTAAAAGGTAGTGTCACTAGCAGAAACAGTGGCCACCCAAACGTATTGCTGTCCTTTGACGGCTGCTCGACGGTAGACTGTATAATGGGTGACTTCACCTTTGAGATCATCCCAGGACACGATCACTCCACTAAATGGGATCCAATCCAAAAGCGTCCCGGGGTCAGCAATCCGTGCTTGTGGCTTGGCGGTCGGTACCTGCACAGTCGTGTAGTCGGAACTCGATCCCCATGAGCCCACCACTCCATAGCGGTTTTTTGGTTTCACTCGGTATAGGTATTCCATCCCTGTAAGCGGCCCGATACCGATATGATCACGGTAGGAACAACACACACCCTGTCCCACAGTTATGTAGCTAGTATCTGATGCCTTACGACGATAGATCTCAAAATATTGCACATCGTCATTCGTAGCAGGCGGGTCAAGCTTCCAGTTCACATCAACCCAGTACCCATCCGCGCTAACCTCAGCCCGAAGACCACTCGACGTCATCACATCAATTTCAAAGTCATTACTCGGCCCACTCAACACTGAACCCGCCACAGCCCGCACAACATACTGATACCTAAACCCAGGCGGCAAGGACTTATGGAGATCAACATAAGATATCTCCCTGCTTGTACCCACAAGCTCGTAATCCTTACCCGATCCACTCACCCGACGATAAATATTATACTTCACTGCTCCCGCAACAGACTCCCAGGTCAACTCCACACCGCCCACCTCTCTAGTCTTAATTTGACCTACAAGACTTTGAGGCACAGCCAGCGGTGGCACTCGCACAATAGCATAGTCAGACTCAGATCCCCACGAGCCCACCACTCCATAGCGGTTTCTTGGTCTCACCCGGTATAGATATTCAACCCCTGGAAGCAGCCTCCTACCGATACGATCCCGGTAGGAACAACACGCACCCTGCCCGATAGTTGTGTAGCTAGTATCTGATGTCTCTGATGCGTTGCGGCGAAGGACCTCAAAATGTTGGACATCAACACTGGTAGCAGGCGGGTCAAGCTTCCAGTTTACATCAACCCAATCCCCATCCGCACTAACCTCAGCCCGAAGATCACTAAACGTTATCACATCAATCTGATAGTCATTACTCGGCTCGCTCAACACTGAATCCGCCACAGCCCGCACAACATATTGATACCTAAACCCAGGCGGCAGGGACATGTGGGAATCAGTATACGATATCCGCTTACTAGTATTGATAAGCTCGTACTTCTTATCTGATCCACTCACCCGACGATAAATATTATACTTCACTGCTCCCGCAACAGACTCCCAGGTCAACTCCACACCACTCGATCTTAAGTGACCTACAAGATTCTGAGGAGCTGCCGGTGGTCCAGATGGTTCTACCGAGACTCTATCATCAAGCTTATCTTCTATCGCCTCAGGCAGATTATCAACCTCTTCGGTTGGGACTCGTACAGTCGCATAGTCAGACTGAGATCCCCACGAGCCCACCACTCCATATCGATTTTTTGGTCTCACCCGGTATAGGTATTCCACTCCCGGAAGCGGCCCCCTGCCAATACGATCCCGGTAGGAACAACACGCACCCTGCCCGATAGTTGTGTAGCTAGTATCTGATGTCTCTGATGCTTTGCGGCGAAGGACCTCAAAATATTGGACATCAACATTGGTAGCAGGCGGGTCAAGCTTCCATTTCACATCAACCCAAGCCCCATCCTCACTAACCTCAGCACGAAGACCGCTCGACGTTATCACATCAATTTGGAAGTCATTACTAGGCTCACTCAACAATGAACCCGCCACAGCCCGCACAACATATTGATACCTAAACCCAGGCGGAAGAAAGCTATGGAAATCAACATAAGATGTCGCCTGCCTGATCCCAACAAGCTCATATTCCTTACCCGATCCACTCACCCGACGATAAATATTATACTTCACTGCTCCCGCAACAGACTCCCAGGTCAACTCAACACCACTCGTCAACTCCACAAGACCCCATTTAATAGGCTTAAGGCTACCTACAAGATTCTGAGGAGCTGCCGGTGGTGGCACTTGTACTGCCGCATAGTCAGACTCAGATCCCCACGAGCCCACCACTCCATATCGATTTTTTGGTCTCACCCGGTATAGGTATTCCACTCCCGGAAGCGGCCCCCTGCCAATACGATCCCGGTAGGAACAACACGCACCCTGCCCGATAGTTGTGTAGCTAGTATCTGATGTCTCTGATGCTTTGCGGCGAAGGACCTCAAAATATTGGACATCAACATTGGTAGCAGGCGGGTCAAGCTTCCATTTCACATCAACCCAAGCCCCATCCTCACTAACCTCAGCACGAAGATCACTCGACGTCATTACATCAATTTCAAAGTCATTACTAGGCTCACTCAACAATGAACCCGCCACAGCCCGCACAACATATTGATACCTAAACCCAGGCGGAAGAAAACTATGGAAATCAACATGAGATCTCCGCCAGCTTGTACCAACATGCTCGTATCGCTTACCCGATCCACTCACCCGACGATAAATATTATACTTCACTGCTCCCCCAACAGACTCCCAAGTCAACTCCACACCATCCGATTTTGTAGGCTTCAGATTACCTACAAGATTCTGAGGAGCGGTAAGTGACGGCTCCACTGACACGTTAACATCAGGGACTGAGACCTTGTCATCAGGTTTTTTTTCTGTCCGCTCTGCGGGCAGAGGTACCACCGCATCAATTTCACTGCTAGGCGCACTCAGCACCCCATTCATCGTAGTCCGTACAATATATTGATACCTAGTACCGGGGATCATATATTGATGGTGATGAACATAAGATGCGGTCCAACTGGAGCCCACAAGGACATAATTCTTATTGGATCCGCTCACCCGCCGATAAATGTAATAACCCACTGCACCTTTAACTGGTGTCCAGTTCAACACAAACCCACCCGCAGTCTTGGTATTGAAGCGCCCTACAAGATTCTGAGGCGCGTCAGGTGGTGGAGGATGAGCCGTCAATACCTTGACATCAAGATAATCTTCTACCTCATCAATCGCCGAAAAGAACATATCTACACCCTTGTAGTTACAATTCGATCCCCCGGTTGATCCTTTCTTTATTCCGTAGGCGATACCATCAGCGTTGTACACTGGACTACCGCTGTCACCCCTACAGGCTTTCAGATTCGGACCCTCGGCCTTAACGAACACTGGTTCACATCTAGCTTTGTTTCCATCTTCATCCCTGCATGCCACCTCTCCCCACAAGGGGAGGGAGTTTGCAATGTCTGTTATTTCACCGCATGAGACACCAGAATTCATTCCGGTGTGGCAGACATATTCGCCCATCATGTCGGCTCGTTTGGCAGTTCCCGTGACCTTACATACGGAACCTCCCTTGGCACCGCACTTGTATTCATTGGTGAGCTGAATGGAGGCACCAAGCGGGAACCGGTGTAACTGGGCGTCTGCTCTGGGTCCTTCATCTCCGACCACAAAAGTCAACCACACCCCTTGCATTGCCTGGTAGTCGGCGCAGTGGCCTGCGGTGAGAACCCCGTAGGGGCCTCCGACCTGTTGGGCCGCGAAGCCAACAGTACATGTCCACATCTCTTCTCCGGCCCTAAAGTTCGCGTTCTCTTCGAACCCCGTAGCGTCAGCCATCACCACCCCAACACCCGTATGTTCCTGCAACGCTTCAGCAAACCGAGCAGTCTCGGCAGCGAAACCCCCCTCAGCATCTGACTCTTGCTGGGGTGTGGCGTCGCGGCGGGAACGACCAGACCCCGAACCGGAATCAATACCAACCGTGACACTGTTGGCTGCCATATCAATACCCGTATAGACCACCATCGCAGCAATCCTGGAGCTGACCTCAGGATCATCTGCCACCAGGGCGGGATCAATCCGGTCCTGAGCAGCCCGCAACTCCTCATACGTATGCGCGGCACCCGTACGTATCTCCACATCATCATGACCAGCCGCAACCCGCGACGCCTCCACGCCCGGCGCACCGTCACCGGCCAACCACACCCACGCCCCGAAATCGTCGCCATGATCGATCCCCCAACCAGCAACCCTTGAACCCTCCAACACTCGGATCGAACCCATCACCTCCTGCAACAAAGCGATCCGACCCAAACGCCGCCCAGCCTCACCAACCGAAACCGAGTAATCTCGCGCATACGACTCCGCCACAAAACCCGGAGGCTCCACCACACCAGCAGCGGGCTCATCCTGTGAACCGTCAAGAATGGCTGGCAAACCATCCGAACTTGCCGCCGCATCCTCCGATGTGTCCACCGAACTGCCTGAACTAGCCGCACTCCCTGAACTAGCCGCCGCCTCCGAAGTGCTCGTACCAGCCAGGGAATCCCCCAACCCGGAGATCAGCCACAACCCAACCGTCAGTAGCCAAGCAATCATGTCACAAGAATAACAAGCGCTTCGCCGGAGCCACTATCAGCACGATGACCGGCTCCCTTTGCGACATGCAAGACACCGGGGACTAACTTTGACGACAATGTTGTATGGCCAGCAAGCACCTGTAGCACCTGGGTCACGCCACTGCACAACTCATGCCGGATCGGCAACAAGCACGTACGGCTTGCATCTGAACAAGCTCAGATCCGGGCGAACTGCAAGCCCAGCGCCTTTCAGTGGTATTTGATGATGGCATAGTTCGAGCCGGTGCCCCAGCTGCCAACCAAGCCGCTCGCTCCGACCGCCTTCACCCGGAAATAATATTCGGTACCCGGTGTCAGGCCAGTGGATCGATCCAGATACGAAGCGACTGTCGATTCACCGATCTTGGTGTAGGGCTGGCCTTGAACGGCTGCGCGGCGGTACACCTCATAACGGGCAACATCACCCGCAGGTTCCGCCCAGGAGACCGACACACCACCAGAAACAACCATAGCTTCAAGGCCGCCTACAGCGGGAGCCACAACCCGCGCGTAATTTGAGCCAGTCCCCCAACTGCCAGCTAGCCCGCTGGCGCCGACTGCCTTAACTCGATAGTAGTACTCCACGCCGGGAACCAGCCCAGTAAACGGGTCAGAATACGAAACTGTTTCTGTTTGACCGATCCTAGTGTAGGACTCGCCTTGAATCGCTGCGCGGCGGTACACCTCATAACGGGCAACATCACCCGCAGGTTCCGCCCAAGAGACCGACACACCACCAGAAACAACCATAGCTTCAAGGCCGCCTACAGCGGGAGCCACAACCCGCGCGTAATTTGAGCCAGTCCCCCAACTGCCAGCTAGCCCGCTGGCGCCGACTGCCTTAACTCGATAGTAGTACTCCACGCCGGGAACCAGCCCAGTAAACGGGTCAGAATACGAAACTGTTTCTGTTTGACCGATCCTAGTGTAGGACTCGCCTTGAATCGCTGCGCGGCGGTACACCTCATAACGGGCAACATCACCCGCAGGTTCCGCCCAAGAGACAGTTACCATCGTTGAGTCTGGATTCACTGATGCCTGCAGATCAGGTAAGGCTGGGACTTGGACAGATGCATACAGCGGGGATTCGGTCCACCATTCGGGATCACTATAAGTATATATGCGCATGCGGTAGTAGTATTCCATGCCGGGAATTAGCCAAGCCAAGGGATCATAATAGATATTCTGGTCAGCACGGACATAACCGATCCATGTATATGGCTGACCTGCTACTGCTACTCGACGATAAACTGCGAAATATGCAACCTGATCTTGGATCTTGTCCGAGGAGAGTTTGTCCCAAGATATGACAACCCCACGAAATGGATGCCCAGAATTGCGTAGAGTCCCATCAAAGGCGGGACGTGCATGTGGCCTGGCAACTGGTATTCGCACGGTAGCATAGTTGGAGCTAGATCCCCAGGAGCCCATCAAGTCATGCGAATTTACCGGCTTCACTCGATATACATATTCTGCAGGGAACAGTCCTGAAATAGAATCATGAGCAGAGCAACACTTCTCCCGCCCAATACTGCTGTAAACAGTACCCTGCCCTACTTTGCGACGATAGACTTCAAACAATTGGTCGTTTGCATTGCCATCGGACAGGGTAGACTTCCAACTGATTTCTACCTGCTTCCCATCTGAACTCAATAGAGCACGAATATCTCTTGTTGTCATAACATTGACATGAAAGTCATTGCTAGGTTCGCTCACCTTTACATTTGTAGCAGCCCTCACAATGTATTGCTGCCTTTGCCCAGTGGAATACCCGCCATGGTCATCAACATAGCGAGGTAACCGCGTCGTGCCAATATGCTCGAATTCATGACCTGATCCACTTATCCGACGATAAACAAGATACTGCATTGCTTCGTTAACCGACTGCCAAGTCAACTCCAAGCCCGCTGTATCAATCTGGAGACGCCCCTCAAGATTCTGAGGCGCTCTCGGTGCTGTAATCGGTTTGGTCAAGACCCTGACGTTGAGATAGTCCTCTATCTCATTGACTGCCGAAAAGATGATCCTCCGACCGCCATATCCGCAGGGTCCCTTTCCTGCATTTACTAGTCCGTAGGCGATGCCGCTAGCATCATATATAGGTCCACCACTGTCACCGAAACATACCTTCATATTCGGACCCCCGGCCATAACGAACACACTCTTGCACGCCGTCCCGTTCCCATCTTCGTCGCGACATGCGTTCGCACGGTCGATATACCATTCTGTTGGGTTTATATTGATGTCTGTTACTTCACCACACGAAACACCAGATATCTCTCCAGTATGGCAAACATAGTCACCCATCATATCGATTCGTTCTCGAGTGCCGGTTACCTCACACACAGTGTCCGCGTTCGCACCGCAGATGTAGTCATTCGTAATCCGATGGGGGGAACCAAACGGGATCCGGTGGAACTGCGCATCCGCCCTAGGTCCCTGACCTCCAACCACAAAAGGCAGATGCACCCCATGCATGACCTTATAGTCCCTGCAGTGGCCTGCGGTTAGGATTCCGTAGAGACCTCCGACCTGTTTGGCTGCGAACCCGGCCGTGCACGTAGACATCGCTTCCCCGTACATCGCTTCCCCGTATATCGCTCCCCCGCCCCGGAAGTCCGCCGTATTACTGAACCCCGTAGCGTCAGCTATCACCACCCCTACACCCTTGTACTCCTGCAACACCTCGCCCAACAGGTTTGCTACGGTAGCGAAGTTCCCCTCCGCATCTGACTCCACCCCAGATGTGGCGTCCCGGCGGGAACGACCAGACACCGACCCGGGGTCAACACCAACCGTGACACTGTTGGCTGCCATATCAATACCCGTGTAGACCACCATCGCAGCGATCCTGGCGCTGGTCCCGAGGTTATCTGCCAACGATGCAGGATCGAAACTGTCCTGGGCAGCCCTCAACTCACTGTACGTGTTGACGGCACCAGTACGGATCTCAACGTCATCGTACGCGGCCGCGATCCTCTGCGCATCCAAGCTCGGGCTCGTATCCCCGGCCAGCCACACCCATGCCCCAAAATCACCCGAATGGTCGATCCCCCAACCAGCAACCCTGGAACCCTCCAATGCTCGTATTGAACCCATGACCTCCTGCAACACGCTGATCCGATTCAAACGCCGCCCAGCCTCCTCAACGGTCACCGAATAGTCCCGGGCATATGACTCCACCACGAAATCCGCCGAACCGGCAGACTCCACCACCCCAACAGCCAGCTCATCCTGTGAACCGTCCGAAACAGCCAGCGAACCGTCCGAAGTGCCTGTATCGGCCAAGGCTGCCTCCGAAGTAACCGAACCGTCCGCTGCGACCACCCCTCCGCCAGACACCTGCCCCGTACCGCCCGAATCGGCCAAGACATCCCCAGACCCGGACAACCACAACCCGACCATCAGAAGCCAAGCAATCACATCACGAGATTAACAGACGCTTTCATAACCAATGCTGGCCAACAACCCCCCCCCCTGTCTGTCCCGCACCCGACAACCAGGCCCGCCCGAACGAAACGCCCTGCCCGAGGGGATCAGAACCAGAGACAAGCGATGGCCATGTGAATACTCGCCAACAACCCCCTATCCCATTCCACACCCGACAACCAGGCCCGCCCGAACGAAACGCCGTACGGGGCCAGAAAGCGGCGGTCGTGTGAATGCTGACCAACAACCCCCTATCTATCCCGCACCCGACAAACAGGCCCGCACGAACGAATGCCGTGCAGGGGTCAGAACCAGAGGCGGGCTGTGGTGGTGTGCAGGATTGCATCCTGGGTTGTTTCCGGGAGGTGGGCCACGGCCGTGCGGGCGAGGGCGACCAGATCGGCATAGGACCGGTCATGCACCTGCGGATGGTCCGAACCCCAGGAGATCCGCTCGGTACCGAAGGCCGCGATCAGCGCGTTGACGACTTGTCGGGGTGAGCCCGTCGCAAGATCAAAGACGCCTGTGCTGAGCTTGGCGACCACGTTTTCGCGCCCGGCCAATGCCTGCAGCGCTTCGGTGTCGGTTGTGACGTTAACGAACCCGGTATGGTCAACAGCGATTTCTACATCGCGGAACCCGTCAGCGAGTCGACCGACGGCTCCGATCTCGTCGCGCAGGCAACATACCGAGGGTGTCACGTCGGCCTCAACACACGTTTGAACCAGCATGCGTGCACGTTCGCTGTCGATCCAGCTCCGGGCAGGCGCTGGCACCGAGAACAGACGCAGGCCCGTAACCCCATCGAGGCTGACTGCTCCGGTCGCTCCGGCGGCGCTGACTGCGACCCACCCCGGGCCTGCCATCTTCGCGGCTTTGCGGGCTACCTCTGCGTTGAAGCCGTGGGCTCCTACGGCCTGTACCAGTACCGCTCCATTAACCCCGGCTGAACGCACCCGAGCGACTACCGCTGCGGGCGAGGCGTCCACGCGGTGCCACCATGCACCGGCTGGATTTGTGGTTGAGTCTGCACCGGTGCGCGCAACGTCAACAACATGCAGGTGAGAGTCGAGCATCACCGGGATCCTTGTCGGGTCGACCCATTCTGTACCGATCTCGGTAGCCAGGCGAGACGAGAAGGTTCCGTGAACATTCCCCGTGCCGCTGCGACGACGTCAGCGAGCTATGAGGCGTCACTCGCTACGACGACATCATCAGCGAACTCGCGGCTCCCTTGCCAGGTCAAATGATCGGGCTGCTCCTCGGGTTCCCGCACGAGATAGGGCCGAAACTGCAGTACTGGTACGAGACCACGATCGCGTTGCGTGCGGGCCCAGACAATACAACACCGAGGGGATGACTTCAGCAATGGAGTTAGCCAGAGCCGGCGCCAAACTAAAGACGCCAAGCAGGCCTGCCAGCTGATGACCTGATGAGCGGGTGGATCAAGATCAAGGCTGAGACTTCCGGCGAGGTTCAGTCTCCGCGCACGCCGCGTCGAGAACACAACCTGCCTTGAGAACCGGCAAAGGGCACAGCGTCTGTCAGCGGTATCTGATGCTGGCGTAGTTCGGGCCTGGTCCCCAGCCGCCAACCACGCCACTCGCGCCGACTGGTTTCACCCGGTAATAGTACTCGGTACCCGGTGTCAGGCCAGCGGATCGATCCAGATACGGAGCTGCCGTCGGTTCAGCGATCTCGGCGTAGGCTTGGCCTTGAACGGCTACTCGGCGGTACACCTTGTATCTGGCGACGTCACCGCTTGACTGCTCCCAGGACACCGACACGCCACCAGAAGCACGCACTGCCCTGAGGCCGCCTACGGCGGGAGCCACAACCCGCGCATAGTTCTTGCCGGTTCCCCAGCTGCCAACCGCATCAGCAGCGCTGACCGCCCTCACCCGATAATAGTACTCGGCGCCGGGAATCAGACCGGTTGACGGGTCGGAATACGAAGCTGTGGTTGATTCACCGATTTTTGTGTAGGCCTGACCTCGAATTGCTACCCGGCGGTACACCTCATAATCAGCAACGTCACCTGTTGGTTCCGTCCAAGTGAACGTTACAGACCCTGCGTCTGAGCTCACCGATGCTTGTAGGCCGGTCACGGCCGGGAGCCTCACGGCTGCATAGTTTGATCTGCTTCCCCAGTGACCGACAGCACCATCGCTGCTCACGGTCTTGATACGGTAGTAGTATTCCACGCCTGAAGTTAGTCCTGCCTCAGGATCATAATATTCGGTCTCGCTGACAATAGCGATCCGCACATATGGATGCCCGGCCACAGCTGCTCGGCGGTACACTTCGTAACTTGCCACATCAGTTTCAACCACATTCCACGATACTACGACTCCGCGAAATTGTCTCCCGTTGTAAATGGTTCCGGGATTAGCAACCCGAGCACTTGGCTTAGCAGATGGTATTCGTGCAGCAACGTAGTCTGAGCTAGATCCCCACGAACCGACATCGTAATTCCAACTTATTGGTCTTATTCGATACAAGTATTCTACCCCGGTGCGTAGCCCCGAAATCGGGTCACGATAGTCGCAGCAAGCGCTTCGACCGATTTGCTTATAGCCTTGCCCTGATCCCAATGCGCGTCGATATATACGAAAGCGTCTGATGTTCTGATCCTTGGAAGGCGAGGGGATTTTCCAACTGAGTCGTACACCACTTCGACGCCTTGAACTTTGCAGACTAACTTCAGCACTCAGATCTTCAATAGCAAATGAAGCGACTTGGATCTCACTACTGGGCTGACTTTCAAGGTTTGAAGTGGTAATCGCTCGCACCATGTAGTCATATCTGAATCCGGCAGTCAACTCCGAGCTAGGATCAAGATACGATGTATTCTTGGTAGTAGCAACAAGCTCATAATCTCGTTCTGGTCCACTGAACCGACGATAGACACGATACGCAAATACCTCTCCGACTGGCGCGGTCCAAGTCAACTCTATTCCAGTCTTGGCATTGATATTGAGCTGGCCCTGAAGGTCTTGAGGCACGCCGGGCCTCTGAGGTGGACTTGTCAAGACCTTGACATCAAGAAAGGCCTCGATTTCATCAATCGCCGAAAGAACTAATCTCGCGCCCTCAAAGTAGCAGTCTCCAGCGCTATTTGATCCGGTTAGAAGCCCGTAGGCTAAGCCGTCAGTATCATAGAATGGTCCGCCGCTGTCGCCATGACATGCTTTTAAGTTTGGGCCATGAGCCTCGACAAATACACTCTCGCATACGGTCCAATTGCCATCATCATCCTGACACAAACGTTCACTGTACTTGGCTAACCAAAGGCACCAATCAAGTAGCCGCCCTTCTTCACATGAGGTGGCATAGGACTTAGCCCATTCTGAAAAGCTTATGGAAATGTCAGTTACTGTACCACATGAGACACCAGTCACTGTGCCAGTGTAGCAGACATAGGCACCCATCATATCAGTTCGCTTTTGAGTACCTTTTACCTCACACACGGAGTCCGCTTTGGCTCCACAGACGTAGTCATTAGATAGCTGATGGGAGCCATTCAATGGGAGTTGATGGAACTGTGCATCTGCCCTTGTCCCGTCACGTCCAACTACGAAAGGAAGCACCTCTCCATACATTTCCTGGTGATTGTCGCAGTGGCCGGCGGTGAGGAGTCCGTAGGGACCTCCGGTCTGTTTGGCTGCGAATCCTGCCGTGCATGTGGTCATGTTTTGTCCAGCCCGATAGTTCGCCGTCTTGTCAAACCCCGAGGCGTCGGTCACTGTCACTCCTACACCTGTGTGTTCTTGCAGTGCATTGCCAAGTAGGGCTGCTTCGGCAGCGAAACCCTCAGAATCTAACTCTTGCTCGGGTGTGGCGTCGCGGCGGGAACGACCAGACCCTGGATGCGGATCAATGGCAATCTTGACGCTGTTGGCTGCCATATCAATACCCGTGTAGACCACCATCGCGGCGATCTTCAAGCTGGTCTCGGGGTCATCTGCTACCAGTGTGGGATCAATCCGGTCCTGAGCGGCTAGTAGTTCTTCATACGTGTGCGTGGCACCGGTGCGGATCTCCACATCACCATGAGCGGCCGCAAACCGCGCTGCTTCCACGCCAGGACCTTCGTCACCAGCCAGCCATACCCACGCCCCGAAATCCTCGCCATGATCAATCCCCCAGCCAGCAACCCTGGAACCCTCCAACGCCCGGATTGAACTCATGGCCTCCTGCAACGAGGCGATCCGACCCAAACGACGCCCAGCTTCACCAACCGAAACCGAATAATCCCGCGCATACGACTCCGCCACAAAATCCGCCGACTCAACCACCCCAACAGCCAGCCCATCCTCTGAACCATTCGAAACAGCCGCCGCATCCCCCGAACCATCCGAAACAGCCGACACCTCCCCCGAACTATCGGAAACGCCAAGAGAAGTGTCTGAGACAGCCAGGGCGCCCGAAGTAGCCGTATCGGCTAGTGACTCTCCTGACCCAGTCCACAACCACAACCCGACTGCCAGCAACAAAGTAACCATGTAATGAAACTAGGATGTCGATGAGCCGGGGGGAATTGATTTACGCGTCAGGCTCCACACACGCGCACGCCTGCGTTGAGAATCGGCGACGTGTGCGGTCTGCAGTCCTAGCGGCTGTTAGCGGTATTTGATGCTGGCGTAGTTCGGGCCTGGTCCCCAGCCGCCAACCACACCGCTCGCGCCGACTGGTTTCACCCGGTAATAGTATTCGGTACCCGGTGTCAGGCTAGCTGATTGATCCAGATACGGAGCTGCCGTCGTTTCAGCGATTTCGGCGTAGGCCTGGCCTTGAACGGCTACCCGGCGATACACCTTGTATCGGGCGACGTCACCGGTTGACTGAGACCAAGTGACTGACACGCCACCAGAAGCATGCACTGCTTTGAGTGCGCCTACGGCGGGAGCCACCGCCCGCGCGTAGTTCTTTCCGGTTCCCCAGCTGCCTACTGCTCCAGCAGCGTTGACCGCTTTCACTCGGTAATAGTACTCGGCGCCGGGTATCAGACCGGTTGATGGGTCAGAGTACGAGGCTGTGGTTGTTTCACCAACCTTGGTATAGAGCTGACCTCGAATTGCTACCCGGCGATATATCTCATATCGGGCGACGTCACCTATTGGTTTCGCCCAAGCGAACGATATTGACGCTGAGTCTGAGCTAACCGCTGCTTGTAGGCCGGTCAGGGCCGGGAGCCTCACCGCGGAATAATTCGATCTGCTCCCCCAGTGACCGACAACACCAGCGCTGCTAACGGTCTTGATGCGGTAGTAGTATTCCATGCCAGGAGTTAACCCAGCCTCAGGATCATAATATTCGGTCTCGCTGATAATACCGATCCGCTCATATGGATGTCCGGCCACAGCTGCTCGCCGATACACCTCGTAATTGGCTACGTCGCCAATGACCTCGTTCCACGATACTACGACTCCACGAAATTGTCTCCCATTGTGTATAGCCCCGGGATTTGCAACCCGAGCCTTTGGCTTAGCAGTTGGCACTCGCGCAGCAACGTAGTCGGAGTTAGATCCCCACGAACCTGCCAAGTCATGCTGATTGACCGGCCTTACGCGGTAGAGATATTTGACTCCGAGACGTAGCCCTGAAATCGGGTCAAGAAAGTCGCAGCAATCGCTTCGACCGATTTGTCTGTAGCCTTGCCCTGATCCCAATGCGCGTCGATATATTCGAAAATGACTGATGTTCTCATCCTTCGAAGGCGAGGGGATTTTCCAACTGAGTTGTACTCCACTTCGACTCCTTGAACCTTGCAGACTCACTTCAGCACTCAGGTCTTCAATATCAAATGAAGCAACTTGGATTTCGCGACTGTATCTACTTGCAAGGGTCGGCGTGGTGATCGCTCGCACCATGTAGTCATATCTGAATCCTGGGGTCAAATCCGAACTAGGATCAAGATGTGATGTGTTCTTGGTAGTAGCAATAAGCTCCCAACCTCGTTCGGATCTACTGAACCGACGATAGACGCGATACGCAAATACCTCTCCGGCTGGCGCGGTCCAAGTCAACTTTATGCCAGCCTTGGTATTGATCTTGAGATGACCTTGCAAGTCTTGAGGTGAGTCGGGCCTCTGAGGTGGATTTATCAGTACTTTGACATCAAGATAGTCCTCAATTTCCTTAATCGCCGAAAAGAGTACAGTCCGACCCCCAAGATCGCAGTTATCATACCCATTCGATGCTTTTAGGATCCCGTAGGCGACGCCATCATCATCATAGAATGGTCCGCCGCTGTCGCCATAGCAGGATTTCAGATTCGGGCCTTGAGCCTCCACGTATACTCGTTCACATGCGGTCCAACGGTTATCTTGATTCCGACATGTAATGGCACCCAATCTGAACCGTTCTGTGGGGCTGACTGAAGTACCGATTACTGTACCACATGAGACACCAGACATTATTCCGGTGTGACAGACGTAAGCGCCCATCATGTAGGCGCGTCGTCGAGTACCAGTTACCTCACACACAGAGTCCGCGTCGGCTCCGCAGATGTAGTCATTAGTGAGATGAATGGAGGAATCATCTAGAATCCGGTGGAATTGTGCATCTGCTCTTGTTCCTTCATCTCCAACCACATACGGCAGTTTCTCTCCATGCATTTCCTGGTAACTTTCACAGTGGCCTGCTGTGAGGACCCCGTAGGGACCTCCGGTCTGTTTGGCTGCGAATCCTGCCGTGCATGTCGTCATTGTTTGTCCGGCCCTGAAGTTCGCGTTCGTTGCGAACCCTGAGGCGTCGGTCACTGTCACTTCTACACCTGTGTGTTTCTGCAGTGCTTTGCCAAGTAGGACTGCTTCAGCAGCGAAACCCTCAGTATCTGACTCATGCTCGGGTGGGGCGTCGCGGCGGGAACGACCAGACCCCGCATCAGTGTCGATGGCGATCTTGACGCTGTTGGCTGCCATATCAATACCCGTGTAGACCACCATCGCGGCGATCTTGGAGCTGGTCTCGGGGTCATCAGTGATCAGTGTGGGATCAATCCGGTCCTGAACGGCTAGTAGTTCTTCATACGTGTGCGTGGCACCGGTGCGGATCTCCACATCATCATGCGCGGCCGCAACCCGCGCCGCCTCCACGCTCGGTTCATCGTCACCAGCCAGCCACACCCACGCCCCGAAACCCTCGCCATGATCAATCCCCCAGCCAGCAACCCTGGAACCCTCCAGCGCCCGGATCGAGCCCATGGCCTCCTGCAGCAAGGCGATCCGGCTCAAACGCCGCCAAGCCTCGTCAACGGTCACCGAGTAATCCCGCGCATACGACTCCGCCACAAAACCCGCTGAACCCGCCACCGAAACAGCCGACACATCCCTCGAACCATCCGAACTAGCCGCCGCACCCTCCGAGGTGTCCGAAACGGCTGCTGCCTCTCCCGAACTGTCTGAACTAGCCGCCGCCTCCGAAGTGCCCGTGTCGGCCAGGGCCTCTCCTGACCCAGCCCACAACCAAGACCCGACTGCCAACAACAAAGCAAGCATCTAGAAAAGACTAGTACGTTGATGAGCCGGGCAGGGAGCCAAATACACCCAAGCCCAGCTCACTAGACTCCAGGGACGCGCATGGCGTCACGATCACCGGGGCGGCCAAGTGTCGGTTAACGAGCAGTGCAGTAGCGCTAACCGCCTTCACCCGATAATAGTACTCCGCACCGGGAACCAAATCAGTAGACGGGTCGGAATACGAAACCGTAGTTTGTGTCACCGATCTTGGCGTAAGCCTGTCCTTGAATCGCTGCCCGACGATACACCTCATATCGGGCTACGTCACCGGTTGAAGCTGCGACCTCGTACGACGTCGGCGAACCACCTGTTCGGGAGACCCGAGCGATCTGCAGTCCCAGAGTCTGTCAGCGGTATTTGATGCTGGCGTAGTTCGCGCCTGGCCCCCATCCGCCAACCACGCCGTTGGTACCGACTGGTTTCACCCGGTAGTAATACTCTGTACCTGCTACTAGGTCTGTAGATTGATCCAGATACGAAGCGGTTGCCGTTTCAGCAATCTTGGCATAAGCCTGGCCTCTAACCGCTACCCGACGATACACCTCGTATCGAACAGTATCACCCGCTGATTGCTCCCAAGACACCGACACACCACCAGAAGCAGCGACAGCTTGAAGGTTTCCGACGGCGGGAGACACAACCCCCGCATAGTTTCTACCTAACCCCCAGCTACCAACCGCACCAGCAGTGCTCACCGCTTTCACCCGGTAATAGTATTCCGCACCGGGAACCACGCCAGCAGATGGGTCAGAATACGAAGCCGTTGTCGCGTCACCAATTTTAGTGTAGGCATGGCCACTCGCAGCTACCCGACGATACACCTCATATCTGGCAACATCACCTACTGTCTCAGCCCAAGAGACCATTATTGACGCCGAATCTGGGCTCACCTCGGCCTGTAGGCCAGTAAGGGCCGGGACCCTCACCGCCGCATAGTTTGATCCACTACCCCAATGACCTTCATCACGACTATGACTAACCGTCTTCACCCGATAATAGTATTCCACACCTGGAGTTAACGAAATAAGAGGATCATAGTAGGTAGTATCACTAGCGAAATTAGTCATGATCCACCCATATTGTTGTCCTGCCACAGCCGCACGGCGATGGACCGTAAAATGGGTAACGCCACCTTTGACATCGTCCCAGGATAAGCGGACTCCATGAAATGGAATTGAATCTACGAGCGTCCCGGGGTCAGCCATCCGTGCCTGTGGCTTAGTAGTCGGCACTCGCACAACAGCATAGTCAGAACTAGACCCCCACGAACCCACCAATCCATATCGGTTTATTGGTCTCACCCGGTATACGTATTCCATCCCTGGCAGCGGTCCTCTTCCAATCCGCTCACGGTAAGAGCAACACGCAACCCGTCCAACAGTTACGTAACTAGTCTCTGATGCTTCACGGCGAAGGATTTCAAAATGTTGGATATCAACATTGGTAGAAGGTGGATCAAGCTTCCAGCTGAGATCAACCCAATACCCATCCCCGCTAACTTCAGTATGGAGATCTCTGAATGTAACTATGTTGATTTGGAAGTCATTACTACGCTCGCTCACCAATACGCCCGACGCAGCCCGCACGATATATTGATACCTGAACCCAGGGGGCAGGGAACTATGGAGGTCAACATAAGATGTTCCCTTGCTTGTACCAATCAATTCGTATTCTGTGCCGGATCTACTTACACGCCGATAAACTTGATATGTCACATTGCCTTTGACTGGTGTCCAGGTCAACTCCACACCACCGCCCGGCTCGGTCTTAAGACGGCCTAAAAGATTCTGAGGCACACCCGGCGGTCCAGACTGTTCCTCATCAGCCGGAACCACAACCTTTGCATAGTCGTTGTATACCCTCCAGTCGCTAAACACACCCGCGTTACCCACTACACCAGCAGCGCTAACCGCTTGCACTCGGTAGTAGTACACCGAACCGGGAACCATGTCAGCAGACAGATCAGGATACGAAGTCATTGTTGTTAATCCGATAACAGTGTAGACCTGGCCTTTCACAGCTGCCCGGCGGTGCACCACATAACTAACAACATCGCCTACTGGTTCATCCCACGAAACTATTATCGACTCCGAATCCTCACTCACCGATGCCTGCAGACCAGTAAGACCCGGGACTCTCACGACCGCATAGTCAAACTCATTTCCCCAATGACTTGCAACGCCCTCGCTACTAACCGTCCATAAACGATAAGAATATAATACACCAGGAGTTAAACCACTAAGAGGATCATAAAAGGTAGTATCACTACCATCAGAAACACCGATCTTCTCATATTCCGCTTCGTCCACAGCCGCACGACGATGGACTTCAAAACTAGCAACATCGCCCTCAACCCCATCCCAAGACACAACAACCCCATGAAATGGACTCCCATCCATAAGCTCCCCTGGAGCAGCTATCGCCGCCCGTAAACTAGGAGACAGCAACATTCGGGTACTTAGATCTTTCTTTGGCAATTCAATGCCAAATACATTACTAGGCCCGCTCACCAATGAACCCGACATCGCCCGAACAAAATACAGGTATCTGGTTCCACGGGTTAGTTGTCGATAGTCGTCAACATAGGATGTCTCCTCGCTTGTACCAATCAGTTCGTATTCTGTGCCGGATCTACCTACCCGCCTATAGACATTGTATATTACATCGCCTTTGACTGGTTTCCAGGTCAACTCCACCCCACCCGCCGTCCTCATCTTAAGGCGGACTACAAGCTTCCGAGGAACACCCGGCGGTCCAGACTGTTCCTCAAGACCCGGAACCACAACCTTTGCATAGTCGTTGTATACCCTCCAGTCGCTAAACACACCCGCGTTACCCACTACACCAGCAGCGCTAACCGCTTGCACTCGGTAGTAGTACACCGAACCGGGAACCATGTCAGCAGACAGATCAGGATACGAAGTCATTGTTGTTAATCCGATAACAGTGTAGACCTGGCCTTTCACAGCTGCCCGGCGGTGCACCACATAACTAACAACATCGCCTACTGGTTCATCCCACGAAACTATTATCGACTCCGAATCCTCACTCACCGATGCCTGCAGACCAGTAAGACCCGGGACTCTCACGACCGCATAGTCAAACTCATTTCCCCAATGACTTGCAACGCCCTCGCTACTAACCGTCCATAAACGATAAGAATATAATACACCAGGAGTTAAACCACTAAGAGGATCATAAAAGGTAGTATCACTACCATCAGAAACACCGATCTTCTCATATTCCGTTTCGTCCACAGCCGCACGACGATGGACTTCAAAACTAGCAACATCGCCCTCAACCCCATCCCAAGACACAACAACCCCATGAAATGGACTCCCATCCATAAGCTCCCCTGGAGCAGCCACCTGTGCCCGTAAACTAGGAGACAGCAACATTCGGGTACTTAGATCTTTCTTTGGCAATTCAATGCCAAATACATTACTAGGCCCGCTCACCAATGAACCCGACATCGCCCGAACAAAATACAGGTATCTGGTTCCACGGGTTAGTTGTCGATAGTCGTCAACATAGGATGTCTCCTCGCTTGTACCAATCAGTTCGTATTCTGTGCCGGATCTACCTACCCGCCGATAGACTTGATATGTCACATTGCCCTTGACTGGTTTCCAGGTCAACTCCACCCCACCGCCCGGCTCGGTCTTAAGGCGGACTACAAGCTTCCGAGGAACACCCGGCGGTCCAGACTGTTCCTCAGCAGCCGGAACCACAACCCGCGCATAGTTCTTGTCTGTCCCCCAGCCACCTACCACACCAGCAGCGCTAACCGCTTTCACTCGGTAGTAGTACACCGAACCGGGAAACATGCCAGCTGACAGATCAGAATACGAAGCCGACGTCGGTTCACCGATCTTGGCATAACCATTGCTCTGCGCGGAATCCGAACGGTACACTTCATAACTGACAACATCGCCTACTGGTTCATCCCAGGAAACTATTATTGACTCCGAATCCTCACTTACTGAGGCTTGCAGATCAGTAAGACCGGGGACTGTGACGACCGCATAGTCCAACTCGCTTCCCCAATGACTTGCAACGCCCTCGCTACTAACCGTCCATATACGATAATGATATGCCACACCAGGAGTTAAGCCACTAAGAGGATCATAAAAGGTAGTATCACTACCATCAGAAACACCGATCTTCTCATATTCTGCTTCTTCCACAGCCGCACGACGATGGACTTCAAAACTAGCAACATCGCCCTCAACCCCATCCCAAGACACAACAACCCCATGAAATGGACTCCCATCCATAAGCTCCCCTGGAGCAGCCACCTGTGCCCGTAAACTAGGAGACAGCAGCACTCGGGCACCAAGATCATCCTTCGTTGACAGCTCAACATCCACCGCATCTCCAGAACCATCCGAAACAGCCGTCGCCTCCAAAGTGCTCGTACCGGTCATGGCCTCCCCGGACCCGGACCACAGCCACACCCCAACCGTCAACAACAAGACAATCATACGACAAGACTAGCACATCAAACGGCCGGGTGAAGAAAATCGAAGTCCACTGCCTAACGTTCAGCGCACAAGTACGCCTGCCTCGGGGTGCCGGGTAGGGGCGGCCCAGTGACCATTACCGGTATCTGATGCTGGCATAGTTTGGGCCTGGTCCCCAGCCGCCAACCACGCCGCTCGCGCCGACCGGTTTCACCCGGTAATAGTACTCGATACCCCGTATCAAACCAGCGGATCGATCCAGATACGAAGCCGATGTCGTTTCAACGATCTCGGTGTAAGGCTGGCCTTGAATGGCTACCCGGCGGTACACCTTGTATCGGGCAACATCACCGGCCGGTTTCGCCCAGGAGACTGACACACCACCAGGAACAGCGGTTGCTTTGAGCCCGCCTACGGCAGCAGCCACAACCCTCGCATAGTTTGAGCCGGGCCCCCAACTGCCAGCCACGCCGCTGGTGCCGACTGCCTTCACTCGGTAATAGTACTCCGCGCCGGGAACCAGTCCAGTTGACGGGTCAGAATACGAAACTGATTTTGCCTGACCGATCTTAGTGTAGGGCTGGCCTCGAATCGCTGCCCGGCGGTACACTTCATACCGGGCAACATCACCTGCTGGTTTCGCCCAAGTGACTGACACACCACCAGAAACAGCGGTTGCTTTGAGCCCGCCTACGGCAGCAGCCACAACCCGCGCGTAATTTGAGCCGGGCCCCCAACTGCCAGCCAGTCCGCTGGAACCCACAACTTTCACCCTGTAATAATACTCAACACCAGGTGTCAACCCCGAAACAGCATCAACAAACAATGCCTTCTTGGTATCACCCACCTTGCGATACGGTTCACCCGCTACCGCAGCACGCCGGTATACCTCATAACTCACAACATCACCGGCTGGCTCCGCCCAAGACACAGATACACGCTCAACACCAACCACAGCGGTTAGTCCCACAACAGCAGGCACAACCGCGCGCGCGTAGTTTGAGCCGGGCCCCCAACTGCCAGGTAGTCCGCTGGAACCCACAACTTTCACCCTGTAATAATACTCAACACCAGGTGTCAACCCCGAAACAGCATCAACAAACAATGCCTTCTCGGTATCACCCACCTTGCGATACGGTTCACCCGCTACCGCAGCACGCCGGTATACCTCATAACTCACAACATCACCGGCTGGCTCCGCCCAAGACACAGATACACGCTCAACACCAGGCTGCGCCTTGAGCCCATCAACTCCAGGTATTGAGACAGTCGCAATTTCGCTATCAGGCCCTACCATATCCAAGTTGTTGACTGCTTTAACCCGGTACTCGTATTCCATCCCTGGGAGCAACTCTGCAACTGGATGATCAAACGAGCTAACCGAAGGGTTCCCGATCAGGTTATATGTGTCACCCCGTGACTTTTTTCGGCGGAACACACGATACCGATTTGCCCCCTCAGGCGGCGGTGTCCATGACAGCCTGACGACTTCCGACTCGATACCAACGCCAACCCTTAGCGGAGGACCCGGTGGGGAGGGGTCCTCTGTCAAGATCTTGACGTCAAGATAAGCTTCTACCTCCTCAATCGCCGTAAAGAGGACATCAACCCTGCCGTTTGGATACATTATCTGTATATTGCTGATTCCGTAGGCTACACCCGCATGGTTGTACAATGGAGAACCGCTATCACCAGCACGGTCTCGGAGCTCTGGCCCCCTAACTATCACAAAGACCGGATCAAAGTCAATTAGTTCGTTCCACTCTCTGTCTAGAAAATTACTAGTGATATTCGTTATCTCGCCACATGAGACCTTGGTTTGAGACCCAGTATGACACACATAGTCACCCAACATATCAGCACGCTTCTTGATGCCAGTGACATCACAAACCTCTTCTGCATTTTCACCGCACCAATAATCATCTCGAAGATCATAAGAAATACCGGTAGGGATCCGATGGAATTGGGCATCAGCCCTTGCATTAAACTCACCTTTCACATACGGAAGATGTATCCAATTCACAAATGGGGGACTAGGGTAGAAATATCCATAATTTGGACAATGACCCGCTGTAACAATCCCGTAATCTCCTCCCACCTGCTTCGCCGCAAAGCCACTAGTACAGTACCTGAAAGGACTACCACCCAAAATGTCTGCGATCTTAGTATCCGTGGGTACATTCGTGGAATGCTTGACCACCTGCACACCTGAAACCTTAACCGGTACACCTATGAGACCTGTCCACAATTCAGACAACTGATCCGGCTTCAACACCGAATCCGCCACAGAATCCCGAATAATATCCGTACCCCGCCTAACCCGGCCAGACACCGTCAGATCAACACCAACCTCAATACCATTGGCCTCCAAATCCAACGCGGAAAACACCATCCTGGAAGAACCCAACACATCACCGCGATCATCCCCAACCAAACTCTGCGCAACAACCCGCCGCTCGGCCGTCTCCTCAGCCACACCCCGCGCCCACAAAGCAGCAAGGTGACGCTCCGCCGCCTCCAACTCCTCAAGACTATGAACCGCACCCGTACGGATCACAACATCAGAAAACCTAGCCGCTATCCGAACAGCCTCATCGCTTGCAGGCGCGTCACCTACCAACCAAACCCACCCCCCAAAACTACTGCCGTGCTCAATACCCCAGCCAGCCACCCGCGCACCTTCAACCTCACGGATCGACGCCATCGCAGCCTGCAGCACCTCAATCCGATCCAACCGCCGCCCAGCCTCCTCAACGGTCACCGAATAATCCCGCGCATACGACTCTGCCACGAAACCCGCCGAGCCCGCAGACTCCACTACCCCATCGACCGCCACCTCTTGCGAATCATCCGAATCAGGCGCCGCCTTCAAAGTGCTCGTACCGGCCAAGGCATCCCTTGCCCCGGACCACAGCAACAACCCGACCGCTAACAGCCAAGCAACCACGCTATGAGAGTATTACCTTGATTTGGCGGGTGGTCAAGTGGAGAATCAAGCACGCCCAAGCCCACCCAGACTCCACAGAAGAACACTTCTGCCTTGTAAATTGATCTGGGCAGGGCCAATACCTGTTAGGCCAATACCTGTTAATGAGCAGGGCTCAGTGTTCTGGTAGTGATGCCGAGGAGGCAGGGGCCGATTCATCGGCCTGGAACTCCCTGCTGAGACTCACAGCTGTCTCTCGAGCAAAACCCGCTGGGCGGCTGTCTTGCTGTTTGACCTGCGACGGGCAGTCGGTCTACGACCAGTACCTGCTACCCCGGTCCTGCGATCTCGCTGCCCCGGTTATGCAATCTCGGCCGCTCAATCCTCGCTGGCTGTGGCGGCACCGGCGCGGATGGCGGCAACCACTGACGGATCGGCCAGGGTGGTTATGTCGCCGAGCTCCTGGCCGTCGGCCACGTCGCGTAGCAGTCTGCGCATGATCTTGCCTGAACGGGTCTTGGGCAGGTCCGGTACCAAGAACACTGCCTTGGGGCGGGCGGTGGGCCCGAGTTTGCGAGCTACGTGTTGGCGGATCTCCTCTCGCAGATCTTCATCGGCTGAGACCGAGCCGATGAGGATCACGTAGCCAACAATCGCCTGCCCGGTGAGGGAGTCTGTGGCGCCAACGACCGCTGCTTCGGCCACCCCAGGGTGGTCAACTAGAGCAGATTCCACCTCGGCGGTGGAGATGCGGTGACCCGACACGTTCATCACGTCGTCAACCCGGCCAAGCAGCCACAGGTAGCCGTCGGCGTCGATCCGGCAGCCGTCGCCAGCGAAGTACCGGCCCGGATAGGTCAACCAGTAGGTGTCGACGAAACGCTTAGGGTCGCCCCAAATGCCGCGCAGCATTGACGGCCACGGCTTAGTCAGGGTGAGGTAGCCGCCTCCCTCAACAACCGGCACACCTGCATCGTCAACCACCTCGGCGAACACGCCCGGGATGGGCTGGGTTGCCGAGCCCGGCTTAGTGGTCGTCACTCCCGGAAGCGGAGAGATCATGTGGGCGCCCGTCTCGGTCTGCCACCAAGTATCGACAATCGGGCACCGCCCTGCACCGATGTGTTCGTGATACCACATCCACGCTTCGGGGTTGATTGGTTCACCGACGGTGCCCAACACCCGGAGGGTCGACAGGTCCCTACCGGCTGGCCAATGCGGCCCCCATTTCATGAACGTGCGAATCGCGGTGGGTGCCGTGTAGAGCTGCGTCACACCGTAACGCTCAACGATGTCCCAGAGCCGGTCCTTGGGCCACACGGCGCGGTCGCCGGACCGCTCCGCAGGGCGGGGAGTATCGGGCGTGCCCTCATACATAACCGATGTGCAGCCGTTGGCGAGTGGCCCGTACACGATGTAGCTGTGTCCGGTCACCCACCCGATGTCAGCGGCGCACCAGTAGACGTCGGTGTCCGCCCTTATGTCGAACACGTACCTGTGGGTGAAGGCCACCTGCGTCAGGTATCCGCCTGTGGTATGCATGATGCCCTTGGGTTTCGCCGTGGTCCCGGAGGTGTAGAGCAGGTACAGCAACTGCTCGCTGTCCATCGGCTCGGCCTGGCAGTACGGAGAAGCTTCGGCCATGAGGTCGTGCCACCAGTGGTCGCGGCCCGCGACCATGACCGGGTCTGTTTCGCAACGGTTAACGACTATCACGTGCTCAACCGAGGACGCCCCTGCGTCGAGGGCGGCATCAACGTTGGGCTTCAAGGGCGACGGCTCGCCGCGCCGCCAGCCAGCGTCTGCAGTAATCACCAGTCTGGCCTCGGCGTCTTGGCAGCGGTCGGTGATGGCGTCGGGCGAGAACCCGCCGAAGATCACGGAGTGCGCCACGCCGATACGGGTGCACGCAAGCATGGCGATCGGCAGCTCGATCACCATCGGCATGTAGATGGCTACTCGGTCGCCCCGGCCCAGTCCGAACCCTTTCAAGATGTTCGCGAACCTGCAGACCTGAACGAGCAGCTCAGCGTAGGTAACGGCCAGTGTGTCTCCCGGTTCGCCCTCCCAGTGAAACGCCACCTTGTCGCCCAAGCCGTCCTCAACGTGGCGGTCAAGACAGTTGTACGACACGTTGAGTTCCCCGCCAACGAACCACTTGGCGAACGGCAGGTCCCACTCCAGGGTTGTGTCGAAATCACGGTGCCAGGTGATCAACTCCCGGGCGTGGCGTGCCCAGAACGCTTCGAAGTCGGCTTCGGCTTCGGCGTACATCGATCGATCGGCGATGTTGGCCCGCGCTGCGAATTCCTGGGCTGGCGGGAACCGCCGAGCCTCCGTCTCATATGTTTCGATCGAACCTTCGGCCATAAGCGGCGTCCTCGCTACTGTTTTGCGGGCTGAGGCGCTGAGCGCGCCCTCGGGCTGGGTGGTGACACGACCTGTATTGATGCGGTGAATCGAGGCCTGAGTTCAGCGCGCCCTCGGTGGTTGGGTGGTGACACGACTAGGACTGTAACCCTGGCTAAGCAGCTCTTGCTGAGCGCGCCCTCGGGGCTGGGTGGTGACACGACACAATAGTGGCAGTCAGGATTTCGGTCAGCGAACTCCGACGAGCAAAGCTGGACCGATGTCGGACGCGGCGCTGTATGAACGCGACGGCCACGTCGCCACCATCACCTACAACCGGCCCGAGGCACTCAACGCTGTCAACAAGACAATGCGCGACGCCTTGGACGCGGCGTGGACCGCGTTTCGGGCCGACGACGAAGCCTGGGTAGCGATCGTAACCGGCACAGGGAGGGCCTTTTGTGCAGGAGCCGACCTGAAAGACGGAACAGGGTCAGCCGGGAACTGGCCAGGATCGTTCTGGGAATGGCCAACGATTACGACGTTTGAGTCCGGCATGGAGATCTGGAAGCCCACCATCGCAGCCGTGAACGGCCCCTGTATCGGTTACGGCCTTACTGCTGTATTGGCGTGCGATTTTGTCTTTGCGAGCGAACGGGCGACGTTCGCCTATCCGGAGGTGCGGATCGGCATGGCCACGATTGTCGGCGCTCTGCGCCTGCCGGATCACGTAGCAATGCCAGACGCCTTGGAGCTGCTACTAACCGGCGAGGCAATTGACGCTGAACACGCAAAGCGGATCGGGCTCGCGTGGCGGGTCTTCCCCCACGACGACCTCATGAGCGCAGCTCGCGGACTGGCCGAGCGGCTTTGCCGAGGTGCGCCCCTGGCAGTACGTGCAACCAACGAAATGGCCCGTCGAGGCCGCAGAATGGGTTGGAGTGACGCGGTTCGTATGGGCGAGACGATGCGGCGCTTGGTGGGCGCAACCGACGACGCAGCCGAAGGCCTCCGTGCCTGGACCGAAAAGCGGCCGCCGGACTGGCGAGCCCGTTGAGAAGCGCCGTGCGACTACGATCCGGCCCAGATTACCTCGGTATGTCAGTACGGCTTGCAGTCTCGCCCCCAGATCAAGATCACAATCTCTGGTCCAGAGCAACGCCCGCGTGTGGCCAAGCAACATCCGCTGATCCCCGACGGGCCTAGTCAGGAACCGTTGGAATCTCACGCGAGTTCAGTCTGCCCAGGTCTGCATATGCCTCAACAATCATCGGTAGATTTCGCACCCTTTCCGGGTTCATGCAAGGACTATCGCCGTTGTTGCACCGATCACGACGGCGAGACCGAGCACCTGTGTTCGTGTCACCGCATCGGAGAAGCAGACCCGTCCGACGATGACGCTGGACGCCGGGTACAGGCTTGCGGTTACCGACGCCGCGGCCGCATTCGTAGAGAGGCCCGCTAGCAACAGGACCGAACTCATCCCCGCAGCGATCCCCGCCAGCAGAGCGTTACCAGCGAAAGCCCTGGGCGGCAGCAGCGGGCGCCGCAGCAGCATGGCGTACACGGCAATGGCCACGAAGGCAGTGGCGCGTTGTGCCGCCACCGGCCACTGCCCTGAGGCATCATCGGCCTCAATAAGCAACGCCGTGCCAACCCCATAGCCGAGGCCCGAGATCAGGCCCAAAGGAAAACCCGCAGCCACGTTGCTGCCCACGCCACCGCCGACGGTCACGAGTACGAGGCCCACGACTGCCCCGCCCGCCCCAAGAAACGCCATCGGCGGCGGTAGTGCGGTCGCCACGGCCGCGTAACCGAATGGGATCAGCGCCGTTAGCGCAGCCGAAGTGGGCCCGATGACAGCGGAGGAAGAAAAGAAAACACCCTGCAAGTAGGTGGCAAGACCAAGCCCGAAGAACACCCCCGATAACGCTCCGAGAGTCAGGTCACCCAGGGTTGGCTCACCCTGGGTGACGAACGCGGTGCAAAGCGCCGTGCCAGCTGCAACGAGGCTGGCAATGCTAGCTGCGACGACGGGGCCGATCTCGTTGGTGATGCGCCTGGCAAATAATTCCGAAGTCGTGATGCTGAGCGATGTCAAAAGGCCGAAGAGAGCGCCCATCTCGGCCTCCTCGGGATCCCGAACCCGGTCGACGGTCAGGCCATGCTAGGACCGAATACTTGATGCCGACCGGCCTGCTCCGCGGATTAGGCTGGCCCGCCTCAGGCCTAAGAAGTCGACCCGAAATGAGGTTCTGGAACTTACCCAAGCGCGGGAAACCCTCGACTGCGTCATATACGGAATCGCCGTTCGGGAGCTGGATGCGCCTGGGTCCGCCACTGTTCAACCCTTGAACTAGCGATACTCGCCGCTTCGCCGCCCGGCAGTTCAAGAACGAGTCGGCGTCTGATGTCGACTGCGACCTGTTCGAGTTCGGCGTAGCTGGCACCTCGGAGCTTGTCGGCCAGAGTCCGCGGAGCCAGACCGAGATCGCCACCGAGACGAGCCTTCAGCCTCTCCAGAAACTCCGTAGCGCCAGCCCTGGTGGGCGCATCGAGTTCGAGCCGCAACTGGAACCTGCGCCAAGCTGCCCGGTCCAAAAGCTCAGAATGATTGGTCGAGCAGATCACCACCACGTGGGCGGGCAGGCGGTCGATCTGCAGAAGCAGCGTCGAGACGACCCGCTTGATCTCACCCGTCTCGTGGGCATCTGAGCGTTCCTTGGCGATGGAGTCGAACTCGTCGAAGAACAGGACACAACGCCTGGTCCGCGCGAACTCGAACACCGCATCAAGCCGTGATGCCGTTTCCCCAAGAAAGCTGGACACGACGCCCTCGTAGCGCACCACGTAAAACGGCAGCATCGTCTCGCAGGCGATCGCCTCGGCAAGGGTGGTCTTGCCATTGCCCGGCGGGCCGTCCAAAAGGACACGGCTCCGAGGCTCGATCCCGTAGCTGCGCAAAAGGTCCACTCGCTTGTGTTCCTCGATCAGCTCCTCGACCGCAGTGCGAATCGTTGGCCTGAGCTGAATCGACTCCAAGCGGCGTTGGGGTACGAGGTCAACAAGCAGCTCGCTGACGCGTGCAGACGCATCGTCACGCGCCAAGAGGTCCGACGATCCGACGGTGGTTATGAGCTCGGAGAGCCGGTCAGCGACCAAGTGGTGTTGCTTGGCGCGCTCCTCAGCAATGATCGCTTCGACGAGGGTACGGAATCGCTGCTTGTTGCCGCGACGCTCGGCCTCAACCAAGTCGATCAGCAAGTCCGCTCGAGCCACCCTGCGTAACCTCCAGCGTTCACTTTAGAAGACCTGAACAACAGCCGACAGCAATCGGGCAACCACACCTAAGCGACCATGCTCGCCAATCTTCAGTCCAGACCCGTCATCACACCTACTTCGCACCGGCTGTGGCACCTAAGGAGGGCACTGTCACACCCGGATGCGAACATGCATACCAACCGTTATAGCCTTCTACGGAACCCACAAGGCAGGAGAACAATGACCGACCCGACCCCCCCCCCCCCCAAGATCCGAACTACGCCCAGACAGTTGACGAACGGGTAGCCGTACTCGTCGCCAACGGGTACGCGGTGCAGTCACGATCGGCCACACAAGTGATACTGGTCGGCGGCCGTCGACCAAACCACACACTCCACCTCCTGCTCACCATATTCACGGCGGGGTTGTGGGGAATCGTCTGGATCATTCTCAGCGCGATTAACCGGCCCCAGACCAAAGTGATCACCATCGGTGATCACGGCATGACGGAAACGATGTAACCAGGCAACGAACCTTGCCGACGGCGTCTCGGCGTCCCATCAACCCATCCTGGCATCGTAGGAGTCGACCCGTAGGAATGTTGACAGCCGCTAAGTCTCCCTTAGAGAGCTTTGTGCCACCGGAGTTCTATCGATTGAATATCTCTACAACCTCCTCGAATTTGGGATCCACCAAGAGCTACCGCGAACTGCACGACAAGGTTGCCAAGCGATCCGGCGCCGCTGAGCGTCTTGCTGCGCTGCGCGCCGATACGCTCGCTGAGATCGGCCTCTACGAGCTTCGCCGTTCGCTCGATCGCTCTCAGACCGAGGTGGCCGCCGAGCTGGGTATCTCGCAGTCAGCGGTTTCTCAACTCGAGCGCGGCGGCGATCTTCTGCTGTCGACGCTGCGGAACTACATCCAAGGCTTGGGCGCCGACCTGCAGATCCTGGCTGTCTTTGACGACGGCGAGAACGAGACCGCCATTCCAATTCACGTCGGCGCCACACCTGAAGCAGTGTGACCAGCCTCCCGGGCGGTACATCCTCTCCGAGCTCAAGAACGACCTCACTCGGCTCTGCCACCAGTGCCGCGGTCGTTTCTGTCGGATACCAAGAACGCGACATCGACGAGTTCGTGAACCTCTTTGTAGACAACGACGTTGAGATCCTCATTGACGCCCGACTCAACGCGATCTCCCGTAAGCGCGGTTCTCGAAGGTCGCACTGGCCGACGCCCTCGTAGCGCACCACGTAAAGCGGCAGCATCGTCTCGCAGGCGGATCGCCTCGGCAAGGGTGGTCTTGCCATTGCCCGGCGGGCCGTCCAAAAGGACACGGCTCCGAGGTTCGATCCCGTAGCTGCGCAAAAGGTCCACTCGCTTGTGTTCTTCGATCAGCTCCTCAACAGCGGTACGAATCGCTGGCCCAAGCTGAATCGACTCCAAGCGACGCTGGGGTACGAGGTCAACAAGCAGCTCACTGACGCGAGCGGACGCAACGTCGGACGCCAAGAGGTCCGCCGATCCGACGGTGGTTATGAGCTCGGAGAGTCGGTCAGCGACCAAGTGGTGTGCTTGGCGCGTTCCTCAGCAATGATCGCTTCGACGAGGTTACGGAATCGCTGCTTGTTGCCGCGACGCTCGGCCTCAACCAGGTCGATCAGCAAGCCCGCTCGAGCCACCCTGCGTAACCTCCAGCGTTCACTTTAGAAGACCGCAACGACAGCCGACAGCGGTGCACCGACCCGATCTTGGACCTCAACGAAGTCATTTTTCTCGGACGTGTGGTGACACGCTTCGCGTAGTGCTCACGTCTGCGGGAACCTGCGAGCATACCTCAAGCAGCTGCGGTCAACGGAACAGGACATCGAACCGGTGCCCGTGGGTTATCGCAGAGTTGGTTGCGTCATGCAGCCCGTTGCAACGCCCAAGGAAGTGCAAACCTCTTCCATTCGAGCGCCGCTTAGCACGCCTATCCGCTCAACAAGGACTCCGAGCCCAACCGACTCAACCGAATCTAGATTTACCGCACTCAGCCGAGGGATCGGATCCTCTCCGGGCTCAAGAACGACCTCACTCGGCAATCCCCGAATGGTCGTCGTGCACGGTGCTACCAGAGTTCGGCCGAGTCGCGGCATGGCAGTATCGCGTGTCAAGACCACCACCGGCCTCCGACCGATCGCCAGCGGCTCGCACCACCACACCTCACCTCGCCGCGGGTGATCGCTCACGTGGTTGAAACCTCATCACGAAACGACGCCAGATCGCCCCACTCATCGGGTTCGTCGATCGGATGCTCGCCGTATGCGGCCGCATACGCACGGTCGACTTCGGCACTCCTGTAGGCAGCAAGCAATGCCACCAAAGCCGCATCCATCATTTGAGCATCGTTGGGCCACGAACCAGCGATGCGTGCCTCGGCGAGCAACTGACCATCGACCGTCGTGCTGATTCGAGTACGCGCCACGCAATGACCGTAGCATGCGCATGCTGCAGCACCGTCGAACCGACTTGCCGATACCGATGATCCCGGCCGGACGCTTCTCGCACGTTCGCTGCTCATGACAGTGTCACGACTTGCTGATACGACGAGTTCAGAACAACCCCCTGAGCGCTTCGTCGCTCAAGACCCGGGGACCCTGTGAGGGGCCCCTGTCATTTCCCACAACGGGCCGGTTCAACGTATGGCTCGAACCCGGCACCTGGATCTCGTCGGGGATCTGGCACTGCGCCACCAGATCCAGGAGACTCAGCTTCTCTGTTAGCCGGTCCTGCCTACGATTGACATCATGTCTCGACCTGCCGCCAGTGCCGCGTTCGTTTCTGTCGGATACCAAGAACGCGACATCAACGAGTTCGTGAACCTCCTTGTAGACAACGACGTAGAGATCCTCATTGATGTCCGACTCAACGCGATCTCCCGTAAACGCGGCTTCTCCAAGGTCGCACTGGCCGACGCCCTCGCACAGGCAGGCATTGACTATCGCCACGAACGCGGACTCGGCAACCCAAAGGACAACCGCGAACCTTTCCGTAAGGGACACCCCTCAGCTCGCGCCCGGTACCTCGATCACCTCTTCAATGGCGCATCCGGCGTCTACGACGAGGTCGTTTCCCTCGCCAGTACAACCCGCGTCGCTCTGCTCTGCTATGAGCGAGACCACTCAAAGTGCCACCGCTCTTGCATCATCGACACCGCCCAAGACCGCGACCCGAACCTGCGCGTCGTCAAGATCTGAAAACGCCGTGGCCGCTGAACAAAACTGCGGGTGATGATTCTCGTCAAGGCTGCTCCGGTGGTGACATCGCGGCTCGACAAGTGGCAGAAGCGGGCTGATGCGATCGCCGCGCGACTATCGCTGTTCGACGACCCCGCCACGGCAAAGCCAGCCTTTGAGATCATTCCGTGGCGCTTCAGGTACAAGTACCGGTGCCTGGCTCCCAATTGCCGTGGCGAACATCGCCAGACCATCATCGACTGGGAAGCCGTCGCTCTCTACCGCAACGTCCACAACAAGGCGAATTGGCAAGACCTCATGCGCCAGAAGTTCGTCGACACACTCTGGACCAACCGCACCGTGCTATTCGTCGGCAACATGGAGCAGTATCCGTGGAACTTCCTGGTCCTCGGCGTGTTCTGGCCACCACGAACGGACATGCAACAATCCTTTCTGGTGTAACCACACATTTGTCTAGTCTTGGTGTCTCTAGGCATCTGCGACGATGCTTGTATATTGCAAGCATGACGAACGTGTTGGTACGCAACCTTCCCGAAGATGTCCACCGGACGCTCACTGAGCGGGCTCGTATGGCAGGTGCCTCCCTGCAGAGCTATCTGAGCACCGAGCTAACCCGGCTAGCCCGCACTCCGAGCTTGGATGAGATCATTACCCGGATCGAACAACGCTCGGGCGGAAATGTCAGACTTGAACAGGCCGTAAACGACCTCGAACAGGAGCGGAGCAGGCACTGATCGTCATTGACGCTTCTGTGCTAGCGGTCTTCGTTGCCGGTGACGGACCCGACGGTATTCACGCCCGCACCGTTATAGCCAAAGCTGGTGAAGCCGCCATACCCGATCTGGCCGACGTGGAGACCACAGCAGTGCTACGCAAGCGCTGGATCAACAAGACCATCACGGCGCGCCGGTTCGCGGCCGCGATCGATGACCTTGCTGGGCTTCCGTTCCGGCGCTACCCGACACTGCCGTTGTTGCGACGCGCCTATGAGCTGCGAGCCAACATCACCGCTTACGACGCCGTCTATATTGCTCTAGCCGAAGCGCTCAACTGCGTGCTGATGACCGCCGATGCCAAACTGGCCCGCACCTCAGGTCCGTGTTGTGACATCCGAGTACTGCATTCACCGGTCACTGCTGAGTGACGGCCGCATCATTGTCACTGACGGGTGGGGTTTCCGACACATTCTCAAATACGCATCCAGACACGCATTTGTACATAGGTGGACTGTGCGGGCGACCGAAGTCAGAGGCATCGGGCCAGCCGCAGTAACCGAGGCATGGCCAGGCCCGGTCATGCGCAACTCCAATACGACGATGCGCGAATCGCAACAGCGGCGTTAGACATCCCCAATGACGGCGTCACTAGCGGACCGACCCGATGGCTTCGCAACGACCGCGATCCAACCTGGACGAAGAGCTGCTTACCGTTGCGGTCAGGAGCACCATGTGGCCCACGTTTACGATACAACGCAATCGGCCTGCACGGCAGACCCAGGGAGACAACCCATGAAACTACCACCCGCTGGCGGTGTCCACGACCAACGTGAGATCGACGCGATCATCTCGGTTCTCGAAGGAGAATCCAAGCTCGACATTGGTGCCAATGTTGCCAAAATGGAGAGTCGAACCGCCGAACTGCTCGCGAAACGCCACGGAGTCATGGTTAATTCTGGGTCGTCAGCTCTACGCCTCGCGATTGACCTGCTCGGTCTCGAACGCGGTGACGAAATCATCACTTCACCACTGACGTTCTCCACCGACATCGCTCCCATGGTGCACTCGGGCATCATCGCTGTCTTTGCCGACGTTGACCCCAAAACCTATCAAATAGACGCCAACCGCATCGCCGACATGATCGGCCCCCGCACGAAAGCCATTCTCGTCCCCAACCTGTGCGGAAACCTCCCGGACTGGGACGCCATTGCCTCAATCGCTGCCCAGCACGACCTGAAGGTCATAGAGGACTCCTGCGACGTCCTTGACTCCTGGTTCGGAGCCACGCGAACCGGCACCCGATCCGACATCTCAGTCACCAGCTTCGCTCGATCCCATGCCATCACCGCTGGCGGCACCGGCGGCATGGTCGGCATCAACGACGACGAACTCCTCGACCGCTGCCTCTCACTGCGCCGCTGGGGCCGACGCTCCGAGCCCTACCTCTTCGGAACCGACAGAGGCAAAACCGACCGGTTCGGAAATCTCGCCGACGGCACCCCTTATGACCTGATCTTCGTGTTCGACACCATCGGCTACAACTTCGAACCTTCCGAACTCGGTGCCGCGTACGGCAACGTGCAACTCGACAAACTTGATCAGTTCAACGGCCAGCGCCAAGCCAACTGGACCCGCCTCCACGACCACTTCTCCGCCCGAGACACGACGGGTTTCGTCCAAGGTGTCACCACCAAGGGTGCACGCACCACGTGGATGCGGTTCTGCTTCACCGTTCCCGCTGCAATGTCACGCAACGACGTGCAGCTGTTTCTCGAAACTCGCGGTGTCTCCACCCGCATGGTCTGGACCGGCAACATCTTGCGCCAGCCCGGCTTCGCCGACATCAAACACCGCCAACCCGACACTGGCCTCCCGAACTGCGACCATCTCATGGACCACGCGCTGTCGCTGCCGGTCCACCACGGCCTCAACACCGACCACATGGACTATATCTGCGAACAGGTTGACGCATTCTTTGAAGCGAATGACTGCCTCAAGCGAGCGTCTGCATCAACGCCTCAGTAGAAGCGTTGTGAGTGCTGACGATCGGACCGTACACTCCTATGGCCTCAGCCATGCGGCCAAAGATTTGGATTGTTCCTAGTAGAAGCAAATTCTTGCAAGCCCTGCTGGTACTGTCTCCAAGCTTCATTGCGCTTTAACAGAGCTTGATCATATACAGCTTGGCTAAATCTATGTTTCAGTTTGGCACGATAGTTGTCAAGAGCTGCAACACGCCTGTCCCATTCTTTCTGAGAAAAGAGAGCCATACGGTCCCAGGCCGCTTGTCGGGCTCTCATAGCACGATCATAGTCTGCTTGGGAAGCGCCTGACCTTGACTTAACCGAACTCAAGTCTGACTTTGCTTGCCTATAAGCGGCCTGGGCAGCCAGATGAGAGGGGCCATCTTTCGTGAGATCCTCTAAATCCTTCTTTCGCGTTTCAAGTCCCGCCAGCCATTGCTTATGACTCCAGTTGCCTTTTGTTATCAGACGCAGATAGTGAGAAGCTCCGCCGTGCGCATCCTCTAGGCAATCAACCCAAAGCCGCATCAAGCGTTGACTCCCTCCCTTTTTTCTCAGATTATCATTTCCCTTGTAGCGGCTATCTTGCCATGCACTCTTGGCAGTCGGGCACAGATCTTTATATGCCACATAAGGTTCATATAGAATTACATCATCACTAGGAGCATCGTCCTTATCATCTACTTGGGCAGATGCTGCGGTAGTCAACATGGCACTGACTATTGCTAATGTCAATAGTCCAATGCATGTTCCTCTCTTGAGAGTCATTGTTACGAGACCTCCTCATGGCTTGCGCCCAGATGAGCAATTAATTGACTAAGAATTAAACTAACTCACTACAGCTCGGAGTGCAAGCGGTAACATGTCAAGATTCACCGTTGCCTGCCGCCGGACGTGCGCAGAACCCAACGACTGTCGCAAGCGGTACATTATCGAGATCCACCTTCGCCTGCCTCGACCCTCAGCTACTGGCAAGCTTGACTTCGTGTGGGCTGGTCGTAGATCGGCCGTCAGACCCGGGGGGCCGGGGGACGACATGCGAATGATGATCACGGGGGAGACAGGCTTCATCGGCGGGCACGTCGCGGCGCTCGAGCTGTCGCCCATTCTCTGCTGAAACCGCTCCCCATGTTTCATTCGGGCATCATCTCTGTCTTTGCCGACATCGACCCGAGGACCTATCAGATCAACACCAGCCGCATCGCTGACAGAGCCAAATTATCCCAGGCCGCCTAGATCCCAGAAAATTACGGTCGGTATGAACCAAGAAGAGCATCTCAATTGTTGAGGACTTCACGCGAAAGCGACTACTCAACACGTCCATCTTCTCTTTGATACTAGATGGGAACGGTGAGAGCGAGGCACGGTGATGGTTGAGCAGAACTTAGACCAATGAGAACAACCAGACGCAAATAAGTTGGCGGCAGATATCTTTACTGTTCTTGAGCAGACTTAGTTTCTTGAGTTGATTGAAGAAACTGGGTAGAATGTCGTGGCGCTATAATAGAAGAGCGCACCTAAGTTGAAAATAGCGCTGGCCGTCTCTGTTCTCGGTGGGTCATTAGACTGACATTAATGAGAGACCTGTTAGTACAATAAGGAGGATCCAGAAAACGGCCCAGGCGACTGACACAATCCCTAGAGCAAGTCCCCAGCGTACCATGAGAGTATGGCGTGTTGTCTTGAAGGCACTGCCTGCAAATGCTATTGCCAATATACCACAGATCTGACTGACAACCGGAATAAGCAACAAGGAAACAGCGACAATCCCTAGGGTCATAGAAGCGATTGCTAATCCGTCCCTAGATGGCGGCGGAGGTTGATAATATTCCTTACTTGTTCCTACATCTATCATTGTCTGGCTCCATTTCTTGGGACGTATGTCTTGTGCAATTGCCTGGTCGGTGTCATTCAGTGCACAGTCTAGGCCGTTGTGGTTTTGTATGTGCCATAGTGGTACGTGATGATCGCCGATACCCCATAGCGATTCGCCGCATCAGAGCTATCGGATGATTTGTCGTTCGATGCGGTATATTGTCCACGCTCGATTGGTCCATGAACATCATGTTGGTGTTCATGGCTCTGAGATAGCTGCATGAATCTGAACGACCCCCTCGGCGGGTCATGTGCGGCGGACATTATCTCAACATAGATCCCCTATTGACCATCTATCGAGAGCTGGCTAGGAGGAGATTTCCTATCCCGCCGAGACCACCGGCGCTGATTCGAGGAGCCGGGCGAGCCCTTGATGCCATTCGCAATATCATTGCGTTCTCACTCACCAGTGAACGCCGAAGGCATGATCGTCGTGACCCGATGGGAGGGCACCATCGACAGCGACCTGCCCGCGCTGGGCGTTGAACTCCGCCCGACAATCGACAGCTTCACAGAGTCCATTCTCGCCTGGCACAAAGCCGGGCTCATTACCGGTAGACACATCGGCAAGCTCACCGATGAGAGGATCCAAGTTGTTTGATCTCACAGGACGTACAGCGCTGATAACCGGAAGTGGTCGTGGCATCGGTTTCGGCATCGCCGAGGTGCTGCTCAGCGCTGGTGCCACGGTATATGTGAACGACCTCGTAACCGAGCGGGCAAGATCCGCCGCCGCTTGCTTGGGCGACGCCGCCCGACCACTCCCGTTCGACGTCTCGGATCTTGATGCCGTACAAACCGCAATCAATGGTGCTGCACCGATCGACATTGTTGTGAACAACGCAGGCATCCCACCGTCGATGCGCCCAGCGAAGTTTCGGGAGCTGGAGCCGTCGGAGTGGGCATCGTACCTCAACGTCAACCTCGTCGGCGTCCTCAACTGTGTGAAGGCAACGATCGACGGCATGTGTGAGCGCGGCCATGGCCGCGTGATCACGATCTCGTCAGGATCGGGGACGATCGGGCAGAAAATCGGCGTCTCGCTCTACGGAGCTGGCAAAGGCGGTGCGATCAGCTTCATGCGCCACCTCGCTATCGAAGCTGCCCGCGATGGTGTCACCGCCAACACCTTGGCTTTGGGCATCATGGCCCGCGAATCATCGGGCGGTTTCGAAGACGATCGCACTGTTACCGCAAAGATGGCCCGCATGGTGCCGGTTGGCCGCGTCGGAACCGGCGCCGATGTCGGTCACTTCTGCGCCTTCCTCGCCTCCGATGAAGCCTCCTGGGTTACTGGCCAAACGATCGGCCTCAACGGCGGCTCTCTCACCAGCTGAAAGAGCCCTCGAATGAAACCATGACAAGTTCTGAACTATCCAGGACCTGTTTCGTAGTGTCGCGATCGTCACGGACAGCACCCGCGGCATCGGTCGCTCGGTTCGGATTTCCTAGTCGCCGCGACCGGTGTTTCTTAAGTCGCCGCGACCGGTGTTATGTCCTGCGATGAGCGTCGTATAGGTCCTTAGGCCAGTACCGGGCAGGTTCGATGTTGTCTGCCAAGACGAGTTCGGTCTTGATGGTGTCGTAGTCATAACAGTTGAGTTCGTAGTGGTTGCCCCATGGGTCGGCGAGGTTGAACGCCCAGCACAGGTCAAAGTCAACGACGTCGCTTGAGATGAGTTGTTGGCCGCTGGCGTTGTTGACCTCGCCGGGCAGAGATCGGGCGAAGGCGATGAAGTTGTCGGCGTCGACGCTGAAAGCGACACCGGTCTCTTGGCGCACCATGGGATGCCCGGCGCTCACCTCGAATAGGGCCAGCATGGTGTGGCCACCGTCCGCTGAGATCTGGAGTGGTCCGCCCTCAAATCCGTTGGCCCAGAAATCAAACTGCTGGACAGGCTCAAAGCCTAGATATTTGGCGTACCACCTAGCGGCTGCAGCCCGGTCCGGCACGCGGATGTGCACATGGTCAAGCCGACCCATGCGGAATCGACGGCGGTCCATCATCACGCACCATCCGTCTCGAAGTCGGCGTTGAACTGACCAACCTGGACCATTTGGCGCTGGGCGTCGTCGGAGAAGACGTCGAGTTCGTAGTCACGGTCGTGCACCGACAACGACCGTGGTGACCGACACATTGACCAAAGCGATTTAGCTCGGGTCGTCCGATTCTGTGCCGGTCACGTCTTGTGTCTGACCCGCTTTGAACTCGCGCTGCGCCTGACCAACCGAGCGAGCCAGGCGCGGGAGACGGGCACCACCAAAGATGAGAAGCATGATGACCAAGATGATCAGAAGCTCCTGGGTACCGAGGTTCATGTTCTTGGTCCTTCCTAGGCTTACAAGCCGTGCGTGGGAACGAAAGTTGACGGCTTGACGAATGTTAGCCCCGCTGCCGCCGGAGTGTCTGCGATAAACACGCAATTGGCGTGCAGCTGCAATACTGACGCCGGACACGCAGTGGAGACCGGTCCCTCCATCGCTTGCGCTAGTGCGTCGCGTCGTGAGCTGCCGAATGCTACGACGATCACCGTGCTGGCCTCAAGCACGGCGGCTAACCCGCAGGCGACAACATCTGACCCCGACGATTCTCCGCTCAGCTTCAACGCGAGTCGGTCTGTCGGATCGAGAAATCCGACATCGTTCATGCGGCGCGGACCGGACCGCAGCGGGGTTCCTCGCTGGTGAACGCCGAGCTCGCCACTGGATCCAAGCGCTACGAGAACCGTGTCGAAGCGCGGGAACCCGTGCTCTGCGGGCACGTCCATTCGTCCGAGTGTCTGCATAGCTGGCGGATCCAGATCAGGGGCGCAAAGATCCTCCAATAGCCGACGGACCCGCGTAGTTGACCAAGTATCGGGAACACCCTCGATGGGACACGTCGCCCGAGCAGCCTCCAGAGACCGCCCAGCCCGGGTGAGAGCTCGAAGGACGGAGTCGGTGCCCCCAATGAGGCCGATCCCGACCACGCATCCGGGGGTGTTGTCGATCAACACGTCACCGGCTAGTCGTGCGCCTTGGCCCTGGTTGTCACAGACCAGCAGTGTCACGTAGCGGAGCCTCTCCCAGCTCAGCCCTTGACCGCGCCACCCGTCAGGCCTTGCACAATGTGACGTTGAGCGGAGATAAACAAGACGATTACGGGGAAAATGGCAATCATCGACCCCGCTGCGAGGAGCCCGAGCTTGGCTCCCTCATCACTCGTCAGGAGGTTGTTGAGTCCCACAGACAGGGTCCGGTTCTCGCCACCGCCAACGATGATCAAGGCCAGAAGGAATTCGTTCCAGACATTGATGAACGTGAAGACAGCCACCGCCGCAAGCCCCGGCCTCGTCAACGGCAAGGCAACCTCAAAGAAGGATCGAAAGTTTGAGGCTCCGTCGACCAGCGCCGCCTCCTCAAGTTCACGCGGAAGAGTGGCGAAATATGAGGCCAGCAACCACGTCGCGAACGGAAACATGAACACCACATAGGCCGCGATGCCTCCGCGGTAAGTACCTGCGAATCCCAGGTCCGCGATCAGTACGAACATCGGCACCACCACGAGAATCGGCGGGAAGAGGTAGGCGAGTAGGGTCCCGCGAAGCAACAGGATCCGGCCGCGGAATCGGCCACGAGCGAGGCCGTAGCCAGCCATTGCCGACAGCGCAAGCGTGATCGCGGTCGTTGACACCGTGATCACGAGGCTATTTCGGATCATTCGCGGGAAGTCCGCGCCTTCGGAGTTCAGAAGCTGGTCGTAGTTGTTGAGTCCGGGATTATTCGGGATGTACTCCGGCGGAAAGGTGTACACCTCATCGAACGGCTTGATGCTTGTGAGGATCAGCCAGATCAGCGGAAATACCGCAATGGCAACCATCACCGCCAGGAATACCGCGACGCCGACCCGCGAGCGTCCTCGTAGAGCGCGCGGATCATCCATCGGTGACCTCCCGGTCGATGGGGAACAACCGCAGGAAGACGCCAATCAGAGCAACCAGGATTGTAATCAGGATCATTGACACCGCTGCCATCTGACCAACGTCGAAACGAGTCCAACCGACCCTGAACGCATAAACCGGCACGGTGATCGACGAGTCTCTCGGCCCGCCTCCAGTGGTCAAGAAAATAAAGTCAAAGTTGTTAGCGACCCAGATGGTCCGCAGTATTATGAGCGTCCCGATCACGGATCGAAGACCTGGCAGCGTGATGTGCCAGACCTGCTGCCAGTAGGACGCGCCATCGACATCGGCGGCCTCGTAGAGGGCCCTATCGATTGTCTGCAAGCCTGCGAGGATTGCAACAAGCATGAACGGAATCCCGAACCATATGTTGAGCGCAATGGCAGTCGGGAATGCGCGCCCTGCGTCACCGAACCAAGACAGCGGCTCATTGATGAGGCCAACGTCGACCAGAATGCCATTGATGACCCCGACGAATGGGTCCAGCATCAGCCGCCAACTCGATGCCACAACAACTGACGAGAACATCCAGGGCAGAGTGAGCAGTAGGCGCAGCAGCCCTCGCCCCCGGGTCACCCGCTCGAGAGCAAGCGCGCTGAACAACGCGAAAACGAGCTGTCCGCCGACGCCAAGGAGGGTCCACCAAAACGAGTTGATCGCCGCGTCCCAGAATATGCCGTCAACCAGGATCTCGCGGTAGTTCTCGAAACCCACCCAGTCAACGCCGGGGAAGGTGATGCTCTTGTTGGTGAAGCTGTAGTAGGCGTTCAGCCCGACCGGGTAGAGCAGCAACCCTGCCAGCCAAAGAAAGCCAGGAAGGATCAACACGACCGCAAAGTGTCGATCGAGGAATCCGAACGCCCGCGAACGGAGTGGTACAGAAGAAGGAGAGGGTTCGCCTACCGCTCCGCGCTTTGGCGTCTTGGAGTGTCGAGTGGCTCCCACTGGATGAGTGACGGGCATATCCGATGCTAGATCTGGCCTCAGCCGCCAATCCGGCGCCGCTCTTCTTCAATGACCGCAAGCGCACCCTCGTGGGCTTCGGCCAACGCTTCGCTGACCGCTCTGCCCTCAAGGATGATCTCCTGCATGGCGATTTCGATTACGTCGGAGGTCTGGACCGGTCCAATGAATTGATTCGGCCCGTTTTCGAACCCAGGCACCGATCCCTCCCGGATACCGGTCAGGGTCTGTTCGACGACCTCTGGATACAGCGCGATGGTCGGATGATCAAGAAAACTGTCCAAATCAATGTTGTTCGTTTGCGGGAACATGAACAACGGGATCGACTGCACGAAGGCCAGCAGGTTGTCATCCTGATAGAGCGACTGGGCAAGCGCCACCGCACCCTCAGCGTTGCCGCCCTTCATAGCAGTCATCGAGACTTGGCCCAAGAGATCACCGCGGCCTCCATCGGGACCTAGGGGCATGTGGGTACCATTCAACAACTCGCCAACGTCCTGCGGGAAATCTTCGTTGCCCGTGAAGGCAATACCGATGATTGCCGCCGAGTTCTTCTGCATCGAGGTGACCCCCGAGTAGGCCAGGTTGAACATCTGGCCCTGTGAGATCTCTGCCGCCGAATCGGGACCGAACGCACCGAGCTGACGGAGAAATTCCGCAGCGGCACCCACCTCATCGGAGTTCAGCAGACTTTCGCCCTCGGCAGTGATCGTGGACCCGCCGTGAGCTCGAGTCATGATCCACAACAGATAACTGGCTGCGACATCACCCTGTGCCAGAGGCTGGACGAATCCGCTGTACTCCGGCTGATTGTTCATCGCCTCAGCTGCGGCGAGAACCTCTTGCATTGTGCGCGGCACACCGAGACCCGCGGCATCAAGTCGATCCTGCCGGTAGATGTTGAGGCGGTTGTGCGCATAGTGCGGAAGATTGAATACCTGGCCATTGATACGACCGTTGCGGTCGAAGTACCCGTCCGCGAAGAAAGACTCACCCCCGACGGCGTCGATGATCGCCTGGTTCGCCTCGGTGTCGACCGCCTCGGCGGTATGGGCAGCGAGGATGTTCTCCGGAATGTTGACTGCGATGTCGGGCAGTTCGCCAGCCGCCTTACCAGCCGCCCATCGCCCTGCGTAGTCACCCCAGGCAACGACTTCCGACGTGACGCTCGCACCCGGGTTCGCTTCAGTGAACGCGTCATATGCCTGCTGAAGAGCAGCCTGTCGTTCCGGCTGCGAGTAAGGATGCCAGATGAGCACCTCGCCGGTGATTCCTGCGGCTGGCGCCTGTGTAGTCGGCGTAGGCTCATCGGTAGCGTTGGGCGTGGTCGTCGAGGTGCTCCCGGAGTCGCTGTCATTGCCACACGCCACGAGCAGCGCTGCGCCTCCTGCGGTCACGCCTGCGGCACCCATGAATCGGCGCCTACTCATGTGCGATTGTGACTTGACAATCTTTGCTAGTTGATCTGGACGTGCCATTTGAAGGCTCCCTCCCGCCCCTATGGGGCTTGTTGATCCGTCGGGGTGACGGAGTACCTTGTTGCGTTGCAGACGACGCGGATTGCATCGTCAGGTTGCTCCCCAAGCACGTTGCGGCCACCGTTGAGTGCCGCAACGACATGGGAAACTTCAAGGTCGACGGCGTACATCATCCACGCGGGTGCGGTTGAGTTCGGTCCGCCGTATTGCTGCGGGCCAGCTGCCGCGGCAATTAGGTCGGCGTCCGCTGTGGGGTCACCCAACAAGGACCATGCGTTTGACGCGGTCCGCTCGCGATAGACGGCGCCCTTGGCCTTCAGAAAGTCGATTCGCAGCGACCCGTCATCTCCATCAATGACGATGTCCCATGCCGGAAAGTGGCTGTCGCGTCCGATGGTCACCGACCCGATCACTCCGCCCTCAAGCTCTGCAACGAGATGCTGCTGATCCGACGCTTCACCAAATGCCCAGGACCTTGACCCTGGTCCGCAAAGCCATGTCATTAGGTCGATCTCGTGAATCTCATGCAGCAGCTCTCCTCCGCTGCGGGCATGTGACCACTTCCAGGACGCTCCAGCGTTGCGGATGGCTCGTCGGAGCCTTCGCGCTCGGTAGTGCCGCGGCGTGCCGATGTCGCCTCGGCGGAGGCGAGCTTCGACCTCAAGGACCCCGGGCAACACGCGCTGCACGTGCCCAACGAATAGTTCGCTTCCTGCTGCGGATGCGAGAGTCAGAAGGCTTTCTGCATCGTTGATCGAGGTCGCGAGCGGCTTTTCGATGAATAGGTTCGCCGTCGCTTCTACAACCTGCGCTGCGGCATCCAGGTGAGTGTCGTTCGGCGTGGCCACCATCACCAGATCCGGAGAGAGGGTTCGAAGGCCCGCAATGTCAACCTTGGCGGCACCCTGCTCAGCGCCGACCGCAGAACCCGCGGTCTCGTCCTCATCACATACCGCAACGAGATCGGTATTGGGGTTTCGACGGACCACTCCTGCAAGGAGTCGCCCGAAGGATCCACAGCCCATGACCGCTACCTGGATCTGTTTCAATCTCAACCCTCTTCAGACATAGGACGTCCTCACTCTATTCCCGCATCGACCCCACGTCAATTCACCCGATCGAATCGAACCTGCATGCCACATCAGTTGCTCGCAGCGGGCGGACCGATACGGGCAGATCATGAGGCTCTGCCGGGACAAGCCGAGCGACGACCTGGTCGGTGCTGGACCTGTCAAGCGCACCAGATGAGTCCCAGAGAGGTCACAACCGGTGAGATGATGCTGCCGAGCTGGTCGAACGCGGAGGAAGTCCGATTGCGTTGAGCTGCCCCGTTGCATAGCGTTCACTGGAGTGGTAGGGACCATCCTGGGTCAGGCCCCATGTCTTGTGAATGCGCACCAGCGTGGATGTCAGGCGCGACGAACGGGCATCCGCCAATATTGCACGCAGCTTCCGTCCAACAATCACCAACCAGAGGGCACAACATGAGTGCGGTCACGCTCACCGGCATCACTAAGCAATACGACGATGGCTTCACGGCCGTTGATGGTTTAGACCTCAGTATCTACGACGGCGAGTTCCTCGTCATGGTCGGGCCTTCAGGTTGTGGCAAGTCCACGACGCTGCGGATGATCGCTGGTCTAGAGCAGATCACATCCGGGACAATCAAGATCGGCGACCGAGTCGTCAACGGTCTGCACCCCAAAGACCGCGACATCGCCATGGTCTTCCAAAGCTACGCTCTCTACCCCCACAAGAGCGTCTATCAAAACATCGCCTTCGCGCTCCGCGTTGCACGAGTCCCCAAGGCCGAGATCGACCAACGAGTGCGAGACGCAGCCAAGATCCTCGACCTCACCGACCAGCTCGACAAGAAGCCAGCCAACCTCTCCGGCGGCCAACGACAACGCGTCGCCATGGGTCGCGCCATCGTGCGCACCCCCCAAGTGTTCCTTCTCGACGAACCACTCTCCAACCTCGACGCAAAACTGCGAGTCCAGATGCGCGGCGAAATTACGTCGCTGCAGCAGCGAGTCGGGGTCACCACCTTCTACGTTACGCACGACCAAGTTGAGGCCATGACGATGGCTGACCGAGTGGCTGTCATTCACGACGGACTCCTCCAGCAAGTAGGACCACCCCAAGAACTCTTCGACCAGCCATCCAACCTCTTCGTCGCGGCATTCATCGGCTCCCCTCCAATGAACCTAATGGAGGCCAGCATCACAACTAATGCCCACGATCGACTTATGTGCCAATTCGGGTCTACGACCATTGAGCTCACCGATATGAGTAGCGACGCGCCACTTCGCGGCTTCATTGACAAGCCCGTCGTCGCAGGTATCCGTCCCAAGGACTTCCAGCTGGCCACCGAATCAACAGCGCAACTTCACGCCTACGTGACCCAAGTCGAAGCGCTTGGCCACGAACGGATCCTGTACTTCGACCTCGACGCACAACGCGTCGTCGTCCAGATCGAGCAAGATGAAGTGCAAAGTCTCGATGACGCTGGTACCAGGATTGCGGCCAGGTTTCCCAGCGACACCAACATCAACTCGGGCGACACGATTCCTCTGACGGTCCGGGTGGACAACATGCACTTCTTTGATCCTGATTCCGGAAGCAGAGTCGGATGACTCCATCGCTGATGACTTCTTTTATCGGTGCTCAGGCCAGCGTCCGTTAGTGAGCGCCGTCCGGGTGGGCATCGCAGGGTCCGGGACCATGGCACGGGCGCACATCCACGCGCACATCTCCTCAGGAATGGCCCAAATCGCCGCCATTGCCACCAGCTCGACGGAACGTGCAACCGAGCTTGCCGCCTTCTGCCCCGAACCACCCGCCATCATTGACATCGACGGCCTCCTCGCCAACGACACCATCCACGCCATCGACGTCTGCGGCCACACTCAACGTCACGCAGACGTCGCCCGACGAGCGCTCCAAGCTGGCAAGCACGTCCTCATCGAAAAACCGCCAGCATTGGACCTCCCCGCGTTCGACCAAGTGGTCGACGCCGCGGCCCAGCGCCCGGATCTCGTCGCCATGGTCGGCCAAACCGTCCGCTACCAGCCAGCGGTTAGTGAGCTCATCCGCGCCGTGGACGAGGGAGACATCGGCGACGCGCGCCTTGTGCATCTGAGCTGGTACGCCGGTTACGTCTGGCCCCGCGCATGGCGTGGTTGGCAACTCGACCCCGACAAATCAGGCGGACACCTCATCCACAATGGCATGCACTCGCTAGATCTCGCAATAAGGCTGATCGGCGGCACGCCAATACGCGTCTTCGCCCGCGGTTGGAACACATACGCCCCTGACCTACCAACACCCGATAGCTTCCACGTCGCGATCGAGTTCGACAACTCCGCATTGGCGATCGCTGAAACCAGTTACGGCCTCCGGCCGCCCGCCAATCCGCTTCGGCGAATCCTCGTAGCCGGTTCCGAGGGAAGTCTCCTGCACGACAGCCTGGCCGAAACAGAACTCCGCAGCCCGACCCACATCGAAGAGCCAGCCTCGGTCCGCGACGCGATGACCCACGAGATCGCCGCGTGGCTAGCAGCGATACTCAACCGAAAGACCAGCCCAATCCCACTCCACTTCTCCCGCACCGTTCTGGCCACAGCTATCGCCGCGCAAGAGTCACTCGACTCCGGGCAGCCCATCGAACTCAAGGCACGACCATGACTGCTCGGCCGATCCGATCAGTCATCTCCGGTGCAATCCGACACGCCGACAGCTACGCCCATCTCCTCGCTGCGCACAACGACTTCACGTTGCTCGGCATCTACGAACACCCCGACGCTTCAGACACCGCCAGAACCAGGGCTCGAGAATGTGCCAACGAGGCCGGTCTCAACCTGCTCGATCGACTCCCGTACGAGCCTTGCCTCGTCGTCATCTGCACCGAACCAACCCGGCACGCAGCAGCGGCACGCGACGCATTACAAAACGGCCACCACGTCCTCATCGACAAGCCAGTTGCCACCTCCACTCAAGATGTACAGGAACTCACGGATCTGGCCGCAACCTCCCCGGGCATCTGCACCGGCGTGACCCGAGCGCTCGGGTCACCCACGACAAGAACCCGGGCGTCGATCGACGACGGTCACATCGGATTCATACGAAGCATCGACATTGAGTTCCTCGCCCACGGAGCCCACTTCGCCACCTCAGTAGAACGTCCCGAACTCGTCTGCGACCCCAACCTTTCCGGCGGTGGCGAAGTCATGAACTTCCTCGGCTACGCCATCGACACCATCCGTTTCCTCACCGGACTCAACCCCAGCGAAGTCATGGCGTTCAGTACGACCGCGTTCTCCAAGGTCCACCAGGACTACGGCGTCGAAGACTGTGCCGTAATCTCTTTTCTCCTTGACCGCGGCGTCACAGCCACGGTGACCGTCGGGCGTATCCCAGCCGCACCGTCACAGGCACCAAACGCGTCCACGTGGCGAATCGTCGGGTCGCACGGCCACCTCACAGTCAACGAAAACACGCCGTCCCTCGACCTCTACACCACAGATGGCCACGCGACCATCCGTCGAATCGGATCAGGCGTAGAAGACCAAGCCATCCAAGCTCTTCTCAGTGATCTCGCCATCGCGGTCCGTGCCGGCAACGACCCGAGCTACACCATCACCGACGCAGCCGTCACGATCGCGACAATCGACGCCGCGTACCAGTCGATCCTGACGGGCCAACCAACACCGATCGCACTTCCTGAGATCAAGACTCCCTCCAGGCTCACCTAGATCACCGCACCGTCGCGGAATTCGTCAGGGGTCGCCTCGGCCTCGAACGACTTCCAGGTCTGCTAGCCGGTCGATCTCTTCTCCAAAGCGAATGGGAGAGAACCGCCGGAAAACATGGCTTGTTCTTGACATGGGACGTAGGATGTTTCTGAAGAAGGGGCCGAACATGTTCACGACCGCCGGTACACACACCAGCGCCACGATCGGCCGTCGACGACCAGAGCTGGATCGCTCAAGTCCTCGCCAGACCGGTCGAACGCGGCTCTCTGCTCTGCGAACTAAGCCCCGACCGAACCCGACTGCAACGTTGCGGTCGGCGATGCGATGACGACGCAGGGCTCGGTTCACGACTGCAACAGCATCCCGCGTATCGCTTTGCATGGTCCGGGGCCCGCGCCGGTTCCACCCGAAGTTCTGGAGGCCATGGCCCAGCCCGTGCTCGGACACTTGGATCCTGCCTTCGGGCGCATCATGACCGAGGTCTCCGAGCACCTTCGTACCGTGTTTCGCACAACCAACGCAATGACCTTCCCCATTTCTGGCACCGGTTCCGCCGGTATGGAAGCCGCCATCGCCAACACTGTGATTCCTGGCCAGCCGATCGTCATCGGCGTGAACGGTGCATTCGGCAACCGGCTCATCGACATGGCACGTCGCTACGACGCAACACCAATCCCAGTCACGGCACCGTGGGGCGAAACAATCTCCGACAACGACATCGCGGATGCAGTCGACAAGAGCGGTGCACCTGTCGTCGCCATGGTCCATGCAGAGACCTCCACCGGCATAGCCCAGCCCCTTCAGAACCTGCGCAAACAGCTCGGCCCCGATCCGGTCCTCGTTGTCGACGCCGTCACGAGCTTGGCCGGATCGCCCCTCGAAGTTGACGACTGGGGCATCGACGTCTGCTGCTCAGGCTCCCAGAAGTGCCTGTCAGTTCCGCCCGGCCTCGCACCAATCACCTTCTCGGCCCGAGCAGTCGCGCATGCCGCCAAACGATCGGACGCCCGCACACCTTGGTACTTCGACATCGGCCTCATCGCCAGGTACTGGACTCATGACGGCGGCGCCCGTTCATACCACCACACAGCCCCGATCTCTATGATCTACGGCCTCCACGAAGGCTTACGACTCGTCCTTGCCGAGGGACTCGAACCTCGTTTTCGTCGTCACGAAGAGGCTGGACGTCACCTGCAACAGGGCCTGGAACAGCGCGGGTTTCGACTGCTCGGCACCAAGGCCACCCGGCTCCCTCAAATCACCGCCGCAGCCACGCCGCCCCAAATCGATGGCCCCGAGGTTCGTCGTCGCCTCCGCAAAGAACATGCGCTCGAGATAGGCGGCGGGCTCGGCGAAGACGCCGACAAGATCTTGCGAATCGGTCTCATGGGCCACGGTGCCACGATCGACGCCGCCAACGCAGTGTTGACTGCGATCGACAGCGTGACATAGGACGGCCGTACTCCTTCATCGCGGCACGGCATCCGGCGGAATCAACGAGAATCGGAAGATCTGGTTCGAGGGGCTGCATCATCGCCAACGCGCCCAACCGTGCGCCCTAGCTAACGCCTAGCGACACTCAGTCCTGCAGCCGTCAACGACGAGGCGAGACGCTCGGACGGAACGACACCACCGCCCCAATACGCCACCGCGTCAAACGTCTCCCAGCCGAATGCAGCAGTTTCGCCCACGATCACATCCGCCTCGCCCAGATCAAACTCTGCGATTGGTGTGGCAGTTGACTTTACCACGTCGCCGTTGATTACCAGAAACGCTCCTTCCGGCGTGACAACCGCAACCATGGACACCTCTGCCCCCTCATAGGGTGCTGCATTGACCGCGAGCCATTCCAAGTCGTTCTCGCTTGTCATTAACCCAAGCAAGCGCAGCCCCTCCTCATTGGACTCTTCCATGAACCCGAACCAAAGGTCACCGCCCTCCGCTGTCCTGCTCTTGGCCCAGAATGCGGGGGCAACACCGTTCGGCGACGCATCCAAAGCGCCCGTTGCACCAATCGCAAACGACTCGACTACGTCGCCGCCCTCAAACTGGGGCAGCGCATCTATGAGCGCGGGATTGGTCACATCGATTGAACTAGGTGCGGGAGCTGAGTCGAGCATCCAAGTAGCCATCGGAAACGCCATCGGATCGGTCGCAGTTATCGCCTGATCGGCTGTCATCACACCGTCGAACACTTCACTGAGCCCGATTGACCCGATCCACGGCCATTCGTCGCCCCCGGAATGCACGTTGAGCCCGACGCTCCCCGTGTCGGCTCCGACGATGTCACCGAAGAAGCCAGTGTCGCTACTTGTTTTCACCAAGCGGCCGTCGAGATATATCTGCGTTCCAGATGCATCGACGACTACCGCCATCCTATGCCACTGACCGTCATTGATCAGACTCTGGTCGACATACGTCGTGTTGACGTGTGTGCCGTTGTTTCGAGCATGAACACCGAAGTCTCCGCTGCCGGTTTCGACGATGGCCCATTCGGTTGAGGCATCGCCAGCGTCGGACAGTGAGAAGATGGTTCGTACCGAGTTCTCTTCGGTTGTCTTCTCTTCAGTTGTCTTGAACGAGACCAGGACGGTCCCTTCCTCCATACTCTTGATGTCTTCTACCTCGCTGCTCGTCAAGATGCGATAGGCGGTTGCGGAGTCATCGAAGTCGATGGCTGAAGTATCGACTCGGACCTTGGCGCGGTGATCGGTGCCCGCCGACAACCAGTCAAGCGTTGCCGATGCGAAGAGGATCCCACCGCCAGCAAAAGAACTCGTGTAGCTCCCGCCGTAGAGCACCCCGATTCGCGTGTCGGGCAAGGCGAGAATGTCGCTGTAGACCGATGGTCCGTTACGGAGGAGCTTCGGAGTGCCACCGTATGCATCCCACGTCGACCCTTCGTCCGTCGACATCCAAAGTGACATGCCGTTCCGCGTAGGGTGGGCAGGGCTACTACCCCCGTCATTGGGCGCAGTAAATACGATGCGACTCTCTGCACCGAACACTGCCTCGCTATCTTTAGTCACCCGTGCCATGCCACCACCAATCGCTTTTGTTGTCAGCTCTGCGGCTTGGGTCGGTGTCCCGAAGCTGATCTCACCGGAGGAATCGAAAGTTGCAGTAGTGAGTACGCGACCCGCTATAGTCTGGCTCGGCTTGTTGTAAGCCCTTGAGTTGAGCAGGACATCGCCGTTCTGAAGCTCAACAGAGATGGCCTCGTGCAGGTAGTAGTTCGGCGAGGCGACGGTCCCCCCGATTTTCCAAGAGGCTCCGCCGTCGTCGCTCCAGTACGCATAGTTCTCGAGCTTGACACCGGTTGCCCCGACCCCCGCGGGCGTGTATCCACCCGAAATGTATATCCGGCCGTCTGTTGCCGAAGTCCCGTGTTGGAGTTGGATCGAGTGGCCGACAGTCGGCTGGTTGAAGGTCCAGTCGGGTGAGGAGTTGTAGTTGGCCTGGGCGTATGCAGCGTCGTACACAGCGGTGTAGGTCTTGTTGTGTGGGTGAAACACCTGGTTCGTGATGTCGCCGTCGTTGGTGTCGGCTGGCGTGGAGATAGTCGGCCAGTTCCAAGTGACTCCGTGGTCGCCGCTCCATGCGGTAATGACGCGACGGATGCCCTGCCCGGCGGAAGTACTGAAAATGCTCTTCTCGTTTGCGTTATAGACAATGACGAGCTTGCCGTCTGGATAGGCCGAGTCGGTCTTGTCCAGCGCAACCGTTACATTCTGCGCCACCCACTGTCGGCCCGTTGCCTCGGGTCGCCCGCTGACCTGTGGCAGAACGTTCTGGGCTACCACTTGGAGCGGCCCCCAAGTGAACCCGTTGTCTCGGCTGCGCTTCATCACCACTGACGTACCGTTCTGGAAGTCTGAACAGGTCGTACCACTCAGTTGAGGGCGCCCTTCAGCAAAGGCGAGGATGTCGCCGTTCCCTGCGCGGATGATGGCCGGGATGCGATAACACCCGAACCCGTCTTCCCCGTTCTTGAAGACAAACGTCTCATAGTGCTGCGGCTGAGAGTAGCCCTGAGCCATCGGCTCCGCTGCTATCCAAAAGTACTCTGTGCTTGCATACCCGTAATGCTCATTGGCGGTGTCGTACGTAGTCGTCAAGCCGACTCTGGCTGGCTGATTGTCGGCGAACGAATCATTCGTAGTCGGCGCCATCCACGTGTGAGTGTGCACGGAGGCTGTGGTTCCGTCTGGCATCGTCCATTTGGCCGACACTTCCGACGAGTTCACGTGCGGAGGCACTACTGCAAAATTGAAGGTGCGTTCCGCGGTGCGGATGAACTGTGCACCGCCTCCAACATCAAGCCAAGTATTCTCAATCTCCGCCTTCGCCTGCGCTTCGGTAAAGACCTCAGAATAGATGTCGACGTAGTAGATCGTCCCATCCATTGGCCACTCGTAACCGCCGCTGTGCTTGTTCGCACCGATCACGAGCGAATCCATGTCCGAGACGGATCCGAAGAACCCAGTTTGCGAGCTGTCGCGTTGCGTCGCCCACGATTCACCGTGGTCTTGGCTCGTCATCAGAAAGCTGCCGTTGGTCTTGTCCACCGACAAGACGGCAGTAACGCGCCCGGCGTCGTTCCCAGAACGTACGGAAATAAGGTCGTTGGTAAAGGATCCAGCTTCGCGGGCATGTGCTCCATATATGCCGTTCGAGCCGTACACACAGAAGCAGAACGCACTTGAGGCATCTCTGCTATCAGACCCGCTCACGATCGCGTGAGCGGCCGGTGTACCGATCGAAAAGGAAACAACGACGGTACCTTCGTCAAGATCCTTGATAGCATCAAGATCGGTGCTACTTAGGGTATAGTGATCGCTTTCGACGCCGTTGAATGAAGTGCCGCCAGAGTCGCGGTTCCCGTCGTCCCACGTGACCACAGGCGTCGGCGTAGAAGACCCCTCAGGCGGTACGCCAGGCACAGCCTGTGCCCCAACCGCTGCCGTCAACACCATTACAGCCATTAGAACCGGGACTCGCATCCTTGCGCTGCTGGAATTGTTCCTCATTGTGGCTCGCTGACATCGGACGTGGGAGGTAGGATGTATTTCATCCTATGTTTGTGGGGACGTCCGTCAAGCGCTTTCTTCAAACCAGCGTTGACCGAACCGAGATCTCGGACTGACCTCCGCCACAGCCTTGCGTCAGTCCAGGTCACTTGGAGCAAACCACGGAAGTACCGTCTGACACAACGAAGTCAGCGATGCGGGCGCCGCGCCATGGACGCGGATGTCGTCCCCGGAACCAGTTCGTGGTCTCCCCAACCCATGCGCTCACCCAGACGACAGCGACTGAATCACCTGCGATCGACGCGCGACTACTCCGCGCGGTGCGTCACGCACCGCATCGGCCGATTGGCGTAGTAGGCCCGATGTTGAGCTTCAGCCGCGAGTGGCGTGTGCGGAGTGGGAACCAGAGGACCGCGAGAACCACTGCGTTGAGCGAAGCCTGCTACTAACACTTCGATAGCTCGCGAGGATCGTCGATCGCTCAACCTCGGTTCAACTACTGCCGCTACCGCAGATTTTGCGACAGCAACCGTATCACGCTCGGAGATTCTGAGACATCCGACGTCCGCTCTGGGCTCTGCGGTCAGGACCACGATGCTACGATCGACAGACTGGTACAGACCATGCATCAACCAGCCGAGTGCATTGAATACCCCAACGACTACCAGCCAGCTGCTAAGCTCGCCGACGCGATCGTTGACGTCGGGCAATCGTCGCTGAAGGGCCCCTTGCTCGGCGACCGCGACAGCGGCTTCGATGTCGGCTGCAGGACCATACAGGTCGCGCTGCGCGGCTTCGACAGGGACCACTCGGCCCTCTTTCATCTGCCTCGGATGCAACTGCTCGCTGGCAACCTTGTCAACACGGCCAGCAACAGCACATCATGAATGCGCCTCCCATCCGTCCTCGGACGAACAACAAGGCGACACCGCATGCGTTCGATAAATCGGGGCATCGACAACCTCGCTGCGTTCTCCCGTGAAACGGCCCGATCCCACTAACCACGACGCCCTCGTCGAAGGGATCATCTCACCCGAGGTGGTATCAGCCATCTTCTCGCGCCGCGATGAACACCGATTCGCCTTCGCCTGGCATCGCCACACCCACTACGAGCTGACTTTCATCGAAGCATCCGCTGGCACCCGACTTGTAGGTGACGACGTTTCCCCCTACGGACCAGGCGACCTTGTCCTCTTGGGCCCCATGGTCCCCCACACGTGGGCGTCGGCGACCCACGTCAGCTCAAACAGAGCCACCGTTGTGCACTTCCACGAGGACGCAATACCAGCGTGGCCCGAATCCGCCTCGCTCGAACCGCTCCTTGACGCAGCTGGACACGGGATCCACATCCGTGCCGACTACGCAAACCCAATCGGTGAAACCCTCCGATCGGCCTGTGACCGTGACCCCCTTCAACGCATCACAACCCTCGTTTACGCTCTGGCCCAGCTCGCGGGCATGCCCCCCAACGCGCTGCGCCCGCTCTCGGCCCGCCCCGCATCACAGACCACAGCGCCGCTTGACCCAAGAGTCGAGCGAGCCCTCGCCTGGATTGACCAACACCACCGATCGCACATCGCCCAAGCCGACGTCGCGCAGGCCGTCGATCTGACGCCGCCCCAGTTCTCCAGACTCTTCCGCGCAACTGTCGGCCGCACCTTCACCACCCACGTCCAAGCCACCCGCATCGCCACAGCGGCACAACTCCTCGCAACTACCGACAACACCGTCACCGACATCGCTTTCGCCTCCGGCTTCGGGACGATGCCAGGCTTCAACCGCGTCTTCCGCCAGCACAAGAACTGCACACCAACCCAGTACCGCCACGCACGCCGCGGGCCGATCGACACTCCCCGCAAGCCCGCTTCAGAGCAGCAAGAGAGTTTCTGAACCGGGAAACTCAAGCGTAGCGGGCGTAGCGGGGCACAACCAAGATCAGTGCATGAAACCGCAGCCAACCGGAGAACTCACGAGCCGTGAGCGAATGGCCATCGCCATGGAAGGTGGCCAACCGGACCGAGTTCCGGTCATGTCCCAACTCGCACTGGGCCACTACTTCCTCAACGCTGGCATCGACCCCGTCGAGATCTGGTTCACCAGCGAAGGATTCGCCCAAGCTTTGGTCTCTCTCCAACAGCGCTACGCGTTTGACGGGATCTTGATCAACCTGCCTGGACGCCAACCCGACCTACTCGACCGCATTGTGGAACGCTCGAGTACCCAAGACGGTGAACGACTCGTGTTCGACACCGGCGAGATCGTGGTCGTCCCACCCAACGACAACGCCATCTACTACCCAGGCGACTCTGGCCGCAAAGAACGCTTCGACTTCGAAGCCGATCCCATCGAACTCCTCGACTCGGCCGAAGACTTTGGAGGCTACGTATGGGGCACCTACCACGTCCCTTGGCTTGACGGGCGACGTGATCGCGGGCTCCTCACCGACGTCCCGGACTACATGTTCAGCACCATCGATCAAGTCCGCGATCTCACCGATGGCGAAGTGTCGGTCCACGGCGAGTGCTTCTCTCCGTTCACCCACTACATGGAACTGGTCGGATACGAACTGGCGCTGCTCAGCCTGTTGCTCAATCCCGACAAAGCACATGCACTCCTTGACCGCCTCTGCGTCGCGTCGGTCGCGTGGGCCGTTGCCCAGGCCGAACGCGGCGTCGACGCAGTGTTGATGTCCTCAGCGTTCGCTGGCGGTCCGATGGTGTCACCCGCCATGTACGAACAGTTCGTGCTGCCATACGAGTTGCGCGTGACCGCCGCGGTATCCGCGGCCACCGACGTTCCGGTCTACACCCACACCTGCGGCAGTATCGGCGACCGACTCGAACTCATGACCAAGACCGGCACCAAAGGCATCGACACGCTCGATCCCCCACCCCTCGGAACCGTCGAGCTTCGAGATGCAAAGAACCGCATCGGCGACAAGGTCTTCATCAAGGGCAACATGGACCCCGTTCTTCTCCTGCAATCATCCGAACGCGACGCGATCGTCGAACACGCGACCGACCGGATCTCCTCCGGCGCCCCCGGCGGCGGCTACATACTGTCCACAGCATGCTCCGTAGCGCCCGCCGTCGAACCGTGGAAGCTTGAGCTGCTCACCGCGCTCGCAGACCAAATCGGCCGTTACGACTCGCTTCCAGCTCGGTGACGGCCGAGCCCAACCGACGCCGCTGCATCACCGACCAATTGTCGGTTGCCAGTACACGCAGGTCCAGAAACGTGTTTACCTACGCGCCTCGCGGGCAAACCTTTCCCGCTCACATTTTCCAATTCCCGCTCACATCTTCCAACGAGCCGTCCCGGAGCGGCTCCGCTCGCACAGGAGTCACACATGACCGATGACGAAGAGATCGACCTCAACGCACTCAGCGACGACGATCTCACCGAGCAGATGCACGAGGACCTCTACCTCGGCCTAGCTGCCGAGATCGCCGAGGGCACCAACGTCCTGCTCCGCCGGGGCTGGAGCGCCGACAAGGTCCTCAACGGCGCCCTCGTCGAGGGCATGCGCATCGTCGGCATCGACTTCCGCGACGGCATCCTCTTCGTCCCTGAGGTCCTGTTGGCGGCCAACGCGATGAAGGCTGGCATGGCCATCCTTCGTCCTCTGCTGGCCGAAACCGGCGCCGCATCGATCGGCAAGGTCGTCATCGGCACCGTCAAAGGCGACATCCACGACATCGGAAAGAACCTCGTCGCGATGATGCTCGAGGGAGCCGGGTTCGACGTCGTCGACCTGGGCATCAACACCAACGTCGACGAGTTCCTCACCGCCCTCGACGAACACAAGCCCGACATCCTCGGCATGTCCGCGCTGTTGACCACGACCATGCCGTACATGAAGGTCGTCATCGACACCCTCAGCGAAAAGGGCATGCGCGACGACTTCATCATCCTCGTGGGAGGAGCGCCGCTCAACGAGGAGTTCGGCAATGCCATCGGCGCCGACGCCTACTGCCGCGACGCTGGCATAGCGGCAGAGATGGCGTCCGCTTTGATTCGAACACGCATGGCCAGCTAGCAAAGTCATCAACCGGAAGCGCCACATTGCTTCCGCACCAGACCAAAGCACGCTGATACCGCCGCAGATCGCCCACTCTTACCTCGGCAGATCGATCAAACATAGTCCCGCAGATCGCTCAAATTATGTGAGGTGTGTCGACAGCATGCGGTTGTGGTTCAACCCCTCTTTCCGCGCGTCTTAGATCGATTGGTTGAATCGGAACTTCTCACGGAGTTCTCAGCGATCCTCGTCGTCGGGCCACGCGGAACCGGCAAGTCTCAGAAGTGCGACCGAAGTAACTGTGCCGATGCGGTGTGGCTGTGCCGATGCGGCCTGGGTTGATCTCAGACGGCTTGGATTGCTTCGAGTACGTCGAGGCGTGTGGATCGCTTGGAGGGGATGAGAGAGGCGAGTATGCCGAGGATGATGCCGACACCGAGGACAAGGAGGACTCTGCCGGGGGCGAGGTTGAAACCGATGTCGGCCTCGGTGAGGCGTTGAACGGCGTAGATGAGGGCCCATCCGGTGAAGAGGCCGAGCGCGATCCCGACGCCGGTGCCAAGGATGGAGATAAGGACGGATTCGAGGCGGACCATCCGTTGGACTCGCTTGTCGACCATGCCGACGACTCTGAGTAGGCCGAGTTCTCGGCGTCGTTCAAAGATTGACAGGGTGAGGGTGTTGATGATCCCTATGACAGCGACAAGCACACTCATTCCGAGGAGGCCGTTGACGGCGTTGATGAGGAAGTCAAAGATGCTGCCGATCAGCTTTCCGAGGAAGTTGCCGTCTGTGAGGGTGAGATCGGGGCGATCGACGACGTGATCTTCGAGAGCCTCTTGGGTCTCGGTCTTGACTCCCGGTGCGACGTCAATGAACGCAACCGTTGGAGCGGTGTCGCCAACGAGAGCATCAAAGTCATCGGCATGGACGAGATTGCCGACCTGTTCGATGTCGATTCCGAACTCCAGGACGGCGACGACTTCGAGTTCGACGGTGTCGCCTCTGGGGTCGGCGAGAGTGATTGTGTCACCGAGTTCGTGGCCTTGGTCGTCTTGGACGGCGATAGTGCCGGGCACGAGATCGTAGAGGGTGCCGTCGGCTTCTTCGATGTCGGTGATATCAAGCAGGGTTGAAACGTTCGCGGTGGAGACAAGTGAGGGTTTGCCGTCGAGGGCGACTGATTCTCGTCGGTAGGACTCAACAGTTTCGACCCCTGCAACTGAAGTGAGGCTGTTGATGAGGTCGACGTCGAGGGTTCCGCCGTTGCTGGAGATGAGGTAGTCGGCGGACTCGATCTTTTGGATCTCGTCGACGACGAAGTCCTTCATGGATGTGCCAGCCACGGTGACAAGGGTGACGAGAAAGACCCCGATGAGGAGCGCGTTGGCGGTGGTGGCGGTGCGTTGGGGGTTGCGGGCGGTATTGTCTGAGGCGAGTCGTCCTTCGAGGCCGAGCCGGGACATGATCGGACGCGATGCCCATGCGCCGATGACCGCGAAGATGGGGCCAGCAGCGATGGTTGCGACGAAGATCGCAAAGAAGCCGACGCCGATGAGCGTGGCGCTGCTGGCGGTCAGCACGGCGAGGATGCCGAGGACGCCGAGCGTTGCCGTGAAATAGAGCCGCTTTTTGGTGTAGGGCGATGATTCCACCGCCGCATCGCGTAGTGCCTCGATCGGTTCGGTGGTGGCGGCGCGTCGCGCGGGGATCATCACCGACAAGACAGTGATGATGGTGCCCAACGCGATCCCTGAGGTGATCGGTCCGCTCTTGATGAGGACTCCGCTTCCGGGGAGGTTGACGTTGAGGGCGATGGTCATGACGAAGTCGAGGATGAACACGAAGCCAATTCCCGCGACTACCCCGATCGCTGATCCGAGCAGGCCAACCACGAGGCCTTCGAGGCGGAGCGCGCGTCGCACCTGTTTGGGGGTCGCGCCAATGGCTCGGAGAACGGCAAGTTCTTTGACTCGTTGGGCGACGATAACGCTGAAGGTGTTGTAGATCACGAAGGCGCCCACGAGTAGGGCGAGGATCGCGAATCCTTGCAGGGCGCGTTTGAGAATTGTGCCGAACTGGCCGATCTCGTCGATCTTGTCTTGGAGGAATTCTTCGCCGAGTTGCGCCCGGAAGCCAGATGGCAACAGGGGCGAGACGTCGGCTTGGAGATCGGATTGGGAGGCTGTTGCGCGTAGGTAGACCTCTTGGTATTCCTCGGTGCCGTCGCTGAGCCAGGCGAACGCGACCTGCTGAGGGATAGAGATGGTGCCGTCGGGGTCGATTGAGTCGGAGTCACCGAAACGGGTGATCCCAACGACAGTGACCGGGTCGGAACCGTTGAACGACAAGACGTTGATGGTGTCTCCGAGTTCGACGCCGTTGTCATCGGCGGTCCCGGTGTCGATCGCGACCTCGCCTGCCTCGGCGGGTCCGCGGCCTGCTTCGAGTTCGAGCGGGTTGAGGGCGTCGTCGGTGATCCAGAGACGCCCGACTGCGGTGTCGGGGTCCTCGTTGTCGTGGTCTATGGCCATCGAGCCGGTCAAGACGAAGGCCGAGGCTTCGACACCATCGACCGCGGCTGCTTGTTGCCCAACCGCGGCGGGTAGGCGGAGTTCTCCCTCGAACTGAATGGCGGTGGAGTCGGAGTCCTCGAGCACGATCGCGAGGTCGACTTCGCCGTATTGGCGTTGGGTGTCGCCCTCGAGCGAGTCGATGACGCGATCCCCAAGGAAACCGGTGGCGGCGAAGAAAGCGACACCGGTGATGATGGCGATGAGGGTGGCGATGTAGCGACCGGTGTTGTGGCGGACGCCGCGCCATGCGATCTTGAACATCGATCAGCCCTCGAACTGCTTCATCCGGTCAAGGACACGCTCCGAGGTCGGTTCGGCCATCTCGTCGATGATTTGACCGTCGGCGAGGAACAACACGTTGTCTGAGTAAGACGCCGCGTGGGGGTCATGGGTGACCATGACGATCGTCTGGCCTGTCTCATCGACCGCCCGCCGCATGAACCCAAGAATCTCCATCCCGGTGCGCGAATCCAGCGCCCCGGTCGGTTCGTCAGCGAAGATAATGTCCGGTTTCGGAACCAGCGCCCGAGCCACAGCGACCCGCTGCTGTTGGCCACCAGACAGCTGACTCGGCAAGTTGCCCAACCGGTCACCCAACCCGACGGTAGACACAACCTCGTCCAGCCACGCGTCGTCATGGGCCGCCCTGGCAAGGGTCAGGGGCAACAAGATGTTCTCACGCGCGGTGAGGGTTGCGAGGAGGTTGTACTGCTGGAACACGAAACCCAGCCGGTCTCTGCGCAACAGCGTCAGAGCGGTCTTATCGAGCCCGCCCAGCTCGGTATCGCCGATGAACGCCGAACCCGACGACAACCGATCCAACCCGGCCACGCACTGCATGAGCGTGCTCTTACCCGACCCTGAAGGGCCCATGATCGCTGTGAAACGGGCCTCGGGGAACTCGACCGTGACCCCAGCCAAGGCGTGCACCGCGGCGTCGCCCCCTCCATAGCTCTTGCGGGCGTTGACCGCACGGGCCGCCGCGGCTGTCATGGTCGGTGTCGATGACATTTGATGCTCCTGGTGAGCGATAGCTCACGGATGTGGACTCACATCTCCCCAGAGAGCAAGTCGGAATGGGCGGTGCGTTCCCGCTGGCGTGGCGAGCCCTCTTTGGTTCGGGGGCTCATGATTTCGGGGGCTCATGATATTGTCGCGCCCTGCCGATACTATGAGCGCATTACACCCTGAGCGCTTCGACAGTGTCCGGATGATGGCCTTACGACCCTTAGCTGTTAGCGCGATCTCATCCGGGTGAACCTTCAGGGCTTTCTGCACAGAGCGCACGAGCACCGGTAGATCCGAGCGATCGCCATAGCTGGTGTCCAGCTCCTCGAGCCCAGCTCCTCGAGCACATGCTTGCAGGGTTGCCTCAACGATCGACTTCGCCGAAGCAATTGTACAACGTTGGGGAACAGGTCCCTGTCGGTCGCAAGTGCGTGGTGGTGAAAGAAGCCGAGTTCACATGCCACACCGGAAACCGCTGCAAACAGGGCTCGAAAACTCGACGCCAAACACGAGCGTGACGGCACACCCTTCCCGCACAACAACCCGTCATCAGGCATGCATCGCTTCATTGAAGCGATCGAACCACCCGGCACCTGAACTACAGGGCCCACGCTCGGTCTTCACTCCGCTGGAACTCAACGCCAGCTTTGACCGCGTCGAGTCTCTGGAGTAGCCGCCCGACGGCACGGGTGCTCCACGCGAATACCACCTCGTCTGGGTCGGTAGCTGGTACTACCAAGCTGTCAACCCATTAGCGCTGCAGGACAACGTCTCCTACATACCACGCCTCGTCAGCGCATACCGACCCAGGAGCTAGCACATAGTTGCGATTCCCCGTTGCTGACGAACCCAGCACATCGATCCGGTCACCGTCCTTCAAGCTGATCGCCGGGCGACCAACAGTGGAGTACACAACCTCATCAGTCTCAGGCAAGAACTCCACACTCACATCAGGCCACGCCAGTGTGAACTCCTCGCCATCGCTCTCGCGAACCCAACTCACACACTCAGCCGAAACACGCAGCGTTCTGCCCAGAAGGACCTCCCCGCATTTGACCGGGGCGGACAGCGCCGAGCACTAGTTGCCGTAGGAGGAAAGTCCGGTCGGTTCTCCACCGATCAAATCAAAGCAAGGATTGTGGATGTCGGACGGGACCTCCACAACCCTGAATTGATCCCTACTCGGACAATGAGAACTCAGTCCAGAAGCGAGGATCGGCGGGGTGGTCCTCCGGCGGTAAGAACCACCAGTGTGGATCTCCAGCCCAATCTGGTATCGGGTCAGCTTCTGGATCACCTCCGTTAGCCAACCACTCGCTTGCTACCGCTTCCGCTGCGTTGATGTCAATCCAGGCTTCTAGGGTCCCATCGGCGGACGTGACCACTTGTCCATCCTCGCCCACCACGGGTTCAAACGAATCTGGCACATCCGGGCGTTCAGGTTCTACGAACCGTGATTCGCCCAGGATGCTTCCGTCCTCGGCGTGCTCGTGAGTGTCGGGGCCGTGGACATGCGCCTCCTGCGCCTCGGTGTCCGATTGCGTCCAAGAAACGACTCCGAAGCCTGCAACCAGGCCCACCCCTGCAATAACAAGAGCTACGACACCTAAAGCCAGCTTTTTCATCTCAAGGCCTAAGAAAAACGTAGACTTGTAGCTCGTGCGCATCGTGCAGCCTTCAAACACCGAGTCGAAGGCCCAGAGACTAATTGATCGGCGTGCATTGTTGTGGCTCGCTGCTGAGGATTGGGAGGTGGCTTCAAATGTTCTTCTGCCGCATAGAAAATGGCCCGTGCGTCGGATCTTTTTAGTAACCGCTTTGACGTGTTTATTCTCGCAAATATGTTGAGACCAAAAAATGGCCTTCGCATGCGTTCGAATCCCACCCAACAAGTCCTGCCAGCTCTCAAAGTCGGGAAACGAGAGTGATGACCACCGCCATCGGCTTCATCAGAAGTGCCAGCGGTGAAGTGTCAACCTGGAGCGTTGCGCCAGTGACTTCTTCACAAGTCTTCCTCGCGCAACTCGCCGTCGCGCATCGTTACCGTCCGATCTGCACGACTAGCGACATCGCGATCGTGGGTGATCATCGCGATGGTAAGACCCTCCGCGTGCAGCTCATCGAACAGGGCAAGCACAGAGTTGCCAGTTGAGGTGTCCAAGTTACCGGTGGGCTCATCGGCCAGGAGAATGCTGGGCCCACTCACGACCGCCCGAGCGATGGCGACCCGTTGACGCTCCCCTCCCGACAGCTTCGTTGGTAGAACTCCAGTCGGTGCCCTAGTCCGACCCTCTCCAATACATCTAGCCCTGAAGGTCCGCTCGGGTTTCGCAGTGTTGTTGTACATCTGAGCGAGGACCACGTTCTCAAGCACGGTGCGATGCGGCAGCACATGGAACGCATGAAAGACGATCCCGATTGGGCGACCGCGAATGGACGTTCGCTCAACGTCATCGAGCTCCGACACGTTGTTACCGTTCAGCCGATAGATGCCACTGGTGGGCCGGTCCAGAAACCCCAGCAAGTGCAGCAAGGTTGACTTGCCCGACCCAGATGGCCCGACTATGGAGACATACGTACCCAGGTCAATCTCGAGACTCGCTGGCTTGTTGCGTGGACGGGTGAGGGACCGTCGAAGACACGTGTGACGCCTTGCAAAGAGACCACCGGGCCAGCATCCTCCACAACGCTAAGCCTCGCCAATATCTGGCTGTTGCGGCCGATAACGACGAGAGCTCCGGCGGCCAACTCGCCGTCTAGCGGAGTGATCTCGATGAATCCCGATCCGGGTCGGAACCCGGAACCCTTTCGCTGCCGTAGCCCGCACATTCGGGCCACTGAAGAATCGGTGGCCGGGTGGAGAAATTCCTTCCGCATCAGACTGCCAGCACTCCGATACCACCGCAGATCGCCCACTCTTACCTCGGCAGATCGATCAAACATAGTCCCGCAGATCGCTCAAATACATGAGTTTGTGTCGATAGTATTCAGTTGTGGTTCAACCTCTCTTTCCGCGCGTCATTGATCGATTGGTTCAATCGGAACTCCTCACGGAGTTCCCAGCGATCTTCGTCGTCGGGCCGCGCGGAACTGGCAAGTCGACTTCCATGAGCCAGTTGGCGGACATTGTTCTAGATCTGTCACAGCCCGGCGTACGTATCGCCGCGACCGAGGATCCCGACGGGATCTTGGCCAACTCCACTGGCAGAGTCCTGATCGACGAGTGGCAAGAGGCCCCAGAGATCCTCGGCGCGGTCAAACGTGCCGTTGACGCTGACCGCTCGGGAGCAGTCGGGCGATTCATTGTCACCGGCTCGGTTTGGGCCGCTCATCAAGCAGTGACGTGGCCTGGCACGGGTAGGCTAATCAGAGTCCGAATGTTCGGCCTCACACAAGGCGAGCTTGAGAACAACAACATCTACAACCCCATCGATACGTTCTTCGCCCACGAACCCGCGACGTTCGGCAGATCCGATCTGACCCGACAGGACTACTTGAACCGAATCGTTGCTGGCCGCTTCCCCGCCGCCATTGCACTCAGCGAACGCGGACGGTCGCGCTGGTTCAGCAGCTACATTGAACAACTCGTTGATCGCGACGCCGCGCAGATCTCAGGTGGAAACCCTCGACCTCGTAAACTGCGAGCCGTTCTCGCCTCGTGTGCCGCCCGCACCGGCCAAGAACTCAACAAAGAGGCGACAGCACGCGACGCCGACGTCGCGCGAGGAACGGCCGATTCATACATCACACTGCTGGAAGATCTTTCCATCATCCTGCGCGTGCCAGCCTGGCACAACAAACGCCTCCAGCGTTTCAACCGGTCGCCGAAGATCCACATCACCGACGCCGGACTAGCCGCGCACATGCTCAAGGCCAACGCAGAAACACTGGGCCGGGACGCAACCCTGGTCGGACAGCTCGTCGAAACCTTCGTAGCCACCGAGCTACGAACCCACATCGAGACTGCCCACAGCGAGACCGAACTGTTCCATGCCCGTAACCGCGACGGCAACGAGATTGACATCGTGCTTGAACAGAACGGTCAGATCGTCGCTCTCGAAGTCAAGTCGTCGACCAACGTTGGCCGGGCTGATGCGAAGAGTCTTCGTTGGCTTCGAGACCAACTCGGAGACGAATTCCACTTCGGTGCCATCATTTATGCAGGTGCCATTCCATTTCAGATCGACCACAAGATATGGGCTCTCCCGATGGCCGTGCTCTGGCGTCCAGGCCCCACCACAAAACCGACGAACGCACACACCAGGGCGTCGTAATCATTCAATGGTTCGCAACCCACCGCTGAAGCTGCCGGGCCAGTGAGGTCAATGGCGCGCTTTGCAGTGTACATTGCTACCCAAGGGAAGCTTCCCACCACTACGCCAAACTGCGACCCCGGATGTTCGACACCGGTGAGTCGCCAGAGCATCTGTACAACGTTTGGAAAACAGGTACCTGTCGGTCGCAAGTGCGTGCTGGTGTAAGAAGCCGAGTTCACTGCGATGTCGGGTCATGCCGTCAGCAACGTCCCCCGCACGGTTCACCTAACCTCATCACACCCGATACCCACACCAATTACCCTGAACGTCGCTAATTGGCCCGAACATCGCTCCTGGCTAGATCTCTATCGCGACGGCCTCGGCCGAAACGCCCAGCTCGACAGCGATCGGCTCGTAGAGGTCAACGCCTTGGGCTGCAGTGCGCAGCGAAACCAACAACCCGTACCGAACGGGGAGGTTGACGCGGTCCTTCCGTTTGTTGTTCTTCCACCAGCCGCCCACAGCGTGCACGGCCAAGACCCCTCCGGTTGACGCGAGTTCAGCACCGTAGCCCGTCCAGATGTCTTGGTGGAGCGAGCCACGATCACGTTGCTGTGAGCCAATCAGCCATTTCGCGTCTCCAACCACGGATGGGCCGCCGTCTTCCTCTGTCCCGGAGGCCCGGTTTACCCGCGTCACAAACTCTGCCGTCGCCTCGTTTGGTCGCTGAAGGTCGAACCGAAGGCCGTGCGATGCATAGGCGTATCTGCGACGCCACCCGCGTCGAGAGCCTGACGGCTCAATGAAGTACGAAAGTGTCACCCTCAGCTCGACATCATGCTCACCGATGTGCTGCAGGACCTCGGTCGGCCAAGGCAACTGGTGCAGCCGGAACTCGCGCATCTTGTGATCTCGACCAGTGAAGGGCACAAATGTGTCTTGTACAACCATGGTGACAGCGTTGTGAGACGAGTTCTCGACAGCGTCCTGGGTCGGGACACCCCATCCGTAGCGTCGGAGCAGCCCTTCTCGCTTCTTCTTTGCGGTCTCCGCCAGGATCCGGCTGCGCATGATCGGCGTCCATTCGGCTGCGTGGGTCATCAACCCTCGGATCGTCTCGGGCCAGTACGACGGATACATAGCGGAGGCCCTCGCGGCGAGGCGGGCCGCTTGGGCAGTTGCTGCGCTTGTCGCGTTGGCGACTCCGAGCGCCGAGTCGTGCGCTCGATCCGTTGTTTCAACCGAGACAGTTGGGTACATAGCGTGAAAGTCACCAGCTCCGTCGGTTAGTACGTTGCCGCCTTCCATGCAGATGTCAGGCTTGATGGGCCATTGCGTTCCGCCAGCGATAACTCCGGTTCTGCTGTGGGGCGACAAGTCGCCCGCTTCAGCTAACGCAGTCCATCCATGAAACGAGGGGTCGCTTGGGATGCCGGGCAGTTCGGTGTGGGCGCCAACAACGAGAGCGTTCCATGACTGCGCCGGGTCCTCAATCGTAGATAGGTCACAGATGTCGAGGTATTCGGCACTGAATCCGTGACAGACATTTCCGGCAGACACGACGAAGAGACGCTTGGCATCGTCTTCGGGCAACCCGATGAGGTCGATGCCCGCTTCGCTCCTACCGACGGAGGTCCCAACGGCCAATGCGTCGACGGCTGCCGACCAAAGGGATGGTTCTCCTGCTCTGTCCGGTTTGCTGGTGATGGGAAGGCAGAACACCCGACTGCGTCGAGATGTGACTTCAGGTGCGGCTGTTGCCTCTGCCGTGACAATGCCATAGGAATCGGGGGCGTGTCTTGCCTCGTCACCATCTGGGATAAGCTTCACCGACTCGAGACGGTGGGTCAGCTCGACCGTCTCTGATCCCGACAGGAGCGGTCCGAGCGGCCCAAGCAGCGCGAGGCCAGCCATACGTGTTCCGTGTCCGCTGCGATCACCGGTACCGCCGTGGACCACCGTGTGCATGTCGGCTTCGTCCAGCGAGGCGGCCAGCATCAAGTGGGTGCGACGCACGCCCGTGTCGAGAAGGCAGACCGCCGGTGTGTTGACATGTGAGGTGATCAGCCGTTCCGCAAGATCGGTTGCGTACTCAACCTGCTCGTCGAATGGAAGATCGAGCACTGTGTCCACAAGCTGCGGCGCACGGATCTCGGCGACAGGCACGGCACTGCCGGGGAGGGTCAACAGGTCGTCCCATCGCGCCTCGATCCAGACAACGTGTCGGCTCTCCACCCGAAGGTACTTCGCGCCGATCGTCGCACCAATCGCGTCGGCGTACCTGGTCGCGAGGTCGATGGCGTTTGCCTCTGGCCGGAGCCACAGTTCCCACCATGTCTTCCGGGACGGCGGTTCGCCGTCGGACTGCCACAGGTCCCGCAACACAGCCGAGCGAATCCGGGCGATGTTCGCGACCAGGCCTTCGTTCCGCGGCTTGCCGGTCTTTGTCTCGTCCTGCAGGTATTGCTCGAAGATCTCAAGGAACTTGGCGCGGTACTCGTCGCTAATCCAGATCTGAGCGACTTCAGAGGTTGTCTTAGTCTGCGGCGAGACGCTCAGCAGGATCCACTTGGGTCTGGGCTCGGCGTGTCGGGTTCGTCGGTTCAGGGATTCCAGTTTCAATGAGAAGCCGATCGCTCCTTCGATCGACAGGATCACCCCGAGCGATCTGAGTTCCTCGACGTCAAAGCTGGCCCGCCGCTCATCCTGTTCGTCGAGCGCGTCGTCGAGCTGGCCAGATATTGCTTCGCCGTGGGCGCGACGCTCGACCTCTCGGACTTTCGCATCGCCGCGGCCGGGCCGCGTAAAGGCTCGGCCTTCGACCCGTCCTCGGACGGTCAAGTGAGGGAACTCTGTGAAGGCTTCAGCCACTGGCCGTGTTGCGGCGCTCCTCGAGCGCACCGGCGAGGGTGGCCGTCATGATCCGCTGTTCGCTGGCCAGCAGTGTGTGTTTCGCTGCGGTCTCGGCGGCCTTGACCAGTTCGGCGTGGCTGAAGCCGTCGGTGTGTTTGCGGACGGTCTTCCAACCTATCTTGCGGCCAAGATTTCCGAGGCGCGTCTTGAGGACGGCAACCGCTTCGTCCTCGTTGGGCAACGAGTAGGTAAGGACCATGTCGAACCTACGAAAAAGAGCGCGGTCGAGGATCGAGCGATGGTTCGTGGCGGCGACCACGATGCTCTCCGGACCGACGTTTTCGATGAAAAGCAGGAAGGAGTTCAGGATGCGGCGTGCTTCGCCTACGTCGTTGCCAGCTCGGTCCGCGCCAAGAGCGTCGAACTCATCGAAAAGGTAGACCGCTCGCTGGGACGCGACTGCGTCGAACAGGACTCGTAGTTTGGAGGCCGTCTCACCGAGGTACTTCGAGAGAAGCCCGTCGAGTCGAATGGCGAGAAGCGGGAGATCCAACTCATGAGCAAGGACACCGGCGGTCATAGTCTTCCCAGTACCGGGAGGACCCTCGAGAAGAAGCCGGTAGACCGGATTGAATCCCTGATCCATGAGCGAGTGACGTTGTCGTTGCTCAGCGATGACATGCGCGAGCGAGTCGCTCAACTCGCTAGGAGCGACAAGGTCCCCAAGACCGGTCTCGGGGTATGAGGCGACGACAAGGTCGGCGAGTTCACCACGAGGTTGCGCGATCGCGGTAACTGGGCTCGGTGCGGTCTTTGCCTTGCCGACCTCGACGAGCGACTTCACGTCGGCTGCGAATCGGTGGTGGCCTTGGCGTGCCGCTTTGGCGGCGACTTGGAGCGCGACTGCGTAGAAGGCTTGGTCGTCGCCCGAGCCGTGGCTCTTGACGAGTGCCTTGAAGTGGTCCGCTGTCGCTGACATGGCGAGTTCCTCTACACCAATCCTAGAGCGATTCCCGTCCTAGGACGATTCCCGATTCGCGACCGAGACACGGCGACATCTCGATGCTGCATCACCGATGCCGGTGAGTCGCTGGACGGCGAGGGAGCTACCAGCGCGAGCTTCAAGAACCGTTGACTTCGGTCAGATCTAAGTTACGGTTAAAATTTAACCGATACTTAGAGGACTCATGGCTTCACATTTACGGAAGCGCTGGTACGCGAACTTTGACGGGATGAATCGACGAGATCGCCGCGGCTGCAACTACGACGCGTACATCGCCGACTCCCTTGGAGGCTGGGACCTATCGATCTCCGGCGGCGTCGCCGCCGACATCGCCGACGCCGAAGCCGCGGTGCGGGCACTGAACGACGCTGGCACGACTTATGTGAGCCTCGAGGGTCTGGCCCGGTTCCTTCTCCGCGCCGAGTCTGTCGGATCTTCCAAGATCGAAGGCCTGGAGGTCGCGGCCCGCCGACTCGCCCGAGCCGAGGCCGCTATCGCACTCGGAGGCGACGCCGACGACCGCGTCGCGGTCGAGGTGATCGGCAACATCGCCGCGATGGAGTCGGCAGTCGAACTCGCCGCGAGCACCGACCGGTTCGGGCTTGGCGACCTGTTGGCGGTCCACCGCACGTTGATGGACAACTCCCCCACCCCCGAGCTTGGTGGCGTGGTCCGAGAAGAGCAGAACTGGATCGGCGGAAGCTCGTTCAACCCGTGCAGCGCAGCCTTCGTCCCGCCACCCCCGGAGTACCTCCCAGACCTGCTGGCGGACCTCCTCGACTACGTCAATGGCGACGACCACTCCCCTCTCGTCCAAGCCGCCATCGCCCACGCCCAGTTCGAGACTCTCCACCCCTTCGCCGACGGCAACGGTCGTACTGGCCGAGCGCTGATCCACGTCGTTCTCCGACGCCGGGGCCTCGCACCTACCTTCGTGCCGCCGATCAGCCTTGTTCTGGCAACGTGGTTCGACGACTACGTCCACGGCCTGATGACGTTCCGTCACCTCAGCGATCCCGACAGCGCCGAACGGTCCGCTGCTGCGGTTGAGTGGCTACACATGTTCGCCACCGCCACGAGCCGAGCCTGTCGAGACGCCGAGGATTACAGCGGCGACATCAACGAGATCACCGCAACCTGGCGTTCGAAACTCGGCCGTATCCGAGCCAACTCAAGCACCGACTTGCTGCTGAGAGTCTTGCCGGGCGCACCGATCGTCACCGTGGAGTCAGCCCGCAAGCTAATCGGACGGTCCAAGGCGCGCACAACTGACGCTGTCAACGCCTTGGCCGAGGTAGGTGTGCTGCGGCAACGCAACATCGGCCGGCAGCGCTACCGGGTCTTCGAGGCGACCGCGGTGCTCGATCTGTTCACCGGTCTCGAGCAGGCGCTTTCCAGCCCAACGGGCGATACCAGGAGCGGCCGACCTGTCCGTCTCGTACCGCAACGCCCGGCGCAAGGACCGATCGCTTTTTCAATCGACAGGATCACCCCGAGCGATTTGAGTTCTTGATGTCAAAAGCGGCTCATCGACCGTCTCGTTCTTCAAGGGCCGAGTCCACCCTCTGCGGATCTGTCCCGGCCGTGGGCGCGGTGTTGGACATCTCGCACCTTGGGGTTGTCACCTCCGTGGCGATCAGGCCAGCCGAAAGATCAGTGTGGGGCGCAGGCGTGTGAGATCCTGTCGCCGCGACTTGATCTCTCAGGGCGGAGAACTCGGTCAGGGAACCAGCTTGAATGAAGCTCCTGAGACGGACCGCACGACGCTGAAGTGTCGACGGTCAAGCGTAGCGATCCGGCTCTGGCCATGCCGCTCCGCGAGCGCGACCACGCTCGCGTCGGTAGCGCCAAGCCCGAGATCGGCATACCGATCAACCAGGTCCGCGGTCCGGCGCAGATCCTCCAGCCTGAGGGTCTCCATGATGATCTCCCCATCAGCGACCGCCCTCATGAACGTGGCCTCGGCCGCGGCTCCGAGCTGACGACCAACCAGGTACGCCGTCTCCGCGATCACGAGCGGTGACGCCACCAGCGGGCCCGACTCACCAGCAATCAGCGCTGCGCACGCGTCGTGGTCACGATCGGCGTTGTCGGCCGCGGCCAGAAGGATCCCCGTGTCGAGAACCAGCATCGATCAGTCGCGCCCGAAACCCTCCACCAACATCTCATCCGCCTCAGCGGCCGAGCGACCCGAGGTTGAATACCCGATCCCGACAAAGCTCAACCTGCGGCCATCTGCCAAGGTTCGGGGCAGCTTCGCTGCGAGTTCAGCGACCAACTCGTCAAGAGTGACGCCGCGACGGTTCGCCTCAGCATTGAGCCGAGCGAGCGCTTCGTCCGAAAGTTCAAGCGTTACCGTCATCGTCTCAATTGTACGCCCGGTCCAGCAAGAATCGAAGCCTGGCCGTCACCGCCGGTGATGCTCGTTCCCGAGCGCTCGGGTGCGGGTCGATCACTGGTGCCAGCACAATCCGGGCTTCAAACCCATCATCAGACGAGGAGGCAAACGATGACTGCAAAGAACAGATCCAGGATCCCGGTTGATGATCAGGGACTCGACGAGGTCACCGACGCCGACTGGGCGCAAGATGACAGGCCAGACCGACACTTCGAGCGCATCGCCGATGACCCGCCAGCCCAAGAAGCCCTCAACTCCGCGCTGGCCCAGATCCGTGAACATCAAGCGACCTTGGCTCAGGTCCGAAAGGCGAAGCAGCTCACGCAGACCACGATCAGCGAGCTGCTCGAGATGGATCAGTCCGAGGTCTCGAGGCTTGAGCGGCGCAGCGACATGTTGTTGTCGACGTTGCGGTCCTTCATTAAGCAGCAGGCGGCGAACTCCAACTCGTCGCCACCTTCCCCGAATCGGCGCCGATCCAGCTCCTAGTTGGCGACGAGAGCTAACACTCAGGTTGCCCACATTCGCGCTTCGGCGGCGCCGACCCGCGGGCCGATCCATACATGACGTGCACAGCGGAGCAGCCGTTGCAGAACTGGTAGAACTCGCGAAAGCCGTGCGGGCGGCACAGACGACAACCGAGCGGCATTCCAGTGGCTGCGGTGCGATCTGGGCCTCAACGCCGCGGCTCCCACCGCTGCAGCGATGTAACGCCTCGACGGCAGCTTCACCTCGCCAAAGGCTCGTAGCCTGGCGTACCCTAACAGGCACAGATCTGCGTTTCTGATTCAAGATTCGTCGACTTCTGACGTAGAGTAAAGTGAGACTGCACATTAGGTGTCAAGAAAGGGCCTGCGATGCTCTTGAGGTTCGCTGTATCAAACCATCGCTCAGTGCTGGAGCCTGTAGAACTTTCCCTCATCGCAATCGACGAGGGTCGCGCTGCCACAAGGAGCTTCGACCGTCTCGCCGAAGAAGTGCTGACCGTGGCCGGGATATACGGCCCAAATGCCTCTGGCAAGTCCAACATCCTGGAAGCCCTCGCATGGCTGTCTCGCGCGGTCGCCACGTCATTGTGGCAGTGGGAAGACTTCGTCCCACGAGAACCACACCGATTCGAAAACGCGCACGTTAAGCCATCCTGGTTCGATCTCGATCTCATGGTCGACAACATCCGCTACGAGTATCGCCTCAAAGTCGATGGTGAGCGGATCCTCCATGAGAGTCTCCACAGCTTCCCCGAGCGTCGTCGCCGTATGATCTTCAAGCGCGACAAGAACATGGAGATCAGCTTTCGCCGCGGCGTCGAGGGCCAAGGCGGGACTCGAGAGCTCCTGACGCCGACGACGCTCGCACTGTCCGCGGCAAGCCGATACGGGGACCGTGACATCGCAGCAGTGGCGCGATCGGTTTCCCGGTTCAGCACCCACGGGGTGCGCGGCCGCCACTGGCCAGGCCGACGCTTCGCTGGCGGCGGGCCGGTGCCGTTCTCGTCTACCGCCCGCTTGTTCGACCACAAGATGGACCACCGGCAACAACAGCTCATCGAGGACGAGCACTCATGGCGAACCCGTGCCGCCGACTCTGCTCTCGCTCTATTGCGTTTCGCCGACCTCGGTATCGACGACGTCCGGATCGTTGAAGACGACCCAGACGAGTTCCGCGGCCGCAGACGGATTCAGCTCGTGCATGGCAGCGCTAGCGGCTCGGTGGCGTTCGAGCTCGACGAGGAGTCCGAAGGAACACAGACCTGGTTCCGTCTCATCGGACCGGCACTGCTCGCCCTGGAGAACGGCCAACCGTTTCTCTTCGACGAGATCGACTCCAGCCTTCACCCACGACTCTCGGCCCGGCTGCTCGAGCTCTTCCAAGACCCGGCCACGAACCCACGCGGCGCTCAGCTGATCTTTACCACCCACGACACGAGCCTGCTCAGCGTGCTCAACCGCGACGAAGTCTGGTTGACCGAGAAGTCGGCGAATGGGGCGACGACATTGACAGCGCTCGCTGACTACCGCGGCGAGCGCGTCAGGCGCTCCACGAACCTGGAGAAGGCCTACCTCCAAGGGCGCTTCGGCGCAGTACCTGAACTCGACCAGGCCCGCCTTCGCCGTGCGCTTGGCCTGGCGACTGCGCTGGATTGATGGCTCGAACGCCCAAACCGTCGGGGAGGCGCGAGCGCAGCTCCTCGTTGCGGCGATCACGGGCAACTCGGCCACCCAAGCGCACGTTCCTCGTCTTCTGTGAAGGAGTCCGCACCGAACCGGAGTACCTCAGTGCCCTTCGGCGGGAGCCATCGATCCGGGCCGAGGCCGCCGTCGAGATCAAGATCGACATGGGATCGGCCGGTTCAGTTCCAATGACATTGGTTGCGGCTGCGGCCGAGGCACGGAGGCGCGCCACCGACGAGGAAGCCGAAATCGACGAGGTCTGGTGCATCTTCGATGTCGAGTGGCAGCGCAACCACCCCGAGCTACGGGAGGCGATCGACCTGGCGAGCCGGTCTGACGTGCGGGTCGCGGTCTCGAACCCGAACTTCGAGCTGTGGCTCGCGCTCCACTTCTGCGAACATGCGAGATGGCTCGACAATCCGGCCGCGCTGAAGCTCCGCAGCGCATATGACGGAGCATGTGACAAAGGGCTGGTGCCGGAGCTGTACATGCCCAAGCGGCAGGCGGCCGCCGACCGCGCCGCAGCGCTGGACGTGAAGCACGACAGCGATGGAACGCTGTTTCCTCACAACAATCCCTCATCGAGGATGCACCGGTTCCTCGCCGCCATCGAGGGGTCCTGCCCTCGGACGCCGATGGCCAGTAGTCAGACCTCGATCGCTACGGCTTCGGTCGGGACCTGGAGCTCGACTGCAACCGGGGCGTAGAGATTGACCTCTTGCTCGGCGGTACGCAGCGAGACCAACAGCGAGTACCGGACCGGCAGTCGGATGATCTCTGGCCAGAAGCTCGGATAGATCGCGGCTGCTCGGGCGGCGAGGCAAGCGGCCAGGGCGGCGGCACTCGTGGCGTTCGCGGTGGCCAGCGCTGAATTTCGCGGTGGGGCCAGCCACGCGTTGTCGTGTTCAGTCGTAGAGGCCGAGTTCTTCGGCCTGGCGAGTCAACTCATCAAGAGCGTGCCTCGACTGTTCGTCTTGGAGGTCGCGATACTCGAGCACGTCCGCAAGCCGGATTCGTCGGTGCGTGCCAACAAGACGGTGAGGCATCGCTCCGGCCTCGAGGAGCTTGATCACATGAGGCCGACTCACCCCAAGTAGCTGTGCAGCCTCAGCAGTAGTCAGCTCGGCTTGTATTGATGCGACCGACACCCCGTTTCCGGCCTTGAGATGCTCAACGATCATCCTGAGCGCCTCAGCGAGCTCCTCGGGCACCTCAACCGGGGCACCATCGGACCCAACGATCTGCGCGGCTGGCTCACCCGATCGCGCCAACGCAGCGTCGATCAACGCCAACTCGCGCTCGTTGACACTGCCAGGCCTGATCTCGGTGCTCGTTTCCATACCAACACATAAGACTGTAAACGCAATAATCGCAACGCCATCGAATATCCGGTGGTCAACCGCTCCCTCGCCGCCGCTAGGGACCGTTAGAACACTCAACCGAGGGGCGAAGGCCACTCCAATCGGTCTCGTTCAAGAGTCCGTGGCGCTGGGCGGGAAGGTCCTGGGCACCGCCGAGTTCGACGCGCTGGCGACGTGGCCGCATGTTCGTAGACAATGAGAGGTAGATGGTGTCGTGGGCTCCCGGGTCGGTGGCCCGCAAGTTTGGTCTTATAAGAACGTGTGGTCAGTCTCGAGTTCGGCGGTGCCTCGTGCGTCGATTTGTTCGACGAGAGATGCCATCAGCCGCACCGACGGGTTAAGTTCATCGACAGCGACCTTGTCGAGGGTGTCCATCTTGTCGTAGAGATACACGGGGGCGCTGATGAGCGACACGATGGGCACTCCTGCGATGGCGTTGGGTACCCACAGATCGGTGGGGACTCCCTCGGCCGACCCGGCGAAGAACGCGGTATCGAGGCGGGCGGTCCGTCGGTAGTCGTGGTCCTTGACAGCGGCGTCCACGATGTCGTGGAATGTCGGCGAGGTGATCAGCAAACGTGTCTCGGGCCGTTGTGACATGAGCGCCTCGCCGTCTGCGCCTTGGTTCATCTCTAAACCGATGTGTTCGACGCTGACCGCCGCCACCACGTTGCGGTCATCGTCGCCACCAATAAGTCTGGCGCTCAGCGCGTGGTGTGCTTCGTAGCTGGCCCAATGGGTGTCCATTGACAGGAACAGCAGGTTCCGGGTCCGTTCCGACCTAGGATTGCGGCCGAAGTAGCGTGCCAAAGCTAAAAGACACGCCGTACCCGAGCCGTCTTGGACCGCGCCATCGAAGGTGGAGTCGTGATGGGACTGCACGATGATGGTCTCGTCGCAGGTACCCGGGAGCACCCCGACAACTGCGTGGTAGTCCCGGATCTTGTACTCACCACTAAGTGTAATTGCCGCGACAAGCCCGGCCTTGCTGGCCTGGATAACCTGGCGAATGGCGCGGCCTTCAGTCCGGCTGACCCAGATGCCGGGCAGGCCGACATAGTGACCATCGGGGACCGGGTACCGCTCGTTGTACCAGTAAGGGCTGTCGATGTAGTTGATGAGGTTGCCGATGAATCCGACAGCACCAGCCCTCATGGCGGCGATCAAATTCGTAGGGAAGTTGCGCTCACTGAACGGATCGACGTGGTTGGCCTCGGCGATCGTTTCGTCGGGGTCGTACACGAAGCCAGCGATTTTGGGTAGCGCGTCCAGCGGCATCTTTGGGTGGACGATGTCTGCCAGAACGATCTTGCCATCGACGTCGATGTCATCGAACGTCTCACGATCGCCGACGTATACCAACTCCGCCTCCACATGGAAATCGATCGGTGCCTCTCCGCGGTCCGGGGATTCACCAGTATGCGGGGCAGCAAATGAGGGAATGTGCCGGCCATCGATGGTCAGTGACCACTCATCCATGCTCCAGCACAATGCGGGGCCGGTTTCGACGCGGACATTGTCGACGCCGGATTCCGTGAAGTGATCGGCAACGTAGGATGCGGTGGCGCCAAGACCGTCGGTGCCGGTGCGCCGAGGCGAGAAGCCGACCAGATCTTTGATCCAGCCGAAGATCTCACTGTTCGTGGGCACCACTGTCTGCTTGAACGATTCGTTGGTTGGGGGGTCAGCCATTGGGTGAGCTTTCGAGTTTGGTCACGGTGTCCACTGCATCGAACGGATCATTTGATGCCGTGGTGCTGACGGTCGCCTGGACGCACTGTGGACAGTAGAGGTCACCTGATCATGTGTGTCAACGCCGCTGACACACATGCTGACGCACGCTGTGACGCGGATACCGTTGGCCTTGGTGCAAGTGTGAAACCGTCGTGCTCTTCTACTATTTCGGGAACGGCTAGCTAGAAACACGGATGCTACGTCCAATCTGTTAGGAACAGTTTGGCCCCTCGCGGATGAGGTAGGGCAGCGCCAACCTAGACCCCCTAGAAGCGCCGATCCTGTGTCAGAGACGTCGGGCTGAGCGGACATCGCGCTGAGCACGCCAACGGTGTGAACTGTGGCTCGGATCAAGTTCCCAGCGCGTCGGGTTCTGGTACCCGTGGCCGTCACGGCACGCTGGTAATCGCCCACGGGCCGGGTGACTAGCTACAGAGTTGGTCGACAGCGTTGACCAACTCTGGTGACGGTGCCATTCTGGTCAGTGGCCTGTCACCCAAAGACCCCTGTATGGACACACCAAACCCGACTCCAGGTGAGCCCGACCAGGCTGGTTTACGCAACCAGACCGCGATGTCCGCAGACGGAGTAGCTATCAGCTATGACGTTGTTGGTGATGGCAAGCCGTCTCTGGTGTTCGTTCATGGCATGGCTTGTAACCGGACGTTTTGGGATGCCCAGGTCAACCATTTCGCATCGCGCTATCAGGTTGTTGCCATTGATCTCGCTGGCCATGGAGAGTCCGGTACCGATCGGTGCGGTTGGACGATTAGAGCCTTCTCGGATGACGTGATAGCCGTGGTGTGCGACCTCGACATCAAGGACGTCGTGTTTGTTGGCCACTCCCTTGGCGCGCTCGTGGTGTTGGAGGCCGCTCAGCGGCTCGAGGACCGCACAGCAGCCGTCGTCCTCGTTGATGAGATCAGCGATGTTAAGGACTGCTACTCGAAGCTCGAAACGACACTGGGACCGATAATCCTCAAGGCACGCTACCGCTGGGCGATGGGCCAACTCATCCGACGGACGATGTTCACTCGTCAGGCCAACCCTCAACTCATTGAGCAGATCACCACCTCAATGCTCGAGACTCGACCAGAAGTCGTCGTTTCCCTGCTGGGTCAAAACGGTGGGTACATTGACTTCTACAACAACCACAAACTGGAAGCGCTCAAAGCGATTTCCTCACCACTGGTCTTAGTCAACCCTTCGAAGGCGAACACACCGGTCGAGGCCAACCGGGTTCATCTTCCATCGCTCATTGTTGAAGAGATTCCCGACACCGGGCACTTTCTCATGATCGAGCAGCCAACGGCGCTGAATAAGGCGATAACCCGTGCGATCGAGCTGTGCTAGCCAGACAACACAGACAGGCGAGGTAGAGGACCTTCATCGCGGTCTACTCGTTCGGGACATGTCCGCGCGACGCACCGCTCGCCGGAAGCGGGCGTTCAGACTATCGATGGCGTTCGTGGTGTAGACGGCAAGGCGTTCGTGGTGTAGACGATCCGCCGGAGCGTTTCGGTGAACTCCGGGAACGACACGAACTCGTCCCAGGCGGCGTCGCGCGTCTTGGATGCGGCGGAGCTGGCGCACTGCGAGCGTGATGAGCCCGGCGAGGAACTGTGCAGCCATGATCGTTGAGGGCGCTGCGTGACGATTTGGCTGGACGTCGCGAGTCGGAACGGCACGGTCGTGATCGGCGTGTGAGATTTTCTGCGAGACCGCTACTCAGAGTGAATCGTGGTGCATCTACCGTGCACTGCGTCGACATGATCGGGAAACTAGCATCATCAACCGACAACTGACACTCTGAACTAACTTCTCGTCGGATTTGGCCGTAGAGTAGAGCGAACGTGCATCTCAGCTGCAAGGAGAACAGCAGTGTTGCTCCGATTCGAAGTTTCCAACCACCGGTCGATCCTGGAACCCGTAGAGCTGTCGTTCATCGCAGTCGACGACGACCGCTCAGCCACCCGCGGCTTCGACCAGCTATCCGAGCGAGTCCTTACAACCGTCGGCATCTACGGGCCAAACGCGTCCGGCAAGTCCAACATCTTGGACGCTCTCGCGTGGCTAGCCCACGCCGTCCGGACGTCGCTCCGCGGGTGGGACGAGATCATTCCGCGCGATCCGCATCGCTTCGGTGGAGCTAGCGCAGATCCTTCGGTGTTCAAGGTCGAGCTGATGGCGGACGACGTTCGCTATGAGTACCGACTCGAAGTCAACGACGAAAGAGTTCTCCACGAGAGTCTTCACAGCTACCCCGTGCGCCGCCGCCGAACCTTGTTCGAGCGAAAGGACATGGAAATCACTTTTCGACGCGGCAGCGAGGGACAGTCAGCAATCCGCGAACTCACCACACCCACCACCCTGACTCTGTCCACCGGCCACCGCTACAACAACGAGATCAGTATTATTGCAAGTTCTCTCCGAGGTATCGCTATGCATGGGACCCCTGCGCCCCGTACACCGCGAGGTCGACGACCGACAATCGGGGGCGGATTGCTGCGCGCTTCCACCGCTCAGCTCTTCGATCCTGAGCAACGTTCCCGACAAACCTCACTGTTCAGCGAAGGCGGCCAGGCCGCTCGAGAGGCCGCCGAGACTGCTCTCGCCATGTTGCGATTCGCTGACCTCGGAATCGAGGACGTCCGAATCGAAGAACGAGAAGAAGGACGAGGGATTGAAATCCAATTGGTTCACAAAACTGGATCTACACCCTTCGCCCTCGACCTCTCACAAGAATCCGCCGGAACACAGACCTGGTTTCGCCTCATCGGGCCAGCTCTCTCCGCGTTGCACCAAGGCAAACTTCTCCTGCTCGATGAAATCGATGCAAGCCTCCACCCCCATCTTTCATCCCGAATAGTTGACCTCTTCCAAGACCCGGACACCAACCAACACGATGCCCAACTACTGTTCACAACTCACGACACAAGCCTCCTCAACACCCTTAACCGCGATGAGATCTGGCTCACAGAAAAGACCTCAAGTGGCGAGACAACACTCACCGCTCTGTCCGACTTTGGTGGCGATCAGGTCAGACGTTCCACAAACCTTGAGAAGGCATACCTTCACGGCCGCTTCGGCGGCCTCCCACACCTTGATCAGGCCATGATTCGTGAGGCTATCGAAGCGCCCTCCCCTCATCGATCAGTCGCAAACCGAAACGGTCAGGCCAAGAACCGAGATCACACAAGAAATCGCTAGGACGCAAAGGCCCAACGCTCACTCCCAAGAGGACATTCCTTGTCTTCTGCGAGGGAAAAGTCACTGAACCCAAATACCTCCACGCATTCGGTGACCTCCCTGAAATCAAGAAGGATTCAGCTGTCAATATCCGAATCGAGACCAGCGCCACCGGCTCCGCTCCCTTAACACTCGTGAAACGCGCCGCCGAAGCACGCGCCAGAGCAACAGAGCAAAAGGACCAGTTCGACGAGTTCTGATGCGTCTTTGATGTCGAATGGCCCAAGAACCATCCAAACCTTTCCGAAGCCATCAAACTCGCAGAGGAGTCAGAAGTGCGTCTCGCTATCTCAAACCCATGCTTCGAACTCTGGCTCGCCCTCCACCACTGCGACCGAACCGCATTCCTCAACACCACCGAAGCCGGAGCCCCCAAGCGCGAACACGACCCCACAGCCAGCAAGCACATCAACCCCGAGCTTTACATGCCACACCGGAAAACCGCTGCAAGCAGGGCTCGAAAACTCGACGCCAAACACGAGCGTGACGGCACACCCTTCCCGCACAACAACCCGTCATCAGGCATGCATCGCTTCATTGAAGCGATCGAACCAACCGGCACCTGAACTACAAGGGCCCACGCTCGGTCTTCGCTCCGCTGGAACTCAACGCCAGCTTTGACCGCGTCCAGTCTCTGGAGTAGCCACCCGACGGCACGGGTGCTCCACGCGAATACCACCTCGTCTGGGTCGGTAGACCGAAGACCGGCCGTCGACCGACTAAACCCGTATGGCTAGCTCAGCACAACATTCCAGCAAACGCCGCGCGTCACGGCGAAACCGGCTGGGGCCTCACCACGATCCTGCCCTCCCCAGCCGGGTTCTCCGCGTGCGGCAGGTCAGCAGTTGCGACAGCGCTGGTGACAACCTGTCGATCTACGTATCTGGTTGGCTCAGCGTGACGTTGACTCGCTCGGTTCGTTCTCGCGTAGCGAGCGAGGTCGGTCCGGTTGACGGGCGGACTACTGGTTAACGCACGGTGAGAACACTCTCACCTTGGCTTAAGCGACTGTCGTCCATGATGGGACGATGCGAGTGTTGTTGGTTGAAGACGAGGAGGCTCTTGCCGCGGTGATCTGTGACGGCCTCGCCGAGCATGGCGTGACGGCCGAGGTCGAGCACGACGGTAGGGCCGGGTTGTGGCGGGCGCGTGAGGGCAGCTACGACGTGATCGTGTTGGACATCATGTTGCCAAGCATGAACGGGTATCAGATCTGTCGAACGCTGCGAGCCGACGGGAACTGGACACCGATCTTGATGCTGACCGCCAAGGATGGTGAGTGGGATGAAGCGGAGGCGCTCGACACCGGGGCCGATGACTTCTTGTCGAAGCCGTTCAGCTTCGTTGTGCTGCTGGCGCGCCTGCGGGCTCTGGCCAGGCGACCTGCGTCTGAGCGCCCGGCCATCATGGAGGTCGGTGACCTTGTGTTTGATATCGCTTCTGCTGTGGTGCGCCGCGGCGACACTGAGGTCGATTTGAGCCGAACAGAGTTGGACATGCTGGAAGTCTTGTTGCGGGCCGGTGGCAAACCGGTGTCGAAGCAACAGATCTTCGAACGGGTTTGGGGGTTTGATACCGAGGTCGACCCGAAGATCGTCGAGGTCTACATCCGCTATCTGCGACGCAAGCTCGATGACCCTTTCGGAGTGAAGACCATCACGAACCAGCGGGGCGTCGGCTACCGGGTTGTTGCGCCTTGAACTTCTGGCGGTCGATGCGCACCCGAGCGACCGCTGCGGCGACTTTGGTCACGGCGGTCGTGTTGGTGGGGGCGTCGGTGGTCATCGTTCAGCTGGTGGAGCGGGACCTCGAGAGCAACGCCCGATCCGCTTTGAGTTCGGCGCTGGAGAACGCGTCTCACGCTGCGAATGGCGAGGGAGGCGGACTCGAATCGGGTGAGAGCCACGATGGCGGCGAGTCGGGCGCTGGCGAGGGTGGAGAGGTTTCGGGCGAGGGTCAAGGCGATGCTCGCCAGCAGGCCATCACGGACGCATCGATTCAGGAGGTTCAGGCTGGCGTCGATGCAGCCTCGAACGCCTTGTTAATTATCGTGCCGATCGTCGTTTTGGCATTGACCGTGGCCATTTGGTGGACGGTCGGGCGCGCTCTTCGCCCGGTTCGCGACATCTCGGCACAAGTCTCGGAGATCTCTGGTTCGACGCTTGATGAACGCGTTCCTGTACCACGCAGCGGCGACGAGATTGCCGAGCTCGCCGTCCTCATGAACGAGATGCTCGACCGGCTCGAGACGTCTGCTGTCCGGCAGCGGGCATTCGTGGCGGACGCAAGCCACGAGCTACGCAGCCCACTCGCCACCCTCGTGGCCGGCATCGAAGTCGCGTCGGTGAGCCCCGACCCGGCGAAACTGCAGAAGCTGACCACGAAGCTCTCGGGTGAGGCAACGCGCATGCAGACGCTTGTTGCGGACCTTCTCGACCTGGCGCGACTCGATGAAGACCGTCACCAGCCATTGTCGGCGTCGGTCGATATCACTGCACTAGCCAGAGACGTCATTGCACGGTTCGGGAGCCGAGACGACATAGATGTCGAGCTGAGCGCGCCCGCATCGGTCGAGGTGTCGGGTTCAAAGACTCAGATCGATCGGATGCTGTTCAATCTCATCGATAACGCCGTCACCTATGCCGACGCACAGGTGGTCGTAGCCATCGAACACGCCCGTGGCACGGCGAAGATCACGGTGGACGACGACGGCCCAGGCATTCCACACCCCGACCGCGAGCGAGTGTTCGAGCGCTTTGTCCGCCTCGACGACAGCCGTGGCCGCGGCACCGGTGGGAGCGGCATCGGACTTGCCATGGTCAGCGGGATCGTTGACCGCCATGGCGGCAGCGTCACGGTTGCGGACTCACAGCTTGGGGGCGCGCGCCTCGCCGTTGTGATCCCGACGGTTGGTTCCCTAACGCCAGGTTAAACCGACTGGACGCGTTCTAGGGAAGGTTTAACCGCTCCTGCTCCAACGTGTGATCCATACACAAGAGCCCCACCCCGGGGCCCTACATCACACACCAAGGAGTGCAGACAATGACCCCCGAATGGGAGACCACGAACACCAAGGAGGATCCCAACAACAGGCCCATCCTCAAAGCCATCGGCGGCAGCCGCAAACGACTCGCCGCCACAAGCGCCGCCGCTGCGATCGCACTTGCCCTCACCCTTGGGGCTTGCAGCGACGACACCGAACCAGTTGGCAGCGCTGGCGAGGCTGCCGAGAGCGCCGAAGGTAGCGGCCATGGCGAAGCAGCAGAAGCCGGTCACGCTGGCGAAGCTGGCCAGGGCGAAGCAGCAGAGGGCGGCAACGTCACGCTGCTCACCCCAACCGAGATCTACGACGAGAACGTCAACGGTGCACGCCTGCAGCTGAGCTTCGACTCCGCCAACAACGCCTTCGTAGGCACCGTCGAAAACACGACAAATCAGACCCTCACCCGGGCTCGCGTTGAGGTTCACCTTTCCAGCGGAACCGAACTCGGTCCGACCACACCGACAGATCTTGGCCCCGGCGAGGTCATCGACCTCACTCTCCCGTCAACTGCCGAGGCGTTTGACACCTGGAGCGCGCATGCTGAAGTCGGCGCCGCCGAAAGCGGCGACGGCGGCGAAGGCGCAGAAGGCGCCAACCACAACGAAAGCGGCGAAGGCGCCAACCACAACGAAGACGCAAAAGGCGCCAACCACAACGAAGACGCAAAAGGCGCCAACCACAACGAAGACGCAAAAGGCGCCGGGAGCGAGGGTGCTGAAGGCGCGAGCGAAGGTTCAGCAGCGGCGCCCGGAACGACGACGCACCTCACCAGCGCTGGTGTCAGCCGGGGCATCCATGCCACTCAGGCACTCGCTGTCGACGACTCCTACGCCGGCAAGCTGAACGACCTAGAACTGGCCATCACTTACGACGCCACCAAGGATCAGTTCGTCGGCCGAGTAAGGAACGAAGCCAACGAAGGCTTCTGCAACACCTCCATCAACGTCACCGTCGACGGGCAAGCCGGCGGCCAGAGCGTGCTCATCCCCTCCCTCGATCTTCGAGGACGAGCCGACTTCACCCTCGACGCCCCGACAAACCCGTTCACGCAGTGGCAGGCCGAAGCCGAGACCTTCTCTTGCACGACCGTCGTGTCCGACGCGGGCGAGGGAGGCGAAGGTTCAGGCACCGAAGGCGGCAACGAGAGCAGCGGCGAAGGAGCTGGCCACGAAGGCTCAGGCAGCGAGGGTGGAGCAGATGCCGGGGAGGAGATTTCTCTCTCCACGCCAGTCGATCAGCCCGCAACCGGCAACTTCAACAACCTCGACTACAACATCGCCTTCGACCCAACCACACAGGCGTTCGTCGGCACAGTCACCAACAACACGAACCAAACCGTCTGCGCCTCACGCCTCGAGGTTCACATGGCCGCCAACGGAACAATCATAGAGCTCGGCCCGACCGTTGGCGTAGACCTCAACCCAGGCCAGACGCTCAACATGGTGCTCTCCGCTGACCCGATCACACCTGATACATACAGCCTCCACCCCGAGTCTTCGCCCTGCATTGGCCAAACGGCAAGCGATGGATCCGAAGCGGGTGCCAGCGAAGCCAACGAAGGCGCCAGCCACGAGGACGGCAATGAAGGAGGCGGCGGCTGACCAACACGACGACCCTGATCAGTCCCTGGCCCAACCCTCCCGGCCGGGGACTGATCCGCGCCCATGAGTGCAGTATAATGCATTTATGAATGCAGCGGAATCACTCGGAGTCGTTGTCGGTCGGCAGCGGGCGCAGCGAGGTTGGACACTTGATGCAGCCGCAGCCCGGCTTGGGATCAGCCGACGGCTGCTGGTTCAAATCGAGCAAGGGGAAGCCAACCCATCGCTCTCGACGATGCTCGCCGTTGCTGGCGGCTTCAGTATCGACCTTGCCGACCTTCTCGAGGGCGACGTAACCGCTGCCACGTTCGTCGGCCCGAACGCGCCGAGGCCTATGTGGTCCACCGCTGATGGCAGCAGCGCAGAACTCGCGGCGGCACACGGTCCGCTCGAGCTGTGGCGGTGGGAACTTCAACCCGGGGAGTCGCGCAGCTCCGAAGCGCACGTCTCCGACAGCCTTGAGTGCATTCACGTTCAATCAGGACAACTGAACGTCGAGGTCGGCACTGAGTCCGTGGTCGTCCGACGGGGCGAAGCAGTTGCGTTCGCTGCTGACCGCCCGCACCGCTACAGCAACAACGGTCGCGCTCGTGTCGTGTTCACGCTTGCTGTCTACGACCCGATTGGTGCCTGAGCGATGTCATCGATGTTGGCGCTCGGCGCCGCCGCAGTGTTCGGCGTGGCGGACTTCCTCGGAGGCAGGGCGACCTCTCGCGCTCCAGTGATGACAGTCACGATGATCGCCAACATCGTCGGTGGTGCCTTGGCGTGCGGACTGGCCGCCATCGTCGCAACGTCGTGGTCGGTTGAAGCGGTCGCCTGGGGCGCCGTTGGCGGGTCTGCTGGTCTGGTGGGCCTGCTCTTGCTCTACCACGGACTCGCAACCGGACCGAACCGACTCGTGAGTCCCGTGAGCGCGGTCATGGCCGCAGTGGTGCCGGTAGCAGTCGGTCTCGCCACCGGAGAACGCCCCGGAACACTGGCCGCGATCGGTATCGCCCTCACACCCGTTGCGGTCTGGATGATCGCCGACGGCGCATGGAAACTCGCCGACGATCGCCGCTCGCTCACGATCGCCATCGGCGCGGGCCTCGGGTTCGGAGCCTTCTTCGCCTGCCTTGCCCAAACCCCCGACGACGCTGGCGCCGCGCCTCTCGTGGCAGCACGCGCCCTCTCCGTCACCATCCTCATTGCGATCGCCCTCGCTCGACGCAGACCACACGCCACGAACGGTCGAGCGACATTTCTCCCGGCCAGCGCCGTCGGGACACTCGACATGACCGCCAACGGACTGTTTCTCTGGGCTGTCCAAGACGGCGACCTCGCCATCATCGGCGCACTCGTCAGCCTATTCCCCGCCACCACGATCGCCCTCGCCGTCATCGTCCTCCACGAACACATCCGACCCCACCAGATCGCAGGCATCGTCACCGCCCTCCTCGCAGCAGCACTCCTCAGCTGAAGACCCCAACGCGCACAGAACCGCAAGCGCCTCACGCAGATCCGCTCCGTAGTCGCGCCGTCTACGGTCCCGGGTGTCGCCGCTGACCCTTGAGTTTCACCGTCCAGATACGGATTCCCCATGACAGATCGGCAGCAGGGCCAACCTTGGCGACATGCCCGCCGCTCAACGTGTCGGCCTGGCTCAGCGTCACGCTGACTCACTCCGCAGGACCGTTTCCATCCGTTTCCCTCCCGCAAGCTCAGAGATGATCCCTGCTCCCAGAGGACCTGCTGCAGCGCCAACGCCCATCGTGGCGCTGACGATGCCGAGCACAAACCCACGTCGCTCTTCCGGGTAGGCGCGGCTGGCGAGCGTCATGCCCAGGCCGGGGACGGCGGCCCCTCCGATGGCCTGAATCGTGCGAGCCGCGAGCAATGTTGCGAGCCCGGTCGCCATCGCAGAAAGCGCCGACCCGACGGCGAACACCCCAAGGCCGATCAAGAACAACGGCCGCGCGCCGAAACGCGAGGCGAGTCGCCCGTAGAACGGGATTGCGACCCCGTAGACGAGCAAGAAGCCGCTGAGTACCCAAGACAGGTCCCCCGGCGGCGATGTCGAGGTTGGCGCCGATCTCCGGGAGCACGACCCAGATGGCGGAGCCGTTGACGACGCCGAAGAACAGCGCGGCGCACACCACCAGGACCGCAGGGTGGCCTCGGTCCTCAGTGGTGGCATTGGCGTTGGTTTCGGTACTCATCTCGTCCACAGGCCCAATCCGTCGTCGGTCGCTGCTAGTTACTTCAGCTGGCCGGGATACTGGCTGGAAGGTGGGTCTCCATCAGGTTGACGAACTCGCCCATGTCATAGCCTTTGACCCGGCCCAGTTCGGCCATGACCGCTTCCCAAGTAACCGGCACGGCACCCGCCTGGACGAGGCGCTGCATGCCGCGCTCGTGGGCATCGACAGTGGTGCCGCCGGAGACGTCTGAGAGTGCGTACACCTCGTAGCCCTCGCGCAGAAGGTCGAGCGCTGGGTAGGCGAGGCAGACCTCGGTCCATAGAGCACCCATGATCAGCTTCTTGCGGCCGGTCGCCTCAACGGCGGCGCGGAACTCTGGCTGCTCCCACGCGTTCACGTGCTCACGGTCGATAGTCTCGATGCCCTGGAGGACGTCTTTGATCTCGGGGATCGTGTCCTTCTGGAACCCGCCAGCCACGGCAATGGTGGAGAGCACGATGGGCATGTCGTACATCACGCCAACCTTGGCCATCGCGACGGCGTTGTTGACCAAGATGTCGCGATCGATCGAGTTTGTGCCGTCGATCAGGCCAGGCTGGTAGTCGATGAGAACCAGCGCGGAGTTCTGCGGGGTCAAGAGGTGATCGGTCATTGGGTCGCGGACGACTTCGGTACTCATGGTTGCTCCTCAGCTAGCAAGATGACTAGGCATTAGCTTGTTACTTTAGGTGTGTAGACAATGATTGTCAACACACCTAAAGTGTGATGTATGACACCTTCACGAACGCCAAGGAACGTGCTCCGGCAGGAAACGCTCCGCGCCACAGGGGCCATGCTCTCCGCACAGACAGCCGTGGCGCGCCTCATCGACATCGAAGCGGTCGCCCCGACAGGCCACGACCCAACAATCCTTGACCTACTCACTCGACTCGACCAGGCACCCGACGGTCGGCTGCGCGCCGTCGAGCTGAGCCGACAGCTGTTGAAGAGCCCCAGTCACATCTCCAGAACGATCGACCGGGCCGCTGCGGCCGGACTGGTCGAGCGCAGCCCCGACCCCGAGGACCGGCGCGCCTCCCAAGTCTGCCTGACACCTCCCGGCCGCGACGTCGTCGCCGACTTCGCGCCGCGGCTCACCGCAATCGTCGATCGAGTCATCCACCAAACACTGACGGCGGATGAGGTCGACCTGCTGGTCTCGCTCCTCGGTCGAGTCGAGGACGCAGCCTGTCAGCCCTGCCCAGAAGAGACCCTATGACCGCAATACCGACCAACGACAACGCGAACTGGGATGACCCCACATAGGACGAGGTCAGGATCGTTAGCGGAGCGTTCGCCTCTGCGCTTGGGGGCCGAAGCACCTCACCGACCTCCAGGAAATGTCGGTTGCCGCCATCGCTCATTCGATGACGGGCTATCGCTTTGACCTGTACTCGTCTCCTGAGACCAGCCCTGAAAGACTCGCCGAGGCTCTTGCCCGTCGAGCTGCTCCGTGGCGGATACGAATCCTGCACGTCATGTTGATCGGCGCGCTCTTGCTCAAAGAGATCCCGACCGATATTCATAGCCGCCTCGAGGCCTTCGCCAAGGCCCTTGGCGTCCACGACGACATGTTGTCGGTGACGAGCCAGCTTGCCGCTGGGTCCCTGACCGCGGCGATGGAGGACTTCCAGCGCTCAGGCTATGAAGGCGACTGGGCCCAATCCGACGGCCTACAGACCGACCGGCAACTCGATCCAGCATGGGACCTCGTCGAAGACGACCCCGCCCTCGCAGCGCCATAGTCGACATCCGAACACCAGACCAACGACGGCGGTGACGCGGATCTTCGATCTCCTCCGCGAGCGCCATCACCTGCTCCTCGGTGAGGAAGATCATCTCGGCCCGTGACACACCCGGCTGCTGGAGCAACAGCCGGGTTGATCGGTGTGCCGCGGGCGATCGCCAACAGCAATGGCTGCGGACAGACAGACCCGCCGCCCACGCGGCCGGCGGGGTGCAGGTATGGTCCGGTCGTGTTTCCCGCTCCGACCGTGCCGGGGACTCCGCCACTGAGACCGAGCAGAGTTCCGGCGTCGACGACTCGGCCGTTCTCTACCGCGACCGCCGACAGGTGGCAGTGGGTGTAGGCAACGCCGTCGACACCAGCGAGGGACACGGTGTTACCGCACCTGTTCGGATCAGCTGGGTAGACGCTGGCCCGCGTCGTTGTGACCGTTCCGGGAACCATCGCGGACAAAGGCAACCCGACCGGCACCGGTGCATCCCAGGCTGGGTAATCGTGATGCGAACGCAAGAGAATTGCGTCGCTCACCAGCGCGGCCGCGACCGGGAGCGCGTACCCGGCGACCGGTACCGCCGCCGAGGCGAGCGGGCCGGTGTATACGCGTGCCCAGGCCAGAACATCCGCCACGTATCGGCGCGACCGGTTGTAGTCGAAGATCGCAGACTCAATGTCTTCGACCTGACCGTCCGGACAGATATGGGTTCGAAACGGTCACCGCAGCCGACGCCGTCCCTGCCCCACCGGCCGCGACAGTCACGAACGCGACGAGCACCAGCGCACCTAACAACAGCACCACGAACAGTCCCGACGCTCCGATGACGAGCACCTTCATCGCTGCCGACCCGACGTGTGATCCATGCCCAACCCAGGGACACCGGATCGGCGATCGCGCTACAAGAATCTCAACGATCTTTGGGCCGCGCGCGGCCGCCACTCTCCGCGCGAGATCACAGGAGTGCTCAGTGATGCGCGAACCCGAAAACGCGGCACTTCGCGTTTCGCATGGTGCATATTTGTTGCATGGATCCCCTGAGGCAGGGTTTTCCACAGACGCGGAGAAGCCCGGAAACCGTTGAGATTCCGGGCCTCTTGATTGGTGGCGGGGGCAGGATTTGAACCTGCGACCTTCGGGTTATGAGCCCGACGAGCTACCAGACTGCTCCACCCCGCTTCGCCAACGATAGCGGGCGTGGCGGCCACCGCCAACCATCAACCGCAGCACTAGCCAAACAAAAGGTGCTGTGTCGGCATGACCCAGAACGGCGGTGAGTCTCTCCGATCAGCCGAGAAGTCATGCACGCAGGCGGTTGTCCAGCGGCGCGTCCAGTCCTTTGATTCAGCTCGGGACAGTTCAATGAGAGGCACTTCGTCCCGCTCGGTTCGCGATATGGCTACAAGACAGGCCAGAACCTCAGCAGATTGATCGTCACTATGGCAATCGTCCGACCAGTCGTCGACCGATCCAGTCGGATCCAAATCGAGCCACCCGATCAAGTCGTCGCCGGAGCTTGAAACAGAGATGGTTGGTCCAGCGCAGCATATTCTCCCGGCGGTGCCTGCCGGGCCAGGTGATCAACCCCGGCCGGGCTCAAACGTCCGCGCATCAAACGTTAGATCATCGAAACCGGGAGCGGCCGGTCTCACGTGAACCGGCCGCTGTCCGCTGAGTCACATTGCTGTGGTGTTCACCTTGGTGAAAGCCTTGTGCAACTGATCCCACGTCACCCAGCGCGAAGCTGGCCATGGTTGGCCAAGAATCTTGTAAATATCTCGACGAGACTTACCGTTCAACAAGGCTTCTAACGCCGCATCTCCATCTCCGCTGTCTAGGGGACAAACCGTGGCATCTATAACTTGGGCGATCTTGCTGTGGAACCTGGTGGTCTCCGCCGCAAAATCTGTTACCAGGCTGGTTGGAAGCTGCTCCTCAAGCTTCGAATGCAGATAGAGCAACTGCCCAACTTTGGCACCGAATTCTGCTTGGGCCCCATAATTTTTCATCAGGGAGGGAGCCTCAGGATATGGCATGACCCTCGGAGCCACTGAGTAGAAAGCCGACCTGAAACTGGTATAAAATGATACCCACTCAGCGTACTCTTCTTCAGGCCAGGGACAACCAAGCTTCTGGTATACGGTGGTGCGGAGACTAGTAACAGTGGGGTTAAACATGGCTTCGACCGCTTCATCACTGTCCGGATTCGCGTTATGTTGGGTACAGATCCATGGGCTTTTGCTTTCGACGTTCTCTCGGAAATAGTCGCGAAGTATACTTCTTACGTTAGCTACGACGCTCGAAAATACTGGATTGTCCGCATCGTCAGGCCAGCTTGAATCTTTGTCCACTTCATCCCGAAGCTTATCAAACTGGGCCCAGTGGCCCGCCAGGGTGCCAGCCTCGGTAGCTGTCAGCGTACTGCCTTCAGTCGGACTTGTTTGAGCTAAAGGACCCGCCACGGGACCTGCCACGGCAGGGCTAACAACCGATACCGCCAAGGCAAACCCTAGAAGTACGGTCAGCAACTTTCTCATTTGGTGATCTCCTGTTCGTTAGGATGAGATAGACAAACACCGGGGCCCAGCCATAACGATCAGGATCGACTCCCGAGCCGACAGCGCTCAGGTGATCCTACACCATACTCGGTTGCCCGCAAAGGGTTGCCCCAACAAGCCGTGCAATTCCTGTGACGACTTGCCGTCCTGGGGTGCCAGTGCTGTGATGCCTTCTTGAGGATCACCGGAGCCGGGAAGGGACTCAGGGGGTTGATGTTGGATGCCAGCGTTCCAATGCAGTATGGACCTCGTTGACACGGCGGCAGTTGGTTGATCGTGTGGAGTTGAACATTGTTTGGCCTGATAGGAATGCTGTCGACTTGGGAGTGCGAGACCTGAGTCAGCCGAGCAGGTTCAGAAGGAATTATCTCACCGCCTAGGATGCCGATATTCTGGCCGATGCGTAGTTGCTACCAGAGCCCCAACCTCCGACCACACTTGAACTACTAACCGCCTTCACCCGATAATAGTACTCAACCCCCGCCGTCAAACCAGAAACCGGGTCCAAGAAACTAGTCGAAGTGACCGTCTGGACCTTAAGGTAAGGGTCACCTTGTACCGCGGCCCGCCGATACACCTCATAACGAGCCACATCCCCAACCGGCCTATCCCAAGAAAATGTCACCCCACTAGAACTCACAGCAGCCCTCAAACCCCTAACAGCAGGCATAACCACCCGCGCATAATTACTACCAGACCCCCAACCACCGACCACACCCGCACCACTAACCGCCTTCACCCGATAATAATACTCAACCCCCGCCGTCAAACCAGAAACCGGATCCAAAAAACTCGTCGAAGTAACCGTCTGAACCTTACGATACGGGACTCCCCTAACCGCAGCCCGCCGATACACCTCGAAACGAGCCACATCCCCAACCGGCCTATCCCAAGAAAATGTCACCCCACTAGAACTCACAGCAGCCCTCAAACCCCTAACAGCAGGCATAACCACCCGCGCATAATTACTACCAGACCCCCAACCACCGACCACACCCGCACCACTAACCGCCTTCACCCGATAATAATACTCAACCCCCGCCGTCAAACCAGAAACCGGATCCAAAAAACTCGTCGAAGTAACCGTCTGAACCTTACGATACGGGACTCCCCTAACCGCAGCCCGCCGATACACCTCATAACGAGCCACATCCCCAACCGGCGCATCCCAAGAAAACCTCACCCCACTAGAACTCACAGCAGCCCTCAAACCCCTAACAGCAGGCATAACCACCCGCGCATAATTACTACCAGACCCCCAACCACCGACCACACCCGCACCACTAACCGCCTTCACCCGATAATAATACTCAACCCCCGCCGTCAAACCAGAAACCGGATCCAAAAAACTCGTCGAAGTAACCGTCTGAACCTTACGATACGGGACTCCCCTAACCGCAGCCCGCCGATACACCTCGAAACGAGCCACATCCCCAACCGGCCTATCCCAAGAAAACCTCACCCCAGTCAAACCAACTACCTGTGCTCTAAGCCCCGCAGGAGCGGGAGGCACCGTTCCTATCCCAGGCACTACACTAGCTGTCGCGGGCACTACGCTAACGGGACTACTATGTGTACTTTCCATACCAAGGTTGTTCACCGCAACTATCCGATAGTAATACTCGACACCGGAAGTCAAATCGTATAGACCCTCCACAAATCTAGTGTCGGAAGTCGTGTCATGCTCTTGATACTGACCTGACGCCGCTATCCGGCGGTACACCTTGTACTGCACAGCTCCCTCAGGTGGAGCCGTCCAAGACAACAATACCTGATCATTCTCTACTGATTTGGCAAGCTCGACAGGAGCACCTGGTGCTATAGGATCGTCCGTGAGTATTTCAACACCAAGAAATTTCTCAATCTCATGGACCGCGGTGGCTATCACCCACGCTCCTTCCCTGCAGCCTGACCCTCCACTGTGGCGAGATCCTCTTCCAGACTCTGTGAGAAGACCGTATGCTATCCCTTGACTATCAAATATTGGACCACCGCTATCACCTGGACAACCCATTAATGTCGGGCCTTGAAATGTGAACATTACTGGTTCGCATTCTATTTCCTTCGTCTCGTCGGCATTAGTGCAACCATGGTCAACGCGCGTGTTGATATCTATTACAGTCCCACACGAAAAACCGGATGTATTCCCGTTATGACATACATATTTGTTCAGCATGTCAGTTCGCGCGATAGTACCGGTGACATCGCACACATCATCGTCATTTTCACCGCATCTGTAGTCATCGAACAGCCGGTGAGCAGGATCCCTTAGCGGGATCCTATGAAATTGTGCATCCGCCCTAGGTGATGACCATCCATTTACATATGGAAGACGAACAATGCGTATCATCATATAATTCTGGCAGTGACCGGCGGTGATCAACCCGTAATCACCGCCGATCTTCTTGGCCGCGAAATTTGGAGTACATGAACTCATCGCGTTGTCGCCGCCTATAAAGTCAGTTCTCGGTTCGGGTCTAACGTTCGGCTGGAGTGGAAAACTAGCTGTCGGTCCGAGTTCTCGACCGTCGACAATCTTCACCGCCACACCCAGACTCTTACCCAGCACTTCAGACAAACGGGCGGCTTCAGCCTCGAATACTTCATCCGATACTGGATCCGGTACTAGCTGCGGTTGGGGACTAGCACCTCTTCTGACACGTCTAGGCCTAACAACCGAATCAATACCAACTATTATGCTATTGGATCTTAGGTCAATACCAGTCAAAACTACCCTGGTTGAAACATTTGATCCAGGATCGACGCCGTCGGAAATCTCAGGAAGGTCAGATCTGACCCGCTTCTGGGCAGCTTTCAACTCCTCATAGGAATGCACCGCACCAGTGCGGATCTCAAGATCATCATGGCTACCAGCGATCCGAGCCGCAGCAGGACTCGGAGGCTCATCACCAATCAGCGAAACCCAAGCCCCAAAATTACCTTCGTGATCAATCCCCCAACCAGCTAACCGACCAACCTCAAGTTCCCTAACTGATGCGATAATCTCTTGCAACGCATCAATCCGGTCCAGACGCCGTAAGGCCTCCTCATAAGACACCGAGAAATCACGAACATAGGACGCCACCACCGGGTTCGCCGACCCGGTGGCCGACTCCTCTGAAATCTCCACCGAATGCTGAGGAACCTCAGCTGACTCAAGCAACCCCGCCATGCCAACCAGAGCCCCGGAGAGTAACCAATACCCGACAGACAAGACCGCAACCAACATGGCTATCAACCTAACATGCCAGCCGGGCCTGTGCCGAACTAGGCTGTTCTCGAACTCCGCAAGCAGTTTCTCGGGCCAACTCGCCTATTTCGTCAAGGCCCTAGCCTGACTTTGAGACCAGCCTTGGGCTGGTTGCCAACATGAGAGATCCGGGACAACGGCTATTCTCTTACCGTCTTCGGTCCTTGAGGTTCCTTAACATCCTTGAGGCCTTCAAGCAGACCGAGAACAAAGCTGACGGAGCTGGCCCGGCATCCACCTGTTGTAGAGGATCTTGCAGGGCCCGCTCAACGCTGGAGCCAGATCACCGACACTTGGCCGGTAACGAAGCGAATATCCCGGCGAACGTTTCTCCCACTCGGCGGGTCGAGCCGTCCCACGCCATACGACTGGTCCACCATAGCGATATCGTCTCGCTAGATCCACTGTCTTGGAAGCAGACCGCACTAAGGTGGCAGTCCGGGCCATGCTAATGACCCGGGGTTGGGTAGCTGTTTCATACACAACGCCGATTGATGATCGCACTCACATTTTGTGTAGCTGCGAGATCCTCAACGACCAACAAGCCACGATCCGGGTCGCCGAGGGTTCTGGTGTCAAGCCCGCCGCCGGTTCACTACCTGCAGCGCGACCGTCTAGAGGGTCCTCACCGAAAGTCAACCCACCGTTCGGGCTGGCTCATTACCCATGTACTCGGTCAACGCTGGGTAGGGCGCGAACGTCAACCCGCCGTTCGGCTGGCTCAACGCCGGGATAATTGCATTGGCCCACAAACAAAATGAAGTAGCCCTGCTGAGTTCCCGGCGCTCTGTGCTACCCCCCCCCCCCGAGCTCTGGGGGGGGGGGCAAAGAAACTTCTCCGCTCAAGGCCGACTGATTGGCATTGCTTGGCCCTGACAGGGAATGCTAACCCCCCGGAAGGTGCGTGACCTGATTCGGCCACGACAGTTGAGAGAGCATTATCCCGCCGCCTCAGCCGCTGGTATTCTTGCCGATATGTAGTTGCTACCGGAACCCCAGCTACCGGCCACACCAGCACTGCCGACCGCCTTCACCCGGTAGTAATACTCAACACCCGGCGTCAGACCCGAAACCGGATCCCAATAATACGGAACCTCCCGCTCAGCAATCTCAACATAAGCTTCACCCGGCCTCGCAACACGACGAAACACCTTAAAGCTAGCCACATCTCCAACCGGTTTCTCCCAAGAAAAGCTGACTCCATTAGAATACACAGTAGTCTTCAATCCCTTAACAGCGGGCACCGATAATTCTGCATAGTTGCTACCAGTACCCCAGCTACCGGCCACACCAGCACCGCTGACCGCCTTCACCCGATAGTAATACTCAACACCCGGCGTCAACCCAGCAATCGGATCCCAATAATACGGAACCTCCCGCTCAGCAATCTCAACATAAGCTTCACCCGGCCTCGCAACACGACGAAACACCTTAAAGCTAGCCACATCTCCAACCGGTTTCTCCCAAGAAAACGTTACCCCATTAGAATACACAGTAGCCTTCAAATCCCTAACGGCGGGTATAGTCACACGCGCGTAGTTGCTGCCAGAACCCCAACCACTAACCCCATCAGTACTACTGACCGCCTTCACCCGATAGTAATACTCAACACCCGGCGTCAACCCAGCAATCGGATCCAAGAAACTGGTCGGGGTCACTGTCTTGATCTTCCGGTATGGGTTACCTGGTATTGCAACTCGCCGGTACACCTCGTAATGAACTACATTCCCCGCTGGTTGCTCCCAAGACAACCTCACTCCATTCGAACCAACTATCTCTGCTCCAAGCCCCACAGGATCGGGAGGGACCACTCCTGTCCATGGCACTAGACTAACTGTCCCAGGTACTACACGAACGAAATTACTACGAGTACTCTCCATACCAAGGTTGTTCACCGCAGCTACCCGATAGTAATATTCGACGCCAGAAGTCAAATCAGATAGATCCTCCACATACTCAGTATCAACCTCCACATATGCATCAAAGGCCGTAGAACTTGCGTCGTAGGCAGTCGTATGGTGTTCTTGATACTCATGGCCTGCTGCTGCTATACGGCGGTAAACCTTGTATTGCGCAGCTCCCTCAGGTGGAGCTTTCCAAGACAACGACATCTGATCATTCTCTATCACTGATACAAGCTCACCAGGGGCACTAGGAGGTACTGGATCTTCCGTGAGTACTTCAACACCAAGAAATTTTTCAATCTCACGGATCGCAGATGCTATAACCCACACTCCTTCTCTGCAATCTGACGGCTCAGTGTGGCTAGATCCTCTTCCAGTTTCTACGATGAGACCATAGGCGAGCCCTTGACTATCGAATACTGGACCGCCGCTATCACCTGGACAACCCTTCAATTTTGAACCTGTAATTGTGAACATTACCGGTTCGCATTCTATTTCTTTCGTCTCGTCGGCATTGGTGCAGCCATGGTCAACACGCGTGTTGATATCTGTTACAGTCCCACATGAAAAACCGGATGTATGTCCGGTGTGGCACACATATTTGTTCAGCATGCCATTGCGCGCGATAGTACCTGTAACATCACACACACCTTGCTTGCCTTCAATCTTACACTTGTAGTCATCGAATAGCTTGTGAGGGGGATCCCTCAGCGGGATCCTATGAAATTGTCCGTCCGCCCTAGGTGATGACCATCCATTCACATATGGAAGCTTAACTCGGTGTAACCAAACATCATTGTAACAGTGACCGGCGGTGATCAACCCGTAATCACCGCCGATCTTCTTAGCCGCGAAATTTGGAGTGCATCCACCAATCGAGCCGTCGCCGCCTCTAAAATTAGCTCTCGGTTCAGGTTTCAATTCTTGTTGGGACTTAGGTTCAGGTCTCGAATCCTGTTGGAGTCTAGAAATAGCTGTCGGTCTGAGTCCTCGGCCATCAACAACTTTCACCGCCACACCCAGACTCTTACCCAGCATTTCAGACAACCGTGCCGCTTCAGCTTCAAAGATTACATCTGAAACTCGCTGCGTTTCCGGACTAGCACCCGTCCTAACAAGTCTGGGCCCTGCAACCAGATCAATACCTACTTTGATGCTATTGGTTCTTACATCAATACCAGTCAAAACCACCCTGGTTGAAATATTCGATTTAGGATCGGCACCATCGTAAATCTCAGGCAGATCAGATCTAAGCCGTTCTTGGGCAGCCTTCAACTCCTCATAGGAGTACACCGCACCAGTGCGAATCTCCACATCAGCATGACCGCCGGAGATCCGAGCCACCGCCGGACTCGAAGGTCCATCACCAACCAACCAAACCCAAGCCCCGAAATGACCATCGTGGTCAATCCCCCAACCAGCCAACCTGGCAACCTCAAGCTCCCTAATCGACGCAACAACTTCCTGCAACGCATCAACCCGGTCCAGGCGCCGTAGTGCTTCCTCAGAAGATACCGAAAAGTCACGAGCATAAGACTCCACCACCGGGTTCACCGACCCGCCCAGCGAATCATCGGAAATCTCCACCCGCGGCTGCGGAACCTCGGGTGATTCGACCAACCCAGACGAGCCAACCAGAGCCCCAGAGAGTAACCAAAGCCCAACTGAAATTACTGCTGCGAACATAGCTACAAGGCTAACACTTAGCCAGAGAGGAGATGACAGACCCTGAACAACTCATCAGGAATGTTCAGCACATAGGCGGCTCTGCTTGGTTACCGCGGAGCAATTCCCCTAGGCCACAGCATGTCGCGGTTGTGGGAGCCATCGCCATCAGCTGCCACCCGGTATGGGCACTTCACCCCAAAGGGCACATTCTGCTTCGCCAGTAGCCAACCGGATCCACCCGGATCGTATGGCGGCCCGCCGGGAAGCCTTCCCCCCGAATACACCGATCGAAACAAACGGTTATGGAATGTGAGACACCGGACATGGGACATATCGGGTTAGTGAAAAAGTGAATATCAGATGAGGTCCCGGCAAACGTGTACAGGGTACGGGTCACGTGCTCGGTGAATAAATCCTAGATATGTTCGCAAGAGGTGTGACTATCATGGGACTGATATCTTCTTAATATATTTCAGCTATTCTTGATGTATGACAGGTACTTTTGACATATGTCACGATCAGATCTTCTTGCGGAAACGGCGGTCATGACTCGGGCGGTTTCGTTGCACCCACCACATGCACACCACCTGAACAACGTGGAAGCTGAACAAAGTGGAAGGCATCCACAGCCATGGAACCACCCGATGGGGGACGGGGCTGGCATTGGTGGGGGGATCTCACGATGAGGGTCTCGTCATCAAAATCCCGTCGGGCGCTTCTGCCGTTTCAGATCGTCATGGCAGCCATCGGAGCGTCGATCGGCGGGATCGTGGCGGTGCTCGGCGACCTGCGTGACGAACTCGGCTTCACAGACACCGAGATCGGCTTCGTGGTCACGTCCGGATTCGCCGCTGCGTTCGTCTCACAAGTTACCCTGGCTCGGTTCGCCGACCGTGGTCACGGGCGGGCGATGGCAACCGCTGGTGTGATGATCACGGTGATAGCGCTCGCAGCGATGACCGTCGCAGATGATGTCGGTTGGTGGATCGCGGCGCGCGGCGCTCTGGGTTTTGCCGCTGGTCTGGCAATGCCCGGCTTGCGGCGCGCGGCCGCTGTGATGGACCCCGAACGGGTCGGCGAGAACCTGGGCAGGATGGTCGTCGGCGAGATGGGCGGGTTCCTGGCAGGACCGATCGTCGCTGCGGTGTTCGTTGAGACTGTAGGGATACGTGCCCCATTCGTCGCCTTCGCTGTGGGGATGGCCGTGTTTGTTCCGTTCGTTGTGCGCCTTCCGCCGGACCAGGGCGCCATCGACACCAACAAGGTGGCGTCGTTCGGGCTGCTGAGAGTGCGACGCCTGCAGGGTGCGCTTTTGGTGATCGGTGGATATTTCTCCCTGATCGGTAGCTGGGAGGCCGTGATGCCGATCATGTTCAAGGATCGCGGGGGTGGGTCTCTTGAGGTGGGGATCATCTTCACCGTGCTGGTCCTGCCGGTGTTGTTCTTATCGCCATCTGCGGGGCGTTTCGCCGACCGGGTCGGCCCGCCGACCGTGGCGGTGGTTGGGACAGCGGTGAGCGCGGCAGGGATGACGTTGTTCGGGATCGTGCCGGGTCTGGTCTGGCCGGTCGTCGTGATGTTGGGATTCGGTGTGTTTGATGCCTTCGGATTTACCGCCGCGCAAGTAGCTGTGTCTCGTTCGGTGCCTGAGGAACGCCAGGCCGCGGCCCTCGGGCTAATGGGGGCCGTCGAGGTGCTGGGCGCTGGGGCAACGGCCCTTCCGGCGGCGCTTCTGTACGACAATTTCGGTGCCGGACCCACCTGGGCCGCTAGCGGCCTGTTCAGCCTCGCCGTTGTGATGCTCGGCGCCCTTCGCTTCCGCGGCACCCACCCCGCCCAAACCACTGCCATCGTCACCTAGCTCCAAGGCGCACCCCTGCGCCGACACGCCACCTCGCGACCTGCTAGGCCTGTCAGCCTGTAACCAGTATCTTCGGTGATCCTGGGCCGACACGCCACCTCGCGACCTGCTAGGCCCTTACCAACAAGCACCGTGCCGCCCGATACTGTTCCAACCGGCACCGTCGCAAACCAGGGAATGAACCGCAGAAGTTGGGTGAGACGATTAGGCCTGGCACCGGCCGTTCCCCGACACGGGCCGCCGCTGGCGAACGGATATGGACTAATCGGCTTCCCATACTTTATGGTGGTCGGTGACGACGGCACCGTCATCCACGTGTGACGGGCGGGATCAGCAGGCCAAGGTTTGAGGCGATGCTTGGCGCCGCGGGCAGCAGCGGCTGACAACACGCGAGATCCCAGCCAGAGGACAAAGAGATCTGGGCCTTAGCGGAGCGGCCCGACGCCAAACCAACAAATCGCAGACCGCACCCACCAAAATCACCTTCCCCCGCAACACCCGGCCCGACGCCAACTAGCAAGTTACAGACCTGTTCTTGATGAACCAGGGCCCCATCGGATCCGAACGCCAAACCAGTCAGGTTGCAAACTGATGGGCGCCTGCTTCTAAGGTTCTGCGCATGGATTCGACAACCGTGGCCCGCAGCATGCGGGGATCGATCGGGATGCTCGCCATGCAGTGGCTGATCAACCCAAGCACCGAGGCCAAAGCCGAGGCGGCGGGACTACGTGCCTCGGGCCGCGGCGGGTACGCCGTGGGTCGGCTCGGAGTGTTGGGCGATTGCCCGGTCGACAACGTGGTGGCCGCAGCCTTCTTCTGGGAGCCGGGCCTGATGCGCAAGATGGTGGCCGACGGGCGGGCAGCAGCGAGCCCCGCGGAGGGGTCGGCCGTGTACGCCCGCATCTGTCAACAGTGGGGCGAGGACAAGCTCACCGGGCTGGACGGCGTTGAACGCCTCGGCGAGCTGCTGCAGCGAGTCGTGGCTGACGCCGCCCCGTTCGGCGCCCCGACCTTTGTGGGCTGGCGTGACATGGCAATGCCTGACGAACCCGGACCTGCACGTACGTTCCAGCTTGCTCAGACGATGCGCGAGCTGCGATTCGGACGCCATTGCGTGGCGGTCCAAGCCGCGGGCATGACCCCGCTTGAGGCGATCCTTTCGGGGCCAGCTGGTGAGTGGAACGCCGAACTGTTCGGCTGGCCCCGTCCCTGGCCGGAGGTTTCGCACCTCGCCGACATCCGCGACGAGATTGAAGCGGCCACCGACCGGCTCCACGGCCCTGACTTTGATGTGCTGACCGACGACGAGCGTGCCGAGCTGCGCAACCTCGCCAAGGCTGCCCGTGCGCACGCGTCAGCGGCCAGCGCATGAACAGCACTCCGTTCGAGGTAGATCGAGGCCCGAAGATGAACAGCACCCCCGTTCAACATCACCAAACATCTGACATGAGCACCACCCCATTCAACATCACCAAACATCTGACATGAGCACCACCCCGTTCGATGTCACCGAGGCCGACCGGCTACTGAGCACCACCCGTGCCGTTCGTAAGCGCCTCGACTTCGACCGCGAGGTACCCGATCAGGTCATCCTGGACTGTATTGACGTGGCCGAGCAGGCCCCGACCGGCGGCAACGACGCCAGCCGTCGCTGGATCGTCGTGCGTGACAACGCCATCAAACGCCAGCTGGCTGAGATGTACGCACGCACTGGCGAGTTCATGACACGTGTGGCCGACCGCTTGGAGGGCACCGGCCACTCCAAGGAGAAGGTGTTCGACTCGAGCGCCTATCTGATTGAGAACTTCAGTCGGGTGCCGGTGCTGGTGATAGCCGCTATCTGGGGTGTCCACGACAATTCCGGTCGGCCTGGCCTGTTCGACTCGGTCGTGCAGTCGGCTTGGAGCTTCAACCTCGCCCTGCGAGCCCGGGGCCTGGGTTCCACGTGGACGACCCTGTTGAACAGCAACGTTGACGAGCTAGCCGACGTGCTGGACATCGCAGACGGGGTGACCACCGTGGTGACGTTTCCGGTTGCCTACACCAAGGGCACGGAATTCCGCCCCGCGGTGCGCCGCCCCGCGGCCGAGATCACCTACTTCGACCGCTGGGGGTTCACCCGTGCTCGAGCCTCGACCGATGGCGGCACCCACATAGCCGACGGTCAGGGAGTCGTTACCGAGATCGACATCGAAGCAGTCCCCCGCAAGGTGTGGCCCGTGGTCAGCGACATCACGCTGCCCATGGCTGCTGGCACCGAACTGGTAGCAGCGGAGTGGCGCGACGAACCGGGCATGGGGGCCGTGTTCGTCGGGCGCAACAGGCTCGGCGACTTTGAGTGGGAGGTAGAGAACCACGTCACGGACTACGCCGAAGGCCGGGTCTTTCAATGGTCCACTGGGAATGCCGACAACCCGGGCGCTGTGTGGCGGTTTGAGATCATGGATCAGGGAACAGGCAGTCGTCTGCGGTTTTCGATGCGGATCGGCACGTCCAACAATCGCACAGCGCAGCGAGCCGCCAAAGCCGAAGACCCCGCCGAGGTGGTCAACACCCGCCGCAGCGCAATCAAGTCAAACATGCAACGAACAGTCGAAACCATAAAAGCAGCAGTGGAGGCGCCTAACTAATCCTGTAGCCAACTAATCCTGTAACGCCATTCCGGACGCCCCTTACTTGTTCCGATCAACCTTGCGCCGTTCAACCAACTCGATAGCTTCATCCCGCGAGAGGGTCACAAATTTGGTCTGCATCACCTTTACACAAACCGGATCATCAGTGCTCAACAGACATTCACTCCAGTCGGTTATACCCATGAGAAACAGAATCGCCAGACCTAGTTTGCTTGCTGTGGTCCTCTCGGTCTAATCCAGACTACATACTGACCCTGTTCTGCACTAAGGACGACAAGACCAAGATCACAAGCAACAACGATCGGTTATGCCCTTAAGAAACAGGATCGCCAAACCTAGCTTGTTTAGCTGTGGTCCTCTCGGTCTAATCCAGACTACATACTGACCCTGTTCTGCACTAAGGACGACAAGACCAAGATCATGAGTAACAATGACTTGGCGAGTCTTAACGGCGTGTTTGAGAACATCCTCATCTGAAGAGCAACGATTCGGCCCCGGCTGATTCCGATTCTTGGACCCGACTAATGACACTATCAAATCCAAGTCTACGAAGTGCTCTTTCTACAGCCGGGGAAAGATTCTCGTCCAACAGCAGTCGAATGGGCCTTGATCTGTCCGGCAACCTCGGAGTCTCCTCAAGCGACCAAAGATGCTTCAAAACTAAGGGCCGCTCGGATCTGATCAGCGGTGAGACCGTAATCCTCGCTGACCTCAATTCCCACCACGGAATCAATATCTTTTTCCGAGCCAATCAGGCCAGCTAGTTGTGCCGTAGGTATTCGGGTTCCGTCTACGCATGGCGCACCTGCCTGAAATGCAGGATTGATCCAGACTCCCGTGTATGGCTTCCAGATCTTCGCCATGTCCGATTGATCAAAAGAGACCGACTTAAGAAACGGATCAATAATGTCCTCAAACGCGAGCTGGCCGCTTTCTCCGGCATCTTCGGAGAGGCCAACGATATTGGCGAAGAAGCTTCTTCTAACCGTAGCAAGCTCCTTATGAGCGAACGGATAGTCAGTACCGAGCTCCTGCACAAGGTGTCTCGCGCCCACACAGATGTGATTGGGCCGTACCTTTCGTATGCGCAGCTCCGAAATCACTCGCAAGCTGATCAGATCCCAAAAAATGAAAGGTCCGGAGCGCTCGTCCTTTATATGGCGCTTGGGCCCATCTCATGACCCAGGACTGGCTCCGGCGGAGAAGGCGAGCCATCTCGCCGAGGTCATATATCCCCCGGCCCAGGTACCGAGGCCGGAACACTGGCAGCGACGCATCATTGGCAACCACACGACACAGCATAGGCCAGGCGTGCACCCCGGATTCGTGATGGCCCCGACCTAGCCCAAGAAGAATCCTTGACCTGATCCGACAGGCATACACCCCGGATCGCGATGGCCCCGACAGTTCATGGGCCGCCCGCAAGGCGCCAGCCGACAGGCATGCACCCCGGATCGTGATAGCCCGGACCTAGCCCTGTTCTCCCACAATACCGCCAGCACGACCAGTGCCAGCAGGATCGTGATGGCCGGACCAGCGCCCTGTTCTCCCGTGGATAGACATGGTCAATAGTGGTGCCATGCACGGCGATGCCGTAGCTGAGAAAAATGTGCACTAACTCTGGCGAAATCAGAGCATCAGTTGAGACGAATATTATACATTAGTGGCGAGGAAATTCATACATCAGCGGGAGAGATGGCTATGGATCTGATCAGAAGGCATCTTCAGCCTCGTTTGGAGGAGGCTCTGGATGCCTTCCGGGTAGTCGTGGTGCACGGGGCCCGCCAGTGCGGGAAGACCACCCTGACCAGGATCGTCACCAGCGAGCGGGACGGCAGCTATGTCTCGCTGGACGATCCCGCATACCGTCAGGCTGCTCTGGCCGATCCGTTGACCTTCCTCACCGGCTGGTCCTACCCGTTGGCTGTGGACGAGATCCAGCTCGGCGGTGATCGGCTGATACGGATGGTGAAGCGGTTGGTCGACGAAGACCCAACCCCAGGCAGGTTCTTGCTGACCGGGTCCACCAACTTCCTGACCGTTCCCACTATCAGCGAATCCCTGGCCGGGCGGGTCCGGATTCTGCGCCTCTGGCCGCTGTCGGAGGCGGAGTTGGCTGGTACCGCCTCGACCGTTGTGGACGGGTGGTTTGAGCCTCCGTTCGGTTCGGCCCTACCCGTGACCACCGAGCAGCCCGTTAACCCCGAGCAGCCCGTTAACCCTAAACGGCCCGCGCTTCCCGAGCGCAGGGCGTACTGCGAGCGGGTCTGCCGGGGCGGGTTTCCGGAGGTGGTGGCCCTGGCCCCAAAGATCCGCTCGGCTTGGTTCGAGAGCTACCTGGAAACCGTCACCCAGCGGGACCTGGTGGCGCTGGGTGACATCCGCAAGGTTGCTGCTCTGCCGCGGCTACTGCGCTGGGCCGCTGCTTGCACTGGTCAAGAGCTCAACCTGACGTCTACAGCTGGTGACCTGGGCATCGATCGTAGGACCGTGCAGTCGTATCTCGAATGGCTCCGAGCCGTCTTTATCGTCGGTGAAGTACCGGCCTGGTCTCGCAATCTCGTCCCTCGAATCGCGCGCCGCCCTAAACTCCATCTGACCGACACCGGCCTGGCTGCCGACCTCCTCGGCGCGACTCCCGGTGCGCTGGCTTCACCAACCGCCCCCGCCGCGGGCGCATTGCTCGAGACCTTCGTCGTGAACGAGATCGCCCGCCAGGCTGCTACCTCCGTGGATCGCATAACCCTGTCTCACTACCGGGACCACAGCGGTCATGAAGTGGATCTGGTGCTCGAACGTTTCGACGGCACGGCCATCGCCATTGAGGTGAAGGCCACCAGCTCCCCCACCGCGACTCAACTCCGATCCGTCGGCTGGCTCCGAGACAGGCTAGACGCAGTCTCCCCTGGTACATTTCGGGCCGGGTTCATGCTCCATACCGGCAGCCACTACCTGACCGTCGGCGACCGGCTCCACCTCCGTCCCATCAGCTCCTTGTGGACCTCCGGCGACCCGGCTCAGCTTCCTTTTGCTTCTACCGGTGACCACTGACAGCAGGTCGGCCCATCCACGAGCCAATAGACGCAGAGGCCCCGGGACTACGCAACGCAGCCAATCCGGGGCGTACTTCCAATGAGGGCTCCGCTGGGGAGCTACTCACCAGCTACCGAACAGTATGGGCGCTGCGCCGGAAAAACGCAAGCCTTTTCGTACAGGTGCCAATCGGATCCCCTCGGATCGTTCGGCCGTCATCCGGGGCGACATTGAAAGAGGTCCCGATCGACCGAATACCATGGCATGTTCAGCCGGGTGGGTCATAGGCTCCTCAGTCCACGCCTGGGTCGGTCAAGATCGGGGTTCCCGGCCTTAGGTTTCGCACAACAAGCCAGGAACGCGACTTCGGGACTGCTGCAGGATCCTTCGGGACAGCTGCAGGATCAAGATCGCAGGCAGTTTCTGCACCGCCGCCTAGAACCTTTGACTCCCGCGCCCGACATTCAGTGCCACAGTGTCAATCCGGCCTTCTGCGCTATGAGCTGTACTTATAAGGTAGTCAGATTCTGCTCTGGTACTGATATGTTTATGGGTACCGCTGGTACGGCAAGTATCTATACGTAGATTAGTTGTTAATAGGGCCCTGTGACGGCATACTCCATCGCATGAGAACAGAGTATGTTGCGACGCCGCGAGAGACAGTGGAGGAGCTCCTGAAGACCGCTGGTCGTCTCAATGGGGCTGTCCCTCTGCGAACCGAGTTTCTGCAGCAAGGACCCCAGGCCGAGCCGAGGCCAGGCCCGCTTGCTGCGCTGGTCCGTAACGGTGACCGTCGAGGCTTCGATCTGTACCTACTCCTGAAAGCGATCGCCAGCGCCCCGCCGTTCAACTCCCATCGGGGAGCCGCGGTCTGGGCACGGGCGCTTCGCCACACCGGGGTCACGGCCACCGACCAGACCATCTCTAAGATCTGGAACCGTCTTGAGAAGTATCGGCTGATCAAACGAGGTCGCCACGGCCGCCTCGCCGACGTCACCCTGCTCCGGGAAGATGGATCAGGACGGCGTTACACCCACCCGGGCGACAAGAACGGTCGGAGTCGTTCTGAGGATCGATACCTGAAACTCCCGGTCGACTACTGGCTCGACGCCGAGGACGAATGGTCCTCGACATTGGCGTTGCCAGCGAAGGCAGTGTTGCTGATCGGCCTGTCTCTCTCTCCAAATTTCGTGCTACCCATCGAGAAGGCCAAGCCGTGGTACGGGATCTCCGCTGACACTGCCCAGCGAGGCATCACTGAGCTGGACCGGAGGGGGCTGGTGAAACGGCGCCGGACCCTGAAGAAGGCGCCCCTAAGCCCCAAGGGCTTCACCCAGGAATACCGCCACACATTGCAGAGCCCGTTCACCGTCGATCGACGAGCCTCAATCAAGGAAGACTTACAATGACATTCCAACTCGTGGGTTTCTTCGACGAGTCGAAGAAACCCACCCGGGACCCTCGGACCGGCAAGGTCGCTGACATCGGTTACTTCTACTTGATCGCCGCCATAGTCACACTCGACGGTGAACTCGACACCCTCCGGGAGAAGATCATCAAGCTCGAGGATGAGCTCGGGTACAAGCTCCACTACGGCGACCTCCGAAGCAAGACTCGTCGCGTTGAGGCAATCGAAGCCATCGCAGGCCTCAACGGCTGGGAAGGCCACCTCTTTGAGTCGGCTGTCCCGATTCGAACCCCGGGAGGCGGAGCCGAGCACCACATCAGAGCTAAGGCTCTCAAGCAAGCATTCATCCACCTCGCCGGCGAAGGTAGGGTAAGCCGGGTCGTCATCGAGACGCGAAATGAACCGACCGCTGGCTTCGATCAACTAGACAAGGCGGACCACCAAGTGCATCAGCGGCTCCTCACCCGATGCCAGGTGCCCGCGGGGTTCTTGATCACCCACGCAGGCAAGGACGAGCCGATCCTCAGCATCGCCGACGTCCTAGCTGGCGCTAGGACCGACCTACTCTGTGGCAAAGACGACGAGATTTACCACCGCGTCGGGCACTTGGTCGAGGGCATTCACAAAGTTTGCTAGCCCCGAGCCAATAGACGCAGAGGCCCCGGGACTACGCAACGCAGCCAATCCGGGGCGTACTTCCAATGAGGGCTCCGCTGAGGAGCTACTCACCAGCTACCGACCAGTATGGGCCCTCCGCCGGAAAAACGCAAGCTCAGGCGCCAGCCAGACGTTCGACGACGGGGACCATCTCCTCGGCGGCGCCGAACGAGCCGAAAGTCACATAGAAGATGCCCCATCGCTCCCTCCAGCCTTGCAGGGCGGCCACGCACTCCTCGACGGTGCCGGTCAGGGCGTGGGGCGAGGCCAGAGCCTCCTCGGTGGAGAGCCCGAAGCCGCTGGCCAGAGCGTGACGCTCATCGGTGATGGTAGACCGCCGAGCAGCTCTTTTGAATAGGTAAGCCGTCCCTTGAAATTGCGCAGACGGTGGTGGAGCAGACCGGTGTGGACCGATAGGGCAGATCCCAGCCTGTTCGGCCGGGATCGGGATCAAGCTGGCTCTCAACTCTTCCAAGTAGGGCCAGGGATCAGGTCAGTGCAAAAGAGGACGGCTTCTGCTATATCGAAGTCAGCTTCGACCACTTCGAGATGTCGTCGGCATCAGTGACTGCGGTAACCAGGGCCTGGGTTTCGGCCATTGACGAAACCCAACGTTGGTCGGTGACGAGCCGTTCGACCAGAAAGACCCGATTGCCATGGGCGATAGACGCTTCGGCCTGACGCTTGGCCCCGGATGTCTCACTCGCCTCGATCACGACGGTGCCCAACGACAGCCCGGAAGCGGTGATGCTGTGAGCCGGGAATGCCCAGAGGCCGGTGGGCATACCGGGCAGGAACTGGGATAGGCACGCACCCTGCCATCTGATGGCTCGGGCCAGCGTCTTGTTCTCCTTCGGGTAGACATGGTTGATGGTGGTGCATACACGGCGATGGTACGACCGCGGGCATTGAGGGCAGCCGAATGAGCAGCCGCGACGATCCCACGAGCCAGTCCCAGAAACGATGGTGACTCGGCGGTCAGCCAACTCCCTGGCCAACCGCCCGGCCATTGCGAGGCCATCGGTGCTGGCGTCGCGAGTGCCGACTATCGAGATCGAACGACGGTCGGCTTCGGTCAGCTCGCCTAGCACGAAAGCAGCGGGGGTGGTCATGGGTGAAGGTCAGGTTGGTGGGGCAGCCCTCGTCGAAGCAGGCCAGAACCGTGACACCGTGGCGGGCCATGCGCACCAAGTCGTCCCACCACCGCTGGATCCGGTTGCTTTGACTGGTGGCTCTTCAACTCTCTTCTGGAGCCATTGCCGATCCTCGTGGTCCAGGAGCGAGCCTTAGGGGCCGATAGCGAGGTCTTGGAGAACGAAGGCGAGTCGACGGGCCGAGTAGCCGTTCATTAACCGAGCCAACACTTCGCAGGTGGCCAGCAGCACGGCGCGATCTTCGAGAAGAATGTCTCCCACCAAGCTGTGCTCGGAGGTCGGATCCAGAACCACGAACGCGATACTCAGTCACCGGTGAGACAACTGCTGGCGTCATTCTCGCCGGTAGCGGGTCTTCTTGTAGGTGTCCACCCAACGGCGTGAGCTGCGCCATCGGCCGTCAGAACCTCGGGTGGCCTGGAGTCGGTGGCGGCTGGCTGCGGCGCGCAGGGCGGTGACGTTCAGGTCGGAGTCGGCCAGTGCCTCCAGGGGTACCAGCCGGGCTGGGCCAGTTACGGCTGGTAGCACGAATCGGTAGAGGCTGTCGAGTATCGCCCGGGCGAGCATCTGGCCCAGGGAACCGACTTGGCCTGCGTCAGCCCGCTGCAGCGCCTTGAGGTACTTGGCCCGGTCCCGCTTGTAGATGACCACAGGCGGGTAGCCGAGCCGCACCAGGATCAAGTTCAGCACGAGCCTGCCGGTGCGCCCGTTGCCATCGAGAAACGGGTGGATCTGCTCGAAGCGGCAATGTAGCGAAGCCAGAGCATCGGGGAACGTCACAGGTGCCCCCTCGAGGGTGTTGACCTCATCCACCCAAGCTGAGAACTCGGCCGGAACCAGCGGCCATGTCACCGGCGTCATACCGCTGGGGAAGGGTTCGATGTCGTGGCGGCGGTAACCGCCCGGGCCCTCGGGTTCGGTGGCGTCGGGGTGCGGTGTCACCTGCCACACCGGGGCCAAGGCCAGTCGGTGAATCTCACGCACCTCGGCCAGTGTCAGAATCTGGCCGTGGCGCGATAGCGGCGTGGGGCGGGTGCCCTGGCGGTACACCCAGTCAGCAGCGTCGGCGTAGCCTTTAACCTCCAGGTATTCATGCAACTCTTTGTTGCCGACGGCTCGACCTTCGCCCAGCAGCTGCTCCACCTGCTTGAGGACAAGTGTGTTGCCTTCGATGGCGGTGGAGTGGTGGGCTTCCTCGTACCAGATGGAGCGCCAAGTGTCGGCTGCCTCTTCGGGTAGCGGCAGCCCACCCATATGATCCCCTAGCTCGGTGACCTGAACCTGTAGTCGCTGGTAGATCTCGCGTTGGGTGGGCCGTCCACGGCTCCGTGACTTACCAGCGCGAGCGTGGTCGTTCATGTCATGGCAAGACTAACAGATATCCAGAATTTGTTGAGTTTGTGGAAACTCAAATCAACAAAACAAAACCAATCAACAAAACAAAACTCAGGTGTGACTCGACTGACCGCCCCGGTTGAGCCATAATGGACGCCACGTCAACATGGAAGCAGACTTCAGCATGGAGGCAGACCATTGAGTATCAGCAGCACTCGCGGGTTCCTGTACAAGTTGGCCAAGATTCTGGGCGACGCCAACGCTGTCAAGAGGGGCACCGTCGGTAAACGGGTCGGGCGCCGCATCGTCGGGAAGGCAACTGGTCGAGGTATCGGGCGGCTCTTCAGATAGGTACGGTCGTTCCAGGCTCAGGCCTTCACCAGATCGCTGTCATCAAGTTGTCAGGCCGCGTACTCCTCGAACCTGCGAGTCGTACACGCAGCGGGTGATGCAGCTCCTCAACGCCGGTCCGTTGGGTTTACCGGTCCGCCAGCGCCGCACATCCGCGGTGGACAGGACCGGTCATACCAATGTCAAACAACCGGCTCAGCTCTCGCTGCACCAGCTGAGCGAATAGCGGCAAGCACGTAAGTGTCTCTTCCCGGCTTACATTGTCAAGCCGGGAAGAGAATCAAATCGTCCCTAACGGTGTGCCCGATGCGCAACTCGTTGTGGATCGGGTCAGGTGAAAGAGATCTTGTAGATCGTCATCCAGGTGAGAGCCTTCGCTAGGATCGTTACGGTACTCTCAGGGAAACATAATTGTTGCCAGGTCCCCAGCTGCCAACAAAACCTGACTTACTTACCGGCTTGACCCGATAATAGTACTCGGTTCCCTGCTTCAGGCTCGAATACGGATCCCAAAGATACGGAACCTTACGGTCTGCAACCTCAACATAGGATTCACCAGGTTTGGCTACACGACGATACACCTTGTAGCTAGCCACATCCCCAACCGGCACATCCCAAAAAACTGTCACCCCATTAGAAAAACCCTTAGTCCTCAAACCACTTACAGCGGGAATAACCGAACTTGTGGAGTTCTTACCCCAGCTGACGTAGTTGTCACCAGGCCCCCAGCTGCCGACCACACCAGTGCTGCTAACCGCCTTGACCCGATAGTAATACTCAACACCCGGCGTCAAACCCGAAAACGGATCCCAAAGATACGGAACCTTACGATCTGCAACCTCAACATAGGATTCACCAGGTTTGGCTACACGACGATACACCTTATAACTAGCCACATCCCAAACCGACACATCCCAAGAAACCGTCACCCCATTAGAAAAACCCTTAGTCCTCAAACCACTTACAGCGGGAATAACCGAACTTGTGGAGTTCTTACCCCAGCTGACGTAGTTGTCACCAGGCCCCCAGCTGCCGACCACACCAGTGCTGCTAACCGCCTTGACCCGATAGTAATACTCAACACCCGGCGTCAAACCCGAAAACGGATCCCAAAGATACGGAACCTTACGATCTGCTACCTCAACATAGGATTCACCAGGTTTGGCTACACGACGATACACCTTATAACTAGCCACATCCCAAACCGGCACATCCCAAGAAACCCTCACCCCATCAGAAAACCCCTTAGTCCTCAAACCTTCTATAGCAGACTCAGCTGCTGAAATCATGAACCGAGTATAGTTCCCTGAGTCTGGTCCCCCATTGAGGACCACCCCAGTCTTACTAACTGGCTCCACCCGATAGTAATACTCAATTCCAGGAGTCAAATCACTAGCAGGATGCCTGAAACTCTTTCGGGATAACCTTGGGTTCGAGTCAGTAGACCGGACCGTTCCTATCTTGGTGTAACTATGTCCAGGCTTCGCTACCCGACGATACACATCATAACGAGCAACATCGTGATACGGATACCACCAGTCTATTTTCACAGAATCAGTATCCCTAACAACAACCTCCACACTAACAGGAGCGACAACACGGATAGAACGACTATCACTGCTCATACCAAGATTATTGTGGGCTACGACTTTGTATTCATATTCTACACTAGGAATCAAATCTACCGGTTCATCTAGAAATCTTGAATGATCAGTAAAAAGAGTCTCCTGATATGCGGAGACCTTAGTGTACTTCTCACCAGGCTTCGCTATACGACGGTACACAGTGTAGCTCCCCGCCCCTCCAGCAGGCGCATCCCAGTTCAGACTCACACTGTGCCTACCCGCCAATACTCTAAGGTTTCTAACGGCGGAAAGAGAAGGGGATGGATCCTCTGTCAATACCTTAACATCAAGCACCGCCTCAACATCCTTGATTGCAGAGAAGACAGCCCAACGCTCACCGGTGGGAACACAATTTTCCGTAGTGGCGGCTCCTCCAGAATGGATCCCGTATGCAATACCAGTTTGATCATACCACGGACCACCGCTATCACCTCTACAGAATTTGAGCGAATCTCCTTCAACTCTTACAAACACCGGACCACAAGGAACACTATCGCCATAGTCATTCTTACAAGACTTCTTATAGTCCTGGGCAGAGATATCTGTCACTTCACCACAAGACATCTCACCAATGACTAGGTTATGACAGACATAGTCACCCATCATCTCAGCGCGTTCAATTGTTCCGGTCACATCACACACACTCCTATCATCATAATAACACTTGTAGTCATCTGTAAGACTGTGTACTGCACCCCCATGCGGGAACCGGTACAATTCTGCATCAGTGTTCCTGGCTAGTCTAAATCGATCACGAACTTCCATACTAAGCGAAACCCCTTGCAAAGTGACCTCATCGCCGCAATGACCAGCAGAAATGAACCCATAGTTACCTCGGCGATCTTTCGCTGCGAAACCCGCCATACATGACGACATCGCTTCCCCGCCCCTAAGATCAGAATGAAGACTGAACCCGCGCCCGTCGGTGACTTTCACCCCCACGCCAAGATAATCCTGTACTATCCCAGTCAACCAAGCAGCGGCAGCCTCAAAGGTCTCATCAGACACGACTGAAGGCTCATCACCCGCACCCCGACGAACCCGACCCGGAACACCAGCAGGATCAATACTGACCCTGACACTGTTGGAACCCATATCCACACCAGTCAACACCACCATGCCCGCAACCCTCGACCCTGCCTCGGAATCGCCCATCGCCTTGCCTATCGCGTCAGGATCGAACCGGTCCTGCGCAGCCCTCAGCTCCGCATAGGTATGCACAGCACCGGTACGGATCTCCACATCGCCATACGCAGCCGCCAACCCAGCCGCCGCAGCACCCGGGTCCGTATCCCCGGTCAACCACACCCACGCTCCGAAGTCCTCGCCATGATCGATCCCCCAACCAGCCAACCGGTCAGGCTCCAATGCACGAATCGAAGCCATCACCTCCTGCAACACACCAACCCGATCCAAACGCCGCTCAGCCTCCCCATACGGCACCACATAATCACGCGCGTAGGATTCCACCACCGGATTCACCTGGCCCCCCACCGAACCAGCCGGACCAGCCTCGGCCGCACCCGCAGGCGACCCGACAAACAACCAAAACCCAGCCACCAACAAGCCAACAAACCTCATCAAGGCCCCTCCCAAGCTAAGCAGAACAAGAACCACGACGAAACCCGCAGTTCGCACTCAACCTACCACTTAATGCTATATCGGTCAAATAACTGAGCTAGCTGACCAATACAGCCAGCCCCGTCCTTACTAGATGAGGCAGCCACGTCTCTCGGTGCGAGGATTCGTCTCCTCAGTGCGGGGATCCCTTGGATCTAAGAAGGAGAATCCGCGATCCCGAGCACGCATCCACCGCGTCTGACGGAATACCAGGCCGAGCTGGCTCGTCTGGTGTTGCGGAGGATGGCCAGGGCGCCGAGAGCTGGCTCGCTGCCCGGGGAATAGCCCGCGAGCCGGTCCATCTCTGTGCCCGCAGGAGAGCCATTCGCTGAGAGCCAGCCCGTCCGGTGCCCCCCAGGACAGCCAACCACCGAAAGCCGGTCCATCTTGTGCCCGGGGGTAAGGCTGTCACCCGACTGAGCGCAACTCTGGGCTCGCTAGGTGCATGCCATTGCAAGCGGCAAGTGTCCAGGCTGATCACAGTAGGGGCCGGGGGTGTCTTTCGCCTATCAATCGAGCCGAAAGTAGGCCAAGATCATACCGAAAGTAGGCGACGAGATCTAGTGAATCGCAATCAAGGATTGGAGCAGTGACTAGAAGAACTAGAGCTACGATCGCTTCGCTACTCCAAGCGATACATAGTTGTAGCCTGGTCCCCAGCTGCCAACCACACCAGTGGTGCTAACCGCCTTGATCCGATAGTAATACTCTACTCCCGGCGTCAAATCCGACAATGAATCCCAATAATACGGAACCTTACGATCTGCAACCTCAACATAGAATTCGCCTGGCCTCGCTACACGACGATACACCTTATAACTAGCCACATCCCCAACCTGAATATCCCAAGAAACCCTCACCCCATCAGAAAACTCTTCAGCCCTCAGACCTTGTACAGCAGGCACAGTAGCACTGACATAGTTACTAGCAGTCCCCCAACTGCTAACCTTACCAGTGGTGCTAACCGCCTTGATCCGATAATAATACTCTACTCCCGGTGTCAAACCCGACAATGAATCCCAATAATACGGAACCTTACGATCTGCAACCTCAACATAGAATTCGCCTGGCCTCGCTACACGACGATACACTTTATAACTAGCCACATCCCCAACCTGAATATCCCAAGAAACCCTCACCCCATCAGAAAACTCTTCAGCCTTCAAACCTTGTACAGCAGGCACAACCCAGCTGGCATAGTTATTGCCTGGTCCCCAAGCACCAACCACACCAGTGGTGCTCACCGTCTTGATACGATAGTAATACTCGGTTTCCTGTTTCAGACCCGACAACGGATCCCAGTGATACGGAACCTTACGATCTGCTACCTCAACATAGGGATGACCTGGTTTCGCGACACGACGGTACACCTTATAACTAGCCACATCCCCATCCGGTACATCCCAAGAAACCCTCACCCCATCAGAAAACCCCGTAGTCATCAAACCGCCTATAGCGGGCACAACCAAGCTAGCATAATCGCTACCAAGTCCCCAACCACCAACCACACCAGTGGTGCTAATGCCCTTTAGCCGATAGTAATACTCAACTCCCGGCGTCAAACCTGCAACAGGATCCTCATAAGTATGATGATCTTTGTCTGCCGATGGGACTGTAGCGATCTTGGTGTAATTGTATCCAGGCTGTGCAACTCGACGGTACACATCGTAACTCTTAACATCTCCATACGATTGATCCCACGACAGCACAGCAGACCTTGAGTTCAATACCGCGCTCAGAGTCTCAGCTGCTGGAACCACGATCCGAGCGTAGTTGATTGGACCTGATCCCCAACTGCGAACTACACCAGTATTGGTAACTGCCTTCACCTGATAGTAGTATTCTATTCCTGTTATCAAATCACTAGCAGAATGCTCATAAGCCTGCTCGGCCGTGGACTTGACCGTAGCGATCTTGGTATAACTATGTCCAGGCTGTGCAACCCGACGATATACATCGTAATGTGAAATACCCTCAACCGGGTATTCCCAGCGTATCTTCACTATATTGTCACGCTTTGCCACCTGCAGACTAACGGGCGCAGTAGCGATTACGGAACGGCTGTCGCTCTCCATACCGAGATTATTCCGAGCTATGATCTTATATTCGTATTCCAAACTAGGAGTTAATTCTATAGCGCTATCAAGATAGTAAGAATTCCGAGCTTGATAGATCTCACTGTACTCCTCACCAGGTTTCGCTATACGACGGTATATGATTGAGCGCCACGCACCCTCAACTGGCGGATCCCAGGACAAAGTCACTCCTTTGAGATCTACCGATGCTGTAAGGTTTGTGACGGCGGAAGGTGCTGTAGGATCCTCCGTCAATACTTTCACATCAAGCGCTGCTTCTACCTCCTTGATAGCAGAGAATACAGCCCAGCGTTCACCGATAGGAACACAGTTCGTTGCGAAGGCTCCTCCAGAATGGATCCCGTAAGCTATACCAGCGTGGTTATACCACGGACCACCGCTATCACCTTTACAGAGCTTAAGCGACTCGCCCTTGACTATCACAAAAACGGGATCACAAACAACCCCATCACCGTCCTCATCTTGACAGACTGAGAAGAAGTCATGGGATGTGATATCTGTTACTTCACCACAAGACATTCCACCTATGAGTATGTTATGACAGACGTAGTCACCCATCATGTCGTTGCGTTCAATTGTTCCGGTCACATCACACACACCGCCGCTATCATCAAGATGACATTTGAAGTCATCTGTAAGAGTGTGGACGCCATCACCAGCCGGGATCCGATGAAATTGTGCGTCAGCCCTCCTGGTCGGTCTGCCAATCGTTTGATCAAGCCAAATGCCGTGCAATTGCATTCGATCAGGGCAGTGGCCAGCCGAAATGAGCCCATAATGGCCCTTACTATGTTTCGCTGCGAAACCGGCCGTACACGATGACATCTCTTCCCCGCCCATAAAGTCAGCATGAAGACCGAACCCGCGCCCGTCGGTGACGGTCACTCCCACACCTAGATAATCCTGTGCCGCCCCAGTCAACCAATCTGCGGCAGCTTCGAAAGTCTCATCAGACACCACTGTGGGCTCATCACCCGAACCTCGCCAAACCCGACCCGGACCACCAGAAGGATCAATACTGACCCCGACACTGTTGGAGCCCATATCTACACCAGTCAACACCACCATGCCCAAAATCCTAGACCGCGTCTCAGCATCGACCATCGCCTGCCCTATCACGTCAAGATCAAACCGATCCTGCGCAGCCCTCAACTCCGCATAGGAATGCACAGCACCAGTACGTATCTCCACATCATCATGCCCAGCCACGATTTCAGCCACCGCAGCGCCAGCAGGCTCGTCCCCGGTCAACCACACCCACGCCGTGAACCGCTCACCATGATCGATCCCCCAACCAGCCAAACGATCATGCTCCAATGCACGAATCGAAGCCATCACCTCCTGCAACACGCCAACCCGACCCAAGCGCCGCTCAGCCTCCCCATACGACACCACATAATCACGCGCATAGGACTCCACCACCGGATTCATCCGGCCCTCTACTGAACCACCCGACCCATCCGCAGCCGCAGGCGACCCAATAAACAACCATAGCCCAACCACCAACAAACTAACAAACCTCATCAGGCCTACCTCCAAGCCAACCAAGACATGAAAATTGGTGCGAACCAACAGCTCACCTAAGTTACCGCTCACTGATCTGCACTACACACCACCAGCAGCACAAAAAGGCCGCTAGACCCAATGACGCTGTCTCCTGCCACGACCTCGGAATCACAACCAAACTGAACTAGCTCGCACCGTTCATTTCGGTACTCTCACCGATACATAGTTGTTACCTGATCCCCAGCTGCCAACCACCCCAGCACTGCCGACTGCCTTCACCCGATAGTAATACTCAACTCCCGGTGTCAGACCCGAAACAGGATCCCAATAATACGGAACCTCACGCTCTGCAACCTCAACATAGACCTCACCTGACCTTGCGACACGACGGTACACCCTATAACTAGCCACATCCCCAACCGGGACATCCCAAGAAACCCGAACCCCATCAGAAAACCTGGTAGTTTTCAAGCCTAGCGCTGCAGGCATGACCACGCTGACATAGTTGTTACCAGGCCCCCAGCTGCCAACCACCCCAGCACTGCCGACTGCCTTCACCCGATAGTAATACTCAACTCCCGGTGTCAGACCCGAAACAGGCTCCCAATAATACGGAACCTCACGCTCTGCAACCTCAACATAGACTTCACCTGACCTTGCGACACGACGGTACACCTTATAACTAGCCACATCCCCAACCGGCACATCCCAAGAAACCCTCACCCCACCAGAAAACCTGGTAGTTTTCAAGCCTAGCGCTGCAGGCATGACCACACTGATATAGTTGTTGCCGGGCCCCCATCCACCAACCACACCAGCACCATTAACCGTTCTGATCCGATAGTAATACTCAACTCCCGGTGTCAGACCCGAAACAGGCTCCCAATAATACGGAACCTCACGCTCTGCAACCTCAACATAGACTTCACCTGGCTTGGCGACACGACGGTACACCTTATAACTAGCCACATCCCCAACCGGCACATCCCAAGAAACCCTCACCCCACCAGAAAACCTGGTAGTTTTCAAGCCTAGCGCTGCAGGCATGACCAGACTAGCATAGTTGTTACCAGGCCCCCAGCTACCAACCACCCCAGCACTACTAACCGGCTTCAAACGGTAATAGTACTCAACACCCGGCGTCAGACCCGAAACAGGATCGCTATAGCGTTGAGTCTTAGATGTTCCGATCTTGCTGTAACTTGCACCCTTCTCTACTGGCCTTCGGTACACTTCATAACTCTTAATTCCTCCATATGATGTGATCCATGATAGCTCTGCAGTTGTTGACTTCAAGACCACGCGTAGATTTCTTGCTGGTGGAATGACTAACCGAGCATAGTTATTGGGATTTGATCCCAGGTTGCTAATTTCGCCGCTATCAGTAATCGCTCTAACTCGGTAGTAGTACTCAACACCCGGCGTTAGATCCGAAACGGGATGCCGATAGATTGGCTTCTCGGTAGACTTGACTGTTGCGATCTTGGTGTAACTATACCCAGGCTTTCCTACCCGACGATACACCTCATAGTGTTCAATATCTTTGGACGGCAAGTACCAATATAGGTTTACCTCAATACGATTATGATCCACCGTCATAGTAATAGGAGCTGTGGCACTGATATAGCGGCTATCACTTTTCATATACAGATTATTCTGGGCTATGATCTCATATTCATATTCTATTCCCGGAATCAAATCCACAGCGCGATCAAGATAGTAGTGAGTCCGAGTTTCAAAGATCTGACTGTACTTTTGGCTTGAGTTCGCTATTCGGCGGTTCACAATGTAGTTCCACGCACCTTCTGCGGGCGGGTCCCAGGACAAATATACTCCGTCAACACGGACTGATTTCTTGAGGTTTATGATGGCTGAAGGTGGCGACGGATCATCGGTCAGTACTTTCACATCGAGTGCCGCTTCTACCTCTTTGATGGCAGAGAAAACAGCCCAATGGCCACCGACGGTAACACAATCCTCCGTGACGGCGGATCCTCCAGAATGGATCCCGTACGCTATACCGGCGTGATTATACCACGGACTACCACTATCACCTTTACATAGTCTAAGCGAATCGCCTCGAACTATCACAAACACCGGATCACAAGTAACATTCCGCCCATCCTCATCTTCACAAACCTTGACGAAGTCCCGGGCCGAAATATCTGTGACTAAGCCGCAAGATATCCCACCTATCACAAGGTTGTGACAAACGTAGTCACCCAGCATCTCAGTGCGTTCGATTGTTCCTGTCACATCACATACACCACCGCTATCATTACACTTGTAATCATCTGTCAGAGTGTGGACGATACCCCCATGCGGGATCCGGTTAAATTGCGCATCAGCCCTCCTAGTCGGCCCACCAATCGCCAGATCGAGCCAAGTGCCGTGCAATTGCGGGTGCTCAACACAGTGACCAGCGGTCAAGAGCCCATAATGGCCCTTACTATGTTTCGCAGCGAAACCGGACATACACGGCCACATCACCTCCCCGCCCATGAAATCAGCGTGAAGATCAAAACCGCGCCCATCGGTAACCTTGATACCCACATCAAGATAATCCTGTGCTACCCCAGTTAACCAGGCAGTCTCCGCTTCGAACTTCTCATCTGACATCACCGCAGACTCAGAACCCGCACCCCGACGAACCCCACCCGAACCTCCAGCAGGATCAATAGTGACGCTGACACTGTTGGATCCCATATCTACACCAGTTAACACCACCATGCCCGCAACCCTTGACCCTGCCTCGGCATCGCCCATCGCCTGCACTATCGCGTCAGGATCAAACCGGTCCTGCGCAGCCCTCAACTCCGCATAGGTATGCACAGCACCGGTACGGATCTCCATATCACCAGACCTAGCCGCGATTTCAACCGCCGCAGCACTAGCAGGCCGATCCCCGGTCAACCACACCCACGCTCCGAAGTTCTCGCCATGATCGATCCCCCAACCAGCCACCCGGTCACGTTCCAGCGCACGAATCGAAGCCATCATTTCCTGCAACACACCAACCCGACCCAAACGCCGCTCAGCCTCCTCATACGACACCACAAAATCACGCGCATAAGACTCAACCACCGAATTCACCCCAACCGAACCATGCAGACCACCCGGCCCAGCCTCACCGGCAGCTGGCCCAGCAAACAACCAGAACACCGACCCGACAAGTAACCACAACCCAGCCATCAACAAACCAACGAACCTCATTAGGCCTACCCCCAAGCCATCCAGAACAAGAAATTGGTGCGAAGCCCACAGGCTCACATATAAGACTCATATCCAAGCTACCACCCTCAATGCACTATCACCACAAACCACCCCAACAACACCAACGGTCAGGGTGGGCAGCACTGTTTCACCCATGCTCGGAGCCGGTTCGTCAGCGGCCAAAAGCTGCCGTGCCCAGCCCCACCCCCTAGGGCCTGACCCGGAAATGACATAGCCGGGCGGGCAGCGACCCTCGGTGGGGACGAAACCCGTCGTCGGGGCCGCCGTAGCTCCAGCGCCGGTTCGGTGTAGGGGGAGTTGATTGTCAGCCAGTCAATGCGGCCCGGCTCGGGCTGCGCGGTTGCGTCCGACGCTTCCGGTATCGAGTGGGCGGTCGGTTTCCGGGCCAACCTCGGTACTCACCTGGATGGGCAAACTACTCGTCGCTGGTCTAGGCCCGTGGCTGTTCCGGCGGGGTTCGGTGCTCAACATAAATCCACGACAGCGAGGCTCTCAATACCGCGATTATCGGTGAACTTCACCCCGACCCGCCTGTAATCACCCGCTGCAAACGGCAACGAAACGGTCAGTGGCTGATGCGGGTCCGTAGCAGTTCCGGTCCAACCTCAGTACTCATTGGATACCCCACCAGGAATAACGCCGAGGTCCAAAGTGACGGTTCCGTGCCAGTTCGGGTGCTCAACATAAATCCACGACAGCGAGGCTCTCAATACCGCGATTATCGGTGAACTTCACCCCGACCCGCCTGTAATCACCCGCTGCAAACGGCAACGAAACGGTCAGTGGCTGGTGCGGGTCGGTAGCGGTTCCAGGCCAGCTTCGGTACTCACAGAATAGGCAACTTACTAGTGGCAAGTGTCGGTCGGTGTCGGTTCCGGGCCAACCTCGGTACTCACCGAATAGGCAGACTACTCATCGCTGGTGTAGCTGTATTGGTCAGCCAGGTTGTTAGGTCTGGTGGTGGGTGTTCCGTTGATGGCGGTGTGGGGTTGGGTACTCAACGTAGATCCACGACGGCGAGGCTCTCAATGCCGCGGTTATCGGTGATCTTCACCGCGGCCCGCCTGTTATCACCCGCCTCGAACGGCAACGACACCGTGCCTGAGTAGGCGGCCATCGCTTCGGCGTCGATACCAGCCTTGAGGGTCTTAGCCAGCTTGGACCAGCCCCCTTTAGCACCGTCGGAGGGGAAAAACACCTGACGCGGAAAGAGGCTGCGCCCGTCGTAGTCGGTGTCGAGCAACCACACAGCGATATCGCCGGCATCACCAGAAATATGCTCACCGGAGTCGATGTCGAAGTAGTCGAAACCCAACACCTCCACCTCATAGCGACCGTCGGCCAAGTCGCTCACCACCACCTCGGGTTGGCCGACCAGCCAGAAGCTTTCATTAGCAGTGCGGGCCTTGGTTAAATCATCGGTCTGCAGATCAGTGTTCATCGCGGCCCGCACGAGTGTGATACCAGGCCAGTTGATCTCATCAATGTCTTTAGCCGCCTCGGGATCAAAAGCAAAAGCAGCAAACACGACCAGCTCCGGCCTGGGCACCAGCATGGTTGCCTCTTCAATAGCGTGCTCAACCCGGCGCTGCTCAAGCGGCGCGAACTCAGGACCGAAAGCCACCACCACCCGCCTCGGTGCCTCCCAATCAACCGAAGTAGCCTCGCCGACGGCATGCAAACGAGTACAAGCCAACGGCTCCAGCCGGGTGAAGGCGATGCGCTGGCGCCCTTTGCCTCGGATCCCGGCATTGGCCAGCTCATTGATCCACTCGTGGTGACGAGCCGTCTCACCCTCACGAGCAATCGAGTTATCAGCCGGGGCCGGGTGCGCTGGCGCGGCTGTTTCGGCTGGCTCGGCTGTCGAGTGGTCGTCGATGCTAAGGGGAGCATCGAGGCCCAACACCGTGGGGGCGGACTTGGCTGACCCATGAGCCGGGTGGTCGTCGATGCTCAGCGGGGCGTCGAGGCCCAACACGGTAGAGGCGGGCTTGGCTGACCCATGAGCCGGGTGGTCGTCGGTATCCAGGGGAGCATCAAGACCCAACACGGTGGGGGCTGGCACCGCCTCGATCGTGAACGGCCCAGTCACCCGGTGCTTACCCCGATCCCTTTCAGGCTGGTCATACACGGTGGTGAGCTGCGGAGGCTCATCGTAGGCAAGGCTGGCGGCGGACACCTTGGGCACCGTGCGATACACGAACCCACCACCGACCCCTTCGCCGGGATGAGCCAAAGTGTAGTAATCGAACGTAGCCGTCATGAGCCGCTGACGGGCCAAGGCCAACGCCACTCGCGACGTATCACAAGTGATCCAACGCCGGCCCCACTGCTCAGCCACGAAGGCAGTAGTGCCGCTGCCGCATGTCGGGTCGAACACCAGATCACCCGGATCGGTGGTCATCAACAAACAACGCTGAATAACCGACCGGGCCGTCTGCACCACATAACGCTTATCGGAGGGGGACATCTTGCGGTGCCAGATGTTGTTGATTCGCCGGCCCGGTACTTCGTCTTCGTACCATTTCCACCACAACGCTGCCTGGGTGTACGAGAACAGCCGATTCAGTTCGGCTAGTCGGTCAAGGCCCTCCATTGACACCCTCCATTGGAGGGTGTCAGGACAATCGTAGGTACGATCTTGCCACTCAAAGGACTCAGACCGCCCAGTCCTTGACCACCCCTGAGATTGCAACGGCGTGGCTCTGAACAAACGTGCACCCTCAGGGAGGTGCCCGTCAGAGTCGAATCGCTCCTCAAGGGTGAGCTTGCGCGTGCTGCCATCCTCTAGTTCCACAGCCGCGTGCCAACTGAACAACTTCACAATCCCGGCCCGGTCGAGTTGCTCGTACAGCTGGCGGTACTTCACCCGTTCCTTGTCCCGTGCATACCACAGCAGATAGTCACCCACCTCGGGCAAAGTCTTGGACGAACTGCTACCGCTAGTGGCATAAGTGATCGTGGCCATACGATTTTCGGCACCAAATACCTCATCGCACAACAGAGCCATACGGTGCACGTTTTCGTTGCCGATTTGCACGAAACAGCTACCGCTTTCTGCAAGTAACTTCCGGGCCAGCAACAACCGATCCCGCATGTAACTCAGATACGAATGAATACCCAGCTCCCAGGTATCACGAAAGGCCCGGATCGTCTCAGGCTCCCGGCTCAAATGCGTTGCCTTGCCGTCGGTCACTTCCCGTTTGTTCGTGAACGGCTGAAAGTTCGAGCCGTACTTGATCCCATAAGGCGGATCCACATACACCATCCCCACCTTCCCGCCCAGATTCTCCTTAGCCAACAAGCTGTTCATCACCAACAAGCTGTCGCCCGCAATCAGCCGATTAGACCAATTATGAGCATGACGATAAAACTCGATCGCCTGACGCAACGGAGGGTTCTCCTCCGGCTGCTCAAACAACGAACCCTGACCCGAACCGCCCACTGGATCGCCATCGGTTCGGCGCACCGCCTCAATGATCGTGCGAGGGTCGATCCGCTCATGCACATGCAACGACACCGTCGGCACCACAAAATCACCACGCACCGCCTTAGACGCCCAAATCAACTCCGGCTCTAGATGCGGATCAACCCCAACAGGCGCGACATAACGATCCCCAGACCCGCCAACCTCAGCGGAACCACCCTCACCGGGCCCACCATGCGCAAAACCGCCCTCACCGGGATCACCCTGCGCAACACTGCCGCCGTCGGGTTCACCCCCTTCGGGATCGCGCTCGCCAACACTACCCTCACCGGGATCACCCTCGCCGTCCCCAAAACCGACCCCGTCGGCGCCGTGCTCAACACCGGGATTCTCATCGCCTGGGGGGGGGGTCAGGCGATGGCGATAACGCCGCGGGCCGTCGTCGGGATCAGTGCCAGCGCTCACCAAACCCACCGGCGGATTATTAGCCCGCTCGGCGTCGGTATGCGCGTAACTGTCAATCGGCTTGTTGGCCTTGCGTTTCATAGGTGTTCGTGTCCGTCGTCTTGGGATCGTCTTCGTCGGCGTTGAATTCCAGCCTCTCCCCGTTCGGACAATTGGTCAAGCCGCAGCTCGCCGCCCACACCCGCAAACACTATTCACCCACTACACCAACCGCGAACCGGATACCCGACCAAACCGCAACCCCCGCCACACACACCCACAAACCCCCATTCACCCACCACGCCAATCACGAACCGGATGCCTAGCCAACCCGCAACCCGCCACACACACCCACAAACCCCCATTCACCCACTTTGCCATTCACGAATCGGATGCCTGGCGCAACCCCGCCCGCACACACCCGCAAACCCAACTCACCCACTACACCAATCCCCATTCAGATACCTCGCCAACGCGCAAACCCTATTCGCCTACTGCGCCATCAATATCGGATGCCCGGCCGAGCCGCAACCCGCCACACACCCGCAAACCCCACTCACCCACTACACCATGCGACATCGGATGCCTCGGAACCCACAAGCCCTATTCGCCTACTGCGCCATCAACATCGGATGCCCGGCCGAGCCGCAACCCGCCACACACCCGCCAACACTATTCACCCACTACGCCAATCACGAACCGGATACCCGAAACCCGCAACCCGCAACCCCGCCCACACACACCCGCAAACCCCATACACCCACTACGCCATGCGAGATCGGATCAATGCATCCCTTACCGACAACCTGACAGAGTTACGGGAACCTGGCGGTGTGGGCGGCCAGTATCCAGCCAAGATCGTCGGCGGGCGTATACATCGCACACGACCAAGTCCCGAACCCTCCGTGTGAGTTAACCGCCTCCACCCATTGCTCTAGGTACTTCTCCTTAGACCGATCCAAGTCCAAGGGATCACCCTTCACCTCTAGCACTAGCGTGTGGTCGCCTGTGAGGCGGATCAAGAAGTCGGGTATGTAGCGCCGGGGCACACCACCATGCACGTAAGCCACCTCGAAACCCAGGTGGTCGTTCTTGGCCCAGGCTTGCACCAAGTCGCTGTCGTCTAGCTGTTGGGCGACGTACCCCTCAAGACCGGAGTCGTATACGCATCGGTTGATGTGACTCTTCAGTGCCGGTCCGTTGGGTTTACCGGTCCACCAGCGCCCCATATCCGCCGTCGACAGGATCGGTCGCTCGGTGTCAAACACCGGCTCAACCCTCTCCATAACAGCTGAGCGAATAGCGGCAAGCACGTGAAGCGTCACCCGATCAGCATTCAGATCAAGCAACACCTGCGGCGAGGCCTCGCCGATGGCCCGAAACTCCAGCTTGTCCGATACTACAAACTCATCCAACAAGCCCACGAGCTGCGCGCAAAACACTGCCCGGTTGCCTGTTACCAGATGAGCCAAGTCGTCACTGTTGGCCATCCGATGGTAAAGACCTTCGGCGATCTTGAACAGCACGGTCTGCTGCCGGCGGGGGCTGAGGCCGATGGTGTGGGTCCGCGTTTCGTCAAGGTCCCCCTGGAGGCTCTGAGCCAGCACGGCTTTGGTAGGTGACTTCGATCCGTCCAAGACAAGAGGTTCCAACCCGACCAGGTCCAGCGTCAACCGAGGGACAATGGAGTGCTCAATGCGCACCACGTTGGGGAATACGATCTCAAACTCAGCCTTAGCCGGATCCAGACAGATCTCGGTCTTGGGCTTGGGCGGTTGCGGAGCTGTATCGTCGGTTTCCTGCTGAGGCAGGAGATCAAAGGGCACCCCGAATATGTTGACGAATTCTGGGCTGAACAGCTCTGTTTCGGGGTCGATCTCATAGGACGTACGGCGCAAGCCCCGCCCGATCACCTGCTCACAAAGAAGCTGGCTGCTGAACGCTCGCAAACCCATGATGTGGGTCACGGTCTTGGCGTCCCAACCCTCGGTGAGCATGGCCACCGAAATCACATGCCGGATGTCCTGTCCGGGTTCGCCCTGTTTGCCCACAGTGTCGACCTGACGACGCAACAACTCCGCCTGCTGCTTCTTCGTAGCCGACTTAGCCTTCCCGGCACCGGGCGTGCCAACCCCGACGGCGGACTCCAGAGCGGCGATAGGCGTCTCGGACTGCTCAGCCTTGGCCAGCACCTTGGAATCAATGTGAAGCGTGAACGCGCTATCGCCCAGCCCCTCCACGGGCGTGTTGGAGTCGAACGTGTGTTTCACCCGGGCCGCTGTCTCGGTGCGGTTGGTGACCGAGATCATCACCGGACCTACGGGGTGGCCAGCCTTCTCCCAGGCGTCGGCGGTGATCTTCCAGTCGTGACCCAGCAACCGGTACGCGGTGCGCACGAGGTCCGGCAGGGGCTCAGCCGCGGCTGCCCTGCGATTGAGGTCGCCCTTCACGGAGTTGTCGTCGTAGATGTGGTACATACGCGACCTGAAGGTCTTGGCGTCGGGCATGGCGTCGTCTCTGATCACCACCCGCGGGGTCTTGACCAGACCAGACTCGATGGCGTCGTTGAGCCCGAAGTCGCTCACCACCCACCCGAAGAGCTCCTCGGAGCTCGCTGTCTTAGTGGCCCGCCCGGAGGGCACAAACGGCGTAGCGGTGAAGTCGTGGCACCTCAGGACGCCTTTGGTTTGATGGATACGGTCCAGGCCCTCCACCCACCGGGTGGCTTCTTCGCGTTCGGCTCTTGTGACCTTGGCCTTCGCTGCGTATGCAACCCGCCAGGCGTGGTGGGCTTCGTCGTTGATCACCAAAACGTTGCGGGCTCTGGCCATGTCGCCCAGCACATCGCGGACGAAGGCTGCGTTGCTGCGTGGCCCCCGCTTGTCCACCCCCTTGCGACGGGCTACCTGCTCGGCCGTCTCGGACTGCATCACATGCCAATTGCGGACCTCCACCCGGCCTTGGCGCAGCTTGTCGAGGTACACGACCGGGACGATGTCGAACTCGTCGTAATAGTTCTCGTCGTAGCGTGGGTCGAGTACGGCGAGACGGCTGCGCACGGTCAAACCGGGGGCGACCACCAACACGTTGCGCGAGTAGCGGGGGTCGTTGGGGTAGGTGACCTTGTTGCAGACGTGCCAGGCCACCAGCATGGCCATAACAACGGTCTTGCCAGCTCCGGTGGCCATCTTGGAGCAGATGCGGGTGAAGTCGCTTCCGTCGGAGGGTATCTCGACGCCGACCCGTGACGCTTCGGGGGCTTCGGTCAGCCAGATCAGGGTCTCGATCGCCTCCAACTGGCAGAAGAAGAACTGGCGCTGCTCAAAACCGTCGCGCTCGTTCCAGTGCTGCAACAGGCGTTTCGTCACGCCCGTAACCCCGGGGTAGCCAGCCTGGCGCCACTGTTTCACCCTCGGCCGGAGCTTATTTGCCAAGGGTAAGGCCTTGAATTCTCGGCCCCCGCCCGACTTCGACACGTAATACCCGGCCGGTCGGCGGCCCGGATCAAGTTGGAATCCTGCGCCTGGTTCGCCGGATTCCCAGTGACGGTCCGGCTCGGTGTAGGGGGAGTTGATTATCAGCCGGTCGATGCGGCCGGGCTCGGGCTGCGCGGTTGCGTCGGACGCATCCGGGGTCCAGAGTGTCGGTTCCGGGCCAGATTCGGTGCTCACTGGATAGCCACGTTACTAGTGACAAGTGTCGGTCTCGGTTCCGGGCCAGCTTCGATGCTCACTGGAGACCCCACCAGAAACAACGCCGGGATTCCAAAGTGACGGTCCCGGGCCAACCTCGGTGCTCGCTGGATAGCCAGACTGCTAGTGGCTGGTATCGGTGGTTCCGGGTCGCTTCCGTACTCAACGTAGGTCCATGACGACGAGGCTCTCTATGCCGCGGTTGTCGGTGATCTTCACCGCGGCCCGCCTGTTATCACCCGCCTCGAACGGTAACGACACGGTGCCGGAGTAGGCGGCCATGCGCTCGCTGTCGATCCCGGCTTTGAGGGTCTTAGCCAGCTTGGACCAGCCCCTTTTAGCACCGTCGGAGGGGAAAAACACCTGACGCGGAAAAAGGCTGCGCCCGTCGTAGTCGGTGTCGAGCAGCCACACAGCGATGTCGGTGGCCTCACCGGAAATATGCTCACCGGAGTCGATGTCGAAGTAGTCGAAACCCAACACCTCCACCTGAAAGCCACCGTCTTCATCGCCGGTCACCACAACCTCGGGTTGGCCGACCAGCCAAAAGCTCTCATTAGCAGTCCGGGCCTTCGTGAGGTCATCGGTCTGCAGATCAGTGTTCATCGCGGCCCGCACGAGTGTGATACCAGGCCAGCGGATCTCATCAATGTCTTTAGCCGCCTCAGGATCAAAAGCAAAAGCAGCAAACACGACCAGCTCAGGCCTGGGCACCAGCATGGTTGCCTCTTCAATAGCGTGCTCCACCCGGCGCTGCTCAAGCGGGGCGAACTCAGGGCCAAAAGCCACCACCACCCGGCGGGGTGTCTCCCAATCAACCGAGGAAGCCTCGCCGACCGCATGCAAACGAGTACAAGCCAGCGGCTCCAGCCGGGTGAAGGCGATGCGCTGGCGCCCTTTGCCTCGGATCCCGGCATTGGCCAGCTCATTGATCCACTCCTGGTGACGAACGGTCTCACCCTCACGAGCGATCGAATTATCAGCCGGGGCCGGGAGTGCTAACGCGGCTGTCGGGTGATCGTCAATGCTTAGAGGAGCGTCGAGACCCAACACGGTAGGGGTGGGCACCGCCGAGGTCGAGGAGCGGGCCCCGGGGTCGGGGGCGTCGAGACCCAACACGGTAGGGGCTGGCACCGCCTCGATCGTGAACGGCCCTGTCACCCGGTGCTTACCCCGATCCCTCTCAGGCTGGTCATACACAGTGGTGAGCTGCGGAGGCTCATCGTAGGCAAGGCTGGCAGCCGACACCTTGGGCACAGTGCGATACACAAAACCGCTGCGGACCCCCTCGCCGGGATGAGCCAAAGTGTAATAGTCAAACGTGGCCGTCATGAGCCGCTGGCGAGCCAGAGCCAACGCCACCCGCGACGTATCACAAGTAATCCAACGCCGACCCCACTGCTCAGCCACAAACGCAGTAGTACCACTCCCACACGTCGGATCGAACACCAAATCACCCGGATCGGTCGTCATCAACAAACAACGCTGAATAACCGACCTGGCCGTCTGCACCACATAACGCTTATCGGACGCGGACATCTGCCGGTGCCATACGTTGTTGATTCGGCGACCCGCCACCTCGTCCTCATACCGCTTCCAAAACAACGCTGTCGGGCTGTACGAAAACAGGCGGTTAAGTTCCGCTAATCGATCCATACCGGCTGGTGACACCCTCCATTGGAGGGTGTCAGGGCAGGGATAGGAATGGCCCCGCCACCGGTAAGGCCGGGTTCGACCGGTAGTAGAAGACCCTTGGGACCTTAACTGCTCCGCCTTAAAGATCCGGGCATCGGCTGGAAGATGCTCGTCGGGATCTAAACGCTCCTCAGGAGTCAGCCTGCGAGTAGTGCCATCAGGGAACTCTACCGTTGTCGCATATGAGGTAAACAACTTCACGATCCCGGCCCGGTCGAGTTGTTCGTAGAGTTGGCGGTACTTCACCCGTTCTTTGTCCCGTGCATACCACAGCAGGTAGTCACCCACCTCAGGCAGAGTCTTGGACGAACTTCCACCGCTTGTGGCATAGGTGATCGTCGCCATACGATTCTCGGCACCAAAAACTTCATCGCACAACAGGGCCATCCGGTGTACGTTTTCGTCGCCGATCTGCACGAAACAACTACCCGATTCTGCCAGCAAATCCCGGGCCAACAACAACCGATCCCGCATGTAACTCAGATACGAATGAATACCCAACTCCCAAGTATCACGAAATGCCCGGATCGTCTCCGGCTCCCGACTCAAATGCGTTGCCTTACCATCAGTCACCTCCCGCTTGTTCGTGAAAGGCTGAAAGTTCGACCCGTACTTGATCCCATAAGGCGGATCCACATACACCATCCCCACCTTCCCGCCCAGATTCTCCTTAGCCAACAAACTGTTCATCACCAACAAACTGTCACCCGCGATCAGCCGATTAGACCAATTATGAGCATGACGATAAAACTCGATCGCCTGACGCAACGGAGGATTCTCCCCCGGCTGCTCAAACAACGAACCCTGCTGACCCGGATCGCCATCGGTTCGCCGCACCGCCTCAATAATCGTGCGCGGATCGATCCGCTCATGCACATGCAACGACACCGTCGGCACCACAAGATCACGGCGCGCCGCCTTAGCCGCCCAAATCAACTCCGGCTCTAGATGCGGATCAACCCCAACAGACGCGACATAACAATCCCCAGACCCACCAACCTCCTCAAAGCCATCCTCACCAACGCCGCCCCCAGCGGGACCGCGCTCGCCAACGCCGCCCTCTTCTTTAGTACCACCCTCCGAAAAACTGTCCTCAACAGGACCGCGCTCCGAAAAACTGTCCTCGCCGGGACCACGCTCACCCTCGCTGGCGCCGCTCTCAGCGCCAACACTGCCCCCAGCGGGGCCGCGCCCACCCTCGCCGTCCCCAGAACCGACCGCGTCGGCGCCGCGCTCGCCGGGATCACCCTGCGGAGAACTGTCCTCGCCGGGCTTGCGCTCAGCGCCGGGATTCTGATCGCCGAGACCCCCCCCCCGGCGGTGGCGATAGCGCCGCGGTCCGTCGTCGGGATCAGTACCAGCGCTCACCAAACCCACCGGCGGATTGTTAGCCCGCTCGGCGTCGGTGTGCGCGTAACTGTCAATCGGCTTGTTGGCCTTGCGTCTCATAAGTGTTTCGTGTCCGTCGTCCTGGGATCGTCTTCGTCGGCGTCGAACTCCAGCTCCCCGTTCGGATGCCTGGCCAAGCCGCACACCCCCGAGAACCTTATTCGCCTAATGCGACATCGGATAATTGGTCAAGCCGCAGCCCGCCGCCCACACCCGCAAACCCTATTCGCCTACCGTGCCATTATAGAAAACGACCACCACGGCTACGGGGACCCTGGCGGTGTGATCGGCCAGGATCAAGCCCAGATCGCAGCAATCCGTCCAAGACAAGAGGCTTCAACCGGACTAGGTCCAGCAGCCGAACGACGATAGAGTGTCTGATGCGCGCCACGTTGAGGAAACACGATCTCAAGACGCGTCCTCTTGCTAGCAAGAACCGCCATAAGAGCAATAGGAGCGGTGACACTGACGGAACGGCTATCACTCTTCATGCCCAGATTATTCTGCGCTATGATCTGATATTCGTATTCCTCCCCAGTAGTCAATGTCACAGCTAGAGACTGCTACTTCTTGTAGCTGATTTAGCCTCCCAGGTACCGAGAGGTCGCCCTACGGTCTCCAAAGTGACGATCAGCACGGTCTCCAGAGCGGTGATTGAAACTCGGATTGCTCCGCCTGGACACGCACCATGGAACTAGTATGCAGCTGATGTGGTTGCCTTGAGGGGCTGTCACTGAGTGGGCGGTCGTGTCGGATCACGAACCATCAAGGTGAATAATCACGGCGGGGGCTGAAGAACCACCGCGCCCGCTGAAAGTATCTCTCACTGCCACATATCTCTCAACGACACACAATCAAAGCTAGGGGTAGGCGGAAGAGATCGTGTGGATCGTCATCAAGGTGAGAGTCTTCGTCAGGATCGTTTCGGTACTCTCAGGGATACATAGTTGTTGCCAGGTCCCCAGCTGCCGACCACACCAGCACTACTAACTGCCTTGACCCGAAAGTAATACTCCACTCCCGGCTGGCCGATCCCCGGTCAACCAGACCCACGCCACAAACCGCTCACCATGATCGATCCCCCAACCAGCTAACCGGTCATGCTCCATTCACGAATCGAAGCCATCACCTCCTGCAACACACCAACCCGACCCAAGCGCCGCTCAGCCTCCTCATACGACACCACATAATCACGCGCATAGGACTCCACCACCGGATTGACCTGGCCCTCCACCGAACCAACCGGCCCGTCCTCAGCTGCAGCTGCAGTCGAGAAAATAGGCAACCACAACCCAGCGACCAAGAAACCAAAGAACTTCATCAGGCCTACCCCAAGCCAACCAGTACAAGAAATTGGTGCGAAGCCCACAGGCTCATACCCAAACTACCAACTCACTGATCTAACACCAATCGCCGCACAAGTTCCACCTTGCTACTTCTTTGTAGCCAACTGAGCCTCCCGCCCGGCGGCGGGCCACCCCGTCAGAGGCCCGCCACCATGCTGGCAACGGTACAACAGCACGGCGCGGCCGGGGAAGATCGCCCTGTAAGAAACCGAACCCCGGGTATACCGATATCACAAAGATCACGAGTCCGAGCAGCGACGTCGGCACAGGTCGCTACTTGTTCTTGTATTGAGCCGGAGGTGCCTTTGGCTTACGAGTTGATGACTTAAGTGGCGGTGCATTCGGAGGTGATCTCTGACCTCGATACTCCGTCTCATCATTAGACCATTTTCTTATCCGTCGCTTTTTGTCATTCACAGTTAGATTCTCTCATTGGTCGGCGGCATTGAGATGCTCGTGCTCAAGTTCTAGAAATCAACACAACCTGAATCTAGGCCTTACCGGTGACCGGATCTGCGCAACCGGTGCGCCAAGGGCCTGTTATGGAAAGCTCACCCGACACAAACAGGGGGCAGGGATCAACGGGTCGTGTGCGCCAAGGGCCTGTTATGGAAAGCTCACCCGACAGGAACCGCCCGGAAGCGCTTGTCGTGATTGGCGTTGTCTGCGGCTTCGATCCGGTCCCTAACGTCAGTAAGTTCCGCACGAGCCTTGCGGCTGTAGCGCGGGTTGGGCTTCTCGCCGTCGCCGGGAAGCGGCGCCAGTCTGCAGCTGGTGTAGACAACCTTGCGGGGCTGTGCCACCGGGGGGTGAGCTCTGTGCAGGGTGTCGCTGCAATGCACGGTGACGTCACCCGTGCGGGTCTCGAGCAGGCGCGGTTCAAGATCAAGTAGCCGGTCACGCATGCAGGCCGTGGTGTTGGCCCGGTGCGAGCCGGGGATCACGCCGAGCGCTCCGCTCAGCCGGTCGGCGCCAGTCACTGAGATGCCGAGCGTCATCGAGTTGCAGGTATAGCTGTGCAGGCCCTGCCCGCAGTCTTTGTGCCACGGCAGATCCGATAACCCGCCTACAATCCCGAGCGGTTTCACGAGACCCTCGGCGCTAGTGGCCGGGAGGTGGGCGTCACCGGAAAGCGCAGCGAGTGATATCAGACGATCATCGTTGAGCAGGGCGGCCATGGCAGTGGAACACTCGTGGAAGTTCAGCACCCGAACCGCCTGCTTGGAGCCGTCACTGTCTGTGGCCCACCAGAACCGTTCGCTGCCCGGCTCCGCCCCGGCGATGTGGGCATCAATATCGGTGCCGATCGCAGCCATCTCGGTCTCGTCGAACACCCCGCGCAGGTGCAGGAACCCGGCAGCGCCAAGGAACCCGGCCATCTCTGCGGGGTCGTCGTCAACTACGAAGGTGCGATCCAGGTTGATCACGGCGCCGTTGGTGTCAACGAGGTTGACCATTCCCGGCTCGTGAACCGGGCGCCCCTCAAAGAGGCATCGCAGTACCGGCTCCCAAGAGATCCAGTCGTCAAGCGCCCCGTTGAGCACCTTGACCCGGCTGGTCATGGCGAGCCCCATGGGTGACTGGCGGTCCTGCACGACGTCGGACAGTGCGTCCTCGGCGAGCTCAACGACGATGCCCACCCCGTCGCAACCCGAGCGCAGCTCAATACGGTCCGGGCCGGGCCACAGCGAGAACTCAGTATCGCCAACCCTGCAACCCAACGGTGGGACCCGCCGGTAGGCCGCTCCGCGAGCAGCAAGCGCGCCGTTATCGCCGAGCGCGGCAGGGATCGTGGAATCGAGGATCTCCTCAACGCTCAGATCACGGACGTCTCTATGGAGCCTGCAGCGATGATCAATTGACATGGCTGCCATTGTGAGCCACCGGCGGGCCCGACACCAAACTAACCCGTAACGTTTGACCGGCGCGACAGCATGACCGAAGCCACGACGGCTCTTGACGAACCCCGGGCCAGGCTACGACAACAGCAGAACTAACGAACCCCGGGCCAGGCTACGACAACAGCAGAACTAACGAACCCCGGGCCAGGCTACGACAACAGCAGAACTAACGAACCCCGGGCCAGGCTACGACAACAGCAGAACTAACGAACCCCGGGCCAGGCTACGACAACAGCAGAACTAACGAACCCCGGGCCAGGCTACGACAACAGCAGAACTAACGAACCCCGGGCCAGGCTACGACAACAGCAGAACTAACGAACCCCGGGCCAGGCTACGACAACAGCAGAACTAACGAACCCCGGGCCAGGCTACGACAACAGCAGGACTGACGAACCCCGGGCCGGGCTAGGACAGCGGCGGGATGCGGCTAGGACAGCGGCGGGATGCGGTCGGGGGTGCGCAACTGCACGACCCGTTCGGCGATCCGCCAGCCCGCCTCAGTCTTGACCACAACGTCTCGGTACGTGCCGCTGCCGACCCGTCCGCTGCTGCCCACACCAAGGACCTTGGAGTACACCCGCACCCGGGCGTCGGGGTCCTCGCAGATCTCCACATTGCCGACGTGGTGGGCCAGCGGGTGCTGGTCGGAATCCCGCCACAGCTGCTCGATCCGTTCTGAGCCGACGACCACGCCCATATCAAAGTCCGACACGTCGTAGCGGGCATCAATAGTGAACACCTCCTTGACGCGGGAGAACTCCCGTTCGTCGATCATGTTGGCGTAGCGGGCCATCAGCTCGGCAATGGCCAAGCGGTCATCGGCGCTTAGAGGCACTCCTCAATAATGCCCGGCCGTACGGTCAGTGCCAATGGGGACCAGCAATGGCCAGGCGGTCGTACGCGCTTAGAGGCACCCGCACATCATGCCCGACAGATACGATCAATGCCTATCAGGACCGGCAATGGCCAGGCGGTCGTACGCGCTTAGAGGCACCCGCACATCATGCCCGACAGATACGATCAGTGCCCATGAGGACCGGCAATGGCCAGGCGGTCGTACGCGCTTAGAGGCACCCGCACATCATGCCCGACAATTACGATCAGTGCCTATGAGGACCGAGACTCTATTACCCCTCGGCAAGCTCGACCCGGGCCTGCGCGAACCAGACACGCCGCTGGATCTCACCTCGCTCCCGGCGGCCGCCGCCCAAGTGGAGGCCCTCGGATACGACGCCATGGTCGTGGAAGAAACCAAACACGACCCTTACCAGGTGCTTGCTGTTGCCTCGGCGGCCACGTCCACCCTCAGGTTAGCCACATCGGTTGCGATGGCGTTCCCTCGATCCCCGACCGTCACGGCCATGTCGGCGTGGACTCTGCAAGCGCTGTCGCGTGGCCGGTTCATTCTCGGGCTGGGTTCACAGGTGCGGGGCCACGTGCGGCGCCGGTTCGGCATGCAATGGCACCCACCAGCGCCGTGGATGCGCGACTACATCCGGGCTGTGCGCGCGGTGTGGCGCTGCTGGCAGACCCGTGAGCCGCTCGACTACCACGGCGATCACTACAAGCTCGACCTGATGGTTCCGCTGTTCGATCCGGGACCGATCGAACATCCCGACATCGCCGTGCACGTGGCCGCTATCAACCCAAATATGTGCGCCGTGGCCGGGGAGGTCGCCGACGGGGTCCGCCTGCACCCGGTTTGCTCACCGGCTTACATCGGATCCGTCATGGCCCCCGCAATCAGCCGCGGCGCCGCCCGTGGGGGTCGCCAACCCAGCGACATCGCCCTTTGCATGAAACCATTGGTCGCCACCGCGCCAGACGAGGCGACCCTGGACCGGGTGTGTCGCACGGTGCGTGCCCGGGTGGCGTTCTACTTGTCGACCCCGTCGTACCGGCCAGCGTTCGCCGTGCACGGCTGGGATGACCACGCCGACCATGCGGCGGCGCTGTCGAAGGCCCGGCGCTGGGAGCAGCTCCCAGAACTGGTTGACGACGAGATGCTGCATACGATCGCCACGGTCGGCACCTACTGCACAATCGGCGATCAACTAGCGAAGCGCTACGGCGAGCTGATCGATCGCATTGAGTTCTCAATACCCGTCCACGGCCCCGGCGACGCCGAGACCCTCTCGGGCATCCTGGCCCGCCTCGACACGGCCTGAACGGCTCGCCAGGCCCCGCGCAGGCTCAGCCCCGGGCCAGCATGCTCAGCCCCAGGCCAGATCGCTGGCTCGCTCAATCAACACTCATAGGATCCAAACGGTCATGGGCATGCTCCGCCCCGCCAGATTGCTGGCTCGACAGATTGCTGGCTTGCTCAATCAAGGCCCGCCCAAAAGTCGACCAATCCGACCGCTGCGTCCCGGGTGCAGATTGCTGGCTTGCTCAATCAAAGACCCGACCAAAAGTCGACCAATCCGACCGCTGCGTCCTCTGCGGCGGTGAGCATCCACCAGTGGCCCTGCCCCGCGAGGGTCAGCACCTCCGCTGTGAGTCCGGAGGCCACCTCGAGGCCCAACGCCGGCGACGAATAGGCGTCTGCGGGAGCGTCGACGACCAGCCCGGGCGGCAGCGACGCCGAGGCCAATACCCGGCCCAGATCCGACATGGCGGGCTGCACGGACGCCCGGTACAGCTTCAGCACACATCGGCCCATGGCCGCGTCAACCCCCGCTGCGAGGACTGCGGCTACCTGTTCGGGTATGCCCAACCCGGCAAACATTGCGGTCCGCTCCCGGACCGGCAGTTCGGTCATCGCTGCCACGGCCTGTTCACCGATTCCAGGTGTCTGCCACGCCTGCGCCATGTCGTGCCACACGTAGTCCCGGTGAAGCAAACCGGCGCAGTCCGCGGCCCAACTGCGCACCAGGTCCGATCGGGCGGCCAGCAGTCCGAACACGTGTCCCGCGCCCCAGTCGTGGCCCACGATGTCCACCGGGGCCGCCAGAGTCTCGAGCTCAGCGGCGAGCCAGTCAACGTAGCTGGCCGGATCAGCTCCGAAATCCTCCGGCACGGGTGCCCCGAACCCCGGAGGAGAGACACACACGACATCGTTGATGCCCAGCGCCTCAAGTGCCTCGGTCAGCGCCGACCACACCACCGACGTTTCGGGGTTTCCGTGGACGAACACCTTTGTCATCGGCGTACCCCAGACCCCCAGTAACTACCAGTAACCGCTAGTCGACTGCGCTCAGGCGACCGAGGCGGCGTAGATCGAAGCGATCGCAGATTCGAGCTGCTCGTCGAACTCCGAATCGCTCTGACCGACGTGCAACCCTTCGGTGAGGGCCCGGGAGAAACTGGCCACCATCCCGGGCTGGCGGGCGAGTCTGCTGTTGGCCTCGGCGCGCGAGTAACCACCGGACAGAGCCGCAACCTTGAGCACCTTAGGATGCTCCACAAGCGAGGTGTAGAAGCCGTCGACGTCGGGAAGGGTGAGCTTCAACATGATCTGCTCGCCGCTAGCGAGGCCTTCGAGGCCCTCAACGATCGCGTCCTTCAGCTGGACCTCGGCCTCGGCTTTGGTCGCGGAGTGGATGTCGATCTCGGGTTCGATGATCGGGACGAGCCCCGCGGCGAGTATCCGTTTGCCTACTTCGAACTGCTGGTCCACGACGGCAGCGACCCCGGCCGGGTTGGCGCTATGAATAACCGAGCGCATCTTGGTGCCGAACATGCCTGCGTTGTTGGCCCTGGCGAGCAGAGCGTCGAGTTCGGGCATGGGCTTCATCGTCTGGACATCGTCTCGGCGCTCGGCGAGACCCTGATCAGCCTTCAGGAACGGCACCACGCCTTTTTCGTTCCACAGGTACTGCGGCGCTGGCTGGTCAGCGATGTTGCGGTCCATGGTCATCTCAAAGAGGATGGCGCCGATCACCCGATCCCCGCCGAACGCCGGGCTGGTGCAAATGCGGGTGCGCATGGCGTGAATCAGGTCGAACATTTCGCCGTCAACGGCATAGGCCGACTCGTCGATGCCGTAGAGGCGCAGCGCCTTGGGACTACTACCACCGCTCTGGTCAAGGGCGGCGATGAACCCGGCGCCCTTGCGTATCTTGTCGAACATGGCGTCACCTGAGTCTTGAATCATGTCAAGAGGATACGGCCTCAGTGGGTGTGCTCCATGACATCAAGGACTAACAGGACAACGCAGAACAGGGCCGCACCGGCGGCCACTCGCAGTACGGCGCGGCGACCTTGGTCGGGGTGGTGCACGCTGGGCAGTCTGTCAACCGTGGCAACGTAGACGAAGGTACCTGCTGAGAACAGCAGGGCCAGCGCTACGGCACGGCCTGAGCCAGCATCGAGACCCGCCGCTGCCACGAGCATCACCAACGGCGTGGCCGCTGAGAACGCAGCAATGCCCAGGGCGCCTCGGGCCGGGGTGATGTCTTCATGCAACGAGAACACGCCTAGACTGAACGCGGCCGGGACCCGGTGCAAGACAACGGCCAGCGTTACGAGCAGCGTGTGAAAGCGGTCTCTCCGGTCGCTTACTTTGCACCGATCGCCAAGCCGTCAGCTGCGGCATGCTTGTACAGGTCGATTTCGGTTAGCCCACCGATCATGCGCGGGCCATGTCTCAGAACCGGGCTATGTCGCAGAAACGCACCATTTCCAACCGGACCATTTCTCAGAAACGCACCATTTCCAACCGGACTATTTCTCAGAAACGCACCATTTCCAACCGGACTATTTCTCAGAAACGCACCATTTCCAACCGGACTATTTCTCAGAAACGCACCATTTCCAACCGGACTATTTCTCAGAAACGCACCATTTCCAACCGGACTATTTCTCAGAAACGCACCATTTCCAACCGGACCATTTCTCAGAAACGCACCATTTCCAACCGGTCCATATCTCAGAACCGGACCATTTCCAACCGGGCTATGTCTCAGAACAGTGTGGTTGAGGTGGGCAGGCCGAACCGGAGACGGCCGATCGGCTCGAACGTGCGGGCGGCGATCATCGCGTGGCTGATGGCCACATGGGCGTCCCGGAAGATCCGCTGCAGCGGATGGGCGTCGAACACGGCGGTACCACCAGCGGTGTGGAAGCAAAGATCAACCGCGTCCAGCGCGGAGTGCGCAGCCGCAGACGCAGCGAGTCGCAGTGTGGCGCGGGCGTTGTCGTCGGTATCGCCGTCGTTGTTGATCGCGTCCCATACCGAGCCGACCGTGTCGTGCAGGTACGCCCTCGCCCCGGCCACCTGAGCCTCGGCGCGGGCCAGGGCCGCCTGAGCCGCGGGCCGTTGCGACAACGACCGGGCCGAGCCTGAGGGGTGCTTATCGGCGAGCACGGCAAGCTCGTGGCGGGCCCGTTGTCCGAGCCCGACCAGCACGGCCGCCACGCCGCAGGCGAGCGCCGAGAAGAAAGGAAACCGTGCGAGGGTCGTGTCGATCACCGCTACGCCACCTGCGAGCTGAGCCCAGCGCCCATCGGGAACGAAGGCGTCCGTTGCGCTGTAGTCCGTGGAGGCGGTGCCCTTGAGCCCGGCGGCATGCCAGGTGTCAAGCAGCTCAACCTGGTCGGGTTCGAAGAACACGAACGGTGTCGCGGCACCATCGGAGGTGACCGTGGCCTCGCCGTCGGCGTTCACGACGCGGACCCCGCCTCCGATCCAGGTGCAGTGGCTGGTGCCCGAACCCCACGGCCAGCGCCCGCTGACCCGCAATCCGCCCGGCACGACCGTGGCCACGGCGGACGGCATCCCGAACCCGCCGGTGCAGCCAGCCGGATCACCGTAGATCGCCTCGGCCCAGCCAGCGGGGAGATGGTGTGAGGTCAGAGCCGTGGTGTTGGCGATCATCACGCACCAACCCGCGGCACCGTCGGCTCCGCTGACGGCCTCAATATCGTGCAGCACCTCGGCAAGCGACGCACCCCTCCCGCCATATGCGGCCGCTACCCAACCCCGCAACAAACGAGCGTCGGTCAGCGCACCCAATATTGCTGGGTGTAAGCAGCGCAGACGTTCGCTATCCGCCGCGTGCTCATCGGCGACGGTGAGGACGTCACCCGCGGCGACAGACGACGACGCTGCCAGCTTCGACATAGTGGCGACTGTACCTGCGGACGACAACGGCATTGCTAAGGGCACTACCAACTACCAACTACGACATCGCGGCGACTGCAACGACGGACGACGAAGGCATTGCCAAGGGCACTGCCGGGGTCGACATCGCGGCGACTGCAACGACGGACGACGAAGGCGCTGCCAAGGGCACTGCCGGGGTCGACAAAGCATCAACCGCAACGACGGACGGCGAGGCACTGCCAAGGGCACTGCCAGGTTCGACATGGTGGCGACTGCACTGGCGGGTTCTCCCGGGTCGCTGCCCGGCGTCGGCGGCCTCGGGTGATAATGGCCTGATGTCGGACATCGCGGAACTCCCCGCCGGGTTCCTCAACGGTCTGCGCAACCTCCTCGGCCCGGCCGCGGTGCACAGCGACAGCGACAGCAACGGCGACCGTACGGTCGTGCGGCCCGCCTCAACGGTGGAAGTGTCAGCAGTCGTCGTGAGATGCGCCGAAGCTGGCGTGAAGGTCATTACCCGTGGTGGCGACACCGGCCTGTCGGGCGGCACGGCGGTTCCAGCGGAGATGGGAAGCGTCACGCTCTCGGTTGAGCGCCTCAACCAGATTCAGTCGACCAACCGTCACCGCCGGACGATCACCGCCGGGGCTGGCGTGACGATTCAGGCGCTTCAAGAGGCAGCCGCGGCGGTGGGCTACAAGTTCGCACCCGACTGGGCAGCCCGCGGCACCGCCACGATCGGCGGAGCGATCGCTACCAACGCGGGCGGGCACAACGTGCTGCGCTACGGGAATATGCGCGATCACGTCATGGGCGTCAAGGTGGTCTTAGCCGACGGGCGCGTATGGGACGGCCTCAGGGCGCTGCGCAAGGACAGCTCCGGCTACGACCTCAAACAGCTGTTTGTCGGCGCCGAGGGAACCCTCGGCATAGTCACCGCTGCGGTGCTCAAACTCGTCGTGGCGACACCGCACCAACAATCAGCCCTCGCCGCCATCAGCGGTCTCGGTTCGCTGATGCCTCTGCTTGAACTGGCCGAGGCCGCCTCGCACGGTTCGCTCACAGCGTTCGAGTTGATGCCAGTTTTCGGGATGAGCCGGGTACGAGACGTCTACGGCATGGCGCTACCGATACGGACCGACGCCGAGTACTGCGTGCTGGTGAAGTTCGCCTCTACCGAGCCCGTCACGGATCGGCTGACGGCGTTCCTCGCCGCCGGGGCCGACGCTGGCTGTGTACTCGACGCGGTGGTTGCGGCCACCGCCGAGCAGGAGTCGTCGTTGTGGATGTTGCGCGACGAGCTGTCGCCCACCCGCGTCTATAAGGACTTGCACCGTTTCGGGCTGAAACTCGACACAGCCGTGCCGATCGACAGGATCGCTGAGTGCATCAGCAAGGTGCGCTCGTTGGCCGCGACGATGGCACCCGAGGCTGTGAGCTACGCCTTCGGCCACGTCGGCGACGGCAACCTCCACATGACAATCCTCCCGGCCGACGACCGCGGCGTGGAACCGTTTTGTGCCGTGAGACCCGCCCTGCAACAGGCGGTGGATGAGGCCGTGCTCGGCATGGGCGGAACGCTGAGCGCCGAGCACGGCATCGGGACGCTGCTGCGGGACCGAATCGCCCCGCAGAAGGACCCGATCGAGTGGGAGTTGATGCGTGCGGTGAAAGCGGCGCTGGACCCCGGCGACCTGTTCAACCCCCAAAGGACCCTACCGCGCGCTACTAACAGCGGGGCTCAAGCAGGTGTCGTTTGAAGAGACCTCCGCCGCCTGCGCGTTCCCCGGCAAGACGGTGTGCCTGTCCTAAGGAAATGGCTTCCCGGAATCCCAGAACCCGTGCGATCGCATCTCCGAGTGGATGCGATTAGCCTCACCCTCGGTAATGAGGCCTTCATGAGCGGCCCGTATAAGGAGCTTTCGTATCCGCTCGTAACGGTAATTGCTACCCGGCCGCCGCATGTCCAGGACCTTGAAGGCATCCGAATCGTCTGTCACGATCGTCCAACCTCGTTCAATGCAAATGGCCACACATGCGGCTTCACCAGGCCCGAGCGGCAACGGTAATCGGTCGCCGCTCGCTTCAGGGCTTTGAAGTAAAGCCGATAGGATCAACTCGGCTGGTGACATGCTCACCGAGATAAGACGGTCGTCGTCATACAACGAGTCGACAAACCTGACTCGCTGCCATGACTCGGCATTCCTTCCGAGGCTGGCCAGCTTGGCGTAGTGCCGTTCGGCCTGTCGCATCTCGGAGAGAAACTCCGGGTTGCGAACATGGCTCTGTTGGTCACGGTCCTCCGGGTCATAGACCGCGAAAGGGACCTGGAGGGGATAACCAATGAGAGAGCCAAGAAGTTGCACCCGCTTAACTAGCAAGAAGTACAGCAGGACGGCAGTGTCGAGTATGTGCTCGCGATCAGAGGACACCGGACACTTCGTATTCGCGGAATTCTCGTTCCTGCTCCGGCGGTGCAGGCTCCGCCCCTGGAACCGGTCGAGCGAGAATCTGCAGAACCTCCGGGAGCGCTAAGCCTGCGAAAGAGGCCGCAGTCGATGGCGACACAACCTCGGTTATGACAGCATCACGCAGCATCCGAAGGAACGCTTGTGGAAAGCGGCGGGCGGGCCGAGTGTCGACACCGAGGCTGTGCTCGGTGGGGTCGATCAAATACCCGAGCGACTGGGCGAGGGCTACGGGGCGAACGGACGTCTTTAGGTTCTGAAAGGTTGGATCGTCGATGGCATTCATCTGCCGTAGCCGGACAAGTGCTGTCGCCCATGACACGTGGAAGTACCTCTGGATATGCACAACGTCGACCGCATCAACGATCCGGGGTGTCATCCCGGATTCTTCAACGAACCGGCGAACACCCTCGCCGGGCATCAGGAACTCACCCCCGAAGGCATCGGCGAAACGCTCACGCGGATTGTGTTCATGCGAGACGACGCAGTTGGTCTCGCATGAGTGAAAGAGCGCATGTGCGAGTTCGTGAGCGAGCGTGAACCTTCGTCGTCCTGGAGTCATGTCCAGGTTCACCACGATCGCGAATCCCACTTCGGGGTGATGGAGAAACGCACCCGATGGCACCCTCTGAAGATCGCCACCGAGCGAAGCACGATACACGGTGATGCCCAGCCGCTCGCATACGGGATCGAGATCGGCTATCGGGCCGGTGCCGAGCCCGAGGTGTGCACGCACTTCCTCAGCCTTGCGACGGATGTCGTCCTTGCCGGTGAACTCAGAGCGGAACACGAACGGGCTCTGGGTCAAACCTCGTATGGGTGTCTTGATCACGCGCGACAGTTCGGCGTAGCGGTCAAGGAACCGGACGAAGTCGCGGATTCCGGGCACCGCCTCGGGGTCTACTGTCGGGACGGAGCGCAACAACATCGCTGCGAGATCAACACCGGAAGGCTCCACATCGCGACCCTTGATGAGGTCGGTCAGCTGGACTCCGTAGAGGCGCGCCAAGCCGCTCAACTGGCGATCGTTCGGAGTACGCGAGCCTGTCTCCCAGTAGGAGACCATCGCCCGGCTCACCCCTAGAGCCCCAGCAACGGCGTCCTGTGAATAATGTGACCGTTGGCGACTACGGGCGAGAATGGCCTGCAGGTCTTCCACCGTGACTCCCTCTCGCGTGACTGTTACTGATTTTGCCATGCTGCGTCATATAGCGCAACACCGTTAATGATGGTCAGCGGGGGAGTTCCGGCGGCATGCAAGGCGGAAGACCGGTGATGATCTGGGTGCTTCGCACGGACACGGTTACGAGGCGACGCAGGTGTTCGAGCAGTTGGTACGGGTCATCATCCCAGACGTGCCAGCCGTTGGGATCGTCGCTGATACCGGATCGCTTGTCGTGCTTGTGCCTAATGGACGCCATGGCCCACTCCAGAGGGGTTCGCCCCGACACCTCATAGCCGTGGGCGTCGGCTGGGATGTCTCTGAGTTGGCAGCGGTCGTTTATCTCCAGGACGGTCTTATCGCTGCGTTTGCCGTCTGGGCCTTTGCCCCACCGCATCCTGTTGTCGATTCGGTAGGCGGCGGGCTCGGCGTCGACGTGGTCGGGTTCGCCATCAACGAAGCACGGCAACGGCCACGGATCGACTGTTTCATAACCGATGTGGAGATCCATGAGTTCGCGTCCGGCGCCCCGGAACGCCTCGAAGTCATCGGCGAAAGGCACCCGGGGAGGCTTTCGCCGCAGGTCGTTGGCGTAACGCGCACGCCAGTCAGCGGCGTGCATCACGCCGTAGAGGTATTCCCAGACGTCGTCTTTGGTGACGTGTGTCCCGTAGCGGTCGACGAACCGGCTTAACGCCCAGTCGGAGACGTTGTCTTTGGAGCCATCGGCGGGGTGAACACCTTCAAGGGCGAGGGTGTCGCTCATGGGTATCAACTCCGGATCGCTAGCTGAGTGTGGCCGACAGCAGCCAACGCCGAGATCATCGGACGGTTGGCCGGTCGCGCCTGCTTGGCCGGTTGCGCTCGCGGGGTGCGACACGAACGGCGGGGTCCAGGGCATGCAGGTCTGCCAAGATGGCGGCTGCGAGCAAGCCGGGACGGCTGCGGTTGGACGGAGCGACCATCAGGATCGTTTCGTTCTCGGGAAGAACTGGCAGGGCTGATTGCTTCCCGCCGCGCACAGGTTCGGGATCACCCTGGTTGCGAGTGCGGAAAATATGGTCCTGTTTGACCGTGAGGTCATCAGGATCGCTTCGTTCTCGGGAAGAACTGGCAGGGCTGATTGCTTCCCGCCGCGCACAGGTTCGGGATCACCCTGGTTGCGAGTGCGGAAAATATGGTCCTGTTTGACCGTGAGGTCATCAGGATCGCTTCCATCGCGGCAGGGCGCGGGTCTGGCGTCCTGTGGCGCAGAGATCGAAGAGCTGATCGGTGGCGACGAACCCGAACGGGATCTGCCGTGTGAGGTTGACGAGTATCGCTCCTGGGGTTGTTTTTCTTTGGGGGGGGGGGGGGGCGGAGGGGTTCATCTTCGGTTCAGCCTCGGGAGACAACGCGTCGGCCGCCCCGTCACGTGAAGATCGTGGATGATGCTGTTCGCCAGCATCCCGAACGACAGCTGCTGGTCTCTCATGATCAGGATCGTCTCCATGTTCGAGGTACGAATCGGCTGGCTTGGACGGTTCCGGCTCCGCAGAGGTCGGGAAGTGTCGTGGTGGCCACGGTTCCGAAGACCGCCTTGTTGGAGTTGCAGGTGATGAGTACCCCCCCCCCCGCAGCGACGTCATCGGGTCCGAACATCGCCGAGATGGTCTTGACTGATGACAGGATGCGGGCGTCTTCGTAGAGCCAGAGCTTGACGAACGGCCGGTACAGGCACTGGCGTATCCGGGACTCATCAAAAACTATCTGACGGTTCTTGCGCAGCGATTGCTTGAGTGTGTCGGTCCATTTGATGTCGCTGAGGCTGGTAGATGCCATAGCTGTCTCTGCTGGGAGTCCCTGCTGCACCCGGCGGCGGGCGTATTCGTATTCGTCGATCAGGATCTGGACCCGCTCGATCAGTTTCGTACGGCTGAAGGAGTACACGTAGTGGTCCAGGTTCGTCTTGACCCCCGAGGCATGATCATCAAACGCTGCTGGCTTGGCTTTTCTGCCTGTGGCGTATACCGGTAACAAGTGCTCGAAGCTGGCGTCGCTGAGGTTGCGCCAGTCGTGACCGGCATTGTCGGGTACCACCGTGAGACGCGCCGAGGTGACATCGCCGAGTTCGGATAGCCAGGCGAGCTTCTCGGATCGCCTGGCACGGTCCGGTGTCTCGGCATACCGCAACCCCCCCCCCGCAGCGTTCGGGTTGCGCACAAGAACCGTTATCTGCACCCCGTTACGGGACGCGCTGCCAAACACTTTGGCGCCTTCAAGCTCGAACTGGGTGCCCTGCTTGTAGGCGTCACCGCGGAGGTTCAGCACGTACGCCGAGGTGAACTCCTCGCGTATGGCAGCCCGCATCCCGGCCAACGACACACCGTCAGTCAAAGAGTTCGGGTGCACGAAAGCGACAATCCCGCCACGGGTGTTATCAAGGCGGTCCGAGGCCCAGCGGATCGCCTGCACATACAGGTTCCCGCTCGCACTGCCTCCCGCTGAGCGACCCGTAACTTCGGTTTGTTTGGCTCCGTAGGTTTCGCGCACCCTTTGCGCCACCTTGTCGTAACGGGTGTTGGCAGCGTTGTCGCCAGCCGATTTCTGTCCCGCCGACCATGGCGGATTACCGACTATCACCCGCAGCGGAAGGTTCCTTCGCTGAGCAACCCGTTGGGAGTTGTCGGCTAGACCCGGCGCGGTGAAGCGCTGCTGAGGTGGATCTGCCTCATGGAAGGTGTCCACCAGGGCCAAACCGCGAAACGGTTGATACGCGCCGGTCGCGCCGCTGCGTTGCCGGTAGGCCTCCTCAATCTTGAGCGAAGCGATGTAATACGCCAACGGCACGATCTCATTCGCGTGCAGCTCGGGTTGTGGACCCTCAGTGCTTTGGCCCTCGGGTTCGCTACGAAATGAGCGCTCGGTATCAGGTGCCACCCTTTGCGCACCCACATCATTGGGCTCGGCCCCGAACTTGCGATCAAGATCCGAGTCTGTGATCAGATAGTCAGTGTCGATATTGTCCGGGTCGGCTCCGATGGTGAGCAGCCGGTTCAAGAACGTGCCGGTGCCGGTGAACGGGTCCAACACGTGGACGTCGGAGTTCGTCAAACCCAGACCGAACTCCTGAAGGCAAACCGCGTCGGCGGAGCGGAGGATGAAATCAACGATCTCGACAGGCGTGTAGACGATACCGAGCCGTCCCGTGGCTTCAGGCATAGCGTGCTTGAAGAACGATTCATACAGGCTGTCGAGGACCTCGAGGCGGGCGTCGGAGTCGGAGATGTCACCGAGCCGTAACCGCGTCTGATCATAAAAGCGTGCGAGGCTCTCGATCTCGTTGCCCAAACCATGGGAGTCGTCGTCGCCGACCAGCTCAGCGAGCATTGTCTTCATGGCCCACGAAATCGGGTTGAGGGTGGACTCCCAACGTCGGAACAACGCCTCAAACACCGGCAGGGTGGCGATGTGCTGGGCGAGCATCGCAATGAGATCTGCTTCGGACACTTCTTCGCTGTGCAGCGTCTCGCCCATAGCCAACCTGAACCGAATGAACGACTCGGATGCCCGATCGTCGGTCTTCACTAGTTCGGAGATCCGACCCTCAATGCGCCGGGTCACCTCGGCAACGCTTTTGCCCCAGCGAGGCCAGTACTGACGATCACCCACCTTGTCCACCAGCACCGAAGCCACCTCAGGTAGCAGACCCTCAAAGCTTTGCTGAACGACCCGTACCGTGTCCCGGTCCGTGTCTGTGCCGTCCTCGGCACCGCTATCGGCGGGGTCGATGATCGTGATCGGTGCTTGCTGGGCCAACTTCACCGAATTGACGTAGGTGTCGAGGCGCTCGTCGTGGGCTCGCAGCGCCCGCAACACCCGCCAGACCTGATCGAAATCCGTCCCTCTCAGCACCTCGTCAGAGACCATGGTCAACCCGGAGGGAACCAGCACAGGCAACACGATGTAGCCCTTGTGCTTGCCCTCGGAACGGCGCATGACTCGCCCAACAGCCTGCACGATGTCGATGTCGGAACGCTTCGGGGCCATGAACAACACCGCGTCCAAAGCGGGAACGTCCACACCCTCGGTGAGGCAACGGGCGTTGGTGAGCACCCGAGCCCCGACGTGGCCATCAGCGCGCCCGGTGGTGGCCTGCGCCCCGCTCTCGTCATCGTCGTTGCCGTCACCATCAACTCGGCCAACACGGGACCGCGCCTCGAACTCTTCATCACCATGGTTGCCATCACCATCAACCTGACCAACACTGGACCGCGCCCCGCGCTCGTCATCGTCGTTGCCATCACCATCAACCTGACCAACACTGGACCGCGCCCCGCGCTCGTCATCGTCGTTGCCATCACCATCAACCTGGCCAACACGGGCCTGTCTCAACCACCCGAGGTGTTTGCTGCGGTCATAGGCGTTCATCTGACCGTCTATGTGCACCACGTCCAACGCCAAAGTGTCGTGACCCCGGTACTGCTCAGCGCGTTCGGACTGCGTCCACTCCACGACCCCTCGCCAGTGCTCCTCAACAAGCCTTGAGGCCTTGATGGTGTTGGTGAAGGCGATAGCTCGCCTGCATGCACGAAGAGGGTGACGCGTCCCGGTGGGGCGGTTGCGTTGCACGCCAACGGTGTAGGGATCGGCCAGGGCGTCCCAACATCCCAGCAGCCGTATCCAGTCTTGGGTGTCCACGCTCTTGGCTTTGGCCTTGGCCTTGGCCTTTTCGTTCGTGGACTTTGCCCCCGGGCCCTTTGTCCCTCGGGCGTCTGCTACCTCGGCTTCGGTTCCCTCAGCTTCAGTCCGGCCCTCGGGACCGCCAGATCCGTTGTTCATGCCCGAGCCTGACCCGGCTTGCTCGGATGTTTTCTCGGTCCAGTGCTTCCAGTACCCGCTGAGGTGCTCGATGCCGGACTGCTCGTCCACCCCGATCACCACCACCTCATAGTCGGTGAGCAGATCCTTTTTGACAGCGGCTCCGAAGCTCATCTCGTGCAGAATCGGCCCATATACGGTGACGTCGTCCATGGAGTAGAAATCGGCCCCGGCGTCGCGTGCTTTGCCCTTAGCGGCTTCGGTGTAGATGCGCTGAGTGGCCGTCATATACAGACGTTTACAGGCGTCGATCCCGTTGTGAACCATCGTGAAGGCGCGGCCTTCGTCTTTCTTGTGATCGGATTCCACGCCGGTGGTTCGGTGTGCCTCATCGCAGATCACCAGATCGAAACCAGGGACCCCCAAATGCTGTGCCTCAGCGATCCTGGGCAGCGATTGGTAGGTGCTGAACACAACGGTAAGGGTCTCCGGCGACTCTCGTTTCAGTTCCGAGACGATGCTGGCCACGTCGGTGGTGACCGGCATCGCCAACTCGGTTAGATCTGCGTCCTCGCTTGATCGACCGGCTCTGACGTCGGAGCAGACACCCAGATAGCGATGCGTGATGTCGGGATGGCGCTGAGCCGCCCATTCGCGCATGGTCTGACCCATCAGCGCAATGGACGGCACGAGATACAAGACCCGGCCTCCCAGCTTCACGTTCGCCTCGGCGGCCCAGAGCGCCACCACCGACTTGCCGGTCCCGCACGGCAGGATCAACCGCCCCCTGTCCACAGCGGATGGGTCGAACAGTTTCTTGCGGATCGAGTCGAGAGCCTGCTGTTGATCAGTTCGGGGCTCGTGGCGAGCAACATCAAACAGGATCGACTCGGGATCGTCAATGTATTGACGCCAATCCCCGACCGGCCAGGCGTCAAGATCGTGATCTGAGATTACCTGGGTGCTCGAATCAAGCAGCTTCTTGGTGGCGTTAAGGCTGTATCCGGTGGTGGCCACCAAGATGCGGGCCTTCCATCGGTCGCCCGCGGCGGCTGACAGGAACGACTCTATTCCCCGGGTGGATACCGTGGCGTTGTCGTAGAACTTGCACTGGATGGCGCACAGACCACCGCCGTACTCCTCGGTCTGTTGCCCCACAATGTCGATACCGATGTCGGACCCGTCCCGGTCCGGCCAGTCCTGCCACAACCAGAGGTGCGCAAACCTGGCCCTGCCATATTCGCCGGGGTGGTTCCACAGCGCCGCACGGATTAACCGCTCAAACCGTCGACCCTTTACGACCCTGGTTCGAGAATCGTCGCGGATCCGTTCCAAGGCTTCATAGAAGTGTGACATCGGTCCTCAAGAAAAGAGTGCGAGTAGACGGTGAAATCCGAACCTAATCGCCCCGAACGACAGCCATTGGATCGACAGCTGTTCCGAACAACGATTGCCCCGAACGACATCTACCCCGAAAGACAGCTACTGGATTGACGCTAGCTACTGGATTGACGCTGGAGATTACTGAACCCTCATCATTGAGTGTCAAGGGTAGAGACCGCGGCGGCCCCTCATCGCAGCCGACATGAGCATGGGCAGGGCGCCTACAGGTACCGGTGTTCAGTCAACGTTCAGCCAACAACCGGATTGGACCGCCACGGGCCCCTCACCCGCCCGATTATGAGCAAGCACAGGGCGCCTACAAGTACCTGCTGTGTTCAGAAACGACCGGTTCGGACCGCCACGGGCCCCTCATCGCAGCCGACATGAGCATGGGCAGAACGCTTACAGGTACGGAAGGGCACCACGCTCGGAGGCCATCTGCGAGTAGCTGCGGGCCAACTCCACGTCATGCATCGACAAACCGTCGATCGCGTGGGTGCTAAGCGAAACCTCAACGCGGCCGGGATAGCGAACCATAATGTCGGGATGATGATTGGCGTTGTCGGCCTCCGCCGCGAAGGCCATCACCAACTCACCGGCTGCGGCGAAAGAAGAAGCCATGAACTCAGTCCGAAGGGCGCCATCAACGAAAACACCCCAGTGCTCAAGGCCGTCCATTGCTGCAAGCTCGGTCAGACTAACAGGGATATATGCCATCGGGTTCCCTCCTGGGTTCTTGTTGCATCGTTAGGTGCCCTGCGCCGCCGCATCACTGACCGACAGGCGTCGCAGCCGACGACCAAGCGTATCTACCGCCCTCACGCCACGGCGCACGAACCTACGCCGGGCTAAGCGTCGGCGACCCGACGGAATCAACTCAAGAATGCTGACATTGGCCGACGGGGTCGGATGCAGATACAAACAAGCGGACCGACGGGCGAAGCGGCCGGATCGCAACGTCGCATTCCAAGTGTAGCTGTCGCCGTCACACACTCTTGAATCGGGGTCAACATCAAGGGCGGGAATCGGCTCGTCGAACAGCTCGCCTCGGTTGATCACCCGTTGCGCCGCGCCGGGCCGTACCAGCACAGGCTGAGAAATCTCCTCTTTGCGTCCCTGCCTCGCCAACCGATCCGTACCCGCCCCTAGTCGGTATCCGGGTCGCGCACGAACCTCACGAAGGGCCTCGATGACTTCGGTCGTTAACGCTCGGGCATCGCTGGGATCATTGGCGGTGCTGTTACCGACCGGCACCAATGAACCGTCGACACCGACATCAAACACATCAAGCACACCAACATCAAGCAATGAGCCCCACTCATCAAGCACAGGACCCCACTCGTTGCGGTCGTCCTCGTTGCAATGGTCGCCCGGAACGTGGACCATGTGATCACAATACCCGCGGCCCTGTTGGGTCAATCGAATCACCTGCGTCTAGCGCCGATCCAGCTCATATACACACCTCAACAAGTCCACCCGGGTTCGCTGCGATTATAGAATTCTGGCGAGTCACACCCAACCAACGTCAGCGGGTCTAGCGATGGCTCAGGGGCGACTAACGTGTCACCTTGGTGAAGGCCTTATAGAATTGATCCCATACAATCCAGCGAGAACGTGGCCATGGGCTGCCAAGAGTACTGTAGATGGTGTGACGGGGCTCACCCTTCAACAATGCGTCCAGCGCTGCCTGTGACTGCCCGCTTGACGCACCAACTACTTCATCAAAAATGACCTTTACATCTTCGTATAATCTAGTGCTCACGGCCGTGAAATCTCCAACCATACGGGACGGAATCTCTTCCTTCAGCTTTGCGTGCAGACCGAGGAGATGACCAACTTCAGCACCGAACTGCGCTAGATTCTTGTGATCCTGTGACAGTCGAGCATGATCTGCATACTTCGTGACCCTCGGAGCCATCGCGTAATGAGATGATCTGTAACTGTTGTAAAAGGACACCCACTCGTCATATCTTGATTTAGGCCAGGGGGCAGCAAGCGTGTCATACGTTCTTTGTCGGTGTGCAGCATCCGGGACACTTCTCAAATTCAATATATACCCGGCCGCAGAATACCGATCAACTTCTAATCTGAAACTATTTTGAATCTTGTATCGAAAGTAATCTATGATTAAACCTTCCAATTGAGATTGGAAACCCGTTGCACCCTTTAGTAGCTCAAGGATATCGTTTCTCCAGTCGGACGCAGCATCAGGCCATTGTTCATGTTCGACTAAGTCAACCCATAGGTCGTAAAATCGGGCCCAATGAGCTGACAGTTTGCCAGCGTCGGTAGCTGATATAGTGTGCGCCTCAGGATTCGATTCAACCGACGGATCCGCTGCCATGACAGGACTGACAACGGACAATACCAAGGTAAACCCCAACAATGCGGTGAATAACTTTCTCATGATCGTCTCGTTTCTTCTCTCGCAAGGACGGGCAGGAAAGCAATTCGCCCAGCCCCAATTCAGACCGAACTCACCTTAGCATTGCTCGCTGAGCGTAGTCCAGTTGCCCGGCTTCTCGCACGAGCCGCACGGTTGGTGTCGGCGCAGCGCAGCGCTGGAGCATCACTGGGACCATTGGCGGTGCCGTTACCGACCAGCACCAATGAACCGTCAACGGCGACATCAAGCACACCAGCATCAAGCAACGAGCCCCACTCATCAAGCAAAGGACCCCACTCGTTGCAGTGGTCCTTGTTGCGGTCGTCCTCGTTGCAGTGGTCGCCCCGACCGAAGGCCATGTGATCACAATAACCGCGGCCCGCAATAACCGCGGCCTTGCGGGATCAATCGAATCACCTACGTCGCGAACGCCGATCCAGCTATACACACACCTCAACAAGACCGCTGCGGTTCGCTGCGATCCTAGAATTCCGGCGAGTCACACCCAACCAACGTCAGCGGGTCTAGCGATAGCTCAGGAGCGTAGCCATACACACACGCCTCAACAAGACCGTTGCGGTTCGCTGCGCAAACTCAAGTGCCGCAGCTGTCGATCGACACTACCGAGACGCTATACACCCGCCTCAACAAGACCGTTGCGGTTCGCTGCGCAACTCAAGTGCCGCAGCTGTCGATCGACACTACGGAGACGGGTAGCGTCACCGTTCATGGCCCATAGATATGTTGTCGACGTCCGATTCTACGAACTCGATCCGTACAACCACGTCAACCATTCGGTCTATGTCGGATATTTCGAGACCGCCAGGGTGGTGTTGCTCAGCGAGGTCGGCTGCGGGCTTGGCTCCATGCGACAAAGCGGGCTCACGATCTTGGTGTCGGAGATCAACACCAAGTTCCTGGCATCCGCCGGTGAGGGCGACAGTTTGACAATCGAGACCGAGATCTTGGAGTTCCGTCGGGTGACATCGCTTTGGCGACAACGACTCTGGCGAGGAGACGAGTTGATCGCCACCCAGGATGTGCGCGCCGCCATGGTGACCACCGAAGGTAAACCAACCCGCTTCCCCGACCATATTGTCACCGCACTCAAGCCTTACCTTGCCCACCCATGACCGCCGAGCGGCCGATCATGACCACGCCGAATCACCCCGGCACTACAGCGACACAACATTCACACCGCGCCAGGCAGCTCGAACCACCGAAAACGAAAACGCCATGACCGAGTCTTGCCCACCCATGACCCCCAGGAGCCGATCATGACCACGCCGAATCACCCCGGCACTACAGCGACACAACATTCACACCGCGCCAGGCAGCTCGAACCACCGAAAACGAAAACGCCATGACCGAGTCTTGCCCACCCATGACCCCCAGGAGCCGATCATGACCACGCCGAATCACCCCAGTACTACAGCGACACAACATTCACACCGCGCCAGGCAGCTCGAGCCACCGAAAAGGAGAACGCCATGACCGAGTCCGGCACCGAGACGATCGGCAACGACGGCATCGTGCGTACGTTTCGGCGCCTCCCGAGCGACCCGATAACACTGGCCGACGGACCGGGGACCTGGGTCGAAACGCTGATAGACGCCGACATATCCACCGTGTGGTCAACCGTCACCGACATCAACGCACCATCGGCGTTTTCGACAGAGTTCCTGGGCGCTAGCTGGGTCTCAGGAGGCCCAGCTCTGGGATCGGTGTTTCGTGGCCGAAACCGCCACGACGCAATCGGCGAATGGGAAGTCGACTTGTTCGTGAACCGGTTCGAACACAACCAGGTGTTCGGCTGGGCCACCAGCGATTCCAACAACCCAGGAGCGAGTTGGTGGTTCACGCTGACACCAACAGACAAAGCACACACACGTGAAGCAGACAAAGCACGCACAGGTGAAGGCGTCGTGCTCCGGTTCGAGATGACCATAGGGCCCGGCCCTTCGGGTTTAACGGCTGCAATCGCGTCGCTGCCGGTGGAGATGGAACCTCGTGTCATCCACCGCCGCATCGGCGAGCATCACGCCAACATGACCCGCACGCTGCAAGGAATCAAACAGCTCGCAGAGTCGACGTGACCCTGAAGCTCGGTGTCTGGGGGTTGCCGATCAACCGGGAAGGGCTCGACTATGTGATTGAGGCCGAGCGCCTCGGGATTGACTCCGTTTGGGTTCCAGAGTTCTGGGCCTACGACGCACTGACCCCGCTCGCTGCGGCGGCAGTGGTCACGGAACGGATACGGCTCGCCTCGGGAATCGTCCAGATCGGGACGCGCTCGCCGACCATGATCGCCATGTCAGCAATGACCTTGCAGGAGCTATCCGGCGGACGGTTCGTGTTGGGTCTGGGATCCAGCGGTCCGCAGGTAATACAGGGATGGCACGGCGTCGAATTCGCCAAACCCGTCGCCAGAACCCGCGAAACGATTGAGATCCTGCGGATGATCTGTCGCGGGGAGCGCCTTGTATACGAAGGCGAGTTCCATACAATTCCGCTTCCCGGTGCTGAAGGCAAGGCGCTACGTTTCGGCGCGCGTCATGTGAGTCTTCCGATACATCTGGCTTCGCTGGGTCCCGTCAACCTTCGGCTCACTGGAGCCCTCGCCGACGGTTGGATCGGCAACTCTTTCTTCTGTGAGACCGCAGACGTCTTCTTGGACGAGCTCCGAGCGGGTGCCGCCACAACCGGGCGATCACTTTCGGATCTGGAATTGAGCGTGTCGGTCGGCTGCGAGATCACCGACGATGTGGCCGAGGCGGGGCGGCGTCACGCCGCCGGGTTCGCATTCACGTTCGGTGCGATGGGTTCGGCCCAAACGAACTTCTACAACAACGCCTTCGAACGACAGGGATACGGCACGGACGTGGCCGAGGTTCAACGTCTTTGGCTCGCCGGTGATCGCCAAGCGGCTGGCGAACGGGTACCGATCGAAATAGGCCTGGGGCAGAACCTGATCGGACCGCGCACCGAGATCCTCCGCAGACTCCGCGAATACCGCGACTGCGGGATCAACGTCCTGCGGGTTACGCCATCGGGTGACACGCTGGATGAACGACTCGACTGCCTGGGAACCCTTGTTGACATTATTGGCGAACTCGATGCCGACAACACATGTTCAGCCGATAGCTGACGCCGGGCCCGATAACACCTGACGCCTACAAACTAGCTCGAGCGAACAAGTTCACGGCGAACAGAATCACCTATAGCCACCCCGCAGTGCGATGCCACCCCGCAGTGCGATGCCACCCCGCAGTGCGATGTCAGTCCTCAAATACCGGGGGACGACCCTGTTTGCGTGCCCGCACAGCCTCTTCGAAGTTGTTGGTGGTTAAGCGCACGAAGAGCTGCGTGTGTGTCTCCAGTTCGATCGCAGCTCTCAAGCTGGCCGTCTCGAGTCCGGCCCACATCACGCGCTTGGTGAGAGCGGTTCCTTGGGTGCTCCAACCGTTGATTTGCTCAGCGAGGTCCAGTGCCTCAGTGAGCAGTTCATCGTCGGGTACCACTTTGGACACCAAGCCGATAACCGCGGCTTCGGCCGCGTTGATATCGCGTCCGGAGAGCATGAACTCGAACGCCCTCGACGATCCGATGGCGCGGGGAAGTAGAAAACTGAGCCCCAGTTCGGTGGCAGTCAGCCCATTGTTGATCCCCGCGGCCCGAAAATAGGCGGATTCACCGGCGATCCGGATATCGGAGCCCAGCGTGAGGCACATGCCGCCACCAATCGCCGCGCCGTTCACCGCGCAGATCACGGGTTGAGGCATTCGTTGCATGGCTGGCACAAGATCAGCGAGCACGGTCATCGCTTTCGTTGCGATTCGGGTCAGGGTCATGTTGTTGATGTTTGGCGGCGGGGTGGAATCGCCGCTGGTGTCCGCACCCGAACAAAAACCGCTTCCGGTACCGGTTAGCACAACGCAGGTCGTGTCGTTGTCAGCACCGACCTGCTCGAACGCTTCATGCAGCAGGATCATCAGGTCAAAGGCCATTGAGTTCATGCGCTCGGGCCGGTTCATTGTGATCACGGTGGTGTGAGGACGGGGCTTGTCTAAACAAATCAGATCGTCGCTGTGCTGTTGCATGGTGCAATCAGATCAAACTTTGCGGGAATGTCCCAATGATGACCGAGAGATCTGCCGATCTGTTGACGTCATGGTCACAGACGGCTCCATCCATTACAGCCGGGGGGCGAGGGGCTCAAGGTTGCCACGCCGCAACCACCTAAGGGTCACAGACGGTTCCATCCATTACAGCGAGGGGCGGCGCACGCCTGCCGGGGCGGGCGGACGGGCCGGGGCCGATATGCTGGCTGTGAATACCTCAGTTGGGATGGAGATTCCTGTGCAGGCCCGCATGAGCTCGGAGTCTCAGAGCTTCGTCACCTGAGGGCTTCACCGATATGTGCTCTCATGGGGGTTCGGTCATCGGCGTTTTACCGCGTTGCGATAATGGGTATGTTGGGTGGTGTGCTAGTTTTGGGGCTGGTAGCAGCGGGCTTGTTGTGGTTCGGGTCGGCGGAGGTTTCTTCTTCGGAGGCGGTTGAGGCTCCTCAAGCCGAGGTGAGCGACGTTGTCGGGTCGACTGCTGATGTTGTTGATCCTTCGCCGGGTCATTCGGCGAACTTTGTGGTGAAGTCGTACGCGCGCGATTATTCGGTGAGTGCTGATGAGGCTGAGCGGCGATTGGATCGAATCAGCGTGTTGCAGGCTGCGATGGCGACGATTCGTGAAGTTGAGGATGATCGGCTGGCTGGTTGGGGGATTGACCATGGTGAGGATTTCGGCGCGTGGGTTTGGTTGACCAGTGACGAACAACCAAGCAATGAGGCTGCTGAGATCGCGGCTGGGTTTTCTGATGTGGTGATCCGTACGGGTGCGGTTCACAGCCTCAAGAAGTTGGAGGCGGCGCAGCGTCGGTTTGCTGCTGAGTGGGCGCGGAGTCTGGCTGGAGATGACCGGAGTGATTTGTTGGGTTCTTCCAGGGTGGTGTTCTCCGCGGTGGACTTGGAGGCCAATGGTATTGAGATTGGTGTTGATCTGACGGTATCGAGCCGGGTTAGGCGGGGTTCGGGTGCTGTTCAGGATTCCATGGCTGATTCGGTGCTGGACACGGAGTCGGAGCGGTTGTCTGAATTGTGGACAGGTCATGTTGGTGTGCCGGTAAAGGTTTCAGGTGCGCGGGCGTTTCAACAGTCCACGAAGCTATCCACAAATACAAGGACTACCGATATATTGGGTGGTGCTGCTTTCAAGTCTTGTACCAGTGGGTTTGCGGCGAAGCAGATCGGAGGAGACTACGGGCTTGTTACGGCGGGTCATTGCCCTGACAATGGATATTTTCATCCCGGTGGTCCATTTGTTAGTTGGATACAACTTCCCTATGTGAAAGGTGGGGTCAATAAGAGGGTTGATGCTCAGTTCAATCGGATCCCTGCTGGTATTGCATATGATCTCCGGGATGACTATTGGTGCGGTGAGAACGCAGAAGAGGTATGTGATGTTACTGGTATAATGAAGCGTGTCGACATGTTAGGTGACTATGTGTGCAGCACTGGTTCTCGAACCAAGGTGTCATGTGGTGAGGTAACGCATATCGCTAGTACTGGTCTTTGCTATGAAAAAACGTGGAGCGATTTATTTGTCTGTGATCCGGTCTTTGTCATAGTTAAGGGGCCGGAGATCCGATCCCGAAGCGGTGATAGCGGTTCTCCATGGTACAACTATGAGGGTGCAGCTTACGGAATCAGAAGCTTACACTTGGTCTGGTCAGACGGCGCGGAGGGCATCGTCATTTCGGTGATTGAGGAGATAGAGGCCTTTCTTGACGTCAAGATCTTGACAGAGGATCCCACCCCGCCGAGTGCTCCTCGAAAGGTTGATGTTGGGATTGAGTCCAAGATGGTCAGGTTGTCGTGGGAGCCGCCGCCTGAGGGGGCATACAAGTACCGTGTGTTTCGCCGGAAAAGGTCAACGGGTGAAACCTTCAGCCTGATCGGTGACACTTCTGCTCACTCGTTTGAGCATCCTGTTGCAGAGTTGCTCCCAGGGATGGAATACGAGTACCGGGTCAAAGCAGTCAATAACTTGGATATGGTAGGGCCTGATAGTGAGGTTATGATTGTCTCAATACCTGCTGTTGGGGGTCTTGCTGCAGTGGTTGATGCTGATGCTGTGTCTGTGTCGTGGACAGTGCCAGATGGTGATATTGGTGGCTATGAGATATACCGGCGAGCAGCAATAGCCGATCAACCATACCGCAAGACGGGAGATACCAGCACAACTACATTTGTTGATCCTACTTCGAAGTTGACGCCCGGTGTTGAGTACTACTACCGGATCAAAGCCGTGGATTCCAGCGATGTGGCCGGTAGCTGGGGCCCCGGACCTAACTACGCACGCGCAGTCATTCCCGCCGTTGGGGGTCTTACCGCTGCGGTTGGTGCTGATGCTGTGTCTGTGTCATGGACGGTGCCGTCCGGTGATGTGGAGGGTTATGAGGTATACCGGCGAGCAGCAATAGCCGGTCAACCATACCGCAAGGTCGTCGATACCAAGAAGGCTTCGTTTGTTGACCCAATTTCGGGACTAACGCCCGGTGTTGAGTACTACTACAGGATCAAAGCCGTAGGTTCCAGCGGTGTAGTAGGCAGCTGGGGACCCGGTTCCAACTACGTACAATCAACGGTGCCCGCTGTTACAGGTTTGAAGACTACCGTGTATTCTAATGGTGTAACTTTTTCATGGGAGAAACCGGTCGGAGATGTGGCTAGCTTTAGGGTGTTTCGTCGTGTTGCGAGGCCGGGCGAAGCCTATGTTGAGATTGCACAGCGCAAGGTTCCGTATTATTGGGATCCGATTGCTGGGTTGACGCCGGGTGTTGAGTACTACTACAGGGTAAAAGCGGTTGGTTCCAGTGGTGTGGCCGGTGGCTGGGGCCCCGGACCCAACTACACACGCGCAGTCATTCCATAGCCCACTGAAGACCGTGACTGAGGCCATGGAATTCATGCGATACGGTCACTGAACACTTCCATCTATTATGACAGTTCCATCCGTTAGAGCTGCGCGTTGCAAGGCTGCCGGGCGGCCCGGTCGGGCTAGTGTCACTTGGACCGAAGCTGGCGCCTTCTTAGCCACCGAGTTCATCCAAACCAGACTTCAGGCCAAAATGCTGGCCGCGAATACCTCAGTAGGATGGAGACTCCCGTGCTGGCCGCATGGGCTCGGAATCTCAGACCTTCGTCACCTGAGGGTATCACCGCTGCGTTGTCATGGGTTCGGGCATCGGCGCTAACGCCGGACCGTAGCGTGAGCTGTACCTCGGACAGAAGTCTCCTCCTCAGACGTCTAGGGGCTAGAGGTGCGGCACGGGTTGTGAGGTTCGCTTGTCCATTCTTGCCGGGTTGCGTGAATGGGTATGCTGGGTGGCGTGTGGGTTCGGGGGCTGGTAGCAGCGGTGTCGCTGTGGTTGGGTGGGTCGGCGGACGTTTCTTCTTCGGGGTCGGTTGAGGCTCCTCAAGCCCAGGTGAGCGACGTTGTTGAGTCGACTGCTGATGTTGTTGATCCTTCGCCGAGCCGTTCGGTTGATCTTGTCGTGGCGTCCTATGCACGTGACTATTCGGTGAGTGCTGATGAGGCTGAGCGCCGTTTGGATCGGATCAGCGTGTTGCAGGCTGCAATGGCGACGATTCGTGAAGTTGAAGGTTCACGGGTGGCTGGTTGGGGGATTGATCATGGCAGTAGCTTTGAGGCGTGGGTCTGGTTGGTGGGTGACGCGCCTCCGAACGATGAGGCTGCTGAGATCGCTGCTGGATTTTCTGATGTCAAGATCCGTACGGGTGCGGTTCACAGTCTTGAGGAGCTGGAAGCAGCGGAGCGTCGGTTTGCTGCTGAGTGGGCTCGGAGTCTGGTCGAGGATGATCAGGGTGATTTGTTGGGTTCTTCCAGGGTGGTATTCTCCGCGGTGGATTTGGAGGCCAATAGAATTGAGATTGGTGTTGCTCTGGCGATGCCTAGCCGCGTTAGGCGGGGTTCGGGTGCCTTCCGGGATTCCATGGCTGATTCGGTGCTGGAGCCGGAGTCGGATCGGTTGTCTCAAGTGTGGACAGGTCATGTTGGTGTACCAGTGAAAGTCCTAGAAGCACGGGTGTCTGAACAGTCCACGGATGTATCCGTAGATACGACGATTACCGATATCTTGGGTGGTAGTGCTTTCAAGTCTTGTACCAGCGGGTTTGCAGCGAAGCAGGTGGGCGGATACTACGGGGTCGTTACGGCGGGTCATTGCCCTGACAATGGATATTTTCATCCCGGTGGTCCATCAAATAATTGGATACAACTTCCGTATGTGAAGGGTTGGCCTAGCAAGACAGCTGATGCTCAATTCAATCGGATCCCTGCTGGTATTGCATATGATCTCCGAGATGACTACTGGTGCGGTGAGAACGCCAAAAGGGTGTGTGATGTCACGGGCATAATGAAGCGTGCTGATATGTTGGGTGAATATGTATGCATGACTGGTTCTCGAGCTAAGGTCTCATGTGGTGAGGTAACGAACATCGCCTATAGGGGTCGCTGTCATGATGGACAGTGGAACGCACTTGTCTGTGACCCAGTCTTTATTGCAGTTGAGGGGCCGAAACTCCGAATCCGTCACGGTGATAGCGGTAGTCCACTTTATAATCATAAGGGCACAGCTCTTGGAGTTCACAGCTCCGGTATCTATCTTGAGGACCGCACGTTACGCCTGGCCTTTTCGGTCATTGAAGAGATAGAGGCTTATCTTGACGTCAAGATCTTGACAGAGGATCCCACCTCGCCGAGTGCACCTCGAAAGGTTGATATTAGTGTCGAATCCAAGGTCGTCCGGTTGTCGTGGGAGCCGCCACCTGAGGGAGCAAATAGGTACCGTGTGTTCCGCCGAAAAAAGTCAACGGGTGAAACCTTCAGCCTGATCGGTAACCCTTCTGTTAGCTCGTTTGATCATCCAATTGCAGAGTTGCTCCCAGGGATGCAATACGAGTACCGGGTCAAAGCAGTCAACAATTTGGATATGGTAGGACCTGATAGTGAAGTTACGACTGTCTCAATACCTGCCGTTGACCACCTCGAGGCTCAGCCTAGTGCCGGTGCTGTATCTGTGTCTTGGTCGGTTCCGGAGGGTGATGTGAAGGGTTATGAGGTTTACCGGCGTGCGGCAGTAGCCGGTCAACCGTACCGCAAGATAGGCGATACCAGCACAGCTTCGTTCGTAGACCCCACTTCGAAGTTGACGCCCGGCGTCGAGTACTACTACTGGGTCAAAGCGGTTGGAACCAGCGGCCTGGCTGGTGGTTGGGGGCCCGGTTCCAACTACGCACACGCAATCATTCCCGCCGTCAAGGATCTTGCTGCATTGGTTGGTCCCGATGGTGCGTCTTTATCCTGGAAGGTGCCGTCCGGTGATGTGGTGAGCTATGAAGTGCATCGGCGTGCGGCAGTAGCCGGTCAACCGTACCGCAAGGTCGGCAATACCAGCACGGCATCGTTTGAAGACCCAATTTCGGGATTGACGCCCGGTGTCGAGTACTACTACCGGGTCAAAGCCGTGGGTTCCAGCGATGTGGTTGGCGGCTGGGGCCCCGGACCCAACTACGCACCCGCAATCATTCCCGCCGTTGGAGGGCTTATCGCTGCGGTTGGTGCTGATGGTGTGGCGTTGTCCTGGGAGGCCCCTCAGGGTGATGTTTCCAGCTATGAAATATACCGGCGAGCAGCAATAGCCGGTCAACCGTACCGCAAGATAGGCGATACCAGCACAGCTTCGTTCGTAGACCCCACTTCGAAGTTGACGCCCGGCGTCGAGTACTACTACCGGGTCAAAGCGGTTGGAACCAACGGCCTGGCTGGTGGTTGGGGGCCCGGTTCCAACTACGCACACGCAATCATTCCCGCCGTTGGAGGGCTCACCACTACGGTGGGCGTTGACCATGTATCTGTGTCATGGACAGTGCCAGATGGAGATGTTGCCAGCTATGAAATATACCGGCGAGCAGCAATAGCCGGTCAACCGTACCGCAAGATAGGCGATACCAGCACGGCTTTATTTGTTGACCAAATTTCAGGGTTAACACCCGGCGCCGAGTACTACTACCGGGTCAAAGCGGTCAGCAGTAGCGGTGTGGCCGGTGGCTGGGGCCCCGGACCCAACTACGCACCCGCAATCATCCCCAAAGCTGACTGAAGGGTCGGATTAAGGACCCGCTCGCCCTACTTCGTGCACGAGCGGATGCACTAGATGTAGTAAACAGAGTCTGGCTGGTGCCACACCGATCTCAGGGCTGCGAGTGCCGTTACATGACGTCTGCTATTCAAGAGACTCCGTTACCGCTCTACACGCTGCATTCCGAACATGTCACATGGACCGCTTGCTGCAACTCGAAGCTCGGCTCGCTTCAGAGCGCCAGCCAAGGCTCGGCACTAGATATTCTACGATCACCGGGTGCCCCTGACTGGGACGAATACAATTCGAACGATCTAGCTCTCTCGGTAGGACGAAACAACCTCGTGCTCCCTGAGCTTTCAGATCTACGCCGGAAGTGCGCCGATGAGAAGATATGCCTGAGCGACTGCGCCCAATCAGATCATTGAGATAGTCGAGCGCTTCGATCTGCGCCCGGCCTAAGCACCCGAGACACCGGACCCCATCAATACCACTGACCTCGGCGTCGTCTGCTACCAGGTAGCGTTGCCTTCTAGGTGAGATCTCAGCTAATAGGAGCTCAGAGGAAACCGTGATTCGGCACATAACGATAAAGAACTTCAAACGGTTCCACGACTACCGGCTCGAGTTGGCTGATTCCGTCGTCCTCGCCGGACCGAACAACGCAGGCAAGTCCACCTTTCTGCAAGCAATAGTCGCCTGGAGGTTCGGGCTCGACCGCTGGATCGCTCAACGCAGAGGAGACACCAAGAGCAAGGCTTCCAAACGGTCCGGTGTTGCCATAACGCGCGCTGAGTTCACGCCGGTGCCCCTACGCGAGATGAATCTCTTGTGGGAAGACCGCCGTGTCTCCGGCGGAACGGGATCACCGAAGTTGATCGAGATCACCATCGAAGGAACAACAGATGGAACGGATTGGAGTTGTGGACTTGAGTTTCAGTACGCCAATCCAGAACTGCTCTACGTCCGGCCGCTGCATGGCAAGAAGCTCCACCGCGAAGACATCTCGAGCTTTCCGCCACCAGCGGCTGAGAAGCTCAAGATCGTGTATGTACCCCCACTCGTCAGTATCGAACACAACGAACCACGACACGATTTGGGCATGCAGGACCTGCTCGTAGGCCAAGGGCGACCGGGTGAGATCCTGCGAAATCTTCTCTGGGAGATAGCTGAGAAAAGCCCGCACGGATGGGAGGATTTAGAGAACCACATTCACGACCTATTCAGGATCGAGTTGCTCAAGCCCTCCTATTCTCCGGGTCAGCCCTACATCGTGTGCGAATATCGAGAACCGAGCTGTACACGACCCTTGGATCTCTCCAACGCCGGGAGCGGAACACTGCAAGTGCTTCTGCTGCTCGCGTTCTTGTATGCCCGCCCTGCCACGGTGATCCTTCTCGACGAGCCCGACGCGCATCAGCACGTCATCCTCCAGAAACAGGTGTACGACCTGATTCGCAAGGTCGCTCGCCAGCGCGGCGGCCAAATAATCGTCGCCACCCACTCCGAGGTCGTCCTGGATGCAACCGAGCCAGCTCGCGTGATCGGATTCTTCGGCGCAGAACCCCACGCCCTCACCACCCCGACCCAGCGCGATCAAGGATGAGAAGTTCTGGATGCAGGTGCCACGCGGTACCGATCTCTTCGGAGACCATGTCTCGCTCGTACGGGTCAAGGCAAGTACCGAGTTCCTGGGTCCTCTCTTGGAGTCTTTCGGCAAGTACACACCAAAAAAGGACTTATACCAGCTAGCCACCCTGATGAAAGAGGACGAAATTCACCCGGAGATCAAGGAGAAACTCGACCGTATCGCCGAGTCACTGAACCCACCTGGTGATGTATCATCCAAGTAGTGGTGTGTTTGGTGTAGCAAAGTACCGATGCACCCGACGCTCCCAGGTAACGTGTCGTCCAAGTAGTGGTGTAGTTGGTGCGGTCTCGGTACGTTTTGTCAGTTCTTCTTTCGGACCTCCTGTAATCCTAAGTTGGTAGGATTCCTAAATTGGTGGGATGTCGAAAAGTCATAGCACCCGGGCCACCTCACCAGGAAATCGGAGGCTGGCCATTTGCCGCGGCGAGGGGTTTGAGCCTAACGGATGCCTTCATTAGGTGAGCTGTCTTGACTGAGTTGTTTGAATCGTAGTACGGATCATTCATAATGCTGGAATGCTGACTCTGGCGTTCGTGATTGCAATGTCGTCGTGGTTCGGATCTGTTGAGGTTTCCCCCTCAGGACCGGTTGAAATTTCTGCGATCGGGATGGGTGACCTTGAGATTGGGATAGATGGTTTTGATGCCACACCGATAAATCCGGTGGTGGAGTCTTATGCACGGGATTATTCGGTATCGTATGGGGAGGCTCATCGGCGGTTGGATCGGATCAGCGTGTTGCAGGCTGTGATGGCGTCGATTCGTGAGGTTGAAGCTTCACGGTTGGCTGGTTGGGGGATTGATCATGGCAGTAGCTTTGAGGCGTGGGTCTGGTTGACCGGGGATGCAGGCCCGGGCCTGCAGGCGCGGCAGATCGCAGCCGCGCATGATGATGTCAAGATCCGTACGGGTGCGGTTCACAGTCTTAGGGAGTTGGAAGCAGCGGAGCGTCGGTTTGCTGCTGAGTGGGCGCGGAGTCTGGCTGGAGATGATGAGGCTGATTTGTTGGGTTCTTCTAGGGTGGTGTTCTCCGCGGTGGATTTGGAGGCCAACGGAATTGAGGTTGGTATCGATCCGGCAGTGCCTAGCCGGGTTAGGCGGGGTTCGGGTGCCACCCGGGATTCTATGGCTGATTCGGTGCTGGACACGGAGTCGGAGAGTTGTCTGAATTGTGGACAGGTCATGTTGGTGTGCCGGTGAAAGTTTCAGGTGCACAGGTGTTTCAACAGTCCACGGATGTATCCGAAGATACGAAGATCACCGATATTTTGGGTGGTGCTGCTTTCAAGGCTTGTACCAGCGGGTTTGCAGCGAAGCAAATCGGGGGAGACTACGGGGTCGTTACAGCAGGTCATTGCCCTGATAAAGGAAAGTTTCATCCCGGTGGTCCATTTGTTGGTTGGATACACCTTCCATATGTGAAGGGTTGGGCTGACACAAGGACTGATGCTCAATTCAATCGGATCCCTGCTGGTATTGCGTATGATCTCCGAGATGACTACTGGTGCGGTGAGAACGCCAAAGAGATATGTGATGTTACTGGCATAATGAAGCGGGCTGACATGTTGGGTGAATATGTATGCAGGACTGGTTCTAGAACTAAGGTCTCATGTGGTGAGGTAACGAACATCGCATCTAGGGGTTGGTGTTTTGACAAAGAATTGAATAGGATTGTTTGTGATCCGGTCTTTGTGATGGTTGAGGGGCCGAACCTCCGATCCCGTGGCGGTGATAGCGGTAGTCCACTTTACACTCATGAGGGTTTAGCCCTTGGAATTCACAGCCTACATAATCATCTTGAGGATGGTACTGTTGACCTCTTCTTTTCGGTCATTGAGGAGACAGAGGCTTATCTTGGTGTGAAGATTCTGACAGAGGATCCAACCCCGCCGAGTGCTGCTCGAAAGGTTGATGTTGGTGTCGAGTCCGAGACCGTCCGGTTGTCGTGGGAGCCGCCGCCAGAGGGGGCAAACAATTATCGTGTGTACCGCAGAAAGAAGTCAACGGGCGAAACCTTCAGCCTGATCGATGACACTTCTGCTAACTCGTTTGATCATCCAATTGCAGAGTTGCTCCCGGGTACGGAATACGAGTACCGGGTCAAAGCAGTCAACAATTTGGATATGGTAGGGCCTGATAGTGAGATTGCGGGTGTTTCGATGCCTGCTGTTTGGGGTCTTACTGCAGTGCTTGATGCCGATGGTGTGGCGTTGTCTTGGGAGGTGCCAGCGGGTGATGTTGCTAGCTTTGAAGTGCATCGGCGTGCAGCAGTTATAGGTGAACCGTATCGCAAGGTTGGTGATACCAACACAGCTTCGTTTGTAGACCCCACTTCGAAGTTGACGCCCGGTGTTGAATACTACTACCGGGTCAAAACGATCGGTTCTAGCGGCCTGGCTGGCGGGTGGGGACCCGGTTCCAACTACGCACGCGCAATCATTCCTGCCGTTAAGGATCTTGCTGCAGTGGTTGATGCTGATGCTGTATCTGTGTCATGGACGGTGCCGGAAGGTGATGTTGCTGAATATGAGGTATACAGACGTGCGGCAGTTATAGGTGAACCGTACCGCAAGATAGGCGATACCAGCACGGCATCGTTTGAAGACACAATTTCGGAATTGACGCCCGGTGTCGAGTATTACTACCGGGTAAAAGCCGTTGGTTCCAGCGATGTGGTCGGCGGCTGGGGACCCGGACCCAACTACGCACGCGCAGCCATTCCTGCCGTTAAGGATCTTGCTGCAGTGGTTGATGCTGATGCTGTATCTGTGTCATGGACGGTGCCGGAAGGTGATGTTGCTGAATATGAGGTATACAGACGTGCGGCAGTTATAGGTGAACCGTACCGCAAGAGAGGCGATACCAGCACGGCATCGTTTGAAGACACAATTTCGGAATTGACGCCCGGTGTCGAGTATTACTACCGGGTAAAAGCCGTTGGTTCCAGCGATGTGGTCGGCGGCTGGGGACCCGGACCCAACTACGCACACGCAATCATTCCCGCTGTCAAGGGCCTGACTGCTGTGGTTGGCGCTGATGGTGTGGCGTTGTCCTGGGAGTCCCCCCAGGGTGATATTGCCAGCTATGAGATATACCGACGTGCAGCAATAGCCGATCAACCGTACCGCAAGTTAGGCGATACCAGCACGGCTTTATTTGTTGACCCTACTTCGGGACTGACACCCGGCGTCGAGTACTACTACAGGGTAAAAGCGGTCAGCAGTAGTGGTGTGGCCGGTGGCTGGGGGCCCGGTTCCAACTACACACGCGCAATCATTACCAAAGCTGGTTGAGGGCCGGTTTGAGGCCAGGCAATTCATGCGATACGGTCACGGACGGTTCCATCCATTACAGCGGAGCAGGTCACGAACCTTGACCCTCTGAGGACCAAACAAAGTGGTATGGATGGACTCATCAAGCAGTACGTCACGCTCTTGCCCATCGGGAACCCGCGAGTGAGCGAGCACAAGCGACGCACATGCACTGCGAAGGACGACGTCGGGAAGTTCCATCAGTACCGTGAGGAAATCTGCCAACAAAGACCGATAACCGCTGGTATTGAGTCGACACATCTCCGATGTCATAGCGTCGATCTCGGCTCGCAGTCGCACAGCCGCGAACGACGCAACCCGAACGAGTCGGTCGCGGATCAGCGTTCGCCTTTCCTGCTCGGAGGCAACCGAAAGCAGGTTCATAAGGTGGCCCATGCGCCCGAGTCGTCCGTCGCGTTGATCAAGTTCACGTTCGACGCGCGCCAGTGCAACCGCAGCACGTTCCCAGTGCTGCTTGTGAAGCCTCGGGTCGAACAGAGTCATCGCTGCTTCGAGATCGTGTAACGCGCGGGCGAGGTCGCCGGGCTGGTCTCGCCGCTCGTAAGCCAAGGCGATGCTGTGACGGGCCATGCCATGACGCAGCGGTTGGGATCGTGGCGTCAAAATGGCGAGAGAACGCCCGAAGGCTTCAATGGCGCGATCGATCCGTTCGGGCGCAGCATTGCGTTGATCAGCTTCCAGCAAAGCGGCCCCCAGACCGTGGGCTGCCATACCTGCCTGAGGCGACCCGGGCTCTAGGACTTTGAGAGCAGCTTCGTAGTCGTTGACGGCGCGGTCGGGACTTTCGAAGCTATGGGCTTGGGCTCGATTCAGGTGAGCAGCACCCAGCAGACGTGCACGTTCTGCGGAGGTCGGCAGACCGAGCAGATCGATCGCCTGGTCAAGTACTTCAACGGCGCGCTCTGGGTGGCCGAGCTCAACGTAGGTCAATCCTGTGTTGATAAGCGATGCCGCCCGCTCTGCGGGTTCGGCACTTTTTTCGGTGAGCTCGGTGGCCTTTTGGAACAATTCGAGAGCTTGATCAGCACGCCCGGCGGCACGATGGCAGTTTGCCGCCGCTGTCAGGATCCGGCTGTGCTCCAGCGGTGAACGGGCCGGGCCGAGTATTCGCCCTGCGCGTTCGAGGAGTCCCAGAACCGCAGCAAATTGGTCGGGCCGGTCGATTGACTCGCTTCTTGCGAGCGCAACGCGGTAAGCGGTCCGCGCCCAACGCTCGGGTTCGGCGCTCATGTTCACTGCTGCCAGCTCAGCCTCCAACGATACAACGGCACGATCCGATGAGTTCTCAACAGCTGGGTGCAACGGCTGTACCCCCAAACGCTGTATCGGCAACGCTGCCCGAATCATCCCTACAGTCGACTGCGACCTCACATCCGAGATCGGCAAGGCAACGCAGGATCTCAGTGACGGCAACCTCCACTGCGGCCGACACTTGGGGCGTCATTTCCTGCCTCAATGTCTCAGTCTCCGCTGGTTGGCAGCCGATGATGAAAGTCCGCTCGGGCAGCACTCCCAGAGCACCCGCAACCATGAGTGCCCTTTCCGGGGTGGCGAGGTGCATGTCGGCCAACATGTCGTGACGTTCGTGGGTGGGCAAGGCGGTTACGTCGGTCACCTCTGCTTTGATCACCATGACCGTGCCCGGGGGCTTGTTGCGGTTGACAGCGTCCACTACGAGCAAAGCGTCATAGCCGCTCATCAATTCGTGAACAAGGTGAATGCCTCCGATGCCAGTCTCGGTGACGTCGACACCCTCTGGCATCTGATATCGGCACAGCCGCTGGACGACCGCTACACCGAAGCCGTCGTCGCCGTTTAAGACGTTGCCGACACCCGCGACCAGGACCCGAAGCCCCGTCACGGCCCTACGGGCTCCGCCGCGCGAACGGCGTATCCGTGAACCACCCACCACGCCACGTAGTTCTCAAGTTCGGTCCAGGCTGGCGCATCGAGTTGCTCACGGACGTGCTCGTTGCGTTTGTCGAGTTCTGTTGCGATGAGCCGATCGAGTGCAGCGAGCGTGAGTTCGGGCGCCAGCAACGTCACCTCTTCGGCCGCTCCTGCGCACAGAGCATCGGTGATCGCTGCGACCTCTTCTTGGTCCACAGGCAAGCTTCGGGCATCAAGAGACCCGCTTCGGTCGACCCCGGTGGTCGCCTGTTTTTCCCTGTTCAACCTGCGCTGGGCGTCAAGAGACCCACTCCGGTCGCCCCCGGTGGTCGCAGCGGTACTTGAAGCGTCGCGAAACTCCTGTTCTTCGGTTCGGCGCAGGCAGTAGCCAACCACCAGAGCCGTGGCGGCCCAGTCGGCAGCTTCGGTCACGGGTTGGCGAAGGCGTTCAGTTTCGTTCACCTGCTGGCGGTAACGCAGCGCCGACTCGGACATCGGATGGGTCTGAGCGAGAGCGCGCGCAGCAAAACACAAGCCCGAAACATCGGACCCCGATCCCGCAGCCGAAGAACCGTCAGTCCATGACTCCGCAGCGTAAGGATCCTGAACCGTCGATGACTGACGCCGCACCACAACCCGCTGCGGAATCATGGGCGTGAACGTAATTGTAGACCCGTCACGACCTGGCCCGACGCTGGCGGAGGATGAGAATCCGCCGTGGACGGCCCAACCACAACCCGCTGCGGAATCATGGCCGTGAACGTAATTGTAGACCCGTCACGACCTGGCCCGACGCTGGCGGAGGATGAGAATCCGCCGTGGACGGCCCAACCACAACCCGCTGCGGAATCATGGGCGTGAACGTAGTTGTAGACCCGTCACGACCTGGCCCGACGCTGGCGGAGGATGAGAATCCGCCGTGGACGGCTCAACCACAACCCGCTGCGGAATCATGGGCGTGAACGTAGTTGTAGACCCGTCACGACCTGGCCCGACGCTGGCGGAGGATGCGGATCCGCCGTGGACGGCTCAACTTCGACCCGACGAAAGTCAATCCAATGCTCGCTCAGGGCCACCTCAATTCGATGTGTCACGGTGTCGGGCACACCCGTGCAGCCATCACACGAGCCGCGCATCCGCAGATGAACGACACCGTCGATCACCGATACAACGTCCGCCTCGCCACCATGTGAGCGGATGTAGGGACGAACCTCGTCGAGGGCCGCCTGCACTACACGGTCAACAGCTGCCGAATCCACGTCGACACCGAATCCGTACGTCTCCAATAGCTCGCCGACAACAGGATCGAGTGCGGCCTGTTCCAAGAACAACTCCCCGCGCCATTCCCTAACCATCTCGACGAGACGTCCGAGACCCTCCCTGTGATAGGCGTCGAGCCAATCGAGCAATTCCTCAATGTCGTTACGCACCGCAGGCTCACCACGTTCAAGCAGGTTTTCGGCGAGTTCGGCGACCCGGTCGAGAATGCCCGCGTACTCAAGTGTCTCTACACGCTCGACCTGGACACGCTCGACCTTGACACCCTCTACCTGGACACGCCCGGCCTGGACAGGCTCGACCTTGTTCGTTGCAGGTCCATTCACGATGCCACCTCACGCTGCACCAACGCGAGCACCTCACCGACAGCCTCCTCCACCGCAACCGAGAACCCCCAACCGAAGTTGCACTCGGCCGGTTCCACCTCAATCACCACTGTGTGGGCCCTCAGCACACCCCAATGTCGACAAACAGCGAGAGTATGATCAAGATCGATCACACCACCAACCGCCTCGGCGAGTCGATCGTGCACCTCGGCGTCGTCGGGAGGTTCGGTATCTCCTAGTACATAACGACGGATCGTCCCCGCCGGGTCGATGCGCCGTGGCATGCAACCGATGAGCACCACACGGCGAGGTTCAAGCTCAAGAAGCCGGTGCATGACACGATGCGCGGCATAGGAAAGGTCCTCAAGAACGACGTGGGCTGGCCAGGACAGTTGGGCCGCACGCACCAGCCAGTTAGTCCCGAAATCCAGATCACTCAGCCAGGGAAGCCCGATACCTCCCACCAGTACGCAGCCAGCGGGTGCTTCATCACCTGAACGGATCCGGGCACCTGCACCGAGAAGACCATCGAGCACCTCGTCACGCCCGCCGTTGCCACCAGAGCGAACCCCACCATCACCACCCCCCACGTTGCCACCAGCGCGAACCCCACCATCACCACCCCCCACGTTGCCACCAGCCCGAACCCCGCCATCGTCACCCGCGACGTTGTCGCCAGCCCAAGCCCCGCCATCGTCACCCGCGACGTTGTCGCCAGCCCAAACCCCAGCATCATCACGCCCCACATTGCCACCAGCGCGAACCCCACCATCACCACCCCCCACGTTGCCACCAGCGCGAACCCCAGCATCATCACGCCCCACGTTGCCACCAGCGCGAACCCCAGCATCATCACGCCCCACGTTGTCGCCAGCGCGAACCCCGCCATCGTCACGCCAGGCATCAATACCCCGCGAATCTCCGCCAGCAACACCAAGCCGGAGCCTCGTGTCGTTCACTCCAGGGTGCACCCACATGAATTCACCTCACGGGTGATGATCCCTCGCCCGGTGTCGAGATGGGTTGTGCACGGCATGCACGGGTCGAAGCTGCGGATAGCACGCAGGATGTCGATCCCTTTGATGTCGTCGTCGGCGACACTCTCAAGGATCGGGGTGCCGACGATGGCTTCCTCATAGGGTCCTGGCCCGTCAAAAGGATCACGGGGCGACGCGTTCCATGTCGACGGGGTATTGATCTGGTAGTTGACTAGTCGCCCGCCGTCCATGTGCATGTGATGGGTGAGGTAGCCACGCCCCGCCTCCCACACCCCTACCGAAACCCGCTCGTCACGGGGAACCTTGAACGGTGTGGACACCGAAGTGTCTCCCTTGCGCCAGTATTCGAACGCCTGCATCAAACAGATCATTCCTATCGCTGCGGTGAACCCGACACCGTAGGCGCGGCCCCGGTTGCGCTCAAAGGCGTTGAGCTTGTCCGGGATTTTCCAAACGAGTTCGGTCTCAGGCAGATCGTGGCTTGGCAACAGGATCCGCAGGCCGTCGCCGGTGGCCTGCAGGTACGGGTTCTCGGGGAGCTGACGGGCCATGGCGGTGGTCCACATGCGCCCCACCACTCCGGTCTCCATCGAGATCCGGTCCCAGCGCGGTGCGGTGCTCCAGGAGTACTTCTCCTTGAAGTTCTTTCCTTCGGGTTTGGGGAGAGTCTCTTTGTTCCATGCGTGATACGGCGACAGCGGATTACCGAGTTCATCTGTGGCAAAACGCTGTGGTCCGGCGGTCCAGTCCTCGTAGTAGGAGTGCTCAACGAACTCCTCAATTCCCATGTTGATATCGGTGATCTTGGTGGTGACGAGTTCACCGTCAACGATGATCCCCGGTGCCGAATAGCGTGCCCCGCCCCAAGTGTTGATGTTGGCATATGTGGCGTCGTATACCTCGGGGTTGTCCCAGATACCGGTCTGGATCAGGTTCTTCGGACGCAGCCCCACATCACCGTAGCCGGGATCGGCGGCCAAGAAGAAGTCGCAGATGTCATCCCAGATACCAGCCAGACGCTTCGCATAGTCAAAGATCTTGCCGAGGTTGGCGTAGTATTCATTGAAAGTGGTGGTGCTGACAGTGGTAGAGACGCCGCCGGGCACCAGCGTTGAGGGATGCGGGTACTTGCCGAACATCAGCATGCACATCTTGCGGGCGATACGGGTGTACTCAAGCGCCTCAAGGTAGATTGAGCCCTCAAGAGGATTGAACCCGTCCATGATGTCCTTGACGGTTCGGAACCCGTGCACATCAGCGTGGGCGGCGAGGGTCTGTTCGGCTGAGCGGACGAGTTCGGGATTGGTGACCGACACAATGGCCGTGGAATAGTCGGGCCCGGCCAGCAGACCCAGATGCAGGGGATGGTCATAAAACATCTCGGCGACCTCGCCCAGGTTGCGGACACAGACCCCGAGCGGTGGCGGGCAGATACCGAACGCCATTTCGATTCCCAACGACGACACCGTTGAGTGCACGCCGCCGCAGACGCCGCAGGCACGACTTGAGATGTCGATGGCGTCGCGGGGATCGCGACCCGCCAGGATCACCTCGTAACCACGAAACAGCATCGCTTGCGAATGTGCCTCCACTGCGGTTCTCGACTCGAGATCAAGCACCGTGTGCACGGCAAGAGCGCCCGCAACCCTGGTGACCGGGTCGATGTTCCAGTCGCGAAGCTTCGGTGGTGCCGCCATAGCCCCCGCGCTGCGATGAGCGAGTTGGCCACGAACGTAATCACGTGGCTCGGCCACTGTGACCGCATAGGGGTCGGCCATACCGTCCGCGAGCCTGGCGCGGCCGTTCTCGTCGAAGGTGATGGGCAGATTCTTGAAGCACACGGTGATCACCCGACTCTGGACTTGGCGTGGTGTCTGCGCTCGTAGATCCGATGTATCAGGCGTTCTGCGCCTACTGGCTGCGTCTTGTAACGGCCCCAACCGCTCGGTAGGTCCCGTGTTTGGTCCCAGCGCGGCGAGCGCATTTTGTCGCGTTGGGAGAGATGACGCATCCTGCGGATGAAGCCCCCCATTACACGGTTGGTGTTGGTCGACAGCAACGCACCCGGGGGACGCTCATATATCGGCGAGAACTTGTCCGGGAAGCCCGGCATCGTGCAGCCGATGCAAATGCCACCCATGTTCATGCAGCCGCCGTGACCGTCTACCATGCCGCGCTCGGCAATGTTGCACTGCACTACCGGTCCCCAGCAACCAAGTTCAACAAGACACTCCTTTTCGCCGGGAGTGTCGGCGAACACGCCCTCCTCGTAGTAGCCAGCGCGCGGGCAGTGACGGTGCACAGTCTCGTTGAACAACCAGGCGGGGCGGCCCAGTTCGTCGAACTCAGGAAGAGGTGCCAGACCGTTCAGAAACAGCAGAGCCGCGGCAGCTGTCTCGGTGATGTTGTCACCAACCGGTGAGCAGCCCGGGATGTTGACCACCGGAAGCCCGAGAGCCGATCGATAGTCTTTGCCGAGGTGGTCCATAACACCCATGGCGTTGGTCGGGTTGTTCTCGGCAGCCGGGATCCCGCCCCAGCAGGCGCAGGTCCCGATGGCCAAGACAGCCGCGGCGCCCGGTGCCATGCGGTCAAGCCATTCAAGGCTTGTGATCTGGCGACCGTCGGTGGGATCCTCGCCAAGTCCCATCCAGTATCCGTACTCGCCTGAGACCGTCTCGTCCATGATCGACCCCTCCCAGGCGATCAGGTACGGTGCGTCAAGTTTGCCCTCGGCTGCCATCCGAAGGTTCTCGGTCCATTCGGCACCCGACTCCACCGACAACACGGTGTGAACCAGTTCAATGCGGGGAAGCCCGGGCACCCGCCCGTTGAGAAGATCCTCAATGCGTGGATGCGTGGCGCCCGAAACGGCGATCGTGCAACCGTCGCAGCTCGCACCGACGATCCAGAATAGGTATGCCTTGTCGAGTGGCCCCTGCGACACCCTGTCGGTGGATGCGGGCCTAACTGTGCTACGCAGCGCCACCGGGGCAAGTGGGTCATAAGGATCAACGATGAGGGGCTTGGCGGTGATCTCGGGTCGGGTGACCCCAGGCACGGCTTTGGTGTACTGGCTCATGGCCGTCCCCCTCATGCAAACTCAAACTTGCAAGGAACCATCCACCCAGATTGTGAGTCCGGATGACGGCGACAACGAATAGGAGAACACACTAACATGCATCTTGCATCTAGTGTATGGTGGCACGTGTCGGGGTTCACTCTGATCACGCTTCGCATCAGGCCGCTACGTTGAGGAGGTGCCATGGGGATCGGTTGGGTAATCGGATACCTGGTAGGCGGAATCCTTGTCGCGGTTGTGGTCGTGTTGCTATTGCTCATGATCCGCGGAGCCTCAGCCGCTGCTGACAAGGCGATGGCGATCCTCGCGGCACTGGAGGAGACCCGTGACAACACCGCCGTGCTGTGGGAAGTTCACAACGTCAACACCGCCGTGGACCGGATCACCGACGGTGCCAGCGACATTCGTCGTCACCTGTGCAGGCAAAACGGGGTTGCATCGTCAACCTCTGGAATTGGATCAGCGCCTGAAGTCGGATCAAACCCGGGAATCGGATCAAACCCGGGAATCGGATCAACCTCTGAAGTCGGATCATCCTCTGGGGTCGGGTCGTGAGCACAGAAGCGATCTGGTGGATGACCCTGGGGATCGGCTTGGTCGTGGCGCTGGTAGCGGTGCTGTTGTTGCAGGCGTTCTATCGCCAGGTGCGAAGAATCGAGGAAGGATCCGATGGGGTTTGGGAGACCGGCAAGCAGGTAGCACGCAACACGGCCACAACCTGGATGCTCCAGCAGACCACGGTCCGACTCGACCGACTAACCGATGAAGCAATCGAACACGACCGCTTTCTTGATCGACGATCCGCAGAAGATCGTTTCGATACATCCGGCGTTGACGGAGACCGGGCATGAGAGCACTGCTGATCGTGTTGACCGTCATTGAGATCGCCGTCGTCGTGGCTGTCGTAGCGCTGTATCTGGTTGCCATCGCTGCGTCGCTTCGGAGGACCTCCGCGAACCTCGCCAAAGTCACATTCGGTGTGCGTGCCATAGAAACCCAGTGCAGCTCGATCGGCCCATCAGTGACCCGTATCAACGAACAGCTCACAGGCATCGTCGCCGCCTTGGAAACCGTAACGACGAAAGCCCGGCAGCTTTCGCGACGGCAATGACCACGCACTCACCGAAATCCGATGCGCTCGCCGCGTTGTTCTGGCGCAGCGAAATTCTTCAGGTCATGTACTGGCTGAGGGGTGAGGGCTTCGGCGACATCGTCGACCCGGGCCTCGTAGAGCGCTTCCTCGGCGTTGAGGCTGCTATCGGGATGACCTACCTTGAGCGACTCGTTGACGAGAGCTATCTGGTGCGCGACGGCGACTGGTATGCCCTGTCGGAATTCGGCCTGGCACGAGGTGCCCGCGAATTCGCCGACGCGTTCGCGGATCTGACCCGCCCAACCCACGGCGAATGCAGTGACGATTGCTGGTGTCACGCCTCCGTTGATGAGGCCGAGGCTTGTGTCGCTCACCGAAAAAGCCATCACCAACCATGACCACCAATGATTCCATGTCCAATACTGCGTCCAGTGCTGCGGGGGTCGCCGCTGGCAGCCGGGCCGCTTCTTTGGAGCCTTCACAAGGACGGATCCCGCGCCGTCATCTCGAAGTGTTCCTTCTTCTCGGGCTTCGCCGTCTGGGGACCTCATACGGCTACGAGCTGTACCAACTGGTACGTTCCCTCGGCCTTGTGACCGACTTGGCCGGTGTCTACAGAAGCCTTCGCAGCCTTCACGGCCGCAACCTGGTAGCCGCGAGCTGGTCAAGTTCGCAGACCGGACCGGATCGTCGGTTGTATGCCCTCACCGAAGAAGGGATCGCGAACGCCGAGGTGGCCGGAATCGAACTCGTGATGTTGCGTGACGCGCTGAGCGAGGCGATCGTTGGCTTCAATTCTCACACAACCGACGTCGGCGAAGCGGACCCTATCTCGGCGGATCTGAGGTAACCCGGAGATGAGAATCGCGATTGCCGGTAAGGGGGGCTCCGGAAAAACGACGTTTTGCAGCGTAGCCTGCCGAAGTGTGGCGCGGTTGGGCCGTACCGTCGTCGCCGTTGATGCCGACACCAATCCCAATCTTCACACCGCGCTAGGAGTCGGCCCGGATACGACACCCGCCCCTGACTTGGCACCCGGGCTGGTTTCACGCCGTTTCGACGGCCCTCGCCTTACGATGCCGATCACCGCGGTGTTAACAAAGTACGCAACCAAGGCACCCGACGGTGTTCACCTGCTTCGCATGGGCGCACCCGAACATCCCGATGAGGGCTGCATGTGCTCAGCACATGCCACGGTGAGCGCCGTGCTCGCAGACCTCGGTGAGCAACCCGACACGGTGACCTTTATTGATCTTGAGGCTTCTCCGGAACATCTGAGCCGTGGAACGGCTCGCCATGCCGACCTGCTGATCCTGATCGCTGAACCTTACTTCCGTTCTTTGGAAGCGGCGCGGCTACAGGCCTCACTGGCAGCAGAGACCTCAATACGCCGAATCGTCGTGGTTGCGAACAAGTGCCGTACCCGCACCGATTCCGAAGCGGTTCGGGAGTTCTGCGCTCGTCACGGGCTTGATCTCCAAGCGACTCTCGGTTGGTCCAACGCGGCACTTGATGCCGACGCGGCCCGTATGCCATTGATCGACTACGCACCCCGGGACCCGGTTGTCGTTGCTGTGACGGACGCCATCGGTCGTTTAGTCGTTCCGGCTACCCTCGGCGCTATCAGCTGATGTGTGTCGGGATCCCCGCCCGTTTGGTAGCGCTTCAAACGTCGGGGCCCCACACCGCCACCGTTGATGTGGAGGGGGTGCGCAGGGAGATCAACACCATCATGGTTGACGACGACCCCGGAATCGCAGTCGGCGACTGGGTGTTGCTTCACGTTGGGTTCGCCATGTCGAAGATCGACGAAGCCGAAGCTGCGGAGACCTTGGCTTTCATGCGCGAGTTGGGCTCCGTGTATGACGATGAGGTCGAGGCCTTTAGCGCGGACCCGCCCTAGGCAAGGTCCATGGGTACGCAAGGTGCATCAAAGGTGACCACCATCGACTGCAAACGTGACGTCCTCAGCGCGGCCTTATGGCTGGCGCGGACCCGCCCTAGGCAAGGTCCATGGGTACGCAAGGTGCATCAAAGGTGACCACCATCGACTGCAAACGTGACGTCCTCAGCGCGGCCTTATGGTTAGCGCGGACCCGCCCTAGGCAAGGTCCATGGGTACGCAAGGTGCATCAACGGTGACCGCCATTGACTGTAAACGTGATGTCGTCAGCGCGGCGTTGTGGTTGGCCCGCGCCTTCACCGAAGGGCGGCGACTGGTAGTTTGGGCACCCGGGGCAGACGACCATGCCCATCATGTGGCCGTCGAGTTCGTGCACCCCGTCTTGGTGGGCGCGCGAACGCTTCCGGCAGTCGCCATAACTGACCTGTCTCAGATCCGCTGCGGTGACGCTTTGTTGAGCATTGGTGACGCTTCGGGTGCGACTTCGGATGCCTCGCCAATCACGGCGAACCGCACCGCATGCGTCACCAACGCAAACATCAAGAAATCGACCGTTTCGACAACAGCCAAACCCAACACCAATCCAACAACAGCCAAACCCAACACCAATCCAACAACAGCCAAACCCAACACCAATCCAACAACAGCCAAACCCAACACCAATCCAACAACAGCCAAACACGATCCGGTCAGCACCACGCCGAACACGCTCACAGAGGTGATACCCGCTGATCTTCAGATCGACGCTGACACCGGCGATGTGGACGTCATGGCGACCTATCACGTTCTTTGGGAACTGGTGCAGGTCGCTTTGGAGCATCCCGGTCTTGTCGGTGCTGGTTCTCTCAGCGGTGACAGCACCGGTTTTCTGTATCCCTTCATGGATGCGTCCACCGACGACGAAACCTCACTTCGTGAGGCTCTTACCAGCTCGGCGCAGGCCAAGTCGGTCGATTCGTTAAACATGATCACCGAGACGCTCAGAGACAACAGGGCGGCGATCGTCAACGCCGCCGAGTCGATAAGCGCCACCGCCCGTCGTGAAGGACGGGTCTACACCATGGGCAACGGAGGCAGCGCCAGCGATGCCGCGCGACTGGCGCGACTATTGGGATCGGTTGGTGTTGACACCTTGTCTCTCGGTGAGGACTATGCCGTGGTCACCGCGATCGCCAACGACGTGGGCGTCGATCAGATCTTCGCTCGTCAGATTGACGCACTGGCCAGCAGGGGTGATGTCTTGGTTGGATGCAGCACCAGCGGCGCGTCGCCGAATCTGCTGGCCGCCTTTCGCACCGCGGATGCTGAGGGGGTGACAACCGTCGGATTCAGCGGCTACGGCGGAGAATCATTCGCGGCGGAATCAGCGGTGCAGCATCGGCTCACGGTGGACTCGTCATCGGTGCATCGCATCCAGGAAGCTCAGGCGGCCCTCATGGCCGAGCTGTGCGCTGCGGTCACGGATCGACTAGGCCCGGACAGTGCTTTGGACCCCGCAGCGACATCGCCGAGCAGGTCCGAGGGGCCAAAGCAGTCGAAACCAGAGCAGGCCGCGCCATGAAGTACTTGGACGAATACCGAGACCCGGTAGCTGCCAGGTATCTGCTGGCCGAGATCGCCGAGTTGGCGGCCCGCGGCCCGGACCGAAAGTTCATGGAGGTGTGCGGTGGCCACACCCACGCCATCTACCGCCACGGCATTGAGACGCTGCTGCCGTCCGGCATCGAACTGGTCCACGGGCCGGGATGTCCGGTGTGCGTGATCCCCATGGGGCGTATCGACGATGCCATTGCAGTGGCCTGCACCGAGGGCGTCACCATGTGTTGCTTCGGTGACATGCTTCGTGTTCCAGGCGGAACATCCACCCTTGCTGACGCCAAGGCCCGAGGTGCCGACGTCCGGGTTGTGTACTCACCCCTTGATGCTCTGGCTATCGCCGAACGCCAACCCGAATCGAACGTGGTTTTCTTGGCTGTGGGTTTCGAAACGACCGCTCCATCAACCGCGGTAACGCTGCTGCAGGCTCGACAACGCAACATCAAGAACTTCAGCGTGTTCTGCAATCACGTGACGATCGTGCCACCGCTGAAGGCGATCCTGGACTCCCCGGGTATGAGCCTCAACGGATTTCTCGGACCCGGCCATGTCTCGACCGTCATCGGCACTCGTCCTTTCCGCTTCGTGTCGGAGATCTACGGTCGACCTCTCGTCACCGCCGGATTCGAGCCCGTGGACATCCTGCAGGCGATACTCATGTTGTTGCGCCAGCTTGACGAGGGTCGCTGTGAGGTGGAGAACCAGTACCGCCGTGTCGTGCCCGACGGCGGGAACCACAAAGCGCTTGAACTGCTACGAGAGGTCTTCGTGGTCCGCCCACATTTCGAGTGGCGCGGCCTCGGCTTCATCGCCCAGAGCGCATTGGCCGTCGGACCCGAGTTCAGCGCATGGGACGCAGAACTACGTTTCGACCTTCCCGGGATCCGGATCGCCGATCCTAAGGCCTGTCAGTGCGGGGAGGTACTCAAGGGATCTCTGCGTCCCTGGGAATGCAAGGTGTTCGGCACTGCGTGCACTCCGCAGACGCCGATCGGCACATGCATGGTGTCCTCCGAAGGTGCTTGCGCCGCCTACTACAACTACGGGCGGTATTCGCCACGGACTCGAATCCCGGTCCACGCCGGGTAGCGGTCTGCATCGGATTGAACGACCACGATGGTGAGCACCGATTCGACGTGACCGGCGATGATCTCCAGCGCCGCGAGGCCGTGCTTGCTCGCATTGAGAAATGGCGACAACGAGCCCCGGTGCTGCGCGACGAAACGATCACGATGGCCCACGGAGCTGGCGGAAAGGCAAGCAGGTCGCTGATCGAGTCCGTGATACGCCCTGCGCTGTCCAACCCCGAACTCGAAAGGCTCACTGACGCAGCCGTCGTTGACGTCCCGGCAGATCACCGCCTGGTCATCAGCACCGACTCGTTCGTGGTGACTCCTCGAAAGTTTCGAGGTGGTTCAATCGGCCAGCTGGCAGTCAACGGAACCGTCAACGATCTGTGCTGTCTCGGAGCCCGACCTGTGGCGATCACCTTGGCGTTGGTCTTGGAGGAAGGCCTCGCTGTTGACGAGTTGCGAGCAGTGGTGGCCGACGTGGCCTCCGCGGCTGAACGCGCCGGTGTCAGCGTCGTCGGCGGCGATACGAAAGTGGTCGAACGAGGCGCAGCCGACGGTTGTTACCTCACGACGACCGGTGTGGGGTTCGTGCCAACCCGACTACACCTTGATGCTGGCAATGTCCGCCCCGGTGACGTGGTTGTGGTGTCGGGCACGATCGGTGACCACGGCGTGGCGGTGATGACGGCCCGAGGCGATCTGTTGTTGAAGACCGACGTGGCATCGGACACAGCGCCGCTCCACGGGCTCGTGGCCGGATTGCTCGCCGCCGTCGGTGACACGCGCTGGCTACGCGATCCGACCCGCGGAGGTGTGGCATCAACGTGCAACGAGCTCGCCGAAGCATCCGGGCTGGGGGTGGAGCTGACCGAGGCGGATCTACCGGTGCGACCGCAGGTCGCCGGGGCATGCGAATTGCTGGGGATCGATCCCCTCTACATCGCCAACGAAGGCAAGATAGTGGCAGTCGTTCCCGCCCCGGAAGCGCAAGCGGCTGTGGCGGCCATGCGAAGCCATCCTGAAGGCGTAGATGCGGCGATTGTGGGTGTCGTGACGGACGAACACCAAGGACTGGTCTTGGCGCGTAACCCCTTCGGCGGTGCCCGCATACTTGACATGTTAGTAGGCGACCCGTTGCCGCGCATCTGTTGACCCGCACCTGCTGGCCCCTCATCAGTTGACCCGCACCATTTGGCCCGCACCTGCTGGCCCGCATCAGTTTACCCGCTTCCGCTGGCCCTCATCAGTTGACCCGCACCTGCTGGCCCTCATCAGTTGACCCGCATCTGTTGACCCACACCTGCTGACCCGCATCAGTTGACCCGCACCAGTTGGCCCGCACCAGTTGGCCCGCACCTGCTGGCCCTCATCAGTTGACCCGCTTCCGCTGGCCCGCATCAGTTGCCGCGCATCTGCTGGCCCGCATCTGTTGACCCGCGTCTGTTGATACGACACCCGGATTGTCCTGCGAAGCGACAGGCTCAGCAGATGAGTTGCCCGACGAGTCAAGCTCCGGCGGCTACCGGGCGACACGCTGCCAGGAGTCGGTCGGCCAAGTCGTTCATGACGGCCCAGACCTCCCCGGCGGTGTCAATGCCCAGCGCAACACCCAACCGATCCGCCGCAACCAAGTCATGACAGCTCGGCACGATCACATCCAAACCGATGCCATAGTCGTCGCACAGCTCCTCAAGAAACACGCGCTTGTCGTCGTCAACCTTGTTGCCCAAGCCCAGCCAGGTGCCCAGACCCAGCTGTGTGGCGAGGCCGATGGTGCGGTGAGCGGTGATAACTGCTTTTCGGCTCGGCTCCATCACCAGCACCAAGACGTCGGCGTGAGCCAGGGTGCCTCCGGAGCGGCTGAGATGCTCGATTCCGGCCTCCATGTCGACAACAGTGTCGTCAACGCAACATTCGAGCGCCTCGCCGAGCAGGCTTCGAATAGTTGCGTGACCCCCGCAGGTGCACCCAGCTGCGGCCTCGGCGACGCGCAGGGCCGACATCAACAACACACCTTCGGGTGTGTGAACGGCGTAGTCAGTCATTAATTCGTCGATCGTGAGATCGCCTCGCCTGCTGACGATGACCGATCGCGGTACTACCGGCACAGCTTCGGTTTGTTTGACGCCAAGTCCCAGAGATAACCCAAGATTGGGATTGGAGTCAGTGTCCACAGCCAGCACTCTGCGCCCCCGGGCCCGAAGTGTTCGAGCTAACAGTGCACTGACTGTCGTTTTACCGACACCTCCCTTGCCGACCACACCGATCTTCACGTGTTGCCTCCCGGGGGTTGGGATCTCGTTGTCGGGCTGCTGCGTTGGCACCCAATAGACGTCTGCGGATCACAATCGTCTGAGGATCAACCGTAGTGTTCACGAAACGTCACCACCGTCAATGGAGCCTTGCCCGGCCCACGGCCACCTGACCAAGCGATATACCACCATCGTTGGGCGGTATCCGCCGGTGACGCAGAACCTCGAATCCGGCGTTGACCAGCATGGGCACCACCAGTTCAACCAGGCATCGATTCTGGAAGACGCCACCAGTGAGCGCCACGACCCGCACTCCGGTCTCAGCTGCCAGACGTTCGGTGACCGTGACAATCATGTCGGCCACCCAACGATGCAGTCCTCCAGCAATGGAACCGATATCCACACCGTGGCGAATGTCGTTGACGATGGCCGCGATCAAAGGTGCTACCGCGACAACCTGCGGGCGACGGTCGATGATGTCGACCTCATATCGGGGTCCGGTATCGCTGACCGTCTGTTCGAGCCGCATAGCCGCCTGAGCCTCGTAACTAACCGAGTCTCCGAGTCCGCAAAGAGCGCCAACCGAGTCGAAGAGTCGCCCGACTGCTGAGGTGATCGGCGATTGGCGGGTATCGCATAGATCCAGCACCATTGCCAGATCCGCTTGGTGTCGCTCAACAAGGGCTGTGTCGGGAAGTTCTTCTCCGAAGGCGGCAACGAGATGCGACACGGCCATGCGCCAGGGCTCGCGTATGGCGGCAGTCGCGCCAGGCATGGGAACCGGGGCCAGATGGGCCGCCCGAACATAGTCATAGACATCGCCTACAAGGAATTCGCCGCCCCAGAATGTGGCATCGGCACCCATGCCGAGCCCGTCAAAGGTGATCCCAATCGCTGGTCCCGATCTGTCGTTGTCCACCAGAACCGAGGCCAGGTGTGCGTGGTGGTGTTGAACAGCCAGCGTCGGCGCAAGATCCGCAGCCTCGGCGAACTTGGTGGAGACGTATTCGGGATGTAGATCGTGAACGACCAGCTCCGGGGGCGCCCCGCACATGTGCAACAGATCCGCGACGACGCTCTCAAAAGCGGTGACTGCGCCGAAGTGGCTGAGATCGCCGATATGGACCGACACCTGGGCCTGCGCACCAACAGCGAGGCTCACAGTATTCTTTAGTTCAGCTCCGACTCCGAGGACGGGCGGGCCGGTCTTGTTCAACCGGATCGGCATTGGAGCGTAACCACGTGCTCGGCGCAGTAGTTGGAAGTCTCCAACGACGGCTTGGCCCACCGAATCATCGGCGCGTCTCTCAATGCGCCGATCGTGCGCGAGCACTGCGTCGGCGATGTCACCCAGATCGGGTTTGAGTCGATCGTCAGAGATCACGATCGGTTCGTCGGATCGGTTGCCGCTGGTGCATACGAGCGGTACAGGTGCAACTTCGCCCACCAAGAGGGCATGCAGCGCGGTTGCGGGCAACATGACGCCGAGCAGGTGCGTGTCGGGTGCCACCGACGGTGCAACCGGCGCATCCGGGCGCCTGGGTGCCAACACGATCGGTGCCTCCGGACCTTGTAGCGCTGCAGCTGAGACCGGATCAAGCTCAATCAAGCGTGCGGCCTCGGCGAGTGTGGCAACAAGAATCGCGAATGGCTTTTCCTCGCGGTGCTTACGGTCACGCAGTTCGGCCACGACCCGCTCGTCGTCAGCGCGACAGACGAGCTGATAGCCGCCAGCGCCCTTCACAGTGACTATCGCCCCGTCACGGATAAGGGCCGCTGTGGTTGTCACAGGACCGTCAAGAATCCGGGTGTCGTTCGAAGCGGTCAGGTATAGGTCGGGCCCGCAGCCCTCACAACACAGCGCCTGGGCATGGTGACGGCGATCGCTGGGGTCTTGATACTCGGCTTCGCAGTCTGCGCACAGGTCGAAGTCGACCATGGATGTTCGCGCCCGATCATAGGGAAGCTCACGCACAATCGTATGGCGAGGACCGCAGTCGGTGCAGCAGGTGAACGCGTAGCGGTACCTGCGGTTGCGGGGATCGTCGATCTCGGCCAAACAGGCGGGACACGGTGCGACATCGGGTGGCACCGAAGCGGGCTCGGTTCGATCGCCGAGTGTGCTCTGGGCGATGTGGAAACCCGTTTCGGATTCCACGACGGCGATGGCGGTCACATCAATGTCGCGGATCCGTGCCAGGGGCGGGGCGTCGGAGCGTAGACGACTGATTATCGTGTCAATCTCAGCGTCGGTGCCCTGGATTTCGCACCACACGCCTGCGTCGTCGTTGGCGATCAGGCCGCTTACGCCCAGCGCGTTGGCGAGCCGCCACACGAACGGACGGAATCCGACACCCTGCACCGTCCCCGATATCCGCAGACGACGTCGCTGCACATATCAAACCTACCCATCCAGAGGTTGGACCCTGTCGCAGGTTGGATCTTGTCGGAAGTTGGATCCTGACGAAGGTTCAATCCTGCCAAAAGTGCGATCCTGACGAAGGTTGGATCCTGTAAAAGGTTCGAACCTGACGAAGGTTGGATCCTGTAAAAGGTTCGATCCTGTCGGGGGTTGGATCTTGTCGGGGCCCGATTATCTTCACGGGCCGTGCAGTTTGTGATTGTTAAGTCAATCGTTGCATTCGTGCTCGTGTCGTTACTGCTACCAGCGGCGGTCAGCGCGCAAGACGATGAGGTGGTGGTTCGGGTCGGACTGCACGCAGCAGAGAAGAACCTGAATCCGTTCATCGCTCCGCAGGCCCTGCCGGTCACCCACGACTTCACGATGCTTGTCTACGACACGCTGTTTTGGTCTCAGAGCCGCCTTGATCCCGAGCCCTGGCTGGCAACCGGGGCTGAGCCCTCCGAGGACTACCGGACGTGGACGGTCACCGTCCGAGACGACGTCACCTGGCACGATGGTGTGGCTTTCTCGGCTCACGACGTGGCGTTCACTTTCGAGTATTTTCGCGACGACAACGGTCCGGGGCGATACGGCCATCACATCTATGACCATCCCGTGTTCAAATCGGCCACGGTGATCAATGACACCACAGTGGAGTTGACATTCGTCGATCCCATCGCCACTTTCGAACTTCTGCCAGGAGGCGACGTCCCGATCCTGCCCCGCCACATCTGGGAGAACATCGCCAATCCCAGGGCAGATGCCACGTCGTTGCCCGTCGGTACAGGTCCCTTCAAGATGGTCGAGTACGACCCTGCAGTGTCGTACCGACTCGAAGCAAACGACGATTACTTCCTGGGCGCTCCGCTTGTTGACACGTTGATCATGGCGGTTGTGACCGACGCCCAGGCGGCGTTCGCCGGTCTTCGAACCGGCGAATTGGATTTCGTCACACGCAACGTGCCAGCGCCGCTGGTACCTCAGATGGCCGACGACGAAGAAATCTCACTGATTGAGGGCAGTCGCTTCCAGTCGTTGTATCTGATGTTCAACACACGCAAACCAGTGCTCAAAGATCCCGCCGTGCGCAAGGCCATGAGCATGGCTTTGGATCTGCAAACGATCGTCAACACGGTCGAAGGTGGGCTCGGCGCTCCCGGCAACGACACCTGGACCCATCCGCAGTCACCCTGGGCTCATCGGGTCGGGGGCCACACTTTCGATCTCGACGCCGCCAAAGCACTGCTTGACGAAAATGGATACGTCGTTGGCGACGACGGTACGCGCATCGCCGGGGACGGCACACCGCTGCGCTGGACACTGCTGGTGAATGCTGGTGCCCCTCCCCAGATCCGTTCGGGAACGCTGGTGGCTGAGCAACTCGCTTCGCTCGGTATCGACGTCAAGGTTGAGCCCCTGGATCCGGCCGCAATTACCGCCGCCCGAAGACCAAGCCCGGATGGGGCGCCGACGGTGGAGATGTTCATAGCTGTTTTTGAATCCCACGCCCACGTCGACCCCGATCACCTGTACTTCTTCTTTCATACTCCGGGTCGCGGTGTCGGTGGAATCTTCAGTGGTTACACCAACAACGAGTTTGACGCGATCCTCACCGACGCTCTTGACGAACCGGTCGAGACGAAACTCCCGCTTGTTCACCAGGCGCAGGAGATCTTCGCCGCCGAAACCCCGGCCGTGACGCTGTATTACCCCGAGGGCCGTTGGGCGTACCGGCCCGCGGCATATGACGGCTGGGTCTCGGACCCGGGCCATGGTGTGTTCACTAAGCGTTCCTTTCTGGCGCCTTATGCACGTTTTGGCGATGCCGAGAACATGCCCGGTACTTCCACGCAACCCACCGACGACCCTGGCGAAGCAACCGACAACCCCGACAACCCCGCCGACGACCCGGCCGAAACGACCGACAACCCCGCCGACCCCGCCGACGACCCAGCCGAAACGACCGACAACCCGGGCGAAGCGATGTCCGATGGTGACAGCGATGCCGACGAGGGCGCAGTCGGTTCCGGCTCCGACGTCGGAACCGACATAGATGAGGAATCCGATTCCGGCGGGGGCACGGCCCTAGTTATTGGGTTGGCAATCGCTACGGCAGCGGTCACTGGTTGGGGCGTAGCACTGAGGCGCAAAGATGCCGACATCGGAGCTGACATAGTCAAGGACTGACGTGATGGCGATACTGCATCGTCGTCAAATTATCCACGAACCGACCCGGCGTAGCGAAGGCACGGTCGGGTGAAACCAACGACCTGAAACGAGATGACATTACTGGGCGAAGACAAGGCATGCTTCAGTTCGGAAAACGTCCGGCACAACTGTTCATTCAGTACGGCCTGGTGATATTCGCCGCACTAACCCTCAATTTCATGCTTCCCCGGCTCGCGCCCGGGGATCCAGTCGACTATCTGGTTCCGCCAGCTACCGGTCATATCAGCGCGGAACTCCGCCAGGAAATACTGGAGCGATTCGATCTGGACGGATCGTATTGGCGGCAGTTCGGGTCGTATCTGGCGAACCTCGCTCAAGGTAATCTCGGCATCTCCACTCGTGACGGACGCTCAGTCACCGAGGTTCTGGGCCAGCGACTGGGCTGGTCGCTGCTGCTCATGGGCACCGCCGTAGTGATATCAACCGCCCTCGGCGTGGTCTTGGGTTTTGCGGCGGGTTGGCGCAGAGGTTCACGTCGCGATATCGGCCTACTGTCGGGCGTCCTGACCATTGACGCTTTGCCTGCGTTCTTCGTGGGGCTGATGTTGATGTTGATCTTTTCGGTGCAGTTCGGCTGGTTTCCGGTGTACGGTGCCGCCTCGCCAGAGCAACTCTCGGGATTGGCATGGATCGCCGATGTCGGCAGGCGCCTAGTGCTGCCAGCGACGACGCTTACCTTCGTGGGCCTGGGTTCGGTCTTCGTCGTGGCCCGTTCGGCGATGATCTCAGAGCTGGGCCAAGACTATGTGTACATGGCACGGGCCAAGGGCCTGTCTGAGCGTCGCGTGCGAGCCCATGCAGCGCGCAACGCCCTCATCCCGGTCTCGACGGTGGCTCTGCTCGGATTTTCGACTCTTGTGGGCGCTGCCACCGTGGTTGAGACCGTGTTCTCATATCCCGGTCTGGGTTCTTTGGCGTTCGCAGCAGTGCAGGCACGGGATTACCCAGTCTTGCAGGCCGTGTTCTTGCTCCTGGCGTTGATCGCGATCGGTGCCAGCCTCGTCGCGGATCTTGTCTACCCTCTGTTGGATCCCCGCGTGCGGATACTCCAACCGACACCCTCTCCACGCGGCGCTACAGGCAATGCCAATCCCCCGATTGACAAGCTCCAATGAACCGCTCATCCCGCCAACTCCCGAAACCGGCACGGACAAGCACCTCTTGAAGTCACTCTCCCTTAGTAACGATCAACCCGACACATTTGATGTGAGACTCTGGGAATTCGCGTGCGGATACTCCAACCGACACCCTCTCTACGCGGCGCTACAGGCAATGCCAATCCCCCGATTGACAAGCTCCAATGAACCGCTCATCCCGCCAACTCCCGAAACCGGCACGGACAAGCACCTCTTGAAGTCACTCTCCCTTAGTAACGATCAACCCGAGTCAACTGATATGAGACTCTGGGAATTCGCGTGGGGATAACCCCGATCCAATATCGCCGACACCAGCTTCAGCTGGCCACCTTGGTTCTTGCGATCATCGGCGCGTCAATGCTGGTCGTAGTCGTCGGGGTGGCCCTTATGGCGGACGTCTTGACGGTCCATCCCCCTGACCGTGCGAGCGGCGCACCCTACCAACGGCCCTCCGCTGAGCACTTCCTCGGCACCGACGACCTGGGCCGGGACCTTTGGGCCCAACTCGTGTACGGGGCACGGGTGTCGGTTCTTGTAGGTGTGCTTTCCGCCGTACTAGCCACCGTGATCGGAACCGCCGCCGCGTTGATCGCAGGTCACCGCGGCGGCTGGGTCGATTTCGTCATCATGCGAACCGTTGACCTGGTCCTGTCACTGCCGTTTTTGGTTCTTGTGTTGGTTCTTGCTACCTATTTCGGTCGGGATCTCAACCTGCTGATCTTGTTGATCGCCGGAGTGCTGTGGGCACGTCCGGCTCGGTTGCTGCGAGGTCAGGTTCTAAAGGTCCGCGAGTTCGGCCATGTGGTTGCTGCTGAATCCATGGGCGCTGGCAGTTCTCGAATCCTGGTCCGTCACGTTCTATTGCGAATGGTGCCCTTGTTGTCGTCACAGTTCGTTCGGGCCGCAGCAGTGGCTGTGATCGTTCAGTCCGGGGTGGCGTTCCTCGGTCTCGGAGATCCCAGCCAGGTGAGTTGGGGATCAATCCTGTACTTCGCCAACAACGCCAGCGCCATCCTGACCGACGCTTGGCTGTGGTGGATCGTTCCGCCCGGGGTGGCACTCGCAATCCTCATCGTCGGGCTGGCCTTCGTCGGATTCGCGCTTGAGGAATGGGCCGATCCCCAGATCATCAACCACGGTGCTCGTCCGACCGTCCGTCGGCGCCTGGACCCGGATGCACCGTCACCACCCGACGATTCCGTGGCGCTGGAAATTCGCAACATCTCCGTTGACTTCAACGGAGTACCGGCTGTCTCGAACGTGAACCTGATGGTCAGGCGAGGTCGCCTGTTGGGCTTGGTAGGCGAATCCGGGAGCGGCAAATCGACCCTCGCCGCTGCGGTCATTGGTTTGGTGCCCCATCCCGGGAAGGTAAGTGGCGACGCCATCTTTGTAGGGCCACGGAACCTACGACGTATCGGCCGTGACGACTACCGCCGGGTCCGGAGCACCGAACTGGCGATCGTGCCGCAGGTGGCGATGAACTCGCTTGATCCGACCATGTCGGTGCTCGCTCAAGTAACCGAATCGGCAGAGCTGAGCGGCGATAGTCGCGGTGCTTCGGCCACCGCGAGGTCATGTTTGACCCGAGTCGGTATCGGAGCGGATCGCCACCGTGCTTATCCCCATGAACTCAGCGGCGGGCAACGTCAACGGGTGGTTATCGCCATGGGAATCGCCAACCGACCGAAGCTGTTGATCGCAGATGAACCCACCACAGGTCTCGACGTGGTTACGCAACGCGAGATCCTGGATTTGATTGATGATCTCCGCCGAGATTTGGGCCTTGACGTGGTGTTGATTTCTCACGATCTGGAGATGATGGCCGCTCGCTCTGACGACTTGGCGATCATGCACGAGGGGTCACTGGTGGAGACCGGACCCACGGCTACGATTCTCGCTGATCCCCGGCACCCTCATACCACAGAACTGCTCGCTGCGTTCGACATCATCAACGCCAAAGAGACGCCACTGTTGCCGATTGTGCCAGTCTCCGCCTCGGGCACTCCCCTCACCCCAGCCATACCGGGTGGTACCGCATATACCCAAGCCCTCCCCGCAAGTACCAAGAACCTCCCCGCAGTAACCCAAAGCCTCCCCGCAATAACCCAAAGCCTCCCGGTCGTGTTGGCCTTGGAGAAGGTGGAGGTCACCTACCGAGCGCGTCGACAACGACCAAGCGCTGGTAACGCGTCGGCGCTGACTGGGACCTCTCTTCGAGTGACCCAAGGTGAACGAGTTGCGATCGTCGGTCGCAGCGGTGCAGGCAAGTCAACGATCGCACGTCTCGCGGTGGGCCTGGTGGGACCGACCCGAGGAACCGTGCAGGTCCTGGGGAACGATCTGGCGTTGCTGTCACGGCGCGAGCTTCAAGGGTTGCGCCATCGAGTTCAGCTGGTGTTCCAGGACCCCTACGACTCCCTGCATCCCGGTATGCGGATAGGCGATATCGTGTCCGAACCAGCAGCAATCGCTGGCGTGAATGGATCCGAGCGCCGTGCACTGGCCGCCGAAGCGCTTAGCGAACTGGACTTGGTGCCCATCGAGCACTTCTGGGATCGCTACCCCGGATCGCTCAGCGGCGGCCAGCGACAGCGAGTTGCCATCGCCCGGGCCCTGGTGGTACATCCCGAAATCATCTTGGCCGACGAGCCAGCCTCAATGCTTGACGCGTCCCTGCGGGTAACCGTGGCCTCGCTGCTCCTTCGTGTGCAGGCAAGAATCAAAGCAACGCTGATCTTCATAACCCACGATATGACACTCGCTCGTCGCGTGGCGGAGCGAATCGTGGTCGTCGCCGACGGCCAGGTAGTTGAGGACGCCCCCACTGAACACTTGATTTCTGATCCCCAGCATCCCGAGACCCGAGCGCTCCTCAACGCAACCCGATACAACCACGCAACCAAGAACTCTTGACGCTGACATCACCCACAGCTGACACCACACAAGCGGCCCAATCATGACGCCCCACACCGCTACTAATATGCCTCGCCCCACCACTACTGTTGTGCCTGACCGGGACGCAAAGGAGCCTCGTGGGGCTACGTAGGCTGATCTTCTTCACCACCTCAGACCCGGCAAGCGACCCAGGATCAATGCTTCGCGCCTACCACAACAGGACCGCAAAGGAGCCTCGTGGGGCTACGTAGGCTGATCTTCTTCACCACCTCAGACCCGGCAAGCGACCCAGGATCAATGCTTCGCGCCTACCACAACAGGACCGCAAAGGAGCCTCGTGGGGCTACGTAGGCTGATCTTCTTCACCACCTCAGACCCGGCAAGCGACCCAGGATCAATGCTTCGCGCCTACCACTTTGCCGGTGTGGCAGCAGGTAGTGGCCTTGACGCCGAGGTACGACTTGCTGGCGACGCTGTTTCGGTAGCCGACATCAACCGGCTCCCCGACACCGCACTCGGTCGGGATGTGGCTGCCAAGGTGGTCGCCGGTGTAGACGCACCCTTCCTTGTTTCACTTTGACCGTTCTCATGCGATGCCCGTGGGGTGTCTGAGGACAAGGCCACCGCCATAGGGGGCAGTTTCCGAACCCTTGCTGAGATCCTTACCGAAGTGGCCGAGGGCAAATCCGAATTGATCTTTGTCGGCGGTTGACTGCAATCACCACACCGTCGTTACCTGCAGGCGATGTCAAGCACCGGGTACCCAGGACCTCACCCACCGTTACCTAGGCCACCCCTAGGTAACGGTCACAGCAACAGCGAAGATCCCTCCCACCGGGTGCCCAGGACCTCACCCACCGAGACCTAGGCCACCCCTAGGTAACGGTCACAGCAACAGCGAAGATCCCTCCCACCGGGTACCCAGGACCTCACCCACCGAGACCTAGGCCACCCCTAGGTAACGGTCACTACAATAGCGAAGATCCCTCCCACCGGGTACCCAGGACCTCACCCACCGAGACCTAGGCCACCCCTAGGTAACGGTCACTACAATAGCGAAGATCCCTCCCACCGGGTACCCAGGACCTCACCCACCGAGACCTAGGCCACCCCTAGGTAACGGTCACTACAATAGCGAAGATCGCGCCTTCGGAATCACAAGGTTCATTGTCACAAAGTTCATTGTCGCACCGGATCGCAGTCGCCTTCGTCGGGAAAGGCGGATCCGGCAAATCGACTGTCGCTGGAACCCTTGCCAGAGTTCTGGGCCGCTCCGGCCTTGATGTACTCGCCGTTGACTCCGATCCTCTCCCCGGCTTGGCATATTCCCTAGGTATCGAAATCGACGATCGCCCTATCCCCGACGACGTCGTTATCCCAGGACCAGCCTCAGGGCCCCGGTGGATTCTACGCCCCGACCTTGAGCCCGCTGATTTCGTTGAGTTCTACTCAGCGCGCGGACCCGACGGTGTTCGTTATCTACAGTTCGGGAACCTCCGTGGTCACGTCTCCACAATTCAACGCGCCCAGCAAGCGTGGAGCCAAGTCGTTCGTGAGTTAACCCCGCTCGCCTTTCATGTGGTCGGCGATCTGGCAGGCGGGACCCGTCAAGCCATGTTCGGGTGGGGTAGGTACGCCGACGTAGCGTGTCTAGTCGTGGAGCCGACTGCCAAATCAGTTCTCACAGCGAAACGGTTGCTTAACCTCAACGAGGCCGAATGGGGTCCCCGCGAGATCGTCGTCGTCGCCAACAAGGTGTCGCATCAAGACGACGCCGATCGAATCGAACGCCGCCTCCGGCGAGCAGTGGCGGTATCTCTACCAGCCGATGCCGAGGTGGCTCGGGCCGATCGGCGCGGCATCGCTCCTATGGACGCAGCCCCGGAAGGTTCTTTCGTCACTGCAGTCCTGCGCCTGGCTGAAACCATCGCCGATCTCTACCGCCTTGACCGCACCGGCTTCGTTACGTTGCCAGCAAAGACCCTGCTATAGCAATCACCCTGAAGAAAGCAACAACCCTGCTACAGCAATCACCCCGAAGAAAGCAACAACCCTGCTACAGCAATCACCCCGAAGAAAGCAACAACCCTGCTACAGCAATCACCCTGAAGAAAGCAACAACCCTGCTACAGCAATCACCCCGAAGAAAGCAACAACCCTGCTACAGCAATCACCCTGAAGAAAGCAACAACCCTGCTACAGCAATCACCCTGAAGAAAGCAACAACCCTGCTACAGCAATCACCCTGAAGAAAGCAACAACCCTGCTACAGCAATCACCCTGAAGAAAGCAACAACCCTGCTACAGCAACGACCCCGAAGAAGGTGATGACCCAACTGGGGTTCGGGTCTGGTGCCGTTGCGAGGTACCCAGCAACGACCCGCAGAAGGTGATAACCCAACACGTCCGCGGAATACCCGACCGGCCTTCCGGCCCAGCAACGACCCGCAGAAGGTGATAACCCAACAGAATCCATCGCCGAAATCGAAGCTCGCACGGGCCCAGCGACAAATCCCACGGACAGGCGACCCGGTGAGTTGCCGCGTCATTGACGCTAGCCATGTAAGTTTCAAGCCGTGAATCACGAAGCAGTCTCGCGCTGGCTATCCGATCACGATGTGATGTCCAAGTGAAGATCGCGGTAGTCGGCAAGGGTGGATCCGGGAAGACCACGACCAGTGCGATTCTGGCCCGTATTCTCTCAAAGCGCGGCCACAGCGTCGTCGCACTCGACTGCGACACGAACCCAAATCTTGGCCTTTCGCTCGGCATAGGCGACACCGAAACCGAGATGCTTATGACCCTGCGCGAGCAGATTGACGGGGACGGTCATGCAGTCGGCTGGGACGACATCATCAAACGGTTCGGCTCCGACGCACCCGACGGGGTTCGACTAGCTGTCGTCACCCGCATCCAGAATCCCGAACCAGGTTGACCTTGATGCGGATTATCCGCCGAGCAGTTGCTCGGATCCGCGACCGACGACCACACAATCATCGTGGCCGATCTGGAGGCCGGTATCGGCACTCTCACCCGTCTCGATCCCCAGAGTGTGGACGTCATCGTCGTGGTTGCGGAGCCCACACCGCGTTCGATCGACGTCGCACAACGGGCGGTCAAGGTCGCACTCCGACAACGCCAGCGCCGGGTAGTTGTAGTAGCCAACAAGTTGGTTGACGGCGACCGCCTGAAGATGGTTGACGCCTTCGGTTCTCTTCAAGTGGTTGGTGTACCAGCGGACACAGCGGTGGACGAAGCCGACCGAATTGGCGTATCTGTCCTTGATCGTGAGCCCGACTCGCGAGCGGTCGTAGCACTTGACGAACTCGCCGACCTGATACGAACCTGAACAGTCCTGCCCGGCAATCAGCAGCCCGACTCGACAACAGTCGCAACACCCGGCCAACTCACCGACCTGATACGAACCTGAACAGTCCTGCCCGGCAATCAGCAGCCCGACTCGACAACAGTCGCAACACCCGGCCAACTCACCGACCTGATACGAACCTGAACAGTCCTGCCCGGCAATCACGGGTTTCAGTAATTAGCCAGCTAAACGCCCGTGCATCACGATCAGGGCGAGATCAGCTCTACTTGCGCCAAACCCCGCTGGTCGGCTATACTTGTAACCTGAACGACTTGGCGATGAGTACGTCGGCTACACCGATCCAAATTCCTTGGAGGCCAATATGATGCTGTGGTGGATCGCGAATGGTGTGCTCTTGCTGGTTGTGCTGCCGGTTGTTGTGGTGCTAGCTAACCAAGTCGTGCGTTGTACTATTGAGGTTGACCGGTACGCAGCCGACATCGTTGAACACGGCGTTGGGATTACAAAACAGTTAGAGCCTTTACCTGCCACAATGAGAACTCAAAATCTAACTGTGCGGACCAAGAGCTGCGCAATCACCTATATCGATGCGCTGGACTTGCCACACTGATTTATCGTGATTTCGCTAGCCTCGCCCGCTTATTCATGGACTACCACAGAAGAGACTGACGCAGGATACTTGCTCAATATCGCTGCCTGCTCAATATCGGTAGAAGTATTCTCAGTTTGATGCCATATCGACTCTCAACAGTCTTACCCTAGGAACCCAATAATGCCTACAGTTGCTGTCGTCACAATCGTCACCGCGGTAATCCTCGCCCTCGTTATCGCTTCCTATTTGTTACGCGTGGTATTTCTGTTACGTTCCGTCAACAATGCCCTCAGTAAGACCACCCATAATGTACGAGTTATCGCTGGTCAGACATCTCTGTTATCCGATACACTTGTTCCGGTCAAAGCAGATATACAGTCACTAGCCGACATACTTGACGACGTCTACTCCGGACTTCGAACCACCGAACCTGTAGTCTAAGAGATAGCCACATCACGGAAACATAGTTCGCTTGCAGTCGTTTCGGTTCACTGACTGCAAACACATCACCGAGCCTCGGTCTCAAGAAGCCCGCTACCCGAAGATCAGTCAAACCTCGTTGACTCCTGTTGACCGAGACTCCTCACCAGCCAAGTACGTCTTCAATTTCGAGACGAAATCCAGCGTTGAGGCTGAGCGACAGCGTCGCTGGCACGGAAGGAACATTCGCTCTCCCGTGACGACACTGACATCAGTGTGGTGTCACGCCCCGCCCCGCTCAGCGATCCGGCGAAGGTCCCCGTGACAACACTGACGCCGGTGTGGTGTCACGCCCACTGCGCCGCCGGGAACGTAGCCACTGACCCCGTGACAACACTGACGCCAGTGTGGTGTCACGCCAATCCGCTGCGACTCCTCCTCCCACCTCGGCCCGTGACAACACTGACGCCGGTGTGGTGTCACGCCACCGACGAGACACCACTGCAGCCACTCCCGCCCGTGACAACACTGACGCCGGTGTGGTGTCACGCCACGTGGCCTCGTTCCCCGTCATCAGGTGGTTCATCGTCCAGCGGCGCTGTTCTGTATTATCCATCTCTGGACGCTCACCTCCGAGCAAGGACAGAAATCCGCCATAACAGCCACGGTGGATATGTAGCCTCGTCCTGTGGTGTGAGTCGGTTGTTGTTGGGTTGATGTGTTGTCGTTGATTAGCGGCAACGTGTGATCTGAGATGGGATTAGTTGTCTGATTCTATAGGCGGGTGTGGGTTGTCGTCCGAACTATTGTTCGTGTATACTTACCTTGTCTGTCATACCCGATCGGTATTGTGATCATCATGGCTAACGGTCTGCACAATTCAACGGACTTGGTCTTTCACCGTCAACCCAGTAATGTCGGCCTGCTCGCAGACACAGCACCGGTCATTCCCGCCGGTCAGGATGGTGTGGAGATCATGTCGGCGGGAGCATCAGATGATGTAGCGGCGGTGTCTAGAGTGTGTCGTTGCAGCGCTGGTGGTGACGGTTCCGCGGTCCGTGATGATGCTCTGGCGGGGTTGATGGCGTGTTTGTCGACCGATGCCAGGTTCGCTTGCATTCACAGGTTGCTTGACGAGATGACCGATACCGGGTTAGGGCGAGATGAGCTCGAAGCTCGTATTAGTGAGCTTCTCAAGATCGAAGCTCACGTCACAGAGCGGCGGTTGGCGTTCACCGCCGCGATCGACGGGCTCGGTGATGGTGGGCTCACCGCAGCGGAGGTAGCGCGTAGCAGGTCGCACTTGAGTAAGCGCGCGGCTACGCGGGCGTCCAAGACCGCTGAGAAGCTGACGGAGATGCCGAGACTGCGCGAAGCGTTGGCTAATGGTGAAATCACCGCAGCGCACGCCGATGCTGCTGCGGACGCGGCGACCTCGGTCAGCCCTGCGCAGGTTGATGAGGCCTTAGTGGATGCCGCCAAAGCCATGGCTGGTGACGTGTTCGCCAACAAGACCAAAACCTTCGCGGAGACTGAACTCAGCGAACGGACCAAAGCCAGGCGTTACACCCGTCAGCGGCGTATGCGCGAGGCGCGTACCTGGGTTGACGCCCGCGGTATGGGCAACCTCGCCGCCAGATTCGATCCGGTCACTTTCGCAGAAATCCGCGCACACCTGAACGAAGCAGTCGACCGTCTATGGCGCAACGACAACAAAACCAACAACCCCGACAACGAGCACGGCCCGGGCAACGATGCTGGCTCAAACAACGCGCCTCGCCATGATCTCAGGCCTGATGATGTACGTACACCGGCTCAGCGGCGCTGCGACGCCTTGGCTGAACTTGTAACCGCTCCAAGCGCTGACGATGCCCACAAACGGCCGCATCCGAGACACACCGTCGTGGTCACCGTAGATGCGGGACGGTTACGTCTTGATAACCCCCAAGGCTCAGCGTGTTTAACGGACGGCACCGAACTACCGCAAGGAGTGTTGGAGCAGATCTGTTGTGAAAGCACGTTTGCTGGAGCGGTGTACGAAGCTCCAGGTGTGTGGCTGTGGCAATCACGCCGAATCCGGGTCGCTAGCCAAGATCAATGGATAGCACTAATCGCGCGCGACAAAACCTGCGTGTGCTGCGACACCCCCGCCCAATACTGCCAAGCCCACCACATCATTCCATTCAAACCACCATTAAGAGGACCTACCAACATCAACAACATGGTATTGATATGCAACCAAGACCACCATCTTGTGCACGACGGCACCCACAAACTCGCCAAAACCCCCACCGGATGGAAACTACAACCCAACCAACAGCGACCACCACCCAACCCACCACCAGACCCACCACCCAAACCCGCCAGGCCAGCAGCCCAAAAAGGCCGAGCGCTGGGCGAGTCGCATGGGCGTTGTGATGCTGAGCCCGCCAGGTTGGCAGCCAAAAAAGGCCGAGCGCTGGGCGAGTCGCATGGGCGTTGTGATGCTGAGCCCGCCAGGTTGGCAGCCAAAAATGGCCGAGCGTTGAGTCAGACAAGCATCCTTGGTGCCTAGCTGTTGTGTTCACCACGGTTGAGTACGCTGCTCAGACACTGCCAAGTAGGTGCGCTATTCGCGGGCCTTGGTGTGAGGTGGGGTATTCATCCTTGGTCCTTAGCTGTTGGTGTTGAACACTGCGGAGTCTTCTATTGTTCAGGTACTGCTTAGTTATTGCTTAGAGGATGCACTTATTCGCTGGCCCTGGTGCGAGGTAGGTGTGCCGAGCGTTGTGTAAGACAAGCACTCTTGGTCCTTAGCTGTTGGTGTTCACCACAGTCGAGTACATCACTGCTCAGACACTGTCTAGTTGCTGCTTGGTAGATGCACAATTCGCTGGCCCTGGTGCGAGGTAGGTGTGCCGAGCGTTGTGTAAGACAAGCACTCTTGGTCCTTAGCTGTTGGTGTTCACCACAGTCAAGTACATCACTGCTCAGACACTGTCTAGTTGCTGCTTGGTAGATGCACAATTCGCGGGCCCTGGTGCGAGGTAGGTGTGCCGAGCGTTGTGTAAGACAAGCACTCTTGGTCCTTAGCTGTTGGTGTTCACCACAGTCGAGTACATCACTGCTCAGACACTGTCTAGTTGCTGCTTGGTAGATGCACAATTCGCGGGCCCTGGTGCGAGTGGGCATTAGTGGGCCGAACGCTGCGTAAGACAAACACCCTCAATCCCCAACTGAGGGCATACACCACAGCCAAACACCTCGCAGCACAGAAACTGCTCAGATACTGGTGCTTGGCAAATACACAATTCACTGGCCCAGCTGTAGCCCTGCTGTGAAGTGACCAACTCGTAGGCCGAACGCTGCGTAAGACAAACACCCCTCAATCCCCAACTGAGGGCACACTCCACAATCACCTCGCAGCACAGAAACTGCTCAAACCACTTTAGCACTGCACAGAAGACCCAAATACTGCACAGAAGACGTACAAATCGCAGGCCCCGGTGCGAAACAAGCAATAGTGGGCACAGCCCGTTGCGCGAGACAAACGGGCTGTGCCCGGAGGGGTGGTGGAAGCAAGTGCGTGATTCTTGACTTGGTTGTTGATGTTAGGCGGTGGGGAGGTAGGTGGTGTTGGGACGGGTGATCTATTCGGGGTTGGTCTTGATGGCGCTCATGGATTCTTCGGCGACGTAGCGGTGCTCTGCGTTTTCTTCATCGATTCGGGCGTAGATCCGCGACACACCGTCGACTTCGAGACCCCCGACTCGCCCCCCAGCTCGGACCAGGTCGTCGACCTTGCGGGTCAAGGTACCGGTCGCGTAGTCGGCCACAGTTCATATCTCACAGAGCCTTGTCGACTCAGCGGCGGGTCTCAAGCCAGGCTAGCGAACAACGACCCGACCGAACCTTGGGAGCCTTAGTTCGACATCACCAGCCGAAGTCGACAGCACCTCTGGGCCCAATCCGTTGCGCTGTTTCGAACGGGCGTTGATGCGTTCATGTCCGGCGGCACCAATCGCGGCAGTCAGCTCAGCGCTGATCAGGTCCTGCATGCCCCGCTGCATCAACTGGCCAAGAACAGTTCCTCGCTGGCACCATCACAAAGACACGCCAATAGGTGGACAACTCGGGCATCATCATGGGGTCATCGCGTGGGTCTTCTGTCGTGAGTACTTAGTTGTTCCCAACAAGAATCACGCGCTCACCCACCCAACCCGTCGACCGCTACCTACACCACCCCACGAAACGCCAACCTTTACCCAAAAATGGGAACCTTGGAAGGGGAACGCCCAGGTGTTCAACTCTGAGCACCAGAACAACCGCCGATCGATCTAATGTCGGTCACAGCAGGCATACAAATCAGAAGCAAGCCCACCACCATCACGAGACTCCGACAGGTCCACTACCAGATACAGATCGGCAGCAAGGCTACACCGTCGCGAAACTCCGACGGGGTTCATCTACCGGTCACGGCAGGCATGCCAATTTGGAAACAAGGCCAGCGCACGCTTCACCGATCACAGAGCACATTGCCTAGGCCTTACTAATGCCCTCAGGATGATATACGCTATTCTGATATGTATGGACAAGCATGTAACCTTGGAACGCGGATCAGCCCCGGGAGTCGCGACCATACGGCTCAACAGACCGAAGGTTAACGCAATCAACAACACCATGATCAACACAATCTCCGATATTTGTGACGAGATCTGTGACGATCCCTCCATAAGGGCGGTAGTGATATGGGGTGGCCGGAAGGTGTTTGCCGCTGGCGCCGACATTGAAGCGTTTCCGAAGTTGGATCAAAACTCTGCGCAGGCATTTTCTCAACAATTCAATCACGTGCTACTTAAGGTAGAGAGCCTGCCTCAAATAACGATCTCAGCAATCAACGGATACTGTCTCGGTGGTGGCCTTGAAGTAGCACTTAGTACCGACTTTCGATTGGCGGCCGAGGACGCCCGACTTGGACTACCTGAGATACAACTCGGTCTCATTCCCGGTGGTGGCGGTACTCAACGACTGGCACGACTAGCGGGCGTCACTGTGGCTAAGGAAATGGTGTACACGGGTGTACACATCAACGCCGAGACTGCCTTCGCAAACAAGATCGTTTCATCAGTCCATGATCCTGACAGACTCTATGAGGACACACTTGCGAAGGCAGCCGATTTCGCAAAGGGCCCGGCGGCACTACGAATGGCGAAGAAGGCGATCCAATACGGATTGCATATGCCGATCGACGAAGCAGTAGAGCTCGAGTCACAACAGTGGTTCCACATCTTCGGCACGCAGGACTGCAAAACCGGAATTCAGAGCTTTATGGAGAACGGACCGGGTCGCGCTGACTTCAGCGGATCCTAACCCTTTCAACACTGAATCCCCTCTTTACCGGAGGGAAGTCGCCTTAGATCCTACAAAATGACGCCTAGAGGCGACCCGTCGTCATGGCACGTAGACGAAGGAATTATTAGAGGCCCAACGTATATGTCTGATCGGTAGCCAAGGACCCTCGCCGACATCAAAGCCCCAGCTAGCTGACAACTACCTTAGCTAGCTGGCGACTGCCTTGCCCGATGACCATAGTGGCCGGTACTCATAAGGCCAGAACCTGCGAAACCACCTGTCGCCAGAAATATTCCAGTGACGACGGCTCCGCTAATCATGTCTCAAGAGCGGGCCCCCGGTGAGGCACATAATTGCGTGTTAGGGCAGATTATCCGCCCGGAAGTGGGCTGGGCCCCGCCCCCGGGTGGGGCAAATAATTGCGTGTAGGGCAGATATCTTCCTCGAGCAAATTTGTGTAGCCCGAGATGCGGTCGTACAAGATCCCTATATCCGCAGACGATTTCGATATCTGCAGTAGGTCTTCGGATACGAGTGTTCGGATACGAATACTTGTGCTGTCCGACATAGGGGCATAGAGCCCAGAAAGGGGTTCGAAGGAGCAGCCGCAGCGACATATTCAAGTTGGCGACGACGGATCGAGGTCAACACTGTGGTGAGCCAACCCGCTGGGTATAGAGGGGCTTATCGGGGGGCACCATTGGTGAATTAGAGAGCTAAAGAGAGCTTCTAGCCATCGTATGGAGAACGCCCATACGCGCAACAGAAAGAGAACCACCACACGGCGCCAGCCCTCTCAGGGACCGACGCCGCGTGGTGGTGTGTTGTTTGTTGAAGAACCGAGCCTTACCTGAGGGGTAACTGAATGGTCACCCCTCAGGTAAAGGCATCAAATTATTTGGTGGTGAATTGCCCTAGGCCGCCCCAAGCCCACGGACCGTCACCTTGCTTGTTGGTGGCCTGTACATCCACTTCATAGGTAGTACCGGAGGTGAGCCCCGTGATTGAGGCTGAAGTGGCGTCAGCGTCCGCCCACATCCACTCATATGGACCACCAACCGGGCCATACCTGACGTTGTGGCCGGTTGCCTTGCCGCCGTCGGCAGCAGCCGTCCAAGTGATCGACAAGGACGTGTCCGAATCGGCCATACCCTCAGCAGTCACTTTGCCTGGAGCCTCCGCAGGAGCAGCTTCACCGAGCGTGGCTGATGCCGTGGGCGACCACTCACTGCCAGCTGAGCCGTGAACATTGAAGGCACGGACACTAACCAAATACGTCGTGTCTGAGGCCAGATCCTTCAGGCTGACACTAGTGGTGTCGGCCCCCCCGACCCACATCGCACCGCCGACGTAGTCACCGTCTTCGGCCCTGTACCGCACGTCATAGCCCTTGATGGGAGAACCTGCCATTTCAGGCTCTACCCAAGTGGCCGTCATTGCGGTAGCTGAATCAACCTTAATGGTTGGCGCAGCCGGTGCGTTCGGCGGATCAGTACTGTAAGTGCTTGCCTCAACCTTCGAAGCGGAGCCAGCGCCGTACTTGTTGACAGCGTGGACGCTCACTTCATAGGCAGTTCCTGCCGTCAGGTCCTTGAGTGTGGCACTAGTAGCTTTGGCTCCCGCCTTCATAGTCATGGCTTTGGCGTCAGCGTCAGCGTCGGCAGCCTTGTACTCAATATTGAAGCCAGTGACTGCGGCTCCACCGTCGCTGGCCGGACTTGCCCAGGTCACGGTCAGCTCAGTGAGCGAAGCGCCAGCAGCTGCAGTATCAGCAGGTGCCGCAGGTGCGCCGAGCGTGGAACCAGTACCTGCGTTTGACCATGCGTACGGCTGAACTTTTCTATCACCATTGTCGTCCCACCATGATCTCACGGCCTGAACCTGAACCTCATATGTGATACCGGCCTTCAGCTTTCTGATTGTCGCAAACTGTGAAGCTGATTCATAGGACTGATAGGTGCCACCCACTGGCCTGTAGCGCAGGTTGTAGGTGATATCACCAGTGAGGCTTTTCAGAAGCTTGGACGAATCTGCCGGATCCTTGCGGTTCGCCCATTTCACCGACACGGCGGAGGAAGAAATGCCACTAACGGTAGGAGCTGCGGGAGCTGCGGGTACATCCGAGGTGGACACATCCTTGGTAACCCAAGATCCTCCACCATAATTCACATTTATGGCACGGACCCCCACAACGTAGGTAGTGCTGAGCTTCAGACCGTCAATTTGCCAACTTCGATCTTCGAAAGCCGTCTTTGCCTTCGCATTTGACTTTGCATCAAATGTCATGCGCGTGTAGGCGCCGCCATTCTTGTCTCTATAGCGCAGTTCATATCCGCTGACTTCTGATCCACCGTCACTGGCCGGAGCCTTCCAGGTTACAAGCAGTGACGCTGTCTTGCCCGGTGCTGCTGAAACTGCTGACTTTGCAATCAGATCGCTGGGTGTACTCGGCGGACCATGAGTCTTAGGAAGAGCTTTGTCAATCATTGCAGACTGAGACCAATGACTGCGGTACTTGTTGGTTGCCCTCACCTGTATGACATACGAAGTGTTTGGCTTCAACCCGGACAGTTCCCATGTAGTGTTTGCAAATGGTTTAGCTGTCTTATATTTCGTCTTCTCATCGGTGTTCTCGTTGATGTAGCCTGACGAAGAGAACGTAGTACTGCCTTTAGGTGCGTAACGCACTTCATAGGTTGTTATGTCTGAGAGCTGAACACCGTCCTTCTTGGGGTCAGAATCTGCTTCAACTTTCGGTGCGTCCCAGTCAACACTAATAGTTCTGCTTGACTTGACGTTCACTGTCGGTGCTGCTGGCGTAAACGGCTGACCTTGCTTACCTGTCGTGCCCGTTACCCGAGCCCAGTTGCTTCGTCCTCTTGTGCTCTTGGCCAGTACACCGATTTCATAAGTCTTGGAGGCCTTAAGACCTTCAATGACAGTGGATGTCGTATCGTTGTCATATTGACGTTCGATATAGGTTCCCGTACCGCGTTCTTTGTATCGAACGTGATAGGTGTCAATATCACTTCCACCATCGTTTTGTGGTGCCTTCCACGTCACTTTCAATGTGCTGGCCGGTTCGTTCTCCGAATCGGCGGCAATTGCCACGCTTTGGGGCACCGATGGACGCCCCAACCTTTCAGTACGAGTTGAGACCTGAGACGACCAGGCACTTCTGCGCTCATTACCATCTTTGTCTTTGTTGACGGCTTGAATATCAATGCGATATGACTTATTGGGTTCCAATTCGTCAAGTCTTACAGTGGTCTTGACGCTATTGGTTGCCGGATCTTTGTCTTCTATAGTGTACTGCTTGGCAGCACTGCTAGAAGTGCCGGTGATTCTTGCGCGTATGTAGTACCTTACGATTGGAGAAGCACCGGGGTCGGGTGCCTTCCATTTGATAGTCACGTGCTTGGTCGCCGTGGCAGAGACAGTGGGCCGTTCGGGCTGGGCAGGTTCTAGTCGCTTGCCTTTTGGCGTAGTAGTTACTTGAGCACTACCGGAACCGGCGTCTGACCACGGACCTGCACCAGCACTGTTGACCGCCTGTACCTGAAGTTGGTATGTCCCCGCTGGCTGATTCTTTATGTCAACTTCACGGTTGGTGAGATCAATAGTGAAATTATCATTACTGGAATAGAGGCGCGTGAAAACAGGGGACCCGTCCCTCTTGTAGCGTATGTTGTAGCTTGTAATCTTGGAGCCCTTGTTGTCGGGTGCCTCCCATGTCGCCGTCAAGTCAACGGTCGTGGCTGTGGAGTTGGATTGTGTGACCGTGGGCGGTGCTGGTTTGCCCGGTGGCCTATTGGCCGGGGTCACGGCTTTGGTCAGAGGAGACCATTTACCATCACCCGCTGAACTGACGGCCTGTACGTCCACCAAGTACGTCTTTTTGGATTCCACGGGAACATTCGCGCTGGTGGTTCCAACCGGTGCCCAGATCCAATCCAGGTAGGCGTCGCCCTGTTCCAAGGTACGCACGTTGTATCCGGTGATCGTTGAGCCGTTGTCCGCTGGCTCGGTCCAGCTCACCTTCAAGGTGTCGGTCGTAGCGGTCACCGTCGGCGCGTCTGGCGCGTCTGGCGGCTTGGCCGTGGCTGCTTGCGCCATAGTTGCAGCCAGCAGCGCCACTAGGACCATCGCTGGGAAGGCGACGCCTAGCAGCCTGAGGCCGAGTGAGCGCACATTGGAAGTGCTCATAGATTCTTACCACCTTTTGTTTGGGCAACACCCAACTGTATGCCGGGCCGGGACCCTACAGCAACCCGTAGGGTCGCGCAACCCTGCGGGCTGCGGTAACAGGAGTGTAGTAGGTGTTGAAGCGAGGTGTGTGGATGGCGGCCCCGTCGGGCGGCGGCTGGTGCCTTGGCGAGCAGTTAAGGCAACGGCCATGACGACACGGAAAGTGCTGTTGAAGACAGCTGTAGGTATTGGATGGACGCCCCGTTTGAGCCACGCTCAGCTGGGACCCGTCTGGCCCATCCCGCCGATGTATTGGATGGACGCCCCGCTTGAGCCACGCTCAGCGGCCAGCTTGCTCAGCGGCCGCTTCGAGAGCTAGCTGTTCGGCCACAGCACGCCCATCTGCCTGACCGCGGGTGGCTCGCATGACCAGTCCGGTGAAGAACCCTTGCATCTTTTTGCGTTCGACGGCATCGCCGGTGACGAACCGTGCCCATTCAGTGGGATTATCTGTAATGAATTGATTGATCAGTGCTCGTAACTCGTCGTGGGGTAGTGCTTCGAATCCGCGTGCGCCAGCGAGCTTGACGGGATCGCCGCCATATTCGACAAGATCGGCAAGCACCTGCTTGGTCTGAGATGGAGTGAGCCTACCGGCACTCTCCATTTTGATCAGAGCCGCCAGCGAGCCCGCAGAGACATTGGACCAGTCGTTCACAGCGAGATCGTTCTGGATGCGGACAAGGACTTTGTCGGGATCGGCACCGGCTGCGATCGTGGCCAAGGCCAGTTCGTCCTGGCCTCGTTGCACCACCGTCGAAAACACCGACGGTGGTAGTGTTGATAACTCAGCTAGGCGAGTACGCCGTTGCGCGGGCATCAGCGGCATGACTGCGTCAAGCGCGGCCAAGTCGTCAATCGACGGCACAAGCGAAACCAGATCGGGTTCGCGGAGATAGCGGTAGTCGTCCGCTTCTTCCTTGGAGCGACCCGGAGTGGATCGACCCGCCTCTTCATCCCAATGTCGGGTCTGTTGATGTGGGAGTTCGCCGAAGGTGTAGAGATCAATCTGGCGACGGGCTTCGTATTCAATGGCACGACCGAGGGATCTCAGCGAGTTGATGTTCTTGAGTTCGCATCTTGTACGCAGTTCGGTTGAACCTTCAGGGCGCACCGACACATTTGCGTCGACGCGCAACGATCCGTGCTCCATTTTCGCGTCGCTCACGCCGGTGGCCAGAAGCACGCCACGCAGTTCGTCAACGTATGCGCGGGCGTGTCCGATTGTGTGTATGTCGGGTCGGCTAACGATCTCAACTAATGGAACGCCTGCCCGGTTGTAGTCCACAAGGGAATAGGCAGCGGAGTTGATCCTGCCATCGCCACCGATATGGATGATCTTGGCGGCGTCTTCTTCGAGATGGGCTCGCTCAATTTGGATGATAGTAGCGTTGTCAAGCGTGATATGACCGTCGGTATTCGTAGGCTGATCGTACTGGGTTATTTGATAACCCTTGGACATATCGGGGTAGAAATAGTTCTTGCGTGCCATCACCGCGGCGTTAACTTCGCACCCCAATGCACGACCGAGACACACAGCAAAGTCCACGGCACGGGCGTTCATTACCGGCAGAGAACCGGGAAGACCCAGACACACCGCGCAAATGTCGGTATTGGGCTCGGAGCCGAACCTGTTGGCGCAACCACAAAAGAGCTTGGTGGCCGTGGCTAGTTCAACATGTACTTCTAGTCCGACTACCAACTCCCAGCCATTGATGTTTAGTTCATCTGTGACTGCATCACCCGGTGTCACCGAAACCAACCTCCGTTCACTGCACCGATCACTTCGTCGACTTCATTTGAGACTCGAGGTTCTAATATTTGAAAGAACTCTTGATATCTGAAAGAGGTTGCCCCAAGACAAGGACACTACACCAGACAAAGACACAGCATCCAGATCGGCGCGGGTCGTCTGATTGAGCGAGCAGCAGGCTCTCTTTGATGTTCTCAAGGCTTTCAAGATGCCGCCTTCTCGAGCACTGCAGCCACCTGAAACGTGACACCGTCATGCAATGCGGGTGCCATAATCTGGACCCCGACCGGCATGTTGTCGGCCGCAGTCCCGAACGGAACCGAGATCGCAGGGTGACCGGTGAGATTCGCCGGGATCGTGCACACGTCGTTGACATACATCTTCATTGGGTCTGCGGTGCGTTCACCCAACGCGAATGCAGACGTTGGCGCGGTTGGTGTCACTAACACGTCAACATTGTCGTACACGGAGGCGAATTCGCGCAGCATCATTGTGCGCACCTTGAGCGCCTTGCCGTAGAAGGCGTCGTAGTAGCCAGCGGAAAGGGCGTAGGTGCCCAGCATGATCCGGCGCTTGACCTCGTCGCCGAACCCGAGGGTGCGTGTAGCGATGTTCATTTTGGCTGTGGTGGCGGCATCAACCCTGAGGCCGTGTCGCACACCGTCGTAGCGGGCGAGATTGCTTGACGCCTCCGCCGGTGCCACGAGGTAGTAGGCACTCAGTCCCAGGACGGCGGATGGAACGGAGACCACACGCACATCGGCACCGGCTGCGGACAGTGCCTCAACGGCGTCGGTTGTTCGGCCCACTACACAAGGTGCCAGGCCTTGCACCGACCCGGGACCACCCGACAGCTCAGCGACCACACCGACACGGAGCCCGTCGACACCACGATCGAGATGGTTGACAGCGTTCGGCACGAAATCTCGGATCGAAGTGGAGTCGGCTGGATCGGGACCGGCGAGGAGGTCGTAGAGCAGCGCAGCGTCGGCGACGTCGGCAGCGAGGGGGCCGATCTGGTCCAGTGACGAAGCAAAGGCGACAAGGCCAAATCGGCTAACGGTGCCGTAGGTGGGTTTCATCCCGACGATGCCACAGAACGCTGCGGGTTGGCGGATCGAACCGCCCGTGTCGGACCCGACGGCGAGGGCAGCGAACCCGGCGGCCACGGCGGCGGCGGAACCACCCGACGATCCACCCGGCACACGTGTGAGGTCGTGGGGGTTGCGGGTGGGGCCGAAGGCCGAGTTCTCCGTGGAGGAGCCCATTGCGAACTCATCAAGGTTGGTCTTGCCCACGATCACTGCTCCGGCCGCGGCAAGACGGGAGACGACAGTGGCGTCATAGGGCGGGCACCAGCCGTCAAGGATCCGAGACGAGCAAGTAGTAGGAATCCCCCGGGTGCATATGTTGTCCTTCAGCGCGACCGGCACACCGGCCAGAGGGCCAAGTGGTCGCCCGGCTTTCGCGGCAATGTCTACGGCGGCCGCGCTGGCACGGGCCAGCTCGTCGGTGATCAGGTTGAAAGCGTGGAGCTGCGGCTCACCTGCGTATATGTGCGCCAGGTGTTCTTCAAGGACTTCGGAAGCGGACCGACGCCCGGCTGCTATCTCCGACACCAACGCCCGTGCGCTCACCGGTCAGAGGCCCGATCCTGAACAGCCATGTCTTGGCTGGCCGCCTTGTCCTGACCGGCCCGATCCTGAGCAGCCTTGTCGTCGTTAGCGGCCTTGTCGTCCAGAATCGGCGGCACCCGAAAACGGCCATTCTCAACAGCGGGTGCTGCATTGAGCACCTCGTCGTGATTGAGGGAGGGTCGCAACTCGTCGAGTCGAAACACGTTCACCAAAGCCACGGGGTGCGACGTCGGCGGTATATCACCCACGTCGAGGGCTTCGATGTCGGACACATGATTGAGTACGTCACTGAGTTGTGCCGTAAACCGATCGATCTCCTCGGTGGTCAGGTCCAGCCGGGCGAGACGGGCTACGTGAATCACATCGTCTCGGGTGATGCGTTCCGGCATGACCCATGAGGATAGGCAACGCTACGAGAACAGCCCGGGGGGTATGAACTCGGCACCGGTCTACGCTGCGCCAGTGGCATACGAATTTCTGAGTCCCGACTGGATTGCTGCCATGCGCAAAGTGCGTGCGGACTTCGCCGACCGTAAGTTCCCCCACGACTTCGCAGCCAACGTGACGATCACCAATGCCCCTTTCGACGAACCCACGATCTGTGGGCATATAGACACGACTGGGCCTACACCGATGATCGAGACCGGGCACCTCAACAAACCGGACTTCTCGATACAGATGCCCTATGAACTTGCCCTTGACCTATTCGTGCGACGTGAGACCGGCGCAGTGATGCAAGCGTTGTTCAGCGGTGCGGTGAGGGTGACTGGTGACTCGTCGAAGTTGCTGATGTTGGCCGGGGAGCTGACTCCACCACCGCCCGGCGATCCACGCCGTGGCGAACTGCGCGAGTTGGCGCGGCGAGTTGACGAGATCACCGCAGGGCGGGCTTAGGTACGTGGCTCGTCGCCAACGTCTCTTGCTTGCGGCGCTGATAGCCGTGGGGCTCGGATTCATCGCTTCGGCGGGCCTGATCGGCAACAGCGGAACGCCTGACCTGTCGGTTACCGACAATCCGGCAGTTGAGGCGCTGATCCCGAATCGTGGAGACGAGGTATTGCAGCAGCAATCGGTCGGCATTGATCTCAGCTCTCAATACCAGCTGGTGCAATTGACAATCTCCGCCGACGCCCGATGCCTACGGCCTGTCGACGTGACCGCTCATGCACGCCACGTTGAGGGATTGCAGTGGTGGATCTACACACCGGCGGAGGGTCGCCCCATTCGAGAGTTGGCCGCAGAATCCAACTGTGCGGAGGCCACATTCGAGAAGATCGCCGTTCCTGGCGTACGTGAAACGATCCGATGGTCGTTCACAGTCAACTAAACCTTCACTGTCAACCAAACCATCACTTTCAACCAAACCCTCACAATCAACTAGACGGCTCAGAGCGAAGCCCACTGGCAGGGAGCTCTCCGGTTGCAGGGAGCTCTCCGGTTCGAAGCAGATGCCCAAACCCATCTTCGTCAAGTATCGGGATCTGAAGGTTGCGTGCCTTGGTAACCTTCGACACTCCAGGATCGGCCCCCGCGACTAATGCCATGGTCTTAGCAGACACACCACCTGGTGACTTCCCGCCGCGAGCCTTGACCGCTTCCACGGCGCTGTCTCGGGTGTAACCCTCCAGCTTGCCACTCACCACTACAACCTTGCCGACAAGGTTCTGAACCTTGAAGGGGTTCACGACGTCTGCGGTCATGTTGAGCCCGGCAGCGGCGAAGCGGGCCATGAGATCCCGGTTATCCGGATCAGAAAACCAACGATGGATCGTAACTGCTGTGACAGGGCCGAAACCCTCCACGGCAGCGATGGTGTCGGAAGACGCGCTCATTATTCGATCCACGGAACCGAAAGAGTCCGCAAGCATCCCGGCGTTGACCACACCAACGCCGGGGATGCTCAACGCGAACAACAAGTTACCCAAGGGCCGGGCTTTGGAGGCTTCGATACCGTCAGCCAGGTTGTCGACCGACTTCTGTTTGAAACCTTCAAGATCCAGCACCTTGTCGAAGTCAAGTGTGTATAGGTCGGCTGCGTCTTTGAGCAGTCCGAGTGTGACGAACCGGTCGATGTTCTTTTCTCCGAGGTTCTCAATGTCCATGGCGGTACGACCACAGAAATGCTCTATGCGGCCGCGGACCTGACGCGGGCAGTTGACGTTCACGCAATTCGTGGCGGCCGCCCCGACTTCACGTACCAGAGGCTCATCACAGACCGGGCACCGGGTGGGGAAGACCCAAGGTTCGGAGTCGGGATCACGATCCGCCAGCACCGGCCCGAGCACCTCGGGAATCACGTCACCGGCACGACGCACAATTACGGTGTCGCCGGGACGTACATCCTTGGAGGCAACCTGATCCTCGTTGTGCAATGTAGCCGTTACGACGGTCACGCCTCCGACAAACACCGGCTCAAGCCTGGCGAACGGTGTGACCTGCCCGGACGGCCCGATCGACACCTCAATGTCTATGAGTTTGGTGGTGCGTTCCTCCGGCGGGAGTTTGTAGGCGATTGCCCAGCGAGGGGCCTTGGTGTCGGCTCCGAGTTCGGCCTGCAAGGCGAGATCGTTGACCTTGACCACGACACCGTCGAATTCGTAGTCGAAGTCATGGCGACGAGCCTCAAGGTTCCGGATCCGTTTCTCAAGGTCTTCGATGGAGGTCACGGTGACGGTCTGGTCGCTGACGGGCAGGCCGAGTGAGGCAAGCCAGCGAAGCGTGTCGGTGTGAGTGACGAGTTCAGGTCCGTCTTCGGCGAGGCCTAGCTGGTAGCAGAAAAACGACAGGTCTCGCTCCGCGGTGATTGATGGGTCGATCTGGCGTAGCGACCCGGCCGCAGTGTTGCGCGGATTCACATACAACTTAGGTTCGGGAGACTTAGACACCTGAACCTCCGAGGGCTCGAGAGACTTAGACACCTCAACCTTCGAACGTTCACAAGACTCAGACACCTGAACCTCCGAGGGCTCAAGAGACTTAGACACCTCAACCTTCGAACGTTCACAAGACTCAGACACCTGAACCTCCGAGGGCTCAAGAGACTTAGACACCTCAACCTTCGAACGTTCACAAGACTTAGACACCTGAACCTTCGAGGGCTCAAGAGACTTAGACACCTGAACCTTCGAGGGCTCAAGAGACTCAGACACATGATCCTTCGAACCCTCGAGAGACTCAGACACATGATCCTTCGAACCCCCTACAGACTTAGACACTTGCAGGGACCCGTTTTCGGTCGTCTCTTGTGTCTTCGCTGCCTTTGTCTGTAACTCGAGTCTCTTCTCCTCGGCTAGCTCTACCTGGCGCTGGTTCAGAGCGGCGAAGCTTGACAACTGCATGAAGACTTCGCCACGTACCTCAAGCAGAGACGGCGGCTCACCCGACAAGGTGCTGGGAATGTCAGTGATCGTTGCCACGTTGTGGGTGACATCTTCACCGACGTAGCCATCGCCTCGGGTGGCACCCTGAACGAGTGCACCGTTCTCGTAGCGCAGCGAGATTGCAAGGCCATCGAACTTCATTTCGACGGCGTAGGCGGGCACCGTTCGGCCTTCGAGACGGCGTTCGATGCGACCGGTCCATTCGCGTAGCTCACCCAAGTTGAAAGCATTGTGCAGCGACATCATCGCGACGGTGTGGGTGACCGGGGCGAATGCTTCGTTGCGTGCCCCGCCTATGCGCCCGGTCGGCGACTCAGGGTGAGCGAGTTCGGGATGGGCGGACTCCAGATCCCGCAGTTCGAGCAACATCCGGTCGTAGTCGGCGTCGGGGATCGATGGCGCGTCATGTTCGTGGTAGGCCTTCTGATGCTGCGCGAGCCGGACCCGCAGATCGGAGATTCGGGCTTCGGGCTTCGCAGGATCGCCGGGGCGCTGCATCATCGCAAGAATAGTTCCGTTTGACAGTCTTCGATTACCCGCTGGGGCAGCTACCGCAACACCCGCCCACGCAGACAACCACCAACTATCAACCACCGGAGTCCCGCAGGCACAACCACCGATTGACAACCACCGCAACACCCGCTGGGACAACCACCAACTAACAAGCACCGCAACACCCGCCCACGCAGACAACCACCAACTAACAACCACCGGAGTCCCACAGGGACAGCTACCGATTGACAACTACCGCAACACCCGCTGGGACAACCACCAACTAACAAGCACCGCAACACCCGCCCACGCATACAACCACCAACTATCAACCACCGGAGTCCCGCAGGCACAACCACCGATTAACAACCACCGATTGACAACTATCAGGGTGACAATTTCAGCGCGCGTTGACAGTTCTGGTGGTGACGATCCGACGCCCGATACCTTGACGTGTGTGATCGCATCTGTGCGTGACCGGACGCCGGTTGTGGGGGCGTTCGTTGTGTGGGTTGTGCAGCCCTTCACCCTCGGTGAGCTGATGGGTGATGCGCTGCAGGACACGTCCGACGCCGTCCGTGATACCTGCACGGTGATGGCGTGGGCCTGGTGGTTCGTCACGTTGGTGGCGTTGACCGTTATTGGTCCAGTCACTCTCACCATCGCCCGGATCGGCGCAGTGGCGGCTGTGCCCGTGGCGGTTTGGGCGGCTGATCGGATCGGCTGGCCCGACTGGAGCACGTTGATCGGGTTGATTGCGGCGCTCACGGCCGCTGGCTTTGTGTTGATGCCGGAGATCGGCGATCGAAATGTGGACGCAGCAAGCTATGGCTATGAGCGCCGATACCTGCTTCGCCCTTCCGGACCCGTCATGTGTGTTGTGTTGCCCTTGACGTGGGCCTTGACGGTGGCGGCGTTGTGGACCGGACCGTTGCTGGCGGCCAACGGGCACACCGTTATGGGAATCGGTGTCTCGATCGTCGGTTTAGGCGTGGCTGTCGTCGGTTTTCGCGCAATGAATGGACTATCGGGGCGCTTCGTGGTGTTTGTCCCCAACGGTCTGGTGCTTCACGATCGCGTCAGCTTGGCTGAACCGGTGCTTTTTTCGAGACGCGAGATTGCAGGCCTCGGACCCGCGGCGGCGCACAACACTGCCACAGACCTCACCGCCGCAGCTCTTGGCCTCGCTTTGGAACTGAAGCTTGTGAACCCCATTGAGATAACGATCCTCGCAGGACGCCGCGGTCACCGACGAGGCAATGTCGACTCCGTACTGTTCACACCCACCCGACCAGCAGCAGTCATGGAGACAGCACTGAGTCGGGGGATAACCATCGCCTGACACGCCAAGGGGTTGACCCCGAGCGGCTTAGATAGCAAGGTCGGGTTAGCCGCGGGCATAGTGTCCGGTTAGCCACAGGGTAGGGCCGGATTAGCCGCGGCCGCGGGCATAGTGTCCGATTGGCCGCAGGATAGAGGATCCGGTTGGGGCCATCGTCGCGGTATCGGCCAGCACACGGTGCCGTATCAACGGCCAGCGATGCCACCCCCGACGACGATGCTGTGGGTGTTGTCACCATTGAGGTCCGCGTAAGCAACGATGCTTTGGCCAGGGGCGACCCTTCGTTGTGGTGCGGCCCAACATACGCGGTTGCCCACAACTTTGGCTCGTTCACACGAACCGTGAGCCGAGCACTGGACCCTCACCTGATCGACCGGGTCACCGACCCAGGTCCAAGACTCCAGCGGGGTCTGGTCGACCAGCAGATCGGACGGATTACCGACCGTGACCGTGCAGGTCGTGGTGTCAACATCAACGACATAGCGCGGTGCGGCTCCGCCGGTGAGTCCGAGGCCTCTGCGCTGACCGATTGTGACTAGTTCAACGGCAGGCACCTCCCCAACCACGACGCCTTGGTCGATCACAGTTGCTGGCCTCAAAGCGATGCGATCACCCAGAAATGCTTTGCGGCCGTGGGCGTCAGTGATAAAGCAGACATCCTGACTGTCGGGCTTGGCGGCCGTCGCGAGGCCGAGGCCTGCCGCTGTGGCGCGCACCTCGTCCTTGGTTAACTCGCCTACCGGAAAGAGGATCCGACCCAGCACTGTTTCGTTAAGCATGTGCAACACGTATGACTGGTCCTTGGCCGTGTCAGCGCCACGGGACAGACGCGGCCCGGCGGGGGTATCCACCACGCGGGCATGGTGCCCAGTTGCGACGAGATCGAAGCCGAGAGCATCGGCACGGCGTAGGAGACGGTCGAACTTGAGGTGCCGATTGCATTCGATGCAGGGGTTTGGCGTGCGACCGGCCGCGTGATCGGCCACATAGGGGGCAACGACATCACGATCGAATTCGTCGCCGAAATTGAAGACATGATGTTCGATCCCCAACCGGTCCGCTGCACGGCGAGCGTCGTTGACATCGCTGACAGCGCAGCAACCGGTGTCGCTCGGGCCACCCCAGAGTTTCATGGTGACACCAACAACGTGATACCCGCCGTCACGCAACAACGCCGCAGCAACGCAGGAGTCGACACCGCCAGACATGGCGACCATCACTGCGCCCGCCACTCAGCCACCTCCGTGAGCCGCGAGACGATGAATCGCGGGTGGGATCACCCTCAAGGCGGTGTCTATGTCGGCCTCGGTAGTCGTGTGGCCCAAAGAGAGCCGCAACGATCCCCTTGCAACATTACGAGACACACCCATGGCTGCGAGCACGTGGGAGGGATCCTGGGCGCCGCTGGAACACGATGAAGCCGCTGACGCACGAAGTCCTTCACGGTCTAACAGGAACAACAAGGCCTCGGCTTCGATGCCAACGAAGAGCAGGTGGGCGAAGCCAGCGGCAACGGTGGCGCCCTCGTTGAGCACGGTAGCTCGAACGGCGTCACCCAGCCGGTTTCGGAGGCCGCCTACCAGACGATCACGCAACGCTTCAAGGCGGGCGACCTCTGCACTGCGACGCTCGGCGGTGATGCGGACTGCTGTGGCGAAAGCGGTCGCTCCCGCAACGTCGGGTGTTCCGGCTCTGCGACCTCTTTCTTGGCCACCGCCAAGCAACAGAGGATCCAATGGGATCTCGTCACGAACAAACAGCGCTCCGGTGCCCACCGGCGCGCCGATCTTGTGCCCGGTGACAGACACGAGATCAAAATCGGCGGCTAAGGCTGCGACATCAACCCAGGGCAGGGCTTGCACAGCGTCGGTGTGCAGCACAACTTCGGGTGCCACGTTGCGAACAACCCGGGCTAGCGTCGGCAGGTCGTTGACGGCGCCGGTCTCGTTGTTGACAGCGATCAGTGAGACGATCGTGACGTTGTCGAGACCGTTGAGCGTTGCTACCAAAGCGTCAGGGTCGACTGTGCCGTCGGGCTGCAAACGAATTGTATGCCCGCCAGCGTGAACGACAGGTTCGAGCACTGCGTGATGCTCGCCCGCGGAGCAGACCGCGGTACCGCCGCGTGATCCGACCACTCCTTTGATGGCGAGGTTGTCGGCCTCGCTCCCCCCGCTGGTGAACACAACCTCAGATGAGCTGCGACCGAAGACCTGCGCGACCGTGTCCCGGGCGTCGTCAATGGCACGCCGCGCTGACCGAGATCCGTGATGGACGCCGGTGGGATTGGCGTGGTGGGTGTCGCAGGCAGCGAGCCAGGCTGCACGCGCTTCGGGTCTAACCGGGGTGCTGGCAGCATGATCAAGATAGATCTCGGGCCGGTCCATATCCGAAAGCGTACGGAGTCCAGTCCGCCCTCCTACTACCGCGTCACCGCTGGCCGTCTCAGCACCTCCGGCAAGTGACATGTAAACCGCCATTGTCCGGCAGAATGCACCCGATGGGTTCGCGCAGAATGCGGTTGATGCGTGAGCATCGCATCAACGTCAACACAGTGATCGGTGCTGACGTTCAGGTGGTGTGGAATGAGGTGCGTCACCTGGATCGCCATATCGAATGGATGAACGACGCTCACGAAATCCGGTTCACGTCCGAGTGTACCGAAGGTGTGGGAACCACCTTTGTTTGCGACACCCGGATCGGTCCGATTCGGATGGTCGACCGGATGGAGATCACCTCGTGGGTTCCCGGGAGAGAGATCGGCGTGAAACACGCCGGAGCCGTTCAAGGCTCTGGGTCCTTCGTTCTGGAACCAATCGGTGTGGACCGAACCTTGTTTCGCTGGACTGAATCGTTGCGGTTTCCGTGGTGGCTCGGTGGGTCGATCGGTGGATGGGTTGGGGCGCGGATCCTTGCTCGTGTCTGGCTCCACAATCTCGACACGTTTGCCGCGCGGTTCACTGAGCCCGACCCGGTGCTCGTGCAGTCTGGTGACACGGCGACGTCAACGAAGTCCGGCGAAGCGGTGCCCCTAAACGACACAGTCCAGACACAAACCGAGCCCGGGGGAATCAGCGGGGATCCCGTTTCATCGGATCCCAGACAACACCGTCCAGACAGAACCGAGCCCAGCGAAATCGGCGGGGATCCCGTTTCATCGGATCCCAGACAACACCGTCCAGACAGAACCGAGCCCGGGGGAATCAGCGGGGACCCGGTTTCATCGGATCCCAGACAACACCGTCCAGACAGAACCGAGCCCAGCGAAATCGGCGGGGATCCCGTTTCATCGGATCCCAGACAACACCGTCCAGACAGAACCGAGCCCGGTGAGCAATGCACAGTGGCGATCGAACAACACATGATGCTGTCCGACCAGCGAACCGTCGCTCTCGTCGCCCCCGGAGCCCGAATCAACTGGATGTGCCTGCCGAACATCGACTCGCTAGCTGTTTTTGCGGAGTTGCTCGGAGGCCCAACCGCCGGGTATTTTTTGGTCGAGCCTTGCGACCCAGCCGTCAGCATGCGAGGAGACACGGCTCTCGGCATGCGGGGAGACCCGGCTGTTGGGCGCTACCTCGACGATTCCATGGTGGTTCACACCGAATGGGCCAACATGACAGTCACGGATTACCTTGACTGCTCCGACGGAGCGCCAATTGACCCGAACGCCCCCCGTTGTCTCGTCCGCACGATCAGCGGAACGGGCTGTGCTCGCATTGAATTCGCGCCACGGCTGGACTTCGGGCGTTCCCCGACACTGCTCAATCAGAGCATCGACGGGCTGGATGTGCTCAACAGCGCAATCACGTTGCGTTCACCGGGCCTGAACTGGCAAATAGAGACGATCGGCCCACATCAAACGGCGGTAGCGATTGTGGACCTCGGCGACGGGCCGGTCACGGTCGAGTTGTGCCACACCAGGTCTTCGCAGGTACCCGACCCGGGGCTCAGAGGTGGCTCGGCACGCAGGATTGACTTGGAATCGACACGGCTTGACCAGACGGTCCGATTCTGGAGCGACTGGGCGGACCGGCTGGATCTTCCCCTGGTGGAACCCGAGCTGGTCAAGCGCAGCGCCTTAACACTCAAGGCGTTATGTCACGGCCCTACCGGCGCGATGGCAGCAGCCGCCACCACGAGTCTTCCCGAATCAATCGGCGGTGTTCGTAACTGGGACTACCGGTTCTGCTGGATACGCGATGCGTCGATGGCGGCGGCTGCTCTGGTACGCCTCGGGTCGATAAATGAGGCCATCGAGTTTCTCGACTGGCTTGTGCGTCTTGCTCAGACAAGCGATTCAGTGGCAGGCGCTCCTGAGACACGCGAAACCCCGACAAGCGATCTTCTTGGTGCGGGTCTTGCGCCGTTGTACACGGTGGACGGCAGGTCTCTGCCGCCCGAAACGAAAATCAACGAGTTGTGTGGCTACGCCGGGTCAACGCCGGTGCGGGTCGGTAACGCCGCGGATCGCCAGATCCAGATCGACATCTACGGCTATGTCGTTGAACTCGTCCATCTCCTCACCTTGCGACGGGCACCGCTGAAGACCAGCCATCTCGAACTCGTCGAGTCCCTAATCAACACCGTCCAACGGACCTGGCAAGAACCCGACCAAGGCATGTGGGAAGTCCGCTGCGAGCCGCGCCACCACATCAACTCCAAGGTCATGTGCTGGGTGGCCGCTGACCGGGGTGTTCGTATCGCCGCAGACGCTTACGGTCAAAAGCATCCCGAATACGAGACGCTGCGGGATCTGATCCGTGACGACATTCTCGCCAACAGCACCGACAGTCAAGCGTTCACGACGGCATATGACGGCGACGACATAGACGCTTCGGTGCTGGCAGTGGGCCTCTACGGCTTGATCGACGGTGACGACGACCGATTCGCTGCAACCGTCGATGCCGTGGAGTCGGTTCTGCGGGTTGATGACACCGTTTACAGATACAAACACACCGACGGTGTTGTAGGTACCGAGGGCGGGTTCAACCTGATGACGTCGTGGCTGATCGACGCCAAGTGCGTCATGGGCGACACGACCGGTGCCAGCAAGCTCTTTGAGGCACACCTGCAACTTGTCGGTCCTGGAGGGCTGATGAGTGAGGAAGTTGATCCCGTCACAGGCACCGCGCTGGGCAACTTCCCTCAGGCGTACTCACACCTTGGTCTTATCAACAATGCGCTGAACCTAGCAGCGGGTCTGCGAAGCTGAAGCGGTCCAAGAGGCTGAAAGCCCACGGCGGCATGCACGAGACCGACCCCACGAAACGGGCCCGAAGGAATCCAGCCTAGATACGGCCCATGTGGTCCCGGTCGAGACCGACCCCACGAAACGGGCCCGAAGGAATCAGAGTTGGGCGCAAGACTCAGAATCAGAGTTGGACGGCGGACTCGGCCATACCCAAAGCGTTGATCTCGACTACCTCGGTCACACCGGGCACCCGGTCCTTCATGATCCGCTCAATGCCTGCCTTGAGGGTCTGCGTTGATGCCGGGCACGTGACGCAAGCACCCTGGAGTTCTACCGTTACTACACCAGTGAGTTCATCAACGTTGATCAGTTCGATATCGCCGTCGTCGGCCTGAATAGCAGGACGAATTACGGTGATCACCCTTTGCACCTGCTCACGCATCGGTCGCCTGCCTTGCTCATTTGAGGTCTTTGAGCCGGTATCGGTCATGCACCGATCCCAACAACCCGACCCATTCTGACAGCTAACAGCCCGATTCGGACATCGGCTGCCACGAGGCGGTGCAGTTCAGTTCCGCCATCAACTTCACATAGCCTCAATATGTGACGGCTAACCTGCTCGCCCACCAAGGCGGATGGGATGAGATCGCGCTGGTCGCTCTACCTGTTGTGGCATTTGCAGCGCTGCTTGGACTCGCCCGCAGACGCGCCGCCAGCCGAGGAGCAAAACAGTAGACACCGCGCCCGCCACGACGCGCCCGTTAATCCCACAACCGCCAATCCCGCTGCTTGGACTCCCGCTCAGCGGAACGCGTGCCTGCATCGGACCCGACAGTAGATAGCCCAATGTGCGACAACACCTCAACAAGCAACAACAGCAGCACCAAGTCCACGCAGCTTGCCCGCAAGGTCCTCGTAACCACGTGCGATGTGCCACGCGTCAGCGACGACGGTCTCCCCGTCGGCCCCTAGGCCTGCGACCGCGAGAGCGGCACCGGCTCGAATGTCGTGGGCTCGTACCGCTGCACCGGACAGTCGCTCAACGCCACGAACCAAGGCGTGGTGGGCGTCGGTGCGGATATCGGCCCCCATACAGCGAAGTTCATCGACGTAGCGGAAACGGCCCGAGTAGAGGTTCTCGGTGACTATGCCAATACCCGAGGCGGTGGCGAGGATCGCGACCAACAGAGGCTTGAAGTCGGTGGCGAGGCCCGGATACGGCAATGTCGGACAGTCCGCCGACTGCATCCGGGTGTTCACCGACGCGCGCAAGCCATCAATGTTGGTATCGGTGTCGATTCGCATGCCCATGTCGCGCAGTTTTTGACACAACATCATCATGTGATCCTGGCGAGCTCCGACCAGTGTGATCTCCCCACCGGCCACAGCAACAGCGGCGAGGTAGGTAGCGGCTTCTACCCGATCGGCGATCACGGAGTGCTCAAAGCCGGGCAGAAGACCGTCGAAGCCCTGAACAGTGATGGTAGAGGTCCCCGCGCCCCTTATCGCTATGCCCGTGCCTTCAAGCGCTTCGCATAGGTCAACCACTTCGGGTTCACGGGCGGCGTTGTCGATCACGGTCTCGCCCTTTGCCCCAACCGCTGCCATCAACAGATTTTCGGTAGCGCCCACACTGGGGAACTTGAGCCGCAGCGGGGTCGCCGTTAGTTGGGATGCTTTGGCATTGATATAGCCATGTGCGAATTCGAACTCAGCACCGAGGTCGCTCAGGCCACGCAGATGCATGTCGATTGGACGGTGACCGAAGTCGTCGCCGCCGGGAAGAGCGACCCGAGCCCACCCGCAGCGGGCGAGCATGGCACCGAGCACGACGATCGACGCCCGGAACTGCTCGACGATCTCATAGGGGGCTACCGGTTGGATCTCCGCTGGAACCGTGACCGTGAGGGTTGCACCGACGTGTCGGACCTCACAGCCGATACAGCGCAGCAGATCCGCCATCAGATCCACGTCGGTGATTCGGGGAACGTTGTGGATGATTGACGTGCCCTCGGTCATGAGGGTGGCGGCCATGATCTTGAGAACCGAGTTCTTGGCGCCAGAAAGTTGGACTGTGCCTTCCAGCGGTCGGCCGCCGGTGATGATCAGCCGATCCGCGACTTTGTCGCAGTCGGAGCCGTCGAGCGTGCGGGAAACGGAATCGTCTGTGCTGCGGGAAACGGAATCGCCGGGGCGTGTGTTCTGCTTTGCCCTCATGTTGGCCATCACAACAGAGTCTGCCTGCGAGCCAACGCCGCAACCGACATGGCCACTACTACCACCACTACAAACGGGGCTCTGCGCCATGCCGCAACGGTGCCAGCCATAACCCCCGCGGCGCGAGCATCAAGGGTGAGCGAACCGTTCAGGTCATAGGTCTGAACGACGACTATGGCTGCAAACAAGGCCGCTGGTATAAGCGAGGTCACATCGTTGAACACCGAGGACGAACCAGTCGAGAAGCGACCCAGGACTATCACGCCCAAAACTTTGAAGGAGTACGCCCCGGCGGCCATCGCCCAGATAACGGTCCAGCTCACCGATGTTCCCGAGTTGGTGGTTCCCGAGTTGGTGGCTCAGGGCGCTGCTGCTGGCCGGTCGAATGTTGCAATGTCGCCTGACCAGCCGTAGAGCACTCCCCAGTCGCCTGACCAACCGTAGACCGCTCCCCAGTCGCCTGACCAACCGTAGACCGCTCCCCAGTCGCCTGACCAACCGTAGACCGCTCCCCAGTCGCCTGACCAACCGTAGACCGCTCCCCAGTCGTTTGCTCGGGAGTCGGCTGCTCCCCAGTCGTCGCCCGGCGGAGCTTTGCGAGTGTCAGCCAGCCGGGAACGACTCCGACGGCCGCCAACAAGAGCGGAACGCCGCCAGGAGTGATTGGTATTGCGACGAGCGCGATCGCAGCGCCCGCAATGGCGGCAACACGGCCCGGCATCCGGCGGACGTGCGGGACCAACAAAGCCACAAACCCTGCAGGGAAGGCAGCGTCAAGACCCCAGGTTGAGGGATCACCGATCACCGATCCGAGTAGCGCCCCAAGGACTGATCCGAGGTTCCATAGGACCCACAGCCACAGTGCCGTCCACCAGAACGCGTCACGGGCGCGGCCAGCATCGGCCTGGGCGCTGGCCACGGCTGTGGTTTCGTCAATGACAAACTGTGATGCTGCGACCTTGCCAGGTATTGAGCGGGGCAGCAGTCGGGCCACGACCGGTCCGTACAGGGAATTACGCGCCGCCAACAGCATGGCCGACGCGAAGGCCGCGTACCCTGAGCCGTCTCCTGCTGTGACGCTCACCGCTGCGAACTGACTTGCGCCGGTAAACACAAGCGCCGACATCACCGCAACCTGCGCCAGGGTGAGTCCTGCGGCAACGGCGAGCACGCCGAATGTGAGTGCGACCACCCCGACCGCTACGGCGAGCAGCAAGCCTTCACTGCGATGGGCCGCCATAGCCGGGATCCGGCGAATCATCGGGATCCGGCGAATCATCGGGGTCTCAAGGCAATAGCGAGTTCGTCGATCAACTCGGCCAGCTCGTCAATGCAAGCATCAAAGCTTGGTTGTTCGCCACCGGCGGGATCGCGGACCTCCTCGCAGGGCTGAACTTTCTTGTCGGCTAGGCGTAGTTCCGCCACACGGGCATTGAGGTCGGCACCTGTTATGTTCGGCAGCTCACGGACCACACCTCTGAGCGTGCCGGTGATCGGCACAGCCTCGGGCAGTTCCCGGCGAACCCATGCGACATGGGCCGCTTCCATCACCAATATGAGGCTGCTGCGTTCGGCGTCAACAGGTCCGAGTTGGCGGCTTCTGTGCCACGGATCGCTCAGTCCGTGGCGGTGCAATGCGGTGCGGGTGCGCAGGCTCATCGGCAAGTTTGGTAGGACCAGTGTGCCAGCGCTGTGCACTTCCAATGCAGCATCGTCGCCGAGCCGGTCTCTGAGTAGACAGGCCGCCATTACGGACCGGGCGGCGTTGCCGGTACACGCAAACGTGACCACACCGGCCCCAGACATGGCTGGAAGTGTACGCCAAACCTACCCCCGCAACGCGGGCATCGATTGGAAATGACTCTTGATGACAGCTTGTAGATCGTCTGACAGCTTGTAGTTTGTCGCTCCGGAACCGGCAGCTATCCGTAGATCAATCAGGTTCTGAGGAGATCAATCAGATTCCCAGGGATTCGGCTACCCGTTTGCGGTGGCGACGTGCATCTCCGTAGGCGGCCGACAGCACCCAGCCACGCTTGAGCCACAACTGTAAGTCATACTCGTAGGTGTATCCGATAGCACCGTGGCATTGCAGGGCACCGCGACAGGCTCGATCGACCGCGTCGGATGCTGCTGCCTTGGCCATTGACACATCACGGCCACGTGTGTCAGCGCCGAGCGTCGGTCGCGACACCGACCACGCAGCCCGATATACCAGGGGTGCCGCGAACTCGATTCCAATTCGTACATCGGCGAGGTGATGCTTGACCGCCTGATAACTCCCGACGGGTTTGCCGAACTGGTGCCGCTGTGTGGTGAACTCAACTGTGGCATCCAGTAGGCGGCGGGCTACACCGATGCACTGCGCCGCAGTTCCAAGCACGGCCCGATCCGAGGCCAGCACGGCATCGGCTCCGATCAGCGGTGCAGACCCGTCGAAAGTGACCTCGCCGAGACGACGGGAACCGTCGATTGAGCTAAGCGGCGCAGCATCCCAGGATGTGACTGCTGCAAGGAGGTCGTCACCGACCTGCGCGACGATCGCGTCAACAACCAAGCCAGCCACTACAGGACCCGTTTCAAGCGCGCAGGTCACCGTCGATTGGCCCGTAAGGGCCGGTTCCAGCAGGTCGCTTCCAGCCGAAGCCAAGGCTGGCACTGCAACAGCGGCATGCTCCATCAACGGCTCGGGCACGGCAGCGTATCCAGCCTCCTCAAGTATTCGTATGAGATCAACCTCGTTCATTCCGAGACCACCAGAGTCTCGTGGTGCCAGAGCCGCGAGCACCCCAATCTCGGCCAAGGCCGCCCAAAGGCCCTCTACCCGGCGGGCATCGCCTTGGGTATATGCCCTCACCGCTTCGGGTGGACACAGATCAGCGAACAGATCGCGGATCGTGTCGCGAAACATGGCCTGTTCATCGGTGAAAGCGAAACGCACCGCGGTCACCGCCTCGGCAGGCCGAGCACACGTTCGGCGACGATATTGCGCTGGATTTCATTGGTTCCGGCATAGATCGGGCCAGCCAAGGCGAACACATAGCCGTCAAGCCAGTCATTGCCGTTAGCAACTTCGGCGGTCTCACCGAGCAGACGAAGCGCGGTTGCGTGCAACTCAAGGTCAAGTTCGGACCAAAACACCTTGCCGAGGCTGGCTTCGGGACCGATCTCGGCGCCGTCCATCAACCCGGCTGCCAGCAGGTAGGTCTGCCAGCGGTAGGCCTGTGTACGGATCCAGATGTTGGCGACCTCGTCACGCAGTGTCGGATCGACGGCTTCGCCGCGGTCAACCATGTCACGCACCATGGCTGTCAGGCGTTCGGCTGCAGCCATGAACCGGCCCGGGCTGCGCAGGCTGAGACCACGCTCAGATCCTGCGGTTGCCATCGCCACCTTCCATCCCCTGCCTTCGCCGCCCACGACATTGTCAACCGACACGCGGCAGTCGTTGAAGAACAACTCGGCGAATCCGGGCACCCCGTCCAACCGCCCGATCGTACGCCTCTCAAGGCCCTCGGTATCAGCGGGAACGAGCAGGTAGGTAAGCCCGTCATGGCGCCGCGAATCGGAATCGGTTCGCACGAGGCAGAAGATCCAATCGGCGAAGGCACCGCGGGAGCACCAAGTCTTCTGTCCGTTGACCACATAGTGATCGCCATCGCGAATGGCGGTGGTCTTGATAGCCGCCAGGTCCGAGCCAGCGTCGGGTTCGCTCCATCCCTGAGCCCATATGTGTTCGCCCGAAGCCATGGGAGGCAGAAAGAGGTCCTGCTGACGGCTGGTACCAAAGTTGAAGATCGTGGGGGCGAGGAGGCTAAGGCCGTTGGCGGCCACCCGCCCGGGCGCGCCCGAACCCCAGTACTCCTCCTCGTAGATCAGCCACTCGATGAGGTCACAGTCGCGTCCGCCGTAGCGGGTCGGCCATGCTGGTACGGACCAGCCTCCGTCAAAGAGCACCCTTTCCCATCGGCGATGCTCCTCAAAGCCCTCAAGGGTGTCCATTGACGCAATGGGCACGGTGGGTTTGTGGGTATTGAGCCATTCACGACATTCGTGGCGGAACTCAACATGGCGAGGCTCGGGATCAAGGTTCACAGAACGGGCCCCGAATCGGGCTTCATTAACGAAACTCTCCCTTGCGGAGATCGCCGGGATCCAAAACGTTGCGGATGAGCCGCAGCTCGTCTGGAGTTGGCAATCGAGACTCAGCGACGTCACCGACCATGGTCAGCTCGAACGCGGAGGCGGCTTGGGCCTGCTCAACTGTGACACCGGGATGCAGCGAGCGAATCCTCATCGTCTTGTCGGGAGTCTCGAAGTCGTAGACACCCAATTCGGTAACAACCCGGCGGATTTCATGGAATCGGCGACTCGCCGAAGGCAGCTTCGCCATGGTGTCGTACCCCGGTCCGCTCACCACGTCAACCTTCGTGACGAAGGCTCGAGCCTGGTTGGGAATCCAGTACGAGGTGGTGTGGTTGACCAGGTTGCCCGGTGCCCCCCGCATCCCGAGGAGTTGAGCCTTGGGCTTGTGGTACGAACCGATGGCAGCGAAGTTCTGATTGCCGTGACGGTCGATCTGACTGGCACCCATCACCACGTGGCGCTTGCCCGACCAGGCCTGATCAAAGATGGATCGAAACGGCAGGTAAGCCTCAACGACGCCACCTGAGGCACCCAGAGCAAGGTTCGTGTTGATCGCGTAGGCAAAGGTATCGGTGAGCATCAGGTCGGGCTCAAATGAGGCGCGGGCCAATCGCCCTGCTAGCACCGGAACCGGCCCCATGGGATTACACAGAACCTCTCCGTCCCCGCGAAACGCTTCAGCGAGGGCAACCACGCAAACTTCATCGTGAGTCGGTGGTTCATCGTAAGTCGGTGGTGTCGTGACAGCCATCTCCCTTGCTTTTCTTACCGCGGGACGGTCCTGTGGCCCCTTCAGTTATCGCGCTCTCGCGACTTATCTTTGCTACTCCTCGGGTCACTTAGCTACTTCGATCAGCGAGACGGGTTCGATACGCAAGATGGGAGTCGAGCTCCAGCCAGTCGGTGCGAAACCGCTCCCAGAGACCGGGATCACGCGCTGTTGCTGCGTATTGTCGTTGGAAGGATTCGTCGCGGCCGTAGTCGGGCGGACATTCTGTGAAGTGCGCCCCAAGCGGTGCCTCAACCACACCGTCAATATGGATACGCGGGATCCGCAGCGTGTGGACCGATCCCTCGCTCGCGAACCGCTCTGTGGGAACGATTCGCTCCGCCGACATGTACGCGCGTGCGCCAGCCATTGCGAACAGGTCGTCGAAGTAGAGGTCGGGTCCCAGGAACTGGCCATTGCCCCGAGCATCAGCACGATTCATGTGCAAGATCACGGCGTCCATTTTCAGAGCCGGAACAGCTACCAGCTCCTCGCCGTCGTCGTAAGGGGACCGAACCATACGCAGCTCGGTGTTTTCGCTCATCATCGCCGTACCTAAGCCAGCCCTGGAGGGGTAAAACGGTACCCGGTGAGCGGCAGCCATGAGCCCCAGGTAAAAGGCTCCCTCATCAAGCTCACAGACCTCGAACGCACCGGCTTGACGTGCCAACCGGAAGTGCGGTTCCAAAGGGATCGAGTCGAGCGATACGAATCCGTAGGTGACCTTTCGGATCTTTCCCGCAGCCGCCAAGATGCCCACATCAGGGCCGCCGTAGCTGACGATATGCAGATCTCTAAGGTCGCTTCGCACGATGGCGCGAACCAGTGACATCGGCTTACGTCTTGATCCCCAGCCGCCAATACCGAGGGTCATGCCGCTGCTGAGTTGCCCGACAACCTCATCCTCGTCCATCCGCTTGTTGACCACCGGACCTCCCGCATTCGCCTCCGACAGTAGCAGTCGGAGTTTCCCCAACCCGACCCAACAACTCGAACGATCCCCAACCAGCACGGTCCTCAACGAACACAACAAACCAACACCCAACCCAACAAACGATCCCCAACCACCACCATCCTCAACGAACACAACAAACCAACACCCAACCCAACAAGCGATCCCCAACCACCACCATCCTCAACGAACACAACAAACCAACACCCAACCCAACAACTCGAACGATCCCTGACTCGAGGACCCACAAATAGTTGAAGGCCATTGAGGCTACGCCGGGGCGGTTTCGGTAGCCTTGCTGAGATGTGGCGACCTAAGGCGCTCCGTTGACCCTTACCCCGAAGGTCGATCCGCTCGATTATTCTGGCCGGACGGTTATCGTCACCGGTGGGACCAAGGGCCTGGGGCGCACGATTGCTGCCAGGTTTGTAGAGCACGGGGCCGACGTCGTGATCTGCGCCCGCAACGAACCGGCGAGCCTGCCGATCACAGCCGGGGGCGCTGCCCATTTCGTTGCAGCAGACGTGCGCGAACCCGATCAGGTCGCTGAGGTCGTAGCGCGTGCTGTGCAGCAAACGGGGCGAGTTGATGTGCTTGTGAACAACGCCGGTGGCGCGCCTCCCGCCGATAGCGCCCAGGTGTCACCGCGCTTCAACGAGAAGGTCGTCGCTCTCAACCTGCTCGCCCCGATGATGTTTGCTCAGGCGGTGCACGCAACCATGGCAGCCCAAGACGACGGCGGGGTCATCATCAACATCGCTTCGGTGTCGGGCCTCAGGGCAAATCCCCAAGGCGTGGCCTACGGCGCAGCCAAAGCAGGGCTCATCAACATGACTGCCACCCTTGCTCACGAATGGGGGCCCAAGATAAGGGTGATGGCACCGGTCGTGGGGATGATCGTCACCGAAGACGCCGCCCAGTATTACGGTGGCGACACTGGCATAGCTGCGGTCGGCGATTTGTTGGCGCTCAAGCGCATGGGGACTCCGAGTGAGATCGCCGATGTCGTGCTGTTCTGCGCAAGTCCCCTTGCCCGCTGGATGACCGGCTGCGCGATACCCGTGGACGGTGGCGGAGAGACCGCCGGTTACTTGCGCGCCGTTAGTTCTTCAGGTGCGCAACCGTAACTCCCCAGCGGTTCCCGACTCGTCCAAGCACGGGTCATTTTGTCCACGACCGCGGACCATCCATTAATGACCACTCGAACCACTGCCAGGTCGCTGGCTCGAATCACCCTGTCCATGGTCGCACTGGCACTGTGCCTGCTTGTCGTCACGTCGCGGGTCGATGCTCTCTGGGCGTTTGGCCAGAGCGACGGCTCGGAGTATCTCGACGATGCAGGCCGCATCATCGGCTCCCCGGACCCCGGGCCCGAACCCGAGCATTCCGGGGAGCGAGGGGGGTCTGCCCAACTATTGACGCTAGCGGTCATGTTGGCCGGAGTTGCGTTCATCGCCTGGCGGATCCGTAACTCGCTAAGAAGGTCACCGACCTAACGCTGGTTGCGACTAACGCTGGTTACGACTCCCGGCGGCCCACGAACCAACTGCATCAACCTAACCAATTCACAACAACGCGACCAACGTGAAATCAGGCGGTGGGTATGGTTACCTCCCACTCAGGACAACCCTTGAACTCCGTCGACTCCCGCTGCTAGCACATAGCTCACAACAGCCGGTGCGATTCACCACAAACTCCATCAACTCTCGCCACAGAGATTCTTACGAGACGAGCCGGATGGACCCAGGACAACCTACAAACTCCGTTGACTCCCGCCGAAACCGATTCGTTCAAACGTGAAGTCACGGTCCAGGACAACCCACAAACTCCGTTGATTCCCGCCTCAACGTCACGGGTCACGAAGCCGATTGAGGTCCAAGACAACCCACAACTCCGTTGACTCCCGCCAGTCGTTCTGTACACCGAACTTCCGGTCGGTCCAAGACAACCCACCAACCCCCGTCGACTCCCGCCGTGAAGATGCTTGCGAGACGAGCCCGCTGGACCCGGCACAACCCACAATCTCCCGTCGACTCCCGCCCGCCCCGGCATATCGAACACCGGGTTGGGCCCCAGCACAACCCACAATCTCCCGTCAGATCCGACTACCGAAGCATGCAACACCACGCGCAGTGATCGAGTCTGCGATAGCGATGGCCTGCAAAGCTCAAGCCAGACAAGCGAATTCCGATAAATCTTATCGGAATAGTTGCATTAACTGAACTGCTGCCGTTAGCGTCATGGCCAATCCCGACCGATCGACTCAGCTTTCGAGCGAATCTCTGCAACCAACATGGCGACAACTACCGCACACCGAGCATTCCCCGTTGATCTCAATGTGGCCGGACGACCTGTGGTCGTTGTCGGGGGTGGTCCAATCGCGGCTCGAAAGATAGCGGGTCTCCGAGCTGCCGGGGCCGTGGTGACAGTGGTGGCCCCCGAAGCGGTGAGCGCAATCACCCAAGATCCAGATGTCATCTGGCGTGCTCGGCCCTACAGGCGCGGCGACCTTGATGGATGCTGGCTGGCGGTCACTGCCACAAACGATCCCGAAGTTAACCGTTGCGTAGCCGCTGATGGCGAACAAGCCCGCGTCTGGGTCAACTCGGCGGATGATCCAGCCAACTGCTCGTTCACCCTTCCCGCGGTTGCACGCCATGGCGGAATCCAGATCGCTATATCAACAGGCGGGCGAAGTCCCGCACTGGCGAAATGGCTGCGTGCACGCGCCGAACGCGACCTGCAAGACGGCTACGGCGAACTGCTTGACCTGCTCGCCCAGGCACGGTCCGCGCTACGTGAGCGCAATGGCACTAGCGAGGTACCCGGCTGGGGTGACGCCCTTGACGACGGCCTCCTTGAGGAGGTACGGGCCAACAGAATCGACCACGCCAGAGTTCGCCTGTTTCATCATTTGGGCTTTGACGGGATCCCGCCGTGGGGTTCGCCACCTACCAATTGCGCGCACCAGACCCACAACAAGAGCGCCGTCAAGCACACGCTCATCGACACCGCACCCGAGGCACGTCCGAATCCCCCAATTCCGGAATCCCCGCCACTTCAGGAGACGTTATGACTGTTCACCTCGTCGGAGCGGGACCCGGAGATCCGGGACTGCTCACGGTCAGAGCCGTTGAGTTGTTACGCCGAGCCGACGTCGTGATTCACGACCGGCTCGTGTCGGCTGAGATCTTGGATCTGGTACCACCTTGGGCGGAACTGATTGATGTCGGCAAACGACCTGGAGGGCCCGCCGAGGCCCAGGCCCGAATCCACGATCTCCTAATTGAGCGAGGTCGCCGCTACGACTGCGTCGTGCGGCTCAAGGGAGGCGACCCGTTCGTATTCGGTCGCGGCGGAGAGGAGGCCCTGCAGTTGCGGGTCGCCGGAATCGACGTCGAGGCGGTCCCAGGCGTGACATCGGCGATCGCTGCACCCGCAGCGGCTGGCATCCCGGTAACCATGCGTGGCGTCAGCAGTGGCTTCACGGTTGTTACAGCCCACAACGACCCTGCCTGCGACCAGACCCTGGACTGGGATGCGCTTGCACGTGCGGGCACCACCTTGGTGATCCTTATGGGCGCAGCACGCACCGGTTCAATCGCCGAGCGGTTGATCAACGGCGGAATGGACCGGTCGGTACCCGCTGCCGTCATCCAGGCCGCAGGAACGCCAGCCGAGAGGGTTATGAGATCGACACTTTCCGGACTGCCCGACCTTGAAGTCCACAACCCGGCGACCATAGTAGTCGGCGCTGTGGCGTCCCGGTCGGTCCTGGCAGCTCCACCGGGAGAACCGATCCTGCTCACCCAAGGAACACCTCTATGACACTCGTCGAACCACCCCAAATCATCACCTCGGCGATCGACCCGGCCATTCAGGGCGACATCGACAAGTTCCGTGAGATGCTCGCCTTGAATCGTGCGGGCAAGGTCAGCGACGAGGTGTTCCGTGTCTTTCGACTCAACAACGGCATCTACGGGCAACGTCAAGGCGGAACCAACCAGATGGTGCGGGTAAAGGTGCCCTATGGTTCCATGACCCCCGAACAACTTGAGATGATGGCCCATGTTGTCGAGGCCTACAGCCGTGGTTGGGGGCACATAACCACCCGGCAGAACCTGCAGTTTCACTTCGTCCAACTCGATCAGATACCCGATGTGATGGAGCTACTGGGATCGGTCGGGCTTACCACACGTGAGGCGTGCGGCGACACGGTTCGTAACATCGCCGGTTGTCACCTCGCGGGTGCCTGCCCTCACGAACGGCTCGACATCTCACCGTGGGCCGAGGCGGCGTACCGCCATTTCGTGCGCAACCCGATCGCGCAGCGACTGCCGCGCAAGTTCAAGATCAATTTCTCAGGATGCGAAACTGACTGCGGCCAAGCCATGTTCAACGATGTTGGCGTTGTGGCCACTACCCGAAACCTTGAAGACGGTACCAGTGAGGATGGTTTCAAGGTGTTTATCGCCGGGGGGCTGGGCACGACACCGTTCCCGGCGTTGTCGCTTGAGGCATTCACGCCACGAGAGGAGTTGCTACCGACCCTTGAGGCGTGCCTGAGGGTGTTTGATCAACTGGGCAACCGCGACAACAAGCTTCGTGCCCGGATGAAGTGGGTGGTGGAGACGCTCGGATTGGATGAAACAAAGCGACGCATCCTGGCGAGCCGAAAATTCCTGCTCGCTTCGTCGTCTTGGCCGGGCGGATTGCCAGCGGAGGTGATGCTCGACGGCGACGAGCGCGCCGGGGTCGGTGACCCGACTATCGTCACAGAGATCGGCCAGGGCACACCCGTGTCGATCGGGGGCCGTTCTGCCTATGAGCGCTGGTACCAGGCCAATGTGGTGCGAGGGACCGCCGATGGTCGGGTATCGGCATACGCTCACGCACAGCTTGGCGACATAACAGCGACCCAGTTCCGGGCACTCGCGGCGATCCAACGGGACCTTGAAGCGGACGTTCGGTTCACCAACCGCCAGAACCTGGTCCTGCGCGGACTGCAGGAATCCGATCTGTTTCGGGTTCATGCAGCGCTGGATGAGATTGGGATGGCTCGACCCGGTGCTGAGCTGGCCCGAGACGTGGTGGCTTGCCCCGGCGCGGATACCTGCAACCTGGGGGTCACGCAGAGTCGTGGCCTTGCAAAAGCGATCGAAGACGCCCTCGAGTCCGAAGGGCTTGCTGATGTCGGGGGCATCCGGATCAATATCTCAGGCTGTCCGAACTCGTGCGGCCAGCACCACGCAGCCGACATCGGGTTCTTTGGTGCCGAGCGCCGGGTCCGGGGGCGTTCCGCTCCCGGCTACCAGATGTTGCTCGGTGGCTACATCGGCAAGGAAAAGATGCATTTCGGCAGCAAAACGCTGCGGCTTCCAGCGAGGACTGCAGCCGATGCAGTCGTGCGACTGGTCCGACGCTTCAATGATGAGCGAGTGGCCGGAGAGCCATTCCGCCGCTGGCTGGAGAGAGTGGGCGGGGTGAAGGTGATCGCAGCCTCTCTACGAGACCTCGACGAGTTCCCTGACTATGGCGATGACCCCTCCTACTACACCGACTTCGACGAGGCTGGCCCCTATGAGGTAGTCCTCGGCGAAGCCGAATGCGCAACCTGATCGCGGGCTGCAGACCACGATAAGTGTTTGTGGCGACTGGGCCGACAAGATGACTTGATGGGCCCGCGATTCAACACGGAGTTCGACCCCCGCTACGGCGAATTGGTGAATGTATCACCGCTACTTCGGCGGATCGTTTGCCGTAACCCTTCGAAGTTCACCTTCTACGGAACCGGCACCTACGTGATCGGGCGCGGCGACGTGGCCGTCGTTGATCCCGGTCCACGTGACGACGCACATATCGAGGCGTTGCTGCGCGCGCTGGACGGCGAGAGGGTACGCCATGTCCTTGTCACCCACACTCATGGTGATCATTCTCCGGCATCGGCAGCTGTCGCAGACGCCACCGGTGCACCTGTGTTGGGCTTCGGCCCTCATCCAGTAGATGCTCGTAGCGAGCAAGACGACGATTCAGGCGAAGAAAACGGAGCTGAAGTATCGGGAACTTTTGGTAACGGCGTGGAGGGGACCGACGACGATCCCGACGATCCAGGCAATAACCCCACCCATTCGGCGAGCACACAAGGGCACCATTCCGACGTCGACTTCGAACCAGACGTTGCCTTGCAACACAGCGAGATCATCGACGGGCCCGGCTACACGGTTGAAGCTCTACATACCCCCGGTCACATCTCAAATCACCTGTGCTTCGCGCTTCGCGAGGAGCACTGCGTGCTGTCGGGTGACCATGTGATGGGATGGTCAACCACGATCATCCCACCCCCTGACGGCGATATGGCCGCCTATCTCGAATCGTTGCGTCTGCTGCTCGACCGGCCGGGTGAGGAACGGCTCTATCCGACCCACGGCGGTCCGGTTGACGAGGCTTCGGAGTACATATCAACGTTGTATCGTCATCGCTTGGACCGCGAGGCGGGCATCATTGGCCAGCTTCGGAAGGGACCGCTCTCGGCAACTCAGATAGTTGCGGAGCTGTATGCAGCGATCGACCGAAAGCTCCACAAACCCGCTGCTCGTAGTGTGGTTGCCCATCTTCGCAAGCTCCGCGAGGAGGGGCGCGCCCGTCCGGTAGACAGAACTGCTTCTGAGATTCGCGACAGCACTATTTGGGAACTCATCTGAAGTAACTCTTCGGCAATCAATCGGTAGACCCGACGCTTAGCCCCATTTTTGGTCACGCCGTCGTCAGCGATACCTCCACAGGGTGATGACATGCAACATGGTGATCGTCATCGCCGACTCGGGTCATCGTCGGCTCTGTAGTGCTACACAAATCGGTGGCATGACCGCATCGGGTGTGGAATCGACAGCCTCCCGGCGGGTTTATTGGTGAGGGCAGATCACCTGCGATGTCGGATTCCGACACATCAACCGTGGGCGCGGGCTCCGGAATTGAGGCTAGCAACGCCCGCGTGTAGGGATGGCGTGGTTGCGAATACAGCAGGTTGGCGTTTCCGATCTCGCATACCTTCCCCAAATACATCACCATGATGCGGTCGCTAACGTTCTTCACCACCGACAGGTCGTGGCTGATGAACATCAACGTAAGCCCGTAGCGCTGCTTCATGTCCTGAAGAAGGTTGAGAATCTGCGCTTGGACGGATACATCCAAGGCCGAAACGGGTTCATCGCAGATCAGCACCTTGGGATCCAGAGCCAACGCCCGGGCCACACCAATCCGCTGGCATTGGCCACCGCTGAACTGGTGGGGTCTGCGGTCGCCAATCCCGGGATCAATGCCGACGGCTACCATCAACTCGTTGATGCGATCCTCGGACCACGAACCCGATTCGTCGGCCCACACCGCCAACCCCTCCGAGATCACATCTCTTATCCGGCGCCGCGGGTTGAGCGAAGAGATCGGATCCTGGAAGATCATCTGCAGATTGGGACGGATTCGTCTCAGCGCCTCGCTTTGTAGCCCTGCAAGATCACGACCCTGATACTCAATCACGCCGCTCTTGGCATCGTTCAAGCGGATGATCGTCTTAGCCACGGTGGACTTTCCACAGCCGGATTCACCCACAATGCCGAGCGTCTCACCTTTGACAATGTCGAAGCTCACCCCGCTGACAGCGTGGACGACGTCCTTGCGTCCGGCGGGGAACTCGACGGTCAGGTTTCGGACGGACAGCAGTGCTTCGCGATCCTTGCGAAGGCAGAGATCGGCTGGCCCTGGCTTGACATGACGAGGCGATCGTGGCTCGCGGAAGCTTCGGATCTCTTTGCGTTCCACGAGCAGGTACCAATATCCAAACAAGACCAACGCTGTGCCGAGTCCCGCTGCGGCCAACCCCACCCAACCTGCGATCAGCCAGCCGATCACAGCAGCTATTAACGCCAGAGATCCACGAATCCACCGATTGACAGGCCCGGTACCTGTGCAGGCCATGCTCTGTACGCTCTCGCGTAGACGCAGGCCGATTCCGATCGCCGGGACCACTGCGACCACAACCACAACGATCACCACAAGCACAACGTCCACGCCTCAGCCGCCTTGCACTAGATCTTCGTTGGCTGCTACTGCGTTACCTTCGTGATCGCCGTTACCGGTATCAGCCCCGACCTCAGCGGCGTCATCACCGAGGAGATTGCCCGCCAAGGAGTCAGCTGAGACGGCTAGACCCGTGGGGCTCGCACCGGCAGCCACGTTGGCTGCAAGCGCTGCTCGGCCGCGGGGGGTGTTAGCGGGATGCAGGCACGCAAAGGTGTGGGCGCCCTGCACGCCACCCATCGGCGGAATGTCGATCAGGCAATCGGGACGGGCGTAACAGCATCGTGGCGAATACACACACCGAACCGGAGGGTCGATGAGTTCAGGAGGGCGGCCCGGGATCGGATCAAGTCGGGTGTGGCTGGGTTGGTCGATACGCGGAATCGATCTCATCAGGGCTTCGGTGTAGGGATGGCGCGAGTCCGCAAAAAGGGCCTCTGCGGGGGCCCTCTCCATGATTCGGCCCCCATACATAACAGCCACTTCGTCGCATCGTCCGTGTGCAACACCGAGGTTGTGGGTGATGAGAATCATTGACATGGCACGGTCGCGTCTTAGCGAATCGAGCAGGTCCAGCAGGTGCTTTTGGACGGTCACGTCAACCGCCGTCGTAGGCTCATCCGCGATAAGCAACTCTGGTTCGCACGCCAACGCCATGGCGATGACGACCCGTTGACGCAAGCCCCCCGACAGTTCGTGGGGGTATTGGGTCACGCGTTTGGAAGGGTCAGGCACGCCGACCTGTTCGAGCAGATCGGTGGCTTCGCCCAACGCACGTTTCCGGTCGAGCCCGAGATGATATCTCAGCGTCTCGGCGATCTGCTCACCGCAGCGCTTCACGGGGTTGAGTGAGGTCATCGGATCCTGAAAGACCATGGTCATCTTGACCCCCCAGAAGTGTTTGCGTCCCGCCGCCGCCAACGCCCGAACATCCTCGCCGGCAAACACAACCTCGCCGGTCACCTCGGCGGACCTCGGCAGAAGATTCATGAGTGTCTTGGCGGTAACCGACTTCCCCGAACCGGACTCGCCCACAATCCCGAGAGTCTGACCTTGTGAAAGGTCGAAGGTCACTCCGTTGACAGCCTCCACCACACCACGCGCAGTGGGGAACCTGACCGTCAGGTCGCGAACCGAGAGCAAGACCATCGTCAAAAGGCCGTCTCGCGCACGTCGAAGTATTCCCTGAGTCGGTCGCCCGCGAAGTTGAGTGAGAGCACCGTCACGAACATCACCGCAATCGGGAAAAGAGCCACGTTCGGGTTGTTTTTCAGGTCCCGTGCCTGTGAACCATCGACAACGGACTTACCCCAGGAGATGGCCTCGCCCTCCACCGACAGGCCCAGAAAAGCGAGCCCACCCTCGGCGACTATTGCGATGCCCATACCCAGCAAGGTGAGGGCACCCATCGGGATGACCACGTTGGGCAACAGCTCCCGGATGATGATGCGGTCGTGACGGGCACCGAGCACTTTCGCGGCTTGTACGAACTCGCGCTCGGCGAACTGCAGCGTGCTGGCACGGGCAAGACGACCAACCGGTGCGATCGCGAGGATCCCGAGAGTCATTGACACGGTGATCAAGCTGCGGTTGATCGTGGCGGTGATCAGCAACGCCAGAACCAAGGCAGGAAACGACAAGAAGACAAAAAACACGAAGCTGATGACCTGGTCTATGACCCCGCGGAAATACCCGGAGATGATGCCCAGTGTTCCGCCGATCATCATGCCCATCACAATGGCGAGCAGCCCTACGAATAGTGAGATTCTCGCCCCCCACACAGTGCGGGAAAAGACGTCACGTCCGAGGGCGTCGGTGCCGAACCACGACGATCCTGAAGGCCCTTCGCGAGTGCCTCCGACACCGATCTTGCCGGGATCCTCAAGTGGCAGCCACGGGGCAAGCACGGCCGCTAGTGCCACGAGCGTCATCCAGGCGATGGTGACCCAAAACGCCGTGCCGAGCTTGCGGCTGACGGTGTCAGCAACATCTTCGCCCTGGTCGGGTTCGGTGAAGGTCAGCGCAGTTTGCGGATCGTCGTTTCGGGTAGCCGATAGATCATCACTTGATGCGACCGAAAACGAGATGTCGGCACCGGGTTTCATCGTGCCCGCACCCTTGGATCCAGCCAGGTATAGAAGACGTCAACGAGGAAGTTGATGAGCACGAAAGCCACCGCGATCACGATTACGCCACCGAGAACGACCGGGAAGTCGTCACGGATGACAGCAGTGACGAGTTCTCGGCCCACACCGGGAATCGTGAAGATGTTCTCCACCACCAACGATCCACCGATCAGGGCGCCGGTCTGAACGCCGAACACGGTGACGACCGAGAACAGCGACGGCCGCAGGGCGTGGCGCAACATGATGTGGCGATCCGGTAAGCCCTTGGCACGAGCCATGTGGACAAAGTCCTCCTGAAGTGTGGTGACCAGATCCGTGCGAAGGAGCCGCTGATACGTGGCTGCCAAGCCGAGACCGAGGGAAAGTGCAGGCAAGAACAACGACTTCACCTCCTGCAGCAGTGAGGAGTCGTCGTAGCTCGCTGGAAGCCACTGCCACCGCAGGGCGAACAGGTACAACAAGATGACACCGAGAGCAAAGTTGGGCACCGAAAGCAAGGCGAACGACGTGACCGCAAGCGCTCTGTCGGTTCGTCGATGCGCTCGGTACGCCCCCCAGATTCCGAGCGGGATTGCCACGCCCAAGGCGATCACCTCGGCGTAGATCATCAACTTGAGCGAGACCGGAAACTTCGTCCGTAAGACGTCGTAGACAGGCAGGTTGTTCTTGAAAGATGTGCCCAGATCCCCCGACAGCGTGTCACCGAGCCACAACACGTATCTCTTTGCGAACGGCTCGTCGAGGCGGTATTGGGCTCTTGCCTCGGCGACGATCTCGCAGTCAGTTCGTGAATTGTCCAACGTTGACGTGGTGGCCTCAACGTCACCACGTGCCACAGCCTCGCAGTCAAGCTCGGCCAACGGCCCGACAATGTTGACGAGGGGATCGCCGAGGACGTTCATGGCGCTGAACGCCATGAACGTGACCGCCAACAAGACGAGAACCAGCTGGACAAATCGCCGCGCTAGGTACTCAGCCATCCGTACCGTTTCATTAGTTGATCACCGTCACCACGGCAACCCGTTGCGAATCGGTCTCCGGTCCTACCCGAGCCGCCGCTGACTACTCGTCGTCCAACCAGACGCCATGGAAGAAACCGCGGCCCTGATTGTTGCAGAACAACAAGACATCGCCAGGGCCTGTCTGGCCGCAGATGTTGCGCACACGTTCAGTGGTGCCGACCGTCCAGTTGGCGTGGGTTGTGAAGATGTAGGCATACGTTTCGTTCATGTCCTTTTGGATCTCGCGCCATATCTCCACCCGCCGGTCCAGATCGGCCGTCTCACGCTGTTCAAACATCAGCGCATCACGTTCAGGGTTGCACACCCGCACCCAGTTGATGGTGATGCCTCCCTCAGCGGTGGCACACTCAAGCCAGACCACCTCGTTATCGGGATCAACCGCTCCGAACTGACGCCAGGTCACTACGTTGTACTGCCCCAAGGCAACCTCAAGGATGTGCTGGTCCTGGAGAAGTTCCTGCTGAGTGATCTCAAAGAACGGCTCCCATCCGTCGACCAGCAGGTCAGCTATACGGGTTTGGGTGACTGATGGACCCGAATACTGAAGTTCCATCTTGATCTTGTTGTCTTCAGTGCAGTTCTCCGGGAAATCCGCGCAATAGCCCTCAACGAGCGGGCCTGCAAGTTCGGGGCTGTTGCCTTCTTGGACCACGTCGGGGTTGTTCCATACAAGGTCGGGGTGAAACATTGAATCAGCCAACGGCGAGGTGCCCTGGCTGATCACGGCGGCGTAGCCCTCCCGGTTGGTTGCGAAGGTGAGTGCCTGGCGTGCACGGATGTCGTCAAAGGGTGCCAAACGGGTATTCAACATGATGTCGTTCTCGCCCGAGCGCAGGTTCTCAATGGTGACGACGTTGTCGGCTTCGCGCAGCGTGAGGATGGCGTCGGGGTTTGACGTCACCAAGACGTCAAGGTCGCCTACCGACAAGCGCTCCGCAGCAATAGCCGTGTCGGTGATGACATGGAACTCGATCTTGTCGAGGTAGATGTTCTCCGGCCCTCGCCAGTAGTTCGGGTTCTTGACCACAGTCGTGACATCGTCGGCTACGCGGCTTTCGAACATGAATGGGCCGGTGCCGACCGGGCGCTGATCCCACGATGCATCCTCGGCCGCATCAGCGACGTACTCGCTCGGGACGACCATGCCGAGTTGGCTGGTGACATTAACCGGGAAATGAGCGGAAGGACGGATCAGGTTGTATTGAACTGTGTAGTTGTCGATTTTCTCGATGGGGTTGTCCGGCGGGTAACTGGGGCGCACCGCAAGGCTGATGAGCGGATCAGCAAGCTGTCCCTCAAAGTTGGCAATGACGTCGTCAGCGTCAAGTTCGGAGCCGTCGTGAAACAAGATGCCTTCACGCAGCTTCATCTGCCAGGAGTTGGTGCCTTCTACCGGGGTGAATGACTCCGCCAACCACGGAAACCAGTTGCCTTCGGAGTCATAGTAGGCCACCGGCTCAATCATCGTGTAGCCCATCAGGTAGGCCGACACGGCGAAGTTGTTGGAGACAGGGTTGAGACCATCAGTTTCGGCCTCAACGCCAACCCGGAGCGTGCCACCCGAGACCGGACCGGCCTCGGGTGGCACGGAACTGGTGGTGACGGTAGGCGTTACACTCTGGCCGCTACCCTCACCGCTGCCCTCGTTTGTGGGATCGCTCGGTTCGGGTACAACTGGGTCGGGGTCAACTGAGACATTCGAATCGTCGTCTCCGCCACAGGCTGCTGCGATCATTGCAAAGGCAAGGAATGCAATAAGCAGTCTCGCTGTCGTCGTGTGGACGTATCGGATGGTCATCGTTGTCGGCTCCCCCGGATTTCTGCGAACGAACATCGCTCAGAGGCAATGGTTTAGCACGGCGCAAGCAGCACGGGAAATATTTCTTCGGTGCGACCAAATTCGGGTATCGAAAATCAGGGATAATTCAGGGATCAAAATCAGCGATGTTGTGAACTCAGCGATCTTGTGAACTCAGCGATCTTGTGAACTCAGCGATCTTGTGAACTCAGCGATCTTGTGAACTCAGCGATCTTGTGAACTCAGCGATGTTGTGAACTCAGCGATGTTGTGAACTCAGCGATGTTGTGAACTCAGCGATGTTGTGAACTCAGCGATGTTGTGAACTCAGCGATGTTGTGAACTCAGGGATGTTGTGAACTGACGCTCAGCACCTCGCCCGTCATGTACGACGACAGGTCCCCGGCGAGAAATACCATCACGTTGGCCACCTCAACCGGTTCGGCCGGGCGGCCGAATGCTTCGCGGGCCGACAACTCCTCAAGGAGCTTGTGATCGGTGACCTTGGCGAGAAAAGGGTGCATTGCGATACTCGGAGCAACGGCGTTAACTCGGATGCCATGCTCGGCAGCCTCCATGGCCGAGCAACGGGTAAGCGCCATAACGCCTGCCTTTGCTGCTGCGTAGTGGCACTGTTCGCGTTGGGCTCGCCAGCCAACAACCGAGGCATTGTTGACGATGACGCCACGGATTCCGGCTTCGATCATGTGGCGAAGCGCTGCTCGGGTACAGCGCATCGTTGCGGTGAGGGTGACATCTATCACTCGCGACCACTGCGCGTCGGTCATCTCCACCAACTTCACGGACCCGCCCAGGCCAGCATTGTTCATCATCACGTCAATGCCACCCATGACCGCAACGGCAGCGGACACCAACGACACGACATCGGCTTCGTCTGTCACGTCGCAGCGGGTTTGGTAGGGACGGATACCAGTTTGTTTCGCGAGCCGCTCCGCGGTCTCTGCCAGTCGACGGTCGTGAATGTCAGAGATCATCACCTCCGCACCCTCTTCAAGGCAACGAAGTGCCACCGCAGATCCGATTCCGGTGCCAGCAGCGGCTGTGATCACCACACGTTTGCCCTTCAACAAACCGAAACCTGCCGCGGGATCCAACGCTTTAGCGGTTGCCACGGGTTCCCCGGCCGGTCTCGAAGTCGTTGAGCCTGTCGCCGGGCATCAACCCGGATCCACCTTGGATGCGGCCAGCTCCGACATGCGCCGTTCGAGGTCGGCTACGAAGGGGTTGGGTTCTTGACCAAGGTTGTCCGGCAGTGCCCCAGCAATCTGTGCAGCGGTCCAACGATCCCCTTGGGCCATCATCGTGCGCACCTCCATCGGCTGGTTCCAAACGGATATCCGGCGGCCGACCACAGTGTAAATCTGAGCGTTCACTTCGCGTCCGGCATCGCTCATGAGGTAGATCGCCATCGGGGCTACATCGGCGGGTTCCCCGGTTTCGATCTCAAAAGGTACGTTCTCGCTCATCCTTGTTCGCGCAACCGGAGCGATGCAGTTGGCGTTTATTGCCGGGCCGCCCCGCATCCGCAGCGAGGCTGCTATGAGAGCAGCGGAGCGGGTCAGGCTGACAATCCCGCCCTTGGCCGCGGAGTAGTTCGCCTGTGCAGTTGACGCTGTGAACGCCCCGGAGGTGAACCCAACCAGCGAACCACCGGTTTCCTGCTTGCGCATCCGGGCCATTGAATGGCGAAAGACATTGAAATGACCCTTGAGATGAACGGCGATCACATGATCCCATTCGTCTTCGCTCATGTTGAACAGCATCCGCTCGCGCAGCACGCCCGCGGGGCAGACCACCCCGTCAATGCTGCCCCAGTTGTCGCAGGCTGCCGCTACCAACTGCTCGCCAACTTCAAATTGTGACACGTCGCCGTAGACCGCCACAGCTGCTCGACCTTTCGCCTCAATCTCGGCCACTACCGCATCTACGGGTTGCCTTGACGGGTTAGTGCCATCAAGCGCGACGCCCAGGTCAGCCACCACCACATTGGCGCCCTCGTCTGCACAGGCCAAAGCAATCGCCCGACCGATGCCCGCGGCCGCGCCCGTAATGGCGATCGTCTTGTTATGCAGATATCCAGTCATGCAGTGAACCACTCCCTAAGTGAAACGATGAATCTAGACTGAGCGATGACCCACGAGCGGTGCCACGGGCGCAGCCAGCAGGTCTACGGCGTGGCGCAGTTCGTCGCCGACCGAACCATCGGGGGCCAATCCACCGACCCAGCGACTAAGGGCCGAACTCCAGACATGGCCGATGATTCGTGCCACACCCTCGGCGTTGATCTTACGGTCATCATCGGTAGGGCCGATGGCGCTGACCACGAGTGCTCGCAACTGTCGCTCGACCTCAAGTTTGTGCGTTTGCATCGCCGGGTCTGGGGAATTCACAGCCCGTACGAGCGCGCCGATCAACATCCGATGACGATCAGTGGAATCAGCCATCCGATCAAGCAACAAATGGAGTCGGTCACACGGCGTTGAACTGTGCGCTTCTGCTTGTTCCACACGTTGCGTTTCCACAAGGCGACGGGTCTGCGCAAGCCAACCAGCTAGCCCGGCGGTAAGGATCTCGTCCTTGCCTGAGAAGTACCGGTAGATCGTTCCCGTGGCGACTTGTGCGCGTTCAGCGACGCTGCGCATGGTGACGGCCTCATAGCCACCTTCGGATGCCAAAGACATCGCAGCCTCAATGACGCGCCGGTGCCTTTCCTGGCGGCCGCGCTCCCCTCGTGAAGGGGTCGTCGCAGTGGACATTGCAAAAGTGTCACCCATGACGGACTCCCGGAGCGAATCCAACCGGTGATACTTCCGATGAAAGTCTTCGGGTTAGCCCTCGGGTTTGTCGCGCATGGCTTTGAGAATGTCTACACCGGTTGCGGCCTCAATTTGCTCAGTGAGCGCCACAACAGTCCCGGGCAACTGTGACACCAGTGAAGGGATCCCACCTGTGTTCTTGCCGTCGGATCTGTTGTTGTTGGCGCCCTGATCGATCACCACAACGCGATCTATCTCCACACCACTGACGGTGCTGGCGATCTTGTTGACGAGTTCGGGCAGCATGTTCAACACGAATATGCGCTGGCCGTCGTCTCCGGCTGCCTGAAACTGATCAGTGAGGCGCCGAAACACGTCCACCTGCGCCTTGCCATCCTCGATGATCTTCGCCGCCTCGGCTCGTGCCTTCAACTGTGTCGCCTCAAGATCGGCCCTCGCGGGTGTGACCACGTTGGCCTCCAGGCGGCGGCGTTCGAGCTCAATGCGTTGTTGCTCCAGCTCTTGCTCCGCGGTGGCACGTGCGATGTCTCCTGCGACCTCGGCCTCTTCCTCCCTCGCTCGGGCGACCGCGTCAAGTTCGGCGGTGCGTACCCGTAGTTGGTTGCGCTCCTCCACGATGTTTTTGTCGGCCTGAACCTGGGCGATCTGAGCGGCTTCACGTGCCCGTGCCTCGGCCTGTTCTGATTCGGCCATCCGGTTCGCCTCAGCGACCCGTGCCTCTTTGACCACCTCGGCGGTAAGCCGGCGACCGACCGACTCAAGATATTGGTTGTCGTCGGTGACGTTTTGGATCTTCATTACATCAAGTTCGAGACCAAGAGTTTTGATGTCGTCGTCGGCCTCGTCGATCAACTGCTGGGAGAACTTGAGCCGGTCCTCATTGACCTCCTCAGGCGACAATGTGGCCAGCACACCTCGGAGATTCGCTTCCAGCGTTTCCTTTGCGATCTGACCGATCTGTGCATTGGGAACCTGCAGGAAACGCTCCGCTGCGTTCTCCAGCAGACCCTCCTTTGAGGAGACCTTGACATTGGCGATGCCCTGCACGTTGAGAGGAATCGCTCCCGCCGAGTAGGCGTTGGTGACCTCAACCACCAACGGGATCGTGTTGAGGTCTATCCAGGCGACCTTCTCAATGATCGGTATCCGCAAAGTGCGCCCACCCTTGAGGATCCTGTAACCAACGTGACGTCCATCACTGAGCACCCTGCTGCGACCCGAGATGACGGCCACCCGGTTCGGTGGACAGATGATGATGAGGGATTTAATGATCAAGATCACGAAGATCACGATCAGTGCCACGATTAGGGCAGTGGTTAAAGCCTGCATGCGGTTCTTACCTTCCGTTGAGGGTTCAAGTGACACTCTGCGGGTGCGACAACCCGAGGTGCCTAATTCGAATCGAGGGTCCTATTCGAGTTCAAGGTCCTTTTCGAATGGCGCAACCAGCGCCACTCCCTTGTCAACCCGTACGACGACAACACGTTCACCCGCAGCGATCAGGGAGTCGTCCACCGGTGCCGCTGTCATCTGTTCACGGGCACCAGCGATATTCAACACGATCTTGCCGCGACGGAGGCTTCCGACCTGCATCGTGACACGGGCGATTGTGCCCTCTAACTCACGGTCCGTCACGTCGCTTGACGCGGAGTTGCGCCTCAACCAGGCAAATGCGGCGCTGTTTATCCCACCCGCAAGGGCTCCCGCCGCGATTGCAAGAGTGAGCGTCAACCCGACGCCAGCACCACCAGCTCCGATCGCCAATCCCGCTAAACCGAAGAAGGTCATCACAAAGGCGATCGTGGACAGCGGGACGATGGCCAGGGGTCCGACTCCGTCACTGTCGCCATCGCCTGCGAACACCATCCACAACAGCAGCGGAGCACCGAAAGCCAAAAAGAAGATGTACATGGTCGTCATGCAGGTATCACCACCAACACAGTAGTTCATCGGCTGGCACTTGCGTACACCTCCACTTCACACGTATGCACTTCATCAGCTGGCAAGTTCACCGGCAGGCACTTGCATGCGCAGCCACTTCACACGATTGCACTTCATCAGCTGAAACATCCGCAGGCACTCGCGCACGCAGCCACTTCACACGATTGCACTTCATCGACTGAAACATCGGCACCTGGGCGCTCAATCGCCTTGAAGCATCCTTGCAGGCCAGGTCGTTGTAGTTTCGGGGGGTGGTCTCCAAGCAGATCGTCGTCATCAACCACACTGGCTACCCGATGCCGGAGATGGTTACATCTCTGCCCGGCATCGTGGTGCTCGACGCAGCGAACAGCGGTGAGATCCCCTCTCACATCGCCGGTGAGGTGGTGTTCACCAGAACCCAGCCAAAACCGAACCTCTCGACTCTGTTGGCGCGGGGCGCCAAGTGGGTTCACACCCTTGGTACGGGCGTGGACGGATTTCCTTTCGGTGATCTGAGCGGCCAGATCCTGACTTGCGCCCGTGGGGTTAGTGCAAAGCCGATCGGCGAGTGGGTCTTCGCCCAGATGCTCGCACACGCAAAGGGAATCCCACACGTCTGGCTCAATGAGGCTCCTTCTCGGTTGCATCATGAACCTCGGATTGGTTCGCTTCGGGGTGCCACGGTGGTGCTTGTTGGTATGGGTGGGATCGGCACGGAGGTGGCTCGGCTCGCCCTGGCGCTGGACATGAACGTGATAGGTGTCCGACGCAGCTCCGCCGCTTCACCAGCGGGCGGGGTTCGGGTCGTCACCGATCTGACCGAGGTGATCGGCGAAGCAGACCACATTGTGTTGGCCGCACCGTACACAGCAGCCACTCATCACCTTCTCGATGCCGATATGTTCGCCCTCCTAAAGCTGGGGGTCCATGTCGTCAACGTTTCGCGTGGTCCGATGGTTGATCAGGATGCGTTGCGTGACGCGTTGCACGAGGGGCGGGTGGCGCTGGCTTCGCTTGATGTGACCGACCCCGAACCATTGCCAGCAGGGCACTGGATGTATTCGCACCCTCGTGTCCATCTAACGCCGCATGTCTCCTGGGTGGGTCCTGATGCGTTTGGCGAAATCCTGCAGACGTTCGTAGACAACTATCACCGCTGGCGCGCTGGCAAACCGCTTGAGGGAGTGGTTGACATCACCGAGGGCTACTGACAACCAAGGGCTCGATCAACCGGTTCGTTCACATACTGTTGGGTGATGTCGTCACCCCGAAGAAGCTCCGGGTAGCACCGAGAGGAGAGTTCGTTCACATACTGTTGTGTGATGTCGTCATCCGATGCAGCGCAACCGACGACCGAAATCGTCGTCGTCGGCAGCATGAACCTGGATCTGGTCGTGACAGTGGACCGCGTGCCCTTGGTGGGCGAAACGGTACTGGGTAGCGACTTGCAGCGTATATCTGGCGGCAAGGGGGCCAATCAGGCTGTTGCCGCGGCTCGTCTGGGCCGCCGAGTGGGGATGATCGGTCGGGTCGGCGACGACGAGGCTGGCAATATTCTACGAGCAGCCCTGGAAACTGACAGGATCGATACGAGAGCCGTGTCAACAACCATTGACACACCGAGCGGGGTGGCGCTCATCGCAGTTGGAGCCGACGGCGACAACGCGATCGTGGTAAGCCCCGGGGCTAATGCCCGGCTAACGCGGAGCGATGTCCAAACAGCAGGTGAGGCATTGCGGACCGCATCCGTTGTGTTGTTGCAGTTGGAGATTCCACCCGAGACGGTGGCCGAAGCCGCGGCCAGGGCCGAGGGTTTCGTCATTCTCAACCCCGCTCCCGCGCCAACTGGACCCCTCCCGAGAGAACTGCTTGCCGAAGTTGATGTGTTGGTTCCCAACCAGACGGAATTGTCTACCCTCGCCGGATACACAGGTGACGTTGACCCCAAAACCGCGATCGGTCTGGCGCAAGCACTGCCATCTTCAACCGTCGTGGTAACCCTCGGTGCCAATGGCGCGCTCGTGGTTGAACCCACGCAGGCCACACATATCGCAGCGCCAAGCATCGACCCGGTCGACACCACAGCCGCGGGCGACGCCTTTTGTGGCGCGCTCGCTGATGGGATTGCGGGCGGTGCCAGCATCGTCGAAGCCGCACGTTGGGCAGTTCGCGTAGGTGCAGCAACGTGTCTGCATCCAGGAGCCCAACCCAGTCTGCCCACGCCGGATCAGGTAGCTCACCTACTCTGCGGCCAATGAACGCACAGACCCGCACGAAACTGCAGCCCGGCACGAAGACACAGCCCCGCACGAAGATGTTGATCGACTGCGATCCGGGGGTGGACGACGCCATCGCCTTGTTGGTGTCTATGCAGCAGTCCGACCTGGTCGGAATCACCACGGTCAACGGCAACGTCTCCATAGACCACACCACCCGCAACGCACTGGCGGTGGTGGAAGTAGCCGGTACCAACACCGAAGTGCACCGCGGTGCCCACAAGCCACTGATCGAACCGGTCATTGATGCCGGTCATGTTCATGGACCCGCTGGACTCGGCGGTGTGGAAGTGCCCGTCTCGCGAGATATCACGTCGGATGATGCAATCGGGTTCATCCTCGACACGGCCCGATCAACCGACAACCTACATCTCGTAGCGGTCGGGCCGCTCACCAACATCGCACTAGCCGTGCAGGCCGATCCTACGCTGCCTGCACGGCTCGCCAGCTTCACGATCATGGGTGGCGCTATAGGAGGAGGCAACGTCACGGCCACAGCCGAGTTCAACATCGCGGCCGATCCCGAAGCTGCGGCGATTGTCTTCGGATCGTTCCCGATGACCAAGATGGTCGGGCTCGACGTCACCCATCGAGTCCTGTTCAACAAACCCGAAAGCGACCGCCTGCGCGCGACCGGCACAGCGGCGGCGGTCTTCGCTGCGGACCTGCTCAGTCACTGCATCGAACGAGCCCACACGCTCAGGGGATTTCACGGCGCTCCGGTACACGACGCTACGGCGGTGGTGTCGGTGCTGCGGCCCGATCTGTTCGAAGGCGTTGTTCATCCGGTGGATGTTGAACTTCGCGGCACCTTGACCCGAGGCATGACGGTCGTGGATCGTCGAGGGGTTGGGCGTGACGGCCATCTGCCGAAGCAATCCAACGCCCACGTGTTTCATGACGCCGATGCCAGCAAGGTCGTCAACGAGGTCCTTGACGCGGTGATCGCCCTACAAACCCCGGAACCGGATCAGCGAACCAGTCGAGGCTGAGCCAGACGAAGCAGCACTCAAAGGAGCGCAACGACTTAAACAGAGTCGTTCGCAAATCGCGGCGGTAACGATCGCGGCGGTAACACCTGTACCAACTAACGCGCTCGTCGCAGTGATCGCCCTACAGCTTCCAGAACCAGATCAGCGAACCAGTCGAAGCCGAGCCAGACGAAGCAGCATTCACGGGAGCGCAACGACTTAAACAGAGTCGTTCGCAAATCGCGGCGGTAACGATCGCGGCGGTGATACCTGTACCAGCTAACGCGTTCGTCGCAGTGATCATCCGGGGTGATGAACCACCGCGGTCCAACGGCGGACCGATTTAATCACGGTCTGTAGTTCCTGTGTTGCCGCGACCGCCCAGCTGATGACCACTTCGGGTTCGGCATTGTCGGGAAGGTCGACGACCAGTCCGTTGCGGGCATGATCTTGGCGCCTCAACCAAGCATCGGGAAGCACGATGCCAACGGAACGCAGTCGGGTGAGTGCGTCGGGTCCGGTTCCGTGTTCGATGCCGATCTGGGCCAGGCGTCGTCTCGGGAGCACTGTTCCCGGCACCCAGGTGGCCATCGCCAGAGCCGGACCACGTCCGGAAAGCCATGCCGACATGGCGGAGCGTTGAGGCACCCGAGCTGCTTCCTCTGCGGACAACTCCGCAGAGATGTTGATCCAACCTTTGCCGACACCATCAGAGCTAAGCGCACGCATGGCGTCAGCAACCATCCCGAGAGCCTCGGAGGTGAACGAAATGGTGTCTCGTGTCACCGTCATGACCGCACGGTAACGATCGAGCGGCCCACCCAGCACCCTCCGCCAATACGTGAACCCCCTATTACGCAAGCCCGAGGCGGTACGGTGAGGATTGTTCAGACGAAGGCGTGCCCCTTATGAGACTCGGAAGCCAATTCCGTCTTACCCTCATTGCGGCGACGACCATGGTCGCCTCCTTGGTGGCGCTCAACGGGCCGGTTGATGGGCAAGACATCACCGAGCAGATCACCGAATTGGAGAGCTTTCGGGACCGAATCACCTCCCAGATCGCAGCCAACGACGCCGAAATCTGCAGCCTGGAACGTGACCTGGCTGGACTTGACGCTGCCATCGTCAAGCAACGGGGAGCTATAGGGCTTGTGGCCGACGACATTGAGCGCGCCGTGGACGCTCGACGCGAACCGGCCCGCACCCGCACCGAGATGGCAATTCTTGGCTACATAGGAGGCGATGCACGAAGCGAGGCGTTCCTCCAAGAGATCATGGTGCTGGAAGGCAACGACCGGCTATCGCGACGCCGTGAACTGTACAGGGCAGTCATCGACCACGCCGAAGAGCAACTCAATGCCATTGATGAGCGGCTGCGCGGGTTGGCCTTGGCCCTCGACGAAGCCCGCGAGACGCTCGCTCAGACCCGACAAGAACGCGAAGCGACTCAACACGTCCTCGATCAGACGATCACAGAAAGAGACGCGCTCGTTGTTGAGCTTGACGACGCTGCCAGGCAGATCTCCGAACTCGTAGCGCGCCGACAACGACTTCGCAGAGCGCCGCTCACAGGAATCTTGCTTGAGGGCGAGCTGGTCCGCCCTGCTCTGGTGGTGAAGATCGACAATGTCGCCCCGGCTCGGCCCCAAAGCGGAATCAACGCCGCCGACGTCGTGTTCGTGGAGTTGGTGGAAAGTGGGCTCAGTCGCTTCGCTGCGGTGTTTCATTCCGATGCACCAAGAGAGGTCGGGCCGGTCAGGTCTATGCGCACCGGCGATTTCGGGTTGTTGACTCAACTGAACCGTCCGCTTTTCGCTAACTCCGGCGGGAATCGCATCAGCCGCAGCGAACTCGCTGAGTCCGAACTCGTTGATGTGGGAGCCGCAAGCCGCAGTGACCTCTACTATCGCCGTAGTCATAGGTCCGCACCCCACAACCTGTACACCAACCCTTGGAATCTGTGGTCTGCAGGTTCGGGGTCCGGCGGCAGGCCGAATCCGATGTTCGAGTTCCGTGAGCCCGGTGAGGCGATCCTTGCTGAGGCGGAGACGGTTCGGCGGTTCAGGATCGACTACGGCGCCACCCGTGTGGATTACGAATGGAACGGCAGCGGCTGGGCACGCAGTCAGGATGGCAGACCAACTCTCGACGAGACAGGTGTGCGAGTGGCACCCACGACCGTGATCGTCCGATTCACGAACTACGGTCAGTCAAGGGCAGACACAAAATCACCCGAGGCGATATCTGTGGGTGAAGGAACGGCGTGGATCTTCACTTCCGGCGTGCGGGTGTCCGGGCAATGGCTACGACCCGCAGTCCGCGACACGACCTCCTACGTTGACAGCAACGGCAACGTAGTGAAGATTCTGCCCGGTCGCACCTGGATCGAAATGCCCAAGCCCGAAAGTGCATCGATTCTGGAATAGACACCTTGTCTGGAATAGACAATCACCTTGCTCGCACTGGTTGTCTTAACCGGTCAGTTACCTGGTCATGAGCACACTCGCCTGCGGCGGTGACGGTTAGCCGCTCGGCGCCCAAGTCACCGACGACAAGGGTGTGTTCGAACTGGGCTGTGCGGGTGCCGTCGAGCGTGACCGCGGTCCAGTCGTCGTCCCACACCGCCACGTCCGGTGAGCCCAAGGTGAGCATTGGTTCGATCGTGAAGGTTGTGCCCACCGCCAGCCTGGTGAGCAGGCGAGGGTCGTAGGTGTGGGGAATCTGCAACCCGGAGTGAAACTCCGTGCCCACCCCGTGGCCGATGAAGTCACGCACCACGCCCAAGCCGTGTGTTGCCGCATGGCGCTCGATGGCCCGGCCGATGCGGTTGACCAAACCGCCTGGGGTAACAGCCGCTATTGCCAGTTCCAACGATCTGGCGGTCTCAAGAATCAGCCGAATAGACGAGTCGTCAACATCACCAACCGGGAAAGTCGTTGAGGTGTCGCCGTGGACACCGTCTCGGTAGACAGTGATGTCGATGTTGACGATGTCGCCGTCGGCGAGAGGCCTCGAATCGGGGATGCCGTGGCAGACGACTTCATTGACCGAAGTACACACGCTCTTGGGGAAGCCGCGGTAATTTAGAGGACTCGGGTAACAGCCGCGCTCAACGCATACATCGTGCACCCAGCGGTCGATTTCATCGGTGGTGATCCCGGGACGAACGAGGTCACCCGCACCGAGCAGGATCTCCGCAGCAATGCGGCCGGTGGATCGCATGGCGGCTAATTCGGCGGGCGAACGGGTCGGCGACGTCAACGACGGTCCGGGGTCGCCGGTCACGGCATAGGGCGGGCGCACAATGCTGGCGGGCACACGTCTGGTGGGACTCAACAGACCGGGACGAACCGGCGGCAGCGACGGCTCTGGCCTACGCCGAAAGCGGTTCCTCGGTTTGCGCTTTGCCATCACTTCAGCCTATGTGCTCAACCCCGCACGGTGATTCCCGAAAGTGATCTGCCTACCGCAGCCAGCGGCTCACGGACTCCACCACACACGCAGGTTTGTTCTCGCCTTCGATCTCAACGACCATCGTCACGACAACCTGAACGCCGCCTTTGACCTCAATGGCGTTGGTAAGTGTGGCCGACGCACGTACCCGTTGGCCAACAACAACTGGTTGGGGGAATCGAACCTTGTTTACGCCGTAGTTGATGCCCATCGAAGCATCCTTGACCTGCATGATCTCGGGCAGGAACTTGTTGGTGAGTGCGAGCGTGAGATAACCGTGCGCAATAGTGGCACCGAACGGCCCCGCTGCTGCTTTTTCGGGGTCAACGTGGATCCACTGATGGTCCCCGGTGGCGTCCGCGAACAGGTTGATGCGTTGCTGGTCAACCTCAATCCAGCCGCTGCGCCCGAGTTGCGCACCTACACAACCGAGCATGGCGTCCGGTGAGGCAAACACCGTTGTCATGACCACAGCCTAAACCGCCCACGTCTCCGCCCGCGATTACCCCATCGGATGAACCCACGGTTTCTGCGGCGACTCGGAGACCGGCTCGTGACAACAGCCTCCCCATCTCGAGTTCGCCATCTCGAGCCTCGCCATCTCGAACTTGATGGCCAAGTCTCGAACTCGATAGGTCGAACGACATAAGCGAACCGCTATCTTGGGGGTTACCCTCACCTACTGGTTCGAGTCGATACCTTCGCGGTGCCGGGCGAACCGAGGCGAACCGAACAATCTCCAGAGTGGTGTCAAGTGGCAGCAACCGGTGGCACAAAGGCGATCCTCGCAGCGTTCTTTGCGAATCTCGGGATAGCGATCGCCAAGTTCGTGGCGTTCGCGTTCACCGGGGCTTCGTCAATGCTGGCAGAGGCGATCCATAGCTGCGCCGACACCGCCAATCAGGCTCTGTTGTTGCTCGGCGGACGGCTCGCCAAGCGGGAAGCCACCCAGCGACACCCTTTCGGATACGGTCGAGAACGCTATTTCTGGTCGTTCGTTGTGGCGTTGGTGCTGTTCACCATCGGTTCCATGTACGCCCTTTATGAAGGCATAGACAAGATCCGCCATCCCCACGAGATCTCATCGCTCGGCTGGGCTTTCGGCGTACTGAGTTTCGGCATCGTCTTGGAGGGATTCTCGTTTCGCACAGCCGTGGTTGAAGCCAACCGTGTGCGTGGCGACGCTTCCTGGACGAGCTTCATACGCCGTGCGAAGGTCCCTGAGTTGCCCGTAGTGCTTCTCGAAGACCTCGGAGCAATGATTGGCCTGGTGATCGCGCTGGTGGCGCTTAGCCTCGCCAAAGTGACTGACGCCCCGGTATGGGACGGCATCGGCACGCTCACTATCGGTGTCTTACTCGGCGTGATCGCGGTTGTGCTCGCGGTTGAGATGCGCAGCCTGCTACTCGGCGAAGGCGCCAAGCCCGAGGTTCGGGATCGGATCGTGGTCGCCATCGAAGCAACCGAGGGAGTCGACAGGCTCATTCACTTGCGTACTCAACACATCGGACCTGACGAACTGCTCGTGGGAGCAAAGGTCCAATTCGACGACGACTACGACATGATGGCGCTATCCGAGGCAATCGGCCGTACCGAGGCCAACGTTCGCGACAGCGTGCCGGTTGCACGGATCATGTACATCGAACCCGACATCTTTTCCGGTGCGCTCACAGAAGCGAGTAGCTCCACAGGCATCAACGAGTTCGACGATTTGGTTGACCCCAGGTGAGCCCTCACCGCCCTGAGTCAGCCCCCAGAAAATCAACGACATGAGCAAAGGCCTATATGTCGCATTTCGAGGTCCCAGACTCGTCACTGGTAGCGATCGCCGCACCAGTGACAGGTCGGATCTGGATATGCTGGATCTGGACATGTCGGGCCTGGACATGTCGGTCGGCAGCGGCCCGGTGGTGTTGTGGGTCCATGGGGTCGATAGCGACCATCATGTATGGACCCGTGTTATTGATCTACTTTGGCGAGACTTCGACTGTGTCGCGCTTGACCTGCCCGGTCACGGCAAGTCATCGCGACCGGACACCGAATCGGCCTACGCTCGTGCCGTCGTGCTCGAAGCAATCGACCAGGTGATCTCGGATCTTCGGGCCTCAGCATCGCGGCGCGCGATCATCTGGGTCGGGCACAGTCTGGGCGGATACCTCGGAATGGCCCACGCCCTGACCCGCACCTCGGCGAACGACGATCCCCACGCCATCAATGCTTTGGTGGCGGTTGCCACCGGCCCGGGATTTCGTGACCCTGACGCTATGCGTGACTGGAATGCACGCATAAGGGTGAACGCACCCAACTATTTTGTCGGGGAGACGGCCGCGACGATCGCTTTTCATTTAGATTCGATGGTGATGGACGGTCTCGGGAACCTCTCGCTTCCCGTGGCCTTGGTCATCGGTAGCGAAGACCACGCCTTCGGTGGCGCCAACGAGTACATGGAGCGCAAGTTGTCGAACGTCACCCGGTTCACCATCAAAGGTGGACGCCATTTCGTGATGAAGTCCCATCCGGGCGAAGTTGCAGAAGCTGTCCGCCATGCTGCCCGCTTGGTGACAACGCCATGAACTCGCGGCTCTTAGTGCTACACCTTCTGCACTCGCTGGTACAACACCCGCTGGCACAAACAGCATCAGTTCGGGCGGAATCGTTGGTCAGATCACCGAAACACCGAGCGCCGAACCAATCAAGTACGTGGCGGTGCATGCCAGAGCCGCCACCAGCACCTGGCGGGTGGCCGTGCGGATCTTCGATCGTTCGGTGAAGTGCGCCAACATCGTGCCCACCACCATTGCAGCCACGGCGCCGAGCACCACCGAAGCGATCGTGGCACCGGGTCCCTCGCCGAAGAACCAGGGAAACAGCGGAATCGAGGCCCCTGCTGCAAACGAAAAGAAAGAGGCAATCGCTGCCCTCCAAGGCGAGCCGACACCATGGAGATCAACACCGAGTTCCTCTCGGGCGTGCACCTCAAGAGCAATGTCGGGATCTGCCATGATGCCCGAGGCCAATTCATGGGCCTGCTCGGCATCCAAACCGCGTTCACGGTAGATCGCGGCAAGCTCACGGGCCTCAGCCTCTGGGTTTTCCTTGAGAGACCTGCGCTCAATCTCAAGTTCACGCTCAATGAGTTCGCTCTGGGCTCGGACGCTTATCCATTCCCCAGCCGCCATCGACACAGCGCCGGCCATCAACCCGCTCAACCCGGCAAGCCTGACCAGCGAGCCATCTGTGGACGCGCCAGCTATGCCCACAATGAGTGCGACGTTGGAGACGAGGCCGTCGCTGACACCGAACACTGCGGCCCGAGCCGATCCGCCCTGCACATCACGATGGCGGTGAACCCAATGAACCTGGTGATCATGATGAGTCTGGTCGGAATCGGCCACCGCTGCCTCCGCCGGATGAGGATACACGCACCATATGCCCGCCGGTTCCGTTGCGACGAATCGGTTGGATCGGGTCGTGTCGGAATCCGTATTGGGGTTTGTGACCACACCAAAATCCCCGACCACACCGAAATCCCTATGGCGACAACTTGCCCATCATGATCGGCCAACTCAACGCCAGCAGCGCCCAGTGAGTGACTCAGGTCTGAGCGAATCGAGCCGACGTCCGATAGCCGCAATCGACGTGGGTACCAACTCCGTGCATGTCGTAGTTGCCCGCCCGGTGAACGGCGGCACACCGGAAATACTTGCCCGGGAGAAGGTATCAGCGCGACTCGGAGCCGGGAGCCAGGGAACTGGCGACGAGATGCGCTGCCTCGATCCGATGGCGGTCGACCGTGCAATTGGTGCCCTGGCACGGTTCCGGCGCCTAGCGGATGCCTTCGGAGCCGAGATCGTGGCGGTTGCCACATCTGCTGTGCGCGAATCGGAAAGCAGGGAAGTGTTTCTGCGCAGAGCACTACAGGAGGCGGGCGTAACCGTTGAGGTGATATCGGGCATTGAGGAGGCCCGCCTGATACACCTGGGTGCGATCGGATCGGTATCGGCCGCCGACCGCAACCACCTAGTGCTTGATATCGGCGGTGGCAGCACCGAAATCGCTATCGGTACCGGCACAACACCACATTTTCTTCGGTCGCTGAAGCTCGGCCACATACGTCTAACCGACCGGTTCTTTCGTAGCGGAGAGATCAAAGCCGGAGCAATCCAAGCGTGTCAACGTCACGTGAAGTCGGTCGTGGTACCCGTCGCGCATGAGATCCAAGCGCTTCACGACGAATGTCCGCCCTTTGAGATAGCCATCGGTTGCTCGGGCACGATCGAGAACCTGGCGGTGATGGCGGCCGCACGGGCCGAACGTTTGGTGCGCACAGCCAACAATCTGGTGTTGACCCGCAAGGACCTGGATGCGCTGGTGCTCGATATCTTTTCACGGCCAACGCCCGCCCATCGGGCGCAGATGCCCGGGCTTGACGAGAGCCGCCGTGACGTGATCGTCGCCGGAGCGATCGTGCTGAGACAGTTGTTCAAGGCTCTCAAAGTTAGGTCCCTGACGGTGTCTTCTGGGGCACTGCGTGAAGGGGTGATTCTCGACCGGATCCAACGCCGAGCGCCACACGTTGATCCCCTACACCACCTGAGCGATCTGCGACGTGCCGGTGTGGTAAGCGCAGCCCGCCGTTTCAAAGAGGACCTGACCCACGAACAACACACAACGGATCTGGCCCTGGAGTTGTTCGACAGAACCACCGCGTTGCACCTGCGCGGCCAGTACGAGCGCGACATCCTTGAGGCTGCGGGTCTACTACACAATGTCGGGCGTTTCGTGTCCCACGAGGCACATCACAAGCACAGCTACTACCTGATTCGCCATAGCGAACACCTCGCCGGTTTCAACGAGAACGAGGTGGAACTGATCGCTCAGGTGGGTCGCTATCACCGACGCAGCGAACCCAAACCCACACATGGCGCGTACACCGCGTTGGCGCCGGAGGATCAGAGTCGGGTTCGGCTGTTGGCGGGCTTGCTTCGGGTGGCCTGCGCACTGGACTCCACATACCGTCAGGCCGTCCGGCAGGTCGCATCAGTTGCTCAAGCGACCACTCTCAAGGGAGTTGCTGACAATCGCGGGGGTGGTGTTGATCATGGGATGCACGGCGAAAGTCCCACCGACGGCTCCGCAAGTGACGGACCCACCGACGGCATCAACACGGCGCTGATTATCGAAATCCATACCACCGAAGACGCCGACATCCAACTCGAACTCCACAACGCCGGGGAACGAGCCGGACTGATGGCCGACTCTTTGGGGCGCACGGTTACCTTCACCGTGACAACTTGCAAGCCCGCACAACCGCCCAAACCCACATCCCCGAACGGCCAGAAGTCCAATAACACCAGGGATCCCGAGAATGCAGCGGCTGGTCATACGCAGACAGCATTCTCGACAGCATTTTCTTCGGCTCCGGGGTGGTTTTTCAGCGCAGTCGCCAACAAGCCCACACAAAACGAACTGCAATGTGCGGGCGCGAATATCGGCTACCTGCATTGGGGACAACCGGGCCAGCCAGCGCTGGTCTTCGTCCACGGGGGTGCCGCACATGCGCATTGGTGGAGCCACATCGCCCCAATGTTTCTGCCGAGCATTCAGATAGCTGCGATCGACCTTTCCGGACATGGTGACAGCGACCGAAGAGACGAGTACTCGCTGCAAACCTGGACCGACGAGGTGGCCGCTGTGGTGGCCGCCCTTGAACTCCCGAACCCGCCAGTGCTGATCGGTCACTCAATGGGCGGATTCGTTACGATCGCCACGGCCGCATGTCACCCCGAGTTGCTCGGCGGGGCCGTGATCATTGACTCACCCGTGATCGCTGAGGATCCCGAGGTTAGCCACGCCCGAAGTACCAACGATTTCAAGACACCAAAGTCCTACGACGACCCTCGCATCCCGATCGCGAAGTTCCGCACTATCCCAGCCCAGGACACGTACCTGCCTTACGTGAAGGAACATGTGGCCCGCCACAGCCTACGACAACTAGACAGCGGGCGGTGGACCTGGAAGTTCGATCCGTCGATCTTTCTTCCTCGGCGAGCCCACGCGTCGCACTACCTCGGTCAGATCCGGTGTCGGGTTGCTTTGCTGCGTTGCGAACACGGGCTCGTTACACCCGACATTGGTGAATACATGTACGAACAGCTCGGTCGGGTGGCTCCGGTTGTTGAGTTACCCACCGCAGGACATCATCCGATGCTTGATGTTCCCCTGATCTTGATGACCGCGCTGCGCTCATTGTTGGCGGACTGGGACCATTCGGACCCCATCTCAGGGAAGGGGGTCCCCAACACGCCATGAGCGGTGACATTCATATGATCTAATGCGAGGTCACCGAGAACCAGGTCCATGACACACCCTGAGCCTCAGGACTGAAACTGGCCTGCCCCAGGACTGGGCTGAGCTTGGAACCTAACGCGAATGCCACAGATGTCGGTATGCCTTGCGCGAGCCTCAGGACTGGGGCGGCCTCAGGACTGAAACTGGCCTGCCCCAGGACTGGGCTGAGCTTGGAACCTAACGCGAATGACCCCGCCGATCGTGCGGGTCCCTACATCCTCCGGACTGGGCTGAGCTTGGAACCTAACGCGTATGACCCCGCCGATCGTGCGGGTCCCTACATCCTCCGGACTGGGCTGAGCTTGGAACCTAACGCGTATCCAATGGGTGCCGCAACGCTCATCGACACCCTCCGGACTGGGCTGAGCTTGGAACCTAACGCGTATACCTGGCAGAGAGCATACCTTGCAGCCACACTCCGGACTGGGCTGAGCTTGGAACCTAACGCGTATGAAACAACCACAACAACCGAAGTGCTGCTTCTCCGGACTGGGCTGAGCTTGGAACCTAACGCGTATAGGGCTCGACGATTTTGTCGCCAAACTCCGCTATTGAGTCCTGTGGGTTGTTACGGAAAAGGAATGCCGGGACGATCAATCGAGCGCACCCCCACGATTCCGCTTCTTCAACAGCGGCCGCCGGATCGGTGCCGAACAACCCCGGGTGTTGACCGGTGAACTCGATCGATTCGGGATCACGGCCTGCGTCTGCCGCGCTCTGCAGGGCCATGTCGAAGAGTTCGGGTAGGTCACCACTCGCTGGCCAGAACCCGTCACCTATACGGCCTGCCCGGGCTGCGGCTGCCGAACTATGGCCGCCTATGTGGATCGGCACCCGGCCGCCGGGCGGTTTGGGGTTTGAGGAAGCTCGCTCGAAACGGACGAAGTCGCCTTCGAAGCTGACATCGTCGGACGCCCACAGTCGACGCATGACCTCGGCGTATTCTTCGGTTCGAGCACCCCGCCGTGGCCAACTCACACCAAGCGCCGCGAATTCCTCCTTCAACCAGCCGATCCCAACTCCGAGGATGACTCGGCCGTTTGAGAGGGAGGCGAGCGTGGCCACTTCCTTGGCGTAGGTGATCGGATGACGCTCGGGTAGCAATGAGATCCCCGTGGCGAGGTTGATGGTGGATGTTCCGGCGGCCACAAATGACAGCCACACCAACGGATCGGGGATCGGGTTGGTGCCGCTGCCCGGCATCTTGCCTCCGGGTGCGTAGGGGTAGGTGGAGTTGTAACCCTCCGGATACAAGATGTGCTCAACGGTCCACAGTGACTCAAAGCCTGCGTCCTCCGCAGATCGCGCGAGGACCACCGCACCAGCACCCGTGGAGAACTGCATGGTGTTGGCGAATCCGATTCCGAACTTCATAACAGCATCCTTACATCCGATTTACCTGCTGGCAGTATCAGGTTCTATACGCATGACGGGTGCATCAGGAACCGTGACTTGCTACCTGGCGTTCTGCTGCCGTTCACGAACCGTGACTCGCTACCTGGCGTTCTGCTGCCGTTCACGAACCGTGACTTGCTACCTGGCGTTCTGCTGCCGTTTGGCACCGCCCGCCGCATTAGCCTTCCAATTCGTAACCCCCGAGTGCCAAAACCCGGCTATCACCCACACGGACCCGCCGCTCTGGCCTTCCAATTCGTAACCCCGCGAGTGAGCATTTCGCGACACCGGTGATCGTCGCCGAACGCGGACCTCCGTGATGGACATCATGATGAGATGGTCCTCATCACGTCATGGTCCTCATCAACTTGACGATCGTCAGATCTAGACGATCGTCAAACAATCTTGTTGGTCAAATGATCTTATTGATCAGATCTTGATGTTGATCAGATCTTGATGTTGATCAGATCTTGATGTTGATCGTGTCTTGATGATATCATTTTGGTTTATGAATGAGACTATGAATCCTTCCCGCACATCTCAAACAACTCAGGAGACTGTGGGCTCAGCACTTCCCGGGATCGTCGGCATCATTATCGGTGTCCTTGCCCTGGCGGTATTGGGGGCCGGGGTCTTGGGAACGGCGACGATAAGTCCTGTGTTCGTCACGCTAATAGTCATTTCTTCGTTGATCTTGTTCCTGGTGATTTGGCCGCATTATCTCGTCCAGCCCAATGAGGCGCTGGTGCTGATACTCCTCGGTCGCTACAAGGGCACGATTGTTGAGCCGGGCTGGTATTGGACCATGAATCCCTTCACCAGGCTTGAGTCACGAAAGGTCAGTCGGCGGGTACATAACTTCACGACGCAGGTCTCAAAGGTGAACGACGCCGAAGGCAACCCGATAGAGATCGCAGCGGTGGTCGTGTGGCGGGTGATTGATACCGCCAAGGCCGTTTTTGATGTTGATGACTACGACGACTACGTGGTGGTGCAGTCAGAGACAGCTATACGCCACCTCGGCACTCAGTATCCCTATGACGACTTCGAAGGCAACAGGACCAGCCTTCGCGCCGACCCAGACATAGTTGCAGCAAGCCTGCACACCGAATTACAGCACCGGTTCGACGATGCCGGTATTGAAGTCGTTGAGACGCGGTTAACGCATCTGGCATATGCCACCGAGATCGCCGAATCGATGCTTCGGCGCCAGCAAGCCGCAGCCGTCGTAGCGGCCAAGCGTCAGATCGTGGAGGGTGCGGTAGGAATGGTGGAGGAAGCTCTGGAGTTGCTGAGCGAGCGCCAGATCCTTGAACTTGACGAGGAGCGCAAGGCCACGATGGTGTCGAATCTGCTCGTGGTGCTGACCAGCGAACAGCAGACAACTCCAATCGTCAACACCGGATCGCTGTACTAATCGTTGGGGTTGGACATCCGGCGGTTGTGCCCCGGAATCGCTCGTCCTCTCCCCCATCTCATCTATTCGTTCACCATTTCGCCCCCATCGAAGTGCCCAGAATACGTAAGAGTTTCCCTCTTCGCATTAGCCCCGACGTTCATGCTGCGCTTGAGCGTTGGGCCGCGGACGAACTCCGTTCCCTCAACGCCCATATTGAATATCTGTTGCGAAAGGCAGCGCTGGAAGCCGGGCGGCTTCGCCAAGATACGGACTAGTCGGGGCAGCACTCAACTGGTAAGCAACCACCACAACACTCACAGGCAACTCAACACGCACAGGCAACTCAACACCCACAGGCAACTCAATTCTGGCGGAGTTGAATGAGTCAGCCAGGGCGCACAGTACCGGTGACGAAGCGACATCTCTGCGAATCATCGCCGACTAACCTTGCAGCGGGGCCTCCGCTGGCGTTTCAATCTGGGGCGTCCGGCCACCGAAACAGGCCGCAGCGAGACTCGATAGCACATACATAGGAGACATTGAGATGCCACAAACCGTCAGGGGCGTTGTTGCGATGAGCAAAGACGCCGAGGTAGCGATCCACAACATCGTGATCCCGGACCCGGGTCCAGGCGAGGCGGTGGTTGCCATCAAGGCATGCGGCGTGTGCCACACCGACCTGCACTACCGAGAAGGAGGAATCAACGACGATTTTCCGTTCCTATTGGGCCATGAGGCCAGCGGCATCGTCGAATCGGTCGGCGAGGAAGTCACCGATGTAGCTCCCGGAGACTTCGTGATCCTCAACTGGCGTGCTGTGTGCGGCCAGTGCCGTAGCTGTCTCAAAGGCAAGCCCCACATCTGCTTCAGCACCCACAATGCGCAACAAAAAATGAGCTTGGAAGACGGGACTTTGCTGTCACCGGCTCTCGGTATCGGTGCCTTCGCGGACAAGACCCTCGTCGCCTCCGGCCAGTGCACCAAGGTAAACCCTGCGGCTTCTCCGGATACGGCTGGCCTGCTTGGATGCGGTGTGATGGCCGGTATCGGTGCCGCTATCAACACCGGAGGCGTGAGCCGGGGCGACTCGGTAGCTGTATTCGGTTGCGGCGGGGTGGGCAATGCCGCAATCGTCGGATCGAAACTAGCTGGCGCGTCGACAATCGTTGCTGTGGATATTGATGACCGGAAGCTCAAGTTGGCGCGTGGTTTCGGTGCCACCCACACAGTCAACTCAACCGAAGAAAACGCGGTGGAGAAGATCCGGGAGATAAGCGGCGGTTTTGGGGTGAACGTCGCCATTGAGGCAATTGGCCTGCCGGAGGTCTACAAGCAGTGCTTCGAGGCCCGAGACCTTGCTGGCACGGTCGTGCTTGTCGGTGTTCCTCGCCCCGACATGACGATCGAACTTCCCTTCATTGAGTTGTTCGGCAGAGGAGGTGACCTGAAGTCGAGCTGGTACGGAGACTGCCTCCCGAGCCGTGACTTTCCCATGCTGATTGACCTCTACCTGCAGGGCAGACTGGATTTGGACGGCTTCGTCTCTGAACGCATACCCCTAGATGGGGTTGAGGAGGCGTTTCGCAAGATGGAGCGCGGTGATGTGCTGCGCTCCGTCGTGATGATCGACTCGTGACCGGCGAACGGGCAATGCCACAATCGAGTGTCGCCAGGGAGTGCTCGTGCCCATAGAGCTCGTGACAACCGACGGGATCTTTGCGCTTGACGGCGGCGAGTGGGAGGTAACCAACAACAACTGGCTTGTCGGCGATCACAGAGAGGTGATGATCTTTGATGCGGCTCATGACCATCGACCGATCGTTGATGCAATCGGCGGACGAAAGGTCGTAGCAATTGTGTTGACCCACGGCCACAACGACCACATCAACGCTGCCGAAGCGCTGCGTGATGCTGTGGACGCCCCGGTATTGCTGCATCCCGCCGATCGGATGCTTTGGGATGTGGTGTACCCCGACAGCACGCCCGACGGCGATCTTGTCGCCGGAACCGTCCTCGCTGCAGGGCGCCACAAGATGACGGTGATACACACGCCGGGTCACTCACCTGGCTGTTGTTGCTTCTTTGACCGCGAAGCGAGCCGGGTGATGAGTGGCGACACCCTGTTCTGCGGTGGTCCCGGCGCCACGGGCCGAAGTTTCAGCGATGAACCGACGATCCTGCGTTCAATACGTGATCGACTGCTAACACTGCCCGGCGATACCGTCGTGCACACCGGTCATGGAGACACCACCCGGATTGACGACGAACGTGAGCGTGTACACGACCGGATGGCCGAACTCGGCGTGACCTGAACCACCCTGATCGCACTCAGGGGTACCCTTACAGGCGCTCCTGATCGACGACGAACGTGAGCGTGTACACGACCGGATGGCCGAACTCGGCGTGACCTGAGCCACCCTGATCGCGCCCAGCCCAAGAAGCTGCAGAGGGTTTCGCGTCATGCACTATTCGGCGAGTTGATCACAGCCGTCCTCAACAACCACCCTCAGCGCAGAGGGGTTTCGCGTCATGCACTGTTCGCTAGAAACCCGCACAGCCATTCCGCATGACTGTGCGCAAAAAGGGGTTTCGCGTCATGCAATGTTCGGCGAGCTGATCACACCAACAAGGACTTGTCACGCACCCTCACCCGCATACCGATGAGGTCAACGTCCATGCCGGTACGGGCGAAGTCTGAGTCGGTGATCGAGCCAACCGCTCTAACGCCATCGTTGAGATCAACGATCGCAACGACCCGGCCCAGCTCATCACCCACCGGTACCACGCTGTAGGTGGCTATCACCCCTTCGTCGTCGGGATCATCGTCAACGTCCAAGACGGCCGTGGACTGCGCTGCCTGATCGGCCAGATCACCCACAACCGGAGCATTCACCGGTGGCTCCGTACTCCAGACACCGAGCCCCGGTTTGGTAAGCAATCCGCTCACCGCCGTCACCAGCCCGAAGGTGCCGGGTTCGCTGCGCAACCTCTCGACCATCGCCACCGTGGCCTGAAACACAAAGTTATTGAACGGACCACCCGCAAAGGTCATGCCCCCGGTGATTGTGGCCGGTCGATCCGGCCCGAGGCCGAGTTCGGTTTGCTGAACGCGCACCGCAGCGGGAAAACAGGAATAGAGCTCAACGTGTTCCACAGCCGACAACGGCCGCTGCAGATGCTCGGATGCGTGTGCGCCGAGTACCTCCATCGCAGGCCAGCGGTGCAGTTCAGCTCGACGACTCAACGAAACAGCATGCGACGACTCGAGCGCTACGTGGGGAAACACACGGCGCTCGGAGTCGATACCGAGATCATCGGCGACCTTCGACGAGGTCACCACGAACGCCGCAGCTTGATCCACCGCCCACTGGGTGCTGTGCCACTTGTTGTAAGGAAACGCAAGCAGGCGATTGTTCGATGACGGAGTTCGTAGCTCGGTGGCGGACATGGGATCCGGGAACGCCGCCGCAGGGTTGGTCCCTGCCACGGTGTTGAAATCCGCCCACAACGATGCAATGTCGTTGCGGTGTGCCTCGAGTGACCACCGCAACGCCCTTCGTCTGGCCGAGTCGATCATGGCGTACTGCAACACAGGCACAACGGCACCAGCGGTGATTTCGGCACTGGCGACGATTTCCCCGGACGGCGCGATCAGTTCGTCGGGGTGACCGGCAAAGGGGGATTCCGCTGTAGAGGGCACACCGGCTCGCCTTGCGAGGTCGTCTCGTCGTTTGGTCTCGGCTCCTGCTACGACCACCGCTCGAGCCTCACCGGTTTGCACAGCACGAATCGCCCGGTTGATCGGTGTCTGCTGAGGGATTCCGACTTCATAAGCCACCGCTGTCGCCTGGGTCGCTCCGATGGTCGCGGCGATCCGGCCCGCGCCATCGGTCAACATCGACAGACCACGGGTGACGAGGACCAAGTCAACCAGTTCACCCAACCTGGCCACGCCGCTGTCAAGCACCGCCTTGCGAGCCGCTTCGCACAGCAGATCAGCGCAGCTAACACCGTCGCCGGGTCTCTGCGGGGTCTGCGCAACCGCGGATGCCCCTACCAGCACCGGGTCTTGCACCATCATGGCGCGATGGTGACCGATACCTACAGCCACGTCGAATCCAGCCGATTTGGTGCCTCCGCGATGGTGCGATCAGCCCGCCACAGCACCACAACAACGAGTTCAACGAATGGAGCTAGACAGATCTGATGCCACGGTGATAGCGCAATCGGCCCGCCACAGCACCACTACAACGAGTTCAACGAATAGATCCAGCTCGATCTGATGCCACGGTGATGGTGCGGTCGGCTAGGCGCACCGCGAACACAGCGCATACAACGAGTAGAGCCAGCCCGATCGGTATTGACCAGGCCTGCGGCACCTGCACCCTGCTCGTTTGCGGATCGCTTGCCACGTGCGTGTGGATTGGTATGACGAACTACGCGTTCGTCATTATCTAGTGATGAACGAACTGCTCGAAGCTGCCCGCGATGTGGCCTCGCTGCTTGATGCCGAAGGTGCCCGGGCGGAAGCCGACAACCTACCGATGACCGACAAGGCAGTGGAAGCCTGTCACGCAGCGGGCCTGTACGGCACCATGGTCCCGCGAGACGTGGGCGGTTCCGAATACGGCATCGCCGACTCCCTTGACGTGTTCTCTGAGATCGCTCGCGCGGATGGCTCTGCGGGTTGGGTGGTGATGGCAGCGTCGACGGCGGCTTGCTACTTCGGTGCCTACTGCCCCGAGGTGTTCGCGGCCAAGATGTTCGAGGGTGATCGTGTGCCGATCGTGGCCGGTCAGTTCGCCCCAAACGGCATCGCTATCCCTACCGAGGACTTCAGCGCATACCAGATCAACGGAAAGTACAACTTCGGATCAGGTATCAACAACGCCCAATGGGTTGGCTGCGGTTCGTTCACCCAGCCTCCCGACGGCGTCGACGTCGATTATGTGTTCGCGGTTGTCCCCAACGACGAGGTGGTGATCACAGGAAACTGGGATGTGATGGGGTTGCGCAGCACAGCTTCTTACGATTACACAATCGACAGCCTCGTACCGGTGGAACAGACGTTCAGTTTCGGCGGATTCACCCGCCACCGAGGCGGGTCGATGTATGACCTCGGGGTATTGTGCCTAACCGAGGTCGGTCATGCAGGCTGGTGCATGGGTGTGATACGTAGGGCGATCGACGAGGCGGCAGCGGTTGCGATTGAATGCCGACGCATGGCCGGGACGGGCACGGTAGCGGACGACCCGCGATTTCAGTACGACCTGGCCATGGCCGAATCAACGCTGCGCTCGGCGGAGGGCTGGATTCGAGCCGCCTTTGGTCGTGCCGAGCAGCGTGTGTTGGCAGGCGACCCTGCGGACCCTGTCGCAGAAAGCGAAGCACGGCAGGCTACGACGTATCTTCACCAGCAGGGCATCCGCGCACTACAAGATCTGTACCTGCACCTGGGAACCAAGGTCCTGCGTGATAGCGCCTTTCAGCGCTGCTACCGAGACCTTCACGCGGGCTCCCAGCATGCAATGGTTAGCCCTCGTCATACTTTCGAATTCGCAGAGCGAATCCTTGGCAAGCTCTGAGAGCTTGTAATTCAAAGGGCGGGCTGTTCGTAATCTGAGGACAGGCTGCTTGCTGTTTTGGATTAGACCCGTTCAAGCGGCGACCGATGCTGGTTCCACTTTGTGCGCCAATTGATGGGATTCCGCAGGGCTTCAAGGTTGGCACTTTGTGCTCCGTTGATGAACCCGGTGAATGTCGTCGTGCTCAAGGGTCTACCATCGGTGCAATGGAGAACAATATTGGCAGATTCATTGCCAAGAGAGCGCAACTGAGCCCACGCTCGGAGGCCGTCTACGACGTCACCAGCGGTAGCCGTCTCAGCTATCCCGAGCTGAATGCGAGGGTCAATCGTGCCGCTAACGCACTGCAAGACGGCGGACTTGGCGCAGGCGAACGTGTTGCCACCCTTTTGATGAACGGCCCGGAGTTCGTGGAGACCTTCCTGGGAGCGGCCAAGGCCGGTGCTGTGATCGTCGCTCTCAACTGGCGTTTGGTGGCCGAAGAATTGTCCTTCATTCTCACCGATTCGGGCGCCACCGTCATGGTGTTTGGCAGTGCCTTCAATGACATCGTGACTGAACTCCGTGGACGAGAAGTACACCGTGGCCACATCACCCGCTGGATCCATGTAGGCGATGCCGACGAGCGGCCTGAGTTCGCCGAGGGTTTTGAGGATGTCATGGCCGCAGCCTCCGATACCGAGCCCGAGATCTCCGTCGGTGACGATGACCTGCTGTTCATCATGTACACCTCTGGTACCACCGGTCTTCCCAAGGGTGTGATGCACAGCCACAGCACCACCATGTGGTCGCTGATCACCGCCGCATCCACCGCCGATGTTCGCTGGGACGACCGCTACCTGATCTGTTTGCCCATGTTCCACGTCGGAGCTTTGAACCCCATGCTCACCACCTTGTTCCTCGGTGGCACAGCGGTGATCATGAGCGAGTTTGATCCGGTTCGGATCTGGGAGATCTTCGGCGAGGAGAAGATCACCATCACGTTGGCAGTGCCTGCAATGTTGCAGTTCATGCTGCTCACCTACGACGCCGCCAAACACGACCATTCCAGCCTGCGTTGGGTCATGAGTGGCGCGGCGCCGGTGCCTGAGACACTGATCGAAACCTACGAGTCCATGGGGATAGAGGTCCACCAAGTCTACGGACTTACCGAGTCGTGCGGTCCGGGTTGTCTGATTTCGCCCCGCGATGCCCTTGAGCGGGCAGGATCCACAGGCAAGGCGTTCTTCTTCGGCGATGTCCGAATCGTCGACTCCGCAGGCAACGACGTTGGGCCCCATGAACCCGGTGAAGTGCTGCTGCGTGGACCCAATATCATGGTTGGATACTGGAACCGTTCTGAGGCCACAGCCGAGACGATCGTGGACGGCTGGCTCAAGACAGGCGACATCGCCGTGTACGACGAGGACGACTTCATCTACATCCAGGACCGGGTGAAGGACATGATTATCTCCGGCGGCGAAAATGTGTACCCGGCCGAGATTGAGAACGTGATCCTTTCCCTGGAAGGGGTCAACGAGGTGGCCGTGATCGGCATTGAATCGCAACGCTGGGGGGAGTCTCCCTTGGCCGTTGTGGTACGAGGCGACGAGGCCGTTACCTCCGAAGCTGTGCTGGATCACACCCGCGCAAGGCTGGCCGCGTTCAAGCAGCCCAAAGCTGTTCGGTTCGTTGACACGATCCCACGCAACCCGACCGGCAAGGTACTCAAGCGGGTGCTCCGCGAACAGTTCGTTGGGGTGAAAGTTGATTGACGACACCGCATGAACCCAGTTGAACACTGCTGCACAACAGACATCAGATTCAACAATTTGATGTCAATCGAATGCGTGTTCTGGTAGTCGGAGGAACCGGACCCACCGGTCCGGCCATTGTGTCGGGCCTTGAGACGCGTGGTCACGACGTTGTCTTGTGTCACAGCGGCGCGCATGAGGTGCCTGAGGTGATGCATCTGCGCCACATTCACACCGATGTACGCGATGAACAGGCACTGTCAATGACGATCGGCGCCGAAGAGTGGGACGCCGCGATCGTCACCTACGGTCGGCTTCGCACGATTTCTAAGGTGCTCGCGGACAGGGTCGGTCATTTCGTTTCGATCGGCGGCGGTCCGGCTCTGCGAGGGTATTTCGACCCTTGGCGCCACACACCAGCGGGCCTCGCCGTACCCGCCGCTGAAACGGCCGCCACCGCGGATGAGGCCGACGACGGGAAGTCGTATCGGATTGCCCGCACCGAGAAACTGGTGTTCACGACGATCCCCGAAGCCACCCACTTTCGCTACCCGTACGTCTACGGCCCCCGCCAACTCGCACCTCGGGAGTGGTCAATCGTGCGCCGCATCCTTGACGGCCGACCCCACATTGTAGTTCCCGATGACGGCGCGGTGCTCAACTCATTTGGCTATGTCGAAAATCTGGCTCACGTGGTGTTGCTCGCCCTTGATCAACCCGAAGTGGCTAAGGGTCGGATCTTTCATGCGGCTGATACAGAAACCCTCACACTTCGTCAAGTCGTTGAGATCTGTGCTGCGGAGTTCGACCATGACTGGGAGTTGGTTTCGATGCCCGCCGAACTAGCCCGGCCTGGGTGGCCGTTGCTCTCGGGTCCGACTTCGCATCATCGGGTGTTTGATACGTCCTTGATCCGGTCACTGCTCAAATACCGGGATCTGGTCCCAGCTCGGGAGGCTGTGGCTCGCACGGCTCGCTGGTGGGCGGAGAACCCTCCACCGCCGGGCGGTGAAACCGAGCGGATCCTTGAGGATCCGTTTGATTATCCCAATGAAGATCGCCTCATCGACTGGTGGCGTGCTGCGGTCGGCGATCCACCACGAATCGACTGGAGTTTTCCACCCGGATACGGATTGTCTTACTCAGGACCGGGAACCTCGTATATGCGACCCGACACCAGAATCTGAACCCGACACCAGAATCTGAAACACCTGATCATTGTCTCATGGTCGGATCGTAGGAACCGAGCATCTAAGGACGCTGCATACGGCCTCGCTCCCGGACACACACTTCTTGGGCGCAGCAGCCAGCTATGTGATCGTTGACAACACCCATCGCCTGCAGGAAAGCGTAGATGGTGGTAGGCCCGACGAAGCTCCAGTGACGTCGGCGAAGTTCGCTGGCAACGGTCAAGGACGCTGCATACGGCCTCGCTCCCGGACACACACTTCTTGGGCGCAGCAGCCAGCTATGTGATCGTTGACAACACCCATCGCCTGCAGGAAAGCGTAGATGGTGGTAGGCCCGACGAAGCTCCAGTGACGTCGGCGGAGTTCGCTGGCAACGGTCTTTGATGTTGGAGTGACGCTGGGGACGGGCTGTTGCATGGTGCGGGTGCCCTCAATCTCGACCGGTTCGAAGCTCCAAAACCAGGTTGCAAGCGAACCTGCCTCCTCAATGAGGGCAATGGCGCGAGCCGCGTTGTTGATGGTCGAGCGGATCTTGCCTTGATGACGAACGATGCCGACGTCGCCCATAAGGCGTTGAACGTCAGCTTCGCCGAAGCGGGCCACCCGTTCAATGTCGAAACCAGCGAAGGCAACCCTGAAGTTCTCGCGCTTGCGCAGGATGGTCAGCCACGACAGGCCCGCCTGAAACCCTTCGAGGCAGATCTTTTCGAACAACACAACGTCGTCGGTGCAGGGCCGCCCCCACTCATTGTCGTGGTAGGCGATGTAGTCGGGATCGGTGCCTGGCCACCAGCAGCGGACGGCACCATCGTCACCTATCTGCAGCCACCGGCGGGTGCTACTCGTGCTTTGCGCAGCAACCATGTCTTACGCAGCGTAGCAATGGCGTCCGGGTAATCACCCGGGGTCTGGGGCCGGTCGGTGATTCACCGTACCGAACCCCAGATTCCCTGGAGGGGGATTGGGAGGCTCACTCCCGGGTTGGTGCCGCACGACCCTGCACCCGTGCAACAGGCAACCGATCAAGATCTTAGTACACGTTCTGTGACAAAGCCAATCAATTCGCAAAGAAATCGAAATATGTCGACATATTTGTTGTGGATGACTATGGATCGAAGGCTCAGAACCAGGTCTCGCCCCATGCAAATCGGCGGACAATGCTCCGGCGGGTGCCGTCAAAGGCCGATTCTGAATCTCGGTAACGGGCTAATGACGACAGTATCGACAACGTGGGCGTGATGGCGAGGAGTTCGTCAGCTTCGATGCGTTTCAGCACCACCGCAGGCCGGTCCCAGAAAAGGTCGTCGAACTCATGCACATCGGCTTGGAGGGCACCGCCGGTGAACCGGGCCAAATAGAAGTGTGTGTCGTAGCGGCGGGGTGATCCTCGAGGCGTGATCCAGTGCGCAATATATGGAAACCTGGGAGTTTCGTCGGTGGATGGCGGAACTGGCGGCCACCATCCTGTTTCCTCGCCGGTTTCGCGAAGCGCTGCCGCCAACGTGGATTCGTCGCTGTCCTCCACGGCCCCTCCGGGGAATACCACCAATCCCGGTGCGAACATGAGATCCATGCGTCGACGACCTACCAACACGTGCAAGTCAGGCTTGTCGTCAACAATGACCAGCGACGCTGCCTGGCGAACTTTGACGGTCATCGTGTTGCTGATCTTCTCCGGCTGAATCCTGGCATCTTTATCTGGTCGATTTCGTAACCGAAGCGCAACCTAAACGTAAACAGGATGGGTCGCCGGTCATGACGTCAATGCTGCGGAACCACTTTCACGCGGAGGTGTCGCCAGCCTGCAGCCACCATTCACGCTCGGTTTGGCGTGGGATCCGTGACGACGTGGTCCAGCCGCTAATCAGGTAAAGGGTCCGGCCGCCGATGTTGACGGCATGATCGCCGATTCGTTCGTAGTAGCGGGCAATCAAAGCCAACTGCACCGCTACCTGGATATTGAGGCCGCCTTCGCCCTGTTCCTCGATGAGTGCCTGCACCAGAATCCGCTGCAGGGTGTCGAGACGGTCGTCAATGTTCTCCAAAGCAGCCGCAAGCCCTGCATCTTCGTCGATGTAGGCGTCGACCGAGAGCCGAAGCAGTCGTAGCGCCTCTTCGTCCATCTCGGTGATTAGTCCCCGAATTCGCGGCGAGAGCTCGACTCCGAACATTCGCCGGGTGCCTTTGCAGACGTTGGCACCGAGGCCTCCGATGCGTACCAACTCGGCGGTAATCCAGGTTGCAGCCATGATCCGGCGCAGATCGATGGCCGCAGGCTGTTGCAGAGCCAGCATTAGCTGGCAGTTCTCCTCTATCGCGAAGGCATCGGTGTGGAGGCGTTCGTTGCCGTCGATCACCATCTGGGCGCCGTTGAGGTTTCCGTCCAGCAGCGCCTGGGTTGCTCGAGCCACCGCCTCGGCCGCGCCGCCACCCAACTGCACGACCTGGTTGCGGACCATTTCTAGATCGGCGTGGAACGATTTCCGGGCTTGTTCTGTCATCCGTATTTCATTTCCGGGGTTGGAGACAGGTCCGGCGCTAGCCAAACCTGCCCGTCACATAGTTCTCGGTTCGCTCGTCGGTTGGGTTCGAGAAGATGAGCTCGGTGCGGTCACATTCCACGAGTATGCCGGTGCGGGTGTCGTTATCGGAGTGAGTCTCAGCCGTGAAGAAGGCCGTCATGTCGCTCACTCTCGCCGCTTGCTGCATGTTGTGGGTGACGATAACAATCGTGTAGTCCCGCTTGATCTCCTGCATGAGGTCCTCGATGCGGGCGGTGGCGATCGGATCAAGGGCCGAACATGGTTCGTCCATCAACAAGACGTCGGGATCAACGGCTATGGCCCTGGCGATGCACAGCCGTTGTTGCTGACCGCCCGACAGGCCGTATGCAGAATCACTTAGACGGTCTTTGACTTCGTCCCACAAAGCCGCCTTTGTGAGGGAGTTCTCCACCACCTCAGCAAGGCCCTTCTTGCGACCGGCGACCCTGGGCCCGTAAGCTACATTGTCATATATCGACTTCGGGAACGGGTTTGGCTTCTGGAAGACCATTCCGATCCGGCGTCGCACTTCGACTGCGTCGACGTTGGCTCCGTACAGATCGACACCGTGATACTCAACGGTGCCTGTGACCCGAGCTCCTTCGATCAAGTCGTTCATGCGGTTGTAGCACCTCAACACGGTGGTCTTTCCACATCCAGAGGGACCTATCAGAGCTGTGATTTCGTGTTGTCGAACATCAAAGGACACATCATGCACAGCCTGAAATTTGCCGTAATACACATTGAGTTGCCTGGTCTTGAACACGACCGGCGGTGCCTCGGGAGCGGAGGCGGGCTCATCACCGATTTGCTGATCGGATTCAATCCCACCGGTGGCCGCACCAATGGCAACCGCAGAGATCGGGCTGTTGATGCTGCTCCATCGGGTGGTTTCGGTGGTGGCCTCGCTCACATCAACCTCTCTTCTTCTCAAACCGATTGCGCAGCCAAAGCGCAGCAGAATTCATAAGCAATACCAAAACGAGCAAAACAACGATCCCGGCCGCAGCAGCTTCACACAAACCCCGCTCGCGTCCCATCGGGTGGTTTCGGTGGTGGCCTCGCTCACATCAACCTCTCTTCTTCTCAAACCGATTGCGCAGCCAAAGCGCAGCAGAATTCATAAGCAATACCAAAACGAGCAAAACAACGATCCCGGCCGCAGCAGCTTCACACAAACCCCGCTCGCGTCCCATCGGGTGGTTTCGGTGGTGGCCTCGCTCACATCAACCTCTCTTCTTCTCAAACCGATTGCGCAGCCAAAGCGCAGCAGAATTCATAAGCAATACCAAAACGAGCAAAACAACGATCCCGGCCGCAGCAGCTTCGGAGAAACCCCGGTCACGTCCCGACTGCTGTGTCCAAGTCGTTATAACGATCGGCAGAGCGGTGAACCGGTCGTTGAGGGCACCGAGGTCCAAAAGGCCCGGACTGTTGCCGAGACGCCCGGTGACCGCACCCACCAAGATGAGCGGAGCTGCCTCGCCCACCGCCCTTGCGATCGAAAGCAGTGTTCCGGTAAAGATGCCGGGGGCGGCGTAAGGCAGAACCTGGCTTCGGACCATCTCCCAGCGGGTAGCTCCCACCGCGTACGCGCCTTCACGCAGCGAGTCCGGCACCGCTCGAAATGCCTCGCCGGAGGTGATGATCACGATGGGTAACACCAGCACAGCCATCGTGATTCCCGCCGACAGCGTGCTACTTCCCCCCGTCAACCGATCCAGACCTAACAGGTCGCCGTTGACCAGGACCGCCAAGCCCAACAACCCGTATACAACGGAGGGAACTCCAGCCAGGTTGCGGATGTTGACCTCAATGAACGACGTGAAGCGATTGCGTCTCGCGTACTCATTCAGGTACAACGCAGCTGAGATTCCGACCGGAAAAGCCAGCGCAGCAACTATCACTGCGATCCACAGCGAACCATAGATGCCTTGGTGAACCCCGAGCTTGGGATCTGCGGACTGAGAGCGCAAAGTGCCCGACAGGAAATCCCCGAGCCGGGTGCCCATTCGACCCCAACCGTCGGTGAACACGATGATCAACAAAACGGCCAGGATGACGAGAATCAGCCCCATTCCGCATTGGAGCAATGTGCGAAACAGCAGGCCCCGGGTGTCGATCCGACGGCCTCGCAGTGAGGCGGAGACGGCTTGGCGGGACTCGTCATCCACGAGTCGAGTGATCATCAAAAGGCCTACTCAGTATCGCTCTCGAACCCGCTCTACGTAGCGAGCAGCAACGACATTGAGACCCAACGTGATCAAGAACAACAACAGACCAACGAAATACAAGCTCTGGAAGGTAAGCCCCTCACCCACGACGCTGTCGGTGCCTGAGGCCAACGAAGCCATTGCCGCGGTCATGGTCATGCCACCGTCAAACGGGGAGTCGGTGAATCGGGCCGCATCGGCAGCACCGCCAGCCAAGAACACCACCATGGTTTCGCCCACGGCCCTGGATGTGGCGACGATGAATGCCGCAACGATGCCCGATATGGCTGCGGGTACCACAACCTTGGTGGCGGTGGCCATCGGGCGAGCACCCAATCCTGCTGAGGCTTCCCTCAAGCTGCCAGGCACTGCTGCCATGGCGTCCTCGGATACGGAAGCCACGAGGGGAATTGAGAGCAGGCCCACTCCAATTCCGGCCGCAGCGAGCGATCCGGCCTGGGCGGGGGCGTAATCCTCCAAGATGTTGAGCAACCAGAACACGTATCCGACCAGGGCCGACGCCAGCAGCAGCGTGAGCACCATGAAACGTGTTGAGGCGTACTGTTCGTTGCGGTCTTTGCTTTCGCGGTAACGCCGAAACCTCGAACGTGCCAAAGCCGACGCCATCGCAGTGTAGCCAGCCAACACCGCCAGCCCGATGATCAACAATGCTGGTTTGCCGATGCGACCCACGATGTTGGGTGCGATCCAAGTGAGGGCGAAGAACCCCAAAACCACCGACGGCAGACCCGCCAGGACCTCCAGGACCGGTTTCACAAAGGTCCGTAACCGCTGCCCGGCGTATTCGGAGAGGTATATGGCAGCTCCAAGTCCCAGCGGTCCGGCGACGATCATGGCGATCGCCGTTACGAGCACGGTCGGCACGAGAATCGTGGGAATATCGTAGATGCCCCGACGGGGGAACCATCCAGCTTGGCCCCAGGTGTCGGACCAGACGACCCCGACTACGAAAGTCCAAGCCTCACGAAACAGTGTCCACAAAATGAGGGCACTCACCAGCACAGATACCAAGGCTGCCAAGAGCAGCACCCAGCGGATCAGCGCCTCGCGGGTACGGCGCATAGACGCCATGCGCAGCGGTTCTGATAGGAGTCCTACGGCCGGGGAACCGTCAGCAGCCAGCGGCTCGCTCATGGCCGGGTCCTAACCTTTGTGATCAAGCTGCTGCGAGATCTCAGGTTGCCGGCAGGAGGGTTCTGGAGTCCCAACGGTTCTTTGTCTCTGCCTTGGACGAATCGCTCAGAGCGACGTAGCCTACATCTGCTACGGCTTGGGATAGACCCTCGGTCACGTAGAAGTCAACGTATGCGGCCACAGCCGGGTTGTCCTCGGCCCTGTTGAGGTTGACATAGATCCAAAGATCCCGACTGATGGGGTATTCGTTGGACGCGATGGTGGCCTCAGTGGCCACCACACAATTGCCGTCGCCACCATCAATCGGAATGAGCCTGACACCTGAAGCGTTCACAGCGAACGCGAAGCCGACCCAGCCCAGACTGGAGTCGCTGGATTGCAAGCCCTGCAGGATGACGTTGTCGTCACCGGAGGGACTGTAGTCGGTGCGGGTAGTTGCATCCATGCCAGCCTCAACGGCCAGATCTTCCAAGACTATCTCTACGAACGAATCGAAAGTGCCGGACTCTTCACCAGGCCCGAAGATCTCCAGAGGTGCATCCACAAGACCGGCCGAGGCCTCGGCCCAGGTGCTCGTTCCTTCCGCTGCTGGTCCGATCAAGTCGAACAACTGCTGAAAGCTCAGGCATTCGACGGAATCATTGGCAGCGTTGGTCATCACGGCGATGCCGTCGATGCCTACCTTGAGTTCCACGATTCTGTTGACGCCAGCCGCCATACAGTCTTCAAGCTCGGAGTCCTTGATCCGACGTGAAGCGTCGGAGATATCGGTTTCGCCGGAGCAGAACAGCTTGAAGCCGTCACCCGTGCCGGGGCCGTCAACAGAGACCGACACATCTGGCGCAATGTCTTCGAACAATTCGGCAACCCGAATCGAGATTGGCTCGACTGTCGAGGAACCCGAAATGAAGACATCACCGGACAGCGGTGTGTTGGGATCGGGCCCAGGCTCAGGCACTGGGGCATCAACGTCATCGCCACCACAGGCTGAGACAACCAAGATTAGCAATGCGATCAGCGCCCACGACAGGCGGCTTTGTGACTGCAACACCACGAGTTCCTTCAAGTTGTTGATTGGGATGCCCGCGGTGGTCGCGAGTCGGGCACCAATCTATAGGGAACCTCTGCTGCAGGTAGGGTCAAAGCTGGTTAACTCTGGGTTAACCAGGCCAACTTCGTAGAACCCTTGCCTGTAGAACCTTTCGTCTGTGGAACCCTTGTCTGGGAGCCCTTATCTGTGGAACCTTTATCTGTGGATCCCGAAGCCGTGCTGGCCTGTGGTACGGTCTGGGAGCCCTTATCTGTGGAACCTTTATCTGTGGATCCCGAAGCCGTGCTGGCCTGTGGTACGGTCTGGGAACCCTTATCTGTGGAACCTTTATCTGTGAGCGGCGACAAGATAGCTCACAGATAACGGAAACCGGTCAGAACTGAAACGGCCAACAACCAACTGTCGTGTCCTGGTCGCTGACACTGAACGGCCAACAACCAACTGTCGTGTGCTGATCGTTGAATTGTCGTGTGCTGGTCGCTGACGACGAGACGGCGTTGCGGGAGGGGACAGAGGCTAAAGCCGTGCGATTAGGTGTCGTAGAACTCGCCCGCGTTGACCAATAAGCGCTGGCCGGTGATCATTCTCGCCCGATCCGAAAGAAGAAACGCCACCGCCTCGGCCACATCGTCGTCTTCGGGCATCTCCCGTAGAGCCATTCCCGAAGCAATCTCTGCGCGTATCTCTTCGGCTGACATTTGGCGCTCGGCGGCTTGCCACTCGCAGTACATCTGCACGGGTGGCCCCCACATCCAAGTGGGCACCACCGTATTCACACGTATCCCGCGGGGGCCCAAGTCTTCGGCCATGTCACGCGCTCCGGCCAGCATGGCCGCTTTCGAAGCACCGTATGCACCCTGCGCAAGCAGCTTCACAGGCTTAAGGGAGGCCTGCGAGCCAATCAACACGACCGATCCGCCACCGGCTGTAGTCATCGCATCGGCCGCAGCGGCGACCAGGTTCGCCGTGCCGATCACATTCGTGGTCAACATGGCGGCGAAGCGTTCATTATCGACGCTAAGGATGGCACCCATGCCTCGATCATCCGCGGCCACGCTCACTACACCATCAAGTTGACCGAAACGCTCGACCGTGGCGTCAACCGCTGCTGTCAACGTAACCGGATCGGTAAGGTCCGCCGTCAACGCCACGGTCCGCCCGCCCTGCGGATCAAGTTCGGAAGCCACCGACTCGAGACGTTTGAGGTTGCGTGCCATCAAAGCCACGTTGGCTCCGTCGCGCAGAGCAACCATCGCGCAGGCGGTACCCAGGCCCGGCCCGACTCCGGAGATCAAGATTGTCTTGTCTTGGAGAATCACAATCGCTTCCTCCTGATTGTCAGGGTTGAGGCCACAGGACCGCGGCCCCGATCTGAGCACAAGACGTGTTGACCTCGCTGTAAGGTTCTGTCAAGAAGTCCTTGACGATTCTTGCAATGCATGTATTGCGGGGCCATATGCCATGGGCCCGTCCGCGCTGAGAGACAACAGTAGCGTTGCTGAGCGTGGACGCCGCGCGCTCAGCGAATGATCGCGGTGTTACCGGGTCGAACTCGCCGGACAGCAACAAGACCGGAATATCGGAGGACACGGGCGTGGCATTCGGCTCTGGCTCTGGCACCCCGGGTCGAACCCAAGGCTCACAGGCACTTTGCAGCGTAGTGGCCGACAGCGCTGCAGTGAAGGCAGACAATTCCTCGGGGCCAACGTCGACACCGTCGCTGAGTGGCAGTTGGTCGCTGCAGGCCACGGCGTAGTAGGTGGCTTCGTCGAGCCCTTTGAGCTGTTGATCCATCACAACAGCCGAATACGCGACGAACCAGCGCAGGGCATCCTCATCGCCTTCGTCGATTGATGCAAGGATCGCAGGCAAATTGGCGGCGGTGTACTCGCTGTACAAAGCCATAAAGACGAACTCCGCGAAGCGTCTGCCGTCAACCACAACCGTTATCGATTCGTCCAGCCCTGTCTCGTTCTTGTCGAGTTCCATGGTTACCGGCGAGTCGTTGTAACTGGCAATGAGTTGGTTCACGATACTGGGAACATCAATGGCGTGTTTTGAACAGACGGGACTGCGGTCACACGCCGCTCCCAGCGCATCAAGCGCAAAGTCGGCTGAAAAAACAAGCGCTTCATGCACGTCAAGATCCGGCGGATAAACGCCGTCCAGAACGGCTGCCTGCAAGTCGTCGGGAGAGGAGCGAAGAATCTCCAATGCGATAGTGGTGCCGTAGCTCACGCCGTAGACAGCCCATGGCCCGTCGTTGAGGGCTTGCATCACGGCGATGACATCGGCGGCGTGATTCGCCGTGTTGGTGTGATCAAACAGCACATCGTTTCCGAGACGTTCAGCGCAGTTGGTGAATACCTCGATGAATTGCTTGTCGGCCTCGTCGCTGTTGAGTGCCAGGGTGTCGAGTAGCGCTTCGTCGACCTCACCGCAGTTGAGGTCAGAGTCGGCGAAGCCGGTGCCGCGTTGGTCGATGAAGACTTGGGTGAATTGCCGCGGCTCAAACCACAACGCCATCTCGCTGGAAGCCCCGCCCGGTCCGCCCTGCAGTACCGCCAGCGGTACACCGAAGTCAGGATCGGATCCTTTCAGCACCACGAACGATACGTCCACGCTGCCTTCGGCGGGGTCGGCCGGGTCGAGAGGAACTTGTGCGATGCCACACGTTGCGTTGGTTAGGCCAGAGAAGGAAACCGGGCAGACAACGTGCTTCACGGTGTCGGTCCAACCGGTTGGATTGGTTTCGTCCACACGAGCCGGGCGTTCGGCGATAGTTGTTGAGGACTCCGGCGGGGTCGTTTCAACGGTGCCGGGGTCGGGAACAGAGGGTTCCACAGCGCTGCCCGAAGGGCCGCTCTCAGGGATGCTGGGCGTGCCAGGTTCACGAACCGCGGAATCATCATCGCTGCCGCATGCCGTCGCAGCGAAGATGCCAAAGGCTACAGCCAGCATTCTGCAGTGGTTCACCACAACTGGTCGGTGTAGGTGTCGGTACCAACGATGGTGGGAATGAACGGGGCGGCGAACACGACGTGCCCCGATGCGCTTTGTTCGAGTTCGTCGGCGTAGTCACGGAAGCGTTGCCAGTGGCTTTGCGGGTCTTCGTCCAAAAAGAAGAACTGCAGGTGACGGTCCGGGCCACCCGGGGGCATGCCGAGATCCATCGGGGCGTTCTCGGTTCCTTCGCCCATTGGGATGTATCGCCACGACACCATGCTTGCCACCCCAGAGTCAGCCATCAGCGCAGGAAGTGAGACATCGTGCAGGTGGGTGCTGAGATCGTCACCAATGGGATCAACGGCTGCGACGACGAGACCGGCGTAGGGATGATCCAGCGCGAGTTCCACAGGCACCGGATCGGGGTCACGATAGTGGGCGCTGGGCCGGTGAAGCAGAACGGTGTGGGCGTGGCGACGTTCCGCAAAGCCACGCCCGTTTGAGTAGAGATCAATCACCTGCGGCACCGACCAATCGAAGTGCTCTTTGTGTTGGCCTGCCAGCACCCAGTAGATGGCGAGGTAACTGCCCTTGTCGACGGGGCTCGCCACCGGCGTGTCGCCTCTGGGGAATCGCAGGTCCTTCAGTTCCCGGGTGGCTACCCATCGCTTGCCGGCGAACAATCCCGGCCCGATCATGCATCCGGCATAGAAATGGTCTCGTTCGTACCACCGGTTGTAGGCCACCTCATGGCCTCGGGAGGGATCGACAAGCGTGAAGAGCGCGCTGCCGAGCTGGATGGGATAATCGTTCATGTTCAAGGACCTCGTTGTTCGGGTATCAAAGGAGGCATCAAGGCGAGTCGAGGATTCAGCCGTCAAAGACGATCCGACCGATCCAGTCGGCTACCAGGGCTGGTTTGTCGTCCCCTTCAATCTCTACGGTGATGGTGCGGATTGAGTTCACTGCGTTTCCCTTGAGCGCTACGGATTTCAGGGTGGAGTGAGCCCTGATTCGTCTACCCGATCGAACTGGGTTCAAGAACCGTACTTTGTCAAAGCCATAGTTGATGCCCATGGTCACACCATCAAGTTTCGGCGTGTTTGACGGGATCGACTGCACGAGATGGGTGAGCATCGACAGCGTCAAAAAGCCGTGGGCGATGGTCCCACCGAAGATCGGGGTGGCCCGCTCGGCATTGATGTGGATGAATTGATGATCGTGGGTGCAGTCGGCAAACTGATCGATCTGGTCTTGGGTGACCTCAAACCAGTCACCTGTGCCTTGGGATTGTCCCTCCTCGGAGCGGAGGATCTCCAAGGCCTTTGCTGCGTTGCTCATGCACGAACTCTAGACGCGCGGCCATGATGTGGCCCTATGGTTGCGCCGTGGGAGACACACACAGCGCCAGAGACGGTGCCAAACTCACAACCCCAGAGACACACAACGCGAGAAACGGTGCCAGAGACACACAACGCCAGAGACACTTGTGACCACCAAGCTTGGGAACAAGACTTCCGTGGTGGACGATTCCCGATGACTGCTCGCCATATCGCGTCGCCTGGCGGCCGGCTCGGCGTCTTGACCCCCGGTATGGGCGCGGTTGCATCCACGTTCATCGCTGGCGTGCTTGACGCTCGCCGCAACGACAGCGCTCCGCTGGGATCGGTATCGCAGATGGCCCATATCCGTCTCGGGAAACGGCACGACGAACGCAACCCGTTGATCCGTGACTTTGTGCCACTGGCCTCGCTTGACGACATCGTTTTTGGCGGTTGGGATCCCATCTCAGCGAACGCCTTGGAAGCTGCCCGCACCTGCGGCGTCTTGAACCACTCCGACCTGGCACCGATCTCGGCAGAACTCGAAGGTGTGGTGGCGATGGACGCGGTGTTTGATCGCCGCTGGGTGAGCCGCCTTGAGGGAACCCGGGTGAAGGTGTTCACCAACAAGTGGGATCAGGCCATGGCCCTCATGGCTGACATTGAGGCGTTTCGCCACAACAACGACTGTGACCGACTGGTGATGGTGTGGTGTGGGTCTACCGAAGCATTTCAGGAACCCGCACCTGTGCACCGGTCCTTGCAAGCCTTCGAAGAAGGCTTGAGGAACAACGACGACAACATCGCTCCGTCGCAGATCTACGCCTACGCCGCCTTGCAGAGCGAGGTACCATTCGCCAACGGCGCTCCCAATCTCACCACCGATCTTGATTGCATGATCGAGTTGGCGGCGGCTCGCAGTGTGCCGATCGCCGGTAAGGACTTCAAGACGGGGCAAACGCTGTTGAAAACGTTGCTGGCCCCGGGTTTCAAAGCACGGATGCTTGGGCTGCGCGGCTGGTACTCCACGAACATTCTGGGCAACCGCGACGGTGAGGTGCTCGACGCTCCGGAGAACTTCAGAACCAAAGAAGAATCGAAACTCGGTGTGTTGCACAAGATCCTGGAACCAGAGTTGTACCCGGATCTGTACGGTGACGTTGATCACGTTGTTCGCATCAACTACTACCCTCCGCGCGGCGACAACAAGGAGGGTTGGGACGCTATAGACATCTTCGGTTGGATGGGCTACCCAATGCAGATCAAGATTGACTTCCTGTGCAGGGACTCAATTCTTGCCGCGCCGATCGTTTTGGATCTTGCATTGTTCATGGATCTGGCAGCCCGTGCCGGGTCCTCGGGTGTGCAAGAGTGGCTGAGTTTCTATATGAAGGCTCCACAACCCTCCGGTGACCAACGTAGCGAACAGGACCTGTTCATCCAGCAGACCAAGCTGAAGAACACACTACGAGAATGGATGGGCGAGGAACCCGTCACACACAGCGAAGCTGGCTAAACAAACCCTGCACCGTCAGCCCCAGCGGCGTCTCCCCCATCTCCTCGAGAGCGGGTTGATTGGATATTCTGCTTGGGTTGCTTTTCTCGGTGTTCAACAAAGAGTAAGGACCCTAGATCCGGCACTATCCGCCCTGCTTTGGGTTGCTCTTCTCCGGCAATAGGTAAGGACCCTAGATCCGGCACTATCCGCCCTGCTTTGGGTTGCTCTTCTCCGGCAATAGGTAAGGACCCTAGATCCGGCACTATCCGCCCTGCTTTGGGTTGCTTTTCTCGGTGTTCGGCAAAGAGAAGCCCCCAAAGCCGAGCGGTCATACCCACGCCCTGAACCCTGCCGACAGTGTCGCCCGCAAAGAGAAGCCCCCAAAGCCGAGCGGTCATACCCACGCCCTGAACCCTGCCGACAGTGTCGCCCGCAAAGAGAAGCCCCCAAAGCCGAGCGGTCATACCCAGTGGGGCGAGTTCGACGAGGGTTTCCTTGGCAATGAGAAGCCCTGGACCGAGCGGTCATAGCCTCCAGGTTTCCTACAGCCCTGCTGCTTTCGTTCAGCTGTGTTATTGCACGATTCTACAATGTCGGTATGTTCGAGCGCCCCTCAAACACCTTGTCCAGTTATGTTCCATGGCTGCTGCAAGCAGATGAGGAATGGCGGCTTCGCATAGTGCTGCATGATTGGGCGATGTGGTGGTTTGATACGGACCTCACCAATCGCTTGGCGCTGGTTGAAACCGAACCTGCGACTATCTCAAAGCGCTGGGATGCGCTGCTTGCGGCATGGGTGGAGCACCACTGCTGGCACGATTGTCTTCGTGCGCCCGACTGGGTTTTCGAGCCATCACGCTATCTCGAGTCGTATTGGTACCCGGGTCGTGATCTGCGGGGGCTCAGGGCTGAGGCAGTCGTGCATTCGTCGGCCGCGTTCGAAGCCCACGGTGTGCTACTTCCAGTTCGTGAGCTTGAGGTGGTCTGAGATGCTTGGTCGCCTTGACCTGCTTGCTGCGTTGACCGCGGTAGCAGAAAAGCTAAACCGCCGAAGCGTGGTGGCGCGAATTTACATAGTCGGTGGTGCAGCGATGGCACTCGCCTACGACGCCAATCGCGTCACCCGAGACATTGACGCGCTCGTGCTTGAAGGACACGGAGCCGTTTTCGACGCAGTGCGCGAAGTAGCCCGAGAGCGTGGTCTCTCTCCGTCGTGGCTTAACGAACAGGCAAGCGCTTACATGCCCCGACAAGACCGACGCGGTGTTGTGGTGTTCGACAATCCCAACATGCGGGTCATTGCGGCCGACGCCGACCGGCTCCTTGCCATGAAGGTCCGCTCAGCCCGACGGTCGGACCTAGCCGACATTGAGTTGCTGGCTCACCGGTTAGGTACTTCAACCCCTGAGGAAATATTCGCTGTGGTGGAGGCGGTGTACCCGAATGAAGCGATCCCCGATCGCGGCCGATTGGTAGTTGAGGAACTTTTTGGGCCTAAGCCAGACTCGCCCTGTCAAGCGTTGAGGTAATCAGGCGAGGGCATAATCCAGCGAGGTCGGTGTTCGATCTCGTCAATGTTGGGCCTCGAGCACGCCCGCTTCGATCAGCTCAAGAATGCGAGCCTCATCAAGTCCGAGTTCCACCGCAATCTCATGGGTGTGCTCACCCAACCCGGGAGCCGGAGCGGTTTCCGGCGCCAACATTTTCGAGGCGGCAAAGGCGGGCCCTTCGAAGACCATGTCGCCGATCGGAGGCTGATAACGCTCATGCAAGAACCCACGTGCGCGTAGGTGCGGATCGTTGGCCATTCCCTCGGCGTTAAGCATCGGGCCAGCCGCCACACCAACCGCCAGGCAGGCGTTGACGGCGTCGTTGCTGCTTCGTCCGCTGGTCCATGCCGCCACAACGCTATCAATGCGTGCTTCATGGCTTCTGCGACTGCCCAAGTCTTGCAAGGTGCTGTCATTGACTAGGTCATCGCGACCAACGAGTCGGGCCAATGCCTGCCATTCGGCATCGCTACGGGTGCAGATCGCAATCCACTGATCGTCTCCGGCGCTGGGATACAAGCCCCATGGCACGCCTCGTTCGTTGTGGTTGCCTCTGGCACGAACGCTGCCCGGATGTAACGACTCGTGCGCGAACAGGTCCGCCAACACGTTGACTACCTGTTCGACCTGGCATATCTCGGCGTGCATGCCTGCCTCGCCGTTGCGGCGTTGGGCCAACAGTGCGGCCAGGCTGGCGACGGCCCCGCTGCGCCCGGCGAAGTGATCCGGAAAAATCGACATACTGCCCACCGGCGCTTCGTCGCCCTCATAGTTCCACAAGTGGGTCATTCCACCGGTGACCTGGGTATTGGGGCCATAACCCGACCAGGCTGCCCATGGCCCGCGCGACCCCATCAACTGACTCGACATCATCACCAGATCGGGATTCTCGGCGCGGAGATCGCCATAACCGAGACCTAAAGCGTCCATGATCCCCGTGGAGTTGTTCTCAATGACGACATGGGAGTTGCGGGCCATTGTCTTGAGGATTTCCACACCTTCGGGATTCTTTGCATTGACTCCGAAGCTGCGCTTGGAACGGTTCGACGAGGCAAAACTCGGAGACATCTCACCACCCAGCACGGTACGTATGAAGTCGAAGTAGGAACGACTCTCGATCTTGACGACATCGGCTCCATAGTCGGCGAACAGCCTCCCCGCCTCGACGCCGACTCCCCCATGGCCGAAATCCATCACCCGAACCCCGGCCAACGGCCTCTGCGGCTCGGCCCCCGAGGTTACCGCGGCGGCTGGTCGTGCATGCCGACGCCACGACGAGAGCTCGGCGAGCAGATTCTGGTCCGCGCCGATGCGAGGCGGAGGGCCTGTGGGGCCGACACGCTGCCCGTCTATCTCGAAAAATCCGGAGGCGAGTTGCATCAAGTGCCCTGTCTCAAGTTCCACGGCATCGAAGGTTCCGCGTGCAGCGAAGTGCGGATTGTTGAGCACGTCGCCGGGCTTGAGGACCGGCGTGCAGACAATCCCTCGCCGTTGGCATTCCTCGGCCACCTCGAGCATGGACATAGTGGAGAAGTGTTCGGCGTACAGAGGATTCAGCACGGCGTCCGCGATCATCATGCGGCCCAGAAACGTGTCAAGTTCGCCATCTTGGAGATAGTCGGGTTCGCCCAGCCAGGCACGCATGGCCTGCCAGTGGCGCAAGGCGATGATGATGAGACGGACATAGCCGTCTTTGCAGGGCAAGATCGTGTAGACGGGGCCCGTGCCGATCCGGGAGTCGCCTGAAGGCATGCCAGCGTTAACCGAACGAGTCCAGTTCGGTAGCGACCAATCGGTGATCTGGGCCGCGGCTTCGTTGATCGACAGGTCAATAACCTGACCCAAACCGGTGGCTTCGCGTTGGTATAGGGCGCATAGCACGGCGAAGGCGGCATGCATTGAGGCTGAGTCGTCGGCGATGTTGCCCGGAGGCAACAATGGTTCACGCTCCGCGGCACCGGCTTTGAAGGCCAACCCGCTGGTGGCATCCAAAACGGCGTTGGGGACGTCACGCCCAGCGTAGGGGCCGGTTCGTCCGTAGTTGGTTATGGAGCAAACCACCAGGTGGGGGTGATCGACGGCGAACCCCTCAACCCTGTCGGCGGCTGCTGCGGGCTCGGCTGTGGGCTCGACGGAGTCAAGCACAACGTCACTGTTGGTGAGGAGACTGTCGAGCCGGTGCCGGTCGTCTTCGGAGCTGAGATCGAGTACCACACCGAGTTTGCCAGCGTTGCGGAAGGTGAAGAACAGCGAGTGATCACCAATGCGAGGCGACAGCCTGCGTGACGGTGAACCACCCGGTGGCTCAACCCGAATGACTTCTGCACCAAGATCGCTCAGGACACGTCCGCACAATTCGCCTTTTTCGATGGTGAGGTCAACGACCCGGATTCCGGTCAGAGGGCGGCGCATGCTGGGATCGTAGGCGGCTCAGCCCCGCTGTGAGCCGTAGATGCCCACGAAGCTCACCATTTCGCCCGGGTAGCCACCGAGATTGTGGGTAAGCCCCAGGGTGCGGTCCGATGATGGGATCCGACGGTCAGCGGGAGCCTCGCCACGGAGCTGCAGCCAGATCTCATACAGCATACGAAGACCTGTTGCTCCGACCGGATGGCCGAACGATTTGAGGCCTCCGTCGGTGTTGACCGGCAGCCGTCCATCAATATTGAAATGGCCTTCAAGCACGTCGGCCCAGGCCTGTCCGCGTTCGGAGAACCCGAGGTCTTCCATTAGCACGAGCTCGGTGGGGGTGAAGCAGTCGTGTACCTCAGCCAACGCAATCTCTTGTCGGGGGTCAACCACACCGGCCTGGGTGTAGGCATCACGGGCGGCCCACATGCACTCGGGCAGGGTGGTGTAGTCATATGCGGGATCCAGCGACCCGGCGCCGGTACCGGCCACGAAAGACAATGCCTTGATGTAGAGAGGATCCTGGCGGTACTGCATGGCAGCGTCGGCACGGCACATGATCACCGCGGCTGCGCCGTCGGCCACACCTGCACAGTCAAACACCGACAAGCACCCGGCAACCTCGTCCATCGCGCAGATCTCCTCTGCGGTGATCTCCCTGCGGAACTGAGCCAACGGGTTGCGGGCACCGTTGGCGTGGTTTTTTTCGGCGATCTTGGCCGCTACGAACCGGAGCCTCTCCTCATCAACGCCGTGGCGTTTGGCGTAGGCCGGAACGAGCAGGCTGAACATGGCTGCGGCGGTTAGCGTGCGCTGGGTTCCGTCTCCGGGTATGGCAAAGGCGTTGAGCCCCTGGTATCCGCCGTCCTTAACTTTTTCTGCCCCCAGTGCCATTACCACGTCGTAGGCACCAGACGCCACAGCGTAGGCAGCCTGGCGCATGGCCTCTGATCCCGTGGCGCAGTAGTTCTCTACCCGGCTGATGGGTTTGCCGTGGATCTTGAGCGGAGACCCCATGGCGAGTCCCGAGGCACCTGATTGCGACGTGCCGAACCAGAAAGCATCAATGTCGTCCTGGCTGATCCCGGCTTCGGAGTAGGTGGCCTGCGCAGCGTCAATGATCAGATCGTCCAGCGACTTATCCCAGTGCTCCGCGAACGGCGTGCAGCCCACCCCGATGATCGCCACTTGGTCCTTTATCCCGTGCGAGGCCATTCAGGCTCCCTGAGCGTCGGGGTCCACTGCTGACGCAGCGGCTTCGTTGCTGCCCAGCACGGGACGAACCTTCCAGAAATAGTTGTGTATCCCGTCCGCTGTGAACAACCGCCGAAATGTCGGCTCGACGCGCCCGCCGACTGCCACATCGCAGGGCAACACGTCGGTGAGCTCAAGCGGTGATCGTCCACCGCCGTCGAAATCCACGATGGCGAACACCACCGGAGGGCTGGGCGAATAGACCAGCCGGTCGACAGTGAAGCTTACGATCGCGCCTGTGGTGCCAGCCATCGGCACCGGTTCCATGTCGTCAACTGCGCCGCCCTTTTCCGACACCCGCGCAGGAGGCAGATGGACCATTGCGCTTGAGCGGTCCCGTGACCCGACAAATCCGAATTTCCAGTGACGGCGCCGGTATCCAGCAGACGCCGACGGCCGGTTCGGGGGCGGGCGGTTCGGGGGTTCGACAGTCACCATGTCGCGCCATGACAAGAAAGTGCCGTAGTCGATCGGCGCACCGGTCTTGATCTGTTCCGCTAGCGGAGCCTCAGCTCGGTAGGCACCAATCGCCTCGGTGGTCCGTAGCATCACCACCTCCACCCCGTCGGCGGCCGCAACAAGCGCGATTATCTCGCCGGGACCGGCGCTCTCAATCGCAGATGTCAACAACAGGGCGGGATGTGCAGTCGCGGTGTTACCAATGGTGTCGGCGAAATCATCGATCCGTTTGCCCGAGGCGGGTCCGAACAGGCGCGTGTTGCGCCGGATGGCCCGTATGTTCACGCCGGTGACCGCCAGGCGGTCAATGTCGTCGGCTTTAAGGCCAGTGGCATCAAGCGCCGACTGCCATGCCGACCTCAGCAACCGAGCGTAGGAGACCTCCCCGTGGCGCTGTTCCCAGGTGCGTGAGCGTCGGGCACCTGGCAGGCACCAGCGATCAAGTATCTCGTCGGTGGCGACACCATGACCGAGGTATTCGGCGATCACGTCTTGATCCCCTACAACGACAGCCGCGGCAGCGTCACCGACTGTGGCCTCATCCAGTGACGTCGCCATGCCGTCGCGGGTATCGGCTGCAACGACCAGGGTGGTGCCGGTGCCTACCAGAGCGGTGCGCAACGACCCGATGCCGGATCGGACAGCACCGCCGAAGTCAAGCGCCCCCACCTGCGGCGCAAACCGCAGGGCCGCATGGATAGCTGTGGCATTGGTCTTTTCGAGATAGGCCGGTGACGAGGTGACAAACCACAGGTCATCACAGCAGGACCCGCCAGCCGCCTGTGATCCGCGGCCGTGCCACGACGCCAGAGCGTTGCGTGCCGCAGCGACACCCATGGTGGTGGTGTCCTCGTCGTAGGAAGCCACGGCCCGCGTACCACGACCGCCTCCCTTGGCGAACAATGCCGTGATCTCGCGACGATCAAGGCGGTGGTAAGGGATGTACCCGCCGACCGAAACGATTCCTCGCATCGTCAGCAACCATACCGATACAACGAGGACTCACAGACACATCACGCGTTCGGTTGTCTTGTCTTCGCTATTTGCCTACGGGCGACCTCGAGATCGTCGGGATTGGTGATACCCACCCACGACTCTGAGGTCGGGACCACACCGACCGTCAACTCGCCCGCACCCATCAACTCGGCAACCACAGTGGCAAGCAAGTACTCCGCTTCGCCATCGTGGCCATGGTCGTCCAAGAACCTCGAGAATCCTCGTTCCAGCAGCCCAAACAGACGATGCGGGAACATCCAAAGGTTCATTGACACCGTGGCGTCTGCGGCGACAATGCCAGCCGGGTCAGCAGCGACGATCGATCCGTCGGAGAGTCTGTTGATGCCGTGGGTCTCCACCAGTGCCACGAGTTCGGTAGCGTTGACCGAGCAGACCCCCCGGCTGACCTTTCCGAGTTCGGGAACGGTGCGATCAAGCCGATAACCCGCCAACAATGCCCTGTTGGCGGGTAGCGAAGAAGCCGTCGAGCACAGCGTCTGGTAGACGGAACGCCCATAGTAGTCGTCCGCGTTGACCACCAGGAACGTGCCATTCACCTCCGCAGCAGCGGCCAGCACCGCGTGAGCGGTACCCCAGGGCCTCGCGCGAGGCGGACCATGATGGTCCTGGCAAACAAATGCCACAGGCACTTCAGGGTGGCGAGTTGCGATGTGGCAGCGGATATCGTCTTCAATGTCGGATCGTACTACCAACACCACCTTTGACACGCTCGCATCAAGTGCGTCACGGATCGCGAAGTCCAAGAAAGCCTCACCATCGGGACCCACTGCAGCCAATTGTTTTGTGCCGCCGAAACGCGATCCAAGTCCCGCGGCCATCACCACAAGCGTGAGCATCGCTTTAGGATAGGAATTGCCTATCACGCCACCACTTGATCAGGTTCGGAATCACGTCACCACTTGATCAGATCCCGAACATGAGCAGTTTCGTTGACCGACCTGACGGTGCGTTGCCCCGAACCCGAGGCCTGAACCCGGCTTATCCCGCAGTAGTCGATCAACAACGAGAACACGTCGTGGATCCCCAATATCGTCTTCAGGTACACACCGGTGACCATGCCATGGCAGAACACCGCCACACGGCGGGAGCGATTCGTGGCGATCACGTGTTCGAATCCTCGCAGCACCCGCTTCTCGAATTCCTCGTAACCATCACTGAAGACCGACTCAAAGAGGTTGTCCTCGTTGAAGTAGTGCGCCGTGTCGGGATCGTCGCGCGACATCTCCTCCATCGGGACGTACATCCGGGATCGGTGATCGCTCTCCTTGAGGTCATCAAGCTGTTCAATCTCGAGCCCGAGCCGATCCGCCAACACAAGCGCGGTCCGGTACGCACGCTTCATTGTGGACGACACAACGTGGTGTATCCCTTCGGCTTCCAGGAAGTCGGCCGTGCGCTGCGCCTGTAGCACGCCGAGGTCAGAAAGATCGGGATCGGCGGCTCCATCGCCTGCGGCGATCACCTGGCGTACCGGTCGCCCGTGGCGAATGATAAACAGATCCACCGATGCGAGGGTAGCGACCCGCTAGGCGAAGGGTTGCCGCATCGCAACACCGAGGCCGGGTTCGGGCGGAACCTTGATCCTCCCGTTAATGACCACAAGAGAGTTGCCAACATCGTCGGCGAGCAACGCCGAAGTGTCCAGGCCGCAGGCTGCTTGCACATGTGCAGCCGCCGCCACGTGCGCCGCGTGGGCCACCCCCACGGCGCTGTCAATCATCGTGGTGACTATCGGTGTGACTCCCCGGGATCGCACCAGGTCAATCGCCTGCAAAGCGATGTCGGGTCCGCCGATGCCCTGTGGTTTAACGACCACCGCGGCAATCGACCCGGTGTCCGTCGCAGCGGCAATGTCTTCAACGCAACGCGCCGACTCATCAACAGCAACCGGAATCGAAGTGGCGGCAGCTACCGCCGCCATGGGGACTATTCCTGTCACTGGCTCCTCGCAGAAGGCAATATCGAAATCAACGAAGCTATTGAGGATGGCGACGGCGTCCCGACGGTTCCATCCACCATTGGCATCAAGGCGCAGCTCGATTCGCGGGCCGACACTGTCACGTATCGCAGCGACCCGTTCGAGGTCCGCTGCGGGTGAAGCAAAGGCTACTTTCACCTTCAGGCTGCGAACCCCGCGTGTGACCGCTGAGGTTGCCTCCACAACCGCTGTGTCGGGGTGCGGTGCTGTGATCACGGCATTCACGTTGACTGTGTCGGTTGCGTCGTCGGCGAGCATCGCAGCTATCGGGAGACCGGCCCGTTTGGCTGCGAGGTCGACGAGGGCGCCCGCCAATGCGGCCCGGGCCTCGGGCACGTCTCGGAGCCGAGCAAGAACCTCCGCGAGCGCCTGGTTGGCCTGCAGGCGGGCAATGCCCGATCTCAAAGCGGCGGTGACCGTGTTGAGATCGTGAGCCGACCAGGTCCTAATGGGTGACGCCTCACCCCAGCCAGTGAAGGCACCGTCGCCGACCGATACCAGCACTACGGTTCGCGATGTGATCGGTCCGTGCGCTGTTGGTATAGGAGCACGCAAACCCAACACATGGGTGCTCAGGTTGATCTCCAAGGGGTATCCGACGACATGGTCGAGCCACCAAGGGTCGGGGACAGTTTCGGGGTGTGAGTCTTCGTGATTTGAGTGTTGTGCACGAACGCCGCTTTGGGGGTCGTGGTCCGTCACCTCAACTGCTGTTTGGTTTCATCGGGTGCCTTGCGGTTCGATGCGAATGCCATAACCGTGCGAATCGCGTCGAGAACAGCATCGGGAGCCTCGAGGTGGGTTGCATGGCCGACACCTGGCACAATCGTTAAGCGGGCGCACCGAAGCTGGTACGTAAGGTCTGCGCCGATACGAACATATGTGGCGTCATCGGAGCCGACCACCACCGAGACGGGTGCAGTCACCCGCTGGAGTCGCTCCGGCGAAAGGTACCGCATCCGACCCGGACTAGCGCATCGCAGCGCCCGGGCCATGCCGACGGGGTTGTTGGCGAGGCGTTGGGCGCGAGAACGCGTCCAGCGGGACTCGCCCAACCTGGTCAACCCCGCGAACATTGGCAGCCTCATCCAGTCATCAATGAAGCCTTCTGGATCAGCGACCAGCGCTCGCGCTCTTCGGTCGTCTAGAGCGGCACGCTCTCGGCGTTGCTTTTCGTGGGCGAGACCCGGCGAAGCACCGATGACAGTCAGCGATCGCACGCGTTGTGGCCACCTCACGGCGATGGTCAGCGCCAGGCGAGCCCCCATCGAATAGCCAACAAGATGGAACCGGTCCTGTATCGACGCAACAGCTTCGGCCATCGCGTCGATGCTGTAGGCGTGGTCGCCGCTCGGCAGGTTGTTTCCGTGACCTGCGAGATCGGGGGTGAATACCCGAGCCTCGGCACGCAAAGGCTCGGCAATCGGCGCCATGGCAGCCCCGCAGCCACTGAACCCATGAAGCACGATTGCAGTTTCGGGCACTACCCCAGCACCTTCGCCACCGCAGCTTCGATCGCCCGGCGCTGGGCGATGTCGGCGGTGTGGTCAACAGGAACAAGGACCAGGTCCACGCCAACCTCAACACAGCGCAGCGCACGCTTCACGGCATTGGCTAGATCGTCGTCGGGATCTACCCGCTGAACTCGTATCCCGGCGATACCGTCGAGGGTCCCAAGATCCAATCCATGCGGCGTGTGGAACAAGGTGTCGAAGGTGTCAGGATCGATGCGTTCGGCCACAGGCAACATCGAAAAGATCCCACCTCCGCCGTTGTCGACACACACCACCGTCAGGTGAATCCCAAGACGAGCTGCGGTCATCAGCGATCCCACGTCGTGCAGCAAGGCCAGATCGCCGACATAGGCAACTACCGGCCCACCACACCGTGACGCCAAGCCCAGCGCGGTAGCGATAGTGCCGTCGATTCCCGATGCGCCACGATTGGCGACAAAGGTGACCTCCTCGCCACCGTTGTGCAAGAACAGGTCAAGGTCTCGCACGGGCATTGAGTTGGCCAACATGACCGTCGAACCCGACGGCAGCGCATCAACGAGCTCCCTGGCCACCCCAGCGCAGAGACGAGGCCCAGCCCCAACGACCGCATCAACCGCCTTGGAGGCAGCATCGTCAAGCTCCCACCAACGATCCAGCCATCGGCTACGGGTCCGCGCTCCGATACCAAGACGTCTGGCGCGTCCCAGCGCGCTGAGCGGGGCGACCACATGGTGTTCGGTGGTGGTGAACGACGCGTCGTGCCAGCGCTGCTCGGGGTCGATCAACACCACGTGCTGCGGGCGGACCCGTTCGAGCCATTGGCGAACCGACTTGGTCGTCGGGCTTGCCCCGAGGCGCACGACCACGTCGGGCACCAACTCGTTAGCCGATGAGTGACCTCCGCAAAGATGCGCAGCGGAGTTCATCACGTATTTTTCACCGTGGCGATGACCACGGCGCAGCTGCGTGATCGGCTCGGCGAACACCGGCCAGGCCGTCGACTCGGCGAAACGCAGGATCCAATCGGCAAGCTCGACCTGTTTCGCTAAGCCGCTGGCAATGTCGGGACCGAGAATCACGACACCTTTTTCCATGTCGGTCAGATCGCCGAGGGGATCTTCGGGCAACGCGAATGCGCGATGCGAATCAACCCGTGGCGGCTCCGCCTTAACCACCGGTACATCACCTGTGGGTTCAAGGGGTTCGCGCAGCGGCCAGTTCACGTGAACGGGACCCCTCCGTGGCCCTGTGGCCTCCGACAGCGCGCGGCGAGCGACCATTGACGCCGCCCCCGGCGAAAGATCCGACGGTACCGGCAAGTCTGTGAACCAGCGCACGTTGGTGCCGTAGATGCCGACCTGATCGATTGTCTGTCCCGCGCCCCACGAACGCAGTTCGGGCGGACGATCCGCGGTGCACACGATCATCGGCACAGCCGCATGGCCTGCCTCCACCACGGCCGGAAGGTAGTTCGCCGCTGCCGTTCCCGACGTGCATACCAGTACCGACGGCTTGCCTGTGGCACGCGCCTGGCCCAGTGCGAAGAAGCCACCGACCCTCTCGTCGTGGTGGACCCAGGTACGCATGTCGTGTCTGGCATGAAACGTAAGCGCAAGCGGCGCTGACCGTGACCCCGGCGAGATAACGACATCGTGGATGCCGTGGCTGGCGAGTGTGGCCGCGAAGGTCGCTATCGGCCCGTAGACAGGATCGGTCATGAGCTTTGCATCACATCAAGCATGGCACGTAACTTCACCGCGGTCTCCGCCAGCTCATCATCGGGATCGCTGTCGGAAACAACCCCCGCTCCTGCGAAGAGCAGCGCCCTTGCGGGAGACAGCAACGCGGATCGCAGCGCCACGCGTAGTTCGCCGTTGCCATCAAGATCACACCAACCAACGGGTCCGGCGTACCAGCCGCGATCGAAGCCTTCATGCTCGAAGATCCATCGAAGCGCCGCCTCTGTAGGTACACCCGCAACCGCGGGTGTGGGGTGCAAAACACCCGCCAAGCGCAGCACGTCCATGTCTGACACACCCCGTCGACGTCGAATACGCGCCGTGATCGGTGTGCACAGATGTTGAACACGTACCAGCCGCAGGACTTCGGGTTCGGCCGGGGTCTCGCCGATGAGCCCCAGGCTTCCGAGTCGATCGGTTAGGTCGTCGACAACGAATTGATGCTCACGGCGGATTTTCTCCGAGGACAGCATCGCCGTGGCGAGCGCGTCGTCGCTGTGAGTGTCGACGCCTCTTCGCGCTGTGCCAGCGAGAGCGACCGTGCAGGCGTCGCCGCCGTTGAGCGCCACGAGCCGTTCAGGGCTTGCGGAGATGAAATCACGGTCGGCGACGCCGACAGCTACGACCGCGCAACCCGGGTAGCGAGCCACCAGACGGGGCAGAACCAGCGAAAGGTCAACCGGATCGCTTTCCTGCACCCGTGCGGGTACGACCTTGTCGAGGCGACCACTGCTGATCTCGGCCACCGCATCGCTGACGAGTTGCGTGTAAGCAACGCCATGTGCCTCGTTGACGGTTGGGGCGCCTCCGACGACATCGCCGACGGGTTCGTGAGGCTCAAGGGCGATAAGCGAATCGATGCGTGAGCGGAGTGCGTCGGTTTGTTCGGCCTCGCCCGGGCGACGACGGGAAGCGGTCAAGAGCCAGGTTCCGTCGGCTCGGTCGATGATGGTTAGCTCCGGCAGGACCCAGCGGGCGTCGGGGTAGCCGTCCCAATCGACGCGGTAATCGGAGGGTTTGGCGCCGCCTGGCTGTATCGGTTGTGTAGCGATAACAGCAGGGGCGGTCGACCCGGACCTGATCGACCCGGACCTGAAGGAGAAACCACCCATCAACACCGGCGACGGCGCTTCGGGGGGACCTTCACGGCGAACGCGAGCAGCCAGCGCCACCCGTGCTGCCGAGGCTGCCGAAAACCGAGCATCGCCGTGAGGTTCGATTACCTCCACCGAGCCCAGACCGACAATCGCAAGTCGCTCATCGGGTCGAACCCACAACATGCGGTAGTGATCGTCGGCATCCAAATACACAGAAACAGGATCGAGTCGCCGCTTCAGTCGATGGGCGTGCACGACCATCGGGCCATCGGTTGGTTCGTCGCCCAGACGAGCCAACGCACGCGTGCGCAGAGTTCGCTCAAAGTGCCGACCGACCAGCGACGAAGCAACCGGCACCAGCTCGTGCATCAGTGCGAGCAGGTCATCTCGGTCCTCGCCAGCAGGGTTACGTTGTTGGCCGCCGCGGCGTCGAAACAGTTCGAGAGCGTCGTCGACTACCTCCTCAACGTGGGTTGCGTGACGTAAAGCAAGCGCGGTGAGTTCCTCCAGCGAGATCCCCGAATCGACCAGGGTTCGGGCCGCGACGAGCATGTCGACAGCATCGGCGGAAAACCGCTCGCTACCGGGCTCGCCGATCGGCAAGACAAGACCAGCGGAGACCACCACATCAACAATGAACTCCGGTACCTCGGCTCGTCTCGCCAGCTCAGCGCGACTTAGTTCGGGATCGGCGGTATCGACCTTCAAGACCGCCGGGCAGTCCGGACGCATCGGACTCCTAGAGAGCCTCGATCCAAACGAGGCTAAAGCCGTTATTGGCGACCCCGGCTGGCACCGCGGCCCCGGCAGCCTTGGTGAACTCCTCGACTCGTGCCTGCACCACGGCGAACATCATAAGGGGGCAACCACTTCGATAGATGGTGCTGTTGGCTTGAGCGACTGAAATTGAACAGACAGCTGCTCAAGACTTGGCGAAGTCTGTTCAAGCGGTCGGGGTGTCTGCATCTACGATTCGGACCCGAATGCAAGTTCGATGTATCCCCACGACCTATGGACCCGTTGCGCACGAAACGCTCGCATTGACAATCACCGAAGCCAAGGCGGGCGATCCCCTGGAGCCGGTGACGGTGGTGGTGGCGAAGAACCCGATTGCGGTTGCGGCGCGACGAGCTCTTGGACGGCGTGGGGGAGCCGCGGCCGTCACATTCGTCAACCCTCACCGGCTAGCGGAGTTGCTCGGATCGGTTCGGGTGGCGACCGGCGGCCGGCGGCCCGTTTCCACACCTGTTATCGCCGGTGCTGTGCGGGCGGTCCTGCGGGATGCGCCTGGTCGTTTCGCCGGGGTCGAAACCCATCCCGCGACTGAGCGATCGCTTGTGGGGGTCTATCGCACACTTTCGGAGTTGTCCGCCGAGGACCGGGACCGACTCCGCTCAGCGGACGAACACGTTAGCGATGTGTTGTGGATCCACGACCAGATCCAGGCAAGGCTGCGGGACTCGTTCTCCAACGAACAGGACCTGCTCAACGCCGCGGTTACCGAACTCGACGACGGTGCGCCCATCACGGATCAACTCGGAGCCGTGATCGTGTTTCTGCCTCAACGGCTCAGCGCCAGCAATGCGCGACTGCTTCGAGCGGTCGGTGAGCACCATGGACTGACCGTGATCGCAGGGATCACCGGCGTCGCTGCAGCCGACGCCGCGGTGCGTGAGGCGACCGAAGCAGTTGGGGGAACCTGGCCTTCAATCGAGCCGCCGCGCCAACCAATAGCCGACCGGGCATTGTCGGTATCCGACGCCGACGACGAGGTGCGTCACGCCCTACGAGCGGTTGTTGACGCCGCCCGCGACGGCATCGTTTTGGACCGTACGGCAATCCTGTACGGCACCCGGGAACCCTACGCACGGCTGGTGGCCGACGCCTTGGAGGCGGCTGGTATTGAGTGGTTCGGCGAGTCGGTGGATACAGCAGAAGCGACGATGCTCGGCCGTTCGGTCTGCGCGATGCTGGAACTTCCCTTACGGGACTTCTCACGCCGAGCCGTGATGGGGTGGCTCGGAGGTTCCCCAGTACGAGACGCTGATAACCGCCAGGTCCCGGCGGCGGCCTGGGAACGGGTTTCGAGGGCGGCTGGTGTTGTAGCTGGCCCGAAGCAGTGGCATCAGCGACTCTCACAACTGATCGAAGACCTTGAGGCCGACGCGGTCCGACACGTTGCTGACACGGGTCAGACTTCGCGGGCCGAACGACAACGCCGCCAAGCTGTCCATGCCGCAGAGCTGCGCGACTTCATCGCGGGGCTGGAAAAAGAGCTCAAAGCTGGCGACAACCTTACGAGTTGGTCGAAGCTGGCTTCTTGGTGCGAGTCGCTCGTTAAGAGCTACCTCGGCAACCGCTCGGGCTGGCCCCCACACGAGTTGGCCGGGGCGCGCCGGGTCGAAGCCGCCATAGACCGGCTCCGTGACCTGGACGGAATCGATCTTGCACCGTCAACGACGGCATTTCGGCGAGCCTTGGTGATCCAACTTGAGGCTGGCCTCGGCCGACACGGAACGTTCGGGCGGGGTGTGTTCGTGGGATCGCTACCCGCTGGCATCGGGCTTGAGTTCGATCGAGTGATCATCGTGGGAATGGCGGAGGGTTCAATTCCTCCGAAGCACCACGAAGATCCGCTGTTGCCCGACCGGGTTCGAGCCGTCATTCCCAAAGAGTTGCCTCTGAAAGGCGCCGCTATCCACGATCTTCATCGTGGATTGCTGGCAGTAATGGCCGCCGCCAGCCACGTTACGTTTACCTTCCCGCGCGGCGATCTGCGCCGCAACGCCGAACGGGTTCCGTCACGCTGGCTTCTTGACTCTATCGAGGCCCGGGGGGAGGGTCGTCCCGCACCCGAACACCTCAACAGCGCCACCGGAGACTGGCTGAAGGAGGTTCCCTCGTTCATCGCTGGCATGCGCCAAGAGGGTTTCCCGGCCCATGTCCAAGAATACGACGTTCGAGCCATGCTCGATCACGCCGAGATGGGTGGTGACCCGACTCGCCATCCGTTGCTCGAGACGCGCAAGGAGGTCCACCGCGGGGTCGAACTACTTGAAGGTCGACTGTCGGACCGTTTTACCCGGTTCGACGGCAACGTGGGTGCCTTGGGAGAGCGTGTATCGACGATTCCAGGGCAGGTCGTCTCGCCGACGATGCTCGAGGCTTGGGCGGCCTGCCCACACGCCTACTTCGTGCGTTACGTGCTTGGCGTCGCCGGGGTGGAAGATCCCGCCGAGCAAGACCGCATGGGTGCACTCGAAAGGGGATCGTTGATCCACAGGTCTCTCGAACGCTGGATCGTCTCCGCGATCGCCGATGCCGAGGCGGCCGAGGGATCGGAATTCGATGCTGGCGTCACAGAACTCCTTGATCTCGCCGAACAGGAAGCCGACATCATCGCGCAGCGGGGCCAGATCGGGCGTGACCTGTACTCCGCACGCGACCGCCAGCGCATCCTGGCTGACCTGGAAGGCTTCGCGCGCTTCGATGGTCGAAGGCGCGAAGCTACCAGCACACGCCCGATTGCCTGCGAGTTGACCTTCGGCTTGATGCGATCGCCGAATCCGGCTGTGGAAATCTGCCTGCCCGATGGCCGGATGTTTCGCTTGTGCGGGGCGATTGACCGGATAGACGAAAGAGATGACGGCGGTCTTAGCATCATCGACTACAAATCTGGATCTGCGCGTCGCTACCGCAATATCAACGCATCCAACCCCGCCCCCGGTGGACGCTGCCTTCAGTTGGTGTTGTATGCCCACGCTGCGAGGTCGCTTCTGGGCCGCAGCGACGCACCGGCACGTGGCGACTACCTTTTCGTTAGCGAAACCGAACGCAACCGTGTGATCGGCTACGAGGTCTCTGCGGAGATCGACCGGCGGGTGCTCGGGATCGTCGGTCGGATCCTTGACGGAATCGAAGCCGGTATCTTCCCGCAGCACCCGGCCGCACCGCAGTACCGGCCCTGGGTTGAGTGCGTTTACTGCGAGCCTGATGGGCTTGGCCTGTCCCATCAGTACGCGGATTGGCTGCGTCTGCGTTCCAGCACCGACCTTGAGGCATATTTTGAGGTGAGCGGAGCCGGTGTTGACTGAACTCCCCGCGGACAAAGAACTCCCCGCGGACCAAGACGAGCGTCTGCGGATTCGCAACGTCCGCAACAGCACCCTGTTCGTGGACGCCGGAGCGGGCACCGGCAAGACCCGGTCCCTGATCGACCGGGTTGAGGCGTTGGTGTTCGAAGACGGCATCGCCATCGATTCGATAGCCGTGATCACGTTCACCGAGAAGGCCGCAGCGGAACTGTACAACCGGATCCGCCATCGTTTCGAGCAGCGACTCGGGAGCGGTGACGACGAATCAGCCAGAGCCGCCTTGGATCAACTCGACTCGGCGGCGATCTGTACCCTGCATTCGTTCGCCCAGCGGATCCTCATGGAACATCCGGTAGCTGCAGGGCTCCCACCGGGCATTGAGGTGTTCGACGAGATCGGCTCACACATCGGATTCGAGTCACGCTGGACGGATTTCCTGAATGAACTGTTCGATGATCCGGCGGTGCATCGATCGCTGTTGATTCTTGACACGACCGGTGTCGGGCCGAAAGCGCTGCGGGTTCTTGCTTTGCAGATGACTTCCAACTGGGACCTCGTCGAGTCCCGGCTTCGACTCGATCCGCCGCCCCCGCCACGCTTTGAGGTAGACGGCCTGCTCGCCGAGTTCGATCGCGTTCTGGCAATGCGATCGGCGTGTGTCAGCACAGACGACAAATTGATGCAGGACTTCGATCGTCTCGAAAGCAACCGCAACGACCTCACCGCGGCGTTCGACGAGATCGACGCGTTAACCGCCGCTGCCGCCATGGGTGAGGGCGCAAGCAGGTCACGCAACGAATCAAAGGCCATAAGGCCGGGGCGGCGGGGACGTGCCGCGAACTGGCGAATCGACGTGGCCGAGGTACGCGAAGCGTTGAAGAACCTCGCAACACTTTGCGACGACGCTGTCGCCTCGGTGACGACACCCGCACTCGACTATGTGGGCGGATACCTGGGGCGATTTGTGCTGGACTCAGCCGAACAACGACGCACGAGCGGCAGGCTCGACTTCCACGATCTGCTGGTAAGGGCTCGGCGTCTGGTGCGTGATCGCACCAACGGGCCAGCTGTGCGGCGTGGCTTGCATCAGCGCTACAAGCGGCTCCTCCTTGACGAGTTCCAGGACACCGACCCCATCCAGATTGAGTTAGCGATGCTGATCGCCTCAAGCGATCCGGCGGACTCCATGCGCGACTGGCGTGAGATCGTGCCCGATCCGGGTCGATTGTTCGTCGTGGGCGATCCCAAACAGTCGATCTACCGGTTCCGTCGAGCAGACATTGAGGTCTATCTCAACGCTCGGGACAGCTTCGGCGATCACGTTGACTTGAGAGTAAACTTCCGGAGCACCTCACCCATCGTTGGTTGGGTCAACGACGTGTTCGCGGAATTGATGCAGCCAGACCGGGGACAGCCTGCGTATCAACCACTGGTTGGGTATCGCCAAGCCGAGGTTCCCGACGGGCCCGCTGTGTCTTTGCTGAGCGCTCAGCCTGTCGATGAGCCGTTGAAAGCGGACGACCTACGAGAACGGGAGGCGAAACTGGTAGCAGCGACGATCGCGGATGCGCTGTACGGCCCCCGGCCTTGGTCTGTGCACACCCCCAACGGCACACGCCAGGCCGAACCCGATGATGTGTGTGTACTGCTACCGGCCCGTACAAGCCTGGCGGTGCTGGAACGTGCTCTGTTTCGCGCCGGTATCAGTTACCGCACCGAGACCTCCTCGCATCTGTATGCGACTCGCGAGGTCCGCGAACTCATGTTGGCGCTTCGCGCCGTGGCCGATCCCACCGACGAGCTCGCCACCGTCTCCGCCCTGCGGTCGTTTGTCTACGGCTGCGGAGACGACGACCTTGCTCGTTGGCGACACAGCGTCGGCGGCCGTTTCAACCTTCTCGCACCCGTCGACGAGAGCACTCACGGTGACCCTGTCGCCGATGCTTTGATGCATTTGCGCCGTCTGCACGAAGACCGCCGCTGGACCGGGCCGGCCGAGCTGCTGGATCGGCTGATTCGGGAACGAGGTGTCGTTGAGAGCGCGGTAGCCAGCCACAACCCGCGTGGGGTCTGGCGCAGACTGCGTTTCGTGGTCGACCATGCCCGCGCCTGGGCCGACGCCGGCGGCACAGACCTTCGGGACTATCTCGACTGGGCACGGCTGCAAGGCGCCGACAATGCTGGTGTCTCCGAAACGGTGCTCCCCGAGTCCGACGATCGCAGCATCCGGATCATGACCATTCACGGTGCCAAAGGCCTCGAGTTCCCGATCACCGTGCTGTCGGGCATGACGACAAGGTTCTCCAATCCCCAACGGGGCCCCGCAGTGCTGTTCCCGCCCGATGAAGAGGTGATCCTGAAAGCCTCAACAAATGTCACCTCTGAGGGTTACGACGCTTGGAAACCGATCGATGATCAGATGGACGACCACGAACGCATCCGGCTCCTGTACGTGGCCGCCACCCGGGCCCGGGACCACCTGGTGGTCAGCCTTGTGCGCAACCCCGGAAACATCCGAACCGGGGCGAGCGTTTTGGCCGAGCCGGCGTTGCGCAGTGTTCACGGTGTTGCCTGGGATCCCGAACCTGCAGTGGCACGCAGCTCCGCTATACCGGAGCGTGCATCGGTCCCACAGCGTGATGTGTGGCTAAACAAAAGATCGGGTGTGATGACTGCCGCCAGCAGGCGACGTGTCGTGGCCGCCACGACCTTGGCGCGGGCAGCCACCGAAGCTGACGACCCCGGGCTCGCCAAGGCGCCCCGTGATCTGGATCTGCCGCCGTGGCAGAAGGGGCGTTTCGGAACGGCTATTGGACGTGCCGTACATGGCGTATTGCAGCTCGTTGATCTGTCAACCGGTGCGGGGCTCACCGAGGCCGCAGCTGCGCAGGCCATGGCCGAAGGAGTTGCAAACCGCACCAGGATCGTTGCTGAGCTGGCGCGCAGCGCCCTGGGGACCCCAATCGCGCGAACCGCGGCCAAGAGCCGCCACTGGCGTGAAGTCTGGGTGGCCGCTCCCGTGGGCGACCACCTTGTTGAAGGCTACGTTGATCTCTTGTACCGCACACCGAAGGGTTTGGTTGTGGTCGACTGGAAAACCGATCGCATTGACGGTTCAGGTCCCCAAGACAAGGTCTCGCGTTACCGCATGCAAGGAGCAAGCTACGCGGTCGCCGTGGAGGCAGCGACGGGTGAGCCGGTGCATGAGATGGTGTTCGTGTTCCTCGACCTTGACGGCGCCACCGAGGCGAGGCTCCCGGACCTGCAGTCGGCAATGCGGGAGGTCATCGATCGTGCAGCCGAACTATCTGAGCGGTCCGCGGTCGTTGAACCCTTCGGGGAGTTCGTGTGACAGACCCAATCAGGCGGCTTGGAAGCCTGAGAATCGTGCTGGTTACGATCCGTTCATGACGCTGCTCGCCGACATCGACCTTGCTGATATCGACCTCACCGATCTTGACGTCTTCGCTGATCGCTGCCCGCACGACTGGTTCGCCTACCTCCGCGAGCATTGCCCGGTTTGGCTTCACCCAGCTACACCCGAATCCGACAACGAACCGTTCTGGTGCGTCACAAGCTACGAACACATAACCGAGGTGCACCGTAGCGGTCTGCTTTACAGCCACCAGACTGGCCCCGGCCGCGATGGCAAAGGCGGCATAGCCCTGACAGATCTTGAAGCAGACCAGGGGCCGGGTCTACAGATGGTGATGACCGATCCGCCACGCCATACCCGCTACCGCAAGCTGGTCAATCGGGGATTCACGCCGCTGATGATCCGGCGCCTCGAAGACGCTATGAGGCTGCGGACAACCACAATTCTCGATCGGGTCACACCGCTGGGGCACTGCGATTTCGTCACCTCGATCGCAGCCGAACTGCCGTTAACGGCAATCGCTGAGATCATCGGAATCCCGTTATCGGAACGCCAACTGCTTCTGGACTGGAGCAACCGCACCGTCGGTGGTCGCGACAAGGAGTACGCGTCTGCCGAAGATGACTCCACCAACGCGATGATTGAGATGGCCGTGTACTCTCACGAACTCACTCAACGTAAGCGAACCGAGCCAGCCGACGACCTGTGGACCCGACTCATTGATGCTGCGGTGACCATGGAGGACGGCTCCCGCGTTGAGTTAGCCGAAATCGAACGCGACCTGTTCTTCACGCTGTTGGTGATTGCCGGCAACGAAACCACGCGCAACGCAATCTCCAAAGCCATGATCGCGTTCTTTGAGCACCCTGATCAATGGCAACGCTGGAAGAGCTGTTGCGTGACACAACCAGAACTGGCCGACACCATGGTCAACGAAGTGTTGCGCTATACCAGCCCGGTCAACTTCTTTCGCCGTACCGCCACCTCCGACGCGATTCTGGGAGGCAAGGAGATCACTGGCGGCGACAAGGTCCTGCTGTGGTACCCGTCGGGCAACCGAGATAGACGCGTGTTCGTAGACCCGGACCGTTTCGACATTGGCCGGACCCCTAATCACCACATGGCCTTCGGTGCCGGAGGACCCCATTTCTGCCTGGGAGCAAACCTAGCCAAGATGGAGATCCGGATCGTCTTTGAGGAACTGGCCCGACGAATGCCCGACATCAACCAGGCCGGACAGGTCGAACGTCTGCGGATGAACCTGGTTGACGGCGTAAAGCACATGCCGGTGCGATTCACACCATCACCCGCGGAGAACCCAATCAACTGAGCGGACCCAGACAACCCGGTCATTCAAGCCACTACATCAAGACGACCTCTTGGACGCAAGACCCCCTTTTTGTGCGTCGCGGCGATTGTTGTGCGTCGGCGACCCAATTTCCAGGGTTCAAGGACTTGGTCTCAGGCGCTGTATCTGCCTACCTGGATCGCCAGGCGCAAAGGCTTACCATCTCGAATTACCCCCACGTTGATCCTCTCTCCGGGGCGATACATCTTGATGTCTGCGGCGAGTTCCTCCATTGATGTGATTTCGCGATCATTGATGGAGACGATCAGGTCACCTGCCTTGATGCCACCACGATCGGCGGGAGTACCGGCGACCACCTCATCAACAAGCGCACCTGAAGTACCGTCAAAGAGAGTCGATCCTTGCAGGCCGAGATACCCGAGCTCCAAGGATTCGTTGTTGACGATGCGCTGCGCTATCAGCAGGACCGTTTCGGAGGGCACCGCGAAGCCGACGCCTGCGTTGTCACGCGAAGTGCCAGCAAATATTGACGTGTTCATGCCGATCACTCGGCCCTGACGATCCGCAAGAGCGCCCCCGGAATTACCGGGATTGATCGGGGCGTCGGTTTGGATCATCCGAACCGGCACTGGGTTCGCCCGATTGTCGGAGCCTCCGGTGCGATTGACCCAGTTGACCACGCTCACCACCCCGGCCGTGACCGACAGGTCGAGCCCGAACGGGTGACCCACAGCCACTGCGAGTTGGCCTACCTCGACCGTGTCGATTCCGGCGAATGTGGCCGGAACAAGGTCGGCTCTGTCTTTGATCTGCAGTACTGCGACGTCACGCGCAGAATCACGCCCGACTATGGAAGCCTCAACCTCGCGGCCGTTACCAAACCGCACAAACGGCTGCGACGAGCTGAGCACGTGGTCGTTGGTGATGATGTAGCCGTTCTCGGCGTCCCAGACAATGCCTGAACCGACCAAGCCGCGACCTGCTTCGATTCTCACAACGGAAGGGGCCAGAGCCTTGGCAACGGCAACCACGGGCTCCAGATCACTCTCGTCGAACGCCCACGGCAGGGTCGCGGATCCTTCGTCGGCAACCAGAGTCGGTGTCAGCATCGACTCTGGTTCGTTCGTTGCGATCGGCTGGGCGTCACGGGTTGCTTCCGCGAGCATGTAGCCACCGCCGACAAGCACCGCACCCAGCGCAATGCCACAAAGAACACCGATCACCATTGACCGGCGCGCGCTGGTTTTGTTTTTTCGTTCTGGAGGGGCTGGCAGGGACGACAAAGCAGGTGCACCCGGAGTGGCTACGGGGGCGCCCATCATGGGGTGTGAATGGCTAATCGGCGAGTGGTCCATATCAGACAAATTCTAGACATCTGTGAGTTCCAGCCAGACTAGTCAGGTTTGTCCCTGCTGGCTCCGCGGTTCAGCTTGCTCTTATCAAACCGGTTATTTTGCTTTAGATGCGCCCGATTCTGGATCGTCCGAATCGCCTTGTTGACCCTGCGGATCGTCGGAGCCGTGTTGGCGATCGGCCTCTGATTCGGCCAACCGATGCTCGGACTCCTCGTCTGATTCCGTTTCGGATCTGGCGGCCCGGGCCCGGTCGACCCAGTCTCGGGGGCCGTCCACGGCTGTGGCAGAGTCGCGCCATTCCCGACTGGGACCCCGCCTGACCGATCCGGGCATGAAGCCCGAGTGCAAGGGCCGACCGAACGCAAACCAGGCGATTGAACCGACCATCGGGAGCAACAGCACCACCATCAGCCATGCGATCTTTCCGATGTTGCGAATCAACAACCGGTCGGTGGCGATGACGTCAACGATCGCATAGCCGTGCACACACACAATCACAAAGCCGAATAGCCCCGGAAGCAACACCCGCAACACACCATGAGTCTGCCATGTTGTGACGCTTCAAGCACACAGCTCAAGATCGGTAACGGCGAGCCCGGCACCTACTGGGTATCGGACCGCTCAGAATCGGTTTGAGCGGAACCCTGGATAGCTCAGTCGGCTGCGACCACCCACATAGCGAAGTACTGAGCTCCGCCTCCATAGGCATGTCCAAACGCCGTGCGGGCACCATCAACTTGATGATCACCCGCTTCGCCCATGACCTGCAACGCTGCCTCGGCGAAACGGATCATCCCCGACGCCCCGATCGGATTTGACGACAGAACACCACCGGAGGGATTGACGGGGAGGTCCCCGCCGTCAAGCGATGTCGCCCCCTGCTCGACCATCGTCCAACCTTCGCCTTTGTCGGCGAACCCGAGGCTCTCAAGCCACATCGGTTCGTACCAAGAGAACGGCACGTACATCTCAACGACGTCTATCTCCGCGCGGCGGTCCTGAATGCCAGCCTGGGCGAACAGGTCGTCGGCGCACTGCTCTGAGGCAGCCGGAGACACCATGTTGCGTCCGCCGTACGAGTTCGACTCCGATCGCATCGCCGTTGCGGTGACCCACGCCACCGGTCCCGGATGGGCTTCGGCTCCGGCCTGGTCAGTGAGCACGATGGCGCAGGCCCCGTCGGAGGACGGGCAAGTCTCAGAGTAGCGAATCGGATCCCACAGCATCGGAGACTCGACAACCTGATCAAAGGTGAGGTCTTGCTGGTGAAGATGGGCGTAGGGATTCTTCAGTGCGTTGCGTCGGTCCTTGAACGCAACCATGCATCCGATCAGCTCAGGCGCATCGGTCATCATCATGTAGCGCCGGATGATCGGTGAGAAGTAGCCGCCAGCGCCAGCATTCACGGAAGTGGCGAAGGGTTGTGGCAAAGACAGCGCCCACATGGCATTGGATTCGCTTTGTTTCTCCCAGCCAATCGTCAAGACATTTGTGTGCACCCGGCTCTGAACGAGCGAGGCAGCAACACACGCCGTGGAGCCACCAACGGACCCCGCCGTGTGAACCCGAAGGATCGGCTTGCCGACACATCCGAGGGCCTCGGCGAGATAGATCTCCGGCATCATCACACCTTCGAAGAAGTCCGGAGCCTTGCCCATTACCACCGCATCAATATCGGCCCAGGTTCTGTGCGCCATTTCGAGCGCGGCGCTGGCCGCCTCGCGCACCATGCCAGCCATCGAACCCTCATAGGTGGTGCTGTAATGGGTCTGACCGACACCAATCACAGCGGTCCTTTCACGGACTCTGGGCGTGGACCCGGCTCTCGCTACGGCTCCTGGTTTCGGTTTGGCTGGGGTCGTGGCGGCATCCGCACCGGTAGGCATCGTCAGTCACCCTCAAGGACACATACAAGGTTCTGTTGCAGGCACGGCCCCGACGCTGCCGTGGCCACTGCCCGGTCAGCATTGCCTGAGCTGACTCTGCTGGCTGCTTCGCCGATACGGATCAAACCGGACGCCATCATGGTGTGTGCCGCCTGGGCTCCGCCCGATGGGTTGATGACGGTGTCACCGCCCAACCCCAGTGCTCGGGTGAGCACAGCCTCAGAGGTGGAAAACGGTGCGTGTAGCTCAGCGATGTCGACCTTGTCTTCACCTACCCCGGCTTTGGCGGCCGCGATCTCCGCCGATACGGATCGTGTGAGGTCACGAACACCGAGGGTGTGAGCGTCGCTGCAATGATGAATGCCACGTATCCAGGCCGGACGCTCACAGAGTTCGCTGGCCTTGTCGCCGACCGCCAGCACGATCACCGCTCCACCATCAGCGGATGCGGGCAAATCCGAGGGCCGCAACGGATCCATTGCATAGGGTTCGTCCAGAATCTCTTGGACCGTCTTGGGCTGGCGACGGATCGCGTGCGGATTGGTTGCGGCATGCGCACGGCTGCGCGATGCGATCTCGGCTAGTTCCGTCTCGCTCACCACGCCACCCTCAATCATCAGTCTCGCGGCCAGCGCCTCAACGGCGAACGCGTCGGGCCACAACGGTGCCACGTAGTACGGATCCAATTGGGTCGCCAGCACGTCACGCAACGAACCCGGAGACGATTTGCCATACGAATAGATGAACGCCGTATCAATCTGGCCGCACTGCAGCTTCACCCATGCCTCATACAAAGCCCATGCACCGTCGGTTTCGACATGGCTCTCGCTGATCGGCGGGACCGGACCGGTACCGTCGATTGTCATCACGAACGAAAACGCCTGACCGGCCAGGAAGTCCGAAGATCCCGAACAGGTGAAGCCCATTTCCTGCTGGCTCATCCCGACGGTGTCCTTGGCCGCCTGCATCAGCGGAATCATGAACTCAACCTCGGACTCACCCGGGATCGTCGCCTCCTGACGCTGCACGAACGCCACAACCGCCACCTCAACACCGTTGCCAATGGCAGACCCCGTCATCGTGCGCTCACTGTGTCGCTGCGCCCGATGCGTTCGTAGTCGACGATCTTCTCATCAGGCTCACCGGTGGGTTCCCAACCCAATATGTTCGTGGCCGACTCACTGAGCTCATCGGTGGGCTTCCAAACGGCTCGGACCCGCATCCCGATCCGGACGTCGTCGGGTGCGATGTTGATCGCCAAACCCATAAACCCAACCGACGCTCCATCAAGCACGATCCAGGCGGATGTATACGGCGGCGTCAGGTCAGGCCGCATCTTGATCGGTACGCGGGTGACGTTGAACGACTCAATGTAGCCAACATCGGGGAGTTCGACCATCTCCGAGGTGGCCATCCCCGAAACGGGCGACACACCACGAGGCGGAACGAACACCTGGCCGGTTTCCGGGCAGATGTCACCGAGGATTCGCTTTTGCTTCATCGCCCTCAGATACCGGCTCATGGACCGTCCCGGTGTGTAGGAGTACTGCATTCGGATCGGTGTCCGGACCCGCTGGACGCGTTCGACGCTGTCAATATCGAACGTTGTTGCATCAAACGTCGGTGCACGATCGGCCCTGGAACTATCTGCTGCGCCGCCGTTGAGGCTCTGTGGGTGCGGATCCTCGGATAAGGGAAAGAAACCAGCGATATCGGTGATGTGGCCCGAACGTTCCGCCGCCCAGCGCACCTGCACCCTCATGCCGGTGGCCATGGCGTCGGCTCCGTTGACGAACACGGCGTGCAGCATTGGTGTGTCAGCGCCGTCGAGTCGGATCAAGGCCCAGGCGAACGGTTGCTCGAAAGGTTGGAGAGGCCGCGGGTCCCCGTTCCAGGTCCACGACACAACCTCACCATGGTCTCTAACCGGCACCATGTCGGACTCTGACAAAGGCGAAGCGTCGGCGGGATCGTACTCCAAAGGCGGGCACATAATCGTGCCGTTGCTGCGACGGATTCCGAGTATCACACCTTCACGAAGACCCGTGAGGAAACGCCCGATCACTGGTCCCGTAGTGCGGGTGAAGGGATACTCAAGCACCAATGGTGCGGTGAGGACATCTTGTGTCATCACCAGCAAAGTAGTAGTCGCAGCTACAGATCCGAAATCGCGGCTCGGCTGGTGGTCCGCAACTCACCGCGCTGGTGTTAAAATATCACACCGATGAGTATCAGGTACCGTCAAGTTGATGCGACTTGACGTTGGCTTGGTAGGCGATCTCACGAATTCTCGCACCCGGGCCGAGCAGCTCGCGGCAATCGGTGTGGACGGCTTGTGTACCTTTGAGGGCAATAGCGATCCGTTCCTGCCGTTGGTTGGAGCTGTTGACTTGGACGTGGATATCTACACCAACGTTGCCATCGCGCTGCCTCGTTCACCGATGCATCTGGCCAATCTGGGCTGGGACCTGCAACGCGCTAGCCGAGGACGTTTCGCGCTGGGTCTCGGCACCCAAATCAGACCCCACATTGAACGAAGGTTCTCCGCCACTTGGGACCGGCCGGTTGCACGCATGACCGAACTCATCGCAAGCGTTCAAGCGATCTGGGCGAATTGGCACACAGGCGAACGTCTGGCCCACCGCGGCGAGCACTACCGAGTCGACCTCATGACTCCTATTTTTGTGCCAGGCCCGCTCGAACAAGGCGTAGTCCCGCCTCCGATCTGGGTCGGTGCGCTGGGGCCCCGAATGACTCAGACCATGGCCGCCCACGCGGATGGCATCGTGATCCACCCGTTCAACTCGCCGGGGTTCGTGGCGGATGTCACGATGCCGCTAATTGAAGAGGGGCTGCGACAAGGCGGCCGTGAGCGCAGCGACTTCACGCTCAACGTCGGGCTGATCGCGGGCCCATGCCTAAGCGATGAAGAGTACGCAACGGTCACAAAGGCGATGCGCCTTCAACTGGCGTTTTATGGCTCCACACCGGCCTACCGGATTGTGCTTGATTATCACGGCATCGGCGACCTGCAGCCGCGATTACGTGAGGCCACTTTCTCAAGCAACTGGTCTGAGATGGGAGCGCTGATCAACGATGACGTCCTTGATCTGCTTACGGTGCGCGGCACGCCAGAAGAAGTTGCGAACCAGCTGAACCGTGACTATGGGGCGCACGCCGACCGGGTGTCGTTGACGATGTCAACGATGTCAGATGCTGCTCTGGCCGCGCTCGTCGCGGAGCTGTCCGCGCTCAAAGCACCCACAAGTCGCGAGCGCTCAGGGACCAGGCATCACCAGACAAGAAATTAGCAGGGTTGTCAGCCAAACAACTCCGCTAGGCGGTCCTTTGCCCTCACGCCATCAAGAGGTCGACCGATAATCGCCTTTGCTTCGTGCACGATGATCGGCCGTTGCAGCAATCTGGGGTGAGCAAGCAACACCTTGACGACCGCGTCGGGGTTGTCTACGTAGTCCTGCTCATTGAGGCCGAGCTTTGCGAAGTGGGCGTCCTTGCGGACCAGGTTCTCGATTGGATCCTCCAACCGGGAGATGAGGTCACGCAGGGTCACCTCATCCGGCGGGGTCTTCAGGTATCGCAGTTCATCAAAGGCGACCCCGTTCTGCGTGGCGACCGCCACAGCATTCTTGGACGAGGTTCAATTTGGGTTATGAAAGATCGTGGTCATGATTGTGCCTTCGTGTATCGGTCCCTCAGCTCGTACTTCAGGATCTTCATTGTTGCATTGCGGGGCAGTGGCCCGTCGTGGATCTCGAGCTGTTCGGGGGTTTTTTGTTTCATCAACCCGGCAGCCGTGCAGGCCTCTACCATCTCTTCGAAGGTGAGATCTGGGTGCCCTTCGGCCGTTTCCACAACCGCGCATACCCGTTCGCCGCGGTCGGTGTCGGGCAACCCGATCACCGCCGCGTTGGCGACCTTGGACAGCGTGTAGAGAACATCTTCGATTTCTTTGGCGCTGATGTTCTCGCCTTTTCGGATGATGATGTCCTTTAGTCGGCCGGTGAGCGTAACGTGCCCATCGGCATGCCTTATGCCGAGATCGCCGGTACGGAACCGCCCAGCCGAATCAAAGGCATCATCTTCCAAAGCTGGGGCTGTATAGCCCTTGAACAGCATTGGACCCGTCACCCGCACCTCTCCCTCCTCGCCAGCATCGGCGTTGGTGCCATCGGCGCGAACGACGTCCACCCGGCAGTCTTTGACGGGTGAGCCCTCAGTCTCGGCGAGTTGACGATCGGTGTCGGTTGGTGATCCGCTGCAGATCATCGGGCATTCGGTCATTCCATAGCCGTGGACGATGGGAACACCCATCTGCTGTTTGACCGTGTAATACAACTCGGGTGGTTTCGGCGCGCCGCCGCCAGCCATGAACCGCAATGCAGGCATCGCCGGGCCGTCAACCTTGCTGTCCTCGGCGAGGAACATCTGATAGAACGCGGTTGACCCGCCGGTGAGGGTCACGTTGTGGGCTGCGAATGCGTTGACCGCTGCAGCAGGTGCAAAGTGTTCTACGAACACCGCCGGGTGGCCGAAGACGAGCATCATGACGATGTAGTCGGGGCCACCGATGTGGGCATAGGGAAAGGCAACTGTGCCGACATCGTGAGGCCCTACCTTCAGGGCCCTGCCAAGGCCGGTACCTGCGGAGATAAGGGAACGATCGGTGTGTTTCACGCCCTTGGGATCTGAGGTAGTGCCCGAGGTGTAATACAGCCAGCGAACCGGTTCGTCGCCCGGTAAGTGGACCGGTTCGGGCGGCAGATTCGCGGGATCCCCGGTCGGCAAATCTGCGTAAGCGTTAAGGAGCACAGGCGACGTGGCGAGATCGGTTGCAATCTCATCCATCATTGCGCCGTAGTCGAAACCTGCCCATACACCGGGATGAAGTACGAACCGTGCGCCTGTCTGGCGCAGGCAGAACCCGACCTCGCGGTGCCTGTAGATATGGATGATCGGGTTCTGGACGGCGCCGAGCCTCGACAACGCGAAACTCGCGATTACGGTCTCGAACCGGGTGGGGAGCTGCCAGGTGACCGGCGTGCCCTCCCTGATTCCGAGAGCAAAGAAGCCTGCCGCCACACGCTCCGCTTCGTCCTTGAACTCCGCGCAGGTGAGGGTTCGACCCTTGTCGTCAATCAGCAACGGATGATCAGGCGAAGCAGATACCCGTGTATTGAGCAGGTCCCAAAATGACGTGGCTTTGAAAATGGGATCCGACATGAACCCTGTGTTCACCTTCGTTTCGCGGACATCACCTTGTCACGGTTGACGTCGGCAGCGTAATCGCTGCGATCAATAATTTTCAGACTGCCTCAGAGTCACGCTCACCGGTACGGATCCGGGCGACGGTGTCCACCGGCATCACCCACACCTTTCCGTCTCCGATTTTCTCGGTGCGTGCTGAATCGATGATGGCCTGCACCACCCTGTCGGCGAGATCGTCGGTGACGAGCACCTCAATGCGGGTTTTCGGTGTAAACGTGACCCGATATTCGGTTCCCCGGTAGGTTTCGGAGTGGCCACCCTGGCGACCGAATCCCTGAACTTCCGACACGGTCATCCCTCCCAAACCCACGTCGGAGAGCGCGGACTTGACGTCTTCAAGCTTGAATGGCTTGATCACGGCAATGACGAGTTTCATAGGGCACCCTCCCTTGGGATTGATACAGTTACTACATAATCAGCTTCTGTATCAGTTGAAGGCGCCATCATAGGTGTTGACGCGCACGTCACCAACTAATCCATTCACGTTCGCCCATCTTGACACCATTTTGCCTTGTTTGTCTCAAGGACCGCCAACTGCCTGCTGGTTCTCGGGTTCTCTAAGCCCAACAACATCGAAACAGCGCGGTTTCCTATAGTTTCTTTTACTTTTTCTTGACCTGATACACATCCAACCCAGGTGTTGACCTGAGTTCCTACACGGGCTGGTGGGTTTCTTGTATCTCTTGCATTTGTTTGAGTTCTTATAGTTGGTGAATGCTCAGCATCTGTTTATTGTACTGATACAATCATCCATCAGCTAGTGAAGATGCGCATAGAAGTAGATGCGCATAGAGGTAGATGCGCATAAAGCCCCCAGCCGTGGTCGTATTCCGGGATCAGCGAGGCATCGACCGACGCTTGGTGATCCGGCTCGACAACACCTCTGCGATCCCACGCTTTGAGCAGCTGCGTGCCCAACTGTCGGTGATGGTCGGGGTGGGGCGCCTTGAGCCCGGCATCCGCCTTCCAACCATCCGGGAACTCGCTGAGCAGCTTCGGATGGCGCCGGGTACCGTGGCACGGGCCTATCGAGAACTTGAGAACGAGTCCGTTGTTGAGGGGCGAGGGCGGGCGGGCACTTTCGTTGTTGACGAACCTCCTCACTCAGAAATGGTGCATCTTCGTCGCAGGCGAATCGTCGAGGCAGCACGGCGTTTCGTGTTCGAGCTCGACCAACTCGGAGCGGGCGACGACGAGGCTCTGGCGGCACTGGAACTAGCTCTGTTCGAAGGCAAGCAGGGAGGCTACAAAATCCCCGAACCGTAAAGACCACATGCGAACACCGACTGGTGCGATCGCGCGCTAGGGAATCGGTCCCATGAACACGCTTCGTGTCGGCCTGTTGGCTGTCGGCGACCAAGAAGGCCGAGGCCCGACACTCGACCGTTCCCCGCAGGAAGTGCACCTGAGCGCTAGGTCGATCCGTGGACCTTGGCCGGTTCGGGGGCTCCCGCCACTGAACGCTGCGCTAGTTGGCCTGCCTCAGCGATCGTCATTGAGCGGTTGCCAACTGTCTCGATCGGTCCGGGCTGCCATCCGTCGCAGACATTGAGCTGGCCGCCGGTGCACTCGAATACTCGGCCGGTCACGTTGCATTTGTTGCTACCCAACCAGACCACCAGCGGTGAGATGTTGTCGGGTGCCTTGGGGTCCCAGCCTTCGGGTGGTTCGGAGTCGTAGAAGACTCCTGCGGTCATTCGTGTGCGGGCGTCGGGAGCGATTGCGTTTGCCAGCACACCGTAGCGATGCCATTCGGCGGCCTGCTGGATCGTCAACAAGGCGATCGCGGCCTTGGCGGCTGCGTAGTTGCCTTGACCAATTGATCCGTTCAGTCCAGCTCCCGATGAGGTGTTCACTACCCTGGCATCAACCCGTTCGCCGTGTTTGGCTTGGTCGCGCCAGTACTCAATGGCGTGGCGGGCCGGTGCGAAATGGCCTTTGAGATGAACCCGCGTAACGCTGTCCCATTCTTGTTCGGAGATGGTTGCCAGCATGCGGTCGCGCAGGAACCCAGCGTTGAGTATCAGCGTGTCCAGTCGGTTCCAGGTGTTGATGGCTTGCTGGATCATGGCCCGCGACTGGTCCCAGTCGGCCACGTCAGCAGCATTGGCGAGCGCTTCTCCTCCACGGGCACGGATCTCAGCTGCTACATCCTGCGCCGCCTCACTGGTGCCTCCCGAACCGTCTCTGTTTACGCCCAAGTCGTTGACCAGGACCTTGGCTCCCTCGGCGGCGAAGGCCATGGCATGGGCGCGTCCCAGCCCTCTGGCTGCACCGGTGATCACGACCACCTTGCCGTCACACCATCGCATTGATTGCTCCCCTACTACGGCTTTGGTACTCACGACCTTGACCAGTCTCTCGCCTTGGGGCCCTTGGCGCCGCATTCCTCCGCCCACAACACGCACAAGCTCGAATCACACACAGAACTCTTCGGGAACCGCGCCGGTTGCTTGGAGAAGTTCCGCAGGCGTAATGGCGAAGCACGAGTTGGGGGTTCCGGCCGCTGCGTAGACGACGTCATAGCCGAGCAGCGACGGGTCGATCCACGTCGGTACCGCAACCCGATGGCCGAACGGTGGGGTACCCCCGACCGTGTACCCAGTGGCCTGCCTGGCCTCTTCGGGGGTGGCCATCCGAACCTTGCCTTTGGTGCCAACGACGGCGGCGAGTTTGTCAAGGTCGATCCGGTGGTGGCCTGCGGTGAGCACCAACAATGCACCGTCAGGTCCGGTGCAGACCAGCGATTTGACGATCCGACTCACGTCACAGCCGATCGCAACAGCAGCGTCTGCAGCGGTTTTTGTGCCCTCCGGGTAACGGATCGGCGCTATCTTCAGCCCCGGCATCCTAGCGGCCACCGCGCCCATGAACCGCGCAACAAGGTCGGTGCCTGTCACCGCCAGCGAAGACACGTCAGCGTCGGCCACGAATCAGGCGACCGGGGCGGGCACCGGTGTCTTTGCCGTGGCGGCGGGTCACCTCACCCGCGACGATCGTTGCGACGTAGCCGTTGGCACGCTGCACCAGACGCCGTCCACCTGCGGGAAGGTCGTGCACCAGCTCTGGGGTACGCAGACCGATCCGGTCATGGTCAATGATGTTGATGTCGGCGCGTTTGCCCGGCTCAAGCGTTCCTCGATCACCGAGCCCGAACATGGCGGCGGTGTCATGGGTCTGCTTTTTTGCTACCCACTCGATCGGCAGCTTCTCGCCCCGGATGCGGTCCCGGGTCCAGTGGCTGATCATGGTGGTGGGCACGGACGCGTCGCATATCAGGCCGCAATGTGCTCCACCGTCGGAGAGTCCCGAAACCGATTGTGGATGCGTGAGTTGTTCCCGGATAACGTCGTGGTTGCCGTCAACGTAGTTGAACATTGGCAGCATCAACATGGCTCGGCCGTTCTCGGCACACATCGCGTCATACAGAACGTTCCAGCGGTCTGCGCCTGCTGCTGCAGCCAGCCCGGCGATTGAGCGGTCCTGTGTGGGTTCGTAGTCGGGTGGATCGCCGAGCACATAGATGTTGTCAATCATGTCGGCCATCAGCGACGACACGCCGTCGTGGAGCCCACGGCGGGCTTCGCTGTCGGTCTCGGCGAGAATCGCGGCGCGAACCTCTGGATTGTTCAACGCCTCAATGCGTCGGGTGATTGGCAGGTTCTCGATGGCCCGGTAGCTGGGTCGCCGTGCGAACGGGTTGGCGATCTCCCATCCCACGAGCAGCCCGAAAGGCCGGCCGGCGACCTGCGGATGAAGTCGGGCACCTTGGGCGCATGCCTGCAGTGACAGATCCATGAGTTCGCGCCACAGATCGGGCGCTGCACCGACCTGCAACATGGCGAAGGTGACCGGCTGTTCAATCTCGGCGGACAGTCTGCGCATCCAGTCGATTTCGCTGTACGGCGCGACGATGTCAAGTCCGGCTGCTCCTGCGGGGGCGAGTTCAAAGACGCCGCCTCCGCCATCGCGCAGGGCACGCCCGAGGGCAAACAATTCATCTTCGGCAGCAAAGGTGCCCGGTACCGGTTCGCCGTCCATCGCCCGATGCGCCAGGGTGCGTGAGGTGGTGACTCCCAGAGCACCGGCGGACACAGCTTCGCGCACGATGTCCCCCATGGCTGCGATCTCGTCGGGATCAGCGGGTTCGTTTCGGGCACCCCGTGCTCCCATCACATAGGCACGCACGGGACCGTGGGCGATTTGGGTGCCCACATCCACGGACCAGCGGCCTTGGTCGAGCGCGTCAAGGTATTCCCCGAAGCTCTCCCAGCTCCAGTTGATACCTTCGGAGAGGGCAGCGCCGGGGATGTCCTCCACGCCTTCCATGAGCTGGATGAGCCAGTCTTCTTGTCCGGGCCGCACAGGGGCGAAGCCGACTCCGCAGTTGCCCATCACGACCGTGGTGACGCCATGCAGCGACGATGGTTCCAGGACGCTGTCCCAGGTGACTTGGCCGTCGTAATGGGTATGCACATCGACGAATCCCGGTGTGACGAGCAGACCGGTGGCGTCAATGGTCTTTGAGCCGTTCCGTGCGAGGCCGGGTCCTACCGCTGCGATGGTTCCCTCGGCGACAGCAACATCGGCGGGGCGGGGCGCAACCCCGGTTCCGTCCACGACAGTGCCGCTGGTGATCACAAGGTCATACATGTGTCCTCCCCTTGCAGATTAAGACTACGACATTTCCGCTACGGGCTTGATACCCGCGCAGGCCAAGCGCGACTTGACACTAGCGATCAGCACCAGGCGTCCAAGACCGGATCCTGCATGGGCGATCAACTCAGGGCTAGAACCACGCGACTTCACTCGAGTCACTTGCCAAGCAGGGCCCAAACCAGCCCTAACCCAACAACACCAACCACGCAACCAACACCCAAACAACACCAAACCAGAGCCACAACCCAACCCAGCCAGACAGCCAAAGCCAAACCAGAGTCCAACCCACACACCAACCAGACAGCCAAAGCCAAACCGCACCCAAACCAGAGCCACAACCCAACCCAGCCAGGGGAACAGAACCGAACTGTATGGATCGCCGAAGCCGAATTAGGGTTCGTAGCCATGGCAGCAACCACAGGACCACTCGCAGGTGTGAAAGTGGTGGAAATCGGTGTGTGGGTGGCGGGACCAGCTGCTGGGGGAATCCTCGCCGACTGGGGTGCGCAGGTTACGAAAATCGAACCTATCGGCGGAGACCCGTCGCGTCTGTTTCGTTACATGCTCGGCGGTGACATGCCCACCAATCCGGTGTTTGAGATGGACAACCGTTCGAAACGCTCAATTGCTTTGGACCTCACCGACACCGAGGGTCGCCAGATCACCGAGCAACTCATCTCCGATGCAGATGTATTGGTGACCAACGTACGTTTGGGTGGTCTGGAACGACTCAACCTCGACCCGGAAAGTGTCAGCGAACGTCATCCGGGGCTTGTGTACGCCTCAATAACGGGCTATGGAACCGAAGGCCCTGACGCCGATCGTGCCGCCTTTGACATCGCCGCCTTCTGGGCACGCTCAGGCATTGCCCATTTGCTGACACCTCCCGGCGGCGATCCCCCTTTCCAGCGCGGTGGTATGGGCGATCACAATGCCGGGCTCGCTGCTGCCGCCGCTGTGTGCGCCGCCCTATATCACCGCGAACGCACCGGTGAGGGCCAGGTGGTGTCGACCTCGCTGTTCCGTGAAGGCATCTACACAATCAGCTTTGATCTGTCGATCACGCTGGGCTGGGGACTGACCCTGCAAGTCGGTGAACGCAACCGAATGGGCAATCCGTCTATCAACAACTACGTCTCCGGCGACGGCAAGCGCTTCTGGGTAGTCGGACTGGAAGGAGAGCGCCACTGGCCACCCCTCGCCCGAGTGCTCGGACATCCAGAGTGGCTAACCGACGAGCGTTTCGCCGACTCACGCAGCCGCGCCGCCAACAGCAAGGAACTAATCGCCACCATTGACAACGTGTTCGCAACCAAGTCGATGGCCGAGTGGGAACAGGTCTTCGACACCGAACCCGAGTTCTTCTGGGCACCGGTGCAGTCACCTGAAGACCTGCTGGCCGACCCCCAGTTCGTAGCTTCCGGGGCCTTGATTGAGGTTCCCGACTCGGTAGGCACAACCACAATGATCGCCACCCCAGTGGACTTTCGTGGCACGCCGTGGGCGGCAAGGTCACCTGCCCCGGACCTCGGCGAACACACCCGGGAGATCCTCGCCGAGATTGGTTGCCAAGACGCCGACCGCCTGATCGCCGCAGGGATCGCAGGAGAGCCCCAACCCGGATGATCCGGTTCTGCAACCACGGCTGAGAATCCGGCCGTGCCCAATAATATCCGGCCGTGCCCAATAACTCGAACGTGGCTCTCGGGGACAACCGGCATGGCCTCGCCGGTAGCGAAGTGAGGTCTGCGTTGAGGCTGTTCTCGTTGCGGCCGAGGCTTACGGAGCTGACATCTTGGGTGTTGACGATATGTCTGTTGCTGGGAGCATGCGCTGGTCGATCCGGTGATACAGCCACCGGCGCATCCGACGCCGAGCCCACGGCCCAACACGGGATCGACTCAAGCGACCCGATCCCAACCCGGGCTGCATCATCCACCCAGCAAACCCAATGGGACCCGACCCCAAGCCAGACAGCGACGTCTGCACCCAGCGATGCAAGCTCGCCGGATCCGAACCCGACTGCAACCTTGGCGGTGTCGCCCTGGCCCGAAGATCCGGCCGAGATCGACCCAGCGAACCCGGCGCAGTGGACGGTGCAAGTCATCGCCGTAGCCCCACACGACCCAACGGCGTTCACCCAGGGGCTAGAGATCCACGACGACTTATTGCTTGAAAGCACAGGCCTTTATGGACAGTCGAGCATCCGCATAGTCGATCCTGCATCCGGCGCTGTGATCAGCGAGCGTGCCTTGGATTCCGACTTGTTCGGTGAGGGCCTCACCCGAATCGACAACATGGTCGTACAACTCACTTGGCGCGAAGGCACGCTTTTGCGTTGGCGACTACCCGACCTTGACCCGCTCGCATCATTGTCCTATTCCGGCGAGGGTTGGGGGGTGTGCGCTGCTGGCGACACCGTCATCACGACGGACGGCAGCGCGCAGGCTTATCACCGCAACCCGGCGACCTGGGAGGTCATCAACACGGTGAATGTCACTTTGCAGGGCCGTGCGGTGTCGAACCTGAACGAACTCGAGTGCATCGGCGATTACGTCGTCGCCAATATCTGGGGTAGCAACGACCTAGTGGTGTTCGATCCCAGTAACGGTGTGGTGGTGGCGGTTGTGGATGCCTCGCCACTCTCCGATATTGCGGGCCGCCCCAACAACCCCCAAGCGGTTCTCAACGGGGTGGCAGACATGGGCGACGGCACGCTGCTACTCACCGGCAAGTTATGGCCGTCAACGGTCGTCGTTGGTTTGGTGACTCGGCGCAGTGATTCCGGGCGCAGCGACTCTCGCCAAACCGCAGGTGACTCTTTCCTAGCCCCGCCAACTCCAAACACGCACCACCGTTAACAGCAGCGCATAGCTGATGCGCTCAGAAAGCCCCGCCAACTCCAAACACACATCACCGCAAACAGCATCCTCATGGGACTGACGTGCTCAGCAAACCCCACCAACTCCAGGCGCGCACCACCGCAAACAGCATCCTCATGGGACTGACGTGCTCAGCAAACCCCACCAACTCCAAGCACACATCACCGTTAAACAGCAGCGCATAGCTGATCCGCTCAGAAAGCCTCGCCAACTCCAAACACACACCACCGGCAACGCTTAGCATCACTGTTGCGTTACAGACGGGCCATCTGGTTACACACCGTCGGCGTTTGTTACCAAAGACTTTGAGTTGAGAGGCCTTCTATCTCCGCCCGGGTCCAAAAGCCGGGGGCTGGTACAGCCTCACCTTGTGCGTAGCGGCGAAGCCTCAAACATCCAGCGGGGTCGAAGATCTCCACGACGTCAAACACTCGCCGGGGTCCAACAGCGCGCAACAACCTGTCGGCTTCGCTGCGGGGCTTCGGCAATCTGGGGGTCAACACCAAGACCCGCTCAACCGGACCGCGCAGCGGATGCGCTTGAAGGACCCGTCCCAGGGTCTTCCACAAGACTTCTCGGCGAACAAGGCCAGGGCGCACAGTAGTGAACCCCCCAGCCACATCTATGAAGTAACACTTACCGCGCGCATCACGAACCCGTAAATCAAAGGTGACACGACCCACCCGCGCCGCAGTGTCACAGACCTCAAAACCCGCCTCAGCCAGCAAGTCACGCGCTATATCAGCCGCTGTGCGACCCGCCAAAACAGCCTGCGTGTAAGACGTCTCAAGACACTGATGCGCTGTAGGGGGATTCGCGCTCGCCGGGCCAGCGGTAACGGCGCTGTCGCCGACAGCGCCGCCCCCCGAAGCCTCAGCTCGTAGACGACGCCGAGCAGTGTCGCAATAGTCCGGGTCAAGATCGAACCCGAATCCTCGTCTCTCGGCCCGCGCCGCAGCAACCAGCGTCGTACCAGATCCCAAGAAGGGATCAACAACGACATCATCTTTGTAGGTGTACAGATCAATGAGCCGCCGCGGCAACTCCACCGGAAACGGTGCAGGGTGCCCAACCCGGCGAGCGGATTCCGGTGCGATCCTCCACACATCCAAAGTCGCCTCCATGAACTCATCAGCAGACAAGGTGCTCTCATGAGGCAAACCACTTCGGGCCCGCACACGCTTCGGAGTCCGAGCGAACCGTCCCTTGGATGCCACCACAATCCGCTCAGTCACATCACGCAGCACCGGATTCGTCGCATCGCGATAAGACCCCCAAGCAACCGAACCATTCGCGCCCTGGGCCTTCTCCCAGATGATCTCCCCACGCAACAACAACCCCAAATCATCCTGAAGAATTGAGATCACATCACCAGACAAACTCCGGTACGGCTTGCGGCCAAGATTGGCAACATTGACCGCAATGCGTCCACCAGGCTCCAGCACCTCCACACACGCAGCGAACACCCTACGCAACATCGCCAGATAATCGACATAGCGCTCCGGCAAGCTCCGAGGAGCCCCAACCAAATCATCAACACCCAATCCATCCGACAACACACCGGACCGGCCCGCAAGATCACCGCCAGCGACCTCATACTCCTTACCCACAAAATATGGCGGTGACGTCACCACCAACGCCACAGAATTAGCAGGCAACACCTCCGTCATCTCACAACCATCACGACAATGAACAGCATCAACACCAAAACCGACAGCGTTAACAGTGGCGTCCGAACTCAGCCGCGGAGGCCCAAAACGGTCATAAAACCCCGACGAGTCATGACTCTCACGGCGAGAAACACCAAAACCCGAAGTCGACGTTGAACGACCACCACGCCGAGCCGGTCGCAGCCCCGAGGTCACAAAGCCTCACAGTAATCCAGAAGCCCCCGATAATCCAGCAGCTCCCGACAATCCACAAGCCCCCCGACCGAGCAATCCAATCCCCTCAGGCTTAAGCAGGCTTGCATGAATCAACCATTCACTTGAGGGCTTCATCCATCAGATCGGAATTGGGTTCGACGCCCGATGTCACAGAGCATCACCATACTGCTGTGAGCCAATGTGGCTGCCCTAGCGATCCGGGCGGGTCGCCTCGGTTGTGTTCTCGAGAAAGTTCTCGAGCCGAGAGGACCCGTCATGCAATCCAATTTCAACTCCTTGGAGGCCCTGGGCTGGGCAGCCCTGCACGATGGCCGGGCCTTGGCCGAGATGGCCGACGGCAGATCGATACCCGTGCTGTCAAAGCCGCTCGACCATTCATTTGACCTGAAGGGCTTGCGGGCCGGGCCCGGAGTTGAGGCGGTTGCGTTCACGTTCGGGTGGTTCGACGGTCGGCCGACGATCGCAATAGCCGTCAGCCGTTCAGGCGAGCTGCTGATCTTCACTCGTCCGGGAGGGGTACCAGCGATGGTGTCTGAGCCCACCGAGATGATGATCGACCAAAAGGCATCACTCGTCGTGGATATCGCCCGACGGATCATGGGCCTGCCGACGGATCCGCCGCCTTCAACGATCACCGAATTGTACGACACCCTCTGGCTCGATCGTATGGTTGAGACCTGTCTCGCTTCCCCGATCGGTGAACCTCCACCCATGCAGCAGTTGACGGCTCTTCACCCGAATGCCGAGCAGCGCCCTGTGACCGCGGAGATGTTGGGTTGTCTACGCCGGGTGCCGCACCTGAACTGGTACCGGTTCCATGCTTCGGCCTGCGACCATGGAGTTACCTGGGCGGGAATTGGGCCAGCGATGGCCTCATGGTTCGATACGGGTTCGCTCGCACGCTGGCTGTTCGCGATGCTGCCCGAACCCACGGTCATGCTCGACGAACTCGTGGACCTCATCCCCGCAGCCGACTATCGATCGATCTGTGAGGTGCTGGAACGGGCCGGATCACAATGAAGCCCGTGACCCGACAGCCCCAAGCCCGACTCCGCACCAAACCAAACCCACCACCCCCAAAACAGCAACCCAATCAACACAGCCCCAAGCCCGACTCCGTACCAAACCAACCAGACACACCCCCCCCCCCCAAACCAGCAACCCAATCAACACAGCCCCAAGCCCGACTCCGTACCAAACCAACCACCACCACCTCCAAAACAGCAACCCAATCGACACAGCCCCAAGCCCAGCTTCGTACCAAAGCAGGCCGGGATCGGACATCTTCGGGCATGATGTAGAATCCAAGACGGATCCGACATACGAATCGTCGGAACACACCCCGAGGATGGCCTTTTGTGACCTACGAGCCCGGCGACCGCGTCGTGTATCCCCACCACGGTGCAGCGGTCATTGAACGCAAGGAAAAACGTTTGGCGTTCGGCAAGGAAACCGAGTACTTGGTGCTTCGCATGGCCCATGGCGATATGACCTTGTCGGTACCGGTCGACAAGGTCGACGATGTCGGTATGCGCTGGCCCATCTCCAGAGAGGACGTTGAGGACCTCTTTGAGGTGCTCGCCAAGCGCGACATCCGGGAGCCTGCCAACTGGTCACGGCGATTCAAGAACCATCAGGAGAAGCTGAAGTCAGGCGATGTTTACCAAGTAGCTGAGGTGGTGAGGAACTTGGCTCTTCGCGATCACGCGAAAGGCCTATCCGCGGGTGAAAAATCGTTGTACACGAAAGCCCACAGCGTGCTCGTTTCGGAGTTGGCGTTCGCTCTTGATGTTGAAGAGGAGGAAGCCAAGGACAAAGTTGAGGGCGCTTTCATCGATTCACAAGACCAGCTCAGCCCCGCTGCAACGCCCAGTTCTTCGTAACCACGCGAGGTTCAGCGCATGTCGGTTTCAGCACCACCCGATTCCACCACGCCGACTCCAACACACCCAACGTGAACGCACCCCCGACCTCAGCGCACAATGCCGCCACCGTCGACAACAAGCGCCTGACCATTGACCATCTCCGCCCCATCCGATGCCAGCCACACCACCACGGCTGCTACATCGGCGGGATTGATCAACTCGCCGCGGATGTTCGACTTGGCGATGAACCCGGCGATCTCGGGGTTGTCCTGCATGAACCTGCGGATCATGGGTGTGTCGGTGGCCCCTGGCAACACCGCGTTGACTCGTATCCCCTGGTGCACGTACTCCTGCGCAGCCGCCTTCGTCAAGCCGATCACGCCGTGCTTGGCGGCGGTGTAGTGAGGTAGTCCCGGAGCGGCCACCACACCTGCCCCCGACGACGTATTCACAATGGCCCCGGACCCAGCGGCACTCATGTGGCGCAGTTCGTGCTTCATGCAGTAATACACCGAACTCAGGTTCACAGCGATCATCTGATCCCATCTCTGCACAGACAGGTCGTGGAAAGCGACGGCATCGTCGTTGATGCCCGCGTTGTTGAAGGAAATGTCAAGACGGCCGTGCTCATCGACCAACCTGTCGACCCCAGCAGCGACGGCTGACTCATCGGTAACATCAAGATGTAGCGCCGAACCAGCACCGCTCAACAACGTAACGGTCTCGTCCGCTCCTGCAATGTCGATGTCTGCGACAACGACGTGCGCAGATCCTTCTGCGGAAAACCGCAGAGCCGCGGCTCGTCCGATCCCTCCGGCTCCGCCAGTTACCAAAACGGTCTTGCCCGCGGCGAGACCGCCCACATCAGAGCCTCTCGATACCTCCACTTCAGAGCCTCTCGATGATCGTCACATTGGCCTGGCCGCCGCCTTCGCACATCGTCTGCAAGCCGTAACGGCCGCCGCTGCGTTCAAGTTCGTGCACCAGGGTGGTCATCAACTTTGCTCCACTGGCACCAAGCGGATGACCCAAAGCAATGGCACCTCCGTTGACGTTGACCTTGGCGTGATCGACATCGTGCTCGATCATCCACGCCATGGGCACACAGGCAAACGCTTCGTTGCACTCAAACAAGTCAATCTCATCGATCGACATACCGGTCTGCGCAAGTGCGTGGGCGGTAGCGGGAATGGGACCCGTCAGCATGTAGATCGGATCGTCGCCCCTAACGCTCATGTGATGGATGCGTGCGATTGGAGTGAGGTCGTGGTCCTTGAGCGCCTTCTCGGAGGCGATCAACAACGAAGCGGACCCGTCTGAGATCTGGCTGGCCACGGCCGCTGTCAGCCGCCCGCCATCAACAAGGGTGGGTAGTTGGCGCATCTTCTCAATGGTTCCGCCTCGGCGAGGACCTTCATCCATGAAGAAGTCACCTACCGGGACGATCTCAGCGTCGAACCGGCCTTCGTCGATGGCTTGTATCGCCCGGCTGTGGCTCTCGAAAGCGAATTCCTCCATGGCATCTCGGGTGATGTCCCACTTCTCGGCGATCAGTTCGGCACCTCGAAACTGCGACACCTCCTGGGTGCCGTAGCGCTGCACCCATCCCTGCGAGCCAGAGAAGGGATCGTCAAAACCAAGCGGGCTGGCCAAGGTCATCGCGGAACCGATCGGGATCTGTGACATCTGCTGGACGCCCCCAGCAACCACAAGATCCTGCACACCGGCCATGACCCCCATGGCGGCAAAGGAGACCGCCTGCTGGCCGGACCCGCATTGACGATCCACCGTCGTCCCAGGCACGTGCTGGGGCAATCCAGCCGCCAGCCAGCAGCTACGGGCGATGTCGCCAGCCTGTCCGCCGACCGAATCGACGTTGCCAAAAACCACATCGGAGATCGCTGCTGGGTCAACGCCCGTGCGGTCAAGCAATGCGGTGATGCCAACCGCTCCCAGATCGGCCGGGTGGACATGCGCCAGCGAACCTCCGTTCTTTCCGGTGGGGGTTCGTACGGCGTCAACGATGTATGCCTCGGTCATTTGCTCATGATGCCCGATTCGCTTCCGCAGCTCACAACCAAGACCTCTCCCTCAACGCCGACCAACCAACACACGGCAATTAGCTGCTGCAACAGCAATGCCTCGCGCAACCCACAACCAAGACCTCTCCCTCAACGCCGACCAACCAACACACGGCAATTAGCTGCTCCAACAGCAATGCCTCGCGCAACCCACAACCAAGACCTCTCCGTCAACGCCGACCAACCAACACACGGCAATTAGCTGCTGCAACAGCAATGCCTCGCGCAACCCACAACCAAGACCTCTCCCTCAACGCCAACCAACCAACGCTCGAGAATTGGCAGCTGCTGCAACATCGCTGCCTTGCACAGCCCACAACCCGATACCCGGTCTGCGGCTGGTGCTGACCAAAGGCCTTTTCGTGTTGCGAATACGCCAAACGGATGCGCTATGTAGCGGTCGGTAGATGCGGGTCTGTCTCAGTCGGGTGGACGCCTACCCCACACCGCCAGCGAAGTAGGACTCTGCATCACAAAACCCGGGCGGCGCACCTGGCGCATCGCTTGGTCGGCGTCGGAAGGACCCACCAACCCTGCATCGACCAGGCGTGGCAGTGCCCGCTCCAGCGCGAGGAACCACCACTCGCCCGAAGGTTCTGCGGGTTTCATCGCCCATACCGATCCTCGTAGATCCAGATCAACCAAACCGAGGTCACGCATCCAGCCCAGCAACTTCTCTCCCACATCGGGATCACGCCAGGAGTCCCTGTTGGCTCCTGCGACGAGCCGGTGAATCGCCGCGTAGGGCTCGGGCAGTCGCTGCTCAACAAACTCCCTCATGTTCCCGTCCTCAACCACCAGCAGTCCCCGGGGCTTAAGAAGTTGAACAAGCCGGGCGAGCACTTCTTCACGCGTCTTTAGATGCTGCAGCACTGCACGGGTGTGCACCAGGTCGAAATGCCCGACCGGAAGCGGTCTGTCGTGTTCAATGTCATGTTGACGAACGATGACATTGTCGGGCATCTCGTGATGGAACTGCAGGTCGATATCGGTCGACATCACACGACCTTGCGCACCGACCCGTTCGGCCATCCACGCTGAGACGGTGCCGTTGCCAGCTCCGAGCTCCAGGCAGTGCATCCCTGCGCCGATGCCTAGACGATCAAGCAGGTTGAAAGTCTTCGGGTCGAGCTGTGCGGACAGCATGTCGAGGCGACGGCGCTCCAGTGCGGCCTCGTCTTCGGCGGTGCCGTAGTGGGTTTGGGTGACAGGCTTGTCCAAGTCGCAGCCTTCCTCGAATACGATCCTCGCGACCCTAACGCTGCAGGAACAACCATGACACCCGCTCACCACGAAGGACGCCTGGATCGTACCCTCAATCGCATCCGTCAATCCCAGCGGCCGACAGTGCATGGTCATGACGTTCGGGGCAGCCATGCCGTCAACCACCGTCATGACGTCCACCACGAACGCGCCGAACCAGACGATCATGGGGTGTTTCGTAAGGAAGTCAGGGCATGGTACGAGGCCAACGCTACGCCGAAGAATTCCGACAATCCCTGGGCGGTTGCGGTGTTCGCAGATGCCGCAGCGGCTGCTCGTCACTTCGAACAGAGCCGGGCCTGGCAAGCCACGCTGTTTGAAGCCGGGCTAGCCGGTATCGCTTGGCCAGCAGCCTACGGTGGTGGCGGCAAGCCTTCATGGATGGCAAGGATCGAGCGGGAGGTATCTCGGGATTTCGAGGAATCGGTGGGCTTCATCGGTGCCACCACGGCCATGCTCGGGCCAGCCCTACTACGTCACGCCACTACCGAACAAAAGCACGAGTACCTGCCGAAATTACTGTCGGCTGAGCTGACTTTTTGCCAGCTCTTCAGCGAACCGAACGCCGGAAGCGACCTCGCCTCGCTTGCCACACGGGCCGTTCGTGACGGCGACGAGTTCGTCATCAACGGCCAGAAGGTCTGGAACAGTTGCGCCCAGCATTGCGACTGGGGTTTTCTGCTTGTTCGTACGAACCTTGACGCTGCGAAACACAAAGGAATCACGTTCCTATTAGTCGATATGTCCACGCCGGGCATAGAGATTCGCCCGCTGGTTCAGATGAACCGATCTGCACACTTCAATGAGGTGTTCCTGCGTGAAGTTCGTGTCGGTGTTAGCAATGTCATAGGCGCGATCAATGAGGGTTGGAGCGTGGCTAGGACCGTTCTGGCGAACGAGTCGGCTTTCATCGGTGGTGCCAAGGCACCTACTTTCGACAATCTCTTGCGGCTCGCTGATCTACACGGCCGCACCAGCGATGCTTCGATTCGCCAGGATCTGATGCGTTTCCTGATCCGGGATCGGGTATCGAACTGGATGGGCGAGCAGATCCAACAAGCGGTTCGCCGGGGTGACCCACCCCCGATCGATCCAGGTCTGATCAAGCTGACGGCCGCGATGAACCGGGCCTTGTCGGGTGATCTGGCGATGACCATAGGAGGGGCGGCCGGGCTTGTGGACGACACAAAATACGCTCATTGGAGCCAGATCGAGTTGATGGGGCGCTTCGCAGTATCGATCGGTGGCGGCACCAACGAGGTGATCAGAAACAACGTCGCGGAGCGGACCCTCGGCTTGCCCCGTGAACCCGGTTTCGACCCTACGATTGCCTGGAGGGCCATCCCCCGGTAGTAGCAGCTAGCTGCAGGGTTCTCACATCACTTCGCGTGTGGTGTTCTTGATCACCTCGCGTGTGGCTTTCTTGTCAGTTGCAGCAGGCTGCGATCTCAGAAATCGTGTCGGCGCTGTATTCTCCGGTTCCGTACTCTTCGGTGTCGGAGTTCTTGACGTAGTACTCCCACCGCTCGTTGTCGGGACCGATTACCCAAGTTTCGGTCTTGTTGGCAAAGCAGCAGACCGTGTCGTTGACGCCCGTGGGAGCAAGTCCGCTCTGTTCAAGCCGCGCCTCGGTTTCGGTGACCTGTCCGGCGGTCTCGGTCTCCACGCCCAGGTGATTCAGCGTGCCGCCGCCATCAGGGTTTTCGAATAGTACGAGCTTGAGAGGCGGATCTGTGACCGCGAAGTTGGCGTAGCCCGGTTTGCGCTTGGACGGTTCGGTGTCAAAGAGCTTCGAGTAGAAATCCACGGCCCCATCAATGTCACTCACGTTCAGTGCCAGTTGCAGACGCATCGGGCCTCCCTTTGCAAGAATTCCGGTTGTAATGATTCCGGTTGTATTGACTTCAGCTAATGCTACCCGCGACCCTGTCATGCGGAAACACGGCAGTTTGGGGTCCGTTTGGTGCGCACAACCGACCGCTACGGGTACCCCAAGCGTGTCGGCGGGCGGCAGTTTGGGGTCCGTTTGGTGCGCGCAACCGACACAATGGCCTTTATATGCGGACCATATTCAACGCAGATGATGAGGCCGTCCATGACGCTTTCGCCGACTTCTTCGCCAAGGAATCACCCATGGAGGCTGTCCGGGCCGCGGAGCCACTCGGTTTCGACCGTCGGATATGGGAAGCACTGGCCGCCATAGGGGCGACAGGAATGTCGCTTCCCAGCGATGTCGGCGGTGCCGACGCCGCTCTGGCCACCGTCGCGGTCGTCGCGGAGGTGTTTGGCGCGGCTTTGGCGCCCGTGCCGATGATCGAGCACACAGTTGCCTCCCGACTGTTGCACCAGGTGGCGCCCACACATCCCGACATCCGTGCTGTCGTCAACGGTTCCCAGATCGCCACGCTCGCCCTGAGGCCGCCGATGGCGGGTAATGACGCCACACTCGTCCCTGCTGGTGCCGTCGCCGACATCGTACTTGCTCTGGTCGGCGACCAAATCGTGTGCACCTGCAACGACGCACCGGGAATCTCGGCGCGCAACACCGGGGATCTTCCCATCGCGAACCGATGCCTGGATGACGCAGTTGTCCTCGGAGCCGCAGGATCTCTGTTCGAACGTGCTGTGGATGAATGGCGTGCCCTCACCGCGGTGGCCTATGCCGGGCTGGCCCGTCGGGTTCTGGAGATCACGGTTGGCTATGTGCAACAGCGCCAGCAGTTCGGCGTCGCCGTCGGCACGTTCCAAGCCGTCCAGCACGGGCTTGCCGATGCCTCCACCCGCGCCGAGGGTGCACGTTTGCTCGCACATCGGGCGGTGTGGGCGCTGGACACCAACCGGCGGGACGCGTCCCGCCTCGCCGCCATGGCGCTGGTCTTCGCCGCCGAGACAGGACGGTTCGCAGCCGACCGAGCGTTGCAGTATCACGGCGGTTACGGCTACGCCGAGGAGTACGACGTGCAACTCTTTCATAGACGGGCGACCGCCTGGATCCTTCAACTTGGCGGGCCCAGCACTGAACTTCGTCGCTTGGGCACCATCGAGTTTGGCAGACAAACTGCCATCAAAGAAACCCACCCCAAAGAACCTGCCAACAGGAAAACCCACAACGCGGATGCCAACCGCGGGAGTATCTGATGGAGTTCTCATTCCCACCCGAAGCAGAAAGATTCCGCGCCGAAGTGCAGGCGTTTCTTGCCGATCAGCTCACAGCTGAGGTCTTAGCGGCCACCCGAGAAGGCACGATTCATGCACCGGCAATGCACAAGGCCATGGGGGAACTTGGCTGGCTGCGTGCCGCTGTGCCAGCGGAACTCGGCGGCGGCGGTCGTGATCCCTTGGAGCTGGCCGTGCTTGTTGAGGAACTTCAGTTGGCAGGTGCGCCCTTTGACGCCATGGCCGTCACCATCATCGTGGCGATCGTGTTGCTCGTGCACGGAAGCGAATTCTGCAAACACAACATCGTGCCTGGAATGCTCGAAGGTGATCTCCTCGGTTGCTTCGGCTACTCCGAACCGGAGTCGGGCTCCGATGTGGCAGCAGCGCGAACGCGTGCGGTGCGTGACGGGGACGAATGGATCATCAACGGCTCGAAGATGTGGACGACGCTAGCCCACATCGCCGATTACGTACTCTTGTTGACACGCACCGATCCCGATGTTGCCAAACACCGGGGGCTGACATTCTTCGTGGTGCCGCTGGACCTTCCCGGGATCGAGATCCAAGCCGTGCACACGATGGGGACCGAGCGCTCCAACGCAACGTTCTATGACGACGTGCGGCTACCTGATCGGTATCGGGTTGGGGAGATCAACGGAGGCTGGGAGGTGATGAAGACCGCACTCAAATATGAACGTGGAGTCACAGGTGGGCAGCTTCCATCACCGCCGGTGATTGACGCTGCGATTTCGTGGATTCGCACACAGTCGATGCCCGACGGGTCAGCCATGCTTGATGACCCGACCGTGCGTGAAACGCTGTTGCGCGCCATGATTGACGTTGAGGTCTGCCGAAGTCTTGCCTATCACACGGCATCGCTCGCCTCATCGGGTGTCATGTTCGGGGTCGAAGGGTCGATGACCAAACTGTTCTCGTCGGAGGCGTACAAACGTCACTGCCAAGAACTCCAGGACCTGTTGGGCCCAGACGGGCTGTTGACGCATCACAACGCGGACGCTCCGCTCGGTGGGTTGGTTGAAGAACATGTTCGTCATTCGCCGGTCACCACCATCTACGGCGGCACAAGCGAGATCAGCCGTAACCTCATAGCCGAGATGCATCTGGGGCTGCCCCGCAACCGCTAACCCGGCAGTTGACGACCGGCCGCTACTTGAACAATTGATCTACTCACACGCAACAGCCTCACGACAAGCAGTAAGTGAATAGCGACAAGTACAGTCAACACCAAGTTTCGGGACGTGGCGCAGCTAGGTAGCGCACCTGCTTTGGGAGCAGGGGGTCGTGGGTTCAAATCCCGCCGTCCCGACCATTTGATGTCGCGCAGACATGTACCGGGTTGAAGCCCGGGCCGCTATAGACACCTTGAGAGACAACGCCTTGGGAGTTTTGGTTGCCACATTGTGCACAATGTGGGCCACTACAAGTAGCAGTTCGTCACCTGACCCATAGCAACAGACCAGTCAATGCGCATTCAATCGGGCGTGCGGTCGTCACCCCGCCGACGGCGGACAATCCCCGGGCTGCTCATCAACCCGCATTCAATCAGGCGTGCGGTCGCTGACAGCGCCACCCTGACGAATAGTCGGGCGAAATCGTGGTCGGGGAAATCATATTCTCACCGGCGTTGAATCTGGCCCGATTCAGATTGCCTCCCGGTGTAGTCATCGCCATTTCCAATCGCCCGTTTCCACAGGCACCAATTGCGGAATCACGTCAAGACCCCTGCCGTAGCCAGATCTGTTATCTCTTCGTCGTGGAATCCCAGATGATCCCGAAGTACCTCCTCGGTATTCTCCCCGATCGTGGGTCCTGCCCGCCATGGCACAGCGGGCGTGGCCGAGAACAGAGTTACCGGACCATCAAATCTGGCTTCAATCACGCGATGGGGCAACGGCACAAAGAAATCACGATGCTTGAGTTGGGGATCACGAATGAGATCGGTGGGGCGCAACGAGGCATACGCTGGGCAGCCAGCAGCAAGCAGAGCCTCTGCCGTTTCGAACACGTCCCGGTTCACCATCCATGTCGTGAAGACAGCCTCAATCTCGGCGCGACGCTCGCGGCGGGCCTCCGAATCGAGATCATCGAATCGCGGTTCTCGCAGCGGTGCGATCACGGTGCGTGCGCCAGCCCAGTGCGAGTCTTCCACGGCGGACACGACAATGAAACGCTCGCGGCCCTCTCCCCTGAACACCCCGCTGGGGGCACCATCCTCACCTGAGTATCCCACCCGCTGCCGGACTCGACCGTTGACTGTGTAGTCCAGAATCATCGGCGCGAGGAAATGAATACCCGCCTCGTTCTGGGAAAGATCAAGGTATTGGCCCTTACCGGTCCGGTTGCGCTCACGGATAGCGGCTATTAGCGCCGCCAACGCGAACCTCGGCGATACGAAATCGGTATAGGCACCCCACGGGGCGATGGGCGAACGATCGGGCCAGCCGGTAATGGCGGCATAACCGCCCAGAGCCGCCCCCTGCAGTCCGAACCCGGTGAATGACGACTCCGGTCCGGTCTGCCCCCGCATTGACGTCGACAACATCACCGCACCGGGGTTGAGCCTGTGGACGTGTTCCCAATCGAAGCCGTTCCGGCCTGCTGTTCCGGGGCGGAAGTTCTCAACGATCACATCGGCCCAGCGGATCAGCCGCTCGATAACCGTGCGCGCTTCAAGAGCCGCGAAGTTACATGCGAGCCCGAGCTTCGACTGGTTTGCGTTGGCGGCGGGCAGGGCCGCGTCGGGGTCGATTTCGTTGTCCTGAAACGGGGGTAGCCACCGCATAGTGTCGACCTTGGTCATCGTTTCGGCGTGCACAACCGTCGCCCCGTGGTTAGCGAGTTCACGGGTGATGAGCGGGCCAGCTGCCATCCAGGTGAAGTCAGCAACCCTCAGCCCGGCGAAGATCGGGCCACGAACACGCGCTGAGCGAGGCGGGCTCGGTTCGGGTGTCCGGCTCGGTTCGGGTGTCGGGCTCAGTTCGGGTTCCGAATCGTCGGTCCGCAGCAAATGTTGATGAGCTCCCAGAGCGGGCGCACCGGCAGAGTATGTGATCGGTGTTGCGTCCATAGCAATGAACGGGCCGGGGTGGACAACCCCGTCCACTTCAACCCAAAAATCGCGGGCTTGGAGCTGCGGATCGGCCAACAGATCAGCGGCGGTGTTGCACGGCGCGATCAGCAACTTGTCACGCAGTGACCGTTGCATCAATTCGGCTTTCGTCTTCGTCTTGAGCCATGCGACAACGGCCTCAATCGCCCGTTGTCCGTCGGACACCGCCAACTCACCGGACTGCATCTCAGAGATCCAGTTCACCCAATTCCGCCCGCACAAATCGGCGTCGAGATAGCCGTCCTCCTCGACCCAGGCCATAGTGCCAGCGAAGGCCTTGTTCCCCTGTTCGCCCAAGACGAAAATCAACACCACATGACCGTCGGCGCAGGCCTCCAGCACCAGGTTGCGCACACCGGGAACCACTTCGCCACCACGGTCGGAACCGCCGTCGGCGCGATCATCGGCAGTAAACCCGGGGTTCTTGTCGATCACGGCGTAGCTGCTGCTCCACAACAAAGTTCCGACCACAGCGGCTTGCATCGACACGTCCAGTCGCTGCCCGAGCCCCGACCGGTCACGTTCGTACAAGGCAGCCAGAGCATCCGCGGCGGCCTGCACCGCACCGTGATTGGAGGTCTCCGGGAACCCGATCGGTATCGGGGGTCGGTCCTTGTCGCCCTGATGGTTCAAGAAGCCGCCTGCAGCAGAAAGCGTCATGTCGGTGCCCCGATGGCCGGCTCGGGGTCCGGTCAGACCGAACGGCGTAACGCTCACATGGATAAGGCCGGGGTTCTCCTTGGCTAGAACGTCGGGATCGAGACCGACGGCTGAGAGTTCGGTGGGCTCGGCGGTGTCGATGAGAATGTCGGTGCTGGCAATGAGCGCACGCACCAAGGCCTGATCCGTTCGGGAGGTGAGATCGGCCACCACACTCTTTTTGCCGCGGCCCCAGGCCTGCCAGTGAAGCGACTCACCGTCGGTGTCGCGAAATGGTCCCACGCGGCGAGACTCGCAGCCTTGAGGGGGCTCAACTTTTATTACCTCAGCACCTAGATCAACCAGTACACGGCCGGTGGCTTCACCAAGATAGCCAGCTAGGTCAACCACACGAATGTCGCTGAGCAGGGTCGACACTATCGAATCTCGGTTGGTTCGTAGAGATGCTGCATCCCATGATGTTCGCGGCGGGTCACGAAATTCGCAAGATTGGGCACCGCTGTGCCCCTGACGACAGGGTGAGCACACCTGGTGTGGGATGGGTGGTCTCCGCTGCCAGGCACCGCTGTGCCCCTGACGACAGGGTGAGCACACCTGGTGTGGGATGGGTGGTCTCCGCTGCCAGGCACCGCTGTGCCCCGGCAGCAGGGTGAGCAGACGATGTGTGGACACGCCCAGAGATGTCGGTGCAGGCCATATCTGCGTCTACGGTCACCGAGATGACCAACCCGAGAATCGTGTCGAGACTTGAGGCGGCACCCGAGTGACGAGCTCACGATTCGACAGCCTCGGAATCGTGACCTTCCGGCGGCTCTGGTGGGGTGGCACTTTCGTCTTTTTGGCTATGCAGGTGCAACAGATCGCCCGAGCATGGCTCACATATGAGATCACCGGGACCAACGCTGCCCTCGGCGGGGTGATGCTCGGCTTCGGCCTTGCCGGGCTCGTTGCGATCCCCGTCGGTGGTGTGCTCGCAGACCGGGTCGACAAACGTGCAGTCATGATCGGTTGCCAGCTGGTAAACACGCTGACCGCTGTGGCGATGGGTACCGCCGTCAAGACGGGAATGGTCGCCTACTGGATGGTGGTAGCCGCGGCGATACTGGGTGGGGCGGCGATCTCGTTGCTTGCACCCGCCCGGATGGCGATGATCGCGGAACTCGTACAAAGAGACCGGCTGACCAACGCGGTGATGTTGTCTACGATGAGCTTGCAGGCCACCCGGATCCTGGGTCCTGCGATCGCGGGAACGCTGATCGGCGTGGTCTGGGTCGGCCTCGGAGGTGTCTTTTTCATCGGGTCGGTTCTTTCGGGCGTTTCGGTCGTGCTCACAATGCTGCTTCCTCGTAGCGGGCCATCACTTCGCCGACCCGGCGGGCCTCTGAAGGATCTCAGCGACGCCATCAGATACGTCCGTGCTCGCAGCGACCTGATGAGAATCATCGTGATGTCTATGGCCACAGTCGTGTTCGGGTTTCCGGTTCAGGTCTTTTTGCCCGTGGTTGTGGGGGACCTCTTCGGTCGTGATGCCGCCTCTTTGGGTCTGATGACGACCGCGGCCGCGCTAGGGGCTGTCATCGTGTCCATCGTGCTCGCCGACACCACCCCAGGTAGGTTGCAACGCCGTCACACGCTCGCCGCAGTGGTGCTGGGAGCGTCGCTCATCGGTTTCGCAACAAGTCCCTGGTTCTGGGGTGCAGTGGTTGTAATGGCTTTGGTCGGTGCGGCTATGTCTGCGTTTCAGTCGCTCAACGGCTCGCTTGCCATCTCGCTGTCGGCTATGGAGTACCACGGTCGGGTCCAGTCTTTGCTGATGCTCAGCTTCAGCGCGTTGGGTCTCGTGACGCTGCCGATCGGGCTGCTCGCGGATCGCTTCGGAATCCGTCACACACTCGCCGCGCTTGGTGTTCTTGTCCTAGTCGCCACAGCCATCGGGGGCCTCTGGCACAACCGGATCCGTGCCACTCATGTCCCACCGCTGTGACCAGAAATCCCTTACAGTGCCAGCAATCCCTTACAGAAATTGTGGCCTGATGGCTCAACTACTGTTGCGCGGACTTAACAGCCAACGATCCCGATGACCGAGCAATCCCCAACCGAACCCAGCCAACCCGTTTGTGGGGTTGACGACAGCCATAGTGACCCGTTCGGTTCCGGCGAAACGGGTGTGGATCTAGTTTTGCGGTTGTGGAACCTCGTCTGGCTCGGTGAGCGATCCGACACTTTTGAGGAACTGTTGACGGAATCGTTTGTTCGTCACACACGCGAGGGCACGACTTACCAAACACCGTCCGGTTACCGACGATCGGTGGGTGATGCCACCCGCAACACGACCGGTACCGAGGTGCGCATTGACCACATCGAACAAGTAGGCGATCACGTATACGCCCGCCTGACCCTGCTGGGCGTGAGTCTCACGACCGGTGACCCGATGGTGATCTCCACCATCGGCGATTACCGGATCGAAGGGGGACGCATCGCCGAATCCTGGATGATGCATCAGCCAGGCCTCGACTGGCACACAGCGCCGAGACGTCGGCGGCAGTGAAGTTCCCTCTTCGAGGCCTTCGGCTCCGAATCTCACCATCGGAATCGGATCCGTGGAGGCGGGTGCAGATCAGCCTCGCCACATTCTGCACCGTCACGGCATTCGGCGTGATCGGTTATCGGCTGCTTGGGTTGAGCCTCTTTGATGCTCTTTACCAGACCGCCATAACGGTCACCACCGTAGGGTTCGGCGAGATCGGACCAACCGCCCGAATTGACCGCGGCTACAGGGTCTTCACCCTGCTGCTTGTCGTGTTCGGCGTGGGGGCTGTCCTATACACCCTCGGCGTGTTCGTGGAGTCCCTGATGGCGGGCACATTCAATGACAGTCTTCGTCTCCGGAGAACACAACGCATGATTGATCAAGTTTCTGACCATGTCATCCTTGTCGGGGCAGGCCGTGTGGGCCAAGCGATCCTTCGGTACATCGGTCATCACGACGTCACATGCGTGGTGATAGACCAACTATCGAAACCGCAGAGCGACCATCTGCAGATCACCGGTGAGGCGACCGACGATGAAACCTTGCGCCGAGCAGGGGTAGACCGGGCGCGTACGCTGATCACGGCACTTGACTCCGACCCGGACAACCTCTATGTCACGTTGTCCGCCAAGGCCCTGAACCCCGATTTGTTCATCGTCGCGCGCACCCGCTCACGGGCGAACACAGCTAAGTTCCACCAAGCGGGAGCGGATCGAGTCGTTAGTCCCTACGAGATCGGCGGAGCAAGAATGGGTGCTCTGGCTCTGCACCCGACCCTTGCGGATTTCATGGATGAGGCACTCCACGGCGAGACCCAAGGTATGCAAATCGTTGAGATTGCTGTCTCGGACGGATCACCGGTGCTCAACCGTCGGCTCGGCGACACATTCGCCACCAGCACCCACCATGCGCTGACCCTGGCCATCCGCACCGACAACGTCTATGTCGTTGCCCCAAATCCGGATACGAGAGTGAACCCAGGCGATGTTCTCGTGGTGCTGGGCGACCAGAAGTCCATAGACGCCATGCGTGTTGTGGTGGCTGGGTGAATCACCCTAGATCCACAACACAGCTCCGACGCAACGTAGAGAATGCCATGTGTGAGCGGTAAGCGACGCCAGTACCTAGGAAGGGTTCGGTCTGCCTCCAATTGAGGCCGCAAATTCATCGCCTCCCAGCGACGACACCGCTGTGGCGGATACTTGAGTCGCCGGTGTGTATTGGGTACCCCGTACGGGATTTGAACCCGTGCTACCACCTTGAGAGGGTGGCGTCCTCGGCCGCTAGACGAACGGGGCCTGTGTGTTACCACCAGAGGCGGCTGGCTCAGCGAGCATAACCAGATGCAGTTGTCGTTTGGCGTTGCCGCGCGCCACACCGGTGTGGTGTTGCTCGGATCAATCGGCTCGGGGAGGAGGACTCGAACCCCCAATGACTGGACCAGAACCAGTAGTGTTACCTATTACACCATCCCCGAAGGTTGCTTGCAGGCTACCGAAGTTCCCAGGACTACCGAAGTCCCCAGTAACGAAGTTCCCAGCAACCCAGTTGAACTACCCAGAAAACCCAGCTGATCGCGCTGGGTGCTATAGCAGTCGGGTTGTTACAACAGTCGGGAACGAGCAGCGGCCAGCCGGGCGAGGCAAGCATCGCGACCCAACAGGGTCATAGCCAGCTCATCGCGCTGGGTGCTATAACAGTCGGGTTATTACAACAGTCGGGAACGAGCAGCGGCCAAGCGGGCGAGGCAAGCATCGCGACCCAACAGGGTCATAGCCAGCTCATCGCGCTGGGTGCTATAACAGTCGGGTTATTACAACAGTCGGGAACGAGCAGCGGCCAAGCGGGCGAGGCAAGCATCGCGACCCAACAGGGTCATAGCCAGCTCATCGCGCTGGGTGCTATAACAGTCGGGTTATTACAACAGTCGGGAACGAGCAGCGGCCAAGCGGGCGAGGCAAGCATCGCGACCCAACAGGGTCATAGCCCGCCACAGCGGAATGCCAGCGCTATGACCGGTTAGCGCGACCCGCACCGGTGCCTGTGACATCACCCGGCTACCGAGCTCAGCCGTCAGACGGTTTCCGACACCCATTACCGCGGCTTCGATCTCGTCTGGGTTCTTGAAGTCCAATTCACGCAGCGCTTCGGCGACCTCGTCAATCACACGGGCGGCCGCACGGCCCTTGATCATCGCTTTGGTCCACGATCGCTGGTCGAAGCTATCGATCCCGTCAACGAACAGCCAGCGCAGCCACTGCGGAGCTTCTGACAGCACCGAGATACGCTGCTGGATATCGGGTGCCAGCGCCTCGACCACCTCGGCGCGGTAGGCCTCGACTGGCCAACCCACATCCGGGCCCAACAGATAGGGCTCTACCAGTTCCGCGAACCGAGCAGGCCGGAGCGCCTTTATGTAGGCAGCATTGAGGTGGTTGAGCTTGTCGATATCAAAAAACGCGGGCGACCGGTTCACCTCAGCCAGCGTGAACAACTCAACGATCTCTGCGATCGGGCGGATCTCGACCCCGTCGCGCGGTCCCCAACCCAGCAGAGCCAGAGCATTGACCATGGCCTCGGGCAGGTACCCGCGAGCCATGTAGGTCCCCAGCGCCACGTCGTCACGGCGTTTCGACAGCTTCTTGCGCTGGGCATTCACCAGCAACGGAAGATGGGCGTAGTTCGGAGGGTCTCCGTAGCCGAGCGCGCGCCACAACAGCAGCACCCTGGGCGTTGTGTTGAGCAGATCCTCGCCACGAATCACGTGCGTTATGCCCATGTCGTGATCGTCGACGGTGTTGGCGATATGGAAGGTCGGGGTTCCGTTGCCTCGCCTGATGACAAAGTCCTCGATCGTGTGGCTTGCGAACTCAACGCGTCCACGAACGATGTCGTTTACGACCACCTGTTGATCGTTGGGCACCCGGAACCGGACAACCACACCGGGGCCGTCTTGAACGTCACGGTCACGAGACCATCCGTGGTAGCCCTCAGGCAAGCCCGATGAACGACACAGGGCAATAATCTCGTCGCGGGTTAGATCACAGTTGTATGCCCAGCCGCTACGAACCAGACGCTGGACCGCACAGACATGGGATTCGGTCCGGTCGCTTTGGAAGTACGGGCCCTCGTCCCAGTCGATGCCCAGCCATCTGAGCGGCTCCAGGATGGCGTCCACGAAGGCTTGGGTCTTGCGCGACGCATCGGTGTCTTCGATTCGCAACACCATCGTGCCGCCGTGACCACGCGCATAGAGCCAGTTGAACAGCGCCGATCGTGCGCTGCCGACGTGCAGGTAACCGGTCGGGGCTGGCGCGAACCGGACACGAGGAGCATTCACCAAGCCGAGGCTAACGGTCACTCACCGAGCGGAACCGACCCGGCACCAAACAAAGCCTCAGAACCGACCAGAGGAGCAATCAACGACAACGTCGCAATCAAAGACCCGCAATCAAACAGGACAACGCAGCGGTCAGTTAGAATGCAGCAGACCGAACACGATGGAATCCATCAGCGCCTGCCAAGACGCCTCGATGATGTTCTCGCTGACACCTATGGTGGACCACTCACGCTTACCGTCGGTCGAGCGGATCAGCACACGTGTTACCGCACCAGTGCCGCGGGCGGTGTCTAGAACTCGGACCTTGAAATCCGTTAGTGATATGCGATCGAGCCCGTCGTAGCGCCCATCAAGAGCCAAACGCAGAGCCGAATCCAAAGCATTGACGGGGCCATTTCCCTCGCCCAAGGCCATGCAGCGCTCGCCGCCGACCCAGAGCTTCACAATGGCCTCAGTGTTGATATCAACAGCGACGTCGTTCCATGCCCGAGCTCCTGTCCCGGAGCGATGCGCCATATCCACCGAAAACGACTCAAGTCGAAAGTAGGGCTGCTCCCAGCCGGCCGCCCCACGCATCAGCAACTCCAGTGATGCATCCGCAGCTTCGAAGTGGTAACCCTCGTGCTCCAGCTTCTTGAGAGTGTCCACAACCTCGCCGAGCGCTTTGGCGCTGATCACGATGCCGAGACTCTTGGCCTTCATCTCAAGAGTGGAACGTCCCGCCATCTCCGACACGAGCACCCGGGTGTCGTTGCCGACCGCTGTGGGATCAACATGCTCATAGGCATCCGCGGTGCGCGCAAGCGCTGAGGTATGCAGCCCGGCCTTGTGCGCGAAGGCAGTGGCACCAACATAGGGCTGCTGAGGATCGACGGAGAAATTGACGAGCTCGGCAACGTGATGAGCAGCCGAGGTGAGCCTGTTCAGGCGACCATCGGGCAAGCAGCGAATCCCCATCTTGAGTTCAAGGTTCGCGATGATCGGAACCAGGTCGCAGTTCCCGACTCTTTCACCGTAGCCGTTGATCGTGCCCTGTACCTGGGTGGCCCCGGCGCGCACCGAGGCCAATGCGTTGGCTATGCCGCAGCCGGTGTCGTTGTGGAGATGGATCCCGACCCGACAATCGATGTTGCCTACCACTGCGGCCACAGCGGTCTCGACGTCGGGAGGCAAGGTGCCGCCGTTGGTGTCGCACAACACCACCACTTCCGCACCCGCCAAGGCCGCGGCCTCAACTACACGAAGCGAGTACTCGGGATTGCGCAGGTATCCGTCGAAGAAATGCTCGGCATCAAAGAACACCCTCTTGCCTCGCGCTCTCAGGTATGCGACCGAGTCGGCCACCATTTCCACGCCCTCGTTGAGGGAAGTCGCCAGTGCTTCGGTGACGTGATAGTCCCAGCACTTGCCGACAATGCACACCACCGCGGTGCCCGCTCCCACCAGATTGGTGAGCGTCGAATCCGAGTCGACCTTGCCACGGGGCCGGCGGGTGGAGCCGAACGCCACGAACTCCGAGGTGTCGAAGCGAAGCTCGTCTCGGGCTCGGGCAAAGAACTCGTCGTCTTTGGGGTTGGCACCAGGCCAGCCACCCTCGATGTAGGCCACGCCCAAATGATCGAGTTGCTCGGCGATCCTGAGCTTGTCATCAACGGTGAGTGATATCCCCTCAAGCTGACTGCCATCACGCAGGGTGGTGTCATAGATGTCGACGTGCAGCGGCCACGCAGGGTCGTGGCGCGGAGATCTATCAACACCCGCACTAGGAACACGCAGCGTTGACGAAGATCGCGATATCACGTCGGCTGCTCCCTTAGAACATCACGGCCGCGACGCGAGCAGTCGACACGATCTCAGGCCGCCAGTTCATTCCAGGCTGCATACTTCGGGTTCTTGCCGCGAACCAGTTCAGCGTACGCCGTAGCCAACGTTGAGGTGCACCCGCCCGGACAACGGATAGGCCAGCCGCGACGCGAGCAGTGGACACGATCTCAGGCCGCCAGTTCATTCCAGGCTGCATACTTCGGGTTCTTGCCGCGAACCAGTTCAGCGTACGCCGTAGCCAACGTTGAGGTGCACCGGCCCGGACAACGGATAGGCCGGTCGTCGACGGAGTTGACCGCGCTGATCTCAGCGGCTGTGCCGACTACGAAGATCTCATCGGCGGTGTACAGATCGCTGCGGGACATGTCGCCGATCCTGATTTCAATGCCGTGATCTTGGGCGAGTCGGGTCACCGAATCCTGGGTTATCCCGGCAAGGGCACCCGAGCTGATCGGCGGTGTGATCACAACGTCGCCTTTGCGACAGAACAGATTCTCGCCAGAGCATTCGCTCACCAGCCCCACACTGTTCAACATGATCGCTTCGTCGTATCCCGCCCGCAGCGCCTCCATCTTGGCGAGCGTTGAGTTGGCATAGTTGCCGGTGGTCTTCGACGACGGCGGCATGATGTTGTGATCATGGCGGTTCCAGGAACTGATCTTCATGCGCACACCTCGGGTAGCGGCGTCGTCACCGAGGTAGGCGCCCCATGGCCACGCAGCGATGGCGATGTCGATGTTGCAGTCAGTGGTTGCGAGTCCCATCTCGCCGTAGCCGTAGTAGGCGATCGGACGTAGGTAGCACTCCAACAGGCCCGAGTCGGCAACGACGTCTTTGCATGCCTGCACAATCTCAGGCACCGAGAAAGGCATGACCATCCCGAGTATCCGGGCAGAGTCGTATAGGCGTTTGATGTGGTCGGTGAGACGAAACAGAGCTGGTCCATCAGCTGTCTCATATGCACGGATACCTTCAAACACCCCTGTGCCGTAGTGCAGGGTGTGGGTGAGCACATGGATCTTTGCGTCGTTCCAGGGCACCATCTCGCCATTCATCCAGATGTTGGGCGTGGGCGTTATCGGCATGGGCGGATCCTCCTGGCTTATGAAGCCGACGGGGTGTCAGGAATTGCGGGTGATTTCATGCGGACGTGGTTCGGACGGTGAGCCGATCACAGACGGGCGACTATGGCGTCCCCGATGTGCGATGTGGTGCCGGTCATGCAGGCATGACCGGAACATATAACGCGAATCCGTTCCGCCGTGGAGCCTTCACCTAGGTGATCAAGCATCATGGCGGCCGATAGTACAGCCGCGATCGGGTTGGCCTTGCCGGTGCCGGCGATGTCGGGTGCCGAACCGTGCACGGGTTCGAACATGGACACCCCTTCGGGGTTGATGTTTGCTGTCGGTGCCAGGCCGATGCCACCGGAGACGGCGCCGCCGAGATCGGTCAGGATGTCACCGAAGAGGTTATCGGTGACGATGACGTCGTAGCGCTGCGGGTCTTGCACGAAGTAGATACAGGCTGCGTCAACGTGGTTGTAGGCGGTACTGCAGCCGGGATAATCGACTGCAACGTCGTTGAATGTGCGCTGCCAAAGGTCACCCGAATAGGTCAACACGTTGGTCTTGTGAACCAGCGTGACGTGACCGTTGCGCTTCGTGGCGAGGTCAAAGGCGTAGCGACAAACCCGCTCCACGCCATGACGGGTGTTGACCGAGCCCTGGGTTGCGATCTCATGAGGTGTGTTGCGGCGTAGGAACCCACCCTCGCCGGTGTAGGTGCCCTCGGTGTTCTCCCGGATCACCACAAAGTCATGGGTGTCCGCGACGAAAGGCCGCAGATTGACGTAGAGGTCAAGATCAAACCGCATCTTCAACAAGAGCCCTCGCTCGATCACGCCGGGCGCAACGGCGGGTGTTCCGACGGCGCCGAGGTAAATCGCGTCAAAACTGCGCCACTCAGCGACGATCTCATCAGGCAGGACCACACCGTCGCGAAGATAACGCTCGCCTCCGAGGTCGTAATCAACGACATCGAGATCAACACCCGCCGCAGCAACAACTTTGAGTCCCTCTGCGACGACTTCGGGACCGATCCCGTCACCCCCCACGACTGCGACTCGGTGCGCCATCTCCGCGACCCTTCATACTCTCGCTCGGTGTTCGCTTCACATAAGTCTACCGGCGGGGATTTCCGGGCGCGAATGACAGCACCGATTCACGTTCTGCTCGATCTTGGGCGGTGTCGTGCAGCTACCCAATCGATGCCTCGGGTAGGTAGCGTTGATGGCATGGCCGAGGTACAACAGCTTTCGCAAGCCGCCTTCGATCGGCTCGCCGCCGAGCATCGCGACCTCACCACCCGCGGTCGCATTGACATCGCACGCAAGATCGAATCCGCACGAGAGCTCGGCGACCTGTCCGAGAACGGCGACTATCACGCAGCCAAAGAGGAGCAGGGCAGGATGGAGGGCCGAATTCTGCACCTGGCGCACATTCTCGATTATGCCGAGATCGTGGTTGGCGGCAAGGATTCTGAGACCGTTCGAACTGGAACAACTGTGACAGTGCTTCACCACGGCGAACACGAAACCCAAAAATACCTGGTCGGATCGATTGAGGAGCAGTCCAGCGACGTGACTGTGGTTTCGCCTCGCTCACCTATGGGGGCGGCCCTGCTGGGAGCGTCGGTGAAGGACGTAGTGACATTCAACACACCCACGGGAGCGACAATGAAGGTCGTTGTCGTTGCAATCGAATAAGGCGTTCTATGCAACTGCGGAACCCAAAACCGCTCGCAGCGTCCTACAAGTGCACGATGCCATCGCCTCGACCTGACTGCGTTTTCGGTGACCCAGACGCACCCGGGTCGGCCCTCACCCATGCGTCAGACACCACAACCGCAACCAGTGATGACATTCTGACCGCCCCCACCCACGCGTCAGACACCACAACGGCAACTAGTGATGACGTTCTGAGAGCCCCGACGAAGCTATTTCGGTCCGGTGACGAAAGATTCGAGCAAGGCGATCCCAGCACCGGCCGCCCACGTCTGCCGGTTGGATATTCCTTGGAGTTGTCTGGACGTGGCACGACTTTCGTGCGCCAACTCAGTGACGCATACCCAAAGCATCGCCCCACCTTGATATTGCTTCACGGATGGTCGGTCACCGGTGCATTGAACTGGTTCCGGGTCTATGAGCCTCTCGCAGAGTTCGCCGACGTCATCAGCATCGATCATCGTGGTCACGGTCAAGGAATCCGTAGCCGGAGCCGGTTCAGGCTTGTTGATGCCGCGGATGACGTGGCGGCCATGTTGCACACGATGAGGTGCGAAAACCCCATAGTGGTTGTCGGATATTCCATGGGAGGTGCCGTGGCCCAACTCGTCGCCCGCGACCACCCGGAGTTAGTCGACGGTGTCGTCTTGGCGGCGACCTGGGCCCGTTTACCGAGAAGCGCCCGCCAAACCCGACTATTGCACACCGCAGGTGCGGTCGCCCCACTCACGAAACCATTGAGTCGGCGCCGGCAACTGGCATTGCTTGCGCGTGGATTTAGGGTCGCTTCGCGTCCTGGTGACACCGAGCCACTGCGATGGTTCGCAACAGAAATCGGGTCCGCTGAACTACCAGCCCTACTGGAGGCTGGCGGCGAGCTGGCAAGGTTTGACAGTCGCTCCTGGGTGTCGGGGATCAACGCGGCGGTGGGCATAGCGGTAACCACCCTGGACCAAGTCGTTGACGCCGGAACCCAACACGTGCTGGCGTCACAGCTGCCTCAGGCACGAATCACTCACATACCAATAACCCACGCTGGTTGCGTCACCAGGCCCGACGTTTTTGTAAAGCCCTTCGTTGATCTCATACGCAACGTAACCATGGAGGCGCAATCCAGGCGAACCAACAGGAAAACACACAGATGACAGCACGCACACTCAGCGAAAAGATCTGGGATCGACATGTCGTCAAGGTCGGCAGCGACGGCGAACCGGACCTTCTGTATATCGATCTTCACCTCATCCACGAGGTCACATCACCGCAAGCCTTTGACGGGCTGAGGCTCTCTCGGCGTCAGGTCCGCCGACCGGACCTGACGATCGCCACAGAGGATCACAATGTCCCCACCGCCGACATTGACCAGCCGATCGCCGATGAGATCAGCCGTCGACAGGTCGAAGCGTTGAGACGTAACGCCGAAGAGTTCGGCGTTGTCAACTACCCGATGGGGCACCCGGATCAGGGCATCGTCCATGTGATCGGCCCGGAGCAGGGACTCACCCATCCGGGCATGACGATCGTGTGTGGCGACTCCCACACATCCACACACGGCGCGTTCGGTGCCATCGCCTTCGGAATCGGGACAAGCGAAGTGGAACATGTCCTCGCCACCCAGACACTGCCGCAGACCCGGCCCGGCACTATGGCGATCACCATCAACGGCGCGCTCCCCGCGGGGTCGACAGCCAAGGACGTGATATTGGCCGTGATAGGCCGAATCGGCACGGGCGGCGGGAGCGGCAAGATCATCGAGTACCGGGGAAGCCTGATCCGTAACTTGTCGATGGAGAGCCGTATGACGGTGTGCAACATGTCGATTGAGGGTGGTGCCAAGGCCGGACTGATCGCTCCCGACAACGTGACGTTGAGCTATCTCCAAGGACGCGAAAAGGCACCCAAGGGCAGCGACTGGGACGCTGCTGTTCAGGACTGGATGTCGCTGGTCGGTGACGAGGATGCGACCTTTGACCATGAGGTTGTCATCGACGGATCCGACATCGTCCCCCAGGTTTCGTGGGGGACCAACCCAGCGCAGGTCATCGCAATCGACGACATCGTCCCGGATCCTGATAGTTTCGACGATCCATCCGCACGCAACACCGCGGCACATGCTTTGGACTACATGGGTCTGAAGCCGGGCACCCCGATCCGAGACGTGAAGGTTGACACCGTCTTCATCGGTTCGTGCACCAACAGCCGAATCGAGGATCTGCGAGCGGCGGCCGAGGTGATCGAGGGTCGGCGGGTGCATGGCGGCGTTCGGACGCTGGTCGTTCCCGGCTCGGGTCGGGTGAAAGCCCAGGCCGAGGCCGAGGGGCTTGACAGGACTTTCCGCTCCGCCGGGTTCGATTGGCGCGAGCCGGGATGCTCGATGTGTCTGGCCATGAATCCCGACAAGCTGCAACCCGGCGAGCGTGCAGCATCCACCTCCAACCGCAACTTCGAAGGACGCCAGGGTCGGGGTGGGAGAACCCATCTGGTGTCCCCTGCCGTCGCGGCCGCCACCGCCGTGGCTGGCACATTTGCCACTCCGTCGGATCTGGGGCCGAGATGAAGGCGGTTCACATTGTCAGCGGCACTGCGTTGCCACTGAACCGCACCAACGTCGACACCGACCAGATCATCCCATCGGACTGGTTGAAACGGATTGAGCGCACAGGCTTTGAGAAGGGCTTGTTCTCGGAGTGGCGCGACGATCGCGGCTTTGTGTTCAACGATGAGAGATATGCCGGAGCGCGTATCCTGCTTGCCGGTGCCGACTTCGGCATTGGGTCCTCACGCGAACATGCCGTGTGGGCTATACAACAGTCCGGATTCGAAGCCGTGATGTCCCCACGCTTCGCCGACATCTTCGCCAACAACTGCACCAAGAACGGTTTGGTGCCGGTGACGCTGGACGCCGATGTCTGCGCGGCGCTGATGCAAGCCGTTGAGGTCGACCCGACAATCGAGATCACGGTTGACGTCGCACGACTGACCGTGGAGGTTCCTGCAATGCAGTTCGAGGCCGCTTTCGCTATGGATCAAGCCACACGCGAACGCTTTCTGGAAGGCCTTGACGATATCTCCGTGACGATGCGCCATGTATCCGACATCTCGGCTTTTGAGTCACAGCGGCAGAAATGGCTACCGGTAACGAACTGATCGAGTCGCAGATGTGGCGATCCGGCCGCTGACAGGAACCAAACCGGAGACCCATAACGTCGCAATGTCGTATAGTTGACTCAAGTCAGGATCAAAGTCGCCATGAGCAAACCCGCCATGAGCAAAGTCGCCTCACTGGGCAAAGTCGCCATGAGCAAACCCGCCATGAGCAAACCCGAGTCGCTGGGCAAACCCATGAGCAAACCCGAATCAACGTCTAGGTCAAGGCTGCGTGCAAGCCTGGCGGTTCTAACGATCGCCATCGCTACGGTCGTTGCGGCAGCGTGTAGAGGCGATGACCCCCTGTCGCTAGGCACCAATCCGAGTGGCGCGGATCCCTCTGTCACCGATCCCAGCACAGGCGAGCTTGCGGGGATTGTGCCAGCCCACTCGGAAATCCGATTCACGTCCACCCTTTCGAACTTCGGGAACTGCGACGATCTGCTCCAGCACATCCATACCACCGCAGCAGCAAGGGTCGGTCCCTACGGATTCGACTCAAGCGGCGGGTTCGGCCCGCAGATGGGCGGCACGGAAGCTGGCACGGGGCCTGCCAGCAGTGCTGCTTCGGGAGTTCGGGTAAACCGCAGCGCGGACGCAGCATTGGATTCGGACAACTCAGGGCCATTATTCGGTGTGAATTTCTCGGGAACGAACGTGGCTGAGATTGGTGTTGACGAAGCCGACCTCATCAAGACAGACGGGAAACGGGTCTTGGTTCTCGCCAACGACGAACTGGTCGTGATCGACGCCCAACAGCGACTGGTCACCGGCAGATTGAAGCTCAGAGAAAAGGCCTGGGCAGATTCAGGCACAGAGATGTTCCTGCAAGGCGATGACCTGCTGATCGTCTCACAGCAGTGGCCAAGCTACGACCCCGAACCACAAGTCCGGGCCCTTCCCGACGACATTGACGATCAAACCAACCTGACCTTGATCAGCAGAGTTGAGTTGACCGATGGCGATCCTGTGCTGGTATCGGGCCTTGTCATTGAGGGCAGCTACGTGGATTCCCGATCGATCGACGGTGTCGCCCGCATAATCGTGCGAAGCCATCCCGACCACAATCTGGGGTTCGTCTACCCGGAGAACGAACAGGGACACGATGCGGCCACACGAATCAACCGCGAAGCGGTACTTGCTACCGAGCTGTCGGATTGGCTACCTCGCACCGTGCGGTTCGATAACCGCGGCTACGAGGAGACCAGCACATCACTGTTGGGTTGTGAGCAGGTTCATGTCCCCACCGTGTTTGCCGGATTCGGTGTGTTGTCGGTGCTGAGCATCCCGGTGGATGGCGATATCGACATTGGCACTACCACAGCCGTGCTAGCCCCCGGCGAAATGACCTACGCCTCCACCCAGTCTGTGTTCGTTGCCACGCAGGCATGGATCGACGTCGCAGCCTCTGCAGAGGACCCTGATATCTCCCAGCGAGCATTGGAAGCTCGTGAAACCGCGATCCACCGGTTCGAGCTGTCATCAAACAGCGCCGCCTACACTGCTTCGGGGTCCGTCCCAGGCGACCTGCACAATCAGTTCTCGATGTCGGAATACGACGGCCATCTCCGGGTGGTTACCAGCACCGGCGATCCGTGGGATGGATCCTCAGAGACCTTCCTGCGTGTCCTGCGCGAGAGCGAAGGTGAGCTGATTGAGATCGGCTCGGTAGGCGACATGGGCAAGGGCGAAACTGTGCAGTCGGTGCGACTAATCGGCGACGTCGGATACGTCGTCACCTTTGAACAGGTTGACCCGTTCTACACCTTGGATCTCAGCGACCACACAGACCCCCGGGTGGTCGGAGAACTCAAGATCCCGGGTTTCTCCAGCTATCTCCACCCGATCGGCAACGGTCGTGTCATCGGCGTCGGCTCCGACGCAACCGAGCAAGGACGGGTAACAGGCTCCAAGGTATCGCTGTTTGATGTGAACGATCCCGCAGATCCTCGCGAGGTCGCGGTTTGGACTCTGCCCGACGGGTGGTCCTATATCGGCTGGGACCACCACAGTTTCTTGTGGTGGGAACCCGAACAAGTGGCCGTCATACCGTTTGAAACATACACCGAGGATCACATCAGCAGTTGGGCGGGCGCTGTGGTGCTGCGTATCGACGGCAACGAGATCATTGAAACCGGCCGAATCGACCACGACACTTCCGATACCGACATTCTCGGCAGGACGGACTGCACCTTTGTCACCGCAGATGACATCCACGTCGGCGAGAACGAGAACATAAAGTCCCTACTGGAAAAGACCGTGCTGGAAAGCACGTCGCAAGATGTCGGTCAGGTCATCATATGTGGACCCGACGATCGCACTCAGGTAACCGGATACGAATGCTTCGCGGACGAATTCCTGAGCGAGGAAGCCGAATGGGTCGGAATCGACTTCACCGACAGTGAGACTATTGCTTTGTGTTGGCCCACCGAGCGAATGCCGATAATCGGCCGTACCATGGTGATTGACGGCGACGAGTTCTGGTCAATCAGCGGACGCTGGAGAGTCGACTCAAGCCAACCCGCCCGAGTCCAGATCAATGACCTAACCAGCCTGGCCCGCCTTGACGCAATAGAAATCGGCTGAGTCCTATCATCACCTCGGGAACCAAGACCTCACGTGTCCGATGAGTCCGTCGTAGCCTGCGGGAGCGCAGCCAGCTGGAGCATTGAGGACCTCGTCGACAAATCACGGCCAGCGAGATACAAGAATCAGGCGGGAACCAGACAGGGCTGCACTTCGTCTTAGTTGTATGGGTCTTAGCTATATGTCCAGTCGATCTCACGGATCTGAGGTAACCATGAGCATATCCATGCCCACAATGATCGCTTGGCTCAAACCACGAGCCAGTCGTGCAATACGAGCCCGTCGGGCGATGCTCATGATCGCCGTAATTACCGTCGCCACGGCAGCTTGTCGTGGCGATGATCCTCGATCTCTGGGCGCTGATCCAGCCCCTGCCGATACCGCACCCAACAGCTCAGAAATCCGACTCACATCCACCTTGTCGGGCTTCGCGAATTGCGACGATCTGCTAGAGCATCTTCGGACTGCCGCGGCCAAGCGGGTCGGACCATACGGATTCATGTCACCGGATTGGTACCTCATGGATGATGCCACGGAACCCGATGCGTTGGCTGACGCACAAGATGAAGCGGAATCCGCAGCCAGCTCTCCTCAGGCTGCTGCAGCGACCGGCCCCGCGATGTTGGCTGGCGTCAACTTCTCGGGAACGAACGTCGCGGAGATCGGTGTCGAAGAGGCCGACATGATCAAGACCGACGGAAAGCGGGTCTTGGTGCTTGCCGATCAACAACTGGTCGTGATTGACGCCCAACAACGATCAATCACCGGCACGTTGGACCTTCGGGACAAGGCCTGGGCCGATTATGGCATTGAGATGTTCCTGAACGGCGACGACTTGCTGATCGTCTCTCAGACGTCGCGTCGCAACGACAAAAACTGGGCCCAGCTCTTCCCGAAGAACACTTCCTACAATATTTACCTGACCCTGATCAGCAGAGTCAAAATAACTGACAGCGATCCTGTGCTGGTGTCCGGCATCGTCGTTGAGGGCAGCTACGTGAATGCCCGATCGATCAATGGTGTCGCCCGGATCATCCTGCGAAGCCAGCCCCACAGGTTGGGGTTCGTCTACCCATCGGATCCATCCGATGACCGCCGTGTTGATGCCGCCACTCAGACAAATAGGGAGTCGGTCATGAATTCGGAATTATCGGATTGGCTTCCTCATTTTGTGAGTTTCGATAGCGACGGATCCACCAATCAAGAGGAGCTACTCACAACTTGTGAGCAAGTGCACGCCCCTACCGAGTTCGCCGGTTTCGGAGTGGTTTCGGTGCTGAGCATCCCAATCGACGGAGCGATCGACACCGGCACCACCACCGCTGTTCTGGCTCCTGGAAAGAAGATCTATGCCTCCCCGGAATCGATCTTTGTCACAACGCAATCCTGGATCGACACCGCGGCTTTCGAGGAAGATCCCGAAGCATTACGACAAGCACTCGACAATTACCGAACCTCCATCCACCGCTTCGAACTATCCGCCGACAGTGCCGCCTACACCGCCTCGGGATCGATTCCGGGTTACCTACACAATCAGTTCTCGATGTCGGAATACGACGGCCACTTGCGGGTGGTTACAACCACGGGTAGACCATGGGAGGGATCTTCAGAGACCTTCCTACGGATCCTGCGCGAAGACGACGGCGATCTGGTTGAGGTCGGCTCCGTTGGTAACATGGGCAAGGGCGAGGCCGTGCAGTCGGTACGGCTTGTGGGCGACGTCGGCTACGTCGTCACCTTTGAACAAATCGACCCGTTCTATACGCTTGATCTCAGCGATCACACCAACCCACTTGTGGTCGGCGAACTCAAGATCCCGGGTTTCTCAAGTTACCTCCACCCGATCGGCAACGGCAGAGTCCTCGGCGTCGGCTCCACCGCAACCGAGCAAGGACAGGTAACAGGCTCCAAGGTGTCGCTGTTTGATGTGAACGATCCCGCAGATCCACGCGAGGTCGCGGTTTGGGCTCTGCCCGACGGGAGGTCTGATATCGGCTGGGACCACCGGGCCTTCAACTGGTGGGAGCCTGAACAAATCGCCATCATTCCCGCGCAGGACAGGCCGTGGGCTGGCGCAGTGATGCCGTGGGCTGGCGCAGTGATGCCGTGGGCTGGCGCAGTGATACTGCGAGTCGACGGTAGCGAACTCATAGAGGTCGGCCGCATCGACCATGACAACTCCATTCTCATCAACACCGACTGTGATCACATCACCGAAGAGCAACTGAGAAACCTGGGTTCACAGACCGGGATTGACCTATATCAATCTTTTGCCGATGACGGCGTCGGCGTCTTGATCTGCGACTCCGAAGACCTGTCTCAGTTGGCCAACAAGGACTGCTCCGAAAGAAATGATCTAATTCAGATGATCGGAATAGTTGAGATTATCGAAACAATGGGAGCTAGCTTTGACGACAAGCACATAGTGATTTGCTGGGGAGGAGTGCACTCCAGGGACCCGCTGTGGGCTATCGGTCGCACCATGGTGATTGATCGCGATGAACTCTGGTCAATAAGTGGACGCCGTGGGCCTAGCGCTTTAGCACCCGCCCGTATCCAGGTCAACGACCTCACAAGTCTCGCACGGCTTGACGTCATCGAAATAGGGTGACGTTCTTGTCGATTCCGATAGCTGAAAGGATGACCCAAGCCCAAGGGGAACCTAAACTGTTGTCAACAGCGTTGGTGACCAGTACAACCAGATCGGCAACTAGCATTTGGCTATGAGATCTGCTTGTTCACGCGTTGCCCGAATCGCGAGCGCTGGCTTGTTGGCGGCCGTTGTGGTGGGCATCGCCCGGGCGTTGAGACTGCCCAGAAAGCCCAAGCCGACAGGTGCGCCAACCTGGCCTGCACTCGTGGACGAACCCGGTCACCCCCAACGTTTGGAACCTGTTCACTTCCAGACGCCGACTCCCACGACCGAGACCGACGCCACCGTGAAGACCGACGAAACCAATGCCACAGCCAGCGCACACCCAACAACACCATCCAACACCAACACCTTGCCCGGCACCGAAACCCCGACCGATGCCACGGTGAAGTCCTCAACACCATGGGTACAGCCCATCAACAATCAATGCCCTATTGATCATCCGGTCAAGGTCACCGAAGGTTCAATGGTTTTCCATGTTCAAGGAGGTGCGTTCTACGACCGGACCGTGCCGTGGCGTTGCTACGCCACGTCGGCGGATGCCGAGTCCGACGGTTATCGCGCCGCCAAACGCTGAGCCCCTAAGGGGTCGGCATAATTGCCTAAGGGGTCCGCATATTTGCGCGTGGAACCCGATTCACGGATGCCTCCGGGTTGATCACGTTGTCGGCGTGCTTGTCCGCTAGAGCCAAGTTCACTTGTTCTGCGATCGTGACGCCCACACGGATCTGCGCATCTTCGGTGCTTGCACCTAGGTGCGGTGTGACCACCACCCCCGGCAATCCAAACAGGGGGGAGTCGGTGCAGGGCTCGTTTTCGAACACGTCAAGGGCTGCTCCTGCGATCACCCCGGAGCGGATCGCTTCGGCAAGGGCAACCTCGTCAATCACTGGACCCCGAGACACGTTGATTACCCGTAGGTTGGGTTTGGCACGCGCTAGGAATTCCTGCCCGATGAGTCCCAACGTTTCGGGCGTCAGGGCTACGTGCAAGGTCAAGAAGTCGGCCTGGTCAACCAGTTCATCCATCCCTAGGTGCAGCACACCAAACTCTGCGGCAGTGTCGGGCGACACAAATGGGTCGTAACCGATAAGCCTCATCTCGAACGCCTGCGCGCGCTGCGCCACGAGTTGGCCTATTCGGCCCAGACCGATGATGGCGAGGGTCTTGCCGTGAAGTTCAACGCCTCCCCAGAGTTCGCGTTCCCATCGGCCGTCGAGCAGGGCGGAATGGCCCTGCGGCACATTTCGGGCAACGGCCAAGAGAAGCGCCATGGTGTGCTCGGCTGCCGAGATAACGTTGGCGGAAGGGGCATTGACGACGATCACTCCTGAGTTGGTTGCAGCGACGACATCAACATTGTCGAGCCCGACCCCGGCTCGGCCGATGACACGAAGTTTCGGTGCTGCCGCAATCACGTTGGATGTAATCTTGGTAGCCGAGCGTACGATCAGCACTTCGGCATCGGCGACCGAAGCAATCACCTCCGCTGGCGTTAGATCAAGGCGTTCCACGACTTCGTGGCCCGCTTCGCGCAACAACCGCAGACCGGCCTCGGCAATCGATTCGGTTACTACAACCCTCGACATTCGTCCATCTGTGTTAACGACAACCCGTCCCGGAATTGTCTGTGCTTGATGCCAATCTGTGCTTGATGCCAAGGTGACGCTTTGCGACAACTCCGCGGCGACAGTGCAACGACGATACCTTCAGCGCAGCATCTTGATGTCGGGCAGGTTCCCATCGGGAATAAAACCGAGGATCTCACCAAAGAAACGGAGTTCGGCTTCCAAGGCCGTGATCAACGATTCGGCCCTTCTGAAGCCGTGCTGTTCCCCTTCAAAGAGCAAGTAGCACACGGGCACGGATCGCTCCTGCAGAGCCGCCACGACCATCTCCGATTGGTTTGGCGCCACGATGACATCTTCTGCTCCTTGAAGCACGATCATTGGAGTGTTGAACCGCTCGAGATGGTTGATCGGCGAACGACGTTCGTAAGTTTGTTTGTCCTCAGGCCAGCGACCGATCAGCGTGTCGAGATAACGAGACTCGAACTTGTGTGTGTCGGTGGCGAGGGCTTCGAGATCGGCTACTCCGTAGCGGCTGGCGCCGGCGGCAAAAACATCGTGAAACGCAAGCGCGGAGAGGACCGTGAACCCTCCCGCGCTGCCACCGCGGATCATCATCCGGTCGGGATCCACGTCTCCACGCTCGGCGAGGAACCGGGCTGCTGAGACGCAATCCTCAACGTCGGCAATCCCCCATTGGCCTTCCAAGGCACGGCGATAGGTCCGTCCGTAGCCCGTGGATCCACGGTAATCAACATCCACCACTGCGATACCTCTCGATGTCCAGTACAGGATGCCAGTTGGAGCGTGCGTCTCGCACGCCCGGTTGGCCCTCCGTGAGCGAGCACCAGCAGTGGTGGACGCTCGTCGGGCGCTCCGACGTGATCGGGGTTGGTGGGCCGGTAATACAGGCCATGAGCGACGGGAGAGCCAGCACAATCACCAGAGGAATCGGTGCGGCTTTCCTCACCGGTGGCACCGTGCGTGGTACCGGTCCGAAACGTAATGGACTCGGGCTCGATGAGATAATCGGTGCCGACCGGCAGTGCACGCTTCGAGGAAATCACCTCTCGTTCGATACCTCGTTCACGGATCCTCAGCCGCACTACCTCGGTCTCGCTGCCGTATCCCGAGCCGGCGTATACGACGCCTTCGGAGATGGCACGAAGGCACTCGATCGACGTGTCGACGGTCGCCACGGTTGCACCGTTAATCACCAATTCGTCGCCCGTGTTGATCGCGGCCACGGCAACGGTGTGAGAGCCGTCTACAGCCCAACGCTGCATACCGAACACCCACGGCGGCGTGGCGATGTCGTAGGGTCCTGCGATCACCGGCTTGATCACCGGCTCTGGACCACGAGTCGCCGGATCGATCCCGGAGACATTGATCCGGTAAAGGCTCCACCATTCGTTGCGGTCACTGCAGGCCAGTAGTTCATTGTTGGGGGTCCAGTCTGGTTGCAGCCAGGACTCCGTGCCGTTGCCGATCGCAAACACAACGGGTCCGAGGCAGCCTCTGGAGAATTGGTGCACTCTCAAGGTGGTGGCATCCCAGGGCATGTTGGGGTGGTCCCAGGACACCCAGGCGATCAGTGTTCCGTCGGGTGAGATCCTCGGCGACGACACGAAGTCCGCACCAGCCCACAAGACATTGACGATCCCGGAGCTGTCCGTGGCCACGGCGACGAGTTCGTTGATTGGTTCCGCTGCCGAATTCTCGCCACCGGCCAATGTCGATTCATTCGCCGACCCACCAACACCGGCATCGGTTCTTGGCGTCAGCGTTTCGTCAGGACATCCACTGTGACGTTCACGGACGCAGACGAACCAGCGCCCGTCTGGGCTGACCCGCCCGTCGGCGTAGCGCAGACCCCGCTTGATCGGCGGCTCAGGCGTGAGCATCACTGCGTCTTGGCCGGGTTCGAGCCGCCGGAGACGCTGATCGGAGTAGTCAACGTAGTACAACACGCCCCGATCCGCCCACCACGCGCCGCCGCCGTATTCGTGAACGAGTGTGCGAACGTTGGCCCCGGGGGGTGTCATCTCGGTGGTTTGTCCGTTGCCCCACCGCATGACCGCTGTGCGGCCTGCTTCGTTGGGGCGACTCTCAGCCCACCAGATGTCGGTTCCGTCAACGCATACCTCGCTGATGCCGACAGCCCCCGATACCAGGTCTGCCGCTGAGATCGGCGAGGGCCATGCGCCGTATCCAGCGATGACCGGATCGTTACTGTTCATTGTCGACGCCGCCTAAGTTCAGCTCAGGAAATCGACGATGCGCTGCACGCCCTCGAGCAGGTCGTCATCGCCTAGGGCGAAAGAGAGACGAGCACCGCCGCCGACACCAAACGCTTCGCCAGCAACGATGGCGACCTTGGCCCGATCCAACAGCACGCTGGCTAGCTCGATCGTGGTGTTGACCGCGACGGCTCCGTAGTGCCGACCAAGAACGCCCGTCATGTCCGGGTAAGCGTAGAAGGCGCCCTGTGGTTCACCGCAGTGCACGCCTTCGATGCCGCTCAGCATCGAATACATGGTTCGGCGACGGCGGTCGAAAGCGGCCCGCATTTCGGCCACGGAGTCGAGCGGGCCCGAAACGGCCGCCAGAGCCGCCGCTTGTGAGACGTTGGCCACATTGCTGGTGGAGTGCGACTGAAGGTTCTGCGCAGCCCGTACCAGATCAGGCGGGCCGATCATCCACCCGACTCGCCATCCGGTCATGGCGTAGGTCTTGGCCACGCCGTTGAGAACCACGCAGTGATCGCGCACCTCGGGCACGAGGGTGGGCAGCGAGTGGAACTCATTGTCTCCGTAGACGAGGTGCTCATAGATCTCGTCGGTCACAACCCAGATCCCGTGCTTCACGGCCCATTCACCGATGGCAACTATCTCTGCTTTGGGATAAACCGCTCCAGTGGGGTTGGAGGGCGACACGAATACCAGCGCCTTGGTGGCTGGCGTGCGGGCGCTTTCGAGTTGCTCAAGAGTGACCCGGAATCCGGCATCCGCCGTGGTCACGACCGGTACTGCGACTCCGCCAGCGAGGGCGATCGGTTCGGGGTAGGTGGTCCAGTACGGTGCCGGTAGCAGCACCTCCTCGCCTGGGTTCAGCAACGCCTCGAAGCAGTTGTATACGGCGTGTTTGCCGCCGTTGGTGACCAACACGCATGCCGGGTCGGTTTCGAGACCACTGTCACGAAGGGTCTTCGCCGCGATCGCCTCTTTGAACTCAGGCAATCCTCCGACAGCGGTGTACTTGTGGTTCCTGGGATCACGACATGCACGCGCCGCGGCCTCAACGATATGGGCAGGCGTGGCGAAGTCGGGCTCTCCGGCACCAAAACCAATGACATGTTCTCCAGCGGCACGTAAGGACCGCGCCTTGGCTGACACGGCGAGCGTGGCCGAGGGTGTGATGGCGCCTACACGCCTTGAGATGCGATCCATCATCATCTGCGGAGAGTACACCGTGCATCTACGATGGCTTCGAACCGGCGAATGCTGTTGAGTAGCAGGAGCCGGTCGGAGAGCACACCGTGCATCTACGATGGCTTCGAACCGGCGAATGCTGTTGAGTAGCAGGAGCCGGTCGGAGAGCACACCGTGCATCTACGATGGCTTCGAACCGGCGAATGCTGTTGAGTAGCAGGAGCCGGTCGGAGAGCACACCGTGCATCTACGATGGCTTCGAACCGGCGAATGCTGTTGAGTAGCAGGAGCCGGTCGGAGAGCACACCGTGCATCTACGATGGCTTCGAACCGGCGAATGCTGTTGAGTAGCAGGAGCCGGTCGGAGAGCACACCGTGCATCTACGATGGCTTCGAACCGGCGAATGCTGTTGAGTAGCAGGAGCCGGTCGGAGAGCACACCGTGCATCTACGATGGCTTCGAACCGGCGAATGCTGTTGAGTAGCAGGAGCCGGTCGGAGAGCACACCGTGCATCTACGATGGCTTCGAAGCGGCGAGTGCTGCCTTTGGTGACAAATAGCCGGTTTGAGGATCATCGAGTTTGGTTCATATCCAGGTGTGGCGTTCGGGTCCGTTGCTGCAACGCTAGTGGCCGTGAATATCCCCAATATCGTGATACCGGCCGATCTGTTGCCCGCCGACGGCCGTTTCGGCAGCGGACCAACCAAGGTTCGACCCCAGGCCGTGCAATCCCTGCTTGACCGGGCCTGCGACTATCTCGGCACGTCGCACCGTCAAGCAACGGTGCGTAGCGTGGTCGCAGATCTTCGCCGAGGACTGGCCGAGCTGCTGCGTGCACCCGACGGCTACGAGATCATCCTCGGCAACGGTGGATCCACGGTGTTCTGGGACTGCGCCACGTTCAGCCTGATCAACCGACGCAGCCACCACCTTTGCTTCGGCGAGTTCGGCTCAAAGTTCGCCAAAGCCGTCGCCATGGCCCCACACCTTGAGGCGCCGTCTATTGCCGAATCCGCCATGGGCACGCACCCACCGCTGGAGACCATCAACGGCGCTGCTGATATTGATGGCGCTACTGACATTGACGGTGTGGCGGGGATTAGCGAGTCTGCGGGTAGCACCGGGAGCCAAAGGGTGGACGCCTACTGCTACCCGCACAACGAGACGTCCACTGGGGTGGTTCTGGAACCGGTGAGAGTTGGTGGCCCGGGCGACCTTATGATCGTTGACGCCACGTCTGGTGCAGGCGCGGTGATGTTTGACCCGCGCGCCACCGACGTCTACTACTTCGCGCCGCAAAAGGCCCTCGCGTCTGACGGGGGGGTGTGGATGGCCATGCTGTCGCCAGCCGCCATCGAGCGGATCGAGACGATCGCGTCGTCCGGCCGCTGGATACCGCCAACACTCAACCTCGCCCAGGCCGTTGCGAACTCCCGCAAAGATCAGACCTACAACACGCCAGCGCTGGCCACGGTGTTGTTGACTCTTGAGACGGTCAACTGGTTCAACAACAACGGGGGCCTGGCATGGTCGGCTGGCAGGAGTCGTGCGAATGCTGAGATTCTGTACGGGTGGGCCGAGGAAGTGGACTTCGCTGAACCGTTCGTGGCCGACAAGGCGCAGCGTTCGCCAACGGTTGCCACCATTGACTTCGACGACTCCCTCAACGCCGATACCGTCAGCGACGTATTGCGCTCCAACGGCATCATCGACACCAACGGCTACCGCAAACTCGGTCGCAACCAGCTGCGAATCGGGATGTTCCCCGCGATCGACCCGGCTGACACCGAGGCCCTCACGAGGTGCCTCGACTACGTGGTGGCCGCCCTTTAGACCATTACTCGACTTAGACCACTACTCGACTAGACCACTACTTGACTGTCAGGGGGTGATACCCACCCGAGCAACGGGTTGCACTGGCAGCGCCCGGCGACGCTCGGAGACCTTGAGGCCAGCGAGCACCGCGTTGCGCAAGTCTCGGGGATCGATCAGGTCATCGAAGCTGAGACCGCTCGCTGAGCGGTAGGCGCTTTCGTTCTCGGCCTGTTCGAGCCGGATACGGTCCTCGGCGGTGGCGTCGAGCGCGTTGGCTGCGCCTGCGGATCCCATGGCCCCGGTTGTTGCGCCCGGCAATCCGTAACTGATCGTTTGCTTGTCGTAGGGATTCATTGCCATCACGCATGACCCGAAGCCGTAGGCCTTGCGGATGGTGACCTGGATCTTCACCGTGGAGGCCCGTGTCTGCGCGGCGAACATGCGTGCCCCGGCGCGCAGAATACCCGATGTCTCGGCTGCACGGCCAGCGAGCACGCCTGGATTGTCGGTAAGGAACACCAGCGGCAAATGAAAGCTGTCGCAAACGCCGATGAAGTGGGCGGCCTTGTCGGCGGCGTCAACGTCGAGCGCGCCTGCCATTACTGCGGGCTGGTTGGCGACGACCCCGACGGCGCTTCCTCCGATGCGTGCCAAGGCGCAGATAATCGACTTGCCGAAATCGGGCTGGATGCGAAAGAAGCTGCCTGTATCCACGAGGCGGCTCAGCAGTTGACACATGTCGTAGGCGGCAGCGCCGTCTCGGGGAATAAGGCTCAGAATGTCGTCAAGCGGGCGGGGTTCAAGGTCACCCGTGTCAAGGAACGGTGGATGCTCCCAGGCCGATGACCCGAAGTACGACAGATAGGCGGCAATGTCGGCGAGCACTGCTTTGTCGTCCACGGCGAGGTTGTGAATGACACCACCAGATATCGCCACCGACGGCCCGCCAAGGTCGGCTTTGTTGATGTCCTCCCCGAGCGCCGCCTTCACCACGGGAGGTCCGGCGGTGAAAATGGCCGCGTCGGGTGTCATCAACGAGAAATCGCACAACGGGGCCGTGATGGCGCCGTGCCCAGCTGAGGATCCCATCACCGCGCAGACCATCGGGACGTACCCGGATAGCCGACCCTGGGCTTGCAGGTCACCGGGGCCGCCACCGCTTGGATCGCCCGGCATCGGCGGACGGTGGCCAGCGCCCTCAAGCAGCATCACCAAGGGGATGCGTTCGCGGCGGGCGATGTCAGCTATGCGCCAGCGCTTGCGGGACTCGGCGGGACCGATCGAGCCACCGAGGGTGGTGAAATCCTCAGCGCCGACCGCTACGGGACGCTCATTGATCCGACCAACCCCAGCCACGAGTGCGTCGGCGGGAACCGCCCCGGCGAGGATTCCGATCTCTGTGAAGGATCTTGGATCCAGCAGCGTGTCTATCCGCTCCCGGGCGTTGAGACGCCCTGCCAGCTGGCGGGCCGCGAGCTTCTTGAGACCACCCATGGCCTGTGCCGAACCCCTGCGGGCATTGAGGTCGTCAAGCGTTGCGGACCAGTCGCCGGTATCGGCCATGATTTTGGATCGTACTCAGATGCGGTGCGCCCCCGGGTACCGGACTCAGGCGTTGTCAGGCCGCTTGTCCAGCGATGCCACCGGGCCCAGGCCTCTTGTCAGGCGATGCCAGCTGATGCGATCGATTCGGTGTGTGCGCCGTGCGCGCAGGCTTGCCCCGTTGGCGGGCGCGCCCTTGGTTCCGCGACCCGCACTCGCTCTGCGCCTACGACCACGGACCATCCGGAGCCGGATCGTATGACTTGGTTGGTTGCGGCGGGACCCGCTGCCCAGTGAGCAACCCGCGCGAGTGGAACCTCTGCTACCGATGCTGTGGCGTTTGCAAGCATGTCCGCCGCGGCTGCTGCTGCGACGAGTCCCGTCAGCGGATCCGCTATGGCGTCAGCCGCGAACATGGGCCTTGGTGCGTGAACGAACAGTCCCCCGGCGACTGCCGCGTCGTCACCGAACGCGACCCGCTCCGCGCAAGCTCCGTAACGTCCGTGTCCGTTAATCGACAGCCAAGATATACCAGCGTCGGCGACAGCGACAGGGTCAATTCCGAGGCGGTCCATGACCCTCGGACGCGAACCCTCCAACACCAAGTCCGCGGCTGCGATCAGCGCCACCAGGAGACTTCTCCCTTGTCGGCTGTCGAAGTCAACGGCAAAGCATTCCTTGCCTGCGTTGAGGAGGTCGAAGAACTGACGGGGTCCGCGCCGGGCGCCGTCGGCCCGGTTGACTCCCTCAACTTTGATCACTCGAGCCCCAGCGGCGACCAGCAGCGAACCCGCGAGCGGGCCAGCCCAAAGCGACGTCATGTCGATAACCAGTGGGCGGGCACCCCGGCGACGGGTTCCGCCGCGGTGGATCTCGCCAACAGCCGATCCCAGACACTCGCCCTTGCCCAGCAATGCCGGGCAAGGCTCAGGCGCAAGCGCTAACGACGACCCCGGGACCGACGCCGCTGGCATCCCGGACGACGTTTCGGAGGCGGGGGCGCGCCAACCTCGCCGTTTCAGAGGTGGCGGTGAAGCCGCGGCGAGGCCCAAGAGTCTTGCGCGCTCCAACACAACAGCCGTTGGCATCTGCGCTAGTTCGCGGGTCACGGTGAACCAGTCCGCGGCGTTGATGTCGGCGGCTACCAGGGCTGGCAGCGCGTCCACGTCGCAAGGCCTTCCAAGGTTGAGCGCCACCCAGCCGTCAGCGACGGCTACGAAGGTTGCAGACCCTCCCACCGACACCGAACCATGCCGTACCAGGCCCGCAATCGCGGCCCGTTCACCAAGAATCGCTGGCCCGTCAACGTCGACGCGTCGTCCCCAACGAGCCGTCGCGGTTCCCAGCGCGGTTGCGGCCTCTGCGGCTGCACTAGCAGCAGCAGCAGGTTCCGGTCTCGGCGGACCGTCACACTCGCCGGTAAGCGCCATGGCGCCGCTGCTGGCCCAGGCAGCTACATCAGCAGCGATATCGGCTTGGACGGACCGCACACGCCGACCGTAACGCGAGGCGCGCCCGACACGATGGCCGCAACTCGTAGCGGGGCCGCACCCGCCGACAGTAACGCGAGACGCGCCCTGCACGATGGCCTCGCAGCCCCAATTCTACGACGAAGTCTCGTCAAGGTGGCCACCAGACGCGCCCCTGCACCGTCCGCAACCGGCGCACCCGCGGGCCACCAACCAGTGGGACGTTGTTTCGCCTCACCGACCACCAAACCCACCAAGCCCTACCTCACCTCACCGACCAACAAACCCAGGCGTTGCTATGCCTCAACAACCAACAAACCCACGAGACGTTGCTATGCCTCAACAACCAACAACCACGAGACGTTGCTATGCCTCACCGACCAACAAACCCACGAGACGTTGCTATGCCTCACCGACCAACAAACCCACGAGACGTTGCTATGCCTCACCGACCAACAACCCACGAAGCCCTACCTCTCCTCAACAACCACCAAACCCACGAGGCGTTGCTTTGCTTCGCTGGCCGTCTGCGGCAAGACTCGGCTGCTAGCGCTAACCGTATGCCCGACCACTGCGTCAGGAGGACCAATGGCCGCACTCACCCCAGGAGCTCGGTTCCAGAGCACCGTCTGCACCACCGAGCTGATCGTGGTGAGGGGATCTACCGAGGTCGACTTGACCTGCGGCGGAGCCCCTATGGTTGCTGTCGGCACCTCATCGATTGACGGCACCCCGTCGCTTGGCGCGGCCGACGGTTCCCAAATTGGTAAGCGCTACACGAATGCCGATGCGACAGTGGAAGTGCTGGTCACCAAGTCCGGCGATGGCTCCATGGCGATCGCCGGCGAGCGACTCGAGATGGCCCAAGCCAAGACGCTACCCGCCTCTGACTGACCACACCTGCGGGTAATGCTACCGACGGTTCTGCCATGAATCTGATGACGTTGTTAGAGATGGCTGCCGACGCTCAGACCAACCGCGTCGCCGTCGGTTCTCGCCACGACGGATTCACCTACAGGCAGCTCCATGAGGCTGCCGGTGCCGCGGCAGCCCGTTTCCGCTCAGCGCAGGCATCACATGTTGTGCTCTGCGACGAGTCAAGCCCGGCAGTGCCGATCGCCCTTTTCGGTGCGGCGTGGGCTGGCGTGCCATACGTTCCGCTCAACTACCGTCTCGCAGACAGCGACCTCCGTCGCCTCGCGGCCCGCACCGCACCAGCAATGGCGATTGGCGATGTTGCAAGCATCGCCCGCCTTGACGGAATCGCTGGCATTGATGTGATGGATCGGATCCGGTTCTTGGACTTAGTACAAGAACCGCTCAAGACGGCTCCTGAGCCTCCCTCGTCCACGGACCCCGATCTCATCGCCGTGCTCTTGTTCACGAGCGGAACCACCGGCGAGCCGAAGTCGGCGGTTCTACGCCATCGGCACTTGGTGTCCTACATACTCGGCTCGGTTGAGTTCATGGGCGCTGGTCTCGACGAAGCGACGATCGTGAGCGTGCCGCCATACCACATAGCCGGTGTGGCCGCCGTGCTGTCGTCGCTCTACGCTGGCCGCCGGATCGTGCAGCTACCGAGCTTCGACCCCTTCAACTGGATCGACACCGTCAAGTGTGAGGGCATAACCCACGCCATGGTCGTTCCGACCATGATGGCCCGCATCGTGGAAGCCCTTGAAGCCCGAGGGGGCACCGAGATGCTCGCTCCTGAGACCTTGTCCTACGGCGGCGGGAGAATGCCGCTACCGGTAATCCGACGCGCGCTTGAGCTGTTCCCAATTACGAACTTCGTCAACGCCTACGGGCTCACCGAGACCAGCTCAACCATCGCTCTGCTCGGCCCCGACGACCACCGGGCGGCCCAGTACGGCGACGATCCGGATTCCCAGCGCAGGCTGACCAGCGTCGGGCGGGCGCTCCCCGCGGTTGAGGTGGCGATCCGCGACAGCTCCGGGCGTGACCTCCCGGCTGGCACCCCGGGCGAGATCTATGTGCGGGGCGAGCAGATCGCGGGCGAGTACACCGAGGAGGGCTCGCTGCTCGTCGACGGCTGGTTCGGTACCCGAGATGGTGGCTGGGTCGATACCGGCGGCTACCTGTTCGTGACCGGCCGCAGCGACGACGTCATCATCCGCGGCGGCGAAAATATGTCGCCGGGCGAGATTGAGAACGTGGTGCTCGAACACCCGGGCGTTCGTGACGCCGCGGCCATTGGTGTGCCCAGCAACCAGTGGGGAGAGCAGGTGGTGCTGGTCGTCGTTGCGGCCGCAGTGACGGCGGAGAACTCCGAGCTCTCTACCGTCACCTACTCGGAGTCCCGGAAGGTGATGTCCGGCGGGCCGGACAGCACCTTCGACGGACTGTCAGACGCTTTGAGAGAGCTGGTGAGAGGCCAGCTCCGGTCGAGTCGGGTGCCCGCACACGTGGTGTTTGTCGACGCCCTTCCCTACAGCGAGACTGGCAAACTCCTGCGCCGGGTGTTGCGCGAACAGTTCGCCTCGCTTGGCGACGACGGATGACCCCATGGACGCCATCGTATGGACGCTGGATGAGGCACTCGCCGCAGTGCACAGCCCGGACCTTGAGCTGCAGGTCGGCTGCGCAGTCGACGTTCCGGTCGTGGTGGTGGATGGGCTCAATGAGGTAGCTGGCAAGCCAGCAACACTCATGGCCAAACGCCTCGCCGCCCTGCCCGTCGTATCCGTCGCTACCGGCACCCGAGACCCTGCTGGCGACGGGTTCGACGTGGTCTCCGACGATCCCGAACCGATCCTGTCCGCGGTGCTGTCGCACCCGATCGCCGCCGTTACGGCCGCGCAGATCCTGCGAGTCGTCGAGCGGTACTCGGTCTCCGATGCGCTGTTGGTTGAGTCGCTGGCTTACGCCGTCCTCCAGGCCGGTGAGGAACATCAGGCCTGGCTGGCCGCGCAGCCACGGCGGGTACGACGCGACCTCAGCGCGCCCCGCGTGCTGCTGGTTGACCGCGTCGACCACATCGAAGTCGTGCTTGACCGTCCCCGTTTGCACAATCTCTGTGACACGGCGATGCGGGACCAGCTCAGTGAAGCGTTCCGCACTATCGCAGCCACAAAGCGCACCATCCGATGGCGGGCCAATGGGCCTAGCTTCTGCGCTGGCGGTGATCCAGCCGAGTTCGGCCGGGTACCCGACCCTGCCCAAGCTCACCTCATCCGTTCCTCGGCCAACGTTGCGCCACTACTGGCCTCGGTCGCGGATCGGGTCACCGTCACAATTGACGGCCCAGCCGTTGGCGCGGGGATTGAGCTAGCGGCATTCTGCGGAACCGTCCAAGCGGGTCCGCGTGCACGATTCCGGCTACCCGAGCTCGCCATGGGCCTGATACCCGGTGCCGGGGGCACGGTCAGCATCACGAACCGCATCGGCCGTCAGCGGACCCTCAAGTGGTTTCTGCTGGACCTCGAACTCGACGCCACCACTGCCTGTGAATGGGGTCTGGTCGACCACCTGACCTGAGCCGTTAGTACCTGAGGTTCGCTCTAGGGTCTAATTTTCAAACAGGCGGGTCTAGTGCTCGAACGGGCGCAACGCGTTGAGGATCGAATCGCGGGTGGCATCCGGCGCTTCGATCGGAATCATATGGCCTACTCCCTGCACGGTGACCACATGAGAATCGCTGCAGGCTTCAATCAGCGCCGCGGCACGCCTAACGGGGGTCATCTTGTCGAGCGAGCCGAGAACGAATGAGACCGGACACGACACCTCTGCAGCCGCTGACGTGGCCCCGTTGTAGGCATTGCACATCGCCAAATCGACCCCGAGCGAATCCGGGCGTGACGTATCAAGCAGAGCAGTCGAGCCACCGATGAGCCACATCCCGGGTGCGGCGTGACGGCCGATGTGGGCCCTGGGCCCGAAACCCCACGATGACATCAACCGGCTGGCGTGTTCAACGTCTCTAGCTGCAGCGTGAAGGAGTTCAGGGTGCACTGGCATCGCCGCGGCCGTGCCGATCAATACCAGCGAGCGGATGTGTTTGCTGTGCCCGGCAGCGGCTTCTAAGGCCACGTAGGTGCCCATCGAATGGCCGATCACGTGGGCAGGGCTAAGGTCCAGTGCTTTGATCACGTCACCGACCCAGGCCCCAAGAGCAGACATGGAGTCCAGCGCTGGGCCATCGGATCGGCCGTGTCCGGGCAGGTCAACGGCGGCTACTCGGTAGCCGTGATGTGCAAAGAACCGCGTCTGGAGCTGCCAGACCGAACGGTTCATGCCTGCGCCGTGCACTAACACCATTGCGGGCAGGCGCGGATCGTGGTGCCTTCCGCCGTTGGCGTAGCGGACCTTGCGACCGTGGACGGTGACTTCCAGGGCGGAACCTCTACCGCTGCGAGGCCTTCAGTGCGGCGGAGAGATCGTCGATGATGTCTCGGCGATCCTCAAGACCGACAGACATACGGATCATGTCTTCGGTGATCCCAGCTTCGGCAAGGTCGGCAGCACAGAGTTGACGATGCGTAGTGGTCGCCGGGTGCAAGACCAGGGTCTTGGCGTCACCGACGTTGGCGAGGTGCGAAGCCAACCTCACCGAATCGATGAACTTCCTACCGGCTTCGCGGCCTCCTTTGATGCCGAAGCTCAAGATGGCACCAGTACCGCGGGGGTAGAGGCGCTGAGCCAGCTCCCGATCAGGGTGATCTGAAGCGCTTGGATGGCTGACCCAGCGAACCGAATCGTGAGCCGAGAGCATCTCAACGATCGCTTCGGTGTTTTCGACGTGTCGGCTCATCCGCAGCGACAGGGTCTCAACGCCTTGCAGTATCTGGAATGCGTTAGCGGGTGAAAGGCATGCGCCGAAATCACGCAAGCCTTCGACTCGGGCTCGGGTGACGAACGCGGCAGGACCGAACTCGTCAACGAACGAAATGCCGTGATAACCGGCGTAGGGCTCGGTCATCGTGTCGAAGCGCCCAGAGGCCTCCCAGTCGAACCGGCCACTGTCGACAAGCGCACCGCCAATGGCCACCCCGTGACCGCCAAGGAATTTCGTGGCCGAGTGCATGATGATGTCGGCACCGTACTCGATCGGACGCATCAGGTAAGGCGTGCTGAAGGTCGAGTCGACCATCAGAGGCAAGCCCGCGGCATGGGCCTCATCGGCCACTGCTTCAATGTCAAGCACTTCAATGCCAGGATTGCCGAGAGTCTCGGCGAACACCAGCCGGGTCTCGGGACGGATCGCAGCTGCGAACTCCTCGGGATGGCGGGGGTCCACGAACGTGGTTTCAATGCCGAAACGGGGCAGCGTGACGTTGAGCATCTGATGCGTGCCCCCGTAGATGTTGCGCCCGGCGACGATGTGGCCGCCGCTGCCCATCAAGGTGAGCACCGCCAGATGAAAGGCCGCCTGCCCCGACGCTGTGCAAACAGCCCCAACGCCTCCCTCAAGGGCAGCTAGGCGCTCCTCGAGGACCGCAACTGTGGGGTTGTTGATGCGTGAGTAGATGTAACCTGGCACTTCAAGGTTGAACAGACTGGCGGCATGATCGCTGTCGTTAAACACGTACGAGGTGGTCATGTAAATCGGCACCGCCCGTGCCCCGGTTACAGGGTCGGGATGCTGGCCTGCATGAAGGCTCAGAGTGTCGAATCGCAGAAAGTCGGCTTCTGTCATAACACCGAGCCTAGAGGGACCGGGCATCTATCACCTTGAACACCTAAGTCATGATGCGATATCGGTCGGCCTGTTCAAACTGCGGTCAGCCTGTTGAAACTGCGGTCGGCCTTATCAAACTGCCGTCGGCCTGGCCAACTACGGTCGGCCTTATCAAACTGCCGTCGGCCTGGCCAACTACGGTCGTCCTGGCCAACTGCGGATTGTCGTCTAGCGGCGACGACCGGGACGCCCAGCCCCAGATGGACCGACCGATGCCGCGGCGATTACCGCGATGGTCTTCTCACCTGGACCCGAGACGAAACCGGGACCCATTGCCTCACGCCATACACGCGAGAAAGAAACGTTGTAGTGCACCATGGCAGTACTCCTGGGAAAGATGGCGGCGACACCGTGTCGCGCGCTTACCGTTGGGAAGAGCCGGCAGTCCCGGATGCTCAGGTCCGGCCCCATGGGCCGATGTCAGCATCTTGCCAGTTAGACCCAAGAATCGCAACTATTCCGCGGTGACTTCGGTCACATTTGCGCCGACCACACAAATTACATAAAGGCGAAGGGCACCGCGCTACCTCAAGCTCGCGCCACCGTAATGTTGACAGGGTCGTCGGCGCGGCCACAAAGGGACGATCATGGCTGTTGACACCGGCCTCATGGAGCACAAGGATCAGCTAGTCAATTCTCCAGGCTAAGCTGGGCGCGCCTCTCAAACTCCGTCTCTGAACTTCATCAACTGGCTACGGGTTTCAGAAGTTACGGGTTTCAGAGGCTACGGTTTCCTTAGTTTGCGCTGACCACACCCGAGTACACTTTAGAGCGGCGGAACTCCTTGAGCACTCCCGCCGTACTGGCCACCAACACACAACCACCCACTAACACAAGAAACGATCCAACACCGCTCAAGTAGTTGTCGTCAGCAGAACGCACGTGAGTGAAAATCCATCCAAATGCCACGCTCGCAACTCCGGCCCCAATCCCAGCCGTGATTGTGCTCCAGAGCCACCGATCACGTTCAAGACAACCGAAACACCCTGCCGCAGGCAATGAAACGGCTAAACCAGCCAAACCGACCAAAAAAGTCCAGATCCCCAACCCGGATCCCTCGCTACTGATCCCATCAACAATGATACTCTTTTCGGTTTTGAGTTCTTCTGAGAGAGTTGCGATCTTCATGGCTATAACACCCGCATCAGCGGGGTTCGCTCGGGCTTCAGCTTCCAAAGCTTCAATTTGGGCTAGGGCATCGGCTGAGAAAATCAAGTCAGCTCTACCATCAAAGCTCCACCCCGAGATCGCACCTATAGCAACAATAATCACAGCCGCACCCGAGCCGACCAGCCGGCCCCACCCGATTCCGGTAGACAGTGGACGAACCGACGAGTAGGGCGCTAGACGTAACCACCACACTGATCCGAATACTGCAACCAGCGCCCCGACCAGACTCAAGTACACGCCGATTCCAGTGGTTTGGCCGACCGTCAGATCAGAGGGTGCGGCCAGCATGTAGCAGCCTACCGTAACCAATAGGGCCAGTGAGAATATCACAGCGCCATCCGTAGCCCACCAGCGCGGCCCTCGGCCGGGGGCGAGAACCGTCGTGACGGCTGCAGCAACCGTGAACAACCCAAGAACAAAAACCAGATATCCAAACCATGACCCGCCACTAGCCGAGAAGCCGTTGAAGGACTGACCTATGAGTTCTTCGTCAACTCGGCGGCCGTAGGCGCTCAGAAAGCCAGCTCCGCTACTCCACGTGAAAAACACGGAAAGAGCCGCCAGCACGCCGCCAGCTGCTGCCACCAGAATGGCCCTGCGTTCCGCGGTTGTAACCGTAGCCACGGTAACATCAGACCGGGTTGTCACGTCAACAGCAGCGGGTTCATCCGCGGCGGGGTCAACGTCATCCTTCAATAGAGTTTCCGGATCACGACGGTGGGCCCAAGCTAAGCGGATACGGCGGAACAAGCTCCCTCCATCGGTTTTCTCGGGCTGAGAAACGCGATCAAGAACGACTGCAACTAAGAAGAAGGCCAATCCGGCCGCAGCACCCTCCGCCACACTTTGACGGTTCAGCGCGCCCAAGAGCGGGCGACCCAGACCTCCTGCGCCCATGATCGCCGCGATGCCTAGCATGGATATAGCTAGCAACAAAGTCTGATTGATGCCGGTCATGATGGCAGATCGAGCCAACGGAATCTGCACATCAATGAGTACCCGCCACTCGGGAGCTCCGTAAGCTCGGCTTGCCTCCACAACATCCTCAGGTACTTGACGGATACCGAGATTGGTGAGCCGCACCAGCGGCGGCAACGCGAATACCATCGTCACCATCGTGGCCGAAACTTCTCCTACACCAAAGAAATAGATGAACGGAAGCATGTAGACGAATGAGTGCACGACCTGCATGGCATCCAACGCCGGTCTGACCACCTGCCACAATGCGTCCATCCGGCCGCACGCTATTCCGACCGGAATACCGATCAAAACACACAACAGAACGGCCACACCCACATAACCGATCGTGCGCGCCGTCTCAAGCCATAGAGCATTACCGAGGAGTCCGCACACCCCTAGGCCAATACCGGCAAAGGCACCGACCTTGATGTTTCTCACCAGGGAGCCGATCACAAAGAATAGCAGGATTACCCATACCCAGGAAACCGGCTCCAAGATGTCCTGGACCAAGAAGTTGATCAGGGTCCTAAAGGGCCACCTGATCACATCTAGCAGCCAGCCGAGGTTGACCGAAATCCAGTCAACCGCCTGGTCCATCCACGCGCCAAAAGGAATCTCATACTCGTCAAGCACAAGATTATCTAGTAGCGAGGGATCACCCGGCTCTTTGTCAGTAGTTTGAGCTAAGTAGCTCATTTATGAACGCCTCCATTCAAAGTCGTCAAGCAAGTTACCATAAATAGAACGCCAAGGAAGAGAAAGACCAACTTCTTACTTTGATCTACCGGAGCGACCATGATTCCTCACTTCGGGCGGACAGTAATGACATTGTCTATGATATAGGGACTACCTTCTTTGCCCCAGGCCACTATGGGGAAAAACCCTGAATTGCTTCCTATTGCTAAGGCTGTCCCATATATTTGACGCTGCCAGGATTCGACACCACCCCTTGAAGCAACTATGCTAGTTGAAACATACTCTACCTCGAAACTTACACTTGTCGTATAGTCTGCTATCTGAGAAAAATCGACCCATTTAGTGTCAACTACAACATTAGCGTCATTGAGCATTTTCTTAAGGTTTGCTGCTATATCATCAACTGCAGACTGGTAGAATCCTACATTCTTGGCGACGAAAACAGTGCAGTAAGATTTACTTACCCACATCGTTTTATCAAGATCAAGATCGCTTAGATCATGGAGGCACAATACAGGACCAAAGAAATTTGCCTCAATAGGTTCATCAAGCATTTCCCAGATACCGTTGCACTCAAATTGGTAGGTAATATCAGCTTGCATGTGGTGAAGAGGCTCAAAGACTATACGAGCATCAACATCTGACCAGATTCTACAACTACCATCAGTGGTTGTACTAGAAGAACTAGTTGAAATACTTTCTTGTACTTCAATAACCATATTCGGTTTAGGCAACGGTAGTGCAACATGAGGCCATGTGAAGGATGAACTTGTGCCAGCTTGATTGCTTGCCCGTACTGCAAAATGGTAGGCAGTCCCGTTGGCCAAGCCTGTTATGGTACAACTCAGGCTGGATGTGACTACAGATCTAATCCACGCCTCACGATAACCTACGGGTCTGTACCAACATTGATATTCAGACGTGGTATCTTTACCATTTGATGCCCACTTGAGCGTCACCTTCCCATCACCGACTATCACAGCTCGGCCCTCAGGCGCTGAAGGAGCTGACATCAATGGTATTGGTGTCACCCTCCTAATCATCTGCCGGGAGCAACGTTGACCATCGCGAGCGAACCCGTCGGGGCAGACCAAGATATGCGGTTTTATTTTGGTGACCGGTCTAGTCCGTGTGTCATAGATTTTCTCATAGTTGTAGACCTCTCTAGTATCGTAGTTGTAGACTTCTTGAGTTTCATAATTGTAGACATCTTTGGAGCCATAGTTATGGACATCCTTAGAGCCATAGTTGTAGACTTCTCTGGTTTCATAGTTGTAGACCTGCCTAGTTTCATACTTATAGAGATCTCTGGTTTCATAGTTGTATAATGGCACCCTAACTGGACCAACCTTAAAGCCTTTACGAATCTCAGTTCGATATCTCCACCCTGTACATTCACCATTCTGGTAATTCCAACGCACGCATCTATCCCGGATCTCCACATTGTATGTGTAGGGGACAGGCTGATAGATCAGCTTTGAGAACGGCGCCACCCGCACCCGCTTTGAGAACGGCGCCACCCGCACCCGCTCCGAAAAGGGCGCCACCCGCACCCGCTCCGAAAAGGGCACCACCCGCACCCGCTTTGAGAACGGCGCCACCCGCACCCGCTCCGAAAAGGGCGCCACCCGTACCCGCTTTGAGAACGGCGCCACCCGCACCCGCTCCGAAAAGGGCGCCACCCGTCGTGTGGTCTGGACCTGATATTCCTCATTGACTACACGAATGCATTGCACACCGTTTAGGGTCCACGGATTTGGATCACCGGAGCGGTTGGAGCAATCCGCTACTCCGTCAGTTGTCTTGGTCCAGGAAATCACGCAAGTCCCCTCCCGCAATACCACTGTTTCCCCTGGGCCAGTGTCCGGGCAGGACTGTGATCCTGGCCCAGTAGTCCTGCCAGTTTCAGCATTGGCACCTGCTACAGCCGGAACTGACAGAATTATGGCTACTGCTGCACTGGCCATTAGTACACTTACAAACCACAACAGGGGCAGGCGTACCCACCTAGGCGACCACATCATGGTTCCCCTCATGGCCCCCCACCATCTCTCATCTTTTCTTGGGTTGGGTTCACGTTAGCAGCTCATCTTGAGGACATCAAGAGACATCACCCAGCCAGGACCAAAAAGAGGCAAGGCACAATCAGATACCACAATATGCCAGCATGCAAGGTGACAACCGACACCGAGGGCATGTTCCATACATAATTGAGGCTAGCAACAAGAGATGAGGGTGGGATCGGCCCCACCCTCATCTCTCAAAATCAACTAGCTAGAATTACGCAGCAGCCTTAGCAGTTGCTATCCATTCATCAACAACAGCTCGATTGTCTGCGATCCAGTCGGAAGCCAACTGAGCTATTTCAGGTTCCGAGTCTTTCCCGCTATTCTGCTCAATGATTGCTAGCGTCACATCAACGGGTGACAGGATAACCGCCTCCCACAGAGCTTTCGCGGCCGGATTGGCTGCAAGGAAATCACTATTGGCTGTAACCTGGATATCGGCTGCTATCCAACCAACCTGACAGGCACCTGAATCCGCAGCTGCAGGACACTGATCTGGCCCGATAGGAACCTGTCCGGGTGTCTGATCATGCCCCTCGCCGCCCTCTAGGCCGGTCGGGTTTGAATCATCAATCACTTCCTCAACTGCCAGCCACACAACGTTGTCGCCGGGCCGGAATTGGGTGACATATCCACTAGGAGCCCATGTATAGAGTACAGCGGGCTCACCGGCATTGACCTTTGTCTCAGCCTCTGCCACCATAGCGTCGTAACCCGCTTGAACCTGTTCAATGTTATCCCAACCCGAAAATGCTATCTGGCTGTTGATGATATCATCGCAGGTCCAACTCTCGGGACAGCCGTAGATATTAGCCTTTCCGTTTCCATCAGTATCAAACATAGCGGTGATTTCCGGATCGTCATTCAGCTGATCAAGATGAGTGATGTTATACTCATCGGCGACCGACTTTGTAATCACGAAACCCTGAGGGCCGCCACCCATCATCTGTTCGCCCACAATCTCAAGATGGTCTCCCACCAAAGACCCGTCAGGCATCTCTGGCGCCAACCATGATTTATGGCCCGGGTACCAACTGTTAGCCCAGAAGTCAATATCGCCCTGAGCCATAGCCAAATAAGCCAACGACGGGCCTAGCTCCCGTTCAGACGGCTCGGTCACCTCATAGCCGAGCTCTTCCAAGAGTTGCTTGTGAACCTGAGCCTGGAAATATCCTGTTGTCCAGTCGGCTCGAGCCATTCTGACCGTTACGCCCTCACCAGGCATCTCATCAGTCTCTTTAGGAGGCGTGGTCTCTGGAGGCGTAGTCTCTTCAGGAGGCGTAGTCTCTGTCTCTGGAGGCGTAGTCTCTTCAGGAGGCGTAGTCTCTGTCCCTGAAGGCGTAGTCTCTTCAGGAGGCGTAGTCTCTTCAGGGGACGTGTCATCATCATCGCCGCAGGCAGCCGCGAACAACGCTACTACAACAAATAATGACAGCAACAAGCGTCCATGTCTTTTGTTCATATTTGGTACCCTCCTGGGTTGTTAATTGTCTATTTGACAGTCAAGCTAGACTTTGTATCATTGGCGGGCCAATTACGCTGACTTCATGAGCAGTAATTCAACCCCGAGCCAACTTACATGAACACCTCACGCTCAAAGTCGTCTATCAGGTTCTCAACTCGGCCCATCTCTTCCAAGATGTCCCTGGGATCCAGACTGCCCATAAGCTCGCCCGTCGACTTGTCACACACAGCGATCGGTAGACCCCGTCCCGCTGCTGCGTACACGGTGTTGAGTGTATCTTCAGGACAGCATTTGGGGAAGTCGGCACGCAGAGCGGGTGTTAACGCGGTACTGCCCATGCTCGCGGCTCGAAGGCCATCATCCATTGTGAGCAAATGCGTAGGAATGCCGCTGCTGTCCAGAACAAAGTCTCCGTTCCGTTCACCCATCTCGGCCAGCGCGTTGGACAGAGTAGTGTCTTTCGCAACCGGACGGGACGCACCCATAATGTCCTGTACCTGTATCACTCGGCCTTGGTCTACGTCTTGGACGAATTCGGCCACATAGCCGGTAGCGGGCTCGGTGAGAATCTCATCAGGTGTGCCGATCTGCACAACTGCGCCATCTTTCATTATGCATACCCTATCGCCAATGCGCAGTGCCTCATTGAGATCATGTGTTATAAAAAGAATCGTCTTCTGGAGTTCATTTTGGATCTCCATCATTTCATCCTGCATCTGACGGCGTATCAACGGATCAAGCGCGCTGAAGGCCTCATCCATCAGCAAGATTTCAGGATCTGAGGTCAGCGCCCGGGCCAGCCCAACCCGCTGCTGCATGCCGCCCGACAACTCGGACGGAAAATTCATGGCGTAAGCGCCCAGACCGACAAGACCCAATGCCCGCATGCCCGCTTCTTCGCGGGTTTTCTTGTTGACACCTTGAACCTTGAGGCCATAGCTCACATTATCTATGACATTGCGATGCGGGAACAGGGCAAAATGCTGGAACACCATGCCCATATGTTCCCGGCGGAAGGCCTGAAGATCAGTGCCCTCCAACGCTTGCACGTCAATGCCGTCAACCGCTACAGTGCCAACGGTGACTTCATGAAGCTTGTTAACCGCACGCAATGCCGTGGATTTGCCTGAGCCGGATAGGCCCATAATCACAAAGATTTCACCTTTGCGTACTGAGAAAGTCACGTCGTGGAGGCCGATCACATGACCCGTCTCGGCTTGGACTTGGTCTTTGCCCACACCGGACCGGGCAAGATCCAAGGCTCGTCCTGCGGGCTGGGGCCCGAAAATCTTGTAGACGCCTTCTACAAGGATGATTTTGTCCCCCATAGCCACCATTGGCTCAACCTCTCATATCCGGTGCCGACTCTAGACCCCGCGGATTCCGAAGATAGCGTAGCAGGTTGTCTGCGGCTAAGTCTAGGACTCTACAATCCCCGTACAATCCCCGCCGAATCCATGACCAGCTTCGCTGCCAAGTCGCCTGAGCGGCTTTGGGTATTCCAGCCAGCCAGTCACGCACTGAAGGTACCGCGCCGGGCGACATCTTCAACCCCGCATCCGTTCCCCGGCGGTGTCCCACAGGCAGCCATCAACCATCTCCGCATGCTTGCGCTCGCCTAGGATCTCAACCTCGAAGCGGCCAGCGGAGCCGACCAACGCGGCGGGGATATAGCCCATCGCCACGGATCTCTCGCTGTGATGAGCGTAACCACCGGAGGTGACCCAACCAACGACGGAATCGTTGAGCCAGATCGGCTCATCACCGACCGCATCAAACCCGCCGCGACCTCCGGCGCTCTCTACGGTGAAGGTGACCAGACGTAACGATGACCCGGGGCCGTCATCACCGTACTTCGCGGCTAGGGCGTCGCGTCCGACGAAGTCGGAGTCCATCCGGACGAACCGCCCGACTCCAGCCTCAAACGGATCATAGATCGGACGGTACTCACGAGCCCATGATCCGAATCCCTTCTCAAGGCGCAACGAATTCAACGTGTGCAACCCGAAGAGCCTCAGATCAAACTCCCGACCGGCGTCGCACAGAACGTCGAAGATGTAGCGCTGATATCGCGCGGGCATCCAGAATTCGTAGCCAAGGTCGCCGGTGAACGTGATCCGCCCGCACACAACCGGGGCAAACCCGATGTTGATCTCGGTGAATGCCATGAACCGCATGCCAGCGGGTGAGACGTCAGCATCGGTGACCTTCTCCAGCATTGCTCGAGCGTTGGGGCCAGCTATCGAAAGCCCACACATCTCCCAGCCCAGAGTTTGATATCGGACCGAGCCGTCTTCAGGCATGTGCAGGTCAAACCATCGCTCGTAGTAGCGCTCGGCCACACCGGAGCCGAACACAATGTACTCGGTGTCGTGGCGGGTGTTGGCGGTGGCACCGCCAGTAACGGTCGACGCAAGGCCAGCCGGTTCACCTCTTGCAGCGCCCAATGCACCGACGGTGAGGTCACCAATGAGATTGCCAGCCTCATTGGTCATCGGCGTGAGTGCCATGCGCCCTGCAATTGGAACCCGACCGGCGAGAATACGGTCTAGGAAGGCTCTAGCACCGGAGCCCGCGAACCGGAACTTCGAGAAGCCGGTGGTCTCAATCATGCCTACGCTGCTGCGCACGGCGAGTGTCTCCTCACGCACCTTGGGCCACGCGTTGGAGCGCCCGAAGATGACGTCTTCCACCGGTTCCTCACCGGTCGTTTGGAACCACAGCGCCGACTCAAGGCCGAAGTTGTCGCCGAACACAGCATTGCAGGCGACCAGACGGTCATGTATCGGCGATGTCCCGACATTGCGAGCTCGGGGCAGGAATTCGTTGGGAAAGGTGATTCTGAACCGCCGCGAATAGTTCTCGCGTACCTTCGCATCTGTGTAAGACATCGTGGCGTAGTCACCGAAGCGGGCTATGTCCATACCCCAGACGTCATGGCCGGGGTCACCCTCGATAATCCAATTGGCCAGTGACAGCCCCACACCGCCACCCTGGGACAAACCGGCCATCACAGCGCACGCCGACCAGTACCCACGCAGACCGCGGACCGGGCCCAGCAGCGGGTTGCCGTCGGGGGCGAAAGTAAACGGGCCGTTGACCACCGTCTTGATGCCAGCAGTGGCCAAAGCCGGGAAGTGCCGGAAACCGGTCTCGAGCGATTCGGCGATCCGATCAAGATCAGGCGTCAGCAGGCGCTTATCAAAGTCCCAAGGGGTTTCGGTCGGCGACCAAGGCCGACAGCGCCGCTCGTAGGTGCCCAAGAGCATGCCGTTGCCTTCTTGGCGGGTGTAGATCTCGCCTTTGAAATCAATCGCGTGGATTAACTCCTTGCCGCTGCGCCGGTTGTACTCAACAACCTCGGGGATCTCATCGGTGAGCAGGTACATGTGCTCCATAGCAAGCACCGGCAACTCCAAGCCCACCATGCGCCCGACTTCTCGCGCCCAGAGTCCGCCAGCGTTGACCACGTGCTCGCAGTACACGATCGCCTTATCGGCGTTCGACACCGTGTCGTAAACGGTCAGGTTCCAGCCGCCGTCGGCGGACCGGTCGATCGCACGCACCCAGCTGTTGCGGTAGACCTCTGCGCCGCGCCGACGGGCGCAGGTTGCATAGGCGTTTGTAATCTGACTGGGGTCGAGGTGGCCTTCGTTGGCATCCCACATGGCCCCTACGAAGTACCGCTCGTCAATCAGAGGCATCATCTCCTTCGCCTCAGAAATAGAGATCAGTTCGGTCTGGATCCCCAGGTAGCGGCTCCGGGCTTGGATCATCTTCAGCCAGTCCAGCCGTTCGGGCGTGTCTGCCAGCATCACGCCACCGGTCAGGTGCATTGACGCGTCGATGCCGGACTCGCGTTCTAGTTCGCGGTAGAGGCCGATCGTGTACTGCTGCAGCTTGGCGACATTGGGGTCGCCGTTGAGGGTGTGCATGCCTCCCGCAGAGTGCCAGGTGGATCCGGCACTCAACTCCGAACGTTCCAACAACACAACATCGGTGCAGCCTGCCTTGGTTAGGTGATACAGCACCGACGCCCCGACCACGCCTCCACCGATCACCACTACCTGAGCCTGAGCCTTCATGGACTTACCCCTTGGTTTGGTCTTGCTTGGTCTGGTCTTGCACTCTCATTGCTGGCGTGACCACCAAGGCCGTCTCCGTTAGAGCTGCTACGCATGTAACCGATCGATCGCCACCGGCATCGGGTTGACGCCGGTGCCGAGGCGGCAACCTTCGGAGCCGTCGTCACCACCGGGAATCGTGAACCCGGATCCTGCAGTTAGCGAATCGGCGGTCAGGCAATCGGCGACCATGTTGTGGAATCTGTGCAGCGGTTCCTCAAAGCGAGGGGACAACGGTCCCGCTGGCACTCGTCCCGAGGCGATACCTCGCTGGGCCCGTTCGCATATGTCGATGTCTTCGTTGTTCACGTCAAACCAGAAAGCCCGGGTGGGGGCCATATCGACTGCATCAACAGGTGTGGTCCCCGGAGGCAGCAGAAACGTGCAGATCTCCCGGGTCGAGCCCTCAGTGATCGGCTCAAGGCGGATGACGAATGCGTGATTGGGCAGAACAGCAAACATCAGGTTGGGAAAAACGGCGACGAAGCGCCCGCTCGACCCGTCGGATTCGTCGAGCCCGGCAGCAGGAGGGAGCCTGAGCCACTCGTCGCGTTCGTCGCCTGACACCGGTGTGGTGGTCTGACCGCAGTACATCCCAGGGCCCTGATACCGATAGTGGTCCGCCACCCGGCTCACCTTGGCCAACTCGGGATGCACCCAGCGAAGGTGATAGTACTCCTGGAAGTTCTCCGTAATGAGCTTCCAGTTGGCCGCCACATCGACCTCTATCTCCGAATGCACTCGCCAGTCCTCGAAGCGGTAGCCAGACATCCGAGCGGGGAGGTCACCCAACCATGAACTCAATGGCAGGGTTTGCGGGTCGAGACAGGCGAACACCAGCGCCCCCCAGGTATCCACCTGCACCGGTAACAGCGGATAGTCGGACCTGTCGAAATCCGTGCGAGGGATCTGATTGAACCCAGGGGTTGTGATTAGCGTGCCGTCTGTTCGATAGCCCCAGCGGTGATACGGACAACGAATCACTCCGGCGATGTCACAGTCAGCGTCGGCTAGTTCGGTTCCGCGGTGCCTGCACGAATTGATAAAGCCCCTGAGTACGCCATCGTCGGAGCGCGTGACAATGATGGACCGGCGCCCAACCGTACGCACGAGCAGGCGACCCGGTTCGGCGACAGCGGCTGCCGTTGCGATCATCACCCAAGCCCGTCCGAACAGCCTTTGCTGTTCGTAGTGAAAGAAGCGCTCTTCTGCGTAAGCCGCTGGATCTAAACCGAAGGATTCGCGCAGTGGCGCCCGGGTATTGACCCAGGCGGAGTCGGATCCCCAGTCGACGGGGTCGGTGCTCATGGTCCGTGGATCAATAGTCGGTCTCCACACCGCCTTCGGCTATGCGCCGGTCGACGAACTCGTCGAGTTCGGCCCGCACCGCGTCGTCGATCGCTGGTGGTTCATAGCAGGCGAGGAGTTCCTTCACTACACGTTCGGCGTGTTGATATGAGGTTGGGCGTTGGGCCTCGTCCCAGGTCTCGAAGTTGCGCCAGTCCGAGATCATGGGATGGTAGAACGCATCGCGATACCGGTCCTGGGTGTGACGGGTGCCGAAATGATGGCTACCGGGTCCGACTTCGGCGATCGCGTCCACCGCCAGTGTGGCGTCGTCGATCGTCATCGGCGTCAAGAACGTGGCGACCATCTGCAGCAGGTCGGCGTCTATCACCATCTTCTCCGGCGAGGAATGCAACCCGCCTTCCATCCATCCGGCGCCGTGGAACACGATGTTGGCACCACCCATGATGGCCCCCCACAAGGCGAAGGTGCTTTCGTAGCCCGCCTGGGTGTCAATGGTGTTGGCGGCGCACACATTCGAGGATCGATACGGCAGACCGTAACGACGAGCCAGCTGGCCGCCCAGCATGGTCGACTGCATGTATTCAGGTGTGCCGAAAGCGGGAGAACCGGACTGCATGTCGACGTTGGATGTGAACCCTCCGTAGACGACGGGCGCGCCACGACGAACGAGCTGAGTGAAGGCAATCCCGGCGAGGGCTTCTGCGTTTTGTTGCACAATCGCACCGGGGATCGTAACCGGTGCCATCGCCCCGGCCAGGGTGAAGGGGGTGACGATGACCACCTGATTGCGAGCCGAGTACTGAAGGATTCCCTCAACCATCGAGGTGTCGAGTCGCAGCGGCGACGACGTGTTGACGACAGTGTGAACGATCGGGTGGGTGTCGATCTCATCGGGCCGCAGACCTCGCACTATGCGCACCATCTCAAGGCAGTCAAGGTTGCGCTGTTTGCCCAGGCTGTAGACACCAACGACCTTGGCGGTGTGGGTTACAATGTCACGGGTTGCCTCGAGGTGCCGGATCGACGGATGTAGATCAATGGGTTCGACCGGGTAGCCCCCATTGCACTGGATGACGTTCAATTGCTTGCAGAGCTTGAGAAGCGTCCGAAAATCCTCTCGGTTGCCGGAGCGACGACCGCTCTGACGGTCGGTGTAGTGAGGTGCACCGGCCACCGCTGTGAACACAACGTTGTCAGCACCAACGACGACGTCAAACTGCGGGTCCGGTGCGTGCAGCTTGAACTCACGGGGTGCGTCGGCAATGAGATCGAGCACGAGATCGTTGTCGATCCGTACCCTTTGGTCGTGTACTGAGGCACCCGCGGCGGCCCAGAGCCGCAAGGCTTCTGGATGCAGGAAGTCCATGCCGGTCCTTGACAACACCTCCAGCGACGCTAAATGGATCGCCTCCAGTTGATCTTCTGACACCACCCGCGTCGGCTCAAAGTGGCGCCTGAAGAGACGCCACGGAGGCTGAGACGGCCCACTCGCAACGGACTGCCTGCGTGCTCTGCGACCTCGCCTCAATACACCTTCGGTCAATTGCCGCACCGACGATTTATGGAATTCACCTTCGGGCCGGGTATCTGCTCAAAAAGGGCCGGAGCCCAACGCACCTCCGAGCGAAGCGCAGACGTCAACAGGCCGGGTATCTGCTCGGACAGGGCCGGAGCGCAACGCACCTCCGAGCGAAGCGCAGACGTCAACAGGCCGGGTACTTGCTCGGACAGGGCCGGAGCCCAACAGTGTGATCGTGAAGGACTCACACCCGGTCACCTCCGATCGTTGTTTGTGGGCCAGCATTTATTGAATTGATGAGAGCCTGCACATGGGGCATGAAGTAGCCGTCGTAGCGGAGCTGAAGGTCGCTACGTTGCCAATCGGATTCGGTGATAATGCCGCGGCATTGCTGAGTTGCGCACTCACAGGTCAACCGGTAGGCCCGTGTGCGAGCCATGGCGTAGTCGTGGCACAGCTCCTCTCCGGCTTGGATGTCACGTAGCGCCACATAGGTCACGTTGCCAGCGAACCCCACGTTAGCTTCACACGAATGGTTGATGTGGACGACCATGGAGTCGTACTCGTCAAGGTGGCGGGGCGAAAGGAACAGGTCAGTGTCGATCTGTAACGAGTAGTCACCAATCTCGGCGGTCAGGCGATCAACCTCGGTTCCGTCAACAACGTGACCGACCTTCACCGCTAACCGCTCGCCACGGACCACCGCATCGGAAGCAAAAACGGCTCGACCGCCGAGCCGACTGGGCCGGATCTCAACCTTCGGCGAACGCCACACGTGTATCGGTTCCACGAATCAACGATTATGCCACCCCGTCTGTACAACCGTCTAAGCAGCCCGAACCGGCGTAACCGTGCCAAAATGCCGCGGTGTCATCAATCACCGGTACCTGCACCGACATAAGCCGAGTCCACGCTCGGACCCGCTGGGTACTGATCGCTTCGGTGCTGCCTGCCGGTATGGGGATGGCAGCCGGGTTCGCCGCTTCGAGCCTCGCCGCTAAGGAGATCACCGACAACGACGCCTTATCCACGCTCGCTGCAACCATGATCGCCATCGGCGGAGCGATCGCTGCGGTTCCGTTGGGCCGCTACATGGCTCGCCACGGCCGCCGACCGGGTCTTCTGCGAGCCTGGATAGTGGGCGGCATCGGCAGCTTGGTGGCCTTTCTAGCGATCCAGAGCCGGATCTATCCGCTGCTGCTGGGAGGGGTGATCTGCATCGGTGTCGGCCAGGCAGCCAATCTGGCGGCCCGTTACGTCGCCGCAGATCTGGCCGAGCCCGACAACCGGGGTCGCGACATCGGCATCGTCGTGTGGGCGAGCTCAATTGGTGCCGTGCTCGGTCCGACCGTCGCCCTCGGCGGGACCGGACGTGTAGCCAAACTCCTGGGGCTCAACGAATTGGCCGGGCCGTACCTGATGGGGGTGGTGGTCTTCGCTCTGGCCTCGGTGGTGGTCCACACATTGCTGCGTCCCGATCCTCTGCTGCTAGCACTGAAGACCGGTGCCACGGGCCCGGAGGAGACCAGGCCTTCGTTGCGTGAGTCATTCGTCAGGCTGGCTGGCTATCCACCGGCTGCGGTAGCAGTGTTTGCTATGGCTGTGGGACAAGCGGTCATGGTCGGGATCATGACCGTTACCCCTCTGCACATGGACGACGGCAACCACGAAGTGCGCGTAATCGGTTACGTGATTTCTCTGCACGTCGTTGGCATGTTCATGCTCTCGCCGGCGGTGGGTTGGGTAGTTGACCGGGTACGTGCCGGTGTGATGGTTGCGGTCGCCGGTGTGACGTTGTTCATCGGCGGCGAGTTTGCGTCGCGTACCGATCCCGCAGACAGCACCGGCGTGTTCGTCGGCCTCTTCTTGGTGGGGCTGGGTTGGTCAATCGCCACCTTGTCCGGATCGGCTCTGTTGACAGCGTCATTTGACGTCACTCAACGAGCCACCGTGCAGGGAGCTGCGGACTTCACAATGGTGATGGCCGGGGCTGTCGCAGGATTGCTGTCCGGTGTGATCGTTGAGACCCGAGACTTCGGTTTTCTGAGCCACTGGGCCGCCGTGGGTGCCCTGTCGCTAATCGGAGCGGGTCTATACCCCTTGATCACACGGATCGGTTCTCGTGCACGGATCGGCTCGCGGGCCGGAACATAAACAACTCACCCAGCCCGGGATAGCGCACCTCAAGATTGTCAACTGGGGCTATTACTTTGGGGTGGTTATAGCACCGGCGGTTGACAAGGGCCCGGTTTGGCCGACACTGTTGACCGCTTTGACCCGATAGTAGTGTGTGGTTCCGGGGTTTAGGCCTGCCACTAACTCATAGAAATAGACTTCAGATGTCGTCGCTATCCAAGTTAATTGATTGCCATCCCGCGCGATGAGTCTGTAAATTTCATATTTCGTCGCTCCGTTCGACGGGGCGGACCACCCAACCCTCACATAACGTGGGCCTATAGTAACGCGGACATTTGTTGGACGGCCAGGAATCGCTGTTTGTAGAATCGTTTCTTGTGTGGGGGTGATGATAGCACCATAGTTCGACCAGGGCCCGGTTTGGCCGACACTGTTGACCGCTTCGACCCGATAGTAGTATTCAGTTCCGGGGTTTAGACCTGCCAATAGCTCATAGAAATAGACTTTAGATGTTGTCGCTATCTTGGTGTATCTATGGCCGTCCCGCGCGATTCGCCTATAAATATAATAGCTCGCCGCGCCGGTAGACGGAGCGGACCATCCAACCCTCACATAACGGGGACCCTTCGTAACGCGCACATTTGTTGGAGGGCCCGGAACCGTTGTTTGTGTGGGGATAGTTATGGTATTGGAGTATGACCAGGATCCGGTGTTACCGAGGTTGTCAATAGCCTTGACTCGATATGTGAGTCGTACGCCCGGCACCAAGCCAGAGACAGTATCATAGAAATAGGTATCAGGTCTATAGTTGGTTTCCATGGCTGTTCTGGCGATTTCACGGTATGGCTGATCCCAAAGATGGATCTTGCGGTGTATGATATAGCCTGCAGCACCTGAACTCGGAGCAGTCCAGCCAACCCTCACATCATTAGGTTTTATGGTAGCGCTGACATCACCCGGGGCGCCGGGCGGCGACGGAGGTGCGGTCAATACCTGAACTCCAAGAAAGTCTTCTACCTCTCTTACAGCAGAAAACACGGCGAACTGGCCTGGGGTAGTGCAATCCTCCCTTTGCTTTCCGGCCATAGTAATTCCATAGGCAACACCTAGACCGCTGTACCAGGGACCGCCACTGTCCCCTCCACATGCTTTCAGCGAAGGGCCATCGACTCTAACGAAGACAGGGGCACAGACAATACCGGTGCGATCTTCTTCTTCGCAAACATCATCATTAGGGTAACCTGGTGCTAGATCTTTGTTTGTGATTGTTCCGCAGGATACGCCACTATTTTTTCCGGTATGGCAAACATAATCCCCTCTTTGGGCATCGGTAGACTTTTCCATGTCATCACGGGCGATATCGCTTCTGACTGCACATATTGTGCTTAGATAATAGCACATGAAGCGACTGGTTCTGAAGGTATTAGACAGGTTGTGGTAGTCATCTCCGGGGTTTGCCGGTAGTGGGATGACATGGAACTGCGCGTCAGCGGTTCTGCTTTTCCAACCAACCACATTCGGTAACCTAATTCCGTTCATAACAATGATCTCTTCGCAGTGACCAGCGGTGATGATCCCGTAAGGCCCACCGTCTTGTTGGCAGCAAACCCCGAAGTACACAGTCCCATCTCTTCACCGCCCAGAAAACTAGCCGTGGAACCGTACCCTCGTCCATCGCCGATCACTATCGGCACATCAACATAACCCTTTAGCATCGATGTAACCCAATCAGCTTCGGTAGCGAGTTCTTCATCCGATACCGGAGCCGCCGAGGTGGACCTACGCGCACGGGTATGTGCCCGCGTTGGGTCAATTCCGATCTCAACGCTGTTGGCATCCACATCCACAGCCGTGTACACCACCATATCAGATAGCCTTGCGTTGGTCCCCGGGTCAGTCACACTATCAAAGTCCAAGCTGTCCTGAGCTTTGCGCAGCTCTGCATACGTGTGAGCCGCACCCAAACGTATCTCCACATCACCATACGCGTCCGCGATCCGTGCCGCGCTCGTGGATGCTGGTTCATCGCCAACCAACCAAACCCACCCGCGCATATCCATACCATGATCAATACCAGTACCAGCCACTCTCGAACGTTCCAGATCAATAATCGAAACCATAATCCTCTGCAACTCCGCAATACGACGCAAGTTCTGCTCTGCTACTTCAAACGAAACCGAATAATCACTAGCATAAGACGTCACCGCAGGATGAAGAAACACAGCATCCGCGTCAGTCGGAACATCATCGGGATCCGTTTGAGCCGTAACCGGCCCAGCCAACAACATCAGCCCAAACACAAGCGCCAACACCAACACCAGATGATAAAACGTCAGCCAGGGCAATATTCCTGCCTGTATACTAACCTGTTTAGGATCGTTCATTCCGTTTCCTCCTGAAATTTCATACTGTCTCCGGCCCATGTATTTCTATCTCCGGTCCATGAACCATCCTCGCTCGATCTAATTTCTTTTCGCGGTTCACATACTGATCCTGGTTTAGTATTACCACTTTGTCCTCCACCAACGAAGACTTTGTCACCGGTGACGAAAGGACCATTGCCGTGTACCCAAAGCTGGCCTGTGTGGGGATCATAACGCGTGAAAAACTCCGGAAGCTTCAATATATAGTCGTCTATATACACACACGGTTCCTCAATGCTAAGAACCCCTTCATATCCAGCTAACATGAATGGAAGCTCAGGCCGATTTCTGAATAGTCTTTGCAACGGCATATCCGGGTCGTATTTCGGCACACCCGGACCATAATCCGGGGCCACAACCAAATCCCCAGGAGGGCCCTCCGTGATGGGATCTACCATCACGAAACCCACATCAAGATACTCAGCCAAGCCTTCAGCCACCCAATCAAACATAGCCTGACGCTCCTGAGCAGTCACCAACGCCAAATCCGCTGGAGCCAAACGATCAGGCACCCGACCAATCAAAGAACTAGGAAACACCCGAACCTCTAACACAGGGAACCGAACATCGCTAGACCCATCAGCAAGAATAGAAGGGCCAGGAATACGGTATTCCTCTCCACCCATGGAAGTTATTCTGAAATAACCACGTTTTCGGAACAACTCAAACATCCGGGCTTCCGCAGCCAACAACTCAACTCTTGAATCCGGTGCCCCGACACGAATCTCCAAATCCACAAGACTAGCCGCCAACTCATAAGCCTCCAAACACACAGGATCCGAACCAGCCAACAACACATAACCCACAATCCCATCCTCAGTACGATGAAATCTCCAACTCGCTACCCTAGAATACTCAAGACTCACAATTGATTTCATCGCAGACAAAACCACACCCAAACGATCCACTCTCTGCTGTGCCACCTCACGCGACACCGAAAAATGCCTCGCATACAGATCAACATCCCAATGCCGGGCAGCATCATCCCAATCCCACCGATGCGACGGCCATCTCTCCGTGGCATCATCCAACACAACAGGCTCACCACACAACTCCCCCGAACCAACAGCCACATCACCAAGCAACCCAGCCGTCACCACAGACTCGACCGGCACCTCAGGCTCTGCAGGGACCTCAGGAGACCCGCCACCACAACCAACCAACACCCCCACAACCAACCCCAACACAACACACCGCACCAACACACCCCAACGAACCAAAAACCCACAACCACCCAACAACAAACACTTCTCAGACATCACCACACCATAACACACACCGCCGTATGAAAAACAAGTGCCTGGCATCACCACCCCGACTGGTTCGCTCCCAGGCCCTGCAGAGGGCCCACCGCTTGCCCCGACCGAGAGCCGCCTCTTGGGCCTGCTTTTCAGCCCCCAGCAAGGGGAGCTACGAAGTAGATCGTTGTGTCGGGTTGCACAGCAACATGGTCGGGTTCGCTGTGGATCTCACCATCAATCCCAGCGGACGACCCGTTGCGCAACAACTCGCCCAGCCCGGGATAGCGCACCTCAAGATTGTCGATCACCTCGCCGACGGTTCGGCCGTCCACCTCAATAACACCCTCACCGCCGGTAAAGCGACGATGATCCGTCATCAAGTGAACGGTCGCCACATCAACCGCTCTCCTCAAGCGCTGCCAGCACCTTCGGCGGTGACATCGGCAGCGACGTCAACCTCACACCTGTAGCCCGATTGATGGCATTACCGATCGTTGCCATAGGCGGGACAATGCCAGTCTCACCCACACCACGCACACCGTTTGTGTTTGGTTCAGTGCTAGGTGTATGGATCAACTGACGTGATTACTATGGGGTGGTGATGGCGCCATAGTTTGAGAAGGGTCCGGTAGTACCGAGGCTGTTGACGGCTTTGACACGATAGTAGTATTCGGTGCCGGGGCTTAGACCTGCCACTAGCTCATAGAAATAGGTATCAGATGTTGCCGCGATCCTAGCGTATCTATAGCCGTCCCGCGCGATTCGCCGATAAATATGATATCTCATCGCGCCGGTAGACGGAGCGGACCACCCAACCCTCACATAACGAGGACCTTGAGTAACACTGACATTTCCTGGGCTGGCAGGAACCGCTGTTATTGTCGTTTCTTGTGTAGGGATGGTGATAGCACCATAGTTCGACCAGGGCCCGGTATCACCGACACTGTTAACAGCTTCGACCCGATAGTAGTATTCGGTGCCGGGGTTTAGACCTGCCACTAGCTCATAGAAATAGATTTCAGACGTCGTCGCGATTCTGGTGTATTGATAGCCATCCCGGGCGATTCGCCTATGAATTTGATATTTGGTCGCGCCGGTAGACGGAGGGGACCACCCAACCCTCACATAACGGGGACCTTTCGTAACGCGGACATTTGTTGGAGGGCCAGGAATCGCGGTTAGTGTGGGGGCGGTTATCGTATCGGAGTATGACCAGGATCCGGTATTGCCAAGGTTGTCAATAGCCTTGACTCGATAGGTGTATCGCATCCCCGGTACCAAACCCGAGAGGCGATCATAGAAATAGGTATCAGGACTATATTCAATTTCCATGGATGTTCTGGCGATTTCACGGTATGGCTGATCCCAAAGATGGATCTTGCGGGATATGATATAGCCAGCAGCACCAGAACTCGGAGCCGACCAGCCAACCCTCACATCATTGGGGTCTATAGTAGCGCTGACCTCACCCGGGGCGCCGGGCGGCGACGGAGGTGCAGTCAATACCTGAACCCCAAGAAAACTTTCTACTTCTCTTACAGCAGAAAATATTGCCCGCTTGCCTGGGTTCGTGCAATCTCTTCTTCCATTTCCGCCCATATGGATTCCATAAGCAACACCCAGACCGCTATACCAGGGACCGCCACTATCACCTCGACATTCTCTAAGTGAAGGACCAGTAACTCTGACGAAGACAGCGGCACAGACAACCCCGGCACCATTATCTTCTTCTCGGCAAGCAGGGTCATCCTCCTCAGGGAATCGTGGTACTAGATGTATATTTGTGATTGTTCCGCAGGATACGCCACTCCTATGTCCTGTATGACAAACATAATCACCTCTTGTCACCTGGATGTTCTGATCATAGTCTTGCATGCTAAATCGGCTGATGTCGCTTCTGACTTCACATATTGTGTATACATTATGGCACTGATGGCGCCTGGTTCTAAAGGTGTTAGACAGGTTGTGGTAGTCATCTCCGGGGTTTGCTGGTAGCGGGATGACATGGAACTGAGCGTCAGCGGTTCTGCTTTCCCAACCAACCACATTCGGTAATTCAATTCCGTTCATCACAATCTTCTCTTCGCAGTGACCAGCGGTGATGATCCCGTAAGGCCCACCATTCTGTTTAGCAGCAAACCCCGAAGTGCACAGTCCCATCTCTTCACCACCCAGAAAACTAGCTGTGGGGCCGTAACCTCGTCCATCGCCGATAACTATCGGCACATCAACATAACCCTTAAACATCGACACAACCCAATCAGCTTCGGTAGCGAGTTCCTCATCCGATACCGGAACCGGTGAAATAGATCTACGCGCACGGGTATGTGCCCGCGCTGGGTCAATTCCGATCTCAACGCTGTTGGCATCCACATCCACAGCCGTATACACCACCACATCAGATAGCCTTGCTTTGGTTTCCGGGCCAGCGACACTATCAAAGTCCAAGCTGTCCTGAGCTTTGCGCAGCTCTGCATACGTGTGAGCTGCGCCGAAACGTATCTCAATATCACCATACGCGTCCGCGATCCGCGCCGCGCTCGCGGATGCTGGATCATCGCCAACCAACCAAACCCACCCACGCATGTCCACACCATGATCAATACCAGTACCAGCCACTCGCGAACGCTCCAGGCCAATGATCGAAACCATAATCTCCTGCAACTCGACAATACGACGCAAGTTCTGCTCCGCTACCTCAAACGAAACCGAATAATCACTAGCATAAGACGTCACCGCAGGACCAACCAACACAACATCCGCACCAGTCGTAACATCATCGGGATCCGCTTGAGCCGCAACCGGTCCAGCCAACAACAACACACCAAACACTAAGACCAACAGAACCAGATGATAATACCTCACCCAGGTCATCGTACCTGCCTGCAAACCAACCATCTTACGGTCCTTCATACCGGCCCTCCTCTAGTGTCATACTGGTTCCGGACCATGTATTTCTATCTCCGGTCCATGAACCATCCTCGCTCGATCTGATTTCTTTTCGCGGTTCGCATACTGATCCTGGTTTACTATTACCACCTTGTCCTCCACCAACGAAGACTTTATCACCGGTGACGAAAGGACCATCGCCTTGGACCCAAAGCTGGCCCGTTGCGGGATCATAACGCGTAAGAAACTCCGGAAGCTTCAATATATAATCGTCAATATACACACACGGCTCCTCAATGCTAAGAACCCCTTCAACCAAAGCAGAATAGAATACCATATCAGGAGAATACCTGAATAGTCTCTCCAGCGGCATATCCGGGTCGTATCCCGGCACACCCGGACCATAATCCGGGGCCACAACCAAATCCCCGGGAGGGCCCTCCGTGATGCGATCTACCATCACGAAACCCACATCAAGATACTCAGCCAGGCCCTCAGCCACCCAATCAAACATCGCCTGGCGCTCCTGCGCGCTCACCAACGCCAAATCCGCTGGAGCCAAACGATCAGGCACCCGATCAATCAAAGAAGTAGGATACACCCGAACCTGCAACACAGGGAACCCAACATCACCACTAGACTCAACAGCACGAAAAGCAAGCCCGGTAATACGATATTCCTCTCCACCCTCCGAAATCTTCCTCAAAGAACCACCCACCCCGAACAACTCACGCATCCGGGCCTCCGCAGCCACCAACTCAACTCTTGAATCCGGTGCCCCGACACGAATCTCCAAATCCACAAAACTCTCCGCCAACTCGAAAGCCTCCAAACACACAGGACCCGAACCAGCCAACAACACATACCCCGACATGTTATCTTCAGAATTGCGAACTCCCCAATTCGCCACCCTAGAATACTCAAAACTCACAATCGATTTCATCGCAGACAAAACCACACCCAAACGATCCTTTCTCCGCTGCGCCACCTCACGCGACACCGAAAAATCCCTTACATACTCATCAACATCCCAATCCCAAAGCGGATCATCAACATCCCACACCCACCCCCGCTGAGGCCACGGCACCCCAATAATCTCATCACGATCCTCAGGCTCATCCAACACCACAGGCTCACCACACAACTCCCCCACACCAACAGCCACATCACCAAGCAACCCAGTCTCCCCAGGCTCTCCCGTCACCACAGGCTCTACCGTTACCTCGGGCTCCGCAGATGACCCACCCCTACAACCAACCAACACCACCACAACCAAACCCAACAACACACACCGCACCAACACACCCCCACGAACCAAAAACCCACAACCACCCTGTAACAAACGCTTCACCAACATCACCACATCATAACACACACCACCGTACGAAAACAAAATACCTAGCATTCCCACCCCGACTGGTGTGCTCCCAGGCCCCTTCAGAGGGGGAAGCCGAACCATGACCAGACCATCAATGATCAATCTGGCCTGCGCAGCCGACCACGCCGGGATCGGCAAGGTCACAGCAACCAACCATGTGGCATTCAGCAAAAAAGACAGATGCCCACGCCGACCCACGTCTCGGAGGAACCAAAGGCGGCCACCAACCAACCGGCCACCGAGCAATCGGCCCCGACGGACACCGATCTGAGATCACTTCAAGCACTGCTTACCCCAACCGGCAGCCGCCTCTTGAACCTACAGTTCAACCCCCAGCAAGGGGAGCAACGAAGTAGATCACCGTGCCAGGTTGCACAGCAACATAGTCGGGTTCGCTGTGGATCTCGCCGTGCATCCCAGCAGACGACCCGTTGCGCAACAACTCACCCAACCCCGGATAGCGAACCTCAAGATTGTCGATCACCTCGCCGACGGTTCGGCCGTCCACCTCAATAACACCCTCACCGCCGGTAAAGCGACGATGATCCGTCATCAAATGAACGGTCACCACATCAACCGCTCTCCTCAAGCGCTGCCAGCACCTTCGGCTGACATCGCCAACGACGTCAACCTCACACCCGTAGCCCGATTGATCGCGTTACCGATCGTTGCCATAGGCGCGACAATGCCAGTCTCACCCACACCACGCACACCGTTTGGGTTTGGTTCAGTGTTAGGTGTGTGGATCAACTGAGGTTATTGCTATGGGGTGGTGATAGCACCGGCGGTCGACAAGGGCCCGGTATCGCCGAGGCTGTTGACGGCTTTGACCCGGTAGTAGTATGTGGTGCCAGGGTTTAGACCTGCCACTAGCTCATAGAAATAGATCTCAGACGTCGTCGCGATCCTGGTTAATTTATTGCCATCCCGCCCGATTAGCCTATAAATATGATATTTCGTCGCGCCGGTAGACGGAGGGGACCACCCAACCCTTATGTAGCGGGGGCCCATAGTAACACGGACATTTGTTGGACGGCCAGGAATCGCTGTTGGCGAAATCGTTTCTTGTTTGGGAGTGATGATAGCACCATAGTTTGACCAGGGCCCGGCATCGCCGAGACTGTTGACAGCTTTGACCCGGTAGTAGTATTCCGTGCCAGGGTTTAGACCTGCCAGTAGTTCATAGAAATAGGTATCAGACGTCGTCGCAATCCTGGCGTATTCATACCCGTGCCGCGCGATTCGCCGATAAATTTGATATTTGGTCGCGCCGGTAGACGGAGCGGACCACCCAACCCTCACATAACGAGGACCTTTCGTAACGCGGACATTTGTTGGAGGGCCAGGAACCGGTTCTTGTGGAATCGTTTCTTTTGTGGGGGCGGTTATAGTATTGGAGTATGACCAGGATCCGGTATTACCAAGGTTGTCGATAGCCTTGACTCGATAGGTGTATCGCATCCCCGGTACCAAACCCGAGAAAGGATCATAGAAATAGGTATCAGGGTTGTAGACGATTTTCATGGATGTTCTGGCGATTTCACGGTATGGCTGATCCCAAAGATGGATCTTGCGAGATATGATATAGCCAGCAGCACCAGAACTCGGAGCCGACCAGCCAACCCGCACATCATTGGGGTCTATAGTAGCGCTGACATCACCCAAGGCGCCGGGCGGCGACGGATCTGCGGTCAATACCTGAACCCCAAGAAAATTTTCTACTTCTCTTACAGCAGAAAAGAAGGCGTACTTACCTTCTGTCGTGCAATCGCCTCTATTACTTCCGCCCTTATGGATTCCATAAGCAACACCCCGCCCGCCATACCAAGGACCGCCACTATCTCCTCCACATTGTCTAAGCGAAGGACCATATACTCTGACGAAGACAGGATCACAATCAACAGCGGCGTCGTTTTCTTCTCGGCAAGCATGCCTATTGCCACCCTGATCATCCAGGTCATCTTCGTACTCTGGTGCTAGATCTATGTTTGTGATTGTTCCGCAGGATACACCACTACTTTCTCCGGTATGGCAAACATAATCACGTCTTATGACCTGGATATTCTGATCATAGTCTTGCATGCCAAATCGGGATATGTCGCTTCTGACTTCACATATTGTATATACATTATGGCACTGATGACGCCTAGTTCTGTAGGTATTAGACAGGTTGTGGTACTCATCTCCGGGGTTTGCTGGCAGCGGGATGACATGGAACTGCGCCATCAGCGGTTCTGCTCGCCCAACCAAACCACATACGGTAAACGAATTCCATTCATAACAATGAACTCTTCGCAGTGACCAGCGGTGATGATCCCGTAAGGCCCACCATTTTGTTTAGCAGCAAACCCCGAAGTACACAGTCCCATCTCTTCACCACCCAGAAAACTAGCCGTTGAACCGTAACCTCGTCCATCGCCGATAACTATCGGCACATCAACATAACCCTTAAGCACTGACACAACCCAATCAGCTTCAGTAGCGAGTTCTTCATCCGATACCGGAGACGCTGAGGTGGACCTAGGCACACGGGTATATGCCCGGGCTGGGTCAATTCCGATCTCAACGCTGTTGGCATCCACATCCACAGCCGTGTACACCACCATATCAGATAGCCTTGCTTTGGTCTCCGGGCCAGCGACACTATCAAAATCTAAGCTGTCCTGAGCTTCGCGCAGCTCTGCATACGTGTGATCTGCGCCGAAACGTATCTCCATATCATCATACGCGTCCGCGATCCGCGCCGCGCTCGCGGATGCTGGATCATCGCCAACCAACCAAACCCACCCACGCATGTCCATACCATGATCAATACCAGTACCAGCGACTCGCGAACGTTCCAGGCCAATGATCGAAACCATCAGCTCCTGCAACTCCGAAATACGACGCAAGTTCTGCTCCGCTACCTCAAACGAAACCGAATAATCACTAGCATAAGAAGTCACCGCAGGACCAACCAACACAACATCCGCACCAGTCGGAACATCATCGGGATCCGTTTGCGCCGCAACCGGCGTAGCCAACAACAACAAACCAAACACTAAGACCAACAGAACCAGATGATAAGACCTCACCCAGGTTGATGCTCCTGCCTGTACACTAATCTGTTTAGGATCGTTCATCCTGTTTCCTCCTGTAAACTCATACTGACTCCGGACCATGTATTTCTACCTTCCTTTCGCGGTTCGCATACTGATCCTGGGTACTTGATATGCGTTGTTCCTCCACCAACCAAGACTTTGTCACCGGTGACGAAAGGACCATTACCGTGGACCCAAAGCTGGCCTGTGTCGGGATCATAACGCGTGAAAAACTCCGGAAGTCTCAACATATAGTCGTTAATATACACACACGGCTCCTCAATGCCAAGCACCCCTTCAATCAAAGCAGAATTGTATCCTATCTCAGGCCTATAGCTGAATAGTCTCTTCAGCGGCATATCCGGGTCGTATTCCGGCACACCCGGCCCGTAATCCGGGATTGCTACCAAATCCCCGGGAGGGCCCTCCGTGATGAGGTCCACCATCACGAACCCCACATCAAAATACTCAGCCAAGCCTTCAGCCACCCAATCAAACATCGCCTGGCGCTCCTGCGCGCTCACCAACGCCAAATCCGCTGGAGCCAAATGATCAGGCGCCCTATGAATCAAAGAACTAGGAAACACCCGAACCTGCAACACAGGAAACCGAACATCACCACTAGACTCAACAGCACGAATATGAAATCTAGGAATACTATATTCCTCTCCACCCACCGAAATCTTCCTCAAAGAACCAGCCGCCCCGAACAACTCACGCATCCGGGCCTCCGCAGCCAACAACTCAACTCTTGAATCCGGTGCCCCGACACGAATCTCCACATCCACAAAACTCTCCGCCAACCCGAAAGCCTCCAAACACACAGGACCCGAACCAGCCAACAACACATAACCCACAACCCCATCCTCAGTATTGCGAAGTCCCCAATTCGCCACCCTAGAATACTCCAAACTCACAATCGATTTCATCGCAGACAAAACCACACCCAAACGATCCTTGCTCCGCTGCGCCACCTCACGCGACACCGAAAAATCCCTTACATACTCATCAACATCCCAATCCCAAAGCGGATCATCAACATCCCACACCCACCCCCGCTGAGGCCACGGCACCCCAATAATCTCATCACGATCCTCAGGCTCATCCAACACCACAGGCTCACCACACAACTCCCCCACACCAACAGCCACATCACCAAGCAACCCAGTCTCCCCAGGCTCCGTCTCCGCAGGCTCCCCAGGCTCTACCGTCACCACAGGTACCACAGGCTCAACCGACACCTCAGACGAACCGCCACCCCCACAACCAACCAACACCCCCACAACCAACCCCAACACAACACACCGCACCAACACACACCCACGAACCAAAAGCCGACAACCAGCCAACAACAAACTCTTCATAAACATCACCACACCATAACACACACCGCCGCACGTAAGACAAATGCCTGGCATTTCCCACCCCGAACTGTCGATCACCTCGCCGACGGTTCGGCCGTCCACCTCAATAACAGCCTCAGCGCCGGTAAAGCGACGATGATCCGTCATCAAGTGAACAGTCGCCACATCAAACGCTCTCCTCAAGCGCTGCCAGCACCTTCGGCGGTGACATCGGCAGCGACGTCATCCTCACACCCGTGGCCCGGTTGATGGCGTTACCGATCGTTGCCATAGGCGGGACAATGCCAGTCTCACCCACACCACGCACACCGTAGGGATGCGACGGGTTGGGCACCTCAACAATGATCGTCTCGATCATCGGCAAATCCGATGCGACAGGAACCCGATAGTCCAAGAACGAAGCGTTCTCAAGGGCGCCGTCGGCGCCGAAGATGTACTCCTCATTCAGAGCCCACCCGATGCCCTGAGCGGTGCCACCCTGGAACTGGCCTTCAACGTAGCTGGGATGAATAGCCGTACCGGCATCTTGAACGGCGGTGTAACGCAGAACCTCAACCTCGCCCGTCTCGGTGTCAACCGCCACGTCTGCACAATGCACAGCAAAAGAGGGCCCGGCGCCAGCGGCGTTGAGCGAAGCCGTGGCCGTCAGCGGTCCACCAGTGCGTTTAGCCTGAGCGGTGATCGCGGCGAGAGGCAACGGATCCTTGCCTTCGGCAGTGGCTGTGCCGTCGTTCCACTCCACCTCGTCGATTTCGACTTTCATGATCGAAGCCGCTCTGGCACGGAGTTGTTCGATCAGATCACCGCAGGCCTCAACTACGGCCTTGCCCGTCGCGAACGTTGCCCGGGAGCCCTCGGTGACATCGGTGAACCCCACAGACTCGGTATCAGCCACCACAGGTGTGATGTTGTAGACGTCAATCCCCAGTGTCTCGGCCGCCATCAGTGCCATAGACGCCCGTGATCCACCGATGTCGGGCGACCCGGTGACGACGGTGGCGGTGCCGTCCTCATTCAGGTTGACAGTGGCGCTGGACTCCTCACCGATGTTGAACCAGAAGCCAGCGGCCAAACCCCGGGCGGCTCCATCGGGCACCTCGGACCGGTAATGGTCGCTGTCGCGCATCGCCTCCAGACACTCCACCAACCCGATCCTCGGATGAGGCATGCCCATCGCCGTGACGTCGCCCTCCACGACAGCGTTGCGCAACCGCAACTCAATCGGGTCAACGTTGAGGCGTTGCGCGATCTCGTCAATCACCGACTCAATCCCGAACGCCGCCTGGGGTGCCGACGGTGCCCGGTAGGCCGCCGTCTTGGGTGTGTTCGTGAGCGCCGTGTAGCTCTCGAGTTTCAGGTTTTCGAACTTGTAGGAGGCGACCGACATGGCACCTATAAGCCCTGCCATATCGCCGAAACCGCCGACGCCGTAAGCCAGCCAACCGTCAATCGCGATGAGCTCACCTTCGGTGGTGGCACCAATCTTGATCCGGGTCTTGGCGCTCGGCGCCGGACCTGTGGCCCGCAGCACCTCCTCGCGTGACATCACGATCTTGACGGGCCGACCTGTCTTCTCAGAAAGTCGCACCGCCACAGGCTCAAGGTAGATGGTGGTCTTGCCGCCGAAGCCGCCGCCGATCTCGGCGGGAACCACCTTCACACGGGACTTGTCCCAACCAAGAACATCCGCGGTCATGGCGCGTACACGGAAATGCCCCTGCGAGGAGCACCAGATGTTGGTGCGTCCATCGGGGCCGGTATCAGCCACGCAGGCATGGGGCTCGATGTAGCCCTGATGGACATGGGCGCAGTCGAATTCGCGCTCAACCACCACATCGGCGGCTGCCATTGCCTCCTCTACGTTGCCACGTTCAAGCGTCGTGATCGTCGACAGGTTCGACGGATCCCCGGGTGCCACGAACTTCGTGTGGTTGGTTTCGTTGGCCAGTGGTGCGCCATCGGCCATTGAGTCGTCAATGCTCATGATCGCTGGCAGCGGTTGGTATTCGACCTCAATGGCTGCCGCTGCTGCGGCCGCCTCAGCGGCAGTGTTGGCTGCGACCGCCGCCACCGGATGACCGTTGTAATAGACGGTTCCTCTGGCCATCACATTGATCGAGAGGTCGAATTCCGCATGGGTCGGGTCAAGCATCGGAAAATCGGCGCCGGTGACCACGGCACGCACACCGGGCATAGCCTCCGCAGTGGCTGTGTCGATCGACACGATGTCCGCGTGGGCATGCGGGGACCTGACAAACACAGCGTGCAGCTGGCCTGTCAGGTTGAGATCCGCTGCGAAGCGGGCCTTACCGATTACCTTGTCGTAGCCGTCGTGGCGGATCGGTCGGGTGCCGACATAGGTGTAGTCAGGCTTGTCTTGCGGACGGGTTTCGGTGATAGCCATTTCAGGTTCCCTTCATCCGAGCGGCTGCTTCTTGCACTGATCGGACGATCTTGTCGTAGCCGGTACACCGGCAGAGATTGCCTGCCAGCGCGTAGCGGATTTCGGTTTCGGTCGGGTCTTCGTTGGTGTCGAGCAGGGCCTTAGCGGCCACCAAGAATCCAGGAGTACAAACCCCGCATTGCAACGCGGCTCCCTCAAGGAACGTTTGTTGGAGCGGATGGAGGCCCTCCGCAGACGCCATGCCCTCAACGGTTGTCAGGTCACGGCCCTGTGCCTCAGGAGCGAACATCAGACACGAGCAGTTAACGCGGCCGTCGACGAGAATCGTGCAGGCACCACAGTCGCCCGTGCCGCAACCCTCCTTGGCTCCGGTGAGCCCCAGTTCGTCGCGCAGAACGTCAAGCAGTGACGTCGAGTCGGCGCAGAGGAAATCGACTTGGTCACCGTTGACGGTGCAAGAAACGTGTGTTCGATGCATGATCAGGCTCCGTTCCGGGCTCGTTCGGCCGCTGTCAGGGTGGCACGTTTGGCAAGCACGCCCGCCACCCTGGTGCGGTATTGGATCGTGCCGCGTTTGTCGTTGATGGGTGCGCAAGCCGCGGATGCCGCCGCCGCCACCGCTGCGATTACGTCGTCGCCTATCTTGGGGGCGATAGCCGACCCGACGAGGGCGGCCTCCGCGTCGGGAACGCGAACGGCAGTCGGTGCCACCGCGCCGAGCACAACCCGAGCCTCGGAAACAGAATCGCCCTCAGCGGTTAGCCGCACAGCTGCGCCCACAACGGCGATGTCCATCTCGGAGCGGGGGATCATGCGCAGGTAAGCATCACCTGTGTGGGGCGGCGGGTCGTCGATTCGGAACTCGATGACGAACTCGTCGTCGGCGAGGGAGGTCTCGCCCGGCCCGGTGACCACCTCCGACACTGCGACGGTTCGTTCGCCTTCGGCTGTGGCAATGACGGCGGCGGCTTGCGAGGCGATCAGTGCTGGCACAGAGTCGGCGGCTGGCGAGGCGTTGCACAGATTCCCGCCCAAGCTGCACCGGTTCTGTATCTGATCTGAACCGATCAGCCCGGCACCTTCCGATACCGCCGGATGTGCAGCTGTGAAACCGGCGTTGCGTGTGAGTTCAGAGGTCGGGACCGCGGCCCCGACTATCCAACATCCGTCAACGTGGTTGACGGACATGAGTCGATCAATGCGTTTGAGATCAATCATCACCGAGGGTTCGGGCCGTCCCGCTCGCATCTGAGGGATCAGGTCCGTTGCGCCAGCGAACACCCTGGCTCCGGGGTTATCGGCGAGCAGAGCCTGAACCCCCGACACCGTGGTTGGGGCCGCGTATTTCATCCGGGTACTCCAAATCGGATCGAAGACAACTACGCAGAGCATGCCATGTCTCGGCCACGATCACTGCAACGCATGCGCATCGCCAAACCGAAGACTTACCCGAACTCCGCGCCATTACCGTAGTCGGCGGAAGCGCACTTCAGCACCGAACACGCAGTCACACCTACCGGTGCAGTCACCGTTGGATCCGTCCCACCGATCTCGTCCGGTCTCGTCACCGTTGGCTCCGTATCATGGGTTCGTGGATTTCTCCGCCGATCCCGACCACGAACTGATCGTTGATGCCGTTGACGCCATATGCGCACAATTTGATGATGACTACTGGAGCACGAAGGACAGCGATCACACCTTCCCGTGGGAGTTCTACAGGGCCATGGCCGAAGCAGGCTGGTTGGGGATCATCATTCCTGAGCGATACGGCGGCGGCGGGCGTGGCATCGCCGAGGGTGCGCTGGTTCTCAACCGGGTGGCCGCCTCAGGGGCGGCGATGAACGGATCAAGCGCTCTGCACCTCACCATGTTCGGCCTGAATCCGGTAGTCAAATTCGGTAACGATCGGCTGAAAGATGCGTTCTTGGGGCGCGCCGCAACCGGCGACCTGCACGTGGCGTTCGGGGTCACCGAACCCGACGCTGGTACTGACACAAGTCGCATAGCCACCCGTGCCATCTCCGACGGCATGGGTGGCTGGATCATCAGAGGCCGCAAGATCTGGACCTCCAAGGCACTGGAATCCGAGGTCTGCCTGCTGCTGGCCCGCACTGACGGCGAGCCGGGGCAGTTCAACGGGCTCAGTCTCTTCCTCGTTGATCTCGATTCTCGATACTGCGACATATCGCCGATCCTCAAGGTGGGCCGCAACGCCGTCGCATCGTGTGAGGTGGCCTACGACGATCTGCCCGTGGAGGGCTGGCGCCTGGTCGGAGAGCGCGGGCGCGGCTTTCATCACATTCTTCACGGTCTCAATCCTGAGCGGATACTGCTGGCCTCGATGGCCTGCGGAATCGGGGAGGCTGCGTTGAGACGAGCGGTGGCATATGCGGGTGAGCGGCAGGTGTTCGGGCGCTTGATCGGAACTAATCAGGCGATCTCGCACCCCTTGGCCAAGGCCCATATGGAACTGAATGCCGCCATGACGATGATGATGCGAGCCGCCTGGCTGTACGACAACGACCTTGAATGCGCTGAGCTGGCCAACACTGCCAAGTATCTCGCGGCGGAGGCATCGTTTTATGCCGCCGATCACGCCATGCAGACGCATGGAGGTCTGGGTTATGCCCGCGAGTACCACGTGGAGCGCTACTGGCGAGAGGCTCGCCTTGTGCGGATCGCTCCCGTGACACAGGAGATGACCCTCAATTTCGTCGCGCAGAAGGTATTGGGTCTGCCCCGCAGCTACTGAACTCCGACACCTTCAAATGCTCAAGCCTATGTTCAGCGCGCAATATCACCCGTAAGGGTAAGATTCCTAGCCAATCGTTGCGATGGAACAACTCCCTTCCATATCGCTACCGATCTGACATGACTGTCGATCGGATTGTGTACATATCCGATACCGGTGGTGGACGACCTCCAATCATTGGAACCAGCAGGGATTTGCTCATCGGTCTCTGCTACGATCTCACCATTGATAACCAGGTATGACACCTCGGGACTCAGCACCGCTATCACAGATATCTCTTTACTCAGATATCTTGTAGCATCAACACTCAGGTTCCACATCGATCCTTGCAGCGTTGCGAGCCGAATACCGATATGGCTACTATCACCCGCTTTCCATACCCCGAATTGCAACCGCGTATTAGGAAGCCTCAAGTCAGAACCTAGCGATTTTTGTTCGAATCCCTCATCATCGGACTGATCATCAACCGCATGAAATAGAACACGATCATTTGTGACATTATCGGGAACAGTAAAGGTCGCACCCAACGCCCATGCTGATGCAAAATTCCCACCTACCCAATGCGGCAACAGTCTATCCGTCATTGCACTGCCACCGGGAATCTCATCCATGACGATAGGCATCGTAACCGAAGGCACTTCAAGTTGGAGCGTGCTCTCAACTGGAAATAGATTAGGTGATGTGGATGTAACTATCTTGTTGATTCTCCATGTGGCTAAAGGCAACGCCGCCGGTTGGGTAGCCGCAATAGCTTGTTGGGAATTCAATATGCCATCGAATACTTCAATCGTACCGATTGAACCGTTCCAATATTCCGATACACCCCGACTTGTGCGTAGTCCTCCAACCGTGATCGTATTGAAACCATCTATGTCACCAAAGAACATTGACATATCAGAATGCTGAATATGTTGACCGTCAAGATAGATGTCGGTGCCATTCCTACCAACCACAACAGCGAGACGATGCCAACGATCGGCAGCCAGGACATATGGTGAGACACTAGTCGCACCGACTCTAGTGCCATTGTCGACGGCAACAACTTGAAGGCCTTCTCCAACACCAAGTCGATCTCTAGTGTCATTCTTCAACGACAACGACCACCAGCTATCCGTGTCACCGGAGTCCGATAACGAGAGCAACGTCTGGTCCGTCGAAACCGAAATCGGCTTGAGTGTTACAACTATAGATCCTTCATTCAGAGCCTTCAACCTATCGATATTCCGTGAATAATCTATGGCAGTCGATCCGTCGAACTCCGTAGCTAGAACGTCAAATCTCGTGTGCGCTCTTTGATCATGACTATCATTACCGTAGCGATCTGCAGAAAACCAGTTCAACGATGCAGAAGCAAACCAAAGACCGCGTCTCGGATGATTGTCGAAGTATCCTGCCTCATAGAGGATCCCTAAACGGGTATCCGGCATAACAGCGATGTCACTATAGCCAGATTCCCTTTCGTATATCGGTCTAGGATCCGATTGGTGATTATAGAATGTCCAGCTTCTACCTTCATCCATCGACATCCAAAGAGAAAGTCTATTGCGACGCTTACGGTACCGCTGACCGTAGTCATTAGGCGCAGTGAAGGCGATGCGCCTCCGGCCACCGAAAACCTTTTGGTCAGCCGAGGTTACACGTGCCAGCCCGGCAGCGATATCCTGCGTGGTCAAATCTGTAACAAGCCGTGGAGATCCAACTACCATGTCGCCTCTATCGTTGAACGATACCGGAATGTGCAACCTTCCTTTCACTCTGGCACCGGACTGCTTATATGTACGTGCGCTAATCAAGACAGAACCATCTTCAAGTTCAACTGCTGTAGCTTCATTACCCAAGTATCCGGAATACTCAGGGTTGATCAAGCCACCAATCTTCCAGGTCTTGCCATGATCGTCACTCCAGAAAATATAGTTTGCAGCCCAGTATAATGGAGAGTTAGGCGGCAATGACTTAGCGAGCTTCGAGAATGTACCAACAATAAACAACCGCCCGTCTGATATTGCTGGCACTCCCGTCTCTGAAGCTGGCGCACGTTCCAGTTGGATCGCATGTCCCACTGTTGGAAACGTGCCCGCCCAGTTATCTCTAGGATAGTTATAATGCCTTTTCGCATAATCTAACCCATAGATCGCCGTGTACTCAGGATTATGTGGTCGGCCTACTTGACTTGTGATATCCCCGGGCTTGGTGCCGGGAGGTGAATCAACAGGATCCCAGTTCCAAGTGTAGCCGTGATCACCGCTCCACGCCGTAACGGTTCTACTGATACCTTCACCAGCTCTCTGTTCTATCCAATTGTGTTCGGTAGCTCTATAGACCAACACGATCTTGCCATTCGGATGCTGACGATCAGTTCTATCAAGTACGGCCGTCATATTCTGAGCGATCCCATGCCTACCGTTCGGTAGAACATTCTTGGCAATCACTCTATAGCGACCCCAGGTCGCACCATTGTCAACGCTGCGCTTCATAGCTATTGAAATATCCTTGGACTCATCGTGACAGAATGGACGTGCTTCTGCCAGAGCCAGTAAGTCCCCATTACCCACGCGGAGTATCAACGGTATGCGATGACATTGATGGCCAGCCTCACCATCTTTGAATACATGACTTTCGAAATACGATGACATTCCTACATCCGTCGGAGCAACATAGACAGTGAAGTGCTTCTTGAAGCCGAATCGAGGACCGATAGATGATATGGTGACATCGACGGTCACCTCTGCGGGATCATCACCATGGAATGGGTCTCTCGCGCCGCTGGGTGCTATCCAGATCGGATTCGGCAGGCTGGATCGGCTCCCATCTGGAAAGCTCCAGCTATAGTTGGCAGCAAGACCTGATGGCGGTGGTTCTATATCGAACTGAAAGGTCCGAGCACCAGTCTGAACATATGATACCCTCTGAGGAAAGGAGATATAACTTTGCCGGATCTTTTGCCTAGCTTGTTCCTCGGAAAATGGTCGATCATGGATCTCAACAAAGTACAGTCTTCCATCAAGAATCCATTCATATCCTTGATTATCGTGATTTGCTCCGATCGATAATGTATTGAGGTCAGCTACTGAACTGAAGAAAGATGACAATGAAGAGTCGCGGTTCGTTGCATCTAAGTCTTGACTAGTCATAAGGAAAGTACCATGTGTCTTCGAAACAGACAAAACCGCCGTAACTCTTCCAGCACCTAGATCAACGGTGCCTCCCTTATGGTCATAAGCCGAACGGGTAGCAAGAAGATCAGAGACATAACGCCCATCTTCGCGAGCCTTGAGACCGTATCGACCTCTTTCGGCGCAAAAACAAAACTCGCTAGAACTATCAGATGAAGTCGAAGCACTCAAGATTGCATAATAGTTATCTCTCTCAGATCGTCTATTACGATCGGTTCGCTTGGAAATGTCAAATGAAACAACTATCGTCCCTTCGGAAAGTTGCTTGACCTTGTCGATAGTACTCTTATCGGACCATCTAACAGATGAACTCTTGCCATCGAAATATGTTCCAGTATATCCACCATCGTAGTAAAAGACTCGACCTACATCGAGATGGTCAGGCTTGGATTGTTCCAATACCAGAGGCCGCCACTGGGTCGTTTGGGTGAACCCATGGTGAGGACCGGGCGTGGTCACAGTTAGCGTGACCGAGATGACTAGTGGACGAGGTAATCTTTCTGTGCTATTCCACGTCGGTGCCTTCTTGTTTGATGTGGTTCCATCGGGGAAGACCCATCTGTAGGCGATATCGAGAGCTTTCTCTGCCAGGCCTAGAGGGTTGATGTCAAGATGCAGAGTTCTTTCATCCGTGAGTCGGTAAGCCATGCCACCAGAAACCGAAAGATAGCTTTCTTCAATTTTCGCCCTTGCCTCTTCTTCAGTGAACACATTATCGTAGACCTCTACAAAGTAGATGCTTCCTTTGAACTGCCAATGTGCCGATCGACTACGGTTGCGACGTCTACTCTGATTGGCGGCAATCGTCACCGTGTCGAGATCATCTACTGCACCGAAGAACGAGGTGGACGAACCGTTACGCACAGGATTGTCCAGATCTTGACTAGTCATCAGAAACGTTCCATCTTGCTCCGAAACAGACAACACCGCCGTGACCCGACCGCTGTCGGGGGCGAGCCTAGTTGCACTCTTCATGCTATTGATAGATTGATCATCGTTATGAGAATGAGAACCATACGTTCGACCTCCACCTATGCAAAAACAGAACTGACTGTTCAACTCACGTGAACTGGAACCGCTGAAAACAGCTAGACGTGACTCCGGCGCATCAGGTGCCAGAGCAAACGAGACCACAATTGTTCCTTCATCCAGATCTTTCAGGGCATCGACAGGTTGGCCGTGGTTATGTGATACAAGAATGTTGCCATCAAATTCCGTACCGGTATCACCACCGTTGTAGCGAAAAACCGGATTGTTGAATATATCGTCTTCGTCAGACGGGGTATCGGGTTTGTCCAGGTCGGTCTCACTGGAGGTGCCAATTGTATCCGGTTTGTTCTGGCGCTCTATATCATTTGGGTTCGTTTCTATGTCATTGAGGTTCAGTGGCAGAGTTGAGGGCTTAGGCAGAGTCGAAGGCTTATTGGAGCCTGGATTTACGTCATGTTTGGTGTCGATAGCGTCTATTTCAAGGATGCGTTCCAGTGATTGCTGGTAAGTGAGAGGCTTATCATAGATTTCAACGGTGAAAATGTGTCCATCGATACGATGTTCATACCCTCGGTTGTTGTCGTCATTGCCTCCGATAAGGAATTGGTTGAGGCCACTAACAGAACGAAAAAACCCCGTATCGTCAGTATGCGTAACCTCATCGATATCTTGACTAGTCATGAGAAAGGTTCCCTCCGGCGAGATAGATACAGCTACCGTTATCTGTTCAGCTCCGAGGGCAGCAAGCTTGACTTGAGACATATTGATTTCTTCACCGTCGGCATGACTCTGAATACCATATGCCTTACGTCCTACAGTGAAACAATATTCGCTTGAATCCTTCCGATTGTTTGATGCGCAAGCAATATGATGAAACTTCCGCTTTTGCGCAATTTCGAAGGAAGCGATAATACTACCTTGATCTAGATCCTTGATAGCATCTAAGCTTGAAGCGGCTTCTACGACCCTCTTCTGAAACATACTATCAGTGTCATTGCCGTCAAGGCTATTCCAAGAGTACACAGGATCAGGTAATGGGTCAGTAGTGTTCGATATCTCTTTTCGTGCCTGGCTCAGGGGCATGGGTTCGCCATATATCTTGAGCGAATATAGTGTTCCATGGAACTTTCTACCTGTTCCTATATGGTCGCCACCAATCGAGAGAGTGTCGATATTCAGATCCGAAAAGAAGTCGAAGCCTATTCGGCTTTCGACATGAGCGGGATCGCTACTGCTGACCAAGAAGGCTTTGCCATCCAAAGCCACAGACAATATCACCCTTATACGCTCGGAAACCGGGCCGTTGTATACTGCTATATGGTCCAGTATCGCCGAGGTGCTATCGTAATTGTGATAGCCAAAGTTTCCGGTGCGCCATTTGTCGTCCTCATTCACATATAGGCAGAGAGATTTGAACCATTCATCGGATTTTAATGCGCAAAAGACACTGGAAGCCTTATATCTAGGAACGCTGAAATCGGCCACGATTGTACCAGCTGATAACTCAGCCACTTGATCAATCGCTTCGGTTGACCGAAAGATCACAGGGGATGAAAACTCATGGCCATAGTAGCCACCATGATATTCGAAAACGAGGTCTGATGAGCCGAGATATTCGCTGCTTTCACCTGTAGAAAAGCTTGATAAAGCCTGCTCAACAGATAGCGGTTCATCATAGATCACTAGCGAATATATAGTTCCATCAAATCCACCACGTAAACGATGAGTCTTTCGACCTGCGATTACTAGCTCGTTTATGTCAAACGAAGAAAAGAACTCCAATTCATCGCTACGTTGAATATCGGTAGGATCATCGCTGCTAACCATAAAGGATTCGCCATCAAGAGAAACCGACAAGACCAGGGAGATCCTCCTAGATGTCGGCGCGTAGGTTCTAGAAATGGTCGTCTCTGTCGAATGTGATTGATATGGTTCCGATTGTTCATGGGATGTACGTTGAGTGAATTTGTATCCGCCGTTATTCAACCAGTAGTTATGGGACCTGTATGAGCTCCACGTGCCTTCGAACGTTTCAAGACAGAATCTATCGGGTTTCGGGTATGAGGACGCACAGAAGATATATCCATTCCGATACTCCGGAACACTGAACTCAGCGATAATCGTACCGGCAGATAATGTAGCGATACTCCCAACGTCATCAGATGACTGAACCGCAACCTCGGACTCCTCTACAACAACATGTTGTGTGGTAGAGAACTTGCGCCCCTCCGAACCTCCATCATACACGAACACCGGATCCGTCAGACCGGCCACCACCGAACCTGACGATCCCGCTGATTTTGCTGGCTCTAGGGCGCCGGATCCCTGAAGAGGAAACAACAGGGCAGTTGACAAAATGAACCCGACAACTCCTCCCACAAGAAGTCGAATAGACCTAGCCGATCGGAACCGCACGCAGGATTCCCCTTCCCTCATCGAACCAGTGGATGCGACATCCGATGATATAACATCAGACGTCAGACGTCTGATGTTATATCTCCACCATGCAAACTCTCAGGGCTTTTTCCGGGAGGGGGTTTGGCTCGGGTGACTCCACAAGCACGTACATCACTCGAGAGCCCTCCACACGTCTTGGCGCGATACCAACCCGGGTCGATCCGACTGGCACCCGAATGGGTTCCGGTAGCGACGGGCGGTCTGCCAACACGATGGCCGAACCAGCCTTGCCACGGATTTCAACAGCGCCCTGCTACGCGGCCATGGCGTGCAAGCGGAGTCGGGAACCGGGATAGGGGGATTAGCCTGAGACCCGATCCGTCGGGTCGTGACCCAGGTCTCTCAGACCGGGCGCGGGTCGCGTGGAAGTCTGAGTAACCGTTCGGCGACGATGTTGCGCATCACGTTTGAGGTGCCGCCCATGATCGTGTACGCAGGCGCGTACGTGATGGCTTTGGTGTTGTAGCTATCGACAACGCCATCGACGAGGCCCTCAACAACGCCGTTCATCCCGAGAACCCGTGTCGCAAAGTCGGCCACGCGCTGTTGATGTTCAGTGCAATAGCACTTTGTCGCCGCCGAGAACCCTGCGGGTGCCTGACCGAGGGCTTCTCGGTACAGCAGTATCCGTCCGAGACGGTAACCGATCTCCAGGTCAGCGATGTGTTGACGAATCAGCGGATCGTCAACATCGGCGACAGCGACGGCACGGTCAAACAGTGGCCTGTTTGACACGAGTCGGTCGATGCCTCCTCGTTCGTGTTCGAGCTGGGTCATCGTCTGGCGGAAGGCTGATCCCTCAACTCCGATGAGGTTCTCCGCAGGGACCCGCACCGAGTCAAAGAGCACCTCGCAGAAATGGCGGTTTCTGGTCATGTCAACGATGGGTCGTACCTCGATACCAGCCAGGTCCATGGGGACCACAAGTTCGCTGACGCCGTGATGAGGCGGCCCGTCGGCTGACGTACGGCAGATGAGGTACATGTAGTCCGACGAACCGGCAAACGAGGTCCAGATCTTGCGGCCGTTGACGACATAGGTGTCGCCATGGCGCACCGCCGAGGTCCGCAGGCATGCAAGGTCTGATCCCGCGTCGGGTTCACTCATACCGATGCACCAGGTCGTCTCGCCGGACAGCATCTTCGGCAGGTAGCGGGCTTGTTGATCGGGTGTGCCGTAACGGATGATTGACGGGCCCATCTGCCGGTCGGCAAACCAACTTGCGGCTATCGGTGCTCCAGCCGAGATCATCTCCTCGCCCATGATGACCCGCTCGATCCGAGGTCGTCCGCCGCCCCCGTGTTCGGTGGGCCACGTCATGCCAACGAATCCCTCCTCGGCAAGCCGAGCAGAAAACTCTTTGGAGTACCCGTTGATCCAGGAGTCGTTGACAGAGCCGTGAGCAGCCACCCCTTCGGCTGCGACCGTGGCCGCACGCTCACGAAGCGCTTCGAGTTCACCCCCGAGCCGAAAGTTGAGCATCATCTGTCAAGATAGTGTTGCGTCTTCGATACCGCTTAGCCGGTCGCTGGCCCATAGCTACTCGCCACTCAAGGAACCAACCTTGCGCACGGAATGGAGCTTAGCCGGTCACTGGCCGTAGCTGTTCGCCACGGCCAGCGAACTCCTATGAGACCGACCCCGCAGTAGTCTGATGGGTCTGATGCGTGATGTCCCGTTCGAGACAATGTCGGGTGTTCTCGTTGACCCGGTGTACGGCGAAGGCCCCTACCCCGGCGAGTACCCCTACACCCGTGGCGCCTACCCCGACATGTACCGCAGTCGGCTCTGGACCATGCGTATGTTTGCCGGGTTCGGCACCGCCACCGACACCAATGCCCGGTTCAGGGAGATCCTTCGCAACGGCGGTACCGGGCTGTCCACGGCGTTTGACATGCCCACACTTATGGGCCGCGATTCCGACAGTGCGTGGGCGCGGGGCGAGGTCGGCCACTGCGGTGTTGCTATTGACACCTTGGTTGACATGCGCGACCTATACGCCGGAATCGACCTGTCGAAAGTATCGGTATCGATGACCGTCAACGGGCCAGCCGTGATCCTGTTGGCCATGTACATCGCTGTCGCCGAAGAGAACGGATGGTCTCCGAATCAGCTATCCGGCACGATCCAAAACGACATCTTGAAGGAGTACCAAGCGCAAAAGGAATACATCTTCCCGCCACGGCCGAGCATGCGGATCGTCACCGACATGATCCGTTACACAGCGGCGGAGATGCCGCGCTGGCATCCCATCTCCATTTCGGGTTATCACATCCGCGAAGCTGGCAGCACAGCCGCTCAGGAACTGGGTTTCACCTTGGCTAATGGTTTCGCTTATGTTGAGGCTGCCAAGGCAGCCGGGACCGACGTTGATACTTTCGCCGGTCGGCTCTCGTTTTTCTTCAATGCGCATTCGGACTTCTTTGAGGAGATCGGCAAGTTTCGAGCCGCCCGGCGCATGTGGGCACGGTGGATGAAACAGCGCTACGGTGCAACCCAACAGCGATCAATGCTGTGCCGCTTCCACACCCAAACCTCCGGTGTTTCGCTGACCGCGCAGCAACCCGAGATCAACATCGCGCGCGTCGCCATCCAGGCCTTGTCTGGCGTGTTGGGCGGCACCCAGAGTCTCCACACCGACGGCTACGACGAAGCCCTGGCTCTACCGACCGAGAAAGCAGCACGGGTGGCGTTGCGGACCCAGCAGATCATCGCCCACGAAACCGGCGTGGCCAACGTGGCCGATCCGCTTGGTGGTTCGGCCTACGTTGAGTGGATGACCGACGAGATGGAACGCAAAGCCGAGGCGATCCTGACCCATATTGACGAACTCGGCGAAGGCTCGATGCTTGAAGGCGTCTACCGCGGAATCGAAGAAGGCTGGTTTGTCGGCCGGATCGCCGACTCCGCGTACCGATTCGAACGCGAAGTGCACGCCGGGCGAAGGATCGTTGTAGGGGTGAATGCCTTCACTGAAGGCGACGACGACCTCAACACGCTGCGGATCTCCGCTGAGGTCGAAAAGGCCCAACGAAACCGGCTGGATGCGACAAAGCGCGCACGCGACGGTGCCGCGGTGGAACAGGCACTAGCCGATGTCGCCGCCGCTGCCCGCGACCCCAACGTCAACCTGATGCCTGCGATGATCGAAGCTGTGAAGATCCATGCCACCGAGGAGGAACTGACCGGGACCATGGAGAAGGTGTTCGGTACCTACGTCGAGACTGCGATCTTTTGATGGTCAAAACCGCGGTGCACGACACTCCGATCCGAGTCGTGCTGGCCAAACTCGGGCTTGACGGGCACGATCGCGGCGTCAAGGTGGTTGCCCGCATCCTGCGTGACGCGGGCATGGAGGTCATCTACCTGGGGCTGCGCCAGACCACGGAATCGATCGTTTCCGCAGCCGAACAAGAAGACGCAGACGCCGTCGGCCTGTCGATGCACAATGCGAGCCATCTCACCCTCGCCCCTGCAATGCTCGAAGCGTTCGAGGCGGCAGGTCTCGAAGTGCCGCTGATCTTGGGCGGAATCATTCCTGACGAAGACGAAGCGAAGCTGCGCAAGGCTGGCGTAGCCGCGGTTCTCGGCCCCGGTGCGTCAGCGGCCGACGTCGTCGCCGCAGTCCGCAACACTGTTTCGGCGTGAATCGAGAGCCGAAGACCGCAAATCTCGCCGCCGCCGGTGATCCCGACTTCGTCGTCACGGGTTTGGTTGAGGCGGCGAAAGACGGAAACCGCCGTGCCATAGGTCGCCTACTCACGTTGATCGAACGAGGCGGACAAGCCGCTGACGAAATCGCCGAACATTGCGGATCAACGGCGGGCACGGCGCACGTCGTGGGCATCACCGGCGCACCCGGGGCTGGCAAGTCGACTCTCACCGGCTGGCTCTGCGGGCAACTCGCTGAAGCCGGACGCACACCGGCGGTCCTGGCCGTCGATTCGTCGTCGCCTCTTTCGGGCGGAGCGATCCTCGGCGATCGGGTACGTATGGACACCACAAACGGAATTTTCGTCAGGTCGATGGCCACACGCGGCCACGGCGGCGGTCTTTCGCTTTCAGTACCTGCAGGTGTGCGTCTTTTTGATGCAGTCGGATTCGATCCGGTGATCATCGAAACTGTCGGCGTTGGTCAGGTCGAGGTTGATGTGGTGGCTGTGGCGGATACAGCTGTGGTTGTCGTCAACCCGGGGTGGGGTGACGCCTTGCAGGCCAACAAAGCCGGACTGCTGGAGATGGCCGATGTGTTCGTCGTGAACAAGGCCGACCGGCCGGGTGCCTGCGACGCCCGCCGGGACCTTGAGTTGATGCTCGATCTGAGTCACGTGAGCGGCCTGCAGGACCGAACCGGGTACCGCCCGCCGATCGTGATGACCACCGCCACCAAAGGTTACGGAATTTCTGAGCTACTTGACGCGGTCGTTGCTCATCAACGACACCTCAAAGCCACCGATCAACTCCCAAGAAGGCGTAGCCGACGCCTGAGAGCGGAGATACGCAGCAGGCTTCGCGCAATGACCGATCAACGAATCGACGCAGCGCTTGACCAAGCCGACTTCTCTGCGGATTGCAGTGCTTCCCCTGCCACCTTGGCCGCAGGCCTCGCAGACGACATCTGGTGATCCCGAGGACTCATCGTCTGCTTTGGACGCTATCCACGGCCAACACGTGCGAGACCACGTCTATGTCAGGGCAACCAGACAATCCCGATTTACCCTTCCATCGGAATCTGATCACCAGAATCTGATCAAAAGTATTGAGGGAAGCCAAAGCACCAAGGAGCATGTACCGCCCGAGTTATTATCTCCGCTGGTTGCCTGACAATGGTATCTGGCACCGCACCCGAAGGTATCTGGCACCGCACCCGTACCGCTGACCGATCCGACTCATGTCTGCCACTGCGGGTTTGGCACAATGGTTGAATGACCGCATACCTCATCGCTAACTACGACGTCGTCGATCGTGACGCCTACAAGTCCTATCAGAAGCAGTCGGCACCAATCCTTAAGAACGGCAGGCTGCTCGTCTTGGACCGTACGTCAGTCACCAAAGAAGGCGACGCTGGCCATCAAAGTGTCGTAATTGAGTATCCGTCCAAGGCTCTGGCCCTAGCAGCCTACGAATCAGACGAATACCAGGCGATCATCGGCATTCGGCTCGGAGCAACCGAAAACGGCAGGGCTGTGATAGTCGACGGTTTCGACTGACCCGATTCAGCCCCCGGAATCCGGGGACGGTTCCGGCGGGGGGTGCACGTATTGCCAACCGAAACGGCCTTTAATGCATAACATGCCAGCGCTGACAGAGTGGTCATGCGGTGAGGTGACCTTCACGATCCGGTTGTCTTGGGTGTGCAGGTCAAGGTTGCAACCCACGCCGCAATACGAACAGACCGTCCGGGTCACCTCCTGCTCGTCGGGTCGCCAATCGCCAAGTTGTCTTAGGTCGAACTCGGTCTTGAACTGAATCGCGCCGGTAGGACACACAGCGATGCAGTTGCCGCAGTACACACAAGCCGAGTCCGGCAGCACCACATCAAACTCGGTGGATATCCGGGCGTCGAAACCCCGCCCGCTAACCGCGATGGCGTAGGTGTGCTGAGCGTCGTCGCCGCAGGCCTCCACGCATTTGTAGCACAGCACGCAGCGGTCATAGTCGCGGATGTAGAGGTCGTCTTGGATCTTGGGGACCTCGTCCATCCGCTCAGCTGGGAGCTCGTCTTGGTCGTAGCGGTTCGGGTCGCAGCCGTAGTGCTGCATCCATCGCTGAAGGTCGTCAGCCTGGCTCAGGTCCACGCCCGAGCCGAGGAACTCGAGCACCATCTTGCGGCTGTGGCGCACACGCTCAGAATCCGTTTCAACGACCATGCCGTCCTTGACGGCCCGCGCACACGACGGCACCAACGTTCGGCTTCCCTGCACCTCCACGACGCAGACCCTGCAGACGTTGACGGGGGTGAGGTTCTCGGCCCAGCACAGAGTAGGCGTGTCAATGCCTACGGATTCGCATGCCTTGTGGATTGAGGTTCCATCGGGTACCTCAACGCTGCGACCGTCCACGGTTAGCGACACATTGCGCACCGACACTGCCGTCTGCGAAACGGTCACGTCGACACACCAACACGGCTTGGGCCACTGGGCACGAGCCCTAGCTTGATGGCGGAGTCGATAGCCGAAGACGCCGTGTGACCGAGTCCGCAGATCGAGGCGTCGGCCATTACTTTGGAAATGTCATCGATCAGTTCGCGGCGATCATGGCTGACTGAGCCCCTGCGTTGGAGTTGCACCATAGTCTCGTGCTGACGAACGGTCCCGACCCGGCATGGAACGCATTGGCCGCAGGACTCGTTGCGAAAGAACTCCGCGATGCGCACCAGCACTCCAACCATGTCGATCTCGGTGGTGAACGCCATCACGACACCTGATCCGAGAGTAGTGCCACGCGCACGGGCGTCTTCCAAGGTTATGGGCATGTTGAGATGGTCGGGTCCGACGAACGAACCGGCGGCACCGCCCATCAGTATTGCTGCCAGCTCGCCGTTGCCGGTCAGGCCCCCGGCCAAGTCAAGAACCTCGCCGAGGGTGGTACCAAACTCGATTTCGTACAGCCCAGGTTTGGCAACCCGGCCGCTCACACACAGCAACTTGGTGCCCGGAGACCGTTCGGTGCCACGGCTGCGGTAGCCGTGCGCGCCGTGTGTCATGATGTCCAACACGTTGATCAGGGTTTCGGGATTGTTGATCGCGGTCGGCTCCGAGAACAGGCCGTGGGTAGTGGGGAATGGCGGCTTGCTTCGTGGCTCCCCTCGGAACCCCTCCAGCGATGCGAACAACGCGGTCTCCTCGCCGCAGATGTAGGCACCAGCACCTCTGCGCAGTTCGATGTCAAAATCGTGACCGGATCCTGCGGCATTGGGACCGAGAAGGCTAGCACTGCGGGCCTCCTCGATCGCCAGCTCAAGACGTGCCGTCGCCAGCGGATACTCACCACGGATATAGATCCAGCCGTTCTCAGCACCGGTTGCGAATCCCGCGACGGTGAGCGCCTCGATCACAGCGAACGGGTCGTTTTCCATAACGACGCGATCCTTGAACGTACCAGGTTCAGACTCGTCGCAGTTGGCTACCACATGCTTGGGTCGGCCCCGCTCGGCAGCAACGGCACGCCATTTCACCCCAGTCGGGAACGCCGCACCACCCCGCCCCGACAATCCCGAATCAGCCACAGCGTTACAGACCGCCTCAGCGCCCATCGTGGTGGCGATCGCCAGCGCCTCATAGCCACCGTGGACGCGATACGAGTCCAACGACGTCGGGTCGACCACGGCGATACGTCTCAGCAAGCGCAGAGATTCGTCGCCGTGTTGGTGAAAGATCACAGGCTCCGCATCGGCAGCGACTCGATTCGGTCCACCAACTCCTTGGATGAATACTGCGGGTGGGCGTTCGCACTGGCCCAGACACGCAGACTCATGAACGTCGACCCCGGCGGATCTGAACTCCGTGACCTTTTGAGCCGCACCCGAGATCTGGCAGGCCGCATCAACACAGACGTGGGTGACGTCGCCTAGATGGGCTGGCTCGGTGACCCGGAACATGTCGTAGAACGTTGCGACCCCATAGGCCTCCGCCGGAGGAACCTGCAGGGCGTCACAGACATGGTTGAGCCCACCCGGGCTGATCCAACCTTTTGCGTTTTGCAGAGCGTGCAGAGCTGGCAGCAGCAGATGACGATGACCGTGGCGTTTGGCGGTACCTGCCCGAACGAACCGTTCGGACTCGGTGGATACCACTGATCGGCCTCGCAGTACGGAGTCAATTGCAGCGATCTCTATCTGGTCGGCCCGATCGCTGGAGAAATGCAGATCAGCCAATGGGAAGCTTCTCCACCCGTATAGCCGCAGCCTTGAACTCAGCCGTGCCCGAGTCACGGTCCCATTCGTCGTTGGCAACAAGGTTGATATCAACCAGTTCAGAGAAATGCAGATCAGCCAATGGGAAGCTTCTCCACCCGTATAGCCGCAGCCTTGAACTCAGCCGTGCCCGAGTCACGGTCCCATTCGTCGTTGGCAACAAGGTTGATATCAACCAGTTCAGAGAAATGCAGATCAGCCAATGGGAAGCTTCTCCACCCGTATAGCCGCAGCCTTGAACTCAGCCGTGCCCGAGTCACGGTCCCATTCGTCGTTGGCAACAAGGTTGATATCAACCAGTTCAGAGAAATGCAGATCAGCCAATGGGAAGCTTCTCCACCCGTATAGCCGCAGCCTTGAACTCAGCCGTGCCCGAGTCACGGTCCCATTCGTCGTTGGTGACGAGGTTGATATCAACTAGTTCAGGGAAGTGAAAGGTAGTAAAGGTCAACCCGGCAGGAATGTCGGGTTGGATACGCACCGGCATCTCTACGGAGCCACGAGGCGAGGATACCAACACCCGTTCCCCGTCGACTACGCCAATCTCGGCTGCGTCGGAGGGGTTCAGGTCCAAAGCGTCGCCGTAGCGAATCGGACTGGCGAATCCACGTGACTGCACACCGGTGTTGTAGGAGTCCAGCGCCCGACCGGTCGTGAGCCGCAGCGGGAAACGTTCGCTGAGGTGCTCGGTCGGGCCTTCGTGTTGGGTGATAGAAAACGGTGCTGGCCGACGACCTCCGAGGTCGCTCTCCCACAACCAACCGTGAAGAAACGGGCTGCCGGGGTGGTCCTCGGACGGGCACGGCCAACGCAACCCGCCGTAGGATTCGAGGCGGTCCCAGCTCATCCCAGCGTGCATCGGTGAAAGCGACCTCAGTTCGTCCCACAGTTCCTCTGGTGTGGGGTCACCCCAGTCGACACCCATGCGCTTAGCCAGAGCACCGATTATCTCGTGGTCGTGGCGGCACTCCCCAGGAGGATCCAAGGCGGCACGTACACGCTGCACACGTCGCTCCGAGGACGTAACAGTGCCTTCGCACTCCGCCCAAGCAACCGACGACGGCAACACGACGTCGGCAAGTTCGGCTGTTCGAGTCATGAAGATGTCTTGCACGACCAAGATCTCCAGACCCGCAAGAAGCCGACGAGCGTGATCAACGTCGGCTTCGGAATCCGCCGGGTTCTCGCCGATTATGTAGGCACCGGTAATGACACCCTCGTCCATGGCCTCAAACATCAACGTGAGATGAAGACCAGGTTCTGGGTTGAGTTCCATGCCGTAGACGGACTCAAACTTGGCCCTCGCTACAGGATCGACGATGTCTTGGAACCCGGGGAATTTGTTGGGGAGCGCACCCATGTCACCGCCACCCTGGACGTTGTTTTGACCCCGCAACGGCACCAGACCCGAACCCCAGCGCCCGACGTGACCGGTGAGAAGGGCGAGGTTACAAAGCGATTTGACGTTGTCGACACCGTTGTGGTGCTCAGTGATGCCCAGCGTCCACAGGATCTGTGCTTTGTCAGCGGTGGCGTAGGCGTGTGCCATCTCACGGATCGCCTCACCGGGCACTCCGGTCACCAGCTCGGCGTAGTCAAGCGTGTAGGACTCAACGTGCGCCCGGTAGTCCTCGAAACCCGATGTCGCATGGGCGACGAACTCGGGATCGTGCAAACCCGCAGCGATGATCTCGCGGCCGACTGCGTTAGCCAAAGCCACGTCGGTACCCACGTTCAGTCCGAGCCACGCATCCGCGAACTTCGCAGAAGCTGTGCGGCGCGGATCAATGGCGTACATGACAGTCCCGTGGTCGAGACCCTTCAACAGATGATGAAAGAAGATGGGGTGAGCTTCGCGGGCGTTGGAACCCCACAATAAGACAACGTCGGCCTCAGAAACTTCACGATATGACGACGTTCCGCCTCCGGCTCCGAACACTGCCGCCAGACCGACGACGCTGGGTGCGTGTCAAGTTCGATTGCAGGAGTCAATGTTGTTGGACCCCATAGCGGTGCGAATGAACTTCTGGGCGGCATAGTTCATCTCGTTGGTTGACTTGGAGCAACTGAACATGGCGAACCCTCTACCGCCACGTTCACTTCGTACGTTCGTGAACCCGGCGGCCGCACGGGCGAGCGCTTCGTCCCACGTGGCAGGTTGTAGCTCACTGTCCACACGAACCATAGGTGTTCTCAGGCGAACAAGGCGCTCGGTCAACGGTCGCCGTTTCCGGCTCCGGGCTGTATTGGCCATTGCTCTATCCTAACGCGAGAGCCCCATGCGGGACCGGAACCAGGCCTGCAGGGCTCGCCAGCCCGGCCGGGCAGGATAACCCACAGGCCCCTCCGGGGACCGGAACCAGGCCTGCCGGTACGAAAATTCCTCCCCGTGACTCTTCCTTATCGCCCTGAGGGTCCAGCACTTATCGCACTGTGGGTCCCAGCAAGACCTGCCCTCAACCCGGATCGGTCACAACGGTTCGTTAAGTAGTGACTCGCAAATATGGCCTCGCGAAGTAGGTGCCGCTCGCTTCGCAGTTTCGGTAGGTGACAGACCAGTGCAACCAGCGACAACCGTGCGATGCTCTCGTTCTCGCTCGGTCCAAGGCCTGTTTGACGGCGCTTTCGGTACGGTGACAGCCATGCGCTGGTCAACCTTGCACACTCCAACCCTGCGCGACACACCCGCCGATGCAGAAGCCTCCAGCCACCGGCTGCTGATCCGTGGCGGGTTCATCCGCCAACTCCACGCCGGTCACTACTCGTTGCTGCCACTCGGTTGGCGAGTGTTCGCCAAAGTGGAGAACATCGTCCGCGAGGAGATGAACGCCATCGGCGGTCAGGAGTTCTTGTTGCCAGCCATGCATCCGGCGTCGCTGTGGAAGAAATCCGGACGCTGGGATCTCATGGGAGAGGAAATGTTCCGTCTCGTCGATCGCAAGGGCGGCGACCTGGCGATGGGTATGACCCATGAGGAGGTCTTCGCTGAACTCGCCACCGAAATCAACTCCTACCGGTCCCTTCCCCAGATCTGGTATCAGATACAGACCAAGTTCCGTGACGAACCCCGCCCCAAGAGCGGCCTGCTTCGGATCCGCGAGTTCAAGATGAAGGACTCTTATTCGTTCGACATTGATCAGGCGGGGCTTGACGGATCGTTCGCTTTACATCATCAGGCCTACGTGCGGATCTTCGAACGGCTGGGCGTGCCCGCAATTCCCGTTGACGCATCATCGGGTGCCATGGGTGGTACGGGCTCGGTGGAGTTCATGATTCCTTCGAGCGCTGGTGAAGACGACGTCGTTCGTTGCGGTAACTGCGACTACGCAGCCAACATTGAGAGAGCCACCTCAAAGATGGCGCCGGTCATCGACCAAAATATCCATGACCTGAAACGGTTCCCGACTCCGGGTGTGCGCACTATCGCAGCTCTTGAGCAGATCCCCGGTGGTGCTGCGGCCGAGCATCAAATCAAGACAATGGTGATGGTGCTTGACGGTTCGATCACGTTGGCCTTGGTCCGCGGCGACCACCAACTCAACGTGCAGAAGCTCCAGGACGGAACCGGTGCCACGACTTTGCGGCCGGCGCGTCCCGAAGAGGCCCGGGAAGCGCTTGGTGCACTACCCGGATCGCTGGGTGCGGTCGGGGTGAAAGGGCTGCGGATCGTGGCGGACCCGGCGTTGTGGGGGCGCACAGGACTTTCTACGGGTGCTAACACCGACGACTGGCACTACACGGGGGTGTCGATTGAGCGCGACATCGCAGTTGACGAGTGGCTCGACCTACGCGAGGTTGAGGCTGGTGAGACATGCCCGGCATGCGCTGAGCCTCTTGAGGTCTCGCGCTGCATTGAAGCTGGCCACATCTTTAAGCTGGGTACCCGCTACGCAGAAGCGATGAATGCGACGGTGCTTGATGCCGACGGCGTACAGCGGCCACTTGTGATGGGCTCCTACGGCATCGGGATTGAGCGGGCGGTGGCTGCGCTCGCCGAGACCCATCATGATGAGAAGGGTCTCCTCTGGCCTGTTGATGTGGCCCCTTTCAAGATAGTCATCACGGTCGTGAACCCCGAGGACACCACTTCGATTGCCGTTGCAGAAGAGGTATACACCTCCTTGAAGGCCCGCGGGATAGAGGTACTGCTTGACGATCGTGATGTACGAGCCGGTGTGAAGTTCGCTGATGCCGAACTGATCGGTATTCCGTTCCGGCTCACTGTGGGCCCCAGAGCGCTACGTAACGACGAAGTGGAGTTCACGCACCGATCCACCGGCTGGTCCTCACGGGTTCCGGTAGCTGACGCCGTCGATCATGTTGCCGAGGCGTTGCGTTCCTGACGACCGTCATGAGTGCACACCGCCTGTCTGATCTATCGACGCAATAGTCAATATCATGGCGGCTCGCCGCCATCGAGCCACGCACGCACACAGCCAGTTTGATGTGTTGACGCAATCGGTTGCGCTTTGGTCGGGCCCCTAGCTGAACCACACTGACGACCACACAATCCTGTCCTTTTCCTGGGACCTTTGGGATCGTTCGATCTGCTATAGCTTCTCAGACTTGGGAAAGGCTTCCCGGCCTGGCTAGCTTCCATCCATGACGGTCCAATCGGTCGAGCGAGCCTTTGCCCTACTGCGGACTCTCTCGCTTGGGCCCCTCGGTGTGACCGAACTAGCTGAGCGGGTCGGTCTTCCCAAATCAACCGTTGCCCGCCTGCTCGGCGCCTTGGAAAAAGAACAAGCTGTCGAGCAGCTCTCCGGGGGCAGCCAATACCGTCTAGCCGACGGACTACTCGACATCGCAGGAGCCGCTCAACCAGGCCATAGCCTTGTGGCCACAGCCCGACCTCATCTGATCGAACTCGCAGACACAATCGGTGAAACGGCGGGACTGTCGATTGAGTCCGGCCGCGACGTCTATTACCTTGATCATGTTGAAGCCGAGACCGACGTGCGAGTACGGCGATGGACCGGTGAATTGCTGCCGATCCATTCGGTGCCAAGTGGACTGGTGATGATGGCCCACTGGAGCGCCGATGTGCTCGAGAAGTTTCTAGCTCACCCACTTCAGGCAGTCACTACCCATACTCTCACCGAACCTGATTCGATCCGAGATCGACTCGGCACCATAAGGAGCTTGGGCTACGCTTGGGGATATGAGGAAGGAGTGGACGGGATCAATTCCGTGGCTGCCCCGATACTGGAATCAAACGGATCAATCATTGCTGCAGTTCACATCCACGGCCCAGCGTACCGCTTCCCGAACCCTGACCGCAGCCATGATCTTGGTTTGTTGCTGATGACAGTCGCGGCTTCAATCGCTGATCACTACACCTTGCTGTAGAGACCAACTGCCAATATTGCGACTATTGGCAGCAATAGTCGCAGTTTACGGTTGGACGGCTTGGGAGGGGGAGGGGCTTGGTTCAATGTTAAGTGTGTGGATCAACTGGGGTTATTGTGTTGGGGTGGTGATAGCACCATAGTTCGACAAGGGCCCGGTTTGGCCTACACTGTTTACCGCCCGGACCCGATAGTAGTATTCGGTGCCTGGGTTTAGACCTGCCAATAACTCGTAGAAATAGTTCTCAGATGTTGTCGCGATCCTGGTGTATTGATAGCCGTCCCGCGCGATTCGCCGATAGATATTGTATGCTGGTAGAATCGTTTCTTGTGTTGGGGTGGTGATAGCACCATAGTTCAACCAGGGCCCGGTATCGCCAACACGATTGACGGCCTTGACCCGGTAGTAGTATTCGGTGCCAGGGTTTAGATCTGCCACTAGATCATAGTAATAGGTATCATATGTTGTCGCGATCTTGGCGTATCCATAGCCGTACCGCGCGATTCGCCGATATACATAATATTTCGTCGCGCCGCTAGTCGGAGCGGACCACCCAACCCTCACATAACGAATCGTACCCAGATCATTGTCCCTACCTGTAAATCAATCTTTTTAGGATCGTTCATCCTGTTTCCTCCTGAAAATTGATACCGCTTCCGGCCCATGAACTGCTTCCCTTACCCGATGTTTTCGGTTGGCATACTGATTCTGGATCTGGACTACGCGCGGTTCCTCCACCAACGAAGACTTTGTCACCCGTGACGAAAGGACCTTTACCGTGCACCCAAATCTGGGCGGTGTCGGGATCATAACGTGTGAAGAACTCCGGAAGCGCCAACAGCAAGCGGTCTATATATACACACGGCTCCTCAATGCTAAGAACCCCGGAATATCTACCTGTCTTGCCTCCTATCTCAGGCCTATATCTGTATAGAGCGTGCAGCGGCATATCCGGGTCGTATTCCGGCACACCCGGACCATAATCCGGGGCCACATCCAAATCCCCGGGAGGGCCCTCCGTGATGGGATCTACCAGCACGAAACCCACATCAAGATACTCCGCCAAGCCTTCAGCCACCCAATCAAACATTGCCTGGCGCTCCTGCGCAGTCACCAACGCCAAATCCGCCGGAGCCAAACGATCAGGCACCCGATCAATCAAAGAAGTAGGATACACCCGAACCTCTAACACAGGGAACCGAACATCACCACTAGACTCAACAGCACGAAAAGAGAGTCCAGTAATACGATATTCCTCTCCACCCACCGAAATCTTTTTCAAAGAACCACCCACACCGAACAACTCACGCATCCGAACCTCCGCATCCAACAACTCAACTCTTGAATCCGGTGCCCCGACACGAATCTCCACATCCACACTCCCCGCATCCACAACACTCTCCGCCAACCCGAAAGCCTCCAAACACACAGGACCCGAACCAGCCAACAACACATAACCCCCAACCCCATCCTCAGAATTGCGAAATCCCCAATTCGCTACCCTAGAATACTCAAGACTCACAATCGATTTCATCGTAGATTGGAATTTCGCCGCGACCGAAACCCCCGAATCCTGGCAATCAATGATTAATCTGGCCTGCGCAGCGGACCACGCCGGGATCGGTAAGGTCGTAGTAAGCGACCATGTAGCATTCGGCGAAAGAATGGACGCCTACGCCGACCCACGTCTCGGAGGAACCAAAGGCGGCCACCAACCAACCGGCCCCGACGGACACCGATCTGAGACCACCTCAAGCACTGCTTGCCCCAACCGGCAGCCGCCTCTTGAGCCCGCTGTTCAACCCCCAGCAAGGGGAGCAACGAAGTAAGATCACCGTGCCGGGTTGCACAGCGACATAGGCGGGTTCGCTGTGGATCTCGCCGTCAATCCCAGCAGACGACCCGTTACGCAACAAACTCAACCCAGCCCGGGATAGCGCACCTCGAGATTGTCGATCACCTCGCCAACGGTTCGGCCTCCCACCTCATAGGCGCGACAATGCCAGTCTCACCCACGCCACGCACACCGTTTTGTGTTTGGTTCAGTATTAGGTGTGTGGATCAACTGGGGTTATTGATTTGGGGTGGTGATAGCACCATAGGTTGACAAGGGCCCGGTTTGGCCTACACTGTTCACGGCTTTGACCCGATAGTAGTACTCGGTACCAGGATTTAGACCTGCCAATAGCTCATAGAAATAGACTTCAGATGTCGTCGCGATCCTTGCGTATTCATAGCCGTACCGCGCGATTCGCCTATAAACATAATACTTCGTCGCGCCGGTAGACGGAGCGGACCACCCCACCCTCACATAGCGGGGGCCTTTCGTAACACGGACATTTGTTGGAGGGCCAGGAACCGCTGTTTGTGAAATCGTTTCTTGTGCGGGGGTGGTGATAGCACCATAGTTCGACCAGGGCCCGGTGTCGCCGACACTGTTGACAGCTTCGACCCGATAGTAGTATTCGGTGCCCGGGTTTAGACCTGCCAATAGCTCATAGAAATAGACTTCAGATGTCGTCGCTATCTTGGCATATCCATAGCCGTACCGCGCGATTCGCCTATAAACATAATACTTCGTCGCGCCACTAGTTGGAGCGGACCACCCAACCCTCACATAACGCGGACCTTTAGTAACACGGACATTTCCTGGAGGGCCAGGAACCGTTTCTCTTGTGGGGGTGGCTATGGTATTCGAGGTTGACCAGGATCCGGTATTACCGAGGTTGTCGATAGCTCTGACTCGGTAGGTGTATCGCATCCCCGGTACCAAGTCTGAGAGGGGGTCATTGAAATAGGTATCAGGATGATAGTCAATATCCATGGATGTTCTGGCGATTTCACGGTATGGCTGATCCCAAAAATGGGTCTTGCGGTATATGATATAGCCTGCAGCACCAGAACTCGGAGCAGACCAAACAACCCGCACATTGCCGGATTCTGATATGGCAGCGCTGACATCGTACGGCGCGCCGGGCGGCGACGGAGATGCGGTCAATACCTCAACTCCAAGAAAATGTTCTACTTCTCTTACAGCAGAAAACACGGCAGTTGTGCCTGGGGTCATGCAATCGTCTTTTATTGTTCCAGACATATGGATTCCATAGGCAACACCCTGGGCGCTGTACCAGGGACCGCCACTATCCCCTCTACATGCTCTAAGCGAAGGACCATACACTTTGACAAAGACAGGATCACAGGCAATACGAGCGCCATCTCTTTCTACTTGGCAAGCAGGCCCATCCTCTTCACCGTATTCTTGTGTTAGTTCTGTGTTTGTGATTGTTCCGCAGGACACGCCAGTAATTCTTCCGGTATGGCAAACATAATCACCTCTTTTCTCCGGGACAAACCACTCATAGTAGTACTTAGTCATATCATCACGGGAGATGTCGCTTCTGACTGGACATAATGCGGTTGGGTAGCACTCAGAGCGACCGGCCCAGTAGGTGTTAGACAGGTTGTGGTAGTCATCTCCGGGGTTTGCCGGTAGCGGGATGACATGGAACTGCGCGTCAGCGGTTCTGCTATTCCAGCCAAACACATACGGCAATCTAGTTCCGTTCATCACAACGTACTTGTAGCAATGACCAGCGGTGATGATCCCGTAAGGCCCACCGTCTTGTTTAGCAGCAAACCCCGAAGTGCACAGTCCCATCTCTTCACCGCCCCCGAAATCAGCACTAGAACCGTACCCTCGTCCATCGCCGATCACTATCGGCACGTCAACATAACCCTTTAGCATTGACACAACCCGATCGGCTTCGGTAGCGAGTTCTTCATCCGATACCGGAGACGCTGAGGTGGACCTACGCGCACGGGAATAAGCCCGCGCTGGGTCAATTCCGATCTCGACGCTGTTGGCATCCACATCCACAGCCGTGTACACCACCACATCAGATAGCCTTGCGTTGGTTTCCGGGCCAACGACACTATCAAAGTCCAAGCTATCCTGAGCTTTGCGCAGCTCCGTATAGGTGTGAGCTGCGCCCAAACGTATCTCCATATCATCATACGCGTCCGCAATTCGTTCCGCGCTCGCGGACGCTGGTTGATCACCAACCAACCAAACCCACCCACGCATATCCACACCATGATCAATACCAGTACCAGCCACTCTCGAACGCTCCAGATCAATGATCGAAACCATAATCTCCTGCAACTCCGCAATACGACGCAGGTTCTGCTCCGCTACTTCAACCGAAACCGAATAATCACTAGCATAAGACGTCACCGCAGGACGAAAAACCACAGCATCCGCGTCGCTCGTAACATCATAGGGATCCGTTTGCGCTACAACCGGCGCAGCCAACAACAACCCAAACACTAAGACCAAGACAAACAAAACCAGATGACAAAATCTCACCCAGGCTAATGTTCCTGCCTGTAAACCAACCAATTTACGGTCCTTCATACCGGTCCTCCTCTAGGCTCATACTGACTCCGGCCCATCCACTGCTTGTTTTTCGTGACGTTTTCAGTTGGCATACTGATTCTGGATCTGGACGAACCGATGTTCCTCCACCAACGAAGACTTTGTCACCCGTGACAAACGGGCCTTTACCGTGGACCCAAAGCTGGCCTGTTTCGGGATCATAACGCGTGAGAAACTCTGGAAGCGCCAACAGGTGGTCATCTATATATACACACGGCTCCTCAATGCTAAGAAACCCTTCTAACAGAGCCTGTTTGAATCCTGCCTCAGGCCTATATCTGAATAGTCTCTCCAGCGGCATATCCGGGTCGTATTCCGGCACACCCGGACCATAATCCGGGGCCACATCCAAATCCCCGGGGGGGCCCTCCGTGATGAAATCTACCATCACGAAACCCACATCAAGATACTCAGCAAGGCCTTCAGCTACCCAATCAAACATCGCCTGGCGCTCCTGCGCAGTCACCAACGCCAAATCCGCCGGAGCCAAACGATCAGGCAGCCTATGAATCAAAGAAGTAGGAAACACCCGGACCTGTAACACAGGGAACCGAATATCACCACTAGACTCAACAGCACGAAAAAAGAGTCCAGTAGTACGGTATTCTTCTCCATCCACCGAGATCTTGTTCAAAGAACCACCAATACCGAACAACTCGCGCATCCGGGCCTCCGCAGCCAACAACTCTACTTTTGAATCCGGTGCTCCGACACGAATCTCCACATCCACGAGACTCTCCGCCAACTCGAAAGCCTCCAAACACACAGGACCCGAACCAGCCAACAACACATACCACACAACCCCATCCTCAGTAATGCGCAGTCCCCAATTCGCCACCCTAGAATACTCAAGACTCACAATCGATCTCATCGCAGGCAAAACCACAGCCAAACGATCCACTTTCCGTTGCGCCACCTCACGCGACACCGAAAAATGCCTCGCATACAGATCAACATCCCAATCCCAGGCAGCAGCATCCCACTCCCACCCCCGCTGAGGCCACGGCACCCCCATCACCTCATCACGATCCACAGGCTCATCCAACACCACAGGCTCACCACACAACTCCCCCACACCAACAGCCACATCACCAAGCAACCCAGTCTCCACAGGCTCCACCGTCACCACGGGCTCTACCGTCACCACAGGCACCACGGGCTCTACCGTCACCACAGTCTCCGCAGGCTCTACAATCTCCGCAGGCTCTACCGTCTCCACAGTCTCCACAGGCTCCACCGTCACCACAGACGACCCGCCACCACCACAACCAACCAACACCACAACCAACCCCAACACCACACAACGCGCCAACACACCCCCACAAACCAAGAACCGACAACCAGCCAACAACAAACTCTTCATGAACATCGCCAAACCATAACACACACCGCCGCACATAAACAAAATGCCTGGCATCGCCACCCCGACTGGTGTGCCCCCAGGTCCTGCATACGGTAAAACCGAACCATGACCAAACCATACCTGTCACTGCAACTCTGGAACTTCGCCGAGACCGAAACCCCCGAATCCTGGCAATCAATGATCAACCTAGCCTGCGCAGCAGACCACGCCGGGATCGGCAAAGTCGTAGTAAGCGACCATGTCGCATTCGGCGAAAGAATGGACGCCTACGCCGACCCACGTCTCGGAGGAACCAAAGGCGGCCACCAACCAACCGGCCCCGACGGACACTGGCTCGAGCCACTCACCGTGCTCGCGGTTCTCGCAGGACGCACCGAGTCGATCCGCCTAGGGACCAACATCTTGCTGGCCGCACTACGGCGGCCGACAGTGTTGGCGAAGAGCCTGGCCACACTCGACGTGCTGAGCGACGGGCGGATTGATGTTGGTGTCGGAGTGGGCTGGCAGCGGGAAGAATACGAGGCCTGCGGGCTTGACTTCGATAACCGTGGGCGGCTACTTGACCACACCCTCGAGGTTTGTCTGACGCTGTGGACCCAGCAGCTTGCCTCTTATAGATCAGCTGAATTGAGTTTCGATCGGATACACCAAGCACCGAAACCCGCCGATCCTGCCGGGTTACCGATCTGGGTGAGCGGGACCGTCAATCCGGCATCAATGCGGCGACTCGCCCGCTTCGGATCAGGTTGGATTCCGTGGGGGCCAGCCATAGGCAACCCGGCGGCCATCACAGCCATGCGTGAGGCGGTGGCCGCTCACGGTCGTGATCCCTATGAGATCTTGGTACAGGGGGTGCTACCGACGAAACGAACCGACGCAGGGATCAATCTCGCCGCCACCATGAACGATGTTGGGACCCTGGTTGATGCCGGAGTGGTGGACTTCCGCGCCTACCTACCCGTACCGACCGATCCCACCGAAGCCGAAGACTACCTGACCGACCTCGTCACCCAATTCGAAGCCGTCACCGGTTGAACCCACATCCATCCGGCCACCATGACCTCCGAACAGTATTAGAGCACGCCCAAGTCGGCGTTGGCGTGGCTACGATCCCCACAACTGAGCGAGCACACATCGGTAATATTGGGGTTTTATCGGCACAGCCGAGTCGTCGGTAATTTGGGCTGAACGGTTATGTCTGGTTTCAAGCTATTGGTGTGGATGGAGTGGGTCATTGTTTTGGGGTGGTGACAGCACCGTTGCTGGACCAGGGCCCGGTATCGCCGAAGTTGTTGACGGCTTTGACCCGATAGCAGTATTCGGTGCCAGGCTCCAAACCTGCCACTAACTCATAGAAATAGATATCAGATGTCGTCGCTATCTCGGTGAATTCATCGATACCCTCTGCGATACGCCTATAAACAGTATATTGCGTTGCGCCGGTACTTGGAGCGGACCACCCAACCCTCACATAACGAGGACCAATAGTAACACCAACATCTGTTGGACGACCAGGAACCTCTGTCAGCACAGGGGTAGTGATAGAACCATAATTTGACCAAGGCCCAGTAACGCCAAGCTTGTTGACGGCTTTGACCCGATAATGGTATTCGGTGCCAGGCTCTAAACCTGCCACTAACTCATAGAAATAGATATCAGATGTCGTCGCTATCTCAGTGTACTCATCGATACCCCCCGCGATACGCCGAAGAATAGCATACTTCGTAGCACCGTCAGACGGAGCGGACCACCCCACCCTCACATAACGAGGACCAATAGTAACACCAACATCTGTTGGACGACCAGGCTGCGCATGGGTAGTGATAGAACCATGATTTGACCAAGGCTCAGTGTCGCCAAACTCATTGACGGCTTTGACCCTATAATGGTATTCAGTGCCAGGCTCTAAACCTGCCACCAAATCATAGAAATAGACATCAGATGTCGTCGCTATCTCTGTGTACTCATCGATACCGCCCGCGATACGCCTATAAACAGTATATTTCGTCGCGCCAGCACTTGGGGCAGACCACCCCACCCTCACATAACGAGGACCAATAGTAACACCAACATTTCCTGGACGACCAGGAATCGCTGTTCCCATCTCTTCTCCGCCTATGGAATTATCCAAGGAAGCTAACACTCGTCCATCGCCGATGAGTATCGGCGCATCAACAAAACCTTTGAGCATTGATGTGACCCAATCGCCTTCAGCGGCGAATTCTTCATCTGATGCCCGAGCCGTTGAGGTGGACCTGCGCGCACGGGTAAATGCCCCGGCTGGGTCAATTCCGACCTCAACGCTGTTGGCACGCACATTCACATCCGTGTACACCACCACATCGGATAGCCTTGCGTTGGTTTCCGGGCCAGCGACGCAATCAAATTCCAAGCTGTTCTGAGCGTTACGCAGCTCTGCATATGTATGAGTTGCGCCCAAACGTATCTCCATATCATCATGCGCGTCCGCGATCTGTGCCGCTTTCGCGGATGCTGGTTGATCGCCAACCAACCAAACCCACCCGCGCATATCCATACCATGATCAGTACCAAGACCAGCCACTCTCAAGTGTTCCAGGCCAATGATCAAGCTCTTGATCTCCGCCAACTCGTCGATACGACGTAGGTTCTTCTCTGCTACTTCAAACGAAACCGAATATTCTCTAGCATAAGACGTCACCGCAGGATGAAGAAACACAGCATCCGCGTCGGTCGTATCGCTATCGGGATTCGTTTGCGCCGCAACCGGACCAGCCGACAATAACAAACCAAACACCACACACCGCACCAAGAACCGACAAGCAGTCAACAACAAGTCTTTGATCAACATGACCAGACCATAACACACAGTGGCGCAGGTTCCCGACTGGTGTGCATCGGATCAGACTGGACCCACCTAGGGAGCTGACCGTAGACCATCGCGAAGCCGAAGACTACCTCACCGCCCTCGTCACCCGATGCACGGGACGGCGACGATGCGAGAACAGCTTTATTCTATTGCCTTTTTTCCAAGCCCAACGGTCAGGATCTACGGGATCGTATCTCTGCTGTGATAGCGGGGATCACCTCGTGAAGGTCAGCGATCACCGCCCAGTCCGCCTTAATGACCATGTTGGCCTCGGGATCGATGTTGACGGCGAGGATGTGCTTGCTGGCCATCGCCCCCACCCAGTGCTGGATGGCACCGGAGATGCCCGAGGCGATGTAAATCTCCGGAGCAATGCGGGTACCCGTCTGGCCGACCTGATCGGAATGGGGGCGCCAGCCCAGGTTGGTGACAGCTCGCGAACAACCAACCCGTCCTCCGAGCAGCTCAGCCAACTCCTCAAGTTGCGCAAATCCAGCAGCTGAACCCACACCACGGCCTCCGCCGCACACAACCGGCGCGGTGGGAAGTGTCACTCCGGCTTCGAGAACGACGCGATCCTTGACCATCGTGGCAATGGCCATGTCGTCAATCCCAACGTCAAAGTACTCCACCTCGAGGTCGTTTTCGGTGTCGCCGGGTGCTGCGATGACGGTGTGCAGGCTGCACGTCAGCAACGTCACGTCGGCATCGACGGTGACGTCTTCAAGCAAAGAGCCTCCCCACTGCACCCGGGTGATCCGCCAGGGATCGCCCGGCGATATCTCGGCGCAGTTGGCGACGAGGGCGGCATCAAGATGCGCCGCCGCAGTGGCCATCACCTCGTTGCCTCGACTCGTAGCACAGGCCAGCACGGCTTCGGGATCCAATTCGGCCACCAACGCGGCAACGATCGCCCCGTATCCGTACGGGCTGTAGTCGTGAAGTTCCTCCGGCGCCGCTACGTGAACCCGAGCCGCACCGAAGCGGCCAACCTGTTCGATCATCGAGTCGTCGTCGGCGCCAATCAACGCTGCGTGCAGGTCCGCACCCATACGATTTGCCAACGCACGACCGAATGTCAACGCCTCAAGACCCGCCTCAACGACTGCGTTACCGTCATGTTCAACAACGACCAACAACATCTACAAAACCCCCAACTCCTCAAGGACATCCACCACAGCGGGTGCAGCCTCCGGCCCCGTACCCAGGATCACCGTTTCGGTAACCATCTCGGAGGGCCGGTGCAACCTCACCCGCTTCTGGACACCGGGGTCAGCGTTAGCGCTGATCTCAGAAATCTCGACCTTCTTGGATGATAGGCGTCCTTTCATGGTGGGATAGCGGGGCAGGTTAAGTCCCTCCATCACGCCGAGAACACAGGGACAGCAAAGCTCGTACACCTCGAATCCGCCGTCAATCTCGCGGCGTGCCGTGACGACGCGCCCTGTGGTTTCGTCGTCGTGGAGCTCGATGTCCTTGATGCCTTGCACCATTGGACGGCCCAGTGCGTGTGCAACACGTACCCCGACCTGAAATCCACCCGCGTCAGCCGATTCGTTGCCGAACAACATGAGGTCGAACCTGCCCTGGGTAGCTTCCAACTCGGCTATGGCGGCAGCCAGCGCGGCCGCGGTGCGCTGCGGATCCCAGGCATTGGAATCGGCGTTGACCAGAACGGCTTTGGATGCGCCAACCGAGACCGCGTAGCGCAACTGCTCTACAGCATCGACAAGTCCCAACGTGAGGACCGTGACCTCACCACCGTTGCGTTCCACCAACTGAACCGCGCACTCAACCGCGCATTCCTCGTGCGGGCTGGTGGTGAACCCGAGATGCGCAGAATCGACGTCCAACCCATCGGCTGTGACGTTGATCCTAGCCCCGGGGGCGGGAACTCGCTTGATGCAACAACAGATGCGCATGCTCAGGCCCTCATCCGGGAATCATCGGGATCAAAAGCCGAACCGGTACCCACCACCTTGCAGGCGAAGAGCTCGTTCATGTACATCACCTGCAGATCAGTTCCAGCGGCGGCCAATTCGTTCGGTACGTAGCCCATAAGCAAAACGTTGCCGACCGACGGCCCGTAGCCAGCGGAAGTCACCCGCGAGACACGACCGTGCGAGTCCACCATACGATTGCCGTCGCCGTCAAGGATTGGTTCGTTGCCGCCTTGCATCCAGCGTTGCCTGCCTTTGCGGTCGGTGTTGCCCTCAACGGTGAGCGTCACGCAACTGACCTCCGTGCCAGCCTCACGGGCGGCAAGATAACGCTGCTTGCCGATGAAGTCAGCGGCCTTGACCCTCGGGCGGGCCAGTCCGGCCTCCAGTGGGTTGTACTCGCTTTCGAGTTCGGCACCCATGAGCCGGTAGCCCTTTTCGAGACGACCCGAAGTGCCGTACACACCGCCACCGGTCGGGCGAAGGCCGTGCGAGTCCCCAGCCTCAACGACCGCATCCCACACGGTCGTTGCCTGATCCCAGGGAATGTAGATCTCCCATCCGGCGTCACCAACATAGGAAATGCGAAACAGTTCCACGTCAACCCCAGCAACGGTCACAGGCAAAAACGAGCCGTACGGTGAACCTGACTGGCTGAGATCGTGATCGGTGAGCTGCCCCAACACGGCTGCGGCGTTAGGCCCCCAAAGGCCGAGCGTGCTGATCTGCATCGTGCGGTTGCGAAACGTGACCGAACCGTCCACAGGCATGTGCTTACGCACCCAGAACTCGTCGCGGCCACCGTCGAACACGCCGGTGACGATCTGCACCGTGTCGGCCCCGGTTCGCATCATGGTCAGATCGGAGTGGAAGCCACCGTCACGGTTCAGCCACGGTGTGTACACGGAACGACCCACCGGTACGTCGATCTTGTTGACAGCGAGGTAGTCGGCGAACTCCACGGCACCAGGTCCACAGAGTTCGTATATCTGAAACGCCGACAGGTCCACCAGTCCGCAGTTATCTCGGAGGTTGAGATGCTCGCCGATCGTGATAGGGCTCCACCATCGGTTGTCCCATTCAACCTCACGCTCGGTAAGCCCATAGCGTTCCACGAGATCGCCGTTGGAGTTGTACCACTGGGGGCGCTCCCACACCCGTGCCTGGAAGAACTCGGCCTCAAACGCTTCCTGACGCGACCTGTAGGGAGACTCGACGAGATGCCGTCTGTTCGCCCATTGTTCGGCCGGATGCACGATCCCGTAAGTCTTGTTGAAGCTCTCCTCGGCTCGTGCCCAGATGTGCTCATTGCTCTTTTCTTGTTCGTAGAAGCGGGCAATATCGGCTCCGTGGGCGTCGATCACCCTCGGGTAGCCGTAGGTCATCCACTCGGCCACCACTTGCGCCATTCCGGGACCTTCCTTCACCCAGACCGCAGCCGCCGACCAAAGGTTCTCGACATCGGGAATCTCGCCGAGGCACGGCATGCCGTCGGGGGTCAGCGAGAGCAGGCCATTGATAGCGTACTTGATCTCAGCGTCTCCGAGCAGCTCCATCAACTCGATGGCTTCCTCCATTTGCTGGTCGAAGTCATCGGGTGTGAAGGGCATCTCGGTCGGCGAGAGTGCTGCTTCTTGGTTGGACGGGATGTCGTCGGGGTGATGGAGAATCGGACGGTGGGCATAGGAGCCGACCTCCATTGAGCCCGCCGATTGCCGCTCATAACAGAAGGTGTCCATATCGCGAACGATCGGGTAACCGATCTCGTTGTTGGTCTCTGCGAGGATGTCGATGGGGCCGACGTCGGCCATCTGGTGTACTGCGGGAACCAACGGAATATAGGTATCGGCCATGTTGGCGATCCGGTTGGACCACACCCCGCATGCGATAACGACGTGGTCGGTCTCAATAGTGCCTTTGTCGGTCACGACGGCTCGGATTCTGCGGCGACCGTTCCGACGATCATCACCGTCGGTGATCAGATCAAGCACCTCGGTATTGGCGATCACCCGGCAGCCTGCCGTTTCGACTGCTTCGGTTCGCATGACCGTGCCAGCCTGCAAAGAGTCAACGACACTGACAGTCGGGCAGTAGAACCCTCCCTTGATCACGTCGGTGTTGATGAACGGCACGAGTTCTTGGACCTCGGCGGCGCTCAACAAGCGGGCCTCAATGCCCCAGGCGGTTGCGGAAGTCATGCGTCTGTCAAATTCGTCCATGCGTTCGGAAGTGCGGGCGACCTCAATGCCGCCCGAGTCGACCGACAGGTTCATCTCCCGGTATTGATCGGCAGACTGCTGGCCAAGCAGCGCCATCTCCTTGTTGTGATCCACCGGGAAGATGAAGTTGGAGGCGTGACCGGTGGAGCCCCCGGGGTTGGGGAGGGGACCTTTGTCAAGCAGCACAAGGTCGGTCCAGCCGAGACGGGCCAAGTGACCGACTGTGCAGTTGCCAACAATACCTGCCCCGATGACCACGCACTTCGCTTTGGATGGCACGTCACTCATAGCGTTCCTCTGTTATTCCTGATTATCGAAGCGATACCTGGAAGCGATACCTGTCCCTGTAAGCGATACCTGTCCAGCATTTGATCTAATCATGTGATCCAGCATGTGATATATCACATGTATATCATGTCAGAAGCCAACAGTACAAGCAAGAACGCGAGTCGGGATCAAAGAGTGCCCGAGGTCGTGCCCCCACTTTCGGACCCGGCCCAGCGAATCGCTCGCCTGCATGATCGCAGATCGTCGGTAGCAGAGCCTTCGCTTGCTGATAGGGCATATCAGGCAATCCGATCAATGATCGTCCGCCTGGAATTGGCCCCCGGCGACGTTCTTCGAACCGACGCACTGCGCGAGCGGATAGGAATCGGCCGGACCCCGATCAGGGAATCGCTGCTGCGACTGACCCGCGAGCACTTCGTCACGGTCATTCCCCGTCAAGGTATGTATGTGAGCGGCATTGACGTGGGCGAGCTCTCCATGCTGTTTGAGACGCGCACAGTCCTTGAGCCTTACGCCGCACGCCTCGCCGCAGTCCGGGGGGCCTCACGGCATTGGCAAGCTATGGACGTTGTCCTAGACGAGGTTGGCATCGGCGAAGACGCCGAACATCTGATGTTGATCGACCGTCGCTGCCATGAACTCATGTGGGAGGCCGCCGACAATCGTTTCCTGCTCGACACACTTGATGTGCTCTATGCGCAGTCGCACCGACTGTGGCACCTCTATCTCGCAGATGTGCACGACATGGGGGAGATCGTCTCCGAGCATGCCGCCATCTTGGAAGGCCTGCGTCGCGGTGACGGAGACAGAGCCGCCGACCTGGTAGAGACCCACGTGCGTGGCTTTGACGCCGAAATCCGTGCAGCCCTCACCGGGTTTCTTACCTCGCCGCTCGCCGAACGATCCTGACACGCGGTGGAGTAGAAAGCGCACGATTGCAACTTGGCAGCTTTGGCTAGTATCGCCAGTTGCCAATTGGGGATTAGAAGGCAAATGTGGGGGAGAAGGCAAATGTGGGGGAGAAGGCAAATGTGGGGGATTAGAAAGAAATGCTTCTCGCATGCGCGGCCCGTAGGCCGCAACGCGTCACGACTATAACGAACGGCAACTGGAAAAGACCGTCAACGGCATGGATTCCAACAACATGGATTGTTGCCATAGCCGCGCTGGGCATGGGCTGTGCCACCGTCGACGACACACCAAATACAGCTGACGTTGTTGGGCTGGATAGCCAAGCAGCGAGCGAGGCTGATGGCGACGGCACGCCAAATACAACTGACGTTGTTGAGGAGGCGGCTCTTGAAGTTGACGAATCTCAACCCGCTGATGTTGATGAACCGGCCGCCACGACCACACAAGCCATCGTCACAATCGCACCAGCCGCCGTCCCAACCAAACCAGCCACCACAACCACCGTCACAATCATTAGCTTGGCTGTTACGCAGTTCAATCAGCTTGTTGTCTCTGAGGAGGAGGTGCGAATCGGGTATAGCCGTGATCTGTTCGGGCCCTGGATAGACGCCGACGGTGACGGTTGCGACACGCGTCGTGAGGTGCTGATCGCTGAGGCTCTGGTTCCCCCGAAGGTCGGTTCGAGATGTTTGCTCTCGGGAGGCGAGTGGTCGTCCCGTTACGACGGAATCGGCGAGACCGGTTCCGGCAGCGGCTTTGATGTTGATCATCTCGTACCTTTGGCTGAAGCTTGGGATTCAGGTGCCTCCTCTTGGAATCCGGCTCGCCGTCGCGACTTCGCCAATGACTTGGGGTATGAACACTCGCTGATCGCGGTGTCAGCATCGTCCAATCGCAGCAAGTCCGCGCGGGACCCAGCGGAGTGGATGCCCGCTGAAGATCAGTGCTGGTATGTCGCAGCTTGGATCGCCGTCAAACTCCGGTGGGGTCTTACGGTGGATCGAGTTGAGCACTCGTACTTGCAAGAGCGACTAACAAGGTGTGGCGACTCAGCTAATGCCGAAGCCCCAACACGTCTACCAGCACCTACTCCAACACCAACAACAACCCCACCAACACCTAGCCCAGCACCGACAACCCCAACAACCACAGCCCTAGAGGTTTCAACCGCAGACTGTCATCCAGATTACGAGCCGTGTATCCCTAACCTGCCCGGCGACGCCCTCAACTGTGGTGATCTCAACTCAAACCAAAAGCCCGTCACCGTGCTCAAGATCGGAGTAGACCCGTACCGTCTTGATAGAGACAACAACGGTGCCGGTTGCACCAGCTAACAACCCACACAACAACACAACCACACAAACAACCCCCGCTGTCCCAGCACAACAACGACGCTGGCTGCACCAACCAACACCCACACAACAACACCACCGCACAACCACACAAACAACCCCCGCTGTCCCAGCACAACAACGACGCCGGTTGCACCAACCAACACCCACACAACAACACCACCGCACAACCACACAAACAACCCCCGCTGTCCCAGCACAACAACGACGCCGGTTGCACCAACCAACACCCACACAACAACACCACCGCACAACCACACAAACAACCCCCGCTGTCCCAGCACAACAACGACGCCGGTTGCACCAACCAACACCCACACAACAACACCACCGCACAACCACACAAACAACCCCCGCTGTCCCAGCACAACAACGACGCCGGTTGCACCAACCAACACCCACACAACAACACCACCGCACAACCACACAAACAACCCCCGCTGTCCCAGCACAACAACGACGCCGGTTGCAGCTAACACCCCACGCAGCATTACCGCCGAATACCAATACAAATAGCCTCTGTTGTTCCGGCATACGGAACGCTTCCGTGATGCGGAACAGACTGTTATAGTGCGGTGCGTTCGGGGGCGATCCCATCGTCGCGCGCAGGAGTTCAGATGCCCATCCCATCCGATCTGGAAATCGCCTCAAAGGCTGACCTCAAGCCGTTAACTGAGATAGCCACCGACGCCGGAATCCCCGTGGATTGCCTGGAGCCCTACGGGTCTGGTGCAGCCAAGATCACACTCGACGCAATTGAACGGATGGCCGACCGGCCCAAAGCTAAATACGTCGTCGTCTCAGCCATAACCCCGACTCCACTCGGTGAGGGCAAGACCACCACCACGGTCGGTCTCGGCCAGGCGTTTCGTCACATCGGTTCGTCGGCCACGATCGCGATCCGGCAGCCTTCGATGGGGCCGACCTTCGGCATAAAGGGTGGTGCCGCCGGTGGCGGCTACAGCCAGGTCGTGCCCATGGAGTTGTTCAATCTCCACCTGACCGGCGACATGCATGCCGTCACGGCGGCGCACAACCTCTGCTCAGCGATGGTCGACGCCCATATCTATCACGGCAACAAAACAGGGCTGGATATCCACAACATCACTTGGCGTCGGGTGATGGACGTCAACGACCGGTCCTTGCGCAACTGTGTGGTTGGGCTTGGTGGTCGCCTTGACGGCGTTCCCCGCGAGACCGGTTTTGACATCACCGCTGCCTCTGAGGTCATGGCCGCGCTGGCGCTGTCTTCGGATCTATTTGATCTGCGCAAACGCATGGGCCGAATAGTCATCGGCTACAACACCCACGGCGAACCCATAACCGCCGAAGACATCGGTGCCGCCGGGTCGATGACCGTGATCCTTCGCGAGGCGATCAAGCCCAATCTGATGCAGACGCTTGAGAACACACCCGCCCTGGTCCACACGGGGCCGTTCGGCAACATCGCCACCGGCAACAGTTCCATCGTCGCGGATCGCATAGGGATCCACACCTCGGACTATCTGCTGACCGAGGCTGGATTCGGAGCCGACATGGGTGCAGAACGCTTCTTCAATATCAAGTGCCGATATTCGGGCCTTGCCCCCGACGCGGCGGTTCTAGTTGCTACGGTGCGCGGCCTCAAAGCGCATTCAGGAAACCACAGAATCATTGCCGGACGCGAACTGCCCGAGGCGCTGCTACGGGCGAACCCCGACGAGGTTCATTCCGGCGGAGACAACCTGCGCAAACAGCTTGAGAACATGAAGATCCACGGGGTGACGCCTGTGGTGGCAATCAATGTGTTTCCCGGCGACCACGATGCCGACATCGCCGCCGTTCACGAGATAGCGGCGGAGTACGGAGCCGCTGCTGCGGTTTCGACCCATTTCGCCGACGGCGGGCGTGGCGCAGCCGAACTAGCCGAAGCTGTGGTTGCTGCGGCCGAAGAACAAAGCCACTTCCAGGTGCTTTACCCAAACGACATGTCGCTGAAGCACAAGATCCACGCCATAGCCACCCGTGTCTACGGTGCAGACAGCGTTGAGTACTCCACGCGGGCCGCCAAACAACTTGACACCTACACCGACGCGGGTTTCGCTGATCTGCCCGTCTGCATCGCCAAGACACATCTGTCGATCAGCTCGGACCCGTCTCTCAAAGGCGCTCCAACGGGTTGGACCCTGCCGGTGCGTGAGGTACGGGCCAGCGTCGGCGCAGGATTCGTGTATCCGATCTGTGGCGACATGCGCACCATGCCCGGACTCGGCAGAGTCCCCGCAGCCGTCAAGATTGATATCGACGCCTCCGGGGCGATCGTAAACCTTTCCTAAGCCTGCCCGACCCACCAAAGGCCGACGCAAGGATGAGCACGCTGCGATGATTCTACGGAGCTTCTCAATCACAGGGCGTTTCGGGACCCGCAGCCGAGCCGAATCCACCGAGGCCAAAGCCCACCGGCTGGCGCTCAGTGAAGACCTGATATTCGAAATCGTTCCCATGAAGAGCCTTGCCAACGCCGAGGCTGCACTGCCTTCCGGCGCCAAGGTGTCTGTAACCGCGTCTCCGAACAAGGGGCTTCAAGCCACACAGGAGATAACGGAGCGCCTGCTTGGAAATGGTATGCGAGCCATCCCGCATCTCTCGGCCCGAATGGTGCGCAACCGGGCCCACACCAAAGAACTAGCGAGATGGTGTCGCACCGCGGGGGTGTCCACCTTGTTCGTGGTAGGCGGTGACGCGGACCCGCCCGGCGGCTACAACGATGCCGTGGAGTTCCTCGCCGACTTGCTGAACTACGATCACGGGCTTTCAACAATTGGGGTGACGGCGTATCCCGACGGCCATGCATTCATCCCCACCCACAAACTGCACAGGGCTCTGCACGACAAACAAGCCATGCTCGCCGACGCCGCAGTCCCTGGCTACTGCTCGACGCAGATGTGCTTTGACCCTTCGACGATCTCAAGATGGATCGCAGCGGAGCGTGCCGCTGGGATGACGCTGCCGATCCATCTCGGCCTCGCCGGTGTGGTCGACAGGGCCAAATTGCTGAGGTTGGGTGCCCGTCTTGGTATCGGTGATTCATTGGCGTTTCTGCGCAAGAATCGAAAAGCCATGACATCAATGCTGACCACCTTGTCCTATGACCCCAACGATCTGCTGGTGCCGTTGAGCGAAGACATGGTCAAAGGCAACGTGACAGGACTGCACGTTTTCACGTTCAATCAGGTGGAGGCCACCAACCAGTGGCGCAGAGTGCAGAACCGAGGTGCATGAAACTCCCCGTGACGACGACGGTGGACCCCGGAGCCGACTGTTGGTGAGCGAGCACCATCGCAGTGTGCATGTCGGGTTCTGCGTGCGCCTCAACCACACCCGCCGATCTCAGTGTCTCAACAATTGCCCACGCTGGATGGCTGCTGGGTCCGTGACTGCCATCGGGCGGGCCAAACTGAGTTGCCACGAAGACTGTCGATGTTGTCGCACCGGCCACGGCTGGCAATCCCGATGCTTCGGTAGGCTCGGGCAGCTTGGTGGGCATGGCGAACTTGCCCAGTTCGGCTGCGCATCCCAACAGGTCTTTGCCGACGCCAACAGCAACAACGACCGCACCGACGCGGTGACCGATCAGACGGCGGCGCAGATCGGCGAGTTTCATCGGGTTGTGTGCGCCGTCGAGGATCACCAGTCGATCACCCAGATTTGCCTTCTCGAAACGGCCTGGCAAAGCCTGAAGACCCTCGACGGGTGCGGCACCCAACTCTGCGAGAGCAGCATTGGCTGTGGCGAGAGCATCAAAGCGGGAGTCGCCCCGCGAGGCGACCTCGAGCAGCTCAACCCCGAAGGTACCCGCCATCCTCTGGACGACATGGTGTGCCCGATAATCCTGAGGTCCCAGCACAGCCCGTCGCCTATTGGCAAGCACCGCCGCCTTTTCCGCCGCGATCTCTTCCACACTCGTTCCCAGAACATCGGTATGGTCGATCCCTATAGCGGTGAGCACGGTTATGACGTCTCGGCGGCGAAAGACGTTGGTGGCATCGAAGCGTCCCCCAATCCCGGCTTCGACCACAAGACGATCGGCGCCGGTTCTCACTCCCAACACAACTGCAATCGCGGTGCTCACCGCGAAGAACGTCGGAGACTCGCCCAGCTCAGCGATCACCGCGGCCACGACACGTCCCGCGCCCAGGACTTGGTCCCAGTTGGGCAACTCGCCATTGAGCAGGAAACGCTCTCGAACGTCGTGAACATGTGGAGACAGGTGTGTAGCCACACTCTCACCTGCCGACACGAGTCCGGCGGTTATGGACGCGGCGACCGTTCCCTTGCCCGCAGTGCCGACCACATGAACGGCCGGGATCGTGTCTTGTGGATTGCCCAACGCGCAGAACAGCTCGGCCGACGACGCCAACGCATGCGCGCCACGGGGGACGCGGTCACGAACAAAACCAAAAAGCCAGTCCTCAAAGGCGCTGCGACTATCGATTTGTTGCAATTGCGTTCCAGCCGGATCCGCTCGAATTGGTTCCGACACACGGAACTGTTCCACAATACAAACCACCAACCGATGCCTGCTTGCCTGGGGTGCTGAGCACGAGCCTCGGAGCAATCCTTGGAGCTACAGATGAAAGTCCTGCTAGCCGATTCTCTCACCGACGCAGCAGTTCGGCGTCTCATCGTCGCGGGCGACGAGGTCACCGTTGATCAGGACCTGACCGTCGACACGCTCCCGGCTGCGATCGGAGGGCAACAGGTCCTGGTTGTTCGTAGCACAACCGTGGATGCCGTGGTTCTCGACGAAGCCGATGCTCTGGGGCTCATCGTGCGGGCCGGAGCCGGCACAAACACCATCGACTGCAATCGCGCCGCCGAACTTGGCATCTTGGTTTGCAACGTACCGGGCAGAAACGCGCTCGCCGTCGCAGAGCTGACTCTCGGCCTATTGATATCAGTCGATCGCCATATTGCTTCAGCGACTGCGGATCTGCGGGACGGTTCTTGGAACAAAAAGGCCTATTCGCGTTCGGCGGGACTGTACGGACGCCGGATCGGTATCGTCGGCCTCGGTGACGTCGGCCTGGCCGTGGCCGCGCGGGCGAACGCATTCGGACTCGACGCGGTGGCGATCGCCAAACCCGGACGCTCCCATGAGTGTCTGGCCGCAGCCGAGCAATCCGGTGTGACCTTCGTTGAGGACATGAACGTGCTGTTGGCCACGTCGGACATTGTGTCGATCCACGTTCGTGGTTGCCCCGACACCATGCACATGGTTGATGCATCCTTTCTTGCGAAGATGCGCGACGGGGCCATCCTGATCAACACCAGCCGCGGTGATGTAGTGGATGAAGCCGCCCTGATTGAGGCAATGGATTCACGAGGGATCCGGGCCGGGCTTGATGTGTTCGCCAACGAACCCGGCTCAGGAACAGCCAACTTCACCAGTGCCCTGGCACGTCACCGGTCGGTCGTCGGAACCCACCATGTGGGGGCATCCACCGCTCAGGCGCAACACGCCATCGCTGACGGCGCCGTTGACGTGATCGACGCTTACCGTACCGGCGTGCCGTTCGACTGTGTGAACCTCGATCCGGAACCACCTCGAGCGGCCACACTTTCCATCCGTCACTACGACAGGGTGGGCGTGTTGGCGGCTGTGCTGGCCATCCTGCGGGCCGCCAAGATCAACGTATCAACCATGCAGAACCGTGTCTTCGTTGGCAAGACAGCCGCCGTCGCCACCATCGATGTCGGACCCGACCCGTCCGACACCGTGGTCGGCGAAGTGCTGGCCCTTGACGACGTGATCGGCGTCTCGGTGAGCCGATCATGAACCGACCGCCGCTGTTCGCTCCCTTCGCGGGCTGGTTGATCAAACCGGACTGGGCCCATCGGGTAATTGCCGGAGCCTACGACTCAAAGTCCCCTGAGGAACGCCGCCGGATTGTGGCCGAGAACCCCATCTCATTTTTGGGTGTCACCCGGTCCCCTGAGGACCTGCTGCCCGACGAGATCGCTGGCGACGACGAACTGCTGGACCGAGGCGCCAGCACCCTGTCAAGGATTCTCAAAGTTGAAGCGTTCCACAAGCCGGTCCGCCCAGCGGTCTACGCCTACCGGCTCACCCAAGGCGACCATTGTCAAACAGGACTGGTCGGGGCGATGCATGTACAGGGTCTGCGTGACGGGCGGGTACTAATCCACGAAAACGTCCGGCCACGCCGGGCACGCCTACTCGCTGCGCACCTGCAACGGCTCGGTGCCACATCGTCGCCGGTCGCCCTGACTTACAAAACCGATCCCAAGGTCCAAGCCGTCCTTGACGAGACTGCAACGGGGATCGCGGAGGTCGACCATGTCGTGGAGGGGGTACGTCATCAGGTTTGGACCATCGGCGAATCCCAAGGAGATCGGGTCATCGCCCGCTTGGCGGATGCGGTCGTGTATGTGACCGATGGTCATCACCGGTCGGCCGCGGCGCTCGCGGGTGCCGATGACCATCCCGAAGACGAACCGTTCCTGCGCACGATGGCGGTGCTGTTTTCACACGACCACCTCAACGTTGAGGCCTTTCACCGTGTCTGCCCGGACCGTTCGGGCCGTTCCACCGAGTCGCTCATCGCAATGCTTGACAAGGTTGGGACCGTCACCGCCACAGCGGACCTTGCTGGTGCAATCCCGAGACGCAAGGGGGAGGTTGCGGTGTATCGCGACCGCCGATGGTGGCGACTCTCGTTCGATCCGGTTGAGCAGACCAGGGCACTTGCACGCCTCGATGTGGAACGCCTGCGAAGCGGTGTGATCCGTCCGCTGCTTGAAGTTGACGAACTTGCCGAGAACAGCGGTGTGGACTATGTGCCAAACCCTGCCGGGATCGACGAAGTCACCCGCCGCTGCGACCGAGACGGACGAACCGGGTTCATCATGTACCCGACATCAACCGATGACCTTATGGCCGTCGCGGATGCCGGTGATCTCATGCCGCCCAAATCGAGCTATGTGGCGCCTAAGCCCCGATCGGGTATCTTCTTGCGGGTGCTGGGTACCGGCGCCACTGCCCATCTTGATCCAAGCTGACCATCAACTGGGCTTGGTGACCATCAACTGGGCCTGGTGATGCCTATCCGACAGCGGTGAGCACTCCTCAGCGGCACAACGTCGCACATCCGTTTGGCCGGGTCGGGGCACATCAAAGCAACGCTCAGCAACTTCGTGAGCGGGCTCTCTTTTTTGATTCGCGAGACTCTTGGCTTTGATGCTTGGCCTTGATACTTGACATCGCCGAGATGATCCCACCGTCGAATTATCAATGTTGGACAATGGGATAATCAAATGCGACAAAACTGACGAGGTCTGGTTCTTAGGTTCTGAGCGCGCCGACCATTTGAGCCGCTTTGAAGGTGTTCTCAAGCAGGCAGGCGATCGTCATGGGTCCGGTACCGCCAGGCATTGGTGTGATCGCCCCAGCGACTTCGGCGACGGATTCGAAGTCAACGTCACCGCGGATCCCGATGTCGGTGCGGGAGATTCCGACATCAATAACCGTGGCGCCGGGCTTGACGAAATCGGCGTTGACAAGTCCTGCCACCCCTGCGGCGGCTACCACGATGTCGGCTTGGCGACACACGCCCGCAAGATCCGTAGTTCGGCTGTGGGCCAAAGTGACGGTGGCATCAATGCCCTTGCGGCCCAACAAAAGCACAAGCGGCAGACCGACCAGCGTGGAGCGACCGATCACGACGGCTCTCGCTCCGCGAGCGTTGATGTCGTAGCGCTCCAGGAGCCTCATGACACCCAACGGCGTACATGGAACATGGCCTTCACGGCCTCTCAGGAGCCTACCCATGGAACGTTCCGTCAGGCCGTCGACGTCCTTTTGCGGTGGTATCAGATCAAGCACGCGCTCTGCGTCGAGCCCTTCTGGTAAAGGTAGCTGGACCAATATTGCATGAACCTCAGGGTCATCGGCAAGCCTTCTAACCTCGTCGTCAAGGTCGGCCTGTGTGATATCACCGGGAAGCTCAACGTGGCGCGAGACCATACCCGCCTCGGCGGCCTTGCGGCGTTTGTTGCGTACGTAGATCTGACTCGGTTTGTCTTCGCCGACGAGCACCGTGGCAAGACACACCCGAGGCCTACCCAGTTCGCCGATCCGCTGATCAAGATCAGCAACGACCTCGTCGCGCAGACGGTTACCGTCCATCAGTATGGCTCGCGACGGTGTATAGCACTGCGAGCCAGTACCAGGATCGGAACTCACGGCGACCAATCTAGCGTTCGGCCGTTGAGGTTCGCCGCAATCCACACATCGCCAATCCACAAATCTGTGCGCGCACGACCATGTTCGCAAGGTTCGACGACTGTTTGGTCATCGCCAATCTACAAATCTGTGTGCGCGCACGACCATTGTGCTTTGACACAACCGACCCTGCGTAATTCGTCGCGCCGCCTGGGATGCAGCGATCGGCCGAATCACTTCGGTACCGCCAAGTCGCCAGTTGCCCAAACCGCCAGTTGCCCAAGTCGCCAGTTGCCCAAGTCGCCAGTTGCCCAAATCGCCAATTGCCCAAATCGCCAATTGCTTTGCGCAACACCTCAGCGCCCAGACTAAGGGTCGATACTGCTTCGGGTTGGCGGTGATAGGAGGCGATATGCCAGGACCGCTGGAAGGTATCCGTGTGCTGGACTTGTCTCAGGTCGTCACGGGTCCATTGGCCACCCAGGTACTGGCCGAGCAAGGCGCAGAAGTGATCAAGGTGGAGCCGCCCAGCGGTGAGCTCATTCGGCTAACGGGACCTGATCACGTCTTCGGGTTGTTCGCCAACTGCAACCGCGGCAAACGCTGCCTGAGCGTCGACCTGACCCATCGCGACGGGGTCGAGCTGTTGCTCGATCTGGCTGCGACCTGTGACGTGTTCGTGGAGAACTTCCGGCCCGGCGTCACCGAAAGGCTAGGACTGGGCTACACCGAGGTGCGCTCACGCCGAGCCGACATCGTCTACTGCTCAATCTCGGGCTTCGGTCCCGACGGACCCTATTCGGACCGGCCGGTGCTAGATCCCGTCATTCAGGCAATCTGTGGGATGGTCTCGGGTCAGTCCAGCATGCAATACCCGTTTCCTGATCTGATCCGCACGCTTGTTGCCGACAAGGGAACGGCTTACATCGCCGCGCAGGCCATCACCGCAGCGCTTTTTGCACGTCAACGCAACCACACCGGTCAGCTACTGGAAATACCGATGCTTGATGCTTCGTTGGCTTGGTTCTGGCCCGACGGCATGTCGGACCTCACCCATACAGACACAACGATGGCGCCAGTTCGAGCCTGTGACCGTTACCAGATTCTCGACACCCTGGACGGCCAGATCGTGTATTTCATTGCCACCGACCGACAGATGCGAGGCATGTGGAAGGCCCTCAAGCGGCCGGACATGCTCAAGCAACCCGAATTATGCAAGATCCGCTCGATCAGCACGGATCCAGAGCTTGCCGCGACCGCAAGCGAAGCGATCACCAACGGCGTCGCCTGTCTCAGCACCGCCGAGGTGGTCGAGTGTCTCAATGCCGAAGGCATACCGAGCGGGCCTGTTCTGCAACGTAACGAAGTGTTCGACGACCCGCAGGTAGTCCACAACAACGCAGTCGTCTACTGGGAGCATCCCATCGGGGGCGCGATGCGAGGCCCCCGTCCACCGGTTCGTTTCAAAGAGACACCCGCTGTGTTTCACGCCGAGGTGGCTACCACCGGTCGTCACACCGACGAGATCCTCCGGGAGTTGAGATATGACAACGACCGCATTGCAGAGCTACGTCAAGCAGGCACGGTTACCGTGGCTGTCCGATACGCCTAGCTAAACGGGTTGTATCATCTCGTTTCGTGAGCGATCAACAGTCCCAAGATCAGCCGGTCGTTCGTCCGCAGACCGACAACCACTCCGATAACGATTCGCCAAGGTTGACGACTGAAGCTCTTGCGGCTCGAAACCGCCCGACTGGCGACTCTGCAGCCGGGACCCGCCCCTCAACAAACACCTGGCCGACCGCTGCCGCGGCGATGCTCGAAACGGATCGCAATGCTCGTGCTATGGGCATGACGATCAGCAACGTGGTGCCAGGCTCCGCTGTGGTCGCCATAACCGTGCGGCCGGAGATGCTCAACGGTCACGCGATTTGTCACGGAGGAATCATCTTCATGCTGGCCGACACCGCCATGGCGTTCGCTTCCAATGCTTACGGCCCCGTAGCTGTTGCTGCCGGTGCTTCGATTGAGTACCTGCGCCCGGCAAAGGTTGGCGATCGTCTCAACGCAGTTGCCATTGAAGCGCACCGGGCGGGGCGCAACGCGATATATGACGTTTCGGTCACGGGAACGGATGGTTCAGTCAACGCAATTTTCCGGGGCCGCACCCGCATAATCGCCGATGCCTGACCATGCGAGACGTCAACCGCCACGCTCGAGCGCTTATCGACGCCTACCTGGATCATCGGGATCCGAGTACTCGGGTGCTGTTGGTCACAGTCTTCGGCGATTCGATCGCCGGGCACGGCCATGACGTCTGGCTCGGCAGCCTGGCGCAACTAGTTGAGCCTCTGGGAATCAGCAACCGTCTGGTTCGCACTTCGCTGGGGCGGCTGGTTCGAGACAATCTGTTGATGAACCGCCGTCATGGGCGACGCAGCTTCTATCGGATCCATCCCGACGCTGCAGCCACCTTCGTGCGGGCAGATCGGCGAATCTACGCATCCACGGGCACTGAATGGACCAAGGCGTGGACCTTGGTGGTTATCGACCCCGGCACCGGTGCGGACACGCGCAGAGCCATCCGGCGTGAGCTGCGCTGGGCGGGTTTCGGGAGCCTGGCACCCAATGTTATGGCGTCGCCTTCGCTCGGCGGGGATGTGGTAGCTGCTGCACTCAAGCCTTCTGGTTATCTCTCCGAGGTGTTGATCACGACCTCGCAGATCATGGGCACCGGAGGGCTCGATGATCTCGCATTGGCCACCCGTGTGGCACCTTTGCAGCGACTCGGCAAAGCCTACGCTGATTTGGTCGAACGCTACGGGCCTCTTGGTTCAGCCGTCGCGGCAAGCCCGCTGGTCGACCCGGAGTATGCCTTCATACTGCGCACGCTTCTGATCAGCGACTATCGCCGTATCGTTCTTGATGACCCGGCTCTTCCCGCTGCGCTGCTACCCGAACAATGGGTCGGTAACGCCGCGCGACAACTCGTCGGGGTGCTGTATGGGGCCTTGCGGAATGCTTCGGACCTGCATCTGAGCCGGGTATGTGAGACCTCCACCGGTGGGTTCGTGCTCAATCCCGCAGCCCACCGCAACCGCTTCACAACCAAAGCTTCCGTACCAGCGACTGCCACGGGCCTTACCCCAAACCGAACAGCACCTTGATTTGCACTACAGCACCCGCTGGGCTTTACCTTGACTGCGCGGGATTGCGCCCGGATTGACAACCTCCACGGCGACGGTGATACCAACCATGGCCTTTAGGGCGGATCGGGTGACATCAGCGAGCCTGGCCGACTCGGCATTGTCGATTTGTTCAACGGATTCCACCCGAACGGTGAGGGTCGCCAGGGCTCCGTCGTGACCGCGGTGCAGTTCATAATGCGGTGTCAGGCCTTGAATCCGAAGCAGTTCGTGTTCTATCTGTGAGGGGTACACGTTGACTCCTCGAACGATTAGCATGTCGTCGCTGCGGCCAGTAATACGACCAAGCCGACGCATGGTACGAGCCGTACCCGGCAACAGCGTGGTGATGTCACGAGTGCGGTAGCGAATAACCGGGAACGCCTCCTTGGTGAGCGAGGTGATCACAAGCTCACCTTCGGTGCCGTCAGGTAGCACGTCGCCGGTGTCGGGATCGATGACCTCGGGGTAGAAGTGATCTTCCCAGATCGTCGGCCCGTCCTTGGTCTCCACACACTCCTGGGCCACACCCGGGCCCATGACCTCCGACAGGCCGTATATGTCGGTGGCGTCGATCCCCAGCCGGGTCTCAAGTTCGACCCGCATCCCATCGGTCCACGGCTCGGCGCCGAATATGCCGATCTGCAGTGAGCAACTGGCCGGGTCGATGCCCTGGCGCTGCATCTGCTCTATAAGGTTGAAACAATAAGACGGGGTAACGGTGATGATCCGAGGTTCGAGATCCGTGATGAGCTGCACCTGCTTCTCGGTCTGCCCACCGCCCATCGGCACTACGGCACATCCGAGTCTCTCGGCACCGAAATGTAAGCCCAGCCCCCCGGTGAAGAGCCCGTAGCCATAACCTTGATGGATCACATCGCCCGGGCGGCCTCCGGCGGCATAGATGGACCGTGCGACCAGGCTCGCCCAGGTTTCTATGTCATTTCGTGTGTAGCCAACCACGGTGGGCTTGCCTGTGGTCCCCGAGGACGCGTGAATCCGGGACAGTGCCCTGCGCGGCACCGCAAGCATCTTGAACGGGTAGTTCCTTCGCAGGTCGTCCTTGGTCAGAAACGGCAGGCCAGACAAATCTTCGAGGCCCTTGATGTCTCCTGGGTCCACACCGACGGTGTCGAAGGCAACTCGATAGTGCTCAACGCGGTCGTAGGCCCGCCTGACCGTCGCTGTGAATCGCTCGGTCTGTAGAGCCCGCAACTCCTCAACCGACGCTGTCTCGATCGGTTCGTACCCCAACTGATCCCCCTCTTGAGTGCTTCCTAAGTGAATGCGGCTTTGATAGCGAATACGAGTTCGATCCGTTCGGTCACAAAGTGTTCAAGCATCAAAATCAACCCGCACGTGCGGTGTCGTCGGAATTGCCTGACACGACAGAATGTAGCCAGCCTCCTTCTCGCCGGGTACCAGACCATGGGTGACAGCCATCGTCACGCTGCCCGACACCAGCCTGGCCCGACACGTCGAACACACCCCAGCCCGACACGAAAACGGCACATCGGGACGGGTGCGAGAGGTTGCCTCAAGGACGGTGTCGTCTTCGCCGAAATCAAAAGTGGTCTCACGTCCGTGCAGTATCGCAATACCTGTGCCAGCGGCGGCGGGGGCTTGAACCTTTCTGTGGGGTGCTTCGCTGCGCACCCGACCGGTCTGCGCGGTGGTGAACAGCTCGTCGTGCACATGGGCCGGGTTGATTCCAGCTGTCTCGTAGACACGACGAACGATCCTGACGAGTTCCACGGGTCCACAAACGAATACCTCATCGGGTTGTGCCGGTAGCAAGCCAGCCTTACAGAGAGACTCGAAGCGGTGCCGGTCGGGGCGAGCGGACAGCAACGGAACCTCGCTGTGCTCGCGGGTCAACAGGTGCGATATCTGCACCCGCCCCAAGAACCTGTTCCGTAGCGCTTCGATGTCGCTGAGCAACATAATCGAAGCGGAAGTACGGTTGATAACCAACAGCGATACCTGCGACCGAGACTCGGCGTGCAGGATGGTGGCGGCGATCGACAATACTGGTGTGATCCCGCTTCCCGCGGCCACAAGGGCGTAGCAGCGTGCGGCCTGCGAGTCGAGTTCGTGTGTAAACCGCCCGGTTGGGGTCATTACGTCAAGTTCCTCGCCGACCGCAAGTTCGGTGTTGGCCCATGTCGAGAAGACCCCGCCCTGCACACGCTTGATCGCAACCTGAAGGGGGCCTTTCGGCGCCGGGGCGCAGATCGAATAGCTGCGACGCGCCTCAACACCGTCGAAATCGCGCCGCAGAGTAAGGTGCTGCCCGTGGCTGAACCGGAATCGGGGGTCTGCGCCGGTATCGAAGCGGACCACGACGGAGTCGTCTGTGTCGCGACGGACTTGCGACACCCGCAACGAAACGAAGGTTGGTGCTGTTGCCCCTGGGTTTGTTGGAACTGAACCGTCTTCAACAGCTCCCGTGTGACCCTCGGCGGCGACGCAAGGGGCGGTCATCGTGGCTTGAATGCCTCGAACGGTTCCCTGCAGCGCTCGCAGGTATGCAACGATTTGCAGGCTGTTGCACCGAACTCGGCTCGGCGACGGGTGCGGCGCGATCCACACCTGGGGCAACTCACGGGAAAGTCGATTAGCACCGTCGGGTCTGTGGAGCCAACCCGGCAGGGTTCGGCGATGCCTACCGAGACGAGCTTGCGGCGTCCGGAGTCGGTGATCATGTCCGTGCTCCATGGCGGGTTCATCGCAAACCGGATCCTGGAGCTGTACCCGGCTTCGCCCAGTGCAGACTCAACGTCTTCGCGGATCTGTTCGACCGCTGGACAACCCGTATAGGTAGCGACAAGTACGACCTCAACGACACCGTCAACCATGCGTAGATCACGAACCATACCGAGATCACCAATCGTCACATCGGGCAGCTCCGGGTCCTGCACCGAACCCACGATGTCCGCAACACCGTCAACCACGGTTAGATCACGAACCATGCCGAGATCGCCGATCGTCACATCGGGCAGTTCCGGGTCCTGCACCGAACCCACGATGTCCGCAACACCGTCAACCACGATGTCGAAATCTCCGACTCTCACCATTTAGCCCCCCGATGAGCTCTGGCAACCGACTGCAACTCCTCAAGTAGTTCATCCAAATGCTCACTGTGGTCGCCTTGCCATCCACCGCTGTGTGCTACCTCAACGTCGGGACGGACAAGCGAGGCCTCAGCCAATCCGGTCTTTACCGCAGCCTCCCAAACCGCACGCAGATCACCGTCACGCACCAAACCTACCGCTCTCAAATCGGCCTCATCGGAGATCGGTCCGAGCTCATCGGTGTAGCACCACATCGCATCAAGACCGTTCTGCATGCGTGCGTGACTTTCTTCGGTGCCGGTTCCGAGCCTCACCAGCCAGCTTCGCGCGTGGCGCAGATGAAACGCTGTCTCAGAGCGGGCCCGCTCCGCCAAACCGGCAAGAGTGGCATCAGCGGAGCCCGTCATGGCTTGCCAGTAGGCGAGCGCATAGCAGTCATGTAGGAACTGACGGGCGATGGTCTGCGCGAAGTCGCCGTTGGGCTGTTCCACGATCAGCGGGTTGTAGAACTCCGTGGGTCCCCTCCAATAGGCGAAATGGTCCTCGTCATGGCCTTGTCCTTCCTGTTCCCCTGCGTAGGTGTACAGATAGCGGGCCTGCCCGATCAGGTCGAGGCTGATGTTGGCGAACGCCATGTCCTGTTCAAGTTCAGGGGAATGCGTTATCCACTGCCCAAGGCGTTGGGCGAGCACCAATGCGCGGTCGCCGTGGCGAAGTACGTGACGCAACAGATCGGTCACGTCAGATATGGTCGACTTCCGCGGGAAGCTGGTAATGGGTCGGGTAGCGGTAGTCCTTGTCGTTGGCGGGTTCGAACAGTTCGTCTACGTCGTCGGGGTCCGATGCCACTACATCCGCAGAGCGCACCACCCAAAGACTCACCCCTTCGCGGCGGCGGGTGTATAGATCGCGGGCGGATTGCAAAGCCATCTCGGAGTCCGCGGCGTGAAGGCTGCCAACATGAACATGGCTGACACCGCGGCGCGCTCGCACGAACACCTCCCACATCGGCCAGTCGCTCATGTCACGTCTCTGCTGGAAGTAGCCGGTGTGCGCGACGATGCCGGCTGGGAGCCGACATCGGGCGTCTTGGTAGCCGAAACCCGCTGGGAGCCGACATCCACATCCACCAACTCAGAGACCGAAACCCGCTCGGAACCAACATCCACATCCGCCGACTTAGAGACCGAAACCGGCTGCGAGGCAGCATCCACATCCACCGACTCAGAGACCGAAACCCGCTGGGAGGCGGCCGCTGAGGCCGCGTCGCGTACCCACGAGCCGTTGTCGTGAGCCGCTCGTCGGACGGCGATTCTTTGATCGGGTAGTTCCCCCTCGCCTCGCACCATCCGGGTGAACTCCTCCCAGTCGGGCTCGCCGAAGTCGTAGTGACCTCGATCCGGGTTCCAGGCCAGGTCCGGATCGGGGATCTCCAACCCGAGAACCTCGGCCTGGGGAACGGTCATGTCGACAAAGTTCTGTCGCAGTTCGTCGTTGGTGTAGCGCTTGATCCCCCAGGCCATGTTGCGAGCGTTGTGCACCGATTCGGAGTCGGGTGGCCCAAACATCATGATGCTCGGCCACCACCAGCGATCAAGTGCCCCCTGGGCCATCCGCTTCTGGGCCGCCGTGCCCTCGCACAATGCCAGCAGGATCTGGAATCCTTGACGTTGGTGGAAGCTCTCCTCCTTACAGATTCGCACCATCGCACGTCCGTATGGGCCGTAGGAGCACCGGCAAAGCGGGATCTGGTTGGTGATCGCAGCACCGTCAACTAACCACCCAATCGCTCCCACATCGGCCCAGGTCGGCGCGGGATAGTTGAAGATGCTGGAGTACTTCTGTTGCTTGTTGTGCAACAGATCAAGCAGTACCGAACGGTCCGGGCCGAGCGTTTCAGCGGCTCCGTATAGGTAAAGGCCATGACCAGCTTCGTCTTGCACCTTGGCGGTGAGTATTGCCTTACGCCGCAGCGACGGTGCGCGGGTTATCCATTCGCCTTCGGGTTGCATGCCGATTATCTCCGAATGCGCATGCTGGGCGATCTGGCGTATAAGTGTTCGGCGATAATTCTCAGGCATCCAGTCTTCGCACTCGATGCGCTCATCCGCAGCGATCACAGCGTTGAACTGCTCAGCGTTACGAATCATCGTTGCGTCTCAGTCCGGCAGGCCACCATGGTCAAAACGTCATAAGCAGCCACAACATTGTCGCCGCACTCGATGCGCTCATCCGCAGCGATCACACTGTCGAACTGCTCAGCGTTACGAATCATCGTTGCGTCTCAGTCCGGCAGGCCACCATGGTCAAAACGTCATAAGCAGCCACAACATTGTCGCCGGAGTCGATCACCTGGGTGTCCCAGCGCACCTCGCCGTAACCAGCCCCGGCCCGCAGCGATTTCTGTTTGCACGTGAGCATCACCCGCAGCTGTGCCCCCGGATAGGTGGGAGTGGCGAACCGTAGATTATCGAGTCCGTAGTTGGCCAGCACCGGACCTGGGTCGGGCCAAACGAACAACCCTGCCGCAGCGGCAACCACGAAGTAGCCGTGCGCAACCCGACCCTCAAAGACAGGGCTGGCTCTGGCGGCCTCTTCGTCCATATGTGCGTAGAAGCGGTCGCCGGTGAGATCGGCGAATCTCTCGATGTCTTCGATCGTGACCGTGCGGGACCCGGTCTCCAAAGCATCACCTATGCGCAGTTCCTCAAAGTGCAACTTGAAAGGGTGGCCCGGATCGTTGCGGCGACTGCCGTCAACCCAGGTGCCGGTGATAGCGGTGAGTTTGTCGGGCGAGCCCTGAACCGCAGTTCGCTGCATGTGTTGCATGACACTGCGGAGACCGCCCAGTTCTTCACCTCCTCCCGCGCGACCAGGTCCTCCATGCACCAGTTGGGGCAACGGCGAGCCGTGACCCGTGGAGGAATGGCCGCACGCCGCGTCAAGCACGTGTATCCGGCCGTGGTGGGCTGCTATGCCGAGCGTGAGCTTTGCCGCTTCGTCGTCATCGGCCGTTGCCACCGTAGCCACAAGGCTACCGCGACCCGCTGCGGCAAGTTCAACAGCATCGTCAAGGCCGTCGTAGGTAATTACGGTCGTGACCGGACCGAATGCCTCCACGCTGTGGATTGCTACGGCTCGGGCATCGTGTGCCCTCAACACGGTCGGTGCCATGAACGCCCCCCGGTCGACATTGACTCCGTGGAACTCGCAGTCGTCAATCAACACATCGGCCGCTTCAGATAATTTGGCCACCGCTTGGCACACCTGATTGCGTTGGTCAAGCGACACCAGCGGACCCATGTCGGTGTCTGCACCGGCCGGATTACCTACGCGAACCTGCCGGATCCGCTGCACTAATGCCTCAATCACCTCGCTTTGTGTTGCGCTCGGCACGATCATCCGGCGGACCGCTGTGCATTTCTGGCCAGCCTTTACTGTGGTCTCAGCAACGACGGCATCTATGAACAACTCGAACTCGGGCGAACCGGGGGTAGCTGATTCACCCAAGATCGCTGCATTGAGCGAATCGGCCTCCGCGTTGAATCGCACCGACTTGTCAACCAGGTTGCGATGGGTCCGCAGTGCCGCTGCGGTTGCAGCCGATCCCGTGAAAGCCACCGTGTCCTGTTCGCCGAGATGATCAAGCAGATCTCCCGGCTCGCCGGAGATCAACTGCAGCGAGCCCTCGGGGAGGATCGCGGACTCGATGATCCGACGCACCAGTGACTCGGTGAGATACGACGTCACCGAAGCAGCCTTGACGATGGTGGGCATGCCTGCCAGCAAAGTGGGGGCAAGTTTTTCGAGCATGGCCCAGCAGGGGAAATTGAAGGCGTTTATCTGGACGGCTACCCCTTGGCGAGGGACGAATATATGAACACCGGCAAAGGAGCCGTCTCGGCTCAGCGACTCGGGTCGGCCGTCAACCCATACCTTGTCGTTCGGCAACTCTCGGCGACCCTTGCCGGCGTAGGCCTTGAGAACACCGATGCCACCTTCGATGTCTATTCGCGAATCGGCTCGGGTGGCACCCGTTGCCTCGGACTGCGAATAGAGGTGTCCGGTATCGCCGAGCAGATGCGTAGCCAGCGCATGAAGCATCGCGGCCCGCTCATGAAATGTCATCTCTGTCAGGCCAGGGCCACCTACTGTGCGGGCATGGTGCGTGGCACGGCCGAAATCGATCCCGGTAGTTGACACGGTGGCCACGGGATCGCCAGTGACCGCGTGAAGCACTGGCCGTCCATTCTTCACGCCATGCCAGGCACCCTCCACGTAGCTCTCAACTGCACGCATCTGGCCTCCTGTCTTTCAACCAGATATGATACATAATCTATTGACAGAGTGCAATTCACTGTATCAGATTCACTGTGTCAGATCAGGTCGTTGTCGGACTCGCCCGGCATCAGGCAGGGCTGGCGTAGAAATTGCCTGATATCAGATCGGGTCGTTGTCGGACTCGCCCGGCATCAGGCAGGGCTGGCGTGGAATTTGCCTGGTGTCAGATCGGGTCGTTGTATCAGATCACCCTGGCATCAGATCGAGCAATCCGTGTATAGGAGTCGGGGCGATCATTCAACGCTGCGGGCCAGCAGCATTCGTCTGTGTTGCTTTCGTGACGGGTCAACGTGTTGACGTTGATCGGGTGGTGTCACCGATGACTTGTAACCGAACTTCTCAGAGAGCACCAACGAAACGACACACTCGCTACCCCACGCCACATCACCCGCCGATCGTTTCGGAAGTATCGGTTTCAGACAGCACCAACGAAACGACACACTCACCACCCCACGCCACATCACCCGCCGATCGTTTCGGAAGTATCGGTTTCAGACAGCACCAACGAAACGACACACTCACCACCCCACGCCACATCACCCGCCGATCGTTTCGGAAGTATCGGTTTCAGACAGCACCAACGAAACGACACACTCACCACCCCACGCCACATCACCCGCCGATCGTTTCGGATCTATCGGTCTCAGATGCGTCGGGGGTGTTGGCGGAGAGATGCAGGTCGCTGCTTCCCAGGTAGGCAGCAATCACGTTGGGGTCACGCTGAACCTGTGCAGGCGTGCCCTCGGAGATCTTCTCGCCGAAATCAAGCACCATGATCCGATCAGCGATGTCCATCACCAACCCCATGTCGTGTTCGACCAACACCATTGAGATCCCGAGTTCGCGGCGAATGTCAAGGATGAAACGGGCCATGTCCTCGGTTTCTTCAAGGTTCATGCCCGCCACGGGCTCGTCAAGCAACAGCAACTCTGGGTCCATGGCCAACGCCCGACCCAATTCCACCCGCTTCTGGAAGCCGTAGGGCAGCAAGGCCACCGGGTGCTTGCGCCACTCCTCGATCTCTAGGAAGTCGATGATGTCCTCAACTTGGCGGCGATGTTTCATCTCCTCGCGTTTGGCCGGGCCGAGCCACAGCGCACCAGCGAGCACCGATTCCTTCATTCGAATATGGCGACCCGTCAACAGGTTGTCGAGCACGGTCATCTGCGGAAACAACTCAATGTTCTGGAATGTCCGAGCGATGCCAAGGCGAGCCACACGATCGGGGCGTTCGCCCATGATCGATTCGCCCTTCCAACAAATCGAGCCTTCCTGAGGTCGGTATACCTGTGAGATCGTGTTGAAGATCGAGGTCTTTCCGGCACCGTTGGGCCCGATAATCGAGAAGAGTTCTCCGTCATTGACATGAAAGGTCACATCGTGGATGGCGGTGACGCCACCAAACCGCAGCGTTATGTTGCGGACGTCAAGGAGTGAACCCGACCGTGCGTCCTCGTCTCCGGTTTCGGCCATGACTGAACGGCCTCCTAGGAAAGCCAGCGCTTGCGGCGCTTGTAGTGCTTGACGTCACGAAAGGACTTCCGCGCTCCACCTTCGGTGTGAAGGCCGAGGTAGAACTCCCGTACGTCCTCATCTGCGAGCAGTTTCTTTGCTGGCCCGTCCATAACGACCTTGCCGGACTCCATTACATAACCGAAGCTTGCGATTGACAGCGCCATCATGGCGTTTTGTTCGATGAGCAAGACACTGACGCCCTGCTCGTTGATGTTGACGATGATGTCGCGGATCTGCTCGATCAGCATCGGTGCAAGTCCGAGTGAGGGTTCGTCAAGAATGAGCAGTTTGGGGTCGGCCATTAAGGCACGGCCAATGGCCAGCATTTGCTGCTCGCCGCCCGACAGATACCCAGCGGTTTGTTTGCGGCGCTCGGCGAGTCGCGGGAACAAACTCATGACACGGTCGTAAGCGGCTGAGTTGGCTGCCTTGTCTCGGACGGTAAACGCCCCGGTGGCGAGGTTCTCGTCGACAGTCAGCTCGGCGAACACCCGCCGGCCTTCCATCACCTGGGTGATGCCGGATTCGACGATGCCCGATGGTTTGGAATGGGTAATGTCCCGGCCGTTCCAGGTGACGGAACCCTTGGTGACGTCTCCTTCGTGAATGTCAAGCAGCCCCGAAATAGCGCGCAGCGTGGTCGTCTTGCCTGCACCGTTAGCGCCGAGCAACGCAACGATCTTGCCGTCGGGCACCTCTATTGAGAGACCTCGCAGCACGAGGATTACTTCGTTGTAGACAACCTCAAGGTTGGCGACTTGGAGCACAAGGCACTTCCGATTTGACAGTGGATCAATCCGGGGGCGGGATCTGCGAATGTTCGAAGACCCCGCCCCACAGTTTGTTTTATTGAACCGATCGGGCGGATCGGCTCGGGATCAGCTATCGGGTCAGATCGCGAAGCAGGGTTCGTACTCCCAATTGGCAGCTGCTTCGGAGACGTAGTTCTCGCCGATCATGGTAAGACCCTCACCTTCGTCGTCGAGCATGGTCGCATCTCCGTTATAAGTCTCATGGTCCACCGCGTACACCCAGGTGCCACGGGCGATCTGATCATTCGGATCATCACCTGCGTAGTTGGCGTTAGCGGCCAAGCCCTGGAAATCCACCTCAATGCTCTGCAGTGCGGCGGTCACGCCAGCTCTGGTCAGGTCACCGTTTTCGGCAGCTTTCTCAAGGCCCTGACGGGCGATCTCACCCATTAGCCAACTGTTGATATACACGCTCAGGTACTGTTTGTCCGGAGCGTATTCCCGCATCAGGGACAACACGTCGGCCATGCCAGCGGAGTCACCCGAGCCTATTGAGGCGTAGGGGGCGAAATGTGTGTAGTTGGCGGTGAGAATCGGGCCTACAGCAGTCGGCAACAACAACGAGCTGAACGACGGGCCGTTGCCACCCCACTGGCCGGTGAAGCCCTCTCCGTAGGCACCACCGATGAGCTCGGCCAGCGAGCTTGCATTGGTGGTGACCCAGACAATATCGGCTCCGGATTCCACGATATTGGTGATCACCGGTGTCTGATCAGCACCGGGGACCACGGAACCTTGGCCGTCGTAGACGACTTCTAGACCGAGCGCTTCGGCGGCTAGCTTGGCGCCTATCGCCCCGTCCTCTCCGTAATCACCGGGGAACGTGACGATCGCGATCGACTTGGCATCGTGTGCGTCAGCCAGCCAGCTCACGCCGTTCATAGCCTCAACGCAGTAGTTAGTGCCCCATTCGAACACGTTTGCACTCCCCGCGGATGCCCACGACGAGTTCCACGACAACACAATGCCAGCAAGTTCGTCGTCAATTAGATCCTCTCGGATTGAGGCAGTGTGTGGCGAGCCAGTGCTGGTACCGATCATGACCACACCGTCTGGGCCCGAACCGGCCAGTTCGTCGTAGTGGGTCTGGTGAGTGGGAACGTCATAGCCGGTGTCGCGTACCACCACCTCAATCATGCGACCGGCGATACCGCCTTGATCGTTCAGACGTTCAAAGTAGGCTTGTGAACCATCAGTGATCGGCACGGTTAGGCCAGCGAAGATACCCGAAAGGTCCGACAGGAAGCCGATCCTGATTGTGTCGTCATCAACGCCGACGTCGGTGGCGATAGCTGGCGTGGTCGGTTCTGGGTCAGGGAGGTCCTCCGGGGGATCCTCGGGCGGGTCCGGTTCTGGGTCAGGGAGGTCCTCCGGGGGATCCTCGGTTGCGCCGCCCGGGTCCGGATCCGGGTCAGGGGTGTCGGCGTCGGTTGTGTCGTCGTCTCCACAGGCCGCGGCAAGCATCGCCAGCGCGACCATGACGGCAAGAAGCCACTTGAGTCGATTCATGTTGTTCCTCCAGGTTTGGTTTTTCGCAGCGCACAGTAGCGCAGACGATCTATGGGTCGGGCGAATTCGGTTGGTCGGGTCACAATGGGGTTAGTAGCTGAACGGCCAGCGCTTCCAGTAGTTACGGATCCTCACCCAAATGCCGTAGATGCCCAACGGCTCAAAGATCAGGAACACGATAATGAGTAATCCGAAGAGTACGACGTTCCAGTCATACACGCTCATCGGCCACCCTTGAGACTCAATACCTGAGGCAACGAGTCCGAAGTCGCCACCACCGGTTAGCACCACATCGGCCACAGCACCGGCGACTCCTCCCTCCGCGGCAGCCAGCCATTCGGTGAGGTCCTCCACAAAGCGTGGGATCATGACGACGAAGAACGTGCCTATCACCGTGCCAGCATTTGTACCGGCACCTCCGATCAAGATGATGGCGATGAACTCCACCGAAAGAAACAGGTTGAAGGCATCCGAGAGCAACTGCGAACTCAGCGCCGCGTACAACGCTCCAGCGACACCAGCAAAGAATGACGAAACAGCAAACGCAATCACCTTGTAGCGGAACTCAGGAACACCCATGATCTCCGCCGCTATGTCACGGTCACGGATCGCCTGCAGCGCACGACCGGTGCGGGTGCGCATTATGTTCTTGGCCAGCAACACGAACCCAATGGTGAGCACCAAGAAGAGTAGGTAGTATTTTTCGGCGTCAGTGACGTCAAACCACAGCCAGCGCCCGTCGTCGGAGAAGTCAATTAGGGCGTTGTCCTCCTTCCAGAACTTCAATTGGACGTCCTGGAACTCACGACCCAGCGATGGAGGACCCGCTATCTTGCGCCCCCACGATGTGTTGCCGAAATGGATGCCGACGAACACGAGACCGAGGGTGACGATGGCGAGGTACAGGCCCCGCAGCCGCACGGCCACCGGCGAGACGACCACCCCAACAAGCGCCGCAGTCACTCCGGCACCGGGCAACCAGATCCAGATCGGGAGGCCATGCCCCCACACCTGGCTGTTGGCCTCGCCACCGAGGTAGACCCCGGCGCATGCTCCGACACCCATGAAGAATGCGTGCCCGAGCGACACCTGACCGGCCACACCCGACAAGAGGTTGAGCCCGAGAGCGGCGATAGTCAAGATCAGCACAAGGGTGGTTGACCGCATGTAGTTCTCATCACCGAGGAACCGGAAGCCTGGGATTCCGTCACCGATGATCGGCACCCATCCAAAGCCCGGGATGTCGTCGGTCAGAACCGGGATGTCGAACGGCAACAAGAACAGCATCATCACGAAAAAGGCCATAAAGACCTTTTGTGTCCACGTTGGCAGGATCTTGGTCTCCTGCTCGTAGGAGGTATACAGATGAGGGCGACCGAACATGTCAGACCCGCCGTATCTCGGGTGTGCCGAAAAGGCCGTAGGGGCGAACCACTAGTCCGATGAGCATGACGACATATGGGATAATCAGCGGATATCCAGCGCCGATCTGTTCGGACAAGCCAGCCATGTACTGCCCGGCGTAGATCTCACACAATCCGATGATCAACCCACCAAGCAATGCGCCTCCTGCGGAGTCGAGACCACCAAGTATCACCGCTGGCAAAGCCCTGAACGCCAGATTCGCCGTCTCCGGGTCAATCGCACCGGTTTGCTTAACGGGGGGTTGCGTGCCGAAGATCCCGCCGATGGCTGCGAGGACCGCACCCGCGGCCCAGGCAATAGCGAACACACGACCCACGTTGATGCCTTGGGCCAACGCCGTCTCCTGATCAAAGGCAACGGCTCGCATGGCGATACCAAGACGAGTTCGGTAGAACAGGAACACCGCCAAGAAAGCCACGCCTGCGGTGACGGTGGCCGCAACGTAACTCCAAACCACGAATGCTTCGCCCACGTTGAACCCGTCAACCCCCCAGGGAATCTCCAACGACCGGAACTCCGTCTCGGAGGTGTCGTTGTTGGCGGTTCGCAAAATGAACTCCAGGCCCAACGTGATTACAGCCACCGAAAACAGTGGTTGGCCGATCATGGGCCGGATAGCCAAGCGCTCGATGAGCAGGCCCAATACCGCGGCGAAGCACAACGCAACCGCCAGCGACAGAAACCAGCCAACCCATGCAGGTCCGCCGACATTGTTGAGTGGATTGGCAATGGTCGTGAGCGGGATGTGATCGTCGGCCACCATGAAACTGAGGAACAGCGCGCCCGCCACGGCGAGGGCCCCTTGGGCGAAGTTCACGGTCTGGGTGGCTTTGAAGATCAAGACGAAGCCGAGCGCTATGAGGGCGTAGGTCGATCCCAGACCGAGGGACTTCATGAACGTCTGAAAAAACAGGTCGGGGTCCTGAATCAACTGCTTGGCCAAAAAGATCGCCAGGCAAGCCGCGACGCCCGCCGCGGCGGCTTTGGCGATGTTGCTCTTGGTAACCAGTACACCCTCGGTTGCGGCTGTTTCCGTACCGGCGGTCATGCGTACATTGACTCCACGATGTCACCGAACATGTCCATCATTGAGGTTCGCTTGAGTTTTTGAGTTGCGGTCAACTCGCCGTCCTCATGGTCGAGTTCCTTGGGGAGGAGTCGGAACTTCCGAACGTTTTCGACTCGGGCGAACTTCTGGTTGGTTTCGTTGACCACACCCTGCATCAGTTTGATGACCTCCGGCTTTTCGGAGAGGTCCCGGTAGGTGGTGTAGGGGAGGTTTCGCCGCAAAGCCCAATCGCCGACGGTTTCGTATTCGATTCCAATGAGAGCGCTGAGGAACTTGCGTCCGTCGCCTATGACCATCGCCTCCTTCACGTAAGGCGAGGTCTTGAGGCTGTTTTCGATCTCCGACGGGGAGATGTTCTTGCCACCTGAGGTGATGATGATGTGCTTGATGCGGTCCACGATCTTGATATGGGTACCGTCAACCCACTCACCGACATCGCCTGTCATCAACCAGCCGTCGTCGGTGAACGTCTCGGCTGTTTTCTTGGGCTTGTTCCAGTAGCCCTGAAAGACCCCCGGGTGTTTGGTCTGTACCTCGCCTGTTACCGGATCAAGACGCAAACCGATGTCGGAGTATGGCTCGCCGACGGTTCCGAGCTTGATGCGCCCCGCGAAATTACAGGTAGCAACCGCTGAGTTCTCGGTCATGCCGTAGAGCTCAAACACGGGAACACCCACACCCATGAAGAACTGTAGCACTTCCGGGGCGATGGCTGCGGCTCCTGACGCGGCGTAGCGGCAGCGGCGCAGGCCGATGCGTTCCTTCATCGCCCTGAAGACCAACGGTTCGCCGATCCAGGACAGGACCCGGCTGGTGATGGTGTGCGAGCCGCCGGATTGGACTTTGATGCGACCGATCCTGGACGCCAGGAACAAACCAAACCGGAACAGCAGTTTCTTCAGCGGCGTTGCGTCGTTGCCTTTGATGAAGACGCCAGCATGCAGACGCTCCCAGATGCGTGGGACCGCGAAAAACACAGTCGGCTGGATCTCACGCAAATTGGTGGTGACCGTGTCGATCGACTCGGCGAAATTCAATGATGGTCCAGCCGAGACCAGGGTCCATGTGGAGAAGATGCGTTCGGCAACGTGACACAGCGGAAGATAGGTGAGGATCAGATCGTCGGGACCGGGGCCACGGCCGTCGGGAACACGATCTGTCTCGTTGACGATCTTGGTCATGGCGAACTCGGCGTTGGCGTTGCTCAACATGGCACCCTTGGGCGGTCCCGTGGTGCCCGACGTGTACACCAGGGTCATGATGTCGTCAGGTTGAGCATCCGCCATACGACCGGACACCGCTGTCGGGTAGTGGCGACGATGCTGCCGACCGAGTTTGAGGAAGTCGTCCCAGAACATCAGACGCGGATCGGAGTAGTCGCCGAAACCCCGCGGTTCCACATAAAGGATCTTCTCAATGCATCTACCGATGTCGGGGGAAACCATGAGGACCTTGTCGGCCTGCTCCTGATCCTCGGCAAAAAACACACGCGGAGTGCAGTCACCGACGAGGTACTCAACCTCCGCTTTGGGGTTGGTGGGATACAGCCCCACAGTTATGCCCCGCACCGCGACGGTGGCTAAATCCAAGATGATCCACTCGGGACGATCCTCGGAATGGATCGTGACACGATCCCCGACCTCAACCCCCAACGCCAACAGCCCGTGAGCAGCAGTCTCGATCAGGTCCCACGTCTTGGCCCAGGTGTACTCCTGCCAGATGCCGAAGTCCTTTTCGCGCATGGCAACCTGATCGGGTGTGCGCAGCGCCCAGTCCTGCGCCAGCGACGCAACCGTGGTTGTCAAGATCGTTGACACGACCGGTTCTTGCACGATGGTGGCCATAGATGATTCCCCCAAGGTCCGGAGCGTGACTTGCGACACTACGAACCAATCAGACCGCGTTCAAGACTAGAGGATTGCACGGGCACTTGGCCACTGACCACAACCACCTGAACGGCTGGTCATTCGACAAGCCTAAACAAGCGAACCAGCCAGCCTGCATCTCAATGATGCAACAAGAATCGTGGCGCAACGCCCAATCGTCGGGATCAACTTACGGCGAACCCTGCGTATCCGGCGGCAGCCACATCATCACAATGCTCACGGTACGCAGGCAGACCTCCGCCGTAGATAACCAGTCGAGGCTCAAAATCACTGCCGAGGTTGGCGTTGTAGCCGTTGAACCAACTGTCAACCCGTGACAACAACAGTCGCTGCACGGATTGGCGAGTGTGTTCAACCCATTCCTGCGCAGCTTCTTCGGTTGCCTCTATCCGGCACCGGCGGCTTGCCTCAGTGTCGGCAATGAGCGCGCTCAACCAGTCAACGTTTTGTTCAATGCAGCGGGTCATATTGCAAAATGTGGACACGTTCTGCGGGCCTACGACCATGAAGAGGTTAGGGAATCCCGGCGTGGCCACGCCCAGGAAAGTGCGAGGGCTCGGGTCCCACGCCTGACGCAAGGTGCGCCCCTCGATCCCCTCGAAATGAATCCTGTCGTAGGACCCTGTGATCGCATCAAAACCGGTCGCGTAGATCAACATTTCAAGTTCATGATGTTCGCCCGCGCCACGGTGGGATCCGCCCGTGAGGACCCCGGTCGCGGTGATCCGCTCGATGGGGTGGGTGTTGAGATCAATGAGATTGACGTTGGGCCTGTTAAAGACTTCGTAGTATCCCGTCTCCAGCGGAACTCGGCGTTGCCCGAACCCGTGGTCCTTGGGAATCAACAACTCGGCCGTCGCGGGATCGTCGACCCGTTCTCGGATCTTGGAGGCGATGAACTCGGTGATCAAGGTATTTGCCTGCGGGCTGACGAGAACGTCTCGGTAGTTTCCGAACCAGATTGCGAAACCTCGCTCGCCGTAGAGCCGTTCCCAAAACGCACGACGCTGAGCATCTGTGACATCAGTCGTCTTCAACCGGATCGAGTCGTGAATAAAGCCCCCGTACGTGCTGCTGCAACGCTCGAGAACTGCGTCGATCGTCTCGGCAAGAACGGCCTGCTCATCAGAGGTGATAGGTCCGTTGCGCAAAGGAGCGCACCAGTTGGGTGTGCGCTGAAACACACTCAGCGATCCACAGCTCGCCGAGATCTCCGGGATCAACTGCACCGCGGTGGCGCCGGTACCGATCACGCCGACCGACTTGTCTTGGAATGTCACAGGCTCGTGGGGCCATTGCGCTGTGTGAAATGCCTCCCCGGCAAAGTCTGCGGTCCCATCAATTAGGGGCATCAACGGCGCAGACAGCGGACCAAGCGCAGTGATCAGATATCGCCCGCGGTAGACCTCCCCTGCTTGGGTCTGCAGCACCCATTGACACGACGACTCGTCCCAGCTTGCCACGCTCACGCAGGCACCGAAACGGATCCGCTCCTTTAGGCCAAACCGATCGGCGACATGTTGCAGGTAGCTCAGCGTCTCTGGCTGGGCTGCGAAGTGTTCGCTCCACTCCCATTCGGACAGCAATTCGCTGTCAAAGGAATAGCCGTATGTGTAGCTCTCACTGTCGAACCGGGCACCCGGGTAGCGGTTCCAGTACCACGTCCCGCCGACATCGCTTCCCGACTCCAAACCGATCGCAGTCAGCCCAATGTCGGCCATTTTCCACAACGAGTACAGACCGGCCACGCCAGCGCCAATCACGATCACATCCGCAGCAAACTCACGATCATTCATAGGGCCACAACCAGCAATTTCAGGCAACATGAATACTCACTGGACCAAGAGTTCTTGGAACGCTTCGGTTGTGCAATCCGCCAAGTCGGCGGGATCGTCAATCGCCGCCGGGTCGATATGGAAGCCGATGTCAAGCACGCCGTTTTGGGACATGGTGGTTACGTTCATAGCGGTGCCAGCTACTGGTCCCATGACTATGTTTCGCTCTACGGCCGCCCCGGCGATGTAGGTCTGAAACGGAGGCCCCCGCAGATTCGAAGTGGCGAAGTCCATGGTGGCCGCCTGGGATCTGGCGAACTCAGTTACCACCGATGATGGCAACAAGTTGGCGACACCGGCAAGGTCGACCATCGGCCCGTTGCCCGAGATCTGTTTACGAAGGGTCGCCATACGCTCTTGAATGTCCGCGACGAGCCCCTGCGGCGACGAGCAACTTCCCGGTACCACTACACGGACCGGCGAGAATGCGTTGCCTCCGAGCGTCGTTTCTTTGCGGGTGCTCACCACGAATCCGACATTGAGGCCTGCGACTTCAACACTGCGGCGCTTGTGATACTTCAGGGCCCCCAACACCACACCCCCTACAAACATGTCGTTGATCGACGCTCCCATGGCCGATCCGGCCTTCTTTACGTCTTCGAGTCGTAGCTGCAATGCCTCAAGATGTCGACGCCGGGATCGTGTCGACCACAGCGGCGAACCTGCAGAGTCGCTCTTCGCGGCGCCTCGGAGTCCGGGGCCCCGGAGTTGCGTCGTAGCCATCCGGACCCCGTCGGCGAACTCCTTGAGGCTTTCACGCGCCAAGCCTGGATCGGCGGTCCAGGTGGCCATCTCGCCCAACGCCCGACGAATGGTCTCACCTTGACGCCTCAACAGATGACCCAGGCTGTCACTAACCCGACCGGAGGGACTCTCCACACGGCCAGCTTTGACCGGCTCTACGTCGGGCGCTTCGCGCTCCACGTCAATGTAGCTCTCCGAGAGCTTCAACGCCCCGATTCCGTCGGTCACCGCATGATGCAACTTGGAGAACAAGGCGCCTTTGTCGCCGTCAACGCCGTCGATCACGACAAACTGCCACAGCGGACGCGAACGATCGTAGGGATCGGCGTGGAATGTGGTGCATAGATCAAAGAGTTGACGGGGCGTTCTCGGTGAAGGCAACGAGATGTGGCGTACGTGATTGCTGAGGTCGAATTCGGGATCCGGCACCCACCGAGGCGGCAAAGGGCCGAGGGTCGGCACCACACGTTCGGCTAGTCGGGGGATCATGGCCACAGCCTGAGCTATACGGTTGGTGAACCGGTCGATGTCCAACGAGCGGTCAAGGATCGTGAGCATTGCCCCGCTGGGATTCAGCCAAGGATCCTTTTCGATGTTCCACATAAGAGTTTCGGCGTCGGACATCACCTGTTTGAAGCCCCGAGACGGATCGTGGCTCATCGGCTTCTCGATTGGTTGTTCTTGCGATGGTTTATTGCCGTCGTGTAGCCGGGCGGGTAGGTGCGAGCCAGCTCGTCAGCGCTGGGCTCGTGATGATGTCGGGCCGACGCAGGTAGCAGGTCAACTACAGCTGCCATGATTCGCTTGCTGTTTGCGACGAGGCTCTCGTGGCTTAGCTCAAGTGGTTGACCGGCACGAACCGTGACAAGCGGCGGGTCGATGATGTTCAACGACGGCCTGCGGGAATTGCGTGGCCACACCACCTCGGTACCCCACACCCCGACCGGAACGACTGGTGCCCCGCTGGCTCGAGCGAGTCGGGCTGTGCCGCTTCGAGCTTTGAGCACCGGATCAAAGAACGCCGGACCACGCGGGATCGTGCCCTGTGGGGCCATTGCAACTACTTCACCGCCGCGCAATGCTTCGATCGCCCGATCCAAAGGCTCAGCTTTGCCTGTGCCGCGCTCCACCCGGATGCCGCCAAGCATGGCGCCGATCCTGCCGACGACGGGCACGTCGAACACTTCCTTCTTGCCGAGAAAGCGTGCCGATCGACTGGCCCGGCCCAGCAGCAATGCAATCGCTGTTGGATCGAAATAGCTGCGATGGTTGAAGGCGACGATGGCAGGCCCCGAAGCGGGAATGTGATGCTCACCTGAGATATCGAAACGGGCATTTGGCACGAACTCCGGTCGCAGCAAGGGGCGGAGCCAGTCCTGTATTTCTCTGCCTGCGATCTTGGCCACGCCCGGAGCCACGTCAAGGTGGCGGATCGGCCACCTGTTCAACACCGCTATGGCGACAAGTTGCGGGTCGGGGTTGACTGCAACGGGATAGGCGACTGCTTTGAGCATCGCTACGTCGTAGGCGCTGTCGCTGTAGGCGTAACTTCTACCGAGATTGACACCCGCTTCGTTCGCGAAGCGTCGTAGAGCGTCGCGCTTGGCCCGACCCCACAAGAATGCGCCGTCGGTGCATCCGGTGAACACAACGCCATCGTTTGCCCATTGCGTAGCAAGCACATGGTCGAAACCGAGCAGCTGCGCGAATGGTCGTACCAGAACCGCAGGCGAGGTGGTGGCCAACACGAGTAGGCGTCCAGCCTGACGATGCTCGGCGAGCAGTGGCCGGGCAAACGGAACTACCTGTGTGTTGAGATCCTCGGCCGCTGCGACTGCCGCCCTGTGTACATCGGTCACAGACCATCCCTTGGCGCTTCTGACGAAGAGCCTTGCGAGTTGCATCATCGCAGGGTTCTCTCCGAACATTTCATAGCTTCGTTGGTACAGCGCTGTCCCCGGGAGTTCGCGCCCGGGTCCGAGACCTACCGCGGCCAGGTGACGCCCGAAAATCGGCGCGGAGGATCCCGCAAGCAAGGTGCGATCAAGATCGAAGACGGCCGCGGCTTTCACCTCTTCAGCGTATGGGCCATGATCAAACACCCATCTCGTGGCACAGGTTCTGAGGTACCGCTATCCGATCAGCTCACGAATCTTGTTGATGAGTTCGTTATCAATATGGCGTGGTCCCGGCCGTCGGCGATTCTTGAACCGTTGGCTGCTTGGCAACCTGACCCCTTCCAAACCCTCCAATTCACCGAGGAACGCCTCGCCGTGTTCGGCCCACCCCGATCCGGCTAGCACCCGTGGTGCCATGGCCAGTATGAACTCGCCTCCGATGGCGGGACCTCCGTCTTTGTTGTCGACCTCGGCTGCCTCGTAGCTGAACCAGTCTCCCACCAAACCAGCGGCCAACAACTCGATCATCGTGGCGATCGCGGATCCCTTGTATCCGCCGAAAGACAGGATGGTCCCTTGATCAAGGATCTTCGCGGGGTCAGTGGTCGGAGTGCCATAGGCGTCCAAACCGACTCCAGGCGGCAGCTCGCGGCGGTCCCGAGCCGCTACTTGGATCTCGCCATGGGCCATAGCGGCGCTGGCCATGTCGAACACGTATGGGTGCTTGCCACTGCGGGGATAGGCAAACGCGATCGGGTTGGTGCTGAGAAACGATCTCGTCGCACCGAACGGGGCCACCATCGGCGTATGGACAGTGCATGCAAGACCCACAAGGTCACGCTGCGCGAGAGCTTCAACCTCGGGCCACAGCGCTGCAAAGTGAAAGCTATTGCGGATCAACAGTACCGCCACTCCCATGTCGGTGGCTGCAGATGCCAGCAACGCCACGCCGTATTCGATCGTCAAGGGCGCAAACCCCCGATTACCGTCAACACGGATAGCGGCAGGTGTGAGGCTCACCTCCCGGGGACGGGCGCAACCATCAACCTTGCCGCTGCGCAACGACTTCACATAGCCGGGCAGCCGATACAGACCATGTGACACCGCCCCGTCACGCTCAGCGGACGCTACCGTTCGGGCGACCGCTGAGGCGTTTTCGATATCGCAGCCGTTGACCGTCAGGCAACGCAGCGCCAAATCTTCAATCTGCTCAACGCTCAATGCGACGGTCGCCATTTATTGGCCCCTTTCGTGTGCGACAACTTGCGATGCACGGCCTCGGGTCCATCTAGCCAGGACATTCATCGGTTGGTACGCGGCAAGGCTAGACCCCACAGTGATGCCGGTATCGTTGTGGCCTATGGCCGCCTCGAACCGCGACAAGCCCCGACTTGAAGGCCTCGAAGCAAAATGGGACGCGAAGTGGGAGGCCTCTGGTATCTACCACTTCGCAGCAGGCAAGCCCCGCCATGAGGTCTTCTCAATCGACACGCCTCCCCCGACCGTTAGCGGATCGCTACACGTAGGCCATGTCTTTTCCTACACTCATACCGACACCATCGCCCGCTACCGGCGGATGTCGGGCATGGAAGTCTTTTACCCGATGGGCTGGGACGACAACGGACTGCCCACTGAGCGACGTGTGCAGAACTACTACGGCGTTCGCTGTGACCCGTCGCTGCCATACGATCACACATTCAAGATCCCGGCCGACGCGGGCAACGCGACACGGCGCAAGCAACTCGCCGTCAGCCGACCAAACTTCATTGAGTTGTGCCAGCTTCTCGCCGCACAAGACGAGAAGGTCTTTGAGGGACTGTTCCGTCGGCTCGGCTTGTCGGTCGACTGGACCCGCACCTATGAGACCATCAACGACGACAGTCGCCTGGTCGGCCAGCTTGCCTTTCTGGACAATCTGGCGGCTGGTCACGCGTATCAGGTGGAGGCTCCCTCGTTGTGGGATGTCACCTTTCAGACCGCCGTGGCTCAGGCCGAACTCGAAGACCGTGAGGTTCCCGGTGCTTATCACAGGCTGCGGTTTTCGATCGTTGGACCCGATTGGGTACGATCCGACTCTGCGCTAACCGGTGTTTGTACCGACACCAGGTCCGCCGACGCTCACGAGATCTGGATCGACACCACCCGGCCCGAACTCGTTCCCGCTTGTGTGGCCTTGGTAGCTCACCCCGACGACGACCGTTACCGCAGCTACTTCGGGCGAGCGCGGGCGATAACACCGGTATTTGGCGTCGAGGTTCCGATCCTCGCTCATGAACTCGCCGACCCCGACAAGGGCACCGGAATCGCAATGGTCTGCACGTTTGGGGATACCACCGATGTGACATGGTGGCGTGAACTTGATCTTGAGGCCCGCACCGTTATCGGGCGCGACGGCAGGTTCGTGCTAGAGGCACCCGACTGGATCGCCGCCGCTGACGGGCGTGCTGCTTACGCGCGGCTAGCGGGACTCGGGGTTCGTTCCGCTCGGTCGGCGATCGTGGAGATCTTCGCCGAGTCTGCCGACATGCACGGCAAGCCCCGACCTATCACCCATCCAGTCAAATTCTTCGAGAAGGGTGACAAACCCCTTGAGATCGTCGGCTCCCGGCAGTGGTACATCCGCAACGGCGGCCGAGACGCCGAACTTGGTGCGGCTCTCATCAAGCGAGGATCGGAAATCGATTGGGTTCCGTCGTATATGCAGACCCGCTATCGATCATGGATTGAGGGCCTCAACGGCGACTGGCTGATCTCCCGGCAACGTTTCTTCGGTGTGCCGATCCCGCTTTGGTATCCGCTCGACGCGGATGGCGAACCGATACACGGTCAGCCAATCGTGCCATCCGCCGACGAGCTACCAATCGATCCTTGCACGGATGTGCCGGTTGGCTATGACGAATCTCAACGAGGCGAACCCGACGGGTTTGTAGCTGACCCTGATGTTATGGACACTTGGGCCACGTCGTCACTCACACCTCAGATCGCCTGCGGATGGCGCCGAGACGCCGAACTGTACGCCTCAACCTTCCCTATGGACGTCAGGCCACAGGGCCACGACATCATCCGAACCTGGTTGTTTTCCACGGTTGTGCGCGCCCATTTCGATGCCGACACCGTGCCGTGGCGGGTCGCTGCCATATCAGGCTGGATTCTCGATCCCGACCGCAAGAAAATGTCGAAGTCGAAAGGCAACGCACTCGTTCCGACGGAGCTGTTGGAACGGTACGGAGCCGACGCGGTGCGTTACTGGGCAGCGTCGGGGCGACCGGGTACCGATACGGCCTTCGACGAGGGGCAGATGAAGATTGGGCGTCGACTGGCTATCAAGTTGCTTAATGCGTCCAAGTTCGCTGGCGGCTTCGCAACTCTTGATGAGAGCACGAACGCCAACGATTCCGTCACCCTCAATGCGACCACGCACAGTGTGTCGATCAGCCCGTGGCTGATCACTGCAACAACCGACAAGTCGATGCTGGCCCGGCTAGCGGACCTGATTGACGCTGCCACCGAGGCGTTCGAAGCGTACGACTACGCCCGTGCCTTGGAACGCATTGAGGCGTTCTTTTGGTGGTTCACCGACAACTACATGGAGTTGGTGAAGCCACGGGCCTACGGAGAGTTCGGCCCTGACCGAGCGGCGTCGGCCGTTCAGGGCCTGAGGTTGGCGTTGTCGAACATCCAAAGACTGTTCGCACCGTTTCTGCCTTTCGTTGCCGAAGAGGTGTGGTCGTGGTGCAACGATGGATCGATTCATGTTGAGGCCTGGCCGACGCCCGCACCGCTGAGACACGTGGCTGGCGACATCGGTGCGGATGTATGCGAAGTTGCCGCCGAGGCTTTGTCTGCGGTACGACGGACGAAGTCCGAAGCCAGATGCAGGCTCCGCACACCGGTGCCAAGAGCAAAGTTCTCAGGCCCCAGCCACCGCCTGAGTTTGCTGAGTTCGGTGATTGAGGATGTCAAGGCAGCTGGCGTTATCGAATCTGTCGAGATGCTCGCAGACGTAAACGACTTGACCAACATCACCGTTGATGCCCGACTCGAACCACCCGATACGCAACCCGTATCCAAAACGAATCAACCCACATCGGGAGCGGATCCAAGCCCGACGTGATTGATCTGCGCTCCGACACCGTTACCCGACCATCACCGGGAATGCGCAAGGCGATGGCCGACGCCGAGTTGGGCGACGACGTTTTTGGCGACGACCCGACCGTGAACCGCCTGCAGAGCACCGTCGCGGAGCGTCTTGGTAAGCAAGCAGCGCTGTTCGTCACCAGCGGTACGCAGTCGAATTTGTGCGCCCTGCTGAGCCACTGCGGCCGCGGTGACGAGTACATCGCCGGAGAGATGGCGCATATATACCGCTGGGAGGCTGGCGGTGGGGCTGCGCTCGGTGGCATTCAAGCCCAGACGGTGCCGATGCTGACCGACGGTCTCGCGGATCCGGTCGCCATCGACCGGAGCGTCAAACCTGACGACCCACACTTCGCGAAGACCAGGCTGGTGTGCCTGGAAAACACCAAGGACGGCCACGTTCAGTCGATTGAGCGTATGGGTGAGGTCGTCACCGTCGCTCGCAAGCACGGCCTTGCGCTTCACCTTGACGGTGCCCGCATGTGGAACGCGGTGGTGGAACTCAACGTGTCGGCTGCAAAGTTCGCAGCGGAATTCGACACCGTGTCGATGTGTTTTTCCAAGGGGCTGGGCGCACCTGCGGGTTCGGTGCTGTGCGGGCCAACCGAGGTGATTGCTGATGCGTACAGGTGGCGAAAGATGCTGGGAGGGGCGATGCGCCAGGCGGGCGTCTTGGCAGCAGCAGGTCTGTACGCACTTGAACACAACATTGAACGCCTTGCGGATGACCACGTAAATGCGGCCCTGCTCGCCGAGGGACTGAGCCGCATTGACGGCATCAAGGTTGTTGACCGGGCTACGAACATGGTGTTCATTGAACTGCAGGCCAACGCGGCGGAGCTTCAGGCACGACTGCACCGCCGCGGCGTTCACGCTTTGATCACCCCAACTCGACGGAGATCAACTGCAAGGCTAGTCACCCATCTAGATGTAAGCGACGACGACGTTGCAACCGTGGTAGCTCACTTCGCCGACCTGTTGACATCGCCCACGTGACCTGCTTCACCCGACGTAATGACGATGGTTCATACAAGATCGTTCAATCGGCTAATCGTTCATAGGTCTGATTGTTCATAGGGCTGATTGTTCAGAGAGCTGATTGTTCAGCGGGCTGATCGTAAGAAAAAGGGGGGCTGATCGTTCAGAGACTGATTGTTCAGCGGGCTGATCGTTCAAAGGGCTGCATGTCGGAGGAACAACCGAAGTTGATGAGGTTGCCAACGAACACCACCCAGCGCAGCGCATCCACCCTGCTAGCCGTCAGGCATGGCTTAGTGGTGATACGCAACGTGGCTCCGGATCCGGCTCCTCGCCAGACGTGCGCGTACCTGATGCCCGCATGTAGGGATATTAGTACCCACCCATAGAAATGTTACGGTGACACGCCGTGTCGGAAAATGAGGGCAACGCGTTCCCTGTGCCTGCGGCCGAAGTGATTGAGGACTTTCTTCGGGACAATCCGCAAGGAAAGCTGTATGTGGCTTTCGGGTACGCCAGCGCTTACGGGCTGAGCTGGCTTGATCAACGCACCCGAGGTAGACCCGTGTGGTTGCTGGTAGGCGATATCCGAACAGGTTTCTCAAACCAGCCTGACGCCGATCGACTTGCTGCTCTTTCGTTTCTGGAGCGCTCCGATGTGGAAGTAAGGAACTGGTATCGCACCAACAAGAACAGGTTGGGTAAGGCCAAGGCGCACATGAAGGTGTGGATGGTTCAGCCCGATTCGTCTCGCCATATTAGGGGCGCTGTGCTGGTCGGTTCGGCAAACCTCACCAGGGCTGGCCTCTATAACAACTTCGAGATGATGGCCGAGGTCGCCACTGCGGACCATCCACGGCTGTTCTCGCAGATGAACGCGCTGCAGAAAGTGGATTGGCCTGCTGAGAACTTGCAGGAAAGGCTCGATTCGGTGGACGGAAAACATCGAGACGATCCTTCCCGCACTCACCGCGCCAAACCAAAACAAGCCCGCCCACACACGACTAAACCACCACCGCCACTACCACCGCCGTACCGCTCCAAACCAAAACAGTCCCGCCCACACACGACTGAACCACCACCGCACCGCTCCAAACCAAAACAGACCCGCCCCCACACGAAACGCGCCAGCCGTTCGCAGTCTCGTTCTGGCTGCGCGCAATCTGTCGGCCAATTCTTCGTCTTGGCCGCCACCGCCGCTATAGCTGTCGTTGCCGTCGGCATACACATAAAGACTTTGCTGAAAAATTAGGACGGCGTCGACAACCAGAACTGCGTTGCAGGACTGCGTCGGAGAATCCTGCCGTATCGGGTCGCTCAGATCCCTCGGCTATAACCTGTCGGCCAATTCTTCGTCTTGGCCGCCACCGCCGCTATAGCTGTCGTTGCCGTCGGCATACGCATAAAGACTTTGCTGAAAAATTAGGACGGCGTCGACAACCAGAACTGCGTTGCAGGACTGCGTCGGAGAATCCTGCCGTATCGGCTCGGTTAGTTCCCTCGTCTAGAGATTGGCGATGCGTAAGCGTTTATCAACACTCATCTAGATGCAGCTTATGGACGCATCACCCGAGTCTTACCGTACATCGAACCAAACAGCAGCCGACCGTCTTCATCAATGGTCACTCCCGCGCCGAGCGTGTTGAATTGCGATGTACCCAACACGTAGTGAAACAGCGACCGGCCGGTGCTCCAGTCGATCGCCTCAATCGTCCATCGCCGGTCGCGAACGCCACAGGTGTAAACGATGTTGCTGGCCTGCGCCACGAACGGTACAGAGTTAGGTGATGAAACGTCGTGATTCACCCAGGCCTGCCGCAGCGCCCGGGCGACGGGATCCCACTCATACTTGTGCATGCCGTAGGGCTGGTATTCGGGTTTGTGCCCGAGCATGAAAGTCAGCATCCGACGAGCACTGCCCGGGAAGCTATCAGGCACAAAGGCGGGTTCGTTGTTCACGGTCATAGCGCCATACCCACTGACGGTTATCGACTGCTCGGTCTTGATCTCCGACAGCTCGGGATCACCCATATCGGCCGGGCCAATACCGGCTATCCGACGGTGAGGGGCGCCCGGCAACTGCTCCCAGCCATCCGGGATCTCGTCACGCCAGATCAAGGTGATATTGACCACATCATCCCCGTCGCCTATAACCACGAAACGGTCCTCATCAGGGCCGAAACCCATCAGCGACGGCGTCGTGCCGGAACCGCAACCACCGCCATTGCGGTACGGAACGGTCCAACAGCCCTGCGCGGCGGCGTCGGTGATCTCGGTGCCGGTCCAGCGGAGCTTGTGGTGGTGATCATTGGACGACACATAGATGCCGTTGTTGTCGTCAACACATACCGAGGTCCGCACCCAACCGTATCCGGTATGGCCCCTCTCCTCGGCTCTCATTGCGCAGTACTCAGCAGCCTGTTCGGCTCCGCCTTGCACCTGAAGGGCGCAATACTCGGAAAAATCGCGAGCCAGGATCACCACCCAGCCATGATCGGTAGTCATTACGAGCCGACCGTCGAAGGTCATGTTCATACCAACGAAGAAGCCCTTGATATGGTCCGGCTTGTACCAACGCCCACGTTCGACGATCTGCGATCCCCGCTCAGATGGATCGGTTTCAATGTAGGCGACGGCGTGGTCCCTTCGGCCCAGAAACAAAGTGTGGTCGCAGTCAAGTAGTGCATAAACGCCGTCGAGGCCGGTCATGAAACGTGCCGACAGGCCGATGGCGTGCTCAATAGCAGCGGCGCCTTCTAACTTGTCGAGGCCTTCAAGGTTCTTTTCTAGTTCAGCAATCGGGGTGCGGCCCTCGCCATCAACCAATTCGTGATCTACCAGCAGCTCCAGCGTGTCGTAATCAAGCTTGGCGATGTTCTGGCGGCCGTTGCTCCAGATCACTCTCCCCCCGTCGGGGTACACGCCCGACGTTAACCCGCCGAAATGGCATGGTCCGAGCCAGGTGTACTGAATTTGGGAGGAATCGTTGGGATCAAGCACCTCGGTGGGACCCTCCGGGCCGCGTCCTGCGACGTTGTCCTGCTGGTCGGGTCGGCCGTGCGCCATGGCGTTTTGTGAGTCCGCCAAGAACGGGTTACGTGGTCCGGTCTGCACGATGTCAACCTCCTTGATGGTTCCCTTGGCGTCGCAGTTTGGCGATTCGTTGCCGTTGGCCATGTTCACGCCAAGCTTGTGTGCACATCACAAGCTCACAGAGTGTAGAAGTTTGGAAGTTTGTCTTGCAGGGCGCAGCTAAGCCAGACCGCAAGCAAGCCATGCGCCCCGAGGCAACGAGACACACACTGTCATCAGCGCGACCAACACCAGACAACAAGCAGAACCATGCACCCGCGAGACAACGAGACACAAACCGTGGCCAGCACAGTCAACACCAGACGGCAAGCAAAACCAAGCGCGATGCATAATGTGACGACCGAGTTGCTCGGCGCAGCCAACGCCAGACGGCAACCAAAACCAAGTCTTCGACAAGCTTGGCCGCCGCCTTCGACAGGCTTGGCGCCAGCATCAACGGGTGCAATTCCGTTTGCTGGGCTGTGGCTGGCCATAGTCTCAGGTCCGATGCTGGTCGGATTCGATGTGGGCGGCACCAACGCCCGTGCACTCCTCGTTGATGCGGATACGGGAACGATCCTTGACCGCGACCGGGCACCAAGCACCGTGGAGGGGCCCGAGCTGGTGGCGACACTGGCGGGCATGGTCAAACGTCTCGGACGCCGTCACAACTGCGTTATTGACGCCATCGGATTGGGCGTAGCCGGGTTGGCTCATTGCTCCGGTGTGGTCAGGTATTCCCCAAACCTGCCTCTGCTCATCGAGTTTCCGATCGGGCCGGAACTCAGCGCGGCGACTGGACTGCGGGTTGTGACGATGAATGACGCCACCGCAGCAACCTGGGCGGAGGCGCGACTTGGTTCGGGACGTGGTTCCGACGATTTCATACTGATCACCTTGGGCACCGGTATCGGAGCGGGGTTCGTGTGTGGGGGTCACCTGATCCACGGCCACAACGGATTCGCTGGTGAGGCGGGCCACATGATCGTTGATGTTGACGGCCCGGTTCACGTCACCGGCGCTCGCGGACCGTGGGAGTATTTCGCCTCGGGTTCAAGGTTGGGGTCACTGGGGCGTACCGAAGCCGCCGCGGGCCGTTTCCTGGTTGCACCTGAGATCGCTGGCAACATCGAAAATATCGACGGATACACCGTGGCCGAAGCCCTACTCCAAAACGACTCGACCGCACGCCGGATCCTTGACGGATTTTGCGGTGACGTCGCCTTGGGCATCGCCAACTTGGTGCTCATTTTCGACCCTCAAAGGGTAGCGCTCGGCGGTGGTCTGACCGACATCGGCGAACCGTTGCGAACCGGTGTACAGCAACGGCTGGCCCAGTGGTTGCCGGGTGTCGCGCACAGGCCGGAGGTAAAGGTGGTGATGGCTGAACTCGGCGACGACGCTGGCGCTTTGGGCGCAGCTCTTTGGGCCGCGCACTCCGCCGAGTAGGCGCCCTTACATTTTGGCTCAGCCCTCGGCGCACCTTCGGCTGCGGCTAACCCTGGGAGGCTCGTTCGGCATCTTGGGGTACTGTGGCGGCCAGGGAGCGTCACCCAAGCCAGCGGCCATGTCGCGTTCATGCCATTTGAGCAACGGAGTCAGCGACTGAGGTACCAACCCTGCCCAAGGGTCGCCCTCGGCTGCGACCTTGGCGGGCACCGAGGCAATCGTGAGCCGGTCGGGTTCCACCGTAGCCACTTCATCCCAGGTGATCGGCGTAGACACCACGGCGGCAACCCTGGCACGAACCGACCACGCCCCGAAGACCGTCTTGTGCGGAGCATTCTGGTTGAAGTCCACGAATACCCGCTCCCCGCGGTCCTCTTTCCACCATTCACAGGTGATTAGGTCCGGCCGTCGGTGTTGCATTTCCCGGGCGAGTGCAACAGCACCATAACGCACGGCCATGGCGTCCCAGCGCGGTTTCAACGGCACATGGATATGGATTCCCTTACTGCCCGACGTCTTGGGGATTGACATAATCCCGACCTCGTCCAGAGCGGTCTTGACCTCATAGGCAGTCTCACGCACATCGTCAAAGCCTGTGCCGGGTTGAGGATCAAGATCGATTCGCAGTTCGTCGGTGTGAGCTGTGTCATCGGCTTTAGTAGGCCAGGTGTGAAAACCCAGGCAGCCCATGTTGACCGCCCACACAATGTGGGCCACATCAGCGGCCACCAAAGCGTTGGAGATCGTGCCGTTCGGAGTGGACGTGACGACGGTCTGCAGCCAGTCGGGTGCGCCTTTGGGTACCCGTTTTTGGAAGAAAGACTTGCCCTTGACCCCGTCGGGGTAGCGCTGCATCAGCACAGGCCTGCCCCGGATCGCCCGCATGAGAGGTTCCTGCACAGCAAGGTAATAGTTGACAAGATCAAGTTTGGTCTCCCCGCGTTTGGAGAAGAAAACCTTGCTCGGGTTCGTCACCCGAACCGAGATCCCGTCAATGTTGACGACAACGGGCCGCTCGGACTGTGTCACCATGCCCAAAGGTAGCGCACTGCCTGACAGCCAAACCCGATCTTGATCACCCAGTCTCACGTGGCTCCATCGCTCAGCCAGAAACCGTCTGACGTAAACTAGAGCTGCCGTGGCGAGCGCCCAATGCGAACGTTAGGTGTGGTCAGTCTAGCCTTGATCAAGGCAAACAGACCGGACTCGGCCTCGGTGTTCCACCAGCAGCGCCACCGCACCCGAGGTGCCTATCAACAAACCGCCGACAACGCCGAGCACGGTGAAGGAGCCCGACACCAACACTCCGCCTAGCAGCGGTCCCACGGCACGTCCGGCAGCCATCGCAGATTGGGCGTCACCAGCTCGATCCGCAGGATAAGCGGAACGCTCCGCAAGTAGTGAGAAGATGCCGGGTAGGCCCGCCCAAAAGAAAAATCCCCAGGCGACAGTGGCTCCCACAAACACCCAGACGCTGCCCGCAGCACCTGTGGCTACGGCACATACACCCGTCAGGATTAGCCAGAAACCCGCGTTGGGACGCGCACCGCGCCACCGCGCAGCCGGGATTCCGACAACTGCGTTGCAGGCGTATACCATTGACAACGCGAAAGGCGACATACCGAGTTCGTCAACGGCGATCACCCCGCCATAGATGAAGACCGCGGATCCACCAAGAGTTGTAAAAGCAAGCACTGCGATCAGCACGCGGGCCTGGGGCACAGCGGATGTCCGAGCGGAGCCACCCGAAGGCGACACCGTGAAACTGGGACGGGCCCACAGAGGCACAACCGCAGCAGCCGCAAGCAACACGAACATGTGGCGGTCGTCGCCCCATTGCAGAGCCAAACCAAACAGAGGTGCCGCCACAACGCCAGTTAGCGGCCCCACGACCGCGATATCGCCCTGGCGGTCGGCATCTCCGAATACCTGCGACCATGCCAACCAGGTAATCACCCCCAATGCCAAGCCGGTCGCGGCTCGTGCTGCCAGCAACACGACGAACGATCCGGTAAGCGCGCTGATCAGGTTCGCCGCCCCGATAGCCAGCAACGTGATCCGAAATACCGCCAACGACGGTTTCAGGAAGCGGCCCGATCCCCAGGATCCGACCACGAACATGGCCAACTGGGCCGCCGAATACAAGCCGACTGTTCCCGCGGACACACCGAACCGGTCGGCAACCGCTGGCAGCGAAATGGGAGTGGCCACGAACACGGCAGTGGAGACGGTGATGGCGAGCAGCAAGCCAGGCGGGGTCCCTGTACGGAAAGCCTGGGCGAGTTTGTATGGAACCTGCACCGACGACGCTCAAGTGGGATAAAGAAGGGATAAGGACTCTGGCCGAGACCGTTGGACTCAGACGCCGGGCTTGAAAACCATCAGGTACATCATCACCACAAAAAGCAACGAAGTGATCCCGAACCCCAATCCGAGCCGGGCAGTTTTTGATTCGTCGCCTGCGGCGATGGCCTTCTCTGCGGGTATGACCAGACTGTGCAGCACGCCGTTCATGGCTATCCAAACCACTACTGCCGCCATAATCCAGCCGTCTGCAACACGGTAGATCAACTCGCCGGTGCCATCGTCGGACATCCCTGCAAGGGCAAAGCCCAACAGCCCTCCGATGATGAGGGAAACCGAGTGGATGCGAACGGATCGTTTGGCGATCTCGGCGAAGACGAACGACCGGCCTTCGTGACCAGCGGTGTGCGTGTTGACGAACGGATGCACAAACATTGAGGCGAACGCCGCGAAGACAAACACAATGTGCAACAAGAGCACAATCTTGTAGGGCGTGTCGTTGAATACACCAAGCTGCATAAACCCGACTCTACAGCCACTGTTGGATCGCTCAGACGTGTCTTGCGTCACGCCCGGGCCTGGCGCCGTTTGAGGCTGTACGCCACTTCAGACCTGACCCGGGGGTGAACTCTCCCACTACATCAAGAAGTGTGCTGTGGTTGTACGCCACTTCAGACCTGACCCGGGGATGAACCTGCATCTAGGCTTGGCACATGCCCGATCTTCGTTCCCGTACAAGCACACAAGGTCGAAACATGGCCGGTGCGCGCGCCCTGTGGCGAGCGACCGGCATGTCCGACGACGACTTCGATAAACCGATCGTGGCTGTGTCGAACTCTTTCACCCAGTTCGTTCCCGGTCACGTCCACCTCAGAGACCTCGGCAAGCTCGTTGCAGATGAGATCAAGGCCGCCGGAGGCGTTGCCAAGGAGTTCAACACCATCGCCGTTGACGACGGCATCGCTATGGGTCACGACGGGATGCTCTACAGCCTGCCGAGCCGCGACCTCATCGCCGACAGCGTCGAATACATGGTCAACGCCCACTGCGCAGACGCACTCGTGTGTATCTCCAACTGCGACAAGATCACACCGGGCATGTTGATGGCGACCATGCGTTTGAATATCCCGACCATCTTCGTGACCGGCGGTCCCATGGAGGCTGGCAAGACCCGACTAGCCGGGGTGGGGGTCAAACTCGATCTCATCGACGCCATGATCGGTGCTGGGGACCGGTCGGTGAGCGATGAAGATCTCCTCGCCATTGAACGCTCCGCGTGCCCCACCTGCGGGTCGTGTTCGGGTATGTTCACGGCCAATTCGATGAACTGCCTGACCGAGGCGTTGGGCCTGTCTTTGCCGGGCAACGGAACTGTGGTCGCCACACACACCGACCGTGAGCAACTCTTCTTGGAGGCTGGCCGGCGGATTGTTGATCTCGCCCGTCGATATTACGAAAAGGACGATGAGTCGGTGCTGCCCCGGTCGATCTGCACGAAGGCATCGTTTGAGAACGCCATGACGCTTGACATCGCCATGGGCGGCTCCACCAATACGGTGCTGCACATCCTGGCCGCTGCGCATGAGGCCGGTGTGGATTTCACGATGGCCGACATTGACCGGCTGAGCCGGACCACGCCTGCGATCTGCAAGGTTGCGCCGTCCAGTAGCGAGTACCACGTTGAGGACGTGCACCGCGCTGGCGGCATTGTCGCCATACTCGGCGAGTTGGACCGCGCAGGCTTACTTGACACGTCGGTTCCAACCATTGCCGCCGACACTCTCGGCGACGTGTTGGACCACTATGACGTGATGCGCGACCCGGCCGATTCGGTAGTGGAGTTCTTTCGGGCTGGGCCAGCAGGCATTCCAACCCAACAGGCGTTCAGCCAAAGCACCCGCTGGGACACCCTTGATCTGGATCGCCGCGCAGGTTGCATCCGCTCGGTTGACAACGCGTACTTCACCGACGGCGGTCTGGCCGTTTTGTACGGCAACATTGCTGAGAACGGCTGCATCGTCAAAACTGCGGGTGTTGACCCGTCAATATTTGAATTCTCGGGCCCGGCTCGTGTCTTCGAAAGTCAGGACGCCGCCTGCGAGGGAATCCTTGACGAGTCAGTGATCAAAGCGGGCGATGTGGTGGTCGTGCGTTACGAGGGTCCCAGAGGTGGGCCCGGTATGCAGGAAATGCTGTACCCGACCAGCTACATCAAGAGCCGAGGCTTGGGCACGCAATGCGCTTTGTTGACAGACGGCAGGTTCTCAGGAGGCACCTCGGGCCTTTCAATCGGTCATGTCTCGCCTGAGGCAGCCGAAGGTGGAGCAATCGCACTGATCCGCGATGGCGACATCGTGGAGATAGACATCCCGAACCGGTCGATCCGTCTGAAGATCTCCGAAGCAGAGCTCAATGCTAGACGGGCCGAGATGGACGCCTCCGGGGATGCTGCCTGGCAACCACGCGAACTCCGAAACCGTCACGTCAGCGAAGCGCTGCAGGCCTACGCTGCGATGGCTACATCCGCGGATAAGGGTGCCGTGCGTGACGTCGCGCAACTGCGGCGAAGGCCTTAGGCGCACATGGGCGTGCCGTGCAACCCATGGCGGCACGCCGAATTCGCCGCCACATCCATTATCTTGCCGGGCCAAGGCGGGTCATGACTCTCTACGCCGTTCAGAAGTTTCTCTATGAGATCAACCGCGACTGTGAAGTTCAAGCCATGTACACCTCCGACCGTAGTGCGGCCCTGGCTGGCTACGACCTTGACGACGAGGAGCACGCCGCGCTCACCGATCCCGACATTGGCAAGCTGTACGTGTTGGGGGTCAACGGCCAAATCCTGATGCACTTCGCTGCGTTTCATAGGATCGAATGGAACGATTATCTGCAACGAATGCGCGACGGCGTTCAAGAATACGGTCCTGTGCGCGCAGGTGTGTACACCCTAAACGAAGACCATCCGCGCAAGGAGGGGTCGTAGATTCAACTGGCGTAATGCCAGGGAGTCAGCAACGTATCCGGGATCACGGGACAGCTACCACCACAATCACCCCCACAACACAAGACATAGCAACATCCAAATGACACTCGTCTACGCAGGCGTCTGCAGCCACGCCCCCGGCATCACAGGCCGGGCCGAACTAGCCGACCCCGTTGATCACGATGCTCTTCGCGCCGCATTCGATGCCATGCGACATCGGATCGAAGCATCGCGTGCTGAAGCCCTGATCGTCGTAGCGGCCGAGCACTTCGCAAACTTCTTTATGAATAACATGCCCGCGTTCGCGATCGGCATGGCCGACAGTTACGAAGGGCCGATTGAAGACCCCGACTGGCTGGGCATCAAACGGCGGACTGTCACCGGCTGCCGAGCCCTATCGGAGCGCATCATCACCTCCGTCATGGAGACCCACGACGTGGCCTATGCCGAGGAGTGGCGCTTCGACCACGGAATCAGCGTACCTCTTCATTTCCTCACCCCCCGCTATGACCTGCCGATCATCCCGGTCAACGTTAACTGCCAGGGCCCGCCGCTGACGCCTCTTCACCGGGCCCGCAGCTTCGGCGAGGCATTGCGCCGGGCCGCGGATGCAGTGCCTGAACGAATCGCGCTGATCGGCACCGGCGGTATCTCACATTGGCCCGCAACGCCGGACTCGGGGAGGATCAACGAAGCCTGGGACCGTGACTTCTTGAACCACTGGACCCGCAACGACCGAGACGCCCTAGTGGACTACACCGATCAGGAGGTGTACACCAATGCAGGCCAGGGAGGGTTTGAGATCCGGACCTTCGTAGCGGTCTCGGGTGCCGCCGCAGGCTCAACGGGCACTGTTCACTTCTACCGCCCGATCCCGATCTTCGCAGTCGGTTGCACCGTCGCCGACTATGACCTTTGCGATGGTGCAAGCGAGCCGCCGAACTCTACCGAGGCCCGCTGAGGCATTGATAATCGTCCGCTATCAACATCAGCAGGCGGCCCCGTTTGAGTTGACAGGGCCTGACCCCGAGACGACTCGCACACCGACCTGAGACGTCGCCACGGCCGTTCGTCCGAGACATTCGGTGACCCAGATATTGCCGGACACTATGACTACAAGCGGCAGCAACCCGCTGCCGACAACCAGAGGAACCAACCTCCCGTAACCCTCGCCTCGCGCGTCACTCAACCCATCAGCGGTGGTTTTGACGTCGGGCTGGGTCTGATCGCCACGGTTCTGACCACGCGACTACCCGCCGGTATTGGTTCACCCGGGGGCCACCGCAACGAAACGACGAAGAATGTCGTTCGCGATTGCATCAATCGTCCGGCCGTCGGTGGTTACCTGCTCAAAGACTGCATAGCGCTCGGCCCGCGACGACAACATGTCGCGAACCCTGCCAGCGGGGTCGCCACCAGCCAGAAGGGGCCGACGGTGCCCGTACGGGTCGCCCAGGACACGTTCAACAATCGTGTCGGGCTCTGCGCAAAGGCAGTAAACCCGGCCGCTGTCTTGGAACAGCGACGCCACCTCGGGGTCAAGCAGCATGCCGCCTCCAGTGGCAACGACCACGCCGCGGCGACGGGCCAGCTCGCCAGCAACGATCCGTTCGATCCGCCGGAATCGCTTCTCGCCGCCATGGACGAAGATCTCGGCGATCTCGCCGAACCGGTCAACGATCACAGAGTCGGTGTCGACGAAGTCCCTCCCGAGTTCGGCGGCCAGCCGCCGCCCCACCTCAGACTTCCCCGTACCCATGAACCCGGTGAGCACCAGATTCGGTTCAGGAAGATCGGTAAACCGGGAACCATCCGCCCCGGATTCCTGTGATCCGTCCGGGCCATCAGTATCCATCGGAACTATCAGTATCCATAGGAACTATCAGTATCCATAGGAACTATCCATCGGAACCATCCAACGGACCCATGTTACACCTCCGAACAGGCCGAAAGCGCAGGTCTCAGCCGTCGAGGCGTGGGATCCGATGATCCCCGGTGGCGATGGCGATGTTCTTTGTTTCCATGTAGAAGTCGAAACTCCAATCACCGCCGTCACGACCAACCCCGCTGCGTTTCGTGCCGCCGAAAGGCGTGGGCAGATGGCGCACATTCTGGGAGTTGACCCAGATCATTCCTGCATCGAGTCTCTGAGCCACCCGATGAGCTCGGGTGATGTCGTTGGTCCACAGGTACCCGGCGAGACCGTAAACGACGTCGTTGGCGATAGTGACCGCTTCGTCCTCATCATCGAAGGGGATTACGGTGAGAACAGGCCCGAAGATCTCCTCCTGAGCAATTCGCATGTCGTTGCGGGAGTCGATGAACAGAATTGGTGCCACATAGTTCCCGACACCAGGAGCATCAGAGTATGTAGTACCGGTCACAACGGTGGCGCCAGCTGCCTCGGCGATCTCGCAATAACTGAGAACCTTGTCACGGTGGCGAGGATGGACAAGCGGGCCGATTACGGTGTCTGGATCGAGCGGATGGCCGACACGCACGCTACGCATCTTCTCGGTCAATGCGGCGACGAACTTCTCATAGATCGGCTTGTGGATCAGGGCACGACTTGAGCTGGTGCAGCGCTCACCGTTGAGGCTGCAAATCATGAACACCACCGCATCCAGAGCCCGGTCGATGTCCGCGTCTTCGAATACAATGACCGGGTTCTTGCCGCCAAGCTCGAAATGCAACCGCTTGAGGGTGGGTGCTCCTTGTGACTGGATCATCGACCCGGTCGTCGACTCCCCTACAAACGCGATGGCCGAGATGGCGGGATGCGCTGTAAGCGCCCGGCCCGCGGTTTCACCCATCCCCTGCACAGTGTTCAGCACGCCCGGCGGCAGGCCTGCATCGTGGGCGATTTCGGCGAGCAGCGCCGCTGTGAGTGGGCTCCACTCCGCCGGTTTGTGCACCACTGTGCATCCCGCGGCGAGAGCAGGCGCGATCTTCCACGTCGACAACATGAACGGCGTGTTCCACGGTGTGATGACACCGACCGGCCCTATTGCGCTGCGTGTGGTGTAGTTGAGATGATCCGGGCTCGGCAGTGCCAGCCCGTCAGCGGCGGCGGGTGCCCTATCGGCGAAGAACCGAAAGTTCTCGGCTCCCCGAAGAGCCGCTGCACCCATGAAGCGCATCGCCTGGCCGGTGTCTACACACTCAACCACGGCGATTCGGTATGCGTTGTCAACGATCGCGTCGGCAACATGATGCAGGATGCGTTTGCGTTCGGCTCCTGGGAGCTCGGACCATTCAGCGAAGGCTGACCTCGCTGCGGAGGCTGCGGCATCAACATCAGCCTCGTCTGCTTCGGCTACCTCCCCTAGTGCGGTTCCGTCGATCGGGGAGATGTTTGTGAACGTAGCCCCGCTCACGCTCGCGGTGGGCGTGCCTGCGATCAGGTGCAGGGTCGCATACTCCGCGAACGGAGCCATGAATTCTTGCGCGGCAGCTGAGTTCTCCCTAAACGACCGCGACGTCATCACCGGTCACCGGCTTGTTGAGCGATCTGGTTACGGTTGATCCGATAGTCCGGGTCGATGAACTGCAACTCGGTGCTGATGGCGATCCGGTGGGTGTCGGCGAGGGGCGCTAACTCGGTCTCAACCACATCGGTTATTCGCTGGAGATAGCGCTGTAGCTGTGACTTCTCGCGGCCGGGACCGAACCGGGCAATGAGGGCGAGGAAGCCGTAGGCGGTATCACCATCCGCGATCCGGTAATGGTGACGGGCAGCGGCACGGGTGCGCACCCCTGCTGGAGCGGCAATCGCTTCGGTCACGGTGGCGTCGTGCACTGCATCAACGACCGCGCCGATCACACGATCTAGGTTTGAGGAGTACTCAATGATGATGTGCGGCATTTTCTTCCCTTGACACGAGCACACCATTGTCTCTCACTTGTCTCACCTCACAGCCTTTCATTGCACATTCAGCCGACTACGGTCCGGCCGCTTCATGATCCGGCACCTGCATGGTCTCCACTACGGCCGCTGCCTGCGGTGGGACTCTAGTAGAGCAACGAAATCCCGAGAGCACCGCCACTGCGTTCGATCCGTAACATGTGGACCATCACGCCCCCCCCCCCCCGCAGGACTTGAGGTTCAATGAACCGTCTGCTCAGTTATTCGATCGACGGTCGCCATTGCGTCGGGGCGGTTTCCGACGACGGTGCCGGGGTCGTGTCGCTGCCCAAGCGTATGGCGGGGATCACAGACCTCGCCGACATCGTCGGCGCTGGCCGCATTGGGGAGGCGATCACCGTCGCCCAGGGTATTGAGGCCGATCACACGATTGGAGAAATCCGGTTCGAGCGCCTGTTGCGCTGGCCTCGAAAGATCTTCTGTATCGGTGTCAACTACCGCGGACGAGCCGATGAATACGCCGACTCCGAAGATGCCTCATACCCCAGCGTGTTCGTGCGCTGGCCCGATGGTTTCACCGGGCACAATCGGGATCTGATCCGCCCGGCCGAATCAAACCAGCTTGACTACGAAGGCGAGATCATCGTTGTTATCGGTAAGGCAGGACGCCGAATCCCGATCTCCGACGCACGCCATCACATCGCCGGGCTGAGCCTGGGCAACGACGGCACGATCCGCGATTGGGTGCGCCACGCAAAGTTCAACGTCACTCAAGGCAAGAATTGGCTTGCTACCGGCTCAATGGGACCATGGCTCACCCCGATCAACGAACTGGACCTGAGTTCCCTGCGCCTCACCACCCACGTGAACGGCGAACTCCGACAAGATGACACCACTGCAACGATGAAGTACCCGATCGAGTACCAGATCCACTACCTGTCCACGTTCACGGATCTCGCCCCGGGCGATGTGATCTTCACCGGTACACCCACCGGGGCCGGGGCCCGCCTTGATCCGCCTGTGTGGCTCGAACCTGGTGATGTTGTGGAGGTGTCGGTGCCTGAACTCGGAATGCTGCGCAACACAATCCGCGACGAATTCATCAACAGTCAACGGATCTACCCACCCAAGCCCCGATAACCGCAATACCAATGACCAAACCTTGTGAAACCAAACCTTGTGGAAGTGCCAACACCAACCGAAATGCTTACACCCCCGGCAAGGCCGGAATAGTCCCAATTACATCTGGCAATACCAACACCAACCGAAGTGCTTGCACCCCTGTGATCAACGACACCAGTAGTGCCAGTCGGTGTAAGGCCAACACCAACCGAAGTGCTTGCACCCCGACGTACGCGCAGGTATCCACAATGATCTGGTGTAAGGCCAACACCAACCGAAGTGCTTGCACCCCCGGTGGCTCGCTCAACCTTGTCGCGCAAGTGTGTAAGGCCAACACCAACCGAAGTGCTTGCACCCCAGGAACCGGCGCAATGGTTGCGCCCGACAAAGGAATACCCAATTGAGCAACTCCCAATTGATGACCGCCATTGGTATCACGCAAACAGGCGGCCCCGAAGTGCTGCAGTCCATGCAGATCGCGATCCCCGAACCCAAACATGGCGAGTTGCTTGTTGATGTCCACGCGGCTGGAGTGAATTTCATTGACACCTACCACCGATCAGGGCTGTACCCAGTCGAGCTCCCGTTCGTCCCGGGCATAGAGGGTTCGGGCACCGTGACGGCAGTCGGGCCCGACACAGAGGGTTTCGCTGTCGGCGCCCGGGTGTGCTGGGTCGGTAGCGGGTCCTCGTATGCCGGGCAGGCCGTGGTGAGCGCGGCAACCGCTTCGGCGGTGCCCGACTCGGTATCACTCGATGATGCCGCCGCTCTCGGGGTGCAGGGCCTCACCGCTCACTACCTGATCGACTCTACCTATCCGCTGAAGCCAGGCGACTGCTGCCTGATTCACGCGGCTGCAGGGGGCACGGGGCGCCTGTTGGTGCAGATGGCGAAGCTCCGGGGCGCCGAGGTGGTGGCCACCGCGGGAAGCGACGAGAAACTCGATCTCGCCCGTTCGGCGGGAGCCGATCACCTGATCAACTACCGGAACTCCGAGATCGTGGAGGCGGTGGAGGACGCTGTGGGCCCCGAGGCCATTGATGTCGTGTATGACGGGGTCGGCGCCGCAACGTTTGATGCTGGTATCGCTGTGCTGCGCAGGCGGGGAACCCTGGTGACCTTCGGTAATGCGTCGGGGCCCCCTCCACCTATCTCCCCTTTGGTCCTGGGAGCGAAGTCGCTGTATCTCACCAGGCCGACATTGTTCGACCACATCGCCGATAGTAGGGAGCGGACCCGACGATGGAACGAGGTGCTGAGTTGGCTGCAGACCGGCCAGCTTGACGTGCGGGTCGGACTGACGGTCCCACTCCCAGAGGCGCGCGCGGCGCACGCCGCGTTGGAGAGCCGCTCCACCACAGGAAAGATCCTGCTGATCCCGTGAAAGGTTATTCCGCCTTGGTGCACCCGCGAGCGGCCGAGGCTTGACACCAGGTCTTGATTGGTCCGCTATTGTGAACCCCGCTACTCACCGCATCCTGACGCTCACGCCCGCGGAGATCGCGGCCGAGGCGAGCCGTCTCGACCAAGCGGACCAACAAGGCCTGCAGGTGCGACAGTCGACCTTGCTGCATCCCGACATGACCATTGACGATGCCTACGCTGTGCAGGCCGCCTGGCTGAAGCTGAAGCAAGAACGCGGCCGGGAGCTGATCGGGCACAAGATCGGGCTTACCTCACAGGCGATGCAAACAGCGATGAACATCACAACGCCCGATTCGGGGTTCCTGACCGACGACATGGTGTACTCGCCGAGTGAACACATCGAGATCGCCCGTTTCGTCGACCTTAAGATCGAGGTGGAGTTGGCTTTCGTGTTGGGCGAGGACCTGTCCGGCACCAGCCTCACCGTCAACGACGTGCTTGACGCTACCGCATACGTGATTCCCGCCGTGGAGATGATCGCTGCCCGCACACATCGCATCGACTTTGAGACGGGTCGTTCGCGTACGGTGATTGACACGATCGCCGACAACGCTGCTGACGCCGGGATCATCACCGGTGGTCGGGCGGTCGGGCCGCGTGTGCAAGACCTGCGCTGGGTCGGCGCCATGCTCACAAAGAACGGCGTGGTGACCGAGACCGGCTTGGCCGGAGGTGTGCTTGGTCACCCGGCCCGGGCGATCGTGTGGCTGGCCAACCGCTACGCCCGACAGGGGATGGCGCTGAGGGCTGGCCAAATCGTGTTGTCGGGATCGTTCACCCGCCCAACCGACGTTGCTCCCGGTGATCATTTCACCGCCGATTTCGGTGCGCTGGATTGCTTCGAGTGCGTTTTCGTGTGATCACCTAGTTCAGCGTCTCAGCGCACATTTTCGCAAACCTCAATGCTTGTGGAATAATCGTGGGATCCTTCAGTATCTAAGCGACCGTATCGCCATCGCCGATCTGCTCACTCGTTACGCCAAAGCGGTTGATGAGCGCGACTGGGATCTATGGAAATCCGTCTTCACGGCCGACGCGACAATTGACTACACCTCCGCTGGGGGTATAGCTGGCGACGTGGAAACGGTGGCGGCATGGTTGGCAAAGACAATGGCAATGTTTGAGGCGAGCCAACATCTCGTATCCAACATTGAGGTCACGATGAGCGACGACGAGGCCACTGTACGGGCCATGTTTTTCAACCCGATGAAGTTCGCCGATGACGGAGGCTTCTTTACGACGGGCGGATGGTACAACCACACCATGGTACGCACCTGCGATGGTTGGAAGAGTCGCCGTCTCGTAGAGGAATCAAGCTGGTTCGACGGCGGACCCAGCTGAACCTGATGCTGTAGCTTCGGGCAATGGCTGCGGGCTGGGAAACGATTCCTGCTTTGGTGGACGATGCCGCTCGGCGGTTCGGTCACAACGAGGCGCTGGTTGAGGATGAGCGACGCTGGGACTTCGAGGACTTGCGCGAAAGGGTTCACACCACAACCAGAGCCCTGATGTCCAGCGGCATCCGACGAGGCGACCGGGTGGCGTTGTGGGCCCCAAACATATCGGAGTGGGCTGTGACGGCTCTGGGCGTTCACTGCGCCGGTGCTGTCGTAGTGCCGATCAATACACGTTTCAAGGCGCGCGAAGCTGGTCATGTCTTGGGGGCTTCGAGCGCTCGGATGCTCTTCACTGTCACCGATTTCCTCGATACCGACTATGTGGCGATGATCACCAGCGGAGACATTGCACTCCCGGCCACACTCTCCGAGATAATCGTGATGCGTGGGGAGGTGCCCATCTCGGCTGTCGGATACGACGCCTTCATCACACGAGCCGCCGCGGTCGAGGAATCCGCCCGCTCTGCGCGCTCAGCGCAAGTGCAGGGCGACGATCTCTGCAACATCATGTTTACCTCCGGCACCACCGGCAACCCCAAGGGCGCCATGCTCACCCATGGCGCCACATGTCGCGCTTATCGAAACTGGTCCGAGCTCATCAGTCTCAACGAGGACCGGTACCTGATCATCAACCCGTTTTTTCATGCCTTCGGCCTCAACGCCGGGATCCTTGCCTGCCTTATGACCGGATCCACGATCATCCCCCACCTGGTGTTTGACGTGGCGTCGGTGATGTCAAAGGTCTCCGAAGAGCGGATCTCGATGCTCCCCGGGCCGCCAGCGATCTACCAGACGATTCTCAACCATCCCGACCTGAACCGTTTCGATCTCTCGTCGCTTCGCTTGGCGGTCACCGGCGCCGCGGCGATCCCGGTGGAGATGATCACGAGTATGCGAGATCGCCTGGGTTTCGAGAAGGTGGTGACCGGCTACGGCTTGACCGAATCTACCGGAATCGCCACCATGTGCCGCCACGACGACCATCCTGAGATCATCGCCAAGACCAGCGGCCGAGCCATCGACGACGTTGAGGTTCGAATCGTTGATTCGACCGGTGTCGAGGTGCCCAGAGGGCTACGCGGTGAGATCGTCGTGCGCGGTTACAACGTGATGGTCGGCTACCTCGAAGATCCGGTCAAGACCGCCGAAACGATCGACCCCAACGGTTGGCTCCATACCGGCGACATCGGGATCATGGACGACGACGGCAACATTGACGTCGTCGATCGGGTCACCGACATGTTCATCTGCGGTGGCTTCAACGCCTACCCCGCCGAGATCGAAAACCTGATGATGCGCCACCCCGACGTCGGCGCGGTCGCCGTTGTCGGAGTGCCTGACACCCGTCTTGGAGAGGTGGGCCATGCCTTCGTCGTTGCTGCTCGGGACGCGAGCCGTAACCCCGAAGAAATGATCGCCTGGTGTCGCGCTGAGATGGCAAATTACAAAGCACCGAGGCGGATCGAATTTGTTGAAGTGCTGCCGCTCAACGCCTCCGGCAAAGTCAAGAAGCACGAACTGCGCCGACTGGCTGCCGAGCCGGGAACCAACTACTCCAGTTGATCACGAACGCCACCACGGCGAACCACTAGCCATCCTCAACCAGCGGAACGACCTCACCGGCAAAGGCATCAAGCTGCTCGAGGTACTCACCACAGCTACGAGCCCGGAACTTCAGGTGCATCACGTTGGCACCCACCTGTCGGGCGGCACGTATGTCGGCGGCCAGACCCTCACAACCACCCTGTAGCCACTGAATGCCTATCCCGGAAGGCGGTTCTCCGGTTAGGTAACCCCACGGCGGCATGTAGCCGATGTCAAACATTGTGTCGCCGCGGCCCGCAGAATCCGCAGCCGAGCGGATCACATCTATCGCCTCGCTGTAGCGGTCCTTGGCGAGACCCATAGGGATGTAGCCGTCGGCGATGCGTCCCGTGCGTCGCCAGGCAGGTCGACCCGCACCACCAATCCATATTGGCAGCTCGTTGATCGGTTGTGGCGCTACGCCTACGTTTTGATATTGGTAATAGTGGCCTGTATGCGACACGTAAGTGTCGGCATACACACCGCGTAGAGCGTCGAGAGTCTCGTCGAGGCGGCGACCACGATCGGCGAAACCCACACCCAGGGCATCGAATTCTGCTTCGACATGGCCAGCACCGACGCCGAGAATCACACGCCCAGAGGAGAGATGATCAAGCGTGCCAAACGACTTCGCTGTTAGTAGCGGGTGCCTGTAGGCAGCAATCAAGACCACCGAAAGCAGCCTGCAACGAGAGGTGTGGGCCGCCAAGAAGGCCAGGGTCGCGACCGTATCGTACCAGGTCGTGGTCATGCGGGCCGCGTAGTCGTTGTCGGGAATGGCGATGTGATCGCATGCCCCCACGAATCCGAAGCCGAGTTCGTCGGCACGGCAAGCAATCTTCACCAGATCCTGCACTGTGGCCTCGTCTTCGTATGGGTCGACCAAGGTGCGGGTAAGGGTCTGAATCGGGAGTTGGATGCCGTACATCCAATCTCCGGGCGAGGTCAAGTTGGCCATAGCCCACCCTATTGCGACTAGAAGCGGAGGGTCTGCGTTCAGGTACAGCCGCCATCAGATCTCATGTCGTCACAGGCAACCCTCAACAACACAAGCGCGCCCTGTGTGGTGTCGGCTTGCAACACAGCGCACGAGACGAAAAAGTAAGGTTGTGAACAACGACCGAACCAACGGCGCAGCAACCAACAACCGGCGATACGGTACCGGATCCACAGAAGGTGCCCCGACAACCGGTACTGAGTCGGACCAAGAACCCGACGTTGCTACCACGACGGAGCTGGCCCACGACGATACTCACGATGAGCATCATGTGGTGATCAGCGCCGACACCCACTGCGGAGCCGATCTGTACGGCTACAAGCCCTACCTTGAATCCAGGTACCACGAAGACTTTGACCACTGGGCTGCGGCGATGGAGGCCGCAGCCGACAGACAGCGCAAGCTGTACTCCGGGATGCAACGGTCGCCTCTGGAGGTGGGTGTCGACGGTGACCCAGACGAGTTCGGCGACCGCAACTGGTCAAGCGAACGACGCCTGCGCGAGCAGGAGGCCGACGGTGTCATCGCCGCGGTGTTGTTCCCCAACACACAGCCTCCATTCGCGCCAGCTGCGGCAAGCGCTTTCGAAGCACCCCCCTACAGCGACAACTATGACCACCGCTGGGCGGGTTTGCGTGCCCATAACCGTTGGCTCGCGGACCTCGTCGCTGAGGCACCCCAGCGTCGGGCTGGCATCGTTCAGGTTTTCTTGGGTGACGTTGACGGTTCAGTCGCGGAGATTGAGTGGGCCGCCGAACAAGGACTTCGAGGCGGTGTTCTGGTACCCGGCTCACCACCCGACTCGCCGTTCGAGCCTCTGTACTCGAAGACTTACGACCCGATCTGGGCCGCAGCCGATGCGCACGGCATGCCGTTGAATCACCATTCCGGTGGAGCCACGCCGAACTTCGGCAACCATTTCCCGTCGTCACTGGCGATGTTCATGCTTGAGGTGCAGTGGTGGACCCAAAGGGCGTTGTGGCATCTGATGTTCGCAGGTGTTTTCGAACGTCACCCGAATCTGCGTTTCGTGATCACCGAAACCGGCACTGCCTGGGTGCCCGAAACCCTGGCCAAGCTCGACAGTTTCCATCACCGGATGAAGTACAGCCGTTACGGCTCCGAGTCGATTTTCGGCGGCGAGGCGGTTGCACAGATGTCATTGACTCCCTCGGAGTACTTCGAACGACAGTGCTTCATCGGTGCATCGTTTCTTCGTCCCGCCGAGGTTGAGATCGCTCGCAAGGTCGGAGTGGACCGGATCATGTGGGGCAGCGACTATCCCCACATTGAAGGTTCGCATCCCCACACCCATCAGCACCTGCGACTCACCTTCTCAAATCTGGAAGTCGCCGAGACCACCAAGTTGCTCACAACCAATGCGGCGCAAGTTTACGGATTTGATGTTGACGCTTTGCGTCCGCTTGCGCAGCGATTCTGTTTGACCAAGCGTGAAGTGGCGACCCCAATCGCATACGACAACATCCCCGAACGAGCCAAGGGCTGCCCCGGCATGAACCCACTCAACCAGATCCAACGGGTTGAGGTCGCATGACTTGTGACCCCGGCCCAAACCCGATGCCGAGACCGTCGTGAGACCGCTAGCTGACAAACCCTTGAGCCGGTACCTGCAACATCGCCGGTGACAGACCCCGACAAATCTCCGAGCGCGGCGGCGTCGCTTGCGGCAAGGGTGCTCGCCACCGAGGCCGGGCGTGAACGAGCCCAACAGCAGCGCAAGGAGACGGCGTTGTTCGCCGACGATCTCCTTCCCGGGGTTGGCGGCGAGAAGATGGCGCTGGTGCAAGGCCTGCGCAAAGGCGGGTTCTACACGTTTGTCGTCTTGTTGATCCTCAACTCGCTCGATGAACTTGAGCAGGCGGCAATAACGATTCTCGGCCCCGACATTGCCGAGACATTCGGAGTGAGCGACGGTGTGATCACGTTCATCGCATCAGCGTCGGTGGCCTTCTTCGTTCTTGGCGCGGGACCGATGGGCTGGCTCGCCGATCGGATGCGTAGAGGCCCGATCGTCGGGTTCGCTTCGATGGGTTTCGCTGCCTTCACGGTGATGAGCGGCCTCGCCGTCAATGCCTTCATGTTGTTTTGGGCCCGGTTCCTGACCGGTCTGTCAAAGGCAAACACGATCACCGTTCACAGCACACTGCTGGCCGACACCTATCCAATCCCCACGCGTGGGCGCATGTACTCGGTCAACGCTGGTGTAGGGCGAGTGTTTCAGGCCGTCAGCCCGCTGCTCGTCGGTGGCATCGCCGCCGTCGCCGGTGGGGCAGCGGGTTGGCGCTGGCCCTACCTGCTGCTCGGCCTGCCGGTCGGGGTGATGGCGGTATTGGCGTTCCGGATCCCCGAACCTGAGCGTGGGAAGTGGGAGAAGATGGAGATCCTCGGCAGGGGTCTACAACCCCGCCCAGAGGTCCCGATCTCAGTGGAGGCGGCTACTGCGCGCATCTGGAAAATCGCAACGATCCGTAACATGACCTTTGCGCTGGCCGCTATAGGTTTCGCGCTTTTTCCGGCTCAGTCGATCCAGAGCTTCTTCCTTGAGGAGGAATACGGGCTTGATGCCCTCCAGCGGGCTTATGCCGTCGCCCCCGCCGGTATCGGATTGATCTTCTTTTTGCCAATGGTCGGGAGGCGCTTTGATGCCACATTCCGACGCAACCCCGACGGCGCGCTCAAGATCCTCGGCGTGCTGATAGCACCGTCGGTCGTTTTGGTGCCAATCCAGTACTCAATGAATGGCCCCGTGCTGTTCGCGATTGTCTCCGCTGTGAACACAACGCTGCTCGGAGCGGCCTTCGCCATGATCCAGCCTTCGATCCAGTCCGTGGTTCCTTATCGGTTGCGGGGAATGGGAACGGCAATAATCACGTTCTTTATGTTCGCATTTGGTGGAGTGTTCGGCGGGCTGCTGGCAGCGTTTCTGCAGAACGAGATCGGCGAAAGGCCCACGATCATCGGTCTGACGTTGCTGTTCATGCCCATCGGTGCGTTCTTCGTGATCAGAGGGGCGTCGAGTCTGCGACATGACCTCAGCCTGCTGGTAAACGAAGTGCACGAAGAACAGGCCGAGGAGCGCCGCCAGATTGAACATCCCGACGACATCCCTGCGATCGGTGTCAGCGGAGTGGATTTCAGCTACGGCAGCGTCCAAGTACTGTTCGACCTGTCCTTTGAGGTACATCGAGGCGAGACACTGGCCCTGCTCGGTACCAACGGCGCAGGCAAGTCGACCGTACTGAAACTGATAACCGGTCTGGCCACACCTGAACTCGGTGTGATCCGCCTGCATGGGCGCAACATCACGTTCGCCACGCCGGAGATCCGCGGGGACCTCGGGATCGAGCTGCTACCCGGCGGGGAGGGAATATGGCCCAACTTAACGGTGGGCGACAATCTGGAAGTCGGCGCGTTTCGCTACCGCCACGACCCCGATGACGTCAGCCGCCGCATCCAGCGAGTCTTGGAGCTGTTTCCTGCGCTTGTCACTCGTCTAGATGATCGTGCCGGTGACCTGTCCGGCGGTCAGCAGCAGATGCTTGCCTTGGCCCGGGTGATGCTGCATGACCCAGAGGTCTTGATAATTGACGAGTTGAGTCTCGGGCTCGCGCCGACCGTGGTCCAAGAGCTGCTGGTACACGTTGATCGGCTACGTGCAGCCAGCCAGACGATGATCATCGTGGAGCAATCGCTCAATGTGGCTTTGGCGATTTCGGACCGGGCCGTGTTCTTGGAAAAGGGCCAGGTGCGATTCGAGGGTTCCACCGCAGAGCTGATCGAACGCGAAGATCTAGCCCGGGCGGTGTTCTTCGGCCGAGAAGGAGGCTGAGTGACTTCCGTGTTGGCGCTGGAAATCGCCCCACGTGGGGTTTTTTTTGGTGGCCTGGTGAACGGGCTCGTTTTCGGGATGCTCGCAATGGGCATCATCTTGATCTACCGAAACACCCGTGTGATCAACTTCGCCGTCGGCAACATGGGACTGCCTGGCGCCACCTTGTTCGCGTTGTTGATCATCAACTGGCGCTGGCCGTTTTGGCTTGCGCTGGTCACGGTTCTTGTGGTGGGCGCACTCATAGGCGCAGTAGTCGAGTTGACGGTCGTGCGCCGACTGTTCGACAAGCCACGGGTCATTTTGCTGGTTGCCACAGTCGGCATCGCGCAGACCATGCAGGCCGTGAACCTTGCTCTACCCGACGTTGATGGTGAACAGACCCAGTACCCGATGGCAATAGGTGCGGTATGGGAGGATGTCTTGGCCTTGCGCCAACTCAAGGGATCGCAGGTGCAGATCCTGATCGTCGTTCCGCTTGTAGCGCTGGCGCTCGGCTGGTGGCTCACCCGCACCACATTCGGCAAGGCGATAGCAGCGTCCGCCGATAACCCGTCGCTCAGCCGGTTGTCAGGCATCAATCCCAAGATCGTCTCAACGATCGTGTGGACCGTTGCCGGACTCCTCGCCACGCTTTCGCTGGTCCTGTTCAGCGGCGGAACTGCCGCCGCTGGCACCAGCGGGATTGGCGTGTTCACCCTCACAAACGGGCTCGTCGCCGCGGTTCTCGCCGGTATGCGGTCGATTCCCCGTGCCATCGCCGCAGGCATGGTGGTGGGGGTGGCAATCGATCTGTTTACCTATTACAACGTCGGTTCCGGCAATCGCGGCCTTGACAATCTGTTGCTGTTCGTCGCTGTGGGGGTGGCCATCTACCGCCAGCAACGCAGCGGGGACGAAGGGGTAATGAGCTTCGCACCCAAGGTCAGTCCACTCCCTGAAAGTGTCCCGTGGTGGGTTCGAAACCTGGGCCGCATCGTCCTCACGATCCTTGTCGTGTCGGTGATTGTGGTGGTGTTGAACCACGAATCGATCGGCTTGTTCGAACTGAAGCCCTCTCGCCTGCTGCTCTATTCGATCATCGTGATTTTCATGATCCTGGCGGCATCGCTAATCGTCGTCACAGGCTGGTCGGGCCAGCTTTCGCTCGCGCAGATGGCGTACGCGGGCATAGGGGCATTGACCGCAGCCGCATTCCACAACGGTTTCACCATGGATATCGGTTGGGGGGACAACAGCGCTTTTGCCTTTGAGCTGCCGGGCATGCCACAGGTATGGGCAATCCTGCTTGCAGCAATCACCACGTCCGGCGTCGCCGCGCTGACCGGCGTGGGGGCGTTGCGGGTGCGTGGCCTGATGCTCGCCGTTTCCACATTCGTGTTCGGAATCGCGGCGCAGGGCTACCTGTATCAACGGCCATTCTTAAGCGGCGGCTCCGGAAGCGTGATATTTGATCGCGGGTATTTTCTTGGTTGGGGGCTCAAGGACAACCGCAACTTCTTCATCTTCGTGCTTATCAGCGCGGTGTTGGTCATATCAATGCTCGCAAGGATTCGTCGTTCGGGGGTGGGACGGTCAATAGTTGCGGTCCGCGACAATCCCGACGCGGCCGCTTCATATGCGATCTCGCCTGCGCGCACCAAGCTCCTGGCGTTCGCTATCGCCGGTGGGATCGTGGGTTTCGGTGGCGGACTGCTTGGCAACGCCATTCGTCAGATCCGCTACTCCGAGGCCTGGTTTCTCGTTGACGATTCGCTTGCCGTCGTCGGCATGAGCGTGATCGGCGGTCTCGGGTCTGTTATGGGAGCGGTCATCGGTGCTCTTTGGATTCAGGGACTTCCGTCGTTTTGGCCTGACAACGAAGTCGTTCCCTTATTCACCTCCGGCGTCGGCTTGATCTTGATGTTGATGTATTTTCCTGGCGGGTTCATTCAGATCGGTTACGCAATACAGGCGGCTATCGTGCGCAAGGTCGGGGAAGCACCGCGGGCCAAAAAGAAAGATCACTCGAAACCTCCCGATGTGATTCGCTCTTCGCGGCGAACGCCCGACATGGCCGACATTTCGCTGCGTGTCAACGGTGTGAGCGTGCGCTTCGGCGGCAACCTCGCAGTGTCGGATGTGACACTGCAGGTCCGTCGCGATGAGATCGTTGGCCTAATCGGCACCAACGGTGCTGGGAAATCGACGTTGATGAACGCCATCGGGGGTTTCGTGGCCTCCGAAGGCGTCATTGAGATGATGGGGACCGATGTCAGCAGCCGTTCGCCAGCTTCAAGAGCCGCTCTGGGGCTGGGTCGCACCTTCCAGGGAGCGACCTTGTTTCGTGAACTCACCGTACGTCAGACCGTGCAGGTGGCGCTCGAGGCCCGCGGCCGCACGTCGCTGTTGCGCGCGGCGCTGTTCTTGGACGGGCCCAGCGAACGCCGCCAACGCGCTCAGGCCAACGAGATACTCGACTTTTTGGGGCTCGGCCGGTTCGCAGATCACTACGTTTCGGATCTCTCGACCGGGACACGCCGCATTGTTGAGCTGGCGAGCCTGCTGGCTGTCGACGCGCGGGTACTGTGCCTTGACGAACCCACCGCCGGTTTGGCGCAGCGTGAAGCCGAGGCATTCGAGCCGCTGATCACCATGATCCGTGGCGAACTCGGGGCCTCAATGCTTGTGATCGAACACGACATGCCCTTGATTATGAGCATCAGCGACAGGGTCTACTGCCTGGAGTCTGGTGCAGTCATCGCCGAAGGCGACCCCGAAACCGTTCGATCCAACCCGGCGGTTATCGCCAGCTATCTCGGCACAGACAGCCGCTCCATCGAACGCAGCGATCATCCATCACAACGTTCATGAACCCGCTTATGCTATTCGCCGGTTAAGGAGCTGCTCATGGCCGGAATAAGCGTCCTCCCAGAGTCGGTGGCGCAATACGTTGCAGCACACTCAAGTGCACCTGGAGAAGTCCAGGCCGCGTTGATCTCGAAAACCTACGGATCACCCGCCGTCGGCCCGTTCGCCGGGATGCAAATAGGACCCGACCAAGGCGCGTTCATGTCGGTGTTCACCGCTGCGTCGCAACCACGTTTCGTGGTGGAGATCGGCACCTTCACCGGCTACTCGGCGCTCACAGTCGCCTTGGCGCTTAGACCAGGTGCGCGTATGTTGTGCTGCGATATAAGCACCGAATGGACCGATATCGCCCAGCACTACTGGCAACAAGCGGGAGTAGACGACAAGATTGAGTTGGTGATCGGCCCGGCACTGGAAACGCTCGCCGCCCGCAACGATGATCCACCGATTGATCTGGCTTTCATTGACGCCGACAAGACCGGCTACTTGGATTACTACGAGATGCTGCTACCGAAACTCTCGGACCGTGGAGTGATCCTCGTCGACAACACACTCTGGAGCGGACGCACCGTCGCGCCACCGTCGAAGAACGACGACAATGACACCATCGCGCTACGGCGCTTCAACGATCACGTCGTGGCGGATCCGCGGACGGAAGTCGCGATGCTAGCCGTGGGCGACGGTGTGACGATGATCCGGCGTCTCTGACCCCAAGCCACGAGTTTGCACTGTTATTGCCCTGGGCGGGGATTGCCCTCGCTCCGAGGATCGGGCATCGCAGATATCGAAACTAAAGGTGCCCGGCCCGAGCGTTAGGCAGCTACTGACACAAGACTGCTACTGCAATACCGGGTCGACGCAGTTGTCGGTGCGACCAGCGCCAGAAGGGCCGAACCCTCGAAACATCGGCTTGTCAACGAACCCACTGCCGGGATCCGACGAACGGACATATCGATTCACAGCCCGCACTGTGGCTTCGGCGAGCATTTCCTGCACCTCGGGCCTGGAGTAGAACTTCTCCTCAGCAGAGTTTGACAGGTAACCGAACTCAGCGAGCACGCTGGTCACCGGCCCGGGCCGGCGAAGTACCCCGTAGTAGTCATCACCTTGTTGATCAGCACGAACCAGCACACCAGCATCCACCAGCGCAACCCAATCAATGGAATGCAGGGACAACACACCAACAGTCTCTTCGTATAACAGCCCGGCCAGCCGCTTCGAATCGGCGGAATCGAGTTGGTGATACATCTCCGTGCCGGGTCGGGCGCTTCGGGCGTTGGTCCCAGCGTTGAAGTGCACCGATATGAAAGCGATCGGATCAAGGGCTCGTGCGATCTCAGCGCGGGTAACGATCGGGACACGTACATCGGAGTGACGGGTCATCACAACGGAGTATCCGGCGCTGCGGAGATAGTCGCGGATTCTGGTCGAGACCTCCATATTCAGATCAGCCTCCCGGAGCCCACTCGGTCCCACCGCGCCCGGTTCGCTGGGACCACCATGACCGGGATCGATCACGAAGTCGGCCTTCTCAATCACCCGGCCTTGTGTAACCTGTTCGGCGCGACCACACGGAGTCCACACAGTCCAGCTGTCCGCGGTCGCTTTGAGGATCGGTGTGACCCAGCCGCTGGGAGTGACAAGCACCCCCTTGGCTTGGCCGTTGGCAACAACGCCCTTGGCATCATGGGTCAACCCTTCAAAACTGTCGAAGCCGACATCGTGCCCATTCTCCAAAGGTTGCGGTGCCGGTGCGGCTGGCAACGGCTTCGGAGCGGAGGACCCCGACATCATTTCGGTACTGGCCATCACTTCCGTGCCGGTTGCCGTGGAACCTTCGTCGAGGGCTATGGGTTCATCCATAGCCCCTGTTGATGTGCACGACGATCCAACCAAGCACACCAGCACCGCTGTGATTAGACCCTTCACGAAGCGCGAAACATCGCTATGCGCCATCGAAACGGGTCAACCCACAGATCTAGCAACACACGACAGATTTATAGTCCCGCGACAATGTTCGCTACGAGTTGCCCCGCCTCTGTTGGGTTTTGACCTATGACCGCGCCGGATCTGCGCAGGGCCTCCATCTTAGCCGAGGCTGTGCCTTTACCGCCTGAGACTATGGCACCGGCATGGCCCATCTTTTTCCCCGGCGGAGCGGTGACCCCTGCGATATAGCCAACCACCGGCTTGGTCATCTGGTCCCCGATGAATTCGGCTGCCTCCTCCTCAGCGGACCCGCCGATCTCGCCAATCATCATCACGGCCTTGGTGTCAAGGTCCGCCTCGAATGCCTCAAGGCAATCGATGAACGATGTGCCCGGCACCGGGTCGCCTCCGATACCCACGCAGGTGGTGACGCCGATGTCGTTCTGTTTCAGTTCGTACAGCGCTTGATAGGTCAAGGTCCCTGAACGGCTGACAATGCCGACAGGGCCGCCCGACTTGGCGATGTGCCCGGCGGTGATGCCGATGTTGCATTTGCCGGGACTGATGATGCCAGGACAGTTCGGCCCCAGCAGACGCACACTGGGAAAGTCCCGACGGAGCCGGTTGTACATAAGCATCTCGTCGTGGGCTGGCACTCCTTCGGTGATAGCGACAATTAGTTCCACGCCTCCGCTTGCTGCTTCCATAACCGCGTCAAGCACTCCGGGAGCGGGGATGAAGATACAACTCGTGGTGGCGCCGGTTGCCTGCACAGCCTCGGCGACGTCGGCGAAGACGGGTATACCCTCAACATCGGTACCGGCCTTTTTGGGATTGGTGCCAGCAACCACCTGCGTTCCGTAATCACGGTTCAATAGTCCGTAGAACCTGCCCTGGGAGCCTGTGAGTCCCTGATACACAACCTTGGTCTTCTCATCGACGAAGATACTCATCAGGTGACCGCCGTCTCTGCAGCTAGGACTACTGCTCGCCGAGCCGCCTCAAGCATCGTCGGTTCCATCATCAGCTTCTCGCCGAGTCTCGGCTCAAGTATCGCCCGCCCGACATCCGCGTTTGTACCATCGAGACGAACCACGATCGGCGAGTCGATATCGACCCGGCCCATAGCCTCAACGATACCGTCGGCGACTTCCTCGCCTCGGGTGATACCACCGAAGATGTTGATGAATATCGCCCTCACAGACGGATCGTTGTTGATGACCTCAAGCGCTGCTGCCATTACGTCGGCATTGGCACCGCCGCCGATGTCCAAGAAGTTGGCAGGTCGACCACCAACTTGATTGACCACATCAACGGTGCTCATAGCGAGGCCCGCACCGTTGGCGATCACCCCCACGGAGCCGTCAAGTCCAACGTACTGCAACCCTTTTTCGTGCGCCGCCGCTTCGCGGTCGTCGCGTGTTTGGGTCTCTTCATATCGCAAGTAGTCGGGATGGCGAAACCTGCTGTTTGCATCAAGGGTTACCTTGGCGTCAAGCACATGCACCCGACCTGCCGGTGTGAGAATCAGTGGGTTTACCTCAACGAGTTCTGCGTCTCCGTCGGTGAATGCCGTATACAGATCGGTTAGGAGCTCCACGATTCCTTGCGCGGCGTCCAGCCCGGCGGCTTTCACCCAGTCTCGGCAGACGACCTCTCCCAAACCGTCGACCGGATCAACCCAGATCTTGGCAACGGCCTGCGGATTTTGTTCGGCGACAGCTTCAATATCCACACCGCCTTGCGCCGACAGCAGGCCAAGATGCATCTTGGCGGAACGATCCAGCGTGAAGCAGGCGTAGTACTCCTCGGCGATTTCGGCGGCCTTCTCGATCCACAGACGCGCAACTATGTGTCCGCTGATGTTGAGTCCCAGAATATTCTCGGCGTGCTCGCGAACCTGATCCAGATCCGCTGCGAACTTGACACCCCCGGCTTTGCCTCGGCCACCGGTGTGGACTTGGGCCTTGACCATCACCGGCAGACCCAGTCGCTCGGCGGCGATAACCGCCTCAGCGGCCGTGAACACCACCTCCCCCGGACTCACCAGAAGGCCATACTGGGCGAAGAACTCCTTGCCTTGGTGCTCAAAGAGATCCACCGGGTTCTGCCTCTCCAACGCGAACAAACAATACTAGTCGAAGCCCAATTCGTTACCTCGTCAACAATTGCCTCGTTATTGAACGACTAGGAGGCCCGCCCGTGCCGGTAACCCGAGGACCAAGGATCAACGCACGCAGCGCGCTGATCATGGGATTTTCGGGCGTGATGATTGCGTTGGTCTTGGGGCTTGGCGTGTTCTGGCTGTCTCGATCGGGTGGCGAGGTGGAGATTCGCTTGGGTGACACCGACTTCAACGCAGGACAGGCCGCCCGAATAGCAGCAGAGATCTCCGAAAGCGGACCGATTCTGTATTCCGACGTCGCCGGTCGCAGCCGCGACATCATCGTGTCCCATCTCGGCTCAGACCCGATGACTGGATGGTGGGCGTTTGCTGCACGTCCACCGGGATTTCCGCGATTCTGCTTTTTTCGCTGGAACGACACCGAGGACTACTTCGTGCTGTCCGCTGCTGCCCAAGACGTTGTTTCGCAGGAGTCCGACGCGACTTCCGACAGTTGCGCGGTGGTGACGATGAACGCCCAAGGCATCCTTTCGACTGGTGAGACGATCGAGAGTTTCCCGGTGACCGTCGACAAGGACGACAACATCCGTGTCGATATCAACCGCTCTAGCGTCGCCACACCCGCCACGCTCGACTAGCCAAGCACTTCTTATACACCTTTGGGCCGCATCGGCTTGAGGAGGACAACCGTGACCGAAACCAACCGTTTGTACTTGCGTGATTCGCAGATACGAACGTTCACAGCGACAGTGAGCGCGCTTAACGATGAGGGTGCTGTCGCACTCGACCGCAGCGCCTTTTATCCGACCGGAGGTGGCCAACCCCACGACACCGGATCACTGTCGTGGGACGGTGGGCAGAGCCGGGTCATGCGGGTGTTCACGAAAGGACCGGTGGTGTTGCATACTATTGAGGGCGATCGGCCCGAAATCGGCACCGAGGTGCACGGCGCCTTGGATTGGGATCGTCGCCATCGTCTGATGCGCACCCATACGGCTCTGCACATTCTTTGTGGGGTCATCTGGAACCAATGGGGGGTTTCGGTCACAGGCGGCAACATGGAACCGCTGTCGGCACGCATGGATTTCGAATTCGGTCCGTTGCCAGCGGATTTTGCTTCGCAAATCACCGACCTTGTTAACGCCGAGATCGCCGCAGACCGACCAATCCAAGTCTCGTTTCTGCCGCGCCGAGTAGCCCTGGCCGACGATGACCTGATCCGAACCAAGGTCAATCTGATCCCGGAGTCCGTCGACGAGATTCGTGTGGTCGACATAGTCGGGCTCGACAAGCAAGCCGACGGCGGCACCCACGTCGCCAGCACAGGTGAAGTAGGCCGCCTCGAGGTCACCAAAACCGAATCAAAAGGCCGCAACAACAAACGCATCCGGATCAAACTTCACGACCACTGACCCGCGCAACACACCCCCACACAAAGCCACCTACCCGGCCCACACAACGGCACTTGCTAGGTGGCCGACGGCTACGGTCGCGTCTATGCACCTAGACGAAATTGACCTTTCTGACCTTGAGGGGTTCTGGACCCTGCCGATGGATGATCGTCACGCCGCCTTCGCCACGCTGCGCCGAGAGAGCCCGATCCAATTCTTCTCCGAGCCCGACACGGAGTTCCTTGCAGCGGGTCCCGGCTACTACGCGGTCACCAAGCACGCAGATGTCGTTGAGGCAAGCCGTCGCGCCGATCTGTTCCAGTCCGGCAAGGGAACGAACGTGCCGGACTTGCCGCCGGAGTTCAACGAGTTCTTCGGGTCAATGATCAACATGGACGATCCCCGTCATGCCCGGCTTCGCAAGCTCGTGTCGGCCGGTTTCACTCCGCGGATGTTGGCCAGAAACCTTGACGATGTAAAGGCGGCCACAAAGGAGATCGTCGACCGGCTCGTCGAAACCGGCGAGTGCGACTTCGTGACCGAGGTAGCCGCCTGGCTCCCGCTGAAGATTATCTGCGACATGATGGCTATCCCTGAAAGCCAGTACGGCTACGTCTTCGAACAAACAAACATCATCTTGAGCCAGGGCGATCCCGAGTTCGTCGATCCCGAAACGAACCCGCTTGAGGCTTTCCTGGCTGCAGGAGCGGGGCTGGCCGCGTTGATGGACGAAGTAGCCGGAACTCGAAAGGGAATTGAAGGCGACGACCTAACCACCGCGCTGGTCAATGCCGAGATCGATGGCGACAAGCTAACCCGTGAGGAGATCCAGAGCTTCTTCATTCTGTTGTGCGCAGCCGGCAACGAGACCACCCGAAATGCAATTTCATGGGGGCTCACCTACCTGACCAACAATCCCGAACAGCGAGCCCTGCTCACATCCGATCTCAAAGCTCAAATGCCCGGCGCAGTTGAGGAGATTGTGCGTTGCGCCAGTCCCGTTATCCATTTTCGGCGCACGGTCACCCGAGACGGGGCACGGCTCGGTAACACGGTTTTCAATGAGGGCGACAAGGTGGTGCTGTTTTATGGTTCTGCCAACCGCGACAACGACGTATTCGACAACCCCGACGCGTTTGACATTACCCGTGACAACACCAACCACGTCGGCTTCGGCGGCCCCGGACCCCACTTTTGTCTGGGTGCTCACCTTGCTCGACGCCAGATCGCGGTGATGTACCGAGAGCTGCTGACGCGCCTGCCCGACATTCACGCCTCGGGCGAGCCTGACCGGCTTCGATCGAGCTTCATCAACGGCATCAAGCACCTGCCGTGCAGCTGGTAGGCGCATCCGTCGCCTACGGTCACCCGGCAGCACCACAGTCGGTCGCCGCTCCCCGCTGCGAGTACCGATTCTGATAGCCCGCTTACTAGATTCGCCTATGTTCCAACACACAGCGGTTGCCCTTATGATGGGTCCCGGTCGGGTTCGCGACGGTACCTTTTGGGGTGTTCCAAAATTGATCTGGCCCCGTTCGTCCAGCGGCCTAGGACGCCGGCCTTTCACGCCGGTAACACGGGTTCGAATCCCGTACGGGGTACCGATTCGATCCTTTAGCCACGGCTTCACCTGAGTTGTGCTCAACTCAACCGACGAATCACCTCAATATTGCCGAAGCTCACTGCCATCGAAAGATCCAAACAACACCAAGGAACTCAAGTTGACCTCTTTCGGTTTGACATGAATGACCCGAGAGTGCGACGAGACAGGTTCAAGGTTCCGAGGTGCTCAAGTTGGGTTGCTTGGAGATTCAGATGAGAACAGCACAGGCAGTGTTGTGTTGCACCGCCGTTTCCTGGCTAGCTAGTACCGCGGCGGCGAAGTCGTCTTTCGCCATCTCTAGTGTGCTGGAACCGCTGAAAGAGTGGTCACAAGAAGGAGTGGTCGTCGGACGGCGAATCAGGGAATACTGATTTTTTCCAGCCGCGCCAAAGCAAGCAACAGGTGTTTTTCGCCGAAGTCAGAAAAGTTCACGAAGACTTCCGCTTTGTCGCCAACGCCAGTGATACCCAACACGACGCCGTCTCCGAACTTGAAGTGACGGACATCATCGCCAATCGCGAAGTCAAGTCGATCGTGGGTTGACCTTGTGTGCGTTGAGGCCGCATTGATCGCCTCGGTGACCATATGATCGCGACTCGACCGGATCCTTGAGGTGTACGAACCTTGTCGTCGTCGCCCAACCGGATCGCCTATGCGATCAACGAGTTCGGCGGGAATCTCGTCAATAAACCGAGACGGAGGGTTGTATTGGGTGATCCCGTGCATCATCCGACTCCAAGCGCAGGTGAGATGCAGCCGTTTCATCGCCCGAGTGATTCCCACATAGGCCAAGCGGCGTTCCTCTTCCAACCCCGTCGGGTCTCCCATCGTTCGCATGTGGGGGAAGACACCTTCTTCCATGCCGATAAGGAAGACCACCGGATACTCAAGGCCCTTAGCCGCGTGCACCGTCATCAAGGCAACACCAGATCCTCGGCGTTGCGGATCATCGAAGTCGTCTTCGAGAGCGTCAGTTTCATTTACCAACGCGACCTTTTCGAGGAACTCATCAATCGTCTCAAACTCATGTGCCATACCGATGAGCTCAAGGAGGTTCTCCATCCTCGTCTCGGCCTCAATCGAGTCATCTTCCTGCAATTCGTCGAGATAGCCGGATCCCTGCAGAACAGCCGTGAGGACGCTGGCCGGATTGTTCGCTGTTTCACGAATCTGCTCGGTCAGGTCGAGAAAGTTCCGGATGCCGTCACGTGCAGATCCCTTCACGCCAGCCTCAAGATAGTGCAACAGTGCCTGATCAAAACCCACATTGTTCGCTGCGGCCCATGCGTCAAGCCTGGCGACCGTAACCTGGCCGATTCCGCGTTTCGGGGTGTTCAGTACCCGCTTCACGCTGACCTCATCGGTCGGGTTGATAACCGCCCTCACGTAGGACACCGCGTCCTTCACCTCGCGGCGATCAAAGAAACGGGTACCGGCAACTACCCGATACGGAATACCCACCCGCAAAAGAAACTCCTCGATTACCCGTGACTGGCTGTGCACGCGGTAGAACACAGCCATATCGCCCCAGGCCAGGTCATGGTGCTTATGTAGTCGGGATAGTTCGTCGGCCACCCATCGTGCTTCATCATCGGCGTCTACGGCGTGATAATGGACGATCTTCTTTTCGTCTTCCTCGGGCAACACATCGGTCCAAAGGTCCTTGGGTTGACGTTCTTGATTTTGAGACACAACCGCGTTGGCCGCGCTGAGGATCGGCTGGGTTGAACGATAGTTGCGGTCCAACACGATCACTGTCACATCCGGGAACGCTCGCTCGAACTCCAAGATGTTGCGCACATCCGCACCACGGAACGAATAGATGCTCTGATCACTGTCACCCACTGCAGCTATCTGGCGGTGTTCTTTGCTGAGCATGACGACCAGTTCGTTTTGGACGAGGTTCGTGTCTTGGTACTCATCAACCAGCACATGACCGAAACGACCACGCCAATAGGCCAACACATCGCGATGGGCACGAAAAAGTTCCGAGGTGCGCATCAACAGATCATCAAAGTCCATGGCACCCGCAGCCAGCAGACGGCGTTGGTATTCGAAGTACACATCAGCGACTTTTCGTTGGAGGCCATACGCCTGATCAGCGAAGTGTTCGGGGCCGATATTTTCATTCTTGGCGGCAGAGATCGCAGCCCGCACCGAGCGGGGCGGAAAGCGTTGAGGATCAAGGTTGAGGTCGCGAATCACATAGCTCGTGAGTCGGCGCGAATCGGCTTGATCGTAGATCGAGAACCGGCTCGAAAACCCGAGACGTTCGGCGTCACGGTGCAGGATGCGAACACACGCCGAGTGGAAGGTAGATACCCACATTCGTTCAGCGACTGGGCCTACAAGTGCGCCAACACGTGCTTTCATCTCCTCGGCAGCCTTGTTGGTGAAGGTGATCGCAAGAATCTCAAACGGCGACATCCCTTCGGAAATGAGATAGGCGATCCGGTGTGTGATGACACGGGTTTTGCCTGAACCGGCGCCAGCCACGACTAGTAGCGGGCCTCCTTGATGGATGACGGCGGCGTGCTGGGCTTGGTTAAGGCCTTCAAGGACGGTTGAATTGGGCATCGTTATTCGTCTGTAGCGGTCCGAAACGTTTGGACTATCCGTAGCTGAAGGGCAGATTGCCTCATTCCCATTCGATGGTGCCAGGAGGTTTGGAAGTGATGTCGTAAGCGACCCGGTTCACGCCACCAACCTCGTTGATGATACGACTGCTCATTGTGTCGAGCACTTCGTGGGGAATACGGGCCCAATCCGCCGTCATGGCATCTTCGCTGGTCACGGCCCGGATGACCACGGTTTGTCCGTAGGTGCGCTCGTCCCCCATCACGCCAACGCTACGGACGCCAGCAAGTATCGCGAACGACTGCCAGATCGACTGTTCCAAGCTGGCGATCCTCAGTTCCTCGCGCACGATTGCATCGGCGGCCTGCAGCGTTGCCACCTTGTCGGGTGTGACCTCCCCAACGATACGGACTCCCAGACCGGGACCCGGAAATGGCTGCCGGCCGACGATCTCGTCTGGAAGACCAAGCCTTCGACCAATTCGGCGGACTTCGTCTTTGAAGAGCCAGCGCAGAGGTTCCACCAACTTGAATTTCATGTCGGCGGGGATGCCCCCGACGTTGTGGTGGCTCTTGATAGTGGCGGCGTGCTCGCTGCCCGACTCAATTAGATCCGGGTACAAGGTACCCTGCACGAGGTAATCAGCTTCGGATATGCGTGTACTGGCATCCTCAAACACCCTGATGAACACCTCGCCGATCACCTTGCGTTTCGTTTCGGGATCGGTGATGCCGACTAGCGCCTCAAAGAATCGATCGGCGGCGGCTACATGGATCAACTTAAGCCCGAGATGACGTCGGAAGGTATCAACCACTTGCTCACCTTCACCACGCCGCATCAGACCAGTATCAACAAAGACACAGGTCAACCGATCGCCGATCGCACGATAAACCAGCGCGGCGGCCACTGCTGAGTCCACACCTCCCGATAATCCACAGATGGCCTGCCCTTCACCTACCTGGGCTCGGATCCGTTCGACCGCGGAATCGATAATCGACGTCATGGTCCAATCGGGTTCAATCCCACAAGCGTCATACAAGAAGCGTTCGATCACGTGACGCCCGTGGGGGGTGTGGTGCACCTCGGGGTGGAACTGAACGCCGTACAACGCCCGGATGGGGTCCTCAAAGGCGGCCACGGGCGCATCGGCGGTCATGGCTGTGGCTTGCATGCCCGGCGCGGTCTTTATGATGGCATCGAAATGACTCATCCAGACAGGCTGCTCGGTCGGCGTGCCCGCAAGAAGGCGGCCCCCCTGCGCTTTGAGGGTCATCGTGGTGCGGCCATATTCGCCACGGTCGGTTCGAGCAACTAGTCCACCATTTTGTCCGGCAATTAGCTGGGCTCCATAGCAGATACCGAGAATCGGGATTCCGAGGTCATAAACCATGGGATCAATCGATGGTGCTCCTTTTACGTGCACCGACGCGGGGCCGCCACTCAATACGATGCCAGCGACGTTGCGTTTGTTGATCTCCGCCGCCGTGACCCGGGGATCAACGATCTCGCAATACACGCGCGCTTCGCGGATTCTGCGAGCGATCAACTGGGCATATTGGGCACCGAGGTCAACCACCAACACGGTAGCGAAACCACCACTCATCAGAGGTTGCCCATACAACTATCCAAATTGATCACCATGGCCTTGCACCCAAATCTCTGCTCGGCTGACTCCTCGCAACGCCAATGCCCGTAACGAGCACCAGGAGATCACGAAGCATCGCGGCCGTGGCACCCCAGATCGTGTCGCCGTTCAACTCAAAGAACGTCACTGCCCGCTCGACTCCGTTACCGACGGTGAGCCCTTCGTTGGCATCTACGTCGGAACCGGGGAACAGCCAGATCTCCTCACGCCAAGCGTCGGACAACATCAACTCGCATAGTGCGACGTGCACGATCCGCTCCACTTCATGAGGCGACGCCACGTGAACCTCCGGCACGGCTTCTGAGACAACCACGAACGGGTGGATCAGCGTACGCGAGCCGACCGTTAGATACTGGTTAAGGGTCCCCACGAGCTTGACCGAATCGGGATCAAGCGCTACTTCTTCATTGGCTTCGCGCAGGGCTGCCCCAAACGGGTGCGGGTCGCCGTCGTCAATGCGTCCTCCGGGAAACGATATCTCACTGGCGTGATGACTCAGGCCGGGTGATCTGCGGGTGAGCAGCACGTGAGGCCCGGTGCCGTCGTAGCTGTCGTCGTAGTCATAGCTGTCGTCGTAGTCATAGCTGTCGTCGTAGAGGACAACCAGCACAGCAGCCTGGCGGGTAGAGTCCTGACGCCCACGATGCTGCGAGTTTGGCATGGCAGCAACCTCGGCGGAGGTGCGGGGCACGCCACGAACTCCCGGGCTTGGCATGGCAGCGAATTTGGCTAGTACGGCATCCATCGTTGGTTGATAGCGGTCAAGGTGCGCCCAAGGTGGCGGACCACCGAGGCGTGCCGTCACCGGACGAGGGATGTGTTGCGGGCCGCCGCGACCGCTGGGAGCCAAGAACGGCCGCGACGACAGTGGCAGAGTCAGGAATCCGACTCAACGAGTTGGTGCAACAGATCGGCGAGCCCGGCTGCCTTGAGGCTGCTCATTACCCGTCCCGGGGAGGTCTCGCCTCGTTCCCATTCGTCCCAATGAGCAAGAATCTTCGCGGGATCTGGAGGCAGCCTATGCATACCCCAACGCTATCGGGATGCTTCGCGTCGTGGCAGCACCTGACGAAGCGTCGATTTCAGATAGCTCAGGTCACTTCGCTGTGGGAGCCACGTGGCCGCGATGCCGTGTCCGGTGACCCGATGGAACATACACGCAAGGGTCAGAGTACGACACGACAGGCCGACCAGCAATGCGATGGCGGCTCCGGTAAGTCCGACCGTCGGCAACAAGATCACGAGACACAAAAGGTTGGCTCCGATTCCGATCCCCATTGCCCAAGATGAAACTCCCGGACGATTGATGCTGTTGAAGAACGGAACCAGCACTGCTGCTTGTGCCAAGGCCACCATGCCCGGCGCCAGAATCCAAAGAAGCGGCACCACGTCAAGGAATGCCTTGCTGTAGAGAATCGTGACTAAGGGATTGCTCAGGACGAGCAGAACCACCATTAGTGTTGCCATGACTCCGCTGATAAGCCGCAGCCATAACCCGACGATTCGGGCATTCTCGTTGGTGCCTCCGACCAACCTTGGATAGATCACGACTCCGACACTCTGAGGCAATTCACCCAGACGCGCAACCAGACTAACCGCCACCGCGAAAATACCGACATCGGCTCGGCTTGACACCATGCCCAAGCCAATGATTCCGAGTCGTCTTTCCGAGTCGATGCCGAGCTGAAAGGGGTGCGCCCTGGCACCGAATTGAACGGATTTGGTGAACCATGATCTAGCCGGGAGCTGCAGGCTGATCCCGTAGTGTCGGCGCAGATCCACCAAGAGCAGCACAGCAAGAACGACATGTCCGACCATCAGGGCGACTACCGCCCCGTTCACTTGTAGGTCAAGCCACCACACCAAGACGATCACTGAAGCCGTGGCGAGTGTCGTGCGAATGAACTGGACTCGCGCCAGGGGTCCATAGCGTCTGAGCCCTGATACCTGTACATATAGCGTGTGTCCCAGCGCCAGGGGTAAGATCATCATCAGCGACAGATACAGCGAGTCACGTGATGCCTGTCCGAACATCGGCCTGAGAATGGGCACATTGAACCGCACCAGAAGAAACCCTGTCGCCCCAGCCAATAGTGACGCCACGATTGAGAAGATGACGTTCAATGTGACGGCTTCGTGGACGTTGATTTCCTTGCGGATCATGAAGTACTGGGTGCCAAACTCCGAACTCACCAAGAACAGACGTGTCAGCAACAACACGAATACTGTGCATGTTGCGTAGGCCCCCATGCCTTCAGGTTTGAGGATATACGCAAGGATGGAATGCCCAAATAGTCCTATCGTGTAGGTCCAGATCTGCGGGAGGTATACGAGCAGAAGCTCACCACCACCACTGCTCCAGTTCCTACGCCGCGAAGAATCAGGCTGATCGGTCAAGATTCAACTACGCCATATCCGATCGAAGGTGCAACATTATAGGGCGACAACATCAAACAAGATATGAGATACAGGCGCGCCGACTATCCTGCCAGCTGCAAAGCAAGCAGTTCCTCAATTCGGGACCTATCTCCACCGAGTGAGCCCACCAAAATGAGATTCTGTCCGTCAACTCCCGCGAGCACCTGCGAACCAGCGGGGCCAGCGACCGATAGGACCGGACGATCGAACCGTTCAACATATTCGCTTCCAGCCAAACTGGCGAGATCATTCAATGCCATGAGGGCTGCCTGATCATCCGCGGCGACCAGCACAACGACGGCAGTGCCTCCCTCTGTATTTCCGTAGTACGCGTACACCCCACTTGAAATATTGAGGCCGAAGTCGTCTGGAAGCCACTGCCACAACTCGTAGGCCACGTCGTCGGGGCTTTCCAGGACATAGGACCAATCGGGAGTCCCCAGAGCCGGTGATAGCAGGTCATCCAACGACATGGTCTGCTCGGCACCGGTTTCAGCGGGGGTCAACGGAGACAATCCGAACGCGATCGTGGTCATTGAGCCGAGCACGTCGGTCATGCCCCCCAAACCGAGCAGGCCGAGATACAACATTGATCCCCTGCCAGCGGTTCTGGTCGGCGACAAATACCAACGCGACCCGACCTGATGAAAAACCAGATTGGGGTTCAACCAAGTCTCGGCAACCAACGAACAAAACCGCTCAGCTGAGTCGTATCCGTTGATCAACGCAGTGCAATCACCGTTACGTTGCGCTTTCAACTCGAAGCTGGTTGGCTCCCCCCAAATATCTCGGCCTGTACGGGCAACCTCCACGCTGTCGGGCGTCAAGTCAAGCTCAAACGACGTCAGTTCGCCTTGACCACTGAGGTACACGGTCGGTGTAAGAACGCTGAGGTCACCCTCCACGGCGACCTCAGCTGAGATCTGCTTGGCTTCCCAGCTCCAGCCGTCCAACTCTCTGGCATCAAGAACGGCATCAGCGACCGATTCCATACGGTTGAGAAACAGCCCCGAGTAGTCATATAGCGCAGCCATTTCCATAGGGTCGAGCATGCCGAGGAGCCGTCGGGCATCAAGACGCATCGCCTCGTCAACGATCACCTCAAGAGCCTCGGTGGGGGTGGACGCTCCAATCTCCACGGGCCGTTGTGTTGCATCCGGCGAACGCTGGCTACCGGCAAGAACTCGAAGATACTCAGCCAATGAATACCAGCCGCTGATGTACCAGCGTCCATCCCGGCGCACCGCAACAACGGGGATAGAAGATTCTGCTGTGTCCCATTCGAAGGGAAACCACTCGGTGAGCAGCGAACTCTGAAACAGCGCCGAGACATCAACCGAACCGGGAACCGAAGCAAGCGTGAAATACAGGCGCTCCATCTCGGCTCCGACGGGTTCGGCTCGGATCGCCAAGCCAGCCGACTCGGGATCCACACCTGCGCGATCAATGTATGTACCGTCAAGGAACGCAGTCAGGGCCCGCAGCTCGCTGAGCGGATCAAAGCCAGCGTCCTGCAATGCAGAGAGCTCATCGGGTTCAACGTATTTGGTGGCCGTGGCCGGATCGCCGTTCAGGAACGCCTCCACAACGCCGACTAGTGCATCTCTCCCGGAGTTCGCACCGTCGGCGGCGGCGTTGTTGTCGTCTAACAACAGGTACGCCACTACTACGCCTGCCACTGCCAATATCAAGAACGCGATGATGGAAATGATTTGCCAGTGGTGTGGGCTGGCTCCGTCGGCTGAATTGCCTCGGGAGCCGAATGGACCCTCAGACATGCACCATCCCAGGACAACACAGCCAACCTGACAACACCAGTTCGCGATCCATGTCAGACGCCATAAGCTCACTGTACCGATCCGATAGCGACCGAACCGGCCCCAGACCCCGCTGTCAGCTCGTGAGAACTAACAGCGGGCTGGGTTTATCGGGCTTACATCATGCCCATGCCACCCATACCGCCCATGCCACCCATGGGGTCCCCACCACCACCAGGGGCCGGGGGCGGGGTTTTCTCGGGCTTGTCGGCGACCAGCGCCTCAGTCGTCAGAAGCAGTCCTGCTATAGACGCTGCATTCTGAAGCGCAGCGCGGGTCACTTTGACCGGATCAATGACCCCGGCTTCAATGAGGTTGACCATCTCACCCTTGGCTGCGTCGAAACCGTCCGGCCCAGACGCGGCCTCAATCTCGCGGACGACAACCGCTCCTTCGTGGCCTGCGTTCGCGGCGATCAGCCTCGCTGGCTCGCTCAGCGCAGAATGAATGATATTCGCGCCGGTGGCTTCGTCACCAGCGAGGGTCAATTCGTTGACGGCGCCGCGGCAACGCAACAGTGCCGTGCCGCCACCGGCAACGATCCCCTCTTCAATGGCTGCACGGGTGGCTGAGAGGGCGTCCTCAATGCGGTGCTTCTTCTCCTTGAGCTCGACCTCGGTTGCGGCACCGACCTGCACGACGGCGACACCGCCAGCAAGTTTGGCGAGTCGCTCCTGGAGTTTCTCGCGGTCCCAGTCAGAGTCGGTGTTGTCGATTTCGGCTTTGATCTGGCTGATCCGCCCCTCAACGTCTCCACTTGATCCGGCACCCTCAACGACAGTGGTATCGTCTTTGGTAACCACGACCTTGCGGGCCGACCCCAGCAGCGAAAGATCCGCTGTGTCGAGCTTCAATCCGACCTCCTCGGCGATGACCTGACCACCTGTGAGGATCGCCATGTCTTGAAGCATCGCCTTGCGGCGTTCACCGAACCCGGGAGCCTTTACGGCAACCGAGTTGAACGTTCCCCTGATTTTGTTGACGACAAGCGTGGCCAACGCCTCGCCTTCCACGTCCTCGGCAACGATCAACAGCGGTTTGCCCGACTGCATGATCTTCTCAAGGACAGGCAGGAGATCTTGAACGTTGGAGATCTTGCCTTGATGCAACAACACGTAGGGCTGCTCAAGGACCGCTTCTTGACGCTCGGCATCGGTAACGAAGTACGGCGACAGATAGCCCTTATCGAACTGCATTCCTTCGACGAAATCGAGATCCATGCCGAAGGTGTTGGACTCCTCAACGGTTACCACGCCGTCCTTGCCGACCTTGTCGATGGCTTCGGCGATGATGTCGCCGATAGCGTCGTCAGCGGCCGATATTGAGGCGACCTGTGCGATCTTGTCCTTGCTGTCGTCAACCTGCACGGCTTGACCTGCTAGGTCAGCAACGGCCACGGCCACGGCTTTCTCCATGCCTCGCTTGAGACCCATCGGGTTGGCACCCGCGGCGACATTACGTAGGCCACGACGCACCAGGGCCTGTGCCAACACGGTTGCGGTGGTGGTGCCGTCGCCCGCAATGTCGTTGGTTTTGGTCGCCACCTCCTTCACAAGCTGGGCACCCATGTTTTCGAACTGGTCCTCCAGTTCAACCTCACGAGCTATCGACACGCCGTCGTTGGTGATTGTGGGGGCACCGAACTTCTTGTCAAGCACGACGTTGCGACCCTTGGGGCCGAGCGTTACGCCGACGGCGTCGGCTAGTTTGTTGACCCCGGCTTCGAGCCCACGGCGCGCTTCTTCATTGAACTTGAGAATCTTGGGCACTGCTCTCAGCCGATCTTGGCTAGTACGTCGCGTGCAGTGAGGATCAACAGGTCCTCGCCGTCAATGGTGATCTCGGTACCGCCGTACTTGCTGTACACGACGGTGTCGCCGACATCAATGCCCACCGGAATCAGTTCTCCGGCGTCGGATCGACGACCCGGCCCGACGGCTATCACCTCACCTTGTTGGGGCTTTTCCTGGGCGGTGTCGGGAATGACTAGGCCGCTGGCGGTGGTGGACTCTGCTTCGCTGGAACGGACCACGACACGGTCCTCTAGAGGCTGCAAGCTCATTCGATCCTCCGAGATCGTTGATGTGAATGTTGGGACTCCCAGCGCGAATTAGCACTCGTAGGAGCCGAGTGCTAACGATAGGGTCCGATTTCGGGGCCGACAACCCCTAGACCCAACGATGGCTCCGCTCCGATATCCAACGGGGAAGGGCCATCGGCACGCAGTCGCCACCACCCCGCGGCTGCAACCATTGCAGCGTTGTCGGTACACATCGACAGGCTCGGCAGCACCGGCCGCAAGCCGTCGGCCTGGCAAACGTCAAGGGTTCTTTGTCGCAGTCGGGAGTTTGCGGCCACTCCTCCAGCCAGGCACAGTGCGCGTGCCCCAGTTGCGTGAACCGCCTTGCGTGCCTTGCCGATCAGCACATCGATCACCGCTTCTTGGAAGGACGCGGCCAGGTGCTCAATGGGCGTGCCGGGGTTGCGACGCAGGTAGTTGATGACCGATGTTTTGACTCCGCTGAACGAGAAGTTCCAGCCATCATTGGCCAGGGCGCGGGGGAACCGGATAGCAGCGGGGTCGCCTTGCGCGGCTAGCCGATCAATAGCGGGACCGCCTGGATACTCGAGCCCAAGCACCCGGGCAACCTTGTCGAAGGCCTCGCCCGCGGCGTCGTCCAAGGTGGCGCCAAGCACTCGGTATTCCAGGTGGTCGACCATGACGACGAGCATTGTGTGGCCTCCCGACACCAGCAGAAACACCAGCGGCATCTCCAGGTCGGGCTCCTCGACGAATGCGGCATACAGGTGCGCCTCAAGATGGTTGATGGCCACGAACGGCACTTCCCAAACCAAAGACATCGCCTTGGCGGCGGAGACACCGACAAGAAGCGATCCGACAAGACCGGGACCGTAGGTGGCAGCAATCACGTCAATGTCGCTGTCGTCAAGCGCGGCCTCCACGACGGCACGACCGATTACACCGAAAAGTGACTCCACGTGGGCGCGAGACGCCACCTCAGGTACTACTCCACCGAAGCGCGAATGCAGGTCTATCTGCGACGAAACGACGTTGCTGAGCACGGTGACGCCGTCGGCCACAACAGCTGCTGCCGTCTCGTCACATGAGGTCTCGATTCCGAGAACACGCATCACAATGGCGATCCTTGCTTCACAGCCAGCTCGTCAGCCACCCGCGACAGGCAGGCGCTGGCTTGTAATGGCGATCCTTGCTTCACGGCGAGCTCGTCAGCCACCCGCAACAGGCGGGCGTCAGCTTGTGCGGAGTTGAGATCGTTCAGTCGCATCACCACCGCATCCTCGGCGTCGTCGTAGTAGGAGCGCCGAATCCCTGCGGGAACGAACCCGAGGCGTCCGTAAAGGCGTTGAGTTCGATACGCCGATGCCCGGACCTCAAGCGCGGACGCTCGAGCCCCGACGGATCGTGCGTAGTTTACGACGGCAAGCAGCATCGTAGTTGCGATTCCGCGGCCATGTCGATCGGGATGAACCGCAACGGTGATCACATGGGCCACATCGCGCACAAACAATATTCCGGCGTGACCAACGACGGCACCGTCGAGTCGGGCAACAACATGGTACCGCGACGACGCGGCGACCTCGGCGGCCCACACCTTCGTCGACCATGGCTCGGAGTAACAGGACTCGTCTATGGCTACCACGTCGGCGATATCGGCGGAGCGCAGTGGGGCGATGTCGATCATCGGGCCCATCCAGGGTCCGCGTCGGGACGGCGCAGATACAGGGGACGGATTCGATCCGGCTGAACGAACTCTTCACGCAACGCCTGGGCGTGGGCCAACAACACCAGCGACTCAGCAGAAGGGTGCGCGTGATCCTCATCGCCCATCTCCACGCCGCTAACGTCAGCGAACTCCTGTCGATACTGCAAGGCACCGTCGCCGACAAGGACCACGGGGTCGTTATCGGCGATGAGATCCGCACGCAAGCTGGCCGGGGTGGAGACTGCCGGGCCGGTCATGAGTTGCACACCCCCAGGTACTGCTCTGTAGGAGGCATGAAACAGTTCACCTCGACGAGCATCAAGCGCGGCGATGATCACCCGGTCGCTGTGGGCCATCGAGAAGGCCACAAGATCAACCGACATGATCGGCACCATCGGCACCCCCAGAGTGTGAGAAATAGCCAGCGCCGTTGTCACCCCTACACGCAGACCGGTGAAGAGCCCGGGACCAATATCAACCGCAACTGCACCAATGTCACGCAGAGAAATGCCCGCCTGAGCTGTGACAAACGCGATCTGAGGGGCCAGTGCCTCGGCGTGACGCCGAGGCCGGGCCGAACTAGCACCGGCGATTACCCCCTCGTGACCTCCGATAGCGCATCCCACCCGGGACGTGGCCGACTCGATTCCCAGAATCAGCACGACCTGCTCCAACCTTGCAAGGCTTCGGACAACTCGTCTCGACGTGCCTGCCAGGAACGGCCCGGAAATGTGATCTTGAAACAACGATCGTCATCACCGGCACCGAATTCGATACGGATCTCCAGACGGTCCTCGGGAAGGGCTGGCAATATCCTGTCGCCCCACTCGACAAGCATGACACCATCGTCCACAAGTTCGGGAATGGCAAGGGCCTCGACCTCGGCGATGCTGTCCAGGCGATAGACATCGAGGTGATTTATGACCAGGCCACCGACGTAGCGGTTGGCGAGCGTGAAGGTCGGACTGGTGACGCAGCCGATACCCAGACCGGCCGCGAATCCCTGCACGAATGCGGTCTTGCCAGCTCCAAGGTCGCCTGTTAACACTAAGATGTCACCTTCAACGGTGAGGCCCGATACTGCCGCCGCCATCGCACGGGTATCTCCCACGCTGCCGGTCACGCAAACAAGCCCTGTCATTGGTCATTCACATCAGCAGGTCCCCTGCAAGTACGAATCGCCTGCTCCACGGCACACACCACAACGAAGCGGACCTCGTCAAGACGAGGTGAACCTTTCGCAGTTCCGGTAGCCGCCGCCACGAAAGCATCACCGTCACTGCTGCTGTGAGGAGGGCTGATCGCTCGGGCCAACCCGTCGTGGGCTCCTTGCGACAAGAGATGGCAGGCGACCTTGTCGAGCCGGGCGTCGGTCACCACCACACCTATGACGGTTGCGGGCTCGCCGGAGTTCTGCCACGCAAACGTGCCGTCGGCGACCGCTGCCTCGGCTAAGCCATCGCGGATGTCTCCTGCAGCATTGACCGCTACTACGGCCAGGACCTCGAATCCCGAGCCCTTCAAACAGGAGATACCAAGCCCTCCAGGCGAGCGGGGTGGGCGCCATTTGCCCACGGTCGCTCCCGCACCGGCACCGACCGCTCCGACCGCAGGGCGATCAGTGGCCGCGGCAAGGGCTGCGGCGCCAGCGGCAGGGTCGGGGCGAACATCACTACTTCCAACCCCTAGATCGAACAGCGACATCGCCACGACTATCGGTACGCGCCCGAAACGAGTAACGAACCCGACACCGTCGGCTTCGAGTCGTTCGATGACACCTTCAGCCGCGCTGAGGCCGAAGGCCGAGCCGCCGCTGAGCACCACAGCGTTGATCTCACAAACCGTTCGTGTCGGGTCCAAAAGCATGAACTCACGGGTGGCCGGTGCGCCTCCTCGGACCTCGCCCGAAGCCACCGAGTGGTCAGCGAAGCGAACAACGGTGCACCCTGTGCGTGCCACAGGGTCGGTCCAGTGCCCTACAGTCACGCCCGGAACCGTGATCTTCATGTTGCGACACTACCGGCGAGTTCGACGCTCGATCCGTGGGCCGAGAGCAGTTAGTGTTTCATAGCCAATCGTTCCCAATCGGTCCGCGATTTCGTCGGCACCAATCGATTCATCGCCCTGAGATCCGATCAACACACATTCCTCACCAACCCGAACACCGTCGGGTACCACGACCATCGTCTGGTCCATGGTCACGTTGCCCACTATCGGACAACGCTCACCTCGAATCAACACGTCGACACCCAAAATCCCACTGGATCGACGGACACCGTCGGCGTAGCCGATCGGCAGGGTGGCTAGGTGGGTGCGGTGTTCGGCCATGTAGCGTCGACCGTAGGACACGGTCTCGCCAGCTTCGATTGAGCGAACGGCCACGACCGGTGCCTTCAAAGATAAGACCGGTTCCAGCTCAACGACACGCCCTGCCTCCGGGGAAGGTGCGACGCCGTACATGGCGATACCGAGGCGGACAAGATCGTGTCGCCCACGTGGATGCAGCAGGGCACACGCAGAGTTTGCGGCGTGTGTCAGGCCAGGATCGAAGCCAGCCGAGCGCAGTTCGCTGAGCGCTCGTTCGAAGCGGTCAAGTTGTTCGTCGGTGAAGGGATCCGATGGCACGTCCGCGATGGCCATGTGTGTCCAGGTTCCCTCCCAGCACAGCGATGTGGCGGCTGTGAGACGTTCGGCGAGCTCACCGGTGTCGGCGAGAGATGCCCCCATTCGGTGCATTCCGGTGTCGATCTTGAGATGCACGGGGCCTGGCCGTAGGGAGGCTACGGCGTCGATGCCCTCACGCGTGCACACGGTAAGCCGCACGCCGTCGGGAAGGTCCGCGGCAACCGACGCCAACTCGGCTGGTGCTCGTTCAGCCAACACGAGGATAGGGGTATTGTCCGGGACCACTGCACCAACCATGACAGCCTCGGGGGCAGTAGCTACCGCCAGCCACTGAGCTCCCGCCTCCAAGGCCGCGCCCGCCACGACCTCGAAGCCGTGGCCGTAACCATCGGCTTTGACCACCGCGCAGATCGGTGTGCGGACCACTGCTGCAACAGCGGCGATATTTGCCTTTAGAGCGACGAGGTCAATCTCTGCACGCGCGGTCATGGAACGGTCTCATGATCCCTCAGCGCCACCAGCACGGCCTGGAGCAGGTCGGGCAGGTCCCCCGCCACTGCACCAAGCCCGGCTAGGTTGCCCGCGGCCGCATGCAACCACACACCAGCCCAGGCGGCGTCAAACGCAGGCGTGTTCTGGGCCATCAATCCGGCGATGATCCCGGCAAGAACGTCACCGGTACCCGCCGTGGCCAAAACGGGCGATCCGTCCGCTATGACCCGTACGTCGCCGCCGGGATCGGCCACGACTGTGGTAGGGCCTTTGCGAACAATCACGGCGCCGGTTTGTTGCGCGAATTCCTTCGTGGCGGCGATCCGATCGACGCTCGTTGATCCCCCGAGTCTGCGCCACTCACCTTCATGGGGGGTGAGAACCGTTGCGGCGGTGCGCGACTTCAGCGATACGAGCGTCTCGGGCAACAAAGCGTCACCGTCGACGACGAGGGGCAGCTCAACGGTCAAGGCGAGTTTCGTGCTTTCGAGGTCGTCACGGCCCAGCCCAGAGCCGATGAGCATTACCTGCAAACGAGCGGTGTCGGCAATCGCCTCGGCGCCCCATCCTGACACACCAAGGGCATGCCCGACCGTTTCGACGGGGCCGCCGCCGGTGCTGCCAGGCATGGCTAGCTGGACAAGGCCAGCTCCGGCTCGTTGTGCGGCTGATGCTGCCAGTGTCGCGGCACCTTGCATCGAAGTGCTGCCGCCGACTATTCGAATGGCGCTGAGCCACTTGTGGGAATCAGCGAGTCGCTGCGGCAGCACCGAAGCCACATCGCAAGCCTCGACGACGCCGCAGTTCGGGGCACCTATGCCGAGACCGATTTCAGCTACTTTCACCTCACCGCAGAAACTGCGGCCCGGTTCGAGCACAAGCCCCGGCTTTAGAGCGGCGAAGGTGATCGTGCGGGTGGCTTTGGTGGGCTTGCCGTGGAGTTCACCTGTCAGACCGTCCACGCCGGAGGGGATATCAACGGCAAGCACCGGCGTGGCGGCGTCCACAGACGGGAACCGATACGGTCTGCGTAAACCGGTGCCAAACGCTGCGTCCACGACCAAGTCGGGGTTCGTGCGGATCCGATCACTGGGACCGATTATCTCGACCCGTACACCTCGGCGACTGAGATGATGTGCGGCCCTGCGGCCGTCAGAACCGTTGTTGCCAGGGCCTGCAACGATCAACACCCTGCGACCATATGAACCGCCCAACATTGCCAGCACGGACTTTGCCGTTGCACGTCCGGCCCGGTCGATGAGGCGCTGCATCAAAGGAGCCGCCGCGGCATCCAACTCGGCCATTTTGGTTGGTGTGATGATGGGGATCACAAGGCAACCACCACCGCCGAGGCCAGCGTGTCGGTGTGGCTTAGGGTTATCAAGAACGAAGCGACACCGTGACGGGTCGCTACCGCTTCGGCACTGCTGCGCAGCACCAGTTCGGGTCGCCCGTCGGTGCTGCGCGTTACTTCAATCTCGCCGAAGCGCATGGCACCCAACCCCAGACCGAGCGATTTCAGGGTTGCTTCTTTGGCTGCGAACCGTGCCGCGTACAGACGGGCAGGATCCGCAGATGACTCGGCGTATGCCCGCTCCGCGGAAGTGAAGAGTCGTTCCTTGATACCCGGCGTGCGCGCCAGCACGCGACGCATGCGGTCAATGTCGACGAGGTCCGTGCCGATTCCGAGCACGCTCTCAGTCGACCCGCCAGCGGTCGGCCAAGGCATTGATGGGCAACATCAACAGATCGCTCACGGCCTGGTCCGCCAACAGGTCCTCGCGAAACGTCGGCTCGGTCTCGGTGACGGCATCACGCAATGCGGAGTACCTGTTGCGGTACCCCTGCAGCACCCCGCGGGCCGCAGCAACGGTTAGTTGTGGCGCCAAGCGGACATGCAGCAGCGTGATCGCGGTTGTGACATTGTCCTTTAGCTCCGGGATGATGATGGTTGTTCGGTTGTCGCTGCGGCCGCTGGCAACGAACACTTTGCGTTCGATCGCTACTTGGTGTTTGGTGCCGCGAAGCCTCGGATTGCGATCAATACGCGAGATCAGGTTGAGCGAGATGCCGCCCCGGTCAACAACCACAGCGGTGGCTTCGTCACCTTCGCCCAAACCCTCGATTCGGTAGCGGGTGTAGCCGAGCACTTCCGTCACCGCCGGGTCAAGATCAGCAAGCGTACGCAACGAAGCGTAGCTGAGCCGGTCGCGGGATGCCCCTGCGTCAAGCACGGCGCGGGCCAGATCCGCCTGCAACAAGGTACTGTCGCTGCGACTGATTCCAACGGTGACCGTCTTGGCTTGGTGTTTGATGGCGTCGATCGGTCGGGTGAGTTCAGAGATACCCATAGCGAGCGCAGCGGCAAGGTCATCCAACACGACCGCCGGTGTACCGACTTTGCCGTTTTCGATCTGATATGACTCCAGCGGCGTGCTACCAAGCGCGAACCGAAACGACGAGGCGATCTTGACCGCGGTCGATGCTTCGAGGTGTCCGTTATAGGCACCGCGGCGCAGATCGTCAAAGTAGTCAGAAGCGGTGCGTTCCAACACGGCACTCACCGCCATAATGGCCCCCTCGCCGGTGACGTCGGTTCGCGCACCCACCTGCTCGATGGCGCTGTGGGCTTTACGCAGCGCCAAGGCCTGGGCGTCGATGGCGCAGGCAGCCTCATAGCCGAACAAATGCCCGACCATTGTGGACAGGATGAAACCCAAACGGGGGTCCACCTGCGGCACAGCCAGCACAGCCAGAGCTGCTTCGAATCGGCTATCGCCCTCGTCTGCCACGACGATCGCTGCCGCTTTGTGCGCGGAGAAGATGGCAACCTCTTTGGCGACATCAGCAGCGGTGGAACCTGAAAGTCCGGCCGCGCATACGAAGATCAGCGGCTCTGAGGACAGATCAATGTGTTTCTTGTCCTCTGTAGCATCACACGCAATTGCCTTGTAGCAGAGTTCGGACAGCTTTATTCGCACCTCTTCAGCGGCGATCCTGTTCAATCCGTTGCCGACCATCGCCCAGTAGCGACGCTCCGGGGCGAACCGACGAGCGGCTTGGGCTATCTCGGCACGCTTTGAGATCACCGTGTCCATCGCATCGGGCATGCGGGTGATCGAGTCGACAAGCAAGCGGCGGTCGGCCGCACCGTCGGCGCCGCACAGGTCATCCGCGATCGACACGGCCAACAACAGACCCGCAGCTATCTGTGCGTAGAACGCCTTCGTTGACGCCACGCTCATCTCCACGTCACGGCCGTCGGAGGTGTACAGCACACCGTCGGAGCGGTCGGTGAGATCGCTGCCTCGGCGGTTTACGATGGCTATCACCTTGGCCCCGCGGCTTCGGACAATGTCGACCGTGCGGTTGGTGTCGGTGGTGGTGCCGGACTGGCTGATAGCAACAACAAGCGTGTCGCTCATGTCGCGACGCAAAGCGAACCCGGAGAGTTCGGTGGCCAGGATCGCTTCGACATGGATCTCCGACACCGGAATCAGCATTCCCAAAGCGGCTGCCAGCGCTTTGCCTGCTATTGCGGCCGTACCCTGGCCGATCACCATCACCTTACAGATGCTGCGATCCCTTAGTCCTTCACGTACCGCTACGGGAACGATCGCCGGACCAAGGCTTACCTGCGAACCGTCGGGGGTTGCGGTGATCCTGCCCCACAGCGTCTTGCGGAATGACCTGGGTGCCTCCCCGATCTCCTTCAACAGGTAGTGCGGATGGTCGCCGCGGTCGATATCACGGGTTGTGATCTCAGCGACGATTACGTCGTCTTCGGTGACAGGCAGACGGGTACCGTCGTAGGCGCAGCGTTCGATTCCGGCGAGGCTGCCTGCGGCGACGCCGTCAAGTTCGACGATCTGGCCACGGCCAGCGTTGGGATTGTCGGGGTTGCCCGATGTTTCACCGTCCATGCGGATGTAGCGATCCGTCTCCTCGACCAGCCCGTAGAGCTCGCTGGCAACCACATAGGCATCTTCGGCAACCCCGACATACAGGGCCTGCCCGCTGCCACGCAAAGCCAGTTGGAGACCATCGGGTGCAGCTGCGGTACATACACCAATCGCCACCGAACCCTCAAGTGCTGTGACAGTGCGACGGAACGACTCGGCTGATAACAGTCCCTCGGAGAGATGACGGCTCATTATGGCTGGTATCACCTTGGCGTCGGTTGTGATCGACGGTGTGATTGCGAGACGTTTCTCAGAAATGAGATCTGCGAAGTTGTCGACGTCACCATTGAGCGCAGCAACGACATACGGGCCGGTCTCAGAGAGCAGTTCGCTGTTCAAGGGATGCGCGTTCGATTCGGAGATGATGCCGATCGATGCCCAACGGGTATGCCCGAGCACTGTCGTGCTCGCCTTGTCGTTTTCGAGGGCGGCTCGTAATAGTTCGTCGTTGGTTATGGCCGCTCTTAGCGCGGCCGTGTTGTCGCCCAGTTCACCGATCTCTGCGGCGACCTTGTAGACGAAGCTCAGCACGCCATTGAGGACCCGTACCGAGCCGGTTCCGTAACCGGGATCCGATTCCCGTAGCATCAACTCGGCACGTACCGCCGGATCGTTGAAGTCTATGGCGTGATCGGCGATCAGAAGATGCAGCCCTGCGGAGTCACGCCCTCGAACCTCGAGCCGGTCGATTGCCGACAGTGCCTGATGCACCGACAGGAACGCTGCGAGCGATCCCTGCGAAGTTGAGCCGCAGCTAAGAGCGGATACAGCATCGGCTGCACGCAAACGGTCGCGGGTGATCGACCAGATTGAATCGCGGATGCGGATCAGTTCCCGGTTTCTGCGTTCGAGCTCAGCTGAGTCGACATGGCCTTTCGCCTCGAGCCGTCTCTCCGCCGACGCGACCGCTTGCAGCAGGCGGTCACAGTGATGGGTGAGCGAGGAGCCGAGGTTTCGATCGCTGAGCATTGCAATCAGGCCGGGTACGCCGCGCAGCAAGCGGTCGGACTCGGCGAGACGATCGGCTGTGGTTGCCAAGGAAGCAGAGTCGTTGCCGAACCGGGGTTCTGACAGCGTGTCGGCTAGCCCCGCAACGAGACCGACGACGCGGTCCGCTGCAGGAACCGGCCTGTTACCTGGCCGTCTGACAACGGCGATTATCCCACACATATTTCTCCGCCCGCCTATCTATCTCCGCTCAGCGAGCAGACTACACCCCCAAGTCGGCCCCCGGGCCGCCTCCACAAAGCGCTGCGCCTCAAGCACGGCAACAGACACCACGACCATCACCGGATCACCAATACATGGACCCGGATACAGATGATGACGTCACTCCCCACGATCATCGTGGCTTGCCGACAACGCCAGCCACCACCGCTGCCATGGCTTCGGCCTCCATCGCCGCTTCGGCAGCTGTTGAGGCCTCCACCATCACCCGCATGACCGGTTCGGTTCCCGATGCCCGTACAAGCACCCGTCCCCGACCCGCGAGTCGGTCACCCGCGGCCGCCACGAGCGATGCGATGCGGGCGTCGAGATCGGCTGGTACATCCTGGACGGCGACGTTGACGGACACCTGCGGAAGCCGTGTCATAGACTCCGACGCCAAAGTCTCCAATCGACGCCCGGAACTGGCGACGATGTTGAGCAACTTCACCGCGGTCTGCAAGCCATCGCCTCCCGCGGAGAGGTCACGGAAAATGACATGACCGCTTTGCTCGCCGCCGAGTATCAAGCCATGTTCATCTAAGGCTTCCAGTACGTTTTGGTCTCCCACCTCGGTGTCAACAACTCCGATTCCTGCGGTTTTCATGGCTTGGCGGAAACCTTGGTTGGTCAACGCCGTGACGACCACTGCGTTGCCAGTGAGTTCGCCCCTCGAGAACGCTTCAAGCGCGCATATTGCCATGATCTGATCGCCGTCAACGATCTCGCCTGTGTGATCCACAGCCACGACACGGTCGGCGTCACCGTCGAATGCGACTCCGGCATCCGCACCGGCGGCAGTCACCGCTTTCTGAAGCGATTCGGGGTGGGTGGAACCGCATCGCGCATTGATGTTTCGGCCGTCGGGGTTGGCGTGGGTGACGACCACCTCTGCGCCAAGGCGAGCGAGAGCGCGCGGAGCGATCTCGCAGGCTGCACCGTTGGCCGCGTCAACGACAACTGTTAGGCCCTGCAGTGCGTCGGGTGCAACCATGGAAGTCACCGCGTTGAGGTGAGCACCGAACGCTTCGTCATGGTTGTTTGCAACCAAACCGGTACTGGGCACAGAAACGCGCGTCGGCCTCGGCGCCTGCCAGAGTTCCTCAAACCGGGCCTGGATCCGTTGTTGCATGCGACGATGGAGCTTGGTTCCGCCCCGGTCGAAGAACTTGATCCCGTTGTCGTGCCACGGATTGTGCGAGGCGGAGACCATCGCCCCTGCTGAGTTGCTTGTGCGACACCACAACGCAACCGCCGGGGTAGGCACCACACCGAGATCAACCGAGGTGGCGCCCGCGGCGCTGACTCCTGCGTGCACTGCGGCAGCCAATTGCGTTCCGGATTCACGGGTATCGCGACCGACGGCGAAACCTGCGGATCCCAAGATCTCAGCTCCTGCCTGCGCCAAGGTAACCATCACCGGCACGGTCAGAACCCTTTGAGCGTCCCCACGGACTCCGTCGGTTCCGAAACGAACAGGCGCGGAACCGATTGGTGGCGCAACAGAAGATCCTGGCTGCGGGCCCACAGCGGACGATCAGCGCTTGCTGTACTGGGGTGCCTTGCGAGCCTTCTTCAGGCCGTACTTCTTGGATTCTTTCTTGCGAGGATCTCGGGTCAAGAACCCGGCCTTCTTGAGCGCATTTCGGTGCTCCGGGTCCAAGTTGACGAGCCCTCGGGCGATACCGAGCCGGAGTGCGCCTGCCTGACCTGAGACGCCGCCACCAGTGATTGTGGCGTCAATGTCGTAGGCCCCTTCAAGTTCGGTGACCTGCAACGGCTTGAGAACACTGATCCGGTGTGTTGGAGCGCCGAAGTAGTCGTCAAGGGCACGACCGTTGATGGTGACCGCGCCTTGCCCACTGCGGAAACGGACCCGGGCAATGGCTCGCTTGCGGCGGCCGGTGGATTGCGTAAGAGGAGCGATCATTGTGGCTTGGTGTCCGGGGTTATGAGCGGGTTCGGTAACGGGCGTGGTCAACCTGGTACGGCTGAGGTTTCTGAGCCTCATGGGGGTGAGTGGGGCCAGCATAGACTTTCAGCTTGGAGATCTGCGCCCTCCCGAGCCGGGTCCTGGGAAGCATGCCGCGAATGGTGTCGCGCACTGCTTGGGTAGGCATGCGGGACATTTTTTGGGCATAGGTACGGGTCTTTAGACCGCCGGGATAGCCACTGTGGGTATGCACAAGCTTGCGGTCGGCCTTTCCGGCTGTGAGGACGACCTTGTCGGCATTGACAACCACGACGTGGTCACCCGTGTCAAGATGCGGCGCATAGATCGGCTTGTGTTTGCCACGCAGGAGCCGGGCTACCTCGGTGGCGAGACGACCAAGCACAAGGCCTTCGGCGTCAATCACATACCAAGCGCGTGTGATCTCACTTGCCTTGGGACTGTACGTGGGCACATTTCCTCCGCAGCCATCCTCGGCTCCGCGTCGGGCGTCGGGACCGGCGGACAAGCCTAGAGCCGTCTCAGACGAACACCAATCGACCGCCCCGGATGTTCACCGACTGTGTTGATGGATCACGAGCTTGTATGAGCTGATCAACGGCTCTGGTAATGGGCCTTCCTCAGTATCAGGCCTTGGGGAGGTGCCGGACTCGGAGCGACGGAGCGGTCGCGGGCCGCCAAGGCTGGACCCATTTCCACCGCACGGCGGCGACCGCGGCCGATCTCCACGAACATCGAAACCAATGAGCGCACCATCTGATGGGTGAAGGCGTTGGCAGTGATGTCAAACGCGATGATGTCGCCCGTAGGCACCCATCGCACGTCACGGACTTGGCGCACCAGCGACTCGGTGGGTCGGGATCGGTTACGGCGGCTGAACGTGGTGAAGTCGTGGGAGCCGAGTATGCGATCCGCTGCGATGCGCATGGCGGCGAGATCCAAAGGCTCACGCACATGCCAAACGAAGTCAGCGGACATGGGATCAACGACGGGCGTGTTGAGCACCCTGTAGCGGTAGCTGCGGCCGGTACAAGAGAGCCGAGCGTCGAAATCCGGCGCTGCCAGCTCAGCGCCAAAGACCGCGATCTGCGGGTTGAGCATCCGGTTGAGCGAGCGAGCGAGATCGCGGTGACTTCGTCTAGTCGAGTCGGCGTCAAAAGACACGACCTGCCTGAGTGCGTGGACACCCTTGTCGGTTCGTCCCGCGCACGAAATTGATACGCGATGGCGCAGGATCTTCTCTAGTGCTGCGGTGAGTTCGCCCTGCACCGTGGGTACACCTTCACTGAGGGCGAACCCATGAAACGGCGTACCGATGTAACCGACAGTCATGCACACACGCTCATATCCGTCCGGCGGGGGCATTACCCGGCGTTCGGGCATCGTATTCACTGAAGGCAACGCCTTTGTCGGTTCGGCCGCACAGGACGGGGCCCTGCTGGCCCGAGGGTCAGTGACTCAGACGAGTTCGATACGGGCCATTGGTGCGTTGTCCCCCTTGCGGGGACCGAGCTTGATGATACGGGTGTAGCCGCCGGGTCGATCCCGATAGCGGGGCCCGATCTCGTCAAAGAGCTTGGAAGCCATCTCCCGGTCGCGCAGGAACTTCACTACGATCCGATGATTGTGGAGACCGTCGTGCCTGGCTTTGGTAATCATCTTCTCGGCAACGGGACGCATCGCCTTCGCCTTGGCCTCGGTGGTGACAATGCCCTCCGCCGCAATTAGCGACGCCACCAGGTTTGCCATCATCGCCTTTTGATGCGCGGCGTTGCCTCCGAAACGTGCACCCTTTCGTGGACGGGCGGGCATCTCAGCTCCGTTCCAGCAAGGCAAGACCGCGCTCGTCCAACGCCTCAACTACCTCTTCAAGGCTCTTGTTCCCGAAGTTGGTAATGGCAAGCAAGTCGTCTCCGGTGTTCTGCAACAACTGTCCGACCGTGTCGATCTGGGCTCTCTTGAGACAGTTCTGGGGCCGCTCGGTCAAGTTGAGTTCCTCAATGGGGCGGTCCATGTCCACATCAATGCCTTCAACGGGTACGGGTACACGCAGTTCAAGAACTCGGGGCTTATCACCGATCTCCTCCACAAGCTGAACCAAAGTACGCAGCAGGCCTCCAGCCGACGCGAGGGCATCGACTGGGCTGATCGAACCATCCGTGTCGATCTCCAGGACGAGACGGTCAAACTCGGTGGACTGCTCAACTCTGGTGGGTTCCACGTTGATGCCTACTCGCCGAACTGGCGAGTAGATCGAATCGATCGGGATCACCCCGATGACCGGGTCGGTCTTGTTTCTTTCGGCGGATACATACCCACGACCCGCCTGAACCGTGAGATCAGCCGCGAGACGCCCCTCGGCGTTGACCGAAGCGATGTGCAAGTCGGGGTTGAGGATCTCAACGTCGGGATGTGCGCCGATATCGGCCGCGGTTACTTCAAGTGGGCCTCGCGAATCCAAACGCAGCGTCACGGGTTCATCCCTGTGCAGGACCAAAACGAGGTCCTTGAGATTCAAGATGATGTCGGTTATGTCCTCAACGACGCCAGCGATGGTGTCGAATTCGTGAAGAGCGTCGTCAAAGCGAACCTGAGTTATGGCGGCTCCGGGAATAGAAGACAACAATGTACGACGAAGCGAATTACCGATCGTGTAGCCGAAACCCGGCTCGAGCGGACCGATAGCGAACCGCTGCGAGTTGCCAACGGCTTCGTCTATTGCCTCGATGGTGGGGCGTTGGATGACAAGCATCTGGACCTCGGCTACCTGGGGGACTACTTGGAGTAGAGCTCAACAATGAGCTGCTCACGCACGGGGATGTCGATCTGGGAACGGATCGGCAACTCGCGCACCGTGACCTGGTATCGACCGCTGCGGTCGAGCCAGGCGGGAGGATTGCGGTCGAGCACGTCCAGGTTCCACTGGACCACGACGAAGTCACGAGCCGCGTCACGCATTTCCACCACGTCACCCTTGCGCAGGCGGTAACTCGGGATATCAACCCGGCGGCCGTTGACGTTGACATGTCCGTGGTTAACGAGTTGGCGACCTTGGGGACGTGTAGCAGCCCAACCGGCTCGATACAAGACGTTGTCAAGCCGAAGCTCCAAGAACCTCAACATGTTGTCGCCTGTAACGCCCTGGCGGCGCGAAGCTTCGGCGAAGATATTTCGAAACTGTCGCTCGGTCAGCCCATAGGACAGGCGGGCCTTCTGCTTCTCCTGAAGCTGCACCAAATACTCAGACACCGAACCCCGGCGACGGCCACGACCGTGCTCGCCGGGCGGATACGGCCTGCGATCAAGAGCTACAGTTTCGCCTTTGGTGCCCCAGACGTTGGTACCAAGGCGTCGTGAGACGCGTGCGCGAGGGCCTGTGTAGCGCGACATGTCCTAGCTTCTCCGCCGCTTGTTTTGTCGGCATCCATTGTGTGGTGTCGGGGTGCAATCCTTGATGCCTGCGACTTCAATGCCTGCGTTTTGGATGGAACGGATGGCAGTCTCGCGCCCCGATCCGGGACCTTTCACCTGAACGTCAACCTTGCGAACACCATGCTCCATGGCACGACGGGCAGCCGACTCTGCTGCCATCTGCGCAGCGTAGGGTGTGGACTTTCGTGAGCCGCTGAAACCAACGTTGCCTGCGGAAGCCCATGCCAACACATCTCCGGACTGATCCGTAATGGTGATGATGGTGTTGTTGAACGAACTTTTTATATGCGCAATACCGTGCGGGACGTTCTTGCGCTCACGCCTGCGCGGGCGCCGGCCGCTGGCCGAGGGCTTGGCCATTACCTGCCGACCTTCTTTTTTCCGGCAACGGTCTTCTTGGGACCCTTGCGTGTTCGTGCGTTCGTATGTGTGCGCTGCCCCCGGACAGGCAATCCACGACGATGGCGCAGACCCTGATAACAGCCGATCTCCATCTTGCGTTTGATGTCCTGGGACACCTCACGACGAAGATCGCCCTCAACTTTGAGTTCGGCATTGATGTATGACCTCAGCCGAGCGATTTCTTCGTCGGTCAGATCCCGAACCCTGGTGGCGGGATCGACACCGGTGACCTCACAGAGATCACCGGAAACAGAAGGGCCGATCCCGTAAATGTAGGTGAGGCTGTATTTGATGTGCTTGTCGCGGGGGATGTCAACACCGCTAATCCTGGCCATTTCAGCCCTGCCTCTGCTTGTGGCGTGGGTTTTCGCATATAACCATGACGGTGCCACGGCGACGAATCACCTTGCACTTGTCACAGATCTTCTTGGCGCTTGCTCGAACTTTCATTTTTTGATCTCGGTGCGTGTTCGGACCATCTACCGCTACTTATAGCGGTAAGTGATACGACCTCGTTTGAGGTCGTATGGGGTCAACTCCACCTGAACACGATCGCCGGGCAGAATCCGGATGTAGTGCATGCGCATCTTGCCGCTTATGTGGGCCAAGACGGCCGGACCGTTCTCCAGTTCAACGCGAAACATGGCGTTCGGAAGCGACTCGGTGACCGTGCCCTCCAGAACTATCGCATCTTCTTTCTGCTTCGGCAGGACCGAACCTCCTGGGAATGCCCTACCACGATGGCAGACACGAACGGCCCGTCGTCCGACAGGCCGTTCGTCTATGATACCGGGTGGCGTCGCAGCGGCCAACCTACCTGCATCCGAACTCCCAGGATGGCGACAGCACGCCGCCGCGCGTTGATCGTCGGACCCGATGGTCAACGCACCATTCACAGCCTAATCACCACCAAGACGCCTGTCGATCACATCACGCAACCGTTCGAATACCTCCGCCTCGCTGCCCATCCCATCAACCGTCTCAAGCATTCGACGATCCGAGAACCAATCAAGCAAAGGAGCGGTTTGCTGTTCGTAGAGCGCAAGGCGCTGCGCAATTGCTTCGGAGGTGTCGTCGTCACGCCCTCTTTCCGACATGCGCCGGGCGACTTCAGCAACCCCAACCTCAATGTTCACGGCAAGCGTAAGGGAGTGGTCCAGATCGTCAAGGATGGCTGCCAGAGCGTCACCCTGCTCGGCGGTGCGGGGGAAGCCGTCAAGTAGCACGCCGCGGTTCACGATGTCTTGGCAGGAGAGACGTTCCGCGACGATTCCATTCATGATGTCGTCGCCCACAAGATCGCCAGCCTTCATGATCAAGTCGGCCCGACGGCCGAGTTCGGTACCGGCGGATACCGCCGTACGCAGCATCTCGCCGGTGGAAACGTGCACGCACCCATAGGTCTCAGATACCCGCACCGACTGGGTGCCCTTGCCGGAGCCTTGCCTGCCCAAGATCACCATGCGCAACACCCGATCGGTGCTCACCGGGCAACACTCACACAACGGAGTTCAAGGTCCCTTTGTGGGGGGTCAGATGCCATCCTCACTTGAGAAAGCCTTCGTAGTTGCGCATGGTCAACTGGCTATCAATCTGCTTCATGGTCTCCAAAGCAACGCCGGAGGCGATGAGCAACGAAATACCGCCGAACGCGAAGCCACCCGCGCCTCCACCGTAGCCACCACCCGATGTTCCCGAACCAAGCGTGACCGCTATCAGGATTGAAGGCACCAACGCAACCGCGGCAATGAACATCGCTCCTGGGAACGTGATACGCGACAGTATCCGGGCTAGGTACCGCTCGGTTTGAGGACCAGGCCGGATTCCGGGAATGAATCCACCCTGTTTACGGATCGTGTCTGCCTGCTTGGCGGGATCAAAGGTGATGGCTGTATAGAAATAGGAAAAGCCCACGATCATCACTCCGAACACTGCCAGGTAGACCGGATCGCTCGGGTCAACGAGATGATCGTCGACCCACCTCTGAATCCAACCTCCCCATCCCGAATTGGGCAAAGCCACTGCAATCAGGTTTGGTAGGTACAGCACCGAACTAGCGAAGATGATCGGGATTACCCCAGATTGGTTGACCTTGAGCGGGATATAGGTGCTTTGGCCGCCGTACATCCGCCTTCCGACAACGCGCTTTGCGAACTGAACGGGAATACGCCGCTGACCTTGTTCAACGAACACAATGCAGCAAAGCAACGCCACCGCTACAACGATCAACCCGATTAGTGCGCCATTTCCGTTTTCGGCCTGAACCAGCGCTCCCTGAGCTGGAAAGCTGGACACGACACTGGTGAAGATCAATAGCGACATGCCGTTACCGATGCCGCGCTGGGTGATGAGTTCACCCATCCACATCAACAACGCTGTGCCACAGGTCAAGGTGAGCACCACCACGAAAACGGTCCATGCATTGAACCGCGGAAGGAGATCAACCTCGGTTCCGAGGATCCCACCATTGTGGAACAAGAACGCAAAACTCGTGGACTGCACCACCGCTATGCCGATTGTCATGTAGCGGGTCAATTGCGTGATGCGGCGCTGGCCCACAGCCCCCTGCTGCTGCCACTGCTCGATCTTGGGAATTACGACACCAAGGATCTGCATGATGATCGACGACGTGATGTAGGGCATGATGCCCAACGCAAATATCGACAGCAGTGTGAGCGCACCCCCGGAGAACAGCTGCATGAAACCCAAGATGCCGCCCTGGTTTGCCTGATCCCGCAGAAGTTGCACGGCTTCGGGATCAACACCCGGAGCGTAGATGAACGCCCCCAGCCGGTAAATAGCGATTATGAACAGCGTGAATAGGATCTTGCGTCGCAGGTCGGCGACCCGGAACATGTTGAGCACTTGCTGCAGCATTGATGACCTCCCGGGGCCTGTTTGGCGTTGAGCCGTCGCGATCAGCGGTTGGTGTGTTGGTTAAAGCTTCCGTGTGGCCGACGGACCTTCCACGGCAGGTCAAGTGTGTGAACGGTGCCTCCGGCTGCGGTGATTGCCTCCGTCGCGGAGCGCGAAAAGGCGTGGGCACGTACGCGGACCGCCAAGTTGATCTCGCCACGGCCGAGGATCTTTATCAGCGCACCCTTGGAAACAAGCCCCCGGCTGTACAGAATCTCCGGATCTATCTCGTGTAAGCCTGTCTGGGCGATCGTGTCGAGGTTGACCGGCTGGTATTCGACACGGAACGGGTTGGTGAAACCACGCAGCTTGGGCACGCGACGCAGCAACGGCATCTGGCCGCCCTCGAATCCGATCGGCACAGTGCCACGGGCGCGTTGTCCTTTGGTGCCTCGGCCTGCGGTCTTTCCGCCCTTGCCAGCGATACCGCGGCCCTTACGCTTGCGGCGGCGGCTTGAACCCGCCGGCGGTTGGAGATCGTGAAGCTTGATCATTTTTCGGTCTCGATTACCTCAACAAGATGAGAAACACGGGCGATCATGCCGCGGATCTCTGGGCGGTCCCGATGTGTGTTGCTACGACCAATGCCTCGCAGGCCCAGTGCTCGCAACGTGCCGCGTTGTTTGGGTTTGCAGCCAATCGAACTGCGAACCTGGGTGACTTTGAGTTCCGTCACGATGCTTCACCCAACGCAGCGGAAGCCGCGGAGGCAGCGCTTTCGGTCTCACGATACGCCTTCCACAAAGCCGCTGGAACGAACTGGTCCGGCTCAAGGCCCCGCAGACGAGCTACCTCGTCAGGGCGACGCAAGCTCTTGAGGCCGTTGATGGTGGCACGGGCCACGTTGATGTGGTTGGGTGAGCCCAACGATTTGCACAACACATCATGTATGCCAGCTTCTTCAAGAATAGCTCGGGCGGCCCCGCCAGCGATCACTCCGGTACCTGGGGCGGCTGGTTTCAACATGACACGCCCGGCGCCTAGTTCGCCGATTGTTTCGTGCACGATAGTGGAACCCGCCATTGGCACCGAAAACAGGCTGCGCCGGGCTTCGTCCGTGCCTTTTTGGATGGCGAGAGGAACCTCTTTGGCCTTGCCGTACCCGAGGCCGACCCTACCGGCACCGTCGCCTATCACGACCAGCGCACTGAAAGAGAAACGACGCCCGCCTTTTACGACTTTGGCCACACGATTGATGTTGATAACGCGAGCCTCGCGGAGGCCTTGACCGCCGTCGCGGGGATTGTCGCGTTCGTTGTTGCGGGTAAAGGCCATCAGAACCTGAGTCCTCCTTCGCGGGCTGCTTCGGCTAGTGCCGCCACCCGACCGTGGTAACGAAAACCGCCGCGATCAAACACTACAGACTCAACGCCAGCCGCCAGCGCTCGCTGCGCGAGTACAGACCCGATCAGGGACGCGGCTTGTATGTTGCCATTGTGGTGAGAGCGCAATTCGGATTCGGTTGTGGAGGCCGAAGCCAAGGTAGTTCCAGCCGTGTCGTCGATTAGCTGAGCGGAGATATGTCGACTGGAGCGAAAAACGGCCAAGCGTGGGCGCTCGGGTGTGCCCTTTAGGATCTTGCGAACACGATGGTGCCGCCGAATACGGGCCTGGCGGCGACTTCTTGTCGAACCTGGACTCGGTGACGTAACCGACATGACTATTTCGCCGCCTTTCCGGATTTGCGGATCACTCGCTCGCCGAGATAGCGGATACCTTTACCCTTGTAAGGCTCGGGCTTGCGCCACTTGCGGATGTCGGCGGCTACCTGTCCCACAAGCTGCTTGTCAATCCCTTTGATGAGGATCTGAGTCTGGATCGGTACCTCAAACTCAATGCCGGACGGCGCGGAGATCTTTACTGGATGACTGAAACCAAGCGCCAACTCCAAGGAACCCGGTCCTTTGGCGATTGCTCTATAGCCGACTCCTCGGATCTGCAGTTCCTTGGTGAAACCTTGGCTCACTCCGATAACCATGTTGTTGACCAGTGACCTACTCAGGCCGTGTAACGCCTTGGATCCGGAACTGTCGTCGGGGCGCTCCACAAGCAGAGATTCGTTGTCTGTGCGCGCACTGATCCCGGCGGGTAGTTCCCGCACGAGAGTTCCCCGTGAGCCCTTTACGGTGACGGTGGAACCATCAATTGACACCTCCACATCAGCTGGAATAGTGATGGGAGCCTTGCCTACTCGAGACATTGATTCCTCTTCATCTCGCTCACCACACGAAACACAGGATTTCGCCGCCCATGCGATTCCTGCGAGCTTCGCGATCCGACATGAGCCCCTTGTTGGTTGACACCACGGCCACACCGAGCCCGCCTTGAACACGCGGGATCTCGTGACGTCGGCGATAGATGCGGAGCCCGGGCTTGGACACGCGCCGTAGTCCCGAAATCACACGTGCGCGTTCGGGACTGTACTTCATTGCGATCGTAAGCGTCTTGCCGGGTTTGGTGACATTGTCGGTCTCTTCGAAGGAGGCAATGTATCCCTCCCGCATCAGCACCTCCGCCAGTGCGCGCCGTTGCTTGGAGGAGGGCATCGCCACATCATCATGCATGGCCACGTTGGCGTTGCGAATGCGGGTCAGCATGTCGGCAATCGGGTCTGTCATCGTCATAGTTGCTGCCTTTTTCTCCTCACCAGCTCGCCTTCTTCACGCCTGGTAACTCACCGGCGTGGGCCATCTTGCGTAAACAAATCCGACATAGGCCAAACTTGCGGTACACCGAATGCGGTCGACCGCATCGACGGCACCGGGTGTAGGCACGCACTCTGAATTTCGGGGTGCGCTGTTGTTTCTTGGCAAGAGCTTTCTTAGCCATGGATCAGTGTCCCTGTGTTCTGAACGGAAACCCGAGCGCTGTTAGCAGCGCCCGTGCATGTTCGTCCTCGGTAGCCGTCGTTACGATTGTGATGTCCATTCCCCTTATGGCTTCGACTTTGTCGTAGTCGATTTCGGGAAAAATAAGTTGTTCTGTGACGCCGAACGTGTAGTTGCCATGACCGTCAAAGGATCTCGGCGACAGCCCACGGAAGTCGCGTATCCGCGGTATCGCCAGCGAAACCAAACGATCAAAGAACTCGTACATTCGAGCTCCGCGGAGGGTGACCTTGCAGCCGATTGCCTGTCCCGCTCTCAGCTTGAACCCTGCGAGCGACTTCCTGGCTCGGGTCACGACCGGCTTCTGACCAGCGATGGTTTCCATATCTGCCATTGCGCCTTCAAGCAGCTTGGCCTGAACGACCGCTTCCCCCACGCCCATATTGAGCACGATCTTGTCAAGCTTCGGCACCATCATCACGTTCGGGAGGCCCAGTTCTTGCTGAAGGGCTGCTCGCATTTCGGTTTCGTACCTGCTGCGCATACGGGGTCGGACGGAGGTGCTCACTTGATCTCGGCTCCCGTTCGGCGACAGATACGGACCTTGGTGCCGTTGGCTTCGATTCGGTAACCCACGCGGGTTGCTTTGTTGTCTTTGGGGCTGATCACCGCGACGTTGGACACTTGGATGGGCATCGCCTTGTCAATTATCCCGCCTTGTTGATCACCGCGGGTGGGGGCTTGATGCTTGCGAGCGATGTTGACACCTTCAACAATGACCTTACCGATAGCTGGAAAGGCCTTTTCGACGATGCCTTGGGCACCGCGGTCCTTACCGGACAAGACAACGACACGGTCGCCTTTGATGATCTTCACGACAGTACCGCCATTCGCTCAAAGCGCATGTGGACAGGTTCTGGGTGTCGGAATTTGGTGTTCATCACAGAACCTCCGGCGCCAGAGAAACGATACGCATGAACTGTTTGTCGCGGAGTTCGCGTCCGACCGGGCCGAAGATACGAGTGCCGCGTGGCTGGTGCTGGTCGTTGATCAACACCGCCGCATTCTCATCAAAACGGATGTAGCTGCCGTCCGGGCGACGCTTTTCCTTTTTCACCCGAACCACAACACACTTCACTACATCTCCGCGCTTGACAGTCGCGCTCGGTATGGCGTCTTTGACGGTGGCGACGAGAACGTCGCCAATTGAGGCATAACGTCGCTTCGATCCACCGAGCACCTTGATGCACAGGACCTCCTTGGCACCGGAGTTATCGGCGACCCGCAGACGGGATTCCTGCTGGATCATTTCGCTCGCTCCAGGATCTCCAGCAGTCGCCAACGCTTGTTCTTTGAGATCGGGCGGGTTTCCTGCACGCGGACCCGGTCGCCCAGGTTGAGGGTGTTGTCCTCATCGTGGACGTGTAGACGCTTGTTTCGTTGAACCGTCTTGGCGTAACGCGCATGGCGTACTCGATCGACGGTCTCCACCACCACGGTCTTGTCCATCTTGTCGGACACGACCAGACCATCTCGAACCTTTCGGGCGTTGCGGCCTTTTGTCTGATCCGCCATCAGCGAACCTCCTCAAGAGCTGGGGCCAGTGCCTCGGCGTCGGCGATTTCACGCGCACGGATTTCGGTGAGAACGCGAGCGATCTCCCTTTTGGTGCGACGAACACGCGACGAATCGTCGAGCTGGCCGGTGGCGAGCTGGAATCGTAGATTGAACAACTCCTGTTTGGCTTCGTCAAGCCGTTCGGCGAGGTCGGTGTCTCCGAGTTGCACAAGAGCTTTGGCCTTGGCCATTAAAACGCCTCCTCGCGACTGATGAAACGCGCCTTGATCGGCAGCTTCTGGATGGCGCGATCAATAGCGGCGCGTGCAATTGCTTCGTCGTGGTAGGTCAACTCAAACATCACCCGACCCGGACGCACTACAGCGACCCATTTTTCTGGGTTGCCTTTGCCCGAACCCATCCGGGTTTCGGCTGGTTTTTGGGTGACGGGCTTGTCGGGGAAGACGTTGATCCACACTTTGCCGCCTCGCTTGATGTGTCGGGTCATGGCGACACGGGCTGCTTCGATCTGACGTGCGGTTATCCATCCCGGCTCGAGTGCCTGGATGCCGTAGTCGCCGTAGGTGACCTCAGCACGTCCTCTTGACGTTCCCTTGGTGCGTCCGCGGTGGTGTTTTCGATGCTTGACCTTTTTGGGCATCAACATGGCGACAACTCAATCATCGGTACGAAAGTGCGGGGTTTCGCTGTGCTCGCGGGTGGAGGCCTCAATGGCGTCCTCCTCGTCAAGGAGCTTCTCGAACTCGGGATCGGCTTCGGGAATCAACGGTGCGGGTTCGGCGTCGGACTCGGCGTCGGTTTGTGGTGTGGACACCCGGCGCCGGGCAGCCGCGCTTGACACGATCCGTCTGGGTCTGGACTGCCCGCTGGTTTCGCCTGCAGCCATTGCGGCTTCGAGAGTGGCCTTATCTTCGGCGTGGGTTTTGTAGGGGAGGATGTCTCCCTTGTACAGCCAGACCTTGACACCGATACGTCCCGCGGTTGTTCGCGCTTCCCGGAATCCGTAGTCAACATCAGATCTAAGGGTGTGCAGCGGAACTCGACCCTCCCGGTACCACTCCGTACGAGCCATTTCGGAACCACCAAGTCGGCCCGAACACTGAACCCGAATGCCGAGCGCTCCTGCTTTCTGGGCGTTTTGCACGGCACGTTTCATCGCACGCCGAAATGCAACTCGTCCCGCAAGCTGATCGGCGATGCCCTGGGCGATCAGAACCGCATCAAGTTCAGGTTGCTTGATCTCTTGAATGTTGAGCTGGACCTTGGGGTTTCCGCTGATTGCAGCGAGACCTGTCCGAAGCCGGTCGGCTTCAGACCCGCGCCGCCCGATTACGATGCCCGGGCGGGCGGTGTGAACGTCTATTCGCAAACGTTCACGGGTGCGCTCAACCTCAACACGGCTGATGGCGGCATGTGGCAGTTCGGTGAGCAGGTAGTTGCGGATCTGCCAATCCTCGACCACATTGTCGGCGTACTCCTTGCGATCGGCGAACCAGCGACTCTTCCAGTCTGTGGTTACTCCCAACCTGAAGCCGTAAGGGTTGATCTTTTGTCCCATGGTCTACAACTTGTCCTCTTCGGCCGCCTCGACGGAATCGTTGAGCCCGTCACTATTGTCAAGGTCCGCTCCGTCCGGTAGATCCTGGTCGTCGCCTGGATCTCTGGAGTCGGCAGCTTCGATGGAGGCAGCAGTAAGAGCGACGATTTCAGCGGCCTGCTCGGAGACGGTCGGCTCGGCGACTTCGTCATCGGGATCCTCAGCACGTCTGCTCGCCGTCCTTGACCTCAGCGATTGCAGCACCCGACGACGGCGGGCTTCGGTCCCGCCCGTTGCGGCTGCCCGGCGCGCCGGGGCATTTTGGGCCCGTTCAAGTGTCGCACTGTCATAGCGGCTCACAACGACGGTGACATGACAGGTGCGCTTGAGAATGCTCGTGGCACGACCGCGGGCCCGTGGACGCCAGCGTTTGAGCGTCGGACCCTCATCGGCGTAACAAGCCGACACGTAGAGTTCCTCGGCGACCTGATAATCGTTGTGCTCGGCGTTCGCCACAGCCGAATCAAGCACCTTGGCGATATCGCGGGAGACTGCGCGCTCGGAGAACTCAAGGATCTCCGATGCTTCGGAGTAACTCTTGTGTCGAATCAGGTCGAGCACCTCACGAGCCTTGAAGGCCGACGTGCGCAGGTTGCGCAGTTTCGCTTTGGTAGTGGGCGTCGTATCGGTGATGGTGCCAGTCATCGACGCGCTCCCCGCTCTTGGCCCGCATGGAAACGAAATGTCCGGGTGGGGGCAAACTCGCCGAGTTTGTGACCGACCATCGACTCGGTCACATAGACAGGCACGTGCTTGCGGCCGTCATGAACTGCGAGGGTGTGGCCAATCATGTCCGGAATGATCGTGGAGCGTCGAGACCAAGTCTTGACGACCTTTTTCTCTCCGGCTTCGTTGAGACGATCAATCTTGCGGAGCAGGTGATCGTCTACGAAAGGGCCCTTTTTCAGGCTGCGCGGCATGGGTGTTACCTCCGCGATCCGCGCGTCCTGCGGCGGCGCACGATCAGGTTGTTGGATTCCTTGTTGGCCCGACGTGTTCTGCCTTCGGGCTTGCCCCATGGCGAAACTGGATGACGGCCACCGGAGGTCTTGCCTTCGCCTCCGCCATGGGGGTGATCGACGGGATTCATCACGACACCACGGGTCTGAGGCTTGATCCCCCGCCAACGATTGCGGCCCGCCTTGCCAATCTTGATCAGTTCATGCTGGGCATTGCCCACCTCACCCACGGTGGCCCGGCAGTCAATAGGCACCCGGCGCATCTCCGAGCTAGGCAGTCGCAGAGTAGCGAAATCTCCCTGTTTGGCCACCAACTGAATGGCCGCCCCGGCCGCGCGACCCAGTTTGGCTCCGGCGGCAGGCTTCAGCTCAACGTTGTGGATCACCGTACCAACGGGGATATTGCGGATAGGCACAGCGTTACCGGGGCGAATCTCCGCCTGCGGGCCCGACTCAACAAGATCGCCGACCTGCAGATTTCGGGGAGCGAGAATGTAGCGTTTCTCGCCGTCGTGATAGTGAAGCAAAGCGATGTTGCAGGTTCGATTCGGGTCGTATTCCAACGACGCCACCGTAGCTAACACACCGTCTTTGGTGCGGCGGAAATCGATAACGCGGTATCGCCGCTTGTGGCCACCGCCGCGGTGGCGTGACGTCTTGCGGCCGTGGTTGTTGCGTCCTCCCGTGGCCTTTTTGGGGGCAAGCAGGGCCTTTTCAGGGGTTGACCTGGTGATCTCGGAGAAGTCCGATGAGGTCTGGGCCCGGCGGCCTGGGCTGGTCGGTTTGCGGGAACGGATAGCCATGGATCAGGCCTCAAACAGTTCAATCGCGTCACCCTCGGCCAGGGTGACAAATGCTCGCCTGCGGTCCGGACGACGTCCCATGGCAGCGGCGCGACGATTTCGAATTCGTTTGCCTTTGCGGTTCAAGGTATTGACCTTGACGACCTTAACGTCAAAGAGGTGCTCAACCGCATCGCGGATCTCGGGCTTGGAGGCGCTGGGCGCCACCAAAAAGGTGTAGACGTTCTCCTCAAGCAGGCCATAGGACTTTTCCGAAACGACCGGCCTGATCAGGACATCACGATAGTCCTTCATGAGTTCTCACCTTTATCGGAGGATTCGACACCAAAGGCTGCACCAGGATCCCTCGCCTCCTTAATGCGGACGGCGTTGTCGTTCTGAGCCTCCGCGAGGGTCTCGATCGTAAAGATCACGACGTCACTATCAAGGACATCGTAAGTGTTGAGTTCACGCACTTGCAGGCAGTGGACGTGACCGAGGTTACGGAAGCTCTTGTGGGCGATGACATCGCCGTCGCCCAGAACGATCAGGACCTTGCCGACGGCACCAAGCGCATCAAGAGCGGCGACGGCGTCACGAGTGCGGGGCTCGTTGAATGTCCAGCAATCAACGACGACTACATTACCGTCGCCTGCACGATCAGACAGAGCGGACCGCAAAGCCAACCGCTTCATCTTCTTGGGGGTTCGCTGACTGTGGTCGCGTGGCTTGGGGCCATGGGCAACACCACCCCCTCGCCAGTGAGGAAGACGGGAGCTGCCAGCTCGGGCCCGACCGGTACCTTTTTGGCGCCACGGCTTCGCTCCACCGCCGCGTACCTCGGCCCGGGTCTTGGTGGAGTGCGTTCCGGCCCGTCTGGCTGCGAGCTGGGCGTTGACCACCTGATGCATCACAGCCATGTTGCGTTCAATACCGAAGACGGACTCTTCCAATTCGGCTGTTCCCACACGGTCGCCGGTCTGGGTCCGTATCAGCGCCTCAACCATGGTCATCGGCCCTTCACTGCGTCGCGGATCACGACGATGGCGCCGCGAGGTCCGGGTACGGAACCCTTAACGAGGATCACTCCAGCGTCAACGTCGCTGGTGATCACTTCAAGGTTGAGAGTTGTGGTTTTGGTTGCACCATGACGGCCCGGCAGTTTCTTGCCCTTGAACACACGACTCGGGGTGGCGCATTGCCCGATTGCGCCCGGTTTGCGGTGAACCTTGTGGGCCCCGTGGCTGGCAGGCGCACCGGCGAAACCATGGCGTTTCATGACGCCGCTGAAGCCTTTGCCTTTGGACACGGCTGTGACGTCCACAAGCGAGCCCTGCGCTACAAGATCGGCGGCAATTTGTTGGCCGACGGTGTAGCCGCTCACGTCGTCAAGTCGAAGTTCGACCAGCAAACGGCCCGGCTCAACACCGGCGGTGTCGAAATGACCAGCCTCGGGGCGCGTGAGCTTGGCGGGATCTTGCACGCCACGGGTGACCTGAATAGCGCTGTAGCCGTCGGTTTCAGGTGTTTTGACCTGGACCACGCGGCAGGGCGGCACGCGCAACACCGTGACCGAAACCACGCGGCTGTCTTCGTCCCAGACCTGGGTCATGCCGAGCTTCTCGCCGACTATCGCCTTGGTGGCCATGGCTGTTCCTGTGTGGATTGTTGTTTCGGTATGGATACATGTCGGCCGGGGTCGGCCGCTCACATCAACGCTCCGCTCGGGCAAGCCCGGCGGAGCGTTAGTTGGGATTTGCCGTGCGGTTCCCTCGGGCCTGCACGGACATCGAGCTGAGCAACGGGGCGAGCCCGTCAACGGTCAGAGCAGCGTAACGGGGTCTCGTAGCGATGCCAACAACAACCGACGAGAACGGCTGGGCCGAACAGGGTCAGGCAATCAAACACCACCAACACGCAGCGATTAGGTTCAGCACCAATGGCCGACAGCAGTTACAGCGCGGTTGACATGCCAGGACCTTCCGACAGGAAGGTGCCTGTGTGGCTGATCAAAGCGATCGTGTTGTTCTGGGTGGGATGGGTGATTGTCTACCTGGGCACCGGGGCGATCCGCGCCCTGAGACCGCTTCTGATCGTCATCTTGATCTCGCTGTTTCTTTCCTTTGCCATCGAACCAGCCGTTAATCGATTGGAGCGCTGGGGAATCCGGCGTGGGCTCGGTGTCTGGCTCGTTTTTGTGGCCACTCTGATCGGGCTCGTCGGGTTCTCCGCCGCCGTCGGCACAGCAATGGCTACCCAGCTCAACAGCTTTATCGGTGAGGCACCCAGGTACGTGGAAGACCTTGAGGGTTGGTTACAGGACAATATCGACGATGACTTGGACCTGCAGCGAGTGAGCGACGAGTTCGTAGAAGGCGGTGGGATTCAGGATCTGGCTGGCCGTTTCGCTGATGATGTGTTGAATGTCGGCACCGCCGTCGTAAACGTGGTGTTCCAGGCATTCACTGTTGGGTTGTTTCTGTACTATCTTGTGGCTGAAGGGCCGAAGCTGCGTCGGGTCGTGTGTTCGTTTCTGGCACCAGAGCGTCAGCGTACGGTTCTGGCGGTCTGGGATCTCGCCATCGACAAGACCGGTGGCTACATCTATTCGCGTCTGGTGCTCGGTTTCGTGTCGTCGGTCGTGCATTGGATTGCCTTCACCATCATTGATGTGCCGTTCCCCGTGCCTCTTGCTGTGTGGCTGGGCGTCATGTCGCAGTTCATCCCTGTCGTCGGTACCTACATCGCCGGTGCGCTGCCCGTACTCGTGTCCGCTCTTGAGGATCCGAGCACGGGTCTGTTGGTCCTCGTGGTCGTGATCGTCTATCAGCAAGTTGAGAACTTCCTGTTTGCGCCACGGATCACAGCCCAAACGATGGAGATCCACGTGGCTGTTGCCTTTGGATCTGTGCTCGCCGGTGCCGCTCTGCTCGGGGTGGTGGGAGCGTTGTTATCGCTGCCGTTCGCGGCGACGGCACAGGGATTTATTTCAGGGTTCCGACAGCACCACGAGGTCCTGGAGGACACCTTGGCCGAGAGCGCAAGCCGTCGCGGCGGCAGCGGTGTGAATGTTGAAGCAGCCGACGACGTCAGCGCCGAGGCGGGGCTTATCCGTCGATGGTTGCCAAGACGAAAGTCCTGAAGACCCTCAAGGCGTATCAGGCCGCGTTGGCGTTACGGATCCTCGCTATGGAAAGGCGCGAAGAACTCCCGGTTCTCAGCGAGGATTTCAAAGACGCTCAGGTCCGTTGACGGCAATTCAACGTCGCTGTCATTGATCGGGGTAGTGCGCTCGCCCCAGCGGATCACCGTGGACCCCCAGGTAACCCCACCTCCGAAGGCTGTCTGAACCACTACCGCCCCAGGCCCGATTCGCCCCGCATGCAGCGCGTCGGTCAAGGCCATCGGAATCGACGCTGCCGCAGAGTTCCCGTGGTTGGAAATGTTGACCATTACCTTGTCCGAAGCAAGCCCCAGGCGCCGCGTCGCCGCGTCAATGATCCGTTCGTTGGCCTGATGTGGGACCACAAGATCCACGTCTTCGGGAGACAGTTCTGCACGACGCAGAGCTCGACGCACGGAGTTCTCCATTCCCCGTACCGCGATCTTATAAACATTGCGACCCTCAAAGTGAAGGCGGTCCACAAAGGGGTTGCGCTGGCGCAAGATCTCGCCTCGGGTACCGAGGGTTGGAAACACCATGGTGCGGCCCTGCTTGCCGTCAGCACCAAGGTCATGGGCGAGTATCCCGTCACCGGCGGTGGACGGCTGCATAACCACAGCACCGGCGCCGTCACCGAAGAGGATGCAGGTGGCCCGGTCCCAGTAGTCCATGACGAAGTGGAGCTTTTCCGCCCCGACAAGCAAGACGTTACTGGCCACTCCCGATTCGATCATTGACGACACCACGGAACTGCCATACACCCAACCGCTGCAGGCGGCATTGAGGTCGAACGCGGCGGAATTCTGGGCACCGAGACGCTCCTGCAGAGTGCAGGCCTGGCTGGGACAGGTGATTTCGGGCGTCACGGTGGCGACACAAAGCAGGTCAATGTCAGCTACGGTCAAACCAGCCGCAGCGATAGCGCGAAGTGCCGCCACCTCGGCCAAATCGGTGACCTCAACGTGGGAGATCCCTCGTTCATGGATACCCGTGCGTTCGACGATCCATTCGCTGTCGGTGTCGACCAATTCCTCAAGGTCGGCGTTGGTGAGCTTCACCGGTGGAACGCACTTGCCCCAGCCGGTGATCGTTGCGCGTTTCTTCACAAGAATCCCCGGATGTTCGCGTGCGCAGTCTAGATGCTCTCGTTGGTTGGGTCTCATCACTGAGTTGGGCAACACGAACCGATCTTCACAAGCGATATCGCGCCAATGCTAAGCTCAGCGACGATGGCTGATTTTGATGATGTCAAGCAGCTGGCATCGGTGGAAACCGGACTGTGTGTCGTGGCGGTCACACGAGCAGACGGCTCGGTGCACGCATCGGTTGTGAACGCTGGGCCGCTGGTGCATCCCAGAACCGGTAACGACACCGTTGCCTTCGTCGCCCGTGGACAGGTCGCAAAGGTAGCGCGTGTGCGCGCGGTCAGTCGGGCATCGGTGACGTTTCGTCGTGGCTGGCGCTGGGTTGGTGTAGAGGGACCTTCCGAGGTGATCGACAGCGACGCCGACGCCGGGGCGGGCGGCCTTTCAGCTCTGTTGCGCGCTGTGTTCCTCGCCGCCGGAGGCACTCACGAAGACTGGGACGAATTCGACAGGGTCATGGCCGAAGAGAAAAGGGTTGCAGTGCTCGTTTCGCCGGAGCGTATCCTCGGCCCTTAGCCGGAACCAGCACCCAGCGGCGCAGCTCAGTTGAAGTTCGCCAGAGATTCGGCGATCTGAACAGCGTTGAGAGCGGCCCCTTTGCGGAGGTTGTCGCCCGACAGAAACAGGCTCAGCCCGTGCTCAACGGTGGGGTCAACACGTATACGACCCACGTAGGTGGGATCAGCCCCGGCCGCTTGCAGAGGTGTGGGAACGTCGCTCAGCACGACCCCGGATGTGTCAGCGAGCAGTTCACGTGCCTGTTTGGGGGAGACGGGTGACGAGAAGCGAGCGTTGATCGACATCGAATGCCCCGTATAGACGGGCACCCGTACGCAGGTGGCGGAAACCTCGAGCTCCGGTAGTCCGAGGATCTTGCGACTCTCGTCTCGTAGTTTTCGCTCCTCGTTGGTGTCGTTGCTGCCATCGTTGAGAATTGATCCTGCGAGCGGTACAACGTTGAAGGCAATTGGCTTGATGAAATTGTCGCCACGCTCAAGGCCAGCCGAAGACCCGTCAAGGGTGAGCTCGGGCCCCTGCACGCCGACCTTTTGAACTTGCTCGTCGAGCTCTCGCACACCCGAGCGTCCCGCACCCGACACGGCTTGATATGTGGACACCACCATCGAGCGGAGGCCAGCCAGTTCCGCTAACGGACTCATAACCGGCATGGCGACCATGGTGGTGCAGTTGGGGTTGGCGACGATTCCTTTGGAAATCCGAGCCAAGGCGTGGGCGTTGACTTCCGGCACGACAAGCGGCACAGCCGGGTCCATCCTCCACGCCGAGGAGTTGTCGATGACTATCGCGCCTGCGGCTGCGGCCGTCGGGGCGATCTGTCGGCTTATGGTGGCCCCCGCTGAGAACAAGCAGACGTCGAGTCCGTCGAAGTCGGCGACGGCCGCGTCTTCGACGGCGATGACCGCACCGCGCCACTCAATGGTTTTGCCCGCAGAACGTCCTGAGGCAAATACACGCAGCGAGGTGACGTCCAGATTGCGCCCGGCCAAGACGTCAAGCATGACAGCACCGACCTGGCCTGTGACACCGAGGATCCCTACGTGCATACTGGCATCTTACCGCTGCGGGTCAACGGGGCGGACCCGCAACGAACAGCGGGGTCGTACCGGGTGGGTGGCCTATTCCGCTGGTGGATTCTCTGTTGATATTGGTGGTGAGTCCGCAACGACCGCGTCTTCACGAAGATCGAGTTGACGCTCGCTGCCTCTCCCAGAAGGCATCAAGACGGGCATACAGTTCGTCTTCGGGGATCTCGCCTGTGCTTCGCTTGAGTTCCAGCAACCAGGCCATAACCCGGCCGACGGCCGGGCCGGGGCCGATGCCGAGGTGCGACATGACGGCTGCGCCGTCGATCTGGGGACGTTCGGCTGCTCGTCGGTCCTGCTTGGCCAGGTCCGCGATACGCCGCTCAAGGTCATCCATTGCGTGCTGCAGGTTCTGTGCCTTTTGTTGGTTGCGGGTGGTGCAGTCCGAGCGCACGAGCGCGTTGAGTTTGGCGAGCAGATGCCCGGCGTCACGTGCGTAACGTCGCACGGCAGCATCACTCCAGGTGTGGTCGTAGCCTTTGAACCGGCCGGATAGTCGCACCAGTTCCGACACGTCGTGGACCATCTGTCGGTGATATCCCATCGCCCTCATCCGCTTGCGTGTGATCCGCGCACCCACGAGTTCGTGGTCACGAAACGTCACCCCGCCGTGTTCGTAGCTGCGGGTCCTTGGTTTGGCGATGTCGTGAAACAAGGCTGCGAGGCGCACAGTGAGATCCGCCGGTGTCTTCGCCACGACTGCAACCGTGTGGGCAAGCACGTCTTTGTGGCGATGGATGGGGTCCTGCTCCATTCTCAGAGCCCGGAGCTCAGGAACCAAGGCGTCAATATCACCTGTGTCAATCACGTGCCAAAGTGCGGCAGCAACGTTGTCGGCCATGACGATGGCGTCGAGCGTCTCGACAGGAGTGGAAGGCTCGGACATACCGGCTGAGTCTACGAAGGCGAGGGCTGAGGAGCCGCGTGTTCAACCATCACCTCACAGGCACCTTGGCTCAGTGTGTCCCAACCCATTCGAAAACCGTAAACCCGCCCAGTCCGGTGGGATCAAGCAGCGCTTCGGCCTCCGACACCCTGCTGCGGGCCTTTATAGCGGCCAGGTCGGCCACACCTGCTCGTTGCATCCAGATGTGTTTTCCTTCGCTCACGAGGTCGTCGATGCCGTAACGTTTCAGCCAGCGGGCCTGGCTGGTGATCTCGGGGGCATCGTCGAACGTGGCGGCTATCTGTTCGATGGCCAAGTCGCAGGTGATATCGCGACTACCCGGGTTGGTCAGCCAGTCGTGGTCGCGTCGGTGCCCGGCATAGGTACGTAACCAGTGTGGGCTCCGGCGGATGAGTTCCGATGTTGGTGCGGCATAGTCGAACACGACGATGCGGGCGTGACGGTGACGTCGGCGCACCCGTTGCAGCAGCTCAACACCGGCATGGTGAAGCGGTATCCGGGCGCCTTGTTCGCCGGTGACGTCAGGCCTGTCCACGACCGCGCCAAGACTTTCGATGAAACAACCGTTGTCATCAAGCGCGACCAAGACCTCGCGCCAAAACCCATCGCTGTGTTCGATGATCTCAAACGAGCAGTTGTCGAGCATCTCGTTGAACAGCACAACGGCGGCGGACCCGGTTACCTGCTCGAGGCGTTCGACGGATACGTAGATGGGTCCCTGCTGACGCTGACCATCCGGGTGGTCAGCTGTTGGGAACTCCGCCGTCTCAGCAGCACCAGATCCATACAAACACAGATCGCGCTCAGTACCGAACTTCGAGTCCGCATCCAGCTTCGTGAACCTTCTGGCATGCAACCCACGCTGGTAGGCCGACGACTCAACCAGCCACCATCGCATGACTTGAGCAACGGGAACCGCGCTTGCAAGCACCGAACGCGCCAGCGCGCCGGTCCCGGCCCCGATCTCAACGACGTCGAAGCTTGCTGGCCTACCGGTATCAACCCACCAACACTGCAATGCCCGGGCGATGACCTCCCCGAACAACGGACCGACCTCGGGTGCGGTGATGTAGTCCCCCCGGCGTCCTGCTCGTCGCGTGGTGTAAAAGCCTTCTTCGGGATCGTAGAGTGCGGCCTCGACAAAGTCCGACGTTCGTATCGGCCCCTGCGATTGGATCCGATTCGCGATGCGCTGCGCCAAGGGATCGAGCTGGCAAGCCTGCGATCCGGCGGTCGGCGCCTGCAACGATTCGGGATTCGGCACGGTCGTTGCAGCACCGCCAACATCAACTTGAGGAGCCAACGTCAAACCGGGCTCCGGGTGACCTTTGGGTTCAGCCGCCACCGGCCAGCAAGCTTACCTTGGTGACATCGCCGACCAAAGAGGGATAGACACCAAAAGCGACGGTGGCGACTGCGGTGATCACCAACGCTGCGCCAATTGCCGGTGGCACCCTGATTGGGGTGACGTCACTGGGCTCCTCGGCCCACATCTTGATACCGACGCGGGCGTAATAGTAGAGCGCGATCACCGAGTTGACGGCGACGAGCACACCGAGAATAACTCCCGACGCGGTGTTGGGCTCGATGACGGCTCCCATGATGCGAAACTTCGCCCACCAGCCCCCCAGCGGAGGTATCCCCGCCAGGGCGAACAGGAATACCGTCATAGCCATTGTGAGACCGGGTGCGTAACGAAACAGGCCGGAGTACGAGTCGATCTCCGCGGAGCGAGTTTTGCGTGCCACGGCGATAACAACGCCAAACGCACCGAGGTTCATAGCGGCGTAGACGACGAGGTAGCTCGTAACCGCCGATAGTGCTGAATCCGGCACCGAACTCGCAACCGCCAACGGTGCCAACATGTAGCCAGCTTGGGCCACACCGGAGTAGGCCAGCATGCGCACCAGGTTGCTCTGGCGCAAAGCGATGAGGTTTCCGACGGTCATCGACAACGCAGCGAGCACCCAGATGAATGGTTCATACACGTCGCCTCGGCCCACAAACCCGATGAACACCAGGTTCATCAACGCCACAAAGCCAGCCGCCTTGGAAGCGACCGATATGAACGCAGTGACAGGTGTGGGTGCACCCTCATAGGTGTCGGGCGCCCAGGTGTGAAAGGGCACGGCGGAGACCTTGAACGCGAACCCAACGATCGTGAGAATAACGCCCACTACCACAACGGCCGCAGGGCGGTCGGCCTCGCCTATCGCCGCACCGATCTCGCTGAGCAGCGTTGTGCCCGACATTCCGTAGAGCAGCGACATTCCGTAGAGCATCACAGCGGAGGCGAACACCCCCATCAGGTAGTATTTCAGGCCCGCCTCGTTGCTCTTTAGGTCGCGTTTGCGCCATGTCGCCATCATGTAGGCCGGAATTGACAACAGTTCCAAAGCCACAAAGATCGTGACCAGATCGCGTGCCGATGTCATTAGCACCATGCCGAGCACTGAGCTGAGCAAGAGTCCGTAGTACTCGTTTTCCCAGTAGTCGCCCTCTGCGATGTAGTGGGTCGACAACAAGACCACCACGTATCCTGCCAGCACGAAAACGGCCTTCATGATCAGCGAGTAGTCGTCTACAACGAAAGCACCGTCGAACATCGTCCGGTCGGTACCGTCCACGGCCAACGTGATGATCGGGATCATCGTGGCGAGCAACCCAATCGCTGCCAGCGGGCCGGTCATGCGGCGACCTCGCTCAAGCCAAATGATGTCAACGAGTGTGATCAGCGCGCCGAAAGTGAGCAGGGTCAGTTCGGGCGCCGCGGCATGCCAATCGATCGGAGGTCGAAGAAATACCGCTGCGGTAAGCACTGCGATCAACTACCGGTGGCGGCGGAGCCTTCGCAGCCAGCTTCGAACTGCAGGCAATTATCAATTGATGCAACCACAGCGGGATCGGTTACCTCAAAGATCAACCCGGGCGCGATGCCGAACAACAAGATAAGGACCAAGATCGGTGTCCAGGAGATCCATTCGACGGTGTTGACGTCGGTTATGTGGGGATCTTCGGCGAACTCGGGGGGTGGCTCACCCATTGCGGTGCGTTGCAGCAACCACAGCAAGTAACCAGCCGCAAGTACGGTGCCGACAGCGGCAACCACCATGTAGCCCCTAAAGAGCGAATCTGTGAGGCCATTGGCGGGACTGTACGCCGACAGGATTGCCGGAAACTCACCCCAAAAACCTGCCAGTCCGGGTAGTCCCAGCGACGCCATGCAGGTGAACCCGAGGATCCAGCCGAGCCGCGGGGCCTGCACAAGCATTCCTCCCAGTCGCTTGATCTCAAGGGTGTGATAACGCTCCTTGACCGAACCGGCGATGAAGAAGAGCATGCCGGTTATAAGGCCGTGGGCAACCATGCCGAAGATGGCGGCGTTGATGCCGAAGTCTGTGAGTGTGGCTATACCAAGCATGACGAAGCCCATGTGCGCCACTGAAGAAAAGGCGATGAGCCGTTTCATGTCGGTCTGAGCCAAGCATCCCAGCGCGCCGTAAATGATTCCGACTACCGCGGTAAGCCCGATCCACGGGGCCCAGGCCTCCGCCGCGGTCGGCAACATCGGGATTGCTATGCGCACGAATCCGTAGGTGCCGAGCTTTAACAAAACGGCGGCAAGTATCACCGAGCCCTGCGTGGGCGCCTGAGTGTGCGCGTCGGGCAGCCAGGTATGGAACGGGAAGAGCGGCACCTTCACACCGAACCCGACGAACATGGAACCGAAGATCAACAATTGTGAGCCTCGAGCAATTCCCGCTCCGGCGACATGGGACAGTTCGCGCATGTCGAATGTGCGCAGAGCCTCACCGGTAATGGGATCGGTGGACAGGAAAAACAGCGCAAGGAAACCGAGCAGCATGAGCGCTGAACCAAACAGTGTGTACAAGAAGAACTTGAGAGAGGCATAGCGACGATCCTCGGCACCCCACACTGCGATCATGAAGAACATGGGCAACAGGACCACTTCGAAGAACACGAAGAAGAGGATCAGGTCCTGCGCCAGAAAGGTGCCCACCATGCCGGTCTCAAGGATCAGCATCAAGATCAAAAATGACTTGGCATTGCCCGGCGCGGGGATGTGGTTCCATGAGTAGATGAACACCAGCGGCATAATGAACACGGTGAGCATCATCAACGGCAGGGACATTCCGTCAAGTGCCACGATGTAGTCGCTGTTGATGACGCTGATCCAGGTCTCCTGCCTGCTGAACTGCAACGTTCCGGCCGCGCCATAATCGAAATCGATCATTAGCGCAACGCCGATGGCGAGGGTGACAAGGGAAGCCAGCAGCGAGATCCGCTTGTGCAGATCGATTCGCCGCGAAGACACGGCCATCATCACCAGCGCCCCCACAAGCGGAGCGAAGATGATGGCTGTGAGGCCCCAGTCGTCGAGGAATTCGGTCATGTTGATCTTCTCGGGGTCGTAGGGGGATCGAGCGGCTCGACAGGTCGGACGGTCATAGCGCGAGGATGATCACGAAAGCGCCCGCAGCAAGCGCAGCGGCGGCGAAGAGGATTGCGGCGTAGCTCTGCACACGACCGGAGTTGATGCGTCGAAGTTCCTGACCGGTGATGTCTGAGACGATGCCTGTGCCATCAACAAAGCCGTCAACAAGGCCCTGGTCAATTCTGTCGTAGACCATGTGACCGGTGCGCACGGCGGATTCGGCGGAGGCATCAACAATGCTGTCAATAACGTTCTGGTTTACCCAGTTCGCGGCTCGAGCAAGTGGTCCTTTCGTGAACCTGACGATGACACCCGTGTAAAGGTGATCCAGGTAGTACTTGTTGACCAAGAGGGTGTAACCGGCCCGACCGAGGCCTTTGGTTGTGGGGCCGTCGGGGAGTTCGGTGATGGGTTTGCCGAGTCGGCGGCTCAGTCGATCGACCCGCACGAAGTAGTAGCGGTAGGCCAGTAACGCTCCGGTGATAGCGATTCCGACCGACACCACAGCAAGCGACCAGCTTGGTGTGGCATGCCCAATGGAACTGAAATAGCCGACGCCAGCGGGTTCCACGAAGTGACCGAAGCGTTCGGTCCACGAATCGGGCACAACTCCGATGCCGGGCGGGAGGTTGACAAGACCCGCAACGATCGAAAGCCCTGACAGCACGTACAGCGGTATCAAGATTCGGGGACCGGACTCGTGAGGTACGCTGTGGTGAGCGCCTTGCGTATGCGCCCCGCGCCATTCGCCGTGGAATGTCAAGTAAACACAACGGGTCATGTAGGCGGCGGTCAGGGCCGCACCCGCCAAGCCCATGACCAAATGAAACGTGTAGGCACCGTTGGCGCCCGTGCCTCCGAAGAGTCCCCATCCACCTGTACCGACGAGGATTTCGTCTTTGGACCAAAAACCCGCTAACGGGAAAATTCCGGCCAGTGCGAGGGCCCCGATAACGAAGGTGACGTAGGTGCGCGGCATGTAGCGGCGCAGCCCTCCCATGTGGGTCTTCATGTCGAAGCTATGCACCGCATGCGCTACCGAACCCGAGCCTAAAAAGAGGTTGGCCTTGAAGAAGGCGTGGGTGAATAGATGAAACACCGCTGCGGTCCATGCACCCACTCCCAGTGCCATGGCCATGTATCCGAGTTGCGACACGGTGGAATAGGCGAGCACCTTTTTGATGTCGTCTTGCACGAAGGCCAGCAGGCCACCAAGCACCAAGGTCACCGCACCAACTGTGGCCAACAGGTTGATACTCGATCCTGCGATCTGCATACCTTCAAAGAACACCGGATACAGCCGAGCCACCAAGAAGATTCCGGCGACGACCATCGTGGCGGCGTGGATCAAGGCCGAAACGGGTGTGGGTCCAGCCATGGCGTCGGGGAGCCAGGTGTGAAGGACGAACTGGCCTGACTTGGACATGACCGCGGCGGTCAGGCACAGCGCCGCGATCACAAGCGGCGTGTGGTCTACATTACCGGCGACGATCTCAGAGTTGATGGTAACCACGTCAAAGGTTTCGCCGTGACCAGCCGTGAAGAACAACACGATCATGCCGATCAACAAACCGACGTCTCCAACCCGATTGGTTAGAAATGCCTTGAGCCCGGCGTCGGAGTTGGGAGTTTCCTCCCACCAATGCGAAATCAGAACGAACGAGCAGACGCCGACCAGTTCCCATCCGACGATCATCTGCAGCACGTTGTCGCTCAGGACAAAGAAGAGCATCGCTGCGGTAAACAACGATAAGAAGGCAAAGAAGTGTGTGTAGCGACGGTCACCGGCTACGTATTCGGTGCTGTAGATGTGCACCAACAGCGACACCAGAGCCACGACGAACAGCATCATCACCGACAGGCCGTCGACAAGTATCCCGGCGGAGAATTCGACGCCGCCCGATTGCAGCCATTGGGTGGAATTCTGCACGGCGACCCATTGATGGTGCTCCTCGGCGCTGGTGTCTGCATGATCGTCTACGACCTCGGACTCTGCCGCGGTCAGCACGACCTGTTCTCCCGGGGGGCTATCGCGGTGATCGAGCCAGGCCACACCGCAGGCGAGGGCCAACACGAAGGAAGCGGTCACTGCTGCTATGCCGATTTCGGCACCTTTGTAAGCCAGGCGTTTACCGAACAACAGGATCAGCGCAAACGAGATCGCTGGTAGTAACGGGATCAGCCAGGCGTTTTTGAGGAACCAGTTGGCGTCGTGAACAACCGACGGACCGATCGAGACGGTTTCGCCAGCCAGCGCAGCAACATATGCGACGGACAACTCAGCCCCTCAACAGATCGATTTCGGTGAGGTCGACGCTGCGGCGGTTGCGGTAGATAAGCAACACTATGGCCAGACCGATGCCGACCTCGGCCGCAGCGACGGCGATCGTGAACAAGGCAAATACCGAACCACCGACGTCGTCGGTTAGCGCGCCGAAGGCAACCAGGTTGATGTTGACGGCGTTGAGGATCAGCTCAATGCTCATTAGCACCAACATCGCGTTACGTCGCGCCAAAACGCCGTAGACGCCTATGCAGAACAGGGCGGCGGCCAAGATGAGGAACTGATTGAGCAGCATCGTTGTCCCCCTAGTCTCTGCGGGCCACAACCACGGCACCGATCAAGGCGGCGAGCAACAGCACCGAAACAGCTTCGAATGGAACGATGTAGCGACTGAAGATGGCGTCGCTGACCAGCGCGGTGGATTGCGGATCATCAATCACGAGTCGGGAGTCCGAAAACGAGTCGATCAACGCGATCGCCATAACTGCAAAGAGCAACAGAGCCACAATTGCCGCCATTGAGCGTTTCTCAGTCGCCACGGACTCGTCGTCTCCCATGGACGCTCTGGTGAGCATCACGCCGAACAAGAACAATACGATCACCGCGCCGACATAGATCAGCACCTGGGTAACGGCAACGAACTCCGCGCCGAGAAGCAAGAAGTTGACAGCCACACCTGCGAGCACCAGCACCAGCCACAAGGCGGCGTGGACAACGTTGCCGGTGGTGACCACGCGAAACGCCGCATAGATCATTGCCAGAGCGACAACCGCAAAGAAGATGTTCTGAGCGACCATGAGGTCGGCATCCGCACTTACGGCACACAATGTGACGGCTCGGCTCACGTGGGCGGGACCCGTTGTTTCTTTGCCTGTGAGCCTGCTTCGTAGTCCTCAAAGTCCGGAACCGTCTCCATCCATTCCGACAGACGTGACATGTCGTGCAACAAATCGGCGATTCGTGGCTCGGAGAACTCGTATTCCGGTGTCCAGAACAGCGCCTCAAATGGGCAAACCTCAACACAGATGCCACAAAACATGCAGAGCGCGAAGTCAATGTCAAACCTGTCCAGGGCGTTGACCTGACGGGGTTTGCCGCCGGGGCGGCGAGGCGGCGCCTTCTCCTTGTGGCCTTCAATATAGATGCACCAGTCGGGGCACTCCCGGGCGCACAACATACATGCGGTGCAGTTCTCCTCATGTAGCGCGATCACGCCGCGAGCCCGAGCGGACGGGGTCTCTTTTTCGCGTGGGTACTGCACTGTCTCGGCGCCTTTGACCGGGTTGGGCACCGGTTTGGTGATGCCGTCCGGAAAGAGGGTGCGCAGCAGCGTTCCTCCGGTGACTCCGAGGCCTTTGATTATTCCAGGTACGAGTGCCATGAGATGTCCTGTGTGGGTCCTTAGACCGCTACTTTGAGGATTCCGGTGACCACAATGTTGGCCAACGCGAGCGGGATCAGCACCTTCCATGCGAGTTTTTGGAGTTGGTCCTCACGCAGACGAGGGAACGTGAACCGGAACCAGAACACCAGGAAGGTCAACCCAACCACTTTGCCTACCAGCACCAACGGTCCGAGCAGGTTCATGATGTTATTGGCCGGATCAATGCCGGGGATGTACCAGCCACCCAGAAACAGAACTGCGGCCACCGCTGAGAAGACGCCCGCCGTTGCGAACTCGCCGATGAAGAACAACAAGAACCGCATTCCGGAGTACTCGGTCATGTAACCGGTAACCAGCTCCGATTCGGCGATCGGCATATCAAAGGGGGACTGGGTTAGTTCGGCCTGCATGGCAATCATGAAGATCACGAAGGCCACACCTTGGGTCAGAATAAACGGGTTGCCGATAGCGCCCCAGCCGAAGATCTCGCCGCCTGCTTGAGCCAGAACGATCCCTTGCATGTTCATCGTTTCGGCTTGGATCACCACGCCGAGCACGGCCAGGATTAGCGGCAGTTCGTAGGCAATGAGCTGACCCGTGGCCCGAAGTCCGCCGAGCAGGGAATACTTCGACGCCGAACCCCATCCGGCCATGAGGATGCCAATGACCGACACCGACGAAACCGCCATACCCAGGTATATGCCGAGATCACCGTTCACGAACCAGGCGTCGGGTCCGCCGGGAACCACCACCACAAGCAAGAACGTTGAGCTGAGCACCACGAACGGTGCCGCCGCGAACACGAAACGGTCAGCCTTGGCGGGGAAAATGTCCTCTTTTTGCAGGAACTTGCCGACCTCGGCCAGCAACTGCAACGACCCGAACGGTCCTGCCTCCATGGGGCCGAGCCGGCTCTGCATGAACGACACCAACTTGAACAGGTGCAGATACACGAGAGTGCCTGCGATGAGTAACACAGCAGCCAAGCCGACGAAGACACGGATTCCGGTTTGCTGCCAATATGCGAGTTCGCCAATCAGGTCGACGGATTCGATCACCGGTCAATGTCTCCCAAGATGAAGTACAAAGAGCCCAGGATCGTGATTATGTCTGGCACATAAACGCCTTTGAGCAGCCAGGGCGTTATCGAGATGTTGGAGAACGACGCCGAGCGGATCTTCACCCTGTAGGGCACCAGGTCGCCGCGTGAGACGATGTAGTAGCCCATCACCCCGAGCGGGTTCTCAGTTTCGACGTACGCCTCACCGGCAGGCACCTTGATGATGCGGGGCACTTTGGCCAAGATCGGACCCGCTGGCAATTGATCAAGCATCCGATCGATCATCAAGGTGCTTTCGCGTACCTCCTGCAGGCGGACCCAGAACCGAGCGAACGAGTCACCGTCGGGATGGGTCCAAACTCGCCATTCGATCTCGTTGTGTACAAGCCCGCAAGGGTTGTCGCGGCGGACATCCCAGTTGATACCGGAGCCACGAATGTTGGCTCCGGACAGCCCGTAACCAAGGCCGATGTCGGCAGGGATCACACCGATTCCCCGGGTCCGGGCCTGGAAGATCTCGTTGCCTGCGACGAGCTTTTCGATCTCGTCGCAAAAGCCACGCATCTTGCCCATAACCCGACGGGTCTCGACGATCCAACCGGCGGGAAGATCGTCCTTGAGTCCGCCGATACGGTTGAAGTTGGGATGGAACCGCCCGCCGGTGACCGCCTCAATCAGGTTCAGGACGTGTTCGCGGTCGCGAAAGGCAAAGAACGCTGGGGTGACCGCTCCGACCTGCAGCCCCATATCACCCAGAAACAGCGAGATGTTGGCGATGCGGCTCATCTCGAAAAGGATCGTGCGGATCCACTGGGCCCGCGGCGGTGCTTCGATACCCATTAGTCGCTCGGCGGCGAGAATGAACGGCACCTCGTTGGCGAAACTACCTACCCAGTCGATTCGGTTGATCAGGGTGGTCACTTGCGGGTAGGTGCGCACCTCGGCGAGCTTTTCGTAGCCTCGGTGCATGTATCCCATGACGGGGTCGGCGACAACGACCTGCTCGCCGTCGAGCTTGACGATTATGCGAAGGGTGCCGTGAGTGGCGGGATGCTGAGGGCCGATGTTGAGGGTCATCCCCTCGGTCTCAAGCTCGATGTTGACACGAGCATCCGCAGCCTGAGCTGCCATGTAGGAGAGTTGCCGGCGGTCGGCGAGCCGGGTCATGGCGAGCCCTCAGCGTCGGTTTCGGTGGTGGGCATCTGCTCTACATCGACTATGCCGGGCCAGGGTTTCATGCGCCGAGCCAACAACGGGTAGTCCTTACGCAGCGGGTGGCCTTCAAACTCCGTGGGGAGGTAGATCGGGCGTAGATCGGGGTGACCGGTGAAGTTAATCCCGAACATCTCATGGCACTCTCGTTCGTGCCAGTTCGCCCCTGGATACACACCCACGATGCTGTCAACGGCGAGAGCGTCGCCTACGTCCACCTTGATGGTGACCGCCAAAGCACCGACGATGTCGTTGAGTCGGCAAAACACCTGATAGCGGCTCTCGCCACCGGTGACACCGTGTGAGATGGTGCGGTCGATCTCAGCTCGTGTTTCGTTGCCGAGTTCCAGATCGATCTGCGCGTCCATGTCACGTCCGTACGGTGACGGCATCCAATCAATGGCGCTCAAAAACGAGAAGTAGCCGAAACCCAGCCCGTTCCTCGCGAAATCGACCGCTTCGCGCCAAGATTCTCGCTTGACACGAAGCCAGACATCGATGCCGGGTTCTATGTGTTGAGCGAGTAGAGCGCCGCCGAGATGTTTCGCCATCCGGTCAACGAGATGGCTTCGGCTGGTGTCGCCCGCTACCTGTGGGGTTTGGATCGTGGCGTCAGACGACAATGGGGTCACCCTTCCAACGCTGAGCCATATCCTCGTTTTGGATCCGTTCCTGCAGCAGGACTATCCCCTCAAGCAGTGCCTCGGGGCGCGGTGGGCAACCGGGAACGTAGACATCCACGGGCACTATCTGATCCACCCCTTTGGTGACCGAGTAGCTGTCCCAGTACGGACCGCCACAGTTGGCGCAGGACCCCATCGAGATCACGTACTTCGGGTCAGGCATCTGTTCGTACAATCGTTTCACCGACGGTGCCATCTTGTCGGTAACCGTGCCCGACACGACGAGCAGGTCGGCCTGGCGTGGACTTGCTGGCAACGGGATGACACCGAGGCGCATCACGTCATAGCGAGGCGAGGCGAACGCTGCCCCCATCTCAATGGCACAGCAAGCCAGTCCCATTGATACACCCAAAGGGAGTACTTGCGACTCATGTTCAGCAACGCAGACAGGCCCGAGGGAACCTTGCCCGATTCGACTAGGCCCATTTGAGTACCCCTTTGCGCCAGGCGTAGATCAACCCCAACAACAAGATGAAGATGAAGATCGCCATCTCTATGAGGCCGAAGGTGCCGTAGGCCTCAAGCCGCGCTGCCCAAGGGAAGATGAACACCGCCTCAACATCGAACAAGACGAACAACAAAGCGAATACGTAGTAGCGGATATTGGCCTGCGACCACATGTCGCCGGTGGGGTCCACGCCGGATTCGTATGTCTGGTTCTTGGCCGGATTCGGTTGATGCGGACGTAGAACCTTGCCGATACCGAGAAATGCCCCAACAAGGGCGACACCGACACCACCGAAGATCCCCACGGTTAGATAGCTACGCAGGAACTCCGACACGGGGGCTGATTCTACCGGGGTGACCTGCAGCCACACGCGATCGATGTGTCGAAGGCCGAGACGCCACTGCTGTCACGCACCGGACGTCCACAGCAGGGCCTTTTGGGCGAGATCGTCGATGGGGCCGGGAACGACTCCGAAACCGATCGTCAACAACACGGCCACCCCGATCACAAACGCGGCCGCGGGAGGCACCGATTCGGCTTCGGCCCCGTCGGCGGATCGACCGAGATACATCGACAGCACGACCCGTAGGTAGGGGTAAGCGGAGACCACCGCGGTTGCCATGGCCAGCGCCGCAAACCAGTAACGGCTGGATTCGACAGTGGCGGCAATCACGCCGAACTTGGCCACGAAGCCGGTGGTTAAGGGAACGCCAGCTTGCGCGAATAACAGAACCGTAAACGCCGCGGCGATCAAGGGACTGCGCTCAGCGAGACCGTCAAGGTCTTCGAGACGGGTGCGGCGATCACCTCGACCCGAGATCACGGTGAGAACACCGAAGCTGCCGATCACGACGAGGCTGTAGGTGACGAGGTAGAACACCACTGCGGCGACGCCTTCGCTGCCGACGCTTACACCGACCAGAATGAAACCGGTATGAGCGATTGAGGAGTAGGCAAGCATCCGTTTGACGTTGCCTTGCACCACCGCCAGCACGGAACCCAGCAGCAGGGTTGCAACGGTCAACACCATCAGCGGAGGACGCCAGTCGTCGGCATGGTCGGCGAAGGTGTCGACGAATACTCGCACCACCGCGGCGATGGCCGCTACCTTCACCGCCGAGGCCATGTAGGCGACGACCGGTGTAGGCGAACCTTCGTAGACGTCGGGGGTCCAGGCGTGGAACGGCACGGCAGCCACCTTGAACCCGAGACCGACCAATGTCAGCGCGAACCCCGCCGCCAACAGACCTTCGTCGAAAAGCTGCGTTCGGGCCAAGAAGATGCGAATGTCAACCAGGCTGGTCGACCCGGTAGCGCCATAGATCATGGCGATGCCGTACAGCAAGAATGCGGAGGACACCGCCCCCAACACGAAATACTTCATGCCAGCCTCGGTCGACTCGCTGCGTCGCACGTGCATGGCGGCCATCACATAAACCGCAATCGACAACGTCTCCAGGCCAAGAAAGAGCACGATCAGGTCACCCGCTCCGGCGATGACCACGCCACCTGCTGCGGAGATCAACATCAGCACATACATCTCGGGGCCGTCGATGCCTTCACGGCGGAGGTAGTCGTCCAATAGCAGTGACACCAACACCACACTCACGACAATCGCACCGGTGCACACGAGCATGAACCCGTCGATGCTGAACTGGGAGCCCAGAGCATCAAACCCGCCGTCAAGGCCAACGCGGTGGTGCCAAAGCGCCAATGTCGCCGACAAAGCGCCAAGGCCGATACCGACAGTCACGGCTGCGTCCAAACCGATGCGCATCACTCGCATAGCCACAGCGGCAAGGATCAAAGCAGCGATGAACCCGACACCAAACAACACCTCACCGAGGTCTTCGCGCAGCGTCGAGAAAGGAAATCCGGTACCGCCCGCGCCAGCCGCGAACCACATCGCCAACACGGTGATCGGACCAACTGCTGTGACCGTGGCTGATTCCAACGCGGTGGGTAGCCGCCTCACAACCGAACGGATCATGACGATGCCCAGTGCCCCTCCCCCAAGGATCATCAAGGGGAACAGACCCGACCATTGCACCGATGGGGTGACGGCCTGTGTTGCGGTCTCAGCAAGCATCAGTCGTTTTCCGCGTCGTGGGCGGCGTGAGGGGTGTTGAGATCGCGGAGCTCAACATCGGGGGTTCGTGCTGCCACCGGCTCGGCGAAGTCGTCAACGTTTACTTCGATGTGTTCGACCAGCGCCTTGACCGCCGGTTCCATTCGTTGAATGAAGGGCTTGGGGTACAGGCCCATGAACACGATTATCACCAGCAGCGGAGCCATAGTCAGGCCTTCGCGAAGGGTGAGGTCTTTCACGGTGGCGTTGGCGCCCGAAGCCGGACCGTGGAATACACGTTGGTAGGCCCAAAGCAGATACAACGCGGCGATGATCACACCGCCAGCAGCAGCGATCGCCCACCACCGTTGCGCGGCATACGCACCCAGCAAGGTGAGGAACTCACCAACGAAACCGTTGAGTCCAGGCAATCCGATCGACGACAGCATCACCACCATGAACACCGCAGCCAGCCGTGGAGCGGGCTTCTGCAGACCCCCGAGTCGATTGATGTCACGGGTGTTGCAGCGATGCTGAATCATGGCTACAAGCAGAAACAGGGCTCCGGTCGACACGCCATGGTTGACCATCTGCAAGATGCCGCCTTCAAGACCCTCGGTGTTGAGCGCGAACAACCCGATCATGACGAACCCCAAATGCGCAACCGAAGAATACGCAACCAGGCGTTTGAGGTCGCGCTGCATGGTGGCAACCACGGCGCCGTAACCGATACCGATCGTTGCCAAGGCAATCATTAGGGGAGCGAAGTGCACGGCAGCTTCGGGGAATAGGTAGATGCCGAGCCGCAAGAACCCATAGGTCCCGAGTTTCAGCATCACCGCGGCCAAGATCACCGAGCCCGCTGTTGGGGCGTTGGTGTGTGCGTCGGGCAGCCACGTGTGGAACCCGACGATCGGGACCTTCACCGCGAAGGCCAACGCAAACGCCATGAAAATCCAGCGTGCGGTGGTGGTGTCCAGCGCTTGTGACTCGGCTAATTCGACCAGGTCGAAAGTTACAGCGTTGCCTGTCTCGGCAGCGGTCACGAACGCGGTGGCGACCACGCCGACCAGCATCATCGCCGAACCGAACATTGTGAATACGAAGAATTTCGTGGCGGCATAGGCACGGTCGCCGTGACCCCAGCGACCGATGAGGAAGTACATCGGAACAAGCACGATCTCAAAGAACACAAAGAAGGCGAACAGGTCCAGCGCCAAGAAAACGCCCATGCACCCGGACTGCAAGACGAGCAACCAGGAGTAGTAACCTTTGGGTGAGTGCTCGGCGTCGACCGCAACAATGGCGATCGGGAACATCACCGCTGTTAGCACGACGAGCCACAACGAGATGCCGTCGAGGCCCAGCGTCCAGGAGATCCCGAGGCGTTCGATCCACTCAACATGGTCGACGAACTGGAACACTTCGTCACTGTTGGGATCGAATGTGACCATCGCCCACCCGCACATGGCCATGGTCGTTGCCGACACGACGAGCGCAACTTGGCGGAAGTGTTCCGGGCGCCGAGACGGTAACAACGCAATCAGCAACGCACCAAGCACCGGCATGACCACAAGCGCGGTGAGAACGGGAAACGTCGGCGCGTGCTGTGCCGACGACACCGCCAAAAGGTTCATGGATCCGCCCTCACGGGGTCGGCATCACAAATCCCATTGGCGGTCTCGCAAGTCACGGCGCGGCTCGCACAAGAAAATACGCGACGAGGCCGACCGCGCCGATCGCTACCAGCGCTGCGTATGAACGAACCAGACCGGATTGAGCACGTCGCAGCCCTTTGCCGACGGAGCGCACTGTCTTAGCGACCCCGTTGACGGCACCGTCAACAACCACCGAATCAAACCGGGCGATGGCTTGGAAACCTTTGCGGCCGGGGCCCCCCATGAAGGTGGCTACCGCCTCGTCGTAGCGAAAACCTTGAGACAGAATCGGAAGCTCGATTCTGTTGGCGTTGAACCGGCCCGCCAGGTAGACGGCGACAGCCAAAGCAATGCCAGCTAACCCGCCCGCGACAGCCAAGAAAGCCAACACCCATGACACGCCGCCGGAGATCTCCAAGTGGCTCTCGTTGCCGAACATCGAAGGCTCAAGCCAGTTCGCCAAGAAGTGCAGGTCCTTGGTGAATGGAAGGTTGATCACCCCTGCCACAGCAGCCAGAACCGCCAGCACGATCAGCGGCATCGTCATCTGCCAGCGAGACTCGCTCGGATGCAGAGCGCGGCGGGCCTTCAGGGTCTCGGGCAGGTAGCTCTCATGCAGGTCGTCGGGGATGACACCACCGGCAAGGACCTTGCAATCGTGTCGGGCTCTCGCTACGTCCGCGCGGGTTTTCTCAAGTTCTGCTCGGGTGACCGTTAGGGCGGCCTTGGCGTCGGAAAGGGAGTCCCGGGCTGGCTGGACTCCAGCGTTGGCTCGTCGAAGGTTTCGGTCCGCTCTTCTGTAAGCCCTGACGTCGGCGGGATCAACTGTGGCCAACTCGGCTTCACGGACAGCGAGGTCGGCGATGACTCGGTTCATTTTGGTTTCGGCTTTGTCGGCGGCAGCTTCGGCTTCGGCTACCGAGGCTCGGGTCGCGTCGATCGACGCTTTGGCGTCATCTAGGCGTTTCTCGGAGATGGCCTCAATCTCAGATAATTGCAGGTCTCGGTATCGGTAGCGCCCGAAGAACGTCATGAACACCTGACGACTCATGTAGAACGCGGTTAGCACCGCGGTGACGAGCCCGAGCAGCCACAAGAGTGCGCCGCGGTCATACGCATGCGCCAGGATCTCGTCTTTGGACCAGAATCCCGAAAGCGGAGGCACCCCGGCGATCGCCAGCCAGCCCACAATGAAGGTCGCCGAGGTGATCGGCATAAACCTGCGAAGCCCACCGAAGTGACGCATGTTCTGGTCGTGGTCCATTGCATGGATGACCGACCCGGCCCCCAGGAAAAGCAACCCTTTGAAGAAGGCGTGGGTGATCATGTGGAAGACGGCCGCTACGTAGGCACCGGTTCCGATGGCGAGGAACATGTATCCGAGTTGACTCACGGTGGAGTATGCGAGGACCTTTTTTATGTCGTCTTGTGCCACGGCAATCAAGGCGGCAACAAGAGCCGTGATCACGCCCAGATAGGCGATCAGGTCCGGCGTCCACGTGGCCGCCTCGGCGATCACCGGGTTGACGCGAACCATCAGGTAGACACCCGCGGTGACCATAGTTGCGGCGTGGATTAGCGCCGAGACCGGTGTGGGCCCTGCCATGGCGTCGGGCAACCAGATGAAAAGCGGGATCTGCGCCGATTTGCCAGCGGCTGCCACCAGCAGCAACACAACAATAGCCGTCGCCGTGGATTCGTTCAGACCCGCGGCGTTGCCGATCAGATCCGTGTAACGGATCGAGCCGATGGCGTTGAACGTGACGAACATGGCAACCAGGAATCCCCAGTCGCCGACGCGGTTGGTGATGAAGGCCTTCTTGCCAGCTGAGGCATTGGCAACGTCGGTAAACCAAAACGATATGAGCAGGTATGAACAGGCACCCACGCCTTCCCATCCAAGGAAGGTGAGCGCCATGTTGTCGCCGAGAACCAGTATCAGCATCGAAAAGACGAACAGATTCAGATAGATGAAGAACCGAGCGAAGTGCTCGTCGCCGTGCATGTAGTTGATGGCGTAGATGTGGATCAACGTGCCCACGCCGGTGATGAACAGCGCCATCGTTATCGACAGCGGATCCGCGAACAGGCCCACATCTACGCTGAGTTCCCCGGCTGGCACCCATTCCCACAGTGTCTGGACGAACCGCCGCTGCGACGCTGGCTCGGACAGCAGACCCAAGAAAACCAGCACTGCACAAACAAACGATCCCAGCATCGCGGTGGTGGCAAGTCTGCCGACACGGCGCTCGCCGCCACGACGACCGAACACCATAAGGGTTACAGATCCCGCCAGGGGGAACGCAGGAATCAAGAACGCAACATCGAGCACAGATCAGCCCCTGAGCACCGCAATGTCATCCGCACTTGCACCGGGCTTGCGGCGCATGATCGCTACCACAATCGCCAGTCCGACCACGACCTCCACGGCCGCCACCACCAACACGAAGAACACCGAGATCTGACCACCAACGTGGTTGAGGTCCGCACCGAATGCCACGAAAGCGATGTTGACGGCGTTGAGCATCAACTCCACGCACATGAACATCACCAGCGGGTTGCGCCGTATGAGCACCCCTGTGGTGCCGATGGAGAACATGACCACAGAGAGCACCAGGTACCAGGTACTGCTTAGTTCCATCACCCATCAACTCCACCGTTGTCGTCAACGCAGACAGGAGTCGTGCCGGGCAATTCCATTGATGCGGGTTCCAGATCTGCCAACCTGTCTTCGTCGGGCAGGTCACGGGTCAGCACAACTGCAGCAATCACGGCAATGGTCAACAACGCCGCAGTGATCTCGAATGCAAGGACGTAGTCAGAAAACAGAACCCGCCCGATCCTGTAAACGTCGCTGACGTCGGAATCGAGGGACGATTCCAGCCCCGAAGGGTTCCGTTTGCCGGTAGCACCGTCGACGCTCCAGGCAACCACCGTCAACCCCAGCGCCGCGATCGATGCTCCGATCACAACGGCTAGCATCCGATGCCCTGCGATTGGTTCGACACCCCACTCTTCGGCTTTGTCAACGCCCAACAACATGATCACGAACAAGAAGAGGATCACGATTGCGCCGGCGTAGACCAAGACCTGAACAGCTGCTATGAAGTGCGCATCAGCGTTGATGAATAGAACCGCCACACCAACGAGTGTTTGCACCAAGAACAACGCGCTGTGGACCGGTTTTCGGGCGACGACCACGCCGAGTGAACCGACCATCACGATGAGCGCCGCGGCGATGAACACAACCTCGGCGCTCACGACGGATCACTTTCGTTGACCCGATTCTGGCCCTGGGAGGGGTCACGCACCCCGTAGCCGAGTTCCGCGCTCCAACCAACGACACCTTCGTATCGGTGATCGCCCGATGACGATGTAGCTCGCATCCAGCCCGAGGTGAGTTCGTCCTCACCGTCGCGCCAGTCCTCCCAACGCAGCTGGCGGGGTCGGCCTTCGTCGTCTGTCAGCAATTCGTTCCTGGTGTAGATGGCGTCGTCAGGATCCGTGAACGAAAACTCAAACATTTTCGTTTCGGTGATCGCCTCGGTGGGGCAGGCTTCCACACACAGGTCGCAGTGGATGCAGCGCAGGTAGTTGATCTCATAGACGTATCCGTACCGCTCGCCGGGCGAGGTCGGGTGGTCGGGGTCGTTGTCGGCGCCACGTACGTAGATGCAGTTAGCCGGGCAAACCCCCGCGCAGAGTTCGCAGCCGATGCATTTTTCCATGCCGTCTGGATAGCGGTTGAGCACGTGGCGTCCGTGTAAGCGTTCGGGCTTGGGGCTTTTTTCGTCGCGCTCCCCGTCATCTGCGCGACCACCCCGGTAGTCGCTGGTGACACGCTTCTCGAAGAGCTTGCGGAACGTAACCGCGAAGCCACGTAGATACTCAAGCGGTTCAGCCACCGCCGTCCTCCGCGCCGAGCGGTGATCCTGTAACAGCATCGTGGAGAACCCGACGCTGACCTGCTCTGACTTCATCCATGGCGACCCGACGTTGTTTGCCAGCACCGTCAACTGCGGCCAGCAGCATCGCTGCGAGCAATCCGCAACCACCAATGAAGATCGCCACGAACAGCGCCGTCTCGGCGGTGTCCCAGCCGAGCTCATCGCCCAAACGGAGTCCCGCTAGCAGCAGGAACCACGCCAACGACAACGGGATGAGCACCTTCCAGCCGAGATCCATCAGTTGGTCATAGCGGAAACGGGGAAGAGTTGCTCTGACCCAGACGAACACGAACAAAAAGACAAATAGTTTGGCGAAGAACCAGAACACACCGACCCACCAACCCTCGGGAACCAGTAATGCGGGTCCCGCTGGACCGCCCAGAAACAAGGTCACGATGATCGCCGACATCGTAATGGTGTTCATAAACTCCGCTAGAAAGAACAGCGCGAACCGAATCGAGGAGTATTCGGTGTGGAACCCTCCAACCAGTTCCTGCTCAGCCTCAACAAGATCGAACGGTGGCCGGTTCAGTTCTGCGGTGCCTGCGATCAAGAACACCACGAAGGGTATGACACCGGTGGTGATGACGTTCCAGTTCGGGACTATCTCCAAACCGCCGAGGGAGAAACCCCCGACTGCCTGATCTATGACGATGTCGTGGGTGCTAAGCGACCCGGACTGTAGCACAACGCTTGCTACCGCCAAGCCGAGCGCGGCTTCGTAGGAAACCATCTGCGCCGATGCCCGAACTGAGCCGAGCAGAGGATACTTCGAACCCGATCCCCAACCAGCGAGCATCACCCCGTACACGGCGATGGAGGACATCGCCAAGAAAAACAGTATCCCGATCGGCGGATCAGCGACCTGGAGAAACGTGGTGTGGCCAAAGATCTCAACGGTGCCGTTGCCGCCGTTAAAGTCCCCGCCGAGCGGCACGACCGCGAAGACGCTAAACGCCGGTACCAGCGACAGAAACGGTGCCAGCTTGAAGATGAACCGGTCGGCGTTGTCGGGGACCAGGTCTTCTTTGAAGAACAACTTGATGCCGTCGGCGAGGGTCTGCAGGATGCCCCATGGGCCGGCAATGTTCGGCCCGATCCTGTTTTGCATGTCCGACAGGAGCTTGCGTTCGAACCAAATCATCAACAAAACGGCCACCAACAAAAAAACAAACGCTGCCCCCACCTTCAGCAACGTGACGACCACGTCGCCGAACCAGGCACCACCATAAAGCGGGTCTGCAGCGAGCACCAACAACGCCGACATCAGAGCCTCTCCACCCGTACATCTGTGACGTGCGTGGAGGCGTTGATGAGCTGGTTGGCGGGTGAGCCGGGGACGAAAGCGGGGATGACGGCAGACCCCGCGGGCACGCCGCCATCGGGAAAAACCGGAGTTGTCAAGGCCCCCTTCAACGACACCAGCCGCACCATCGTGGCAGGCTGCACTCCCAGTTTGGCGAAGTCCGTGGGGTTGAGCCGCAGTTGCATAGTGCAGACAAGCCCGGCGCTGGCGGGACTGTGCGCAACGAGGGTGCCGCCGTCGTACATGCGCCGGGTGGCGACAAGGCGCAGCGAGTAGGCGTCTTTGACCGGGATCGTCGCTTCGGTTACTTCAGGGAGCCCGATATCACCCGGGCCCGAGATCAGCACACCGTTGATCAGCTCGCCAGTCAGGGTCTGTTCGTTGAGAGACCTGTGCACGGTGGAGACCGCGTACAGTTCGTCACGCAGCGCAGCCACCGAATCCACACCGAGGTCAGCTCCGAGACTCTCGGCGATCATGGCTGCGATCATCCAGTCGGGGCGGGCGGTGCCTGGCGGATCGACCCGCCTGCAACTCACACTGACCCTGCCTTCAAGGTTGGTGAAAGTACCGTCAACCTCTGTCGGGCCCGCCGCCGCCAGCACAACGTCGGCGAACCCGCGGGTCGAGTCGTTCGGGAGAATGTCGACCGCTATAACTGTGCTGGCGCCAGCCAGGCCTGCCTGCGCTTCGGCACGGTCCCGGAAGTCGTTCAACGGGTCCGAGCCGAGCAGGATCAACACGTCAACGAGGCCCGCTGCGGAGGCTGCGAGAATCTGTGCAGTGTCGAGCCCCGTAGCACTCGGTATTGCATTCCAATGTTCGCCGAACCGGTCCGCACCCATCTCAAGAGTCGTTCGGCCGGGTAGAAGTCCCGGGGCAAGTCCGGCGTCGAGCGCTCCGTGGACGTTGCCTCGTCGCAAAGCCGACAGGAACTTCACATCGGCGAGTTCGTTCAACGCCAAGGCGGCTTCGATCACGCCTTGCGCCGAATCGGCGATCGACGCCCGCCCCAACACGACCGTGACAGGCCCGTGAACTGCGGCCGCCGCGGCGGCGATCGCGGAGGCGGGAACACGGGTGGCGTTGAAGGCCGGGGTCGGGCCGGGGTCGCCGATCGCGGCAACCAGCGCCGCTGCCAGCGCGGCTAACTCGCCGGGAACTGGATGCAACGAATGCGCAGCAATACCGCTCAGGCCGCCGCCGTGAGGTGTGAGTTCAATCAACGTGACGTCGTCGTTCAAGATGGCGTGACGCAAACGCAGATACAGCGCACCGAGGTCCTCTTTGGGGTCCGGTCCGAGTAGTAGGATTGTGCCGCCGGGTTGGCAGGCTTCGTTAATGGTGGCCCTCGGCAGGCCCAGAACCAACTCTGCGGGCAAGCCATCGTCGAGTTGGGCATCAACGTGATCTGTGCCGATCACCCCTTTGGCGAGCTTGGCCCAAGCGTACTGTGACTCATTTGTGAGTCTGGCACCTCCGATCACAGCGACCCGCTCCGGGTTGATGTCCGCGAGCAACGAGGCCACGTAGGCCATCGCGTCGCCCCAACCGACAGGCTCAAGATCGCCGGTCTGCGCCGATCGCCTTAGCGGACCAGTTATCCGCTGGTCGCTGTTGAGAGCCTCGAAAGCGAAACGCTCCTTGTCGGACAACCAGCCTCGGTTCACGGGATCGGCATCGATTCCCAACAGACGCAGAACCTTGTTGCGTGAGGATTGCACCGTGATCCGCGAACCCACCGCGTCCACCCAGGCGGTGGACACCGTCTCAGCCAGATCCCAGGGGCGAGCTTTGAAGCGGTAGGGCTTGGCAGTGAGAGCACCGACCGGGCATATCTGCACGGTGTTGCCCGAGAAATACGAGGAGAAGGGCTCGTCGGGGTAAGTGTTGACCTCGGTGTAATAGCCGCGGTCCATGAAATGGATCAGTGGGTCGCCTGCTACCTGATCAGCGAAACGCGTGCAACGATCGCACAGGATGCAGCGCTCACGGTCCAGATACACCGTGTCGCTGATGGGGATCGGCTTTTCGAAGTGGCGCTTGGACTCAACGAAGCGTGATTCGCCGGGACCGTAGGCCATTGTCTGGTCCTGAAGCGGGCATTCGCCACCCTTGTCGCACACCGGGCAGTCCAGCGGATGATTAGCGAGCAGAAATTCAAGCACTCCGTCCTGGGCTTTGCGGGTGAGTTCGCTGTCGGTGTAGACCTGCATGTTGTCGGCAACCGTCACCATGCAGCTGGGCTGCAATGACCGGCCACGGCCGACATCAACCTCAACCAGACACATTCGACACATGCCCACCGGTTTCATCCTCGGGTGATGGCAGAACCGCGGGATGTAGGTGCCGGTGCGTTCGCAGGCGTCGATCAGCAGTTCTGTCTCGCCAGCGTGTACCTCGTTTCCGTCGACAACAAGCAACACTGTCTCGCGGCGAGCACCCAGATCGGTCATCGTGTCACTCCGATGGGTTCGGCGACGACGGGAATCTTGTCGCGGCGGGTGATCTTGGCGTCGTACTCATGGCGAAAACGGCGGATGCTGGACACGATCGGTGCCACCGACGAAGGACCCAACGGGCAGATGGTGGTCTGGCGTGGCGGGAACGGCACAGCATCAAGGCCCCGGTCAACGTCGGAAGCCACCGGATACGGGCCGGGGCTTATGTTGTCTGCGATATCCAACAGCAGGTCAATGTCGGACGGTCGGCCTTCGCCTTCCAAGATCCGTGCGAGGATCTGTTCCTCCCACGAAGTCCCCTCCCGGCATGGGGTGCATTTTCCGCAAGATTCATGAGCGAAGAAGCGAACCAGGCGATGCGCCGCCTTAACAACATCAACCGTGTCGTCCATGACCACGATGGCACCTGACCCGAGCATAGAACCGGCGGCGGTAACCGGCCCGGCCTCAAGCGGTAGATTGAGATGTTCGGGAAAGAACCAGGGTGCAGAACCGCCACCGGGTATGAACGTCTTGAGTTCGCGACCGGCGGGAATGCCACGGCAGAAGTTGTCGCCGTAGATCAACTCGCGAAACGTCACGACTCCGTGTTCGACTTCGTAGACGCCGGGTCGATTTACGTGACCCGACACCGCGAACATCCTGGTACCGGGCGATTGCGCTGATCCGTGGGTCTTGTAGTGGTCGGCGCCGTTGCGCATCAGCCACGGAAGGTTCGACAGCGTCTCGACGTTGTTGACGATGGTGGGCTGACCGTACAGACCAATCGCGGCCGGGAAATACGGAGGCTTGAGCCGCGGCATGCCGCGGTTGCCTTCAAGGCTCTCGATTAGCGCTGTTTCCTCGCCGACGATGTAGGCCCCGGCTCCGATTGTGAGCACCACATCGCAACTGAATTCACTGCCGCAGATGTTATGGCCGAGATAACCCGCTGCGTAAGCCTCGTTGAGGGCACCGGCGATGCGTTCTTGAGCCAACGCCATCTCGCCGCGCACATACAAAAAGCATTGCTGCACGCCAGCGGCATAGCAGCAGATGGCGCATCCCTCTATCAGTTGATGGGGGTCACGCTCCATCAACAAGCGATCCTTGTAGGTGCCCGGTTCGCTCTCGTCGCCGTTTACCACCAGGTAGTACGGGAACCGTCCAGGTGGTAAGAAACCCCACTTCCGGCCTGCCGGGAACCCGGCACCGCCACGACCGAGCAGCGCCGCGTTGTTGACCTCTTGGTGCACTTCGGAGGGTCTGCGGGCCAACGCAGCACGCAGACCTTGGTAGCCGCCGGTGACCTGGTATCGACGCATCCGATGGGAGTCTTCATGGACGAAACGCCCGGTGACTATCTTCGGGCCTTCGTTGTCAACGTAACCCGCAGCGTGTTCAACATATTCGTTGGTCGGCTTCACGGCGCGTTCTCGTCGGGGTTGCGAGCCAGCCAGACAGGAGCCTCACGGGCTTCTTCGGGAGCCACGATCATTGAACCCGCGCTAGCCGGGATTACCTGGCGGACACGCCCAAGTGTGCCATGTTCGGGGATTTCGTCCACCTGGCCAGAACGAATGTCCGAGACGAGACGATCAAAGGCACTTTCGGTGACTTTGTGGCAGTAGCGGTAGTTGATCTGCAGGCAAGGTGCCTCAGTGCAGGCAGCAACGCATTCCACCTCGGCGAGGGTGAACATTGCGTCCTGCGTGGTCTCGCCAGCTCGCACCCCGAGCGTTTGCTGTGCATGTAGGAGCAAGTCGTCGGATCCCATCAAGTGACATGAGATGCTTGTGCAGATGTTGATCAGGTACCTCCCGACGGGCGCGAACCTGAACATTTCGTAAAACGAAGCGGTGCCCTTTACCTCAGCAGGTGTGATGCCGACAAGATCGGCAATCTCACGCATCACGGTGTCGGTGAGGTATCCGTGTTGTTGTTGCGCCAAATGCAAGAGCGCAATGAGGGCGCTCTTTGGGCGCGGATAGCGGGCGATGATCCCGGGGCCATGAGTGCGCACCTCAACCTCAGCGGACCCCGGATCTCTCACCGATCAACCTCCCCCATGATCGGGTCAATGCTTGAGATAATGGCGACACCGTCCGCGATCAGGCCGTTACGCATGAGGTGCGGCATCGTTTGCACATTGATGAAGCTCGGCCCTCGTACATGCATGCGATACGGCGTGGCCGACCCATCGCTAACCAGGTACACACCGAGTTCTCCCCGTGGCGACTCGACACAGGCGTAGGTCTCACCCTCAGGCACCTTGAAGCCTTCGGTGAAGATCTTGAAGTGATGGATAAGTGCCTCCATTGACTCGCCGATTCGGACCCGGGGCGGTGGCGTAACTTTCTTGTTCTGAACCCGGAAATCGCCGGACGGCATCCTGGCTAAGATCTGCTCAACTATGCGCAGCGACTCGCGTATCTCGTTGAGGCGGATGGCGTAGCGGTCATAGCAGTCGCCGTGGGTGCCGACTATGACGTCAAAGTCGACTTCAGGGTAGGCGAGATAGGGCATGTGACGGCGAAGATCCCAGCAGTATCCGGTAGACCGCAGGATCGGGCCGGTGGCAGACAAAGCAAGGGCCTCATCTGAGTTCAAAACACCCACTCCTTGAAGGCGTTCGCGCCAAATGGGTTGCCCGGTCATCAAGACGTCGTATTCGTCAAGGCGCGGGGGGATGATCTCAAGCAGACGTTGAACATCCTCTTCCCAGCCGTCATGCAGATCGGCGGCTACACCTCCGGGACGGATGTAGTTGTGGTTCATCCTCAGCCCGGTCACCCGCTCGAAGAACCTCAGCACTTCTTCGCGTTCACGCCAACCATAAATCATCATGGACACAGCACCTAGATCCATGCCGTTGGTGGCCATGAACAGCAGATGCGACGACACCCGATTCAGTTCGCACATCAGCATGCGGATCCAAACCGCTCGCTGAGGGACCTCAATCCCGAGGAGCTTCTCGGTAGCCAGGCTGAACGCTAGTTCCGTGAACAGCGGCGACGCGTAGTCCATACGGGTCACGTTGGTGCAACCCTGGATGTAGGTGAGTTGTTCGGCTTGCTTCTCCATGCCGGTGTGGAGGTATCCAACTACTGGCTTGGAGCGCAGAACGACCTCGCCTTCCATCTCGAGCATGAGTCGCAGCACGCCGTGAGTGGAGGGATGCGCAGGGCCCATGTTGAGCAGGACCCGGTCGTCGTCGCTGGTTGTGGTCCGATCCGTTCCGATGGCAGCGCATTCAGCCTCGCTCATGCGCAACACAGCGGAATCGTCACCCCGCAGCCGCACTCGCTGTGCACAGTCGATCATCGGCGATCGCTCCTTGCGGTGAACCGAACCGGAATCGACCCGACCGCGTAGTCCTTGCGCAGGGGATGGCCGATCCAGTCCTCGGGCATCAGCACCCGGCTCATGTCGGGGTGATCCACGAAGACGATGCCGAACATGTCGAACACTTCACGCTCAAGGTTTTCGCTTCCCGGGTAAAGATCAAAAACGGTGGGTATGGCCGGGTTGTCGCCATCAACCTGAGCCCGGATACGGATCCTTTCGCCGCGTTCGTGGTTGATCAGTTGAGTGATCACTTCGAAACGAAGGGGCTGAATGCCTTCAGGAAGCGGTCGACGACCCCGAAACGTGAGGTAGTCCACAGCGGTTAGGTCGATCAGTTGATCGAAGCCGTCGGCGTGAGCCGATTCGCATACGTGCAGATACTCGGCGGTATTTGTGTGCGCCACAACGTCACCCACCGAGTAGAGGGCAATAGCGCCGTAACGCTCGGTCATCGCAGGACCAGACCACCAGCGGTCTGGCCGTCGCGTTGTTCGACAAGCAGGGCCGACCCGGAGTCCCGGCGCTTCACCAACTCACCGTTCTCGATCTTTTCGTGAAGGGTCAAAATGGCATGCATAAGGGTTTCGGGGCCTGGCGGACAGCCAGGCGCATATACATCAACCGGCACGATTTGATCGACGCCCTGCACGATTGCGTAGTTGTTGAACATGCCTCCACTGGATGCGCACACTCCCATGGAGATCACCCATTTGGGCTCCATCATCTGGTCGTAAACTTGGCGCAACACCGGTGCCATTTTCTGGCTGACACGTCCAGCAACGATCATGAGATCGGCCTGCCGCGGCGATGCTCGAAAGACCTCCATGCCGTAGCGGGCCAGGTCATAGTGGGCAGCACCGGTGGCCATCATCTCAATCGCACAGCAGGCAAGACCGAACGTGGCTGGCCAACAGCTACGGGCTCGAGCCCATTTGACCACCTTTTCCAAGGTGCCGGTAACGAAGTTGTGTTGCAGGCCTTCAAGACCTTCGTCGACGACACCCATCACGGCGCCCCCGCGGAGGCTGCGGCTTGCTTGTCGGTGCTGTGGTGGCTGGCACCGCGTTGGCGGTCCTCAAGACCCACCCTGCGGATGGTGATGTCGGCGCTTCGTTGTGGTGATAGCACTCCGGAGGTGGGCGACGATGCATCGATGGTCTCGCTGCGCTGCTTGATCGGTCCCCATTCCAAGGCGCCGTTGCCGATCAGGTAGACGAACGACTCAAACACAGCGAACGTGAAGATCATGATCACCACAAGGCCGAAGATGCCGAGCCCGCCGTAGGCAACCGCGTACGGGTAAAAGAAGACGATCTCAATGTCAAAGACAATGAAGATCATCGCCACCAAAAAGAACCTCACCGGGAACCGTTCGGGTGCGCCGACAGTCGGAACGATCCCGCATTCGTAGGCGGCTCGCTTGGCAGCCGAAGGGTTACGTGGGGCCAGCAGCCCCGAGACAACCAAACTGGCCGCCGCGAACAATACCGCCAGCACGATAAGTGCCAGCAACGGAAGGTACTGGCTCAGCACCGGGCTACCCCGCCTCGTAGGCCGCTCGGCGGGCCATCACGACCTTGTCACGTTCATGCATCATGTAGCACAAACCCAAAAAGATGAACAGCGAACCGATTGTGACCATGGCTGGCAGCAGTCGCAGGTTGCCCAGATTCCGAACCATCACGATGGAGATTACAGGAGCATCGGGATTTACAACCGGACGCTTGGGAACGGTGCCGGGCAGGTTCGTGATTGACTCGCGTGTGACCTGCTGCACCTGGATGATTCCGTAGCGGGTGGGGTTCTTGATCATTGCGGCAGTGCGGGCCTTGTTCTCAATACGGTCCAAGGGGTCAGGGTTCGACGGCAGGGTTGGCTTACCACCGATTGTGTAGGCATCAAGCACCTTGAACTCGCTCGCAGTATTGAACGGGTAATCGTTGCTTGCGAGGATCATGGCGATCGCCGATGCCTGCGCCTCGCCAGATTCGGCAGTGGAAAGCAGAGTCCAACCACCGAGTTCAGTGGAGTCTTGATCAATCAACCCGGGTGCAACCGCGGCCAACTCCGAAAGGGTGGTGTCGCGGTTGCGTGCCTGTTCTTTTGCGATCAGTGCCTCTACCTCGTCGGCGTCCAAGCCGGCGAGCTGATCGTCGGTGAGCGAAGCGGCCGTTACCACACCGAACTCGGCCCATGCAGTCTGGACTTCTATCAACTCGGGATCGTCGGTGACCTTGGTCAAAGCATCGGACCCATATCGATTGATCGCAGCGTCCGCCGCCTCAATCACCAGCTCGTGGGCTGTGGACAAATCCTCAGATCTGAGGGCGTTAGCCTCATCCAACGCGGCGAATCTGAGGTGGCCTTCGGCGGCTGTGCCCTCAACGATCTCAACCTGTTCCCAGGTAGGGGCGTCACCTGCGTAGCCGATGCCGTAGATCCACCAGATGGAACCCATAATCGTCATCCAGCCAAAAAACCCAGCCAGTGCGATCAGCGTTCCGAGCCGGACCCCGGAGTTCGTGACTACCAGCAGCCACACCGACCCCATGAGCACTACGACACCGGTAAGAACAGCAAGAAAACCTCGGATCTCGGGGTCCCAAGCGAGACCGGCGAGGAGGTCGACGGCCTCCACTACAGGTTCCTCTCGAACGCGACAATGGCGTCGATCTCAGCAGCTGTGAGCAGCGCCGGATACGAAAACTCGTCGTCGTTGCCAAATGTCGGTCCCACTGGGCTGTCCTCAAGGTTGGGACCAAAGCCCGGCATCTGTCCGTTGCCGCCCGACCCTCCCCGTCCGTAGAGCTCGCCGATTTCTTGTCCCTGTTCAATGAACGCGGCATGGCTTCCGGCGGTCTCGAATTGTTCACGGGTTGAACCACCGGTCAGGTTGGGTCCAAAGAAGCCGCCGCCGTGTTCGTAGACCTTTAGGATCGATTGGTCGGTGCCGTTCACCTCAAGCGTGTAAGGCCCCACCGCGTCGAAACTCCAGCCATAGGTGTGACAACGAGCGCAGCTATAGGTGCCGTTGGCGGCTTCGTTGGCGAACAGAATCTCACCGTATTTTCGGTAGAGGTCGTCTCCGCTGACAGCCCCAGGGGTGGACAGCAACTCCAGTGCAGCGTTTCGCCACCGGTTTTCATTGCCTTCTTCGCGCAGTGTCGCATCATCGCTGAGGGCCTGGGCATGTGCCCGCTCACGCACAGCCGCAGCCTCGCTCAACCATTCCTGGACCGCCTCGGCCAACGGTTCCGCAGCGGCGGCATTAGCGGCGGTCAAAACCTGCTGCGCGGCGCTGTCCTTGGCGCAGATATCAAGATCGGGATCGTCGGCACACGAGAAACCGAACTGTTCGCGTGCGGCCAAGGTGATGGCCCGCTGAGTTGCGTCTTTGACGGATCGAGCCTGGCGCACCGCTACCGCCCACGGCTGGAGACTCTGGGCCAGGATCTCCTCGGAGACGCCGGAGGCTACGCCGTCGTTGACCTCCAAACGTATGGTTTCCTCGGGGATCTGGATGCTGCGGATGTAGTAGATGAGTTCCTCAAGTTGTTGATCGGTGAGCGGTCCGCCTCCTGCAGCACCCCAGGCCGCCATCACGTCGTTGCGTCCGTAGTTGAGGGTGTGGAGAACCTCGTCCTCGGTGAAGCGTGACAACACCGTGTTGAGCGCCGGTGCCTTCCACGCCACCTGAGCCACGAATTCTCCTGACTCGGAGGTGATCGTTTTCGGTGCCGAACCTCCCGAACCGTCTGGGCCGTGGCAGTCCACGCATTGCGCACCCGAGACGTAAATCTCTTCGCCGCGTGCAATGAAGATGCGCTCGGTGTCTTCGTCTCGCCCGGAATGTCGACCGGGCTCACCCAACCAATACAGCGGCAGGGCGATGGCTGTGATGGTCAGCAGCACCAGGCTCGATCCGAGCGCGAGGTCGAGTTTTCGTCCTTCAAGCTGCTCGTCTTGCAGATACGGCCTCCGGTTCGAAGCCAGATCGATCTCCGAACCGATCTCTGAACGCGCCGACCGAATGTTGGCGAGGACGTATACAAGACCACCGATGAAGACGATGGCCAAGATGACGAGACCAATTGTTCGTTGTGTTGAGGCGGCAAGCAGCATTCTCGGGTACGTCGGGTGGTTGAGCGGTCGGAGAGAACGGAGCGTACTAGTGGCTGGACTGGCCGATGCAGTTGGGTCCTTCGGCCTCCTGACCGGTGGTGTTGGTACCGATCTTGGGGCCTTGGATGATCCGGCCGGTGTCTACGATGAGCGAGCCAGATGTGTCAATGCTCACAGCGAAACGGTCCATGCCCCGCGGCGCAGGGCCAGCTCGCTTCTCGCCGACCTGGTTGTATTGCGAGCCATGGCATGGGCATTCGAACCATTGGGAGGTGTTGCAGTTCGGAACTCGACAACCGAGATGAGGGCACTTCTGGTACAAAGCAACGACACCCCCATCCAGACCAAGCTTTAGCCCGGCCTCCATGCCGTTGAGTTCTGGTCCAGAATATTGTTCACGGGCCTTTTCGACTGCACCGTTGGGATACTCCGTCAACCACATTCGGCCTTCCGCTTTGTACAAGAAACCCTGATTGGCACGTATCTGGGCCAGGACGTCACTGACGGAACCAACCTTGATAGCCGAACCGAAACCACCGCCTACTTGGGGCCACAAGAAAGCAATGCATGCCGCCCCGAACCCGCCCAAGCCGATCTGCATCATCAACACGATCGTGCGATTGAAGAACTGGCGGCGGCTCACGCCGATCACCTCGGGGTCGGGCGGTACGTAAGGTGCCGGGGGCGCTGTTTCGCGTGTCGCGAGCATGAGCTCGGCCGAGGTGGCCCGGCGTTCAAGCTCGACGCTTCGTTCAACCTGCCTGCCGGTAAGGGGTGGGTCCGTATCCAAAGCAGAACTCGGTTTGTCGCGTTGTTTGGTCTCTCGAGACAACAGGCCGACGGCGGAGTCAGCCTGACGACCCCGGATTATGACCGCCAACCCAACGATCGCCAGCACGGCGACTGCGACGATTCCAGCAACGTACATTCCCACCTCCTCGATTCAGAGCTCGAAGAAGAGCCCGGCCTGCCACGGAAATACAAAATTGAAGCCCGGACCTCGAAAGAACGAACCGATCATCACCAGAACCGCCCAGAACATCAGATGCACCGTCATCAGCGATATCGCGAACTTGCGGTCCTCGGGCCTCTTGGAAGGGTTACGGTCAATGTAGGGAGCCAGGATCAAGACGAACAGGCCGATGCCGGGGATGGTCACACCGGCAACCATTGGGTGAAACATTGTGAGCAGTTCCTGCAGTCCCAGGAAGTACCAGGGGGCCTTTGAAGGGTTGGGGGTCTCGTTGAAGTTGGCCAGTTCCAGCAATGGGGCGTTGACGAAGATCGAGAAGATCAAGGTGAACGCGGTGATGAACAAGGTCGCTGCGAACTCAACCACCAGCAGATGAGGCCAGGTGTGCACCTTGTCCTGGGGCATGGACTTGGTGTCTTGAATTGAGCCGCTCTTGACAACGGTAAGCAGTCTTTGTGTGTGGCCTCCGGGACCGGTCGGGACCGGAGCGCCGTTGGCCGCCGAAGCAGCGACAGCTGGCGGCGCGGTCGCTACCGCGGTTGAGCCTCCGCCGCCCGCCGGAACCGACTCTGTGCCGGGGGTAACCGCGGCGCGCGCTGCCCTGGAGCGCTCCAGAAGGTGAGCGGGAATCTTTGAGGAGGCTTCGCTCGCCTCGCCGCCGCCAGCCCCGCTGTTGTCGCCGCTGGCAGCGGCAGCTTTCGCCGCTTCGGCCTTGGCCCGGGCCGCCGCCGCACGCTTGAGAAGGTGTTCGGGTATTTCTGTCACTTCGCGATCTCCTCGGCCTACAAGGGACCCGAGATGCCGCCGTCCTTGCGAACCCGCCAGAAGTGGATCGCCATGAAGATGACAATCACGAACGGCAGTAGCAGCACGTGCAGCACGTACCAGCGCAGCAGTGTGTCGGTGCCTATCTCCACCCCACCGAGCAGAACGAAACGCACCTGATCGCCGAACACCGGCGTGTAGCCCATCATGTTGGTTCCGACCGTCACCGCCCACAGAGCTAGCTGGTCCCACGGCAACAGGTAGCCGGTGAACGACAGTAACAAGGTGAGCTGCAGGAGCATCACCCCGATTACCCAGTTGAACTCACGGGGCGGCTTGTAGGCACCGTGGTAGAACACGCGGGCCATGTGCAAGAACACAGTGAGCACCATGAGATGCGCACCCCATCGGTGCATGTTGCGAACCAACAAACCGAAGGTGATGGAGTTCTGAAGGACGTAGATGTCGTCCCACGCGGCAGCGGCAGTCGGGCGATAAAAGAACATCAAGAAGATGCCGGTGACGGTCAGCAAGATGAACAAGAAAAAGGAGAGCCCGCCCAAACAAAGCGTGTAGCTGACCTTGACGGCATGGCGCTTCACCTTCACCGGGTGCAGGTGATACAGCACGCTGTTCATGATCACGTAGGACCGGTTACGGGGGCTGTCGGTATAGCCCTTACGGAAGATTGAACCCGGTCGGAAGATGGAACTCCACGCTTGTGAGCCCTGAACCCGCGCGTTGAGTCGCGACATTGAGTCCTGCACTCTCTGCGGAAGCGGCTTCTTGGGTACTTGGTCAACTGTTGCCATGTATCTCTCCCTGCGGCTTCAGCCGAGCCGCATTCCGTAGCCGTACCCGTGGGTATTGGTTCGTTGATGAGAGTCGCCTGCTGGCGGCGCCTCACCAATCCTTCCGAGGATTATGACGCCTGTAGGGCAGCGATCAACGCAAAGCGCGCAACGAGTGCAGACATCATCGTCAATGGTGAAGATCACCTGATCGTTGGGATCAACGCCGGGTCGCTCTGTTCCGATGGCGTCATCAATCGCGTCGGGACGCACCATGTGGATGCACTTCCACGGACAGATGTCCACGCAGCCCTCGCACAGAATGCACTCGGACTGGTCAATGTGGATGAACTGTTTGGGCTTGACCTGCTGGCCGAGCCAGTCGACATCAACTTCTTGCAGGACATAGTCGTCGCGGAACTCCGGCATCGGCGGGTTGGCGTCAGTGCGGCTCACGATCGTGAACCTTCCCTGATCAGCGGCCTACCGAACGCCGAGCGAACCGGTAGCTCGGGCCGGGCATCGGTACCGCGCCTTTGCCAGATCGACCAGAGGGCGACATTCGCAGCAAGGGCGACTCCGTAGATGGCCACAGCGATGAGGTCGCGGATCACCACGTAGGTGATGTGCATCGGCATGAAACCTCCGTCGTTTTGGTGCCGCAGGATGCCTCCGGGACCGACGAAGAACTTGTCGACACGCCAGTTGAGTTCGTTGTCGGCCCAGGCGAGCCATTGGTGCGGCACCACTCCATAAACCCAGAACATCCCGAAGAACACAAGGAAGGCACCAAGCATGGCCTCTCCCCAGGTAACGGGCGTACCGGGTGCACGCCGCCGGGAGTACGCAACGGCTCCAACAGCGATCATGATGGCGATAAGGCTCGACGTGACGAATGCAACCACGCTCGACTCCCAGGATGCTCAGACCATGGACTTCGTGGACCACGGACTTCGTGAATTCAAGCACAAGTGTAGTTCCCCGACGACGAAACCATTCGGGTCGGGTTTCAAACTAGTGCATCGTCGATGATCTCGAGACATCACCACCATGGTTGCCCTGGCAGCGCCGCGGCCGACGTTGCTGCTCCGGTGTGGCGCCGGGGGTACCCAAGCAGTCCGCTGACGTAGGCCTTCGAGCCTTGGTAGCCATATTCGTCCACGACGTCCGGGATGCCCAAGCCGTCCGCTGACGTAGGCCTTCGAGCCTTGGTAGCCATATTCGTCCACGACGTCCGGGATGCCCAAGCCGTCCGCTGACGTAGGCCTTCGAGAGCATGCGGGGGCCGGGGGGCGGAGAAGCTCATGATCGGCGCTGGCTTGAATCCCCGCTGCGCCGACTGTTTGCTGCGTAGACGCGGGGAAGGACCGAGACCCGTGTCGCACGCCGTCCCCCGAGCAGCGCTGTGTGGTTTGGGCAGCGTGCGGTGGTTTGGGCTGCGTGCGCCCGGGTTGGCAGAATCACCGCACCGGATCGGGAATCGACTCACCTGCCACCTAGGGCAAAGGCGGACCCGTATTTGATCACCGCAAGAGGGCTCCCGTTATTCAGGCTACCGTTATTTCGGGTCAGCCAACGTCTTCAATATAGCTACGCGGATGAGTCAGTTTACGGATATCTGAGCCGTCTGCTCGCATGATGTAATAGTCGTATATTTCCGGTGTGGTTGTATCCCATTCTTGAAACAATATCTGCGAACCATCAGGTGACCATTCAAGACAACAGGTATCCATGTCACCGGCGGTTAGTTTGCGTAGCCTTGTGCCATCAACTGCCACAACGTGGATTATATTGTTATCGGTTCGTACGTTATGTGAGTTGAACATTATATACGAACCATCAGGAGACAAATGATGCAGGGGTCCTACAAAGCTATCTGCAAGATATTGCGGACCTGAACCATCAACCGGTAACGAATATATGGTAAAGCCAGGACCTATGCCTGCTGTCAGCAATATCTGTGAACCATCGGGTGACCAAGACGAACCATGAAAGAGGAAAAGGCCGTTGGTTAGTTGACGTGCATCATAGCCATCTGGTTCGATAACGTACAGGTCAACAAAATTATAGGGCTTATTGCTAGGTTCCAACTCCTCATCACTTTCACTCAAATAGGATATTCTTGTACCATCAGGTGACCATGTTGGACTAAAGTCAGAAGTGTCATTATCTGTCAGTTTGTTCAAGATGTATCTGTCGATATCTTCCCCGTTGATATCAATAGTGTAGATCTCTTGATCCCCATCATGATCGGCAACAAAGAGTACCTTCGATCCATCAGGGGACCAAGGAGGTATCATCTCGAAATACTGACGCTCTGCATGTTGACCGGGACCGAATTGTAGATAGATATTGTCCTTGCTATTGAGGTTGTCACCCGTAGGTAGTTGATGTAGTTGCGATGCATCGGATTGAGCAATATAGAGCTTATCATCGGAATCGTAGTTGTCTTGCCATATCAATATCTGTGAGCCATTCGGGGACCAAGATCCGATCTCGACCGAGTTCGGATTGCTATCTGGTATTATACTACGTATATTCGAACCGTCTGCCTGTACTACCAAGAGTTCGGTTGGGATTTCAGGAGAGGAAGACGAACTAGAAGATGAATTGTCTATATCGTAAGCATTCCCAACGTGTAGGAGTACTTGATCTCCCTTTGGAGACCAAATATAGCTTCTGATATAGCTGTTCCTGGCACATTTACCATTACTATAACATTCTTCAAAGGCACCATATTCGAGCTTACATATATTTGAGCTTCCTGCTTGTCCGACATAGACGGAATTATCCGAAGTGTCTCTAACCACAATATGGGAACCATTCGGCGAAAAGGATAAGTCGGGATGGTATAGATGATATCTGTCGATATTGGCGATGTTGAAGGAATAGCGGCAGTTGGTATGAAAGGTTGATTCTGTTGTGGTTGGCGGTTCGGGTTCAGTGACTGGAATCGTTGTTGCCGGAGCGGTAGTGGTAGTAGTTGACTTGGCAATATCCTCCTCCGCTGGCACCCCCTCAGTCGTAGAAGGCACCACCGGCTCGCTCGTAGAAGACACCACCGCCTCCGACGTAGAAGACACCACCCCCTCCGACGTAGAAGACACTGCTACCTCAGCAGTTGCTGCTTGGGCGTCATCGGATCCGGTCTCCGTCACCACCGTGGAACCCTGATCAGTTCCATCGCTGCAAGCCTGAGTGGCAAACAACACTGCTACCAACATCACAAGACAGGTAGCCCTGGGAATGAACCGTGAGCGGCGTCCCCTTGAAGCCAAGACCCATAGACGACCGGAAGCCACGTGCCTGGGAATGAACCGTGAGCGGCGTCCCTTTGAACCGGTCGGAATCCTCATGTTGGATCACCCACTCTCTGATGTCTTATCAGAGAGTAGTGTTGCGGAACGTCCGTAACCCGGCTGCTACCACCGCTGCTCTACAACATCTCCTCGAAACGCAAGAATTCAACGGGCCAGGACACCTTCGTGCACCCAGGTCACCTTCGGACACGAGTTGCTCTGTTGTCGCAATCTCAACGACCACGACGCCAACGCGTACACTCGGGCAGGCCGATCCGACGCTGCTGTCCCCTATCATCGTCAGATCGGCGCCGACCCGAGCGTATTGTCCATGACACCAATCCGACCCACGACTTGACCCTGCACCTCGACCCTGCACGGAGAATCCGTTGATCGAAGTACCCGAGCATCTTCTGAGGCGCTCCGCTGAGGCCCGTGCCCGCCTCACCGGCGTGGCTTTACCGGAGAGCGAGAGCGACGTGTCGTCATCGACTGCGCCAGCCGCCACCGCCGCTGCGGTACCCGTCCCAACCGGGCCGGTGCCGATCCCAGCCGCGGCGGCGCCCCCTCCTGCTCCCAAGCCTGTCGCTGCGTATGTGTCCGCAGCCTTGCATCGGCGTCGGGTTCCCGTGTGGATCCTGCCGGTTTTGTTGTTCCTTCCTATTTGGGCGATCTACTATGTCGGCTATCTGGAGAACCCACCGGCAAGCTCCGAAGGGTTGTTGGCCGAGGGCGAGGCGGCTTACGCGCTTTGCGCGAGCTGTCACGGAGGCGGTGGATCAGGCACCGGTTCGGGTCGTCAGCTCAACAACGGTGAAGTCCTGTTGACGTTCCCGAGCCGCGAGCAGGGAGCCGACTATGACGGCGTAGCTGGCCACATTGCCTGGGTAGCAAACGGAACCAGCGGATCACAAGGTGGCAGCTACGGTGATCCGGGACGCGGCCGCGTCCCGGGAGACTTCGGCATCATGCCGGGCTTCGGTTCAAACCTGTCCGCTTCGGAACTCGTGGCGGTGGTCTATTACGAGCGGGTCGTTCACGGAGGTCTCGACAACGAGGCCGCTGCTGCGGAACTGGACCTGCTTGAGGAGTTCCTCCTTGTTGTGTCCGAGCAGGACGTGTCTCTTGCAGACATGCAGGCCGACGAGGTCCAACACATCGTTGACGAAGCCCGATCCGTGCTCGAAGAGGACCTTGAAGGGGCCTCGGGCTGATCAACCCGAGCCGGGATCGGGGCCGAGGAGACCATGGTCCGCACTGTCGATATCACCACCACTTCGCAGTGGCGGACCCTGCAAGCGCTCGGAGCCGCTCACACCGAACTGGGTCTTAGGCGGATGTTTGTCGGCGACCCTTCACGAGTCAGCCGCATGACCCACGAGATCGGCGATCTGGTCGTTGACTTGTCCAAGCACTTGGTAACACCGGAGATCGTTGAGCAGTTGTTGGGTCTGGCCCGCTTTGTGGGGCTGACCGATCAGGTCCGGGCGATGGCCGCTGGTGAACGGGTCAACACCAGCCAAGACCGGCCCGCTTTACACATGGCTTTGAGGGCACCGCCGGACGCGGTTGTGGTGGTGAATGGACGCAACATCGTCGAGGACGTGCATCGGGTGCTGCACCAAATGGACAAGTTCACAAGGTGTGTTCGGGCCGGAGAATGGCTGGGTGCCACCGGAAGGCCGATTGATACGGTTGTCAACGTTGGTATTGGCGGTTCTGACCTCGGCCCGGCGATGGCGTATGAAGCGCTGGCAGCGTTTCATCACCGGCAGCTTCGCTGCCGGTTTGTGGCCAACATTGACGCAGCCGACCTCGAATCCGCGCTGGTCGGCCTGGATCCAGCAACGACGATGTTCGTGATCGCATCCAAGTCATTTGTTACTTCCGAGACGATCCGAAACGCCATATCGGCAAGGCGCTGGATTGTGGATCGGCTCGGAGCCGCTGCCGTGGGGAGGCATTTCGTCGCGGTTTCGGCCAACGCCCAGGCGGTCGAGGCCTTTGGTATAGGCCCCGAGAACAGGTTTGATCTGTGGGATTGGGTGGGCGGCCGTTACTCGTTGGGATCCGCAATTGGTCTGTCCTTGATGCTGGCAATCGGGCCGGAAGCATTTCGCGACATGCTCGGCGGGTTTCGCACCGTCGACGAACACTTTGAATCGATGCCGCTGGAGTGCAACGTGCCAGCGCTGCTCGGTTTGCTGGGAGTTTGGTACAGGACATTTTGTGATCTGCCCACCCGCGCGGTGCTCCCCTATTGCCACGGGCTTCGCTCATTTCCCACCTACCTCGGCCAGCTTGACATGGAGAGCAACGGCAAGCGCGCTGGCGTCAACGGCGCACCCATCAGCTACAACACCGGCGCGATTGTGTGGGGTGAGGCTGGCACCAGAGGCCAGCACTCGTTTCATCAACTCCTGCATCAGGGCACCACGGTCGTGCCAGCCGATTTCATCGTCATGGCAAGACCGAGTCACCCGACGCGATCCGTCGATCGGGAAGTGCATGAGACGGAGGCGCACAATGACCAGCTCGTCGCCAACTGCTTAGCTCAGTCTACGGCTTTGGCTTTCGGTAGAACCGCGGAGGAGACAGCAGCCGATACTGCACCGGCTCTGGTCGGACACTGCACATTCCCCGGCAACCGTCCCTCAACCATGATCATGGCGCCGAGGCTGAGCCCTTCGGTTCTGGGGCAGCTCATCGCATTGTATGAGCATCAGGTGTTCACACAGGCAGCGATCTGGGGGATCAACCCTTTCGACCAGTGGGGAGTGGAGCTGGGCAAGACGCTTGCGAATTCGATCCTGGCCGATCTCAATGCATCAGCGACGAATGAACAGAACCCGATGAGCGCGGCCATCACGTCCACAACGGTTGGTTTGCAGCCTGCAGCGACGAATGAACAGACTTCTGTGAGCGCGGCCAGCCATGGCAACCACGACGCCTCCACCACCGCTTTGATCTCTCGTTACCGGTCCATGAACACCGGCTGAACCGGGGGCGTTGATCCAACGTAGCGTCGATTCTCACCGCAGAACTTCATGGTGTCTGCTCCTTGTTGAGGATCAATTGGAACTCCAAAACCCCCGATGGTTGCACCGAAACCACGATCGGAGCCGACGGCGGGGTGACCCCGAAGTCCTCCCAGACGATCTCAGTGGTCCCAACGACCACACCAATACCATCACCGCGAACAACCGCATCGATCGCTACGACGACCTGTTTGGTAGTGCCTTTCACGGAGAGGTCACCCGTTGCTTCAATGCTGAATTCGGTGCCTGCAGCCACGGAGTCGGGCAGTGCCACGGGTTGGGTAAGAACAAACGTTGCTTCACTGAACCTGGAGGCATCCACTGCGCCTCGTATAGCTCGCTCGCGGCGTGAATCGTCCGACACGATGCTGGTCATGTCGACGGTCACTTCGGTGGCGGTCAAAATGTTGTCTTTGATCGTAAGCGTTCCAGTGACACCGCCCGTACGACCAACGGCAACCACCTCACCGACTGTCAGGACCTCATCAACTCGAAAGCCCGCAAAGCTTCCCGAGGCCGTGTCGAAATCGAAGGAACCAAACTCGTCGTCAACGATCCATGTGCCGTTCACGTCGAAATCGTGATCGGTAATCTCGGGAGCTGCGCCGGGTTCGCTGTTTGTGCTGGGCTCCGTTGTCGTCGGCAGGTCGGCGTCAACATCTAGGTCTGCCTCGAGTTCTAGGTCTGCCTCGAGCTGGTTAGTGGCCGCTCGGATCGATACCTCCTCGGGGTTGTCACGGTCCCATACGAACCACCAGAGCCCAACCCCCAGTATCACCACCACGACCGCAGCACCCACAATGATCTTCGCAAGCTTCGACATGTGCCTTCTCCCTATGGATTCGTGATTGATTCCGTGTTATGTGATGTTTATGTGGCTTGTTTGATATTTGTGCGCGACATGGTCATCTTTTCGCAGCCCGGTTTTCAAAGTCCCGCCGCAACCTCTGCAACCGCTGCGATCGAATCGTCTATTTCGGTGTTTGTGTGCGCCAAAGACACGAAGATCGCCTCATAGGCACCCGGCGCGAAGGCGACGCCGCGTTTGAGCATGCCGTGAAAGAAGCGCGCATAGATGCCGTTGTCGGCGGCGGCGGTTGCGGATTCGAAGTTGGTGGGGGCCCGGTCGGTGAAAAACAGGCCCAACAGGGGTCCGATCCGCGGAACGACCGCCGGTACCCCAGCGGAGTCGAAGGCGGCCTGCATGCCATCACCCAGCCGAGCGGCGATAGCGGTTAGACGTTCGTAGGCATCAACGCTGAGATGGCTCAATGCACTGAGCCCGGCAGCGGTGGCTAGCGGGTTCCCGGAAAGGGTTCCAGCTTGATAAACCCCGCCCAATGGAGCGAGGTTGGCCATGACCAAACTCGACGCTCCGAAGGCCCCCATGGGCAGGCCACCACCGATCACCTTGCCGAAGCACCAGATGTCTGGGCGGACGCCGTACCACTCAGCGGCACCACCACGACAGAGCCTGAATCCTGTTATGACCTCGTCAAACATCAACAGGGCGCCTGCTTCGTCGCAAGCCGCTCGCAATCCCTCCAAGAAACCGTCAACAGGGCCGACAAGCCCCATGTTGGCCGCGATCGGCTCCACACAAACCACCGCAACGGTTTCGTCAATATCAGGAACCTGGTTGTAGGGAGCGACCGTTGTGTCGGCTACGGCGCCAGCGGTCACCCCTTCAGACCCCACAAGGCCCTGCTGTGCGACACCGGAACCACCGGCCACCAGTAGCGCATCGCTGTGACCGTGATAGTTGCCTGCGAACTTGATGATTCGGGAGCGCCGGGTCGCACCGCGGGCAAGTCGGATCGCCGACATCGTGGCCTCGGTACCACTGGACACCAATCGCAGTTGCTCAAGCCCGTCGACGCGGGTACAGATCTCCTCGGCGATGAGCACCTCATCTTCGGTGGGAGCGCCGTAACTGGTGCCACGACTCGCTGCGGACGCCACAGCCGCGGTGATTGATGGGTGAGCATGGCCGAGAATCGACGGCCCGTAGCTCTGGACGTAGTCGATGTAGCGGCGTCCCTCAACGTCGTAGACGAACGGACCCTCGGCTCGGGCCACGAAATACGGCGTACTGCCCACCGAACCGAAGGCCCGCACCGGCGAATTCACACCGCCGGGGATCACAGCTCGTGCGCGCTCAAAGAGAGTCCGATTGTTGACGGGTTCGGAGCTGACGGTGGACGGATCGACGGCATCTCCGGCGACGGGGTCAGTACCGTGGACCTCACAAGGCGCAGGCAACGGACTTCGGGTTGCGCCCGCATCGCTCGCAGCGGTCACGGCGACAGACCCTCGGCGATCAGACGTGAGAAATAAGTGAGAATCACATCGGCACCGGCCCGCTTGATGGCCCCAACATGTTCAAATGCCACCGCTTCGAGTTCAAGCCATCTGTGGGCCGCGGCGGCGTGCACCATGGCATATTCGCCGCTCACATGGTAAGCGGCCAACGGAATGTCAACCATGTCTCGTACCCGAGAGATCACATCAAGGTAGGGCATGGCTGGTTTCACCATCACCATGTCCGCACCTTCGGCGACATCAGCAAGGATTTCGCAGAAGGCTTCGCGAGTGTTGGCGGTGTCTTGTTGGTAATCCTTGCGATCCCCGCCCCCGGCGATGGTCACGTCAACGGCCTCACGGAACGGGCCATACAGCGCAGTGGCGTACTTCGCGGCGTAGGCACAGATAGCGACCTCGTCGCAGCCCGAGTCGTCAAGCGCTTCTCGGATTGCACGCACCTGGCCGTCCATCATCCCGCTCGGGGCTACCATGTCTGCTCCTGCTTCGGCCTGGACCACGGCAATTCGTTGGTATATCTCCAGCGTGGCGTCGTTGTCTGGTCGGCCTCGGTTGTTGAGTACCCCGCAATGACCGTGATCTGTGTACTCATCAATACAAAGATCAGCAAGGACAACCAATCCGTCGCCGTGGTCTTCGCGCAAGTCACGGATCGCTAACTGCACGATCCCGTCGGGATTGAACGCCTCGGACCCTCGGTGATCCTTGCGTGCTGGCACACCGAACAACATCACCGCTGGTATCCCAAGATCAACCAGCTCAACAACCTCGGTGCGCAGCGATTCACGGGTGTGTTGCTGCTGCGCTGGCAGCGATGAAATCGGTTGAGGCGTATCAATGCCCTCGCGGATGAACAGCGGTGCTACCAGATCGTCGGGATGCAACCGCGATTCGCGCACCATGCGTCGCAACGCCGGAGTCCGTCGAAGCCTACGAAGCCGGCGCTGCGGGAAGTTCATCGCGACACGCTACCGAGTCTCCATATCCGCTTCGGGAACGACAACATCACCTTGAGAGTCCCTCAGGGCCTCACCGGGCGCAGTGTGAGAACCAACGCATGCGATGATCGCAGCTAGCAGCCCATCGATGGTGTGCTCGGATGCCTCCACGTCAACGACAACACCAAGCTTTACGGCGCTGGCGGCGGTAGCGGGACCGATAGCGGCAACGAGCCGGGGCAGGCCAGCCACACCGACTGCGCTCACTAGGCTCTTCACGGTTGAAGACGAAGTGAACGCCACAACATCAGCATCGCGGCAACGAGCCGCTGCGTCCTCCGCCACGGCGACACTGACCGTACGATACGCCGCGACATCCCGCACCGTCCATCCCTGAGCGGTAAGCCCAACGGGGAGCAGATCACGGGCCGCCGCAGCCCTGGCAAGCACCACACGGCCACCGCCTTCGGGTGGGTCGGGAAACACTTCAAGCAAGCCCTCGGCAATGGCATGTCGCGGTACCAGGTCCACCCGCAGCCCGGCGTCGGACGCGCGAGCCATAGTTCCCGGCCCAATAACAGCGAGTCTGCAGGGCTGGATTCGCCCAGACAGCTCCGCAGACACCCGAGCTGCGCCGTTGGGACTCGTGACGACCAGCCAGTCCCGCGAGGTTAGCGACGCCAGCGAAGCGCGCAGTGCCGCGCCACCATCGCAGGGATCGGTGATGGCGATCACCGGCACCTGCACCACGACAGCACCCGCAGCTTTCAGCGCCGACACCAACGTGGCGGCTTGTGAAACCGGCCGGGTGACCACCACACGTATCCCTTCCAGCGGTGCCATGGTCAGCCCAGCCAGCCCGATACGCCGAGATCTTCGGGAGTCAACACCACGAGCGCTGCCCCAACACCGTCGCTGTGAAATCGTCGGCTGCGGTCATCGTGGGTCCGACCATTGGCCTTTGTCGATCGACGACGGTGCGGCTGCGACCTCTTCAAGCAGTCGACGCGCCACGCATCGACCGAGCCCGCCGGGATCCGTGATCGGACCCGTCTGCCGACATCTCCGCTGCACCTGCGCGTCATCAGATGCCAACATCGCGGTCATCTCGATTCCGCTGTTGACCGCGACCGCGTAGGCACCGGCGGGGAGGTTGCAGTCACCCCCGAGTTCGGCAAGAAACGATCGTTCAGCGTCGACCAGCAGGTGCGCCGCGGGATCGTCAATTGCTCTCAGAGCTTCGATCGTGGCTGAGTCGTCGGCTCGACACTCAACCGCCAGCGCGCCTTGGGCCACTTGAGGCACCATGGCCGACGGGTCTAACCGGTCGACCACGCCGAACTCGAGATCCAGGCGGTCTATGGCTGCCGCGGCCATGACGATGGCATCGAATCGTGATGCCTTGGCCATCCGGGTGCCGATGTTTCCGCGCAGCTCTTCAAAGATAATGTCGGGCCGAAGCCTTGCGAGCTGAACCCGCCGGCGAATCGAGCCGGTGGCCACGATGGCATTGAGGCGAAGATCGTTGAGGCGGGCTCCTACCAGCGCGTCGCGAGGATCGGCACGCTCGGGAACGGCGACCAGGACAAGCTCAGGCGGTTCGAGCGCTGGCAGGTCCTTGGCTGAGTGCACCGCGAAATCCGCCCTACCATCGATCACCGCTGCTTGCACCTCCTTGACGAACACGCCCTTGCCGCCCAATGTATGAATCGGCACGTCCACGCGCCGATCACCGATAGTGGATACCTCCAACTCCGCGACTTCATCACCGAGCAGTCCTGCGACGTAACGGGTCTGCCAAAGCGCTAACGCACTCGCCCGTGTGGCGGCTCTCAGCACCACCGTCTACAGATCAAACAGGTCTCGAACAGCCTCTGCGAGCCGCTCACCGCGGGCTTTTCCGGCGGCGGCCTTGACCCGCACGGTGGGTGAACGCAGCAGCTTCTTGGCGACACCACGCGCCAGTGCCTCCACCGCCGCGCGCTCAGCCGGGTCGAGTCCCACAAGCCGTGCCCGGAACCGTTCGAGTTCGTGGGCAACAATCTCATCTCCACGCTCGTGCAGCTGCGCGACCAGAGGCGCAATCGCGCGGGCTGAGGCGACCGCCTCATAGCGGGCGACTTCTTGTTCGACGATCGACTCCACGTCGGCAACGACACCTTGGCGTTCGTGATTCGAACGTTTCACAAAATCCTTGACTGTGTCCATATCGAAGAGTTCGATTCCGGCCAGTTCGGCGGCTGCTGGATCCACATCTCGTGGAACTGCTATATCGACGATGGTCAATTCTTGGCCGGTCAATGCCTGACGGTCGAGTACGTCTTTGGGAGCCCCGGTCGTGGTGATGACCAGGTCGACGGTTCCCAGCACCGAGTGGATCGCCTTGAATGGCACGGCCTGCCCGCCGATGCTGGCCGCGAGTCGCTCTGCACGTTGCGATGTGCGGTTCGTAACCATCACCTTGGGCGCACCGAATCTCATCAACGACCTGGCTACGGCCTCAGCCATATCACCAGCCCCGACGATGAGGACCCGGCGATCGTGGAGCCCGCCGAGACTCTCGTGGGCCAAGGCAACCGCGGCACGCGGCACGCTTGGTTTGCCGCGCCCGAATGCGGTTTCGGTGCGGGCTCGTTTGCCGCACTCAACAGCGTGGCGAAACAGCGGCTCAAGTACCGATCCGACGGTTCCGTACTGCCGAGCCTGCTCCCAGGCGCTACGCACCTGGCCGAGTATCTCGTGCTCACCGATAACCGCCGAATCGAGCCCGGCCGCGATCGCGAAAAGATGGGCGACCGCATCGGTGTCGTGGAGTGCGTAGAGGTGATCGGCTATGCACTCCGGTGCCAATCCTGTGTGGCGACAGATGAACTCGCGGACGTCGTGGTATCCGCCATGGAAGCGCTCGGCGAAGGCGTACACCTCGACCCGGTTGCAGGTGGACAAAACCACCGCCTCGCTGAGATTTTCCGCCGATTCGAGTTCGGCAAGGGCCTTGGGCATGTCCTCAACCGAGACGTTCATGCGCTCCAGCAACTCGATCGGAGTAGACCTGTGGTTGCAGCCGATAGCAACGATTGACACGCCACCAACAGTACCGCAGCTACATTAAGAACCGTTCGGGATCAGCCGCGCCAATATCGCATGGCAGCGGCCTCGGCCAGGCACCGAACTATCTAGCCACTGAACTACCTTGTGCCCAATAACATCCGCCGCCTCCTCCTGGGGTTATGTGTCGCTAAGCGGTCTCGTTGATCAGCCATCACGAGCTATCGCGGTGCAGATGAAATCCCAATATCTGCAATTCGGTGGTGAGGTCCACTGCGCGCAACTCCACACCGTCGGGAACGTTCACGACAGTTCCAACGAAGCTCATGATTGAGCGCAGCCCAGCGGACACGAGATTGTCCACCACAGACTGCGCCGCCGATGCGGGAGTGGCGATCACCGCAATGGCGACCCGATGATTCGCGACCACCTCGGCGAGTTCGATTGGTGCGTACACCGGTACACCGTCGATCACCGAACCGACCTTGACGGGATCGCTGTCCATAGCCGCCACTACCGGAAAGCCCGCGTCGCGAAATCCGTCATGCCCTGCAAGCGCCCGCCCGAGGTTCCCTATCCCACAGACCACGACCGGCCAGACGCTGCCCAGCCCCAGCGCCCTGCTGATCTCAAACTTGAGGTAGTCGAGTTCGTATCCCACGCCTCTAGTGCCATGACTGCCGAGATAGGAAAGATCCTTGCGCACCTTGGCGGCGTTCACCCCGGCCAGATCAGCGAGATGATACGACGAAACCTTGCAACCTCCGGTGCCGTCGATCGCTTCAAGGCTGCGCAAATACAACCCCAGGCGCGCTACGGTCGCATCTGGGATGTGCCCGTGACCTGACATAGCCCAACCGTAGAAACTTGTTCACATGTTCACAAGCTCTCCGGTTTGGTGCAACTTTGTCGGGTTAGCGCAACTCGGCCAACCCGATTCCCGACTCGCCTGCTACCGCATACAGCAGCCACAGGCCGGTGTGGTCAGGGTCATCAAACACGCACGGATCACGAAGTTGGTTAACCGGCTCAAAGACCGCACCCCGCCGTGACGGCTCGATCTGTAGACCTGCCCCCTCCCAAAGCCGTTGAGGTCGCAGTACCTCCTTAGGCGGTGTCGCCTTCCATGAGTCCCAGGGACCGGCAAGGTCAACCACCGAGTACAAAATGCGTTCCGGCGCATCACCGCAGCGAGTCCAAAAGACCTCTAATCCCGCCCGGGTCACCCGCACCGCCGAGTGGCGCATTTCGGGTCCGAACAGCGTCGGGCCCTTCTCGAACCGAACCTGGGGATCACGGCTGCGGTAGATCACCCCGGGCATGACCAAGGCGTAGTACATGTCGTCGTGGCGAAACACCCGAAAATACGCTGGACCCAGGAGCTCGTCGTCGGGCAACCATCGCAACCCGTCGCTGGAGACAGCCCTCTTCGTTTGTTGGTCGCCCAAGGCGACGAGGCCGTGAAAGAACATGTGAAGCTCGCGGTGTTCGTTACATACGTGCACGTCGGGCGACGCCACATGGCAGGTGACCAGATCGGCCCTCAGGTCCATTGGCATGGCCTCGCCGAGCAACTCCCTGTAACGGGACTCAAACGCTGTGAAGGTTTCGTTGGCAAGCGACGGTTCGGTTACCGCGAACCCGGACTCGGCCAACGACAAGGCGCCCGGCTCATGGACCGTCCAAGGCCCGGTGACATCGTCGGCATATGCCAGCCGAATGTGGTCACCCTTGTGATCTGCGAAGTACAGGTACAGCCTGCCCAAAGGTTCAGGCACCCAGTCCGGGACCCGAATCAGCGACGGACCCGCAATGTTGGTGCCGATACCAGGATGTGAAGATCCAGAAACGATGGGCTTGTCCAGAACGCGTCTCGCTTCGGGCGCTCGTTGCACGTTCACGTCGGGTGTTGCACTAGTACGTCGGGTGTTTCACCAGCGGCTAACTGAGTTCGCGACGCAAGAGCTTGCCGCCAAGCCCGCGCGGGATCTCGTCGACCACGTCAATCTTGGTCGGGCATTTGTACCGGGCTAGTTCCGTGGCGCACCACTCAATGAGGTCGTCTTCCTCTACCGCGTGGCCCGCTTCGGGCACCACGAAAGCCTTGACCGCCTCGCCCGAATGTGGGTGGTCCACGCCGATGACCGCTGCTTCGGCCACGGAGGTGTGGCCGAGAAGCACCCGTTCCACTTCGGCAGGGTAAACGTTGAATCCCGACACGATCACGAGGTCGATGACCCGATCGACGATGAACACGAAGCCGTTGTCGTCAACTAGGGCGACGTCACCTGTATGGAGCCAGCCGTCGGAGTCCAGAGCCTTCGCAGTGGCTTCGGGATCGTTGAGGTATCCGGAAAATACGTTGGGTCCCCGCACCCATATCTCACCGGGATCGCCGACATAAACATCGTCTCCATCGCTGTCGACCAGTCGAACCTCAAGTCCGGGGAGCGGCCGCCCGATGGATCCGACAGGTGTGTCATCATCGAACGCCACGGTCACGCTCGGCGACGCCTCGGTAAGCCCATACCCTTCGTAGACTCGCAAGCCAAAGAGCTGCGTCATGTCGTTGGCTACCCGATCGGGCAGCGCCGCCGCACCCGAAACAGCAAGCCTTAGCGTGCAGAACGCTTCACGGTCGACCGAAGGTATCTGCGACAGCGCCGACCACATAGTGGGCGGGCCCGCAAGAACGCTGATCTGCTCAGTGGCGATGATCTCCAGGGTGGAAACGGGATCGAAGCGTTCCATCAACACCAAAGTGGCACCGGCCCACATGGACAGGCCGAGGATTGCGTTCAAGCCGAGAACGTGAAAGAGCGGGACCACGCACAGCGACACATCATCGGGACGAGCGAAGCGACCGCCGAGGCTCTGTACCTGATGCAGGTTGGCGATGAGGTTGCCGTGGCTCAACATCGCGGCCTTCGGTCGCCCGGCGGTGCCGCTGGTGAACAGCATGGCGGCGATGTCGTCGTCGGATCTGTCGACGATTGGGGCAGGGTCGACACCCTCGCGCATGCTGTCGAGATCGACGCTTCCGGGGAACTCAACACCCGTCGGCACGAGAATATGTGCGAGCGCGGGGACCTGCGAACGGTCAAGCGAGGCAAGCACCCCTACCCCGGCCGGGCCGCTGATCACGGCCTTGGCGCCAACAGCAGCCAACTCTCGAGCTATCTCGGGCGCGGGGCTCAGTGGGTTGAGTGGCACCGCAACCATACCGGCACCGAGAATGCCGAACCAGGCCCGCACGAAGCGGAAGTTCGTGGCACAGACGATGCCCACGACGTCTCCGGGTTGGAGCCCGAGCGAGACCAGCATTCCTCGTGTTCGAGCTACCTGGTCTCGCAGCCTCCCGTAGGAGATGCGGTCGTCCCCCGACACGATGGCGATGCGGTCGGCGGGATGTTCGTCTATCAGATGTGCGAGGTTCACGTGGCGCTCCGGTCGGACGGATTCGCGGTCTCGTGATGATTACACACCGGTAACGCATCCTTGCTACACATCATTTCCACGATCCGCGACAAACCGATCGTGCAACGCCAAACAGGGTCCACAATCCGAGCCCATGGTCAACCCGGATGACTCCACATCGGCTGGGCAACGAACCCCCAATGACGGATACCGTCCGAGCCCATGGTCAACCCGGATGACTCCACATCGGCTGGGCAACGAACCCCCAATGACGGATACCGTCCGAGCCCATGGTCAACCCGGATGACTCCACATCGGCTGGGCAACGAACCAGTCGCGATCAACGAGCCAGAACAAAGAACTGTGTCACCGCGGCACCGAGGATCAACAACAACAGCACGGCAATGACAATGGTTGTACCGGATCTCATCTGTCTTGGCCTCCTTGAGCGTCTGTACGGTCTCGTCCAGGTTTGTCACGGCGGACTTGAGCATCGCCACACGATGTTCGCCTGTTGAACCGGGCAAACCAGTCCTCCACCGGTAAGAGCGGGATCATGGCCAAGCCGATTAGGTGGTAGGGAAACACGATCGCCATGAGAGCCAGTATGGCGAGATGAAACCCCCAGGCTGCCAGGCTCCAAGCCACAGCCATCCGCCGTCCGATCAACGCCAGCGGCGCTCCCAGTTCCACCAACATTGAGGCGAGTGCTGCGGGTCGGGCTAGCCATCGATGCTCAATGAACAACCCTGCAACAGGGCTCATGACGTCACCGAGGACGTCCTTACGAGCGTTGTCGAAGGCAACTTGACGAACCAGTACCTCTCCGTCGATCCACGCCAGGCCACCGTTTCGCAGTTTTGCCACCCCGGCCACAACATAGGTGGCGACAGTCGCAACCGCCAAGGCCCTGACCGCCCAGACCCCATCATCTTCTGTAACTCCATCACCTTTTGTAACTCCATCACCTTTTGTAATCCCATCATCTTCTGTAGTCGCATCGTTCGCGGCCCCGCCTGTTCGATCCTGTGGTGCGAAGCCGGACCCGGCCGGGGGACAGGCCCGAAGGACATGCGGCCGGTCCGGTTGATTGGCTCTCCTGAAGCCGGACCCGGCCCCGAGACAGGCCCGAAAGGCCCAGCAGCGATCGGCTGGTGCCATGGCCAAGATGACCAAGTGGATAGCGGCGAGGTTTTCGGTGTGGAAGATCTGCCCCCAGGAGTTGCGGTATGTGGTTGTGAGCAGGAACAGACCAGCCAACCCCGGAGCCGTGACCCGATAGCGCCAGCCAGCCAGCACAGCCAAACCACATACAAAGGTTGCCAACACCAACACCACAACCATCGTCGGACCGGGCGGCCCGGCTAACGGAACCAGGATCCCCACCGGATCGAAGCGGCGCTCGTCAAAATCGGCCATATCAATCAGGTGAGGAGCGCGTACGGCTGTCCACACGGTGACGTAAGAGGCAACCAGGACCCTCATGAGACCCAAGCGGCGCAGGTAGCGCTGATCCACGCCACTTGACGACAAACCGGGTGCGCTAACAGCCCCGATTTTCGTCGGTTCGGACCTCACGTCCCGATAGAGCAGCGAGCGTGCTCAAAGACCGCCACTGGTTCGGCACCTTCGGCTATCCGGGCTACCACGTCGCTGCGTTCGGTTCTCACCAGCACCTCTACCAATTCCGGCCGAGCAGTTCGTACCCGAGCAGCCACCTCCACGCAGAGCACGTCAGCGGTTCCGCTACGAATCGCTTGGGCCACCGTGGCCGAAGCGAGGATCGGTTCGTCGGAACCGGCGATCAGTTCAGGCGACAGTCGCACCACCGAGCTATCGGAGTTCACTCCCACCACTGTGACCAGATCGGCCAAGGCCGGGCGGTTGCCCGAGAACATCGGGTATGTCGACAGCGGATAGCTGTCGCTTCTCAGGTCGCCCACGGCGGGAATCGAAACGATTATCGCCACCAGGATCGGAATCAACGTGCGCCGGTTGCGCTGGATCCACGATCGACTCATTCGAAGAAGCTGTCGGCTGTCCATGAACCTCACCGCATGGACAAGCATTGGGGACACAAGACGTCCTCACCCATGAACATCATGGCCTCCACGTTACGGTTCAACGATGTCCGTGCTGCGACGGCTCATCGGCGTGGTGGGCACCTGGGCGGCGGTGCTCGCCGTGGTCGGGGTCGCCGTGCATCCCGAGCGATGCCCTTCGGTCGATTCGGCGATGGTGCAACGCGCCGCAAAGTCGGCAGTGGCTTGGTTCAATGCGAACGTAGACGACAACGGACAATTCCTTTACCGCTACGACGCAGCCACCGGGTCCGAACTCGGTGGCTACAACGATGCTCGTCATGCCGGAGTGATGTTCTCGCTGTACCAAGCAGAGGCTGTCGGCATCGTGGGCGCAGCTGGCACCGCCGATCGCGCCTTGCCCTACCTGGACCGCCATCTCAACCCTGTCGGTAATGTAGGTGCGGTTGTGTTCGGCCGTGGCAGCCGGGTGTCTACCGGCGCAAGCGCGCTGATGGTGATCGCTTTGGACGAGCGGCGACACGCCACAGGCGACACAAGCCGAGACGATGACATGCGAGCCTTGGCGATTTCTTTGCGGGCCACGGTGACCAGCCGAGGTGCCGTAGACGCCGTGATCGACACCGACCACGGTCCGCTGGCAGGGACCCGGTCGCCCTTCGCAACCGGTCAGGTCATGTACGCACTGTCCCGACTACACCAACGGTTTCCCGCTGACGGCTACGGGGAGGCGGCGCTGCGCGTGTTGCAGTATCTGGTCCGTGAACGAGACGACACCGAGGATCAGTTCCCGATGCTCTCGGATCATTGGGCAACCTACGGTCTCGTGACGATGTTGGGCTGGCAGTCACCTCCGCAACACGACCAAGCGACCCAGGCCTGGATCCAGCGCCAACTCGGACTGTTCGGCGTGCAGGTGCGATACGAAAGCCAGCGAATCGGCGGCATCACATCTTGGACACGTGGAAAAGTAGCTTTGCCCGCTGGTGTGGGCACCGTCGGAGAAGGGCTGGCCAACCTGGCACGTGTCGCCGACGCGCATCGGGATCTGAGAGTCGACGATTTGGCTCTGCGAACCCGATTGGCCTGCGTGGCCGGGATACTTGTCAAACGCCAAACCAGATCGCCCGAATCATTCCCCCTTGCCGATGCTGACAAGGTTCAGGGTGCCTGGTTCCGGGAGGCGGTGACCCAGATGGACGATCAACAACACCCGCTGTCGGCCCTGCTGTTGGCGATGCCGTACCTTGGCTCCCAGCCGGAGTCGTCGTGACCTGGTTGATGGCGGCAGCGGCCGCGCTGGCGACGATCAATCCACTGCGGGTGTGGTCGGGGGTACCCGGCCGTTCTCGTGGTCCGCGGATTCAGTACGCGGCCGCAGGAGCCGTCATCGTGGTGGCCGTCACCGCATTGATCTCGGGATGCTCGGGGCCGTTGCTCAAAGCACTCAACATCAGCGCGCCCACGGCCCGGATTGCAGCAGGCGTGGCGCTGGTTGTGATTGGCGGGCGTGACATGATCGTCGGGCCTGCTCACCCGCCAGCGGCTGAGAGCAGACCTTCGGCAAAGATCGTGGCAATAGCCCTACAACACCTGTTCGCTCCTGGACTCGCAATATTGGCGATCAGCGCAGGAGCGGACCTGGGCGTCTTGGGGGCGGTCACGGCAATCGGGGTGGGACTGATCGGGTTCATGGCCGTAGCCGCACAACCTCCGCCGCGTCGCAGCCACTTTGTAGCGCTCGTGGCCCGAGCAGGCCATGGTGTCACCGGTACCGCGGCTGCGCTGCTCGGGGCTGCGCTGTGCGCCAACGGCGTATTCGATATCTGAACTCTCAGATGCCCGGCTGACAACTTGCTGGGCACCTTTCACGTGACGAACAACACCTTTCGCGTGACGAACAACACCCTTCACATGATGACCGACAACCGATGAAGCCTTTACGATTTCAGCTGGACGGGCGTGACGGTTCCAGGCCGTCCGCCGATTCGGGATGCTGGACGTAGTAGTAACCCGGCGTCGGGATGGAGTCCGAGCTCGACGGCAGCGTCTCCACGGGTAATGGCGATCGATACCAGTCCGCTCGAATCCACAACCAGGCCCGGCTGACCAGCGGGGATCGCGTCGTAGGTCTCCGCACGGGCGATCACATATGTTTCGCCGTTGATTTCGACTTCCACCGGCGACCCGAGCGGATCTATCTCGTCGGGTACCAGATTGAGTTGACAGTTGCCGAAATGGTCCACCCAAAGCACCTGACATGAAATCGTGGTGCGGTCAAGGTGAGCCAACGGCACCACTGCAGCAACGAGCCCAGCCGGATCTATCTCCGCTCCGAGCGCCTCAAGGGTCACGCCGTTGCACAGATGCGCCGCAGCAGGCGCGAATACGTCACGAGCATCAAAGGTCGCTCCTCCCGCCGAGGTCAGCCGATAAGCAGGGTTGGTTATCTCCACCGCCCGTGTGGTGCCGCCAACAAGAGCAACAGCAGGACCAAGCAATCCGTTGTCGGGAGCAACCAGGACAGCGGAACCGGCCCCGACTTCAACCGCGATCGCGCGTCGTGTTGTGCCGACACCAGGATCAATCACAGCCACTACAACACCGGGGTTGAGGTAGTCCACGGCCCGAGCGAGGGCGAGACCGCCTCCGCGCACATCGTGACGGGCTATGCCGTGAGTGATGTCAATCACCGCAACATGAGGTGCGATCGACCGGATAACGGAATGAACGACTCCTACGAACTCATCGGAATACCCGAAATCCGAAATGAACGAGACCGTGTCAAACCTAGGCACGTTGATCAGGATCTATCGGGCACAAAATGGTCGCCATCGGGCTTCTCGGCGGGTTTGATCTCACCTGGGGCGTTGATCTCACCTGGGTCCACCAAACTGTCAGTTCGGGTCACCTGCGGGCCGCGCAGTTCGATCGAGCGATCGGTAGCGGCCCTCACCACCTTGACAATCAGTCCCATGAAGTCCGCGTCGTTGAGCACCTCAAGCCCGGACTGTGTAGTGCCACCTGGTGATGTCACGGCCTTACGCAGGTCCGACGGATCCTCTCCGCTGTGGCTGAGCAGGGTTGCAGCACCCAGCAAAGTCTGGCGGGTCAACGAGTCAGCTATTCGGGGATCCAACCCCGCTGCCACAGCCGCAGCAACAAAGGCCTCCGCTAGGCGAAAGACATAGGCAGGACCCGAACCTGATACCCCGGTAACGGCATCAAGGTCCCCCTCAACGACCCGAACTACCGTACCGACGGCTCCCAAGATGGACGTGGCCCACGCCATATCGTCATCGTCAGCAGCACTACCGGGCGCAATTGCGGATGCGGCGAGTCCAACAAGCGCCGGGGTGTTGGGCATGGCACGGACGACGGAGACGCCAAGGGGAAGTCGTGCCTCCATGGCCGAGGTTGAGATGCCAGCCGCTATTGACAGTACCCGGCGGACTCGCGCCGCGGCAAGACCCGGGAGCACGCTGGCCACGACATCGGGTTTCACCGCAATGACGGCGTCCACCGCGATCATCGGTTCCTCACCCACACACAGACCGGGATGGGTCGAGGCGAGGAACCGGCGACGTTCATTTTCCGGTTCCACAACGTGGATATCGGAGGCAGTCGTCCAGCCCCGTTCGATGAGCCCTCCGAGGAGCGCTTCGGCCATCCTCCCGCCGCCGATGATCTGTAGAGCGGTCACAGGGTCAGGGTAATATCCCGGTCCGGGTAATATCCCCTAAGGTGACCGGCGGAGGCCTTGACGCCGCACTTCCCCGAGCGGGTGGCCTCCGCCGGCTACGAACGAATATAGCTCATATAACATGAAATGTATCTAAATATTCTTTCCAGGCAGTCAAGTGTTCTCTACAAGCCTCGATGGGAACGCTCAAAGGGAACCATCTAACCCAGATAGCCACACGAATTCGTGAACCAAGCGGGCTTTGACTCGGTTGGCTATCCCTTGAAGCGGGTGAAACCGATGCGCAGCGCGGGTCGGAAGATGAGTTCCACCGCGGCGTACAACGACCCGAGGATTCGGTCCAGTTCGGCTTCGGTCAACCATTCCACAGCAACGGAACCAGCCAAGAAGACCGCTTCCTCCGAACCGATCTCGAGGTGCAGTCCAGTCAGGTTGCGGTTGCGTCGCAAGAGATGCGCGTAGAACCGTTCAGCGTTGTCTTCAGGGGCGGGCATCAGATACGTCTCGAACCGAAACGTACGCTGACCCAGGGTCAGCCAGGCCGTCCAGACATCCTTGTCCTCGCCGGTTATCCGCACGTACCAACGCCGCTGCGTCGGGTCACGCTCAACCGCAGCCACCGACGGATTCCGGGCTAATTCGGCGTCAAGCCAATCTGTGACCAATGCCTCGGCGGACGCCAAGCGCGCAGGCGACGGGGGCTTCATGTCTGTTAGGCCATGCAATCCGCGGGCACCCGCACCGAAACATCATCGTAGACACGACGAAGACGCGCAGCCGTGGAAGTCCATGTGTAACCGTCCGCTGCATTCGCAGCACCTGCCGAGAGCTGTCTGGCGTATTCGGGATCGTTGAGGAGTCTGCGAACAGCGTCCACATAGGCATCGGGATCACGACTTGCGATACGCAACCCGGTTCGCCCGTGTTTCACAAGGGTTCGCAGACCCCCCACATCGGCCGCCACGACCGGGGTGCCACATGCGGCTGCTTCCAGAGCAACAAGACCGAAAGACTCCGAACGTGAAGGCACCAAGCACACATCGGCGGCGCGGTAGTAGGTCGATAAGACGTGGTGTGGACACGGTTCGATCATCGTCACCCGGTCGGTGAGTCCAAGTTGGTTTACGAGAGATTCGATTCGTCGCATCTCATCGTGGCCATGGTGGCCGCTGGGTCCACCGACGATCAGGAGTCGGGCGTCTCGGCGGCCGAGCCTGTGCAATACCTCAACCGCGATGTCAATTCCCTTCAACGGTTGGATCCGACCGACGAAGAGCAACACCGGCTCGTCGCCCAAGCCCAGGGCATTGCGGGCACCTCGCCGGGGCCCAGGCGAGAAAAACGCGTGAACGACGCCTGGCGGCACGATCTCGATGCGGTCAGGGTCCGCTCCGTAGTGAGAGACGAGCTCATGCATTTCGGTTGACGAACTGGCAGTGATCACATCGCTGCACTTGACGACCTCGGTTTCGGCGTCGACCCGGATCTGGGGTTCGCGATCACCGGTTTCCGCCTTCACCCGGGCCAAGGTGTGAAATGTAGACACCAGCGGTAATCCAAGATCGTGCTTGAGTGCGTGACCTGCCACACCGCTGAGCCAATAGTTTGCGTGCAGGACGTCCACAGGTTCATCAAGCAGATAGTCACGAACCTCCGAGGCGTACCGCTCAACCACTCCCCCCAGCGCTTCCTTTGGCGTCTCGGCTGGCCCGGCGCGGACATGGCGTACCCTGAATCCGGGTTCGACCTCTACCAGGTCCGCCACCTCAGCCGCCCAACGCCGCACGAAGACGGTGCAGTCGGCTCCTGCCTGAGCCAGCGACGACACCAACTCGCGCACATATACGTTCATGCCTCCGGCGTCGCCGCTGCCGGGTTGTACCAGTGGCGACGTGTGCAGCGACAGAATCGCCACGCGGCTCACGACCGGCTCCTAAGGCCCGGCACCAAACCGATCAACCACCCGACACGGGCGGGAGAACGGCCACCTCATCGGTATCGGCCACAACCCGGTCATGTGACGCCGGTTCCCCGTTGCACCACACCTTGCAGTTCTCAAGAAGGGCGACAAACGCCTCCCCGTAACGGATTCCGGCAGCGTTGAGCACGTCGCCAACCGTCGCGCCAGGCACGTCGTCGGATCCCATACCCGCCACTTCGCGTGCGGATGCGAACAGACGCAGACGTGCCACGGCGTCAAGCTACCGGAGACCAGGGGCCATCCCATAGCGTGCTTGCACCGTCTTTGTCGCAAATCACCGGTACCGTCGGCTGCACATGTTCAATCTCCTGCTGGTTCGACACGCACAAAGCGAATGGAACGCCCTGGGCCGATGGCAAGGTCAGGCCGATCCGCCACTATCGCTGGCCGGAGAGGCGCAGGCACGTGCCGCGGCAGCGCATAGCGGTGCCTTTGATGCGATCATGAGCAGCACCCTCACCAGGGCGATGCATACCGCGGCGATCATCAGTAGTGCCACCGGCATCGCTCCGGTGCTCAGCGACCAGCGCTGGATCGAACGAAACGTGGGTGAGTATCAAGGACTTACCCACCGAGAGATCTCCGAACGTTTCGGTAACGGCTTCCGCAAAGGGATCGTCCCGGCTGGCTGGGAGGACGATGCCTCGCTGATCGCACGCGCGTTGGAGGTGATGAGCGAAGTCCACGACCTTGCTCACGGATCCGGTGACGTACTGGTCGTCACCCACGGCGGAGTCATCTATGCTGTAGAACGACATCTCGGCTCCGAAGTCAGCCGCATACCGAACCTGGGTGGGCGTTGGGTTCATCGTGATGGGTCCAGCTGGCAACTCGGGGAGCGTGTCGAATTGGCACCGGCAACGATCGGTCCCGAAACATCCTGATCGGAACCGAGGAGCAAACCCAATGGGAAAGGCTCTGCCATTCAATAAAACGCATCCGTCGACTGATTCGACGCAGACTTTCTGTGATCTGGACTCGGTGCCCACCAACGTGGACCCTGACCACGACGAATCCGTTGCGGACGAATCGGTTGCGCTGCGTAAGCGGATCGAATACCCAGTTGAGGTGATCCGCAGCGCCAAGCGCCACAAGACCGTGTCGGCTCGAATCATCGATGGCGTGATCCGCGTGCGGATTCCGAATTGGATGTCGAGCGAGGAGGAACACCGGGCCGTCGAGAACATCGTCAAGCGTGTCCGCCGGTCCGTGCAGTCGAACCGGATCGACCTGCAGATGCGTGCACGATCATTGGCCAAAAAGTACGGCCTTCCCGTCCCCGCGTCGATCATCTGGTCGAAGGTCCAGCGTCAACGCTGGGGATCGTGCAGCCGCGACGGTCATATTCGTATCTCGGATCGACTGACCGAGCTGCCTGGTTGGGTGCTGGACTTCGTGATCATCCACGAACTCACCCATCTCGTCGTGCACGGCCACGGACCGGAGTTCCAGGCACTGGTCAACCGCTACCCCCTCGCCGAACGAGCCTACGGGTATCTGATGGCTATCAACGATCAACTCAGAGTTGCCCCCGACCCGCAAGCCAACAATGACCGCGCTTCTGGTTCCGGGGCTCGGATTGACTCAGATTGGCCCGACCCAGAAAGCCAACCGCACCCAACAACGATCCAGGTGTCTGGAACCGGGACAGTCGACGGACCAAACTAACCTGATGACCACCTCACCTCTGCACGTAGGGGTGGCGTTCAACGATGACGACGCCACGGTCGAGGCCATGCTCGCAGAGGTCAGCGTTCCCACCTTGCTTTGTTCCATGGTGCACATCACCGGCGACCCGGCCTGGATTCGTGATCCTGATATCGCACCGGTGGGACTGTTCCTCAACGAATACCAGGGCTTCATGAGCGAAGACGCCAAGGCGCAGGCCCGTTCGGTTGCCTTGGAACATGTTCTCGCGTTTCGTGACGGGGGCTGCGTTCTCCCAGAGCCTCCCGGCCCGGATCTCGTGCATGAGATGATGAACTTCCTGGCCTGCGCTGCAGTGCCCAACGACGTGCTGCCGATGATGCTGGCCGAACTCAACCTCGACGGTGGCTACGAACCAGGCGTGATCCACATCGCTGACCTGCCCGCCGAAACGGTCGAATCGTTCCAGGTTGTTGTGATCGGCTGTGGCCAATCCGGGCTTCTTGCCGGTATTCGGCTACGCCAGGCTGGTATCGGTTTCACGATCGTCGAAAAGAACAGCGGACCGGGGGGCACGTGGTGGGAGAATCGCTATCCCGGAGCGCGGGTTGATGTGGGCAGCCACTTCTACTGCTACTCCTTCGAGTCGGCCGATCACTGGAGCGAGTACTTCAGTCGCCAACCGGAACTGGCTCAGTACTTCACCGATGTGATGAACCGCCACGGCCTCGGGCCGCATATTCGCTTCGACACCGAGGTGGTCGGTGCCGTGCTCAACGACCTAACCGGCGAGTGGACCGTGAAAGTCCGCAACCCTGACGGCACCTTTGAGGAACTAACGGCACGTGCGGTCATCAGCGCCGTTGGATCGCTTAACCGGCCACTGCTCCCCGACATTGACGGGATCAACGACTTCGCGGGGCCCTCGTTTCATTCAATCCGCTGGGACCATTCAGTCGATTACACAAACAAAAAGGTCGCTTTGATAGGTGCCGGTGCTACCGGCTTTCAGATCGCCCCGACGATCGCTGATGACGTCGAGCAACTAACGATCTTTCAGCGCACAGCGCAGTGGATGTTCCCGAACCCCAACTACCACGAGCCGGTCCCTGAGGGGATGAAATGGGCGATTCGTCATCTGCCGTACTTCGGTCGCTGGTTTCGATTTCTCATCTTGTGGCCGGGAGCCGGGGTTGATCTCACGGGCCCGCGTATCGATCCTGACTGGGACGACTCCGACGGAATCGCGGTCAGCGAACGCAACCTCGCCACCCGAAACTTCTTTTTGGGTTTCATGACCGAACAGATCGGCGACGACGAGGACCTGCTCGCCAAAGTCACCCCGGACTATCCCGCTACAGGAAAACGCACCCTGCAAGACAATGGATCGTGGCTGCGGTGCCTCAAGAAACCCAACGTGGAACTCGTGCGCGGAGGCATTGATCGCATCGAAGCCGGGGCGATACGCACAATCGACGGGTGCACCCACGAGGCAGACATCATCGTCTACGCAACCGGCTTCAAGCACAACGACTACCTGTGGCCGATGGAGATTCGCGGTCGCGACCACCAGCTGTTGAACGAATTCTGGGGCGACAAGCCTGGCGCGCTTTATGGCATGACCATGCCGGGTTTCCCGAACCTGTTTTGCATGTACGGGCCCGGAACGAATCTGGCTTCGGGGGGATCACTGATCTTTCACTCCGAATGCCAGATCACCTACATCATGCAATGCCTTGAGAAGATGCTGCGTGATGGCATCGTCACTATGGAGCCCACCCGTGAGGCCTACAACGAATACAACCTCAGGTTGCGAACCGAGATCTCGCAGATGGTCTGGAGCCATCGCTCGATTACTCACTCTCACTACAAAAACACCGAGGGCGAGATACACACACTGTCGCCTTGGCCGCTGCACCTTTACCGGGAATGGACGCTGACCCCGGACTTTGACCAGTACGACCTGCGATGACGTCTCGGCGGCACGCAGCAACCCAATATGCGCGCCGTGCCATGATCTCAACGGTTGATGCCACCGCCACCGCCGCGGGAATCGAACTTCTGAGGCGGGGCGGCTCAGCCACCGACGCTGCGATCGGTGCCAATGCTGTGTTGGCGGTGGTCGCGCCTCAGATGTGCGGGATGGGCGGTGATCTCTGGGCGCTTGTGCACGACGGATCAAGCGGGCCGCCAGCCGCATTGGACGCCGCCGGGTTCGCTGGCAGCGGCGCCGACGCCGACCGGGTTCGGGCGCAGGGCTACACGTTCATTCCGTTGCGGGCCAACATTGCGGCAGTCACGGTGCCCGGCGCTGTGGATGGTTGGTTGGCTCTGCATGAACGGTTCGGGAAACTCGGTCTAGCCGATGTGTTCGAAGCCGCTATCGAGACCGCTCAGGGCGGCTTCGCTGCTTCGTCGCCACTGGCCGCCTCGGCTCCGCTCGTGGCCAATGTGGCCAACAACACCGACATCGTCAAGGATCTGAAACCGGGCGAGATCGTGCGAAGACCTGGATCCGCCCGGGCGTTTCAAGCAATCATTGATCTGGGCCGGATCGGGTTCTACGGCGGGGAGTTCGGAGACGCTCTGTTGGCTTTGGGCGTGGCCAATGTTGACGACGCCGAGCCCGAGTACAGCACCGACGATCTCGGTCGCCCGATCGCCCGCTGGGTGGATCCGCTGCGGATCGAAGCGTTCGGGCATGTGTTGTGGACCGTTCCGCCGTCGTCGCAGGGCTATCTGACCCTGGCAGGCGCCTGGATCGCCAACGGTTTAGCGCTGCCGCCTTGCGCAGATGACGATTGGGCGCACCTGCTGGTGGAATCGTGCTCTTCCGCCGCCTTTGACCGTCACCAGGTCTTGCACGAAGGTGCCGATGGGTCGGCATTGATTGACCCGCTGCGCCTTTCGTCGCGGCGCGCCGTCATAGATCCCGACCGCGCAGGCAACCTCGGCGTACCAGCCGGTTTGGGCGACACGACCTACGTGTGCGTCGTGGACGGCGACGGCATGGCCGTGTCGTTGATCAACAGCAACGCCAGCGGCTTCGGTTCGCATCTGGTGGCCGGCAGCACCGGCATTTTCTTACACGACCGCGGGATCGGCTTCTCGCTGGTTGCGGGGCATCCCGCCGAGTACGCCCCCGGACGCCGCCCACCACATACATTGTCTCCCGCTTTGGTCACCAACCCCGATGGAGCGTTACGCCAGGTGTTGGGCACCATGGGAGGCGACGCCCAGCCCCAGATACTGCTGCAGCTCCTCACCCGTTCGTTGCTGCATGGCGCTTCTCCTGGTGAGGCAGTATCTGCGGCGCGTTGGACGCTCGGCCCGAGAAATGACGACACGGGTTTTTCAACTTGGAGACCAGGCACCGCACGATGTGTGCGAGTAGAGGATCCGTCAACTGGTTGGCATGTTGGGCTGGCGTCGAAAGGCCACCACACGGTTGTCGCTGACGGCGCAACCTCGGGTTTCGGCCACGCCCACATCGTTGAGGTCACACCACACGGCAGCCTTGCGGGTGCCTGTGATCCCCGAACCGTGACCGGTGCCGCTTTCGGATGCTGACAAACTCAGCGCACAGACAAGTGATGTCAGGCCAGATTCGGCGGCTGGAACCGTCGAGAGATAACACGATGCGAACGCAGCATCTCGTCAAGAAGCGTGTTCACGATCCGCCCGCTGTCTACAACTTGACGGCCGCCAACAAAGGTGTGGTGAGCGGCTGTGGGACCACACCTGAGCCAGCCTTCAATCGGATCGTCTTGTACACCAGCGTAGATCGGCCCGTCCATTCGCCACACGGCGACGTCACCAACACTGCCGACGGACAACTCGCCAATTTCGCCGACCCGGCCGAGGCAGCCTGCCCCGCCCCGGGTGGCGATCTCCAGCGCCATCCGGGCCGTCATCTGATCGGCACCAGAGCGCAGCTTGCCGGTCAGCATCGCCAGCCTTGTCTCCTGCCACAGCGATGCCGAATCCGACGACGACGACCCGTCACAACCAATCCCGACCGGGCATCCCGCAGCCACCAAATCAACCACAGGGGCAATGCCCGAAGACAGGATCATGTTGGACGACGGACAGTGCGCCACCCCGACACCAGCAGCTCCGAGCCGAACGATCTCAGCGGGATCGGGCTTCACGACGTGCGCACCCCAACTGCGGTTGGTCATCCATCCCACCGACTCGTAGTAGTCGACAGGGCGCATCCCGAACCTTTCCACAGAGTAGCTGTCGTCTTCGGAGTTCTCCGCCAGATGGGTGTGCAGTCGCACATCAAGGGTGTCGGCAAGCTCCGCCGATCGGCGCATCAGATCCGCCGTGACCGAGAACGGGGAGCACGGCGCAAGCGCGACCTGCACCATCGATCCGTGCCCCGGGTCGTGGTGAACTTCAACCGCACGTTGTGATTCCGCGAGGATGTCGTCCTCGCCGCGCACCGCAGCATCGGGCGGCAGCCCTCCGTCGGAGACACCCAGCGACATTGACCCGTACGTCGGGTGGAACCGCATGCCGAGATCGACTGCTGCGGAGATTTCCGCCCCCAGCAGATCACCAGCACGCCGCGGGTGCACATAGTGATGGTCGCTTGAGGTTGTGCAACCACTCAGCGCCAACTCGGCCAGGCCCACCCAGGCAGCAACGTACTCGGCTTCTTCGTCGATGTTGTCGGTCCAAAGCGAATAGAGCTCCGTAAGCCACCCGAACAGCGGCTTTGAGGTCATCGGTGCATAAGCGCGAGTGAGGTTCTGATACAGGTGGTGATGTGTGTTGACGAGCCCGGGTGTGACCAAGCAGCCGTCGGCGCTAACGACACGCTCGGCGTAAGGCACCGCATCGCTAGACCCGCCCAATGCCACCACAAGACCGTCGGTGATCCCCACCCAGCCACCGGGGATCTCCCGGCGTTCAATGTCGACTGTCGCCACCAGTTCGGCGCCCTGGATCAACAGGTCCACCGGCGCCAATTCCGCCGTGCTCATCACACAGCACCACCGTTCACTTGCCGGATTGTCTGTCGGCGACTCTGTCGGCGCGCATCAAACGACACCGGGGGCCAATGACGCGCCAACCGACGCCGGAGGAATCCCGAAGCAGCGAACCCGCCGCTTCGTACGTCGCGAATTAACCGGCCGCGGATGAACAGGTATTGACAAGATCGTAGAAACTCACGGACGATTGAGGTCGTGAACTCCACAACCGCTGAACTCGAAGGCCTGCGGGTCGATTCTGACCACCTGCTTGATCGCCTTGACACGCTCGCCGAAATCGGAGCCATTGAAGGTACCCGCGGCTGTGCCCGACTGGCCCTCACCGACGAAGACCAAGCTGGCCGCGACCTCGTCGTCGGCTGGATGCGCGACCTCGATCTCGACATCACAATTGATGCTATAGGCAACGTTGTAGCCACGATGGCCGGGGCCAGCGACACGTCGGCGGTCATGTGCGGCAGCCACATTGACACGGTCCGCACAGGCGGACGCTACGACGGCAACCTCGGGGTCCTCGCCGGACTCGAGGTGATCGAGACCCTTCGCCGTGCCGGTGTCGTTCCCGCCCGGCCGTTTGCAGTCGGGTTCTTTACTGACGAGGAAGGTTCACGCTTCCCTCCCGACATGCTCGGCAGCCTTGTATATGTCGGCGACATGGCAGTGGAAGAGGCTCATGACATTGTGGGCATCGACGGAGTTACCGTCGGTGCCGAGTTGCAGCGCATCGGCTATCTCGGTCCTGGTACCGTGCCCGGCCCGGTGCCACACGCGTTCGTGGAGCTTCACATTGAACAGGGTCCGGTTCTTGAGGCCGAAGGCTTCACAATCGGCGCGGTCACCGGTGTGCAGGGCATCAGTTGGACCGAGATGGAGGTTCGCGGTCAGTCCAACCATGCGGGAACCACGCCGATGAGCATGCGTCACGACCCGGGCGTGGTAGCGGCGCGTACTGTGGCTTTCGTACGTGACCTTGCCGACGAGTTCGGACCTCCCCAGGTCGCCACCGTCGGCCGGATTGAGTTCCACCCGAACCTCGTCAATGTCGTACCCGCCTCGGCCACGTTCACCGTGGATCTTCGCCATACCGACAACGACATGCTCATCAAGGCAGAACGCCGACTCGCGGCCTTTGTTGGCAAGGCCTGTGCCGAGGAGGGCGTCACCGTCACAACCCGCTCACTTGCCCGGTTTGATCCAGTCGACTTCGACGATCGGGTCGTCAACCTCGTGGCCGAAACCGCCACCGACCACGGTCACCGGGTCAGGCGGATGCCGTCGGGAGCAGGCCACGACGCCCAGATCTTCGCGAGCGTCTGCCCTACCGGCATGGTGTTCGTGCCAAGCGTCGATGGCATTTCTCACAATCCCGCCGAACACACCCACGCCGAGGATTTGGTGGCCGGTGCCAACGTCTTGCTTCAGGTTATGCTCAAGCTGGCAAACACATGACCGAAGACTGCGAGCCCGACCAGCAAGACCCCGACGCAGCCGCGGACCGGGGTCATGTGACCCACCAAAGCCGTCGCTTGTCCGTCGCTGCCGCTCAGCTCGGGCCGATCGCCCGTCACGAGCCACGCAGTGAGGTTGTCGATCGGCTCATCGTGTTGTTGGAGCAGGCAGCCGCCGACGGTGCCGAGTTGGTTGCGTACCCGGAGCTGGGTCTAACCACCTTTTTTCCACGCTGGTATGTCGAGGCCGAGGACGATCTCGAACTCGATATGTTCTATGAGACCGAGATGCCGGGCCCCGACACCCAGCGGTTATTTGACCGCGCCAAAGAGCTGGGCGTCGGTTTCTGCCTTGGATACGCCGAACTCACAGCGGACGGTCACCGCTACAACACACAAGTCCTGGTGGAGCGCGACTCTTCGATCGTGGGGAAGTACCACAAGGTGCACCTTCCGGGCCACCGTGAGTATGAATCATGGCGCAGTTTCCAGCACCTTGAACGCCGTTACTTTGAGCCAGGTGACACGTTTGATACATGGCGGGCCTTCGGCGGCGTTGTCGGCATGGCAACCTGTAACGACCGGCGCTGGCCCGAAACCTACCGCTGCCTGGGGTTGGGGGGAGCTGAGCTCATCCTGATTGGCTACAACACACCGATTCACTACGCCCCGGATCCGAGTCAGGATCGACTCGCGGGGTTCCACAACCGGCTCGTTATGCAGGCGGGTGCCTACCAGAACGGCTGCTACGTGGTCGGAGTCGCCAAAGCAGGCATCGAGGAGGGCGTAGATTCCCTGGCCGAGAGTTGCATCATCGCACCCAGCGGCGAGATCATCGCCGAATGCGTCACCAACGGCGATGAAGTAGCGGTCTCCGAGATCGACCTGGCGATCTGCGCGAACTACACCCAGACCCTGTTCCGATTCGAGCGGTACCGACGCCCCGAGACCTACACCGCGATAACCGCGCAGAAAGGCCCAATTCCCCCCAGCCCCGACAATGGTTGAGCTGACGATCAACGGCGAATCCCGCACGGTCAGCGATCACCACGAACATCTGCTTGCGGCCCTGCGCGACGAGTTACAAATCACCTCACCCAAGGACGGTTGCGCCCCGAGCGGTCACTGCGGTTGCTGCACGGTACTGATCGACGGAAAAGCCCGGATCGCATGTCAGACGTCGCTGCAGCGCGCCGAGCGCCGCTCGATCGTTACACTTGAAGGCCTCGGCGGACCTGAACGTGAACGCTTGGCGGCGGCTTTCACGGCCCACGATGCGCTGCAGTGCGGCTTTTGCACGCCGGGCATCCTCATGCGCACAAAAGCGTTGCTTGAGCGTGACAAACCGCTAACGCGTGCGGACGCATCCCGTCACCTCGGCGCGCATCTGTGCCGCTGCACCGGCTACACGAAGATTCTCGACGCGATCGATTCTCTCGCAGCGGGCGAGAGCCCTGTGACCGTCGGCGGGGATGGTATAGGCGCAAGAAGCGCGAGATACCAAGCCGAAGCTCTCTCGCTGGGTGACCGTCGCTTCATTGACGACATGGAACCCGAGGGATGTCTGCACGCCGCGGTAGTGCTGACCCAACACGCCCGCGCCGATGTGATCAGTATCGACACATCTCGAGCTTTGGTCGCACCGGGGGTTGTCGCTGTCTTGGACGGACGCGACGTGCCCGGCACGCTTCGGTCCGGTGTAATCAAAAAGGACTGGCCGTGTTTCATCCCTCCGGGTGGGCGAACCGCTTATTTGGGCGATGTCCTGGCCTTGGTGGTGGCCGAAACCCGTGCCCAAGCGCGAATCGCCGTCAACGAGGTCAAGGTGACCTACGACGTCCACGAGCCGTTCACTAACCCCGCCGACACTCTCGCATCAAGTACCAACGCCGTCTGGGGGCTTGAGGGCAACATGTTGAGTCGTTCGGCGTACTCGCGTGGTGATGCGTCCGAAGCTCTGCGACGATCAGCCTACGTTGCTCGCCACACTTTCCAGACGCAGCGCGTTGAGCATGCGTTCTTGGAGCCGGAGTCAACCCTTGCGGTCCCCACGCTGGACGCGGCTGGCAACACCGAGTCGCTGCATGTTTTCTCCGGCGGCCAGGGCGTCTGGGACGACCGCAACGACATCGCCGCAATTCTCGGAGTGGAACCGGCACGAATCACCGTTGAGTTGGTTACCAACGGCGGCGCGTTTGGCGGCAAGGAAGACATGTCGAACCAGGGTCAGACTGCCTTGGCTGCATGGCTTCTCCGCAGACCCGTAAAGACAACGTTCTCACGTAACGAATCGATGCTGGTTCACGCAAAACGCCATCCGATGCGCATGCAATACGAAGTCGGCTGTGACACCGACGGCCGTCTTCTCGGTGTTCGTGCAAAATTGCTGGGCGACTCGGGGCCGTATGCGTCGGTCGGGATGAAGGTACTCGAACGCGCTGCAGGGCACGCCAGCGGACCTTACGTAACCGAGACGATTGATGTGGAGGCGATCGCGGTGCGCACCAACAACCCGGTGTGTGGCGCATTTCGAGGTTTCGGTGCGAACCAGGCGCAATTCGCCATGGAATCGATGATGGACCGGCTCGCAGAGATGGTCGGAATTTCCTCATGGGAGATCCGTAGCCGCAACGTCGTCGTGCCCGGCGCGGTGTGGGGACCGGGTCAGATCATGGATGAGGGCAGCCTCGGAGCCCGGGCCTGCCTTGATGCGGTCAAGCCAGCGTTCGACAAGGCCCTATCCGAGGGTCGGCCCGTGGGTCTGGGCCTTGGCATTAAGAACTCCGGTTTGGGTAACGGCGCCACCGAGATCGGCCGATCGTCGGTCTTGTTTGGCGAGAACGGCACAGTGGAGGTCCGCCACGGCTGGACCGAGATGGGCCAAGGCATCCACACCGTCGCTCGCCAGGTTGCCGTTAGCGAACTCGGCGTTGACCCGGACCAGGTGACGGTGATCGTTGACACGACGCGTGAGTTCGGTGCCGGGCAGACAACCGGTTCGCGTGGCACGCTGATGGTGGCCGGATCGGTGGCCCATGCCTGTCGCAACGCCCACGCCGACGGCTGCCGTGTAGGCGTCGAATACCCGGGTAGCCACATCGTCGACTGGACCGACTCGATCAACGACGGTCTCGAGAACCCGACCGTGCATTCCACGTTCGGCTACGCCGCGCAACTCGTTGAATTGGACCCCGACACTGGCGAGATCAACCGGGTGCTCGCAGCGCACGACGTTGGTCGCGCCGTCAACCCGACGATGTGCGAAGGCCAGATCATCGGATCCGTGCATATGGGTCTTGGTTATGCCCTTACCGAGGGTTTCCCCTGTGATCGCCAGGGCCAGCCGAGCAACGAAACGCTGCGTTCGCTCGGCATTATCCGTCCCAAGGACATGCCAGTTGTTGATGTCATTCTGGTCGAGTGCGCGGATCCCAGATCCCCGTACGGAATCAAAGGCGTTGGCGAGATCGGACTGGTCCCGACCGCTGGTGCGGTCGCCGCTGCACTGCACGCCTACGACGGTGCGTGGCGTGACGAATTGCCGATACGTAATGTGAAGAATCGTGAGCGGGCATCGGCATGGACCTGAACAACCGAGCAGCCCATAGACAACGGTCAACCTGTCGACAATGACAGTCACCACACCGGGCTTGGTTTGTTCGCATCATCACCTCTATTCGGCGTTGGCGCGTGGCATGCCCGCCCCTGCGCGCACACCGGAGAGCTTCCTGGACATTCTCGAATTGGTCTGGTGGCGTCTGGACCGTGCTCTTGACCTCGACACGATTGCTTGGTCGGCCAGACTCGGGGCGCTTGAGGCGCTCGAACGAGGCTGCACGGCGATCATCGACCATCACGAGTCGCCGAACGCCATTGACGGCTCACTGTCAGTGATTGCTGAGGCCTGCGAACAGGTCGGGGTGCGCGTGTCGTGCGCTTATGGCGTGACCGACCGCCATGGTGCCGCCGGTGCTGCGGCTGGCCTGGCTGAGAACGATCGATTCCTCGCAGACGAACGCAATGAGGGATACGTCGGCCTGCACGCCGCGTTCACCTGCACCGACGACACGATCGCCGCCGCTGCTGAGATAGCCCGAACTCATGGTGTTGGTGTGCATGTCCATGTCGCCGAGGGCAGCAACGACACCTGGGAGCGATTGTCGGATTACAGCACCGACGACTGGCTCATCATCCACGGCGTGCATCTTCCCGACGATCACGGACTGGCTGGCACTTTCGTGCACAACCCTCGGTCCAATATGAACAACGCAGTGGGTTACGCCCAACCGGCCCGCTTCGCCAACCCGGTTGCGCTGGGCACAGACGGCATCGGAGCCGACATGCTTGAGGAGTTCCGGCTTGCCTACGTCGCAGCCCGCGCCCACGACGTCACCGTCACGCCCGATTTGGCGTTCGGTTGGCTAGCCGCTGGATGGGATCTGATGCCCGCGGCGCTTGAGGATCAGGTGACCTGGGCCGCAGGCTCCGATGATCCCTGGTGGTTGGCGTTCTCGCCGGGTACATCACCACTCTCGGTGTGCGTTAACGGCGAAACCGTCTGGGAAAACGGGCACTCAACCCGTGTCGACGCCAACGAAATCCGTTACAAAGCAGCCGAGGCTGCCCATCGGCTATTTTCAAGGATGCGGGCGCTGTGAATACACACGAAGTCGTGAGCCTCGTGAGCCCTTTGAGCCTGCGAGGATCATGGGCACGGTAACGATCGACAGCGCCATGGATGGGGAATCATGAACCAGAACGCGGCCACACCCCAAAGCGTGGCCATTTACTTACAAGATGCTCACTCCATCAGCGACGCCATTGGCTACGCCCGCTACGCGGAGTCCAAAGGGTTTGATGCGATCTGGCAGGCCGATTCCAGATTGGTGCGCGACGCGGTCATTCCGATGGCGGCATTTGCCGCCACCACTGAGCGCGTGAAGATTGGCTCAGGCGTGGTTGACTGCTGGACCCGTAACCCGGCCCGGCTTGCGTCAACCTTCGCCACCCTCGACGACTTGGCACCCGGACGGATCCTGCTGGGAATAGGGGCATGGTGGGAGCCACTGGCGTCCAAGGTAGGCGTCAGCCGGGTCCGACCGTTGCTGGCGATGCGTGAGATCTGCACCGCTGTCAAGGCGTTGCTCAACAACGAGACCGTCACCATGCACGGCCGGTTCGTGCATCTAGACGGAGTGGAACTCGATTACGTCCACCAACCACGCCAGGCGAAGGACGTGCCCATCTACATCGGGGCGACCGGCATGAAGATGATGGAACTAACCGGCGAGATTGCCGACGGCGTGGTGTTGAATTACCTGGTGTCGCCCGACTACAACGAGCGGGCCATGAATGCCTTAGCTGATGGTGCTGACAGGGCAGGTCGTTCGGTCGATGATTTGGATCGGCCCCAACTCGTCGTGTGCTCGGTTGACCACGACCGTCAAGCGGCACTCGACGGCGCCCGCCTGCTCGTCACCCAGTATCTGGGCCAGCAACCCCACATCATGAAGGCTTCAGGAGTGCCCAAGGAATTGCTCGACCGAGTAGGCGAGGTGCTGACGTGGCCCGCCACCCATGAACAGGTTGAGACAGCCTCGAAACTGGTACCCGATGAGATCGTCCAGATGATCTGCGCGGCCGGGACTCCCAACGAATGCCGCGAGAAAGTCACCCACTACATCCGCAGCGGATGCACCCAACCGGTGCTGTACCCGCTCGGTCCCGATGTCGAGTTGATGGTGGACACCTTTTCGGACTGGATTCCCGATCTGTAAGAACGACCTCGCGGAGCCCGGATCCGAGACGCTACGTTCCGAGAAGTGAACGAGACGCTTTCGGTAGGCGAACTCGGGGTGGTTGTTCGTGCTGCGCTACAACAAGGGTTGCCCTACGGCGTGTGGGTGCACGGGGAGATCCGGTCGATTCACCGTTCCCGCAACGGCCACGTCTACTTTGATCTGATCGAGACCCAAAGCGACACGCCCGGCGCAGCGCCTGTGGCGGTCGTGGCGGTGGCTTTGTTTCGCGAACAACGCGAGCGGGTCAACGCCACTTTGTTGCATCATGGCAACCCGATCCGGATGTCTGACGGTGTCCGTATACGCCTTTCGGGGATGGTCGACTTCTATCCGCCTTCCGGAAGACTGCAAATTCGGATGACAGCAATCGATCCGACTTTCACGCTCGGCGTTATCGCAGCCGAGCGTGATGCGTTGCTGCGCGAGTTGGCTGCAACCGGTTTGCTTCGTGCCAACGCGGCACGCCCTTTGGCCGAGGTGCCGCTGCGGGTCGGGCTGGTGACGTCGCTAAACAGCGCAGCGCACGCCGACATCGTCACCGTGTTCGAAGACAGCGAGATGGCGTTCGTGCTCGTTGAGGTTGACACCCCGGTGCAAGGTGTCGGTGCTGAGCACTCGATCGGGGCGGCTGTTCGCGCCGCCGCGGCAGCAGACGTTGATCTCGTTTTGTTGGCCAGAGGCGGAGGCTCCAAAACAGATCTCGCCGTGTTCGATCATGCAGTCGTCGCCAAAGCGATCGCTACTGTCGAAGTGCCCGTCTTCTGCGGGATAGGACACGACATTGACCACTGCGTAGCCGACGATGTCGCCCACACATCGGCGACCACGCCCACAGCCGCGGCTTCCACTGTGGTCGCAATTGTGGATGGCTGGCACAACCGGCTCATCACCCACCAACGAACCCTGGCCCATGTCGGGCGACAGGCGCTGGCATCCGCAGAACATCGACTCAATAACGGCACCCGGCGTGCCGTCGCAGCTACCCGCACCCAGATGATCCGCGCCGAGGGGCATCTTGATGCTTGCACCCGGCGGCTCGGGCGTGCCGTTAATCGGGTCGAACTGCGAGCCGAAGCACAACTTGAGCGGGCAACGGCTCGGATCGAAATCTCGCAACGCCATATTCTTCGCTCAGCGCAGGCCCGAACCGACGCCACCGAGGCGCGTATGCAAGCCCTGGACCCGGCTCTTGCGTTGGCGCGCGGATGGTCGATCACACGAGGACCGACCGGTTCAGTGGTGCGTTCTGTCGCGGAGGTTGGGGCCGGGGTCGAGCTTCGCACCCGGCTGATCGACGGCGAACTCGTCAGTACGATTACTGCTGTGGAGGCCGCTGATGTCTGAGGGATACGACGACGCTCGAACCAGTTCGGTAAACGAGAACAAGCCAAACGTCGGATACGCCGCCGCCATGGCGGAGATCGAGACGATTCTGCATGAACTCGAGGGTGGCGACCCGGATGTGGATGTCCTTGCCGCCAAGGTCAAAAGAGCAGCCGAACTGATCGCGGTTTGTCGGCGTCGAATCCGCGCCGCGAAGATACAAGTCGAAACCGTCGTGGCGTCGCTGGATTCGCAGGCCTACACCGGCGACAGCAATACCTCCGGCCCCGGTTTCGTGGCGGCGGCGCCAGGCCCGCCGCCAGCGAGCCCGACAACATCGGATCCGGGCACAGAACCACCTGGCCAGGGCGCAGAACCACCTTCGGCGGATCGCCCCGCGTGACGCCACACCCGACAGGTCTTGGTGCACCTCGCCAGCTCACCGAGATAGCAGCGCGCACCGACTCAGCACTCGCCGAGGTTTTCCGCGCCGAACGGGCGCGATGGTCACGGCTCGATCCGATCTTGGACGTACCTCTCGGGGTCCTTGAGGCATTTGTGGTCAGAGGCGGTAAGCGGCTGCGGCCCGCTTACGTCCATTGGGGTTGGGTCCTCGGCGGAGGAGACCCGTTTGATGATGATCATCTGTCTGTGTGCTGCGCGGTGGAGTTGCTACAGGCTTTTGCTTTGGTCCATGACGACGTGATGGACGGCTCCTCTACCCGCCGGGGACACCCGACGGTGTGGGCCGACTTTGTCGATCGCCACAAGTCAGCTGCGTGGCGCGGTGAGCCTCGTCGGTTCGGCGAAGCGGCCGCCATATTGGTGGGCGACATCGCAATGGTGCTCGCCGATCGTCAGCTTCTCGACGTTGCTCAACCGGCACGCGCTGTGTGGGACACCCTGCGCAGCGAACTCAACATGGGCCAGTTTCTCGACGTTTACTGCACTGCCACCGACGAGGCAACAGTGGACAAGGCACGCCTGATCATGTGCCACAAGACCGCCGGTTACACGATCGTGCGCCCAATGCAACTCGGGGCCGCCCTCAGCGGGCGTTGCGACTTGGCTGACGCCATCGCCGCCCACGGCACGCCCTTGGGCACAGCGTTTCAATTGCGTGACGACATGCTCGGAGCGTTCGGCGACGAGACACGAACAGGTAAGCCGGTAGGTGAAGATCTGAGGGTGGGCAAACCAACGATGCTGCTCGCCGAGGCGTTGTCTGTGGCGTCGAGCACTCAGCGCGAGGTTCTTGATCGTGTGGGGCACCGCAATCTTGACGAGGACGACGTCGCGGCGATTCAGCAGGTGCTGACCGAAACTGGTGCCGTGGACGCGTCCGAGCGTGAAACCGAACGCCTCGTGACAGAAGCCGTCGAAGCACTCGACGCGCTTCCGGACCTGCATCACAGCCGGGAGGCGCTGCTAGCCCTAGCCGACTTCATCGTCACACGCGACCTGTAACCCCAAACCAGGCACAAAGCCAACACCACAGCCGGACGGAGCTGCTGGCCCTCCCCGACATCATCGTCACACGCGACCTACAAGCCCAAGTCACCACAGCCGGGTGACGCTGCTGGCCCTACCCGACTTCATCGTCACACGCGACCTGTAAACCCAAGCCAGGCACAGAGCCAACGCAACCCCCGGGTGGCGCTGCTAGCCCTACCCAACATCATCGTCACGCCCGACCCGCAAGCCCAAGCCACCACAGCCGGGTGACGCTGCTGGCCCTAGCCGACTTCATCGTCACGCGCGACCTGTAAACCCAAGCCAGGCACAGAGCCAACGCAACCCCCGGGTGGCGCTGCTAGCCCTACCCGACTTCATCGTCACACGCGACCTGTAAACCCAAGCCGGGCACAGAGCCAACACCACAGCCGGACGACACAACACGGGCCAACCAAGCGAGTCCCAGCATTTTGCGAGTCCTAGCATTGTGCATGTGCCCGACGTCATCACCGAAGCCGCCCGACGGCGCACCTTCGCGATCATCTCGCATCCCGACGCTGGCAAGACCACCCTTACAGAGAAGTTGTTGTTGTACGCAGGTGTGCTGCGAACCGGCGCTGGTTCCGTCAGAGCACGCGGCGAGCGGCAGGCAACCACGTCGGACTGGATGGAGCTGGAACGCCAGCGCGGCATCTCCATCACCTCGACGGTCTTACAGTTCGTTTACAACGACAAGGTGCTCAACCTGCTCGACACTCCCGGTCACCGTGACTTCTCAGAGGACACCTACAGGGTTCTGGCAGCGTGTGACGCAGCGATCATGGTTCTTGACGCAGCCAAGGGGATCGAGGCTCAGACCCGCAAATTGTTCGAGGTGTGCCGAGATCGTGAGATCCCGATCGTCACGTTCATCAACAAATGGGATCGCCCAGCGCGAGACCCGCTGGAGTTGCTGGACGAGATCGAGGAACAACTGATCCTCGATCCGGTACCTATCTGTTGGCCGGTCGGCGAGAGCGATCGTTTCCGTGGACTGATCGATCGTCGAAACGGCAACTTCATCCGTTACCTGCGAACGACGCACGGCACCACAATGGCACCCGAGGAGTTCGTCGACCCGCAGCAGGCGGCTGCCGAGGAGGGCGACTTGTGGGCGGAGGCATGTGAAGGTGTCGAGTTGCTTGACGTGATGGGCCGAGACTTCGAACCGAACCGGTTTGAGTCAGGGGAGATGACGCCAGTACTGTTCGGTTCGGCGCTCACGAACTTCGGTGTGGGGTTGTTGTTGAACACGGTAGTGGAACTCGTGCGATCACCAAGGCCGCGTCACGATGCCGACGGAAAACCGAGGCTGCTTGATCAACCATTTTCGGGGCTCGTGTTCAAGGTGCAGGCCAACATGAACACCGCTCACCGTGACCGTATTGCCTTCCTGCGTGTCTGCTCGGGGCGCTTTGAGCGTGGCATGGTGATCACCCACGGTCCGACTGGCAGACCGTTCACCACCAAGTACGCCCATTCAGTGAACGGCAAGGATCGTGAAGTCGTTGATGAGGCGTTCCCCGGCGATGTTGTCGGCTTGGTAAACGCCAACGGGTTCCGTGGGGGTGACTCTGTTTGGGTCGGCGAACCGGTGCGCTGGCCGCCGATGGCAGCGTTCGCACCCTCGCATTTTCGGGTGGCACGCACGACAGATACGACCAAGACAAAACAGTTCCGTTCCGGCATCGAGCAACTCGATGAAGAGGGTGTGATTCAGGTGCTGCGTGAGCCAGGCGTCGGTGATCGGGCACCCATCCTCGCCGCGGTGGGTCCGCTGCAGTTTGAGGTCGTGCAGCACCGCCTTGAAACCGAGTTCAAAGCTCCCGTTGAGTTAAGCGCGTGCGCTTGGACTACTGCGCGGATAACCGATGGTGAATCTACCGAGCAGCTCAGGGGCATGACCGGCGTGACGGTGGCCGCTCGTCGTGACGGCGAGTTACTTGCCCTGTTCGAAAGCCCCTATTGGCTGCAGCGCATCGAAGCCGACAAGCCCGACCTGAGGCTCGACCGTCTCATCGCCGAGGGCTGACAGTGCTCACCACCGGGTCCCAACACCCACACCAGGCTCTCTTCGAAAACTGACAACCCTCACCGACAGGTCCATCGGAGAACGTAACCGCGGCCGAACCCTGGCCATCGCAATGCACGGCCATTTGGCTGAAATGCATGGCCGCCTGGCGTCCGCAGGGCCCCTTTTCGTTCGGGTAGTAAGCTCCGGGATCCGATCCCGAGGAGATAGCGCTTCATGACCGACGTGCGTCCGCCCGTGACCGACTGGGCAACCGACTTCGACCATCAACATCCTGATTACGCTGCGGCCGCTCCACTGATCTGGGACAAGTTGCGCAATTCGTGCTTAATCGCCCACACCAAACGCTACGGCGGAACGTGGCTCCCCACCCGCCACCGTGACGTAGCTGAGATCGCCAACGACACCGACCGGTTTTCCTCAGTTGGGGTGATCGTAACCGAGGAGCGGCCCGAGATCCCGGCACCGATCGGGTATGCCCCACCAATCACCAGCGATCCGCCGTTTCATGCGATCGCACGCCGGATCCTGCTGCAGTTTTTCTCGCCGAAGGCTATCGACCGTTGGGAGCCGGTCATTCGTCAAACCTGCCGACGTCTCATTGCCGACATCGTTGATCGTGTCGAGGGGGGCGAGGCCACGATCGACATAGCGGCGTCTTACAGCCAGCACATCCCGGTGAGTGTGATGGCCGACATGTTGGACCTTCCCCGCGAGGACGGTGATGTCTTCAGGGGATTCATCCACGACATCATGGAGAGCACTGCAGGCGAGAAGCCCTATGAGGAAACGATCGACTACTACCTTGATATGAGGATCGCCGAACGTCGTGAGAGTCTGGGTGACGACCTGATCAGCCATCTCTGCGAAGTCAAGGTGCAAGGCGCGCCTCTGATTGACGAGCACGTGCGCGGTACGATCGGCTTGTTGATCGTGGCCGGGATCGACACCACCTGGTCAGCTATCGGCGCATCGCTGTGGCATCTCGCCCGACATCGCGAGGATCGCCGCCGCTGGATCAACGAACCGCCCGTACGACCCTTCGCGATTGAGGAGTTCCTGAGGTTCTATGCACCGGTGACCATGGCGCGGTTGATTCCCGAAGACATCGAATTTTCTGGTTGTCCGATGAAGGCCGAGGAGTGGACCCTTTTGCCTTTCCCGGCTGCCAACCGTGATCCGGAGGTGTTCGATCGCGCCGACGAGTTTGTAGTCGATCGGGAACGCAACAGACATTCGGCCTTCGGTCTGGGGATACACCGATGCGTGGGCTCCAATCTCGCCCGCATGGAACTACGCGTTGCGTTGGAAGAATGGCTGAGGGCATTCCCCGATTTCGAACTTGACGATCCCGAGTCTGTCATCTGGTCAACCGGTCAGATCAGAGGTCCCCGTTCGCTGCCTGTTCGATTCGGCTCGGATGTGGCTGTCAAGGCGTAGCCGACCGGGCGCACGCTCTGCCTTGAGCCTGCGCTCACCTGCATGACCCCACCCACACGATCACCTCGCCGGACCCAGCAGGCTCTACCTTGAGCCTGTTCCCACCTGCGTGACCCACCCACACGATCACCTCGCCGGACCCCGCACGCTCTACCTTGAGCCTGTTCCCACCTGTGTGACCCACCCACACGATCACCTCGCCGGGCCCAGCACGCTCTGCCTTGAGCCTGCGCTCGCCCCATGAGCACGCTGCCCGTATCGATAGCGCCCACGAGCAGCGGTTCGGGCTCTATGGTTAAGTCGTGAAGATCAAATACGACCGTTCCGCCTGCCAGGGCCATAATCGCTGCTACATGCTCGCGCCGGAGCTGTTCGACACCGACGACGAGGGCTATGCCATCCCTTTGATTGAAGGCGATATCCCTGTCGAACTGGAACACAAGGCCCGTCTGGCCGCCGACAACTGTCCCGAATTCGCCATCGAGATTCAGGAGTAGCGTCCTCGTTGTGCGGATCCACAAACTGGATACGACAGAGGCGTTCGTCGCGATAGACCTCGACAATGCGGAGGTCTCGTCGGGTCCGGTTCGCTGGGCCCGCAAGATCCTTCAGGGTGGTGCCAAGGACTTGGCCCGCTCCCAGACTTACACCTATGCCGTGCTTGGCATGCACCGTGGAGGTGCCTCCGCTGGCATCTCTGCGGAGATCTCCGACAGAGAGTCGGCGATCGGTTCGTTCGTGGCCGAGGCCCGCACTCTTGTCGCCGACGGAACCTACCTGCCGGACGCCGCGAAGGGTGTCGGTAGTGAAGACCTCCAGGCGTTGCGCGACCTCGACCCTCGCAACTCGGCGCCTGCGGATCCGTTTGGCGTTCGCTGGGAGGGGCTCAGCGCGGCTGTGACAGCCGACCGAACAGTCGGCCTTGACGGGCGGACCGTAGCGATCGAAGGCTTCGGTGTTTCTGGACCGGCCTTGGTAACCGCGGTTAACGAGCGCGGCGGAAGCGTGATCGCCATCTCGACCCCTGCTGGTACCGCCGTGAACACAAGCGGGTTGGATACCAAGGCGTTGATCGATGTAGTTGATAGCGGTGCCGATCCGGTGGCGGAGCTCGGTGGGGGCGGGCAGGCCAGCGATGTCTTCGCTGAGGAGGCGGAGGTCATGTTTGTCGGCTCGCGGATGTCGGTCGTGAACCATGGGGTCGCGGATGGCCTCCGATCGTGCGCTGCGGTGGTGCCCTGTGGGCGGCTACCGGTCACTGCGAAGGCGCTGGCGATCCTGTACAGGTCAGGGGTCATGGTCCCAGCCGATTTCGTTGCTCTGGCCGGGGCGACCCTGGCGGCCTGGGCCGATGCTGAATTGCCTGAGGCGGAGATCCACACACGGGTCGTCAATGAGATCACAGAGCTGTGCGCCGAGTTCGCCAGCCATGACGATGGGCCGTTCCTTGCAGCCTGTTATGCCGGTGAATCGTTTCTGTCCACTTGGCAGCAACAGCTTCCGTTCGGTCGACCCTTGGCGTCTTGAACCTCTAGCCCCTTTGATGGGAGCACTCAGAGCGCCTACTAGTTCGGTGCGGGTTGTTGGGTTTGGTGTGTGGTTGCCAGCTTGGCTTGGTGCCAGTCGTTGGGGACAGTCGTTTGGTGACAGTCAGCGGGGCGCCTTGGTGACAGCCTGCCGCTGGCTGAGAATCTAGCCCTCGGGAGCGCCGTCGGGGTAATCACTCGGCTTGACCGACTCGGCACCACACAGCTGCCAACAACTTGAGCAGCCGCCCCAACAGTCCAAGGGCCGCTACGACCAGCACACCCAACACCAACTTGGCTAGCCCGCTCCCGCAATTCCAGGGCCGCTACGACCAGCACAACCCCCTACAACCTGGTTACCCGCCCCCCACAATTCCAAGGCCGCAACCACCAACTAACACAACCCCCAACAACCCGGCTAGCCCACCCCCAAAATTCCAAGGCCGCAACCACCAACTAACACAACCCCCAACAACCCGGCTAGCCCACCCCCACAATTCCAAGGCCGCAACCACCAACTAACACAACCCCCAACAACCCGGCTAGCCCACCCCCAAAATTCCAAGGCCGCAACCACCAACTAACACAACCCCCAACAACCCGGCTAGCCCACCCCCACAATTCCAAGGCCGCAACCACCAACTAACACAACCCCCAACAACCCGGCTAGCCCACCCCCAAAATTCCAAGGCCGCAACCACCAACTAACACAACCCCCAACAACCCGGTTTGCCCACCCCGTCATGGGCCTGAGAAGACGAAAGTGTGATCGTCGGCCCAGGCTGCGGTGAGTTCGGGGTCGGCGGATGAAGTCGGCTCAAGGGGCACGTCGTAACCGTCGTAGGCACCGAGTTCGGCGCGTCCCACAACCATCCAGTGCACCTCGTCAGGCCCGTCGGCCACACGCAGGGTTCTCTGGCTGGTGTACATGTCCGCTAGTGGTGTCCACTGCGACACGCCGGTAGCACCGTGTATCTGTATCGCCTGATCAATGATCCGACAGACTCGCTCGGGCACCATGGCCTTGACGGCGGAGATCCAAACCCGTGCTTCGGCATTGCCGAGGGTGTCCATCGCCTTTGCGGCCCGCAACACCATCATCCGCATCGCTTCGATCTCGGTTCGGGCACGGGCAATTATCTCCATGTTGCCACCTAGTCGGGCTATCGGCTTGCCAAATGCTGCACGGGTGAGGCCACGCTTACACATCAAGTCAAGGGCCTTTTCCGCAGCGCCGATCGAGCGCATGCAGTGGTGGATCCGGCCGGGGCCGAGGCGGAGTTGTGAGATCTCGAACCCTCTGCCCTCACCTAGTAGGAGATTCTCGGCTGACACTCGACAGTCGGTGAATCGCAGATGCATGTGACCGTGTGGGGCGTCGTCGTTACCGAATACGTGCATGGGCCCGAGAATCTCAAGTCCGGGCGTGTCCATTGGGACGAGAATCTGCGATTGCCTGCGATGATGGGGGCCGTCCGGGTTGGTCTCACACATGAGAATGAGAATCTTGCAGCGAGGATCACCCGCGCCAGAGATGTAGTACTTTTCGCCATTGATGAGGTACTCCTCGCCATCACGTACGGCCTGGGTGCGGATGTTCTTGGCGTCCGACGACGCCAATCCGGGCTCGGTCATGGCATAAGCGGAGCGGATCTCACCGTTGAGTAGTGGATCCAACCAGCGCTTCTTCTGTTCTGGAGTACCGACCCGTTCCAATACCTCCATGTTGCCGGTATCGGGAGCCGAGCAATTGAGTGACTCCGATCCGAGCGGATACTTACCCAGTTCGGTGGCGAGGTAGGCGTAGTCAAGGTTGGAGAGTCCCTGGCCCGTGTCGGGCAGGAAAAAGTTCCACAGGCCTTCCGCCTTGGCTGTGCTCTTCGCTTCTTCCAGAAGCCCGAGTTGCTCTTCGGTCAATTCCCAACGGTTCGGCCGGTTGACACCAACTCGGAAGAATTCCCGCTGGATAGGGTCCACAACACGATCGAGAAAGTCAACCACCCGGTCATAAAACGGCCGGGCTGTCTCCGACATCCGCAAGTCGAAATCGTCGGGTGAACTCTTCAGTCCGGTCGGCATCAGCGTCTCCTGAGGTGATTGAGCGATGGGTTGGGGCTTGAGCATGGTGACACGCACTCGTGGCCGAGGCATAATGTGCAGGCGAGAGGTGCAGTCGGTCTAAGAGTGCATTCAACTATCGCCGAGCCATAAGGGCCGAGACGTTCATCCCACCGCTGTTGTTGCGGTATTGCCTGTCATGCTCCTCTCCTGTGCAGGATTCGCTGGCAGGATTCGCTGGACGGCATCCAGCATCTGCTCGAATGTCAGATCCGAACACCCAATAGTCTTATGCTCAGGTTCCATGCATCGGGCCAGGGCCGCCGGACAACTACTGGCCGAGCGGCACCTGAGCGGTACTTGCTTACCCAAGCCGGAGCTGTCTCTCGTGAACTACGCGGAGTCGCCCCGAGCGGGCGACTGGACGCTGCGTTCGACGCTTGTACGTCTGGCTCAACCCGAACCGCTACTGGTTGCTGATGTGTTGGAGTCGGTGCGGAGCCTTGACTTTGCCCTTCATCCGATACGCAGGCACCTCGCTGCTAGCACGGTGTGCTGTGACCGGGGTCTTGATCTTGATTGTGTGGAAATTGTTGACGGGATGTGGTCCCTTACCGATCCGAAGGATCCCTACCCCGATACGCGGACGGCCGACCTCGCACGCCTGACTGCTGATGCAGGGGACCTCGCCGACGAAATTGTGGATACCTACAGCGAGGTGATCGAGCTGTCGCCCGAGGACAGGAATGCTGTGGTATTGCTACGTATTGCAACCAAACTCGATCTGCTTGCCGAGACGCTGGTGACATGGGCTCCGACCGCTCCGAAGACTCCACCCGTCGAAACGATCCGGGCCGTCAATGTGCGGGTCCGTTCGATGCTCAACGAGATCGCCGCGTCGGTTGAACGCGTTTAGGGTCCACCGCCGTCTGAGCGTCACCCGCCGACCCGGCGCCCGCGAAATGCCGACCGAAACGGAACCGAGTAGCTAACCTACGGATAACTCTTGGGGCTGTAGCTCAGCTGGCTAGAGCACCTGCTTTGCACGCAGGAGGTCGTGGGTTCGAGTCCCATCAGCTCCACCAAGACCCCCATTTTGGGTTCCAATGTCGGGTGTGGGCGCCAATTCGGATTTAGCTAACCTCGCGTGCCGTAATGGTTGCTCGTGACAAGCGTCGGGTGTGGGCGCCAATTCGGATTTAGCTAACCTAGGGAAGACCTTCATGATCCAGAAGCATCAGTCGGGTGTGGGCGCCAATTCGGATTTAGCTAACCTACAACCACTACTAACCACCATCAACTGGTAGTCGGGTGTGGGCGCCAATTCGGATTTAGCTAACCTCCGCTACTTCGGTCGAAAAGTCGACTTGTTGTCGGGTGTGGGCGCCAATTCGGATTTAGCTAACCTGACTGGTGCTAGGTGATACGACTCGGACTGGTCGGGTGTGGGCGCCAATTCGGATTTAGCTAACCTGCTTTCTTCCGCCGGACCCTGTAGAATGAAGTCGGGTGTGGGCGCCAATTCGGATTTAGCTAACCTCCACTGCCTAGCATCAACCTCGGCGGTGTCGTCGGGTGTGGGCGCCAATTCGGATTTAGCTAACCTCGGCTCGTCCCGCAGGCACTTCCACCAGTTGTCGGGTGTGGGCGCCAATTCGGATTTAGCTAACCTTCACCCCGTATGAGTTGTCCTGCCGCCATGGTCGGGTGTGGGCGCCAATTCGGATTTAGCTAACCTCGGCAACCTAGGAATAGTGCCCACCACGTTGTCGGGTGTGGGCGCCAATTCGGATTTAGCTAACCTGGATAACGATTACTGGCATGAGCCCGCGATGTCGGGTGTGGGCGCCAATTCGGATTTAGCTAACCTCAACGTCTACGTCAGCGGAATAACCAACCGGTCGGGTGTGGGCGCCAATTCGGATTTAGCTAACCTTGTGGTCCGAATCCGGCGGCGCGGACCACTGTCGGGTGTGGGCGCCAATTCGGATTTAGCTAACCTCATCCGACCCGTATTCCGAAGCGACACCAAGTCGGGTGTGGGCGCCAATTCGGATTTAGCTAACCTTGCCCCAACGTCGCCCACCTCGTGCCGTTCGTCGGGTGTGGGCGCCAATTCGGATTTAGCTAACCTAACTGCTACCACTGACACGTTAGGGCTTGTGTCGGGTGTGGGCGCCAATTCGGATTTAGCTAACCTTAATTGGGTCCCGAACACCGGCGTACCGCCGTCGGGTGTGGGCGCCAATTCGGATTTAGCTAACCTGTCCGCAATCGGCTCAGCGGCACAAGAATAGTCGGGTGTGGGCGCCAATTCGGATTTAGCTAACCTAGGGTCCGGTAACTACTACGCCGTCGGTCAGTCGGGTGTGGGCGCCAATTCGGATTTAGCTAACCTGGTCCGGCACCAAAAGGGGCTCCGGCTGGTGTCGGGTGTGGGCGCCAATTCGGATTTAGCTAACCTCATACCCGCCATCATCAACATATCGTTAATGTCGGGTGTGGGCGCCAATTCGGATTTAGCTAACCTTGTCAGCTACTTCGGGCCAATGGTATCGTAGTCGGGTGTGGGCGCCAATTCGGATTTAGCTAACCTCTGTCTCGAAACCGACGACACGCCCGACGAGTCGGGTGTGGGCGCCAATTCGGATTTAGCTAACCTCCGCGCAGCCGCCAACGCCATCGTGCCCGTGTCGGGTGTGGGCGCCAATTCGGATTTAGCTAACCTTCGTGCCATTTGCGTGTTTCGTCCCATTTGGTCGGGTGTGGGCGCCAATTCGGATTTAGCTAACCTATTGCGGATAATCAAACCATTGCCTAGAAGGTCGGGTGTGGGCGCCAATTCGGATTTAGCTAACCTAGGTTGATTGATTACAACGCTTCTGTCAGGGTCGGGTGTGGGCGCCAATTCGGATTTAGCTAACCTCGTATATCCGCGACCCTGCCTTCTACGAAGGTCGGGTGTGGGCGCCAATTCGGATTTAGCTAACCTGATTGATCAAGATTGGTGTTGTGTTCCGAAGTCGGGTGTGGGCGCCAATTCGGATTTAGCTAACCTCCGCGGACGTGAGATTGGATGCTCACCATGGTCGGGTGTGGGCGCCAATTCGGATTTAGCTAACCTCGGCACACCAGTGTTCGGCACTCAGCTGGCGTCGGGTGTGGGCGCCAATTCGGATTTAGCTAACCTAGCGGACTGGTGGGTATGTGTTTGTGAGGTGTCGGGTGTGGGCGCCAATTCGGATTTAGCTAACCTCTAATTCGTTGTACTTGGACGGCCAATAATGTCGGGTGTGGGCGCCAATTCGGATTTAGCTAACCTGGCTGATTACGACATCACTGATGATCTGCGGTCGGGTGTGGGCGCCAATTCGGATTTAGCTAACCTTTTGACGCTGTCGTGAACGAAGCCCGGCTGTCGGGTGTGGGCGCCAATTCGGATTTAGCTAACCTCCGTACGCTGCGATTGACACGGCGTCAGATGTCGGGTGTGGGCGCCAATTCGGATTTAGCTAACCTCTACTACATTAGAGGGAGGAGCTTGCTGGCGTCGGGTGTGGGCGCCAATTCGGATTTAGCTAACCTCCGACTGGTCTGGTGAGCTGCGGATCCAGTGTCGGGTGTGGGCGCCAATTCGGATTTAGCTAACCTCTCAACGCCGTCAGCGTCAACCATCCGCACGTCGGGTGTGGGCGCCAATTCGGATTTAGCTAACCTTTCTTCGTGACCATTGAACATGATCCGACCGTCGGGTGTGGGCGCCAATTCGGATTTAGCTAACCTTTGAACCCGTCGGGTAATCGGTTTCTTCAAGTCGGGTGTGGGCGCCAATTCGGATTTAGCTAACCTTAGCCTCCCTCAAGCGATTAGGCGTCAACCGTCGGGTGTGGGCGCCAATTCGGATTTAGCTAACCTCACGACTGTGAGCCTGGCCAGTCCAGGCCTGTCGGGTGTGGGCGCCAATTCGGATTTAGCTAACCTCCACGGCTGGTAGTCGTGCTCAGTGCGAGCGTCGGGTGTGGGCGCCAATTCGGATTTAGCTAACCTCGGATACTAAAGGGTCCGAATCGTCCTCATGTCGGGTGTGGGCGCCAATTCGGATTTAGCTAACCTGACGCCGAGAACGGCTACCTCATGGTCGACGTCGGGTGTGGGCGCCAATTCGGATTTAGCTAACCTGCGGCAGAGCCAGATCATCCAAGTGGTCAGGTCGGGTGTGGGCGCCAATTCGGATTTAGCTAACCTCACCGACACGCTCGGTGTGGCTGCCTGGCAGTCGGGTGTGGGCGCCAATTCGGATTTAGCTAACCTACACTCCTGACAGCACTTGGATCACGCCAGGTCGGGTGTGGGCGCCAATTCGGATTTAGCTAACCTCGATAGCCGCAGCGCCAACCACAATCGCAGGTCGGGTGTGGGCGCCAATTCGGATTTAGCTAACCTTCACCCCGTATGAGTTGTCCTGCCGCCATGGTCGGGTGTGGGCGCCAATTCGGATTTAGCTAACCTCGGCAACCTAGGAATAGTGCCCACCACGTTGTCGGGTGTGGGCGCCAATTCGGATTTAGCTAACCTGGATAACGATTACTGGCATGAGCCCGCGATGTCGGGTGTGGGCGCCAATTCGGATTTAGCTAACCTCAACGTCTACGTCAGCGGAATAACCAACCGGTCGGGTGTGGGCGCCAATTCGGATTTAGCTAACCTTGTGGTCCGAATCCGGCGGCGCGGACCACTGTCGGGTGTGGGCGCCAATTCGGATTTAGCTAACCTCTGCGTCGCCAACAATTCGTGCCACGACTGGTCGGGTGTGGGCGCCAATTCGGATTTAGCTAACCTTGTTGCTGCTAGGTAGGCTCGCTGCCAGGTGTCGGGTGTGGGCGCCAATTCGGATTTAGCTAACCTCCTGCTGCCTGCCCACACTCACAACAATGTGTCGGGTGTGGGCGCCAATTCGGATTTAGCTAACCTCGCGCCAGCCTCGGCGCCTTCCACCGAGGTGTCGGGTGTGGGCGCCAATTCGGATTTAGCTAACCTGAGCGCCCACGGTTACAAGCAGGCTGAGGTGTCGGGTGTGGGCGCCAATTCGGATTTAGCTAACCTGTTGATAGGTTCAATGTTCTTCATTTCGTTGTCGGGTGTGGGCGCCAATTCGGATTTAGCTAACCTCCGACACCTCGAACTCGACTCGTTCGCCGAGTCGGGTGTGGGCGCCAATTCGGATTTAGCTAACCTCACCTCATCAAACTGCACGCCGAGCGCTGAGTCGGGTGTGGGCGCCAATTCGGATTTAGCTAACCTGCATCAGCATCAGCTGAGGTATCGGCCTCAGTCGGGTGTGGGCGCCAATTCGGATTTAGCTAACCTACTGTCCTGCAGCTCACCATCAACAATTGCGTCGGGTGTGGGCGCCAATTCGGATTTAGCTAACCTCTTGGATGATAGTCCCTACCCCATTTTGACGTCGGGTGTGGGCGCCAATTCGGATTTAGCTAACCTGGCGAAAAAGCGCCCTGTGCTACGTTCAATGTCGGGTGTGGGCGCCAATTCGGATTTAGCTAACCTTTCACAATACTCGCCTATCCCAACCCTTAGGTCGGGTGTGGGCGCCAATTCGGATTTAGCTAACCTACCCGGCGGCTATTGTGTGGTTACCATCGGGTCGGGTGTGGGCGCCAATTCGGATTTAGCTAACCTCTGAAACGGCTGATTGTGACCTGATTGCAAGTCGGGTGTGGGCGCCAATTCGGATTTAGCTAACCTTGGACTTTGTGGAAGCTTATTCCGGCTTGTGTCGGGTGTGGGCGCCAATTCGGATTTAGCTAACCTCGCCACGTTGGACGAAGTGTTGAACGTCGTGTCGGGTGTGGGCGCCAATTCGGATTTAGCTAACCTTGCCATAGGTATCAGCCTTGAGACGTACTTGTCGGGTGTGGGCGCCAATTCGGATTTAGCTAACCTTGGGACCCGCGCCGTGAGTAGTACCAAGCTGTCGGGTGTGGGCGCCAATTCGGATTTAGCTAACCTGAAGGCGTGCTTGCTGAGGACGCTGATAGCGTCGGGTGTGGGCGCCAATTCGGATTTAGCTAACCTCGGCAGGTTGTTCCCCCTACCTGCCGAGGCGTCGGGTGTGGGCGCCAATTCGGATTTAGCTAACCTAGAAACCGGATCGGCGGGCCCTAGCTTGGCGTCGGGTGTGGGCGCCAATTCGGATTTAGCTAACCTAGGCGAATCCCTATTCATAGAAGGGTTACAGTCGGGTGTGGGCGCCAATTCGGATTTAGCTAACCTGTAGCCATCAATCTTCCGAGTCTTCGTCATGTCGGGTGTGGGCGCCAATTCGGATTTAGCTAACCTTGTGACAATCTGGCGCGGGCGACCAATATGGTCGGGTGTGGGCGCCAATTCGGATTTAGCTAACCTCCTGCCAGATACGCTCAGATAGCTCCGGGTGTCGGGTGTGGGCGCCAATTCGGATTTAGCTAACCTCCCACAAGCGATCGTGACCTATCGGCGTGTGTCGGGTGTGGGCGCCAATTCGGATTTAGCTAACCTCGTAGGCTGGCCGCCAGCGCTGTCGCCAGCGTCGGGTGTGGGCGCCAATTCGGATTTAGCTAACCTCCCACAAACAACCACCCGGGGGGCCCCACCGTCGGGTGTGGGCGCCAATTCGGATTTAGCTAACCTGTTGGTGCTCGCGTTGATCAGAGTGCCGGAGTCGGGTGTGGGCGCCAATTCGGATTTAGCTAACCTAGCTTCTTGAGGCCTGGCTCAGCGGCGCCGGTCGGGTGTGGGCGCCAATTCGGATTTAGCTAACCTCAGGCTCCTGGTGTTGGTCCATCCGGATTGTGTCGGGTGTGGGCGCCAATTCGGATTTAGCTAACCTTAGAACGTGCGCTCCCGAACCACCGATAGCCGTCGGGTGTGGGCGCCAATTCGGATTTAGCTAACCTTTGCCTTGCGAAGGTGAGGCAGGTGTCGGGTGTGGGCGCCAATTCGGATTTAGCTAACCTTGAGCCTCCCGAATTCCCTGATATTTCAGGGGATTCGGGAGGCTCAGCTCACCAAAATTCGAGCTGGCTGGCCGGTGCTTCTGGTCTTGTTCGGCGGTTTTCTCGGTAGATTCGCATTCGCGCGAATTGGGCGTCGGTGACGGTCAGCACCCGAACCTCGCCTCTGGGGGGCAGGGATCTGCCGACCCGAAGCTCCTTGTTCGCGGCGATCTCCCGGGTGGCGCAGTGCCTGCCGTAGACCGAGTACTGAAGCATGGCGAACCCCTCGTCAAGTATGAAGCTCCGGAAGAGCTGGTAGTTGCGCTTGTCGCGGGCGGTCTCGGTCGGCAGATCGAACATCACGATCATCCACATTGACCGCCACTCACTAATCACCCCGACGGTATGGGCTTAGGCCAGAGGACCTCGTCGGAGCTGCCTTCGATGTAGTTGCGAACGCTCAGGGCGTAGCTGTGGCATGACGCCAAGAACTGCTGGTCCGACTTGATGCGGAAGTACTCCAGGAAGAAGCCATACAGATGCTGCTTCCGAGTCGGAGTCAACATGCCGGTAAGGTCATCGCGCGCCTTGAGAACATAGCAGTCGACCTGTGGACGCAGCGGTTCGATGAGGTCGTCAACAAGTTGGAATGGATTCGTCTTGGACCGGTGGAAGAATCCGAGACCAGCGTTGATTCCGACGCCTGCCACCGACCGAGCAAGGGTGGCTCGAACTAAGGCGTAGCCATAGTCGAGAGCCGGATTGATCCCAAGCGTCGATCGCGGTCGTCTATTACCCAAATCAATCGCTTGCCAGTAAATGCGGGCCGCCTGGGCTTCGTGATTGTCCGGATCGCCTGATTTGACACTATCGGCCAACTTGAGAAGGCGAGCCCGGGCACTCGCGTTTGCAGTGACATTGCTAGCCTGAAGACGAATCTTCCCTTGGACAAGTTGTTGCCAAGCCCGCTTTTTGCGAGGTTGGCTCATCGCTATCTGTGCGGCCAGTACCACAGGAGTGGTACTTATACCATTGAGGGGAGTCAGGGTCGCCTCTGGCATGTGCTTGTCGTTGCATACGATCACCGCTACGTTCGCGCCAGCGAGAACTGCCAGAGTGTGGATTGACATCGAGAGATGGTGGTTGTGATCAATAACAACCATACCGATATCCTCGCAGGGAGCTGTATGGCGTTCACCGTCTTCGGTGGCGGCTACAAGCTGATTGTCCTTGACCTGGATTCGGGTCACATACTGGCCGATATGAATGACCCTGCTGCCCATGAACGATCAGTCGTTTGCAGAACGAACTGTTCCTGCCGGGCCGATTACAACTTTCCTGACTGAGGCGTATTCTGCTAGAACCCTACCAGACAGTAGCAGCCTCCGTTTGTCAACCATCATACTATCGTTCACTGGAAAACCTCTGACCCGTTTTGCACTCGGTTCGATTGTTCTGATCACGTAGTAGCTTGGTTCAGTGTCATCACTAGCGGTGAGTTCCAGAGTCTCGCCAAGAGCTAATGTGAAAATAGCTTCTTCATCATTTTCCTCAAGTCGACGTGCCCAGGTGAGTGCGGATTGACTCCTATGATTGATGACATCCCAGCGTGATAGTCCGTCGACTCGCAGTTGACCGGTAGACCTGTTCCTGACTACTACCGCTACTTGATTCTCGCCGGGTTCTCGACTGGTCTTTGGTTCTGTGTCGGGCTTGAGAACCAGATTTGCTGGACGGTTGAGATGGCACCGAACAGATCGGATCTCTGTGCCGTCGGGCATTCTCGGCCAGGCTTCCGGACCAAACTTCAACTTCGATGCCTTAGGATCACGACCCCGCTTGATCAGATCATCTTCCAGGGCTTGCTTGACTATGGGATCCGCGACCTCGGTGAACTGATTGCGTGTCAGACCAGAGGACAGATCACGGCGCCGGGCAACCGGACCACGAAGATGAACGGTTCGGATCTCTGTGCCGTCGGGCAGCGTGGGCCATGACTCGGGATCGAAGGTCAGTCTCCTTCGGCCCTTGTCCGGGTTCAATCCGCGCTGGATCAGATCATTCCTGAGCGCTTCGCGTTCATCAGAATTAGCCAGGTCGTTCAGTTGGATGCGCGTAAGGCCGTCGGCGAGGTCGACAAGTTCGCCACGGATATCGCCATAGAGGGTTTCTTGAACGAATTGACCACTGACCTTGCGCCGTGGCTTGTGTGATGTGAGCGCGTTGTCATAGACAGCCAGAATTTCCTCACGGGCACCGGACCATGGTTCCCATGAACCTCGCACTTCCTTAATCATGTCCCACTTGTAGATTCGTGAGACCCTCTGGATCATCGATCGGGTCGTCAGGCACACCATCACAGCATCAAGACCGTGATTCCGATAATCGTCGCGGTTCTTCCTTACTCCCATCTGTTCACGGACGATCCAAGTAAAGGTTCCTGTGGTCACCTCGGGCTCAACCTCGACGAGGTGCTTTACGTAGTCGCGTGCTACCCCATTGATGTACCCAGTGGTGACGAGCATGGAAGAGGGTAGACCGTCTTCGGGAACATGCTCGGTTTCGATGTTGGTGCGCTTACGCCAAGCCAATTCATTGCTCTTGGCTCGTGCTAGAACTTCATCGACCTTGACTTGCCCCTTCCATTCGAAGATCGTTCGATCACCCTTGTCTCGATTTTCCTTCGTATACACGAGTGCCCGGTTGTGATGGGAATTATTGAGAGTTCTGGATCGTGGCAGAATGTGATCAATCTCAGTCTGCGCGCTGAGGGCGGCCTGAGGCGTGATCGGCTTACCAGAGTACAAACATCTCTGGCCCTGCTCATCCCACAAGATGCAGCGGGTTATATCGTCACGACTGATTTTCGTCCCTGGTCGATATTCTTCGATGAAGTTCCTAGCCCACTCGCGCTTCTTTCTATTCTCATCCTGGTTTCTTGAGATCTCAATCCTTCTCTCAGCTGAATTGCGCACGTCCCGGGCCAACTCAATGCGAACAGCGTCGAATGGCAATCCACGATCCTGATGGCCGTACTCGCGTGCAACGGCTTTCACGACCTTGCCTACCTCGATCAGGGTGGCGCGCACGATCGGATTGGTGATCTTGTCAAGCTCGACCGGCTTCGAGGCTCGAGCCTCTTCAGGAGTAGAGAATCCGGCAGCTCGGATGGCATCACGTTCGGTAGAGGCTGACGGGATGTACTTCATCAGCTCTCGCAGCGTCTGGCGACTGTAGTTCGAACGGCCGGAGGGTAGTTTCGCTATTAGGGCAGCTTCGGCTTCGGCGCTGGAGAACCCGAACTGCGCCTGGAATTGTTGGATGCTTTCTTCCTTGGTTCCATTTCCGAGCAGTAGCCAGACAACCTTGTTCTTGTCTTCGTCGGATAGGTTCTTATAGATCTTGCCCAAGGACTTGCCAAGGGCTGCATCCGTTTCGTGCCCTTCAAGCGAACGCTTGCGACCGGTGTCGAAATTGATGCGGTCTTCGGGATCGAGACCAAGGAGTTTTCGAAGAGCCGCGAAGCTGAATGTCTTTTGGGTCGACAATTTAGCATAGACCTTTTCCTTTTCCGGTTGAGTTAGGGGTCGGCCTTTGCGTTTGAGATTGGTGGGATCGGGTTGATCACCAACTCGCAAGTCAGCAATCGTCCTCCAGATCTTGAAATTCTGTGCGAGCCGGTCGGCTCGGAGGGCCCTTGGTTGCCTCGATCCGACGTTGAGGCTGCACTCGCCTATCGTGCTCTGCTTCCAGTAGACCTTACGCTGGAAGAACAAGAGGCCGTGAACGCCGAACTCATCAAGCATCGAGCCATCAGGCCCGGACTGATAGTCGTCGCTGGAAATCGGTTTGACCGGATATCTCTGTCTACCTCGACGGCCGAAGACCAACGCATCGGTGATGATGTCGGGGTGGTGTATCCGTTGTGCCTCCAAGAACTCAATCATCTTCTCCTCTTGGCCGACGACCTTGCGCTCACCTGTATCGGCGTCAAATTGATTGAGTCGCCAAGGTTTTTCGGTCTCTTGGTCGTTGTCCATTTCATTATTGCCACCCGCGCGGAGCGACAGAAACCCTCGCCGTGCTGAGAACCAATACAGAACCCGGCCGATCTCAAGCAGGGACAGGACCTCTCCGGCTTCTGAGCGGCTCAGCAGCTCTGCCGGGTCGAGATCCATCAGCCTGTCGAATTCGGCGGACTCCGACGGAAGCAGGCCGATCCGGGCCAGTTCTCTGCGTATCGTCGCCTTGCGCTTCGAGCGACGATCGATCTGACGGCGCATAAGCCGTTTCTGACGCCGCTCTGCTGCCTTTGTCTTCATAGCGGACCCGGAGATCTCTACACCTTCGGGGAAGACGCGTGACCCCACTGCGATGACTGCGCCAGTCTCACCATCGCCGGGGACATCAACGACGGCCCAGCCGACCGAGTTCGTTCCGATATCGAGACCCAACGTGCGTTCCATCTCACTCCATTCCTCTTCACAAACCTGTGAGTTGCGAATTGCGCGCGGCATATTACAGAAGGTGTGTGACAATCGGCCCGACGTCACCGGGGCAAGACCACCGTTTCAGGCGCCGGGCGCCGCTGGGCTGCAGTACAAAAGAAGAAGGCCCACCCAGATCTGGGTGGGCCTCGCCGGGTTGCCCCTCGGAGCATTGCCCGCGAATTGTTCATCTTGTCAAATGCAGATGCCAATTCAGATTTAGCAAACGCAATAGTACACGAAGCATCACACCGTGTCAAACACCCTGTCCAAAGTAACCAACACACCGTCGGCAACCCCCGATCGGAGCCGACAAGAACCCGCAGGCTTGACCCCGTCCCGGGCAACCAACACCCCAGCGGCAACCCCCGATCGGAATGGGTTCACCATAACCAGCCCAGCAAGATCAATCTCTTAGAAGGTACACCGAAAACCCGGTTGGGCACGGCTAGCTCACTGCGGAGGTCCAACCCGGGCCGCAGGCAACAAACTCGGCCATCCGTGCCAAGGCGGGCACGAAACCAGAAGGCCTGACTGGAGGACCGTGACGGTCAAATAACCATAAGTGCCAAAGACACACGCCGAACACAGTGGCCCTAAGCCCAGGGGATGTCCCATCCTAAACCGATCCCCGCCGAAGGCGGGGCACCTAGCCAGCGGGCCTCAACCACCGCTCTAGCGTCTACTGAAAGCTATGTTGCCGAAGGCGGGTACCAATAAACAGCAAGCCTGGCCAAGTCGGAGCTTTGTAGGTCAATTTGAGGAGCCGAAGGCGGGCACGAAACCAGAAGGCCTGACTGGAGGACCGTGACGGTCGGATAACCATAGGTGCCAAAGACACACGCCGAAACAACAAGGCTGGATCGTACAAGGGCGCCCCGACACCTCATATCAGCCCCGGCGCACGGCCCCGCTTATCCTCAGGTTATGAGCATCCTCCGGTCAGGAGCGTGCAGCGTCAACCGCTCGCTGCACCAGCACCCGAGCCAGATGGCTGCGATACTCGGCATCGGCATTGAGGTCCGCGGGGGGCTCGGTGCCATCAGCGGCTCCAGCCGCGGCTTCGGAGGCTTCGACCCCATCGGCCAGCGCGGATTCCACGCTTTCGGCTCTCAACGGAGTAACCCCCATATTGACCAAAGCGACACCGGGATTGTCGCCGAGTTGAACAGCAGCACCGACGATTGCCCAATCCTGGGCCCGGCGGTTGAATTTCTGGTAGCTCCAGCCGGCATCGCCTGACTTGGGGATCCGAATTTCGGTGATCATCTCATCGTCGGCCAACGCAGTCTCAAGAAAGCCGGTGAACAGGTCATCGGCTGCAATCTCGCGCTCGCCGTCAGGCCCTTTGGCCATGACCGATCCCCTCAACGCCAGCAACGCCGCCGGAAGATCCGAAGCGGGATCACCGTGTGCCAGCGATCCTCCCAAAGTGCCACGATGACGCACCTGCGGGTCACCCACCTGCGACGCCACATGACACAACAGCGGTGCGTGAGCCGCGAGCAGATCACTCGTCTCCACCGCCCGATGACGCGTCAGCGCACCGATGGCTACATGATCGCCAGCGTCTGCGATGCCAACCAGGTCATCCAGGCGGCCGATATCAACCAGCACCGCCGGTGTTGCCAACCGGAACCGCATAAGCGGAATCAGACTGTGGCCGCCAGCAAGCAGCTTGGCTTCGTCACCGTGCTCTCGGAGTGCCGAGATAGCGGCGTCAACAGAGTCGGCTTTGACGTAGTCGAAGGATGCGGGGATCATGCCGCACCTCCTTTCGCATCGTTGATGGCTCTCCACACACGTTGGGGGGTGGCTGGCATGTCAATGTCTGTGATTCCGTGGGGGCTCAGCGCGTCGCAGACCGCGTTGATCACCGCCGCGGCCGAGCCGATGGTGCCAGCCTCACCCACGCCTTTGACCCCCAATGGGTTGCTGGTACTGGGCGTCTCGGTGAAATCCAGCGTGATGTTGGGTACTTCGACCGGGGACGGAACAAGGTAGTCAAGCAACGACGGGTTCGTACAGTTGCCGTCAGCGTCGTAGCAGGCCTCCTCCCAAAGCGCCTGCGCGACCCCTTGGACAATCCCGCCGTGAAGCTGACCCTCAACGATCATCGGGTTGATCTGCGTACCGCAGTCGTCCACACCCGTGTAGTCCACGAACTCAACCCGGCCGGTGTCCTCATCAACTTCAACCACAGCAACATGCGTACCGAACGGGAAAGCAAAGTTGGGCGGGTCGAAAGTCACAGCCTCAGACAAATTGGGCTCCATGCCGTCGGGAAGATCGTGAGCGGTGAAAGCACCGAAGGCGATTTCTTGAATCGTGACCGACCTGTCGGGTGAACCCGCCACCGAGAAACTGCCCGAATCGAACTCCAAGTCATCGGGGTTTGCCTCCATCGAATGCGCGGCGATTTGTCTGGCCTTGTCCAGGACCTTGTCACACGCAGCCGCGATAGCCACCCCACCAACCGACAGCGAACGCGACCCGTAGGTGTCCATCCCCAGCGGGCTGACGGCGGTGTCGGAATGCAATACCTCAACATCGGCCGGGTCCACCCCCAGCTTGTCCGCAACAATCTGAGACCATGTGGTTTCGTGACCCTGGCCGTGAGGGGTGGATCCGCTCACCACCTCAACCTTTCCGGTCGGCAACATCCGCACCGTGGCATGCTCCCAGCCACCGGCACCGTAATTGAGCCCGCCCAGAGCCCGACTCGGCGCCAGCCCACAGATCTCAACGTAGGTGCACAAACCAATGCCGAGCTGTTTGGGGTTGCCATCAGCGCGGCGCTTTGCCTGCTCGGCCCGCAGTTCGTCGTATCGGGCGAGGTCCAGTGCGCGGTCGAGGTTCGGGCCGTAGTGCCCGGAATCGAACACCAATGTTGACGGCACTTCAAGGTTCTCAAAGGCGTCACCGCCAGCCAGGTAGTTGCGTCGCCGGATCTCTTCGGGTCTGATACCGACCTCAGCAGCGAGCAGGTCCATAGCGCGCTCAATTGCGTAGCACGCCTCGGGACGGCCCGCCCCACGGTACGCGTCGGTTGGGGTGAGGTTCGTGAACCATCCGTCGCAGGTGAAACCGAACGCTGGCACGTCGTACACCCCGGTGTACAAGAAGCTCCCGAGGAGGGGAACTCCTGGCGTTATGAGCATCAGGTACGCACCCATGTCGGCGTCAAGATGCACCCTGACGCCCCTGAGTTTCCCGTCGGCGTTGGCAGCCAACTCAATGTGTTGACGCTGCGCTCTACCCTGGTGGGTAGAGAATGCGGCCTCTGTGCGGCTCTCGGTCCACCGAACCGCTCGACCCAGCTTGTTGGCGAGGGTCACGGCGAGGATCTCGTCGCCGTTGACGTTGAGTTTGGCACCGAAACCGCCACCCACCGACGGTGCAACTACACGGATCTTGCTCTCGGGAAGTCCGGTAGTTGCGGCCAGCATCACCCGCAACACGTGTGGCACCTGCGTGGCCGAATACAAGGTGACATCACCTCCGAACACCGAAGGCACAGCCAACACACCCCGCGGTTCCATAGCCGCAGGGATCAGTCGCTGCTGCGTAAAGTCAGCCGACACCGTGTGCGCGGCATCGGCGAAGGCGGCGTCAAGGGCGTCGGGGTCGGGAATCAGGGGCCAGTGGAAGCACTTGTTGGAGCCCAGATCCGAATGCGCTGTGGCGTCACCGGCCATGGCTGCCCCGAGCGATCCGACCGCTGGGAGCGGTTCGTAGTCGACGTCCACCAGCTCGGCGGCGTCGGCGGCGGCGTAGCGGCCCTCCGCCAAGACCACAGCCACGACATCACCGACGTGGCGTGCTTCGTCGATCGTGACGGGATAGTGGGGCGGGTTGACCATGTCGTCGGTGACCGGCCAGGCACACGGAAGAGGCGCGATCCACAGGCCCATGTCGTGTAGGTCGGCCCCTGTGTACACGGCGTACACGCCCGAAGCGGACGCAGCCGCACCGGTGTCGATTCCTTTGATCCGGGCATGGGCGAACGGGCTGCGCACCATCGCCATCCAGAGCTGTCCCGGGACGGTGATGTCGTCAACGAACGCGGCTTCGCCTGTAAGCAGCTTTGGGTCCTCCTTGCGGAGCAAGCGGGTTCCGACAGCGGTCATGACGCACTCCCGGCGGCTGTCATAACGGACTTGACGATGTTGTGGTAGCCGGTGCAGCGACACAGGTTGCCTTCGAGCCCTTCACGTACCTCGATCTCGGTCGGGTGTGGGTTCTCGCGAAGCAACGACGTGGCCGCCATCACCATGCCCGGCGTGCAATAGCCGCATTGCAGACCATGGCACTCCATGAACGCCTGCTGCATCGGATGCAGGGTGCCGTCGCCGGGGGCGAGACCCTCAATCGTGGTTATGTTGGTACCGGCGGCCTGCACGGCGAACATCGTGCACGACTTCACCGACTCACCATCAATGTGAATGGTGCACGCACCACATGACGAGGTGTCGCACCCGACATTGGTTCCGGTTAATCCCAATGAGTCGCGCAAAAAATGCACGAGCAGTGTTCGCGGTTCCACGTCGCCGGAACGGGAGCGACCGTTTACGGTCACTGTTACTTCCACGGGTCGTCCTTTCGAGGGTTGCAAAGGCTCACAACTGAACGGCCCAAGGTTGTCACATCAAACTGATTCGTGCCATTGCCGATATCACAGCCAGCGCCAAAGGGGGATCACACGACCGCCAGCACACCCGACGCGTCAGTGCCACCCGCTAGCCCGCACCACCAGACACCCAGAGACATCCCGTGACCTCAACCGGTTCTGGAGCAGGTTCCCGCCAGCCCACACCACCGCACACCCAGCGCCTGCAAGATCAGTTAGGCACCGTGACGAGACGCTTGGCCACGACGACACCGGCGGCTGAGCACAACTACTAGACATGCCAGCACCACGGCAACCGGGATCAAACGCTTTAGGAGAACAGGCCCGGCGACATCCAACAAGTCCAACGAATCGTCTGATTCTTCTTCGGCAGGTCTTTCGGCGACAAAAGGAGCGGGCTCAACATCTGGGACGGATGCTTCGGACACCTCAGATGGGTCGCCGTCCGGCCACCAAAACACCCAGCACCTGCAAGATCAGTTAGGCACCGTGACGAGACGCTTGGCCACGACGACACCGGCGGCTGAGCACAACCACTAAACATGCCAACACCACGCCAACCGGGATCAAACGCTTCAACAGAACAGACCCGGCGACATCCAACAAGTCCAGCGAATCCTCGGATGCATCATCGGCAGGCCTCTCGGCGACAAAAGGAGCGGGCTCAACATCTGGGACGGATGCTTCGGGCACCTCAGGAGAATCGCCGTCCGGGTTCGACGGCTCGACCGGTTCAACGACGGCCAGCTCGGCGAGTTTGGCTTCCACACACAACGCGAACCGGTCGAGAAGCTTCTTGGAGACATCGGCCAGCACTCCCCGACCGAACTGCGCAACCTTGCCCGCTACCATCAAATCGGTGCTGATCGAGACGCGCGTGCCGTCATCATCGGGGGCCATGTTGACTTCAATATCGGCAGTTGCGTCGCCGGACCCACGCGTTTCGCGCCCTCGGGCCGAAAGAAGGACCCGGCGGGCGTTTTCGTCTAGTTCGGTGATCCCAACAGTGCCGGTGTACTCCGCAGTTACCGGACCTACCTTCACTTTCATCTTGCCGTTGTATACGTCGCCGTCACGGTCGGTGAGCTGAGCGCCCGGCAGACACGGCGTGATAGCGGGGACGTCGGTGAGCAGCGCCCAAGATCGCTCAACGGAGGCCGCAACCCGAAATTCGTTCTGAATCTTCATGGCGTCACTGTATGGGCCAATACTTGTAGTGCCGTTGCTGTGTGCCCACCACGACGATCAGGCCACAAACACCGGCCCATACGCCGATCACAAACACCTCAACAGGACTTACAAAGACGCCAGCTCAACGATAAGCACCAGGCAGTTGGCCTCAATCATGCCACCATCGGGAACTAGGCACCACCAAACCAGACACCACGGCCGCGACCCCAGTCACAAATCAAGATCACCGATCACGAACCACGCACCACCAAACCAGACACCACGGTCGTTGTGTCATCAACTTTGTATGCAACCCAGCGTTCAACCGAGGGGGCCCCGCCCGGGATGATGGATGGCCAGCCGCCAAAGACCCGGATCTATTGCGGATCAATCTTCGACGCAGGCGCTATACCGCGAGTAGCCAATACGCCCGACAGGGCGAATAGCGCCGCACCCAATTTCAGTACCAGCGGAATGGAAGTGAGCTCGGCCACAGAGCCGAGGGCCAGGCCCCCAACAAGTTCACCAAATGCCGTCGTTTGCCCCATCAGCGAATGCACGGTGGCACGTACCTCGGTCGGCGCATCACGGTTAGCCCAGCCTTCCAGCACAGGCCACAAAGCCTCCCGGGTCGAGTCCTGAAGCATGTAGCCGACAGCGATTACAGCCACGAGATGGGTCATAGACACTATGAGCCCGCCAACCGCCGCAACCAGCAACAACACCACCGCCATGCGGGCCACACCGAAACCACCGCTCAGCACTTTCCCGGTGAGCGTGTTGACAACCAAGCCCGCACCCACCAACGCCAAAAACAGCAGCCCAAGGACGAGAAGCGACCTATCACCGCGCTCGGCACTGTCAAGGAAGTGCTTGGTGCCGAGACGATCAAACACTTCCGAACCCATGTCAAGAGTGAGGATCACCAATACCAATACCCGTAGCCGATGCTGGCCCGCCACGGCGCCGATACCGCTCCTTAAGGTGTCGAAGAACCCTTGCGATCGGTGACGGCCCGCAACAAAGTGCTCCTCAACCATCACCCGTCGACACCATTCGCCGACCGCGATGTGGACTACACCGAGACCAGCAGCAGCCCAACGCACCGAGACGAATCCACCGACAGTCATCGTGGTCAATATCGAGACGACACCGACCCCCAACCCGAATCGATGCCTTGAGATCAAGAGACGATCGAGCAGGTTGTCGCTGTACTCGTCGGAACCCTTGAGTTCGTCGGTCACCCAGGCGGTGTCCGCACCGGAACGAAACGTCCATCCGATTCCAAATACCACCTGAGCCGGAAGGATCACCCAATAGTCGGTACTGATCACAGACCAGACAAACCCGAACCCCATCAGATACTGGGCGATAAGCACCGAACGCCGCCGGGAGATCAGGTCGGCAACCACCCCGGTGGGGGTTTCGCCCAACAACACCGAGACCTCCAACGCGACGCCCATCAGCACCAACTCCAGCGGGCCGAGGCCGAGTTCGACGATCCAGAAAACCGAAACAGCAAGCCAGAAGCCCCAGTCGAGGCCCTCGCTGAGGCCGATGCCGCGCACGAACACCGTGGCGGGATGCACAGGCCGTCGCCACACGGTTCCTCCTCGCCTCCTGACAGTTCGCGTCCGGGCAGGTCGCCCCACGAATCCGGCGACGCTATCGGTGGCCGACGTGCAACAAGCTCGGTCGCTCTACGCTGAGCGGTGATGGTCTCACTGGATCCTTCGTTGTCGTCTGTTGAGGCCGTGCTCGAAGCGTTGGCAGGATGCGACTACCTGTGTGATCGCGGACTGGCGACGTCTATTCACCTGGCAGTAGCCCTGCAGCGCCCGCTGTTGTTGGAAGGGGAAGCCGGGGTCGGCAAGACCGAGGTTGGCAAGGTTCTGGCACGCATCACCGGAGGTGAACTCATCCGACTGCAGTGCTACGACGGTATTGACTCTGCCCAGGCGTTGTATGAATGGAACCACACCCGTCAATTGCTACATCTGCGCACCGCCGAGGCAACCGGTGCAGCGGGCACGTCCAGCGTCGACGAACTCGAGGACGAATTGTTCACCGAGCGTTTCCTGATTCGACGCCCGCTGCTGTCCGCCATTGACCACCGCAACTCGCCTCCGCCGGTGCTTCTGATCGATGAGATCGACCGGGCTGACGACGAGTTCGAGGCTTTTCTGCTTGAGGCTTTGTCCGACTATTCGGTCACGATCCCCGAGATCGGCACGATTCATGCAGAGGTGCCTCCGATCGTCGTGATCACATCCAACCGCACCCGCGACGTGCACGACGCATTAAAGCGACGAGCCCTTTATCACTGGGTCGAACACCCCGATTTCGATCGCGAGGTCGCGATTATCGCCGTCAAGGCGCCCTATGTGCCCCTACAACTCGCCCGGCAGGTGGCTGCGACCACCGGAGAATTCCGGAAAATGAGGCTCTACAAACCACCGGGAATCGCCGAGACTCTCGACTGGGCCAACGCCTTGCAACTACTCGGGGCAGAAGAACTCACTGAGACAACCATCGACGAAACGCTGGGAGCGCTGTTGAAGTATCGCGAGGATCAGGATCGTGTCCGGCGAGACGGGCTCGAAGCCGCGCTCAAGGTCGCTCTCGCTTACTGACCAATCCCCAATGGCTGGTGACCAAACCCCCATCGCTGGGGCCACCCCTGTGGCCAGTGACCAAACCTCCATCACTGGGGCCACCTCGCTGGCTGGTAACCAAACCCCCATCGCTGGGGCCACCCCCATGGCCAGTGACCAAACCAACATGGCTGGGGCCACCCCTCTGGCCAGTGACCAAACCTCCATCGCCGGGGCCACCCCCATGGCCAGTGACCAAACCAACATGGCTGGGGCCACCCCCATGGCCAGTGACCAAACCCCCATCGCTGGGGCCACCCCTCTGGCCAGTGACCAAACCTCCATCACCGGGGACCAAACCAACATGGCTGGGGCCACCCCCATGGCCAGTGACCAAACCCCCATCACCGGGGACCAAACCAACATGGCTGGGGCCACCCCCATGGCCAGTGACCAAACCAACATGGCTGGGGCCACCTCGCTGGCTGGTGACCAAACCTTCATGGCTGGTGACCAAACCTCCATCGCTGGGGCCAGCACGCTGACGGTGGACTTGGACCGTGTAGTGGGCGGATTCGTGCGTTTTTTGCGCAGGGGTGGGCTCGTAGTCGGAATATCAAGATCGATTAGGTTCCGTCAAGCGCTCGGGGTGCTCGGTGTTGTATCGGGTATTGACGTGTACTGGGCAGGGCGAGCCACTCTTGTATCAAAACCCGAAGACATCACGGTCTACGACGCGATGTTCCTCGCCTTTTTTCATCACAACACCTCGGGACTGGGCCTTCGCCTACGGAACCTTGCCGAGTCGTTACCGATCACCGCAGACGCAGAATCCGATAGCAACGAGCACAACGACGATGCCGACACGCAAACACAGGACCGTCGGGTGTTGAGATTTTCTGCTGCTGAAGTCCTCCAGGACAAGGACTTCGCCGAGTTCACCGAGGCAGAGATTGGCGAAGCCCAGCAGGTAATGGCGAGGATGCGTCTGCGTCCCGAACGCCAACTTTCACGCCGAAGGGCGTACGACCCCGCTGGCGACCGCGTCGATCTGCGTCGAACGTTGAGGCGGGCCCTTCGAACACACGGAGAGACCACCGACATCGCTGCACGGAGCCGCACAACCAGGGCACGACGACTGGTCCTACTGCTGGATGTGAGCGGTTCAATGCAGAGCTATGCGCGGGTGCTGATCCGGTTTGCGCATGCAGCAGTGGTGGGACGAGGACGAGTAGAGGTGTTCGCGCTCGGTACCCGACTGACCCGCATGACTCGGGAACTCGGATCCCATGATGTTGACGAAGCAGTAACGGCCGCAGCGGCCGCTGTCGCCGACTGGAACGGGGGTACCCGACTGGGAGAGGGCATTGGCCGCTTCAACACGCATTGGGGGGTACGCGGCACCGCACGCGCCGCGATAGTCGTAATCCTCTCGGACGGCTGGGACCGAGGCGATCCCGCTGAGATGGCTCAGCAGATGCAGCGCCTACAACGGGTGGCTCACCGTGTGATCTGGGTGAACCCGCTGAAGGCGGCACCGGGTTATGAGCCCAAGGCGCAAGGAATGGCCGCCGCTCTTCCATACGTTGATGTTTTTGTGGAGGGACACTCGCTGCGGTCCTTGCATGCACTGGCCGACATCATCACGAACTGATCACACTCCAGCCGACCCCACATTGAACACCGACGCGAACGCGGCCCATGCACGCCATTTGGCGGTTTTCAACTCCGACCGACCCCACATTGAACACCGACGCGACGATCGGGCTAGTCAGACAAACCGGGCTGGCCAAGACAAGTTGTGCGCCGTGATGGAATATATGGCCCATGCCCGAGTCGCTACCCCAGACAATGACCGCCGTTTTGCTCACCGGCTTCGGTGGCTATGACCGCCTCGAGTACCGCAGCGATGTGGCGGTGCCACAACCCGCGTCAGCGGAGGTCCTGATCCGGGTAGGAGCCGCCGGTGTCAACAATACCGACATCAACACGCGGGTTGGCTGGTACTCCAAGTCGGTGCGTGACGACACCGCCGCGGCGGCTGGGCTGGGACAAGCCAGCAGCGAAGCCGACGGTGGCTGGGCCGGAGGAACAATCAAGTTTCCTCGCATCCAAGGGGCCGACGTCTGCGGGCATGTCGTAGCAGTGGGTGACCAAGTAGACCCGGCAAGGATGGGTGAGCGGGTGATCGTGGCGCCGATGCAGCGCCACCCGCTTGGTGATCAACCGTGGATGACCGCAACGTTCGGCTCCGAATTCGACGGTGGTTTTGCCCAGTACGCGGTGACCCATGCTGACGAAGCCCACGCCGTCAACTGCGACTGGACCGATATTGAGCTGGCGTCGATTCCGTGTGCCTACTCCACCGCTGAAAACATGCTCACCCGAATCGACTTGGCGGCAGGTGAGCGGGTGCTGATCACGGGTGCCTCCGGCGGTGTCGGATCGGCTGCAGTGCAACTGGCGAAACGTAGACACGTTGAGGTGATCGCAGTGGCGGGCACGACCAAAAGCGCAGCCGTGTCCGCCTTGGGAGCCGATCGGATCATCGACCGCGACGACGACCCGACAAGGCTGCTCGGCAAGGACTCCGTGGACGCCGTCGTGGACCTTGTGGCCGGGCCGAACTGGCCGCAACTTCTGCGGGTGCTGCGCAGAGGCGGTCGTTATGTCACATCAGGTGCCATTGCAGGGCCGATCGTCGAGCTCGACGTGCGTGACCTGTACCTGAAAGACCTGACGCTCAAAGGTGCCACCTACCAGCACGAAGGAGTATTCGAGAACCTGGTCGGCTACATCGAACGCTGCGAGATCCGGCCCGTGATCGCCAGCACATACCCGCTGGCAGACATCGTTCAGGCTCAGCAGGACTTTCTCAACAAACAATTCGTCGGCAAACTGGTGCTGGTGCCCCCGCAAGGGTGAAGCTCGCCAGCGCGATCACCACAAGACATACACAAGCTTTCGCCGAGGTATCGTGCCACGCCCGCCGCCCACGCCCTGGCGCACACCACAAGACATACACATGTTTTCGCCGAAGTATCGTACCACGCCCGCCGCCCACCCTGGCGATCACCACAAGACGTACAGATGCTGTGATGCCGCTCCCTTCACCGCAGGCACTCGCGCCTGGCGCACACCACAAGACATACACATGTTTTCGCCGAAGTATCGTACCACGCCCGCCGCCCACCCTGGCGATCACCACAAGACGTACAGATGCTGTGATGCCGCTCCCTTCACCGCAGGCACTCGCGCCTGGCGCACACCACAAGAGCTACACATGCTGGGTGAGCTAGGCGTACGGCCCGATACCGTCCGCCGTGATGGGCTTCTTCGACGACGAGACGGCGGTTCATGCTCGCGGTGACGGGCGCTGGACCACCCATTTGTCCTCAGAATGGGATATCGCAGGAAACAGCAACGGCGGATACATGCTTGTCCCGGTGCTGCGCGCTATGCGATCTCTCGCTTCGAGGCACCCGGACCCGTTAACAGTGACCACCCATTTCCTGCGGCCCGGGATGGGCTCGCACGACGCCGAAATCGAAGCGGAGATCGTGAAATCCGGGCGCTTGACCAGCGTGTTGCGAGCTTCGATGAGCCAAAGCGGCAGCCTGCGGCTCATAGCCATGGCCACGTTCGGAGATCTCACCATGCGAACCGGCCCCGAAGCGTCGATAACCGTTGAACCGCCCGACATTCCCTCACCTCAGCGGTGCCTCATGCGCGACGGTGCCGCTCAGGGTGTCGACCTTGCGATCCTCAACCGGGTTGAGTCACGGCTTCATCCCGATTTCGCAAACGCCGGGACCATGTCCGAAGCCCGAGTTGACGGATGGATCCGTTTCGTTGACCCCACCGAGCCCTGCACCCTTTCGCTGCCGCTGTTCGCTGACGCGTTCCCTCCGTCAATCTTCGCAACCCATGGTCAGATTGGCTGGGTGCCGACACTGGAGTTCACGGTGCAGGTACGGCGACGCCCCGCTGCGGGTTGGCTTCAGATCGCAAACCGAACCGACGACATCAGCGGCGGTCGGCTCATCGAAAGCGGAATGATCTGGGACCGAGATAACGCTTTGGTGGCCCGGATGCGCCAACTCGCGGTGCTCATCTAAGGTGCACCCATGGCTGCGTTTCTGGACTCGCTGACCGGTCCGAGAGCCGCCGACGCGCTGAACGCCGACACAACGGTTCTTGTTCCCATCGGCGCTATTGAGCAACACGGGCCTCATCTGCCGCTATCAACGGATTGGGTTATAGCCGATGAGGCCGCCAAGTCAATCGTCGCGCATCTTGGGGACAAACTTGATCTGTGGGTGGCGCCGACGCTGCCCTACTCAAAAAGCAACGAGCATGCCTGGTCGCCGGGAACACTTTGGCTGGGTAACGACACGATGCACCGGGTGCTTGACGACATCGGTCGTTGCGTGGCGGGATCGGGTGCGCGTCGGATTGTTTTCCTCAATGCTCACGGCGGCAACAGCGCTTTGTTGATGGTGGCATGTCGTGAACTACGCCTCGCCTACGGGTTGTTGACGTTCCTGGTCCACCCGTTCGCGCCTCCTGCGTACACACCAGAGGGTTCCTCGTCGGAGGATCACGGCTCGGCGCCGTCGAGCGAACTCGGGATGGGGATCCACGCCGGTCTTGAGGAAACCGCGATCATGCTTCACCTGCGGCCGACAGACGTTGACATGACCCAAGCGGTTGCCAACGTGCCGGAATGGCTCACCCGCAACGAACACGTCAAGTTCGGTGGCGGTGTGCATTTCGGATGGCTGAGCAACGATTTCGGTCCTGACGGCCTGATCGGCGATCCGACCGGCGCCACCCCCGAACTCGGCGCTGCATTGTTCCGGCGAGCGGTGGAACAACTTTGTGCGCAACTTTACGAGATCGTCGATTTTGACTATCCCCATGGCCCGCAACCCAACACCGGCGCCCACGACGCCGCCAACAAGTCACGGGAACCGAACCCGTGACTTGCCTGATCCGATGACCATCGTCATCGCCGGTGCGCAGGTGGTCTCCACGAGCGGTGCCACACCAGCAGACGTGGTCATCGACGGCGAACGGATCGCGGCGCTGATCAACCCCGGCTCAGACATGGCAATCTCCGCTGCGGGCACAGCGGCACGTGTCATCAACGCGGATGGCTGTTACGTGGTGCCCGGAGGCGTCGACGTTCACGTCCATCTGCAGCTACCGATGACACCGCAAGCAACATCGTCGGACACTTTCGCCTCCGGCACAGCCGCTGCGGCTTGGGGTGGCACTACCACGGTCATCGACTTCGCAGCGCAGACGAAAGGGATGCACGTCCGCGACGCGGTGCAAGAAAGACTCGCCGAAGCCGACAGCCAATGTGTTATCGACTACGGACTGCACCTGTCGATGGGCGATGTCAACGACCTGTCAATCAAGGAGATGCGGACGCTTGTTGATGAGGGCATCACGAGTTTCAAGTACTTCATGGCGTACCCCGGGGTGCTCTACTCCGACGACGGCCAGTTGCTGAGGGCGATGCAGGAAGCCGCGGAGCTTGGTGCGCTCGTGATGATGCACGCCGAGAACGGCCTGGCCATTGACGTGCTGCGAGACCAGGCCGCTTCGCGAGGCAACACTTCGGCGGTGTGGCATGGTCGCACCCGCCCGGCTCGCCTCGAGGGCGAGGCCGTTCACCGTGCCGCCGCGCTGGCGGAGGTCGCCGGAGCTCCGTTGTACATCGTGCACTTGTCGTCCGCCGAAGCTTTGGAGCAGGTCGTCTGGGCTCGTCAACGTGGGCTCAACGTATTTGCGGAGACCTGCCCGCAGTATCTCTACCTCACGATCAACGAGCATCTGGATCGTGAAGGGCTGGACGGGCTTCGTCACATCTGTTCGCCGCCGCTACGTCACGCAAACAACCACGACACGCTCTGGCAGGGTTTGCGACAAGACGACCTCGCTGTCGTATCCACCGATCATTGCCCGTTCTGCGACAACGAGAAGTTGCTGGGCGTTTCGGACTTTCGAGCTGTGCCCAACGGTGTGGGCACGATCGAACACCGGATGGATCTGCTGCACAGCGGTGTAATCACCGGCGAAATCAGCCTTGCCCGCTGGGTGGAGACATGCTCAACCACACCGGCACGCCTGTTCGGGTTGTACCCGAACAAAGGGGTGATTGCTGCGGGCTCGGACGCCGACGTGGTGGTCTACGACCCTGCCGTCACCCATGTGCTCGGGGTTGAGACGCACCACATGAACATCGATAACTCGGTGTGGCAGGGCGTGGAGGTCACAGGCCGGGTGCGCACGGTTCTGAGCCGGGGGAACTTCGTTATTGATGATCAACGATTCGTCGGACGCTCAGGCCACGGCCGTTTTCTGACCCGTAGCATCAGCGATCTTTTGGGCTGATCGTATTTTGGGCTGATCGTCTCGCCGCAAACGAAATGGGGCTAATCGCGGAACTCAGCGGCGGCTACCACGGTTCTCCGAAAAGGCAACTTTTTGGCGGTACGGCGCCGTAGCGGGGCGAGTTGCCCGTTACCTGCGCCCAGCGGGACGTGGCAAACTCAAAATGCCACCACTCGTTGACGTACACCACGAAGCCCGCTGTACGCATTGACCAGTACAAAAGACGGCGAAGCTCCCGATCGACGCCGGGTTTATCCTCGGTCCAGGCGGTACGGGCGCGGAAGGTGACATCGTCAAAACCGGTACCAGCCGCGAGCACGTACCCGTCGTAGGTCAAAGCAACATCAACCGCACCACCAGTGCTGTGAGGCGCAGGCATTGTGGGATCGTCGGATATCGGCGCCAAGAATCCCGGTTCGATAGCAGGATCGGCATACGCCGTGTCATAGAGTTCCTGTTGCAGTTCCAGGGGACGCCACGCATCAAACACGGCGAGTCCCCATCGCAACGGAAGTGAATCGGCAGCCCAACCCAGGCGTCTCGCCGCCTCGACGCGCAGCAGGGTTGCCGGGACCGCATGTTCCCAACCCGCATGCCAGTAACTCGCCAGGCAGCGAACACGGCGGTGCTCGATCCGCTTCATCGGTTCGTCGGCGGGCAGGTAGACCGGCGGACCAGGCCCGTCGGGAACCAGCGTGGGCAACGCAGCCAGCTCAGCTACCCCCGGCAGCACGCCGTCAACAAAGAGCTCACCGGCTGGCACCGTGAAGCAGGGCTCGCCAAAACCTGGCTTGCCCGAACGGGACCGACCCTTGCTGGTCATTGCACGCCGTTGAGCACCTCGGCGACCTCAGAAAGGTAACCGAGCGGGTCGGGCCGCTCGAACATCGGGACAACAAACTCGGCGATTCCGTGCTCGCGCACAATGCCGCTCAAAATGGCTCTGCACTCAGCGGGTGTGCCGTGCACCACGAAGGGCAAAACCCACTCGTCGGGCACGTGGCGCGCCGCGGCATTCAGGCCACCTGGCATCGCGTCTCGGATGAGTTCCACATCCGCTGCGGTCATGCCGAGAGCGTCTTTCACGGATTGCGGGGCATCAATCAGTCGATATGTCATGTGTGCTCGCACGATCTCAAGGTCGGTACCGTCAAAAACGACCGCGGTGCAATAACAGATATCGGCCGATCCTCCCTTACGAACCAACTCGACGTAGTCGCGCAGCGAAGGTCTGTGAATAAAGTCGAGCATCACGCCATCGGCTGTCGAGCCTCCCAGCATCAACATCTTGGGGCCGCGTCCCGCCAACCAGATCTGTGTGTCGGGGCGTGCGTAGTTCATCAACGCAGATCGCAGCGACACTGACTTGCCGGTGAAGTTGACTGTTTCCCCTCCGAACAGTTCCCTGGCAACCTGAATCGTTTCTCGCACCGCGGTCAGCGGTGCCGAGCGCTTCAATCCGATCGGGTCCAACGTGAGCGACCCACCGGCACCGATCCCGAGAAACGCCCGGCCCTCGCTCATCTCATCGAGGCTCGCCACAGCCGCTGCTGTCTGCGCTGGGTGCCGTGTGTAGGGATTGGTGATCCCAGGTCCGAGTTCGAGCCGCTCGGTAGCAGCGGCGATAGCGCACAAGGTGACGTATACATCCCGTGTGGCCAGACCCTCGTCGTACACCCAGCAACGATCAAACCCGAGCCGTTCGGCCTCTACAGCCACGGCCATCATCTCAGTTATCGGTGTCTCGGGAATCAGGTTGATACCTGTTCTCAACGAACCGGCCTTTCTCTAAGACAGCTCTCTACGACAGCCGTTTGAGGCGTTCACGGCGACTCCGTGGGATCTTGTGGGTTGGCTTCGGGGGATTCACCTGCTCGGTAGCATTCAACGGCGACGACGGTTGCCGCTCCGGCGATCTCGCCGGACAACTCCTGCAGGTACCCAGCGTCACGGACGGTGACCCGATTTACCAGCACCGCGAACTTCGCGCCGCTGGGACAGTGCTTGCGCGATCCTCGCTCACTGAGGAGAACCCTCGCCAGACGGCTCGGCGTGAGACGCAGATAAGGCGAACACCCGGCCACGGCCGCCACCCTCATGGGGCGCTGACAGCAATCTGCGATCACGCGACCCAAGGCATCCGCGCCGACACATGCAACCAGCAGGGTGCTGCACTCAGGTATGACAGGCTCATAGGGACGCGGCGCCTTGAACGGCATCCGCCTCGAGCCGTCAGCCTCCACCACAACATGATCGGCAAGCCCGAACCATCGGTCCGCTGTCTCGGGCGCCACCCCAACCGCTTTGTGCACATCGGCGCGTTGCCATGCCAACACGACCCTTTCGGCTGCGAGAACGGCAGCCAGTTCGTCGTCGTCGGGGGCAAACCGGACCGCACGACCACCGGTACGGTCGCGTCCCATTTTGGTGGTGGTCGTCAAAACAACCGTGCCTCGAAGTTGGTTGCCCAGGGCAAATAGGGCGGTGGTCTTGCCGCCACCACCAACGAAGGACACCAGCTCGTGGTCGCCCACCCCCAAAGCCCGCCCAATCGCATCAACGGGCACCGTTTCGATCACCGGCGCGTCATCCACGTGAGCACCGCTTCAAGCACACCACCACCAATACCAAGAGACTTGTCGGAAATCTCCCAACACATACCACGATCGCCGCGCGAGTCGACGTCACCGATCTTCATGCCCGCAGGCACCCGAACCCCCGGCGTGATCAGGCCGCGCACGACCCCGTCGAACGGAGCTGTGATCTCGGTGTTTGCAACCGAACCCATGGGTTGTCCAGCAACCACCGGATCGCCGATGACAACACACCACGTAACAACTCCTGACGTGGCTGCCCGCAACACCCGTTCGCCACCCCTGCCGCCGAGCGTCCCCGGCGTTGACGTGTTCGGCTCGGCCGACCCCGACCATGCGCACCGACCGAGATGATGACCCCGGTTGGTTTCGACAACGGCATGGCAATCGACACCCGCTGTGAAGCCGGGACCCACACCGACAACCAAAGCCGCGTCATCGATCGATGTGTCGATATTGCGCTTGGCTACGCGGGCATCAACCACGACGTCGGCGCCGACCTCGGGCAGTCCTTCACAGACAACCACCGCGACGACACCTCGCCGTGCCATCTCAGATGCCATCGCTGGATCCGCTGCTAGTTCTGCCCGCATCCCCTCAACGTCGGCGACGCCATCGGTGACCGCGGAGGAGACGCTTACCGTGCGACGCACGGTAAGCGGTGAAGCCAGTTCGGTGACCAGCACAGGCCAGCCAGCTCGATTAAGGCGCCACACGACTCCCGTGGCGATGTCCCCACCGCCGCGAACGACAACGAGTTCAGGGGGCGCGCCGGTCACCGATCACCTCGGCGAGGATACTCACAGCGATCTCCTCGGGCGTCTCTGCGTGTATCTCGATTCCGACGGGCGCGTGGACACGTTCAAGCAGTTCAGCGGAAACCCCAGCAGCGATGAGCCCTGCGCGGGTAGTTGACCAGCGCCGTTTGCTTCCCAACAATCCGAAGTAACGGACCGGGGTGGCCAGCAATGCTGGAAGTATCTCCAGATCAACAACAACGTTGCGGGTGACGACCACGATTGAGTCATTGGGCCCTAGCTGCTCGGCGGCTAACGCTTCGGTGATCGGACCGGTCACCGCGGATGCTATGACGTCTGGGGCCTCTTCGAGGATGTCGCCTCGGTCGTCCCACATCACCGTGCGCAGACCGAGCCAGGTGGCTAACTCGCCGACGGCACGCCCGACGTGTCCGGCGCCGACAACAAACAATGTGGGTGTGGGCATGTAGGGCTCCAGATAAATCTCTGTCACGCCGCCGCATACCCCGGGGTCTCCGGCAGCGGGATCGACGAGGGAATACTCGATCATTCTCGGCCGACCGTCGCTGAGCGCTTCATTAGCCGCGACAGTGACGCGGTATTCAAGTTCACCTCCGCCGACGGTGCCAAGGGTTCGTCCGTCGGCGAAGATAAGCATCTTTGAGCTGGCCCTGCGGGGCACCGACCACCGGGTCCTAACAACGGTCGCCAACACCACCGGGTCGGATCGCGCGATCGCGGCGGCCAGTTCGGCAATCATGAGCCCGGCTGGGCGATCATGTGCTTTGCCTCCACAACCGTCGAGCCTGCTCGTGGGTGCGTGCCCGGAGACGGTCAAGGTCGGCATCAAGCAGCTCTTTGTCTCTGACGCGCCACTGCCCGGCGACCATCACATCGCGTACGTGTGAATGGTTGCGCCACAGCACAAGCTGTTCGGCGAGGTTGTCGGCGCAAACCGGTGTGGGGAAGGTGGCGTCCACGATCTGCAGGTCGGCTGCCCAGCCGGGTTTCAGGCAACCAACCCGGTCGATGCCGAGCGCGGCTGCGCCGTTTGCGGTGGCCATCTGCAGTACACGTGAAGCTGGCATGACACCCGGGTCACAAAGGCGTGCCTTGTGCACCAAAAAAGCGCCTCGCATCACCTCGTACATGTCGTTGATGTAGCCGTCGCTTCCGAGCCCCACGGTGACTCCAGCGTCACACAGTTCCGGAATCGGGGCGATCCCGCCACCAACCTCGCAGTTCGCCAGTGGCATGTGAGACACCTTGACGTCGCGTTCGGCGAGCAGTTCACGCTCGGTGTCACCAAGGTGCACGCACTGGCTAGCCAAAAGGCGGGGCCCCGCCACTCCCAGTTGGTCGTAGTACTCGACAGTTCTGGCACCCAGGTGCCGTTGCGCCCAACGGCCTTCGTGGACACCCTCATTGACGTGTGCGTGGCTCATCACACCACGCTGCGTCGCCAAAGCAAACGCTTCGACGATGTAGTCCGCTGAGCATGTGAACGATGTATGCCAACACATCAGTCCGCCAACCAGCGAGCCGGGCTCACAAGAATCAATCAAGGCTATGTTCTCGGCAAGTCCGAGCCGGGCGATATCGGGGCCAGCTCGTTCGGTCGCTTCGAAACTGAGCCTTCCTCGCAACCCTGTGCGTTCCACGATCTCCTTTTGAGCCATCAACACATCGGGCAGAGCGTGGGGAGCCTCGACGATGTCGTAGAAGGTGGTGGTGCCTGATCTGAGCATCTCGGCACATGCGAAATCGGTCGCAGCGACGACCATGTCAACGTCGAGGATGTCTTCGACCTTGGGCCACCAATATTGCTCAAGAAAGCCCATGAAGTCACCCGGGCCATCGCCGGTCGAAACGTGGTGGTGGCTGCCGCTGGCAAGCTCGCCGGGGTCTGCCAGCTTGCCTGCGGCTGCATGCTGACCCGACAGCTTCAACCCCGATGAGTGTGACGTAACCGGTATGCCGTGGGCAAGGGTGCCGTAGAGATGCACATGAGAGTTAACGAAGCCGGGCAGCACGACATGACCCGAAGCGTCAACGATTTCGTCGTCGCCATATGCCGCCAGCAGCTCATCGGCGGGGCCGACCCGGTCGATCACATCCTCGCTTACCCTCACGGCGCTTCGACTGCGCGGCTCGACGTCGGCAGCCGTTAGAACCCAGTCAGCAACGATCAGGGTCATGGCTTCGCAGAGCAGTCCAAACCCGTTCGGGGGTGAACGGAATGTCGTTGATCGCCACACCGGTGGCATTCAAGATGGCGTTGCGCACAGCGGGTGCCACACCATCCTTGGGGATTTCGGCCACCGCCTTGGCACCGAAAGGCCCCGAGTCCTCCATCGTCTGCACCAGGTACACCACCATTTCGGGTACCTCGTCGGCCCGGTAGATCTTGTAAGGCCCGAACGACGCGTTGAGCATCTTGCCTTGTTTGTCGTAGGCGTACTCTTCGCAGTGCGCGTAGCCCAGCGCTTGCAGCATCCCGCCCTCGACTTGACCGCTGGCGGTGATCGGGTTGATGGCCACGCCGCAGTCAACGGCCATCACGAGCTTGACGACAGTGACTTGGCCCGTCTCGATGTCAACCTCGATCTCGGCCATTTGGGCCGCAAACGGTGGCGGGCACTCCGGCGACACAAACGACGACGTGCCCATGATCTGTTCCTGGTCCTGCATATGCAACGAGTCGAGTGCGATCTCGTTGTGCGAGACGCTGCGGCCGTCAGGGGCGTACGCACGCCGATCACGTAGCTCGATCGTGCATGGCTCGTCGATCCCGAGCAGCATGGCGGCACGCTCCTTGAGCCGCTTGCGAACATTCTCCGCGGCGCGCATCGCGGCGGTGCCGGAGATATAGGTGGTCGACGATGCGTATGCGCCTGTGTCGAACGGGGTGAGGTCGGTGTCGCTGGAGTACACCTTGATGTCGTCGAGCGGAACGCCGAGCACCTCAGCCGCGATCTGACCGAGCACGGTGTCCGCACCGGTGCCGAGATCGGTCGCTCCGACCAACATGTTGAACGAACCGTCGTCGTTGAGCTTGATGGAGCAACCACCCATGTCCAGGAACGGAATGGCGGTGCCGTGCATGCAAAACGCAAACCCGATTCCGCGGCGGATATGCGGGCGATGTGGTGGAGAGACCCAATCGGGATCGTCACGTCGATGCCAGCGGATCTCTCTCATTGCCTGAGCGACGCATTCCTCGATACCTTCCGAGGCGATCTTCGGGTACTCGTCAAGTTCGTCCTCCACCACCCCTCGCTCGCCAAGGTGCGGGGCGATATCCATCTCACTGCCAGCACGTACCCAATTGTTTCGTTTGAACTCGATCTCGTCGATGCCAAGCTCTCGCGCGACATCAGTGAGATGAGCTTCCAGCGCGAACTCGGCTTGGGGGGCGCCGTAGCCACGGTATGCGCCTGGTACCGGGATATTGGTGTAGACGACGTCGCAGAAAAAACGCTTGTTGGGGCTCACGTACTGGCTCAGCCCGCGCAACCCCGTCACTGTTTGCACCGTCTGACCGTGCGTGCCGTAAGGGCCGGTATTGCCGATGACGTGCATGTCTTGAGCCACGAGCTTGAAGTCGTGATCCACTCCGGTACGAAACGTGATCGTCTGAGGGTGGCGTGTACGACTTGAGACGAACTCCTCGGTGCGGGTGAGCTCGAGACGCACTGGACGGCGGGTGGCGATGGCGAGATGCCCGACGATGTCCTCAATGAGCATCTCTTGTTTGGCACCGAACCCGCCACCAATTCGGGGTTTTACGACCCGAATGTCCTTGATGTCCATGCCGAGCAACGGCGCGACCATCCTTCTGGTATGAAACGGCACCTGGGTGGCGGTCCGGATCACCATTCGCTCGTCGGAATCGAGCCAGGCGATGGAGATGTGCGGCTCGATCGGGCATTGTTGCACCTGATGCACCCGAAAGGTCTGCTCAAACACGTGCTGGGCGCCAGCGAGCCCCGCGTCGACGTCGCCACGTTGGGCCTGGATCTGGTGCACGATGTTGCGGTCGGCGTCGAAGATGCCTTCGGTGTCGGTTTCGTCGTGGATCTTGGGGGCGTCTGGGCCGGTGGCGAGGCGCTCATCAAATACCGCCGACAGAACCTCGTAGGTCACGTCGATCAGGCTCACGGCCTGCTCGGCAATCTCGATTGTTTCCGCGGCCACGACCGCCACCCTGTCACCCACATGGCGGACCTTGTCGTCGAAGCTGACCTGATCGTAGGGATGGGGATTGGGCCAGCTTTGACCACCGCTGGCGTACTTCACCCGGGCGACGTTGCGGTGGTGTAGCACCGCGTGCACTCCGGGTAGGGCCACTGCTTTGGTGTCGTCAATGTTGACGATACGGGCATGGGCGTGAGGGCTTGTGAGGAGCTTCGCGTGGAGCATTCCACGAAGGTCAATGTCGTCGGTGAACGCCGGGTTGCCTTTGGCGAGACGCACCGCGTCAACCTTTATCTCAGGCTTGCCAACAACCGCCATCTCGGGCACGTCACGTGAAGGAATCAACCTGGGAACGGCATGCGGGGCGTTCGGGGGTTCATCGTCAGGGTCGTATTCGCAGGCGTGAACACCATCGGTGAGGGGTTCGATAATCAGCGGCCCGAACGCCTCGGGCTGCCTACCGCGTAACATCGCCGCGGCTCGCCTCACGGCCTCAACGGGTTTAACGTATGCGGTTTCTCGGTCGAGGATGCCCGAGAGCATGTCCCGGATCTCCGCGTCGGACGGGTCGGGGTTGGCTTCAAGCAACGCCATCGTTCCCAGGATCATCGCCCCAGCCGAGTAGCCCGACTGGAACGCCCCGACCGCGGTGAAAGCAAGCTGGATCGGATGAAGCTGGCGTTCGGTGTTGAGAGCTTCGACGGTCACGACACGGTGACCGTCGGCGGACGCGGCGAGGATCACATCTGCGCTGGCGAGCCGACCATCGAACAGAACCGCGGCGGCACCCGTCTCTCCGCTTGAGGATCCGTACTTGACGCTGAGCATGCCGAGGCGGCGAAGAACGTCGCGGAGATTGTCGCTCGGGTTTACCTGTGTGGTTACCGAGCGGCCGTTGAGTTCGAAGGTAACGTTCACAACAACGCCTTTATGGCTCGTGTTGATAACACGGCCGCCAACTTGAGCCGGTACGCAGCCGAGCCGCGGAAGTCACCTTTTGGGGCCAGCCCGGCGGTCGGCTTGCCCGGATCAACCAGCACGGGCGTGTCGGCCATGCCTGTGAGAGCCATTGAGGTTCCGGGGTTGCGCCCGCTTGGATCCTCCGGGAGTGTTCGGGCGACGGCGGCTACGATTGGGACATCGGTAGGTGTGCGGCCGGTGCGGGCCACGACCCCTTCGCCTTTGGGGTCAATGGTGACCGCGGTGATGATCGATCCTGGGGGAACCCCGTGCGCCAACAGCGCCTCAAGCGGTTGATCGGGCGCACCAGCAAGTTCTACCTCGGCGTCGCTGACCAGCAGCGCGGCCAGTAGCACGCTGTTGCCGCAACCCCCAGCTATCACGCCGCCGATGGTGGCGAGCGTTCGTAGAGTCGACGGTGCCTCAGCGCGCGCTATTGACCGCAGCCAGGCGGGAACACGATCACTCGTCGCCGCGGCCTCAAGCGTGGTGGCTGCACCGATACGCAGCCGTACGCCGTCGGTTTCGATGCCAGCCAGGCTGAGCGCCTGAAGGTCAACAACTTCAAGTTCGCTCGGTTCGCGGTCGGCGTTGAGGACCGTTCCACCGCCAAGCGGGATCCGGTTCGGGTGCGACAGCAACGACAGCGCCTGTTCAACGGTATCGGGTCTGTGGTATGCGACGGGCAGTGGCACTGCTTCTCCGTGTCTGATCGGACTTTGTGTCTCGGTGAACCGACCTATCAACCCGCAGGGTCAGAGGTCGGGTTGTTGATCTCGGATCGCCGGGCAGTTGATCACGGATCAACGTTCAACCTAACCGAGGTCGCCGGTGTGGGATGTACCGTGTCCCGCGGTTTAGGGTCGACGCGATGATCGCACACCACACCACGGTCATGCCCGCCACGATTGCAGCCCCGGCTGCTCGTTACGCACATGCCCGGCTCAGCGAGGGTGCACGGCGCTGGCTGCACACTTCCGGGGTCGTGCCAATCGACGCCGACGGCACTGTTCCGTCCGAGTTGGTAGCTCAGGCGGAGGTAGTGTGGAGCAACATCGCAGCGATCTTGGCCGAAGCCGAGATGACCTTCGCTGATGTGGTTTCGATCACTACCTATGTCACCCCCGGTCAGGACCTGCCGACCGCGATGGCGGTGCGTGACATGATCATCGGGCCTGCATTGGCTGCCTCCACACTGGTGGTGGTGGCAGAACTGGCACGACCCGAGTGGCTGATTGAGGTCGCCGTCATTGCCGCGACCTGACCCAACCAGGGCTCTTTGCCAGCCGCGAGACTGATATTTTCGAGTCTGGTGGGGATCGTCGCGGGCCAGATGCAATCACGCAGCCATTCCAGCAACGAATCGGCTTCGACCAGGTCCTTTCAAGACTGCTGGAACAGGTCGATGAGTGTTGGTCATTGGGGCATCAGCGCCGAACTCCGCTGGTAAATCACTCGACTCATCCGGGGACGTTCCCGCAGCCCGTTCTTCACATTGGGTGCTTGTCTCGCTTGATATACACGATCCGGCAGGTCAACTGTTCGGCTCGTATGCTCGCTGGGGATGCGGGTCTTGTTGATCGACGCTTACACACCCGACGATCCCGACCGTGATGTTGTTGACGTGGCGACCGAGACGTTGGTCGCTGGTGGTCACAGCGTGAAACATCTTCGGCTCACCGATGAGTTCTCTGCATTCATGTCCGAAGACGAATGGGTTGCCTACCATGGTTGCGAGCCGTTGATCAGCAACGAAGCACGTACGGCCGCGGCGGCGGTGCGGGCCTCGGATGCTCTGTTGTTCTGCCACCGGACCGAATTGTTCATGGTGCCAGCTGTGCTCAAGGGATGGCTCGAACGGGTGCTGGTCCCCGGGGTGGCGTTCGTGTTCAACCACAAGGGTCGTGTCGCTCGGGGGATGACCAACATTGTTCGGATCGGGATGATCACGACGACCCCGCATTCGGCTTGGCAAACCCGACTGCACCGCGATCTCCCCAGACGCACACTGCTCAGAACCATGGGCTTGAACTGTCATCGTTTCGTGCGACGTACCCATATTCGGCTCCGCTGCGACAGCACATACCGCCGACCGATCGTGCGCAAGCTACGGCGCTGGTGAGATCACACCAGGCCATGACCACCGCGACGCAAGGCCCCCACCGACGCCTAGCTAGCCTCAAGGCCACTTCTAAGCTGGAGACTTGACAGCATCCGCCCTTGACAACATCCGCGAAGATCAGCGCTTTAGTCGGCTCAGCGCTGTAGTCGGCTCAGACGGCGGCAAACAGCTTGGTCACACGATCCAGAAACGATCTCCGTCGGCGCTCGGCGAGCCGGTCAATCCCATACAGCGCCTCCCAGTGAAGGACGGCTCCGGGCGCGCACAGCGGCAGGACCGTCTTGCGCCACAAACACAGCCCCGGCTCACCCTGCACGATGTTCACCCTCCGGCTCGACCCGTGCGATGTGATCACCGATAACCGCCGAACCGACCCCAGCGGCGACCTCATGTGTTCGCCACCGCCACGGAGCTGGGTTGCGTCGCCGCGATCTGAGCCTGCGCCGCCAACATCAACGTAGCTGCCCAGGCTCGTCTGCAGCCAGTGCAGCATTACCGCTGGCATGGCTCCCCACCAGGTCGGGTACACCACAACCAGATGCTCCGTAGTTGCGAGACTTCCCGGGTCAACTGTCGCACCCTGACATAACCGCACGACTTCGACTGTGTCCGTTTTGCTGCGAAGGCCAGCCAAGGCCGCTTCAAGTAGCGCCGTGTTGTAGCAGTCGGCACTGGGATGGGCCTGCACAACCAAGGTCTTCACACCCACAAACGGTAGCAACGCCTGCCCGGCGAGTTCGGGCGCGGCCCGTCAAAGGGTTTCTTCCCCAGAAGGGTGTCTTAGCCCGGGACCTGCCGTTGACCAGGCAGTGCTCAGATCAGCGAAGCGCCGGTAACACCTCTTCGCCCAAACGGTAAAGCTGTTCGGAGATCAAGCTGTAAGGATCGCCAGGCATCGCCGGAAACAGCAACAGGTTCTCGAGTCCGAGCAGTTCGTCGTACCAGGCGATCTCTTCGGCCACGTCGTCGGGGGACCCGACAACCCAGGTCCGGTTGTCGAAGGACTCCTGCAGTGTCGGGATCAGCCCCTGCGGGGCCGGTCCGCCGTCAGGGCCCATGTAGCCCTTACTCCATCCGTAGGGGCCGAGGAACTTCCAGAATTCATCGTGCCCGGCGCGCACCGATTCGATTGCCTGTTCTCGGGTGTCGGCTACCCGCACGGACAGCACGAGTTGACGGTGCTCGCCCCGTTCAAGTTCACGCCCGTGATTGACCTCATAAACCTCCGCGAAGCGCTCCCAGCGCCGCTTCACGAAAGCATGATGGTTGTTCCAGAAAACGCCGCCCCAGCCTCTCACCGGTACCGCCTCAAGGCTCGGCGGTGACGTGATCGCCTGCCAGATCTCATAGGGATACAACGGGCGGGGCACAAGGGTGATCTCTTCAACGAATCCACCACGGTCGGGGATTCCCGGCGGTGGGAAGCGGTAGACATCGCCGTGGTAGGAAAACGACTTGTTGTCTAATGCAGCGGTGATGACATCCATCGCCTCATCAAACTGCCGACGGTTGAAGTCGTCGGCAGATTTTTGGTCCGGGTTATCGAAGCTGCCGATTCTTGAACCCAAGACTTCAGACTCACGCGGTACCGTGCCTCGACCGACGCCAAGGATGGCGCGACCATCCGAAAGGTTGTGCAAGGTGGCAAAGTCCTCGGCGAGTCTTAGTGGATGCCATTGCGGGACGATGTTGAACGCCATGCCGATCCGCAGCGTTGAGGTGCGTTCCGCCAAGACCGCCCCGATCAGGATCCCGTTCGGCACCACCTCATAGCCCTCGTATTGAAAGTGGTGTTCGGTCAGCCAGTAGGAATCGAAGCCAGCTCTTTCCGCCACAACACCCATATCGATGATTCGCTCGGTGGCCTGCCACATGGAGGCGTTGTCGAAACGGCGATCGGTGGCAGCCGGTGGACCCGCTCCGGCATCAGACATTTCGACGCCGCCGAACAAAAACGCACCTACCCGCATTCCTCAGATACTACCCGGCTGGCAAAACCGGCCCATGGCTGTGTGAACCAAGCGGGATGCAGTCAAACCCCATCACGCACCACATCAGGGTCCGTTTCGACCTTGACGGGCTGTGGTGAGGTCTTGCTCACCCCCCATCACGCACCACATCAGGGGCCGTTTCGAGCAGAACCCTCCGACACGTCGGCATGCAAGGCGAACTCGGCGATGAGCGGCAAAAGGGAATGGCTCTGGTGGAGATGACTAAAGTGCTTAACGTGAATTTTCACAGATCGGGAATCGCCACATGAACGACCCCGCATTGATCTCTCCCTCCGGCCGGGTCGGCTCGTCGGTTGCGCTGTCGTTTCGTGGCATCGGCATGGTTTTCCCCGACGGCACCACCGCATTGGACGGCATCGACCTTGAGATCAACCAGGGGGAGTTCGTCACCGTCGTCGGGCCGTCCGGTTGTGGCAAGTCCACATTGTTGAAGATCGCCTCGGGCCTGCTGAAGCAAACCTCGGGTCAGGTTGACGTTGACCGCGACCGGCTCGGCTACGTCTTTCAGGATGCCACCCTGTTGCCGTGGCGAACCGTCAACGACAACGTCGAGTTGTTCGCCGAACTGCACGGAGTCCCCAAGTCCGAAAGAGCCCGACTAGCCGCCGATGCGATCGAGTTAGTGGGCCTCAACGGCTTCGAGCGGCACTATCCCAAGTCGTTGTCGGGTGGCATGAAGATGCGCGCGTCGCTGGCTCGGACCCTGACCCTTGAACCACCGGTTTTCTTATTCGACGAGCCTTTTGGCGCAGTCGATGAGATCACCCGCGAACACCTAAACGACGAAACACAGAAACTCTTTCAGGCCAAGGGATTCGCCGGATTGTTTATCACCCACTCGATCTCAGAGGCTGTGTTCATGTCAACTAGAGTACATGTGATGTCGGCGAGGCCCGGACGACTCGTCGCTGGCTGGGACATCCCGTTTGCTTTCCCGCGCCGACCAGAACAACGATTCGATCCCGTGTTCACACGGCTCGCCAGCGAGATCTCCCATACGCTTCGCGGGGCCAGCCGATGACCGTACCCGTCGAACAGGCCACCACCCCAAGGCCCCGGTCAGCTCACAGGTTCGGCAAGCATCTTGGAAGGGGGGCCCTGAGGGTCGGGCCGCCTTTGCTTCTGGGTTCCGCCATTGTGGCCGGTTGGTACTGCATCACCTACGTGGTGTTGCGCGAGGACCGCCGGTTTCTGCTTGAGGCGCCACACTCGGTGTTGAAGGTCGGCTTCCTCAACACCGAGAACCGAAACGAAATCTTCTCGGGTCTTTGGTCTTCAACCAAGGTTGCATTCGTCGGACTCTTCATTGCGATCGTCATCGGGTTGGTACTGGCCACACTGATGAGCCAGTCCAAGCTCATTGAACGAGCGGTTTTCCCCTATGCAGTAACGGTTCAAGCCATACCCATCCTGGCCATTGTTCCGCTCGTCGGCTTCTGGTTCGGGTTCGCTTTCCAGGCAAGAGTCATCGTCTGCGTGATCATCTCGCTGTTCCCGGTGATCGTGAACACCTTGTTCGGCCTTCAGTCCGTGCCCAAAGAGATGCACGACCTGTTCACCTTGCACCACGCGAGCCGGGTCACGCGTTTGCGCAAGTTGATGCTCCCCAACGCATTGCCTGCGATCTTCGCCGGTTTTCGGATCTCGGCAGGCCTGTCGGTGATCGGTGCGATCGTCGGCGACTTTTTTTTCGGCCGAGGCGAGAGAGGCATCGGCCAGCTCATCAAGAGATACGCCAACTTCTTGGAGGGTGAGAATCTGCTGATGGCCGTGATCCTGTCGTCCGCTCTCGGCGTAGGCGTCTTCGGGTTCTTCGGTTGGCTCCAGAATCGAGTCGTCGGTAAGTGGGCCGACCTTGACGGTGTTCCATAACCAATCCCCGGAACCAATCCCCGGTGGAATCGATAGCCCAGGAATTTCAATAAACCAGAAAAATCCCAGGAGGGAATAAACATGACCAAATCAAGATGGCTTCTGCCAGCAGCCTTGCTGTTGACCTTGGCCATGATCGCGGCTGCCTGCGGCGATGACGACGCCGCCGAACCGCCGCCGCCAACAGATCCACCAGCAACAGATCCACCCGCAACGGATCCACCGGCAACGCAAGCGCCGAGCGGAGCCGAGACCTGCCCGTCGAAGATCGTAATTCAGACGGATTGGTTCCCAGAATCCGAGCACGGTGCCATGTACAACATGATCGGCGATGACTACGTCGTGGACACCAGTGCACAAACTGTTAGCGGCAGCCTGGTGGCTAGCGGTCAGGACACTGGCCTGCAGATTGAGGTCCGTACCGGAGGTCCCGCCATCGGCTTCAAGTCACCACCAGCTGAGCTCTACTCCGACGACGCGATCCATTTCGGCTACGTGTCCACCGACGAAGGCTTCCTGTTGCGTGACGACACCCCGACCGTTGCGGTCATGGCACCTCTGGAGAAGAACCCACAAATGATCATGTGGGATCCCGAGACCTACCCTGATGTCGAAACCATTGCCGATCTGGGCGAGCAGAACATAACCATCAACGTCTTCGCCGGTCAGACCTACGCGGACGTATTCGTGGCCAACGGCACCCTCAACCCGGACCAACTCGATCCAAATTATGACGGATCGCCCGTTCGGTTCATTGCCGATGGCGGCAAGATCGCCCAGCAGGGCTTCGCCTCGGCCGAGCCGTACAACTACGAAAACGTCTTCGAAGAGTGGGGCAAACCCGTCAAGATTGCCTTGCTCAACGACGCAGGCTTCGAGATCTACAGTCAGGCGCTCGCCGTTCGCGAAGATGACCTGGAAAATCTGAGACCCTGTCTGGAGTGGTTCGTGCCGGTGGTGCAACAGGCCACCGTCGATTTCTATAACGACCCGGACCGGACGAACGCGATGATCATCAACGCGGTCACCCAATACGACTCCTTTTGGGTGTACGACGAAGGGATCGCCGACTTCTCAGTTAAGACCCAGCTCGAACTCGGCCTCGCTGGCAACGGACCCGACAACACCGTGGGCAATATGGATCCGGCACGCATCCAGCGCGTTCTTGACCAGTTGATCGCGGCCGACCTCCTTGAGGAGGGCCAGTACAGTCCAGAGGACATCATGACCAACGAGTTCATCGACACCTCGATCGGATTCTGATAGCGCGACAAACGGCCGATGTGGTCGTCGTCGGAGCGGGCCACAACGGCCTGATCTGTGCGACGTACCTGGCCCGAGCCGGGATCGACACCCTCCTGGTTGAGGCGCGGCCCGCCGTGGGCGGCTGCGCTTCGACCGTGGAGGAGTTCGGCGCCCGGTTCAACATCTGCAACTGCGACCACACGATGATCCGGGCTATGCCCGCGATCGATGAACTTGAGTTGGCTTCGCACGGCCTGCGCTACCTGGAAGCCGACTCGGGATACGTTTCGTTGTTTCACGACGACGGCGAGCCTTGGTCTCAGTTCTTCTCGGTGGACCAAACGATTGAGGGGCTGGCACAGTCCTATCCCGGCGAGGTCAACGGCTACCGCCGTTACATCCATGACGCCATCCCGGTGGCTCGCCTGATCATCGAGATGGCCCGCAGCAACGCCACCGGAGCGGGGCTGACCGCCGGTGTCATTCGACGTGGCGGTCGCGGCGCTGCCCGGCTGCTGCGTTGGAGCCGGGCAAGCATGACCTCGGTTCTCGGCGGCTACTTCAACGACTGGCGGATGATAATGCCCGCCGCCGCGACCGGACCGACCGTGTGGGGTGTTTCGCCCAATGCCGCCGGGACCGGTTTGGCCGCGGCACTGTACGCGACCCGACATCTGATCCGCACGGGTCGTCCGATGGGCGGAAGCGGCGCACTCACCGACGCCTTGGCGAGGAGCTTTCAACGCTCCGGAGGTGAGCTGCGCTGTGACGCTCGGGTAAGTGCTGTGACTACGACCGCAGGGCGCGTCACCGGTGTACGACTTCGCGACGGCGCTGAACTCACAGCCCGAAACGTTGTCGTCGCCTACGACGCTCAGCGGGTATTCGTGGACTGGCTGGGCGAGGTGCCTCCACGTGCCCGACGCCTGGTTCGGCGATACAGGACCCGGCCTGTAACCGACGGATATGAGAGCAAGATTGATGCGGTTCTCGGCCGGTGCCCCACCTACCGACGATTCGAAGCGCTGCAGTCCGCGCACCCTGGAGTTGACTTTTACGGTGCCACCGTCGTCGTAGCCCCCTCACCTGACGACCTTGCTCAGGCCCATGCCCGGCGCGTTCAGGGGCTGGTGGCCGATCGGCCCACCTTTTTGGTGAATGTGCCCACAGTGCTCGATCCGGGCCTGGCACCGCCGGACAAGCACGTGCTGAGCCTCGAGACCCTTTTCACACCATACGCGCTGCGGGGCGGCTGGGGCGGCTCAGCTGAACCTGAAAGATGGATCGAGTTGTGGGCCGAACTGCTCGAGAAAGACTCGCTGGACCTTCAGCAGTGGCGGGTCATGACACCGGACCGTTACGAGGCCGAGTTCTCAATGCACCGAGGCCACACCCCGTCGTATGCAGGTTCGCCGCTGGCCGCATTGTTGGGGCGCTCCCGCGAAACCACCCGCTACCGCACCCCTATCAGGGGCCTTTACCTCACGGGAGCCGCCACCTTTCCCGGCGCGGGCATTTTCGGCGCATCCGGTCGCAACACTGCTCATGCCGTGCTGCGTGATCGCGGGTTTCGCAAGCGCCGATCCCATCGCAGCCGTACCAAACCAACCACCGGGCTTGCGACTGTTCAGACGACAACACCCGCCGGGCGCAGTCAGTGTCCGGTTCGTAGCGCTTCAACTACTGCAGTTGTATCACCAGACCAAAGTCCCCAACCATGAGCCCGGCCGCACAAGCACCCGACACATCAGGACCGGGCACTGCAATCAGCGAGTCGCTCACTGGAGCATCGCACGGCGCAAACACTGTCACGATGAGCGTCAACCTTATGCCACGCGCTCCGGTCGAGCAGATCGTGGAGTTGGCCGTATTCGCTGAGAAGCTTGGCTGTCGTCGCGTGTGGGTCTACGACGAAGGGCTTTCCGGACGAGACGTCTACGTCACGCTCGCGGCTATCGCAGCGGCAACCGAACGGGTACTGATCGGACCTGGTGTCACCAACCCATACGTTCGCCACCCCGCCGCCACCGCCGCCGCGATTGCAACCCTCGACGAGTTCTCAGGCGGAAGAGCATTTCTCGGTTTGGGCGCAGGTGGCGGAGTAACCCTTGGCCCTATGACCATCGAGCGACATGCACCGATCAGCACCGTCACCGAAACCGTGGCATGCATACGGGCACTCTTCGCCGCTCACATGATCGATTTCGACGGTGAGCACGTCTGTTTGCGTAACGCAAAGTTGTCCTATGGCCGCGCCAACATTGAGATCATCCTGGCCGGGCGAGGGCCGCGCATGGTTGACCTCGCCGCCCGAGTGGCCGACGGGTTCTATCTTTCCTACGTGCACAAAGACACGATCGCGACCACTGTCGCGGATTTACGCCGCAACACTGCAACGATGAATGTGGTGTACTCCACCACAACGGTGCTCAACGAACGCGACTTGGAGTCCGCCCGAGCCGACCTGAGCTTTCGATTGTTGGATTCGCCGCCGGAGATCCGGGACCGGATTGGCTTCACCAATGCCGACGAGCAGGCCATTCGCAAAGCACTCGCCTATGGAGGTCCAACAGCTGCGGCGCGCCACGTGAAGGTGGATTGGGTTCACCACTTTGCGATCATCGGTGAGTCTGCGACGGTCAAGGTGGAGCTGCGCAGTCTGTTGGCGGACAACGGGATCGACGAGTTCCAGCTTGCGGTGAGCGACATCCAGCGAGCACCGGAGTTGATGGAACGCACCGCGTCCTTGTTGGGGCGGACCTGAGCAAGAGACAGATAGCAATGAGACAGATACTGCGAAATGCGCGACTGGCCGACGGGCGCTGCGTCGACTTGGAGATCACCGAAGGTGTCATTTCGCGCATCACAGCTGCGGACGACCCCAACGTTCGCGAAGCTGAACACCACGCTGCGCAGCCCGCTGGCCGCCAAGTCGATCAGCAAACTGATGGTGTCGAGATCGTGGACCTGCAGCGTGCACTGGTGCTGGGCGCCTTCGCCGAACCGCACGCCCACCTTGACAAGGCGTTCACAGCGGAGTTGGTGCCCAACCCGAGCGGCGACCTCGACGGAGCGATTCAGGCATGGTCCGTTGCTGCAGCGGCGGGCTTGTTCGACTACGCCAACACCGTGACCCGTGCCGTGTCGGCCATGCAGGCCCTGGTTCGAAACGGGGTCCTTCATGTTCGGACCCATGTCAATGTCGGTGCCTGCACCGCGGCGTCGGGCATTACGGCAGTGCGCGAGGCTGCAGCCATGCTCGACGGGATCATCGACGTGCAGACCGTGGCTTTGACGGTGTCGCCGATCATCGGCAACGGCGCCGAGGCCCGAGCCAACCGAGCCGCGCTTGATGCCGCGGTAAGCGCCGGAGCCGACCTCGTGGGTGGATGTCCGCATCTTGAGCCGAACGACAAAGGCAACAAGATGATCGATCACGCCATCGACGTTGCCACCGAAGCCGGAATCGGGATCGATCTGCACGTCGACGAAACACTTGACTCGGGGGTGTTCTTTCTGCCCGTCCTCGCAAGAGCGGTTATGGACAGGGGTTTCGGGCATCCCGTCGCAGCGAGTCACTGCGTTACCCTCGGAATGCAGCAGCCGTCCGTGCAGACCGAAGTGGCGGCGCTTGTGGCACAGGCAGGCATCAGCGTGTTTCCGCTTCCCCAGACCAATTTGTTCCTACAGGGCCGCGATCACCGGTGCGCAACACCACGGGGCATTACCGCCGTCGATGCTTTGCTCGAAGCCGGTGCCGAAGTTGCCGCAGGTGGCGACAACGTGCAGGACCCGTTCAATCCGGTTGGGCGCAGCGACCCACTTGAGACAGCCTCGCTGATGATCATGGCTGGCCACCGACTTCCAGAAGTGGCCCTGGGGATGGTCTCCAACAACGCTCGCCGAGCCCTGGGAGTACCCGAAGTGAACTTTGAGGTCGGCGATCCTGCTGACTTCGTCGTGATCAACTCTGCATCAGCTCGTGAAGCCATCGCAGATGCTCCCACGGCTCGCACCGTCTACCGGGGTGGAAATCCCGTGGCCGCAACCAAGGTCCAGTCGTGGATTATCGGCAATCCACCACCAACCCAGTCGGAGTCCTCGAACCGGCAAACCACGCCATGAGAATCGACGATCTGCGCAGCTATTTGTCTGCCTTGGAGGAGGCCGGACTGCTCCACCGGATTAACCGCGAAGTCTCGCTCAAACATGAACTCGCCGACGTTGCAGCCGCTCTGGAACGCAACGGCACCGGCGCTGGGATGTTCGAGAACGTGGCGGGCAGCGACTGGCGGGTCGCTTCGGGTGCGGTTGCGAACCGTCGGCAGGCTGCGGTCGCGCTCGGTTGCGAACCCACAGAGGTCATCAATCGAATGGAGCACGCACTGGATCCGGCCAGCGGCATCGCCCCGGTGACGGTGCAGCGCCCGGCTTGGCACGACAACGTCATCCGCGGCGACAAGGTTGACTTGGGCGCCATTCCAATTCCCACCCACTCCCTCGGCGACGGCGGTGCCTTCATCACGGGGGCGGTGACGATCGTCACCGATCCGGTGAGCGGCCGTGGCAATCTGTCCTACAACAGGATGCTGCGATTCGAGCGCAACATCTTGGGGTTCAACGTCAACCAATGGCGTGATGTGGGCACGTTCATGAAGGCTCGTTCGGACCCCGAAGCACCCTTCGGGGTGGTGTTGGCCATCGGATTGGATCCGGCCGTCACGATCGCCGCCGCGGTGCGCACGCCCGTCGATGAACTACACATAGCCGGGGCACTACGAGGTCGAGCAATTGAGGTGGCTCTTGTCGACGATTCCGGGATCGCAGTACCGGCCGCGGCCGAGGTAGTGCTAAAAGGAGTGATCCGGCCTGCGAGTCGGCGCCATGAGGGCCCACTGGCGGAGTTCCACGGCTATCACGGCGAGCCCTGGGATTCACCCACCGTCGAAATCACCTCGATTTACTGGCGTGACGACCCGATCTACCAGACGATCATTCCCGGCTGGTATGAGCACATCCTGCTGGGCAACGTGTTGCCACGCGAACCGTTGCTGCGCCGCTTCGTCCGTCATATTGATCCCGGCGCAGAGGTTCATATCCCGCCTTACGGCAACGGGTTCTTAGCCATAATCCGGATCGAACGTGACAATCCTGGTCAGCCCAGGAACCTGGCAATGGCTGCCATGGCGGCCCATATCAACATCCGAAACGTGGTGGTGGTTGATCGCGACATTGATGTTGAGCATCCGTCGGAGCTGCTGTGGGCTCTCACTAACCGAGTTGACTGGCGCCGCGACATCTTCATCGTTGACGGTGCTCAGGGTCACGAGATGGACCCGATCGCAGATCACCAGGGGGTGAGCTTCAAGCTGGGCATCGACGCCACCTACAAACGTGAACGTCGTGAGTACGGCCAACGGGTCGCTTACACACCAGTTGACCTGAGCAGCTACCTGTCGTGAGTTCGGCCAACCTTGCGAGCCAGCCTTCCCAAGGTACTACCCGAGACACCGATAAGACCACCCGAGACACCGCGACGAGGCGTGTGGTGGTGGGGATCACAGGAGCGAGCGGTGTCGTCTACGGCATCCGCACACTGGAACTACTGGCAAACCTGGCCCATGTCGAAACACATCTCGTGCTAACCGGATCCGCGAAGGTCGCCTTGGGCACTGAGTCGACTTTCAATGTTGAATCCGTGCAAGCGCTTGCCAGCGTCGTGCACAGCTCGCGTGACATCGCCGCACCGATAGCCAGCGGATCGTTCCCGACGATCGGGATGATCGTCGCCCCGTGCTCCATCAAGTCGCTGTCGGTGATCGCCAACTCCTACAGCGCCGACCTGTTGGGCAGGGCCGCTGACGTCACCTTAAAGGAACGTCGGCCGTTGGTGCTGATGGTTCGCGAGACGCCTCTTCACCTAGGCCACCTACGGTTGTGTCAACAGGCCGCCGAGAGCGGAGCTGTGATCTTCCCGCCGGTACCGGCGTTCTACGCTCGCCCCTGCACAATCGACGATCTCGTGACCCACAGCGTGGTCAGGGCCCTGGAGCATCTCGACATTGACGCCGCCCCGATCAAGCGTTGGGGTTTCGACAATACCCGCACCTGAGCGACCTATACCCCAACAACACTCTTGTCCAACCACACCACCACACAAACCAAGCACCTGCATCCCCAAACACCCGAGCAACCCGTACCCCAACAACACTGTTGTCCAACCACACCACCACACAAACCAAACACCTGCACCCCCAAACACCCGAGCAACCCGTACCCCAACAACACTGTTGTCCAACCACACCACCACACAAACCAACTACCCACATCCCCAAACACCCGAGCAACCCGTACCCCAACAACACTGTTGTCCAACCACACCACCACACAAACCAAACACCTGCACCCCCAAACACCCGAGCAACCCGTACCCCAACAACACTGTTGTCCAACCACACCACCACACAAACCAAGCACCTGCATCCCCAAACACCCGAGCAACCCGTTGGGCATGGGCTACACGCTGGATCCCGAAGACGGCTCAGATAGCCTTACCAGTTCGTGAATTCGCGTCGCTTGATACTGGTGTTGGGTTGTGTTCTCGCGCTCATGGCAGGGTCCTGCGGCGACAGCGCCCCTGATGACGCAACCGTCGCATCAATAGGCGACCGGGTTATGACCCGCTCCGATCTTGACCGTTTATTGCCCTTCGGGGAGAACACGGTTCCCCAAAAAATCTCCAACACCGTAGCTGACTGGCTCAACTTGTCCGCCATCGTTTTGCAGGCCGAGGCAGAAGACATCGCCCCCACTACCGAAGACCGAAACGAAGCCGAGGCTCGCGTTCCACCTGCGCGCAGCGACGTCCAGGAAGCGGCGCGTGAATCGATCGTCACCAGAGCCGCTTTGAGCTTTTCGCTCGGTCGCTGGGCCGACGAAGAGGTCGCATCAAGCCCTCCGCCTGCGCCAGTGGACTACCTGTGCAGCAACCACATTCTCACCACAACCGAGCAGGAGGCCCAAGACGCACTCGAACGTGTCAACGGCGGGGACGACTTCGCAGAGTTGGCGAAGGAGCTGTCAACCGGACCTAGCGGTGCCGAAGGCGGTGATCTCGGTTGCGGACCCCGAGGAAGGTTCGTCAGCGCCTTTGAGGAGGCCGCCTATGCCGCTTCTACCGGCGAGGTAATCGGACCTGTGCAGACCGAGTTCGGCTGGCACATAATCGAGATTGAGTCTGTCGGCCCAGCCACGACCGAAAACCACCCGAGCGCCGATCCTGCCCAGATCGCAGCAACCGAGACCCGTAGTCGCCAGGACATGGCAAGCGAGGCAATTACCCTTTTCGAGTTTGAAGCGCTTGACGCATGGGCCGATTCCGTCACCGTCGACGCTTCAATCGGGGTTTTCGATCCTGTGACGTTCACGATCGCCGCACCCTGATGTGTGGCACTGTATGGGACCCGCCGATCGCGTGAACTGATGCGGATAGTGGAACTCTGGCGCTACCCGATCAAGTCAATCGGTGGAGAGCGAGTGGATAGCGTGGCCGTTGACGTGCTGGGCCTTTGCCACGACCGTCGCTGGGGACTGGTTGACAACACCACCGGAAACGTCTTGACCGCTCGACGCGAACCACGGTTGTTGATGGCCAAATGCCACATGTCCGGCGCAAGCCCTGTCGTGGTCACCTCTAACGGCGACGAACTACGCACCAACACGGACTACGCAAGCTGGCTGAACCGGCCCGTCACCCTCGCAGCCGCTGGGTCGTTGCGCGGTGAGGCTAAGTTCGAAAACCCGATGGACTGGGAGAATGAAACCGACTGGGTTTCCTGGCAAGGTCCTGTTGGGGCCTGGCAGGACAGCGATCGATCCAGAATCTCGATCTTGAGCAAGGCTTCGCTTGGGTCTTGGGATGTGCGTCGCTTCAGAGCAAACATTGTGGTCGACGGATCCGATGAGGAGAACCTGGTGGGCCGATTGGTGCGTATTGGTGAAGTCCATCTGCGGGTATCGCACCCGATCCCTCGCTGCGTGATGGTCACCCGACCCCAACCCGGCCTCAATCGGGACCTTGACGTCCTTCGCACGATCAACCGAGACCATGGTTCAACCCTGAGTGTCGGGGCGACCGTTGAGACCGAAGGTGTCATAAGCGTCGGCAACACTTTGGAACCGATTGCGTGATGACATTGTGAGGGACGGCCACACAACCACCATGTGGTGACTCGCTTGCAAAACCCAGACTAATCGTTTATCGTCGATGAACGATGAATATGATTTCCAGAACTCAGGCGGATGAGTACGCCGATTGGTTTCGATGCCTATCTGACGCCACCCGGCTGCAAGTGCTGAATTTTGTCGCCGCAGTGGCACGTCCGGTGACCGTGGGTGAGATAGTTGACAACATCGGCAGAAGCCAGTCAACGGTGTCGCGCCACCTGCGGATACTCGCCGACGACGAATTCGTATTCGCAGAACCCGACGGGATCCACACCATGATCCGAATCAATCAAGGATGCATGACCGCTCTTCCCGCCGCGGCCGCCGCGATCATGGCGACCTCATACGAACCCGACTAGGCCGACCATGATTTTCGACACACTGTTGTTGCTGGCCGAGCTGCTCGCGCTCTTCTTCGCCGTGACATTCGGCGTATTTCTCGTCCAACGACGGCTCGGTTCTCAACGCCTGCGGGCGTGGATGGGCGGATCACCGCTCACTTCGGCGTTGAAGGGAATCGCAATCGGGTTTGTGACACCGTTTTGCACCTACTCCGCCATCCCGATGCTGATCGGCCTGCGACAGGCGGGAGTGCCTCCGGCGGGGTACGTTGCGTTCATCACGGCTGCGCCCGTACTTGATCCGGTGATTCTTGGCGCGCTGGTGTTGATCATCGGGCCGGGCGCGGCGGGGTTGTATACAGCGGTTGCGTTCACTGCGGCGCTGGGGTTGGCGCTTGTTGCTCAGCGCAGTTCCATCGAAACCCATCTCAAGCCACTGCCACTGAACGCGGGTTTCGCCGTCGGCAGCTCACGGCGCACCACAGAGACGGCGGCGATCCCCGAGCGCTTGCACGCATCCCTCGCCGATTCCTCACAGGCCACGACACCACCAACAACCGGCTTGGATCCCGGGGGCAGCACCGGTTGCGACACGGGTTGCGATCCGCAGGAGCAGCCATGGCAGGGGTTCGGGATCGAGGCCCGCGCTGCGACGCGCGCCGCGGTGGCTTTGCTGCGCTCAGTGGGATGGATACTCCTCGCCGGGCTGGGAATTGGCATGGCGATTGAGGTGCTGGTGTCGCCCACTGACGTCGCCGCGATCACTGGCGACAACGGAGTCCTTGCCGTGCCGGTCGCGGCTGCGCTGGGCACGCCGCTGTATATCGAGACCAGCCTTTTCATTCCGATCGCCGACGCTTTGGCGGGTGCAGGCGTCGGGGTCGGCGCGATCGTCGCCCTGACCATTTCCGGCGCAGGTGCCAACATCCCCGAATTCGTGATCCTCACCAGACTCGCTGACCGCAAACTCATTACCGTCTTTATCGCCTACGTGTTTGCTGTAGCAATGATCGGTGGTTTGCTGGCCCACGCCTTGTTGGCCTGAGACTGCCCTTCATCCACGGTGCAGCTAAACCACCGGGCCGGTCAAACCTCAACCAGCCATTCTGGATGAACGAAACACATCCAACCCAGCCAAACCACCACGCCGGGTCAACCCTCAGATGCAGGCGGCCGGTAAAAGACAGCTAGTTGACCAATCGCCGCAGCCACGCCACCCCCGGCTGCGATCAGCAACCCGATCCAGCCGTCAAAATCCTCAATCATCCCCAAGGTGTAGTCAAGCGAGTACTTGCCAGGTCCCGTGATTGTCACCGCGGTGGCGATGATTGCCAGCACGAAGTTGTACTCGTAGCCGTTGCCTACAATGAAGAACCCGTTGGAACGATGGCTGGTGTAATACGCCACAAACATGAGGCCAACGAAGGCGAGCGCCGCCAGCGGCGTGACGAGACCCGCGGCGAACAGCAAACCAGCGCCGATTTCCGTGGAAGCGGCCAGGATGGCGTGGAACCTGCCGGGACGCATACCCATCGAATCGAACCATCCTGCCGTGCCAGCAATCCGGCCGCCTTTGAAGTACTTGGCGTATCCGTGCGCGGCGAGTGTCAGCCCAACGCCGACACGCAACACAAGCAGGCCGAGGCTTAACTCGTCGGTACCGGCTATGTAGCTATCGGCGGCAAGAATCGTGGAGAGCATCAAAGATCTTCCTTTCGTCAACCGCAGTGTAGAAGACACCGATAACGTCGGGGACTGATCGACTGCACCACGCGAGCCGAGTCACGCGTATGGTGTAGAAGACACCGATAACGTTGGGGATTGATCGGGTCTTACTCAATCAGAATCGCCCTGAAACAGAACTCCCGGAAACAGGCAGCTTGTAGGCGAGCCGAATCGATTTGACCTATCGCGAATGTCCGCAGTGGCGAACGGACAGTCTGGTGCTAACAGAATGTTTGGTGCTAGCCGAATGTTGGGTACTGGTCAGCACAAGGCTACCCCTGCACCGGTAATAGGATTTTGCCGTGACTGTCGTCAACGTCCTGATCGCTATAGCAGCAGCTTGGCTGATCATCCGAGTCGGGCTTGGGATGCTCAGGGGGCTGGCCAGACCCGTTCCCGCGCCACCTCCTGCTGGCGAGCTCCGCAAGGTGAAATTCGGCTACCGCTGCTCAATCTGCGGCACCGAAGTCAAAATGACGGCGTCGGTCAATGAGGATCCGCAGCCGCCACGACACTGCCTTGAGGATATGGACCTCGTCGCTCCGATCGAATGAATCCGGTCTCTGCGGCCGGGTACCTGATACGCCCAACACTGGGATTGAGCCCCGACAAGTCACAGGTCTGTGTGACGTGGACTCTGTGTGAACTGAACCCGAGTTGAGTTACCCACAGACTATGGAAAACTCAGTGGATAATTCCAATGTTGTTATTCTTCAGTGGCGCCGCAGACGCTCAGATGGGATCCGAACAGATGGGATCCGAACAAATATCGACACTTCGCGAAACGCAAAAGTATTCGAGTGCCGTAGACACCCAGCCGCTCAATTGGGGGCACGAACAGATCGTTCGGCCACGCCGGGAATCGTCACCTACCCGCAGTTCCGACAACCTCGCTCCGGCGCCGCGGGTTTTGATTCGTTGACATGTTTCTTGTGGGGCCAGCGCGCGGCGTATCCTCGGGTGATGTCGGAGAAACCTGTAAAGCGCCGTGTCTCAGGCGGTCGTATCACGGCCAAAGGTACCAGACCCGAAGGGTTTCATCACGACACGACGAGCCATACCGGACACCGCGACCTTCCCTCGTCGCCGTTGTGGGTTCCTATCTTGATGTTCGGGCTTCTCTTTGGCGGGGTCGCTGTGATCATCCTCAACTACACGGGATCGTTCTGGGACACACGTAACGTCATTCTGCTCGCCGGACTCGGAATGATCCTCGGCGGGATCATCACCGCCACGCAGTACCGCTAACCGTCACACACCGCAATCATCAAGGACACAGCGCCACACCGCAACAACAACCTTCAGTCGCAATGATCCTCGGCGGGATCATCACCACCACGCAGTACCGCCAACCGTCACACACCGCAATCATCAAGGACACAGCGCCACACCGCAACAACAACCTTCAGTCGCAATGATCCTCGGCGGGATCATCACCACCACGCAGTACCGCCAACCGTCACACACCGCAATCATCAAGGACACAGCGCCACACCGCAACAACAACCTTCAGTCGCAATGATCCTCGGCGGGATCATCACCACCACGCAGTACCGCTAACCGTCACACACCGCAATCATCAAGGACACAGCGCCGCACCGCAACAACCTTCAGTGGACTGCAACAACAACCTTCAGTCGAAGTTCTCCCAGTAGCGGCTCGGTATCGGACCCTGTTGGTATTTGTACTTGCTCCCCAGGCTGGCCGATCCGTAGGGCTCATCAGCAGGGGTTGTCATCTGCTGGAACGAAATCTGCCCGATTTTCATGCCCGGGTAGAGGCTGATCGGCAAGGTGGCAAGGTTGCCTAACTCGAGCGTGAGTTGACCGTCAAACCCGGCGTCCACGAACCCGGCTGTTGAGTGGATCAACAAACCGAGGCGACCGAGGCTCGACTTGCCCTCAAGACGAGCCACGAGATCGTCGGGAACCACCACCCGTTCCAGCGTCGCGCCCAGCACGAACTGGCCGGGATGCAACATGAATGGATCGTTGTCCATCTCGACTAGTTCGGTCAGATGCTCAAGATGCGACTTCACATCAATGTGGCCGATCGTGTGGTTCCTGAAGACCCTGAAACGGCGGTCCAAGCGCAGATCGACCGATGAGGGTTGCAACCCGTTGGGGTCCAGGGGGTCGATGATGATGCGCCCGGCGTCCAGGCATTCACGTAACGTGCGATCCGAAAGGATCACGAGATCGAGTTTGCGAGAAGTTGCACGACGGTACGCTCAATTGGGTCGCGGGTGTAGTTCAATGGTAGAACATCAGCTTCCCAAGCTGAGAACGGGGGTTCGATTCCCCTCACCCGCTCCGACCGCCAATGACATCGCACCGAGGTCCTATATGAAGTGTTCGTGGTCAGCGGGCCGCTGGATCGGCTCGCCAAGTGCTACGAACTCCACCGCGCACCCGTGCAAGCTGCAGCCCAATACGAGGCACCGCCCGCCGTGCGTTACCGCGTCGAAGGCTTGACCGGTATGACCGGCACCGACAGAACCACTTGGAGGTCATTTCGTGGACGCAACATATGCCAGTCTGGGCCGACTGCGGGCGAGTTGGCGTGGCCGCACGTAAAGCGATGATGATGCGCTGATGCGTATCATCATCAACGGATATGACCTGCCCGGGCGATACTCGTGTGGTTCACAAAACCAGGTGTACGACAACGTCCACGTAGGGGTGCAGGTAAAACGTGCCCCGTCCGGGCTCGTGCGCGGCGACGCCGAGAGCGCCCAATGGGCGATCGACGTTGAGGTCGTGGCCAACGACACGTCCACGGACTTTCGAGGTCCAGCCGTGCAGGGCAAGAAAGGGGACCGCTTCGTTTACCTCACGTGGGGCCATGTTGACAATCACGGCGGCTTTGAGATGTTCCGCCGGGCGAAACTGATGCTCAACCGGATCGACCCCGCTGTGGTCTCAAGCGGTGCGGCGAGCGGCGAGCTCCGCTGCCGCGTTCAGCTCACCGACAAATTCGGTGCTCCTCGCTGTGCCCGTGTTGACCCACCGGCCATTGAATGGAAGACGGCCTGATATCACCGGTATCACCCAGCGGGTTGATCAACATGCCAAGAACTGAATGGCCGCAATGAGAACTCAACTATTCGACCCCGACGGCACCAACCTCGGCAACGTGGCACTACCCGCCGACGCAGGCCCTGGCACGGTCATCGGCATAGACGCCTCTGGCGTCAACTGGGAGATCATTGAGCGCAGTGGTGACAACGCACCAACCGCAATCATCAACCTGGCACAATCGGCTCGTTCACGCCACCTTGCATCCGTTCCCCGAGCGTCCACCGGTCTGGTGGAATCCTCCGGCGGGGTACGGCTGGCCCTTCACCACATAGGCGGTAAAGGGCCGACGATGCTGATCTGTCACGCCACTGGGTTCCACGCCTTGGCCTACACCCCGCTGGCGCGCAGCCTGGTCGATCACTTCACCGTTTGGGCTGTCGACTTCCGCGGACATGGTGCATCAACTGCACCGCCGACAGGCGAATTCCCTTGGGCGACAATGGCCGACGACGTGCTGGCCTGCGTGGACGCAATCGGCGATGATGCAATCTTCGGAGTCGGTCACTCGATGGGGGGTGCCGCTTTGCTTCTCGCCGAACGAACTCGCCCGGGCACGGTTCGCGCTGCCTACTTGTTCGAACCGATCGTGGTGCCAGCTGACTTCACAAGATCGGGACAGCCCGACGACCTGGTTCGAGCGGCGCGAGGACGACGCCGGGAGTTCGACTCGCGCCGAGCGGCCCTGGAGCGTTACCGGAACCGCCCGCCGCTAGCGGTGGTGCGTATCGACGCCCTCGCCGCCTACGTCGAACACGGTTTCGTTGAGGCAGATAACCAGGTGCGGCTGGCCTGCGAGCCCGAATCGGAGGCCCGAACGTTCGCAGCTGAAGACAAACCAACCCACGCCCTGCTCAACGGTATCGATTCAGAATTGACCGTTGCCTACGGCACGCTCGACGACAGCGGGAGCCCGGCGCAGTTCGCGTCTGGTATCGCCGAGATCCTACCGAAGACGGTACTGCGCCATCACCCGCGGCTGAGCCATTTCGGGCCGCTTGAGGACCCTGACGGAATCGCCGCGGAGATCACCGAACGGCTGAGCGGATCGTCACAGACCGATATCGTAAGCCGGTGAACAGGCCACGTCGTCTCAGGGCCGCAGCAGCGATCGTCGTAATGGCGATTTTGATCGATCAGGTCACCAAATGGTGGGCGCAGGAGACGCTTTCCAACGGCAAGGTGATCGCGCTGTTGCCCACCTTGGAGTTCGACCTAGTCTACAACAGCGGGTTTTCGTTCTCCACAGGTTTCGGCCACGGACAATGGGTCGCACTGTTGGTAATTTTGGTGTGCGCTCTGTTGATCTGGCAGCTACACAAGGCCACCACGATGGCGTCTACGGTGACGATCGCGATCGTTCTCGGCGGCGCGATCGGCAATCTCGCCGACCGGGTGTTCAGAGCCGATGACGGTCCACTGTCAGGTGAGGTGATCGACTTCATTGACGTCACTTGGTACGCCGTGTTCAACCTCGCCGACATCCTGGTCGTTTGTGGATGCATTGCCTACGCCGTGGTCGAGACGCTGAGAATCCGTCAAGCCGGACCTGACGACAACACAGGGTTGTCCGACGATCCGCTCCGGGCGCCAAGCAGCGACGTTGAGGCATCATGACCCAACAATGCAAGGTTGACAGGATCGAAAGCCCAAGTAGGGCAATAGGGTGACCGTGAGCAACGATTTCGATGATCCGATGAGTGTTGCCATCCAAGAGGCCCGAGCCGCGCTGAGCCATGGCGACGTACCTGTTGGCGCCGTCGTTGTTGTAGGTCATCAGTTGATCGCGCAGCGCCACAACGAGCGTGAACTAACCGGCGACCCGACCGCTCACGCCGAGTTGTTGGCCATTCGAGACGCAGCTACGTTGCTGGGTTCGTGGAGGCTGGTGCGGGCGACGGTGGTCGTGACCCTTGAGCCATGCCCGATGTGTGCCGGTGCGCTCCAGCAGGCTCGGGTCGAACGGGTCGTGTTCGGAGCTACAGACCCTAAGAGCGGGGCATGCGGTTCGCTGTACAACCTCGGTGCGGACCCCCGACTCAACCACGAGTTCGAAGTGCGCCACGGGGTGCGGGCCGACGAGTGCGCAGCCCTACTCCGGGAGTTCTTCACCGAACATCGCTGACACCTAAACCACAACAGCCGCGGGTCATAACCGTTGCACCAGCAGCAATCGAAACAGAGGGCTCAAGTGAATCAGAGGGCCCAAGTGAAGGGTCAAGTCGCGGAGTCGACACGATCAAGCGCCGCTAGCCTCGGTCGTGGAAGGTTGCCTGAGCGGACGAAAGGGGCGGCCTCGAAAGCCGTTGTGGCCTCCGGGTCACCATGGGTTCGAATCCCATACCTTCCGCCGGTGCACAAGCAGACGCTTGTAGTCAGCCCAGGCGAGGGAAACGGCTGCGCGGCCCGACCTCGGACCAATCCATGTGATTTCGCACGTAGGAATCAGCCGCGTTGCTGGGCGGGTCGTAGTCCCACCGGTGAATGGGGTCCAACAAATCCCGTCTACCTGCGTTCATGGAGGCGTCCACGGTATGGCGGGCTCTTTGAGAGGCGATTACACGGTCCCTGATTGCGGCGTCGTCCCAGCGTTGGGCTACCTCGGCCGCGAATGCGGCTGCGAGCGCCCGGTTGCCGGGGTCTTCGCTGACCGCAAGGTTGCGTCTTTCCAGCGGATCGGATTTGAGGTCGTACAGTTGCGGCGGGTCGCTGCGGCAGTGGATGTACTTGTGTCGTCCCCGCCTGATCATGAACATCGGGTGCGACGTCATCTCCGCGCAGTACTCCCCGGTGGTTTCGTCTATCGGATCGACGCCTCCGCAGGCCGCTTCCCAAAGGGAACGCCCGGCGAGGGCGGCACCGAGTTCCGGCCATTCGGCCCCGCCGGATGCGATGTCCAACACGGTGGGCAGAAGATCAAGATGCGAGCAGACATTTGGCACCGTCGTGTTGCGCACCCCCGGGCCGACCATGATCAACGGCACCCTGCATGATCGTTCGTGGAACGACATCTTGAACCAGGCCCCTCGATCTCCGAGCATGTCCCCGTGATCGCTGGTAACTATCACCACCGTGTTGGCGAGATGACCCGTCTCGCCAACAACGGCGATGAGGCGACCGATCCAAGCGTCAAAGTAGGTGACGTTGGCGTAGTAGGCGTGGCGGGCGTTACGAACATGATCGTCGCCATAGCCGACAGTGTCCGCTTCGATCCCGGTTCGGATCCGCTGGGTGTGAGGATCCAGCGTTTCGATATCAAACGGGTCGGGCATATCGATCTCGTCGTGGTCGTATAACTCCCACCATTCGGGTCGGCTCACGTAGGGGTCGTGGGGGTGAATGAACGAAGCACACAGCAGCCACGGCCTCTTATCGCGATCGCGGGCCAGATCGTAGAGTCGGCGTATTGCAGCTGCCCCAACCTCGGTGTCATAGTCGATCTGATAGGTGGCCAGCGCCTGACCGGCTTCGTGAAGCGAGTCCATGCCGTGATACCACTTGTCGATCCGCTCACAAAACGGTTCCCAGATCGGCGTCCAGGCAAAATCCGCCGGGTAAATGTCTGTGGTGAGCCGCTCGTCGAAACCGTGTAGTTGATCCGGACCTACGAAATGCATCTTCCCGGACAGGATCGTTCGGTAGCCAACAAGGCGGAGATAATGCGCGATCGTCGGCACCGCTGCGGGAAACTCCGCCGCGTTATCCCAAGCTGCGATGGCGTGCACCGGTTGACCCGACAGCATCGTGAACCTCGCCGGCGCGCAAAGCGGCGAATGGCAGTAAGCGGCGTCAAAACGCGCTCCTTGTTCCACAAGGCGATCCATGGTCGGGGTTTGCACCAACCGATGCCCGTAAGCACCGGTGAAATGTGGAGCCAGTTGGTCTGCCATCACCATCAAGATGTTGGGCGCGCGGCCCGTGCCGGTCATCAACAGGGGTCGGCGGTGATCATCGCCACGCCACCGAGATCGGTCATCGGCGCGGACACTACAACCTACGATGGCGCTATGACCACCGCGAAGCCCTCAGCGACCGGACACCGGATCCTCGTCCTCAACGGCGCAAACCTGAACCTGCTGGGTGTACGCGAGCCCGAGATCTACGGCAGCGACACGCTCGACAAGATAGTCGCAGATCTGCGATTATCTTTCACAGAACTAGCCGAGCTAAAGCACCTGCAGTCCAATTCCGAGGGGGCACTCATTGATGCGCTCCACGACGCCCGGGAATGGGCTGATGGGGTCGTGTTCAATCCGGGCGGCTACACGCACTATTCGATCGCGATCCGTGACGCCATAGCCGCATGCGGGTTGCCGGTCGTCGAAACGCATCTGAGCAACATCTACGCCCGGGAGGAGTTCCGGCACCGATCGGTGCTCACCGGAGTCTGCCTCGGATCCGTTGTCGGGTTCGGCATCTACAGCTACTTCGCGGCGCTTGAAGCTCTGCTGATGTATCTCAACGTTTCACCCAACAACACCACCAATGCCTAACTTCGTGCCCGTTATGAGCGTTCAACTTGAAGCGGCTTCAGCGAACCAGTTCGATTCCGGCGGCCGTCATCTCAACAAGGGCAGCATCAACGGTGACGGAGGCAACACCGGCGCAATGATTCAACAGCACCCGGGTGACCAACCCCGATGAGGCAGCATCCAAAGCAGTCGCACGCACGCAGTGATCGGTAGCGACGCCAACAACATCCACAGCGGTCACCTCACGCTGAGTGAACCAGTCGCGCAGCGACACAGACTCATCGCCAGCGGCAGCACCATCGAAACCGCTGTAGCTAGCCGAATAACGGCCCTTGAGAAATACCTCATCCACAGCGATAGCCAAGTTGGGATGAAATTCCGCGCCAATGGATCCAGCAAGACAGTGAACCGGCCAGGTGTTCACGTAATCGGGGGTTGAATCAGGATTGGCAAAATGCTTACCCGGGTCAACATGCCAATCCTTAGTTGCCACGATTTGGGCGTAGGCACCTGCTGCACGGTCCAGTCCCACCAATTTCGTGACGCTGCAAGCGACCGCGGCGCCGCCTTGCACGGCGAGGGCGCCTCCCTCACAGAAGTCGTTTTGTACGTCGACCACGATCAGCGCACGTCTCGAATCAGACATGGCTGCTCATCGCCGGATCCCGGTCATCTGGAGAGGAGCCGGAGTCGGCTATACCGGTGGGGGGATCCACACCACTGACGGCAGGGTCCGGGTCGGCCACGTCAGGCCACACAACACCTGCTTCTGCGGCTAAGCCTCCCACTGGCATTGGTTGGGGTGTAGTCCCGCTAGGCCACACAACACCTGACTCCGCGGCTAAACCGCTTGTATGGCTCCTCGCCGAGTCGTGACCACCAAGCCAAACAAAACCCGACTCGCCGACCTCAGCAGTTCCTGAATCCAATTCCTTGGCCACGTGCTGGGACAACGGTACCTCCACCCCTTCCCAGACCGTTGGGATAGCCGGGGTGTGCTCGGGCCACGGCGTCCGGTCGACGTCGCGCAACAAGCCCCGCCGTTCAGCGCATCTGGCGCGTGCAAACGCGGGATCGGTCCGATCCATAACAATTCCCCCGTCACGAACCATCGCCACCTGCGGGTTCATCGAATCATCGGTCAACCCGATCGGTCTCACCGATAGGACTTCAGCACAGAAGTACCCTTCAGGGTCGATCATCCGATGGACGTTCTTGCGTCCACCAAGCGTGCGCTTACCGACCGACATCTTCCCAACCGCCCGAAAGTCGGCGTCGGGGGTGTCATTGTGAGCGATCGACACCAGCTTGTAGACCATCGAAGCGGTGGGGTGGCCGGAACCGGTGACCAGGTTGGTACCTACCAGGTAGGCATCGATGGGGGCTCGGGCGGCCTCGAGTTCGGCCACACGGAACTCATCGAGGTCACTCGACACGATGATCCGGCAGTCCCTTGCGCCGAGTTCGTCCAGCAATGCCCTTGCTGCACGGGAGACCGCAACGAGATCCCCTGAATCGATCCGCACTGCGCCAATGGTCGGCCCCACCGCAGCAACAGCATTGCGGATCCCGTCCATCACGTCGAAAGTGTCGACCAGGTATGTGGAACCAGCGCCCAACGCAGCGCGTTGGGCCTCGAAGGCCTCGAGTTCACCGTCGTGGGCAAGAATGAACGCATGAGCCGTTGTTCCGCCGGTCGGGATGCCATGGCGACGACCCGACTCAAGGTTGGAGGTCGTTACGAAACCGCCGATGTACCCGGCGCGCGCAGCCGACACCGCTGATTCGGGATCGGTGCGGCGCGAGCCACCCTCGATCAGCGACCGCGTGCCCGCCGCGTCCGCCATGCGCGCCGCCGCGGACGCTACCGCGCAGTCATGGTTGAGCACCGACAGGACCACCGTCTCCAGCACGACACACTCCGCAAACGTTCCGGTGACCGTGAGCACGGGACTGTACGGAAAGAACAGCTCACCCTCGGCATAGCCAGTGATGTCGCCGCGGAATCGGTAATCCAAGAGCCAGTCCTGCACGGGTCCAGGATCGATCACCCCGGCGGAAAGCAGATGCGAGACGGCCTCCTCATCGAAACGGAAACGGTCGACAGCATCAAGAACACGATCGATCCCGGCGACAACGCCGTAAGCGCGACCCGGGGGGAGTCCGCGAGCGAAGACCTCAAAGACCGAACGCCGGTACGCGATATCGGATCGCAGGGCGGAGGCCACCATCGTCAGTTCGTAGTGGTCGGTGTACAGAGCCGACGACGGACGCTTCACGCTCCGAACACTATCGCCGTGTCCGATACCTAGGCTCAGGTTGTGACCGCGCCCAGCCCGTTTCACGTGATGCACTCAATGTCAACGGAGCGTTTGGAGGGCAGACGACTCAACGCCGACACACGGAGTCGGGTCCTTCGCTTTGCCCGGCCCTACCGCCGAGCGATCGTTGCGTTTGTAGCCACGATCGTGGCTTCAACGTTTCTGGGTCTGTTGCCACCATTGTTGATCCGCGAGGTTTTCGACAAGGCGATCGTCGACAGTGACCGTGGCTACCTAAACGTCTTGTTCGTCGTGATGGCGCTGGCAGCAATCGGCGAGGGAGCTCTGTCGTTGGTGGAGCGATCGCTATCGGCACGGGTCGGTGAGGGACTCATCTTTGACCTGCGCTTGAAGCTCTTCGATCACGTGCAGCGAATGCCGCTTGCATTCTTTACACGTACCCAGACCGGGACCCTCATTTCGCGTCTCAACAATGATGTGATCGGCGCCCAACGGGCCTTCACCGGAACGCTCGGAACCGTTGTCGGAAACCTGATCACGCTCGGCGGGACCTTGCTGGCGATGTTGTTGCTGGAATGGAGGCTCACGCTGCTGGCCATAGTCATCCTGCCGATTTTCATCCTCCCGGCACGGCGGGTCGGCTCCAAACTGCAGCGCATAACCCGTGAGGGAATGAACCTCAACGCCTCCATGAACCAAACCATGACCGAACGGTTCAATGTGGCCGGCGCGCTGCTGGTGAAGCTGTTCGGGCGCCACGACAGCGAGGCCGTCTACTTCGGCGACCGGGCCGGAAGGGTGCGAGACATCGGTGTGCGCTCGGCGATGTACAGCAGGGTGTTCATGGTGGCGCTGACCCTGGTAGGCGCGATCGGTACAGCCGTCGTGTACTGGCTGGGCGGGCACCGGGTGATAAACGCCGATATCACAGCCGGAACCCTGGTTGCCCTCGGTCTTTATACCGTGCGCATCTATCTGCCGCTCACATCGCTATCCAACGCTCGGGTCGACGTTATGACCGCCTTCGTGAGCTTTGAGCGAGTGTTCGAGGTGCTTGACACACCTAACCCGATCCAAGACGCCGTTGACGCCATCGAGTTGAAGGCGCCGCGGGGAGCGGTCGCGTTTGATGACGTCAGCTTTCGGTATCCCGACCCGGCACCGGGTACGCCCGTCTCGCTCGGCGGCGGCGAAGCCACCGGATCACCTCATGATGTGCTGTCCGACATCAACCTTCGGATCGAGCCGGGAACCATGGTGGCGATCGTCGGACCATCGGGGTCGGGCAAGACCACCCTGGCTTCGCTCGTGGCCCGGATCTATGACGTCACTTCGGGGTCGGTCACCGTTGACGGACATGACGTCCGTGACCTGACCCAGCAGTCGCTGCGAGATACGGTCGGTGTGGTCAGCCAGGATTCGCATCTGTTCCACGACACCGTGCGAGACAACCTGCGTTATTCACGGCCCGACGCCAGCGACACCGAGATCATTGAGGCATGCAAGGCCGCACACATACACGACGTGATCGCAGCCATGCCCAGCGGTTACGACACGGTCGTAGGCGAACGCGGCTACCGGCTATCAGGCGGCGAAAAGCAACGCCTGGCGATCGCGCGAATGCTGCTGAAGGACCCAACGATCGTTGTCTTGGACGAGGCCACAAGCCATCTCGACAGCGAGAACGAGGCTCATGTGCAAGCGGCGCTGGGCGAAGCCCTGCGAGGGCGTACCTCGTTGGTGATCGCCCATCGTCTGTCGACAATCACCGACGCCGCCGTGATCATCGTGGTTGATGAAGGCAGGATCGTCGAACGCGGCACCCACGACGAACTCCGCCGTGCAGGTGGCCTGTATGAAGAACTGTACGAGACTCTCATACGTGCCGAGGTAATGGCCGAGCCCGCCATTGACTCAGTACCTCTCAGCTAACCGAACCCCGCGTAGATCACGCCCCGGGGGCCGACTCACCAATTGTGCGGACCATCCGGGTACTGTCGCGGTCATGTCTGTCTTTCGTACCCTGCCTGTTTTTCGTTGTTTGCAGCCTTGGCGGTACGGGTACCGGATGGTCTCGGGCGCTGTTTTCGTGGGCGCGCTCGTCCTTGGTGCATGCAGCAGCGACGACGGTGCAGAGTCCACACCGCCAGAACCAGCACCCAGCACGACAGCCGCGCCAGCCACCACGACGGTGCCCGAACCGGACCCGCCGGAAGGCAACGGTGAGGAGATTGACGACGTACCCGAACCCGTTGCGGTCGAATTCGATGTTCGTGTGTCTTCGGGCCAGGTCACCGTCACGGGCGCCGAGCCCGGCACCAGCCTCGAGCTCAGCAACGGCGACAACATCCACCAAGGCGATGCCGACGAACTGGGCAACCTCATCTTCCGGCTGGTCGAACCGGGACCCGGCTATGTGGTGAGCATCACGGGCCAAGGTGGGACCGATCCCTTCGAGGTTCCTGACCTTGACCAACACCCGGATCCTTCGTTCTACGACAGCCAGACAATGGTCGAAGGGCTCAACTACATCGAGATGCGAGACGGCACCTTGATCGCAGCCATGGTCCGTTTCCCCGACGGCGCTGGCGGCGGTCCGTTCCCGACCGTGATCGAATATTCCGGGTACGACCCAGCCAGTCCCTACGCCGAGGAGCCCACGATCCAGATCTACCGTTCGTTGGGTTACGCAACGGTAGGTGTCAACATGCGTGGATCGGGATGTTCCGGCGGTGCCTACGACTACTTTGAGCCGTTGCAAAGCATCGACGGCTACGACGCCATTGAGGTCATCGCCGCACAGGACTGGGTGCAGCACAACCACGTCGGCATGGTCGGCATCTCCTACTCGGGAATATCCCAGCTCTTTGTGGCCGCAACTCAGCCACCGTCGTTGGCTGCCATCACACCAATATCGGTCATTGAGGATACCTACCGTTCCGTGCTGTACCCAGGCGGAATTTACAACAACGGGTTCGCCAAGTCGTGGGCCGACTCACGCCAGGGAGCCAACGACGCCTACGGCCAGGAGTGGGTTACCCGCCGGGTAGACGAAGGCGACGAGATCTGTGACGCTAACCAACTGCTTCGCAGCCAGAACCGCGACCTTGACGCGCTGACGACCGCCAACGAGTTCTACGACCCAGCAGTGGGTGATCTGATCGCGCCCCGGACCTTCGTTGAACACATTGAGGTTCCGGTCTTTTTGGCCGGGGCATGGCAGGACGAACAAACCGGGGGGCGATTCGCCACGATGCTCAACCGTTTCACCGGCTCACCGGTATTCGGAGCTGATCTCTACAACGGTGCCCACGCCGATTCGCTCGGCCCGTACTCGCTGCAGCGGGCTGCTGAATTCCTTGACGTATACGTCGCCCGCCGCACGCCAGCCATAGCTCCACTCATACGTTTCGGCGCTCCGATTCTGTATGAGCAGGTCTTCGGCGTGGCCGGGATCCAGGTTCCACCGGACCGGTTCAGTTCCTTGGAGGAGGCGCAGGCCACAATCGAGTCCGAGCCGCCGCTGCGTCTACTGCTCGACATGGGCTCCGCGCCTGGCGCCGTGGGTGCACCAGTGCCACGCAACGTTTGGGAGTTCGAGACTTTGCCGCAACACAGCGAGGCTGGCGATGGGTCCACGAACCGATACAAGGCGAACAACGACACCTGGCTCATCGGCTCAGGCGGCGCTTTGATCTCAAGCACGCAAACCGGGTCCGAACCGTTGGTTGAGGCTTTCACCGTGGTAACCACAAAGTCTCAGCAGCTGACCAAGACAGCCGACGGCGATGGCGACGCCAACGAGTTCGACAACCTGAATTGGCCTGCCCTGGTTGACGGCGAGGCTCTCGTCTACCGGAGCGAACCGTTCGCCGAAGATCGTCTGCTTCTGGGCAGTGGCACGGTGGAGTTGAGAGTCGCAGCCGATGCGGCCGACGCCGACTTGGAGGTGACGATCAGCGAGATCCGCCCGGACGGCACCGAAATGTATATCCAGTCGGGTTGGCTTCGGGCATCGCATCGTGGGCTCGGCGACGACATAGCCACGCTGCATAGCCACAGCAGTGCCGACTTCGAACCACTGCCAGCCTCCACGTTCACCGATGTCGTGGTTGAGATCTTCCCGAGCGGCCATGTGTTCAGGGCTGGCTCTCGGCTCGCTCTGACTATCGATAGCCCCGGCGGCAACCGCAATCTGTGGGCTTTTGATGTGGTGGACGCCGACGGCACCTCCGTTTACGTTGAGGTGAACGGCGCCTCGCGGCTAAACCTGCCGATGATCGAAACCCCTGCGGATCTCAACCCGGCTCTGGGCGTTTGTGGCTCGCAGCGTTCGCAGCCGTGCCGCGCTGTCGTCGAATGGGTCAACCGCGCCGCCTAACAAAGCCGCCAAAGCCTGTTCAGGCGCGGGCATGTTCAGACGTCACGCTTTGGTGTCACGTCAGAAATCATGTTCGGCTCGCAGCTGGCGCTCCGACACCGGGCGCTTTGCGATGCATCCCTTCAAGACCTGCCGTGAAAGACGATCGCAGCAACAACAAACCGCAAAACACCAGTGCAGCCAAGGTGATGTACATCCCGCCGTAACCCATCGCTTCGGCCACGAAACCCAAAGCGAGAGTACCGATTGAGTTGGCGACGTCGCCGAACGTAGTGACGGTCGCGACCACCCTTGACCGCTCGGCGGGTTCGGCGGAGTCCACCGCAATGAGCATGAGCAACGGCACGTTCCACGCCAAGCCCAGAGCGAACACGAAAGCGCCGAAATACAACTGGCTGGCCTCTGAGGCTGTAGCCAACAACAACAAGCCCACGATCACGGTTACCTGAGCGCCAGACACCAACAGCCTGCGGGATACAACGGCCATTACGCGGCCTGACACCGCCCTCACCGCCATGGTCGTGAGCGAATAAACCAACAGCAACCAGCGCACTTCGACAATCCCGAACTCCTCGGCGTAGTCGGCGATGAAAGCGTTGAATCCCATGAACGCAACGAAAACCATCAGGTTCACCACCCCGATGCGAGCCGCCACAGGGTGAAACAGTTCGCGAAGCTCAGCTGCGGGGCGGGCCTCAACCGGGCGGGTCTCGGGCAGTCCAACAGAAATCGCCCCCGCAAGACACGAGTAGCCGGTCGCCAGGATGTAGGCGTGCCAAAACCCCCACTCCTGCATGACCCATTCGCCTGTGGTTTGACCCACAGCGAAGCCGACCAGCACCACGGTGGAAAAAGCGGCGAAGACACGGTCACGGTCAAACTCCGACGGCATTTCGGTGGCCACGGTGGCCAGCGCCAGGTACATGCCCGACCCGGCTGCGCCCGTCAGAACCCGGACCGCAAGCAACACCCACATCTGTTCGGTCTCGACTGCGACCATGTGCCCGATCTGTGAGCCAGCAACAGCCACGGCGCCCACGATCAACAAGGGTTTTCTACCCCAACGGTCGGCGATCACCCCTGCCAGAGGCCGAAAGATCAACATGCCGAACGCGAACACTCCGAACGCCAAGCCGATGTCCGCAGACGATCCGCCGAATTCCCGTTCAACTAAGCGGGGCAGGACCGGGAACGACAAACCGGCAACAGCGAAGTACCCGACCGCAACGACGAACAATCCGAGCACCCGCGGCGTGTACACGCTTGCGGGGCGGCGGAACATCCGGCGGCACCGTACCGGCGAATCGTCGATACAGCACCGGTGACCCGGTACTTGCACTGATATGTCGTTGCGAGCCCAATTCGCTGACTTGATGCTTGGCCCCGGTGCGGGAAAGGCCATTGATGCCAACCACTTCCATGATCACAGCTAGCGTTTAGCTGTGGCCTCCCGAGCCGACGACCGGCCCAACATCTTGTTAATCGTCAGTGACGAAGAGCGGCGTAACGACTGGCTGGCAGGCAGACTCGACATGCCTGCCCACAACAAACTGCGTGCGGACGGGCTGACATTCAACCGCTACTACACTCATGCTTCGCCGTGTTCACCAAGTCGGGCGTGCCTGTACACAGGCAGCTACCTCGCTGAGAATGGTGTCGTCGACAACGTGTCGTTTCCTGCTCACACCGCGCTTGATCCGGCGATCCCCACGATCGGATCGCTGCTCACCAGCGTGGGGTATTACAGCGCCTATCTGGGCAAGTGGCACCTCTGCCATGAGGAGTTCCCACCGATGCAGGACTTCGGCTATCGGGATTTCGTCGGCAACGACATGCACTATGTCGGAGGGCCTTGGACAGGGCGATATTGGGATCCGCTGATCGCCGCCGACGCCGTGTCCTGGCTTCGTCGAAACGGACGCAGCACCCAGCCCTGGCATTTGACCGTCGCCCTGTTGAACCCACACGACATCATGTGGTTCCCGATCGACCACCGCAGCTATCAAGACGCCAATCCCGAGATGAAGAAGGTGTTCGACTTCATCGTGAGTATGCGTCTTGGGGAAGCGGCTGTCGTGCCACCCCCTGAGGATTACGACGAGATCTTCGACGCGCTACCCGCCAACTTTGATGACGACCTTCACACCAAACCCGAGGTTCAGCGGGCCTGGCGCCATGTCCGCAACACTGAGCATTTCGTGGGTTCCATTGACCCTGACAACCAACGATCATGGATTCGCCAGCTCGACTACTACGCGTTTTTGCATCGCGAACTCGACAAATCGTTGAGCGAGTTGATCGATGCGCTCAGCGAGTTGGGCCTCTATGACGACACCGTCATTGCCTACACATCGGACCATGGAGACGCATGCGGGTCGCACGGGTTGCGAGCGAAACTGCCCTGCGTCTACGAGGAGGTGATGGGTGTTCCCATGATCATCAAGGCGCCCGGGATTACCGAGGCAGGGACCCATACTGATGCCCTGGCCACCCATGTGGATCTTGCCGCGACTCTGTGTTCGCTGGGTGGTGTTGACATTGAAGCGACTCCAACCTTGTCGGGTGTTGATTTGTCGGCCTCGCTGGCCGAGCCTGGCCATTCAGCGCGCGATTATGTGTTCTTTTCCCAAGACTCGGCTCAGTCACCGCTGCTTCGTCAGTCGCGCTACGCCCTGCGGGGCTTTTACGACGGTCACACGAAGTACGCCAGGTACTACGGCATCGGCGGTGGGGTCCAGCGCGACGGCAGGCCCGCCGACACACCCAAGTTGTACGACACCAACGCAGCGTTCGACGATCACGACCATGAGTGGTACGACCTGAACGAAGACCCATACGAGCTGAACAACCTGGCCAACGACCGTTCCCGCCGCGGTGAGCTACGTGAGAACTTCCACCGACTGTTGGACATTGAACGAACCGAGCTCGGTGCTCGCACTGGCCACGACGATTCCATCGCTGCGCGTCCCACGATCCTATGAAGCTGCCACCACCGAAGCACCGACAACAACACAACCAAGCCCACCAACCACAAACCAGACCAGCGAAAGGCCTCCCAAGACACATCCAACAACAACACAACCAAATCCACCAACCACAAACCAGACCAGCGAAAGGCCTCCCAAGACACATCCAACAACAACACAACCAAGCCCACCAACCACAAACCAGACCAGCGAAAGGCCTCCCAAGACACATCCAACAACAACACAACCAAATCCACCAACCACAAACCAGACCAGCGAAAGGCCTCCCAAGACACATCCAACAACAACACAACCAAGCCCACCAACCACAAACCAGACCAGCGAAAGGCCTCCCAAGACACATCCAACAACAACACAACCAAATCCACCAACCACAAACCAGACCAGCGAAAGGCCTCCCAAGACACATCCAACAACAACACAACCAAGCCCACCAACCACAAACCGCACCGGGGAAGTGACCAGTTCGGACAGGTCGATTCCGATCGTGTTTCTGCACGGGTTCGCCGGATCCACCGAGCGGACCTGGCGAGAACCTGGTTGGTTCGAACTCGTACACGAGGGCGGACGCCGTCCGCTTGGAATCGACCTTCTCGGTCACGGCAACGCGTCCAAACCCCACGACCCCGAGGCTTACTCGGAGCTGACCGACCTGGTGATCGCCGAACTGCCGACCGGGGTGCCCGCAGACCCGCCGACACAACAAGTTGACTTGTGCGGTTACTCCCTGGGAGCGCGTACCGCGTTGGAGGTCGCAGTGCGACATCCCGGTCTTGTTCGCAAGCTGGTGATGGGAGGTGTAGGCGAGAACCTGATCGGCACGATCGCCAGATCCGCCCCAGAGGCCGTTGACGGGGATCTGGGCGTCGATAATGTCGGATACCGATTTCGTGGACTGGTCTCGCAATCCGGCAACGACCCGATAGCGCTAGCCGCTTTGTCGTCGTACCGGTCACGACGTCTTGATTCGGAGACGTTCACCGACACGGCGCTCGGCAGGGTGACCGCAAAGTGCCTTATCGTGATCGGCGACAAGGACTTCGTCGGTCGACCCGAACCGCTTGCGCAAAAACTGTCCGATGTCACCACCGTGATCCTTCCCGGCGTTGATCACTTCGGTCTACCCAAACACTTCGGGTTCATTGACGCCGCCCTGGAGTTCCTTGGTGCCGTTTCGTCCTGGTGAGCTGCGCTCTGCGGCAGCGTTGCTCCCAATCAGCCGGGGCAGAGGATCTTCTGTCGTCTCGGCCCGCAGGCCCTAGTCTTGAATCGGGCCGCTAGCTCATCGGGTAGAGCAGGGGACTTTTAATCCCAAGGTGCCGGGTTCGAGCCCCGGGCGGCCTACCAGCCCAGCAAGCACTCATGCCACCCGGTGTCGGGTCCTGTGCCCGGGTTGAACCCGGGCGGGCCTACCAGCCCAGCAAGCACTCATGGCGTCAGCGGCCCCGCTGTCTACTACAACATCAATAGTTGCTCATTTGCCGGTCCATGGCGTTGCCCGACGCAACGAAATGCAACGCTCGCACACCGCAATTGATGCCTGAACTGTGAGCATCCGATGTCACCATCGTTTGATTCGCTACTATTCTCGGTGTGCAGTATCGACAGATCATCGTTCTTCTGCTTTCGCTTATCGCGGTTGTGGGTGCCGCGCTTATGGTGATCATCTGGGCGGGCAATGACGACAACACAGCCACCACACCGAATCCCACCACACCGCCCACTATCACTGCGGCTGCCACCACATCTACGATGGCGACTAACGTGATCAACCCCGCACCGACGACGTCCACCACCACCACAACCACTACCACGACCGTGCCTTTGGACTGCACGCCCGAAGCAGCCACTGGTGCCACGACAGTCCCAGGCAGCACAAACCCGACACTGGGCCGGAACTCCAAGATCACAACGGCAGGTCTGGGCAAGGTGTTCTTCGGGATGTCAATTGCGCAAGCAGAGAAAGCGGCCGGGACACCCATGATCCCTTGTGCACCTGTATCAAGTTGCTACATCATAGCCCCGGCTTCAGCACCCGATGGGATCAGTTTCGTGGTCAAGGACGGCACGATCGAGAGAGTGGACATCATCGCTGGGCCGATCACAACCCGGTCGGGTGTCGGGATCGGCACCGCAGATGATCGCATCATTGAGCTGTTCGGCTCCAAGATCGAAAGATCGGTCAATGACGACAGCAGTGTGGATCTGATCTTCGTACCGGTGGATGCTGACGACGCCCGGTTTCGAGTAATCTTCACGATTCGTGACGGTGTCGTTGATTCGTTCCGTTCCGGTCGTACGCCGCTCGTGTTCGACAAGGCCCCCTGCGCCGCCTGATAGTTAATGTCCCGCGAGGCGCGTATGCGGCGCCGGATCATCGTCTGGGGGATCGGCATCTTGGTACTTGCCCTGATCGCGCCGCTGGTGGCGGGCCTGTTGCCCAGCACGACCGTCGACGATGTCACCACAACCAGAGCCGGATCCGCCACCACCGAATTACCGCCTGAGACCAGCCTCGCAAGGCAGACCCTCACCGAACCCGAATTCGCAGGTGCCACGATCACCGGCGATACTCCTTGCCCGAAGACAGACGGCTCTCAGGAACGGGTCACAACGTTCGAATCCGAACCCCCGATGTGCATCGACACGACAGCCAAGTACACCATGACCCTGAGCGGTCCCACCGGAGCGATCAAGATAGACATCAAAGCGGCGTCAGCACCCAAAGCAGCCAACCTTGCGGTCACCTTGGCGCGCTACGGCGTCTACGACTTCGCCCCCACTTTGCAGATGGTGCCCGGGTTCGTTCTAATCGGTGCTCTCGGTGATGCCGGATTCGAAACTCAGGCGTCAGCTGGTGAAGCACCGTTCAACGGTGCATATCCGGTCGGATCGGTGATCATGTTTACCACAATCGAAGGGGTCCTTCAGGGCCAACTCGGTATCATCACCACCGAGACGGCAGCAAACGCCTTAGCGGAGACAGGCGCCCCCCATCCGATCATCGGGTCCATTTCCGAAGGGCTCTCCGAAGCAGAGGAACTCACCAACCTCATGAATTCTCGTCTTGATGACGTGGCCGTAACCGAGACACCGGAGGCAACCCCCACAAGTACCTCACCGCCCGTAGACGACCCAGCGCCAAAGGAAGAAGTGGGCCAGCTGCCAGAGGGATGTCCCGCCGAGGATGGCTCGTCACCGCGAACCCTGAACTTCGACGGTCCCCATCCGATGTGCATCAACACGAACGAAACGTACGTGGCCACGTTTGACACGACCGAGGGCGTGATCAAGGTGACGCTCGACACCATGAACGCGCCCGACACCGTCAACAACTTCGTGACCTTGGCACGCTGGGGTTACTACGACGCCACCACGATCTTTCGGACCGAACCCAACCTCGACATCATCCAGGGCGGCTCCCCGAATACCGAAACACCGGGAGATCCCGGACCCGGCTATTCGATTCTCGACGAACCACCATTCGTCGTTGATCCCGAAACCGGGTCCCTTAAGGGACCTTACCGGTACGAGCCCGGTGATTTGGCGATGGCGAGAACGGCGGAGCCCAACTCCGCCGCAGCACAGTATTTCTTTTCGACAGGTCCCAATACCTCGGTGCTCAACAGTCAGGGAACCTATGTAGTGTTCGGCCAAACCGACTCCGACGGGTTGGCGGTGCTGGAATCCATCATTGATCTGCATGAACCGAACCCGAACTGGGATGGAAACCCGAGCCGTACGGTCACCGTGAACTCTGTAACAATTGAAGTGAGATAGCGGGTTACAGCCCCGCTTTGGTCATCGTCGCGGTCGGCGGTTTCGGCGGGCGCAGCCCTCGACCCAATTCCGCCGCTCACGCGGTTCACCATTGAGCCGGAATCGGTCCAGATCGGTCACAAACAAGCCACGGCTACGAAGCTCGGTAGGTACGTCCACAACTTGTCGGGACCCACGAGAACCGGCAGTCGGCTCGAGAAACCACACAACCCCGTCGGGGTCAGCGAGGAGATCGATCATTCGTAGGATTACCCGACCTGAATCAACTGCATTACCCAAGACATCATGCACTACAAGGTCGTCGTAGGGGCCACACACGTTGTCGACATCAGCTACCGCGGAGATTTCCAATACACGACCCTGCGCCCGGGACCGTATCCGATTCAACCTATAGTCCAGGTCAGGTACTGAGCGGGCACCCATCTGTCATCAACCCGAACCTTTGCCGGGATCCATACCCGCACCCGTGCTTAAGTACGTGGCGATCCACATAGCGTAAGACTTCCCGAAGGCTGACATAACGGTAGACATCGGCTCGGTAGCCATACCCATGGCGGCACGCTAACCGAAGGTTTCCCATGCACGCCGAGGAGAAGCGTCCGGTACCCGGCGGCTTTGTTGGGCACGCTAACCGAAGGATTCCCCTGCACGCCGAGGAGTTCGTATGCTTGGCCCATGGATATCGTCGACGTCGGCGGTGATTTCACTCCCGAAACGGTTCTTGAGGCGTATCGACAGGGACAATTTCCTATGCCTCTGCGCTCAGCCGGGCCGATGTGCTGGTGGTCGCCAGATCCACGCGGAGTACTGGAAATAGAAGATCTGCACGTCAGCAGATCATTGCGCCGGTCGATGCGGCGCTTCGAGTTCCGGGTTGACACCGTCTTTGCAGAAGTGCTCGACGGTTGCGCCGACCCTGGCCGGCCGTCGGGTTGGATCGACCGCCGGATTCGTAACATGTACCTACGGCTCCACTATCTCGGATGGGCCCACAGCATTGAGACATTCAGCGACGACATACTGGTGGGTGGCACCTACGGCTTGGCCATCGGTGGGCTGTTCACAGCGGAGTCCAAATTCCATCGAGTCCCCGACGCGTCCAAGGCTGCGGTGGTGGCATTGGTTGCAGGGTTGGCGGCGGAGGTAGGTGATCGTCTGGTGGACGTGCAATGGAGCACGGACCATCTCGCACGGCTCGGTGTGACCGAATGCAGCCGCTCAACTTACCTCGAACGGCTACCAGGGCTGCTGGCAACACCCGGAGCTGCGATGTTCTCTGCGCAGTCCGCTAGCGTTGCGGAGGTGTCCAGTGCACCGGGAGACGTGGCCGAGTCTGGTTGAAGGCGCTTCCCTGCTAAGGAAGTAACGTCGCAAGGCGTTCGAGGGTTCGAATCCCTCCGTCTCCGCGTAGCCCGCGTCATCTCGGATGACCCCAACACCGCCCTACCCATGAGCACCGCCGTACCATGAGAACCAGCACTCCACTCGCAATAGTCGCATCCGAGGCTCTACACTTAGCCCAGGTTCGCGCCCGTAGCTCAGTCTGGATAGAGCATCTGACTACGGATCAGAAGGTCGGGAGTTCGAATCTCTCCGGGCGCGCCACATATTTGGCTTACCCGGCACTATCCATCGAACGCACCGGTTCGATTAGATACCGACAGGAGGATGGCAGAGCTTCACGGGATGCACTCGGGCAGACATTGGGTTCGATTAGATGCCGACAGGAGGGATGGCAGAGCGGACGAATGCGACGGTCTTGAAAACCGTTGGGCCTTCACAGGTCCCGGGGGTTCGAATCCCCCTCCCTCCGCCGAGCACCAACCCCAACCAAGGTCAGCCTCACATCGAACCCCAAACACCCGCAGACACCACCGCTCAGATTCCAAGGCGTACTGCTAAGATCGCTTATCCCGCTGTTCTGAGACAACCGCCGCTAATCGCACGACGATCCTGAAGCTCATGACACCGGAGACCTCATGACACCGCCGATCCCATGACCGCACACTCCCACACAACTCGGGATACACCAATTGCTCGGGATTGCTCAAAGCCATTGTTCTCCATTAGCGCCGTCAACCTTCCTGAGCACTCCAGCAACGCAGTGCACACAACGCCCGGTGGTGTCGCGGCAGGATTCGGTGGGGCGATCGTGGCCGGAACCACCGTCTACGCCTACCTCGTCCACGCTGCAGTTGATCTCTGGGGTACCGACTGGATCTTGAGGGGTGGCGCGACGCTCACCCTTCGTGCACCGGTGCTCGCCAACGCGCCGCTGCAGGTCCGTAGGATCGGCGACCATCTGGGAGCCTGGGTGGGTGACCGTGAATGTGCCCGTCTCGTCCCTCGAAGCGAACTCGAAACCATCACCAAACCTGCCGGACCCACCAAACCTGCCGGACCGGCATTCGAGCCGATGGTCGTTGAACTCACCGAGAGCCTAACTGGCTACGCCTCGCGCAGCGGCGATCACGACACTCGCTACGCGGAGTTGGGCGTGGTGCATCCGGTGGTCTGGCTCCTGCTGGCCAACCACGTATTTCTGCACAACCTGGTTCGTGGACCTTGGATCCACACCCGAAGCGAGATCACCCACTGTGGGCGGGTCGCACCGGGCTCCAAGGTGCGTATTGACGCAACCGAGATCGACCGTTTCACGAAATCAACAGGTGAACGGGCCGTCGTTGCCATCCGATTCACCCACAACGATGAGCCCGTCGCTTTCGTTGAACACACCGCAATCATCTGAATTGCCGCACACCGCCCATCTGAATCGCCGCACATTGCAATCACCTGAATTGCCGCCGAGCGGCGATGCATCACCTCAACTGATGGCCGAATCCTAGGCCCCGGTTCGCCTGCGGATCTTGGCCCATTCATCACGAAGACCGACGGTGCGATGAAACAGTGCTGGCATTTTGGACGGGTTGGCGTCCAGATCATGTGCGAAGTACCCAAGTCGCTCAAACTGCACAACCTCGCCGGGACTGATGTCTGCGATCGCGGGCTCCGCCTTGGCCCTTGTGAGCACACGCGAGTGCGGGTTGAGCGACGCCAGCGGATCGGCACCGTCTGCGCCTGGATGGGAAGTAGAAAACAACCGCTCATACAGGGCCACGTCAATTTCAACCGCGTGATCCGCCGACACCCAATGGATCGTGGCTTTCACCCTGCGCCCGCCGGGTGCCTTGCCGCCCGATGTCTGCGGGTCGTAGCTGCAAAACAATCGCGCGGGCTTGCCTTCGGGACCGGTTTCGATGTCAACGCAGCGGATGAAGTAGCCCGCCCTGAGACGTACTTCACGCCCCGGCGCAAGACGGTAGAACTTCGCCGGTGGATCGGCCATGAAATCGCCGCGTTCGATCCACAGTCGCCCAGCAAGCGGCACATCACGGGTCCGCGACGAGTCATCCTCAGGGTTGTTAACCGCCCTGCGCAACTCAACGTGTTGATCTGGCCAGTTGACAACAACAACTTCGATCGGGTCGATCACCGCCATGCGCCTCAGAGCGTGGCGGTTGTGATAGGCCCGCACAAAGGACTCAAGCAACTCAATCTCATGGACGCCGTTGACACGGGCCACGCCGATGTGTTCGCAGAACTCGCGTATCGCCGCTGGCGGATACCCCCGCCTTCTGAGACCCCGCAGGGTGGGCATTCGGGCGTCGTCCCAACCCTCAACATGGCCTTCGTCGACCAGCTGGGCGAGTCTGCGTTTGCTGGTCACCGTGTGAGTGAGGTTGAGCCGGGCGAATTCGGTCTGCCGGGGCCGATCGACACCCAACCCGATCTTGTCGTGGTACCAGTCATACAGCGGGCGGTGGGCATCAAACTCAAGAGTGCAAAGAGAATGGGTAGTGCCTTCCAGCGCATCAGACTGCCCATGTGCCCAGTCATAAGTTGGGTACACGTTCCAGCTGTCGCCGGTGCGAAAATGCCGCCTCTTGCGGATGCGATACATGACCGGGTCGCGCATCAACATGTTGGGGTGGGCCATGTCGATCCTCGCCCGTAGCACACGCGAATTATCGTCGAACTCCCCCGCCGTCATCCGTGCGAACAGATCAAGGTTCTCCGCCGGGCTTCGGTTACGCCAGGGTGAGTCAACGCCGGGTTCCAAGAACCCGCCTCGGGTCCGTGAAATTGTTTCGGCGTCCTGATCGTCGACATAGGCCAGACCCTGCTCAATGAGCCCCACAGCCCAAACGTGGAGCCGATCAAAGTAATCGGATGCAAACACCAAGTCGCCCGGTTCCCAGCCGAGCCAGCGAACGTCCTCGGTGATAGCACTCACGAACGACTCATCTTCCGTTTCGGGATTGGTGTCGTCAAAACGAAGACGGCATACACCGCCGAATTCTTCGGCCAATCCGAAGTTGAGCGCGATCGACTTAGCATGGCCAATGTGCAAGTAACCGTTGGGTTCAGGAGGAAAACGTGTTTGCACCCGCCCCCCGTAGGGGCCGTCAACGCTTTGATGAGCGATCATCTCCCGGATGAAGTCGGGACGGGGTTTGCTCATTGTGGGAGCCTCTGCGGCATCGGTACCTTGCCCATCACCATGGTGACTCCGGCGACGACATATAGCTTCGGGTCAAGCAAGCCTTCGAATACCACATCGCAGTTCCTAGTGGTATCGGTTGTGACCCGCAACGCTGCCCGCTGCGACGGTGGCGTTGCGCAATGATCAGTAGAGCCATGTGAAGATCTATCGGGCTATGCGACAGCGCCGCCGTAGCCCCTGGGCACGCAACAGACCCGCTGGTAACACGGACACAAAGGCTAAGGGAACCACCACGACATGACCGACAACTCCAATAGACATCCGCTGACGGGAATCAGAGTAATCGACTTCTCACGGGTGCTTGCCGGGCCGCTTCTCGCGCAGACACTCGGCGACCTTGGTGCAGACGTAATCAAGGTTGAGCGCCCCGAGATCGGCGACGACACAAGGCAGTGGGGCCCTCCCTGGCGTACCGTCAACACCGAGGCGGGATTTACCCAGCGGGAGTCCACCTATTTCTCTTCGCTGAACCGCAATAAGCGGTCGATCGTCTTGGATCTCAAAGACGATTCCGATATCGCCACAGCACGGCGGTTGGCCCTCAGCGGAGACATCGTGGTTGACAACTTCAAGCTGGGCTACATGGAGCGCATCGGGCTCAATCGTGCATCGCTGCACACCGAGCGGCCCGACATCATCACCTGCACGATCACGGCCTACGGCTCCGATACATCCGCCGCTTCCCTGCCTGGCTACGACCTCATAGCTCAGGCAATGGGCGGGCCCATGCACCTCACCGGCGAGGCCGACGGTCGTGCCTTGAAACTTGGTATCCCGATAGTGGACATGATGACCGGGCTCAACGCCGCGATCGGTGTTCTGGCTGCGCTTCACGAGCGGATAGTCACCGGGGTTGGTCGCCACATTGAGGTCTCGCTATTCGACACGGCTCTTGCCGCAACGCTCAACCACCAAGCAGCCGCGCTCATGGCTGGAGTCGAGCCGACCAGGCAAGGAAACCGGCATCCGTCAATCGCACCCTATGAGTCATACACAGCATCCGACGGTGACTTCGTTCTCGCCGCTGCGAACAACAAGCTGTTTGGCGGTTTTTGCGAGGTCATTGAGCGACCGGATCTCATCAACGATCCCCGGTTCGTTAACAACGCCGCACGGCGCAACCACGTCAGCGAACTGAACGCCGAAATCCAACCGGTTCTGTTCACCCGAACACGGCGTGAATGGATCGACCGGCTACGAGCCGCCGATGTGCCCTGCGGACCAATCAACTCAATAGCCGAGGCGATCGACTGGGCGGAGACTATGAGGATGCGCCCGATCGTGAAGAACGGGCCCTACACGTCGGTACGCTCACCAATTCGGGTCGACGACGAGGTGCGGACACCGCTGCGACGTCCGCCGATGCTGGACGAACACGCAGACGAAGTCCTCGCCGAACTCAATGCCTACCGGTCGAACTCAACACCTACCGGGACCGTAAACGCTGCGGTGATCGGAACCAGCGCCGACGCGACGTAACCCAAAATGGATCCAGCGACGAGGCCGAGGAACCACAGGAACCTTCTCGAGCTGTGCAACCTCCGGGCTAAACCTTGGCTCCAAAACGCAGTGAACCCCAGGGGACGACAATCAGTCGGGCACCCCAGGGGACGACAATCAGTCGGGCACCCCCGTATCCGCCCTCGAGCTGTGCAACCTCCGGGCCAAACCTTGGCTCCAAAACGCAGTGAACCCCAGGGGACGACAATCAGTCGGGCACCCCCGTATCCGCCCTCGAGCTGTGCAACCTCCGGGCCAAACCTTGGCTCCAAAACGCAGTGAACCCCAGGGGACGACAATCAGTCGGGCCAGGGCACCCCGTATTCGTCAAACCACCAACGGGCTTCTCGTATAGCACTCGGCGAGGTGCGCAAGTTGAGGTCCTGATTGAGTTTTTCTGGTGTCGGGCCCACCTTCGCGGCGATCTTGGTTAGGCCTTCAAGGTCAAGGTCGTAGCAGCGCACCGCGTTTAGGCCGAGCAAAAGGCGGGTTTCGGCTACCGGAATCTCACGGAAGTCGGTCTCGAGCCGTTCCACAGTGTGAGGCCACGAACCCTCGGGATGGGGATAGTCGGTGCCCCACATCAAGGCGTCCACGCCGTTGAGGTACCGTCGGCGGAGTTCAACCTTGCTCATGGTGGATGCACCGATGAAAACATTGCTTCCGAGATACTCCGACGGAAGCCGTTCAATGAGCCCCTTGGTCTGAGAACTCATCTTCTTGACTTTCCAGTTCGTGCCGCCGAACATCACGTCGGTCTTCCAGAGCAGGTCGCCAAGCCACCAGGAGCCGCACTCCACGGGTGCGTACTTAAGGTTCGGAAACCTGTCGAACTTCCCAGAGAGCAGCAGCTGCCAAAGAGGCCGGTGCGTCCAAAACGCCACTTCAAGCATGTACTGCGCCATGTTGTCGTTGTAGGCCTGCGTGTCGGCCTCCCCGGAGTGGGTGTGCACCACCAGACCCGTCTCCGCACATGCAGCCCAGACCGGGTCATAGGTGGGGTGGCCGTACGGTTCGTTGTCATGCCACATGGTGGGGATCATGATCCCCTTGACGCCGGGCTTGCCCGCCAGCATCTCAATCTCACGAACGGCTTCGTCAACGCCGTGAGTGATCGGTACCAAGGCGACCCCGGCCCTGCGGGGCGGGTTGGTTGCACAGAACTCCTCAAGCCAACGATTGTGTGCCCTTGCCCCGGCCCAGGCCAACTTGGGGTCGGTGATTGACCCGGCTTGAAGTCCCGCACCGAACGGAGGTGCCTCCATGCCGGTGACAGCGTCACCGTCGGCGAAGATCACCTCACCAGCAATGCCGTCCGCATCAAGTTCCTTGTCACGAATCTCGGGATCGTAGGCACCACGAAGCCCCACGGCATTCTCGCGTTCCCACTGTTCCACGTACTCGCCGTTGAGCTCCTCCACCATCGCGCGGTGCTCATGACGGGTGCGCAACCACTGGTCAAACTGGTCGTGAACGGAGGACTCCAGATATTGCCGGTAGTCCTCTACGTAGAGACCTGCGTGGGTGTCCGACGAGACAATGATGTACGCTCGCTGGACTGATCAATGCCATCAAGTGGGTTTGCCATTTGGTGAGATTTCCACACGCGGACCCAAACCTGCAAGACTGAATTTATGGTTGATACCCCGATGAACCGCCCTGGCGAGGTGGCCGGTTGGCCCAAGCTCGTCCTGAAGTACAATACCGATCCCGGCAATATTGAGCCTCTACTGCCTCCCGGGATGGTCCCAGGCACCGAACCGGTGGTGCAGATTGGTATCTACTGCGTGCCAATCCTTGAGGAACCCGAGTTCGGGGTGAGCGTTAAGGTGCCCGCTTCTTGGCAAGGCGTCGAAGGTGTCTACAACCTCGGCATGGGAATCGATCAGGAAGCGGCGGTGTTCATTTCCGCCGAGCTGAACGGCCAGCCCAAGTTCCTTTGCGACATCCGGTTCTTTCGGCTCGGTGACAAGGTCGAGGCACGAACCATTCATCAGGGCTACACCTTCATTAAGTTCGCTGGCACCGTCACTGGAAGCATTGATCCCATCGCAGGGGACGTGACCGAGCACGAATGGTGGACCAAGTACTCGCGCGCGGTGGGAGGAGCCGAAAAGGAGTACGACTACCCGCCTCACGTCGTGGATGTGGCGACCACGATGAGCCAAAGACACATTGAGGAAATCGATGGTGACCTGCGACTGTTTGAGAGCCCCTGGGATCCGATAGAGCGGTACCTCCCGATGCGCGAATTGGTGTCGGCGCAGCTGGTCACCCATACCATGAAGGCCCGCTCCATCACTAACGCGGGTCCACTTGACCCGGACGCGTTCTGGCCCTACGCCGACGTAATCGGCGGTAGCCGCTGGCCGGGAGATCGCGGCGGCCCGAAGCCACGTCTTTGACATTGTGATGCCTGGACCCTGGAACCCAGCGCGATGGCGATGCGTTCTGACACCGAACCCGGCACGAAGCAAGGGTGTGCTGCGTTGATGAAGCGAAGAGATTGATGAACCGAAGGGGCAGCATTGAAAGCTAACGACGTAATCGGCTAATCCGCAATGACGACCATTGAATGTCCGCAATTTCTGATTGACTTCCGAGACGCATGCGTGGCCGCGGGCCGCGAACTTGAGCCGCGTGTGCGTCTAAGCAGACTCGTCAAAGATCTCGTAGCGGATCCAGATGCCTGCGCCGCGTTGCCTAGTGATCTTCCCCGGTTAGGCGCGACGCAGGAGGGTATTGAAGTCGGAGCCGAAGCAACGTTGTATGAATCCGAAGACCTGACCTTGGCCCTACTTGACACGTACCCAGGCGTTGTGCAGCCAGCGCATGATCACCGGATGACAGCGATCATCGGCGTTTTTGAGGGTGAGGAGGACCAGCGGCTTTTCACCCGCCACGCCACCGGGATCAGGGCGGCACCGGGACGTACCCTCGGAGCGGGCCAAGTCATGACACTTGGGCCTCGGAGCATTCATGCCATCTCCGCGCCCGGCATCACCGCCCGAGCGGTGCATGTGTACCTCGGCCCGATCAACACCGTCAGCCGGTCGCTGTTCCATCCTGATACGGGAGACGAGGTGCCTATGGATACCAACACCTACTACCGCTACTGCCGGACCACGCTCACCTCGAAATAGATCCGAGATCGCACCGACGGTTCCGCACGGCGGTCGTGAGCGATCAACCACCCGCACACACTCAAGCACCCGCGGGCCGACGCCCGAAGATGCCGTCTAGCCGGATGGCGAGTCGGCGGCCTCGGCGTCGTTCACCTTAGAGACGCCTGGAATGTCTGGTGAGCTGACCTTGTACCCCTCAATTGCGGACAGCGGGTGCATCTCCTCAAACGTTCGGCGATAGCCCGTATGGGAGATCTTCCAGCCGTCGGCAGTCTTCACATAACGGTCCTCGTAGAAGGCCGCGCCGTTGATCTTGACGTCATAGTCACCGATCACCACTTGATCCTCGAGCCTCCAGATACCGGTGGCTGTGTCTGGGCCGGTGAGGTCGATCTCTGGGTGATGGCATGTGTGGCTCGACAAGAATGCAGCCGAACCTATTGTGCCTACGAGGAAATCGAGTATGTCATCAAGACCATCAAAGCAGTATTCGCCGTCGCTGTAGGAGGCGGTGCAGTCATCGGTCATGACCTCCCTCAACTCGTCAATGCGCCGCTGATCCAATAAGCGCAGGTATTTGTATTTGCAGCGTTTGATCAGCTCGATTTCAACTAGTTGGTTGGGCGTCATGGCCATTTCCTGTGAATGGTTCGTTCGGTATGGGTTGTGGCGGCAATGTTGCGGTCCGACTCGGTGGACGATTCGCCGCCGGTTGCTCGAAACGACATCGCCTCGGACAATCAACGATGGCAGCCGAGCAGCTCATCAAGTTGCTCGGCTACCTGTTCAGGGGCGATAGTCGGCGCGAACCGCGCCACTACCTCGCCGTTGCCGTCCACGAGGAATTTCTCAAAGTTCCAGCGTATGTCCGATGAGCCATCCTCGGCGGGTTGGGAGGCTTTGAGCCACCTGTACAGATCCGCTTGGTCTTGCCCGTTGACGTTGATCTTTGCGAACATGGGGAAGTCGATTTGGTAGTTCTCGTCGACAAAGGATCGTATCTCGTCGGCTGTGCCCGGTTCTTGAGCTCCGAACTGGTTGCACGGAAAGCCCAATACGCGCACGCCGTTATCTTCATGATGAAGTGCACGCAGACCTGCGTACTGCGGGGTGAGGCCTCAAGCAGATGCAACATTGACAACTAGGCAAGCCACGCCAGCGAAGCCTGAGAACGCCACCGGGTCGCCTTCCAATGACGGTATTTGGAGATCGTGGAAGTAGGACATGGGCTCACACTGTAGACCATTACCACTACACCAACCCCCGGAGGCTGATTGTTCGGAGGCTGATTGTTCGGCGGCTGATTGTTCGGCGGCTGATTGTTCGGAGCGAAAGAGCGACCCGGCCGTCCTTGGAGGCCATCCTCGATCGTCTTGAAGGCGTGTCGGGGCGAGCCATGACCAACACGAGCCATACCGGGGAGGCTGCACCGCAAGACGACAGCGAACCCTGTTAGGCAATGCGCTCGCAGGGTCGGTCACCGACCGACCGTTACACCGCAAGACGACAGCGACGCGACGAATCCCGTTAGGCCATGCGGGTCAGACCGGTGCGGGTTGGGCACCGCGTACAAGGCGACCGGGCAGAGCACCCGTAGCGACCCCGTCCTGGTAGGTCTCAACCCCGGCCACGAAGGTGTGGGCGTAGCCCTCGGCTCGCTGCATCAAACGACGACCAGCAGCAGGGAGGTCGTAGGCAGGTTCGGGACGATGCACCCGCAGGCGCTGAAAGTCAATGACGTTAACGTCGCCCCGATATCCCGGTGCGAGAACGCCGCGGTCAAAAAGACCCACCGTGCGCGCCGTGTCACGACATTGTCGCTGGATCAGAAACTCGATACTGATACGGCCCTCGGGTCGGTCTCGACCCCAGTGCTGCAATAGCGTTGTAGGGAACGATCCGTCGCAGATCGTGCCGACATGGGCACCACCATCGCCGAGCGCGGGGACCGTGTAGGGATGTGTGAGAAGGTCACGGGTTGTGTCAAGGTTGCCGTGGCCGTAGTTGCTGAAGGGCACCCACAAGACGTTGGTTCCGCCGTTGCGACACAGGAGCTCCAAGGCGAGTTCAGGGGCGCTGACCCCAAGCTCGCGGGCCCGGGCTGCGACAGTGTCGGTGGGGCTTGGTTCGTAGTAGGGCCACTCGCCGAGGTCGAACATGAGGTCGTACTTCTCAACGAGACGTCCACCGACGGCGTGTGGGTCAACTCCGCCAGCGGCAGCGAGCAGCCGGTCACGACGATCGCCGTCGTGTAGTGCCTGGACACGTTTCGCAGGGGCCAGGTCCGCGATTTCGGCCCATACCGGGTTGTTCATGAATGGGTTGAGGGTGCATTCGAATCCGAGCAGCACCCCGATGGGCCGTACTGGGCATTGTCCGGTTATCTGCAGACCGTCGGCTCGCGCGGCGGTGATGCGTGCCAGCAGGTCCGTGTGGAAATCTCCGAGGCGTGGGCTTTCAACGATCGTGAAGCTGAGCGGACGGCGTGATACGGAGCACATGTCACGCAGAATGGTGAACTCAAGTTCGCGGTCTACGAAGTCGCTGACAAGCTGAAACACGCCGGTTCCGGTGCGGCCCACAGCTTCGGCGATCCCTACCAGCTCTTTGGCTGCGGCGGTGAGCGTGGGCGTGAAATCCCCGGTGGAGGTGCGATGATTGCTCGTGCGGCTAGTGGTGAACCCTAGCGCTCCTGCCCGTATGCCCTGCGCGGCGAGCTGGCCCATGGCAGTGATGTCTTCGTCGGTGGCGTCTTCGCGAGCAGCACCTCGCTCGCCCATGACATGCAGTCGTACGGCACCGTGGGGCACCTGGGTGGCGAAGTCAATATCGGTAGGAGTGTCGCAGGCGTTGAGATACTCAGCGAAAGAGTTCCAGGTCCATGCAAGGCCTTCGTGTAGTGCCGTTCCCGGAATGTCCTCAACACCCTCCATTAGTTGCACGAGGCGGTCATGGTCGCTGTCGTGAACCGGCGCGAAACCGACCCCGCAGTTGCCGAAGACCACGGTCGTGACGCCGTGCCACGAAGAAGGGGCCAGACAGTCATCCCAGGTGGCCTGCCCGTCGTAGTGGGCGTGTATGTCAACAAAACCGGGTGCTACCAGCGCGCCGTGTGCGTTGAGTTCACGGGTGCCCTTGTCGTCAATTGAGCCAACCTCGGTGATGATGCCGTCGGATATGGCAACATCGGCGCTGCGGCTCGGGGACCCCGTTCCGTCGACGACGGTACCTCCACGGATAACCAAATCGTGCGCTGCCACCCGATTGACACTAGTCGGACCCGCCGACGCCCAACAGCCAACCGGGGCTTTGGAGGCTATGGGCAACTCGGCCGGTGCGAGTCGGGCCCGTCGACGCCCAACAGCCACCACGGGCCAGATCTTTGAACATCTGACCCCGGCGACCGAAAACAACTACTCCAGCGGTCGCCAAGACGCACGACAGGGCGGACAACTCGCGCTACAGAACATGATTGAATCGCCTGCGGCCTTGACTACGAGTTCTACCCCTTCGTTCTAACCGAAGGCACGGAATCCGGTTGCAGATCCTCGGTGATTTGGTTTGCTGCTCAGAGCAGGTCTGGATGATTGCGGTACTGGTCAAGGGCCTCTGGATTGGCAAGGGCCTCGGCGTTGTTGATCGGGCGACCATCCAGGATGTCCCGCACGGCGAGTTCAGTGATCTTGCCTGAGCGAGTGCGAGGAATGTCGTCAACCTCACCGATCACCGCTGGCACATGCCGGGGCGATACCTCGGCGCGGATTCGTGAACGGATACGGCTCCTCAGCGCTTGCGTGAGGCGGTGACCGGCCGCCAGCTTCACGAACAGAACCACGCGAGTGTCGCCCTTGTGAGACTGCCCGATCACCACGCTCTCAGAAATCTCAACCATGGTGTCTACCCGGCGATAGATCTCAGCTGTCCCGATGCGAACACCGCCTGGGTTCAAGGTGGCGTCGGAACGACCCGAGATCACAAACCCGCCAGCTGAGATGCGCGAAACGAAGTCGCCGTGGTGCCACGCCCCAACGAACCTGTCAAAGTAGGCGGCGCGATAGCGAGCGTCGCCAGGATCGTCCCAAAAACACAACGGCATCGACACAAACGCGTTTCGACACACCAGTTCACCCTCCCTTTCGTCCAGCACAGAGGAGCCATCGGCGTCGGCCACGTCAATGTCGAGCCCCAACGCTGGCACCTGGATCACCCCGGCACGCACCGGCAGGGTCGGCGCACCAAGCACCAAGCAGCCACACAGGTCCGTGCCGCCCGAAATCGAAGCCAGATGCACATCGGTCTTGACGCTTCTGTAAACCCAACCGAAACTCTCAGGCGACAACGGCGACCCGGTGGACGTGATCGTACGCAAGGCACTCAGATCGTGTGAATCGATAGTGCGGATATCGGCAGCAGCGCAGGTGTCGATGAACTTCGCGGAGGTGCCGAACAATGTCGTTGCCGTTTCTGCGGCTAGGTCCCAGAGCCGGCCCACATCGGGATAGGTGGGAGCACCGTCATAGAGGATCAGCGAGGCGTCGCTCGCCAGGGCGCTCGCCAACCAATTCCACATCATCCATCCCGTCGTGGTGAAGTAGAACACCCGATCGCCGGGCCGGACGTCGCAGTGCAATTTATGTTCCACCAAATGCTTGAGCAGCAACCCGCCGCTGCGATGCACAATGCATTTGGGTCGCCCGGTGGTACCCGAAGAGAACAGGACGTACCACGGGTGATCGAACGGCATAAGTTCGAACACGGGATCAGATGGCGGAAAGTCATCTAGCCAGCCAGGCTCGACGATGAACGTGGCGCGCAGACCTTTGAGCCCGTTGATGATCTCACCAAGCGCGTCGCGCCGATCATGGAATTTGGCGTTGTAGGTGTATCCGCGGCAGGCGAACAACACCACCGGCTCAATCTGGCCGAAACGGTCAAGCACACCACCAGAACCAAAATCCGGTGAAGTTGACGCAAAAACAGCACCGAGACCGGCCGCCGCGAGCATCACTGCGTATGCATCAGGCCGATTCGGAAGCCAGGCGGCAACCCGGTCGCCCGGGGAGACCCCTGCGTCGATCAGCAGGCGCTGGATCCGCCCGACCATCACGTGGAGTTCGCCGCGTGTCACATCAACCGGCTCGGCGTCTTCGCACACGAAGCGGATCGCCAGGTCGTCGCTTGACTCGCCCAACAGGTTGGCGGCCACGTTTAGTTTGGCATCACGAAGAAACCGCCAATCCGACAGCTCCTGTGCCGGCACCACCGACGGCCCGGCCCGTTCACCGGCAACACCGCAGAAGGCCCAGGCTTCGGACCAGAAATCTCCGGGGTCGGCGACGGACCAGGCATGGACCGCGGCGTAGTCCCTTGCGGGGTCTCCGGGTAAGTCAAGCCCATGCCTGTCAGCGACCCAGCGCTGGAATCGATACAGGTTGGTTGCGGTGATGCGGTCCGAAGACGGCGTCCACAGCGTCACGTGGTCGCTTTGTTCACGCGCTTTGACCATAGGGTTCACGGTACGGTCTGCGGCGTGGCAGCGCATCAAAAACCAGTCGGTTTCATGGCCCGTGCAGTCGCGGCGCCACCGTTCATCCGGCGTGCTGTGTCAATGCCTGCGATGGTGTTGCTCGCTTCGGTGTCCACCGTGCTAACCCCAGTCGCCGTACCGCTGCTGTACTTGATTGATCTCCTTCGCGGTGACCGACGAGGAGACCGCCGAGCGCGTATGGCGCGCATCTGGATCCTGATCGTCCGCGCGGCCTGGATCGAGATCGCCGGGACAGTCGGATGCCTAGCGGTGATCGGCTGGTATGTGCGTCGGCGGAGGGCGCCTGGCTGGATGCGGGCCTGCTACCGGCTGGAGTATTGGTGGGTTCGCAAACACCTGGCCGGTGTCGCAAGATGGGCGAATATTCACGTGGAGTTCGACAACGTCGAAGTTCTCGACGGTGGCAACGTCATCCTCGCCTGTCGTCATGTAAGCCACGTTGATGCGCTTGTCCCTGCATTGGCGGCAGAGCTGAGCGGCAACCGTGTTCGCTACACACTCAAACGAGATCTCCGGGTTGTGCCCACCTTGGACCTTCTCGGCGATCGCACTCCCAACGCGTGGATCGACCGGTCACCGGAGCCCGGCTCGAAGATGCTTGACCGGGTCCGGGAGCTGGGACGAGGCATCCGGGCTGGCGAGGTGGCAGTGATCTTTCCCGAAAGTACCTTCTTTACGCCTCGGCGCCTCGAACGGGCAATTGAACGTTTGGCGGCATCAAGGCCCGACCTGGCAATCAAAGCGGCTGAGTTGGTGCATCTACTGCCGCCACGCCCAGCGGGGATCTCGGCGCTGCTGGCTGAGGCACCTACAGCTGATGTGGTGATAGGGGCCAATGTCGGACTCGAATACGGTGGGTCGCTCGCCGCGATCGCTGCCGGTATTCCCACACGGGTTACCATCCGGGTTCACATGTGGCGATATCCGCGGTCGGAAGTCCCCGAGGACAATGACGAGTTCGGGTCTTGGCTCCTGGATAGATGGATCAAGATGGACCGCTGGATTGATGAACAGATCGTCGCTCATCGCAGCGTTGCTGAGTCAACATGAGTTCCGTTTCACAGGCAAGCACCGACATCCCGGGCGAAATCAAAAGAGCACACCTACCATTTGTAGCTGCCTGGACGTTACGTCCTCGCGATACGGGCCACACCAAGGGGGTTCGCCAACCACGAAGCTCCTCAACGAACACATCTCAGGGCCAACGATGACCGAAACCCTCACCGCATCGGCTGGCGTGATAGCGGTGTTCATGGTTGCCATGTGGGTCTTGAGCCTGATCTTGCGAGACGCCAGCATCGTCGACATCGGCTGGGGAATCGGATTCGCGCTCGTTGCCGCCGTGGCCGGTGTGCTCGGCGAAGGAGATGCCGGACGCCGCGGACTGTTGTTCGTTGTGGTCGCAGTTTGGGGGCTGCGCCTGGCGCTGCATCTGTGGCACCGCCAGGTAGGCAAGCCCGAAGATTTCCGCTATCGGCTCATGCGCAAAAGACACGGTGACCGATTCGCGGTGGTCAGCGCGTTTACGGTGTTCGGTCTGCAAGGCGCCTTGATGTGGATCGTGGCGTTGCCTGTGCAGCTCGCAGCCGCCGCAGACTCTCCGAAGCTTGGTGCCGTCGCCGTGGTGGGTGTGATCATTTCAGTATTCGGTTTCGTGTTTGAAGCGGTGGCCGACAATCAGCTCCGCCGTTTCGGTACCGATCCCGCCAACCACGATCGGGTGCTTGACACGGGGTTGTGGCGTTACACCCGTCATCCGAACTACTTCGGCGACTGCTGTGTATGGTGGGGAATCTGGCTGATCGCAGCCGAGACGCCAGCCGGGCGTTACGGGATCATTGCTCCGATCCTCATGACTGTGCTGCTCACACGGGTGTCGGGGGTTCCGATGCTTGAACACAGCATGGCCAAGCGCCGTCCGGGCTACAGCGGTTACGTCGAACGCACAAGCCGTTTCTTTCCCAGACCGCCGCGCCCGTCATGAACCCCACCTCAAACATCTCTGCGGCCTGCGCGCTCGCCTGGACACAACTGTGGCCATGACCTCCGCTGACCTGGGTTCGCAGGCCACCCCCGCGGATTGCAGTGTCCGCCTGGCTGACTCTGCGGAGATGGCCGTGGCGGTGGAAATTGCCCGTGAAGGCGCCGCGCTCGCACTCGCCTGGTTTGAGAACCCGGATCTGGCGGTTACGCAAAAACCGGACGGGTCACCAGTGAGCAACGCCGATCGTGATACCGAAACACTGCTGCGTGAGCGGCTACGGGAGGCTTTCCCCGGCGACGCAATAATCGGCGAGGAGCACGGCGAACTGTTCGGCACAAGCGGACGGGCCTGGGTGATCGACCCAATCGACGGCACCAAGGCCTTCACCCAAGGTGTGCCGTTGTTCGCCACGCTGGTGGCTCTGGTTGATGACAGCGGCCCCGCAATCGGTGTGATCGCGCTGCCTGCGCTAAGCGAAACAGTCTGGGCTGGTCGCGGCCTCGGCGTGTACCGCAACGCCGAACCATGTCATGTCAGCAACCGTCGAAACGTAGTCGGTGCCTATCTCAGCACCAGCGGCACCGACTACTGGCCACCCGAAGCGCTGGCCGCTGTGCTCACTTCGCGACTCCACGTTCGAACCTGGGGCGACGCCTACGGTTACGCGCTGGTCGCTACCGGCCGAGCCGAGGCCATGGTCGATCCCCTCGCCAACCCGTGGGATCTCGCTGCGGTTGCGGTGATCATCACCGAAGCCGGCGGCACCTTCAGCAGCTTCGACGGAACAACCGGACCCGACACTTGGCGGTCCGGGTCCGGGGTGGCCACCAACGGCCATCTCCACGAGTCGGTGCTCGGACTCTGGCGAGCCTCTAGCGCGTAGAGATCAGGATTCATACGAAGGTCGGTGCGCCTTCGAATCGCAATGGGTTCACACCCCGGGCCTTGAGCGTGCGCAACAAACCACCAGAATCGTTGACGCCAGCGAGGCCGTACGCCCCTGGGGCCATCAAGTTGCCGAGGACGTGCAGCACCACAGCCGCGGCAACCGCCCCTGTGAGAACCGCGGGACGATCAACAGCCCCGAACACCACAACCCGACGCTCGGTACCAACACGACCCCGCAATTCAACTCTCACACCGCCGATCCCACCCTCAACATGAGGAGGCCGCAGCATCGGCAGTGGAGCGGTCAGCCGATCACGTCTGGTGCCAGCCTGGCGAGCCGTCAGACGCTGCACCCCGGCAAGGTGAGGCACCAACAAGAGCGCGTCGGGAAGTGCGGCACGGTAACAGTCGCGGCCTCCGACCGGGTCGGGAAACCATACCAACTCGCGACCGGATCCGCCGGGACGTTTCGTCCAGGCTCCGTCGCGCCAATCAATCGCGGTAGAGCTTAGTGCCCGATGGTGCTGCCGGGCGCATGCTGGGCCGCCGGTCCCGACCTTGGTGACGTGCGCCTCTTCTACCTGGTCGAACTCGCGGGCACCATGACGAGCAAGCAGGCAAGACAGCCCCGGCATGCATCCCGCGCCAATAACGAGCGGGACCCCCGACTTGAGAGCCTTTTGGTCCAAAGCGAGCAGTTTGCGAACCTCACTGATCTGATTGGAGGTTGACACGACCGGTATCCCGGCGCTCACGGCCTTCCGGGCAAGGGCTGCCTGCGTGCCGCTGGGTGTGGCCAACACGATCGTTGAGATGTCGCGGTCCAGCCGTCGCGCTGAACCCATCGCCGCACCATCCGCCAGTGATGTGATCAGACGCTGAGCTCGGCCCGGGTCCGTGTCGACTATCTCTAGTTGGTCAATGATGCCACTGGAGTTGAGCTGACGTCCGATCCGGGTTCCCGTGGCACCCGCACCAAACAACAGCACCCGATTCGAGGGCATGTTCAACGCAATTCTTCATCGCTGAGTTGGCGCCATCCACCCGTCTGGGGTGGTATGCCGCCGCTACCGCGGACCCGAATGGCAGCGGCCACAGCAATTCCCGCAGCGAGTGCCATCAACGCTCGGCGTACCAGCGTGAGTAAGCCTCCGCCCACGTCATCCTCCAAGGGTAAATGCGTGGGGCTAGCAGGAGTCGAACCTGCGACCTCACCCTTATCAGGGGTGCGCTCTAACCGACTGAGCTATAGCCCCGCTTGAGCCGAAACGTTACCTGCACAGCGATCGCGAACCACAGGGTTGTACAAAGAGCACCGCAGTTGCGAGGCGTCGCCGACCCAGTCGGTGCATAGCGATGTTCAACTCCGGGTATTCCAAGATGCTCAGGCAGGTCCCGATGGTTGCGCAGGTTCCGTCGGACCTTGTCGTTGCAGACCACGACGACCAGCCGTTCTCGGCCGAAGACGCTTCGGCCGCAGGCGTGCTGTCTCCTCTTCCACCACTGTCAACCGCAAACCACCGGTGAGGTCGCTGATGAGATTGAACAACACCGCCATGACGACCGTGAATCCCGCACCGAACATGACCATCACCAAACCGCCGATGGCGCTGAGCCGGAAGATCAGGTCGGCGTTGATGGTGAAGCTCTCCAAGGCGAACAGCTCGGTGACGAACTCCTCAAGGTTCTCAACCGTGCCCGAACTCACAGCCAGGCTCCACAGGATCGTGCCTGCGATCAACATGATCCCCCAAAGGCATAAGTAAAAGATCAAGGCGATCTTCAAAGCCGACCAGGGTTCCACATGGCGCACCAAACGGCGAACCTTGCGTGCACGTAGCTTGCGTGTGCGGCGTCGAGCACCGTAGGAAGCTGACTCGACGGTGACACCCGCGGGCGGCGTGGTAAGCCCGACATGTGCAACACCGCTTCGTGTTTCTTCGAAAATTGTGCCAGCCGCACCCGTCGGAGTCGTTTGAGCGATGCCGGTAAATCCCTCGGGCATCTCCAAGTCTTCGCCCATGGCGACACGGAAGGTGGCTTCGTCGACTGAGGGGTTATCGGTCATCGCTGGATCAAGTGTACGACGTCAACACTACCGGGTACACCGCAGGCCTTTAGGATCAACCTGACGGGACCCATCGAATAGTCGCCTCCGCACTTGCGACAGCGCTCGCTGACCCGACACGGACACGAACGGTGACTTTGCGGTTCACACGGTTGAAGTTCACCAACTCTGCGCCATTGGCATTGGCGAACTGTTGCGCAGCCGCACGCCCATCAACGGCACCCGCCAGAGCCGCCGCGTCGGCAGCCGTGCGGGCACGAGCGGCGTCGTCCACCAAAGGAGCAAGGCGTACAAAAAAGGCGAGCAAGCCCACGATCGCGACTAGTATCAAGGCCATGAATGGGAGCATCTGTCCCCGGTCGTCGCATCCGCGACGTGTTGGTGTTGACATCTCCTGATCCCGCTATCTCCGTGGTGTGATCGGGGAAGTTCAACGTAGATCCCGAGATGTGGGTTCCCGGACGGGGACTGCGGGAGTCCCAAATGGACCGACCGCTCAGGTAGTGTCTGTGGCCGCACTGTCGTGCACACGGGCATCAGCTGCGACTTCGTCTTTGATTGACTCAACATCACCGGAAACGTCACCCGACGCCAAGCTAGGCCCGGGGTCCTCGGTTGGGTCCTCGGTACGGCTCCTGAGCAAGGCAACTGATGCCACCTCATCATCGGGGTCCGGCGAAATCACCGAGACGCCCCCGGCGAACCTCTTGCGAACCGATATGTCGGCCACTCGGGTACGGATGAGCACACCCTTGCGGGTAACTGCGAGGGCCTCGTCGTCGTCCTCGGCCATCAGCGTGCCGACTACCACGCCTTTGGCGTCGCGAAGCTTCATTCCGATGACTCCCAGGCCACCGCGACGCCGTGGACGAAACTCCTCAGGGGAGGTGCGTTTCCCGAAGCCAGCAGACGTTACATGCAGAAGTCTCGCCCTTGTGCGGGCGATGTCGCACGACACCACCGCGTCATCTTGATGTTTGAATTTGAGCCCGATCACCCCGGCGGTGTTACGGCCGGTTGCGCGCACATCAGACTCGGCGAAGCGGATCGTTCTGCCCAGTCGTGACGACAACAAAATATCGTATATCCCGTTGGTGGGGATCACCTCCACCAACTCGTCGCCTTCGTTCAGCTTGATGGCGATCAAACCCGCTGACCGGGACGAGTCATAGGCCTTGAACCGGGACTTCTTCACCATTCCCTTGGCTGTGGCAAAAAACAAGTACCTATTGGTTTCGTAGTCGCGGGTGTCAACCACGGCCTGGATTGTTTCTTCTTCATGCAAAGGCAACAGGTTGACTATCGCAGTGCCACGGGCGGTCCGAGACGTCTCGGGCACCTGGTACGCCTTCAGCCGGTATACCCGTCCACGGTTGGAGAAGAACAGGATGTAGGAGTGTGCCGTTGTCTGGATCAGGTGGGTGACCGTGTCGGCGTCTTTTAGGCGAGCGCTGGTAACCCCGCGCCCTCCGCGCCCCTGCGAGCGGAACTCTTCAGTGGACATGGTCTTCACGTAGCCAGCAGCCGACATCGTGAAGACCAAGTCGTCGTCGTCAATCAGATCCTCTATGTCAATCTCGCCTGGGTCAATGCCTAGCTTTGAGCGGCGGTCGTCGCCGAAGGTCTCACCGATCGCTTGTAGCTCGTTGACGATCACAGCGCGCAGTGTGGCCTCGTTACCCAGAATCGCCCGCATAGCCTCAATCGTTGCGCGCAGACCGGTCGCCTCGGTTTCGAGGTCGGTTCGTCCGAGGCGAGTGAGTCGACCCAACTGCATATCGAGAATGTGATCGGCTTGCTCCGCGGAGAACCCCAACGGCTCGGTCTTCAACGCTTCGCGGGCCGTGCCACGGTTACTGCTGGCCCGTATCACGGCAATGATCTCGTCGATCAGTTCCAGTGCCCTGATCAGGCCGTCAACGATGTGCAGACGTCGCTGCGCACGATCAAGTCGATACTCCGAACGGCGAGTCACCACCTCAATTTGGTGATCGACGAAAGCCTGCAGCGCACTGAGCAGGTTCAGGGTGCGTGGAACCCCACCGACCAGCGCCACCATGTTGACCCCGAGACTCGTCTGCAACGGGGTGCTCTTCCATAGATTGTTGAGCACCACCTCGGGATTCGCATTTCGCTTCAAGGTGATGACGAAGCGGGTGGTATCGCCGGACGATTCGTCGTTGACGTCGGTGATGCCTTCGAGTTGGCGACCGTTGACCAGCTTGGCGATCTTCGTCGCCACCGCGCCTGCCGATACCTGATAGGGCAGCTCGGTCACCACGATCCTGAGGCGGTTCCCGATCTCCACGACCTCGGTGGTGGCCCGCACCTTTACCGAACCTCGACCTGTGCGGTACGCCTGCTCCAGCCCTGCCCGACCGAGGATCTCGCCGCCGGTCGGGAAGTCCGGACCCTTAACGTGACACATCAGATCGTCGGTGGTTGCCTGCGGGTTGAGCAACAGGTGGATGACGGCGGCGCAGACCTCTCGCAGATTGTGAGGAGGGATGTTGGTGGCCATACCCACCGCGATGCCCTGGCTGCCGTTGACCAGCAGGTTCGGGAACCGTGCGGGCAGCACCTTCGGCTCAGCGAAATCGCCGGAATAGTTGTCGACGAAATCGACCGTGTTCTCATCAATACCGGCCAGCATCTCCATCGCAGATCGATGCAGTCGTGACTCGGTGTAACGAGCCGCGGCCGGTGGATCCTCAGGCGATCCGTAGTTGCCGTGGAAGTCAATGAGGGGATGACGCAACGAAAACGGTTGCGCCATGCGCGAAAGAGCGTCGTAGATGGCACTATCACCGTGGGGATGAAACCGGGCCATCACATCACCGGTAACTCGTGCGCATTTCACATGCGCACGATCCGGCCTGAATCCCTGATCGTACATGGACCACAGAATCCGACGATGCACCGGCTTCAAGCCGTCGCGGGCATCGGGCAGGGCACGGCTGACGATGACCGACATTGCGTAGTCCAGAAAGGACGACTCCATTTCCTCCTGGATCTCAACGACGCTCACATCACCGTCGGCACCATCGGAATCATCAAGCATGGCGCCGTGGCCATGTCCGCTCCGCTCAGCGGCAGCGGAATCGTCGGCAGCCAAACCATCTCGGTCAGGTAGCGTCTCGGGGTGAACATCGCCTTTCACCTTGTCGGCACTGACAGCGTCCGCGGGAACCCCAACGCGAGAATCGGTTCCGACATAACCATTGTCGTCGCTGCTGTCGTCGCTGCGTTCGGCGGCCAAGGAGAGCGGCTTTTCGTTTTCCTCGTCTGAATGGTCAATGTTCATTTTGTACTCGGCCGGGTCGGGGACACCGGTACGGCCGCAACATCAAAAATCAAGATTGCGGACCTCTCGGGCGTTTGTGACGATGAACTCCCTGCGAGGCTCAACATCGTCACCCATAAGAATCGCGGTCATTTCGTCTGCGATGGCCGCCTGCTGCACCGACACCCGCAACAGTGTGCGCGACGAAGCCTGCATGGTAGTGGTCCGTAGCTCCTCCCAGTCCATCTCGCCAAGACCTTTCAGCCGGGCGAAATCCTTGCTGTGGCCAGGATGCGCCGCCTCGAATGCCGACTTGGCTGCGTCGTCTTTGAGGTAGACAGTGTGACGAGAGGAAAGCTTGGTGCTGTACAGCGGCGGCTGAGCGATGTACACGTAACCCGCCTCCACAAGCGGTCGCATCTGACGAAAGAAGAACGTCAACAGCAGCGTGCGGATGTGGCTGCCGTCAACGTCGGCGTCGGCGAGCACGATGATCTTGTGGTAGCGAGCCTTGGTGACGTCAAAGTCTTCACCGATCCCGGATCCGATCGCGGTGATCAACGACCTGATCTCGGCGTTCAGCAGCATCCTGTCGATACGGGCCCGCTCAACGTTGAGGATCTTTCCGCGGATCGGCAGGATGGCTTGGGTTTCGGGATCACGCGCCCGTACCGCAGAGCCGCCCGCTGAGTCACCCTCAACGATGAACAGCTCGCGGCGCTCGGGGTTCTTATGCGAGCAGTCCTTCAACTTGTCGGGCATGCCAGCACCGTCGAGCAGAGACTTCGAGCGTATGGCCGCCTTGGTGACGGCTGCAGCAACACGGGCCTGAGCTGCGTTAGCGGCTTTGGTAACCACCGCTCGGGCCTCTTTGGGATGTTCCTCAAGCCAGGCTGCGACGCACTCGTTGGTGACACGCTCAACCAATGATTTCATTGAGACGTTGCCGAGCTTGGATTTCGTCTGGCCTTCGAACTGTGGCTCGCCCAGACGCACCGAGATGATGGCGGTCAGGCCCTCCCGGATGTCGTCACCGAAAAGGTTCTCCTCGTTGTCTTTGAGCATGCCCTTGGCTCGGGCGTAAGAGTTGACGGTGCGCGTTAACGCGGTACGAAATCCCTGATCGTGCATGCCTCCTTCCAGGGTGGCGATGCCGTTGGCGAAGCTGTGGATCCCGTCGCTGTTGAAGCCCCTATTCCATTGGAACGCAACCTCAACCTCATGCGCGTTGCCAACAATTGTTTCGGCTCGATGGAAATGCCCGACCGAGGAGAACAAGGCCTCCTTTGACCTGTTGAGATGCCCGACGAAGTCAATGATCCCGCCGTCGTAACAGTACTTCGTCCACGAGGGATCTTCGCGCCGTAGGTCACGGACCCGGATCTCTAGGCCCTTGTTTAGAAACGCCATCATCTGGAAGCGTTCCAGAAGAGTCTGAAATCGGAAATCCACTTCCTCAAAGATGGTCGTGTCGGGCCAGAACCTGACGGTTGTCCCCGTGCGATGACCCGAGCCGTTAACCAACGAAGGGGCAGGACCCGCATCAGCGAGCGGGGAGATGATCTCACCGCCGGACTCGCAGCACATGGCGTAGTGGATCCCGTTGCGGTCAATCTCAACCTCAACCCGGCGGCTCAGCGCGTTAACAACCGATAGACCCACACCGTGCAAGCCGCCGGAGACCTGATACACGGAACCGTCGAACTTGCCGCCGGCGTGCAGCATCGTGAGCACCACTTCGGCCGCGCTGAGATGGTCATAACGCGGATGGCGGTCCACTGGGATGCCTCTGCCGTTGTCGACGACCTCGCATCCACCATCCGTGGTAAGGGTTACATCAATACGGGTGCAGAAGCCCGCCATGGCCTCATCAACGGAGTTGTCGACAACCTCCCACACAAGATGATGCAGACCGGTCGGCCCAGTTGACCCGATGTACATGCCTGGACGTTTGCGAACCGCGGCAAGCCCTTCCAGGACGGTGATGTCGTCGGCGGCGTAAGAAGATTTCTCGCCGGTGAGCGTCATCGGCGGCTCCTGATTCTGGCGGATTCATGGGTGCCGCGTATCAAGATGACCCCTGTGTTTGGGGACCAGAATCAGCAGGACCAACAGCTCGAGAACGAAACAACACGATGGGCTGAGTTTACCAAGCACATGTACCATAACGACAGCAGCAAAGGACCCCTCGAAGGCGTCTCAACGACACTGTACCCGGACCGCGAGACGGGTGATCCGGGCTGTACCAGACACGTCGGCCACGCGTGCAAGCAAGTGCGTTTGAAGCCAGCGAACCTCGCTCGCATGGGCGGGATCCGACACGCGCACGGTGAGCCGGTCGCCCTCCACGGATACCGGTTGGCAGTGATCGGCCAACGCAGGGCCAGCGATCTCAGACCACTGCTGAAAAATCGCCGTAAGAACATCAACCTTAGGTGCACGCATTGTACCCAGGAGCACGTCCAGGCTGTCCTTGAGTCGTCGTGGCTGCCAACGGTGATAAAGCGGGTCGGGCGAGATCACGATTCTCATCTCGTCGGCGGCGTCAAGGTGTCAACATCAGGGTCTCTTCGCGCAATAGTAGCATCACCGCGGCGTGGCCACCGGTTTGATCTGGCCTCGGGTGACCCGATACACTTGGTCGGGTACCGCACCAATTGGCAGCGCCGACGCGGTCGTAACCAGACATTGCCCGGCGGGCAGGCACTCAAGCAGTGCGTCGGTGCGCTGTGTGTCCAGTTCGGAGAATACGTCATCAAGTAGCAGAATCGGAGCAAGCTCGCCAGCGTTACGCAGCACAGAATCCACGGCGAGCCGCATAGCCAAGGCAAGTGATCTCTGCTCTCCCTGCGAGGCCTGAGTTCGCGCCGACACACCGTTAACACCAAAACGGACATCGTCACGATGCGGACCGATCGTGGTCATCGCGCGGCGCACATCAACCGATCGTGACGCCACCAAAGCCTCGCCAAGGTCGCCACTCCAACTTGCCATGTAGTCAACGCAGACATCAGCGGAAAGCCGAGCTATGGCCTCATAGGCCGCAGTCAACTCGGGGCGTAGTTCGTTTAGCATCCTACATCGCCAGCGATATACCTCACTGCCAGTAGCCGCCAATCGCTCATCCCAGACATCAAGGGTGATACCAGCGTCGCCAACGAGCCGCCCACCCGCGTTTCGCAGCAACGCATTGCGCTGCCTCAAGATCCGCTCCATTTCGGTGCGTAAACCGCCATAGCGGGGATAGCGAGTCGCTGCAGCCGCGTCAATCCAGCTGCGCCGTCGTGCCGGGCCGCCCTTGACCAAGGCGAGGTCATCGGGACCGAACATGGTGACAGGCATTACTCCGACAAGGTCACCAGCACGACTCAGGCGTTGGCGGTTGATCTGGATCCGGGTCCGGCCCGAGCGTGGTACTTCGGCCTCAATCAGCTGATCACGTCCGTTGTCGTCACCTGCAGTGGCCCGCAGCACTGTCGACGGGGCGTCCACATGCACAAGGGCATCGTCAGAAGCACCACGAAACGAGCCCAATCCCGACAGCCAACCCACGGCTTCGATCAAACTTGTTTTTCCCTGGCCGTTCCCGCCGACGATCACGGTGAGACCGTCACCAAAGGAGACGTTTGCCGACTTGTAGCAGCGCCAGTTCTGTAGTGTCAGCGAACGGATTCTCACCGAGGGTGGGTCAACTCACCCGCACGGGCATCAACAAATACAAAAAGGTCGAGTCACCCTCGGACCTCAACAACGCTGGCTTCAGTTCGTCAACAGTGCCGAGAGTAATCCAATCTCCCGGTGATACCTCAATACCGTCAATGAGGTACTCAGGATTGAAGGCCACGGTTAGGTCAGTGCCTGTGTATGTCGCACCCACGGCTTCGCTTGCCTGACCCACATCCTGGGTGACCGCGGTCAGTCTTAAGCCTGCCTCGCTCATCTCTAGGCGCACCGGAGTAGACTCCTGAGCCAACAGCCGGACCCGTCTGACAGCATCCAGAAAGCTCTCACGGTCGATTCGCAACCTGTTGGGGTGGTTCTCGGGGATCAACCCCCGATAGTTCGGGAAGTCGCCCTCAATGAGGCGAGTCGTTACCGAGGTATTGGCCACCTGGAAACCCGCATCACGCTCGCCTAGGCGCAGCGTGATCTCCTCGAAGTCGCCAACCATGCGCGAAAGTTCCTTCAATGCCCTCGCTGGCACCAACACCTCTTGTTCGTCGCGCAGAATCATCGTACCCGAAAGATCCCGAAGCGAAAGTCGATACGAATCAGTGGAAACCAGCCGCAACCCATCACCTTCAGCCGCCATCAACACCCCGGTCAGCACCGGACGAGCATCATCATCCGACGCCGATTTCTCAACCTGGTCGATAGCGCTACGAAACTGGGCCGCTCTTAGTGTGACCGCTTCACCTGACGTTGGGGTCAAGTCCGGGTACTGATCCGCTGGGAATAACCGAATTGAGAACTCCGACGGATCAGCTACAACCCGCAGGTCGTCTTCATCGACGGTCAGATCAATAGCGCCAGGTCTCACCGACCGGATGACATCAGACATCAATCGCGCGGGAACAACCGCAACCCCGGACTTGGCACCAGCGACAGCGATCGTGACCGTGATGGTGAGATCAAGGTCACTACCTGTGATGGTGAGGTTGTCACCTTTGAGGTCGAGCTTCACGCAAGCCAGCACCGGTCGGGCGCCACCGCGTGTAGTAACGGCGCGTCCAGCACCAACGAGGGACTTGGCGAGGAGATCGCGTTCGCAGCGAAACTTCATGCCCATGATTCGATACTTCTCCTCATTGGACTATTTCCTGATAATAGGAGTACTTAGGGACTGTGGATTGTGCACAAACAGCAATTTCGCTATGGAGGCGCACGGATATTGTATCCACATAACATCCACTGATCATCACAGCTGTAGTGGTGCGTATTCGCTCGCCGGTGGATAGCGGTCTCATTGTCTACCGATATTCACAGAGTGTCCACAGCTGTTGCCCATGGTTGCTGTTGTTCGGTTAACGCAGAGCCTGCTACCTGCTCTGTAGCGTTTGGTGCTTGAGATAGACATGTCAAAGCGGAGTGTTGAGCTTTTGGTGAAGGGCCGTGACCTTGTCGAAGATCTGTTGCTTTTCGCCCATCCGATCCTCGACCTTGCGGCACGCGTGCATAACGGTGGTGTGGTCGCGATCGCCGAAGGCCCTTCCGATGTCGGGAAACGACAGGTCGGTGACGTCACGGGTGACGTACATTGCTACTTGTCTGGCTTCGACCAGTGGTCGGCGCCGGGATGGCCCAATGAGTTGTTCCCGGCCGAAGCCGAACATCTCAGCGGTGAGATCGATGACGAGATCGGCAGTGATTGGTGGTCGGGCCTGTTGGGTTATGAGGTCGCCCATCACGGCATTGGCAAGGTCGACGTTGAGCGGGCGGCCGGTCAGATGCGCGTAGGCAGTAACCTTTATCAGTGCACCCTCAAGTTCGCGGATTGAGTCCTTGATATTTTCAGCAATGAACGCGGACACGTTATCTGGCAGCTCCAGGTTCTTCGATTCGGCTTTCTTGCGGAGGATGGCGAGGCGGGTTTCCAGATTGGGGGGTTGGATGTCGGTGATCAGACCCCACTTGAACCGGCTTCTCAGACGATCCTGCAGTGTCGGCATGGCGTCGGGTGTGCGGTCCGAGGTCAAGACGATCTGCCGGTCGTTTTGATGTAGGTCGTTGAACGAGTGAAAGAACTCTTCTTGCAGACCGTCCTTGCCCTCCATGAAATGGATGTCGTCAATAAGCAGGACTTCGTTGTCGCGGTAGCGTCGCTTGAAATTCGATAGTGCGTTAGTGCGGATTGCCTCAACAAACTCGTTGAGGAAGGTCTCGGTGGAGACGTAGCGCACCCGATAGCTCGGGTAGTGATGAGCGAGGTAATGGACTATGGCTCGTAACAGATGAGTTTTCCCCAGGCCTGTTGCCCCATAGATGAACAAGGGGTTGTACGCCGCGGCTGGTGCTTCAGCAACGGAGAGGCAGGCGGCGTGGGCGAACCGGTTGGATGGCCCGATCACGAATTGCTCGAATGTCAACCTTTCACTGAAGCGCGGCTCCGACGAGTTATCAATATTGTTGTCGGCTGGGGTTGAACCTGCCTTGAAGCGTTCGTCCCAACCGCCGGGGTTCGTAGCGAGGATGCCGCTGGTTGCCGGTGACGAAAGATCCGCCGCTGGCAGCTCAAAGTCAGTATTCGTATCTACTTCAACACGGACAGTGACATCGTGGTGGGTCTCGTTGAGGGCTTCTTGCACCAGTCCGAGATATCGGCCCTGAATACGGTCTCGCTGCAATCGATTCGGAACGACCAGCACCAACTCATGGTCTTCAAGGGCCACGGCCTTGGTGCCGCTGAACGTCGTACGCCATGCGGCATCGCTCAATTGCGCTTGGATGGTGTCAGTGCAACCGTCCCATAGTTCGCTGGCAGATGCGGCTTTGTTGATGGTGTTCAAGTCATTCTCCACAGCGATATCCACAGGTGTGGATGACCGGCTTCGGTGTTTGTCGTTTTCGCTGCGTCAACCTTTACCGCTTTGTAGGGCGTTGATCCCGCTGCGATCCTGTGTGTCGCCTTCTGGTCAATTCCGAGGAACTTACCAAGTCCATACCGGTGCGCAAGTGGGACCTTTCCGAATCTTGAATTACAGACTCGTTGTTTCGGGCCATGTTTCTTAGTGTTCTTATGTAGTGTTCCTTTGTGATCAGGTGATTCGCGTAAGCCGTTTCGGCGGAATGCTTTTTTTCGAAGTGCGGGTTGCATCCACTGTCGTGCGCTGGGTGTCGCCCCGCTCCGGGAGGTTTGCGTGGGTGTCTTGATGGCTTGTGTTCATCGGCTGTGGTTGTGGCCTGTCACGCAGGGCTCTACGGTTGTTGTCCTGAGAAAGCCGGTTCTTCGTCTTCGAACCGGGTGGCAGTCGAACTCCCGTGTCGTTCGGCGCGCCGGGAGGATTATTTGATGAAGCGTCCCTATCAGCCGAACGTTCGCAAAAGGGCGAAGAAGCACGGTTTCCGACATCGGATGAGCACCCGCGGCGGTCGGGCCGTCATACGCGCCCGTCGTCGAAGGGGTCGAGTCCGGCTATCGGCGTGATCGGTCGGCTCACAGGTCGTCGGTCGTTCGCTCGGCTGCATTCTGCGGGCCGGAGGCGTGGCCACGGTCCGATCAGGGTGATAAGCCGCGAGGCGCCCGACGAAGTCCCACGTGTCGCCTTCGCGATACCGCGCAGCGTGGGCAACGCGGTGACGCGCAACCGTATTCGTCGTCGCATCCGTGAGATCCTTCGCCAAATGTGTGTTGGTGGTGATCATTTGATCAGGGTGCAGGCTCCGATTGATCATTGGTCGCACGACAAGTTGTCCGCAACGATGACCGACCTGCTAAGTTCGGCCCCCGCACATCGTGCCCGCAACGGTGTGACGCCATGAGCCCAGCGTCATCGGGAGGCTCTCCCCGACTAGAATTCGAAACCGGTAGCGGTACGATTCGTGCCACCGGCCCAATCGTTGTTCAAGGTGTTGCAAGCGGCTCCGAGCCGCACCTGCGCAGTGATCCCGACGGAGCACCTGCCGCTTCGCAGCACTGCGATTCGAACGAACAAGGATTTAGTAGCCGCTCGCGCAACAAGTACCCTATTCATCTTCCCGATGTTGTTGGCCCGACTGTGTTGTCCGATGTTGTTGGCCCGACTGTGTCTGACGCGTCACCGCAGTTGGGCGAAGACTTCAACCCGGTTCGTGAGGTGCAACGGTACAACCGCATCAACAGTGCCTTAGCTCGACTCTTGATGGCTTTGGTTCGGGCTTACCAACACCTTGCGACAGGCCGACCAGCGGTATGCCGTTATGTGCCATCGTGTTCTGAGTACACCTTGGAGGCGATCGCTACGCACGGGGCCTTGAAGGGATGCTGGTACGCCATCTGTAGACTTGCTCGCTGCCATCCTTGGGGTTGTCATGGCTTTGACCCCGTGCCTGTTGCTTCGAGTGGCCGCGCGTGGACTGCGGTGTCCCGACCGTCTCCTCAAAACACCGATCGGGAACGCCCATGATCTCAACGTTTTTTGACGTTGTCGCATGGATTCTTGCGTTCTGCTACTCCCTGGTTCCGTCATATATATTTGCCGTGGCCGGTCTCACCATCGTGGTCATGGTGGTGGTCACACCGCTGACGCTCAAGAGCACACGGTCCATGCTGCAGATGCAGCGACTCCAGCCACAACTAAAAGCGATCCAGAATCGTCATCGCGGTGATCGCCAGCGCATGAACGAAGAGATGATGGAGTTCTACAAGGAGAACGGCATCAATCCCTTGGGTGGTTGCCTGCCTTTGCTTGTTCAGCTTCCGATTTTTCTCGTTTTGTTCCGGGTGGTACAGGGTATAACCCGCCGGGTTACCGGCTTGGGCGACCAGTTGGGTTGGAGCACAGGCCGCTTCGGCGGGGATGGCGTTCTTGACCTGAGTAGTGCTGCTACACACAAACGTCCGTTCGATCCGGAGAACCTTCCACAAGACAGCGATATGTATGCCGATCTGGTGGGTGCGGGTCGTGCCTTCGCTGACCGGCCAACCAAGATGGTTGAGGTCGGAATCGACCTGTCGCGTTCAATGCAGAATGTTCTCAGCGATGGGCTCAGTCTCTCAATACTCCCCTACCTGGTTCTGATTCTTTTGGTGTTGGTGACAAGCTTGTATCAGCAGCGCCAGATCCGCGGCCGCAACAAGGGTGCACCGATCAATCCACAACAGGAGATGATCATGAAGATCATTCCCTACCTACTGCCGGTTTTTAGCTTCACGATGCCTGCCGCGCTGGTCATTTATTTTGTAGTCAGCAATCTCTATCGCATTGGTCAACAAGGCTATATTACCCATTCCCTATACAAGGGTGATGACAGCCTTGGCGCGCAGGCGGCGCGGTCACGGCAGGCATCCCCACCCTCCGGAGAACCGGTGGGTGGGCGAACAACACCGAAGAAAGGTGGACCGACCCCGAAGCGGTCCGCGGCATCATCTGCGAGCAAAGCACGTAGCTCTAAATCCGGGCGCGCCGGACCGAAGAGGCCAGGCCGAGCCTCGAACGCGAAGGGATCCACCAGCCAGCGCTCGTCCGGAAGAGTCACCGCACCCAAAGACGGTTCCAAAGGGCGTTCGGGTGGATCCAAGAGGGTTACGGGGTCGGGGTCGGTAGTATCTCGACCAACCGGGTTGGGGCGAACGGGCAATGCCCCGAGCCGTCATCATCGTCAGGCTGACGGTCGTGGATCTGCGCCCGACGATGTTGCGCCACCTAAACAACAGAGGAAGAAACGTTGAACGGGTCGGTATCCGGTTGTATATGCCCACCCAATCGACGATTACGGAACGGAGGAGTTCATGGAATGGGTTGAAACCACGGCCGAGTCAGTTGGTGCGGCCAAAGAGCGAGCCCTAGATCAACTTGGTGTTCATGACGACGAAGCAGAATTCGAGATCCTGCATGAGGCTGTAACGGGCTTGTTTGGTCGAGTCAAACAGCGTGCCAGAGTCCGAGCCCGAGTACGCCCCAGGACACCGCCCTCTAAGGAAGTCCGTAGACGCAGGGGTTCGCAAAGGTCCTCAAGCAAAGATGCTCAGCAGCGGCCCTCCAAGCGCAACAGTAAGTCCGGGGGAGGCGTTCGCTCAGACAGGGGTGGCGCAGCGACAGACAAAGGATCCCGGCGTGGCGACAGGCCACGCGTCACCAGTGGTGCTGAAAGCGCTACGGGAGCCACAGGCGGTGATGGGTCGGGAGCGTTGAGACCAAGGAGAACAAGCAATGAACAACGAAGGTCCCGCCGAACGGACAACCAGGCACAATCGAACGAGAACTTGAGAATGAACGAAGATATCGACCGCGTTGCTTCGATTTCGTTGGAAGACCAAGCCGACATTGCCGAGGAGTTTGTTGCAGGCCTTGCCGAACGCTTTGATGCGTCGGTTCGGTTTTCACGTGAATATGTGGAAGATCGCGAGATTCGGGTCATCGTAAGCGGCACCGACTTAGGCCGTATGGTCGGGCGGGGTGGAAGCACGGCGCATGCCATTGATGATCTCGTAAGAACTGTGCTGCAACGCCGTGCTGGTAGTGGCCGCAAGGGATGGATTAGAGTTGATGTGGGAGGTGTTCGAGCTCGTCGGATGGAGTTCCTGGCTAAGTTCTGTCGTGAGCAGGCGGACGCAGTGAAAGAGACCGGGGTGGCCCGTGCACTTGAATCAATGAATGCGGCAGACAGAAAGGTTGTGCACGACACCATCAGCGACATCTCCGGAGTCACGACCGCTTCCGAGGGTGAAGATCCAGATCGCTGCGTGGTGATCATGCCTGCGGCGGATGCCGATTGACCTTATAGCTCTTGACGATCTCTGGCGCCGAGCGCGCTCTTCGGGTGCGCTCGGTCCTGCTACGTGCGAGCAATTGAAGCGGCACTCGGATGGTTTCGTAGCGGCGATTCGTTGCCGGTTCGGCTCCGATTTCGCCGGGGCTGGGTTGGATCTGGGTACAGGTGTTGGGATACCGGGCATCTTCACTGCATGGGAACTACCAAAGTCGAGCTGGGTACTACTTGATGCCGCCGAGCGCCGGTGCGGGTATGCATCTGCTGCCGTGAGGCGTCTCGGGATGACTGAGAGGGTGTCGGTTTGCCATGGCCGGGGAGATGAAATAGCCGCCAACGAGTTGGGTGGACCATTCGACGTGGTCACGACCAGATTGCTCGGCTCGCCGCCGGAAACCTTAGAACTCGGTCTCTCGCTGGTACGGCTTGGTGGAGTCCTTGTTACGTCAATTAGCTCTGCGCAGAGCCGCTGGTGGGTTTCATTACCCGGCCGACTACCTGGTGTGGCCGCCGTTGAGCTGAGTCGGAATCAAGCAGGTAACTTCGCAACCGTGGCTCGAAATGGGGATTGGGATGACGACTTGCCGCGCCGCCCGGCTGTTAGGCGCCGCAAGCCACTTGGGGTGTTTCACGTGAAACATCCCGGTGGTGGTGCGCGACACGCCGGTCAATAACCTCACCGTTGTCCGTGCTTGACCCTTCCTAGGGCTGTTTCGATTCGTTGGTAATGTGCTATCAAGCAGGACAAGGCCTCCATTAACTCTTGGATGATGGGTGTTGCTCGCCAGCCCATTGATGTCATGAGTGTGTGTGCTTCAGTGGTTCGGCTTGCACCGCCGCTGCGAATCGCTTGTAGACCTCTTTTCTGGGGTAGCAGACGGGGTTTGTGGGGTTGGTCGGTAGCTCAACAGGTCAGGCCACAGGCTCACTCTTTCCTGGGGTAGCAGACGGGGTTTGTGGGTTGGTCCTGCAGGCTCAACACCCAGTTGTCCTGGGTAGCAAACGAGGGCAGGGCCGGTCTCAACTGCAGTGCCTACCTGGTCCAAATTGATCCGCTTGTCTCTGAGCCATGGTTTGCAAGGAGACTTGGGCCGTGAGGGTTGTTTCACATGGAACACAGCTGGCAATCCTTGAAGTCCGTGCGCTTGGCAGGCAACACTATGCTGGCTCTGAACAGAGGGAGAACCCTAGTGGCGGTAGCTCACCAATCACATCATGAGAGTACCATATCCGCGCCTCGTGTTATTGCTCTGGCGAACCAAAAGGGTGGTGTTGGCAAGACTACTACTACGGTGAATCTGGGTGCATGCGCCGCCGAACTCGGAAAACGAGTTCTGGTGATTGACCTTGATCCACAGGCTAATGCAACAACTGGGTTGGGTTTGAACCCTCAACAGCTTGAGCATTCCATGTACCACGTGCTTCTTCAAGATGTTCCAATGGAGGACATCATTGAACCGGTCGCGATCAAGAACCTATTCATCGCACCTTCGAATCTTGATCTTGCTGGCGCCGAGACAGAATTGCCGTATGCCTTCAGTCGTGAGCGTAGGTTGGAACAGGCCGTGGCAACGGTGATGGATGACTACGATGCCGTGTTGATTGACTGTCCGCCTTCTCTTGGTCTACTGACCGTCAACGCTCTTGTCGCGGCCAGGGAGATCATGGTTCCGATCCAGACGGAGTACTACGCACTCGAGGGCTTGGGTCTATTGGTCCGAAACGTCGATCGGCTGAAGCGCAGCCTAAATTCCGAACTGCATATCAGTATTGTAGTTTTGGTAATGTTTGATGTACGTACCAACCTGTCGCGTGATGTGGTCAAAGATGTACGTGAGCAGTTTGGCGACAAGGTATGTCGTCAAGTGATTCCGAGAACGGTTCGACTAAGCGAAGCACCTAGTTACGGGAAACCCATCATTACCTTTGATCCCAAGTCTAAAGGTGCGAGCGCATACAGGGCCTTGGCAAAGGAGATCTTTGATGAGCAATAGGAGAGGAGGTTTGGGCAAGGGCCTCAGCTCGCTCATTCCCGCTGGAATCGAATCTCACGTTGATGGTCCCTACAGCGAGATTGACATCAACCGTATCGTTGCGAACCCGAATCAGCCTCGTGACCATTTTGACGAGGAGGCGTTGGCCGCACTGACTTCGTCGATTATCGAGGTCGGAGTCATTCAACCGATCGTGGTGCGGGTTGTGGACTCTGATACCTACGAGTTGATCGCAGGGGAGCGGCGCTGGCAGGCAGCCAAGAGAGCTGGTCTGGCGTTGATACCGGCACTGATCCGCCGTACTGATGCCAAGGGCAGCCTAGAGACTGCAATCGTCGAGAATCTTCACAGAAAGGACCTTAATCCGTTGGAGGAAGCAGCTGCGTATCGTCAGCTCATTGACGAATTCGGGCTGACCCAACGAGAGGTCGCAAAGCGGGTCGGCCGCTCACGTAGCGCCGTGGCCAACACGATCCGGCTGATGCAGTTACCTTCCTCGGTGCAACGTCTACTGGCGGAAGGGCAACTATCTGCTGGCCATGCCAAGGCCCTCTTGGCTACAGCGGATCGCAAGATCCAAGAGGATCTGGCCAGACGAATCGTTTCCGAAGGGCTCACGGTGCGCAATATCGAAGATGTGTTGTCGGGGATCGGAGCTGAGCTAGCTAATCCGTCTCTACCTACTGGCAACAATGATGATGATCCCGTGGCGAACCGGGCTTCTCCGCGATCGCGACCGACACCGCCAGGGGTCCTGGAGTTGGAAGAACTCCTGGCCTCACGGCTACAAACCAGGGTCGAGGTGAAGATGGGCAAGGGACCGGGAAGGATCACGGTCGATTTCGCCGACCTGGCCGACCTCGAGCGGATATATCGCATCATCTCCCCACACGGCACGGTTGTCTAACGACACCGAGGTTAAACTCGCGGGCTTGATGATGCTGGCGGGTGAGACTTGATGATGCTGGCGGGTGAGAGAGGTCGCCCACACCAGTTGGTCAGGATCGTGTGAAGCGTGGCGGAGACGGCAGCCGAGGATAGAACTACCAGGCTCGGAGGGCCGAGCCGACACCACACGGCAGGCATTCGCGTCTCACGCAGAATCGGGATACGCATTCCTTTGGCTGGCACAGCTACCCCCAAGACATCACCGAGTAACGATTCACAGCGCATGGCGAGATTTCGCCCGCCAGCAGATGTGAAACCCTCTGTGGAGAAGTAGGCAGCCGACACGTCTTCTGTGGCCAAGGTGATCCCGACGTAGACTGTGCCTCCCCAGTCGTTGGCGGTACGAGCATGAACCGAAAGGTCAGGATGGTGAAGGGTCAGAGCTTCAGCTCCGTCATTGCGCAATCGGCGAGCCACGGAATCAACGATGACGGAGATACCTCCGCATTCTCCGATCACCAGTCGCCGTCCCAGAACCCCCGACGGTTCCCGTATGAGACGGTCAACCTCACGAACCTCGGCGACCGTCTTGTTCCCACTGCTTCGCCCAGCCAACCTGCCTAGCGCCTGCGTCGTCTCCGTCCCGACCATGCCGTCGGGGTTGACACCTTGGTTGTGCTGAAAGAGACGGACGGCAGCCTCGGTATCGGGTCCGAAGACCCCGTCTACATGCCCGGCGTCAAAACCGAGGCTCCCCAGTCGCTGTTGCAACTCTGTGACGTCATCCCCGCGAGTCATCGGTGAGCGCAGATACAGAATTCGATCACCGAGGCGATGAGCGGAATCGACTAACGCATGCCAAGTTTGGCGCGCACAGATTCCGTCTGCGATGAGTCGCCGTGACAACTGAAAGGCTTTGAGGCTGGCCAGAGTCAGCTCGTCAAACACATCGAGTTCACCGACATCAACGAACCCGGCGGCAGCTAGGCGCCGATTCAGGTCACGAACGTACGGGCCGCGGTCGCCTAGACGCAGAGGGAGTCCCTGGTGGGGCACAACCAAGCGAGTCTAGCGACCGTAACCGGTCGGGATCGGTAGTTCTTGAGGCGATGTCAGATGTGTTCGGCTAAGTCGGCGAGCAGCGACTGCTTGGGTTTGGCACCGACGATTCGCTTCACGGGTTCACCGTCCTTGAAAAGGATCAAGGTCGGAATGCTCATTACCCCGTAACGCTGCGCCACAGACTGCGCCTCGTCGACGTTGAGTTTGGCGACTGTCAAGGAATCGGCCTTTTCGTTCGCGATTTCTTCAAGGATGGGCGCGATCATCTTGCAGGGGCCACACCACTCCGCCCAGAAATCGACAAGTACCGGTGTGTTCGCAACTGCGATCTCTTCATCGAAAGTTGTTTCGGAAAATGTGCGGACTGGTCCGGCCATGGTGTGTCCTTTCGGGGTCAGGCGGTTCGGGCGCGTCGCCGTCACGGCTGTGTGATAACGGTCACCTCGTCGAAGGTTCGACTGTATCCGCGGTTCGGGTTGAGCGATTCGGGCTTCCAAGGGTTTCTAGCCAACGCTCAGCATCAAGCGCGCCTTGGCATCCGGACCCGGCAGCGGTGATTGCCTGTCGGTAGACATCGTCGACCACGTCGCCAACGGCGAAGACGCCTTCGATGTCAGTGTGGGAGGAACCCGGTTGGGTGACCAGATAGCCGTTGTCGCGCATCTTCAGGCTGCCCTTGAAGAGGTTGGTGTTGGGCCTGTGGCCGATAGCAATGAAGGTGCCGGTGACCAACAGCTCGGTAATGGCACCGTTGTTAACGTTGCGAAGCCGTAGTCCCTGCAGAGAGGCGTCGCCTACGTAGGCCTCCACGACGGTGTTCCAAATGAATTCGATCTTGGGATTGGCGAAAGCCCGATCCTGCATGATCTTCGAAGCTCTGAGCTTGTCCCGGCGATGGATAATCGAAACCTTCGACGCGAAACGAGAAAGAAAATGGGCTTCTTCCAATGCGGAGTCACCGCCGCCAATCACAGCGATCTCCTGGCCGCGGAAGAAGAATCCGTCGCAGGTGGCACAAGTGGAGATGCCATGACCAACGAGTTCGGTTTCGCGTTCAAGGCCAAGCATTAGCGCTTCTGCCCCGGTGGCAATGATTAAGGCGTTGCTGCGATAGGTGGGCTCGGCCGAGCCCGGATCTGCAACCCAGATGCCGAAGGGCCGAACACCAAGATCCACCCTTGTGGCCTTTGACGTCAGGATCTGAGCGCCGAACCGTTCGGCCTGCATCCGGAAGTTCATCATCAGCTCCGGTCCGAGGATGCCTTCGGGAAAGCCCGGGTAGTTCTCAACCTCGGTGGTGAGCATCAACTGCCCGCCGGGCTGATCTCCGGTACTGCTCGGTTCACCTTCAAGAACCAACGGCGAAAGATTGGCACGGGCGGCATAGACCGCTGCGGTAAGCCCGGCGGGTCCTGAGCCAAGTATCAATACATCATGAACGTCGGACACTTCAGCGCCTTTTGTAGTATGCACCACTATGTGTATACATACAAATGTTCGTGCAATTACCCATGTATAAAAGCATTTACTGATAGATAGCGCGTGCGATTCCGAAGACAATCAATACCAAGACGACCAGTCCAGCCATCCCGGCGGCACCATAAAGCGGCCGTGGAGGACCCTCGCCGTGGCGCGAAGCCCAAGAACCGATTCCGGCAACGACGAACGCCCCGCCCACGAGTGTGTGAGCAGCCCAGGTGGCGTCACCTACGCCCGCCCCTATGGGCAGATAGGCGTCGGCCAGACGTATGCCAGCTATTGCCAACAGGATCAGCGCGGTGATCGCAAAACTCAACACAACGAGTCCGAACACGATGGCGCGCGCTACGAGAACCACTTTGTCAGTGGTGAGTGACTTGATCCGATCTACGGTGTCAACGACCAGGTCGGCCTTTTCGGCTGCCCAATCCCTTTCCGGCTCGTCGGCTTGCTTCGCCATTCACCCGAGTCTATCGGGACTTCGGTCAGGGCCCGATGAACAACGACTTCACCGAGGTGCAGTTATCAACGGGTGCGGTTCTTGCCTTGATCGTGCCGGTATCGAAACGAGAAGCAACCACGATGAATGGCTGGCCGTTGACCAGCACGTACGTGCTGTCGACCTGTGCGGCACCTTGTTGGATTGATTCTTCGAGAAGTGCGGCTATGCATCGCACCGATTCATCGTCATGGTCACTATCGAATACGGGCGGCTCGATCAGCAGGCGTCGCACGACCGTGGTGAGATCGTCGAGGCCGGTAACGGGATCAAGCGAACTCCCGAACGGATCGAAGCTCGTCGTTAGGGGATCGAATGAGTTGTCGGCTTGCGATACCGACAGAGCGGGATTTGTAGAAGTGGGGTTTGGTTGGGTGTCGTGGGTTTCCTTGGGCGGGTCGTCGCTTTGTTGGCTGGTGCGCGACTCCGCGCTGGTAGGCCCATTTTGGCCGCGTGGCACCGAGGGGTCCGAGTCGGCATCCATGGGAGCATCAGGCTTCTCCGGCGCATCGTTTATGTCAGCACTGTGCGCTTCCGCCGTGTCGCCGCTAACGGCGGAAGCAGGCCCGGTTTCAGCACTGACCGCGGCGGTGGGTGTTTCGGAAGCAGAATGATCCGCTTTGATGTTGTCGTTGCCGGAGCCACGGTTGGCGATCGCGAAGCCAAGCCCGCCAACGACGAGCAGTACCGCGGCGCTGGTTGCAACCCGACCGAACCAACGCATGCGTTCGTGTCGTCGCTCGCCAGGCGTTTTGAACCCGATGACGTTGGTGTCAACACCGGCAATTGCTCGGGCACGGAGTTGGTCAAGTTCGGTAGCGGGAACCGAAACTGGCGACGACACGAATTCCGAAGCGGCCCGCAATTGGTTTGCCCTGACAAGAAGCGCCGGATCTGCTGTGACGCGGTCGGCCTCGGCTGCAGTTGCCTCACCATCGAGAAACGATGAGACCAATTCGTTGTCGGTGTGTGACAGGTCGGTCATCTGGAACTAGGACGAACGCCCGACGATGATGAGTTCCCGGTAAACACATCGACGAGACGGGCCCGTCCTCGGGGTAGGTCTCATACGTGCTGGGTTCCTTTCGCGTTAAACACATCAACAAGACGTGCCCGTCCTCGCGCTATTCGGGATCGGACAGTGCCAGGAGCGATATTGAGCACCTTGGCGATCGTGGCATAATCGAACCCGGCGACGTCGCGCAGCACCACGGCAGTACGAAAAGGTTCGGGTAGTACTGCGAGTGCCCGATCAATGTCAACCCGCTCAGCGGTGACATCGCTCGGGTCGCGATCGGTGGCCCCTGCGGTTGTTACTGCGGCTTCAACCAAACCAGGAACAGGGCGTCGAGACCGTCTGCGGATCTCGTCGAGACAGGCGTTTGTGGCAACACGGTAGGCCCAGGTACCGAAAGCCGACCTGCCGTCAAAACGGCTGATCCCTCGCACGATCGCGATTAGTGCCTCCTGAGTGGCGTCCAAGGCGTCGGCGTCGTTGCCGGTAAGCCGCCGACAAATCGAATAGATCCGGTTCTGGTGGTTCCCGAGGAGCTGGTCCAGGGCTCGCTGATCGCCTGCCTTGGCGGCGGCGATCAACATCTCTTCGCTAATGGTGCCGATTCGGCGATGCTACTCTGGTACCTGAAACGCGTAGCCGACAACGCGAGGCCCGCCATGGGTGCCGACCACCGGCCCGATGATCTCGATACGGGCATCGGACGTATCGCAGATGGAACTCAATAGCTTGACGAAGTCGTCAATGTCGGGGGCCTGTCCGTGCATGATCGCCAGGTTTGTGATTGGGCCGAACTCCGCCAATTTGTCGCGCAGCCACAGCAGCGACTTACGACGGGTACGTTGCCTGCCTGCCTCTTCTACCGCGCCCGAAGAGATGTCGATGATCGGCTTGATCGAGAGTATCGACCCGAGCAGAGCCCGCGCATTGCCGATCCTTCCCCCCTTTTGGAGGTTCTCAAGAGTGTCGAGTGCACCGAAAACGTGGGTTCGGACGCTGAGCGACTCGGCGTGCGCCACCACCTCATCGATTGATGCCCCGTCGGCTGCGAGACGAGCCGCACCGAGCACGATAGATCCCTGACCTGCTGTGACGGACTTGGAATCGACGACCCGGATGTCGGCGTCGAAGTCCTTGGCAGCGGTGATTGCCGACTGCATTGTTGCTGAGACGGCCGACGACAAATTGATACAAACGACGGAATCAGCCCCGGCTTCGAAGCTATCTCGGAAGGCTTCTACGAATCGACCGGGCGAAGGTGCGGCTGTCTCGGGAAGGTCATCGTTTGTAGCCAACAGACGGTAGAACTCGTCGACTTCCAGATCCTCGCGATCCGCGTATTCGCGGTCACCAAAGCGGACCGTGAGTGGCACCACTTTGATCCCCAGTTCCGTTACTTCGTCGCCCCGGAGGTCACAGGCGCTGTCGGTGACTATGTGGACGGTCACGGTGTGCTCCTTTTTGCTTTGTTGCCGTGGAGGTCACAGGCGCTGTCGGTGACGGTGTGGACGGTCACGGTGTGCTCCTTGGCGGCCCGGTCAATGTTCATTTGGCGTCCAGTGTCTATTTGGCCTGTAGCGACATTACATGCGTGGCGAATTCACAACTGGTCTTACCTGCTATCGGTAGCCGACCCGTCGTCTTCTTAGTGGCCGACCCGTCGTCTGTTCGCCGGGCCTGATGCGCCACCGTAGTAATGGCCCGGGACGGCTTCATAGTGCCCGGTGCAGCACTGTCAGCTGTCGATCCGACATGGTGAACCCGAGCCGCTGATAGAAATCCACGGCGTGCCTGTTGGACTCCTGGGTGTTGACCCACATAACTGTGGCTTTGCGACTCCTGGCCCAACGAAGAGCGTCGGCGACAAGCGCGGCACCGAATCCGTGGCCCTGATGTCGCACGGCCACGGCGAGTCGCTGAAGATAACACTGGGTGCCTCCGAGCCCGGTCACCGAATACGCTCGTATCCCGTCGCTACCTTCGATCACCCGCAGCCGCCCGACAGGCGCCGCAATCAGCGCCTCGCGCAAGCCCTGGTGATCGAAGCGCCAAGACTCCTCAAACGCATCAGAATCGACCTGAAGAATCCTGTAATGATCGCTGCGTCGGCCACGACGAATGTCCGTTCTTCGTCTCGGGAGGGCGGGAATGGCCATGAGATCGTGGCTCAGCAGATACAGGTATTCCCGGGCTGTGAATCCATCGGTGATGAGCCTGTCTCGCGCCTTGGGATGGACCGCAGCGGTGCGTACCTCTGAGTAGCCCTGTCTGCGTAGCTGATCACGCACGGCGGCCATGTTCGCCGGGGTGAGTGTGCAGGGTTCCGTTAGCGGCACGAGATGGGCGCGTTTGGTGCTTGACTGCCAGGGCCCGATGCGGACGCGAGCCGAACCGACAGCACAAGTCGACCACGACATAGCCGTTTATGATATGGGCTCGCCAGGTGCCGCCCGGCAGCGCTGCGTGGTTCGCGCCCCGGAGTCGCTGCGTAGTTCAAGAGTACGCTCGGCTTTGTGCTTCTTGTGGTGACCGACGACCGCTGTGCCGGACACTTCGCTGGCCGACACCACCCTGAGCGACCCGACAGACTTATCGCCGCTATGGCTGGCGTGCGTGAGGCCGGAATTGATGACGCCGTGAGAATCGTGGCACCGCGCCAGGCATCCGATGAGGAACTGATGTTCGTTCATTCTCCGGGATTGGTTTCACGCATCTGCGAAATCAACGGATTGGGAGGCGGTCGTCTGGACGCCGACACCGTGATGAACTCGGCTAGTCTTACCGCGGCTCGCCTCGCAGCTGGTGGCGCGCTAACAGCGGTAGAACACCTGCAAAAGGATCCGTCTTGGGCTGCGGCTTACGTGGTGGTCCGCCCGCCGGGGCATCACGCCACACAAGACCGGTCGATGGGATTTTGCCTGTTCAACTCGGTGGTCATCGCAGCTGCAGCTTTGGCGAACCAAGGCATGTTGGTCGCGATCGTCGACATTGACGCCCACCACGGCAACGGCACTCAGGACATTTTCGTGGGGGATCCACGTGTTCTATTCGTGTCGCTGCATCAATGGCCGCTCTACCCGGGCTCAGGCCGCATCGACGAATGCGGTGAGGGCGCGGGTCTCGGCACCACCGTCAATGTACCGCTTCCGCCAGGCGCAACCGGCGACGTGGCACGATCCGCAATTGACACGGTCGTTGGCCCCGTGTTGGAACGATTCGAACCCGACTGGCTTTTGATCTCAGCCGGTTATGACGGGCACCGCGCCGACCCGCTCACCGACCTTGGGTACACGTCAACCGACATAGGCGATCTGGTTGAAGCGATCGTAGGCTTCGTTCGTCCTGGTCGGGTGGTGGTGTTGTTGGAAGGGGGATACGACCTGGACGCGGTCCGGCACTCGTCTGGTGTTGTGGCGGCACGCCTTCTGGGGGTTTCTCACGGGGCGGAGCCGGCGACCAGAGGTGGTCCGGGCCGTGAGGCGGTCGCAGCAGCAGCGACAATGCACTTCGGCGAACGATTCGAGGGGAGCCGCCGAGCGTGACAGTTCTCCCAGCGTCGCTTGATACGACGATCGACGAGATGCGTCCGGTTACCGACCGATTCGCTGCGGCAGGCCATCGCTTGTACCTCGTGGGCGGAGTTGTGAGAGACCATATGTTGGGCCTGTCCGGCACAGCAGTTGACGTTGATGCCACTACCAACGCCCGGCCAGAAGCGATCAAGGTCCTGCTCGCGGACCTTGCCGATGCCATGTGGGACCAAGGGCAGAGGTTCGGCACTATCGGAGCGGTGATCTCCGGTTGGCGTTATGAGATTACGACACACCGCGCCGAGAGCTACGACAAGAACTCACGCAAACCCTTTGTTGAGTTCGGCGACGACATCATTGCTGACCTCTCGCGACGCGATTTCACAGTCAACGCCATGGCGGTGGATCTGTCGACCCGGACCCTGATCGATCCTTTCGGCGGTCGAGCCGACTTGCAGCATTCGGTGTTGCGCACGCCTCTGCAGCCCCGGGAATCGTTTCATGACGATCCGTTGCGGATGCTGCGCACGGCGCGATTTCATGCGGGCTATGGGTTTGAGCCCACCGCGGCGCTGCTTGAGGTCATACCCACGATGTTGGCTCGCATGGCGATCGTTTCGGTTGAACGGATCCGAGATGAGCTCCAGAGGTTGTTGATGCTTCCGGCGCCGGGCCGCGGGCTGGCCCTTCTAGCCAGCACCGGCCTGCTGGCCGATTTGATCCCGGAACTGGCCAATACGGCCGAAGACCCCGACAGATGCGCCGCGATGATCGCCAGGGTGGATGCAGTGAACGTCACGAAACGCGCGGCGAACCTAGAAGGCTCCGCAAACTCGGATCCCGCCCGACGATGGGCGGCCCTGTTGTGGGACGCCGAACGACCAGGCGAGGTGATGAATTCGCTACGTTCCTCGGCGACGTTACGGGGTCAGGTCGAGTGGTTTTCCACGGCGCGTTCGGTGCCTGACGTGATCACCGACCCGGTGCTGCGTGGATTGGCTGCGAGCACTCCCCGGGGGTGTCGTTTGGAGGACCTGCTCGGATTCGCCGACCGGCTCGAGGAATCCAGGGAACGTCTTATGGTGTTGCGTGCCGCTGAACCGGACCTGGATAATCCCGCGGCGGCGCTCACGGGTACCGAGGTGTTGGACGAATTGGGGGTGCAGCCCGGACCTGTTGTCGGCGAAGCGCTGGCTTGGCTCCGACAGGTTCGAATTGCTTCGGGCCCACAAACCGCCGATGAGGCGAAGGTCACTCTGCGGGACTGGTGGGTTGATCGCAACGTCTGACACCGCAGCGCCACGCTGCTCGGATGGACGCCGTTACCGAGTCCACGATCCCGGTGACGAAGGCGGGAGACGCCCGCAGAGTACCGTTACAGACCGTGAAGCTTCCGGGGTCTGATGCTGACGTTGACTACCGACTGGCCCGTGAGGCGACCGTTCGGGCTTGGCGTGAGGGGCGTCTGACCCGGGAGCAGATCTGTGACGCTCAGCGTGAACTGCAGCGAAACGCCGAGTTCTGCGGCACGACTACGACCCGGCCCTGCCCTGTCTGCGAGCAGCAGTACCTGGTTGAGGTCACCTATGTGTTCGGTCCGCGGTTGCCAAGCCACGGTCGTTGCGTCAGCTCCGCCAAGGAAATGGCTCGCCTGGCCGCGCGTAAAACCCCCAGCCAGGGATATTTCGTGGAGATATGCACAAGCTGTCATTGGAATCACCTGATCCGGGCGTGTCAGATCGGCGGAAAGCAGCACCCCCGGGGCGGGGCTGGTGATGTAGGTGTCTGATTGGTGATGTAGGTGTCTGGCTGGCGATGTTGGTGTCTGGCTGGTGGTGTAGGTGTTTGATTGGTGGTGTTGGTGTCTGGCTGGCGGTGTAGGTGTCCGACACGCCCGGATCGTTATCGACGTTTGATTCTCGGCTTGGTGGGTTCTGTTAGCCACACACGTAAGGCTGCGGTAACCGTGGGCAGGGCCAAGCAAACGTAGGTTATGCTTCGGATCACTGCCGGCAGCTCAACGCGCCGGACGGGAAAAGGAGAACGACAATGAGCCTCTCCGCGCCTCAAATCGCCTCCCGCAAGGTATGCGACGGCAACGAACCCCTCGTGATGGTCACTGCGTATGACGCACCCGGTGCGCGCATCGCAGGTAAAGCCGGAGCGGACATCATCTTGGTGGGCGACTCGGTTGCAATGGTGGTGCTCGGCTATCCGGACACGCTGAAAGTCACCATCGCCGACATGGTGCACCACACCGCCGCGGTGGCTCGGGCCGACCCGGACAGCCACATCGTGGCCGACATGCCGTGGATGAGCTATCACGTCTCATGTGAAGACACAGTCCGCAATGCCGCCCGCCTGATAAGAGCCGGTGCGGAGACAGTAAAGCTTGAAGGAGGTCGCAAGCGGCTGCCGATGATTGAACGGATCATCGCTGCGGAGATCCCCGTAATGGGCCACATCGGGCTTACCCCGCAGTCCGTGCATGCGATGGGAGGGTTCAAGGTGCAAGCCCGCCGTGCCGACCACGCCCGCAAACTGATCCAAGCCGCCAAGTCACTCGAACACGTCGGTTGCTATGCATTGGTGCTCGAAGGGGTGCCGGTTCCGGTGGCCGCAGCAGTAACTGCCGCTGTCACGATCCCCACGATCGGGATCGGTGCGGGAATGCACACCGACGGACAGGTTCTGGTCTTTCACGATCTGTTGGGCCTCGAAACCGGACGTGCCCCGAAATTCGTTCGGCGCTACACCGATCTTACAACAGCAGCGGTGACAGCCATTGGGGCCTTTGCTCGAGACGTGAGGTCCGGCGCATTCCCGACCGACAGTGAGTCCTACCAAATGCCCCAAGGAGAGCAGTTGTAGGCATCACCGCACAGCCCAAACGCGACGTCCGGGTGACGTGGCGGCTTGTTCAGCCGTCTGTGAGAGCCTTGGTGATATCGGCCACTGCCTGCTTGCCGTCCCCGAACAACATGACTGCATTGTCCGCCGCGAACAGCGGGTTTTCGATCCCGGCGAATCCGGGACTGAGCGAGCGTTTGATCACCACGACCGTACGAGCCTCATCGACGTTGAGGATCGGCATACCGGCGATGGGGCAGTCGGGATCGGTGCGAGCCAGCGGGTTCACGATGTCGTTGGCACCGAGCACTATGGCGACATCGGTTTGGGCGAACGTCGAATTGGCGGCGTCCATCTCGATGAGCTTGTCGTAGTCGATCTCCGCTTCGGCCAGAAGGACATTCATCTGACCCGGCATGCGCCCGGCCACCGGATGGATGGCGAAGACCACCTCAATATCAAGTGCCTCCAGAGCGTTCGTTAGTTGGCGTACAGCGTGCTGAGCCTGAGCCACGGCCAGGCCATAGCCGGGCACGATCACAACCCTCGACGCTGTCTCAAGGAGCATCCCCACATCCTCAGGGGTCGCCGACTTGACCCTTCCGCCGTAGAAACTGCCTTGGGTCGAGTCCGTCGCAGTTGTTGTGGGCTTCGAGAACACCACATCGAAAGCGCTGCGGTTCATGGCGACGCACATGATTTGGGTGAGGATCAATCCACTGGCCCCTACCAGCGATCCCGCCACGATCAACAATGTGTTGTCAAGCACGAAGCCAGCCGCAGAGGCAGCCAACCCCGACAACGAGTTGAGCAGGGCGATAACTACCGGCATGTCGGCACCGCCTATGCGTACGACCAAACCAACACCTGCAAGCGCACCCAGCACGCCCATCGCGATCAAGACCCGAAGCCACATGTCCTCGCTGGGCTCAGCGATAACGATCCCAGCGAGGAAAGCCCCAACCAAACCAATGGCAGCGTTGAATATTCCGATACCACTGAACCCGGACCACGCAAGCGACTCCCGCAGTTTCAAGAAAGCGATCACCGAACCGGTAAAGGTGAGCGCCCCGATGAAGACGGTGGCCGTTGCCGCCACCGCAGTGCGGTCGGTGATGCCTCCGTGGTCGATGTCCTCCACGAAGGATGCGGTTGCCACAAGGGCCGATGCCGCCCCGCCGAACCCGTTGAAAAGAGCCACAAGTTCCGGCATCGCAGTCATCTGGACTTTGACGGCAAGCAAGACACCCACGGCCGTGCCCACGGCCAGCCCCGCGCCCAGGACCCAATACGAAACGATCGCCTGGTCCGCCAAGGTGACCACAACCGCGACCATCATCCCGGCGGCTCCGCGCAGGTTGCCTCGTCTGGCGGTACTGGGCCGACCCAGGCCTTTGAGCCCTACAATGAACAAGACAGCCGCAATCAGGTAGCCGACGGCTATGGCGTCCGCACGACTCATGTGCTGTCGCTTTGGCTGTTTGGGTCCGAGTTGGTGCTCGGGTCCGGCGACCTGTCGCTCCCGGTCCCCTCCAACCGTGTCTTACGTGGACGCCGCCGAAGTGTGAACATCGTCAACATCCGGTCAGTCACCCAGAACCCGCCCACGACGTTGATTGTGGCCAGCACTACAGCACCAAAGGCGAGCGCCGTAGTGAGCGTGCGGTGATCAGTTCCGGCGGAGACGAGGGCACCAATGAGCGTGATTCCCGAGATGGCGTTCGACCCCGACATCAACGGCGTGTGCAGGGTTGGCGGCACTTTGGTGATGAGTTCGACGCCTAGCAGCACGGCCAACACGAACAACGTCGAAGCCATGATGAATGTCACGATCCGGCCTCCCCGGCCTCGGCGTGTGCGACGGCCTTCTTGACTGCGTCGTGTACGACAGCCCCGTGATGGGCCACAAGCATGGCCGACGTGATCTCATTCTTCGGGTCGATCACCAGATTCTGGTCATCGTCGCAGAGATGGCGAATCAAGGCCGTCAGGTTGTTGGCGAACATCTGCGCAGCGGTTCGTGCAACTCCAGATTCGAGTTTGGTAGGTCCGAGAATTGTGACACCGCAATGGGTTACCTCGGTATCGGGTTGGGTGAGATCACAGTTGCCTCCCTGATCGGCGACGATGTCGACTATCAGAGACCCCGGGAGCATCTCTTCGATCATGGCTGTGGTGAGAATCAGCGGTGCGTCTGCGCCGGGTACGGCCGCGGTGGTGATCACCACGTCCGCCGCGGCTACGTGAGGGACGAGGGCTTTGCGTCGTTTGGATTGCTCGTCTTCGTCGATCGCCTTGGCGTAACCACCGGGATCGCCAGCAGCGGTTGTTGCGCCGAGATCAATGGCTTTGGCACCGAGCGAGGTGATCTGTTCGGTGGCGGCCGGTCGAACATCATAACCGTACACCACCGCGCCGATCCGGCGAGCTGTGGCTATGGCTTGCAGGCCTGCAACCCCGGCTCCGATCACCAGCACTCGAGCTGGCAGAACCGTGCCAGCGGCGGTCATCATCATCGGGAACATGCGACCGAGTCGTTCGGCTGCCACGAGCGCGGCCTGGTACCCGGCCACCGTGGCCATTGACGATAACACATCCATCGTCTGAGCTCGGCTGATGCGCGGGACAAGGTCAAGCGAAAGTGCCGTGGCACCAGCGCGGGCCAATTCCGAGATCCGCTGCGGATACCGGAGCGGATCAAGAAGTGCTACCACCGTGTGCTGCTCGCAAACCTCGCCTGCGCCCGTGTAACTAATCGAAACGAGGAGGTCGGCACCTTTGATTGCATCGGATCTGTTGGCTGCGATCTGCGCGCCTGCCGAGCGATAGTCGCTGTCACCGGCCCGGATCCCAGCACCGGCGCCGGTTTCGACGGTGACGCGGTGAGCTTCGTCAACGAGCGTTTCAACGGCGGCGGGCGTCAAAGCTACCCTTTGCTCGCCGGGTTGGTTCCCGGCCAAGACCGCGATACGCACGACGGCCGAGGCTATCTGATTGGGCTTTATCCGTGCGTCCCATTACCTGGTGATCGTTGTTATGTTCGCTCTGTGTCCGTTCGGCTCGAGTTGTGTCGCCTGGGCGATGGTTGCAAGCAGGGGTGCGGATCAATGAACGAATGCCGATAACGTGTCGAGGCCCTGGCAAAGGTCGTCCGAGTAAGGGTCGGGCAAACACACCTGCCCCGCTGAAAGGGGCACCGGCCGGGTCGGGTCCATAGGAGGTGCCGCCTCATGCACAGAGCGTATGAATTAATGGTAATCGTTGATGGTGATGTTGCTGAGGACGATGTTGAGCCGGTGATTTCCCGTATCGAAGGCCTAATCGTTGACGAGGGGGGTACGGTTGCGTCTACCGATAACTGGGGTCGGCGCAGGTTCGCCTACGAGATCGACCACAAGAACGAAGGCACCTACATCGTGTTCGAGATCGTTACCGAGAACCCGGGTCTGCCCGGCTGCGAACGTCGGCTTCGTCTAGCGGATGACATCGTCCGCCACAAACTCTTCCGTCTCCCGGAGCACGAGGCCACTCGTCGTGGCTTGCTGGGTGACGCCGCGCCAGCTGCGGTCAGCTGATTCAGGGAGGATCAACATCGTGGGACTCAACAACAACGTCAACGTGGTGGGCAATATTACCCGCGACCCCGAAATGCGGTTCACGGCGAACGGGACCGCCGTCGTCAACTTTGGGTTGGCTTGGAACAAGCGCCGCCAGGACGGCGAGGAGGAGGTCTCCTTCTTTGAGATCTCATGTTTTGGGTCGTTGGCCGAAAACGTCTCTGAGTCTCTCGAAAAGGGAAGTCGTGTGGTTGTGCTCGGCACCTTGTCGCAGCGATCCTGGGAGAGCCAGAGCGGCGATCGCCGCTCCAAGATAGAGATCGTCGCGGATGAGGTGGCGCCGAGCCTGCGTTGGGCTGCCGCGAAGGTGACACGCAACGAGTTCAGAAGTGACCGTGGCGGCGGCGGACGTGGTGGTGATCATCGGTCCCGCGGTCGAGACTCATCCTCGTACAGCACCGATGGGGGGCGATCAAAGCACGCTGCGAAGGCAGATTCCGGTTCCTACAACATGGACGAGGAGCCCTTTTAGTGGTTCTTCGGCGAATGTGGCCGCTCGAATCGTGGCTCGGTATGGAGATTCGCGCGCAGGATTTGGTATCAATAGATTTAATATTGATACGTAGCGTGGCGGGGTTGGATCAATGACGACACGACATCGCTTCGCACTATGGCGGGCGACGCTCTCGTTTGCAGCTCCCCGGCATTACTCCCCAACAGGGAGTTCCCCAGGGATGGCGGGCGACGCTCTCGTTTGCAGCTCCCCGGCATTGACGACGAGCAGGTGGAGGCCAAAGTCATGACAAATCAGCGTGGTAAGAACAACAAAGACAACCACCGCCGCATCAAGAAAAAGGTGAGCATTCTCACCAGCGAGCAGATTGATTACGTTGACTGGAAAGACGCCAGCCTTCTGCGTCGGTTTGTTTCGGATCGTTCCAAGATCCGTTCCCGCCGCGTGACCGGCAACTCGACTCGGCAACAAAAGATGTGCGCCGACGCCATAAAGATCGCCCGGGAGATGGCCCTATTGCCCTACAGCACACGGGTCACGACTCAGCGCAGCAGCCGCGGCGAACGTGATCGTGGTCGCCAGCCTAATTCGATGTCGCGATCGTCGGGATCAAGCAGAGTCGACGGTGCTGATACCTCCGACGTTGATTTCGAATCGTCTGAAGCGACCCAGGCAGATCGCAGGTCTGCGGAGGCGAAGAGATGAAGATCATTCTTCGCGATGATGTGAGCGGTCTTGGCAGCAAAGGTGATCAACTTGATGTAGCAGCTGGCTACTTCCGGAATTATCTATGTCCCAAGGGCCTTGCCATCAAGGCCTCCAAGGGAATTGAGAGACAGGCGGAGGCAATGCGGTCCGCTGCTGCACGGCGGAACGCAGCCGACCGTGCACAAGCCGAGCGGGTGGCGACCACCCTGGTGCCGATGGTCATAACTGTGGCTGCCAAAGCCAGTGAGGCTGGCCGGTTGTTCGGTTCGGTTGGAGCTGCTGACATTGTGGCCGCTGTTGAACAACAGGCACGTATTGTTATTGACCGTCGGAAACTCTCGCTGGAGTCACCTTTGAAGGAATTAGGTTCGGCCATGGCCATGTGTAAGCTCCATGCTGAGGTTGAGTTCCCGATCACCATTGAGGTTGTCAACCTATGAGGCCCCGCGGTGCTGTCTAATTTCCGGTCTCGCAGCATCTACGGGTTGTGGACGAACTAAGGGGTTATCCACACTCTCGACAATTGGTCGAACACAGGCTTTGTGGACATTTCTTGTGGACAGATACCCCGCTTGTCCACAACAAATCCGTGACTGTTCCCTAGCAGGTCCACATAATGCGGCTGAGTTTCCTCACGTTAGTGCGGATTTCCCCAGCTTTTTCCTATGGTAATTCACAGACCAGGTTCGCCATACTCGCAAAGTGCGTAGGAGCAGCCAAAGAACCAGCCACCGAGCCGGATCCGAACGGGTTCGCCATAGCAGCCAGGCGCGGAAACGATGTGTTCCCGTGATGTATGAGCTGACAGTGTGAAGTTATGGTGATGCAGGAGGCGCCTCCGCGCCGCGGGCCGCGTGTGCCGCCGCACAATCTTGAGGCGGAGGAATCTTTGCTTGGCGCGATGCTGTTGTCGCGTGACGCGATCGCAGATGGGTTGGAGTTCACGGGTACCGATCGGTTTTATCGACCTTCTCACGCGCATGTGTTTGAAGCGATCTCAACTTTGTATGCGGCAGGCGAACCCGCGGACGCGGTCACGGTTGCGGAGGCCTTGGATCGTGCCGGTGTGATCGACTCGGTCGGCGGGCTCGACGGGTTGTTGCGCCTTCAGGTCAACACCCCCGCCACGTCCAACGCGGCGAACTACGCGCGGATCATCTCGGAGCGCTATACGTTGCGCCGTCTGATTGAGGTGGCCAGCGAGATCGCCGAGATCGGTTTCAGTGTTCCTGAGGACGTCCCGGCTGCTGTTGACGCCGCTGAGAACATGATCTTCCAGGTTGCTCAGGGACGCTCGGACGACACCATGGCTGAGATTGGGGACCTTCTTCGCGTCGCCATTGACCGGATCGAGCAACTCCATGAATCAGGAGGCGCAATAGTGGGCACCCCCACGGGTTTCGTTGACCTTGACGAAAGGCTTTCGGGTTTGCAGCCGAGTGCGTTCGTGGTTGTGGGTGCTCGCCCGGCGATGGGCAAGACCGCATTTGGTCTCAACATCGCTGTGCATGTGGCTGTGCGCAGCATGATTCCGACCCTGGTTTTCTCTTTGGAGATGGGGCATTTTGAGCTGACGCAGAGAATTATGTCTGCTGAGGCGAGCGTGGACGCCAAGAAGATGCGCGACGGCAAGCTCTCCGACCCCGACTGGGTCAATGTGAACAAGGGAATCGGGCGACTGGCCGACGCTCCCTTGTGGATAGACGAGAACCCGGCCTTGACGATCATGGAGATCAGAGCCAAGGCTCGACGATTGCGTAGCCGGGTTGGCGGACTTGGTTTGATTGTTGTTGACTACTTGCAGTTGATGACCGGCCTCCGCACGGCGGAAAACCGTCAGGTTGAAGTAGCGGAGATATCACGGGGCCTGAAGATTCTGGCACGCGAATTGCAGTGCACGGTTTTGGGACTGTCGCAGTTGTCCCGCAACGTTGAGATGCGCCAAGACAAGCGCCCGGTGCTGTCGGACCTACGAGAGTCAGGAGCCATTGAACAAGACGCCGATGTTGTTCTGTTCTTATACCGCGACGAAGTTTACAATAAGGGATCGGACTCTGAGGGTACTGCCGAGGTGATCATCGCCAAGCACCGCAATGGCCCGACCGGCATGATTGAACTCGGCTTTAACTCTAGGTTCACATCGTTTCGCAACCTGGCCCGCCGCGAGGTCTAGGCCGTGTTTCTCGGTGAGGACATAGCCGCCTGGCTGGTGCTGGCGCTGGGTGGCGCCATGCTGGTGGGTCATGTCGTGGCATTGCTGAACCCGCCCGGCAGTGCGGCCAAGCGCCGCGCGCCGCTTGGCCGCAGTCTTGTGTTCATCGGTGTGGGAGCGCTGTCAACGATCTGGGCGCTGGCCAGCCTGCTGAGCTGATAATCGGATCAGCGATCCTGCCAGCGAGGCGTGCGCCGTTCAGCAACCGCCTGCAATGCTTCGCGGTAATCGTAGTCGCGGACCATTGCTTCGAGTCGTGCCTGCGCTTCTCGTACCGACTCCGCCGGATCGTTGCGGAATGTGTCGATTGCTAGTTGGCGTTTGGTGGCACGCAGCGCCTTGGGGCTCACATCGCGGGTCAGATCCTCGGAGTAGGCGACCGCTGCGTTGAGGACCTCCTCGGCTGGCAGCGCACGTGTCGCCAGACCTATGCGGTGGGCCTCGTCACCCAATACGAACCGACTTGACATGAGGATCTCCGTCGCTCGACCGTGACCCACCAGGCGGGGAAGCAGCCAGGAAAGGCCGTACTCGACGGGAAGGTTGAGTTTGCCGTGGGAAGGCGTGAGCTTGGCGTCTGACGCTACGAAACGCAGGTCGCACCAGCAAGCAAGCACGAAACCGACACCCGCGGCTGCACCATTGACCGCGGCCACTGTGACCGTCTCAAGGCCGAGAAAGAAGGCGAAGTCAGCAGCGAGCTCGGGAGCGGCCCCGTAACCCGGTGTAGCGATATCAGCGGGCGTGCCGGGGACGTAGCCACCCCTTTCGAGATGCGAGTCAAGCGCCGCGCGGTCCGCTCCCACGCAGAAAGCCTTTCCTTTGGGGTCACCGGTGATCACCACGACACGAACAACAGGATCGCCTTCGGCTCGTTGCAGCAAGTGGCGTAGTTCGGCATGCATCCGCCCAGTCCAGGCATTTCGACGGTGCGGCCGCGAAAGGGAGATGATAGCCAACTCGCCGACCCGCTGGTAGCTGGTGACCTTCAATTCCATGTCGTACACGCCCGATGAGCCATGTCTGCACCGTAGAGCACAGACCTTGATCCGGTAGCGTTCGAGGTCGTGTTGCGGTGGCTGGTCGTCTTATGCATGATCCTGGCGCCGATCCTGGCCCCGGTGACCGCGGGTGCCCAGAACGATCCGTTCGGCCTCGATGCCACAGCTACCACGGTGGTGCTCATCAACCCCGAGACCCGCTCCGCAACCGTGACGGTCTCATATCGGTTCACGAACTCCACCTCGGACATCTCATTTGGTGCCTTTTTCGAACAGTTGCCGACAGGAGCGAACATCGTGTCGGCAACCATGGGCGGTGCCGATGCTCAGACGGTCATCTTCGGATCCGACGATCGCTTCTCGTCGGTGGTGGTGACCTTTCAGCCGCCGATCAAGCCGGGCGAAACCCTCGAAGGCCAACTCGTCTACATCGTTGGATCAGCCGGTGACGTTGACGCGTTGGCCTACATATCACCGGGCTTGATTGCGGTTGCTCCCTTCGCCGCGGCGCATGGTTCGGGTTCGGGTTCGGTTGAGGTGCACATTCCGGCCCGGTTCGGCGTTGTGCAAGCCCACCGATGGGATGTCAATACCGAAGACGACAATTCGGTCTTCACCGCCGTTGACCCAGTTGCGTTTCAGCCGATCCCGCTGGTTGTGGAGGATCCTGCCGCGCTTTTACGCCAAGACGTGGTGTCCGAGGACTTTGATCTAACCCTTGCGACCCTTGATCGGGCCACCGCCAGGGACGCGATCGGCCTCGTTGAGCAGGCGTCGGCACTGGTCGTGCAACGCACGGGCCTGTCGTCGGACCGACCTATCGAGATCCGTCACGGGTGGTCCGGCGAGGCTCCGGTCCGGTACCCCGTCGCGGATCGCGGCATCGCTGTGGTATCGCCCGAGGCGGACCTCGGCATCTACACCGAGGTCATCGCCAGGGAGGTTCTCGCCTCGATCGACTGGGTTGAGGAGGCCCTGCTTGATGATACGGTCGCCGCGGTCGCCGCGGCTGCTGCATCCAGTGGCGAATCACCTGAACGAGGTGGTTGGACCGGAGCCATTGTCGACGCGTTGGCCCCAATCGACCCAGAGTCCGCTCACGGCGTGTTCGCTGCTTTGGCCGGCGACGAGATCACCTATTCTGGCTCGGCGCGAACCGTGCGGGTTGATCCGGTGGACTGGCGCATGGTGCTCGATGCCTTCGAGAACGTCACCGGCGCGCAAATTGCAGCGAGTTTCGTCGCTGAGGGAGCATCTGAAACCGAGATCGAACGACGCCGGTCGGCCAGAGTCGCTTACTTTGAACTCGCCGACACCGCCGACGGCTGGTCGCTGCCCCCTTACCTGCGAACACCGATGGCCGATTGGCGCTTCGCCGAGTTCGCTGCCCGCAGGCAAGCCGTGTCCGAACTGGTCATAGCCCGTGACGAACTCAGAGCCATCGCGGATCGCGAAGGGCTGGCGATCGGCCCGCATCTGCGCACCGAGTTCGAGTCGGCGGACGCGACGATGGCTGTGGCGTGGGGGGTATTTGAAGATCAACGTGAGGCAATCGATTTCGTGGCTGAAGCTCAGTCTCTTGTCACCGCCGACCATGGGCTGCTCGCCGGGATCGGTCTGTTCAACTATGACTCAGATGCTCTACTCCGACGGATACTGGATCTGTGGGAACAGGGTGAGTTCGCCAAATCCCAACACGAGGCAGAATCTCTCATCGAAACCTATGAGGGTGCAGTTCGCCGTGGCACGCTGCTGGTGGCGATCCCGTCGGTGTTGCTCGTCGCCTTGGCGGCCGCTGCACGATGGCTGTTCGGTTGGCGCCGGAGCAGCCCCTCGAACCAAGACCCTGAGAATCAAGACTCTGACCCTGAGAATCAAGACTCTGACCCTGAGAATCAAGACTCTGACCCTGAGAATCAAGACTCTGACCCTGAGAATCAAGACTCTGACCCTGAGAATCAAGACCCTGACCCTGAGAATCAAGACCCTGAGAATCAAGAAGTTGTGTAGCAATCCCGCAGGGTCGCCCTGTTGAGCTTTCCCATGGCGTTGCGCGGCAACGAAGCGACACAGATCATCCGTTTGGGGTGTTTGTACCGAGCGAGTTTCGCATCCAGCGCTGTTCGAATGGTGGTGGTGTCCGGCGCAACTGCAGAGGTTACAACGGCGGCTGTAACAGCCTCGCCGAGGTCTGGATCGATGGTTGCGAACACGGCCGCCTCAACGATCCCGTCGACGGATTCCAGAACCGCTTCGATCTCGGCGGGATGGATGTTCTCGCCGCCGCTGATGATCACATCATCGGATCGCCCATGCAACCTGAGGCGTCCATCATCATCGATACTGCCCATGTCACCCGTCGGGAACCAGCCTCCTCGCTGCACGGTGAGCTCCGGCCGTTTCCAGTAACCAGCAGTCGTTTGCTCAGAGCGAACTTCTACCATGCCCGCCACACCCGGCTCGCAGATCTCCCCTTCAGGGTCGGTGATTCGCAACTCAACCCCGGCGACCGCAAAACCGACGGTCCCTGGTACTCGTTCACCGTCGTAGGGGTTTGACGTCATGATCAGCGTCTCGGTCATGCCGTAGCGCTCACAGATGACGTGGCCGCTGCGTTTGGCGAACTCGGCGAATGTCGCCTCGGGCAGCGGCGCCGACCCCGACAGGAAAAGCCGCATCCCCCCACAGGTGGATCGGTCCAGGTTGCTGGTATCAAGCAAGCGTCGGTAGTGGGTCGGTACCCCCATGAAGACAGTCGCCCGATCAAAAGCGGCAATTACCGCAGCCGGATCGAAACGTTGCAGGAATGTCACCGGAACCGCCGAGAGCATTGCGCAGTGCAGTGCAACGAACAGTCCATGCACGTGAAACAGGGGCAGACAGTGGATGAGATGATCCGCGGGTCCGAAGTGCCAAGCCGAATGCAAGGCACCGGCATTGAGCCGCAGACTCTTGTGGGTTAGGACGACACCTTTGCGACGTCCGGTAGTGCCTGATGTGTAAAGCAATGCCGCAGGATCGGTGTCTGCGCGCTTGGTCACCGGGATCGGACCGGCGCCGCGAGCAGCTTCGGCCAGTGTGCCTTCACCGTTGCCGGGATGGGTAAGGACGGTGATCCCGGTGCCGATCCCGCCCGAACGTGTTGGATCTACCACAGCCACAGCCGGTTCTGCGTCATCAACGCAGTAGGCGATCTCATTGTCGGTCAAGGCAATATTGATCGGAAGGTGCACCGTGCCCGAATGCAGGCACGCCAAATAAACAGCGACGGCGTCGACCGACTTGTCTACCGCTACCAGTATCCGATCGCCAGGCATCGCGCCAGCGTCAGACAGCACCCGCGCATAGCGCGAGGCACGTTCGAACATCTCTACGTAGGTGATCGTTTCGCCGCCTTCAACGATCAGAAACTCCGTGTCTTCGCGGCCAGCGGCGGCTGCGTGCAGATCGGCGATGAAGTTTCCAGGCTGTGCGCTCGTAACCGCTGCTGTTGTGTTCTGCATCGCTGTGTCACCAAGCGGTTGGTTGGTGGTTGGTTGGTGCGTATGCAGCGAGTTTCGGGCTCGGGGATTAGTTTCGCGGGACGTCAATCCAGGGGATCTCCTTATCCACGCGGGGTTCGCCGGGCAGGCCAAGGACCTGCTCGCCGAGGATGTTCTTCATGACCTCGGTTGTGCCGCCCTCAATCGAGTTCGCCCGAGCACGCAGGAAGGCACGCCCCTCTGTGGGTCCCATCCCGTCCAGGTCGACTTCGCCGGGCCGTCTGAAGGTGTAGTCGAGGTTGGTTAGGCCCTCCATGCCGACCAGATCAACGGCCTTGGTGTAAATGTCTTGATTGAGAGTCGCCCACATCGCCTTGCCGACCGAGCCCTCCGGTCCTGGGTTCTTTGCCTTGGCCAGTTGCCTTGCTCTGGCGTTGGTGAGACGCAGGGTCTCGGCCCGGATCCAAAGTCGGATCACGTCATCACGCTGGGTCGCGGTCCGACGGTGTTCAGGGGCAGCGCGCCACAGACTCATCAGCCGTGAGATCGCACCCTCGCCTTTTCTCGTTCCACCGCCCCCGCCACCTATCGCGTTGCGTTCGTTCATCAAGGTTGTGATTGCCACCCGCCAACCTTCACCCTCAGCGCCGATGCGATACTTATCCGGTACCCTGACGTCGGTTAGGTAGACCTCGTTGAACTCGGCCTCGCCTGTGATCTGACGTAGCGGACGGACGTCAACCCCGGGAGCCCGCATGTCAAGAGCGAAGTAGGTCATTCCGCGATGCTTGGGAACACCGGGGTCTGTACGGGTGACCAGCATTCCCCAGTCCGCGACGTGAGCGAGGGTGTTCCACACCTTCTGCCCGTTGATTGTCCACTCTTCGCCGTCTCGGGTGGCCCGGCAGGCCAAACCGGCGAAGTCCGATCCTGCACCGGGTTCGGAGAAAAGCTGACACCACCTTTCCTCGCCGGTGAACAATGGCCGCAGGAAGCGCTTACGCACCGCTTCGGATCCGTGTGTGACGATCGTGGGTGCAACCAGGTACATAAAAAAGGCCGCCGGATCCATGGCATGCGCACCGGCCTTGCGCAGGCGAGACTCGACCATCCGTTGCAGCCTGCGATCAACTCCGAGGCCGCCGTGGCCCTCCGGATGGTTCACCCACGCCAACCCGGCGTCAAACTGGTGACCTCTGAACTTGTGGTAGCTTTCGTCGCTCGGGTTGTGTCGGGCAAGCAACTCATCAAGGGCTGCGGTGACCGTGGTCAGATCAGCGTCGTTCATACATGCAGTTTGCCCACGCCGCGGGTGGCGCTGCACATTGGTCTCGAATCTCGCCAGTCATGCTCCAAGCAGTATTGCCAACTGTTCGGAATGCTCAGCCACCAACTGCGTTGTAGTTCGCCTCGGCGAACTCCCAGTTGATCAGGTGTTGCATGAATGCCTGCACATACTCCTTGCGGGAGTTTTGGTAATCAAGATAGTAAGCGTGTTCCCATACGTCAATCGTGACGAGTGGGGTCATGTTGTCGGCCAGCGGAGTCTCGGCGTCGTCGGTGTTTATGACGCTGAGCCCGTTGTTGCTGTGCACCAGCCAGGTCCACCCCGAACCGAACTTGGCTGCGGCTGCGGCTGCGAATCGTTGCTTGAATGCGTTGACGCTGCCGAAATCGTCGGCCAGCGCCCTTTGGAAGCGAGCAGACGGATCTCCGCCGCCATTGGGCCGCATTGAGTTCCAATAAAAGGTGTGGTTCCAGATCTGTGCGGCGTTGTTGAACAACTCACCCGGTCCCGCATCGGTGATGATTGCCTCAAGCGAAGCCTCGCCCATCTCGCTGCGGTTGATCAACCGGTTGAGGTTCGCGACGTAGCCCGCATGGTGTTTGCCGTAATGAAATCCGATCGTCTGTTTGGTGATGTGTGGATGAAGGGCGTCTGGTTCATACGGAAGCGGAGGAAGCGAGAATACCATAAAGCAAGGTTATCCCTGTGAAATAGCTTGCCAACCAATGTTCACGGTACGGTCGTCTCAAGGTCCGCAGCAGGTTGCGGCCATTGTGGAGGCGTCCTGTGGTATCACGTCAACTCACCGACTGGTTGGAGCATCCCGATTGGGTTCGTCGGCTCAACTTGTTCGCAGCGGCCGTCGGCGGTGCGCAGCATCTAGTTCACTTAGATGCTGATGAGCTGCTTGAGGTCGCGGTTCTAACTACCAGCCTCAGTGACTTCGGTGATGAGCTCGGCTGGGCCGAAGGTTACCGGCGGCTCCTCGCCGCTTTGGACGGCCCCGCGGAGCTCACCGTGCTCGGGAGACTCTCGGCACGGGCGGAGGTCCTGCGGTGTCTGCAGACTCGTCTCCGCCTGGTTGAAATCTGGAATCGTGAACCGACGATCCGGTGCAAACCCATCGAGGCTCCGTTGTTCATCCTGGGTCCGCCAAGGACGGGTACCTCAATTTTGCTTGAGTTGCTTGCGTTGGATTCCGGACTCAGGCCCGTGTATGCCCATGAGGCTCATCATCCGTTGGGTCCGATCGACACCGGGCCGGCAACCGTCCTGGAACGATCCGAACCCGAACAGGAGTTCTGGTCCGATATTCATCCCGACTTCATTACCATGCACGAACTCCGAGCCGATCTGCCATGTGAATGCGTGCATTTCGTTCAGCCTGAGTTCCGGAGTTGGCATTGGACGATGATGCACAACCTTGATACGCAAACAAATGTTTCACCGGATTCTGAGGCCGCGATTTATGCCTTTCACCGGGCGTTCTTGCAGACCCTGGCGCATTTCGACAACGAACCGCGCCGGTTCCTTCTCAAGACACCGGCGCATCTCGGGTTCCTGCCGATGCTGTTCGCCACCTACCCCGATGCCTTGGTCGTGCACACCCACCGCGATCCAGTGAAGTTCGTTGGGTCCAGCGCCAACCTGACCGGCGTGCTGCGCTGGATGCGAAGCGACGCTGTCGACATGTCTCAACGCGGTCCGTACATGTCAATTACTTACCAGTTCCTTCTCGGCGCGGCCATAACCCAGCGTGATCAAGGCCTGGTCCCTGCGGAGCAAATCACAGACCTGCATTTCCGGGATTTGATGTCGGATCCTTTGGCGGCAATCGAAGGTATCTACCGCGACCTCGGCCTTGAATTGCCAGACAACATGGGTGACCGGGTCTCTGGGTACCTCGCCCACAAGCCCAAAGGCAAGTTCGGGGCGCATACTTATGACCCTCGCCGTCTCGGTCTCGACGAGGCGACCGTTCGCGACGATTTTGCCGACTACATAGACCGCTACAACGTCGTTCTTGAGGACTGACGTACAACGGTTAGTGTTGCAGTACTTATGCGCTTCATGCCCCGAACAGTCCAACCCAACCATGCTGGGATTGGCGTTCAAACGGGCGTTGCGGGAACTGTCTTGATTGGCGACGCAAACGATTCTGTTGCCGATTACATCAATCGCTGCGGCGTCGGTTTCGGGGATCGCCCCCGCAGGTAGGAACGTGTCCGACGCTCGCCATGCACCCAAGGCTCTGGCCCAATTCAACGAGTTGATCGCCGCTCTCGTTGACGTGCGTGACAACTACGTTGCTGGTGACCGTTTCGATGATCCCATTGAGGTGGCCGAAGCCTACCGATATGTCGGTCAGATGCTGTCGGCGATGTCGGAACTCTACTGGGATGGTGATCCTGACCATCCACGGTTCGCGTCGATCGTCAGCCCGGCTCGCAAACTCCAAGGCGATAACCCCGATGCGATCTACCATTTCTCACGGATCCACAGTGACCGTACCTACCGGGTACGAGGCCGCATCTTCGAGGAGTGCTACACCTCGTTCACTGTGCACGCCGCCGCAGCAGACGGAGCAATGGCTGGCCCGTTGCGCGGCGATGTCAATGATCGTGATCTGCATGTTGGCGCGGACGGCCGGTACGAGATTGTTTTCAGCGCAGATGAGCACCCCGGGAACTGGGTTCACCTCAAACCCGACGCTCACGTATTGATCGTCCGCAGCTACTATCAGCGTCTCGTCTCCGCACAGAACGATCCGGCGGTGCAGGTTGAGATCGACATCACCGTTGACAGCGACGACTTGCCCGCGCGTCTTGACGACACCACGATCGCGAGTCGCATGGCTGAGGGGATTGCGTTCTTACGGCAGGTGACGATCGGACAGACAAGACCCGGAAGAAGATCCGAGGTGGCGTTCGTGTCCAACATTACAAACGAGGTCGCCGAGCCGTTCAGCTTTCGCGACACTGGCCTTCCCGTTCCCGGTGCTGCGGACATCCACTACAGCCAGGGTCGCTGGGATCTCGGCCCTGACGAGGCTCTGGTAATGACAGGCAGCCTTCCGCCGGGGGTTTTCGCCAATGTGATGTTGTGGAACGTCCACATGCAAACCTTGGACTACCGTTATCGGCGATCCTCGCTTAACGCCGCCCAGGTCCATTATGAGGCCGATGGAAGCTATCGGATCGTGATCGCTCACCGCGATCCGCAGGTGCCGAACTGGCTGGATACCGGTGGCCACCGTCGCGGCACGATCTTTTGGCGGTTCCTACTGCCAGAAACCGACCCGCCCAAACCCACCTGCACGGTCATGTTGTGTGACGCCGTGGCCGCAATGTGAACCAAGGCCCGGATCCGTCAAGCGTGCGGTCGCGATGGTGAAGGCAGCGGTATGCCGGGCGTTCGGCTCTCCCTTTGAGATCGAAGACGTTGAGATCGCCGAGCCGGGTCTGGGCGAGATCCGGGTAGCTGTGAAAGCGTGCGCCATCTGCCACAGCGACATCATGTATGCCCGCGGTGCTTGGGGTGGCACCCTGCCCGCCGTGTACGGCCATGAGGCGGCCGGTGTGGTGGAGTCGGTAGGCGAACACGTTGCTGACCTAGCGCTGGGTGATCGCGTGGTGGTCTCGCTCATGCGGTCCTGCGGCGGATGCCGTGACTGCGTTTCGGGGAGCCGTACTTGTTGTAGCGGCGACTTCGGGATCGACAACCGAACTGTTCTGGTCTCTGCTTCGGGCGAACCGCTCGTGCATGGCTTGCATACGGCCGCCTTTGCAGAGCTGGCCCTCGTTCACGCGTCCCAGGTCGTGAAGGTCGCAGATTTCGTGCCGTGGTCAAGCGCCGCGTTGCTTGGTTGCGGCGTGATCACAGGGTACGGAGCTGTCGTTAACACTGCAGGCGTTGAGGTTGGCAGCCATGTGGCGGTAGTTGGTTGTGGGGGAGTGGGCCTCAACGCGGTGCAGGCATCGGTACTGGCCGGGGCTCGAACAGTCATCGCTGTTGACCCCGCACCCGACAAACGTCTCGGTGCCGTTGAGTTCGGCGCGAGCCACGCCGTGGATCCCTCGGCGCCCGACGCGATCAGCCGGGTTCGCAGCATCGCTGATAATCGAGGTGTCGACTATGTATTTGTGACGGTGGGATCCGGATCCGCGATCTCGGCGGCGCAGTGGTTGGCTGCACCCGGCGGGGCTGTCGTGATTGTAGGCATGACCGAAACCGGGGTGAATCCCGAGATCGACACGACCATGCTCGCAGAGTCCTCCCAGCGCCTGCTCGGATCAAAGATGGGATCAGGATGTCTCCGGATTGATATTGACACCCTCGTTGATCTTTATCGCCAACGCCGTTACATGCTCGACGAGCTGGTCAGCGAAACCTTTCCGCTGGAGAGAATCAATGAGGCGGTGACTTCACTCGCGGAAGGGTCGGTGCGCCGCAACGTGATCAGGTTCGACGGCGAGCAAGCACGATGAAGGGCGAGCAAGCACGGTGAAGATAGCCAGCAGTGAGATCTTCGTCGTGGCTAACCCGCCCCCGCATTTCGGCGGTCGCTACTTCGTCTTCGTCAAGTTGATCACCGACGACGCGGTGGTGGGCTACGGCGAGATCTACGCCGCTACCTTCAGCCCCGAGGTTGTGGAACAGATGGCCACGGACGTGATCCGGCGTTGGTTCATCGGCAACGATCCGTTCCAGATCGAAGCAATGTGGCGCAACACCTACGGTTCGGGATACACGCTTCGACCGGACGTGTCGCTCAACTCTGTGCTGTCTGGCATTGAGATGGCATGCTGGGACATCTGCGGAAAGGCTCTGGGTAAGCCGGTCTACGAACTGCTGGGCGGTCGGGTCCATCACAGACTCCGCAGCTACACCTACCTTTACCCCGACGACGATCACCCAGGCGTATACGAAGACCCCGACTCCGCGGCCGAAGTGGCCGCGGCCACCGTGGAGCGTGGATTCACAGCCGTCAAGTTCGATCCGGCAGGTCCCTACACGGTCTATGACCCTCGGATGCCAGCCCTCGCCGACCTTGCCCGCAGCGAGGCGTTCGTGCGCCGGATCCGTGAAGCGGTGGGAGACCAAGCCGATCTGCTGTTTGGCACGCATGGTCAGTTCAGCGCCGCTGGAGCCATCCGGCTGGCCAGACGACTCGAGCCGTATGATCCCATGTGGCTTGAGGAGCCGATCCCGCCAGAGTGCGAGTCGGAGATGGCACGAGTGGCGCGCTCCACGTCTATCCCTATCGCCACCGGCGAGCGTCTCACCACTAAATGGGAGTTCCACCGGGTGTTGCAGGCCTCTGCTGCGTCGATTCTGCAGCCAGCGTTGGGTCGAAGCGGAGGCATCCTCGAGACCAAGAAGATCGCGGCGATCGCCGAGGCGTATCACGCACACTTGGCACCGCATCTGTATTGCGGTCCGATCGAAGCGTTGGCCAACATCGCGTTGTCCACATGTATTCCCAACTTCTTGATCCTCGAATCGATTCAGGATTTCTCAGGGTTTTATGCCCAGCTGTTGACCGATCCGATCCGCTGGGAGGACGGTTATGTAATCCCATCGCCTAATCCTGGCCTCGGCAGCGACCTCAACGAGGAAGTAGCCAGAGCACACCCATGGAGCGGATCTCGGTTGCATCTGGAAATGAAGACCACACCCTCTTGAGTCCACACATCAAGTTTGGGTTATGTGGGGTTGGTAGGTGCGGGGCGGGATCGTGTGGAGTGCGTTGTGTCATTGATCAGGTTTGGGTTATGTGGGGTTGGTAGGTGCGGGGCGGATCCGTGTGGAGTGTCTTGTGTCATTGATCAAGTTTGGGTTATGTGGGGTTGGTAGGTGCGGGGCGGGATCGTGTGGAGTGTCTTGTGTCATTGATCAAGTTTGGGTTATGTGGGGTTGGTAGGTGCGGGGCGGGATCGTGTGGAGTGTCTTGTGTCATTGATCAGGTTTGGGTTATGTGGGGTTGGTAGGTGCGGGGCGGATCCGTGTGGAGTGCGTTGTGTCATTGATCAAGTTTGGGTCTTGTGGGGTTGGTAGGTGCGGGGCGGGATCGTGTGGAGTGCTGTGAGCCACACACCATGATTGGGTCACACGGAGCTCGGTGATGGTCGCATGGTGCCCGAGAACATCCACACGATTCCCCCAGACGCGGAGATCGCGGCAGCGACGAGATAACTCACGCGGTAACTGGCTTGATCGTGAAGAAATCCGAGGATGGCAGGCCCTGCAGCAATTCCGACGGTCACCAGAAGTTGTTGCAGTGCGAAGATTCGCGCATAGAACCGGACGCCGAAGGCTTTCGCGATGATCAAAGGTTGCAGCATCAAGAGGTTGCCTACAGTTATGCCGAACAGAACAGCCCCCAGCAGCAGCGTCATCGTCGACTCGGCGAAACCGAGCACCCCAAGCGCGCAACCTTGAAGCACCGCAAGCGAGATCGCTGTCGTCATGATCGGTGTTCTCTCCACGACCACCCCGCCAATCAGCCGGGCGATGATGCTTGTTCCGGCTAGCACCGACACGGCCAGCGCACCCGTTGGCCGGTCGATTCTCTCGGTGCCGAGTTTGGCGATCTGGGTTATGGCTCCTACCTGCGCAGCCATACACAACACCGATCCGGCGACCATCACCTTGAAGAACCGCGATCCAACCGCGTCGGGATAGTCGACACCGTCTGTGATGGTCTGCGGCCCGCGATGATCCGGGTTTGGCCACATGGTGGGCAGGGTGAGCGCAATCAGCACCAGATAGACGATCGCGAGCAGCGGGGCGGCATCAACAATCCCTCGGCTATCGATCAGCGACGACGCCCACTTGGTCAGGGTCAACCCTCCGACGGAGAGACCGGTTGACGCCACCGACAATGCCACAGACGTGCGCGTATGAAACCAGCGTGTGATTAATGTGGTCGCCGGTACCAACCCTGAAAGGGCGAAACCCACCGAGAACGCGGCGTAGACGAGGTACATCTGCGTCACGTTGTTGATAGTCCCGAGCGCCCACAGCGATCCCGATCCGATCAACGCGCCAGCACCCACCACCCAGCGGATGTCTCGGGTTTCGATCAGGGGCGCGATTAGCCGACCGGCCACCCCGGAGATCACGAAGAACATCGACGTGGCCAGCGACACGCTGGTGGTGGAGAATCCCTTCTCGTCGGTGATCGCGTCAAGGTAGATAGCCAGCCCGTAGAACCCCAGTCCGGCGGCGGTGGCCAACAAGACGAACACCGACCCCACAACCCACCAGCCCCGAAACCACCGACCCGGCTGGGCGCTACGCGAAGATTCAACGGATCGGTGGATGATCTCAGTTCACTCGGATACGCCGTGGCGTACCAATCCGGACGATCGGTAACCTCTATACGGGCCATATCTAACGGTTCTATTCGGTACGTGGCGTACCAATCCGGACGATCGGTAACCTCTATGCTTCCGCCGTCACAGGAGCAAGTTTTGGTGCAGATGCCGGTCCAGAACAGCGAAAAGCCACGAACGATTGGTATTGCTGGCACTGGGGTGATTGGCTCGGGTTGGGCGGTACGTGCATTGTCTCGGGGCTATGACGTGATGGCGTGGGATCCGGCTCCCGACGCTGCGCAACACCTTGCCAACTCAATCCGCAGTGCCTGGCCAGCGGCAACCCGTCTCGGACTGTTCGCCGGAGCAGACCCTGACCGGGTGTCGTTCTCAAAAAGCGCCGAAGAGCTTGCCGAAAGGGCCGACTGGATCCAGGAGAACGCTCCCGAAGACATCAACATCAAGCGTTCGCTGCTGAAGACCCTCGCCGAACACAGTGACCCGTCGACGATCATCGCGTCAAGTTCGTCGGGGCTGTTGCCCAGCGCCCTTCAAGACGGCTGCGCGCACCCCGAACGCATCGTGATCGGGCATCCGTTCAACCCGGTGTATCTGTTGCCCTTGGTGGAGGTCGTGGCAGGCAAACAGACCAGTCCCGCCACCGTCGAAGCCGCTGTGGACTACTACGACGACCTCGTCATGTATCCCCTCGTGGTGCGCAACGAGATTGAGGGCTATCTATCTGATCGTCTCCAAGAGGCGATGTGGCGTGAGGTGTTGCATCTCGTAAATGACGGTGTAGCCACCACAGCCGAACTTGACGACGCGATCGTCTACGGGCCTGGTCTGCGCTGGTCGGCGATGGGTACGAACCTTACGTTTCATCTCGCGGGTGGACTGGGCGGAATGCGTCACATGCTCGCTCAGTTCGGTCCCGACGCGCCGTGGGCTCGTTTCGATGGACCCGAACACAGTGCCGAACTCATCTCCAAGATGGCGGCGGGTTGCGAGGAACAGGCCGCGGGACGCCCGGTTCGCGAACTTGAACAACTACGCGACGATTCTTTGATCTCGTTGATGAGGTCGTTGCGCCCGCTCAATATCGGTGCCGGGAAGCTGATGGCGCGCCGCGAAGCCCGGATCCACAGCACAGTGGACCGTGTCTGGTCGCCACAACAGGTGGTGCCCGTCCCGCTGAACTTTTATGCCGCGCGGGTGGAGCCGGACTGGGTTGACTACAACGGGCACATGACCGAGGCGGCCTTTTTGACTGCCTTCGGATGGGCCTCGGACAAGTTGTTTCGATACATCGGCATTGATGAGGACTACCGGGCCGCGGGCGGATCCCTGTACACCGTGGAGACCCACATCAATTATCTGGGCGAGTTGCGGCTTGCTGAACCACTGCGCGTCGCCACCCATGTGCTAGGTGTTGACACCAAGCGGGTGCATATCCACCATTTCATGTATCACGGGCTGACCGACGAACTGTTGTGCACCACTGAGCAGATGTTGCTGCACGTCGACACGAACGCAGGCAAGGTCTCGCCAATACCAAAGGGTCCGGCTGCGGCTTTGGAAGCGGTTGCGGACGCCCACGCCGCAATCCACAGGCCTGTGGGCTTGTCAATGGCTATACCGTGCAGCGGATTTGGCCAAGCCTGAGACGTCGAAGGGCGATGCAGCAGCCAAGGAGGTTGGATTATGGACTTCGGTCTGAACGATGACCAGGAAATGATCGTTGACACGGTTCGCTTGTTCGTTGAGCGTGAACTCGTTCCCCACGAAAACGAGGTCGAACACAGCGGGGAGGTGTCGGCGGAGCTGCTCGACCAGATAAGGCGGAGATCCATCGAAGCGGGCATCTATGCCGCCAACATGCCTGCCGAACTGGGCGGAGGCGGTCTTGACAACGTCACGTTGGCGCTCGTCGAGAGGGTGTTCGGTTGGACCCAATATGCACTGCACAACATCGTCGCTCGACCGTCGAACATTCTGCAGGCCTGTGAAGGCGATCAGATCACCGAGTACCTACTGCCGACCGTTCGCGGCGAGCGGGTGGACTGTCTAGCCATGAGTGAACCGGGCGCCGGTTCCGATATGCGTTCCATGGCCTGTCGTTCGGAACCCGATGGGGGCGACTACGTCATTACGGGCACTAAGCACTTCATCAGCCACGCCGATCTCGCCGACTATGTGATCTTGTTCGCCGCCACCGGCGTTGAGGACACCGCACACGGCCAAAAGAAGTTGATCTCCGCATTTCTTGTGGACTTCGATCAGCCGAACGTTGAGGTGCTGCCGGGCTACAACTGTGTGTCAAACCGCGGCTATCACAACTTCATCATCAACTTCGAAGCTGCCCGCATTCCCGGCTCCAAGCTGCTCGGCGAACTGCACCGAGGATTCGAGGTGGCCAACGAATGGCTCGCGGCTTCTCGCCTGCAGGTTGCCGCCGTTAGTCTCGGAAGGGCAGACCGGGCCATGCGGGTGGCCAGCGAATACGCTGTTGAACGCAAACAGTTCGGTCGCCGGATCGGCATGTTTCAGGGTGTGTCATTCAAACTCGCCGACATGGCCACCAAGATCGCTGAGGCCGAGTTGATGACCTACCGAGCTGCCTGGAGGATGGATCGGGGCATCATGTCCGACGGCGACGCTGCCATGGCCAAGATCTCCGCCACGGAGATGTTGCAGTTCGTATCCGACGAGGCGATCCAGATTCTCGGCGGGATGGGGCTAATGGCGGAACTGCCACTGGAACGCATATGGCGTGACGCCCGCGTCGACCGGATCTGGGACGGTACAAGCGAAATTCAGCGCCACATAATCTCACGCGAGTTGTTGCGACCACTCGGGGGATGAACGAGTCGCCAGGTCGCCTGCTTCGGCTCTTTCGGCCACGGTCTTTGGCGTTCATTGGTGGGGAACCCGCTCTGACGGCGCTGCGGCAGTGCAAACAGCTCGGTTTCGCTGGCGAACTTTGGTATGTGCATCCGGATCACCATCGGTCACCCTTTGCGTCGGTAAACAGCTTGCCGGGTTCGCCCGACGCGGCTCTGGTTGCTGTGAATCGGTCCGCCACAGTGGAAGTGGTTGCCTCGCTGGCTGCCATCGGTGCGGGTGCGGCGATCTGTTACGCCAGCGGATTTGGCGAGGTCGACTCCACCGGCAGCGACCTCGCCGGTGAGCTCCTCGTCGCAGCAGCGGGCATGCCCGTAGTCGGCCCCAATTGTTACGGCATGGTCTCAGGTGTAACCGGTGCGGCGCTGTGGCCCGACGTACAGGGCCTGCGTCGGGTGAGCGAAGGTGTGGCGTTCGTCACCCAAAGCGGCAACATCGCGGTCAACCTCACAATGCAACAGCGTGGTCTTGACGTGGCCTTCGTGATCACGTTGGGCAATCAGATCGACGTCGGGATCGAAGAATGTCTCGAAGTTCTGGTTGCCGATCCTGCGGTTACCGCCGTGGCAATGCATATCGAGGCGCTCACCGATGTGCCTCGCTTCGTTGAAGCGGCTGCCGCAGCCCAACGTCGCGGTCTTGCGGTCGTGGTCCTAAAGACCGGCGCATCGGTGAAGGGGGCAGCCATCGCGGCATCGCACACGGCGTCCATGGTGGGTGACGACGACGCCTATACGGCTCTGTTCGACCGGGTCGGTGCACGGCGGGTTCACTCGGTTTCTGAGCTGCTCGACACAACCAACGTGATGTCACGTTTCGGGCCCCTGAAGGACAACCGCACCGTATCGTTGTCGTGTTCGGGCGGCGAAGCATCCATTGTGGCCGACCGGGCCGCCGGGTTCGATCTCGACTTTTGTGACTTCGCTGATGATCACCGTGACCGGATCGCGGCCACGCTCAACGAGCTTGTCACGATCAACAATCCGCTCGACTACCACACGTTTATTTGGGGTGACCGAGCGCGTCTACAGTCGTGTTTTGCCGCGGTGCTTGAGGGCCCCTTCTCCGCCGCCATGGTGATCATCGACTTCCCTCGCGCCGACGTTGACCGAACCGCCTGGTGGGCCACCCTTGATGCGATCTGTGCAGAGGCTTCGCGGCACGCAATCCCAACAGTGGTGACAGCCTCGATGGCCGAAAACCTTCCCGCCGAGGTGATCGAGCGTGCTCACGGCAGCGGTCTGGCCGCGGTGGCGACCATTGAGCAGGCGTTGCGTGCCATTGAGGCTGTTGCCTGGTGGGGCCGACCCCGATCATTAAGGGTGCGCCCCGCTGGCGCCGCGGTAACCAACTTGCGTGTATTGGACGAAGTGGCCTCCAAGGCTCTGCTGGAACACGCTGGCGTCGCAGTGCCGAACAGGCACGTCGTAGCACCCTGCGATGCTGTCGCCGCCGCCGAGGATCTGTGTTATCCGGTAGTGGTGAAGACAGTGGGCGCAATCCACAAATCCGATTCGGGAGGTGTGCGCATCGGGTTGGGCTGCGAAGCTGAGGTGTCCGCCGCGGCGAACGACGTCGGCTCCGCGACGGTTCTGGTCGAATCAATGGTCACTGACTCCGTGGCGGAGATCCTGGTTGCGGTCCGCCGCTCGGATCCGGTGGGTTACCTGCTGACAGTAGGGATTGGTGGCACGCTTGTTGAGTTGCACCGTCCCCGGTCGACGATCCTGCCGGTCAGCGCCAAGGAGGTCTACGCACTGCTCGCGACCCCCGTGCTCAGGCGGCTGCTCAACGGCTACCGGGGTCGACCACGTGGCGATGTCAATAGTTTGGTGGGTCTCATCGGCGAAGTGGTGGCGGTCGCAGAAACCAACCCGGCGATCATCGAAATCGAATGCAACCCGGTGATGGCAACTCCGCGTGGTGCTGTCGTGGCAGACGCTCTTATCACTGTTGGTGACACTCGTTGATCTCGTTGAACGTATGGTAGACAAGCTGTTCTGCGGTATCGGTCTGACTCCATAACGACGTCAACCATCGGCTCGACCTTGGTGGTGACTCTCAACAGGCCCAAGGCGAACGCCATTAACGCGGCCACGAGCCGAGAACTCGGTGAGGTGTTCGTCGCTTTTCGTGACGATCCTGACCTTCGGGTGGCGGTGTTCACCGGTGCCGGTGACCGGTTCTTCTGCGCCGGATGGGACCTGACGGCTGCAGCCGCCGGGGAGGAGTTCGAATCCGACTACGGCGAGGGCGGATTCGGGGGTTTTGCTGAACTACCCAATCTGAACAAGCCGGTGATCGTTGCCGTGAACGGCATGGCTGTAGGTGGGGGTTTCGAGCTGGTGCTCTGCGCCGACCTGGTTGTCGCGGCCGAGCAAGCTACGTTCTTTCTGCCGGAGTCAGGGCTCGGCATTGTTGCTGATACTGGCGCGATCAGGCTGCCCCGCATGATTCCCCGCGTCGTCGCCAACGAGGTGCTGTACGCGGGACGCCGTCTGGACGCAGCTGAGGCCCACGGGTGGGGGCTGGCGAACGATGTCGTAGCTGGTTCTGAGCTTCTCGGTGCTGCGTTGGCACTGGCCGAGCGAGTGTGTTCGGCGGCACCATTGGCGGTCGCGGCAACGATCGAGATCGGTCGACGCACCGGCCACTTACCGCTCAAAGACGCGTACACCGAGATGCGGTCAGGCAACCTGAAGGCCTACGAATCGATGCTCGCCAGCGCCGATGCTGTCGAGGGCCCGGCGGCTTTCGCCGCAAAACGCAAGCCGGTTTGGAACCGACCCTAGAAAGCAGAACCGACATCGGCTCGTCTAGTCGATATCAGCTCATTGAGCCGTTCTCGCGGACGAACACTGGGTCATTTGTGCTGGATCGTTCGGGGTCGTAGCGGTATCCCATAGCGTTGAAGCCTCGAAGAGCCCGCACCGAGGCGATCCGTTCGCGGATGATCCAACCCGCCATCTCGCCACGTGCGCGTTTGGCGAAGAACGACACGATTCGGTACGGGCCGCCGTTCTTGGAGTCGAGGAATCTCGGTCGTGTCACTCGGGCATTGATGGCGTTGGTGTTGACCGCGCCGAAGTACTCGTTGGAGGCCAGGTTGACCAAGGCCTTGGCGCCTGGGCTGGCGGCCAGGTCGGCGTTGAGAATCGCGGTGATCTCACCCTCCCAGAACTCATAGAGGTCCTTGCCTCGCGAGGTTGCGAGCGGGGTACCCATCTCAAGACGGTATGGCTGCATCAGATCAAGCGGTCGGAGCACGCCGTAGAGCCCAGACAGGATGCGCAGGGTTTTTTGGGCATGGGTGTAGTCACGCGTGCTGAAGGTACCCGCAGGGTTCATACCGAGGTAGACGTCGCCATTGAATGCAAGTACCGCGGGACGGGCGTTGGTTGGCGTGAACGGTGTCTCCCATTCCTGGAAACGCTCGAAGTTCAACACGGCAAGTTCCTCAGACACTCCCATGAGCTGAGAGATCTCCGCTGGGGTCTTTTGAGCCATGATGGAGACCAACTCGCTGGCACGATCAAGATGCCGCGGCTGGGAACGTTTTCGTGTCCGCAGCGCTGATTCATAGTCCAAGGACTTGGCGGGAGATACGACCACAAGCACACCTAGATTCCTAGCGCAATCGTGGTGGGATTGCTTGCCCGGCGAAAGTGATCGGCGAGAATGCGGCGAAAGTGATCGGCGGGAATGCCCGCCGCAGCGCTCATTGCGGCTCGGGCGTCGCGGGGAGCGAAACACCGAAAGGAGTACTCATCACCGTGGCTACCAGCAGTTCTCCAGCGGCATCCACGTCTAGCACCGTGCCCGGGGTGGCCGCGCCCATGGCTATCAAAGCAAGACCAATGTTGCGGCCCAACCTCGGCGAGAAGGTAGCAGTTCGACAAAACCCCACGGGCTCACCTTCAATGCTGACAGGCCAGGGATTCTCCGCGGCAGGCATTTTGCCGTCAAGGGTGATGTTGACGAGCCTTCGTCGAGCCGCCGGGTTAGCGATGCGTGCCAACAGCGCCTGTTTACCGATGTAGTCGAAGTCCCCGTTGAGGTCGACGAAGTCCCCGAGCCCCGCCTCGATTGGATCGGTGTCGGAATCGGTGTCCGAACCGAAGGACAACAATCCGTTCTCGATGCGTTCGGCATGGTTGGGTGTGCCCGAGCCGATGCCGTACGGTTCGCCCGCAGCCATTACCGTGTTCCAGAGTTCGACACCTCTGGAACCGTCGGTGAGAAAGAACTCGAAACCCCCTTGACGGCTCCAACCCGATCGGCACAGTCGAATGGGGATGCCGTTGAGTTCAACAAGTTGATGCCCAAAAAAGCTCAGAGAGTCGATGAGTTCGGCTCCGAAAAGTTCGCGGGCGACGTCGAATGATCTGGGTCCCTGAAGCGCAAGCGGTGAAACGTCGGGCTCAAACACTTGGGTGTCGCTGTTGATGCTGTCCGCGGCGGCGGCCACCCAATGGCCCATGTCGTGGTCAGCGGTCGAAAACCACCAGCGGTCCGTTTCGAGACGCAGTACCAAGGGATCATTAATCAACCGCCCGTGATGGTCACACATGGGCGCGTAGCGGGCCCGACCCGGTTTCATATCGGTCAGCCGCCGGGCCGATATGAGTTGTGCGACGCTGGTCGCCCCCGATCCTACGATCTCGATTTGGCGCTGCGCTGACACGTCCCACAACGCCACTGCGGTGGTGAGCCGCTTGTACTCGCCGACCGGGTCTCCATACGACATCGGCAGGTACATGTGGTTGTAGATCGTGAATGTGGTTGCACCGCTTTCGATGGTGGCGTCGAAGAATGGCGACTTGCGTACGCGTGAACCGAAGGCGATCTCCGCCATCGCTACAAACTACCGTTGCTTCAGCAAACACGTTGGGCGGCTTGGTGGTTGTGGACTGTTGAGATTGGTGCGGGTCGGTTGTTGTTGTACTGGCGGGTTAGGTGGTTGGTGGTTGTGGACTGTTGAGATTGGTGCGGGTCGGTTGTTGTTGTATTGGCGGGTGGGGTGGTTGGTGGTTGTGGACTGTTGAGATTGGTGCGGGTCGGTTGTTGTTGTATTGGCGGGTGGGGTGGTTGGTGGTTGTGGACTGTTGAGATTGGTGCGGGTCGGTTGTTGTTGTACCGGCGGGTTGGGCGGTTTGTGGGTATGGCGGTTGCCTGGAGCTTGCTTGGCCGTTTCTCCTAAGTCCCCGGGGGGGGGGGTCGAGGTATGGATACCTGCTGGGGAAACCCCGCTGGGTCGTTGAAGCGTCCGGGTCTTTGGCAAGCTGAGCAACTATGACCCCGATCGATGGTTGGTGCCGGGACGACTTCAAGGGCGTGGCTGTCGCGTTCCAAAAGAACTTTGACCGTGGTGATCTCGGCGCCACGGTGTGCGTTATCCATGGCGGTCAGACGGTCGTGGACCTGTGGGGCGGGTACAGAGACACCAACTCCCGCGTACCGTGGCTGCGAGACACCATCGTCAACGTCTGGTCAACCACAAAGACCATCGCGGCATTGTGTGTTCTCGTGCTTCACGACCGGGACGACCTCTCGGTTGACGAACCAATCGCACGTTGGTGGCCCGAGTTCGCCGCGGCCGGCAAGGATGGTGTGCTCGTTCGACACGTGTTGAGCCATACTGCGGGTCTTCCGGACTTCGCCGAACCGCTCAGCGACGACGAACTGTGGGACCCCAGCGGTATGTGTGATCGTCTTGTCGCTCAGTCGACCCTATGGCCTCCCGGGGACGGATTCGGATACCACGCTTTCACCCAGGGAGTTCTACTCGGCGAGCTGGTTCGTCGTGTGACCGGCCGGACGATGGGTACATGGCTGCGTGAGGAGATCACCGGCCCGATGGGAATCGACTTTCACATAGGTGTTCCGGATTCGGCCATACACCGGATCGCGGAGATGTCCACGGCTGACATGTCCGACAACGCTTCAGCGAATCCTCGGCGAATCGAGCAAGTCAACACCCGAAGATGGCAGCAGGCCGAGTTCGCGGCGTCGAACGGACACGGCAATGCCAGGTCCATTGCACAACTGTTGTCGCACTTCACCCGGTTTCCGGTGTTGGGGAACCCGTTGCTGTCGCGGGCGACCATCGCACGTACCGCCGAGGTCCAATATTGTGGCCACGATTACGTGACTGGTAGGGATCTTCGGATGGGTGTTGGTTTCGGGCTGAACTCCCCGGGTATGCCCCTCGGGATGAACGATCGCACGATCTTGTGGGGTGGACTCGGCGGTTCAATGGCGCTTGTGGACCTCAACAACGATCTTGTGATCGTCTATGCAATGAACAAGATGCTTGATGGGGTTTCCGGCGGTGTGCGTTCCGCCCGACTCATCTTTGCCGCTCATGCTGCAACACGTTGACGCCAAGTCGTCGCTTCATCCCACGGCGGAGGGTGTGGGATTTGAACCCACGGAGGCTCGTCACCTCACACGCTTTCCAAGCGTGCCCATTCGGCCGCTCTGGCAACCCTCCCCGCAGATCCTCTACGGGACCCGCTAGCCACACTATCGCGTCGTGTAGAACTCCCGAACGCGGGCTGGCTTCGTGCGGGATATGATTAGTGGCCCGCACCCGATTCGGGGTGTGGCGGTCGGGTCCTGTGCAACAGACGCCCGTGAACCGAGTCAGGGTCGGAAGGCAGCAGCTCTCAGCGGATCCGTCCGTGTGCCGCAGACCACCTGGCCGCCACTCCCGGGATCGGTCAAAGGACCGGGTCGCCAACTGAGATGGCCCGGTCGGGTCTTCGGATCCGCACCGCGATGACAAGTAGAGTTGGACTGCCATGGCCTACCAGTCCCTGTACCGGCGTTACAGGCCCCAAACATTCGCGCAGATCCGGGGGCAGCGCCATGTCGTGGCGGCCCTACGCAACGCGGTCGTTAAGGGTGAAGTGGGTCACGCATATCTCCTGCACGGCCCCCGAGGCACTGGAAAGACCACCTCAGCTCGGGTGCTGGCCAAGGCGCTCAACTGCGAAGACCTCGGAGCCGAGGGTGAGCCCTGTGCTGTCTGCGATAGCTGCGTGTCGATCGAACATGGTCGATCCTTTGATCTCCACGAACTCGACGCGGCTGGCAACAACAAGGTCGAGGACATGCGTGCCCTGCTGGCGAAAGTCAATCTGGGTACGCCGGGAAGGGCTAAGGTCTATGTGCTCGACGAGGTGCACATGCTCACCTCGCAGTCCGAGAATGCGCTGCTGAAGACACTGGAGGAGCCTCCGGATCATGTCGTCTGGGTGCTGGCAACGACCGAGCCTCACAAGGTTGTCGAGACGATCCGCAGCCGATGTCAGGTGTTCGAGTTGTCGTTGCTGCGGGCCGACGAAATGGCCGACCATGTTCGCTGGGTTATCGCCGACGCTGGTCTGGATGTAGGTCCCGAGATAGTCGAGCATGTGGTCGTTGAAGGCGGCGGATCGGTTCGTGACACACTATCCGCGCTCGATCGAGTGGTAGCCGCCGGTGGCGTAACCGAACTCGACACATCAACCGACGCCTTGCTTGACGCCATCGCCTGTCACGACGTTGCCGCTACCTTGACGGCGGTTGATGACGCTACGGGCCGCGGTCGAGATCCGCGCACGATCGGCGAAAGCGTGTTGTTCGGGCTTCGTGAAGCGTTCCTGGTCGCCATGAAAGCTCCGCCTCGTCGTCTTGCGCCAAGTGCTCGAAGCCGCGCCGACCGGATTGCGGCCGTGATGAAGCCGTCTGCGTTGACGCGCGCTCTTGAGATGTTGGGAGTGGCTCTGGTTGAGATGCGTCAGGCACCGGATCCCAGAGTTGATCTCGAAGTGACATTGGTGCGTTTGTGTCGGAGCGACGCCGATCACTCGTTGGAGGAACTCACACGGCGAGTCGAGCAGCTCGAAACACAGATTTCTCAGATGACACCGGAGATGACTGGTCGGAAGGCGGGCTTGTCGAAGCCGGGCATGGCCGCGAGAACCCGATCGCCGTCCACGGATCGTGAGGATGCCGCTACCGAAGCGCCACCGGCCGCGAAACGTTCCGGCGTCGGGTCGGTGGCCCGGCAAACGCTGGCCAGCAAGAGGGCGGAATCGTCCCGATCGCAGCGTGTAAATCGGAATGTGACCCAGGCTGCGCCACCGGACCCGTTGCCGGTCACGAAGTCCGCACCGCCTTCGACCGGGCAACCGATTGGTGACGTCAATTTGCGCACGCTCAAGCCGACGTCACCAACCGACGTAGTGCAACTGGCGCAAACCCACTTCGGTTTGGCTCGCCAGGATGTGATCCGCCGGGCACAAGAGGTGCTGGGCCCGGCGCAGGGCACGCGAACCGCAGAAGAATGCAGCCGGGTGTGGGAGATGATCATCGAAGATCACCTGGGTAGTTCATCGTCGTCCTCGGCGACGGATCTCGCAGAATTGGCTCCTGGTTCGGATTCCGACGATGCGGCGGATACTGGTGCTGTTGCGTCCGTCGTTGGGTCTGATCGGATGGCTACCGCATCTGTGCCTGCGGCGGATACTGGTGCTGTTGCGTCCGTCGTTGGGTCTGATCGGATGGCTACCGCATCTGTGCCTGCGGCGGATTCCGGTGCTGCTGCATCCGTCGTTGGGTCTGACGCCAAAATCAAGGCGGTCACCGGTCCCGCCCCAACCCTTGACGGGTCTGGTGCCGAGAACGTTGCAGCTGTCGACGGGTCCAACCCTGAAATCGCGCCTGATCCCGCCCCTGCGGATCCCAAAGTCGATGAGGCCTTTCAAGGTTCACTGATCGATCTGCTCCTGCAGAAGTTCCCAGGATCAGAGTTGCACACCAGCAAGGACTTGGCGCGGTGATCAAGCGGCTCGCGTACCACGGGGAGTTCCCACGTTATTGCTTCGGCGGAACAAGGTGAGCTATTCGGCCGCGGTCCAGGAACTGATTGACCAACTCGGCCGGCTTCCGGGCATCGGTCCGAAGTCGGCGCAAAGGTTGGCGTTTCACCTCCTCAAGGCACCTGTGGAGGACGCGAGGCGTCTGGCCGAGGCGATTGCACATGCCAAGGAGCGAGTGTCGTCATGTTTACGCTGCTTCAACTTGAGTGAGGGAGGCGAGGAGTGTGCGATTTGTAGCGACCCGCGCCGCGAACAGCATCTGATCTGTGTGGTGGAAGACAGCCAAGACATTGTTGCGATTGAACGCACACACGAGTTTCATGGTCGCTATCACGTACTACAGGGCGCTTTCTCGCCCATTGATGGTGTCGGTGTGGATCAACTGCGGGTGAAGGAGCTGATCAGCCGGATCCTTGACGAGAAGATCGAGGAGGTGATAGTGGCCACCAACCCCAACCTTGAGGGAGAAGCCACAACGGCATTGTTGATGAAGTATCTGAGGCCTCTCGGGATCAAAGCGAGCCGAATAGCCAGCGGCCTTCCGGTGGGCGGCGACCTTGAATATGCCGACGACTTGACCCTGGCCCGTGCTCTGGAAGGGCGAACGGTTCTGGAATGACCTGTTGCGCGCGAATCATTGAACAAGAGGCTCCCGCTAGCCGATGTGCCGCTCCAGCCGATGTGTATTGCGAAAACCGACCAGGACGGCCAGCTGCGCTGAACCGACGCGACGTCCGAGTTGCTGCAGGCGTGTAGCTTAAGCGGCGTGTTGCTCACCGAGATTGATCATGTAGCCATCGCTGTTCACGACCTGAACGCCGCTGTCGCATACTACGAATCGGCCTTTGATGCAGAGGTAGCACACCGAGAGATCATCGAATCAGACGGGGTTATAGAGGCCCTGATCAAGGTGGCAGACAGCTACATCCAACTCATCGCTGCCACACGGCCCAGCTCACCAATTGCCAAGTTCCTGGACAAACGCGGGGAGGGGCTGCATCACGTCGGCTACAGGGTAGACGATTGCGCTGCGGCGCTGGCCCGCATGACGGCTGCTGGCGCAACACCGATCGACAAGGTCCCTCGCCGGGGATCAAGAGGCACTACGGTGGCGTTCGTGCATCCCAAAGGGTCACTCGGCACTTTGATCGAACTGGTCCAGGAATAACACCATTCGTGTGAAGGTTCACCTGGTTGACGGCACCTACGAACTGTTCCGTTTCCATTACGCCCGGTCAAACGACAGCCCTCGCTTTGGGGCGCAGCGCGGAGTGCTCAACACTGTGCTTGATATGGTCGAATCCGGCGCCACCCATATCGGCATTGCCACTGACCATGTTATTGAATCGTGGCGCAACGATCTCTACGATCGATACAAGGATGGCAGCGGAATCGATCCTGACCTGTACGCACAGTTCGCTGAGGTTGAGGAACTGCTGCAGCTTGCCGGTTTTGAGGTCTGGCCTCAGATCACCCATGAAGCCGACGACGCCCTGGCCGCGGGCGCGGTCATGGCCGCTGGGGACCCCGACGTGGAGCAGGTTGTCATCTGCACGCCCGACAAGGACCTGGCTCAATGTGTCACGGCCGACGACCGCATCGTGCAGCTAGACCGTCGCCGCGCAGTGTTCTATGACCGAGCTGGGGTGATCAAGAAGTTCGGCGTTCCGCCCGAGTCGATCCCCGATTACCTTGGTGTCGTGGGCGACTCCGCCGATGGCTTCCCCGGACTTCCCGGATGGGGAGCGAAGTCGGCGGCCGCTGTCCTGACCCGATATGGCCACATCGAAAGGATCCCTTTACAGGTGGACGACTGGGACGTTGAAGTACGAGGTGCGGCCAGGTTGGCGGCGACACTGCGCGACAACCTTGAAGAAGCGTTGTTGTTCCGCAGGATCGCGACGGTCGATCTGCGGGCCCCGGTCAGTTCCTGCGTGGCTGAGTTGGCCTGGTCGGGACCGCAAGCTGGACTCACACCAAGATGCTTGGAGATAGATGCGGAACGCCTGACCCTTCGTGCTCATCGACTGTGGGCTGGCCACTAGCCTCCTGGTCACTATGAGCTGCCCAGGGAGCCGTGCTGGTCCCTTGGTGTGTTGGTCGGGGGCTTGCTGTTGACTGGAGGCCACCGTTTCATTTCGGAAATGCTGGTTCTTGGCTGCGTTGGTCGGGAGTTTGTCGTTGATCGGAGGCCGTCGCTTCTTGTTGGCAGTGTTGGTTCTTGGCTGCGTTGGTCGGGAGTTTGTCGTTGACTGGAGGCCGTCGCTTCTTGTTGGCAGTGTTGGTTCTTTGGGTGTGTTGGTCGGGAGCTTTCCTGGACCGGTTACTGGGTGGTGGCTTGTGCGGGTTGGTGTTGTCGGCAGGTTGCCGCTGGGCGGGTGTCGTCGATCGTTGCGCCCCCCCCCCCCCCCCAACAACTAGCTGCCGCGGCGAGCGTTGGATTCGCCCCGCGGGGATTGACTCTCAGCCATCAGCGCTTAGAACCGAGCTGATGGGAAGGTCTGCTGGCGTTTCGATCTGGTCGTAGCCACACTGTGATGGGTTGCGGTCGGGGCGCCAGCGAACCAATCTGGTGGTCCCCCGGAACCGGCCGTTGAGCATGGCCTCGTACTTAACCTCCGCAACCAGCTCACAGGTCAAAGGCACCCAGGGGGCGGTTGCCCGTCGCGATGACCAGCGGTTTGGTGCTCCGGGCATCAGCTGGCTCTCATGGGCCTCGGCGTTCATCCATTGACTCCAAGGGTGTTGCTCGGGCTCATCAAGGACCGATGACGCAAGCAAATCACGCAACTCGGCGCGCAGTGAGGCCTTGAACGACGCTGCCACACCGACATGAGCGAGGTTCCCGTCGTCATCATGGAGTCCGATAAGAAGCGATCCAACCCCTTGCCCGTCGGCATGTATTCGGTAGCCAGCCACGACCACGTCGGCTGTGCGGGTGTGCTTCACCTTGAGCTGGGCTCGGCGGTTGGGCTGGTAGGTGCCGTCAAGCGGCTTCGCGATCAGGCCGTCCAGTCCAGCTCCTTCGAAGGCCACATACCACTGGTACGCAATCTCGCGGTCCTGTGTCTGCGGCACCAAATGAATCGGCGGCTTAAACGCCACAGCAAGCGTCTCAAGAACCGACCGTCGATCCCGAAACGCTCGGTCCATCAGGTCTGTGCCCTCAACGGCCAACACGTCGAACGCCACGAACTCGGCCGGTGTTTCTCTCGCTAGTCGGTTGATCCGCGACTCGGCCGGGTGGATGCGTTGTTGGAGAGCATCGAAACGGAGTCGGTCACCAACGGTGACGATGACTTCACCGTCGACAACGCAACGTTTGGGCAGACAGGCCTTGAGCGGGTCGATCAGTTCGGGGAAGTACCGGGTTAGGGGTCTCTCGTTTCGTGACCCCAGGTGAATCTCGTCTCCGGATCGAAACACGATGCAGCGAAAGCCGTCCCATTTCGGCTCGAACGACATCTCACCCGTCTCGGGTATTGCGGCCACCGCCTTGGCCAGCATCGGCTTTATCGGAGGGTTGACGGGCAACTCCATTGCAGCTGAGTCTATGGCAAGGCGTTTTCGGCGGCGTATCGGCAGCAAAGGTACCTAGGTGCAACACCGTGATCTTGCCCTTGAGCGAGAGCGCCGCGAACATTCAGGTATGAGCGACGACATTCGGCCCTTCACCATCTCCGTCTCCGACGCCGAGATTGCCGACCTGCGGACGCGGCTGGACCGCACCCGCTGGCCCGAACCTGCATGCGTTGAGGACTGGACTCAGGGGATTCCGCTGCACTACATGCGCGAACTCTGCAAGTACTGGCGAACCGAATACGACTGGCGTCGCTTTGAGACGGCATTGAACTCCTACGACAACTTCCTCACTGAAATCGAAGGACTCGACATTCACTTCGTGCACGCTCGGTCACCTCATCCCGAAGCGACACCCATGATCATGACGCACGGTTGGCCAGGATCGGTGGCGGAGTTCATGAAAGTGATCGACCCGCTAACCGACCCGACTAACCACGGTGGTCAACCCAGCGATGCGTTCCATCTCGTGTTGCCGTCATTGCCCGGGTACGGGTGGAGCGCCAAGCCGTCGGCCCCGGGTACAGGCGTCGACCGAATCGCCGAGATGTGGGACAAATTGATGGTCCGTCTCGGCTATGACTCATATGTCGCACAAGGTGGTGATTGGGGCGCGGCGGTCACCACCGCGATTGGTTCGCAGGCTCTAGGCCATGTGCAAGCCATACATACCAACATGCCGATTGCCCGGCCAACCCCCGAGCAGGCCACCGACACCGGTGCAGATACCGTTCGGGCGCTATCTGCTGCACAGCACTACGACCGCTGGGACTCCGGGTATTCCAAGCAGCAGTCCACCCGTCCTCAGACGCTGGGTTATGCGCTGGTTGACTCGCCTGCTGGTCAGTGCGGCTGGATCGCAGAGAAAATGTGGGCGTGGACGGACAACGACGGCCACCCGGAGTCGTCGCTCACCCGCGACGAAATTCTTGACAATATTTCGATCTACTGGTTCACCGCCACGGCAGCATCGTCAGGGCGCCTCTACTGGGAATCATTCGCGAATTTCACAGCCACTGAGGTCGATGTACCAACTGGGTGCTCGATCTTTCCTGGCGAGATCCTGCGCACACCATTGGCATGGGCCAAGAATCGGTACCACGACATCAGGTATTGGAACGAACCGGATCGTGGTGGCCACTTCGCGGCCTGGGAGGTGCCCGACATCTTTGTCAACGAACTTCGTGCTGCGTTCGCCGCTGTCCTGTAATCTCGCCCCGACAGCGACGGACTCTGTTTGTCGACGGACCGGGGCCCCTTCAGATTTCAGTACCCGGTGAGTCCCTTGATGACCTCTCGTCGGGTGTCAACCCGGCGAGTGCACAAAACGCTCTGGGAACGGGGTGAGAACCGGTGAAATCCGCAGCAACGATCGGCTTACCGAAACGGGTCTCCACGGGGATAACGCCTGCCCACCACGGCCCTTGAACGTCTTCGGGTTCGTCAACCGGGTCGCCTCGCCGGATCTTCGCAGATGCTTCTCTCAGCGGAACCGCAAGCACGATGGTCTTGCGTTCGTCGATCTCGCTCACCTCACGGCCGAGTTCCCAATTTGGCACGACATGATCCGTGACAAGGCGCAACGCTCGAAGTTTCTCGGCACGGTCAGTGATGGCGGTGGCTCTGCCCCGTAGCACTGCCGATCGGTAGTTCATCGAGTTGTGAAACGGGGTGCGGGCCATAACGAGCCCGTCAACGTGGGTTACCGTCACACAGACCTCGTGGTCAGCGCCTGAGCCGAGCAGGTGATTGGCACTGGCTCCGTGAAGATACAGCCGCTCATCGTCACGCCCGTAGGCCATCGGCAACACGAGCGGACCCTCGAGGGTTTGGACACCAACGTGGGCCACAAGGCCAGAATCGAAAATCGCGAGGACGGTGTCGCGCTCATAGTGTGCCCGATCAGCACCACGGCGTACACGGGTGCGAGGTGTCGGAGCCCCGGTTTCGGTCATCGCAGGACCATACGCCGTTGCATGTTTGATGAGGCAGAACCTGATGCATACGGTCCACGGTTGGTCGCTCAGCGACAGACGTCCAGGCCCTCGGCCTGCCCTCCGATGGCGACCAGGTCGCAAAAGGTTGTCTTCGATACGAACCATTGTTGGTCGACAAGGATGGCCTCGCCGATCCGTCCGGTCATAGCTACTTGGTTGGCTACCAAAATGGAATATGTCACCTCTGCGGTGACACTTGATGTCAACCGCACGGATTCGACCCGGCCTCGGGCTTCGGCTCCGACTTGCCCAACCTGTGAGAACGTCTTGATCACTGCTTGTTGCACTCCGGGGGAGTCCTCAACTTGCGCCGCCCGTAGACCCACATCGGAAATCGAACCATCCAAGAAGAGCTCAAATGCTGCGGAGATAGCAGCTCGAGTGGCGTCGTTGGCGGGCAGCCCTTCTGGCGTTGCGCCCGGATCCGGATCCGGCAGCTCGGCGAGGTCGCTGTCGACCGCTGCGGCGATATCGGATTGGGTTGTTAGGCATTGCAAGGTAAGTGCCACACCGGTGTGATCGGAGGGGAACGCTAATTCTCCGACCGCAGGTTCGGCGTTGAACAACCCGGTATCCGGACCCGGTGAGCAGTCCCGGTCCGCAGCAGAGTAGAATAGATAGTCGATGCGGACCTTTTGTTGACTCGCAGGGTCGGTCATGTCCTTCAACGACTCGGCGTCACGCCCTGCGGTGCATTCTTGGCCTGACGACATGCATTCGCTGAGACCGGACGCAAGGTGCGAATCAACGAACCCGTTGTCGGTGAGCAACCGGATTGGTGACTCGTCAACGGTGGCGTTCAGATCGCCGCCCAGAACCGTGATACTTTTTGGGCTGGCAACATCTTGTGTGATTTCCAGGAGCTGGCGAACCTGGCAACTACGTAGCCGCTCGTCTGGATCGCACGGCGGGGGGCAGAGTGCGGTGTTGCACGGGCGATTCTCACTTGAGGCGAGATGGGTGGTCAGAAAGTTGACCACACCAATCGGAGAAGCCGCACGCACGAGATAGGCCGAACGGAATCGATCCGCCAGGACCCACCGCTGCGAGTCGATTACACGCAGAGTGCTCAACACAACCTCACGATCCAATCCGGGATCGTTGTCCCAAACCAGCTCATATCCGCACTCTTGGATCTCTTCGGTTAGCAACGCCACGATCCCATCACTTGCCTCTTGGATCGAAACCATTTCGGGGCAACCGGCTTGAGCGAGTTGATCCATGAACAACGCGATCCGTGCCGGGAGGGCACACGCATCGCTGTCGGGCCCGCAGGCAATGCCGTGCAGTATGTTCTGGCTCACGAACCGGACCGATGTGACATGAGCACGGTTCGGGCCAGAGGTTGTCAAGGTTGATCCTGGTTGATCACGCGCCGGGTCCACAGGGTCCTCGTGATTAGGAGGCTCAGCATTAGGGGGATCAGCGCCGACTTGAGGGGTTGAGGTTTGTGGGGGTGGCTTAGAGGCTGGCTCGAGTGGTGCGCTCGGCGAGATCACGACTTGTGGGGTTGAGGTTTGTGGGGGTGGTTTAGGGGCTGGCTCGAGTGGTGCGCTCGGCGAGATCACGACTTGCGGGACTGGTTCAGGTGGTGGCGTGCCTACGTCACCAGAGGCTCCACACGCTGTGGACACAAGCACGACCGCCCATCCCGATTGCCACGTTGCTCGGCGGTACCGAGACCATCGCGCACGCATTCGCTCAGCCAGCACGCTGGACAAAGCCGAAAGAGCCACGACCTGCAATCTAAGATGAGCGGCCTCGGACTTGCACGGGCGCTTTCACACTGCCGATCCCTGATGCATCAACGACCGTACACTTACGCCAAATGTTGAGGCTCGGACAAGTCGTAGCAATGAAGGGCCACGATCACGAGGAATCCGAGATCGCGATGAGTCCACGCCAAGGTCACTATGTAGCCCGCGGCAGCGTCGGCGGCTAGTGCTGACCACAGGTATGGCCGATCTTATGGTGTGGCCGCTCTTGGCGCTAGTAGGCCTGAGTGTGCTCAGGGCACTTCTGGGTGTATAGAAGTAACCTGTTGCCTTGTGGTCGATCAATCCATGCAGGCCAAAGTCGACGATCTTCGTGAGCGCAAACGAGCTGCGATGAACGCCGGATCGGCCCGGTCGGTGCAACGACAACACGCCAAAGGCAAGATGCTTGCCCGCGAACGCATCGAGTACCTGCTGGATTCGGGATCCTTTCACGAACTTGACATGCTCGCCCGGCACCGTGCTCACGAAGCTGGACTTGACGAACGGCCCTATACCGACGGTGTCATCACCGGCTGGGGAACCGTAAAGGGCCGCAAGGTATTCCTCTTCGCCCAGGATTTCACCGTGATGGGCGGCGCGCTGGGGGAGGTGTTTGCTGAAAAGCTCCACAAGGTCATGGACCTGGCGCTAGCTACCGGCGCGCCGATAATCGGCCTCAATGACGGTGCCGGGGCACGAATCCAGGAAGGTGTGGTCAGCCTTGACGGCTATGGAGGGATCTTTCATCGCAACGTCAGATCTTCAGGGGTTATCCCGCAGATCTCGGTCATTCTCGGTCCATGCGCGGGTGGCGCGGTGTACAGCCCGGCGATGACCGATTTCATTTTCATGGTGCGCGAAAGGTCGCACATGTTTATTACCGGCCCCGATGTGGTGAAGACGGTGACCGGCGAGGACGTAACCCTTGAAGAACTCGGTGGTGCGGTGTCGCACTCGACAAAATCCGGCGTGGCGACGTTTGTTGGCAACAGTGAGCAAGAGGTGCTCGACGAGGTGAAGTACCTGCTCGGCTTCTTGCCCTCGAACAATCTTGAGCAGCCTCCGACTACTGAACCAACCGACAGCGCCGACCGGCTCTGCTTGGCGCTTGATGAGATATTGCCCGACACACCCAACGTCCCTTACGACATGAAGGCCGTAATCTCCGAGGTACTCGATGACGGCGAATTCCTTGAATACCACGAGTCGTGGGCGCGCAGCATCGTGTGCGGATTCGGCCGGATCGATGGGCGTCCGGTCGGAGTGGTCGGCAACCAGCCGATGATGCTGGCGGGTGTCTTGGATATCGAGTCCGCGGAAAAGGCCGCCAGATTCGTCCGAACCTGCGACGCGTTCAACATCGCGTTGGTGACCTTTGTTGATGTGCCCGGTTTCCTGCCCGGCGTGGATCAGGAATACGGCGGCATCATCCGCCATGGCGCCAAGCTGCTCTATGCCTACTGCGAAGCAACAGTGCCCCGCATCCAGGTGATCACCCGCAAGGCCTACGGCGGGGCCTATGTGGTGATGGACTCCAAGTCGGTCGGTTGTGATCTGTCTTTTGCCTGGCCGACGGCCGAGTTGGCGGTCATGGGACCTCAAGGAGCAGTGGAGATCATTCATCGCCGAGAGCTGGCCGAAGCGGCGGACGTGGCGAGTCTTCGCCGTGAACTCGTTGACGACTACACTGAGCGGCTAGCCAATCCGTACATCGCAGCCGAGCGTGGCTATGTAGACGACGTGATTGAGCCCCCCGAAACCCGTCGCAAGATTGTTGCCGGGCTACGACTGCTGGAGTCCAAGCAGCAGGAAATCCCTCACCGCAAACATGGGAACGTGCCACTGTGAGCGACCGCATGGCCGCCATGACGATCACCCCAGAACCAACCGAGCAAGAGCTGGCCGCGATCCTGGTTGCGTACGACACACTCAGGCCTGCGGCGCCGGTCGTGTTGCAGGTTCCGGCTCCGACACCTCGTTGGCGTTACGCAGGCCGCTGGTGGATGCCGAGGCCTCAATATGGGGGTTGGGTTTGAGCGGCTCGGTTGGGCGGTTGGCTGTGTGCTGGTTGTTGAGGCTTCAGTGTGGGGGTTGGGTTTGAGCGGCGCGGTTGGGCGGTTGGCTGTGTGCTGGTTGTTGAGGCTTCAGTGTGGGGGTTGGGCTTGAGCGGCTCGGTTGGGCGGTTGGCTGTGTGCTGGTTGTTGAGGCTTCAGTGTGGGGGTTGGGCTTGAGCCAGCGGCACCGTAAGGGTTGTTTGATTGATACTAGGTGGGGGCTTGAGCCAGCACCTTCTCTGATAGACCCAAAGGAGGTCTACGGGTCAGCGAATTCGCTGCCGCAGCGATGCCAGCCACGCATCGGCGGCACGAACCGCCTCGCGGTTGTGCTCCTTTTGTTCGGTGGTCCCGTATACCGAAGGGAACGAACCCAGGAACTTCACGTTGCCCTGTTTCATGTGCACGTTGCGGAGCGCGTCACCGACCACTTCATCGTCGATGTGGCCCTCGCAGTCAACCAAGAAACAGTAGTCGCCGATTCCCTTGCGGGTCGGTCGACTCTCCAGCCGGGTCAGGTTAATCGACCGAGCGGCGAACTCCTGAAGGATGCCCACGAGCGAGCCCGGAGAATCTCGGTGTTGGTAGATGAGCACTGATGTCTTGTCATGTCCCGACGCAGCCGGTATGTCGTCACGCCCGACCATCACAAATCTCGTCTGGTTTTCTGGATGGTCCTCAATGTCGGTGGCGAGCACGTGCAGCCCATAGACCTCAGCCGAGCGCATTGGTGCGATTGCCGCTGCGTCGCGCCGACCGCTTTGGGCCAATTCCCGGGCGGCATCTGCAGTCGAGTTGGTTGCCTCCACCCTGGCGGCGTCCAACCCATCAGCAAGGTAACGCCGACACTGGGCGTAGGCCACTGGATGCGAGCGCACACACTTGATGTCGGTAAGCGCCACGCCCGGATTGACGAGCAGGTTGAGGTTGACGTTGATGACGACCTCACGCTGTATCAACAGCGTGTCTGACTCAAAGGCAAGAGTGTCAATAGTGGCATTGACCGAACCCTCAATCATGTTCTCAATGGCGGCAAAGCCATAGGTGACCTCGCCCCGTTCGGCAGCCCTCAGTACTTCTACGATGCTGCCCATCGGCCGCATCGCGAGACCAGCCAGGTCCGATTCGCCCAAGACCGCTTGTTCGGTGAAAGTTCCAGCTGGCCCGAGATACCCCAGGCTGGCTGAAGTAGAGATGCCGCTCACGCTCGGCGAGGTTACAGGCGACTGGACCGTACCTTTTGTTGCACGGACCTTTTGTTGCACGGACCTTTTGTTGCATCTGCCTTCTGTTGCCAGGATGCCTTTGTCGTAGGGTAAACGATATTATGACCAGCGTGGGAGCTGTGGACGAGATTGCCGAAGACCGCACTGATGGTGCCGTAGCGACCCACGACCAGGCCGTAGACCTATACACGGCCGGGCTGGCACCCACCGAAGACTCGTTGGAACCGTTCGCCGGTTCTAATCGGCTTCGCCCCGACGGCCGTCCCAGACCCGAGTTCCGAGCGGAGCTTCGACGCATCCCGAACCTGCGCAACGCCTGGATAGTGGTGTGGACTCTGACGCTTCCGTTCCTTTGGATAGGTGGAGCCTTGCTGGTCGGCCATCCCCTGGGATGGCTAGTGGCGTTTGTTGCCATGGGCACTTGGTTTCAGAAAATCCTCACCCTGCATCACGAGGCATCCCACAGGTTGTTGTTCTCTCGCCGCTGGATCAATGATTGGGTCGGCGAGAAGTTCCTGGGTTGGCTGGCCTTCGGCGACGGTGGCAACTCCTACCGAATCGCGCATGCCAACCACCATCGTGACGAGTTCGGCGAGAAGGAACCTGATTTCTTGCTCTATGCCAACTACCCGATCAGCCAGGCATCAATGCGTCGAAAGCTGCTTCGGGACGTATCGGGTGTGTCCGGGTACAAGAACCTGCGTCCCGCCCTCAAAGGTCTGATCACCCCCGGCAGACGGATGCGGGGCCTGCGCTATGTGAGCGGTCAGGTATTCGTCTTCGGGGTTTTCTTCGCCTTCGGTCATCCATGGCTGTATCTGGCGATGTACCTGCTTCCTTGGGGAACCTATTTCCGTGTCTTCAACCGGCTACGTGCCCTTGCCGAGCACGGCGGCATGACTCGCAGTGCTGACCGGCGACGCACCACCCACAATATTCGGCAGGGGTTCTTGGCTCGCCACGTCTTTTTGACTCAGGCGGTTGGATTCCATCTCGCCCATCATGTCGACTCAGGTGTGCCGATGGCCAACCTGCCGAGACTTCATCGGGCGCTGGTTGAGGACGGATACATCAACGAACAGATCACTTATCGCGGCTATTGGCCCTTCGTGCGCCACTTGGTTCGCGCCGATTCCTGAGCAGTGATTCCTGAGCAAGGATTCTGAGCAATGACAGACCGTCTCTACTTTCGTCAACTGCTATCGGGACGTGATTTCGCCCAAGCCGATCAATTCGCGCAACAGATGGTCAACTTTGTCTACGCCATAGGCGACCGTGAGACCGGTGAGGCTGTTCTGGTTGATCCGGCATACAACGTCAACGATCTTCTTGACCTGCTTGAGGTTGACGGAATGCGCTGCACGGGCGTGTTGGCCACCCACTACCACCCCGACCATGTCGGGGGTTCAATGATGGGCTTGGAACTTGAAGGCGTCGCGGCACTACTCGAACGCGTAGAGGTACCTGTGCATGTCCAGGCCCACGAATCCGATCTTGTGTGCAAGGTAACCGGGCTGACCGATTCGGCGCTTGTATCTCACGACAGCAGCGACATAGTTGAGGTCGGGGCTGTGAGAATCGAACTTATCCACACGCCGGGCCACACACCGGGCAGTCAGTGCTTCTTGGTCGACGGGCGGCTGGTGGCCGGCGACACGCTGTTTTTGGACGGATGTGGTCGGATGGATCTTCCCGGCTCCGATCCCAGCGAGATGTACGAGAGTCTCAATACCCGCCTGGGCCGTGTACCGGACCAAACAGTGCTGTATCCAGGGCACCGATACTCACAGGATTCGGCAGCCACGATGGGAATCACCCGTGAGCGCAACATCGTGTACCGCCCACGCAGCAGGGACCAGTGGATGGCGATGTTTGGCTGATATCGAACGGCTCCGCAAACTGTCGTAGGTCCTATGGATCGATCTGCGGGTCTAGGTGATCGTTACGTACGTGGTCCTGACGCTGGACATGCCTGACGCTGGACATGCAACGGCTGCGACGGTAGTGGTATCAAGTTTCGTGAGTTTCGAGATTCGTGCGCGAGGAGGGACTTGAACCCTCACACCCTTTCGGGCACAGGCACCTGAAGCCTGCGCGTCTGCCAATTCCGCCACTCGCGCGTGGCGACGCACCGCGTGGCCCGTCCATGCTCGCAAAACCCACGCTCGCCAACCCCCCGTACATGGGTGAACTCGCGTAGACGAACTCACAGTGGATGAACTCACAAAGTGAATCGCCATCACGTTACCGAATCCTGTGGCGGTTCGCTTTGTGCATCGGGTTGTACGGTGCAGATGTGACTTCGTTGGCGTCGGGAGCAGCTACGCACGTAGGCCGAGTACGGCGATCGAACCAGGATCGATTTCTCGCAACCGAAACCACGTTCGCAGTTGCTGACGGCCTTGGCGGTCACGCTGGCGGCGAAGTTGCCTCAAGAATCGCCGTTGAAACGATCGCCGGATCGGGGCCGGTCGTGTCGATCCATGACCTGATGTGTCGGGTTCATGACACCAACACCATGGTCGTCGCCGAGGCCCGCGCGAAACCGACGCTATTCGGGATGGGCACCACCTTATGTGTATTGGCCTTATTGATTGGGACTGACCCGCCTCGGCTCGGTGTAGCCAACGTGGGCGACAGCCGGCTCTATCGACATGTAGATGGCTATCTACATCGTTGCACGATCGATCACAGCCTGGTCGAGGAGTGGGTGCGCAGCGGTCGGCTCAGCCGCGAGCAGGCGGCGGCCCATCCGCGCCGCAACGTAGTGACACGAGCACTCGGCTTTGAGCAGCGAGTGGCGGTTGACGCCTGGGAACTCCAACCCGTCGTTGGCGACCGCTATCTGATCTGCTCTGATGGCCTGTTCGGCGAGGTCTCCGAAGACGAGATCGTGGCCGTTCTCGTCCGCGCACGTGACCCCGCCGAAGCGGCCGACGCTCTGGTATTGTCGGCGTGCAAGCACGGCGGCGGCGACAACGTAACTGCTGTCGTTGTGGACATCACCGAGACAGCTTGTGTTCAGGACCCTCCCGACGACCGGGTCCTCACTCGCTATCTGGATGCGACCAATCGAAACACGGCCGCAGACCCTTGAGATAGCCGGTCGGCACCGCAACCCGGTTGTGGCTTTCGAACGCGGCTTAGGGTTGCCGCTTAGGGTTGCCCTAGGCTCCCACAATCACATAATATAGTCACGGTACACTCAGGGTCATGTCGGAGCAGGGGCCAGCCGTCTTCAACGGTCGATACGAACTACTTCGTCAAATAGCCAGCGGTACCACCGCGAACGTCTACCTGGCACGTGATCAACTTCTCGGCCAACAAGTTGAGCTGAAGGTCCTACTCCCGGAATTCGCCCAAGATCCCGACCACGTGGAACGGTTCCGACGTGACGCGCAGGCCGCCCACAGACTGAACCATCCCAACATCGTCAGCATATGGGATTGGGGTCAGCAGCGGGGTACCTACTATCTGGTCACCGACCACGTGTCGGGCCGTTCGATGGCTGAAGTGATGAGTTCCACAGGACCGGTCCCTGCGGATCGGGCCGCTCAAATAGCGATCGATGTAGCCGGAGCGCTCGGCGCTGCCCACGCAGCAGGTGTCATGCACCGCAACTTGAACCTCTCCAACATCTTGATCGGCGACGACGGCGTGGTGCAAGTGACCGATTTCGGGATCGCCACGGCTGGGGTCGCCGGAGCCGATTACGCATCGATTCAGGACTCCACCTACATCTCTCCGGAGTTGGCGCTTGGTGGACCTGCTGACGGGCGTAGCGACCTCTACTCCCTCGGTGTGGTGCTCTATGAGATGCTTGCCGGGGAGCCGCCGTTTCAGGCCGACACTGCCGCGTTGACGGCCCAGATGCACGTTGGCTCGATGCCTGAGAGTCTGCGTCGCCGGGGCGTCGTTGTAGCAGAATCGCTTGATGCCATCACGATGAAGTTGTTGGCCAAGAATCCTGCTGTCCGATACCCGGGGGCTGAATACCTGCGGAGCGATCTGCGCAGGTACCTTGACGGTGCACACAGCATCTCGCGGGCTGCAAGCCCCCAGGCCACTGCTTCGCAGAGCGACTTTGTCGATCCGGCTGCGTCCGACGTGGCGGCGGTTGCCACCAGCGGAGAGTCTCCTGCTGCGGCGTATCAGCCGCCGGAACCGCCGCTCGAGGCCCCTCGCGTTGGCGTGCCAGAGTCGTACGGGTATTACTTTGATGAGCCGCCGCGTGCGGGCGGCGGTGGTGTGGTGAGGACAGTGATGGTCTTCATCGTGCTGGCCGCACTGGTTGGTGTGCTCGGGTTCTTGATACTTGCCTTCGTCAGGGCACTAAATGAGGACGCCAACAACCCCGGCGCGGTCATCGATCCCGGGGTGACGGTGGTTGAGGTCCCCAACATGATCGGCACTGGTGTGCAATCCGCGCGTGAGGTGCTCATAGAACTTGGTCTCGGCTTTGATGTGGAATTCGAACCCAACGCCGGGGTGCCCGCTAACGAGATCTTCGACCAAGAACCACCCGCGGGGCAGAGGGTGGACCCTGAATTCGTAGTGATCCTCAACGTCAGCACTGGTTCGGAGCAGACCGTGCCCAACGTGATCGGCGAGTCCATGAGTTCCGCGACCGACATACTGCAGGGACTCGGGTATGCAGTGAAAATCTCCAACTCAACGAGTCCTCAGGATGCTGGCATCGTGATCGGCCAGTACCCGGGATCGGGTGCGGCGCTGGAACCTGGCGAGGAGGTTGAACTCAACGTGTCGAGCGGGCCCGAGGTGAAGCCCATACCCGTCACCGAGGGTATGACCGTTATCGCTGCCACCACCGTTCTTAGCGAAGCCGGGTTCCAGGTCTCCACCGTTGTCATTGAGGAGGCATCTGAGGACATTGAAGACGGCTTGGTCGTCCGGACAGAACCCTCATTCAACACCTTGATTGCGATCGGTGCACCCGTGAGCATCGTCGTCTCGACCGGCTACCCGACTGTCCGAGTGCCGACGCTGACCGGGCTTCCTCGTGATTCTGCAACCGGGAGTCTACGCAACGTCGGCTTGGAGCCGCTGATCGAAGAACGTGACGCCGACCCGTCTCAGGTGGGCAATGTGATTGAGCAGGTCCCGGACCCGAACGTGGAAGTTGAGCTGGGTTCGGAGATTACAATCATCATTGGCAGGACCCCTGCCACCACTACCACGATCGCTGGTGCGCCGACAACAACAACGACGATCGCTGGTGCGCCGACAACAACAACGACGATCGCTGGTGCGCCGACAACAACAACGACGATCGCTGGTGCGCCGACAACAACAACGACGATCGCTGGTGCGCCAGCAACAACAACGACGATCGCTGGTGCACCAGCAACAACAACGACGGCGACCCCCACCACCACTGAAGGTGGCGAAGGCGGATAGCGCGACGGCTATTGAAGAGTCGTGTCTTTGCGATGCCTTCCCCGGCGCCGGTTCGCTTTACACAAATTCACGAAGTTGGCGACCAGCAAGTTCCCCGATGTCGTCAGCACAGACTCGGGATGGAACTGTACGCCTTGCACGTCGAACTTGTAGTGGCGTAGACCCATGACCGTTCCGTCATCGGTCTCGGCGGTCACCTCAAGATCGTCACCAACAGTACGGCGATCGACGATCAACGAGTGATAGCGGGTCGCCTCAAATGGTTGGGGCAGACCCGCGAACACACCAGTGCCGTTATGGCGAACAAGCGACGTCTTGCCATGCATGACCTGTGGAGCCCTGACAACCTCACCACCGAAGGCTTTGCCGATGCACTGCATCCCGAGGCACACCCCGAAGATCGGGATCACACCTGAAAATGCAGCAAGTACAGCCATCGATACTCCCGAGTTGTCGGGTGTTCCAGGCCCCGGCGAGAGCAAGATACCGTCCGCGCCGATCGCACTGATGCCGTCAACGTCGATCGTGTCGTTGCGATAAACAACCGGCCGCGCTCCGAGTTCGCCCAAGTATTGAACGAGGATGTAGACGAAAGAGTCGTAGTTGTCAATGACGACGACCAAGGCACTGTCTTGAGCTGCGGCCCGACTCACGGAGAATCGGCGACCTCGGACTCGGCCTGACGTTCCCCGGCCTTGAGCGCCTCAAGAACATGCATGGAGATGTCGGCCACCTGCACATTTTCGGATCGCTCGTCCAGTGCCTTTACACCGTCGTCCATCATGATGTAACAAAAGGGGCAGGCCGTCGCGACCCGCTCCGCGCCGGTGGCGACGAGTTCGAGAGCCCGAACCTCGTTGACCTTCTCGCCGATGTTCTCCTCCATCCACATGCGAGCACCGCCTGCCCCGCAGCACATGCCTTTGGTGCCGTTGCGACCCGCCTCAACGACCTCAATGCCTCCGAGTTGGCCCAGTACCCGCCGCGGCGCCAGGTAGACATCGTTGTGGCGACCCAAATAGCAACTGTCGTGGTACACGACGCGTTCAGGGAGTCGTGCATCGGCGAGCGAGAGGCGGCCCTGATCCACGAGCCATTCCAAGAACTGCGAGTGGTGTACCACCTCATAATGGCCACCGAGTTGGGGGTATTCGTTGGAGAGCGTGTTGAAGCAGTGCGGGCACTGCGTGACGATCTTCTTGACGCCCATCTTGTTGAGCGTCTCTATGTTTTGTGAAGCCAGAATCTGGAACAGGTACTCGTTTCCCGAGCGCCGTGCCGAGTCGCCGGTACAGTTCTCCGACGGACCGAGAATGGCGAAATCGACTCCCCCACGCTGCATCAGCTCCGCCATTGCCTGAGTGACCTTCTTGTTCTTGTCATCAAACGAACCGGCACAACCAACCCAATACAGGTACTCGGCGTTGAAGGGATCACCTCCGGCGATCACATCAACGCCGTCGAGTGCCTTGGCCCAGTCGGCTCGCTCGCTCTGGCTCATCCCCCACGGATTTGCGGAGTTCTCCATCGAACGAAATGCCTGACCCAACTCCGATGGAAAGTTGCTTTCCATCAAGGTGAGGTATCGACGCATGTCAAGGATCTTGTCGAGAATCTCGATGTTGACCGGACACACCTCGTCGCATGCCTTGCATGACGTGCAACTCCACAGTTCCTCGGTGGTGATGCGGTCGAACATGTGGTTCGCTGGAACCGTGATCTCGCCCGCGACGCCGAGCGGCGGAGAAACCACCGGATCACCGGTCCCGGCCATCACCTCGCCGGTCTTGAGCACGATTTCACGGGGATCGAGCGGCTTTCCGGTCAGATGGGCTGGGCACACCGAGGTGCACCGTCCACACATCGTGCAGGCGTCGGTGTCGAGCAGTTGCTTCCAGGTGAAGTCCTCAATAACTGAGGCGCCAAAGGTTTCAAGTTCGGTGTCTGCCTCCACAAGGTTGGGCATCGGCTTCATGGCACCTTTGGGACGGTCTTTGTCGTGCAGGTACATGTTGAGCGGCGACGTAAACATGTGGCGCAGCATGGTGGTAGGCAAGATCACCAGGAAGGCCAAGAAGCTCACCACATGGGCGATCCACCAGAACTGGTGCCAGCCAGCCAGGTTGTCAAACCCATCCACGACCTGGGCCAGCGGGTAGCCAACAAAGCTCCACCGCTCGAAGTCCGGAGTTCCATCCAAGGCGATACGGAAGGCCTCGGCGCCGAAACCGGTGACCGCGATCGCTGCGAACACACCGAGGATCGTGGCGTGTTCGGGGCGGGTCTTGATCCGGATCCGGTACGGACGCCACGCTTTGGGGCCATAACGTCGGACGATCGCCCAAACAATGCCGACTCCGAAGATCACACCGGCCCCGTCGCCCACCAAGGAGTAACCGCGGTATACGTCACCATGCAGGAATTTCAGGCTCTCGGGAACCTGATGATTGACTTCGAGGGTGGTGGTGACGCCAAGCAGCACCAAGAAGCCGAAGTAGATCATCGAATGCATGATTCCTGCGCCGGGTTCGCGTAGCAGGGTGCGCATGTAGACACCTGCCCGGAAGTCGCCAGCGCGGTGTCGAGCGTTTCGAAACGTAGTACGACGATTGTCGGGTCGGCCCCGCTCCCAGTTCTTTACCCGCATGGCAAAGAGCCACGCCCCGTACACCAACAACAACGGGACCACCGTGTAAAACGCGGCCTTCAGCGGTGTAGGTACGTTGTCAAACACCTCACGTGTGATGGAACTGTCGTCATGCCAGTCGGTTAGACCGGGAACGACGCCGGAAGCCACGGTGAATGCGGCTATTGCGAAGCCGAGCCCGATGACTAGGTGGTGCGGCCTGATTCGTTGATCCATTGCGGAAGTGACGTTACCCGGCGACGCCAGCCGTGTTGTGCGGGGCGAAGAATTCAACTGGCCTGCGCGGCCACGGCCGCAGCGCCAGCGAGGGCGGCTTCGGGATCAAGGGCACGCTCGAGCGGATCGAGACGCTCGGCGGGCACCATGTCCGAATCGAGGCGGTAGTACAAAGGCATGCCGGTAGGGATGTTGAGCGAGACGATCTGGTCGTTGTCGATTTCGTCGAGGTGCTTGACCAGCGCTCGCAGCGAGTTTCCGTGCGCTGTCACCATCACGGTCCGCCCGGCGCGCAGATCGGCGACGATGGAGTCGTACCAGTAAGGAAGCAGGCGGGCCACCACGTCGGCGAGACACTCGCTGCGAGGCAGTAACTCCGGCGGGAGGTTGGCATAAGCAGGCGCCGTATTCGGATTATAGGGATTGTCGTCGCGTATCGGCGGTGGGGCTGTGTAGTAACCGCGTCGCCATTGCTGTAGTTGCTCGTCGCCGTGACGTTTTCGGGTCTGCGTCTTATCGAGGCCCGTCAGGTCTCCATAGTGCCTCTCGTTGAGTCGCCAATGTCGCCTAACTGGCACCCATCGCCGGTCACATCCAGCTAAGACCAATTCTGCTGTCTCGATCGCTCGTTGCAGCAGCGAGGTGTGCACAACGTCGGGGATCAACCCAGCCTCGCAGAGCATTGGCCCGGCTGCACGTGCCTCGGCTCGCCCCGATTCGGTAAGCCCACAGTCGTACCAACCGGTGAACAAGTTGAGTTCGTTCCATTCCGAGACGCCGTGGCGGATCAGGACCAAATGGTACATGGTGGGTCAGCCTACCCATCGGCTGGGGGCACGAACCTTAAATTGTTGCTTACATAGTGAGGAAAATTGATACAAATACGCTAAGGTTTGATTAGTCCAACGTACCCGATCCAACCCGATCGGGGGATTGGTCGCTTTCGGATTCTACGGGTCCGAAATTGGGCCGACACCGGCCCGAACGACTCCATCGCTTACCAATCAGGAGAAAACAATGCCAAAGGCTGTCGGAATCGATCTCGGCACCACAAACTCGGTCGTCGCGGTACTAGAGGGTGGCGATCCGGTTGTGATCCCGAATGCCGAAGGATCACGCACCACCCCATCGGTTGTGGCCTTTGCCAAAAACGGTGATGTCCTCGTCGGCGAGATCGCCAAGAGGCAGGCCATCACCAATCCGGGTCGCACCATTCGCTCGATCAAGCGCCACATGGGCACAGATTGGACGATCGACATCGACTCGAAGTCCTATAAGCCCCAAGAGATCAGCGCCCGTACGTTGATGAAGCTCAAGCGTGATGCTGAGGAGTATCTCGGTGATTCCGTAACCCAGGCGGTTGTCACGGTTCCGGCGTACTTCGGCGACGCTCAGCGCACCGCTACCAAGGAGGCGGGTCGGATCGCCGGGCTTGAGGTTCTGCGCATCATCAACGAGCCGACCGCGGCTGCGCTTGCCTATGGCCTGGACAAGGAACAGAGCGACCAAACCATCCTGGTGTTCGATCTCGGCGGCGGAACGTTCGATGTATCGGTCCTCGAACTTGGCGATGGGGTATTTGAGGTGAAATCGACATCTGGGGATACCAATCTCGGTGGCGACGACTGGGACCAAGCTGTCATAGACTGGCTGGCGGACTCGTTTCGCAGTGACCACGGAGTCGACCTACGCAACGATCCACTGGCGGTTCAACGCCTCAAGGATGCTGCCGAGACGGCGAAGATCGAACTGTCGCAGACGCTATCGGCCAAGATCAGCATGCCTTTCGTAACGGCTACCGACAAGGGTCCCCTTCATCTTGACTACGACTTGAGTCGGGCCAAGTTCCAGGATCTCACATCTGAACTACTTGACCGCTGTCGCAAACCGTTTAAGCAGGCGATCAAGGACGCGGGCCTGACCATGGACGAAATTGACCACGTCGTACTGGTGGGTGGTTCCACACGAATGCCTGCCGTCGCCGAATTGCTGTTAGAGACGACGGGGCGGGAGCCCAAGAAGACCGTAAATGCCGACGAGGTCGTGGCCATTGGTGCTGCAGTTCAGGCGGGTGTGTTGCGTGGCGAGGTCAAAGACGTCCTTCTACTTGACGTCACTCCGCTGTCCTTGGGGATCGAGACCAAGGGCGGCGTGATGACAAAGCTGATCGAACGTAACACCACCATCCCGACCCGTAAGAGCGAAACCTTCACCACTGCAACGGACAACCAGCCCTCCGTGGAGATCCACGTCTTGCAAGGCGAGCGGGAGATATCGGCCTACAACAAGACGCTCGGCAAGTTCCAACTGATCGAGCTTCCTCCGGCGCCCCGTGGAATCCCCCAGATTGAAGTGACCTTCGATATTGACGCCAACGGCATCGTCCACGTCAGTGCCAAGGACACGGCAACTGGCAAGGAGCAGTCGATGACGATCACCGGTCAAAGCTCCCTTGATAAAGATGTCATTGAACAGATGGTCTCCGATGCTGAAGCTCATGCCGAAGAGGACAAGAAACGACGTGAGGAGGCCGAGGTGCGCAATGCCGCTGACGAATTGGTATGGCAAACCGAGAAGCTTCTGAAGGATCAGGCCGACAAGGTCGGAGACGACGAGAAGGAAACTATCCAAGCCCGGCTTGGTGAACTGAAAACTGCCTTGGAAGGCTCCGACGTTGACGCTGTCAGGGCGGCATCTGAAGCACTGGCGGCTGCGAGCCAAGAGTTTGGTCGGCGACTGTATGAGCATGCCGCGGAGTCCGATCGCAGCTCCGGGCCAGCGTCGTCCCCCGCAGACGATGAGGTGGTTGACGCCGAGATTATCGACGAGGACAACTGATCGTGAACGACGTCGGGTCCACCACATCGCAACGTGAATCCGCAAACGACTCCGACATAGCCAGTTCCGTCGGGACTGCTGGCGGTGTAGATGATGCTGAAGTGGCCAGAGATTCCGGTGAGGCCGAAGAAGTTGCCACTTCGGGCCGTGATGAAGCCAGCGATACTGCCGTTGTCGGCGATTCAGGTGTGGTGGATGAGTCAGCCCCTGGTGTGGACTCATCCACCAACGAAGCGGCACCACCAGAGGAGATCTCTGAGCTTGACGCCGTCACATCCGAGCGTGATCAGTACCTTGACGACTTGCGCCGGGTGTCGGCGGAGTTCGCCAACTTCCGCAGGCAGACCGAGCGGCGTAACGCCGAGGTAGCGGCCCAGTCTGGGGCACGCATCGCGGAGTCTTTGTTGGTTGTCTTCGACGCATGTGAGGCGGCATCGCGTCAAGGTATTGATGGCGTCGAACCCATCGCCGCGCAGCTCAGGACCGTGTTGGCAAGCGAGGGTCTGGAGGCGATCCACGACGACGGCGAACCGTTCGATCCGACGCGGCACGAAGCCACCCTGAGCGAACCCGCCGATGACACCAACACCGGCCCTGTGGTCGTTGAGACACTTCGTACCGGTTACGCCTGGAACGGGCGTGTCCTGCGGGCCGCGATGGTCAAAGTCAAGAACTAGAACCCCTATCAGGGCCCAGTTCGCAACCAATCGTTGGAACCTGTCGTCGGCCTCAACAATTCCGATGAACACCGAAGGGAGGTAAACAGATGGCCGAGCCTCAACGAGAGTGGCTCGAAAAGGACTACTACGCCACTCTCAACGTGACTGAAAAGGCTACCGCTGCCGACATAACCAAGGCATACCGCAAGCTGGCCCGCAAGCTGCATCCTGATGCCAATCCTGGCGATCCCGCCGCCGAGGATCGGTTCAAGGAAGTCTCGGCCGCGTACGACGTTATCGGCGACGCTGACAAGCGAAACAGCTATGATGAGGTCCGCCGCAGCGGTCCCGTCGGAGCCATATTCGGCGGTGCTGGCGGTGGCGGCGGTGCCGGGAGCGGGGTCTTCAATGCGAGCTTCGGGGACCTGCTCGGTGGACTGTTCGGTCGGGGGCCTTCGGGTCGCAGCGGCACTCCGTCGGCACAGGCGGGCAATGACCTGCGAGCTGAGCTCGAATTGAGTTTCACCGACGCTGTACATGGCATCGAGACGTCGATCATGCTTACCGGCGACGCCACGTGTTCTACCTGTTCGGGTACCGGGTGCAAGCAGGGCTCGCAGCCCGTTACATGTGAGCCCTGCAAAGGCCGCGGCCTGTTGGATGACAATCAGGGCTTGTTCTCGATGAGCCGCCCCTGCAACGCCTGTGCAGGCCGAGGGTCGGTAATCACCAACCCGTGTGCCACGTGCCGTGGACAAGGCATCGAGGTGAGGAATCGTAAGGTGAGGGTCCGCATCCCTGCTGGCGTCAAGACAGGCCAGACCCTCCGGCTCCCCCGACGGGGTGCACCTGGTCGGGGAAACGGTGAGCCAGGCGACCTGCTTGTGCTCATCAAAGTGAACGACCACCACCTCTTCGGCCGCTCCGGCAAGGATCTCACTTTGGTGGTTCCGATCACCTTCGCCGAGGCCGCTCTCGGCGCGGAGATCGGTGTGCCTACGCTGGAAGGCGGACAGGTCACGATCCGTGTCCCGGCGGGTACGAGTAGTGGAACGACGCTTCGTGTTCGTGGCAAGGGTGTACAAGGAGATCTGATGGTGACGTTCGATGTTGAGGTGCCAAGCCAGCTCACCGAAGACCAGCGCAGCGCGATCGAGGCGCTGGCCGTGGCGACGATCGAGTCGCCACGTACGCGTCTTTCGCAATATCAACCCAGGAGTTGATTCGAGGAATGCAGTTGAACCGACCGGATCGAGTCAGCCAGGCGGTCTATGTGATTTCGGTTGCGGCCGAGTTGGTCGGCATGCATCCGCAGACCCTGAGGATCTATGAACGTAAGGGATTAGTGGCCCCCGCGCGCACCGGCGGAGGCAGCCGCCGCTACTCCGATGCCGATATTGCGCTACTCAACCGCATCGCCCAACTCACCGGCGACGGTTTGAACCTCGCCGGGGTCAAGCGGGTGCTCACCCTAGAGGCTCGGGTGGCCGAACTCGAACGCGAGATCGCCCTGATTCGCCAGTCGGCTACCGAGGCAACCGGGAAAGTGTGGGCCCCTCGACGGCGTGGCACCAGGCAAAGCTCAGGTTGACCCCGACAAACACAAGCACAACGCACGAATTCGAACACACGCATTCGGAAATGAGCAAAGGAGACGAATGGTTCTAGACCCCAACCGCTGGACGCTGAAGACAACCGAGGTGTTTGCCGCTGCCGGAAAGGCCGCTCGTGCGGCGTCGAACCCGGAGGTCACTCCCGAGCATCTTTTTGCCGCGCTGTTTGCTCAAAGCGACGGGATCGTCGTGCCTCTCCTTCACCGTGTGAACATTGACGTTGCCGCCGCCCGCGACAAGATTTCTGTTGCCCTCGCCAAGCTGCCGTGCGCTTATGGCTCCGATCCGCAACTATCCCGGTCGCTGCGCGACTTGCTTACCGCCGCCGATGTGGCGCGATCGGAGTTGAGTGACGAGTACATCTCCACGGAGCATCTGCTGCTCGCCGGTGCGGATCTCTTCGGTATTGACCGATCCGATCTTCTTGAGGCCCTGCGTGACGTGCGAGGCAGTCACCGGGTGACGAGCCAGACCCCCGAGAATCAGTACCAGGCTCTTGAGCGGTTCGGACGCGACCTAACTGCCGCGGCCCGAGCGGGTGAACTTGATCCCGTTATCGGGCGTGACGATGAGATTCGTCGTGTCATTCGCGTGCTGAGTCGCAGGACCAAGAACAATCCCGTTCTTATCGGGGAGCCCGGTGTAGGCAAGACCGCCATCGTTGAGGGCCTCGCTTCTCGAATTGTCGAAGGCGACGTGCCCGAGAGCTTGCGCGACAAGCGTCTCATCAACCTTGATATCTCCTCGATGCTTGCCGGTGCTAAGTATCGCGGCGAGTTCGAGGAGCGTCTGCAGTCGGTGCTCAAGGAAATCACCGACGCCGACGGCGAGATCGTGACGTTCGTAGATGAGATGCACACCCTTGTGGGTGCTGGCGCCGGTGAGGGGGCGATGGACGCAGGCAACATGCTCAAGCCTCTGCTGGCGCGGGGCCGGCTCCGCATGATCGGTGCCACCACCCTTGATGAGCACCGCAAGTACGTTGAAAAGGACGCCGCACTCGAGCGACGCTTCCAACAGGTGCCGGTTGAGCCGCCTTCGGTTGAGTCCACTATCGCCATCCTGCGCGGCCTCAAGGAGCGCTACGAGGTGCATCACGGTGTCCGTATCGGCGACTCGGCGCTGGTTGCGGCCGCGGTACTGAGCGACCGCTACTTGACCGGGCGGTTCCTTCCCGACAAGGCCATCGATCTGATCGACGAGGCCGGGAGCTCGCTGCGGATTGAGATTGATTCGGTTCCGACGGAGATTGACATTGTCCAACGACGGATACGCCAACTCGAGATTGAGCGCCTGGCCTTGGCCGACGAGACCGACGCTGCCTCTGGTGAGCGTCTCGGAGACCTCGATCGCGAACTCGCCGACCTTGCTGAGACCTCAGCTAGTCTCACCGCTCGCTGGCAGACCGAGAAGGACGCAATCACAGCTCTGCGGAAGGTGAACGAACAACTCGAAGCCGCCCGTCAGGCCTCTGAACGAGAGATCGACCTTGAGAAGGCTGCAAAGCTCCGCTATGGCCTCATCCCGGATTTGGAACGCCAGCTCAGGGAGGCAAGCGCAGCCCTCGATCGGATACAAACCCCCGAATCGATGCTGAAGGAAGAGGTGACCGACACAGACATCGCCGAGGTCGTCAGTCGCTGGACCGCAATACCGGTATCACGTTTAATGCAAGGAGAGGTCCACAAGCTTCTCCGTCTCGAGGACTACTTGCACGAGCGGGTCGTAGGGCAAGACGCCGCCGTTGGGGTGGTCGCCAACGCCATCCGCCGAAGCCGTGCCGGGCTTTCCGACCCCAACCGACCAATCGGTAGCTTTTTGTTTTTCGGGCCAACCGGTGTCGGTAAGACCGAGCTTGCCCGCAGCCTTGCGGAGTTCTTGTTTGACGACGAACGAGCAATGGTTCGTATCGACATGTCTGAGTACATGGAAAAACACTCTGTCAGCCGGCTGATCGGAGCGCCTCCGGGCTATGTCGGCTATGACCAGGGCGGTCAGCTCAGCGAACCGGTACGCCGCCGCCCCTACAGCGTCGTGTTGCTCGATGAGATCGAAAAGGCCCATGCGGATGTCTCGAACGTGCTGTTGCAACTACTGGACGACGGTCGCTTGACAGACGGGCAGGGTCGCACCGTCGACTTCACCAACACGTTGTTGATCATGACGTCGAATTTGCCTGGGGACCCGTTGGACTTTTTTCGTCCCGAGTTCGTCAACCGGATCGACGAGATCGTTCGTTTCGGTTCGCTGACCCGTGAAGACCTCGTCACTATCGTTGAGTTGCAACTCAAGAACCTCGCCGGACGCCTCGCCGATCGTCGCATCCATCTTGATGTCACCGATGATGCCAAGCATCTCCTGGCCGAGTTGGGCTACGACCCCGCCTTTGGCGCGCGCCCGCTGAAGCGGCTCGTCCAACGCGAATTAGGCGATCGGTTGGCCATGGCTCTGCTTGAAGGGCGCTATCTGGAAGGTGCTACGGTCACCGTTGACGTGCAGGAACCTTCGGCGTCCGGCTCCGGCAAGGCCGGTTCTGGGGTGCTGACCTTCCGGTAACAGCTGCTGTTTCGGTGACTGCCCGATTCATCAAGATCGGGCGGTGGTGGCTGGCACCTTTACGCAACCTTTATCCCACAATCGGGCGTATCCTGGATCCAAGGCTGGGCATGGAAGACCTGCCTCATGACCCAAGGAGGGCGTCGTGCCCGCGACCGTCGTTGTCGGTACTCAGTGGGGTGACGAAGGCAAAGGTAAGTTCACGGATCTCGTTGCCCGGGAGATGGACCTCGTCGTTCGCTATCAGGGTGGTAACAACGCGGGACATACGATCGTCGTCAACGGAGAGACATTCACACTCCAGCTCGTACCGAGCGGAGTTCTCTATGACCACATCACCCCAATTATTGGCAACGGGGTCGTCGTGGACCCGCGCGTGTTGATCGCCGAAATGGACATTCTCAAAAGCAAGCAGGTCGACTGCTCTTCTCTGCTGGTGTCGGGCTGTGCGCATCTGATCATGCCGTATCATCAAGAACTCGACGCTCTGCACGAACGCAATCTCGGAGACGGCAAACTCGGTACCACCAAGCGCGGAATCGGCCCCGCCTACGCGGACAAGGCAATGCGGGTCGGGCTCCGTGTTCAAGATCTTCTAGACCCCAAGATCTTTCGGCAAAAGCTTGACGTGGTCCTCAAACAAACGAACCAAATACTCACCAAGGTGTTCGATAGGGATCCCGTTGCTGCAAGCGAAATAGCCGACCTGTATCTCGATGAGTACGCGCCGCGACTAGTCCCGCATGTAGCCGATACGGTTGCAGTGCTTCACGACGCTCTCGATGCCGGTCTAGAGGTTCTGCTCGAAGGTGCTCAAGCAACGTTTCTTGATCTCGATCACGGTACCTACCCATTTGTCACATCCTCCAACCCGGTTGCCGGGGGTGCCTGTACAGGCTCGGGAATTGGTCCTCGATCGATCCGAAGAATCATCGGCATAGCCAAGGCCTATGTGACCCGGGTGGGCTCGGGACCGTTCCCCACCGAATTGTTTGACGAGACCGGTGAGCATCTCGTCAATGTCGGTCGTGAATACGGCACGAACACGGGTCGCCGACGGCGGCCCGGCTGGTTCGATGCTGTGATGATGCGTCACGCGGTCCGGTTGAATTCACTGTCGGAAATCGCGCTCACAAAGCTCGATGTTTTGGACCAGCTCAATTTGCTCCGGGTTTGTGTTGCATACGAAATCAATGGCCGACGAACCGACCGGGTGCCCTATCACCAATCCGACTTTCATGATGCGGTGCCCGTATTTGAGGAGCTTCCGGGCTGGAATCGCGTAATCTGTGACATCACCGACCCGGCTGATCTTCCGGCAGCGGCCAGTGAATACATCGCATTTCTTGAAGACTGTGTCGGTGTGCCCATTCGACTGGTGGGTGTCGGCCCGGGCCGTGAACAGTTCTTGGACCGCGCAGCCTAAACTTGCCCGAATGCCGTGACGACCGATTCCATGAGTGACATCACAGCGCAAGGTCAGCTCGAAGCGATTCCCAACGTCTTGTCGGCTCGCTACGCAAGCACCGACATGAATGCCATCTGGTCTCCGAGCCGTCGGATCGTTTGCGAACGCAAGCTATGGATCGCGGTACTCCGCGCCCAGGCTGCACTCGGCGTAAAGATCGCCCCTGAAGTGATTACCGACTACGAATCGGTCGTGCGTGTAGTGAATCTCACCTCTATTGCTCGTCGCGAAGCCCGTTGTCGTCACGACGTCAAAGCACGCATTGAGGAGTTCTGCGCGATCGCAGGCCATGAGCAAATCCACCGAGGCATGACCTCGCGCGACCTCACCGAAAATGTTGAGCAGCTACTGATCCGCGAGAGTCTGGAATTGGTACGGGACAGGATGGTGGCGGTCCTGGCCTGTCTCGTCAAGGCGGCGCAGACGCACGCCGAGTTGGTGATGGTGGCGCGTACCCACAATGTTGCGGCCCAAGCTACCACTCTGGGCAAGCGTTTCGCCAATGGCGCCGAGGAAACCATCCTAGGCATTGAGCGACTTGAGGACCTGCTCAACCGCTACCCGCTCAGAGGTCTCAAGGGTCCTGTCGGGACAAGACTCGATCAACTCGACCTTTTGGGAGACCCAGCCAAGGTCGACAGACTTGAACAGATAGTAGCCCACCATCTCGGTTTTTCGAGGGTTCTCGATTCGGTCGGACAAGTTTATCCTCGTACGCTGGATTTGGATGTGGTGAGTGCCATCGTTCAGGCTGTTTCGGCACCGGCGGATGTTTGCACCACGCTTCGGCTCATGGCCGGTCACGAGTTCGTAACAGAGGGTTTCGTGGAGGGCCAAGTCGGGTCATCGGCCATGCCACATAAGATGAACGCCCGTTCCTGTGAACGGGTCAGTTCGCTGCGGACCGTGCTCGACGGGTACCTGATGATGACGACCAGCCTGGCTGGCCGTCAGTGGAATGAAGGTGACGTGTCGTGTAGTGCAGCCCGGCGGGTCATCTTTCCCGATGTCTTCTTGGCCGCGGACGGTCTGCTGCAGACAGCGATAAGCGTGTTCAACGAGATGAAAGTGTTTGAGGGTCGTCTTACCGCCGAAGTGCAAAACGATTTGCCGTTCCTGGCCAGCACACGAATGCTCGCGGGTGCGGTGGCTGCTGGGCTCGGTCGGGAAGAGGCATATGAACTCCTGAAGGAGCACGCATTGTCGGCTGCGCTCAATCGCCGATCAGGAATTGGCGGAGCGACCCTGACGGATCGGGTAGCGGACGATCCTAGGATTCCCCTGGATCGTGAGGCGCTGCTTGACCTGATGCCAGAGGCGGCACATTTCGTCGGCTCAGCTGCCGATCAGATCGCCAGGGTTGTGGTTAGGGCACAAGCGTTCATCAATGAGCATCGCGAAGCTGCTTCAACGAGCCCACAAATGCGAGTCTGAACGCAGCCCTAATTGATGTCAGCCCTATTGAATGTACGTGCCTAACAAATGTATGAGGCCGCGGAGATTCGGTTAGCGATTCTCGCGTGTGACGCCCGCTCTCTTAAGCACTGAGGAGGAAACGCCGACCTCGCGCCAAGCCGCATGCCCGATGCCACGGTTCTGGCTGTACTCGGCAGCTACCTTGACGAATGCGTCTTCAAGGTCCTCAATTGCGACCGAGGCCTCTGCTACCTCCAAGGCTTCCGTGAGATCCAGGCGCTCCTGCACCATCTTCAGACGTGACAGAGCGTTGACATCGCCGATGCTTGAATTGATCTCTTCAATTCGTTCGCGCATGGCTTCGGGCGTCCGCCTACGGCCTCGCCTGGATCGGTCTTCCAAGGCTTCTAGATAAGCCCTCACAGCCTTGGCTTGCGACCGACCGGTTGCTAAGGCTGCCTTATGATCATCAGACATCATGATAGTTACCCCTTATCTCTGAATTTGATATAGCAAGGTTCGACAACCATACACGTACTCTTATGAGTTGCGGCAGTTTATTGATTCTTATGTTGACATGAGTGCGGTTCCGAGTTTGTGTTGCGGTGCCAATCGCCCGCATGCCAACGCAATGACAGAGTGACTTTAGCGTCTTGGTTGAGTGAGTGAATTATTGGCATCACTCAAGTACCGGTATTGCATTCTTGTCAGCCATACTGCGATATGCGATTCCATCTGAGATCAAACCGGCCAGCCAGACATTCGTGAACACCGTGACCCCGAAGAAGATCCCGACTGCTGCCAATTCGATTTGCATGAGAGTCGCGCTGGAGAATGTGCCCGGCACATTGGGCAGATTCTCAACGGTGATCGGTGAAATGGGTGGAAACATTGCTGGCCTGTCTCGAATCGATGCGAAAGGTGACAAGGTCGGCTGCGAAGTTGACATTCATGCCAGCAGCGCGGATCATGCGCGGCGAATCGTCGCTGCCGTGCAAGCAACTGTCGGTGTGGAAATAAACGAGTGGTGGGATCGGACCTTCCGTCTGCATGAAGGTGGCAAGATTGAGGTGTTGCCGCGATGCGCCCTAAATGATGCCCACGATCTGGCAATGGCCTACACGCCTGGCGTCGCAAGGATTTGCGCCAGCATCCAAAGAGATCCGGAGTTGGCCCACACCTACACCATGAAAAAGAACATGGTGGCCATCGTCACCGATGGAACTGCAGTCTTGGGTCTCGGCAATGTCGGGCCTGCTGCCGCCTTGCCGGTCATGGAAGGCAAGACTCTGCTGTTCAAGGAGTTCGCAGGGGTTGATGCCTTCCCTATCTGTCTGGATGCCACCGATCCCGATCAAGTGGTCGAGACGGTCACCCGCCTGGCCCCCAATTTCGGTGGTATCAACCTGGAGGACATCGCAGCTCCGGCTTGCTTTGAGATCGAGGAACGGCTCATCCATGCCCTAAACATCCCAGTTTTCCACGACGATCAACACGGCACTGCCATCGTTGTGTTGGCTGCATTGAAGAACGCTGTGAAGGTTGTCGACAAGTCAATGTCGGACCTGCGGGTGGTGATATCAGGCATGGGTGCCGCTGGGGTGGCGATCGGTAATATCCTGCTCCGAGCGGGTGTTGCTGAGATAGTCGGAGTCGATCGCCGTGGTGCTGTCTATGCCGGACGGATGGGACTCAACCCGGTCAAGGAACGCTTCGCCGAAGTCACGAATCCCGGTCATAGGACGGGAAGCCTGCGCGATGTTCTCTTTGGCGCCGATGTATTCATCGGGGTGTCGGCCCCGGACCTGCTTGAACCCGCAGATGTAGGTCGTATGGCGGCCGAGCCGATCGTGTTCGCCCTTGCCAACCCCGACCCGGAGATACGTCCCGAGGCTCTCGAAGGCCTCGCTGCGATCACGGCGACGGGACGCTCGGACTATCCGAACCAGATCAACAACGTCTTGGCGTTTCCTGGCATTTTCAGGGGTGCGCTCAACGGACGCGCCGTTTCGATCACCGAATCGATGAAGTCTGCTGCAGCGGTGGCCATTGCTGCTTGTGTAAGCGATGATGAGCTTGCTGCAGATCGCGTCGTGCCGAGCGTTTTCAACAGGTCCGTTGCACCGGCAGTGGCTGCGGCTGTAATTGCCGCGATCCCCCCAATCACCTAGCGGATATCCGCCGAGGGCCAGCGGTTAGCGGTAGAGGCGGGTTTTGTGGGTTCTGTCATGCTTGGCGCGGTTCTGATCAAGGCTGTGGGTTAGCGGTAGAGGCGGGTTTTGTGGGTTTCGTCATGCTTGGCGCGGTTCTGATCAAGGCTGTGGGTTAGCGGTAGAGGCGGGTTTTGTGGGTTCTGTCATGCTTGGCGCGGTTCTGATCAAGGCTGTGGGTTAGCGGTAGAGGCGGGTTTTGTGGGTTCTGTCATGCTTGGCGCGGTTCTGATCAAGGCTGTGGGTTAGCGGTAGAGGCGGGTTTTGTGGGTTCTGTCATGCTTGGCGCGGTTCTGATCAACGCTGTGGGTTAGCGATGAGCGCGGGGTTTCGTCGGCAGGGCTTCAACGGTTCCCGGGGGCGAGTAGTCTCAAAGTGTGTTTGAGCACCTGCTGCAGCCTGCACGGATCGGATCGATGGAGTTGCGCAACAGGGTAGTGATGGCACCGATGGGTGTTGAGATCGTGGCTGCCGACGGACAGGCAAACCGCGAACTGATTCACTACTACACCGAACGTGCCCGTGGCGGTGTTGGGCTGATTGTCACCGAGGTGTGTGCCGCGGCCTACCCCCGAGGTGCCAATTCGGTACACCAACTCGGACTATCCGATGACGTCTTCATCCCGGCGCTTGCCGATCTCACATGCAAGGTCCAGAGCCATGGCGCCAAGATCGCAGTTCAGTTGGTCCACCACGGCAAGGTCTCGCGTCTTGATATCAAGGAGGGTCGCAAAATTGGTGTCCCGTCGATTCCGAGATGGCACGGGTCGCTGGACATGGTCGGCGATCTCTCCTCCGAGGAGCTGGCACTGATGAGCCAAGCCGTCGCAGGCCGCGCTCCCGAGTACGTTGAGATGGACACGGCGGCGATTGAGGAGATGATTGACATCTTTGCGGCGGCGACTCTGCGCGCCCGGCGGGCCGGATTCGATGGGGTGGAGATCCACGCCGCCCACGGCTATCTGATCTCATCGTTCTTGTCGCCGCAGTGGAACCATCGTGACGACGACTATGGCGGATCACTGGAGAACCGCGCCCGATTGCTGTGCGATGTATTGCGGGAGTGCAAAGCCCGAGCCGGAGCCGATTACCCGGTCTGGTGCCGCCTTGATGCGCTTGAGTACCGCACCCCCGAAGGTATTCGGTTCGCCGACACCGAAAAGGTGGCGGTGCTAGCTGAGCAAGCCGGCGCCGACGCCATTCATCTGAGTGCTTATGGCGACGCCACCTCTGGTCCGGCATTTACCGAGGGCACCCTGCCGTATCGACAGGCCCCTCATGCCGCCCTGTCAGGTCGACTCAAGCAGGTCGTGTCGGTCCCTGTTATAGGCGTCGGACGGATCTCCCCCGCCGTTGGAAACGAGATGATCGCCCACGACAAGGCTGATCTCATAGCGATGGGGCGCCAATTGCTGGCCGATCCGGAACTGGTTTCTAAGTTGTCGGCTGGCCGGTCCGCCGACATCCGGCCGTGTATCAACTGCTACGTGTGTGTTGCCCAGCCCTTCTTTGATCAACAAGTGCGTTGCGCAGTGAATCCCGTCCTTGCGCACGAAATCGAACTGGCCGACGTCGAGCGCACCGCCACCGACAATCCACGAAGGGTTGTGATCGTCGGTGGCGGACCTGGCGGAATGGAGGCGGCCCGGGTGGCGGCGCGTCGCGGCCACGAGGTCATACTATTTGAGCAGGCGTCTCGCCTCGGCGGGTCGCTGCGATTCGCAGCCGTCGTGTATGAACCCAACAGGCGTCTGCTTGCCTGGATGGAGCGTCAAGTCGACCGGGCCGGTGTTGACGTCCGGCTCGGGCGATCCGTGACGGTCGATGAGATCAAGGCGCTGCAGCCCGGTGCGGTAATCGTGGCTACGGGCGCGCGCCGAGATCTTCCCGAGATTGTCGGCGTTGATCTCGCCCATGTGGTCGACGGCGATACCTTGCGGGAACTGCTAATGGGTGAAACTGGATCTGCAATGGCTGCTCTGTCGCCGTTCGGACGCTTAGCGGTCAAAGTTGCAGGGATGCTCGGGGTAATGAAGGATCCGGCTCGCCTGGTTCGTTACACCCGGCTGTATATGCCGATCGGGAAAACGGTGGTGGTGATCGGAGGAGGTCTCGTCGGCATCGAACTCAGCGAGTTCCTAACGGAACGAGGCCGCGCAGTCACCGTATTGGAACAAGGAGACAAGCCCGCATTGGAGATGGCACATCCCCGGCGCTGGCGTGTCTTGGCGGATCTGCGTGAACACGGTGCCGACATCATCACCAACGTTGACAACATTCGCATCCAAGACGCTGCGGTCCATTACCGAGCAGGCGGAATGGACCGGGTCACCCCAGCTGCTCACGTCATCTTGGCGACGGGCCTCACTGCCAACCACGACTTCGCCGATACGTTGCGAACGGCTGGCATGGAACCTGTCGAGATCGGCGACTGCACCGGTGTTGGTTACATCGAAGGTGCCATCCACGACGGCTTTGCCGCTGCGTCTGCGCTGTAGGTGCACGAGTGGCCGTTTCAAGAACCGCCCCAAATCGGGCCTTTTTGGGTGTAGGGCCTTTGGTGGTCGGGACCGGCGTCGATCCGGTGACTTTCCGCTTTTCAGGCGGACGCTCTGCCAACTGAGCTACCCGACCGTGGCGGTCCTGACGGGATTTGAACCCGCGGCCTCCACCTTGACAGGGTGGCGATCACTCCAAACTGATCTACAGGACCACTCGGATCGAAATCTCGACCGAACCCGGAACAGTACGTGCCCGCTACAGCGATGACAACCTGACGAAGTGTATGGGTCTGGGAGGTGTATGGGTCTAGGAGTTGGCGAAGCCTTGGCTTGCCGAACCGACTAACTCTTCAAGCATGAAGCCGAGCCAATCGTAAACGGCCGCCGGGGAGCTGCGTGAGTCCTCAAGGGGCAGGTCCACTAGATGATCGTGGCCGTGCACATCAACCTCGAGCCGTACGCCCAAAACCAACCGCAAACCGTTTAGCGTTCGTATCCACGCCGATACGTCGTCGTCATCCAACTCGCGGCCTGCGATGCCAGCACGGACGGTCTGGATAGCCTCAAGTCGTTGCGCCGACAGGTCGTCGTCAACCATCGCCCGATATACTGCTTCTGCGGTACTGTCGTTGGGATGCGCCGGAGGGTGCAGCCGCCAAACCGCAGGGTCTTCGTCGGCCTTTAAGACCTGAAGGTACAGCGACAGGAGCAGGTCCAGTATTTTCTGCTCGTTTACGCCCAAGTCAACGATCACGACTCCGTTAGCCCAGCGAAACGGTGGTTGGTCCATTCAGTCCTGCTCCAGCGTCGCCCAAAGGCCGTGTTCATGCAGTCGAACCACGTCCAGTTCGGCCTTTTCCAGCGGGCCCGACGAAACCACCGCCCGACCCTCGGTGTGGACCTGCATCATCAGTCGGTGGGCCTTCGCTTTGGAATATCCGAACAGTCTCCGAAAGACGTAAGTCACGAAGGACATCAAGTTGATGGGGTCGTCCCAGACGATCACCTTCCAGGGACCGTGAGTTCGAACCTCAGACCGCTCATCAAGGTCGGGCCGCACGATTGCGGGAGCCATCACCTCACCTCCTCAGGTTCGTCTCCAACCCGACAACAGTTCCGGCTCCTGTCGAGCGTAGGGACTCTTGAACTTAGATGGAGACGGACGAGATTGATCCACCCCAAAGACGCAAGCGTGACGTGGACACCAACCATCAGTACCGGCACCCCCAAGAAATACTGCCCGTAACCAATTATTGCCTGCCCGACGAGCAGAGCTGCTGTGACGGCCGCGCGCCGACGGGTAGTGCTCAAACCCTCTTGGTGGGCGTGGACATAGACCAAGGCGACCAAGCCGATCAAAACCAGCGCGAGGATGCTGTGGACCCGGGTCACCTCACGTACCACGAACGGCAACCGTTCGGCGACGCCAGCGTGCTCGGATCCCGAATGAGGTCCCGACCCCGTGACGATTGTTCCGCTAACCAACACCACGGCACCCATCGCCGTGGTCAGGCGTACCAACACCGGCAACCTACCCGGGTCAAGGTGGTTGCTCGGTACTGAAATCAGCGCCTGTGGCGGCCTGGTGTTGCTGGACCCGGCGTGGTGATGAAGCACCACCGCATTCCACAAGAGCACCATGGACAACAAAAAGTGGCCCATCGTGAAGCGGGGATCAAGTTCTGTTCGTACGAGCAGGGCACCCAAAATTACCTGCGCGATCACACCGGCCACCAGCCCGAGCGACCATCCGGTGAGGTCACGACGCCTCGGGACCCTGAAAAGCGAGCCCAGAACCGTGAAGATCACGGCCAGGGCCACGACCCCGGTGAACAAACGGTTCACGAACTCAATCAATGCGTGGTACTCCAGCTTCGCGACGAACCGGTCTTCGGTACAGTTCGGCCAGTCCGAACATCCCAACCCGGACCCGGTCAGACGCACGGCGGCACCAGTGACCACGATGACCGTCAGTGCCCAGATCGCCCAGCGGGTCCATTGCAGATACTGCTGAGCTGAGACACTGCGGCGCTGTCGCTCACGCTGCTCGAAACCCTCGCCGATGTTGCGACTCATATGTTGCCGAAACTACGGCGTGGGTGTTTGGGGGCGTTGTTGGTGTGCTTTGCTGGTTGGTTCTGTGTGTCGGGGGTTTGGTGGCGTGGGTGTTTGGGGGCGTTGTTGGTGTGCTTTGCTGGTTGGTTCTGTGTGTCGGGGGTTTGGTGGCGTGGGTGTTTGGGGGCGTTGTTGGTGTGCTTTGCTGGTTGGTTCTGTGTGTCGGGGGTTTGGTGGCGTGGGTGTTTGGGAGCGTTGTTGGTGTGCTCAACCCGCTGTGTTGTCAGGACATATCCGGTCAGGCTTGGGAGGTTCGACCGGAGCCGTAGCCTGAGGGCCGTGTCCTCGTCCATGCAAATCGCAACAAGGCCGCGAATTCTCGCATACCTGGCTTTGACAAAGCCGCGCATTATTGAATTGTTGTTGGTCACCACTATCCCCACAATGATCGTGGCGGACCACGGCATCCCGTCTATCTGGTTGATGGTGGCCACTGTGATCGGCGGCTCGCTCGCGGCTGGCGGCGCGAATGCGTTCAACATGGTCATCGACCGAGACATTGATCAATTGATGGAGCGCACCAGGAATCGGCCTCTGGTAACGGGTGAACTAACCATGATGAAGGCGATCGTGTTCGCTTTCTCTCTAGAGATCTCGGCGTTCGCTTGGATGTGGATCCTGGTCAATCCACTGTCCGCCATCCTCGCCGTGTCTGCGACGGTGTTCTACGTCTTCGTGTACACGCTTTGGCTCAAGCGAAGGTCAACAAGCAACATTGTAATCGGTGGCGCGGCTGGTGCGGTGCCGGTTCTGGTCGGCTGGTCGGCTGTAACCAATGGCTTGGCATGGCCGCCGCTGGTGTTGTTCGCCATTATCTTCGTCTGGACGCCTCCGCACTTCTGGGCGTTGGCAATTCGTTACCGTGACGATTACCGGGCCGCCGAAATCCCCATGCTGCCCGTCGTCGAAACGATCCGCGCCACCGCTCTGCGCATCCTCGGCTACACGCTGGTGCTCTGGGCACTCACCGTGATCTTTGCTCCCGTGGCCGCAATGGGAGCGGTGTACATGGTTGCAGCGATTCTACTCGGCGGGATCTTCGTGTTTTTGGCCGTGCAGGTACTGCGCCTCCCGGAACCTGCGCGGGCGATGCGTCTGTTCGGATGGTCAATCACCTACGTGACCTTGTTGTTCGGTTCAATGGCCGTCGATGTGATCATCCGAAACAGTCTTTGAGGTTGGGAAGGATCGTGGGGGTCGCTGCCAGCAACAGGGTTCTTTCGGTTCGGTCGTCGGGCTGTAAACTCTGCGCCGGTATGCACCCGCGCTGTCGGACTCTGGCCCCGAACACGTATCCACTGGCGGCTTGTACTGTCATCGGAAGGTCTGCGAAGCGATGACGGTTCGCGACCCGTCCGAAGGGCTCTATGCACGTTTGGCCAGCAGCGACCACAAAACAATCGGCCAGCTCTGGATCGCCACAGCGTTGTTATTGCTCGTCCCCACGGCGGTTCTCGGTGTCGTCTTGGGATTGGAACGCGTAGACGGAGTCGACTTATTTGCGGGAACGAACGGCTACTTCCAAATGTGGACGCTGTATCGGTTCGCCTTGGTCTTGATGGTGGCCGCGCCGTTGTTCGTGGGACTGGCGATCGTGATCGTGCCAATGCAAGTTGGTGCTTCCAACCTGGCCTTCCCACGGGCTGCTGCTGCTGCTGGGTGGGGCTACATCCTCGGGGCTGCGATTGTTGTTGTTTCCGTGCTTGCCGGTGGGGGTTGGGGTGCCCTGGATGGAGTAAGTCAAGGTGAGGCCGATGCCATTGGACTTACCTTGATGGGAACGGGTCTGCTGATCGTTTCGTTGATGGTGGCGGCGATGTGCATCGCCACAACGGTGATCTCGCTGCGCACCAAGGATATGACCCTGCTGAGGGTTCCGTTGTTCGCTTGGTCAATGTTGGTCACCGCAGTCGTATGGCTGCTCACGTTTCCTGTGGCGATTGCCAACGTAGTTTTGATTTACGCCGATATGCATGGCGGCTCTTTGGAGTTCGGCTTCCCTGAAGGCCCCGACCCCGTGATCTTTCATCAACTCGAATGGTTGTTCCTGCAACCCCAGATCTACGCAATCGCGATACCGGCGTTGGGAGTGCTCGGCTCGATCGTTCCGGTGGTTGCCGGAATTCGCCAGGTCGGGCACCAACCAATGATGGCCATCATCGCACTGTTTGGGCTTCTTGGCTTGGGCGGCTGGTCCCAGCCCTACTTCGTTGATAACACCGGCGACTTCCTGTTCGTCGCGTTTGGTGTGGTCGCTTTCGTGCCGGTGCTGGGCGCCGTTGGAGGTGCGGTGTCAACTTTGCTGCAGGGCCGAGCACCGATGTTCCCACCCGCGCACCTGCTCGGTGCGCTGGCCGGGATAGCCCTGCTGGTGCTGGCGGTCTTGACGGGAACGTTACGAGTCGTGGAGCAGTTTGAACTTTCTGGCACCACGGTGCACACCGGCACCGTGAACCTCGTAGCATTCGCGGCGGTCTCAGCAGCCGTCGCAGGACTCTGGTTCTGGGCACCCAGGATCATCGGCGCGCTCTTGGGATCCGGGATTGGTCTTATGGTGATACTCGCACTGTTCGGGGGCGCCGGGCTGCTCGGAACTGCTGATGTTGTGGCGGGATTCCTTGATGCTTCCGATTTGATGCTCCACGACAGCAACGAAGGCTCGGTTGAGATCATGGTTTTCGTCTCGATTGTCGGAGCTGTTGTTGTCGCAGCCGCGACACTGGGACTTTGGGCGGGAATCGCCAAGGCTGTGCGCAACGGTGTTCAAGCCCCGGCCGACCCGTGGAATGGTCATACACTTGAATGGAGCACGGCGAAGCACCCGAAGCAGAGCGGTGATCTGAGGGTCGTATCGGAGGCTCCTTTGCTTGATCGCCGCCCAGAAGCAATTGAAGTGCTTTATGAGGATGCTCGATGAGCGCGGTCGCCACATCGCTGCCAGCTGCGCCGCCGCGCCGACCCCGTACCACCATTGTGGGTTCGCTGCTGATTTCCGGTGCCGCCTTCATGTCCTTTATCGGACTGCTCGGCATCTACGTGCTGCGACGGGCACATGCACGTGATGCAGGTGAGGAGTGGTTTAGCGAAGGTGTGATTGAACTCGGCCCGTCCGGCTGGATATTCTGGACGCTGATCCTGTCGGTGTTCACGGTCCAATGGGCTGAATGGTCGGTACGCACCGGCGACAGGGCTAACGGCTTGTGGGCACTTGGCCTGACGATGCTATTTGGGGTAGCGGTGTTCAACCAGCTCTGGTTCATCGTCAATGATACCGGTTTTGCCCTGGCCAGCTCGGAGCCCGAGCTGTTGTTCTTCGTCCTCGTCGGTGTGTTCATCTTTTTCTTGATCTCGGCGATGGCGTTTATGTTGGTGACCACCCTGCGGGCCTTCATCGGTCAGCACCGTGAACGCCAGAGCGATGGTGTGGCCGCAGCGGCCGTGTACTGGAATACCGTTTGCGTGATGTACTGGGTCACTTGGTACGCCGTCTTCGTAACGAAGTAGGAAGGCGCGGATGATCACCACCGGCTTCAAGTTTTTTTTCGGCCTCGCGGCTTTTGCGGTCACGGCGGCTGTGGTTGGGGGTTACACCAGCGGCGGTGGTGGCTCAGGTCCGGCCGTCTGGGGCTGGAAAGGCGGGATAGGTGATCACCTCGGTTACATCGTCTTGATGGGTATCGGTGTGGCAGCTGCGGCTATCTCGATCGTGCTCGTGTACTTCCGTGACGCGGATCTCACGGCCCAGTCGGACTATCTCGGTGTTGACGAGGTTGTTGATGAGCAGGTCAGTGCTTCCATCTGGCCGGTGGTCGGTGCATTCGCTACGGCCGTTGCATTAGTCGGACTTGTGATCCACACCGCGATTTTCGTGGTCGGCGTATCGCTGTGCGCGGTCGTGCTCATCGAGTGGATGATGGTGGCTTGGGCAGATCGAGCCACCGGTGATCCCGCCGCCAACAAGGCGCTACGCGATCGAATAATGGCTCCCATTGAGATCCCTGTTGCAGGCGCCACCAGCGTCGCTGTGGTCGTGCTTGCTGCTTCGCGCATATTGCTGAATGCTTCCCGCAACGGTGCGGTGGTTTGGGCCGGAATAATTGCGGTGTTGATTCTCGGTATCGGAACTTTGTATGCCGCTAAACCCAAGCTCAACCCAAACATCATCTCCGGGTTGGTGCTCGCCGTGGGTTCGGCGGTCCTGGTCGGCGGTATCGTCGCCGCGGTTGACGGTGAGCGCGAGTTTCACCCTCATGTGGTTCACGACGAACACGTCGATGAGCTGAGCGACGAGCAGGAAAACAAAGAGCTGAGGCGCGATCCGTGAACCGACCTTCATTGCCAGCAATGCGGCACGCCTTGCGTCGGGTTCGTTCACTCGCAGTCCTTGGCTTGGTCGTCGTTGCGTCGGGTTGCGCCAGTGACGCCGAGCTGGACACCCTTAAGCCTCGTTCCGATGTGGCCCGTCAAATCGACAACCTGCTGGACCCGGTCTTGTATGTGGCCGGTGTCGTAATGGTCATTATCTGCGGTGGTGTCGTATGGCTTGGGTGGCGTCGCCGTGTCAAGAACTACGAAGATGACGAGTTCCCTGCACAGATTCACGGAAACAACACGCTTGAGGTCGCCTGGACGGCCATACCGGCGGTCATCATGGCGATCATCGCGGCAGCCACCGTCATCACTCAGTTGGCCGTAAGCGAAACCGAGGCCAACGCCATGACCATTGAGGTTGACGGCGATGCCCGCACATGGGAGCCGAAGGTCGTGGTTGTCGGCCAGCAGTGGTGGTGGGAATACCGTTACTACTTTGACGTTGATGTTACCGAGGACTGGCTCGGCGATCCTCTTGACCTTCCTGTTGCGGACATTGTGACCTCAAGCCAGATGGTTATTCCTACCGGCGAGGAGATTGAGCTGTTGGTCACCAGCCGCGACGTGATCCACTCTCACTGGATTCCTGCACTCAACGGCAAGCGCGACGCTCGTCCCGGGTTCTTTTCGCCATGGAAACTCGAAGCTGACGAACCCGGAGTCTATTTCGGTCAGTGCACCGAATTCTGCGGGGTTTCGCACTCCCGTATGCGGATGCAGGCGATAGCGGTAACCCCCGACGCTTTCGGAGAATGGATCAACGAACAGATGCAGCCAGCGGAGGTCCCCGCAGATGCCGAGGACTACGTGGCAGCGTTACGTTCGGGTGAGCCTTCGCCAATGGGCGAAACCGATGTGGCTTCCGCCCGAGGTCTGGCCGCTTTCGTGGACAACTGTTCGTCTTGTCATTTGGTCGACGGGGTCAATGATCACGACTATCAAGGAGCATCCACGGAGACAGGTTCCGCGCCGAATCTCACCCACTTCGCGAGTCGCACGACGTTCGCAGGTGGCTTCTTTAACCTCTACAACAGTGACGGAACAATCAACCGCGACGACCTGGCCGCATGGATCCGAAATCCTGGAGACGTCAAAGACAATGCAGCCGACGACCTCGCCGATGGAATCGCCCCTCGGGGTATGCCGACATTGGGATTGTCGGAACGAACGATTGCTGATCTGGTCGCCTACCTTGAGACGCTCGGGACGAAACCGGGCCTTGATTTGATCGCGGCAACGGAGGTGGAGTGAGCATGGCGATCATTGAGGAACCACTTGCCCTCACAAGCGGGGAGCCTGCTGTAGCGGAGCGCCCTTTGGGTGTGTTGACCCGCCCCCAGGGAGGTAACGGATGGCGTGACTGGCTCAGCACCGTGGACCACAAACGGATCGGGATCATGTACGGCGCTGCCGCCATGTTCTTCTTTGTCGTTGGTGGCTCCGAGGCGTTGCTGATCCGCCTTCAACTCGCCTTCCCCGAACAGGGTCTGCTCAGCGGCCAGCTCTATAACGAGATCTTCACGATGCACGGCGTCACCATGGTGTTCCTCTTCATCATGCCCTTGGCCGCCGCCTTCGCCAACTATCTCATTCCGCTTCAGATTGGTGCTCGCGACGTGGCCTTCCCACGGCTCAACGCGCTTTCCTTTTGGGTGTGGCTGTCGGGGGCTTTGTTCTTGAACAGTTCCTGGTTGGTCGGTGGCGGGGGCGCTGACTGTGGCTGGTTCTGTTATTCGCCGAACTCCGGCATCGTGTTCTCGCCGAGCCACGGCGTCGACTTCTACGCCCTCGGCCTGCTCATCGCCGGGATCGCTTCGTTGGTCTCGTCGATCAACCTGATCGTGACCTGTCTCAATATGCGAGCCCCTGGCATGACTTTGTTCCGGATGCCGGTGCTCACGTGGATGTTGTTGATCACACAGTTCTTGCTGGCATTTGCGCTGCCGGTAATCACGGTCGCATTGTTCTTGTTGCTGTTCGACCGGCTGTTCGACTCGCAGTTCTTTGACCCTGCCGCCGGGGCGGACCCCTTGTTGTGGCAGCACCTGTTCTGGATTTTCGGACATCCAGAGGTTTACATCATCATCCTGCCCAGCTTCGGCATAGTTTCGGAGATCATTCCGACCTTCAGTCGCAAACCCATCTTCGGTTACTCGTTTATGGTGTTCTCAGGAATCGCTATCGGGTTCATGGGATGGGGCGTGTGGGCTCATCACATGTTCGTGTCCGGCATCGGACCGATTTCCGTTGTTGCGTTCTCATTGGCGACAATGTTTATTGCCGTGCCCACCGGTGTGAAGATCCTCAACTGGCTTGCCACCATGTGGGGCGGAGCGTTGAGATTCACCACGGCCATGTTGTTCGCCACGGCCACGGTGGCGATGTTCACGATCGGTGGCTTGTCGGGCGTCACCCACGCATTGGCACCAGCGGATACACAGCAAACCGACACGTACTACATCGTCGCTCACTTTCACTACGTGATCTTCGGCGGTGGTGTTATCGGGTTGATGGGCGGATGCTATTTCTGGTGGCCCAAGGTGTTCGGCTACATGCTTGACGAGCGTCGCGGCAAGTGGCATTTCTGGACCATGCTCGTCGGGTTCAACCTGACGTTCGGGCCGATGCACGTCTTGGGTCTTCAAGGTATGAGTCGCCGCATTGACACCTACTCTTCGGGCTTCGGCTTTGAGTTCTGGAACCTGGTGTCCACTATCGGATCGTTCATCATCGCCATCTCTGTCGCCTACTTCATCTACAACATCTGGAAATCCAAGAGGGAAGCTGTTGATCGGCCCCCGCCCGGCCCCGACCCTTGGGATGCCCGCAGCCTTGAGTGGTCTATTCCTTCACCGGCGCCGGTCCATAACTTTGATTACGTACCTGTCATTGAGAGCCAGGACGACTGGTGGTTCCGTAAATACACGATCAACGACGATGACAAGGTGGTGCGCATCGCCGATCCCGAAATGGTCGCTCAGAAAGGCGACGCTACCGGTGTTCACCTCCCCTCCCCGTCGTTTTGGCCATTGGTACTCGCCTTAGGACTGCCGCTCGTCGCATACGGCTTGATCTTCAACCTTTGGCTCTGCGTCATCGGCGGCATCCTGGCAGCGGTGGCGATTTACTCATGGGCTCTCGAACCTGTCGACGATCCCGACGCCCACCACGATGATTCCGATGGCGATGGTGCCGATGATTTGCCCAATGATCCCGCCCTACAAGAAGCCAGCCGCGACGACGGTGGAGGTGGCTGATGTCCACGGCGGTGTTGCATGACCACCCACCCACCAACACGGGAATATCTCACACGAAGCTGGCGATGTGGCTGTTCTTGGGATCGGAGTGCCTGCTCTTCGGCGGGTTGATTTCGACCTATTTGCTCTATAAGACCCAGGGCAACGGTGGTATCATTCCTGCCGATATCTTTGATATCCCGTTCACTTCCATCAGTTCCTTCGTGCTACTGATGAGTTCGCTCACCATGGTGCTGGCTCTGTCGTCGGTGACTCGAGGCGATATGCACCGTGGCAAGGCTTGGCTAGTCGTGACCGCGCTGCTCGGCGGAGTTTTTATTGGTGGTCAGGTCTATGAGTTCACTTCGTTTTATCGAGAAGGGCTCGGCTACACCACCAACCCGGCGAGTTCAGCTTTCTACACTCTCACCGGCTTTCACGGAGTGCACGTAAGCCTAGGCATAGTGATGTTGATGTCGTTGTTCGTTGCAGCCCATCAAGGCAAGCTCAAACCCGAAAACGCCGAGACCGTGGAGATCGTCGGCCTCTACTGGCATTTCGTTGACATCGTGTGGATCTTCATCTTCACGGTGATCTATCTGATCCCCGTCGAGTAGGTCGAGGCGTGATGACCGAACCCGTAACGGAGACATTGACCGAAACGCATTCAGATGATCACCATCACCCATCCGATTGGGAATACATCAAGGTGGCGCTCATATTGGCAGCGATCACCGGTGTTGAGGTGTTCACTTACTTCGAGTCGGTGCTCAACTGGGGAGCCTTCCTCGTGCCGGGGCTGCTGTTTATGATGGTGATCAAATTCTGGCTCGTGGCTCGGATGTTCATGCATCTCAAAGCTGACGGTGCCATCCTCTCGCAGTTCTTCGGAGGTGGACTGGCCTTGGCGACCGGCGTCTACATCGCCACGTTGCTTTCCTTCAATTTCTTCGGGTGAGATGTTGCTCGTGATATCGGCAGCGGCCGGTGTGTGGGATTACGAGTTCCATCCCGAGGTATGGGTGCTGGTTGCGGCCTTGGTTGGTCTCGGTGTTTACGCGGTTCGCGTGATCGGACCGCTGGCCGTGACCGACGGCTCACAGGTTGTGTCCCGAGTCCAGAAATACTGCTTTTTCGTCGGCGTTGCATTGTTGTGGCTGTCCGCCGACTGGCCAATGCACGACATCGCCGAGGAGAACCTCTATTTCGTGCACATGTTGCAACACTTGCTCATCAGCTTCATGGTGCCGCCGCTGCTGTTGCTTGCGATGCCCGACTGGCTGGCCCGGTTGCTCGTCGTAGACGAAGGCATCACCCAGCGGACTCTGCGATGGTTGACCCGGCCGTTAGTGGCCGGGGTGCTGTTCAACCTGTTCCAAGTGATCACCCACTGGGGCGCAGTAGTCGACCTCAGCGTACGCAACGGCGCGTTCCACTTCGGATTGCATCTCGCGGTGTTCTTCTCAGCGCTGCTCATGTGGTTCCCGGTCCTCGGGCCGCTAAAGGAAATGCACATGACCGAGCCGGGCAAGATGATGTACATGTTCGCGATGTCAATCGTGCCCACGGTGCCCGCCGGTTGGCTTACGTTCGCCGAGGGGATTGTCTACCCGAGCTACGACACGGGCACCCCGCTGTGGGGTATTTCCCCTGTTCATGATCAGCAGGCGGCTGGCGCGGTGATGAAGATCCTGGGCGGGTTCTTCTTGTGGACGCTTATCGCTATCAGGTTCTTTCGCCATGTCGGCGATCAACGGTCGGCTGATCTGAAGGCGCGACGAGAGGCACAGCTCACTTACGCGGACTTCGAACGCGAGACCCGGGCCTAATCGGGCCCTGGTTGCAGGTCCCGGCTGTACCTTCATCGGATGCTTGACATCAGGTTGTTCCGAACCGACCCACAGACCGTGCGAGAAGGAGTCGCTCGTCGCGGTGAGGACATTTCCACGGTGGACGAAGTCATTGAGCTCGACCGCTGTGCACGCGCGGTCGGTGCGGAACGCGACGAGGTCCGCAGCGAGATCAACACGATCTCCAAGCAGGTCGGATCCCTACACCAATCCGGGCGAGGTGACGAAGCCGGTGAACTCGTCGAACGAAGTCGAACACTGCGAGAGCGAGAAAAGCAGTTGTCGCAAGAAGCGGAGGTCCTGGGATCCGACCTTCGCGCCAAGCTGCTTTGTATTCCGAATCTTGCAGATGGCGACGCACCTGATGGCACCACCACCGAGGACAACGTCGTTGTGCGGGTCCACAACCATCAACCGGATTCGATTCACCCTCATCAACGGGTCCCGCATTGGGAAATCGGAGAGCAGCTCGGGATCCTGGACATTGACCGTGCGGTGCGAATGTCGGGTTCGATGTTTGCCTTGTATCGCGGTCTCGGAGCCCAGCTGGTTACGGCGCTGATCAGCTACGGTCTGGACCGCAACCGCGACGCCTACGAACAGATTCGTCCACCCACAATTGTCCGCACCGAAACCATGATCGGTACTGGTCACCTGCCCAAGTTCGTCGACGATGCGTATCACCTTGAACGCGACCGACTTTGGGCGATTCCCACTGCCGAGGTGCCGCTGACATCGATGCTGGCAGGCGAGGTGCTCATAGAGGATCAATTGCCGATCCGTTTGATGGCGCACACGGCGTGTTATCGCCGCGAAGCAGGATCAGCCGGACGCGACACTCGTGGGTTATTGCGGGTGCACGAGTTCGACAAGGTGGAGCTCTACGCCTTTTGCACACCCGATCAAGGCCAACAGCTGCACATGGAGATCCTTGACCGAGCCGAAAGCGCCATCGCTGACCTCGGCCTTGCATATCGTGTGGTGGACCTTGCCTGTGGTGACATTAGTGGGGCCGGGGCCCGCACGTTCGACATTGAGGTCTACGCGCCCGGTACCACACAATGGCTTGAGGTGTCGTCGGTATCGTGGTGCACGGACTATCAGGCCCGGCGCGCCGACATTCGGTATCGGTTGACCGGTGGCGGCATCAGTTACGTTCATTCGCTCAACGGCTCGGGTCTTGCCGTGCCACGGGTGTGGGCCGCCATAGTGGAGACCTACCGTCAGTCCGACGGCTCTATCCGTATACCCGATGTTCTGCGCCCGTATATGGGTGGCTGCAGCGAGATTCCGAGCCTCCCAAGCTGACTGGGTCGTCGGATGACTTGCCCCGCAACTCAACACTCGGCCAGGTCTTCGGGCGACAGCGGGGCCCTTGGATCTGCGATCTGGCCAGAACTCAAGAATCGGCCAGAAACCCTAGAATCGGATCGTGGACTTGGCCGAGATTCGCCACTCCTATGAACATGCTGGCCTTGACGTTGCCGATGTAGCAGCCGATCCGATTGTTCAGTTCCGTCGTTGGATGGCCGACTGGGCTGCGACCGGGCCTCGAGACCCGGGGGTGATGGTGCTCGGTACCGTTGACTCCGCCGGTAGGCCCGAAACTCGGGCGGTGTTGTTGAGGGGACTTGACGAGCGTGGCTTTGTATTCTACACGAACCGGCGATCCGACAAGGGTCGTTCCTTGGCTGCCAACCCCCATGCGAGTCTGAGTTTCGTGTGGCATGACTTGGAACGCCAGGTTCGGGTTGTGGGATCGGTCGAGTACCTACCCGACGAGGAATCGGATGCGTATTTCGCGTCCCGGCCCCGAGGCTCCCAGGTTGGTGCCTGGGCCAGTGATCAGTCGACCGTGTTGGTCGGTAGGGCTGCGCTCGTTACCGCCGCCGGCGAAGTCGAGGCTCGATTCCCCGGTGAGGTCCCCAGACCACCGCATTGGGGTGGGTATCTCCTATGCCCTAACCGGTTGGAGTTCTGGCAGGGACGCCCTGATCGCCTCCATGACCGCGTGCGTTACCGACGAACCGACCACGCTGGTGGCGACTCTACACACTGGCTGATTGAGCGTCTGGCGCCCTGAGGGTCCGCCGACTGTCGTAGCCATGGCTGCCGAGCTTCTCCAATCACGGTGTTGTTGCGCCTGTGGACCATTCCCATTTTCGGATTGCTTCGGTCAACACATCAATCAGCAGCGCTACTTGGGGCGCTCGGGGTGTGTTCTCATGGTCACTCCAGTTCCGGGCGTCACGGTTCCAGCGAAGTGTCGGCGGTAACTCGAGTTGGACTCCAGCATTAACAGGTAGGTTGACCGGTTTGGCTGGGTGAAGGCCTCGCAAGCCGACGGGAATCTCATCAAGATCGTTGATCACGCCGTATTGCTTGGGCAGTCCTGCCTTCAGATAATGGGCCAAGTGATCGGCCAGGGCACGGTTACGTCCGCCGAGGAGTACATCTGCGAACAGATCTTCACGTCCGTAACCGTGAACCGCCACCACCGTGTCGACCCGGTTCATGAAAGCGGTCAGCTTTGGCGAATGTGCCGGATCGAAATGGATCGACGGTACGTGCCGACGAAGCGGCGGTGCCTGAATCACACCGTAGAACGACGCTGCGGTGCGTTCAGCGACCGTGGCTGCGATCACATCGGTCGTACGCTCAAGGTTGCCGCCGTGAAAGGCCATGAGACCGAATGAGCCGCGGAACTCGGACACTTCGCTGACCTCAGGGTGAGCCAGCAGGTTCCTCAGCACGACGTTGACGATAGCGATCCACATTTGCCCCAGCCCATCCCAGAACCATTGCTGCTAGCAGGATCTCCAATGGCACACCCCAGCGACTTGGGTCGGTGAACCAGTGACCGACACGTTCGGGCCAGCCGCTCACGAACCGCCAGAGCGGTAACGCCACGAAATCGAAGCCGTGCGCTGCCTCAACGGCAAGATAAACAGCCACAAACAGCGCCGTGAGCGCCTTGCGTTGCACGTGCTTGTCGGGGTTGTCCTCGCGCCAGGCAAGCAGCATCAAGCTGCTAACGCCGAGAACGCTCACCACACCGATCCTCTTGGGTGTGGTCTCGGTGATCCATTGCCCGACGGTGGCTTGAAACTCCAGAAATCCGTCAACGAACAGGTTGCCAGCCGTGGTGTTCCCATACTGCAGGACGCGCACGTCCCAGATGCCGTAGTCGATCAGGTAGATGCCGCCAACCACCACAATGCAGCCTGAGATGCGGCCGAGTTGCGGGAACACACGGCGTAGATAGCCAGCAACGTCAGACCTTGCGCGGGCGAGACCGACGGTAACAAACAGCACTACCGAGCCCATGCCGAGCCCATATGCCACGAAACTTCCTATCCCGACCCAGAACCCATCGGTGGTGAACGCGTTGCTGACGGCGTTTACGAACAAACCAATCGTGCAGCTCAATGACACGACCGCGTATGACACCCCGAATCCGAACATTGAGCCCATCTCGCGGCCCGAGATGGCCTTGTTCGATTGCGGCAAACGCAGCTGGAAGTGCTGCCCGAACAGCATCGCGACTCCCATCGCAACCAGGACCAACCCGACAGTGATCGTGATGTAGCCAACGTGTTTCACTACCGCGGTCTGATTGAGAAACAGCGAGATCCACACACCTATCCCGCCAAACACAGCTACGAAGCCCGCTGTGAGAACAACTGCCACCCAGATGGCGCGGGTTAGGGCTTGGAGTCGCTTCGATTCGTGGTTGTCAATGCCGATGAAGTAGCCGAGGTAGGTCGGCAACATGGTGAATCCGCACGGGTTGACCGCCGCCATCATCCCGACACCAAAGGGAAAGGTGAACTGCTCGGGGTTCACGACACTGTGATCACGTTTGAAACTAGGGTTTCGTCAGGTATTTCAACGTGCGGCACCGATGGGGTCAGCATCGATGACGTCGGAGTCCGACAGCGAGACGGCAGGTCAGTTGTCATCGCAGGGCCTCAATCTTGTCGAACAGGGCTTCGGCGGTGAGCACACCTGAGCGCACTTCCTGCACCTTGCCGTCCGACGACACGAAAACCGTGGTCGGCATCACAATCGCGTCAAAGTACTTGAAGAGTTCCGACTGCGGATCCCAACCAAGGTCGTAGCTGACGCCTGTCGCAGCGATCAGCGCATCGGCGTCCTCGCGTAGCGGATCGACGGAAATGCCCACTATGGCAACCGTTCCGGCGAACGCCTCGGCAGCCTGTTGTAGGTAGACCATCTCTACCAGGCAGGGCGGACACGACCGAGCGAAGAAGTTGATCACCAGCGGGGAACCGGCATAAGACCTGAGATTCCTGTCGTCCCCCGAAAACGTGGTGAAGACAACGTCAACATCGGATCCCTTCGCCCCGACAGACTGAATGTCGTTGAGTGCTGGGGTCAGCCCACTCTCACCGAGCATGATCGTTTGGCGTTCTTCGCCGCGCACCCTGGCGCTGTCCTCAACAGCTCTGCAGGCTCCAGCAAACAACGCGCACGCTATAGCGACGAGGGCGGCACCAACAGGCAGACCTCGCCGGAATCGATGGGAACTTGCAGTAGTTGTCAGCACGGCAGCCTTCCCGGTACCTACCGGAAGGTAGCGGACATTCAACCAGAATACGGTTGAACGCGACCTGACATGTCGGGCGGTTTGTTGCTGTGTGGTTGGGCGCGGGTAGCTGTGGCGGGTGCGGGTGGTGTGGGCGTTGCGTCGTCAGGCGGTTTGTTGTTGTGTGGCTGTCGCGGCCAGCAGAATACGGTTGAACGCGACCTGACATGTCGGGCGGTTTGTTGCTGTGTGGTTGGGCGCGGGTAGCTGTGGTGGGTGCGGGTGGTGTGGGCGTTGCGTCGTCAGGCGGTCATTTGTTGTGTGGCTTTGAGCAGGTGTGGCGGGATGGGCACCATCGGCATCCGGTCTTCGGGCCTCGGAACCTTCGGCGGCCGCCCGCGACGCCGCTTCACCGCAAGTACCTTCCCTCCGACGAAGATCTGGCCGCCCCAAACGCCACAGGGTTCTTGTCGAGCCAGAGCTGATTCAAGGCATTGGGCAAGCACCGGACATTCGGCGCATATTGACTTGGCCTTGACAATCTTGATGAAATCATCGGAGAAGAAAAGCTCGGTGGCGTCGGGTATGTCACGGCACACGGCGTGTACCTTCCACAAGTCGTGTAGCACACGATTGGGGGATTCCTCTGTTGGGACGAGATCAAACATGGCCTCGTCTCCTTCCGTACATGTCCGGGAATTGGGGGATGTGTGAGTTGGATCTGTCGGTTTTGAGGGGTCAGGCAACAAATGCAGAAAAACCGCCCACTTGCGGCGGCTTCGTAGCTTTCCCCTTATCGGTCTGGTGAGTCAGGTGGGGAAGTTTGAGAAGCCTCCAGAGGCGGAATGGGCCCGGCAATCGTGGGGCCCATTCTCGGATAAGGCACTCGGACGCGCCGCAAGACAATCAATTGTGAGGGTCTGCAGGCACGGAGGAGGATGGTCCATCGTCAATCCTGAATGCGGCTTAACTGAATCCAAGACAGTTGCAGTATCCAAGTCGTTCGTCAAGGGAATTATTGAGAAATGACAATGCTGCGTCAGGGCACGCTCAAATTCGGCGGGAAGAGGCTCAGTCGCCTGCGGCTCATAGATGAGAGCCGGTGACTGGCTAGGCCGGTAAGTGGCGGTATGTGGTGTAGGCGTACTGTCGTTGGGTTTAGCTTGGTGAGGTCGCAACTTGGTAGTGAAGCAGCCCGTTACTGTCCCGACACGAAGAGGTTCAGTCGCCTGCGGCTCATAGATGAGAGCCTGTGGTCGGCTATGCCACCGAGGGGTGCAGGCGTAGCGTCGTTGGGTTTAGCTTGGTGAGGTCGCAACTTGGTAGTGAAGCAGCCCGTTACTGTCCCGACGGAATGTGGCTTCGCCGCTGACACGAAGATGTTCAAGGTGAGCGTAAGTCTCGCTCGCGGCCATCTCTCCCCACGATCGCTGTTTGAACAAGATCTTCATCCATTCCTCCACGGGCGCGTCACCGGTGTCAGCTGCCGCATCGCGCAGAGAACCAAGCCTTTCGGCATGGTGGGACTTGATGTGATCGCAGCGTTGCTTGAGGTCGCCAAGCGGATGACCGTGAGCGGGCAGCACCGTTGTCACACCGTCTAGCGCAGCTACCCGGTCCAGCGACTCAAAGAAGGTTGCCAAAGGGTCGTCAAGTTGAGTTGATCCAGCGATATGGGGGGTGATGGTCGGCAGGACGTGATCACCGGACAAGAAAACACCTTCCGACGGGTCCCAAAGACACAGATGATCTGTGGTATGGCCCGGCGTGTGCATGACGAACCATTCACGGCCAGCGAACCGTAGAGGTTGGTTGTCGACCACGCGTAGCGTGGGGGTAGGTGTGAAGAAGCGACGGGTTCCCCGAACGTCTCGGCCTCCTCGGATGAAGCGAAGAATTGCTTCATCGGGGGGTGGCTGTTTTTGGGTCCCCCATGGGGTCGGGCCGAGGTCTCGGATTCGTTGCTTCCACAGTTCGAGTATTTCCTCATCGGTCATGTCGAGAGTCTCCGACGAGAGGTCATCGTTGGTGGTTGCGATCGTCGAAGTGAACGATTCGTGGGTCAAGATGTCCGCCCCGGTTTCTTCACGTAATTGAGGTGCACCGCCGAAGTGGTCTGGGTGTGAATGGGTGACGATTGCGGTATGCACACGAGCGAGGGGAATCTCGGCCCGTTTCAGCCGCGAGATGAGCGCCTCCCAAGAATCGTGACCCGGAAGCCCCGGATCGACAAGGGCTACACCGTTGCCGTCATAGAGCGCATAGCAGTTAACGTGACCCAATCCAGGCAGTGAGATCGGCAACTGAAGGCGTAGTACCCCAGGGGCGACCTCAAGAATCTCTTCGGATGCCGGTTCCTGTTCCTGCTTGCGGTATTGCCTGGTCACCGGCACCAGGCTACGGCGTCGGGCTCGGGCGTCTGTGACGAGCAAGGCGCCGCTGCTCATTATCTAGCCATGTCAGTTCGATGGCGGTCAGCCCGTCGACCTCGTCTAAGGTCATCCCCCAATTTTGTGCTATGCGGACACGGTTAAGGAAGGCTAACCGGTCGTGCTCGGCGACCCGGCGCCGGTGCCGGACGCTAAAGGGGCGGCATCACCTTCATTGCCTTCTAATTCCTCAAAGGCTGATCGATGCCGACATTTGCCCGACCGGATGGCGGCAGGGCCCCGCCCGCCGATGGATCCGGGTGGGCGACATGTCGGCGCAGATCAAACCCAAGGTATTGCCGGGCGTTTGGTGCTGCTGCGGTTTTGGGTTTGGGCGTCTGTGACGAGCAAGGCGCCGCTGCTGCGGTTTTGGGCCCGGATCTTGGGTGGCGGCTGTGGAGGTCGGCGCGGCGATGAAAACTTGGTGTCAGTGTTGTATCCGAACAAGCCACGACCTACGGCGGTTGGTTGAGGTCCTGGCCTGGCTCATCGAATAGGTCCCAGTCTTCGGGGTAAGCCTCCTCGTGGTCGAACTCATCGAGATCTGCGGGAGCATGCTCGGCCAACTCGCCAACTCCGAACAGGGCACCTCGGTAGTGACGTAGTTCGGCGACGCTCTCGCGGATGTCGTCGAGAGCTCGATGTCGACCGGCCTTTGGTGGACTCGCCGCAGAAATTTCGGGACGCCAACGACGACAGAGTTCCTTCAATGTCGAAACGTCGATGGAGCGATAGTGCAGGTATTCATCAACGTCGCTCATCTGGCGGGCAAGGAACCGTCGATCGGTGCCGATCGAGTTTCCGCACAGCGGCACGGTGCCCGGTTCGGGTATGTGCTTGCGTAGGAACGTCATCGTCTGTGCTGCCGCCTCACCGATCGTTACCTTCGATCGACGAATCTCTTCGAGCAGGCCGCTGCTGGTGTGCATATTCGCGACGAAATCGTCCATTGCGGCAAGCGCCTCGTCGGTAGTGTGAACTATCAGCTCAGGACCTTCGGCGATCACATCGAGCTTGTCGTTGGTCAAGAGCGTGGCGATCTCGACGATGACATGGCGATCTGGATCAAGTCCTGTCATCTCCAGATCGATCCATGCGAGCATCAACATAAGCTAGACCAGAGCTGTGACCTCGTTGGTGCTGGTACTGGTTGGTTGACCACGACTCGTGGTAGGAGTCGCTCACTCGGGTTGCACGCGGTGACTTGTGTTCACCGATTGGGCGGGTACGGCAGTACCGGAAGCCAAGGGGACAAGCGTAGGCCTGCTCGCCTAGGTTGACGGGGGTGAACGATCTGCCTGTGCTTCGTCTCGACCCGGGCCTGCCCACACCGAGCTACGCTCGGGTTGGCGACGCCGGGATTGATCTCATGGCCAGAACCGATGTGACCTTGCCAGCACGAGGGGGTCGGGCGCTGGTTCCCACCGGTCTGGCGGTCGCGTTACCGAACGGATATGCCGGGTTCGTACAGTCCCGAAGCGGCTTAGCGGCCAAACATGGGGTTACGTGTCTCAATTCTCCCGGCTTGATCGATTCGGGTTACCGGGGCGAGCTGAAGGTGTGCTTAATCAACACCGACCCGGAGACCGATTTCCGGGTCGTCCGAGGAGACCGCATCGCCCAACTTGTGGTGCAGGCGGTCGAGACGCTCAACATCGTTGAGGTCGAGAGTCTCAACGACAGTGATCGCGGTGAGCACGGCTTCGGTTCCACAGGTCGTTAACCGCTCCGGTGGTTCGCGTGGGCGAGCAATCAACGCCGGGTCATTCAGGCGTGTTCGGAAACCGCACTCTTTCGTATACGCAACCTCGCCCGCGTGACATCAAGGTCGTAGTCGTCGATCAACCCAGAGGTAAGAGCATCGAAACGGTGAACCGCTTCTTCGTCGAGCCGCGCCTGCGTGCAGCGGGCGGCTTGCAGTTCCAGCGCACCGTCCTCAAGCCGGAACACAATCTCAAGTTCCGTATCGTCGGAATCGTCGCTGTCTGCTTCGCTGTCATGCAATAGCAATACAAACGCCTCGTCAATGACTCGCCTCAAAACGTCGATGGCAGCAAATGACATACCCTGACGTAGCCCTACCGAAGCAGCGCCGACGCGGGCTATCCGGTTGTACTCCGGCCGTGCGGGAACGCGGAGCATCACCTCGTCGGCACTCACGTGAATCACGGTTGGAAGTATGTCATGGTCCTATCGGTGTGAGTTGAGGTCTTCGCTGAACCCGCCGCTGAGGCCACGGTACGTGCGATGACGATGATGCGAGCCGGGGTTACGGTGCACGGGTGGCTGTGATTGTTGACGCTGCAATCTGGGAGTGGCGTGGCGAGCGTTGGGCACATCTTGTCAGTGACGAATCCCTGCGAGAGCTGCACGACTTCGCCCAGCGGCTAGGCAAACGCAGAATCGGGTTTCAGGGTGATCACTACGACATTGACACAGCGGACCGTTGCCGGGCACTAACAATGGGAGCCGAACCGGTTGACAGCCGTGTTTTGGTTTCACGGCTACGGGCCGCGGGCCTGCGCCAACGGGGGCAGCACCGGACGTGGCGACAGATCGGGTATGCGCCCTTCGGTGCGGGGTTCGATATGACCGGTTTGAAGCACCTGGGTGTGGGCGGTGTTCGGATGTCCCACGCGCTATCGAAGATAGAACCACTCGTTTGTTCGTCTTCAACGACCGCGTTCGTTAACCCGCACCAGCTTGCAGTTCTCCTTGACTTTGCCAGTTCCGAAGATATGGCGCCGACAATCGACGAGCCGACAGTCAACGCGGCGGCGCTCAACGTGGACGAGTGTTGGCTGGGCTATCCCCGGCGCGACGGTGAACGCTCCCTCGAATTGTTCGTCACCCGCTGATCCCGCTGTCGGTCGGTTAGCGTTTGTCTATGGTCGGTAAACCGCGGCGCGCACTCCCGATCGTCACCACCGATCCTGTTGCTTTGTCCAGTCGGGTGATTGACAGCGGTGCGCACGACGAGGCATTGAACCGCGTGACCCATCAGGTCCATGAGATAGCCGATGGGATTTCCATCGTTGAATCGTTCAGCCACGTCATCTCCTTCGCAAGCGATGATGGATTGGTGTGCTTTGACACATCGGCGCCTCGCAACGGCCACAAGGTCGTCCGGGCACTGCGGCGCTGGTCGTCAGATCATGTTCGGTTGATCGTCTACACCCATGGCCATCTCGACCATGTTGGAGGCAGTGGTGCCTTCGCAGACGAAGCGGCAACGAACGGCGACGACGTCCCGGTTGTTGTTGGCCACGAGGCGGTCGCTGCACGGTTCCGGCGATATCGCCTCACTGACGGGTACAACTACGACATCAACCTGCGTCAGTTCGGCGGGGTCTCGGCTCGCCACGGGCTCGGAGTCGGGGCAACCGGCGACCCAGCGCCAGATCGGGGTTGGTTCCTGCCCGACAGCGTGCTGTGGCCAACCCGGGAATTCGACCGCAACCTCACGATCGAATCTGGTGGGTTGACAGTTGAGCTGCATCACGCCAAAGGGGAGACCGACGACCACCTGTGGGCATGGGCGCCTGAACATCGGGCGCTTTGTGTAGGCGACCTCGTGACATGGGTCTTCCCGAACTGTGGCAATCCCCAAAAGGTTCAGCGCTATCCCTTGGAATGGGCTGAGGCGCTACGCGCCATGCAAAACTATGACGCCGAATGGATGTTCGGTGCTCACGGACTGCCGGTCCAAGGCTCCGGGCGTGTCAATCGTGTGCTCAGCGATCTCGCCGGAGCACTTGAGTCGCTGACCAAGCAGACGCTGGAGATGATGAACGCCGGAGAGACGCTTGACACGATCTTGCATTCCGTGACGGTGGCCGAAGACCTGCTTGCCCTTCCGTGGATGCAGCCGGTGTATGACGAACCCGAATTCGTCGTACGGAATCTGTGGCGGCTCTATGGTGGCTGGTGGGACAAGAACCCGGCCAATCTTAAGCCTGCACCCCAAGCCGTGTTCGCGGGCGAGATCGCAGCCATCGCCGGGGGTGTTGACGTATTGACCGTACGGGCACAAGAAGTCGCGGATGCCGGTGACCTGCGCTTGGCGTGCCAACTCGTGGAGTTGGCCGCACAGGCCGACCCGGACTCCGTTGAGGTCCACGGTGCCCGGGCCGCGATATATCAAGCCCGTCGAAACGCCGACCAGTCGCTGATGAGCAAAGGAATCTTCGCGGCTGCCGCGAACGAATCCAAGACGATTGCGGGCCAGGACCCACCGAACCCAACCCGGTAGCCTGACCGTCTGTGTCCCTGGTCGTTCAAAAGTTCGGCGGCACCTCGGTCGCAGACCCGGACCGCATTCGAGAAGTCGCCGATCACGTGGCGCGGTATCGGCGGCGTGGTGACGACATTGTCGTTGTGGTGTCTGCAATGGGCAAGGAAACCGACGAGCTGATGCACCTCGCCGACTTGGTGTCGCACACCAAACCAGGCCGTGAGATGGACATGCTCATCACCGCCGGAGAACGCAAAGCATGCGCTTTGGTGGCGATGGCTCTACATGATCTAGGCGTCGAAGCCGATTCGTTCACCGGGAGCCAGGCCGGATTTCTCACCGACGCGAATCATCGTGACGCAAAGATCCTTGACGTCAAGCCGGGCCGTTTAGCTGACGCCGTGTCCGCCGGCCGGGTGCCGGTCGTAGGTGGCTCCCAGGGAGTCTCGACCGACAACGACGTCACCTTCTTTGGGCGAGGGGGATCCGACACGACAGCAGTCGCTCTGGCTTATGTCTTGGGTGCAGATCAATGCGAGCTGTACACCGACGTGCCCGGTGTGTTCACCACCGACCCTCGACTGGTGCCCGAAGCACGCAAACTGGATCGAATTTCGTTCGACGAGTTGCTGGAGATGACCGCCACCGGTTGCCCCAAACCGGCGATGCGGTCCGTTGAGTTCGCTCGCACATTCGGTGTGCCGCTCCACATACGCAGTGCGTTCAGTTGGGTACCCGGCACCTGGGTAACCGAGGAGGAATCCATGGAAAGCGCCATCGTCTCGGCGGTAACCCACGACACTTCCGAAGCGAAGATGACGGTGTCGGGTGTGACGGATCGACCCGGCGTAGCCGGTCGGCTATTCCGGGCACTGGCCGACAACGAAATCAACGTCGACATGATCGTGCAGAACGTGTCGGCGGACGGACACACCGACATCAGCTTCACCGTCCCACACACCCATGTGGCTGCTGCTTCGGTCACTGTGCAGGGACTCCTAAACGAACTTGGTGCCACCGCAGGCACCGAGGACGCCGATATCGCCAAGGTGAGCGTGGTTGGTGCCGGGATGCAAACCGATCCGGGGGTGGCCGCAACCATGTTTGAGACATTGGCCGAGGCGGGGATCAACATAATGATGATCTCGACGTCTGCTATCCGGATCTCCTGTGTCGTGAGCGAAAGACACGCCGAAGCGGCGGTGTCGGCGCTTCACCGGGCGTTCGAACTCGACAAGCCCGCCGCTCTAAGGGCCCGGCTGTGACACGCTGAAGGCGACGCTGTCGGGTTGAACGCGAGGCACTGTTCTGGCACTTCCTCGGTTCGGCCCCGGAGGTTTCCGTTACAACGCAGAGAGTCCGTGATCGCCTCGCTGGCCGACGCGTTGAGTCGCAGCGATGCAGGATGGGTGCCAGCAGGATCGCGGCTTGGCGCGACTACTTTGACATGATGGCATGGACGGGTTGATGGTGCATTTAGCCAATCGCCTATGCAGAGTTGTGACCCGCTGAAGGCTGGTTGACTCAACCCACCAGAACGGTCTCAGTGTCGGTACCGCTGCGCAGCACCTTGCCGGGCAGGGCCTCGGTGGCCACACCGTGGTCAACGGTGGTGACCCCGTTGACCAGGACTCGGGTGATCCCGGTGGCCTCACTCCAAAGTCGGCGTGAATTGCCCGGCAGATCAAAGACGAGTTCGATGTCGCTAGCCCCTATGGTGTCGGCGTCGAACACGACGATGTCGGCGAAGTACCCCGGCTGTATACGCCCACGGTCTCGTAGGCCGAACAGGCGTGCGGGCACGTCGGTCATGTGCCGGATGGCATCATGCATCGTGGTCAGCCTCCGGCCGTGCAGGCAATCCTCGATCCAGGCGGGGGGATAGGACGCCCCGGCCATCCGGTCAAGATGTGCGCCCGCGTCGGAGCCGCCGATCATCACTGCTGGATGCTTCCAGGCCTCAACACGCAGCCGCCAGCTCTCGGGGTCGTCGTCCGTTGGCAACGGCCACCAAATGGTCCGTAGATCATCCGCGAGAGCGATCTCGACCATCACGTGGAATGCACGTTTGCCGCGCTCGCGGGCAATGTCACCCAATGTGCGTCCCTTGAGTCCTTTGTTGGCCGACGAGTAGGTATCGCCCACCAGATACCGATCCCAGCCGGTCAGCCGGGAGAACACCCCGGCAGAAGGCAGAGCAGCTTGATTCTCAAGCCAGGTGACCACCTGAGGGTCACGCAACCGTTCCATACGTTGCGGGTAGGGCAAAGAGAAAATGTCAGACCAATCTGGGAGCTGATGCAGTGCGCAGTACGTGCCGAGGCTCATGTTCATGCCGACCAGGGTCGGCATTGTGAGCGCCACGATCCTCGCGCCGGCCTCGTTGGCTCTCTCGCAGGCCGCTAGCTGGTTCTCGTAAGCCTCCCGACGAGCCGAGTCGATAGTCAAGACGTTCCAGTTCAGTGGTCGTCGGGCTTCCAGCGACATCTGGGTCATCAAGTCGACCTCGTCGTCGCTGAAGCCGTTCAGACAGCCATCGGCGACCCATTCCAGCGTTGTTCCCTCATGCCTACCAGTCTCACGACACAAATCGAGGACCTCGTTGATGCCAGCCCATCGGCTAGGGACCGGGTTGCCGTCCCAGTCGTTGTGCGTGAAGGATCGCCCGGTTGAAAAGCCCATTCCTCCTGCCTGGAGCGACTCTTTCAACAATCGTCGCATCTCGGCTATCTGCGAAGTCGTGGCCTCCTGTCCGACGGCATCGTCCTTCATTACCGTGCGCCGGAGCGCGCAGTGGCCCACGAGGAAGCCCATGTTGACCGCCGTCCCGGACTCATCAACACGATCGAGATATTCACCGAAGCTCCGCCAGTTCCAAGGCACGCCCTGTTCAAGGGCCTCCAAGGCCATACCCTCAACCTTCACCATCATCCGCTTTAGGTACTCCCCATCAGCTGCGTCGGCGATCGGGGCCAGCGTGAAACCACAGTTTCCGGCGATAACAGAGGTGACGCCATACAGGTTGGACGGGGTGGCACGTGGATCCCAGAAAATCTGGGCGTCGTAGTGGGTGTGGGGATCCACGAAGCCCGGACACACGATCAGGCCTTCAGCGTCGATCGTCTCGGCTGAGCGTTCGGTAATGTCGCCGACGGCGGCTATGCGCCCGGCTCGTATCGCGATGTCGGCCCTGCGACCCTCGGTTCCGGTGCCGTCAACAACGGTTCCCCCGGAGATGACTATGTCAAACATAAGCTCATCGTAAAGCCGAGACTGCAGTGTCGGCGAACGGCCACAGAGCCGCCCACGTAGAGTGTACGAATCTCGTTGGGGAGTCTCATGATGCCGTTCTCAGGTGTTTGGCAAAGTAAACAGGTCGCGGTTGATCCGTCCGATGCTATGGGCGGCCGCCCGGATTCGATGCCAGCCTCGCCTACTCATCTCGTGCTGGGAACTCCGCTGGCCGGACCGTATCCCGACGGTCACCTGATCGCCATGTTCGGGCTGGGCTGTTACTGGGGTCCTGAGAAGTTTTTCTGGCAACTTCAAGGGGTCTTCACCACCGCAGTCGGTTTCACAGGTGGCCACACCCCCAGCCCTACCTATCGGGAGGTCTGCACGGGCCTCACGGGACACAACGAGGCGGTCCGGGTGGTGTATGACCCATCGGAGGTGACCTACGACGACCTGTTGAAGGTGTTTTGGGAGATACACGACCCGACGCAGTACATGCGCCAGGGCAACGACATAGGCACCCAGTATCGCAGCGAAATTTATGTGTATTCCGACGAGCAGCGAACAACGGCCGAGGCGAGTCTCCAGCGTTATCGGAGACTCTTGTTAGGTGCTGGCTACTCGGAGATAACAACAACGATTGTTGACGCTGGAGCCTTCCATTTCGCCGAGGAATCCCACCAGCAGTACCTGCACCGAAACCCGATGGGCTATTGCAACCACGGTCTCTGCCAGGTCGCCTACACCTGAGGCCATGGATGCCCGAAGCGGGCGCGGTGATCCTGGGAAATGTTGGTCCCCGAAGCGGGCGCGGTGATCCTGGGAAAATGTTGGTCCCCGGGGGAGGCGGTGATCCTGGGAAATGTTGGTTCCCGAAACGGGCGCGGTTACCCCTGGAAAATGTTGGTCCCCGGGGAGGCTCTTCGTTGGATTGGGAGGTTATTCGTTGGGTGCTGGAATGGTTTGCGGCGGGAAACCGGGGCCCTCATGGTCGGTGCCGTCCATATTTGCGTTAAGACGGGCCTTGCTCATCAACTCGGCGACGACAGGTCCCAAAGCGGTCGGGTCGTCGGGTTGGGTCGCCACCGGTCCCAGATGCCATCCCTCGGCGATACCGAGCTTGTTGCCGCGGACGTCAAAGCAGCGTCCGGTCACGGCCGCCGCCTCCGGCGAGGCCAGCCAGGTTGCAAGAACCGCAATCCAGCGAGGGCTGATCTTCTCCTTGAATTCATCGGGCGCGTCCTGACCGCCCATCAACGGGGCGGTCAGCCGTGACCAAGCGGTTGGTGCCAGGCAATTGACCGTGACCCCGTACTTGACGAGTTCCTGGGCGGCGATGATCGAAAAGGCAGCGATCCCTGCTTTCGCTGCTCCGTAGTTGGTCTGACCGATGTTGCCGTAGATTCCCGAGGGGGATGCAGTGTTAATGATCCGGCCGTAGGCGGTTTCGCCCGCCTTGACCTTCTCGCGCCAATAGGCGGCGGCGTGATGGCTGGGCCCGAAGGTTCCCTTGAGATGCACACCAACAACGGCGTCCCAATCGTCCTCAGTCATTGAGAACACCATGCGGTCACGCAGGATCCCGGCGTTGTTGACCACGATGTTGATGTCGCCGAAAGTGTCGATTGCTTGGCGCACCATTGCCTGGGCTTCGTCAAAGCGGGCCACGTTTCCGCCGTTGACCACCGCCTCTGCGCCCATTGCCTCAATCTGGCTGACTACCTCTTGGGCCGGTGTGAGATCGTCGCCTCCACCAGCCATATCACCCCCGAGATCGTTGACAACGACCTTGGCTCCGTGCTCGGCCATCATCAATGCGTGCTCACGCCCGATGCCACGCCCTGCGCCGGTTATGAGCGCCACTTTGTCTTTGAGCAAGTTGCTCATCAATCCCTCCTGATGAAAGTTCTTGACCTTCGAACGATCGTCGGCCTGCCGACGAGAACGACACACGCTACCTCGCTGGAGGGGCCCTCACGTTTGGGTCAGGCCCCAACTAGGTAAACAGACTTGAGTGGGAGACGAAGCTGGCTACTTGCCGGTTACCACCCGCGGGCCGTGCTTTCGTCAAGGTGGGGGGATTCGGTGCCGATGGTTGTGTTGAGGCCGTGCCCTGGCAGCGCGATTGTGTCGGTGTTGAATTATCTGCCGGTTACCACCCGCGGGCGGCCCATTCGTCAAGGTGGGGGGATTCGGTGCCGATGGTGGTGTCAAGGCCGTGCCCTGGCAGCACGATCGTGTCGGCGTCGAACACCCGGAAGAACCGGTTCTCAAGAGACTGCATGATCGTCGGGAAGTCGCCACCCTCAAACTCGGTGGCACCCGGGCCGCCTGGGAAAAGAGTGTCGCCGCTAAACACCAGGGGCGCGCCTTCGACGGAAAAGGCCATCGATCCGGGTGTGTGTCCGGGGCAGTGGTGGGTGTGGATACGCAGCTTGCCGATTTCTATTACGGATTCGTCGGTGAGGATGAAGTCGTAGGAAGGCAACATGGTGGAGTCGTCCGCGGTGATGCCGACTTCGTAACCGGCATCGCGCACCGCGGGTACGGCCTGGATGTGATCCCAATGGCCGTGCGTTTCGAGGACCTTGCGTACCCCTAGGGCTTTGCATACGTCGAGAAGCATTTCGTGTTCGTTGGCGGCGTCAAGCAGAACGGCGTCACCGCTGGCTTTGCAGCGAATGACGAACACGTTGTTGTCGATCGGCCCGACCACATAACGGTGGACCTCGAGCCGACTGTCGGACCAGTGAGGTGACATAACTTCCCCAGCGTACCTGCGTGTAGGAGTCGACGACACACGAGTCATGTGCTACTCACTAGCCTCTGTCGTGTTGCAGCGCAGCGTATCGAGGAGAACCGAGTTGACTATCCAAAACCTGGGAGTTGTGGGCGCAGGAACCATGGGTTCGGGCATCATTGAATTAGCGGCCAAATCCGGAGTGACCGTCTTGGCGGCTGAGATCGGCCCCGACGCTGTAGAGGCCGCCAGGACAAGAGTGGATTCCTCGATGAACAGGGCAGTTTCGCGAGGCAAGCTCGATGAGGCCAGCAGAGACGCGGCACTATCCGCGATTTCTTGGACGACCGAGCTAGAGGATCTGACGGATTGTGACCTCGTGATTGAGTCCGCCCCGGAGAACCTTGACCTCAAAAAGGCGCTCTTTGCGAAACTCGACGGAATCTGTGCTGCCGACACGATCATCGCCACCAACACCTCGTCCTACCCGATCATTGAGGTGTCTATGGCCACCCGACGTCCGGAGCAGGTCGTTGGCATGCACTTCTTCAACCCGGCCACGATCATGAAGCTCGTCGAGATTATCTCGACGAGACGCACGGCGGATTCCACCCGATCCGCAGTCGATAGGTTCGCCACCGACGTTTTGGGTAAGCGGGTGGTTCACTGCACCGACCGCGCCGGTTTCGTGGTCAACATGTTGTTGGTGCCTTACATGTGTCAGGCGATGCGCATGTACGAGGCCGGTCACGCCTCGGCCGCGGACATCGACGAAGCAATGAAGCTAGGCGCCGGGCATCCGATGGGCCCGCTCGAACTCAGCGACATGATCGGACTCGACGTCATGTTGTGGACGGCTCAGTCGCTACACGATGAGTACAACGAGGCCTGGTACGCTCCGCCGCCGATGTTGCGTCGGATGGTCACTGCTGGCCAGCTTGGTCGTAAATCGGGGCAAGGCTTCTACAGCTATTGCTAACCGGGTCAGCGGATCCGGCAGTGGCCAGCGCACCTGCGCCGCAGGTCCGGTTCGGTCGCTTGAGGGCGGCTATCCGGGGCTTGCTGATCTTTGTCGTCGTCGTGGGCGTAGCTGTGGTTGTCGCCGAAACGCTGGCGGTAGTCCAGCAGCGATACGCGAATGACGATGCTCGCGTCGAAACCGCAGTAGTTGTCGCAACGACCTCAACCACAACATCTGCACCCGTATCGACAACATCAACTACGACCACCACCGAAGCTCCATATGCGGGGTGGGTCGACCCCGAGACCTCGGGTTCCCCATGGGGTGAAACGGTTGCGGGGCTGCTTACCTTCAGAGGCAACCCCACCCGAACCTTTTACGGCACCGGACCGATTCCGAAGTCACCAACCATTCGCTGGAGTTTCCCAGACTCACCAATGTGCTCAAGGTCCACCACGGGTGGGCGGACAAGCATGTGGTGCGGCTCGGGGTGGACCGGCCAGCCTGCCGTGTTTGAGCGCAATGGGCGCACCTGGGTGGTACTTGGTGCCTACAGTCGCAGCGTTCACTTCATAGACGCCGAAACCGGACAACGAATCCTGCCTGACTACCGAACCGGAGACATCATCAAGGGATCGGTAACGATCGATCCGGACGGTTACCCGTTGGTGTATACGGGTAGCCGCGACAATCACTACCGCGTAATCGCCCTTGACGGTGACGCCCCACGCGAACTGTGGGCACTAGCAGCGGACGCGGTGACACCGACAAAATGGAACAATGACTGGGACGGAGCGGGACTGGTGATCGACGATTTCTTGTTCGTCGGCGGGGAGAACAGCCAGTTCCATGTCGTGAGACTGAACCGCGGATACGACGCCGCTGGGATGGTCACGGTCGCTCCGGTGCTCGTGTGGCACACACCGGGCTGGGACGACGACCTGATCGCGGCGGTAGGCGGCAATGTCTCGATTGAGAACTCGGTAGCGATCTCGGGCAACGTTGTGTACTTCGCTAATTCGGGTGGTCTGATTCAGGGATGGGACATCAGCGGCCTCGACACGGGCACAGAACCGAAACAGGTCCTGCGGTATTGGGCGGGGGACGACATTGACGCTTCACTGGTGATCGACCATGAAGGGATGATCTATGCCGGTGTCGAGTATGAGCGGGGTACAGCCCGATCCAGGGAGGTCGGCCAGATCCTGAAGCTCGATCCGAGCAGGCCCGACGACCCGCTTATTTGGGGAGTGCAGCAACGCCCGAAGCTGGATTCTGGTGTGTGGGCAACGCCAGGTCTCTATGAGGATCTGCTGATTGTTCCTACCGACTCGGGCGACGTTCTGGGTTTGGACACGGCGACCGGAGCAGAGCGCTGGCGCCTGTACTTGGCTGGCCCAACTTGGGCGTCGCCGGTCATCGTTGACGGGGTGCTCATCCAAGGCGACTGCGGCGGGGTGCTTCATGGCTTCGATATATCCGATACGTCTGCTGAGCCTGTCGCGCTGTGGAAGGTCGAACTCGGTGGATGTATCGAGTCCACGCCGGCCGTATGGAAAGGTCGGATCTACGTCGGCACACGCGCTGGCTACGTTTACGCACTCGGCTAATGGTTGATCTCGGCTGAGAGTCGGTGACGGCTCGGCGTGGCGGAACCGAAGAGTCGAGATGATCGACCCTGAGATTCGTGGCGGTCAGGATCGACGCCAGATCGGTCCGGATGGTGTGTCCTCAATAACTACACCGAGGGCTGCCAGCTCGCTGCGAATCCGATCGGCAGTGTCGAAATCCTTGCCCGAGCGGGCTCGCTGGCGTGCCCGCACAAGCGAATCGATCCGGGAGGTGTCATCAATGGTGCTCGACAGGGGTTGCGTAACTGCGTTGTTGAGTTGTAGCCCCAGAGCAGAGGCCTCTTCGGTCACGGTTGCTACCAGAGTCGCAGCGTTGGCGCTACCGGAGTCGAGTGCTGCGTTGGCCCGCCGGGCCGTGGCGAACACCACAGCTATAGCCGCTGGCGTGCCCAGATCATCATCCATGGCCGAAACGAACTCGTCGATGGCACTGGCCTCAAGGGCGCTGTGCTGGTCGGCGTAGCCCAGGCATTTGAGCTCGATCCCGGCGGCGACAGCCTTTCGGGCCATGGCATCAAGTCGCCTGATCGCCGAACGTGCCTGTGCCATCACGTCGGTATTCACTTCCATGGCTTTGCGGTAGTGAGTTTGCAAGATCAGCAGACGCAACGCCCGTGCGTTGAGCGGATGCTCGTCGAGCAGCGCGCCGATGGTGGTGTAATTTCCCAGCGACTTCGACATCTTGGTGCCGTCCACGTTGACCATGGCGTTGTGCATCCAGTGACTGGCGAAGACCCGACCTGCTGCGATCGCCTCGGCTCGCTCGTTGGTGTGATGCGGGAACACCAAATCGCTGCCTCCACCATGAAGATCGAAGCCGTCACCCAGAATCGCCAAGCTCATTGCTGCGCATTCGATATGCCAGCCCGGTCGCCCGTCGCCCCATGGTGACGGCCATGTCGGCTCGCCGGGTTTGGCAGACTTCCAAAGCGCAAAGTCAAGCGGGTTTTCCTTGTCCTCGTCGACATTGATTCGGGCCCCTGCGCCCTCGTGCAGTTCGTCGAGAGAGCGGTGTACGAGGTCGCCGTAACCCCGAACGTCTCCAACCCGCAGATACAACCCACCGGAGTTGACGTAGGCGGCGCCGTTGTCGACGAGTGTCTCGATGAGCGCCAACATCTCTGGGACGTACTCGGTTGCTCGGGGACGGTGATGAGGGGCGAGAATGCCCAGAGCATCCATTGAGTCGATGTAGATCGCTTCCCATTGGGCCGCAACTTCGGCTTCTGAACGCCCTTCTCGTGCCGCCCGGCCGATGATGTTGTCATCTATGTCGGTGACGTTGGCGACATGGACGACCTCAACACCACGCCATTCAAGGTAGCGGCGGACGATGTCGTAGGTCATCGCCTGGCGAGCGTGCCCGAGGTGGGGATGGTCGTACACGGTCGGTCCGCATGCGTACATTGAGACCTTGCCATGATCGCGTTGTGTGAGAGTGCGAACCTCACCGCTGAGAGTGTCGTAAAGGCGGATCAAGGGTCAAAAACTTGAGTCGTTGAATGGGGGTTGGGTGATTGAATGGGGTTGGGTACTTGGGTGGATCTGGGCTTGATTGGGGCGTGGGATTGATGTTCAGTCGACCGAAGCAAGTGGGGATACGAGTTCAATGCCGCAAAGCGCTGCGACCTCGCGCAGTATGGTCGGTGCATCCGGATCATCTCCTCCTTGGTGAATAGCGTCACCCAGAGCGAGGAGTTCAAAGCGTGCGGAGGGCGCGTCCAGGTCATTGTCGAGCGCGGCCCGCACCCGTGCGGCATAGCCCTTGGCGTCGGGACCGCTGGTGCAATGGGCGGCCGCCCAGAGCCGTTCCAAAGCTGCGACGGAATCAGTGAGTTCATCGTGGGACCACTCCCAATCGCTGCGGTAGTGATGGGCCATGAGCGCCATGCGGACCGCCCGCGGATCGGCGATCTTTGATAGCTCGCTTACGAAGACTAGGTTGCCGAGCGACTTTGACATCTTCGCCCCTTCATAGGAGACCATCCCGCAATGCATCCAGTGGCGGGCCAATGGCACCCCGTTGGCGGCAACGCTTTGGGCTTGTTCGCATTCGTGGTGCGGAAAGATGAGATCGCTGCCGCCGCCGTGCAGATCAACTGTCTTGCCGAGTGTGCCCATGGCCATGGTGCTGCATTCAATGTGCCATCCCGGACGCCCGGCACCCCACGGTGAAGGCCAATCCGGTTCGTTGAGTGCCGAGGATTGCCACAGCACGAAGTCGAGCGGATTTCGCTGTCGAGGGTCGTCGGGGTGGCCGCCCCGCTCAGCGGCGTAGGTGAGCATTGCTGCTTCGCTGTAGCCCGACAGGCTGCCAAACCCCTCAAAAGTCGACACGTCGAAGAAAACAACCCCGTCAACGGTGTAGGTATGACCCCTAGCTTCGAGTCTTTGTATGAACTCCACCATCTCGGCCACCCAGTGGGTGGCGCGCGGCTCGGCGAACACCGGTCGGGTGGCCAATGCCTGCATGTCCTCGTTGAAGCGGGCGGTTTCCGCCGCTGCCAGTTCCAGGAAGTCGACACCGAGGCTGCGGGCTTTCGGCAGGATCGAATCGTCTACGTCGGTGATGTTGCGAACCACCCGCACGCTGTGGCCACGGTCTTCGAGCCGCCGAACAAGCAGGTCGTAGGTGAGATAAGTATTGGCGTGGCCCAAATGGGTGGAGTCATACGGTGTAATCCCGCAGACGTAGATATCCACCTCGGGTCCGCAGTCGAATGCAACGATCGCGTCTCGGGCGGTGTCGTATAGCCGCACGGACGCAAAGTTAGCGCCGTTAGCCCTTGACCGATCCAGCGAGGATGCCTCGCACGAAGTAGCGCTGCAAGGCGAAGAACACGACCAGAGGGAAAAATGCCTGAACGAAAGCGGCGGAGGGCAAGAGGTGCTCGTTACGTCCGAAATCCCCCGCGAGGTTAGCGATCCGGATGGTGGTGGGTATGGCGTCGGGGTTGGTGCCAGCCATCGTGTTGGCTATGAGGAAGTCGTTCCAGGTCCACAGGAATTGAAAGATAGCGAAGGCGGCCAGCACCGGAATCGACAGTGGTAGAACCAGACGCCAGAAAATAGTGAAGTGATCGGCCCCGTCGATGCGGGCAGCCTCGAAAAGGTCGCGAGGGAGTTCGCTCAGGTAGTTGTGGATCAAGAAGATAGCGAACGGTAGGGCGAACCCTGTGTGGGTCAGCCAGACCGCGGTGGTGGTGTTGACCAAATTCAGGTCGGGAATGAGGGTGACAGTCTTGTCGAAGATCGGCAGGCTCAGATGAGCGCCGCCCACCCATAGCTTCAGCAATGGGATGAGCGCAACCTGCAGAGGCACTGCCAGCAAGGAAACCGTGGCAATGAACAGCGTTTTGCGACCCCTGAAATCGACCCAGGCGAAGGCGTAGGCGGCGACTGCGGCGATAGCGATCGGGATAACCGTGGCTGGTATGGAGATGGCGAAACTGTTGAGCAGAGAATCAGTGAGGCTGTTTGTTGAGGCTGCGTCAAAAACTTCGCGGTAATGGTCCAGGGTCAGGCCGCCTTCGTCGCGCAGCATCGTCCAGAAGCCATTGGCGCGTTGATTGTCCCTTGATCGCAACGAGTTGAGGAACAACCCAAGTGTCGGAATGGACCAAATCAGCGCCAACAGCCATAGGATCGAGGTAGGGACTCGTCGTAGGAACCCGTAGACGAGGTTGACGAGCGTTCGACGTTGGTGTCCAGGGGAGCTGGGAATGATTGCGGTCATCTCAAGTCTCCCTCTGCATCCGTCGGATGTTGACGACCATTATCGGCAACACCGAGAAGAAGATGATCATCGCAAGCGCCGCTCCCAATCCTGTGTTTTGGAACAGGAAAGCTTCTTCGAACATGTCGTTGGCGAGCACCTGAGTTCCGAAGTTGGAGTTGGTGACGACCTTGACGATGTCGTAGACCTTCATTACCAATACGATCAAGGTGGTAACGACCACGCCTATTGTGGTGGAGATCTGCGGGAGGATTACCCTCCAGAACGTCTGAGATCTGGTAGCACCATCAACGGAGGCCGCCTCAATCAGCTCCGTTGGTATGGCTTTGATGGCGGCTGACAGGATCACCATGGCGAAACCGGTCTGGATCCAGATGAGTATTACCATCAGCCACACATTGTTGAATGGTGACTCTTGGACGAAGAGGATGGTGTCGTCGCTGTATCCGTCGAGGTATCCGCCGTTTCTTCGGAAACCTCCGATCCCGTCGAAGCTGAACCGGTAGGCGAGCCAGAGCACAAACCCTGTTGCCATCACCAAAAGAGGCAGTTTCTCATACGCTCTTCGCACCAGGGCCCGCGCAACTCCTATCGCCAACAGCACCACCGTGAGCCATATCGCTACCGTGCCCAATACGGTCGGTATGCCGCTTCCGGTGCTCCACCTACCGAGCTGCACCCAAACAGCATTGAGTACGCCCGTTTGGGGTTTGGACGTGTCTCGAGCGATGTAAACAAAACGCCAGATTATTGAGGCACCAACCAGCGATATCGCCATCGGCATGAAGATGATCGACTTGGCAACCTTTTCGAGCCCCGCTTGGTCCGCCAACACCGCGATCGCCAACCCGAGGCCGGTGGAGAACAGCGTAACGGTGAACGCCCACCACAGGTTGTTCATCACGGTGCCACGAAGGACCGAGAAGACCGCAAACACGAGCAATAGCGAAGCGGCAAGGAGCGGAACGAAAGAGGGTCCGCCGGCAACGAAACCCTCACCGGTGAAACGGCGGCGGACGATCCCGATCACGAGTCCGACAGCAAGCAGGATGATTCCGAGCCAGAAGATCGAGCTACCGAACAGGTCACGCCAACCCCCCATGTCGAAGGATTTGGGGTCGGTAAACACGTAGCGATAGTTCTCCAACCACACCCAGTTTTCGGATTTGCGGTCCTTCAATGACAGCCAGATGGTGATCAGTGTCGGAGCGACCAGCCCAATCGTCACAAACACCAATGCAGGTGTGAGGAAGATCGCGGCACGTGAACGGTTGTCCAGGCGGCGCCGTTGGAACTTTGTGAGGTTGCGGGTAGTGCCGAATCGGTAACCGAGGAGCGCACCGGGCACGACAGTGCCCAAAACCGCTTCAGCCATTGTGCCAGCCCCCAGGTCGGGCATTGCGAAGGCGCCAAGGAGCCATCCGATTGATGCGCCCCACAAACCTCCGTTGGGTGGGTGCTTGCCTCGCAGGGCAGCCACCCCGAAACCCGTCGCAGCAGCTGTTGCTGTCCACACCGCTAGCCAGCCGAATTGCAGGTTTGGTCGGGCCGTTGCAGCCAGCCAAGCTCCGATCGCGGCCCCGACAACGACTCCGCTGCTAAGGCCGACGGCAAGCCGGATGCGCGGTGACTCCGTGTTGGACATGTAGGCGCCGATGGCCCCGACAACAAGCCCTCCCAGTATCGGAGTTGCTATCAGTTCACCGAACTTACCGATGTCGTCGGCACCGGGCCCCAGGGATCGCAACAAGCGGTTTCCCTGTAGCACGAGCAGGCCCGCGAATCCGACTAGGAAGGTGATCAGGGCACTGAATCTTCTCCAGTGGTCACGTGCCTGATCAAATACCAGGTTCGCGCCGATCCACAGCACCGCGCTCGCCCCGACGGCTAGCACAATGAGGATTAGCGTTTCGATGACCTTGCGCATTGGTGGCGATTCCACCTCCCTGGGGATTCTTCAACACGAGCCGAAATCGGTCCCTGTTTGAAGTTGGTGAAGTATCGCAGACTTCTCCCAGCGACCACGGATCGGCTGATTTCCCCGATGAGAAACTTTTAGGCGCTTGGTGCCGCACTTCGCGGGCTGCCAATGCGCAGCCCGCGAAGTTGCTGGTTCGGGTCAGCCTGTGGGCCAGCTTGCCTCAATCAAATCGGCAGCTTCTTGGGCAGTTAGGTCTCCGTTGACTGCGGACGTGCCTTCGGTCCAAAACGTACCGGCGCCTACATCGGCGGGCATCAGGTCTGAGGCATCAAAGCGAACGATGGCTGCGTTCTCCAGAATCTGCAGGAACGACTGTTCAAGTGGTTGATACACGCTCAGGTCCTGGCCCTTGACCGCCGACAGGAAGCCAGAGAGGCCACCATCCTTGAGTGCCGACTGCTCCTTTTGTCGGGTCTCGGCATACTCCGGGGTGCTCATATAGGCCAGCAATGCCATCGTGGACGGGTCGTCGTTGAACCCGGCGGCGAGGGTGCCTGCACCCAATACCGGAGCGTCGCCTTTGATATCGGGGAAATAGAACACGTCAACTGCGTCCTCGGAGCCGTCTGCATAGGTCGTACCTTCAGGCATGAAGGCGGCGTAAAAGCTGGCCTGCCGGTGCATGTAGCAGTCACCGTCCATGACGAGTGGCTTGCCGTTGTCCTGGAATGCGGTGGCCGCAATGGAACCGCTGGACGCGAAGACGTTGTCTTGGGTCCAAAGATCGAGAACGGTCTTCATGGACTCGACGATGCGAGCGTCGTTGAACGGGATTTCGTGGGTGACCCAATCGTCGTAGACGTCGGGGCCGTGTTGACGAAGGACCATGTCTTCCACCCAGTCGGTGTAGGGCCAACCGGTCGCCTGACCGGATTCGATGCCGACGCACAGTGGCTTGGCGCCACCGGCGGCTTGCATCTCCGCCACGAGATTGGTGAACTCGTCGAACGTTGTTGGGACCTCATAACCGTCTGCTTCGAACCGAGCTGGCTGGTACCAGACCAGGGACTTGAGGTCGGATTTTGTGGGGACGCCGTACTGGGTGCCGTCAACGTTGCCGAACACGGTCCAGGCATCGGACCAGTTTGTCTCCACCGCGGCGGCTGCGTCGTCGCTCAAAGGCACAATGTGGCCGTCCCGTGCGAACTCGGCGAGTTTACCGGGCTGCGGGAAGATCGAGATGTCGGGCGGGTTGCCTGCTCCAATCTGGATGTTGACTTCCGCTTCCCAATCGGCTGAACCGAGGTAGGTGACTTCAACCCCCGCTTCTTCACCCCACGCGTCAAAGACTGCTTGTAGCGATCCAGCCTCGCTCTCATCACGTTCGGGCCCGGTGACGGTGAGTTTGGTCTTGCCGGCCGGTTCGTCTGCGGGTGGTGGTTCGGTAACGGGCGGGTCGTCGTCAGCCGTGTCGTCGTCACCGCATGCTGCGGCGATCACGGTGAACGCGAGCAGTACGGCGAACAGCTTGAATAAGCGTGAGCGCATAAGTTCCTCCAAGGAAAGCCGGAATTGCACCGGCAGGTAGTTAACTGCCTCCAGACTAATCGGAAGCATGCAACCGCTTACATTATCGGACACTCATGACATTGAGCAGCCGGTACGCGTCTATCAGGCTTGGGGTTAACCGGGAGGTAGACCGAGAACCCGATGATTAAGGAACTCGGAGGTACGCGTCTATCCAGGTATTGCGGTTAACCGGGAGGGGGAGCGGTGCTGGCACGAATCACCAGCCGGGTCGGCACAACTGTGGTGGGTTCGCAAGGTTCACGACCCGCGAGCAGTTCGAGCAGGCGACGAGCCGCGATCGGGCCGTGCCGGTCGACGCTTTGGTGGATGGTGGTGAGCCCGAACGGCTCGGACAGTTCATGATCGTCCACCCCCATGACACTGATTCGCGCAGGCGTTTCGATACCTGCTGCGCGGGCAGCATGGATTGCGCCGATTGCCATCTCATCGGACATGGCGAACACTGCCGTGGGTGGTTCGGGCTGGGTGAGGAGATGCTGCATGGCTTCGCTACCGCCCTCCACCGAAAAGTTCCCTGCAGCAACGAGACAGGCCTCTACCGGAAGTCGTCGCCGTCGTAGCTCGGTCTCAAATCCCAGGCGGCGGTCGTGGGGCACAGTGAAGCTGAGCGGGTCATACTCCGAGGCGATCAGCCCGATCCGTTGATGACCAAGGTCGGCCAAGTGGGCAGCGGCGTCGGAACCTACCAATACGTTGTCGATCACAACCCCGGGGAAGCCCGTGATTTTCGTGCCTGTGGTCACTGTTGGAACCTCCGCGCGCAGCAGCACGTCGCATTCCGCATGGTCCAATGCCAGGTCAACAGGATGATCCCATCGGAGCGTCGCTGGTGTGCTGTTCGCGCGACGAACAGGGCTCGTTGTTGCGGGCTTTGGACGGAGCTGATGATCACGTCGTAACCAGCTTCGGAGAGCACAGCCTCGGCACCGGCAACTACCTCGCTGAAGTACCAGGTGTTGAATACGGGAACCGCGAGCGCCACAGCACCGCTTCGCCCTGCTGCGAGACGGCTTGCGTTGGGGTCGGGCCGGTACTCCAGACGTGCCGCGACCTTCTCCACCCGTGCCCGAGTGCTGGCAGCTACGTTCGGCAGGCCGCGCAGTGCCCTGCTGACGGTGGCCACCGATACATCCGCTGCTGCGGCCACGTCTTCGATTGTAGCCCTTGTCTTGCCGCTGAATGTCATGATCTCACCGGCTGGTATTGGGCGCGTGACTTACTTTATGAGCGAACCGCTACCAGAGCCTCATCGGGCTCAAGCACCGGTCTGGCAACCGAATCGCTGATTGTGCGATGAATGACACGCAACCCCGATAGATCCAACTCTGTGAGGGTTTCATTGACGTTCAGCGCAAAGAAGTGATCGTCTCGATAAAACGCTACGACACCGTCGGGCAGATCGTCGGCGAACCTGACCGTATCTCCGAGATTCGAAAGCGTTCGACGAAGGTTGACCAACCCCCGCACTTTATGGAGGTGCGCCTTGGGGTTCTTCCGCTGAGCCGCGACCGATTCGTCATACCGGTAGACCTGCGGGAGCCAGGTGGTCGCCGCTGTGGAGAACCCGAGATTCGGCTTGTCGTCCCAGGGCATCGGGCTACGACAGACGTCGCGGCCCAACGAGCCTCGGTTGCGACGCGCTACCGGATCGTGTCGAAGTTTCATTGGAATCCGGGCGTCGTCAAGGCCGAGTTCTTCACCCTGATATAAGAATGGGGTGCCGGGCATACCCATCAACATGAGGCAAAACCCCAGTGATCGCCTCCTACCGATGTCGCCGCCGCTGAAACGGGCGACGGGACGGCGCTCGTCGTGGCTGGACTGCACCCATCCCACCTGAGAGCCGATGGCCCGGTGTGGAGCTTCAAGCATCTCCCGCACCGCCTCGGGTTTCCATGGCATAGACATGGGAGCAAACCAGAATCCGACGTGCAACCCGTCGTCGGTGACAAGGTTGGATAGCTCGCTGGCCTCGCGCACGTAGGTCTCCCCGATAAGTGCGGCGTCGTAGCGTTCGGCGATCTTGTGCCAACTCCGATAGATGTCAAGCACTTCGGGTCTGCACAGGTCATGGACATGATCGAAGCAGCGAAAGCGTTCGCGAGGCTCAATCAGTCCGGCAGGGTCACTTACCTGGCGGTTGTCGCGAAATTGCTCGTCTTTGATTAGCGCATGGGCTACGTCAATCCTGATGGCGTCGGTGTCGCGTCGGAACCAGAACTCAAGGATCCGTTCGAACTCCTCACGGACGTCGGGATTGCGCCAGTTCAAATCGGGCTGCTCGGGAAGAAACAAGTGACAGTAGTACTGGCCGCTGCGCGGTTCGAAGGTCCAGGCGGGTCCGCCGAAGTGGCTGATCCAGTTGTTGGGCGGTCCTCCACCCGGAGCTGGGTCCCGCCACAGGTAATAGGCGCGGTAGCGGCTCTCAGGGTCGGTGAAGGCCGCCCGGAACCACGGGTGGGCGCTGCTTGTGTGATTCGGGACGATGTCTACCGCAACCTTCAGTCCGAGTTCATGCGCCCGTGCAATCAACCGATCGAACTCATCCAGGTTGCCGAAGAGGGGATCAATGTCGGCGTAGTCGGCTACATCATAGCCATGGTCGGCCATCGGGGAGGGGAAGAACGGCGTCACCCAGACAAGGTCGACACCCAGCCAGGCCAAGTATTCGAGGCGATCGCGCAATCCGGTAAGGTCGCCGACGCCGTCGCCGTCGCCGTCGGCAAAGGACCGGATGTAGACCTCGTATCCGACGGAGTTTCTTAGCCAATCCGGAGAAGACATCGCCGACAGTGTAAGCGCTTGCATGTTGCTACGCAGGCATCATCACCTGGCGTGACGGGGGAGCTGTCAATCTAGGTTGCAGTTCAACAGGAGCATCAGCGGCACCGATCAGCCGACTTGTTCTCGGCTCCTGACACCTGCAACCATCTTGTCGCCGGTGGTCATCGGGCCATCACAATGACCACAGATCCGGTCTTGTAGGCACACAACCCCAGACCGACCCGCTGGAGTCATTTCATCCAACCCGCTTCGCCGGTGTTTTCAGTTGCCGAAGATTTCTCTGTATTCTTCTGTTTGTGTGTATGGAATGTATGTATCAGTGTGCTCATCATATACCTTCCATTCATCTAGCAGGGTCTGACTTTGTCGCTGAAGTTCTCTGTATTCTTCTGTTTGTGTGTATGGAATGTATGTATCGGTGTGCTCATCATATACTTTCCATTCATCGAGCAGGGACAGAGCCGGTGGCGTCCATTCTTCGGTTGCATCGCAGGCTTCTTCTTCTTCGTTTCTTGGCTGGAAGGTTTCCTCTCCTGATCCGGCCATGGAGACTTCGTCGCCGGTGGTCATTGGGCCATCACCATGGCTCCAGAGCTGGTTTGTGGCCGGATCGTAACGGGTAGGGGTGTCCGGAAGCCTCAAGAACCTACGACTCGCAGAAGTAAAACTGTGGAGGTACACACAGGGTGCTTCGATTACAAGAACCCCTAGACCCAACGCGTCAGGGTAGCCTTCTTCGGGGTCATAATCCCATAATCCCACCAGCGGCATCTCCGGGTCGTATTCGGGCACTCCCGGCCCGTAATCGGGAATATCATCGCCGCAACCGGACCCGATCCACCCTGCAAACAACAACGCACACAACCCCACAACGACCCGCCGAATCATTTCACCCGGCCCCGCTTCGCCGGTGTGTGAGATGGCCCGGGCGACGACCTTATCCGTAGACAGGGCATCGGTTACAGTGCAGTACGATGCTCTAACACGCGTTGTATTATGTTGCTGGTTCATGATCGTGGTGTGGTGATGTCGGCGTAGTTGTTACCGGGTCCCCATGTGCTTCGTCTGTTTATGGCGTTGACGGCTTTGACTCTGTAGTAGTATTCGGTGCCGGGTTGAAGTCTGGAAAGGGGATCGGTGTAATAGGTGTTGGTGGTTGTGGCGATTTGGCGGTATGGATAGCCTTGTTTGGCGACACGCCTGTATACGATGTAGCTCTCCGCCCAGTATGGTTTGGTCCACGATACCCGCACACCGGTGAAGCGCAGTTCGGCATCGACGTTGTTGGGGTAGCCGGGCACTCCGGGAATGGTGATGCCGACAAATGCCGGGATGCCCAGCGTTCCCCAGAATTTGAGTATTCTCACCCGGTAGTAGTATTCGGTGCCGAGTTTCAGTTCGGATACGCGATCGTAGTATTCGGTGTTGGTTGTTGTGGCTATCTCTTTGTATTGGTATCCGCGCAGAGCGATCCTTCGGTATACCACATATCTGGTGATCCCTTTGGTCGGCGCTTCCCATGATACCCGTACGGAAGTCAAGTTGACGGTAGCTTTGAGATTGCGAGGCTTGTCAAGGCTCGGGACGACGACTCCGTCATAGGATCCCGGGCCCGGTTCGCTCAACAAACCGAGGTTGTTCTCCGCTCTCACCCGGTAGTAGTACTCGGACCCGGGATCTAGCTTCCACAAGGGGTCGACATATGTGGTGCTTCGCGTTCTGGCGATCTCTCTGTATGCGTATCTCTTTTTGGCTACCCGGCGATATACCACATATCTCTCCGCCTCGGAACTCGGCTTGGTCCACGACACCCTGACCATATCGAATCCGGGCACTACCTCGGCGGTCACATCATCCACCCGCTCCGGCGGAGACGGAGGATTGGTTAACACTTTCACCCCGAGAAAGTCCTCCACATGCCAGATAGCAGAGAAAAATAGTGTTTTGCCTGTGCTATTGCAGTCTTTGCCTCCACCACCATAATGAATGCCATACGCCATGCCCTTGTGGTCGAACCATGGCCCGCCGCTGTCGCCACTACATGCCTTGAGTTCATCACCTTCAACCCGTATGAACACGGGAGAGCAGTTCACTACGGTTCCATCGGATTTCTTGCAGCCGTCAGAGTGACGGATTATTGTGGCTATATCTGTCACCTTGCCGCAGGTTGTGTCGGTCTTCCGCCCGGTGTGGCACAGGTGGTGCCCTTCTTTCACGATGCCGACCGGCGTGTTGGGTTCATCGGATCGCCACACCCCGACGCCTGTTGCAACGCCTGTGACGTCGCACCACGGTGATCTCGTTTCACATTTGTATCCGTCGATGAGCGAGTGAACGCTATCGATCGGGATCTTGTGGAACTGAGCGTCCGCTGTCCGGCTTACCCAACCCTTTACCCAGGGGAGAGGCACACCGAACATGCTCTGATCCTCTGGGCAGTGCCCTGCGGTGATGATGCCGTAGGGCCCTCCGATCTGTTTGGCCGCGAACCCAGAGGTGCAAGAGTCGCGATGCCGGATAGTCATCGTTACCCCGCCAAAAAAGGTCCCGGAGGGTCCGAAGCCGCGTCCGTCGGCCACGCTCAACCCGACTGGGATATTGTCCTGCAGCGTTTCGGTGATCCAGCTGGCTTCGGCCGCGAACTCCTCATCGGATACAATGCCCGATGTTGTAGGCACTGATCTGCGAGAGCGGTTCTTGGCGCGGCCCGGGTCCAAACCGATGGCGACACTGTTGGTTTCGACGTCGATACCGATGGAGACGACCATCTCCGACACCCGGGCGGCTGTCTCGAGATCTCCCATCGTCTGGTCGAACAGATCGCTGCTCAACCGTTGCTGCGCGGCTTCGAGTTCGCCGTAGGTGTGCTTGGCGCCGACCCGGATCTCCACATCGGGATGCGCGTCGGCTATCTTTGCCGCGTCGGTGCTGGGCGGGTCTTCCCCCACCAGTGATACCCAACCCATGAAATCCGCACCGTGGTCAATGCTAGAACCTGCCACCCTCGGAGCCTCCAATCTCATGATCGACAAAAGAATCTCCTGTACCGGGGCGATCCGATCCAGATGCTGGCGCGCCGTCGTCTGCGACACCGAATGCTCACGCGCATATGACTGCACCGCCGGATGAACAAACCCCGCCTCGGACTCGGATTGCGCAACCGCCGAACCTGCCCACAACCAAACCGCAGCCGACACCAACACCACCGCCAACCGTCGACAAGCCTTCGCTTTCAACACCCCGACGCCGACTGTTGTCTGAGTTGTTTCGTTATGTGATATTGTGTCTTCAGTCGCCGAAGATTTCTCTGTATTCTTCCGTTTGTGTATATGGAACGAATCTGTCGGTGTGCTCATCATATACTTTCCATTCATTTAGCAGGGTCTGACTCTGTTGCTGAAGATCTCTGTATTCTTCTGTTTGTGTATATGGAATAAATGTATCGGTGTGCTCATCATATACTTTCCATTCATCTAGCAGGGTCAGACCCGGTGGCGTCCATTCATCGGTTGCTTCGCACGCTGCTTCGTCTTGGTTTTTGGGCTGGAAGGTTTCCTCTCCCGACCCGGCCATGACCACTTCGTCGCCGGTGGTCATTGGGCCTCTGCCATGGCTCCAGAGCTGGTTTGTGGCCGGATCGTAACGGGTAGGGGTGTCCGGAAGCCTCAAGAATCTACGACGCGAAGAAACAAAACTGTGGAGGTACACACAGGGAGCTTCGATTACAAGAACCCCTAGAGCCATCGCGTCGGGGTAGTCCCCTTCGGGGTCATAATCCCATAATCCCACCAGCGGCATCTCCGGGTCGTATTCGGGCACTCCCGGCCCGTAATCGGGAATATCATCGCCGCAACCGGACCCGACTAACCCTGCAAACAACAACGCACACAACCCCACAACGACCCGTCGCGCAACCGGATCTCTCATTCTCATCAGTGGCCTATCAAAGCTACCCGGATCAACGGCGGTTCCGTTGCCGCGAGACGTCTGGCATGCATAATCGTGCCCCCTAGCACAGCCGCTCCGCCATCATAGGCCATCAGCTGGCCGGTGAACGGCGAGAGCGTCGACGTGTGGTCACTCGGCGCCACGGTCGCATGGCTAGCGTGGCAGCGATGATCTCATCTCCCGGTGCGCCCGACCCGTGCTGCATGCATGTCGTCGATGGGTATCGCCACCCGTCGGTGAAGTGTTCACGACCGGCCTGTTTGCCCGGCAGGCCCGCCATCGGTTTGGGTCGTCACCGTGGCTGATGAGATCAGGTTCGGAATCGTCGGTGCTGGACTCATGGGCGTTGAGCACATCCATAACATCAACGCTCTTGACGGCGCCAGCGTCGTTGCGTTGGTTGATCCTCATCTCGGTTCGTTGGAGGCCGGACTCGAAGCCGCGGATGCGCCGGTGTCTGTATTCGGATCCATCCCCGACCTTGTTCGATCCGCTTCGGTTGACGCCGTCGTGGTGGCAACTCCCAACATGACCCACATTGAAGTCTTGAGAGACCTGCTCGATACCGATCTCCATGTGCTGGTGGAAAAGCCATTGTGCACCACCGTGGCGGACTGCCGTGAGGTCGTGGCAGCGGCGGACAAACGTGAGGCGCTCCTTTGGGTAGGGCTTGAATACCGTTACATGGCACCCGTTGCCCGATTGATCACCGAGGTGCGCAACGGCGCCGTGGGTCGGGTTCACATGGTGTCGATACGCGAGCATCGCTTCCCGTTCCTGGCAAAGGTCGAGAATTGGAATCGCCACAACCGCAACACCGGTGGGACCCTGGTCGAGAAGTGCTGTCATTTCTTCGATCTGATGAACCTGATCATTGATGACGTGCCCACAAGAGTCCTGGCTAGCGGCGCGCAGTCGGTCAACCATCTCGAGGAGAGATACGACGGTGAGCTATCAGACATCTTGGACAATGCCTACGTGATCGTGGACTACGCCCGAGGTGCTAGAGCGATGCTTGATTTGTGCATGTTCGCAGAGGCCACACACAACCAGGAGGAGGTATCGGTGGTGGGTGATTGTGGCAAGGTTGAGGCGCTCGTGCCAGCCGATGTGGTGCGCATTGGCCGCCGCGGTGAGCATCAAATCGGTGGTGTTGAGAGTTGGTCTGAAAACAATGAGGTCCCCTACCATGGTGGTCATCACGGGTCGTCGTTCGTTGAACTCTCTCGCTTTGCCAGAGCTATTAGGCGTGGCACCCGTGAGGAGGTGACCGCAGCCGACGGACTGCGTTCTGTGGCGATTGGTGTAGCTGCGCACCGCTCGATTGAGTTGTGCCGCCCGGTTGAGATTGTTGAGGTCAGCGACCCGGATGATTGGCAGGACTAGCTTCAATCAGCTCAAGTTTCTCCTCAAGGCTGGTCAACCAGCAAGGGCGCGCTAGACGAAAAGCCAACGCGACGGAAACCCAAGACGAGACCGAAAAGAGTACCGAGCAGGTTCCGGTCAGCGCTGTCGGGTGTGATGCTGTCGGGTCCCGTCTACGACGGGCTCTACTCGAGCAGGTTCCGGTCAGCGTTGTCGGGTGTGATGCTGTCGGGTCCCGTCTACGACGGGCTCTACTCGAGCAGGTTCCGGTCAGCGCTGTCGGGTGAGTTGATGTTGTCGGGTGAGTTGATGTTGTCGGGTGAGTTGATGTTGTCGGGTGAGTTGATGTTGTCGGGTGAGTTGATGTTGTCGGGTGAGTTGATTCGAACAGATGCTTCTAGCGGATCGTGACGTGGCTGCTCATGTCGAAAAAGTGGATATTCTCGGTGGTGACAGCGACCTCAAGCGCAGCCCCGATCCGTGCTGCGCTGCGCGGATCGAAACGGGCGACGGTCCGTCCGGTGTCACCGACATCGTCAAGCACATCGGGGTCGCCAGAATCGACGGTGCGAGCATCGAGTTGGAAGTGCACCATGACCTCCGCACCGAGTGCCTCAATCAGGGTCACAGTGGAACGAAGATGATTGCCGCGGTTGACCGCGTCGGAATATGCAGGGTCCTCCATGTCTTCGGGACGAATACCGACGACGACTTGACGGCCGAAATAGCTACGCAGTCCGGGACGCTTGTCGAAGACAACAGGGTCAAGATTGATGGTCTGAGAACCCAAAGTGAGCGCGCCGCCGTCGCTTGACAGCCCGCCCTCGTAGAGGTTCATGGACGGCGACCCAATAAACGCCCCTACGAACACGTTGGCCGGATGATCATAGAGATTCTGAGGAGTGTCGACCTGCTGCAGGTGGCCGTCCTTTAGAACCGCCACCCGGTCGCCCATTGTCATAGCCTCCACCTGGTCGTGGGTGACATACAAGGTGGTGATGCCGAGGTCATGTTGGAGCCTGGCTATTTCGGCGCGCATCTGAACACGCAGCTTGGCGTCAAGGTTTGACAGGGGTTCGTCCATCAAGAAGGCGGCCGGATGGCGCACAATTGCGCGGCCCATGGCAACTCTCTGACGCTGACCACCCGAGAGTTGTCCAGGCTTGCGGTCTAGGAAGTCCTCAAGCTCAAGGATCCGGGCCGCGTCGCGAACTCGTTCGTTGAGCTCACGCTTTGGGGTTCGAGAGAGTTTGAGCGCGAACCCGATGTTGTCGTACACCGTCATATGCGGGTACAAGGCATAGTTCTGAAAGACCATGGCGATATCGCGGTCCTTGGGTTCGACGTCGTTGACGATCTGCTCGCCGATGCTCATCGTTCCCGAACTGATCTCCTCAAGCCCGGCCACCATCCGAAGCGCTGTCGATTTCCCACATCCCGAAGGGCCGACAAGCACCAAGAACTCTCGGTCCTCGATCTCAAGATCAAGATCATGAATGGCTTGGTACCCGTTCGGGTAGACCTTGTTGACTTTGTCGAGTACGACTCCGGCCATCGGGTCCCCCATGGTTGTCGGGCAGGGCGGTTTGGATTGTGCCCGAGATTAGCCGCAGTTGACTGAAGTGCACTAGTGGGCATGCGAAAGGTGCAACTCCGCGGATTGCGGGTTTGGTTCAGTTCCTCCGATCTCGGTCCTCGTCTGCGACCTCGTCGATGAGTTGGTTACGGGTGTCCGCCATCCACTTGTTGAACTCGGCGCCGTGCCAGGACCTGTGATCGCCGCGGGTGTATGCCTCGGCGTTGCGTCGGTAGACGTGCGCGTTGAGACGATTGGCGACACGACTGTCATGGGTCCTGCGGACCTCGCCGGGGGAGCCCATGATGATCGAGTGCGGGGGATATTCGCGGCCTTCGGGAACGAAAGTGCCGCCAGCCACGATCGATCCCGCTCCGATCCTGGCACCGTCCATGATCGTGGCACCTATACCGATAAGGCAGTCGTCTTCTACGAAGCAGCCGTGCAGCGTGACGTGATGGGTGATTGAACAGTTGTCACCCACTATCGTCGGCCCGTCATATGAAGTGTGGATCATGACGAAGTCCTGGATGTTGGACATGACGCCGATCTTGATCTCGTGGATCTCGGCCCGCATAACGACGTTCAGCCACACCGAGCTGTCCGCAGCGATCGAGAGGTTCCCGTAGAGCTGAGCCGAAGGATGGACAAAGACTGACGGGTGGATCCTTTGCACGTCACAGTTCTAGCAACCTGACCGGGTGAATTGTTGACCGGGCATCGGGCTCGACTGCTTCGAGCCAAGAATGGTCAAGTAACAAGATGGCGCAAGTACCCTGCATCCTTGGAACACTTCGACGACTGCGGATGCGGACTCTGACGACTGCGGATCCGGCGGAATTCCTGCGGAAGCTGCGATTGCGAGGTGAATTGGGCGCCCCTGGCAGGACTCGAACCTGCGACGCACGGTTTAGGAAACCGACGCTCTATCCTCTGAGCTACAGGGGCTGGACACGGGAGCCGCGGCGTGTACGTTCGCCACCGTTCGCTGACGGATCGTAGTGGGGCGAAGCCGGTTCAACATTGCTTGGGGGCCTTAGCCGTGCCGTGATTGACCACGCCGACCGTTGTGATTGACCAGGCCAGGTCCGGTCACCTCCCGCATACGACGCTGTGGATCGTATGCTCAATGGTTGACAGCCAATGACAGCTGCGCGACCGATGCCGGAGGTGCCTACTCATGTTCAACACGGCAAAAACCTTCACCCTGCTTGCCGCGATGGGCGGCCTTATCATCGTTGCAGGGGGTGCCCTAGGCGGCAGCACAGGCCTGATCATCGGTCTGATGATCGGCTTTGTGATCGTAGGTGGTTCGTATTGGTTCTCCGACAAGTTGGCGATTGCTTCGGCGCGCGCTCAGCATGTCGGTCGCAACGAGTTTCCGCAGTACTACCAGATCATGGAGGAACTCACCGAGCGCGCAGGAATGCCGATGCCGCGCCTGTACGTCGCGCCCAACCCTCAACCGAATGCTTTCGCCACCGGCCGTAACCCAAAGAATGCGGCGGTGGCCATCACTGCGGGTCTCGTTGAAGCCATGAACTGGAACCAGATTCGCGGTGTGCTGGCGCATGAGCTGGCTCATATCCGCAACCGCGACATCCTGATCGGATCAGTGGCCGCCGCCATCGGTATGGCCATCACGTTCGCCGCCCGCATGGCGATGTTCGCATCAATCTTCGCGGGTGGTCGTGACAATGACCGCAACCCGATCGGCGAACTCGCCTTCGCGTTGTTGGCACCTATTGCAGCGGCGTTGATCCAGGCAGCTGTAAGTCGCAGTCGGGAGTTTCAGGCGGACGAATCGGCGGCCCGGCTGCTCGGCACAGGTGAGCCGTTGGCAAGCGCATTGGAGCGCCTTGAGGCGTATGCCAACCGGATTCCGGCACACGTGAACCCCAATCAGGCGAGCAACTACATCATCAACCCGCTCAAAGCGGAAGCACGTGGTGGTGGGGTCGGAAAACTATTCAGCACCCACCCACCCACTGAGGCCCGCATCGCCAGGCTCCGGAGCTTGTCGCTCTGATCCATGTCGCCCTGATCCATTGGGCCGACCCAGATCCCCTTTGGTCAAAGCCGATGCGTGTAAGCGCTGAATCTTCAAGTGCTTGGACTTCAAGTGCTTGGATATGTCACAAGCTTGCTTGCCCGAGCGGTGGTCTGGGCGGCGCCAGTAGCTCAGTTTCGGAAACTTAGCTCAGTTGCGGAAATTCCAGTAGCTCAGTTGCGGAAATTGGTGAACTGGAGCGGAAGACCGAAGTCCTCTTCCTTGATGGCCGCGATGGCGGCCTGTAGGTCGTCACGCTTCTTGCCGTTCACCCGAAGACGATCGCCCTGCGTGGATGACTGCACACCCTTGAGCCTCAGCCCTTTGATGAACTTGTTGAGTGCCCTGGCCCTGTCGGTATCAATCCCGGCCTGCAGGCGGGCCGACTGCCTGACCGTTGCACCGGATGCGGGCTGGGGATTGTCGTAGTCGAGCACCTTCAGCGACACCTTGCGTCTAACAAGCTTCTCCTCGAGGACCTGACGCAGAGCGGCAAGACGGTCTTCGGATGCGGACATCATCTCGATGACCCCGTCGCCGAGTTCGACCGACGATCCGGTGCCCTTGAAGTCGAAACGTTGCGAGATCTCTCGGGCTGTCTGATCAACAGCGTTACGCACCTCTTGCATGTTGACTTCGGATACGACGTCAAAGGTCGCCATGAAATGCGATGTTAGCCCTTGTCGGCAAGCCGGTCGAATGGACCTTCTGGGTAAGCCATACGGGAGTGACGAGCCCGGGTTTGCATGACTGGTTGATCCGAGTTAGCCATCGTCGGCAAGCCGGTCGAATGGACATGGCTGGGTAAGCCATACGGGAGTGACGAGCCCGGGTTTGCATGACTGGTTGATCCGAGTTAGCCATCGTCGGCAAGCCGGTCGAATGGACCTTTCTGGGTAAGCCATATGGGAGGGCGAGCCCACGTATGTGTGACTGGTTGATCCGCTTGCTCACAAGGTAGGATTGCAGACTTGCAGGGTCGGTGCCCGAGCGGCCAAAGGGAACGGGCTGTAAACCCGTCGGCTTCGCCTACGAAGGTTCGAATCCTTCCCGGCCCACCAAAACATAGCTAAACATAGCTAACCGAGACGTAGCACCCCGGCCCACCGCAACCGCCCACCGACCGGAGCAACGGCCCATCTCAAGGGTTCTCTATGATGAACGCTCGCCCACCGCAACCGCCCACCAAACGTAGCGATTTGTTTGAACTAACCGGGGAAGAGCCCTGGAAGCCCTGTCAGGTAGAAGGCTCATCTAGGTAGGAGGCATCGTCGGTGTAATTTGTGCCCAGTCATTCTACTGGCAGCCCCAATCGGCGCCGGGCATCTAGGTGGGAAGGCATCGTCGTTGTAATTTGTGCCCAGTCATTCTACTGGCAGCCCCAATCGGCGCCGGGCATCTAGGTGGGAAGGCATCGTCGGTGTAACTTGTGCCCCGATCATCACATGCGTGTGTTATCAGCGGTGCTGATTGCTGATCAAATGGCGATCATGTATTGCATTATCGCCACATCAACCCAGCGACCGAACTTGCGACCAACCTCACGCTGCACCCCGACGTGGACGAATCCGCAGGCCTTATGAAGTGCAATGGAAGCTCGCTGGTCCGTTGCGATGTGTGCCAAGACGGTGTGGAAGCCGTGCCGTGTGGCGAGTTCAATCAACTCCTCAAGCAACGCTCGGCCGGTCCGATTGCCGCGGGCATTAACGCTTACATAAACGCTGTCCTCAACTGTTGAGGAGTAGGCTGGCCGATCGCGATACCACGAAAGCGAAGCGAAGCCGACGACTTCGCCGTCAATTTCGGCCACGATGGCTCCCAGAACGCCGGTACGTTCACGAATCCATGCCTGCTGCTCGGCGAGCGAGCGAGGACGCAGGTCCATCGTCGCGGAGGTGGTTTCGACCTCGTGGTTGTAGATCGTTCGGATGGCCTCGGCGTCGGCCACAGCGGCGGAGCGCAACAGCATTGTGCTGATGAGACTATGTGATTGAATACGACCATGGCCCGTAATGTGTTAGCCCGTAATGTGCTAGGTGGGGAACTTGCCGAATGTGGCCTTGATCCCATCACGGGCTTCTTCCGTGATGGTTGCTGCAACACATCGGCTGCGGACGCCGGGTCCCACACCGTCTGCACCACAGTCACGGCCCGCTTCTTGGAGTTTTCCAAACAGGCGGGTAACGATCTGTCCACCCCCCGACCAGAATGGGGGTTCCCGGGATTGCGACCCGGTGATGGTTGGTGCGTATGCGCGGCTCGCTGGCTTGAGGCTGCCATGGCTGGGGCAGCTGCACCTGTTCGCTTGGCCGCCACACACGAACGTGCTTTGGAGATCGTTCCGCTCAACATGCTGCGCGCCAACGCTGTAGACAGCGACAACTAGCCGAGAAGAATGAGCAAACCACGCCGCAGGAGGACTCCTATGGAGCCGAACGAACCGAACGCCGAACCTCAACCAGTTGAGTCAACACCTGAACCAGCAACCGACTCGACCGAGCTATTGGTCTCGGATCTGCTGGTCTCGGAGATCTCGATTGACGGTATGTGCGGTGTCTACTGATACTGCATTCGGCACATGAACACAGCCTCCAACGACAACACAGCCTCCAACGACTTTGATGCCGACAGCGCTTATCGACTTCATGAACGTGTGGTAATGCGTCGCGAACCGTTCGGGGCGCTCGCCTACCATCACGGCAATCGGAGACTCAACTTCTTGCGCTCCGCGGATCTCGTCAAGCTGATCGAATCCCTCCCGGCGCACGCCTCAGTTCGAGATGCATTCGATGCCAACGGTATTGAGTCGCCACGGTGGCCGTCGTTTCAACATGCGTTGGCCTCGCTTGCCCGCTCGGATTTCCTGGTGAGGTCGTGACCGCCGTTACGGGCTCGTCCGTGGCGCTCTCGGGGGGGCAAGAGCGCAGGACCCAAAATGGTCTCGTCGATCGTCTGGAGGCAGGGCTGAATGCTCCGATCTGTTTGACTTGGGAACTTACCTACGCCTGCAACCTGCAGTGTGTTCACTGCCTCTCGTCGAGTGGCCGACGTGATCGAAACGAGCTCGACACCGCGGAATGTGAGGCGGTACTGCGTGAATTGCAGCAAATGCAAGTGTTTTACATCAACATCGGTGGCGGTGAACCCACGATTCGGCCCGACTTCTGGCATCTGCTTGATTACGCCACGGGTCTCGGAATCGGCGTCAAGTTTTCGACGAACGGAAGCAGGATCGACGCCGAAGCCGCGCGTCGCCTCACCTGCAACGACTACATCGACGTCCAGATTTCGATCGACGGAGCCGACGCCGCAACCAATGACCATGTGCGAGGCCAAGGATCGTTTGCCACCGCCGTGGCGGCTATGCAGCACCTTCGCGACGCTGGTTTTGAGGGATTCAAGATCTCGGTAGTGATGACCCGCCACAACATCGCCCAATTCGACGAATTGCTGAGCCTGGCGGATTGCTACAGAGCGCAACTACGCCTCACGAGGCTGCGCCCGTCCGGCCGCGGAATTGATACCTGGCACGATTTGCATCCCAGCGACGCTCAGCAGAGGTATCTATATTCGCGGCTGCTGGAACGGCCCGACGTGTTGACCGGAGACTCGTTTTTTCATCTATCCGCGCTTGGAGAAGCGCTGCCGGGTCTCAACCTATGCGGGGCCGGTCGGGTGGTGTGTTTGATTGACCCGATCGGCGACGTCTACGCCTGCCCTTTTGTTCTTCACCCCGAGTTCTTGGCTGGGTCGGTGCGCAACCCAGGCGGCTTTCGTCATGTGTGGCAGCAAAGTCGTCTGTTCGCTGACCTCCGTGAGCCACAGGCCGCCGGTGCCTGCGCTTCGTGCGGGCAATTCGACGCCTGTCGCGGAGGCTGCATGGCCGCCAAGTTCTTCACAGGACTGCGTATCGACGGCCCCGACCCCGAATGTGTGAACGGCCACGGTGTCACCGCCCTTGCGTCGGTTGAGCGGACCGCACGACCCGCGGTGGGAACCGATCATTCCCGACCGACGCCGGTGCTGCTGGGGCGTAAGCTCTAGGCACCGCAATGGTGAACAGCTAGCGCTGAAGACCGCGTTCAGGCCGTGTTGGTTTGTGGGTCCGTTCAGCGCCGAAGCTGCATCAACAGGCGCAGTACATACCAAAACAGCATCATCACGCTGGAAAAGAGGCCTAACGCGGCCGCCACATGGGCTGCAGGAGGGTACTGACGGATAATGGCCTGGGTCTGGTACAGAATCGAGCCACCGGCCAGGGCGATCATTGCAACCGAGAACCAGACTCCGAGTTCGAAACCGAAGAGCACGGCACCAACGATCAAAACCAGAGCAGCTACCCCGCCAAACATCAGCATTGGCCGCAGGAACGACAGATCCTTGCGGGTGACGAAGGCCACCACGCTGAGCCCTGTGAAGCCGATGATCGTAAGCAGCGCGGCAGCGGCCACCGTGGTTCCGGCGCTTTCGACCGCGAATGCGTAGTAGAGGAAAGGTGTGAAGATCAGCGCCTGTAGAAACACCATCCCTAACAGCGCCTGATACTGACGCTTGGGATTGAGAAGATCCATGGCTGCCTTGGCGACCATCCATTGGCCCACCATGAAAGCCCCGAGCACCAGCAGCCACGACGCCGAAAACCGGGTCAACAAGTTGTAGTAGGCCTTGGCGAACGGCGTATTGAACAGCAGTGCCTCCAAAGCAATAAACGCACCAATCGCTGCGAGCAGATGCTGGTAGACGCGAATGACGAACCCAGCACGGGTGTCTTCGTCGTGTTCCACAACCGGGCGCAGGTTCATTTCGGTGTAACTCATGGAGATCTCCTACCCGAATCGTCGTTGAGCGTATCGAACCTAAGCCGGGCCTTCCCCTGAGAAACGTTGGGTGTTCCGCTGAGGAGGTTGGGTGTTCCGCTGAGGAGGTTGGGTGTTCCGCTGAGGAGGTTGGGTGTTCCGCTGAGGAGGTTGGGTGTTCCGCTGAGGAGGTTGGGTGTTTCGCTGAGGAGGTTGGGTGTTCCGCTGAGGACATAGATCCTCGAGATAGCCTTCGGTGCCGGACTACGCTCGGCTTGGCTGCGGGTCTACTGTGCCACGGCCTGCGGTTCGGAGACGTTCAGTCTCGCGGTTCGCACGGGAACGTAAAGGGGTGAGCGCATGGGCAATGAATGGTTCGAGTCCGTGGCCGTAGCTCAACGCCGTGCCCGCAGGCGGCTGCCCGCATCTGTTTACAACGCCCTGGTTGGCGGAGCCGACGCAGGCGTGTCAATGCACGACAACGTCAACGCATATTCCGAACTGGGTATCCGGCCCGTCACGGCCGCCCGACCGCCCGGCTGTGAAATCGGCGTCACCGTAATGGGGCAGCCTTGCTCCATGCCGGTGCTGATTTCTCCAACGGGAGTCCAGGCCGTGCATCCCGAAGCCGAAGTGGCCGTTGCCAGCGCCGCTGCGTCGCGTGGCGTTCCGATGGGGTTGAGTTCGTTCGCAACCATGGCGATCGAACCAGTGATCAAGGCGAACCCGAAGACCTTCTTTCAGCTCTATTGGGCGGGCGACACCGACTCAATCCTGGCGCGGTGCGAACGCGCCCGCGCCGCTGGTGCCGTCGGGCTGATTCTGACGCTGGACTGGTCGTTTGTTCACAGCCGTGATTGGGGTAGCCCGTCGATTCCGCAAGACATGGGGCTCGCAACGATCCTGCGCCATGCCCCCGAAACCGTGCGTCGCCCTCGTTACCTATGGAGTTGGTTGCGGCGGTTTCAGTTGCCGACGCTGGGCGTTCCCAACTTCGCGGTTGATGAGCACGCCATACCGGGATTCTTTGAGGCGTACGGCACCTGGATGGCCACACCTCCCCCGACCTGGGACGACGTCGCATGGCTGGCGGAATCCTGGGCCGGTCCATTCATGATCAAAGGGGTTAGTCGAGCCGATGAGGCCCGCCGTGCCCGTGACGCCGGTGCCACGGCAATCTCGGTGAGCAACCATGGTGGCAACAACGTTGATGGTGCCCCCGCTTCGATCCGGGTGTTGCCGGAAATATCAGCCGCCGTTGGCGACGATATTGAGGTACTGCTCGACGGCGGGATCCGGCGCGGTTCCGACGTTGTGAAGGCTGTCGCGCTGGGCGCCGACGCCGTCATGATCGGCCGAGCCTACTTGTGGGGCTTGGCAGTCAACGGCCAGGCCGGTGTCGAGAACGTGTTGGACATTCTCCGGGCCGGGATTGACTCCACCATGTCGGCTATCGGGAAGAAGTCGCTGGCCGCTCTCGGACCCGACGACATCATCGTGCCGGATGGTTTCTGCCCTCCAACGCAAACTGGGTGGATGACTGAGACCACGGAAGCAATCCCGTCGGATTAATGAGTTCTCTGGGGTCGTTCACCTCGCCCGAACTTGCCGCTGGCACAGGTACATGGGACCTGCTCGTTCCGTTCGGGTCGGTTGAACAGCACGGCCCGCATCTGCCTGTGGACACCGACATAAGAATCGCCAAGATGGTGGCCGATCTGGCAGCGGCCGAAGTGACTGATGCGATTGTTTCCCCAGCGCTTGCATTCGGAGCGGCTGGTGAGCACGCCGGATTCAGTGGGACCCTGTCTGTAGGCACGGTAACCGCCGCGGCGGTTATCGTTGAGATCGTGCGTTCGGCGGGACCCGAATGGCGCTCTATCACGATAGTGAACGGCCACGGCGGAAATCGAGAAGCCGTTCGCATCGCTGTGCAGCGGTGCGGGTCCGAGGGCCGCACGGTTCGTAGCTGGTGGCCTACCGATCGCGGTGGCGACGCACACGCAGGATTCACCGAGACGTCGGTGATGCTTGCCATCTCCCCCGACGACGTGCGCGTAGCGGCAATGGAGGTTGGTGTTACCGAACCTGTCAGCGAACTGTTTGAGCAATTGCGGGCCGAGGGAGTCAGGGCTGTGTCGCCAAACGGCGTGCTGGGCGACCCCACTAACGCCTCGGCCTCGGCTGGCCGGTTGATCCTCAAACGCTGGGTCGCCGAGTTGGTTGCGGATCTATTGAGCGTGCGGCAACAAGACTGCGCCGCCGGGTCGGTCGTTGACATGTCCGGTGACATGAATTCATGAGTCCGCCAGTTGCCGTTGTCACGGGAGCGGCCCGAGGGATTGGTGCAGCCACGGTCCTGGCTCTCGTAGCCGACGGTTGGAGGATTCACGCGGTCGACATATGCCGTGACGTAACGGAACTCGGCTACCCGACGGCCTCTGCTCGAGACCTTGCCGCGGTCATCAGCGCAGGCGCCGGGTCGGTCACAGGCCACATAGTCGATGTTCGTGTGCCCGCAGAACTCACCGACCTGGCCAACGAGACGGGCTTTGTGGACGCCGTTGTTTGCGGAGCCGGTGCCGCAGTGGGTGGTTCACCGGTTTGGGAGGTTTCCGACGTGCAGTGGGAAACCGCGATCGGCTTCAATCTCACCACCACGTTCAACACAATGCGGGCGTTCTGCCCCCGGATACCGCCTGGAGGTCGGGTGGTTGCCATTGCCAGCGCGGCCGGGTCAGTCGGTCTGCGCCACATGGGGCCGTATGCCGCAGCCAAACACGCGGTTGTCGGGCTGGTCCGGTCGCTTGCCGCCGACCTCGCAGGCACCGGTACCACCGCGAACGTCGTCAGTCCGGGATCCACCGCAACGGCGTCGCTGGAGGAATCGGCGCGAATCTACCAACTCGATTCGGTTGATGAATTCGTCGTCCATCAAGAACCTTTGGGACGCCTGATCCAACCAAGTGAGGTAGCGGCCGTGGTTGCCTGGCTTTGTTCACCCGCAGCCGCGGCGATCACTGGTGCGGTTGTTGCCGTGGACGGCGGCATGACCGCGACCCTCTAGTCGCTGATATCGCGACGCGGCGGTGACGCAGAGATAGCTCTCGATGACCAGTGGTCGGGGAAATAGTCGTCTGGGACCCGACGTGGCGGGGCCCAGAGGTAGCCCTCGACAGACCAGTTCAACGCAGTTGGTGATTTCGTAAAGTGGCGGTGACGCAGCAGCCGTTCACAACAATGGCGGCTGTGGGTTCTAGTCGGTGATTTCGTGACGCGCCGGGTCCCCAGAGGTAGCTCTCGATGACCGAGCTTGCTACTGACCCTGGCGGCGCTTTGGACGCGCCGGGGGCCCGGAGGTAGCCCTCGGTAAATCCAGTTCAACGCAGTTGGTGATTTCGTGACGCGGCGGGCCGCAGCAGGTTTCGGCTCCGATTTGGCAACTGGGTTAGATTCCTAACGAACTGGCAGGAACACTAAACCCGACAGCACATACGAACCCGACAGCGCTTAACAGATGCGGCAGGGATCGAAAGAACGAGAAATCCGAACAAGGAGAATAGGAAAAGACGATGAAGACAAGAGCCGCAATTCTGCGTGAGGTCGGGACCGACTGGAGCGTTGAGGAGGTCGAACTGGACGAGCCACAGCACCGGGAGATTCTGGTCAAGACCCTTGCTGCGGGTATGTGTCACTCCGACGAGCACGCACACGACGGCACCATGCCGGTACCGCTTCCGATCGTGGGCGGACACGAGGGTTCCGGCACAGTCATCGCTTTAGGTCCCGGTGTCACCGAGTTTGAGGTGGGCGATCGGATCTCGTGTTCGTATATCCCGTCGTGTGGCAAATGCACCTGGTGCGCTCGGGGCGAGCAGAACTTGTGTGACCTCGGAATGCATCTGATGGAGCCGGGAATGATGGGTGGCGGGTTTCGTCATCACGACTCCGACGGCAACGACATCACCCCTTTGCTCAAGCTCGGAACCTTTGCCGAACACATGGTGCTTAGCGTGGATTCCGCCATCAAAATACCCGGCGATATTCCTCCCGGGCCTGCTGCACTGGTCAGTTGTGGCGTCACCACCGGCTACGGATCGGCGGTGAACCGCGCTGGTGTGATCGCTGGCGACACGGTCGTGATTGTCGGCAGCGGAGGGCTTGGTACCGCAGCGATTCAAGGAGCAAAGGTTGCCGGAGCCAAGAATGTCGTCGCCGTTGACCCGTCGGAGTTCAAACGCGAGTCGGCGATGGAGTTTGGCGCCACCCACACCGCGCCGTCCATGCAAGAGGCGATGGGGCTGGTCGGCGAACTAACCCTGGGGGTCATGGCAGATAGTGTCATTTTGACCACGAGCGTCCTCACGGGAGACCTGATTGCGCCCGCGCAATTCCTTACCCGCAAGGGCGGAACCATCGTGGCAACGGCGGTGGCACCGGCCATGCAGATGGACGTACAGCTCAACCTGTTCGAGTTCGCTATGACGAACAAGGAGCTCAAAGGCTGCCTGTTCGGTTCGACCGCGCCCCGCAAGGAGATACCGCACTTGCTCGGCATGTATCAGGCCGGGCAGTTGAAACTCGACGAGATGATCACACGGACATACACCCTGGATCAGGTCAACGAGGGTTACCGTGATCTGCTGGACAACAAGAACGTGCGCGGTGTCATCGTCTTCGACTGATTCGGTTTGTCGGGCAAATCTTGGTACGACGCTCGTGTTGGTTCGCCGAGCTTCGCCCCGCTCAGTGTCGTGACCACGCTCGCTGTCCCTGCGGTGCTCGCCGCGCTCGCCGAGCCAATCGTCGGTCGGCGTCGCGAACTTGAGGTTCTACTTGCCGCACTTTCAGCGAAACGTCACGTTCTGATCGAGGGCCCGCCGGGGGTCGGCAAGTCAACGATCCTGAGGACCGTGGCCGCTTCCGCGGGCGTCGGTTTCGTCTTCGTTGAGGGCAACGCAGAATTGACGCCAGCTCGCCTGGCTGGTCAATTCGACCCCTCCCGCGTTCTGCATGAAGGATACGTCCCGGAGGTATTCGTTAACGGGCCGCTGGTCGAGGCATTGTGCGACGGGTCGTTGCTTTATGTCGAGGAACTGAATCGGGTACCCGAGGAGACCGTCAACCTCTTGATCACGGTGATGTCTGAGGGTGAGCTGACCCTTCCTCGGCTGGGAACCATCAAGGCCGCCGAGGGTTTCGGGTTGGTGGCCGCGATGAACCCGTTCGACAACGTGGGCACAGCCAGGGTTTCGAGCGCCGTGTATGACCGTATGTGCCGTATCGCCATGGGTTATCAGACCTACGACGAGGAATTCGCAGTGGTTGCTAAGCAGACGTCCACAAATGACCAGCTGCTTCGACGGCGGGCGGTTCTCGCGAGCCGCGCCACCCGCACCCACACCGAAGTGAAGATCGGATCGTCGGTGCGCGGCGCCATCGACTTGGTGGAGGTGGCCGGTCGACTGGCGTCGATTCGCGGGGTCGTTGCGACCGACGTCGAGACGGGCCGCGACGCCGCCCTGGTGTCGCTGTCGGGACGAATCCGCCTGCACGACACCGGTGACAGGACCACCGAGGACGTGGTTGGTGAGATATGGGACCTCGTGATCGCCTCCGAACAGCCGCCCACAAGGACCGATTCAAGAAAAACGACAGCCCCGTAAGGGGCGACGCCGGTTCTTCGGTCGTATTGGAAGGCGCGGATGCACGCCAGGCGTTAGCCGAGGATCATCTCCGCACCACTCCTCGCCCGCAACTCGCTCGTGACCCCAGATTCGCTGAAATATCGCCCGGTGTCGGCCGGATAGATGAGGACGCGTACGCACAACTCGTCGGCGAAGACCCGGATCATGCCGTGGCGATGCTTGCGGAGATGCGTTCGGCGACGGATCGCGAACTTGCCGCGATTGCCGCACGCCTGGCATCGCGACTGGTGCTTGATATCGCCCGAGTCGGTCCGACCCGGACACGCGGTATCGCCAGGATGGTGTCGTCGCCAGCGGGCCGTTTCGAAGGAGATCTTGATCTCGATCGTTCGCTCGATGCCTTGGTGCAGGCCCGCGCCAGCAGTTACCCGGTCGGCGAACTGTATGTACGCCATTGGACCCGACCCGCCACGGCGCTGGCACTTGTTGTTGATCGCAGCGGCTCGATGAGTGGTTCACGGCTCGCCACGGCCGGGGTTGCTGCCGCGGCGTGTGCTCATAGAGCTCCGTCGGACTGGTCGGTGCTTGCGTTCGCTGACCGTGTGATCGTTGTCAAGGCTCAAGACGACTCTCGATCGTCAGCCGCGGTCGTCGACGACCTGTTGCGGCTTCGGGGCCGAGGCACCACCGATCTCGCTGCCGCTGTTGCGGCAGCGATGGATCAACTTGACCGGTCAAAGGCGAAGCGGCGGGTCGTGGTGCTCATGTCGGACTGTCGCGCCACTACCGGCGCTGATGCCGTGCAAGCGGCTTGTCAGCTTGATGACCTGTGCATACTCGCACCGAGTGACGATGCTGCGGACGCTCGTGATTTCGCGCGACGTTGCGGCGCCCGTATAGCCGAGATCGATTCTCCCGGATCGATTCCGGCGGCCATTTGCGAGGTGCTCGACTCCGGAAAATGACGCTCCGTGTTCGGTGGCATCGTCCTCGATGAAACTGTCGCTACTCAATGAACCAGCTCCCAAAAATCGGGTCTTGATGGTTCTGAACGGCTGCATCTATGGTGGCGTTGCTTCCAAGGCTTGAACTTGCCAGCGAAAGATTTGACCAACGAAAGATTCGGTCCCCAAATGAGACCCCGCCTCGGTGGCGTACTGGGCACTTTGACGGTGACGCTTGCTATGGTCGGCGGGACCTTGGCACTGGATGTTGCTGATCCCGATCCCGTCGCTGCTCACAACCAGGAAAGTTGCAGCACGACCTATGAATGGAAGGTCACCGGAACAACAATGACTCGACAGTGGCAACGAATCCAGCCCGGCCGTCCCTGGCTACGCGACAGCACCGATCCACTGGGGGTTCCTGTCATGGTCAGGGTGCCCAAGTGGAGCCGGGTTCCTGTTCGCTCATGCACCCCCGTCGAACACAAACACTGGTATGAGCGCGTTCAAGAGGTCACCATCAAAACTGGTTGCGCGGCAGTGGGGGCATCGGTCACCGCAGCCGCAGGGTTGGGAACCGCAGGGACGGGGACCCCAGCTGCGATACTGGCAGGGGCAGCCGTTGGGGCCGCCTGTTTTCAAGTGTTCGGCAACTGATCATGCTCAGTATAATGCGATGGAGCCCGGGCGCTTGGCGATGGTCATCACTTCGGTTGCGGCTGGACAACCAAGTTGGGTCTTCGGTTTGGGTGGGACGGGTTTCTAAGCATGGCTGAGGAGCTGGTAGGTCAAGACAGTGGTGTATGGGGACGAATCCATGACCTGGAATTGGTTGGTTGGCGGCCCCGGCTGTGGGCTGTCGGTACTGCACTCGCTGTTGTCGCGTTGAGTTACATTGTGCCGGATTTCAGTGAGTGGGTGTTGATGGTGGCATTCCCACTCTTGGCCTTTATGCATTTCAAGACTCTGTATAGCCAGCACAGGAAAAAGCACGCCTCGAAACAGCACGCCGCCGAATGATGAGATCGGCGGTGCTGGCTATCGGGTGGGTCTGTCGATAGTTGAGCCTGTCAATGGATCGGTGTGGTAGCTACCCGAGCCCTGGGCGCACGGTGCCAAATCGAGAGGTACGGATAGCGTCGCGGTGATGAAGCAACGTACGGGTGCCAACACAGCCGTGACGAAGCGCCGTGACGGCCTTGCGAGTGCGGCGGTTGAGGAGTTGGCCTTGGCACCGCCGGGGCTTCGCCTGAAGCCGGACCCAGACCTGCGACGGTTGAACGACGACCGGCTGCTCATCGGCGGCGTGCCGCTGCGGATCCTCAAGTTGACCGATCACGGAGCCCGAACGGTCAGGTCCTGGATCAAAGGCAAACCTGTCGCCGATGGCATGTCCGAACGCAAGCTGGCCCGTAGATTGCTTGATGCCTCTGTGATGCACCCAGTGACCGAACCGGGCTCTGTTGATCAAATTACCGTCGTTGTGCCCGTACGCGACAACATCACCGCGCTCACGCGTCTGCTCGCTGGATTGTCCGGTATGGCTGTCGTAGTGGTTGACGACGGGTCCGACGACCATAGCGAAACCCGCGCCATCACCGATCAGTTCGGCGCCAGGTTGATCAGGCATCAGACAAGCCACGGTCCCGGACAGGCACGCATGACCGGTCTTGTTGAGGTGACCACGCCCGTGGTGGCATTCGTTGATGTTGATGTGTTGTGTTCGGCGAACGATCTCTCGTTGCTCGCCGGGCATTTCGTCAATGCCGCAGTGGCTGCGGTCGCCCCCCGTGTCCGAAGTGAGCCGGGCATTTCGCTGTTGGCTCGATATGAGCGGTGCTTTTCGCCGCTCGATCTCGGTCCGAACCCGGCTCCGGTCGGCCCTGGGCGCTCTGTGTCTTACATCCCGTCAGCGGTGTTGGTTGCTCGTACCAGAGCCGTCCGCGACGTAGGTGGATTTGATCCCGCCCTGCGGCACGGAGAAGACGTTGACCTTGTATGGCGATTGATTGATGCCGGTGTGACGGTGCGCTACGCGCCCGAGGTCGTGGTCACGCACCTCCCTCGCCCGAGCTGGCGTGCCTGGATTGTTCAACGCCACAACTACGGCTCTTCGGCTGCTCCGCTCGCACGCCGCCACGGTCGTGCGATTGCGCCTGCGGTGTGCTCACGCGAAAGCGCCATGGTTTGGGCTCTTGTGTTGTCCGGTCGACCCAAAGAAGCGCTGACAGTTGCGGGGCAAACGGTGCGGAACCTCCTCGACGCTTTCGACGGCGCTCCTGAAAGCCTCGCAGAGAGCCTGCGACTCGCGGTGCGGGGGCATCTCAGCGCTGGCCGCGGACTCGCTTCGGCAACCGGTCGGGTGTGGTGGCCGCTCGCTTCGGTAGCGGCTCTCGCCTCTAAGCGCCTACGGGTGGTGGTGGCGTTGGCTGTGCTAGCTGGCCCAGTGCTGGAGTACATTGAGGGCCGCCGGCCAGCCGATCCGATAAGAACCATCTCTTTGCGGGTACTTGACCACGCTGCATATGGATGGGGGGTGTGGCGTGGGATGATCCGCGAACGAACCCTTGTCCCGCTGATCCCGACCCTAAAGGCTCGGCGGGGAACTAAGAGACCGGGTCCCGATACCGTTGGGGTTCTATGAGCACACTGGTTCGCGAACGTGTTGACGCTCTCATCAAGCGTTGCCAATCGGAGGTTGACGCGGGGCGCATACCGGGAGCGCAGCTGGCGGTGGGCCTCAACGGTGAGATTGTCATCAACGAGGCATTCGGCGACGCCCGCCGAGACCAGAGATTTCATACCTATTCGGCGATCAAGCCGACGGTGAGCCTCACAGTCTTGCTGCTTGCACACGAAGGACGACTGGACCTCAACGAGCCGGTCGCGGCGGTGCTTGGGTCGTTCGGCACCCATGGCAAGGAACAGATCACCGTTTCGCAGGTTCTCTTGCACTCCGGAGGGTTCCCCTATGCGCCGTTGACCGAAGCGGCGCACCTGGACCGTGCCGCCCGGCTTGAGTGCTATGCAAACTGGCGCACCACCTGGGCGCCGGGTACCGCTTTCGAGTATCACCCGGCCTCGGCGCACTGGGTGCTGGCCGACTTGATCACTGAAGTGACAGGTAGGCACTACGTTGACGAGATCACAGATCGTGTAATGACCCCAGCGGGTCAGCCTGCTTGGCTGGGGATTGCCGAGTCGGACCAAGGCGATGTCGTCACCGTTGAAGCGGTCGGGTCGCCGCCGGACCCAGATGAGTTCCGCGCACGTTTTGGTTTTGACCTACCTGACTTTGGTATCAGCACTGAGATGTTGTTGGCGTTCAACGAGCCGAGCGTGCGGGCTATGGCACACCCCGGCGGTGGTGGTATCGCCGGGGCGGCGCAGGTCGCCAGTTGGTATCAGGCGATCCTTAACGACGACAGCACGATCCTGCCGCCTGAAGTGCGCACAGATGCACTGCAGACCGTTCGTCAAAAACACCCCGACTTGTTGGGTGTCCCAGCCAATCGCACCCACGCATTCGTGCTCGCTGGCGATCCGAACAAAGCCGATCCGAACAAAGCTGCCGCCCGCGGCTTCGGCTACACCGTTGGCCCCAGGGCGTTCGGCCACAACGGTGCCAAAGGTCAACGGGTGTGGGCCGATCCCGATTCCGGCCTGTCTTTTGCCTTTATGACACGGGGACTTGAACAGAACGATCTCGTCCACGAACATTGGGGAACGGCCATCTCTTCGCTGGCGGGCAATCTGACAACTCCGATTGGCTGACACCACATAGGTTGACAACACGTAGGTTGGTTGCGCAGTGTTGGGGTTGTTGTTCGGGGCGTTTTGGTTGTTAGTGCCGGTCTTTGTGGGCTTGCAGATAGCGCTCGGCCGCTTGGCGTGAGTCAGGGTCATGCAGTCCGGTACCCAAGGCATCTGCGTCGCTCCACGCGAATCGGGTTGATACCAGAGCATCGGTGGCTGCGTCAACAGCCGACAGCGTCGCCCGCAGTGTGTAAGACGATTTTGCGGCCAACTCCCAGGCGAGTGCGCTTACGGCATCAAGAAGCTCGCCGTCGGGCACAACCCGGTTGACGAAGCCCAGACAGCGGGCTTCGTCGGAGCCGAACGGTCGACACGTCATCACCAGTTCACGGGTCATAGCCGGACCGATCTCACGAACAAGGCGAGGGATGCCACCCCAGGCCAAGGGAATGCCCAGATCCACTTCGGGGATCGAGAATTGCGTGGACTCCGCCGCCAAGCGCAGGTCGCACGCGGCTGCGAGAACCACGCCGCCGCCCACACAATGACCGTGGATAGTGGCAATCGTGACCGCTCGCATAGCCTCAACGGCTTCCGCCATTCGCCGGCCAGTGTCCGCATCGTCCCGTCTGATGCCGATGCCGCTCGTCAACTTGAACGACGCCAGATCAGCGCCTGCGGTGAATGCTCGCCCGTTGCCGGAGATGATCACCACTCGCACCTCGGGTTGGGAGTCGAACCATCGGGCAGCGGCGATCAATTCCTCAAGGCACTGAACCGATAGCGGGTTGAGTTTCTTGGGTCGATCAAGGGTCAAGCGACCGATTCGGTCTTCGATGGTGACAGTTAGGGTTTCCGGTGCGAACTCCGACATAGGCCGCACGCTAGAGCACTGCACAGCCTTCGGTTCTACAAGCGACGCAACATGGCCGTAGTGGGTTGGACGAGCCCGATCCCTGTGGCATCATTGGCGGTGTCCACCGCCGGGGTTCGGGGTGGTTCCACCGCTCCCTTAGCTCAGCCGGCAGAGCGTCTCCATGGTAAGGAGAAGGTCGTCAGTTCGATTCTGACAGGGAGCTCGTCGGATCGGTTCGGTAGCGTACCGACTGTCCGAGAAAGGCGACGTAGCTCAGTAGGTAAGAGCGCTCGACTCATAATCGAGAGGTCGACAGTTCGAGTCTGTCCGTCGCTACAGACGATCCGCCGGGATCCGATGGGAGGATTAAGGGTTGATGCAACGTCGGCAGCCTCTTCGGGCGGCAACCGATCCCCCGAGCAGACCGGAAACAGGTAACCGCAACCGCGTCGACAGGTCCAAGCCCTCAGATCTTGAGATGGCCGCATTGGTCGATCGAGCCGCCGCCGGAGAATCCGAGGCATTTGACGAACTGGTTCGGCTCACCCGCCGTGATGCCTTCGGGTTGGCCTACCGATTGACCGGCAAAGAGGAGGACGCTCGTGACGTGGTGCAGGATGCATATCTTCGAGCGTTCCGAAGTATCGGCAAGTTCCGCGGCGAGGCGCGCTTTTCGACTTGGCTCTATCGCATCGTCGCCAATTGCGCGTCAACACACCTCACCAAGCGGGTGCGCCATAGTTATGAGCAGCTACCCGACGGCGATCGGATGGTCGATGAACGTCCCGAAGCCGACCCGGCCGGTCAGGCCGAGGCTGCGGGTTTGCGCCGACAACTTGATGCCGCGATTGCCGATCTTCCACCACGGTTACGAGCGGTTGTCGTGCTGCACGACATCTACGATCTCTCCAATGAGGGAATCGCCGAAGAGCTCTCCATATCGGTGAGTGCCGCCAAGGTCCGACTCCATCGAGCCCGCCGTCGCCTGCGGGAGCAGATTTTTCCACTACCGGGAGAGGAAGTCCGTGCTGTCTGAATCCAACTCCGTTTCCTGCGCCGCCGTGGCCGACGTTCTGCCGTCGGTGGACGACCCCAAGGTGCTGTCCTTGCCGGCCCGGCGCCATCTGGAACAGTGCCTACGTTGCCAGGCCGAAGCGGTCGGGTATCGGCGTATGCGCCGGCTGCTTGCATCGCTCACTGATTACCCCCCGACCGGTGATGTGGGCCTCGGCACCGATATTTCGATAACGGCTAACCATGCCACTCGCCGGACGTTTCTTTCTTTGCCGTCGCGGGCCGCAACTGCCACGATCGGCACACTTGCCGCAGCGGCCAGTGTCATCACGATCGCGGCTCGTCGCAGCAAGATCGGTCGGCTAGCCGACACTGCCGCACCCGGAGTGATCGTCATGCGTCGTGTTCTTGCACCCGTCTCGATTTTAGGAATGACTATGCGCCGCGTGCTGAGGACCGGTGCTGCGTCTCGCAGCACTAGCCCGTCCGTCGTCGGCAACCGGTGGTCCTTTAAGAACGCGCATTAACATCGCAGGACCTAGGCATCAACGGCGGCATGGTCGTTGTTGGGCGCTGCGTTAATTGTGGGTTGTGTCGTGGGTTGGTCGCTGGGTGACTCTTGCGCAATGGGGCATGGTTGTTGTTGGGTGCTGCGTTCGTTGTTGGTTGAGGTCATGTTGGTTGTGTCGTGGGTTGGTCGCTGGGTGACTCTTGCGCAATGGGGCATGGTTGTTGTTGGGTGCTGCGTTGATTGTTGGTTGAGGTCATGTTGGTTGTGTCGTGGGTTGGTCGCTGGGTGACTCTTGCGCAATGGGGCATGGTTGTTGTTGGGTGCTGCGTTGATTGTTGGTTGAGGTCATGTTGGTTGTGTCGTGGGTTGGTCGCTGGGTGATTCTTCCGCCGACCGTTTCGGTCCGCTGACCGTTTCGGTCCGCTGACCGTTTCGGTCCGCTGACCGTTTCGGTAGTATCAGCTCACCGGATCACGTCGGTCTCACTGAGACTGACAACCGACTAGGATCGCCGGGCGCTGATCCTGGCATTGGAGGTCCCCACATGACTGATGTAACACCCGTACCCGAGGGCCGACACCATGTGGTGCCCTACCTGTGCGTGAAGGGAGCTGGCGATGCCATCACGTTTTATGCCGAGGCTTTTGGTGCTGTGGAGCTGATGCGGATGTCCGCACCCGACGGGAGGATACTTCACGCGGAGATTGACATCGGTGGTTACCCGGTGTTTTTGTCCGACGATTTCCCCGAGATGATGGATGGCGAAGAGTCGTCACCTGCGGGCTTGGGCGGCACAACCGTCGGGCTTCACCGCTACGTGCCGGACTGTGACGCCGCCGTTGAGCGAGCCGTTGCAGCCGGTGCGGTAACAACCATGCCAGTTAGTGACATGTTCTGGGGCGACCGTTTCGGCAAGGTCCGAGACCCTTTCGGCCACGAGTGGTCCCTGTCCACCCATGTACGTGATGTCGGACCCGACGAAATCGAAGCCGCGGCAGCGGCCATGTTCGAACAAGGCGGATAGTCGGCCCCAGGTCCGCTGTCGCCCGTGGGAGCCGAACCATTCTGTCGTGCAGCCGTCCGGCATGGCTGGGATGTAGGAGCGGGTCTGTTGTTACCCGTGGGAGCCGAGCCGTTTGTCGTGGAGCCGTTCGGCATAGTTGGGATGTAGGAGCGGGTCTGTTGTTACCCGTGGGAGCCGAGCCGTTTGTTGTGGAGCCGTTCGGCATAGTTGGGATGTAGGAGCGGGTCTGTTGTTACCCGTGGGAGCCGCACTGTCTGTTGTGGAGCCGTTCGGCATAGTTGGGATGTAGGAGCGGGTCTGTTGTTACCCGTGGGAGCCGAGCCGTTTGTTGTGGAGCCGTTCGGCATAGTTGGGATGTAGGAGCGGGTCTGTTGTTACCCGTGGGAGCCGAGCCGTTTGTTGTGGAGCCGTTCGGCATAGTTGGGATGTAGGAGCGGGTCTGTTGTTACCCGTAGGAGCCGAACCATCTGTCGTGGAGCCGTCCGTAGACCCCGCTTTCCATCAGCTCTAACAGGGCAAGGTTGAGGCGTTCACGCAGATCGGCGTCCCTTTCGTTGATCATCAGCCCGTATTGAACTCTCTCGAACTCCGCCCCGATGGTGGTTACCTCGCCTGCGCCTAGTCGAGAGGCATGGAATTGCAGAACCGGTGCGTCGAACACGATCGCGTCGACCTTGTCGTCGGCCAATAACAGGTAAGCGTCATCAAGGTCGTCCACCAAAACGGGGCCGACTCCGATCGTAGGGAGATAGGTCTCACCAGCTGAGTAGCTGACCGTCGCCACCCTTTGACCGGGCAGGTCCGAAGGGCCTGAGATCTCTCCTCGCAACTCGCTTACCGCTAACGAGGAGGCGATGGAAGCGGTGAAACTTGCGAACACCAGTGTCCCCAGTGCGATCCATACCAGAGCCAGCACGCGTCCCATCGGGCCTCGAGCCACCTTATCCCCGTACCCGACGGTGCTCATGGTCACCACCGACCAGTACAACGAGTCCCAGATCCCTCGGCGATACAGTTCGGCAAAGTCGGGATTGTTGCGGCGTTCCAACAACCAAATTAGGTGGGCTGACACCAGCACCGCCACGGCGAACACCATCAGCAGCCAAGGCAGATCCGATGAGCCGATAGCACGAAAGAAGACCAAGATGCGGTCTTCAACCCCGTCGGAGGCCTTGGTGGGGGTCATGATGGTCAGGCCGGAGTCGAGTATTGGAAGGGAGAAGTCGATGATCTGCTCGCGGGATTCGGTGATAGTGGTGCCCCCCAACCCCAACTTGGCCTCGCCTCTGATGATGTCGTCGACCTGTTTGGCAACCGTGTCCACGGCGTAGATCTCCGCCTCCATGCCGATCTGTGCACCAAGCAGGCGAACCAACTCCACCTCAAATCCGCTGTAAGCGCGATTCTCATAGATCACGAAGGGCGCAAGAGCGCGCGCCGCCACCTTGAACGTCTCCTTCTTGGGTTCGTCGGCGCTTTCGGTGTCGTCCAACTTGACAGCGTTGGGGTCGGCGGCCTCAATCCAACGGTTGACTTGGGCCAGGTTGGTCTCCATCCATTCCTCGGCCTGGCGTCGAATGTCGGATGGGTCACCGTCACGGGTCACCATCAAGATGTTCTGGGCCGAGATGTCCTCAAGTGGGATGACCACCTGCTCGAGTAGCGTGCGGATGGATGGGTTGGCATCCAGGAAATCGGAATTGGCAACCACCCGGATGTCGTTGGGTGGCCATCCGACCTGGCAGGGGTCATTGGCACACCCCGAAATCCCGGCGATGGCGGTTCGGTCAATAGCGAGTGCCTGACCTTCTGGAAGGGAAGGAAACGGCGTCTCAAGCCATATGACATCTCGTCCGGGTACCAACGCACCAACTGTCCAGTTGGGTGTCCATGTGTAATACAGGACCGGCTTGCCAGCCTTTTGGCGTGTAAGCGTCTCTGCGATCAGCGGTGAGTAGTCGCCTTGAACATGCTCCACCGTGTCCGTCAGTGCATAGGCCTGAAGGTGATGGTCGATAGTTGTGGCACAAGACCATTCGACGTTGCAGCCGATCAGGTCGGCGCGGCCGTCGCCGTCATGGTCGAACAAGGCGGCCAAAACCGGATCGGCGAGGTCGCCCAGGTTGGTTATGCCGTGAGTTTCGGCGGTGGCCGCATCAACGAAATAGCCTTGGAGTGCACCGTCGTCAACCTGCCTTCCGACGACCTCGACGACATCTACGTCATCAAGGTAGGAATCGTGTGACGGGAACCATCCGCTGGCCCACATATCCACCGAACCGTCGGCAACGGCACGGTAGAACTCTGCTACTCCCATCGTGACTGGATCCTCCGTCCGGTAACCCAGCCGCTGCAGAGCCAGTCTGTAGATCTCGGCTTGGAACCATCCGGTGTCCCAGGTAGGTCGGGCCAGACGTACCGGCGGCTGGTCGCCGGGGGTTTCGTCGAACATGCTTGCACTCGCATCGGCGGCAGATGAAGATCCTGTCAACACCGCCAGGATTGTCAGGACAAGAAAAACTGCTCGGTGCATGGATCGGCATCCGGGTTCGAAGTGGGACAACAATAGCCCGCACGCAACCTGAGCCGTGCTCAACCAGACCCTTACTGCTGCCCCGGTGTGGACAACAGCACCCCGAATCACGTCCATTATTGCCTCGCCTGAACCAGCTAATTCCGACCCAATTTCGGTGAATCAAAAGTTCCACTGGCGCGATGTGACGTTTTGGTCTATGGTTCTCGTCGGCTTGAACTCGCACCTCTTGGTGAGGCGAGTGCAGGCCTATTCGGGGGCAGCAACCAGAAAGACCATCGTCATGAACGAAACAGACGACGCAGGTAACGCTGCGGCGAAGGACCCTCGGGTGCGCCGTAGCCCAAACGACACCGATATTGATTTGACCGACGCCACCTTGGCGCTCCATGACTGGGAGGAAGCTGAGGAACAGCGTCGCGAAGAAGCAATCAGAGAACGAAAACCGTTTGAGGGATTGCAGATTGATCCCGACATTGATTTCTATCCCGAGGTGTCCGACCGGGAGCCCGGCGATCGAAACATTGTCCGGGCCGGGTTTGACATTCACCCGCAAGTGACCTTCTGGTCGGCCGGATTCCTGCTGACGTTCATAGCTCTGTCGCTGATCTTCACCGACACCACAGCCGACGTGTTCAAAGAGGTGCTTGATTTCATCAACGGCAATTTGGGCTGGCTCTACGTCCTTGATTTCAACATCTTCTTGTTTGTGGCGCTCTACTTCGCCCTGAGCCGGTACGGGAAGATCCGACTTGGCGGTCCGTTCGCCCGTCCGGAGTTCTCCACCGGTGCCTGGTACGCGATGTTGATATCGGCGGGTATCGGTATCGGGTTGATGTTCTGGGGTGTAGCAGAGCCGATCTTCCACCTGAGTTCCCCACCACCGCTGTTTGATGTGGACCCCGGAAGCGGTGCCGCTGGCAAGGCCGCCCTGGCCACGACCTATCTCCATTGGGGAATTCATGCGTGGGCGCTTTATGGATTGGTTGCCCTGGCACTCGGGTTTTTTGCCTACAACCGGGGTTTGCCCCTCACGTTCCGCTCAATCTTCTACCCGATTCTCGGCCCGAGGATCTACGGCAACTGGGGCAACGCCATTGACACGCTCACTGTTGTAGCAACCCTGTTCGGCCTTGCCACATCGTTGGGTTTCGGTGCCGGTCAGGCAGCCGCTGGGTTGAACAAGCTCTTCGGTCTCCCCTCGGGTACCGGATTCCAAATCGTGCTGATCGCTGCCATAACTGGTCTGGCCACCATCTCGGTGGTTGCCGGTCTGGACGCTGGCGTGAAGAGACTGAGCCAGATAAACATCTATCTGGCTGGTGCGTTCTTGGTGTTTGTGTTGCTTGTAGGTCCGACGCTGTTCATAGCCTCACTGTTCACCCAGAGTCTTGGCTACTACATTCAGATTCTGCCGGAGTTCTCGTTCTGGAATGAGGCCTTCACGGGTACCTCTTGGCAAGCTGGCTGGACCATCTTCTATTGGGGATGGTGGATCTCATGGTCACCGTTTGTCGGGATGTTCGTGGCTCGGATCTCAAAAGGCCGTTCTGTGAGAGAGCTGCTGCTGGGAATAATCTTCTTGCCGTCGCTGCTGTGCTTCCTTTGGATGGCCGTCTTCGGTGGCTCGGCCATCAATCTTCAGATAAGCGGCGAACGCGATGTTGCCACAGCGGTCAATGAGAATGTGGCAACCGCTCTGTTTGACATGTTGGAGGCCTTCCCGCTGACCGGACTCGTCTCGCTGGTGGGCGTATTCCTGCTTGTCTCATTCTTTGTGACTTCCTCGGACTCCGGTTCGCTAGTGGTCGACCATCTCACCTCCGGAGGCAAGCTTGATTCTCCGAAGCCGCAGCGGGTGTTCTGGGCTGTGATGGAGGGGCTAGTGGCGGTTGTTCTCCTGCTCGGTGGTGGGCTGTCGGCTCTGCAAACCGCCTCTGTTGCGACCGGGTTGCCTTTCGCTCTGATCCTTCTCATCATGTGCTGGAGCCTCAAGAAGGTGTTCACCGAAGAGTTGGATCTTCTAGAGAGTCACTATGACGAGGCGATTTTCCGTTCTCGCCACAGCGGGCTCATAGCCAAGGTCAAAGACCGACTTGAGGATGGGGCGCAGAAGTGACTACCAGACTTGAGATGAGGAGGACCAAAATGATGAATCGCAGCATCACCGATAAGGCACAAGGAACGTTTGTCGCCATTTTGGCGGTCTTGGCGCTGCTCATATCGGCCTGTGGGAGCTCTGACGATGACACGTCGGAGGTTGCAATGGCCCGCGCGAGTTGGGACAGCGGTTTCATGCAGGCCGCCATCTACGCCGAACTCATTGAAGAACTCGGTTACACGGTGTCTGACCCGGCCGACCACACGCTCAATCCCAATGGGTTTTATCCGGCGCTGGCAAGTGGCCAATATGACCTGTGGGCCAACGGTTGGTTTCCCCTGCATGACATCTATCTTGAAGGGGAGTTGGTCACGGGTCAGTCCACCGATTTGCCTATAGAACCGGTTGGCTATCAGGTGGCGTCCGGCGCGCTTCAGGGATACATGATCGACAAAGCCACCGCAGACAGTGCAGGCATCACTTCAATGAACGACTTGGCCGATACGTCGAAAGCTGGGTTGTTTGATCGCGACGGTGACGGCCTTGCCGACCTGATCGGCTGCAACAAAGGATGGGGTTGCAACACCGTGATTGACTCCCACATTGCGGAGTTCGGATGGGGCAACAACGTGGAGCAGGTTGTCGGCGACTACAACGATCTCGTTGACGGGGTCCGTGACAGGGTGAATGCGGGTGAACCGGTGCTGTTCTACGCCTGGACCCCGAACTGGACGATGGATGTCCTGACTCCTGGCAGCGATGTCGTGTGGTTGGAGTCCCCGGCTCTTGACGACGATGAGGGCACCACTTCGGTAATGGGGTTGGAGGGTTGCGTCGCCGATCCATGCGACCTCGGCTGGACGGTGAGCAGCATCCGCGCGGTAGGCAACACCGATTTCTTGGACGACAACCCGCAGATCAAACGCCTGCTGGAGGTCGTGTCGATCCCCTTGGCCGATATCGCAGCCCAGAATGCCAAAATGGCATCAGAGGACGGCTACTCCGAAGACCAGATCCAGGCCGATGCGGCGGAGTGGATCGCCAGCAATCGTGCCATGGTTGACGACTGGCTGTCTACAGCCCGAAGCTGATCCCAAAGGGCTTTTTTCGCTGATCTTAAAGGGCTCTGTTTTCTGAGGTATCTGCCCGAATTGTTCTGTGGGCTCTCAGTAATTGCTGAGAGCCCACAGGGTCCCTCGGGTGAAGAATCTTGTCATTGAGTGTTGTGCCTATTCGTAGGCGGAACCCTCGTATCGCCGATAGCCAAAGAGACAGGATTGTGGTGTGGGAGTACGTTGTACTGTCTCATAGTTTGCAATCCCAGATTGAGATCGCCGAAGGGAATGAAAAACTTGCCATTGAAGCACTTGCTTGGGACTCGTCGGCTGTCCACACGATCTGTGCAAGCGGCTTTGAGCTTCGTGCAAGGTGGCCTTGAGCTACGTGTTATTCGATTTCCTCAATGTCTTCACTAATCTCGTCAAAGATATCGTCAATGTCTTCCTTGAATTCGTCAACAGCCCGGTCGATGGCCACAACGCCTACTATGCCGAGACCGATTGAAAGGATGCCTAGCACCAAACCCCAGGTCGCCATGGTCTTACCGACCGGGCGGCGTCGCCCAACAGCTCCGAAAACCACAGCGAGTATCCCGAGGATCCAAGCCAGAAAGAACGTAAGTGGGATCACGCCGAAGAGCGAGCCGATTATCCCGATAGTCAGAGCTGCGACGGCCAGCCCATTCCCCGATGCTTGAGGCTTGGGTTCAGACGTCGGATTGATTTCGGTCATGAGAGATTTCCTTGGTGTCTACAATGTTGTCGCCGACCCTAGGAAAGGGGTGTGACATCGGCGGCTCGCCACCCGTCGAGCACAGCTTGCGCCCACACCTCGTATTGCGCCCTATCCGAGCAGAACTCCGACGACTTGATGGGGTTGCGCGGTTCTTGACGGCCATGACCCCCTCGGGGGCCATCCGCTTGTGGATCAATCCTGACGGTATTGATCATTGCGGACGACGGGTAACGTTGTGGGTTCTGCTATCCTTGAAGTCCGTTCTTAGGGGCGTGGCTCAATTGGTAGAGCACCGGTCTCCAAAACCGGCGGTTGGGGGTTCGAGTCCCTCCGCCCCTGCCGACAGTGACCTCCGCGGTGCTGCCCTTAGCATTCATCACAGAGCAATCAACAACCCGCAACCAGTAGAACCCACCGATCCAGAGACGAAGTTGACTTCGTCGTCACCGTTCATCAAGGAATGCCAGACATGTCGATGAACCGACAGCAAAAACGAATGCTGCAGAAGCAGGGCGAGATTGATGCCGAAGGCACGCCCGTACGGAGCCGTCGGCAGCCCGGTCGTCAGGCCTCCTCCGAGCGGGTCGGCTTCCGGCAGTTCCTCCGAGAAGTACGGGGGGAGTTGCGCAAGGTCGCCTGGCCTACCCGTGACGAGACCATCAACTACTCAATCGTTGTGCTGGTCACCATCATCGTGCTCGGTGTGATGATCTACGGCCTTGATTGGTTGTTTTCCACCTTTGTCCTGGAACTGTTTGAGAGCTGAACCCGTGACTGACACCACATCAACCGATGCCGCCACTGTCGAGGGATCGCCGAAGGCGGCGCCTAATTCGCCAGCGACGAAACTCACCAACCAATGGACCGGCCCGTTCGGCTCAGCGGTCCCAGACACTCCGGCCAGCAACCCCGACATCGCCGAAGCGCCCTCCGAAGATGTGGTCCTGAGCGAGGACGAACTGCTGGCGGAGGGTATGGCGGAGTTGGATCCGGTCAGTCCCTACGACCGGCCAGGAAGGTGGTTCGTGCTGCACACCCAGTCAGGGTACGAAAGGAAGGTCAAACAGAACCTTGAGGCGCGGATTGAGTCGATGAACATGGAGGACCGCATCCACGAGGTCGTAATTCCGACCCGGGAGGTTCCCGAGTTCAAGAACGGCCGCAAGGTGATGACCGAAAAGAAGCTATTCCCGGGCTATCTGTTGTGCCGTACTCATCTTGACGACGACTCCTGGAACACCATTCGCAACACTCCAGGGGTCACTGGGTTCGTCAACCAGGGCGGAAGACCGTCTCCAATGAGACGCAAGGACGTCGAGAACTTCCTCGGTGTTGAAGCAGACCGCAAGCGGGAAGCCACCAAGAAGTCCAGGCCGATGTTTGAGTTTGGCATCGGCGAGACCGTACGGGTGAAGGAGGGGCCGTTTGCCGACTTCTCCGGCGAGATCATTGAGATCAACGAGGACCAGCTCAAGGTCAAGGTGCTCGTCAACATATTCGGCCGTGAAACGCCTGTGGAGTTGGAGTTCGCCCAGGTTGCGCGACTTTGAAACCCTTACTGCTCCGAGACGATCTGAGCCTTTCGGATTGCTGGCCTTTGTTAGCCCGTATGCGCATGAGGTCGGCTACGATTTCGCGGTCGTCAGGCTTGCGCAACCAACACGGCGGACACAGATGTCACTTTGAGGTTGGCGAGTTGGTGTCGGCGTTGCAAACTGACAGGCCCTCAACAAGGGTGCACCTGCGACAACGAGGAAGTTGACTAATGGCCAGGAAAAAGGTTACCGCCGTCGTCAAGATCCAGATCCCTGCCGGGCAGGCGTCGCCAGCACCGCCGGTTGGTACAGCACTTGGTCCACATGGTGTCGCAATCATGGATTTCTGTAGGGGTTACAACGCCGAGACCGAAGATAAGCGCGGTCAGGTCATCCCAGTGGAAATCACGGTCTATGAGGACAGATCGTTCTCGTTCGTTCTCAAGACCCCTCCCACGGCGTTCCTGGTGCGCCAGGCCGCTGGGCTGGACAAGGCGTCAGGCAATCCGGGTCGTGAAATGGTCGGTGTCATCACCGACGCTCAAGTTACCGAAATCGCCGAAACCAAGATGCCCGACCTCAATGCCTTGGACATTGACGGCGCCAAGTTACAGGTGCTGGGGACTGCCCGTTCAATGGGTGTCACCGTCAAGGGCTGAGAGCACACCGCACCCGACAAGCCGAGGCAGACAGTTGAAAAGCAAACAGTACAGAAACAACATCACGCGGTTTGATCGTGACCGTCTGCACTCCGACACCGATGCCATCGGAGTCGTGAAGTCGTTGGACAAAAAGAAGTTCGACGAGACAGTCGATGTGGTCATTCGCCTTGGTGTCGACCCTCGCAAGGCAGATCAGATGGTGCGTGGCACCGTCGCGCTTCCGGCCGGAACAGGCAAGCACGTACGAGTCGCTGTGTTCGCTCAGGGCGAGGCAGCCACAGCTGCACGAGCTGCTGGTGCCGAACACGTGGGCGGGGAGGATCTTGCGGCCGAGGTCGGTAATGGCATGACCGACTTCGATGTTGCGATCTCAACCCCCGACATGATGCCCATGGTTGGTAGGCTGGGACGGATCCTCGGTCCGCGTGGCTTGATGCCGAATCCCAAGACCGGCACAGTTACCGCCGACGTAGCTAAGGCTGTGGACGAATTCAAGGGCGGCATGGTGGAGTTCCGCACCGACCGCTTCGCGAACGTGCATGTTCCCATAGGCAAGGCGTCCTTTGACGACGATGACTTGCTCGTGAACCTGCGTACGCTTGTCAGCGAACTGCAGCGCGCAAAGCCAGCGTCCTCAAAAGGTAAGTACATCCGCAAGGTCGCGGTGTCCACCACCATGGGTCCCAGTGTTGGTATTGATCCCGTCCAGATCGGTGCTGCGGACTGATTCTTCATGCCCAGTCGCTGTTCTTCATCCGAGGTGCGGGTTCGCGGGTTGATCCGTATCGAATAACATAGCCAGGATCGGTGCTGGATGTGCCTGACGGGTACAACGAGCAGCTACCCGGGACTGAAGCTTTTATGTGCGCCAATTCTCACCGTGTTGTTGTGGAAGACCGGCTCGGTGACGAAGAACGGGCTGCTCTAGAGGCCATGGAGATTGTGGGCCGTGATCTCACCGACATCCCGCAGGCGCGTGAAGCAGCGGCTCAACGCTTGGATCCACTACCTCGCTCCACGAAGGGAGTCGATGTTTCCGACGTCCTTATAACAACTGCGGGTCGTTCTGAGTTGAGGATCCGGCTGTATCGACCAGATGGTGTTGAGTCCCCTTTGCCAGCACTGTTATGGATGCACGGCGGTGGACTCGTTATGGGTCGCATCGACTGGGACGACGAGCATTGCGCGCACCTGACAGGGGTTGGTGGCTGCCTCGTCGTATCGGTCGACTACCGACTCGCTCCAGAGCACCCTTACCCGGAGCCGCTCAAGGACTGCAGTACAGCACTGGCCTGGCTCGTAGACCAAGCTGACGAATTAGCCGTGGACAAGACCCGGATAGCGGTAGGCGGTGCATCCGCCGGTGCTGGGCTGGCCGCGGCTGTTGCCTTGTGGGCTCGTGATCATGGTGGTCCGCAGATCGTATGGCAGCTATTGGTCTACCCGATGCTCGACGATCGGAATCTCACCATATCGAGCCAACGCATAACCCATCCGAAGCTTTGGAACCGTAAGAACAACATATTGGCCTGGAACGCTTACTTGAGTGGCCGAGCCGGACAACCCGGCGTTCCTCAATACGCGGCACCGGCCCGTGCCGAGAATCTAAGTGATCTCCCACCCGCCTACATTGCTGTTGGTGATATGGATCTATTTGTCGACGAAAACATCTCTTATGCCCAACGATTGTTGGCTTGTGACGTAGCAACAGAGCTCCATGTCTACCCCGGAGCTTTCCATGGGTCGGACCTGGTAGTGCCAGATTCGAAGCTGTCACGACGCTGGATAGCCGATCGCGATCATGCATTGCGCAGAGCACTCTACGCCCACGAGACTTGACCCTGTTTGCAAAGATAGTTGTACCAACCCAAGATCCGGGGGGGGGGGTTTGGCCACCTAACTTTCGGTTACGACTCGGCGTGGGGTTGTACCAACCCAAGATCCGGGGGGCGTGCTTGGCCCTCGTGCCCTCCACGCTGTGAACGTCAGCCCTTGACCGCCCCGAACGTGAGCCCGCTGATGAGGTGGCGCTGTACAAGCAGAGCGAAAAGGATCATGGGCAGGATCATGACTACAGCCAGGGCCGACATTGGGCCCCAATGAACACCTTGATCGGTAACGAATGACGCAACGCCTATAGGCAAGGTCTGGGCTTCTCGACGAGCTACTGATGAAGCAATAAGGAACTCATTCCAAGATAAAAAGGCGGTGAGAATCGAAGCGGCCGCTACCCCGGGCGCTACCAACGGAAACAACACGTAACGCAGGCGTGCCCAAGGCCCGGCACCGTCAATGATTGCTGCCTCTTCGATTTCTTTGGGCAGCTCATTGAATACAATCAGCAGTAGCCAGGTAACGAAGGGCACTGTTATGCCTAGATGCCCGAGGATGATGGCCCAGATCGTGTCCAGCAGATCCAGTTCCCGCATGGTGAGAAAGTACGGAATAACAGTAGTGACTCGAGGATAGAAGCGAATGAACAAGAAGATGAAGACTACGAATCCGAGCCATTTTGCAGGGAGTCGGAGCCTCGATAAGCCATAAGCAGCGAAGGTTCCAACCACAACCGTGACCAAGGTGGTAATTCCGGTAACCAAGACTGTGTTTTTGAACAGTCTGGACACCTTCGGATCGCTGAAAGCCTTACTGTAATGTTCGAATGTGATCTTGCTTGGAAAAATTGTCGGTGGTGTGGATAGAAACTCCAGTGAGGGCTTGATGCTGTTCAAGAACAGATACACCAATGGTACCACGACCCATGATATTGCAACCATAAGCAGCATTACACGTGGCAGCCTGCGAGCCCGTTGACCTGCCTGGGATGGCCACCCTTCCCAGGAACGAGTTGCTTTAGGTTCGACCCCACTCATGTTCGTTGCCATCTCGCTTGAAGCCAAAAGGTCAGGACCATCAACGTTGCTGCGATTGCCATGAAGATCCACGATGTTGCTGCTGCTGCTCCGAGGTCGAATTCTCGAAGTCCAGTGTTGTAGATCAAGTACGACAGTGTGTACGTACTGAACCCGGGACCTCCTTGGGTCAAGGTAAACACGGTGTCGAGAGACAACAGGGAATCGAGCGCTCGAAACATCACCGCTATGAGCAGGACCGGTGTGATCAGTGGAAGTTCGATATGCAGGAACGAACGCCAACGGTTAGCTCCGTCAATGGCTGCTGCTTCAAGCAGTGTGTTCGGAATGGTGGTGAGAGCGGCAGAAATTACCAATAGAACGAAGGGTGTACCGATCCAGATCTCTACCACTGTTACCGATATTAACGCTTCGGTTGATTTCCCGAGCCAGATAGGGCCATCAATACCGATACGATCAAGCATAGTATTGATGAGTCCTGCTCTCGGGTTCAACATGATTCGCCAAAGCGTTCCGGCCGCTACCGGAGCAACTACCAACGGGACAATTAGAATCGTCCGGCTTAGTTGGTTGAACCAACCAGCAGCCCGTGTAAAAAATGCTAGTGCCGTCCCTAATATCACCGATATCGATACGGAAAACCCGGTTATGATCGCACTGTTTCGTAGTGAACGTCGAAAGGTATCGTCACTGAGCGTATCACGAAAGTTGCCTAAGCCTACTGATCTCGACGGGCCATCCGAAGCGGTTAGCACCCAATCCTTGGTTGCGATCCATACCGAAAACCCGAGGGGATATATCTGTACCGCTACAACTACAATCAACGCTGGCACAACACAGGCGGCGAAGAAGAGGCGCTCCTTTGATAGGAACCAGCGTCTACTACGTATCCCAGCGGTGATTGAAGTTACCACTTCCCAATCTGCGCGTCACTATTTGGAATAACATTTACCTCTGGAATGTACCGTCAACTTGGGCCTTCTGAATGAGCGGCGTTGGTATCAGCTCATCGGCAAATGCTTCGTTCATTTCAGCGACAGCCTGTGCTGACGTGAGATTTCCAAGCAGTACTTCACCCATGATCCTTGACCACTCCAGATAGGCGGGAAGGGTCATGGCTGGTGCTGCTGCCCGTTCCAGATTCTCTTTCTGGAACGGCAGATCGTTGGCGTAGTCCGCGAGTAGTTCCTCGTCTTCAAAGAAGCCAGCAAAGGGAGCCTGGAAGTTGAAGTCTATGAAGTTCTGTTTGGCTCGTTTGGGATCGTTGTAGAACTTGATCCACTCCCAGGCCGCGTCGGCCTTTTCATCGTCGGTTTGGCCTGAGATGAAGAAGTTCCAAGACGACAGGAACGGAAAGCCCGGACCCGGGAACGTGCTGGCAGACCATTTCCCAAAGACTGGCGAACTTTCGTTGTAGGCGCCCTCCCTCAAGAAACTGGTCCAACCGATAATGGTAGCCGCGCCCCCGTTGGTGAAAACCGCACTGGCTTCATTGATCCCATACGCAGAAGCCTCGCTCGAGCTGAACTGGCGTAGTTCAACAAGCTGATCAATGGCAGCCTCCGCTAAGGGAGGGTCAACTGCCCATCTGCCATCGGAGTTGATGTGATAGCCGTCGTACATTCCGAAGAAGATGCCCGGTAACTGGTCGGAGGCGCCCCAGCTGTATACCAGCGGCACCACGTCATCCGGCAGGGTGGATTCGACGGTAGCTAGTGCCGCCATGAACTCATCCCACGTTGTCCAGTCCGCCTCAACGCCAGCGGCTTCAAACAGATCAGTGCGATAAAGCACCGAATAGGCCTCGGCTGTGAAGGGAACACCAATCTGCTTGCCGTCAAACCGGGGGGCTTTCTCCCATAAGCCCACGATGGCGTCCTGTCCATACTCGTCACGATCGATGAAATCATTGAGCGGACGCATGCGATCCCAGACAGCACCGATCCATGCCTCTCCGGTGATAACGTCAAGCGCGCCCGTTCCAGTGGCGAGGTCCGTCACGGCGCTCTGAACCAGCACTTCAAAGGGTTCAGCTATGAGTTCAACCCTTGCGCCGGTTGCCTCCTCAAACGGACCCTTGGCATTTTCTGCGGCGATGTCGTAGGTTCCGAACGCACCAAACGACGCGTTGAAGCTAGCTCCGTCAATGTCGGCGCTGCTTGATTCGTCGTCTCCACAGGCTGTCGCAAACAATGCCAAAACAGCCACCACTGCTCCCAGCGATTTCAGGTGCCGTCCTTGCAGATGTTGCCTCATTTTCTTACACCTTTCTGCAGGCAAAGGCAGGTGTGGCCAGTAGACCGACCACTCTGCTTTTGACTTATTGCTTGAGGGAATCATAAACTTATCGCTTGGAGGGGAATCGGCCAATGACTTTCTTGGCGAGATCCGACATCGGTGGTCTTGTTGTAGACCCCTCTTGTTTCGCTTCGTAGGTGATGTCATGCCCTCGGACTGATTGCCACCGTCACCGGCTCTTCGGGGTTGAGATCTTCTACGTGATGACATGCGACCGAGCGGTCCCGGCCGTCAACCGAAACCAACCTCAGCTCGGGTTCGGTCTGACAAATGTCGCTGGCAGTGGGACATCTGGGGTGAAAATGGCAACCCGGCGGTGGTGACTCCGGGCTGGGGACCTCGCCTCCCAGCACAGATGAACGATCAAATCGGGGTCCGTGAACCTGCGGCACAGCTCTTAGCAGCGCCCGGGTATATGGATGCGCCGGTGAGCGGAACAACTCACCGGCGTCTGCTATCTCCACGATACGACCGAGATACATCACGGCGATCCGATCGCTTATGTACTCTGCCATGGACAGGTCGTGCAGGATGATCAGATAAGTCAGGTCGAACTCTTGGCGAAGCTCAGCGAGCAGGTTTACCACTTGAGCCTGGATCGAGACGTCAAGCGCCGCTAGGGGTTCGTCACCCACGATCAAAGACGGTGCAGGAGCAAGGGCGCGTGCAATCCCCACCCGTTGGCGCTGCCCGCCGGAGAATTCGTGGGGGTAGCGGGTAGCCATGTCGGGGTGCAGCCCGACCGCTTCTAGGAGTTCGCCAACCCGTTGATGCTGATCGGCTCGGGAGATTTCGCCGATCAGATCGAGCGGCTCGCGGATAATGGCACCGATAGTTAAACGTGGATTCAATGATGAGTGCGGGTCCTGAAAGATCATTTGCATACGACGACGCATGGTTCGCATCTGCCGAGTCGATAGCTCGGTAAGTTCCATCCCTTCGAATCGCACTGAGCCGCTCGTCGGGCGCCCCCCGAGCTGTAGTATTGAACGGGCCGCAGTTGACTTTCCGGATCCGGATTCGCCAACGAGGGCCAGGGTTTCTCCCTTGGCGATAGAAAACGAAACGCCCTCAACGGCAGTCAGGTTTCCGGTGACTCGACGGAAAATACCCGTTCGGATTGGGTAGTTATACACAAGATCCTTGACCGACAAGAGCGGTTCATGTCGATCTGAGCTCACGTGACCTCCTCGATTCTCGCGCTTTCGAAACAGGCCACTGCACCATCACCGGTCGACTCCAACTCCGGACGCTCGTATATACATTTTGAGGTGCGTAGGCTGCAGCGAGGTTCGAAATCGCAGCCATCAAGCACAACCCGAGCATCAAGAGGGTGACCTGGAATGGCCTTCAGTCGTCGCCCACGTGACACTCCAGGCAACGAAGCAAGCAAACCAGCCGTGTAAGGATGTTGAGGTCGCGAAAAAACCTGGGAGGTCTTGCCGGACTCCACGATCCGTCCGCCGTACATCACCGATATTCGTTCTACGAGATTGGCTGCCACTCCCAGATCATGGGTGATCCACATGATGGCGACGTCGAGATCCGTCTTCAGGTTGGTGACCAGCTCCATGATTTGGGCCTGGATCGTTACATCCAATGCGGTGGTCGGCTCATCGGCAATGAGGAGTTCCGGATCGCACATCAAGGCCATCGCAATGCAGATGCGTTGTCTTTGGCCACCGGAGAATTGATGTGGATGGTCAGAAAGGCGCCTTTTTGGATCTGGTATCCCCACTCGGGCGAGAAGATCGGCGGCTCGGTTGGTGGCCTGACGTTTCGAGAATCCGAGGTGGGTTCGGGCCGCTTCCGTCATCTGACGAGCGATGTCCAGGACGGGGTTGAGTGACGTCATAGGATCCTGGAACACCACCGCGATACGGCTACCGCGCACCTTCCTCAACTTTTCGCTATCGAGCAACAACAGGTCAGTTCCGTCGAGGAGAACCTCGCCTTGCACCACGGCAGGGGGTTGGGGGAGCAATCCGAGTATGGACTGCGTGGCAACGGTCTTGCCGGAGCCGCTCTCGCCGACAATAGCGAGAGATTCACCCCGGTCAAGGCTGAGGCTGATTCCACTGACGGCATGGATGGTGTGCTCGGGGCTTTCGAAACGTATGTGCAAGTCCTTCAACTGCAGTAGGGGCACTGCTTGATCTTCAGCCATGGCCACTGCGGGGGTCGAGAGCATCACGCAGACCATCTCCAACGAAGTTGATGGTCAAAACGGTGGCCATGATGAACACACCGGGAAAGATCCACATCCATGGCAGGTTTTCCAACACGTTTATGGACTGTGCGTCCTGAAGCATGTTTCCCCATGATGGATCTGGGACCTGGATCCCGAGGCCGAGGAAGGAAAGTGCTGCTTCCAACAAGATGGCGTCTGCCATTAGCAAAGTCAGAGCAACCGTGACCGGGCCGATCACGTTAGGGAGAAGATGACGGGTGATGATCACTCGTGGCGAAGCGCCAGCGTTTTCGGCTGCAAGCACGAAGTCTGCTTCACGAAGACGCAGGAATTCGCCTCTCACAATTCGCGCGATCTGGGGCCAACGCAACAGCGACAGCGCGATAATCGTCGACCGGACCCCTGGGCCTAGAACGGCGACGAGGGCGATGATGATCACCAGTGCCGGGAAGGTGAGGACAATGTCAACTACCCGCATAAGAGTGGCGTCAACCCAACGCCCGAAAAACCCAGAAATGGCTCCGACTGTTATTCCGACAATGGCGGCGAGTGCCATCGTGACCACACCGACGAACAGTGAGATTCGACCGCCGTAAAGGACTCGGGCAAAGACGTCACGGCCGGTACGGTCGGTTCCGAAAGGGTGCTGCAATGATGGGCCGGTTCCGCGCTGGTTTAGGTTTATGGTTGAGGGGTCGTGCCAGATGAAGATGGGGCTCAACAACACGGCCAGGACAATTGTTGCCAGTAGTATGGCCCCGAAACGGGCTAGTCGATGACGCCAGAACCTACGAAGCGCTAGCCGCCCTGGGCTCTCGCTGCTGTAGTTGGTTTCCGCGTGATCGCCGTGGGTCATTTGGTCCAGCCCGGCCGCTTTATCTATCAGGGGTGGCTCAGTCATAGCGAACCCGTGGGTCTACCCATGCGTAGAGGATGTCGGTCAACAGATTGGCGACGATGACCACAACTGCCGACAACATTACGATCCCCATCAACACAGGCGCGTCCCGTTGGTTGACAGCGTTGATAAACAGCAGTCCGATGCCTGGCCATTGAAAGACCTGCTCAATGACGATGGCTCCGCTCACCAGCACCGGTATGGCCAAGCCGATCACGGTAAGGACCGGACCCAGCGCGTTGCGAACGATGTGCCAGGCAACCACCGTACGGCGCTTCAATCCTTTCGACTCAGCGGTGCTTACCCAGTCGGCATGAAGGACCTCCAGCACACTGGCTCGGGTGTACCTCATGAACAGAGCTACTCGGAGCAGTCCCAGGGATATGCCTGGGAGTACCAGATGGTGCAGCACCGACATGATTGTTCGTGGTTGCCCAGCGGGGGAGATCCCAGACGTAGGGAACCAGTCGAGTCGTAACGCGAAGAGGTATACAAGCACCAGCCCGAGGAAGAAAAGTGGAATGCTCAGCCCGATGAATCCGAACAGGGTTAGAGCGTAGTCGGTGCCGCTGTATTGACGTAGGGCAGAAACGACCCCGAGAGCAACGCCGACAATGATACTGAACATCAGTGACGTACCCATGAGGATGATCGTGGCTGACATCCTGGCCCCAATCGTTGACGTGACCGAATCGCCGGTTATGAACGAAAACCCCAGGTTTCCTTGGGCGACCTGCCCGAGCCATGATGAGTACTGCGCAATCACTGGACGATCCAGACCCAGTTGACCTCGGCGTATGGCCGAAAGTTCGTCACTGCCAGGTGCTTCCGGGCTGATCATTGCAGTCACGGCATCTCCGGGCATCATGTTTGCCAGCCCGAATACAATTATTGAGATGACAAAGAGCATCGGGATACTCAATAGTAGCCGACGCACAATGTAGATCCACATAGTGCTGGGCCTTTCTATCTGATGCTCAGGTCAAATTCAACAGTCCTGATGGCCCGGTTCGAAAGGGGGAATAACGAACCAGGCCACCAGGATAAAGCTGAGTATTAGGTTCAGATCCCTGCTAGAGACCTGAACCAGCTCAGAGGGGATTATTACTCATCAACCGTCCAGGTTTCAATCTCGTTGTAGATTGGTGCCCACACAACCCGTGGTTGTTCTTCATAGTGCCTGACCATGGCTGGAACGCGGTTAGCGAAAGCCATTATCCGGACGTCATACCACAGCCAGGCCTTGTTGAGCTCTTGGTTGAGGATCTCGCTGACCTTCTGATAGATGGGAGCACGCTCAGCTTGAGTCCCGTATGATGAACCCTCACTCATGAGCTGATCAACCTCTTCGTTGCAGTAGCCGAGGGTGAAGAAGCCATCTACGCAAGCGGTGATGATTGAGGCGGTAGAGGGATCCAGACCTTGGCCGTTCGCAAACAGACCTAGTTGGAACGTGCCGTCATCGCGTTTAGCAAACAGGGTTGGGCCATCGTTCAAATCAGGCTGGACATTTATCCCGACCTCAGCCAAATACTGCTGTATGGCTACGATCACGTCGGCGTAGGTTTCGTCGCCGTAATAGTAGGCAAGGTCAATGGTCTGGGACTCATCCCAACCGGCTTCGTCAAGGAGCTCCCGGGCTCGGTCGGGGTTGTAATCGTAGGTTTCAAGGTTGGGAGACCGAGCCCATGCAGCAGGGAACATGGTATTGGCTACTGTGGGGGCACCGTACATGATCGTATCGATGATGGTTTGCCTGTCAATGGCGTAGAGCAAGGCTTGGCGGACCCGAACATCCTGGAATCGTTCGTCATCGTGGTTGATTGCGATGAAGGTCGGTAGACCGGCATCCATAGGCATGACCGTGAGGTGGTCAAGGTTCCTGAATCGCTCATACTCCGATATAGGGATACTTCCACCCTCGTATTTCACCATGTCAATCTCGCCAGCTTCTAGGGCATTCAGCATCGCTGTATTGTCATCAAAGATGGCATAGACGACGTGGCGGAGCTTGGGAGGACCCCTGTAGAAATTGGGATTCGCTACCACTGTGGCCGATTCACCTGCCTTGTACTCATCCCACATGAACGGTCCTGTGCCAATGCGGCTGTCGGTCCAGAACGAATGACCGTTGAGGTCAGCATGCGGGACATCGCCGAGGATGTGTTCTGGGAGGATGGGTAGTGAGATTTGCTGAAGGTCGACCCAGAGCGGCGACGGCAAGGTGAAGTCAATCTGCACCGTGAGGTCGTCAATAGCAGTGACACCGGCAAGTGTGTCGGCTTCACCATCCGAGAGAGCCTTATAGCCGACTATGTCCCCAAGCTTCGCCGAATTTACAGCAGCAACATCGGGGTGGGCGTTGACGTTCATCGTGAAGACAACATCTTCGGCGGTGAAAGGCTCACCATCATGCCAGGTGACACCCTCACGGAGGTTGAAAACGACAGACGTGTAGTCGTCGTTGTACTCCCAAGAAGTTGCGAGTTGAGGCTCAACACCATCAAGAGTCCATCTGAGCATGGCCAGGGTTTGCTGCACTGTCTCTTCAACACGGCCGCCGCAAGTCGAATGGAGCGAACCCAATTCAATGCAGTTCGCCGGATATGCAACTACGATAGTGCCCTCGCTTACTGGGTCTGGAGCTTCGGTTGGGTCTGGAGCTTCGGTCGTGGTTACTGATGGCTCCGGTGCGGGGTCCTCCGGCGTTGTGTCCTCCGGTGGGGGTTCCTCCTCGGGTTCGCTGGTCGGGGTTGTTACCTCCGTCCCACCGTCGTCATCACCACACGCAGCGGCCAAGAGAGCGAAACCAGCCAGCACCGCGACCAGTAGTCTCCATCTGTTCATCATTGGTAGAGCCTCCTCCAAGTTGGCATAGGACATATGTCATCCCATGTCTTTACCAACATTAGGGCCTGATCTCTCATATGGCAAGTGTCGCCGATGAATTCTGAGGGAGGTACTCATGCCAATCTGCACTGGGACTGCTTGGATGCACGGGGACAGCCAGGGCTACCCCCATTGCCTTTGGACCTGCGATTTGTTGCGACACTGCGGGTTGCCCGCCCATTTTGGCTATCGCGCTGGTGCTTTGGACTGGGTCTGGGGTTGGGACGGGCGACATTCATCGGCCTGCGTCAGCCGTCGCGCTGGTGCTTTGGACTGGGTCTGGTGTCGGGACGGGCGACATTCATCGGCCTGAGTTAGCCGTCTCGTTGGTGCCCTGGACCTGCGATTTGTTGCGACACTGCGGGTTGCCCGCCCGCGTTAGCTATCGCGCTATGCCCCGGACTACGTATTCCCGCCCCAGTTTCACCGGTTTGGCGGCCACAGGTGACGACTCATCTTGTGGCAATTAGTGCGTTATGGGTGGCGGGTGTAGTTTGGCTCGCCCATTGGGTATGAATCACATTGGGGTATGAATCACAAGGTATAGGATGTCCTATGACAATGAGGTACGTTACCGCGCCAGATTCAGAGACGGCTCCAGTTCCGGAACAATCGCTCGCCGTTGGTCGGCTCGACCGCCTTGAAGCAACGAGAAAGGCCATCGTCCAGCTCATCTTGGAGCGGGGAATCCGGTCCGGCGAGGCAATGCCACCCGAGCATGAGCTCATGCGCTTGCACGACGTCGGACGGAACACGCTGCGCGAAGCGATCAAGTCGTTGCAGGCGATCGGCGTTTTGGAGATCCGGCACGGTTCAGGTACCTACGTACGCGGCACCACGTTTGAACCTCTAGTTGACGGCCTTGTGCTGCAGGCCAAGCTCTCATTGCAACACGACGCAAAAGATGCCGCTGAGTTGGTTGAGGTTCGTGAAGCGCTTGAGGTTGGTCTAATACCTCGAGTCATGAGCCTCATCAGCCCCGACGACCTTGAGCGGCTTGATGCCATCGTCTACGCCATGATGTCCGACCAAGGAGAAGACATAGAAGCACTCGACCGCAGTTTTCACGCCACTCTGTATAAACCACTGGCCAATCGTGCACTGTCGGAGCTTCTCCAAGTCTTTTGGACCGTCAACCTCCAGGTCGCGGTTTCACTTGAGCCGGATCCCGCCTCGGCCATCGAGACGGCTTTGGACCACAAAGCCATCCTCGACGGCATACGAAACGGTGACGAATCGGTAGCTGTAGAAGCCATGCACTGCCACTTTGATGGCATTCGGCACCTGCTTGACCAGATGGCACCTGCTGTTGACCAGGTTGATCAGGTGGTGGGGTCGGCCAAATAGCGATCGGCGAATGTGGTGGCGAGCGTGTGAGGCGTTTGGTAGCGATCGGCGAATGTGGTGGCGACCGTCGGTGACGCTGCTAGCCTGCGTGGCTCCAACCGAAGATCTACAAGCTCATCCCGAGACCGCCGGTGCGCTCACCTAACGGTGAGAACTAATGGGCCCGCTCGCCGGCGCAGGAGGAGCCTGACGGGTTTCCGCTTACCTGGCGGTTTGTCGTAAGGCGTCCCCCGATTGGGATGGCCGAGTGGCGCACGACATACCGAACGACAGGAGGCATGATGGCAGAACCGAGGCCGGACAAGGTCGCTGTCGTAGACGAGGTGTCGGGAAGGTTTGAGGCGGGCAGCGATCTGATGTTCAGCGAGTACCGAGGCCTTGACGTCTCGGCTCTTGCAGAGCTTCGGATGGCACTTCGCAAAGTGGGCGGTGAGCACAAGATCTACAAGAACACGCTTGTTCATCTTGCGGCCGAACGTCACGGCATTGAGATCAAACACATGTTGACCGGCCCTACAGCGCTCACTTTCGTTGCCGAATGCACCGACGGCAGTCCGGGCGAGGCCGCGGCGGTGGCCAAGGCACTCAGGGACTTCGCCAGAAAGAACAAGGCCCTCGTCTTGAAGGGGGGCCTGCTCAACAACACGGTGCTCGGCCCGGACGACCTCAGGACGCTCGCTGATCTCCCGCCTCGCGAGCTGATGCTCGCTCAGGTCGCGAGCGCGCTTGCGGCACCAACGACGAGACTAGCCGGACTCTTGTCGGCACTTCCCCGCAACCTCGCGTACGGCCTGAAGGCACTCATTGATCAGGGTGGTGCGTTCCTGATTGCGGATCACAACGACAATGTTGATGAAGACGGACATTCGACTGGCACGCCCGCAAACGTATTCGACGGAGACACGGCGTCCGATGTCACCGACATTGCTACCCCCGGTACCGGCTCCAACAGCGCAGACAATAAAGAAAAGGCTTGATGAAATGACCACCAAAGAAGAGATTCTTGACGCTATCGGTTCGATGACCGTGCTTGAGTTGAGTGAGCTTCTCTCGGACTTTGAGGAAAAGTTTGGCGTGACCGCAGCTGCCCCTGTTGCGGTAGCGGCTGCGCCCTCAGCCGACGGCGATGATGCGGGCGATGAGGTTGAGGAAAAGAACTCCTTTGACGTCGTGCTCACCACAGTGGGCGACAAGAAGATTCAGGTCATCAAGGAGGTGCGTAGTCTTACCTCCCTCGGTCTGAAGGAGGCCAAAGGACTCGTTGACAACTTCCCTGGGCCGATTCTGCAGGGTGCGTCCAAGGCCGACGCCGAGAGGGCCAAGGAGGCCATCGAGGCAGTAGGTGGCACGGTCGAACTCAGATAGCTCGGTCCCCGAGGCTACCTCGGGGACACCGGGGATCACGACGGGTAGCGGCATTTGCATCGGGATCGTTCGATCGACCCGAGGCAGGTCAGGGTGCCACATTGGGGGTTCTGAACGCGGTGACTGACCCGATTTCGCACGTCAACGTCTGGCCGATACCCGCCACAATCATTGAACCGCAACCCGACAATGAACCTCAAGGGGTGAACAAACCCCAAGGGGAGACCGAGGGGGGAGATGGCAGTGGCCGCCACGGCTATCGCGGTGCGACCCACAGCACTCGGTTCTCCGCCGAGGCGGACGATCAGCTGCTCGTCACCTGGCGAGGCGGCTCCATCAATGTATCGGTTTTCGTATCGGTGGATCCGATTGACGCGGGAACCAACGTGCGTGCACCCGACGGTCCCGGCCGAGTTGCGGTACCCCGCGGGGCTGGGCGTCATTACATCCACCTGTTCGATCCCGAACACGGATTCACCGTGACGGCTGAACGTCGGATCCGTCTCGATGGCCCGGACAACTTTCGCGATATTGGCGGCTACCGGACAACCGACGGTTCCGAGACTCGTTGGGGCCGGGTATTTCGCAGCGACCGGCTCAATGAGTTCACCGATCAAGATCACGAGGTGCTGCGTGATCTTGGTATCAGCACCGTTTTTGACTTGCGCTCGCAAGTAGAGGCCGATCGTCAACCGGATCGTCTCCCGATTGGCGTGCGTCACGTCCACCGGCCGATGTCGAGCGATGTTGACCTGAAGCGAGGATTGCTTGAACGCATAACTGCTGGTGAAATGACTTCCTTCACACAAAGCGCCATGGCAGCCGGTTACCTGCGGATGCTTGAGACGTACGCGAATCACCTTGCCGAGATCGTGACAGCAGTGGCCGACGGCGAGCGCATTCTCGTTCACTGCACAGCTGGCAAGGATCGAACAGGTATAGCGGCGATGGTGCTTGCTGGCCTGGCTGGCGTAGCCGACGGGGATCTGCTTGATGACTACGAGATGTCGGTTCGATACCGCACCCCCGGCTTGGTGGAGCAGTTCGCAGAGCAGGTGAGAGCGGGCGGGCGTGACCCCGACGATTATGACATCGAATCCATGCTCGGCTCACCTCGCCCGGTGATGCGGCGAACGCTTGACGGTCTATATAAGCGTTGGGGAGATCACGCCGGATATGCTGTCTACGCAGGCCTTGACCAGGCCACGATTGAAGCGGCCCGCGTCAACCTCCGCATGCCCCGGCTATAGGGACCTCGGGACTGTAGTGCCTCTGAGTGCGGTTGAATCAACACCACCGCGCACCCGGCCTGGTGGTGTGGGGATTGTGTGGAACCGAGGGGTGACTGTTGGCTTCCCGGCGGTGTGGGGATTGTGTGGAGCCCGCTGTAGTGGTGGTGCAGCATCCTGCCGTATCGAATCCACGGGGTTGACCACGACTGAACCAGTACCTAAACTTGCGCCTGTCGCGACCTGGGTCTCGATTGTCTGTCGCCGCCGATTCGGCCGGTGTTGATTTGTCGTGCCTGAGGTTGCGCTAACAAGTGCGCGCAAGTAATCTTGACGATGACGTGGTTGCCCCCTCGCGTGCTCCGGATTGCTTTTCGTTGGTTTACCGCGCCCGTGGGGCGGTTCTGCGTCGCTCATTGTGGCCATCGCTTTAGACCCGGGAGATTATGTGATCACACGCGCTGCCAAACGCGATCGGTACTCATTCGGCAACTTGGATGAAGTTCTCGAACTTCCCGACCTGATCGCCGTTCAGCGCGAGAGCTTCGATTGGCTGCTAGCGGAGGGCCTGACCCAGACCTTCCGTGACATCTCGCCGATCAAGGATTACGCCGAAGTGCTCGAACTTGAACTTGAGTTCGACCCCACAGATGAGGATCTGTGTCCTTGGCCGAAGTTCTCGGTGGAGGACTGCCGAGAAAAGGACATGACCTACAGCGCGCCGATCTTCGTGCGGGCTCGGTTCATGAACTCCAACACCGGCGAGATCAAAGAACAGACGGTCTTTATGGGCGACTTCCCGATGATGACCGACAAGGGCACCTTCGTTATCAACGGAACTGAAAGGGTGGTCGTTTCGCAATTGGTGCGGTCCCCGGGTGTCATCTTCCAACCCGGGGAGAGGTTTCGTCTACGAAACAGGAACAAGCATCAACTTCTCACGGGCACGGTTCACCCCTATCGCGGCGAGTGGATCGAAATGGACGTTGAACAGAAGCCGGGGAAGGACATAACCGTCGGTGCGCGCGTCGCCCGGAAGCGGCGCATCTCGCTGTTCACGTTGTTGCGAGCCCTCGGTTACGACGAGGAGCGCTGTCCGGGCTTCCTTCAGCGCTTCGTTGACCATTTCGACTTCCTTGAAGGTCAGTGGGAAAAAGACGTAGTTGTCGCCCCAACCCAAGAGGACTCGTTGATTGAGATCTACAAACGCGCCCGTCCCGGCGAACCGCCGACGTTGGAAGCGGCACGCTCGTACTTCCGCAACGCCTTTTTTGAACCGCGTCGCTATGACCTCAGCCGGGTCGGCCGACACAAGCTGAATCGTAAGCTCGGTTCCGAACTCGGGTTCTTGCAGGAGGTGTTCGGCGGATCGCCTGGCGTGGATCTTGACCTGCCCGAAGAGGACCAGTCGGTGCTGTCACGATGCGAGATGCTTGCCGCGGCGACGTATTTGCTGAACCTCGCGAAGGGAGAGCCGGGCTACCGCCTTGACGATCAGGATCACTTCGCCAACCGCCGCATCCGCAGCGTCGGTGAACTAATCCAAAATCAGGTAAGGATCGGGCTGAGCCGTATGGAAAGGGTCGTGCGTGAGCGCATGACCACGCAGGATGCGGAGGCGATAACGCCTACGACTTTGATCAACACACGCCCCGTGGTGGCTGCTATTAAGGAATTCTTCGGCACGTCCCAACTGTCGCAGTTCATGGATCAGGTCAACCCGTTGGCTGGTCTCACACATCGCCGTCGACTCTCCGCGCTCGGCCCGGGTGGCCTTTCGCGTGAGCGGGCCGGGTTTGAGGTCCGTGACGTGCACTTTTCCCATTACGGGCGGATGTGCCCCATTGAGACTCCCGAGGGTCCCAACATTGGGTTGATCGGCAGTCTTGCAAGCTACGCGCGTGTCAACCGCTTGGGCTTCATTGAGTCACCACATCGTGTAGTTCGCAACGGCATGGTCACCAACGAGATCGTCTACCTCACCGCGGACGAGGAGGAGGATTACGTCGTTGCCCAGGCCAACGCGCCGATCGACGAATCCGGACGATTCATCAACGACCGTGTGCTCGTTCGCAGATCGCCGCAAGCCGCCAGTCTTCAGGATCTGAGTCGTCAGCTCGAAGATGAGATCTTCTTCGGATCCACCACCGAGATTTCCTCGGTGCCGCCTGACGAAGTCCAGATGATGGATGTCTCGCCGAAGCAGATCATCTCGGTGGCGACAGCGCTGATCCCGTTCCTTGAGCACGATGATGCCAACCGCGCCCTGATGGGCTCAAACATGCAGCGTCAAGCGGTGCCGTTGTTGCGGTCAGAGGCTCCCTACATCGGCACCAACATCGAATCCCGCTGCGCCTCCGACGCTGCCGACATGCTGCTCGCCGACGAGGACGGCACCATCGTTGATCTTGATGGCGACCATATTTTTGTTGAATACGAAACCCTTGGCGACCAGATCCTCCCGCTCAAGAAGTTCGAACGATCCAATCAGGACTCCTGCATATCCCAAAAGCCGCGTGTTGCTCGAGGCGATCGGGTCGCCAAAGATGATTTGCTCGCGGACGGTCCGTCCACCGACCACGGCGAATTGGCGCTCGGCAAGAACCTGTTCGTGGCGTTCATGCCCTGGGAGGGTTACAACTTTGAGGACGCCATCATCCTCTCGGAACGACTGGCGCGCGACGATGTGCTTACGTCGATTCACATCAAAGAGCATGAAATTGATGCCCGGGACACGAAGTTGGGGCCAGAGGAAATCACTCGCGATATCCCGAACCTCAGCGATGATACGCTTGCCGACCTCGACGACCGAGGCATTGTGCGTGTTGGTGCGGAGGTAGTTCCAGGCGATGTGTTGGTGGGTAAGGTCACCCCCAAAGGTGAGACGGAACTCACTCCCGAGGAGCGTCTACTAAGGGCCATCTTCGGTGAGAAGGCCCGCGAAGTGCGCGACACCTCAATGAAGGTTCCTCACGGTGAAGGCGGCAAGGTCATAGATGTAAAGGTCTTCGACCGCGACGATGCCCACGAACTGCCCCCCGGGGTTAATCAGTTCGTGAGGGTTCACGTAGCTCAGAAACGAAAGATCAGCGTTGGCGACAAGCTGGCGGGCCGTCACGGCAACAAGGGCGTGATCGCCAAGATATTGCCAGCCGAGGACATGCCGTTCACCGCCGACGGTCAGCCTGTTGACATCATTCTCAACCCGCTCGGGGTGCCGTCGCGCATGAACGTCGGACAGCTTCTCGAGGCTCATCTCGGCTACGCAGCCCGCTGGGGCTGGGGGATCAACGGTGAGACGGTCGGGGAGACGTCTCTTCGTGGCACCGAGACCAAGACCCGTCCTACTACTGATCCTTCGGTGTTCGTTGCCAGTCCGGTGTTTGATGGCGCAAAATGGGATGAGACGGACCTCGCTGGTGATAAGCCGGTGATCGTTGACATCCTGGCCAACCTCAACCCCGAGTGTCACGACCACCAGACCCGGCTGATCGGTACCGACGGCAAGCAGGTTCTCTACAACGGTCGCACCGGGGAGCCATTCGATAACCCCGTGATGACCGGCTACATCTATATCCTGAAGCTGGCCCACCTCGTTGACGACAAGGTCCACGCACGATCCACGGGGCCTTATTCAATGATCACCCAGCAGCCGCTGGGCGGCAAGGCACAGTTCGGTGGTCAACGTTTCGGCGAGATGGAGGTTTGGGCACTCGAGGCTTACGGAGCGGCTTTTTGTTTGCAGGAGCTGTTGACCATCAAGTCCGACGACACACTCGGGCGAGTGAGGGTGTATGAGGCCATCGTAAAGGGTGAGAACATGCCCGAGCCTGGGATCCCCGAGAGCTTCAAGGTGCTCATCAAGGAAATGCAGGCGCTTTGTTTGAACGTGGAGGTTCTTTCCTCAGACGGTCAGGAGATTGAGATGCGTGAACTTGACGAGGAGACGTTCCGCACGGTCGAAGAACTCGGCATTGACCTCCAGCGGCCCGAACGTGGAACCGACGAGGAAGACGCGGCCCGCGCCGCCGCCCGCGCCGCCCGACACTGAGTCGTCGAATCAAAGACCCCGAAACTGCAACCCGAACCAGGCAAATGCCCAATAGGAACGAACATGCTTGACGTCAACAACTTCTCCAACCTCAAGATCGGTTTGGCCACAGCCGACAGCATCCGCATGTGGTCCAACGGCGAGGTCAAGAAGCCTGAGACGATCAACTACCGGACTCTCAAACCCGAAAAGGACGGCCTGTTCTGCGAGAAGATCTTTGGCCCTACCAGGGACTGGGAATGCGGCTGCGGCAAATATAAGAGGGTCCGTTTCAAGGGCATCATCTGTGAACGCTGTGGGGTTGAGGTCACCCGTTCCAAGGTGCGTCGTGACCGCATGGCCCACATAGAGCTTGCCGCTCCGTCGGTTCACATCTGGTACCTGCGGGGCACCCGCTCATGGCTGGCCTACCTGCTTATGGGTACCGAACCCCGCGAGGAACTCAAGGCCAAGCAACTCGAAAAGGTCATCTACTTCGCCGCAAGCTTGGTTGTGTCGGTTGATGAGGAACGCCGCGATACCGATCTCCCAGAGCTTGAGGCAGAGGTCACCGCGGAGCGTGACGCAATCAACGAAGAGATGAACACTGAACTGGTGCGTCGTAGCGAGAAGCTTGAAGCCGAACTTGCCCAGCTCGAGGACAAGGGTGCAAAGGAAGCCGAACTGCGGGCCGTGCAACGCCAGGCCGAAAAGGAGATGGCCGAGATCCGCGAACAGTTCGAGACAGACAGGGAATCCCTTGATCGTGCTTGGGAAGAATTCAAGGGTCTGTTCAGCCGCCAGATCGTTGAGGACGAAATGTTGTGGCGTGACTTGGTCGATCGGTGGAGTTTGTATTTTGAGGGTGGCATGGGTGCTGATGCCATCGCACGACTGGTTGAGTCGCTCGATTTCGACGAAGAGGAACGCAAGCTCCGCGAGCAAATCGACCCACCGGAGGGCGTCAGGCCACTGAGTGCGCAGCGCAGCCAGAAGGCCATCAAACGCCTCAAGATCGTCACGGCTTTCAACCGGCGCGACGAGCACGGCCGCCGAATCAACGATCCGAGGGCGATGATCCTCGATGTAGTACCAGTGATTCCGCCGGATCTTCGACCGATGGTCCAACTCGACGGTGGGAGGTTCGCCACCTCCGATCTGAACGATCTTTATCGCCGGGTCATCAACCGTAACAACCGTCTCAAGCGGCTACTTGATTTGGGTGCGCCCGAGATCATCGTCAACAACGAGAAGCGGATGCTTCAAGAAGCCGTCGACGCGCTCTTCGACAACGGTCGGCGAGGGCGTCCCGTAACCGGGCCGGGAAACCGGCCTCTGAAGTCTCTATCGGACATGCTCAAAGGCAAGCAGGGACGGTTCCGTCAGAACCTGTTGGGTAAGCGGGTCGACTATTCAGGCCGGTCGGTGATCGTGGTCGGGCCGACCTTGCGGTTCCATCAGTGCGGGTTGCCCAAGATCATGGCACTGGAACTGTTCAAGCCGTTCGTCATGAAGCATCTGGTTGATGCCCGCATTGCCTTGAACATCAAGTCCGCGAAGCGCATGGTGGAACGTCGCCACCCTCAGGTCTGGGACGTTCTTGAAGACGTCATCCAGGAGCATCCTGTGTTGCTGAACCGAGCGCCGACGCTGCATCGTCTCGGAATCCAGGCGTTCGAACCGGTGCTGGTGGAGGGCAAAGCGATCACCCTGCATCCTTTGGTTTGTACCGCTTTCAATGCTGATTTTGACGGGGACCAGATGGCCGTGCACCTGCCCCTCTCCGTGGAGGCTCAAGCCGAGGCGAGGGTATTGATGCTCAGCGCCAACAACGTGTTGAGTCCGGCCAACGGCCGCCCACTTGTAACCCCGACGCTTGACATGATCATCGGCGCTCATTATCTCACGGCGTTAGTTCCCGGCACCCGAGGGGCTGGCCGCGTGTTTAGAAACGTCAACGAGATCAACACCGTGTATGAACGCGGTGACATCTCGTTGCATGCGCCGATCCAGTACCGGATTCCGGAGTTGCGAGGCACGGCAGCCAACGGCAAGGCGGTCGTGTACCAGCAAACCACAGCGGGTCGGGTGTTCTTCAACGAAACGTTGCCTGCGAGGTATCCATATATCAACGCCCGCATCGACAAACTGGAGATGGGGCGGATCGTCGACAACCTGGCCCGTTCCTACTCGAAACAAGACGTTGCGGTAAGCCTTGACGCAATAAAAGACCTGTGCTTTGAGTACGCCATGCGTTCGGGGTTGACACTATCGGTCCACGATGTCGCGACTCCCGAACAAAAACGCGAGATTCTTGACCGTCACGAGACCGAGACCGAAAAGATCGAACAGCAGTTCCGGCGTGGCATTATCACCGACGGCGAGCGGCGCCAAAAGGAGGTGGAGGTCTGGGCTCGTGCCACCGGGGAGGTCACCCAGCGGATGACCGAGAAACTCGAATCGGATCGTTTCAACCCGGTCAACATGATGGTCGGATCAGGTGCTCGGGGCAACATGATGCAAGTCCGCCAGATAGCGGGCATGCGCGGACTGGTGGCCAACCCCCGCGGTGACATGATTGCCCGGCCGATCAAGAGCAACTTCCGTGAAGGCCTGAAGATGCTCGAGTATTTCATCGCCACGCCGGGTGCCCGTAAGGGTTTGGTTGACACCGCACTGCGGACCGCCGATTCGGGTTACCTAACACGCCGGCTTGTGGACGTGGCACAGGATCTCATCATCAACGACGAGGACCCTTTCGAGCGTCCTGGCCCGGTGCGCGGCATCTGGCTTGAGGACATTGAGCCCGACACGCCCGCCAAGCGCACCCATCTCGAGAGCCGTCTTTTTGGTCGGGTCCTTGCCGATGACGTCACCCTCTCCGATGGCACCGTCCTCAAAAGAGGAACGATGATTGAAGACGACGAACTCGCATTGTTGAGAGACGACGCTGGGGTCAAACGGGTTCGGGTACTTTCGCCGTTGACCGACGACTCGACTTTCGGAATATCGGCCAAGGCCTACGGCATGTCGTTGGCTACAGGACGTGAGATTGAACTCGGTGAAGCTGTGGGTGTAATCGCCGCCCAGTCAATCGGTGAACCCGGAACCCAGCTCACGATGCGCACCTTTCACACGGGGGGCGTCGCGGGCGCCCAAGACCTCGCAGGGGGCCTGCCCCGAGTGGTGGAGTTGTTTGAGGCCCGCACACCCAAGGGTAAGGCAATCCTTGCGCGCACCTCTGGCGAGGTGCGTGTGGGCGATGACTCCGGCCGCGGCCGTGAGGTCGTGATCTTCGGAGACGACGGAGAAGAGGACACTTACACGATCCCGGCTGGAGCCCGCCTCTCGGTAGATTCTGGTACGAAGGTTAAGCCCGGCGACGCGCTCGTTGAGGGGGCTCGAGACCCGAAGGAACTCCTTGAGATCAAGGGGGTGCGTGAGACCCAGCAGTATCTCGTCAGTGAGGTTCAGAAGGTCTACCGCGATCAGGGTGTTTCCATCCACGACAAACACATTGAGTTGATCGTGCGTCAGATGACTAAGCGGATCCTGATCTCCGAACCGGGCGATACCGAGTTCCTTCCGGGTTATCAGGTTGACCAGAAGCTCTTCGCTTCGTCCAACCGCAGGGTGGTGCAGGAAGGTGGCCGCCCGGCGGAGGGTAGGCCTCAGTTGATGGGTATCACCAAGGCGTCGTTGGCCACCGATTCGTGGCTGTCGGCTGCATCGTTCCAAGAGACCACACGGGTGTTGACTGAGGCTGCGATTGAGTCGAAATCGGACCCATTGTATGGCCTAAAGGAGAACATCATTATCGGTAAACTGACGCCGTCGGGTACCGGCCTGACCAGCTACCGCAACGTTGATGTGTGCGCCCCCGACTACCGCCAGATGGACTTCTACGCAGTGGATGCCGCCACCGACCCGGATCCGGCCGCCTGGCTCGCTGCCCGCAGCATGGAGGCCTCCGAAGTCGACGTCGTGGCTGCGTATCAGCAAGGACCGGGTTGACCGGATGCATTCCCTAGTGACTGCAAGAGGTTGAGGTTCGATACTTCCATCCCTATGCTGTGGTGCCCGCCTCGGCACCTGTGCCGCCCGCGACGCAGTGTCCACTGTCGAAGGTGTCGGTAGGCTTCAGGGACCTTCAGGACTCACAAGGATTCTACGTGCCCACAATCCAACAGTTGGTCCGCAAGGGACGTCAAACCAAGCGCCGCAAAGAGGCCACACCCGCTCTAAAGGGTGCTCCTCAGCGACGGGGGGTTTGTACCCGCGTCTACACGGCCACCCCAAAAAAGCCCAACTCCGCTTTGCGTAAGGTTGCTCGCGTTCGTCTGACGTCGGGTACCGAAGTGACTGCCTACATTCCCGGCGAGGGACACAACCTCCAGGAGCACTCGATTGTGCTGGTGCGTGGTGGTCGCGTGAAAGATCTTCCCGGCGTGCGCTACAAGATCGTGCGCGGCACTCTTGACACGTCCGGGGTTCGCGATCGCAAGCAGGCACGCAGTCGCTACGGCGTGAAGAAGGAAGGCTGACATGTCGCGTAAGGGCCCGGCTCAGCGTCGTACGATCGGTCCCGACCCGGTGTACGGGTCCGTCTTGGTAACGCAGTTCACCAACAAGGTGCTTCAGCGAGGCAAACGGTCCACCGCCGAGCGCATCGTTTACGAAGCATTGGCGATCGTTGAGGACCGCACCGGAGCCGCTCCGGTTGACACTCTCAGACGGGCTGTCGACAACGTGAGACCCCAACTTGAGGTCCGTAGTCGCAGGGTCGGCGGTGCCACCTACCAGGTTCCTGTTGAAGTTCGACCTCGGCGTGCCACGACCCTTGCTATCCGTTGGGTGGTTTTGAACGCCCGTGCCCGCCGCGAGCGTACAATGTCGCAACGACTGGCTGGCGAACTTCTTGACGCTGGCAATGGAATCGGTGCCTCCTGCAAGCGACGTGAAGACCTCCAAAAGATGGCGGAGGCCAACAAGGCTTTCGCCCACTACCGGTGGTAGGCCCGGCTCACTCTCTAACCGCCGTCACCCACCGAACTTTACCGCGGTCCCCCTCTGGCTCCGGGCCCTATCGGTGTTGTTCGGGGTGCCGCCTATCAACCGAGGAACATCATGGCACAGCAACGAACTCCTTTGGCCAGGACCCGCAACATTGGGATCATGGCTCACATAGACGCTGGCAAGACCACTACCACCGAGCGCATCCTGTATTACACCGGCCGTTCCTACAAGATCGGTGAGGTTCACGATGGTGCGGCGACAATGGACTGGATGGAACAGGAACAAGAGCGCGGGATAACCATCACATCTGCTGCCACGCATTGCATCTGGAACGACCACCGAGTCAACATCATTGACACCCCAGGACATGTTGATTTCACGGTTGAAGTAGAGCGGTCGTTGCGGGTGCTTGACGGTGCTGTAGCTGTGTTCGACGGTGTAGCAGGGGTGGAACCCCAAACCGAAACGGTCTGGCGCCAGGCCGAACGTTACGGCGTGCCGCGCATGTGTTTTGTCAACAAGATGGACCGAACGGGGGCTGATTTCTACGAAGTGCTTGAATCGATCAAGAACCGCCTCACCACCAACGTGGCCGTGCTGCAGCTCCCTATCGGCGCCGAAAGTGACTACATCGGCATCGTTGACCTTGTTCGCATGAAGGCGGTGGTGTGGCCAGCAGCCACCGACGAAAATGATCTGGGTGCAACCTATGAGGAGACGGAGATACCCGCTGAACTCGCCGACGATGCCGCACTGTACCGGCTCCAGTTGCTTGAGACCGCTGCGGACTATGACGAGGACGTCATGATGAAGGTGCTGGAGGACGTTGAGGTCACACCCGATGAACTCAAGGCAGCCATCCGCAAAGGCACAATCACCGAAGGTCTGGTGCCTATCCTCAACGGCACGGCATTCAAAAACAAAGGGGTTCAGCCGCTACTTGACGCCGTGGTTGACTATCTGCCGTCGCCGCTTGACATCCCGCCCATTTCAGGTGTGAATCCGCGTGGCGGTGCTCCGACGGACCGCCGAACAGCAGACGACGAACCGTTCACCTCCCTGGCCTTCAAGATCATGACCGATCCCCATGTGGGGCGTCTCACCTACTTTCGTGTCTACTCGGGCCAACTCCGAAAAGGAACTCAGGTTCTCAACACCCGTACCTTCAACAAGGAGCGGGTGGGGCGCATCCTGGAGATGCACGCCAACGACCGAGTCGACAAGGACGTCGTGTACGCCGGTGACATCGCGGCTGCGATAGGTGTCAAGAACACCCGTACCGGCGACACCCTGTGTGATCCATCCCATCCCATCACGTTGGAGAACCTTGACTTCCCCGATCCGGTGATTGAAGTTGCGGTGGAACCGAGATCCAAGGCCGATCAGGACAAAATGTCTCGGGCATTGACGGCTCTCGCCGAGGAGGACCCCACCTTCCAGGTGGCCACCAACGCGGAGACCGCGCAGACCATTATCGCTGGAATGGGTGAGTTACACCTCGAGGTGCTCGTTGACCGCATGATGCGCGAGTTCCGGGTTGAAGCCAACGTCGGTAAACCGCAGGTTGCATACCGTGAAACCATCACCCGTCCGGTGATTGACTTCACCTACACCCACAAAAAGCAGACTGGCGGAGCCGGACAGTTCGCGGTGATAGAAGCCACACTTGAGCCCAATCCTGGCGGTGAGTACATCTTCGAAAGCAAGATCTCCGGTGGGTCCATCCCCAAGGAGTACATCAAACCCGTGAACGACGGGATCCGGGACGCGATGAGCAACGGCGTGCTTGCCGGGTTCCCCACCGTTGACATAAAGGTGACCCTTACAGACGGCAAGACACACGATGTTGACTCCTCGGAGATGGCCTTCAAGATCGCAGGCAACGCCTGGTTCCGTGAGGTGGCGCGCCGTGCCAAACCAGGCCTGCTTGAACCCGTTATGGCGGTTGAGGTCGTTACCCCCGACGATCATCTCGGTGACGTAGTTGGCGACATCAACTCACGCCGTGGACAGGTGCAAGGTACTGAGCAACGTGGCCATAACCAGGTTGTTTTCGCACTGGTGCCGCTGTCGGAGATGTTCGGATACAGTACCGACCTGCGTTCGCGCACGCAGGGCAGGGCAACGTACACTATGCAGTTCGACTCGTACCAACCCACACCTGCATCTGTTCAAGAAGAGATCGTCGCCCGCGTCCGTGGTGAATGATCGTCTCGAATAACCCACCCGACACAACCAAAGGGAGACAACTGCATGGCCAAGGCGACGTTCGAGCGGAACAAGCCCCATGTGAACGTGGGGACGATGGGTCACATTGACCATGGCAAGACCACGCTCACCGCGGCGATCACCAAGGTTCTCGCCGATCATGTCGAAGGTTCTTCGTTCACCACCTTCGAGAACATTGACAACGCCCCCGAGGAACGGGAACGGGGCATCACCATCAACGTTTCGCATGTCGAATACGAGACCTCCAACAGGCACTACGCCCACGTCGACATGCCCGGCCACGCCGACTACATCAAGAACATGATCACCGGTGCGGCCCAGGTCGACGGCGCGATTTTGGTGGTGTCCGCAGCCGATGGGCCGATGCCTCAGACCCGTGAGCATGTTCTGCTGGCTCGCCAAGTCGGGGTGCCCAAGATCGTCGTGGCGCTCAACAAGGTTGACATGGTTGACGATGAGGAGCTTCTTGAACTGGTCGAGATGGAAGTTCGTGAGCTGCTCAGCGAGTATGAGTTCCCTGGTGACGACACCCCGGTGGTGCACGTTTCGGCTCTGAAAGCGCTTGAGGGTGACGCCGCTGCAGCCGAAGCGATCATGGATCTAATGGTCCAGGTTGATGAGTACATACCAACCCCGTTGCGCGACCTCGAAAAGCCCTTCTTAATGCCGATTGAGGACGTATTCTCGATCACCGGTCGTGGTACCGTGGTGACCGGTAAGGTTGAACAGGGCAGGATCCACACCGGCGACGAGATAGAGATTGTCGGCATCAAGGCAACCTCCAAGACGACCTGCACCGGTGTTGAGATGTTCCGCAAACTCCTCAACGAGGGTCAGGCTGGTGACAACATCGGTGCCCTGCTTCGCGGTGTTGATAAGGATGAGGTGCAGCGTGGACAGGTCCTGGCTACTCCTCGAAGCATCACCCCTCACACAGAGTTTGAAGCCCAGGTGTATGTGTTGTCCAAGGAGGAGGGTGGCCGCCACAAGCCCTTCTTTACCAACTACCGTCCACAGTTCTATTTCCGAACCACGGATATCACTGGCACCATCACCCTCCCGGAGGGAACCGAAATGTGCATGCCTGGTGACAACACCGGGATGCACGTGGAGCTCATCAACCCGATCGCCATGGACGAAGGTCTGCGATTCGCCATCCGCGAGGGTGGGCGTACCGTTGGCGCGGGTTCGGTGACGACGATCCTCAAGTGAGTGCATGATGGCAACGGGACAGAAGATTCGGATCAGGCTCAAGGCCTACGACCACGAGATAATTGACCAATCAACAAAGAAGATTGTTGAGACAGTCAAGCGGACCAAGGACAAGCTGTCAGGTCCGATCCCGTTGCCGACCGAGAAGCACCGCTTTACGGTCATCAAAGGCCCGTTCAAGGACAAAGACTCACGGGAACATTTTGAGATGCGCATCCATAAGCGCCTTCTTGACATCCTGGACCCCTCGCCCAAAACGGTCGATTCGCTGCAACGCCTTGACCTGCCCGCTGGCGTTGACATCGAGATCAAGATTCAGCAGGCCTGAAGCCTCCACCGGCCCTTGGCGACCATGGCCGCTCCGATCCCGTTCACGGTGATCGGCGGCTATCTGGGCGCTGGCAAGACCACGCTGGTCAACCGCGTACTTAGTCAGGATCATGGCCGCCGCTTAGCGGTGATCGTCAACGACTTCGGTGAGGTGGCCCTTGACGAGCAGCTAATCCGATCCGACGACGGTGAAATCACCGCTTTGGCGAACGGCTGTGTTTGTTGCACGCTCAGCGATGGCTTCGTTGAGACACTGACCCGGCTGCGTGGACTTGATCCCAGGCCGGATCAGGTCGTTGTTGAGGTAAGCGGCGTGTCCGATCCCTGGGCTGTGGCCCAATGGGGCCGTTCACCGGGCTACGAATTGGACGGCGTCGTCGTCGTGGTTGATCCCGACTCGGTTCAGCGCCGCGCCGTTGACCCCTACGTGGGCGATACGGTCGTCGCCCAGATTCGCTCGGGCGACCTCGTGTTGGTGAGCCGCGCCGATGTCGTGGACACCCACCGGCTTGTCGCAACAGCCCACTGGGTCATGGAGTTGACGAACGCGCCTGTGCTCACGGGGACAGACCAACCGTTGGAGGTACTCTTGGGTCTGGACACACGTGGTCAGATGCCGGAACATCTTCATGCAGATCACGTAGGAGTCCACTTCACCCCGACCCACATTGAACTTGAGGGGTTGCAGAGGTGGTTGGAGGCGGCACCGTCGGCCGTGGTCCGAGTCAAGGGAACTGCGCGTTCATCAAAGGGGCGCCTTGTCGCTCAGCGGGTCGGCACCCGATGCGAGGTTGTGGTTGCCGACACCAACTCCACATACCCGCCGATGATGACCGTGGTGGCCACGCCGGAGGTTGACAGAAAAGAACTTGAGTCCTGGACGGCGGCGTTCAGATCACCGGTCCAGTAGCTAGCCGATTGTTCAAAAAGGATTAGCTCCGTTGATCGGTGGCGGAGAGCGACCAGTTCAAGAGTCGCAACAAGCCAGCAGTTGCTGGCCTCACGACGGTCGGTTCGACCCCAGGCGGCAGAGCCAGCAGCAGCGCGGATTGGGCGTAACGAGGTAGCAAGCTGACCGCAGCCGCGGCGATCACGGCGTACATAGGCCTGACTGCGATCGGCAAGGGCGGGGCGAGCAGAAAGCGAACGGTTCGGCGGGCTTGCACGCCAGCGCAAAGCTCGGGCCGGTACGCCTCCAGCCTCCACGCCAACTCCATGGTGCTCATAGGCGGAGACACCACACCAACACGGGTGCCTACCTGGGCCATTTCGGCGACGTAACGATCCCCCGCATCTTCGATTAGCGCATTGCGGGCGTATCTGTTGTGGGCAACAAGAAAACTGTCGACCTCGGTGCAGTGAACCCATGCCAGCAGGTGAGGGTTGTTGGCCTCATATCGTGTGCCGTCTGGCGTGCTGCCCACTACCTGGTCGTGGATCCGGCGCACCCGAGCAACCGCATGCTCAGCTTCTGTTGCCGTGCCGAAAGTGGTAGCCGCCAGAAAAGCCCCGGTTCGCCGAAGACGACCCAAAGGGTCGGCGCGATAGTCGGAATGCTCGGCCACCCCGGCCATGGCAAGCGGATGCAGGGTCTGTAACAACAGCGCCCGGAGTCCGCCAACAAGCATTGCAAGGTCGCCGTGAACGAGCCAAACAACGCTGTCGGGTCCGAACCAGTACGTTTCGTCGGGATTGAACTCATGGGTGCGGGCAGCGGTCGTTCCTGTCAGCAGCATGCGGATGCCATCTGCGAGCTGCAAGCGCAGGGGATCCAACACGTTGCTGCGGTTACCAATCACGGATTCGGCGCTACCGGCACATCACGGGTGATCTGGGTGGCTTGTTTGGCCTCATCGTTGTGTGCTTGTTTTGACATGTCGCCACGGCTTCCATTGATGAGATGCATCAACAATGGCCGCGGGCGGTTGGTTTGGTACCCACCCAGCATCCGGTCAGACTCTCGGTTCATGGATCTACACGAAGCCCTATACACAACCCGCGCTATGCGCCGGGTCAGGCCCGACCCCATAGGTGAGGATGTGCAAAAGCGCATACTCGACGCTGCAATCAGAGCCCCGAGTGGCGGCAACGGGCAGAACTGGCGATTCATGTTCGTCGACGACGAAACGGTTCGTGGACGGATCGGCGAACTCTACGCCGAATGCATCGACATTCTTTGGGACACGATCTATTCGGAACGCAAGGCTTGGGTTGAAGCCAACCCGAAGGATCCCGAAGCTCAGGCGTTCGGGCGCATCGTCGCTTCGGTCAGCTGGGCCCAGAAGAACTTTCATACCTACCCGCTCATGCTGTTTGCGTTCAACAGATTCGATCCCAGCGGCGGGTCGATCTTTCCGGCTATTTGGTCGGCGATGCTCGCAGCCCGCTCCGAAGGTGTGGGCTCTTCGCTGACCACCGTGTTGGGTTTCAAGGCCGCCGACACGCTCGCTGCGTTGAACGTGCCCGGCGATTGTGATTTCACCATGGCGGCATGCGTCCCGATGGGGTATCCCATCGGGAAATGGGCGGTTGCTCAACGCAACCCGGTGCACACCGTGGCCTACCGCAACGGGTGGGGTTCGCCGATCGGCTTTGAGATCAATGAGCCGCTCTGGCGCGGACATTAGCCGCCGGAGCATCACCAGACCCAACGAGTCGCTGCCTTGGCAAACAGCTCAGAGCGTTCGATCATGCCGAACCCACGGATGGGTTTGACCTCCCACATTGTGCTTTCGCGCAGGAACGCCCTGACTTCATTGCGATGCAATCCAACGGCTTCAAGATACTTGTCGGTCCATGCTTCGACGAGGGCGTCGGCGTCGGCTCCTGTGACCTCAGTGGCACGGCCCTCAATCGACACGACCTCGACTGTGTCTTCGTTGGTGACCACAACCAGATCGTTGGCCGCTAGGTTGCGTACCTTGCGTGCGTCGGGAGAGAAGGCTGCGCCCCAACGGGATCGTTCGGGCATCCATACACCCCAAACCGGCATGCAGTGAGGTCGCCGGTTCGCGCCAACGGTTACGAACCAGAAGTTACGAGAACTCCTCAGTCGTTGCTCGGCCCAACCCCAATCAAGCAAACCCGTGGGATCGTCTCGGGCCACTCCGTAGCCCGTCATGTCGGGGCGCTCGGCTCTTGGTCTTGGTGTTGTGTCCGTCACACACCGAAACCTAGATCAGGCTAACGGTGAGTGTCGTCAACACATGGCTTGCGGACGCAACATTGTGGTAATAGTGCCGGATTCGGATCATGGGTGACGCTGACCAATCAGCTCGGGCAGACTGACCGGGTATGGGGCACAAGCGGGGCCTTTGTTTGGGCGTCGACACCGGAGGTACTTACACCGACGCTGTGCTCTACGACGAAACAGCTCTCGAGATCGTGGCCAAGGCCAAGTCGCCCACAACACATGAGGACCTGTCGGTAGGGATCACCGCAGCCATCGACGTCGCTTTGGCCACCGCGTCGTTGCAAGCGGCCACTGCCCCCGCGCTTGTGGGCATGGTTGCTTTGTCGACCACGCTCGCTACGAATGCTCTGGTAGAAGGCACAGGACGACCGGCTTGTCTTGTTGTTATCGGGTTTGATAATGGTGCGCTCGAACGAGGCGGGCTACGAGAGGCGATTGGTAACGATCCTGTTGTCTTTGTCAGCGGTGGGCATTCCTCACACGGCGATGAGTTGGTTCCGCTTGACGTGGAGAATCTCGCGGCTCGTATCGACGAAGTCGCAGATGAGGTGGACGCATTTGCCGTGACCGCCCAGTTCGCCACCCGCAATGCCGACCATGAAGAACGCGCACGCAAATTGATCGTCGAACGCACAGGCAAGCCGGTCACATGCAGTCATCATCTATCGACCCGGCTCAACGGACCCAGACGGGCAATAACCGTGCTGCTCAACGCCAGGCTCATATCCCTCATCGAAGAACTGGTGGTCGCGACCGCTACATCCTTGAGAGCCCGAGGCATCTGTGCACCGCTGATGGTTGTGCGCGGCAACGGTTCGCTTGCATCCGCTGAATTTGTCCGTTGGCATCCCGTTGAGACGATCTTGTCTGGCCCCGCGGCGAGTATCGTCGGTGCGGCACATCTCCTCGGTGTTGAGGATGCGCTGATATCCGATATAGGCGGGACTACCACCGACATCGCCGTTGTGCGGGATGGTCGCCCCGAGATCAGTCTTGACGGTGCCGTTGTCGGTGGTCATCACACGATGATCGAAGCGGTCCGGACCTACACACACGGCCTCGGCGGCGACAGCGAGGTCGACCTGGCCGACAGGGCGGACGGGGCACGCCTTGAGATCGGGCCCCGTCGGGTAGTTCCCTTGAGCTTCCAGGCGTTGACGCATCTCGACATGATCATGGATTGCCTTATCCGTCAGCTCAACAACGACGCGCCCGGCGCATATGACGGGCGGTTTGTCCAATGCACGCAGCAGGTTCGCCTCGCCGGGCTGGACGAGCACGAACGCCGAATTGTCGACTCGATCGGTGAGTGCCTGGTTCCCGTTGATCGGATCGTCACATCGGCTCGCGCAGAGCGCGCTCTGCGAAGGGTGGCGTCGCGCGCAATGGTTCGGTTGTCGTCGTTCACCCCCACCGACGCTGCCCACGTGCTCGGACTTCAAGAGACCTTTGTTGTAGAACCAGCCCGGCTTGCAGCGGAACTGCTGGCCCGTCGCCGGGATCGCTTTGGCCGAGCCATCGCGGACTCGGCCACCGAGATCAGCCGAGTCGTTATTGACACGCTTGTTCGCCGCACCGCGGAAGCTGTCTTGACAGCCTCGTTTGATCATGACGGGCTGCGGGTTGACGCAGCCTCATCACAGCTTGTTGCAGCCGCTTTGGATAGGGTCACGAGGTCCTCACGAGTTGATGTCGGCTTGGCAGTTGCGTTGGTCGGGCTCGGCGCCCCGGCGCCGATCTATGGCAGCCGCGTTGCAGAGCTACTTCGAAGCGAGGTTCTGATCCCCGACCATGCCGATGTGGCCAACGCCATTGGAGCCGCTGTTGGCAAGATCCGGGTCCAAACTGAGGTGGAGGTTACCTGCCCGCGGCGCGGTGTATATCGGATCCACGCAGGTGCTGCACCCGAGACTTTTTGGGAGCGGCCCGATGCCGAGGCTCGTGCGCTGGAACTCGCCCACACCGCCGTGATCGGCAAAGCCGAGATGGCTGGGGCTACGGAGGTGGATGTGCGAACCGAGTGGTTGGAACGCACAGTCGAAGTCCAGGGTCGTCCGATGTTCGTGAAGGGGCTCGCCTTTGCCGAGGCATGGGGTCGACCAAATCCCGCTAAGTTGACGCAATGACGCTCGATGACCAACTTGTCAACCGGGTTACGTGGAAGATCCCGAACGCCCTGGCCCTGATAGGCAGCGCTGCTGGCAATGAGCGCAACGCCATGACCGCAAGCTGGATCACTCAGGTCTCGATGGAGCCTGTGCTCATCGGTGTAGGCGTTGACAACACGGCCGTCACGCATCGACTCATCACCGAAGGGGGTTCGTTTACCGTCAACTTGTGGGACTCAAATGACACACGTGTGTTCGTCAAGTTCTCCAAACCGGCCCTTTCGGAGGGGAACACGCTCAACGGGCGGGTAGTGCGCACCGCTGTTACCGGGGCTCCGATCTTTGAGGAGGCACTGGCTTGGCTGGATTGCGCCGTGCGCCATTCAATGGACCTGGGTACCCACACCTTGTTCGTTGGTGAGCTGGTTGACGCCGGAATCGTTGACGACACTAAACGTGCCGCCGCCATGAGCGACACCCGCATGAAATATGGCGGTGTGAAACGCCACTGAGCGTACGGCTAGCAACACTTAAGGGGTTGCAATCCGCGGTAGCCGTAGACCAGGCCGGGATATGAGCCCGATGAGGCAACCGCATCCGTCACCCGTAGGAAAACTTCGTTCTGCATCGCCCGGCTTGGTGTTCGCACCGTCCATTTCGAAGCGATCATGCCTGCGATTCATGTGTCGGTGGTGTTGTCACCCCGCACTAGTGGGGCGTGGTTGGGTTGATGCAGACAAGACTTGAACCGCTTCGGCTATCGCCTCGGCGGTGACGGCAAGCGCATCGGGTGTGGTGGCCCGCTGTGGCGTGTCTTGTAAGGTGTGGAAGTCGATTCCGCTTCCAGTGAAAGACAACAGCGCAACACCGAGAGTGTGGAGCACCTCGCCCTCCCCGAACCAGCGGTTGGTTGGCGCCGAGACCCGCATGCGGGCCGGGGTCAGTGCATCCTTGATACCACTCCCAGCGGCGCCGCCGAGGTTGGTCATGGCTAGCCGGTCCGGCGAAAGGCGTCGCTGCGCAAATCTTGATGGTTCGGTGACCGCGACCGATGCACCGATATGGACAATTGCCCGAGGCAGATCGGCCAGATCAGCAGTCCACTTACGAATCCCGAGGTAGTGAAGTTCGTGACCACCGCTCGCCACAACTAGCAGTGGTTCGCTATTACCCAGACGCTCAACCAACTCAAGGAGAATCGCGATGCCTGTACCGCGCTCTCCGGCTGCGCCGACCCAGGCGGTCAAAGGAGTTGTAAGCATCAATGGTTCACCGCGAATGTTGTTGCGGGCGATGATGTTGGTGGTAAGAGCGGGTTGGATCGAGGCACTCATCTGAAGTCGGACTCCTCGGTCCACGGTTCCGGATACGCCGACCTCATGCCTTAAAGCTCTCTGTGCTGCCACGAGTCGGCAATGATCACGGCCCGCTGCCAACACAACCGGGTAACCCGACCCCGCCCGGATAGCACGGTTGACCGCTACCAACGAGCCGTTGGGATGATTGGTGCAGAAAACTCCGGCGGCGGTGCCGGTAGAAGCCGCCGTATCCACGACGTCGTCAAGTACACCTATCTGGCCACCGCTACCCACATCAACGAGTTCAACCAAGACATCAGTAGTGTCGATCGTGCCGGTCCACTCGTAGAACAACGGCAAATGTTCAATCTGCTCGCCGTCGGCCGTAAGGACACTGTCGGCCACATAGCGTTCGAAAGGCACCGGATCGTGGCGAACCTCCATTCCTCTCACCTGAAGATGACGGGTGAGCCAACTAACGGTTTTCGCATCAACGTCGGTACCGCAGATGTGTGCACCCAGTTTGAAGTATTCCCCGACGATGTCGTACAGTCCGGGACCATCCATCCCTAGATCGTAGGTGTACTACGCCAAGCGTCGGAAATGCGGAACCGATGCGGGTTCAGTGCGAAGCCCGCTTTGATCGGGGCCGGGTGGGGCGTCATTGGCGATGTGGTAACAGGCGGCGACCGGCACTATCTTCATGGCGATCGAGCGACACAGAGGACCCTTGGCGATGAGTCTGCACCAGTGGGTACCCTTGGCGAAACGCCTCCGACGATGAGCATGATCGGGACCAGCGTCGTGCGCGTCGAAGATCCTGCACTGCTGACCGTGGGCGGGATGTATGTAGACGATGTCGGACCCAGCGATGCACTGCACGCGGTGTTTGTTCGCTCGTCAATGGCCCACGCCCAGATCACCGAAATTGACATATCCGAAGCCGAAGCGGCACCGGGAATCGTTGGGGTGTTCACCGCGGCCGCCCTTTCCCTGCAAGCCCGCCCGCCCTCAATGCCCATGTTCAATCAGGCCATGTGCCGCACCTGGCTGGCCAACGACCGCGTGCGTTATGTAGGTGAGCCCGTGGCCGTTGTCGTGGCCGAAACCCCTGCGGCCGGTGTTGACGCGGCTGAACTCGTTGCAGTGCATCTCGAGCCGCTTGAGGTGGTGATTGATCCTCGCAGAGCCTGCGACAACGAGGTTATCTTGTTCGCTGACGCCAACACCAACGTGGTGTTTGAACTTGGGTCGGCTGTGCAGGGTCAACAAGACCACGATGACCTCTTCGAAGATTGCGACGTGGTAGCCAACCTGTCGATGGTCAATCACCGGATGGCGGTCGCCCCGATCGAGCCCCGTGCTGCGGTGGCACAGTGGGCCGACGATGACGGTACGCAAAGGCTCACGCAGTGGTCCTGCACCCAGTTCCCTCATCGAACACGAGATGAACTCGCTGAGGCGATGGGCGTGGAGCCTCATCAGGTTCGCGTGATCACACCAGACGTCGGCGGAGGGTTCGGCGGTAAGAACGGCGCGTACGCTGAGGACATGGTCGTGGCCCGCGTTGCCCGGCATCTTGGTCGTGCCGTGCGCTGGACCGAGACCCGTACCGAGAACATGGTCGGCCAAAGCCACGCTAGGAGCTTGCGCTACGACGCCACAATTGGCGGCACCGCCGACGGCCGAATTATCGCTTATCGACTCGATGTGATTCAAGACGCTGGTGCCTATCCCAACATCGGAGCCGCGCTACCTATCTTCACCCGGCTCATGGCTCCGGGGGTCTACGCCATTGATGCGGTGGCGTTCTCGTCAGTGTCGGTGGTGACCAACACTACGCCCGTTGGTGCGTACCGGGGTGCCGGACGACCCGAGGCCACCTCGGTGATTGAGCGGATCATTGACGTCTTCGCAGCAGAAGTCGGTTTGGATCCGGTGGAGGTAAGACGTCGAAACGTCATTGCGGCCGATGCGTTCCCCGTGGTGTCCGTGACTGGTGCGGACATGGACAGCGGTGACTACATCGCCGCCATTGATGCGGTGATGGAGGCGGCGAACTACGACGAACTTCGCGCAGAGCAGCAGCGTCGCCGTGCTGATCCCGAAGCGAGGCTGCTCGGGCTCGGATGGTGCACCTATTGCGAGATCACGAACCCGATAGGGGGATCGGAGTTCGCCCAAGTTGTGTTGCGGCCGGACGGTTCGGTGTTGGTGTTGACCGGTTCGTCTTCACACGGGCAGGGCCACCACACGACGTTTGCCCAACTGGCCAGCGAAGTCACCGGGATGGCGATCGATCAGATTGAGGTGCGCCATGGCGATACCGACGAGGTCGCCCGAGGTTCCGGCACCGGAGGTTCGCGCTCGTTGCAGGTCGGCGGCTCTGCTGTGCACCGGGCCTGCGAAGACCTCGTCGTGCAAGCACGAGAAGTTATTGCCGACATGCTCGAAGCCGACCCCGCCGACATTGTGCTGGTTGCCGATTCGGGCACCTTCTCGGTTGCTGGTTCGCCCGCCATTACCCGGACATGGGCCGATCTTGCAGCCCACATCGTGGCTACCAGTGCAGATCCGTTGCAGGCTATTGACGATTTCTCGCCGCCCGCTGCGACGTTCCCCTTCGGTGCGCACCTGTCGGTGGTGGAGGTGGACCGACAAACCGGTGAGGTCACAATCCTGCGCCACTTGGCATGCGACGATGCTGGCACGATCGTCAACCCGGCCATTGTGGACGGTCAAGTGCACGGCGGAGTGGTGGCCGGTATCGCCCACACGTTTCTCGAGTCGGTCGAATACGACGATTATGGCAACCCGCTTACGACCAATTTCATGGATTATGCCATCCCTTCAGCGGCTGAGTTGCCGAACATTGAGCGGATCGAGATGCAGACTCCTACCGATCGCAATCCGCTGGGGGCCAAAGGGATTGGTGAGGCGGGCACGATCGGCGCAGGACCGGCGGTGCATAATGCTGTAGTTGATGCAGTATCGCACCTCGGTATTCGTCATATTGACATGCCTTTGGGTCCGCGGCGTATTTGGCAGGCGATGCGCAACGCCGAAGCCTGATTGGATAATCTTTCGTCACAGACCCCTGTGATGGCCAGTCACACTAATATTACGGTGGAGATACCAATATTTCCGCCAGTCGCTTCGTTAAGGCATCGGGTGAGTGACTCTGACTAGCAGGAGCCAGTCGGGTGGGGTTTGGCTTAGGGATTCGCTCTATTGGTGAATTGGTTCAGCATTCTCTGGAGGGGATGAGTATCGGGATGAGGCTATCTGCGCCATGAACCAAACGGAGGACATGAGTTGTATGGAAATTATCAAGAGCGTCACAGAGGGAATTGCTACACGTAGGCGTGCATCAATCAGGAAATCACCGACCGTGTCCCACAGGAATAGGCCCCATATGCTACCCACCGATCCGAGTACTGCTAAGATAAAGCCTACAACAAATATGGTTTCGGGTGCACCAACCTTTTGGAGCCACACACCCCAGCGGTTATTTGCCATACCAATATGTGCATAAAACATATTGGAAAAAAATGCAAGGATAACCAACTGATTTCCGGCAACAATTGCCGCCGACCCATATAGCATTGTGTAAGCTCCGAAATGCCCTCCTGCTTCGACTCGATGAAATATCGGAACGGTTTCCATTATTGCGCCTATCGTCAATAGTAGACATCCTGGATAGAGGAAAAACCATCGAGGTTTAAACATCAGCAACACGCGAAGATGGCGCCAGCCGTCTCGCCATGTGCGAAGTTTGGAGGATCGGTTTGGATCAAATGTTGGTTGTTGGATTACGGGAACTTCAGCAATTCGCATCCTCATGCGTACGGCTTTCGCGATCATTTCGCTTGACAGTTCCATACCTGGACTTTGAAGTGCAAGCGCACGCACACTGTTAGTGCGAAATGCCCTGAGCCCGCAGTGGAAGTCGCGAGCCGGCGATGGGAAAAAGTGCCTTCCGATTCTTGACAGCACCGGATTGCCCACATAGCGGCGCAGGATGCCTGAACTGGGTGACCCTTTCGGACCGTTGGTTCGAAAGCGATTACCGATTACGAAGTCATAACCCCTCTGTAGTTCAGCCCAAAATGGTTCGAGGTTGTCCAGATCATGTTCTCCATCGCCGTCGCCCATGATGATGAAGTCTCCTTGAGCGGCGGCGATACCTGCGTTACTTGCGTAGCCGTAGCCTTGACGGGGTTCGTGTATCACCCGCGCTCCTGCAGATTCTGCGTAGGTAGCGGAATCGTCATGGCTCGCGTTATCAACTACCAGAATCTCTCCGCGAATGTTGTTGCGTTCTAGAAACCCAAACGCCGATTGGACGCAATGGGTAATTGATCCCTGTTCGTTGTGACAGAGAATGAGGATCGTCAGTTCCGTCTCCGAGCTAGTTGCGCGATGGTCTTGATGAGCCACGGGAAGAATTCCTTGGGGACTTGCAGAGAGTAGTTCTTGGGTGGGGCAGTGTGCACGGTGTTAGGCTGCGATCAAGAACCAAGTGCAACGGGGTACCGGTCAAACAGGGGAAGGGCGGCTTCAACTGCTGAGGCCACACTGAGCAATTGTCGTTCCCGATTGACAGGTGCGACCAATTGCAGACCTACCGGGAGGTCGCTCAGGGTGAAACCCGCGGGTATTGAGATGGCAGGACATCCAGTTGCGGAGATGACACAGTTTGACATCATCCAACTCAGGTAGTCGGCCATGGGTTGACCGGCGATCTCGGTGGGATATTCGATATCGGTACTGAACGGCTCAACCTGTGTCGTGGGCAGAGCTAGGACGTCAACCTGTCGAAACGCCGACGTCATCTCCATATGCAAGCAGGCGCGGCTGCGCTCAGATCGCATTACATCGTCCACACTCAAGCGTCTCCCATAGGCAATATTTTCACGAACAGTGTCCTTCAACAAGATGTGCCGGTCCTCGGGAATCGAGCTACCGAGACTGCGGTATGCGAGGCCCCGCAAGACACGGAACACGAACTCAGCCATCGAAAGATCAACGTCAATCTCGCGAAATGAGCCACCGACGGCTCTCACACGTTCGGCTGCCGCTCGGGCGAGCATCAAAGGTTCGTTCGCGCAGGTAAACAGCGCGAGGTTGCCCACCCACCCGATCGTGGCCTCGGTGGTGGCAGGCAGCGAATGGGCGAATATCGAAGGGTTCTCGCTGAGGCTCAGCGGGTCGCCGGGATGCGGGCCTGCCAGCACCGAAAGTAATAGGGCTGTGTCGGCGACCGTTCGTCCCATCGGGCCGGTGACCCCGAGACGAATCAGATGGCTGGAAGCATCAATGTATTCCGGAATACGACCCAGCGATGGGCGCAACCCGACCACGTTGTTCCATGCCGCCGGGTTGCGCAGCGAACCACCGAGATCGGATCCATCGGCGATGGGCAACATACGGGCCGCCAGCGCCGCCGCAGCACCTCCCGATGAGCCACCCGCGCTTTGAGCAGGATTCCAGGGGTTTCGTGTGACTCCGTAGACCTCGTTGAAGGTGTGGCTTCCCGTTCCGAACTCAGGAGTGTTTGTCTTGCCGACGATGATCGCCCCCGCCGCCCGTAGTCGTGCGGCAACTATCCCGTCTCGTTGTGACGGAGCCGCCGAGGTAGTGAGCGAACCCTTGCGTGTCGGCAGTCCCGCTACCGGCTCAAGGTCCTTGATGGCAACCGGGAGCCCGTGCAGTGCTCCCCGATCCGCCGGAGCAACGCAGTCCGCGGCGTCGGCATCTGCGAGCACCTCACTGCGTGGCCTGGGGGCGACAATGGCATTGATCTTGTCATTCACCTCTTCAATGCGATCAAGGTGAGCCTCAACGACTTCTGTGGCGCTTAGAAGACCTTCTCGGATGCTTGCTGCAAGCGAGACAGCCGATCGCAAGATCAAGTCGTCAGCCATCCCAGAAAGTATCGCTCGCCGCCCGCTCGGTTCCTATGTACCCACACAAGATGATTATCGGCGGCAACGTCTGTGCGGAGGTGTTTGTACCCGGATCTGCAATGCTGGGCGCGGGCCGTCATGTCATTCGGCTGGGGCTGTGTCTGGCTGGTGTGGTGACGGAGCCGTTGAGCAGGGTGTGGAGTGGCTGGGGTTGTGTCTGGTGGGTGCAGTTGCTGGCCGATCACGGTGTTGTGCTTGGTGATGTCATTCGGCTGGGGCTATGTCTGGCTGGTGCGGTGACGGAGCCGTTGAGCAGGATGTGCAGTGGCAGGGGTACGGCTGGGGCCACGTCTGGCGGGTACAGTCACCGCTCCGAATGGATCTTCGGAAGTATCCCACCGAAACCGAAAGAGAGCAGACGATGAGCAAAGTGACGATGATAGGGACGATCACATGTCAGGATGGCAAAGGCGATGAGATGGCGGAAGTCCTTGGTGCCATGGTCACAGCCGCCCAAGACGAACCCGGCTGTGAGATCTATTCGTATCATCGCGGCGAAGGGAACCAGTTCTGGTTCTTCGCGTTGATGTCAGGCCCGGAATCAATGCAGTCGCATGGACAGAGCGGCGCCATGAAGAAAGCGATGGAGTCGTTCATGCCGCTGATGGCTGAGCCACCTCAGATGTCACAGGCCACCCCGATCGCAGCCATCGGCTTTGATATCTAATTTCTGGATCGGTCCAGGGTTTGTCGGTCGGGCAGGCGGGATTTGAACCCACGACCTCCTCGTCCCGAACGAGGCGCGCTACCAACCTGCGCCACTGCCCGCGTGCAGGCCTTTGAGACTACCCGGAATAGCGGTCCAGAAGGTCAAACGAGATCAAGGCCGAGCGGGCTCGCTGGAGTCTTATTGGGTTGGTTCTGCGGCGGTGACTGTGAGCGCGTCCTTCACGGCGCGTCGAGTCGAGAGAGCCTCGATCGGCTTGACCAGCCAGCCGTCGGCTCCCGCCTCACGTGCCAGGAAGACATCAACGTCTCGGTCCAAGAGCAATAAGATTCTGCGTGGTCTGAGGTCGCCGCGTTCCTCACGTTGGCGCACCGCCAAGCAGGTGGCGATACCTCCCATGTTCCCGATCCGCAGATCCAGAAGCACGACCGCCGGGTCAATCTCGGTAATCGCCGAGATCACCTTCACGCCTGCCTTTACACGGTACAGAATGCATAGTCCGTCCACGGCCGCCTCGATCTCATTGGTGAGTTCGTCGGAGTCGGTGGCCAGCAGGATGTTGGTCACGCGTCGATGGTACACCTGTGCCCATCGTGTGCCTGCCAGCGAGGCCCGGGTCCTTACCTCGGTTAGCATTGGGGTCGTGCTCGAGATCCGTGTCAACCGCTCGACTCCGACCCATGTCGAGTTGTGCCCGGAGGGTGAACTTGATGCCTACTCCGTAGCTCAGTTCCGTGAGGCATTCGCCGAGCTCGGCAACGAATCACGCCTTCTCGTAAATCTCGCCGGGGTGCAATTCATGGATTCAGCTGGCCTTGGTGCCCTTATCGGCGGTATCCGCCGGGTGCGTGACAACGACGGCCGCATTGCCGTGTTTTGCGATCGTGCGCATATCACCCGACTGCTGCACACCACGGGGTTCGACCGCATTGTCCCGGTCAAAGAGGACTTCGCCGAGGCAGTCAAGGCACTCGACGCATAGCCGGATTGATAGATCCGGCCATGAACTCAGGCGAGGAACCTGGCTATGCGGGTAAGTTCCTGCACATCGTGGACGTCGCTCGCCAGGAGCGGGACGCGCGCCACGGCCGCGTCGGGAGAGCTGGCGGTGAGTTCACCGATCCGTTTTTCGTCGGCGTGGTTCATCTGACGATGGTCGACCAGTGCCTGCGCCGCTGAGCCACACGAGGTTCCTTCTAGAGATGCTGCCAGTTCGGCGCTACGCGAAAGCGAGGTTGACAACGCAGGAAGCGCCCGATTGACGATCAGGACAGCGGCGTCAAGATCGACGGCTCTTAGCCGATCCAGGAAGTAGCGAGTTTCGGCGATTGTGTCGCCACGAGGAGACGCGACCAGCACGAACGCGCTGCGGTCGCCGTGCAGCAGCTCCGTGGTGTCGGTGGCTCGCTGACGGAATCCCTCCTCCATACCCTCGAACGCTTGGAAGAAGGCGATTGCTCCTTGCACTACCCCTGCTCCCACGATCCGGGCAAGTCGAGTGAGGATCTTCTGGGCAGCGGTGTTGAGCGGCTTCAACGGTCCTCGCCTCGGAGCCGTGACCAGCCGGTAGATCGGGTTGTTCAACAGCCGGGTCAAGAACCTCGGTGCCTCCAAGAAGGCCAAGGCATCGCGTGTGGGCGGTGTGTCCACCACCACCAGATCGAAATCACCGCTGTTATGCAGCTCGTTGAGTTTCTCGACCGCCATGTAGTCCTGAGTGCCAGAGAGTTTCGTCGCTACGTTGCGGTAGAAGCGGTTGGCGAAGATTCGTTCGGCCTGCGAATCGTTGTCAGCGTGAAGTCGCACGACCTCATCAAACGTCGACTTCGCGTCGAGCATTAGTGCATGCAGCGTGCCCTCCCAGGGCCCATCGATTCTTGTCGGAGTGTTCGACAGTTTGGTGATACCGAGCGCATCGGCGAGTCGTTTCGCTGGGTCGATAGTGACGACGACTGCACGCTTTCGGGCCAGTGCCGCGTTCATCGCCAAGGCAGCGGAGATGGTTGTCTTGCCAACGCCTCCCGCACCACAGCACACGATTACACAGCGGTCCTGTAACGTCTCTGAGACGCTGAGGCGAGGTACCTCTGCTGACGTGCAATGGTTGGGGATCGAACAGGGGCTGTTGTCACCGGTAATCGCAGCGGTCACGGCTTCAGTTTCCGTACCTGGTCCTCAAACACCCCGGCAAGTCCACACAATTCCTCACTACGAATCTGTGGAGTGAACAGATGCGGCAGACAAATCTGCGGCAGCGGCAACTGCTCGGCGAGCCGGGCGAGTTGGTCAGCCTGGAGTCGTTGTCGGCCAAGTCTTAACGTTGCCGCTGTCTGCATGTCGAAAATCTCCGCGGTGGTGGCCTCCACCCATTTCAGCGACTTGTCCAACCCGTCGAGTTCGGGCAGCACGCAATTGACCACAACCGGTGCCAGAGCCACACCCATCTCGTCCTCAATTGCGAATGCCGTCTCAATAAGTTCATTAGTGGGAGTTTCCTCGGGAATCGTAACGAGCATCACCCGGCAGCGTGCCGGGTCGCCGATCAGTTCAAGCACTTCATCGGCTTGACGATGCAGAACTCCTGTGCGGGTGGTGTCGCGCACTCCTGTTGGGCTGCGAAGAAAGCCGAGTGCGTGCCCGGCCGCGGGAGCATCAACGACGATCAGATCGGCGTCGTGGTCCAACTCCAGCGCCTTGATGCGACCAAGAACGAGCAGATCCTTGATGCCGGGGGTGGCCGTGGCGATCACCTCAAGGATGCCCGATCCGGCCATGCGCTTCACGATCCGCTCGAACCCGTTTCTTGACATCCATTCGATCAGCGCCAGATCCGGGGTGATGGAGCGGCCCAGGACCGGGCCGTGTCGGCTTGAGTCTTCGGCGGAATTCGCTACCGCAGCGGTGGCCGTGATGCCGTCATCTTCGCTGCCAACGACGTTGCATCCGGGAACCAGAATCGTCTCTGCGTAGGATTGCGGGCCAGCACCGAACATTGAGGCCACGGCCGATCGGCCCGCCACCTCCACCACCAGTACCGAGAGGCCATACCTTGACGCTGCGGTTGCGATCGTCGCGGCTGTGGTTGTCTTCCCCACGCCACCCTTGCCAGCCACGATCAGGACCCTCGACGATGCGAAGAATTGACCGGGATCCATCCAACTCCTCGCCGTTTCGATCGAACCTGAGGCGTCGAGTCACCCTAGCGGTGGGGTTCGCCGCAACCCTGACCGGGGCCCTGATGGTGCTCTCACCGTTGCATGCATCTGGCTCGGTGGGTCACCTCAACGCGGTGCAGGACTCTGTCGAAGCGCCCGATCCCAAAGCGCCGGTGTTTGATGTCCTGCAGATCAGCGGGCTGCTCGACGGGATCGTGGCCGACTCGATCGAGCGAGCAATCGAGCGATCCGAAGCCGAAGGTTCCGGTGGACTCGTCCTACAGGTCAACAGCACCCACTCAGTCGTGTCAACCCCCCGGCTGGTGGAGTTAGCCGAGGCCATCGCCGGATCTGATGTTGCGGTGTATGCCTGGGTCGGCGCGAACGCCAAAGCCGAACGGGGCGTGGCCCAGTTGATCGCTACCACTTCAGAGATGGCGGTCTCGGTCGGTTCCAAGTTCGGCAACTTGGGTGAACTCGTCCTACCCGAGTCGTTGATGATGCCCCGATTGTTGGAGGTGGCAGAGACCCTGCGTCACGACACGGTCGACGATCTGGGAGCAATTGACCTCGGATTGGCCGAACGCAACTCGCCGACACTCGCCTTCTTTGTGCTGGGACTGCCGGGCTTTGAGTCCGAAATCGTGGAAGGTGACGATGGGCCGGAACGCCGACCAATCTCAGCGATTCGCTTCTCGAAGCTCTCCGTACTTGACGGCTGGGTACATTCGTTTGCCAGCCCGGCTTTGGCCTACCTGATGTTCCTGGTCGGAGCCAGCTTGCTGATCTTTGAATTTTACACGGCGGGTGTGGGCATTGCAGGAGCGCTCGGTGCTTTCTGTTTCGTCGTTGCCTGCTACGGGCTCACCGTCTTGCCGACCAACCGATGGGCTTTGACATTGTTGATAGTCGCCATGTTCGGCTACGCGATTGACGTTCAAACGGGTGTCCCACGCCTCTGGTCGATCATCGCCACGATCTGCTTGACGATCGGTTCACTCACCCTCTACGACGAGCTATCGATCCCATGGATCACCTTGATGGCAGGGATTATCGGTCTGGCCTTGGCAATGACCACGGGTATGCCAGCGATGATCCGCTCTCGATTCGGAACACCGACCATCGGCCGAGAATGGATGATCGGGTCCATCGCCACGGCGACCGAGGACATAACCAAGCAGGGAGTGGTCCTTGTTGAAGGGGCGCCGTGGAGAGCTCGGGTCAACCGCACCACTCCGATCGCCAAGAATGATCGGGTAAGGGTTGTGGGCATTGAGGGTCTGTACCTAGAAATTGAGCCTGAGGAGGGCGGAGCCCGCGACTATCGGGAGATGCGGTCATAAAGGTTGCGCCCATAGAGCCGGTCCGATCCATCTAAGGCAAGGGCGGTCCGCTGGCCAGATTTGAGATCCCCAGATCCATGGCAACGGCGGTCCGCTGATGCCAGATCTGAAGTCCCAGATGCATCGGGTGAAGCCTAAATCTTCGGGATGAGCTTGTTATGACAGCCGATATCTGCTATTCCCGATGCAGTGAGGAAACTCGGGGCTTGATGAGACCGCAAGTGAGACCGCAAGGCGAGCAACTCGATTGGCAGCATCGAGCAGCGTGTCGGGGGCCGCAGGCGGCCGTTTTCTTTCCCCCCGACAAGCCCGAGCGCCGTGACGAGAAGCGCTACCGTGAAGCTATGGCTAAGGCGATCTGCGCTCAGTGTCCGGTGATTGACGAATGCCTCGCATATGCACTTGCGATTCGTGAGCAGCACGGAATATGGGGCGGTATGAGCGCAAACGAGAGACGTTCCCTGGCCAGAACCCCGACCCATTGTCCCTAGCCCCCATTGTCCCTAGCCCCTGGTACTGGGCCCGGATTGTGCTCAGGGAGCCGGGGGCCTGGGATTCGTCGATCACCGCGGCGGCGGGTCACGCCGGTTTGGTCCAACGTGTTCATCAACGGGATAGCGAACTTGCGGGTCGTGGCCCAGGCGTCTCGAGCCTCGGCTACGGTGATCCCGTCGGGTCGGCTGGCCAGTAACCCCGCCACGATCACAGCCGCTTGTTCAATCGCCGAAGCCGCGAAGTAAACGCCAGCGGATTCCACGATCTCGCCACGACGCGCGAGCTGACGCAGTTCGTTGCGGTCCACGTTCGTCGGCTCGGGCGGGTTGAAAGGATCCAACTCCAGTTCAGCGACAAAATAGTGCTCGGCCATCGGATCGGCTGTTCCCGCCCAACGGGCATAGCCGTCAAATGTCTCCAGATCATCGAGTGAGTCCAAAACGGCACGTTCGAAGTCATCAAGCAAGGCAATGTCGAGACCTAAGGGCCCCGCCCCACCAACTCGGTCCCGCAGCCCGGAAGCCACCCGATCAGCTTCGGCTTTGGCGACGACCCAGTGGCCCACGTCGGGATGATGGCGCTGCCCGGTGAGCTGTTCCAGAAGGTCGACCGTGACCCGCCCTCGCTCGGCAACCACACGGTGGGCGTTGCGGTCCGGAGTGGCCCGAGAAGCGGCCAGGATAGGGTCGACGTCGAGCACTTCGCCGCCACCAACCGTGACCCCCCGCCCAGACTCACGGACAACGAACCTGTCGCCGGGAACGAGCGGCAAACCTACCGGTAGGTACAGGCGAACCGAACCCGAGTCCCCGGGTTTGATGGTGTCGGGCCCGAGCACCCGCAACCGAACCGGATATTCCCCTGACCCGAAGTAAGCCACGTGGGCACCGCGGCGGGTTACGGGACGATCCACCGCGCCAAGCACGTTCAATGATGCATCGACTTTTTGAGTGATGTGCCACTGATCAGGGACCACCAACACGTCGCCGCGGGCGATTCGGTCATGGCCAATCCCCGACAGGTTCACTGCTACGCGGTTGCCGGGGCTGATCTTGTTGTGTTCGATATGTCTGCTCTGCAGAGCCCGAACCCGAACCGGGCAAGCCTGTGGAAGCAGCAAGAGTTGATCCTCGACGTGGATCGATCCGCCTGTGAGAGTGCCGGTGACCACCGTGCCTGCACCTCTCACAGCGAATACCCGGTCGATCCACAGGCGCGGCTTGTTGTTGTCGGTGGCGGTTGGTGTTCGGACGCAGAGATCTTCGAGATTGGTGAGAAGATCCTTGATGCCGAGACCGTCGATCGGGTCTACGCCGACAATCGCCGCGTCGGCCAAAAAGGTTCCGTGCACATGTTCGGCGACATCAAGTTCCGCTAACTCTATGAGTTCCTCATCGGCCTGCCCGATCTTTGTGAGCGCAATGAGCCCATGACGGATCCCAAGCAGCGACAGGATTTGAAGATGTTCCTCGCTTTGTGGCTTCCATCCTTCGGTGGCGGCGACTACGAACAGACTGGCATCAATGCCGCCCGTACCTGCAAGCATGTTCTTGAGGAATCGAACATGGCCGGGCACATCAATGAACGAGATATCTTTTCCCGAGGGCAGTTCCAGGCTTGCGAACCCCAGGTCGATCGTCAGACCGCGAGCTTTTTCTTCCTGTAGACGATCCGGATCGGTGCCGGTGAGAGCCCGAACGAGGGTTGACTTGCCGTGATCAACGTGACCGGCCGTGGCGACCACGTGCATGCGTCAATCCAGCGCGGCGATAGCGGCCGCAATCTCGTCGTCGTCGCTATGAAGAACGGTCCGCAAATCGATCAACGTCCATCCGTCAACAACACGGGCCACGATCGGACGTGGCCGGGCTCGTAGTTCTCTGCGGCGGTCTCCTGCGACCGCGACCGCCACCGAAGGGATCTCAACCCCGGGAAGGGTACCACCACCCGGTGTTGATGTCGTCTCCATAACCGTGCCGACCCCTATCGCCTGGGCACGTTCTTTGAGTTCGCCCACGCCGATGGTGGCCATGCGCCAAAACGGGATGGACTCGCCGTCACCGCGAAGGTAGCTGAGCACCGTTGCCTGTAGCGCCCCGAGCACCAGCGAGCCGGGGCGTAAGGCCCTGGCAAGCGGATGTCTCGCGCAACGCGCAACCATCTCGGCATCGCCGGCAATGACACCGGCCTGGGGTCCACCGAAGAGTTTGTCGCATGAGAACGTGACCAGTGCCGCGCCTGCGCGGAGGCTTTGGCGTGCCGCTGGCTCACCATTGAGCCAGTTCGGTGGGCCACCTCTTAGCCAGGGACAACGCGAATCCAACAGGCCCGAGCCGATGTCGGCCACCAGCGGAGGACCTAGACGCGCCAAGTCTGGCAATGAGGGAGCCTCGGTGAAGCCCACGATCCGATAGTTCGATTGGTGCACCTTCAAAATGGACGAAACATTGTTGGCTGGGTGTGCGATGGCGGCTACGAAATCGGCGCTACGGGTGCGATTCGTGGTACCCACTGCGATAAGACGAGCGCCGGAACGTTCCATGACGTCGGGAATTCGGAAACCACCACCAATCTCAACGAGTTCGCCCCGAGAAACCACAACGTCAGTTCCTTCGGCCAACGCGGCCAATACCAACAACACAGCGGCGGCACAATTGTTGACCACCAAGGCGTCGTCTGCGCCACACGTTTGGGCGATCATCGCTCCGACGCCGGCCATGCGTGAGCCGCGGTCACCGGTCTCAAGATTGAATTCAACGTTTGTGTAGTCCTCGGTCTGCACCCACTGGTGTGGTGACCGGCCGAGGTTTGTGTGCAACAGCGTGCCCGTGCCATTGATCACCGGGCGCAGCATGTTGCGCTTCATGGTGACGGCGATGTGGCGGGCCTCATGGGCATTCCCGGCCGCGACGGCCGTTCGGGCTGCTGCCACAAGGATCGGGTGAGGAAGCCCCAGATCTGCCATCGAGCGGGCCAGCTTGTCGATTGAAGGAGGACGATCGGCATTCACCGTCTTGCGATCCTAGATCCTTGCGCCGGCCCTGCAGCGACCGCACCTTCGAATCAACAGTGCTCACCGCCGACGCGGCTAGCCGTGATGATCCTGCTGTCAGCGACCGCCCGCTCGAATCAACAGTGCTCTAGGATGTCGGTGTGTTCGGCATTGTCTTCTTGATGATCTTGATAGTGCCGATCGTGGAGATCTTCATCATCGTCCAGGTCGGCCAGGTTCTGGGTGGCTTTGAGACGATAGGACTGGTGATCTTGATCAGCCTTGTGGGCGCTTGGATGGTGCGCCGCGAAGGGCTCGGCCTGATCTTTCGCATACAACAACGCCTGAGCGCGGGGGAGAGCCCAACTGCTGAAATCGTTGACGGTCTTCTTGTGGCCATCGCAGGGGCGCTCATGCTGACTCCGGGTTTTCTCACTGACTCAGTCGGGTTGCTGCTTTTGTTCTTCCCTACCCGGGTAGTGGTACGCAAGGCACTGATTCGCAGGTTCCGAAGCCGTGTGTTTGGTACGATGGGCACCACAACACACGTGGTTGATGTCGGCGAAGTAAGACATCAACCACCCGACGACGAATCAGGCCCGCAAATCACATCCGGGAGCTAAGCAAGGCGCTCAGACGACGGTTCGGCGGGAGCTGATCGGAGCGGTAGCTCTCAACCGGCCTCCGCGTCCATCTTGTCGAGAGCTTGTACAGCCGCATCAAGCATCCGGGCCGAACAACCGGCCATCTCAACTGGTGGTACGTACTCGTCGGCTATGGCTTGGGCGATCGCGCGTAGCGCATCGGATGCGGCACCCTCGCCGAGCACTGCGGGCTCACCTGTGTCGCCACCTTCGGACACTGCCGCTTCGATCGGGACACGTCCCAGCAGCGGAGCCCCGATCGCATCGGCTAGTTGCTGACCACCCCCAGACCCGAACAGGCTGTGACGGCTCCCGTCGGCCGCGACGAACTCCGTCATGTTCTCGATCACGCCGACGATTCGCAGGTAGTTCTTGTGTCCCATATCGGCGATCCGGGCTGCAACTTTCTGGGCGTTGAGCGCTGGGGTGGTAACGATCAACATCTCCGCTCGTGGCAACATCTTCGCCAAACCCATCTGGACGTCACCGGTTCCCGGTGGCATGTCGATCAGCAGATAGTCCAGATCCTCGGACCAGTCAACGTCCTGACAGAAATGCTGAACCGCCCGGTTGAGCATCAGCCCACGCCACATCAAAGCCGAGTCTTCCTGCTCGACGAGGAACCCCATCGAGACGATCTCCAAGCGTCCTTCGCCGAATCGCCGAATGATCGGCTGGATTTTGCCCTCCATCGCGATCAGGTCACCATCAACGCCCAGCATCCGAGGAACCGAGAAACCCCAAATGTCCGCGTCCATCACACCGACTCTGTAACCCAGCACGGCCAGCGCTGCCGCCACGTTCGTGGTGACAGACGACTTGCCGACGCCACCCTTTCCGGAGGCAATCATCAGCACCTTTGCTGTCGGCGGTACCGCCGTGCTGGGGGCGTCCCGGCTCACGTTGAATCGGGCTCGGGCCATCGCCTCGGAACGTTCGGTGGGGGTCAACTCGCTCCAGTTGATTTGCACCCGGGTAACGCCAGGCAGCGAGACGAGTCGGTTTCTGATATCTCGCTGGATCTGCGCCCGTAGCGGACAACCTGAGGTGGTCAATGCAATTTCGAGGCGAATCACACCTGAGTCGTCCACTTGGGCGCTCTTGGCCATTCCCAACTCGACGATGTCGCTGCCGAGTTCTGGATCAATCACGCCGCGGAGCATCGCCATGACGTGTTCGGTGGTCGGCAGTGCTGCGGTGACGGTCACGATCGTAGGATAGGGATCTTCAACGATAGGATGCTTACCGTTGACGGCATGCGGGTTTTCCGCCCGACAATCGAGGAGAAGTCAAGATGATTATGCTCACGGATTCTGCGGCCTCAAAGGTAGACGAACTGCTCACATCCGAATCCGAGGAGGGACTTGCCCTAAGGGTCGCGGTACGCCCCGGTGGTTGCAGTGGCTTTTCGTATGAGATGTACTTTGATACGGACCGCGACGACGATGACGTTACGGCCAAGTATGGCTCCGTTGATGTGATTGTTGACCAATCCTCGGCGATGTTGCTGGAAGGTGCCACACTGGATTACCGCGACGGTCTAACAGACGCCGGGTTCTCAATTGATAACCCGAACGCTCAACGAACCTGCGGTTGTGGCCAGTCGTTTAGCTGATTCTTCTAGCTAGCCGGTCGCTTTGGTTTGGTGTACTGATCGCACGGCCGTGGGCCGCGGCTAAACACGAAAGCTGCTCCAATCTTGCGATGTTGGTTGTGTGGATCGCGCCGCGTGATGTGGGTTGATTGAGGTCGGTGTAGGGCACGGTCAGTTGATTTTGGCGGGCCGTTCGGAGTCGCCTGGCGGAACGTAACCTGGTACCGGTGCCAGACGATCACTCCGACACGCTGGAGATCACCGTTAACGGACAGGCCGTCACGGTTGGGGACCGATCGTTGACACTCCTGGATGTGCTCCGCTTTCAGGCATTGGTGCTGTCGGTGAAGGATGGCTGTTCGCCACAGGGTCAGTGCGGTTGCTGCACCGTGCTGGTTGACGGTCGGCCGCGTGTGTCGTGCGTGACACCTGTGCGGCGTCTTCGCGGCAAGGCGATCATCACTGTTGAAGGGTTTGATCCCAACGTTGCTGGTGCCTGGGCCGACGCCTTCGCCGCGACCGGAGGGAGCCAGTGCGGCTTCTGCACTCCTGGCATCATCTGTCGTTTCGAGGGACTGCGCGCAACCGGAGCCGATCACCACGATCGCGAAGCGGCCGCCAAAGCGCTTCTTGCACACCTTTGTCGATGCACTGGCTGGCAGCCAGTGATTGATGCGTGGGAAAGGTTCGGGTCCGGGTTGGTTGACCCGAAGCCCGATTCAGATGCCAAACCCAATTCCGGGGTGGAAGTTAGTGCAAGGGTTGAGGTTGGGGTCAAGGTCGCAGTACGCAACGCCAGCCTGGCAAACGAAACTGCGGCGCGTGCATCGGAATTGCGCGCCGAACTCGAAGGCGGGGTGACACAGCAGGTTGGGCCGCACGTGGCCCTTGGGCAGGGTGGATTCGCGGACGACACCGCACCCACCGATGCATTGTTCGCCGCAGCCTCAGGTGATGGTTGGGTTGTTGCCCCGACGCGCGCTGAGGCGCTACGGCTTGCCGCCGGGAACCAGGCCCGACACACCACAGCGGTTTTCGGCCCGCCTATTGCACTGCCCGCCGGTGAGTGGGCACTGAGCTTGCAGACCTCATGGGTTGAGCCGGGCTACCTCGAGACCGACGCATCCTGGTGTGAACCCGGGGGGAGACCGGCATCCCCGTTGGCAAACGGTGGGGCGTTTGGAGCGAAGCGTGCGTCGCGGGTCACAGACGCAGCCCGGATGCTGGCAGACCGATACCAACAACCGGTAAGGGTGCTCTATAGCCGCATTGACGCTGTGCGGAGAGGCCCCAAACGTCCACCATTGGCAGCTGGCCTAAGAGCGGACGGCAGCGGCGTGGTGCGCGTTGCTCGCACGCCGGGCATTCGCCAGGTCATTGGTGCGGTAGCTCCTGGAGTTCATGTAGTTGAGGTTGAGATTGCGGGTCCACCCACCGCCGTGGACATCCGCGGTGCTGGCTGGCTCGAAATGGAAGCGATGGCTGCGGCGCTGCGAGGTGAGGTTGGCTGGATCACCGCACCCGGCGGTGGTGCTGCCAGCGCATCGATCTCCGCTGATGGATCGGTCGACGTTTGGGTCCGTTGCGGTGACCCGCTTGATGAGACAGTGTTGCGCTCTTACTGCACCGGGGCTGCACATATGGGCCTGGGTCTGGTCACCAGCGAGTCGCTCGGCGTTGACGAAAACGGCGAGATCCATGACCTGACCTTGCGCTCGTTTGGGATCCTGCGCGCCGTGGACACTCCGACGATTCGGGTGACGATCGAACCCGACGACGGACCTACGGTAAACGGCAGCGAGGCGGTCTTCGCCGCGGTGGCATCCGCCGCTTGGTTGGCTCGTGGTTGTCCCGCTGAATGGCCCGCCCGGTGAACCGGACCCGCGGTTGAACCAACCTGCTTGCGTGCCGCAGGCGGATTAGCGTGGCACGTTCGGCAATCCCGAATCGCCTATGTGATTTCGCCGCGACGCCGAAGAATCTGACATAATCGGGCGATGGACCTCGGTGGCATCGCGATCATTGTTTTGCTCGTCGTGGTGATGCCGGTAGCGGTACTGTTTACGATGTCCGTCTTGGCGGGTTTGCTCGGCGAGATGCTGGGACGCAGCAGCGACCACGACAACACCGATGCCGACGGCGCACCCAACGAGTACCTGGTGCTGTCAAAAGGCGATCCCTACAGGTAGTTGAGGTTGGCGGGTAGTCGAGGTTGGCGCTACTGCGGCTACGGCTTTCAGCGGGTCGTGACCGACAATCGGCCGCTTCACGGTGTGGCTGTTCGCGAGCTATTGGCTCGAAGCCGCTACGCAACGACTTGGCCTACCTACTGCCCGCAAGCACGCGAACTCAGCGACCGGTTCGGAATATGTACCCCACGGAGCGTACGGTCTGTATGAGGTTGGCGTGCTCCTCTCCCAGTTTGGCCCGCAGTCGCCGTACATGAACGTCAACGGTTCTAGCACCGCCAAAGTACTCGTACCCCCATACTCGGCTCAGCAGCGTTTCACGGGTGAACACCTTGCCGGGATGCGAGGCAAGAAACTTAAGCAGCTCGTATTCCATGTAGGTGAGATCAAGCGGCCGTCCCCCGATAAGTGCTCGATACGACTCCAAGTTCATCACCAGTTGGCCATGCTCAATCACATCGGAGCTTTCGATCGACCCGCCACGCCGAAGCAGGTGCCTGAGCCGCGCCTCAAACTCGACAGGATGAAACGGATACAAGCAGAAGTCATCAAACAGATCCTCATCGGAGTCAAGTCCGAGGAGCTGCCCGCCGTTTAAGAGCAGCAGAACCGAACCGGCGTTGATATCACCCGCTTGCACGGCCCGACAGAATCGCCATGCATCCTCAGGGTCTGAACCCGCCACGATCACCGCCGCGGTCCAGCCCGTAACAGGGCCTTGCAACCGAGCGGACTCGGGATCCTCGGCTGCCTTCCAAACCCAGCCACCCATGTCCAGGGTACGTGCCAGCTCGGGCGGGGCCGGGTCTGGGTAGACAATCAACGGATCAATGGATTTCTTGGTCATCGCCTTGCCCTCGCCTGGTCAAGGGCCTTCCTGCTGTCTTTCCCATAGAAATTCCGGAACGGCAAGGATCGGTTTGATCTCCGGGGCATATATCAGATCACCAGCTAGGTAGGTATCGTTCAAGTTCGAACGGGGTTACCTGCGCGCAGTACTGCGACCACTCAGCCCGCTTGTTGCGCAGAAACCATTCGAAGACGTGGTCACCGAGGGTCTTTCGGGCGAGTTCGGACTTCTCCATCTCCTCAAGTGCTTCGTCCAGTGAGCGTGGTATTGGTTCCACGCCTCTTTGTCGCCGCTCACGGTCGGTCAACTCGAACAGATTCGCAGCGGTCTCTGCGGGAAGCTCATAGCCCTCGGTTACTCCCTGCAGTCCCGCGGCCAGCAAAAGTGAGTAGGCAAGATAAGGGTTGCAGGCACCGTCGATTGCTCGGTATTCGACTCGGGCCGACTCAGAACTCCCTAGCCGCCGAACCGGTATCCGTACCAGAGCCGAACGGTTGTTTCGGGCCCAAGCAACATAAGGCGGGGCCTCTGAGGGTTCGGCGAACCGCTTGTAGCTGTTCACGAGCTGGTTGGTTACCGCTGTGATCTCGCGTGCGTGGCGAAGCAGGCCTGCGGTGAACCGACGGGCGATCTCAGACATACCGTATGGGCCCTCTTGGTCGTGGAACACGTTGTGTTCGCCTTCAAACAACGAGAGATGCGTGTGCATCCCCGATCCCTGCACACCGTTGAGAGGCTTTGGCATGAAAGTGGCGTAGACGTGTGCGTTCATAGCGACCTTCTTGATAACGAGACGAACAGTCATCACGTTGTCTGCCATGTCCAATGCTTCGGTGTAGCGCAGATCGATTTCGTGTTGGCTGTGGCTGTCCTCGTGAAATGAGTACTCAATGGGGATGCCCATCGCTTCGATCAGCTGGATCGTTCGATACCGCAGCCCACCTGACAGGTCACCGGTTGCGAGGTCGAAATATCCTGCCCAGTCCAAGGGTTTTGGTCGAGTCCCTGGTTCGCCGCTGGAGAAGTAGAAATACTCCACCTCAGGAGCTGCAAAAAAGGAGTAGCCGTTCTGGTGTGCAGCTGCGAGGTTGCGGCGAAGAATCTGGCGGGGATCTCCTTCGAATGGTGTCCCGTCAAGGTTCTCAATGTCACAAAACATCCTGCCGCCCGGCTCGGCGGTTTCGGACCAGGGCAAGATCTCGAAAGTGGCGGCGTCGGGTCGGGCTAGCACGTCGGACTCGTGCACTCGCGAGAATCCGTCGATGGCGGTGCCGTCGAACTGAATGCCGTCCTCAAAGGCCCCTTCGAGCTCGGCGGGTGAGGTCGAAACGGACTTGAGCTGCCCTAAGACGTCGGTGAACCAAAGATGGATCAACCGGACCCCGCGCTCCTCAACGGTTCGCAGCACGTACTGCTGCTCTGGAGTCATTTGTGGTTGGGGCATCGGCTGCTCTGGTGTCATTTGTGGTTGGGGCATCGGCTGCTCTGGTGTCATTTTGTGGCTGGAGGGCCTTAGTTCTCAAGGCATTGACGCTGAGAAGGACCAACAACAGCTTGCCCGGTATCGGCGTTGGTTGTCGTGTCGTGGGTTGAGCATGTTGCACTAGTCGGTGTGGCGGAACGCTTCTGGTGGTGGTGTGTCGACTTGGTGTGGGGTTGAGCATGTTGCACTAGTCGGTGTGGCGGAACACCCGGTCGGGGTCGTTCACAGTCCCTTTACAATCAAGCAACCGCATCGAAACGAAGCACTGCCACGCTGCGGGTTCGGTCATCGACCACGGTGCAACGAAGCCCGCGGGTCGACCGGAATGAACCACAACGAGCGACAAGGAAGCGACAGACATGGTTTACAGGGCTGAGTACATGTGGATAGACGGCACCGAACCGACCCGGGAGATCAGGTCCAAGACCAAGATTCTCGCTAACGGCCAAGAACCCGGAACCTGGGGCTATGACGGGTCAAGCACGAATCAGGCGACCGGTGAGAACTCCGATGTCGTTTTGGCCCCGGTTTTTGTTTGTCCAGACCCGATCCGTGGCGGTGACAACGTCTTGGTGTTGTGCCAAACCCAGGTTCCAGGCGATTTCACCCCCCACGAGACCAACACCCGTGTTGACGTCCAGGCCGCTTTCGACAAGTACGGCGACCAAGAACCCCTCTTCGGACTTGAGCAGGAATACACCTTGATCAACCCGCAGACCGCGTGGCCCGCAGGGTTCCCGACCAGTGGGTATCCGCCGCCCCAGGGCCCCTACTACTGTGGTGTCGGCGCTCTCAAGATCTACGGTCGAGACCTGATTGAGGAGCACACCACTGCATGTATCAATGCTGGTCTTTCGATCTCTGGCACCAACGCCGAGGTTATGCCCGGACAGTGGGAGTTCCAGATAGGTCCGATTAACCCGGTGGCTGCAGCCGACCAACTCTGGGTGGCGCGCTACCTGTTGTTCCGACTCGCCGAGAACTACCGAGTTGAGGTGAGTATCGAAGCCAAGCCGATGAAGGGTGACTGGAACGGCGCAGGAATGCACACGAATTTCTCCACCAAGGCTATGCGCGAGAACTATGACTCAATCATCGCTGCGTGCGAAGCGATGGGTGCCCCTGGTAAGCCCGAGGCGCATCTCGCCGGTTACGGCACCGGCATTGAGGATCGACTCACCGGTGCACACGAGACGCAGCGCTACGATCAGTTCAGTTATGGCGTATCTGACCGCGGTGCTTCGATTCGTATACCGTGGCAGGTTGCCCGTGACGGTGGAGGCTACATTGAAGATCGACGCCCGAACGCTAACGCCGATCCGTATGTGGTGACCGCGCTGCTCACGAACACGATCTGCGAAGCGCTGTCCTGAGCCTTGCCCAACAGTGTCACATGTTGGGTAAACGAACCGACCGGCACCCCGTGTTGTAGTCAACCAGGGGCATCTGTGAACAGGGGCATCTGTGCTGGTTTGAGCCAACGGCCCCATAGTTTGAGGTACCTCATACCATGAGATGATGACCGAAAGCCCGAGGTCTCTACGCGTTGCCATCTCGCAATTCAACTCGGTGGTCGGCGATCTTGAGAACAACACGTCCAGGGCGCTGGCCGTCGTCTCGCTGGCGGATGAAGCCGGTGCCGATGTGGTCACTTTTCCGGAGTTAGCGCTCACCGGCTACCCGCCAGAAGATCTCGTCTTCAAGCCTGGTTTCATTGCCGACACACGAGCTGCTCTTGAGAAGTTCGCAGCCGGCACCGGTCAAACCCCCGCGATCGTGGGGTTCGTTGACGCAGGCCGAGGTGTGGACGACAGTTCTGTGCCCAACGATGACGAATTTCACAGCATGGGCGAACTTTGCGGGGTAGACGAGTTTGATGGTGGCAGCGAACTTCGCGCTGGGGTAAGAGCCACGAACGCGGTCGCCGTGTGCGGAGCAGGGAAGATCTTCGGGATTTACCACAAGAAGCACCTGCCCAACTACGACGTATTCGACGAACTACGTCATTTCCGACCCGGTGACCACGCGCCCGAGCTGTTTGTAATCGGTGGGGTGATGGTCGGGATAACCGTGTGCGAAGACTCATGGGTCCGTGAAGGACCGGTGGCACAACTCGCTCGTCTTGGGGCCCGTCTGGTGTTCAACATCAACGGTTCCCCATTTCGCACCGGCAAACAGCAGATCCGTGAACGGGTGATCTGCGCCAGGGTCAACGAGTCCGGTCTTCCAATCGTCTACACCAACCTGGTTGGCGGCCAGGACGAACTGGTTTTCGATGGTGGATCCTTCGTGGTCAGCCCAGGTATCAACGGCGCCTACGTGAGCGCGCGGTGTGCGTCGTTCACCGAATCGCTGAACATCTTTGACGTTACCGTTGCCGAAGCGTCTTCGGTCCAAACACCGCGCAGGTCCACGATCGTGACACGGGCGCGACCGGAGCGGCGGACGCGGCTCGAGGGTCCGATGTTTGCCCCAATGGCGGCGCTATCACAGGAATGGAGCGCCTTGGTGCTCGGTGTGCGCGACTACGTCGAAAAGAGTGGGTATCGCCAGGTCTGTGTTGGTTTGTCTGGCGGAGTCGATTCGTCGATGGTGGCAGCCGTCGCGGTGGACGCACTGGGGGCCAGCAATGTCTACGGCGTACTCATGCCGTCGCGCCACTCAAGTGCTCATTCGGTCACGGACGCCGAACAACTTGCCCGCAACCTCGGCATAGTTGCCCGCATCGTTTCCATCGAACCGGCCCACAAGGCGCTGGGCGACATGCTCGCCCCGCACATGCGTGCCGAACGAATCAATACAGGTAATGTCACCGACCAGAACATTCAGTCCAGAGTGCGCGGTCTGGTACTGATGGCGCTCGCCAACGAACACAACCTGTTGGTGCTCACCACTGGCAACAAGAGTGAGGCCGCGGTTGGGTACTCCACGCTCTTCGGTGACACGGCTGGTGCGTTCGCCGTGATCAAGGACGTGTGGAAGCTGCGGGTCTATGAACTGTGTGCTTGGCGTAATGCCCGTGAAACGGGTCCGTGGATTCCAGAGGCGATTCTGGCCAAGGCTCCTTCCGCGGAACTCGCACCGGATCAACGTGACGATCAGTCGCTTCCTGCCTACACGGTTCTTGATCCGATACTTCAAGCCTACGTTGAACAAGATCGCAGCGTGGCCGAGATCCTCGAACTCGAAATCGACGGTGCGGATCCCGAGATGATCCGCCATATCTGTGGTCTCGTTAGCAACTCTGAGTACAAGCGTCGCCAATCCCCGCACGGCCCTCGGATCAGCTCTAAGGCGTTCGGACGCGATCGCCGTATGCCGATCGTCAACCACTATCGGCGATGAGAACGGTGACCGCGACCAACCAGGCAAACCAGGCTTCGTTTGTTGGCGGCATGCCACGGTGTCCAATGGCAACAACCAAGACGGCATTGATCATTGAGGTATCAACGAACCGGGCGAAGCTCTTGTGAATGCGCAAGACAATGCGCGCGCTGGTGGCTCCCTGCAGTGGGCCACGGCCCGACTGTTCAAATTGTTCGGTGGGTGGGTGCGCTGTGTGGATGATCCAGCGGATGCCGTGTGGCTAGCCCGAACAAGCCGCCAGCTTGGTTGGCATGTGCTGCACTTTGCTGAGATCCGGCCCGATTCGGTCCTGTTGGACGGATCGTTGGTGCATGATCCGCATGGGTTTCCGGCGAACGAACTGACTAGAGCCTTGCTCGAGGATCTCGCGACTACCTCTGGTGATCACGTTGGCGTTGCGAGCGCTCTCGTGGATCTGCTGAGATCTCAGATTCAGGCACTGCGAGCAGTTTGTGACCCCAACACGGATGGAGCACTAAGAAGAGCACTCGATTTTCTCATGGTCGATCTTGATACAGCCCGGTCTGAACAAGTCAGGCAGTCCGCTGCACTTCCCGCCGAGATTCACTTTGTAACACCGGTTGGGCAACAGTGTTGACTCGGTATCGTTGAGTGATCGCATCTCTTGAGGGAGGGGTCCGTTGGCGAAGGAGAGAGTCGAGCGCCACGAAGAGGATCTCGTCCGTCTCTATCTCACCGATATCGGCCAGTACACCCTTCTAACCAGAGAAGACGAGGTTCACCTTGCGCAACGGATCGAAAAGGGTGTTGAGGCTCGCGGTGAGCTTGAATGCCCGGATTCGGTTCTCACACCATCCCGCAAGCGTACCCTGCGGCGCATATCCAGGAATGGCGAAGTCGCAGAACGCAAGTTCGTGCAGTGCAACCTACGGCTGGTCGTGTCAATCGCCAAGAAATATCAGGCTTCGGGTTTGCCGCTTCTTGATCTGATCCAAGAGGGAAACCTCGGCCTGATGCACGCCGTCGAGAAATTCGACTGGCGCAAGGGATTCAAGTTCTCTACCTATGCCACCTGGTGGATCCGCCAGGCGATCACCCGTGGTATCGCCAACACCGGTCGCACGATACGCCTTCCGGTTCATGCAGGTGACACCCTGGCACGTCTGACGAAGGCCCGCTCACGCCTTGAACTCAAGCACGGTCGCCCAGCCACCCTGATCGAGTTGGCTGAAGAGGTCGAGATGCCCGAGGAGAAGGTCATCGAAGCATTACGGTTCGCAGCCGAGCCGTTGTCGTTGTCGGACCCGTTGCGTGACGACGGAGACGCCGAACTCGGAGATGTCGTGGAGGATCGGGGTGCGGACTCTCCATTTGAGGTAGCCGCCACGTCGTTGTTGCCCGAGGAGATCACCCGGTTGTTGGCACCGCTCGACGATCGCGAGCGCGAGATCCTGAAGTTGCGTTTCGGGCTGGACCGGGGTGAGCCACGCACACTTGAAGAGGTGGGCGAGCATTTCAACCTCACTCGCGAACGCATTCGCCAGATCGAAGCCCGTGCCATGTCCAAGCTGCGTCACCCGTCCTCGGACACTGGTGCACGTGACTTGTTGAGCGTGTAAGTCTCAATCAGCCGGGGGATTGTCTCCGTGGCGATGGCGTACCGGTTCGGTGGCGGAGGTGGACGGGAATCGAACCCGCCGGACAGGGATCACCCGTCCTCGGACACTGGTGCACGTGACTTGTTGAGCGTGTAAGTCTCAATCAGCCGGGGGATTGTCTCCGTGGCGATGGCGTACCGGTTCGGTGGCGGAGGTGGACGGGAATCGAACCCGCCGGACAGGGATCACCCGTCCCGCCCGCTTTGAAGGCGGGGGAGCCCACCAGGCGCTCGGACACCTCCGCAGGCAAGGGTATCGCCGTCACCTGATCACGGTTCCGGCGAGCAGATCTCGTTGGACCAACTGACTCGACCGCCGATGGTATTGACAGTGTCACAATGAGTGATCCGCCGGTAACCTAAGAGCATGTCCAAGAAACGGCTCATCTTGTTTGTGGTGTTAGGGCTTCTATTGGCGATCCTGGCCCGCAAGGTCCGCGACACCTGAGGCGCACCAAGGTCTTCTCGCCTACAAATCCGAACGCCCACGTTGGTGGTTGATTGTCGCGCCTTCGGTTTCTGCGTTCCAACAGCTGAAGTTCCAAATGAAACTTGCAGCTAGGTTGGCTTAGCCGCCCGGCTGTCAAGCCGCAACGTGTGGGTTCGCAAGGTCCCGCATCCCCTACGCACACAAGCTCAAGTGTGTGACGCGACGTCCCGGGTCCGCTCCCGCCGGAGCGTCCTATTCCTGCGCATACAAGCTCAAGTGTGTGACACGATGTCATCGGGCCACGCAGCGGCAACTAGCACGCGCGGCAACTAGAACGCGCGACCGGTGCCCGGGTCAATCATGAGACGGGTTAGTTTGAATGCGGCCATGCGGCCGGGTCCGTCGGGTCAATCTAGGTTGGCTCAGTTAATTAATGTTGGCATTGTCAAAGGGCAATAGTTAGGGTCGGCGTGCTCGGCTTGAAGCTTGTGACCTTCCCCGATCGGGGTCTTTGATGATCCCCGCGTAACTTCCCTGGTGACTTGTTCGCCTTCGGTTCTGGTGCATACGGACCGACGATCGAGATTCCGTAACTTCCCTCGGTAATCCCAATGTCTCGGGAGAATCTTGTGTTGTACGTATGCTGGTCGGCTAAGGGCGGTGTTGGTACTTCTGTTGTGTCGGCCGCGCTAGCTGCTCGAAGCGCCCAGACCCAAAAGACCCTTCTGGTTGACCTCATGGGAGACCAACCGGCGGTGCTCGGAGTCCCTGAACCGAGCGGCCCCGGTGTGTCGGACTGGTTGGCGGCGGGGATCGACGCGCCGGTGAGTGCCCTATCGGGGCTCGAAACGACGATCACGCCGAATCTTTCGCTGCTTCATCGCGGTGCTGGCGACTCAATGACGGAGCGTCTCGAACTTCTGGTAGCGGTGCTTGCTGGGGGGACTCGCCCGGTGGTGGTCGACGCCGGAGTGCGCGACCGCGACGAAGCGTGGTGGCAATCTGGCGTTTCCGTGTGCGTCACGCGGACCTGCTACTTAAGTGTCAGACGTCTCGGTCGCCTCGACCCCGGCACGCGTCTTGTGGTCATCTCCGAGCCGGGGCGTTCCCTGCGTCCAACTGATGTGGCCGCAGCGGCTGGTGTGCCGGTGTGGTGTCACCTGATCACTGATCCGGCTGTGGCCCGGGCGGTTGATGCCGGATTGCTCATCACTCGCCTTCCCCGGTCGCTGCGTTCAGTTGTGTTGCCAGCGTGATCGTGACAGGACCGGACCGCGCCAGGGTGGCCGCGCTGCATCGAGAACTCCTGGACCGGGGCGGGCCGATCACCGCGGCCGCGGTCAAAGAGGTTGTTGCTCGCCGGGATCCGCTTATGCCCGGTGGCGAACGTGACCGGCTTTGCTCCGCTGTGCTGGCTCGAACCGAAGGGCTCGGACGGCTCGATTCATTGTTCGGCGATCCCACTGTAAGCGAGGTGATGATCAATGGTCCCGGTCCGGTATGGATCGAGCGCCGAGGTCGCCTGGAACGCACAACCCTTGAGTTGGACCGCGACGAAATCGACAGGGTGGTCGAACGTATGGTGGCGCCGATCGGGAGAAGGGTGGATCAGCTTTCCCCCCAGGTCGACGGTCGCCTTGCCGACGGTAGCCGTGTCAACATCGTGGTACCGCCGGTCGCCGTAGACGGACCCTACGTTACCGTCCGAAGGTTCGTGCTCCGGGAGGTCACGATTGAGTCCTTTGCCGACACCGAAACTGCCGACATCCTTCGGGGATTGATTGAAGACGGTGCGAACACGGTTGTTAGTGGCGGAACCGGTGCGGGTAAGACGACGCTGCTCAACACGATGGCCGCCCTCGTGGATTCCTCAAGCCGGATCATCACCGTTGAGGACGCCGCCGAGCTAAGGCTCCCACATCCCCATGTAGTGCGCCTAGAAACACGGCCGGAGTCGGCGGAGGGTGGTGGTCAGCTCACGGTTCGGGACCTTGTCCGCAACGCCTTACGCATGCGTCCGGATCGCTTGGTGGTAGGGGAAGTACGAGGTGCCGAAGCACTTGATCTCATAGGAGCACTCAACACCGGTCACCGAGGTTGCCTGTCTACGATCCACGCCAACGGTCCGAGGGACGCGCTCAGGCGACTAGAGACGCTCGCCATACTCGCCGGCGATAATCTGAACCTCGACGCTCTGCGCGAGCAGATCGCGGCAGCCGTTGACGCGGTGGTCCATGTCAAAAGAACTGCCGCTGGCGCCCGGCGCATCGCCTCAGTTGCCTCAGTAGTGGCCCCGGCGAGGATCGAGTTCCTGATCGGCTCAGATGATGGCGTTTGAGCCGCACCACTTCTTACCTGCCTGGGCGTTGCGCGCTCGGAACCGCATGGCGCTGTTGCGCGACCTGCCCGACGTGATTGAGGTCGTCGCCCGGTCCCTTCGCAGTGGGCACAACCTCCACGGGGCACTCTCCGACGCCCTCCAAGCAGGAACTCCCGCGGGACGGTCGCTGGCCCAGGCGCTGCGGCGGACCGAGCACGGTGCCACACTTTCAGAAGCTCTTAGGGACTGGGCTGTTGAGATCGACCACGGTGACGCAACATTGTTGTGCTCGGTCCTCGAAATGGGCAGTCTCACGGGCGCCGCGCTGGCAGACACCCTGGATCGTACCGCAGCCACCCTGCGGGAACGGTCCGAACTCGAACGAGAGATCGCCGCACTGGCGTCTCAGTCCCGGGCCTCGGCTCTGGTGCTCACCTTGGCGCCCTTGGGGTTCCTCGCTGCGTTGTTCGTTCTCGATCCGTCCACCACGGCCGTTCTCGTCACCACCGGCCCCGGTGTCGCATTTTTGGTAGGTGGCTTGGTTCTCGACACCGTCGGATTCGTGTGGATGCAGCGGCTCGTTGCGGGTGTGACCCAATGACGACCCTGCTCATTTGGATCGCCTCCGGGTCACTTGTTGGAGCAATGGGTATTCGTTCGCGGCCTCGCTTGGGTGCCGGGTCCCGAAGAGCCGCGTCATCGGTCGCGGTGTCATCTGTGATCGGTGCGGTGACCGCACTTGGGGCGTGGGTTCGTCGCCGTTTGCCGGATCGCTGGTTAGGCGACCCGACACTTCCCCCCGGGGACATGGCCTTGGGTATCACCACTGTTGTGGCGCTCCTGGCTTTGGTCCCGGCACCAATGATTTCGCTGGTGTGTCCCATTGCCGTATTGATGCGTCGTGTTTGGACACGACGTACCCGTCGCCGTCGTCGAGAAGATGCCGTCACCCGAGGCCTACCCGATGTAGTCGATCGCCTTGGGTTGGCCGTACGTGGAGGCCTTACATTGCGTCAGGCGCTGGAAGCTGGTCAACCGTACGCGCCGGAGCCATTCCACACGCAGTTCGCCACTGCTTTGGCCCGGCACCAAAACGGGGAGGCCTGGGCCGACGCTCTGCGCCATGCTGCTGTCGGGCTGGGTTCATCCGCTCGATCGGTACTCACCTTGTTGGTGGCCGCGGAGCGCGACGGTGCTCCGCTGGCCGAGGCCCTGGCCCGTGCAGGTGACGAAGCCAGACGGCGGCGTCGCACATACGCCGAACAACGTGCCCGCAGGCTTCCTGTCGTGATGCTCTTCCCTCTCGTTTTTTTCATCCTGCCCGCATTCGGCCTGCTCACGATCGCGCCGGTGCTCTACGCCACGCTGCGCGACCTCGAATTCCCGATCTGAGCATCCGTTACCGACCCCTTTTCGATTTCCCCAAAAACAACCCCGATTTTCCAAAGGCAACTCGGTGTTGACATCTACTTCCCCGAAATCCCTGAACGTTCTCGAAGATCGGAGCCGATCCATGAATCCATCCCCAAGAGGCCGCGGAGCCAGCGGCCAGGCCACAGCGGAGTACGCGTTAGTGATACTCGGCGCGGCCACTCTGGCAACGCTGGTGCTGATCTGGGCTTCCAGCACATCAAGCGTTGCTGACCTGCTCGACAAGGTATTGGACGCCGTCGCCTCCCGAGTCACGTGAGTCGCCGCCAGCGTGGCCAGGCGACGGTGGAGACAGCGGTGATGCTGCCCGTCGTCGTCGTGGTCTTGCTGGCAGTCGTCCAGGTCGGCTTCGTGGTTCACGCCCGAGTCATGGTCACCCACGCAGCCCGTGAAGGGGCTCGGGTGGCTGCGGTTGGTGGCTCCGACGAGGAGGTGTTCAGGGCTGGCGCCATAGCCGGTGATCTGGCGGTTCACCGGCTGGAGGTTGATGTTGACCGCCGTGGTGACACTGCCGTAGTCACAGTGGTATACACAGACCCGACCGACGCACCGATCATCGGCAAGCTGCTTGGCAACGTGGAGATCACAGCCGTTGCTGCCATGCGCATGGAGTAGGTCGCCAATATGGACAAGACCGCAATCGAGTAATTCTTTCCTGCTTGGCAAAAAGACTGCAGTCTCAATGTGGTTCTAAGCAGAAGCTGGTTCGGAACCCGCAGGTACCTGAGCCGATAGCGTCGTAGGGTGCACATCCTCACCGACGCAGGCCGATCTGGTGACTGGTCTGTGCTCGCCGCCGTGGGCGAACTTGATGTTGTCGGTGCTCCTGAGCTGAGACAGGCCGTGCTAAGGATGCTCCACGCAGGTGAGCGTCGTGTGGCCCTGGATTTGTCCGGAGTTGACTTCATTGACAGCTTCGGCCTTGGTGTCTTGATCGGTGCGCTCAAGCGTGCGCGTCTGGCGGACGCGGAGATCTGTCTGGTGATCACCCAACGTCGAGTGATGCGGGTGATCGAAATCTGTGATCTCGATCGGGTGTTTACCATCTACTCGGACCTCAACGCCGTTGGAGCCACCTCATGATTGATACGGCTGGCAGTATCGTGACCGAGTTGTCGATCGGTCGTGCGGCAGTGTCGTCGGAGGTGTCGGGGATCGGTTCGTGACCGTTGCTGATGATCCCGGTGCCGATGTCGTTGACGTTGGCTTCAGACCCGGCAAGCTCTTGTTGGAGATCCCCGCTCGCGTTGAGTTCGTCTCGCTGGTTCGGGTAGTGGTAGCTGCCGTGGCCGAGCTTCAGCCCAACCTGGACAAGGATCGCATCGAGGATCTGAAAGTTGCCGTATCGGAGGCGACGACCAACGCAATTGAGGCGCACGGCCTGTCTGGGTCAATCGATCGCATTCACGTCCGATGCTTTGTCGCCGATGATGAGGTGAGTGTGGTGGTACACGATCGCGGTTTCGGGTTTGATCCCGACGCGATATCCGAACTCCCGCCGCCGGAATCACCGGAACGTCTGGCTCATGAGGCTGGCCTTGGAGTGCGACTCATGACCAAGTTGGCCGACGAGTCCGAGATTCGTTCGTCTCCGCAGGGAACCGACGTGCGCTTGGTGGTCTACACCTCAACTCGTTCCGCGCAAGTGCGCAAGCGTCCGTCGTGACGATCGGGCCGCTAGCTTTTTTCTACGATGGCCCAAGACCGCCTTGATCCCTCACCGTTAACTTGGCTTGGAGGCGACCGCAGATTGGCGCGCCGCCTTGGTCGACCGGTCAGCAAGTTCCTGCGCATTGAGGCCTCCGGCGGCTTGGTTCTCATTGTCGCGACCGTCATAGCCTTGACTTGGGCCAACTCACCGTTCAGCGGCAGTTACCACGATCTGATTGAAACCCACATCGTGGTTGAGTTAGGCGACCTGCTCCGCATTGACGAGCCTCTTGAGGTCTGGGTCAACGATGCACTGATGGCAATCTTCTTCTTCGTGGTCGGTCTTGAGATAAAGAGAGAACTGGTGGCGGGGGAACTGCGCGATCCCCGTGCCGCGTCGCTACCGGCGGTCGCTGCATTGGGTGGCATGATCGTCCCGGCGGTGTTTTACGCCGTCTTCAACGTGGGAGGCTCGGGTGCGGACGGGTGGGGAATACCCATGGCTACCGATATCGCCTTCGCGGTCGGGGTTGTGTCGTTGTTGGGTTCTCGGGTTCCCGGGGCTATGAAGGTTTTCCTGCTCACCTTGTCAATCGTGGACGACATAGGTGCCATTGCGGTTATCGCCATTTTCTACACCGACGACCTTTCTCTCGGTTGGCTGTTGGTGGCAGTGGCCCTTATCGTGTTGATCCTGTTGATGCGACTCGTGCGGATCTGGTACATCCCGATCTACGTGCTCGCCGGAGCGTTCTTGTGGTTGGCTGTCTTCGAGTCAGGGATCCACGCAACGATCGCCGGTGTCGTCTTGGGGCTCATGACGCCTGCCATTGCGCTCAAGGGTGACGCGCCAGCCGACGACGTCCATGTGGGTGCAGCTGTGTCCGGAAGAGCAAGTGTCACGGTTCTGCGGCGGGCGAGTTTCGAAATTCGTGAGCAGGTTTCGGTGGCCGAGCGGCTCGACGAGGTGCTACACCCCTTCTCCAGTTTCCTTATTATCCCTGTGTTCGCGCTGGTGAACGCCGGGATTGAGATCGGCGGCGACACCTTCACCGACGCGTTGAGCAGTCGCGTCACCATCGGCGTGGTTGCGGGTTTGGTGCTTGGCAAGTTGCTGGGCATCTCAACCGCCTCCTGGCTGGCGGTCAAATCGGGACTTGCCCGACTCCCGCGCGGTGCATCTTGGACCCACGTGGTGGGCCTTTCGTCTATCGCGGGCATAGGTTTCACGGTCTCGTTGTTCATCACCGGACTTGCCTTTGACGATGCCGTTGTACGCGATGAAGCCAAGTTCGGAATTCTTGTCGCCTCTTTGCTGGCCGCGATCATCGGAGTACTGGTACTCTTGCGGGCCGACAGGGTGATCGAAATTGAAATGGAACCCGCCGAGTCGGCTGGGTGAATGCTCTACTCCATCGCTGGTTGAGGTTATCTCACTTCATGATGTTCTTATCGTCAAAGAACTCCACTCAACTTCGGTCGGGTTGGATGTCGTGACCAACGCTTTGGTCATAGTCGAGTCGCCCGCCAAGGCGAAGAAAATTGCCGAGTTTCTCGGTGCTGGGTACACGGTGGAGTCCTCGATTGGTCACATTCGGGACTTGCCCAGCAACTCTGAAGAGGTTCCCAAGGCCTACAAGAACGAGCCTTGGGCCAGACTCGGTGTTGACGTAGACAACGATTTCAAGCCGATATATGTGGTCGACCCCCACAAGACTGCGCACATCCGATCCCTGAAGAAACTTGTGGCGAAGGCCGACGAAGTGTTGTTGGCCACGGACGGGGATCGTGAGGGTGAGGCGATCGCCTGGCATCTGATTGAGGTGCTCAATCCTCTAGTTCCCGTGAAGCGGATGGTGTTTCGAGAAATCACCCGTGATGCCATACGCACCGCCGTGAACGAGCCCCGTGATCTTGATTATCGCCTCGTCAATGCCCAGGAAGCTCGCCGTGTGCTCGACCGTTTGTACGGCTTTGAGGTTTCGCCGGTCTTGTGGAAGATGGTCAGACCCCGGCTCTCAGCGGGTCGTGTGCAGTCTGTCGCCACCAGAATCGTCGTTCAACGAGAGCGCGATCGGATGGCTTTCATTGCCGCGGGTTATTGGAGTGTCGCTGGTCGTTTTGTTGCTGTGGAGGGTGACACACTCGAGTTCCCTGCCGATCTTGTGAGTATTGATGGTGTTCGTATCGCCAGCGGAGGTGATTTTGGCGACGACGGGAACGTGAAACGCGATGACATTGTCGTACTTAACGCGGTTGCCGCGACCGCGCTCGTAGCGGATCTGGATGAGGCTCGCTTTGTGGTGAGTTCCAGGGACTCCAAGCCTTATCGCCGTCGACCTTCAGCGCCTTTCATCACGTCCACCTTCCAACAGGAATCGGGAGCCAAGCTGAAGATGTCCTCGGCTATGGCAATGCGTGCTGCGCAGGGGTTGTATGAGAAGGGCTTCATCACTTACATGCGAACGGACAGCACCTTGTTGTCGTCTGCAGCGATTGAAGCAGCGCGGCGCCTGGTCTCTGAACGGCATGGCCCGGAGTTTCTCCCGGATCGGCCGCGGAGCTATGCCGGGAAGGTCAAGAACGCGCAGGAAGCCCACGAGGCGATCCGTCCGGCCGGAGAAACTTTCGTACATCCCGATGTAGTGGCCAAACAGGTGTCACAGTCTGAGGCACAGGCCTATGAATTGATCTGGAAACGTACGTTGGCGTCGCAGATGACCGACTGTGTCGGAGAAACGGTGCGACTTCACCTTGCTGCGGTGAGCATGGGCGGCACTGACGTAGTCTTTCGGGCAACCGGCACGGTTATAACGCACCGGGGCTTTCGGGCGGCTTATGCCGAGTCCCGCGACCTTGAGCGGTCCAACGAGGGCAATGCTGAGCGCCGTCTGCCTGCGTTGGTCAAAGGCGATGAGGCCCGCAGCTTGGCACTTGACGCAGATGAACACAGCACCGTTCCGCCGAGTCGCTACACCGAGGCGAGTCTAGTGAAGCGACTCGAGGAACTCGGTGTGGGTCGTCCTTCAACCTACGCGACGATCATCGGCACCATCATTGATCGCGGTTATGTTTGGAAGAAGGGTTCGGCACTTGTGCCGAACTTTGTTGCATTCTCGGTGGTCAACTTGATGGAGGGGCACTTCCCCGACCTTGTTGACTATGCGTTCACAGCGCGCATGGAGGACGACCTCGACAAGATCGCTGGTGGTTCCGAGGAGATGTCCCCATGGCTGACGCGCTTCTATTTTGGCGACGGGTCGGGCGCAGATCCCGGATTGAAGGAGAAGGTGTCAACGAGACTTGCAGATATCAACGCCCGTGAGGTCAACACCATCCCGTTGGGGGTGACCGAAGACGGCCTGCCGGTTGTCGTGCGCGTAGGCAGGCAGTCACCGTACGTACAGGTGGGGTTGGAGGATGGGGACAACAAGCCCCGCAGCGCTCAGATTGCCGATGATTTACCGCCCGATGAGCTCACGATCCACACGGTGATGGAATCGCTGATTAGGAAGGCCGAAGCTCGCGTTCTTGGCAAGGATCCCCAAACGGGATTGGACATTCATGCCAAGCAAGGCCGTTTCGGGCCCTACGTGCAAGTCGGTACTTACGATGAACAAGAGGGCAAGCCCAAGATGGCGTCGTTGCTCAAGACCATGACGCTTGAAGAACTCACGTTGTCTGATGCTCTTCGGGTTCTTTCGTTGCCGCGTGTCGTGGGGGCCGATCCCGCCGATGGTGAGGTCATCACGGTTCACAACGGGCGCTATGGGCCCTACCTCCAAAAGGGTAAGGAAACGCGCAGTCTCGAGACAGAGGAACAACTCTTTGACGTGACAGTGGAGCAGTGCTTGGCGATGCTCGCGCAACCCAGGCCTCGGGGTGCTGCCGCGAAACCGCCGTTGCGTGAACTCGGGGCCGATCCCGAGACGGGCAAGGAGATGATCGTCAGGGACGGTGCCTACGGGCCCTATGTCACCGATGGTGAGATCAATGCATCGCTTCGACAGGGCGACACTGTCCCCGAACTCACGGTTGAGAGGGCTTCGGAACTGCTCGCCATTCGTCGGGCCAAGGGACCGGCGCGCAAGAAATCACGCAAACGACCTACGAAGAAGGCAACCAAGAAGGTTGCAGCGAAGAAGGTTTCAGCGAAAAAGGCAACCAAGAGGGCTTCTAAGCAGGCTTCAGCGAAAAAGGCAACCAAGAAGGCTTCAGCTAGATCTGCAGTTGGCAAGTCCGCAAGAAAGCGATCTGGTAGGTAGCAGCGGAGTCTGGATCCACGGTGGGTTTGCGGCGGTGTTTGGTGTGGTGGGTAGGGTCGGCGCGTCTGTCGGTGGGTTTGTGTGCGAGGGTTGGTAGCGGCGGTGTTTGGTGTGGTGGGTAGGGTCGGCGCGCCTGTCGGCCGTGGTTGCCAATCGGTGGGTCATTGTTCGGACGCCCTGTGTTGTAGTTGAGCGCGGCCTGGATGCAGTTTCGGCTAGGGCACTACGTGGGCCTTATGGGCCGGGTCGTAGTCGACGTGTGATGTGGGCATCCGGCGATTGCTGATGAGCATTTCACCAGCGGACCACTAGTGTCGCAGGGGAATGGGCGAGTCCGATTCCTCAAGCGCCTCCCGGCTGCATGACGCGCTTGACTTGATCAGTACAAGCCATCGCATCAAGCGCTCTTTCGGTTCCATTGCCTTCTTCAAGCTCTGGATCGCGCAACTTGTCTCCGCAACAGGAGATTGGCTGGGCTTGATCGCCATTATCTCACTGGCCCAACGGATAAGCGAAGGGTCCGAGGGAACCGCGATAGCGCTGGTGCTTGCTGCTCGTATCGCACCCGGGTTCTTCCTGGCTACCGCAGCCGGTGTGATCGTCGACCGCCTGGACCGCAAGCGGGTGATGCTCGTCTGCGATGTCGGAAGAGCGGTCGTGCTGTTCGCACTGCCGTTTGTTGACTCCATCGTCGGGTTGGTCATCGCATCGTTCATACTTGAGATCTTCACGATGTTGTGGTCCCCGGCCAAGGAAGCGATCGTCCCCAACCTGGTGCCCAAGGAAAAGCTCACGACCGCCAACTCCCTCAATGTTGTAGCCGCATATGGGATGTTCCCGGTTGCTACGGGCATCGCCGCTCTGTTGGCGAAGGTGGCCGAACAACTACCCGACCGCGATTGGGTTGTCTTTTTGAAGCTGGACGAGGAGGGTCTGGCCTTCTATCTGGACGGCCTGTCGTTTCTGGTGACTGCGGCGATAGTCGTCACGATCACCTGGTCAAGACCATCGAGCAGTGAACGCAAGGCTATCGGCCGCGCCAACTTCGACATGGGCGGCGCAATGCGGGAGCTACGCGAGGGATGGAGGTTCGTTGCCGTCAATCCGATCGTTCGGGCCGTGAACATCGGGCTGGCAACCGGAGTCATCGGGGGCGGCATGATTGTTCCACTCGGTGCGATCTTCGTTGACGAGGTAATCAGTGGTGACGACGCTGATTTCAATCTGGTGTTGTTCGCGTTGGGTATGGGGATGGCCTTGGGTGTCGGCACCGCATCGGCATTGCAGGCCCGGATGAACCGAGCCCGGGTCTTCCCACTTGCTCTGATGGTCGCAGGCGGGGCGCTACTGGTCGCCGGTTCGTCATCTCTGCTCTCGATCGTCGTGCCAGCCGTTGCGCTTGTCGGCTACTCCGCCGGACCGGTCTACGTGATCGGGTTTACCCTGCTGCACGAGCACGTAGACGACGAACTTCGGGGTCGGGTCTTTTCGGCACTGTTGGTACTCGTGCGCTTCTGTGTTCTAATCGCGCTCGCGCTGGCACCGCTGCTGTCGGAGTTGCTCAGCGAACTGTCCCAACATCTGTGGGACAGCACGATCAGGATCGGGAGTCTGACTATCTTCGTACCTGGAGTTCGGCTCACGCTCTGGTTGGCGTCGTTGATCGTCATGTTGGCGGGGGTTTTGGCTCTGTGGAGTCTGAGAGCTGGATCCGCAACGGTTGACGACGACATGAAATTGAGCGCTACCGGCCGGACTGTCACTGACACACTCAGCTCCGGTTCAGACACGCCATGACCGGCCGACTCATCGTGTTTGAAGGAGCCGACGGGTTGGGAAAGTCCACCCAGGCCCGTCGATTGGCTGACCGACTTGGTGCCAGGCTCACACACCAACTCGGTGGTACCAGAATCGGAGCGGCTATCCGAGAAATCCTCCTCAACCCTCACAACAGCGAACTTGACGACCTAGCCGAGGCGATGCTGGTAGTAGCCGACAAGGCTCAACATGTCGCAGAGATAGTGGTCCCTGCACTGGCCCGAGGTGAGACAGTCATATCGGATCGGTTCTCCGCTTCGGCTCTGGGCTATCAGGGCTATGGCCGAGGCATTGATCTGTTGATGCTGGAGGCGATCATCGGGTTCGCCACCCACAGAATCGAACCAGATCTGACGGTTCTGCTTGACACCGACGCGGAGTCCGCACTGGCTCCGGGGGCGGAACCGACGGACCGCATCGAAGCCGCCGACGCGTCGTTTCATCGTCGTGTGCGGCAAGGTTTTCGGAAGCTGGCCTCCCTCAATCCCCATGCCTGGGTGGTGATCAGTGCCGAAGGCACTGTGGAACAGGTCGGCGAGCGGGTCGATCTCGCCGTCGACGCCTGGTTTGATGGGCGTCAATGACTCCGGTGTCTTCCTCGTTTGTTGAGCGCTCCAACGGCCTTGAGTGCACGGACAACGAGCCCTCAACCGCCAGCGCAGAGTCAACAGCCAGCACTGAAGCGAACTGGGATCGAATCGTTGGTCAACCCGTGGCTGTGGCACGTCTACGGGCGGCGGTCAACTCGCCGGTGCATGCCTACTTGCTGGTAGGGCCCAAAGGAGTTGGAAAGCGGCGTGCGGCCACGATCTTCGGCGGAGAACTGCTGGCCAACGACGCAACCGATATCAAAGGAGCCCAACGTCACCGCCGACTTGCCTTAAGCGAGAATCATCCCGACATGCATGTTGTGGATCCTGCCGGTAACTCGCTGCGCCGCGACCCAGATGCTGAGGCGCTAATCGCCGAGGCGAGCCGCTCGCCCGTCGAAGGTGCCCGAAAGGTTCTCGTAGTAAACCGATTCCACACCGCCACAGCGACAGCAGCGGCAGCTTTGTTGAAGATCATTGAGGAGCCGCCTCCCACATCAATATTTGTATTGATTAGTGAACAAATCCCGCCTGAGCACATCACGATTGCCAGCCGATGTACCCGGATCGAGTTGGGGGCGGTACGCACGGAGACGATCACAGCTGCGTTGGTAGCAGAAGGACTCGCCGACTACGACAATGCGTCAATGGTGGCGCTCGTTGCCAATGGCAACATGGAGCGTGCACGCCTGTTGGCTACCGACGACCGGTTGGTTGCCCGCCGAGATGCATGGTGGTCGATCCCTGATCGACTGGACGGAACGGGCGCAGCCGTGGCACTCCTCGTGGCCGAAGTGCGTGAGCTCATCGACCAGGCGGAGTTGGCTGGGAACCAACGTCACAAAGACGAAATGCAGGTTCTGGCCGAGCAGTCTGAGGCGTTGGGCTTGCGCACCTCACCGACCCGTGAGTTCGAGATTCGGCGACGGCGCGAGCAGCGCCAACTTCGCACCGACGAACTGCGGTTCGGCTTGGCGACTCTGGCCGCCCGGTACCGTGAGATGATCGTCAAGGGCGATGAACGCCGGAGTCTGTTGACCGCTGTGGATGACATTCGCCAAGCCACTTCAGCGTTGATCCGCAACCCGAACGAAGCCCTCGTGCTGCAGTCGCTGTTCGGTAAGTTGCCGTTGTCTTGAAAAGTCCAGATCCGTGCTAGCTTCTCATACTCGCCCGAGTAGCTCAGTCGGCAGAGCGACGCTCTCGTAAAGCGTAGGTCAGGAGTTCAATTCTCCTCTCGGGCTCGGTTGGGTTGCTGGGCGCCGAACACTTCGCCTTACGAGTCTTGGTGCCTTGAAATGCCAGGACATCACGCCGGGACATAAGCCTCAAAGAATGCGATGAGCCACCGAGATTCGGACCCTTCAACATCACAACATTTGTAGAATCACGACATTTCTAGAATCGGTCATCCACAATGGTCCGACTTTCGTAACGGATCCCTACAATTTGAAATCATGAGTACGTTTGCCGCTGTGGTGTGGCACTGGTGGATCGCCCCGGTTCTGGTCGGGGGCACCGTTGTTGCGATTGTCGCCTCGGTGGTGGGGTACCTTCGCCAGGTCACCTATAAGCGTTATCCGCGTGACTGAGACGACCGAAGCGGTCGACTGGGAAATCGCTCGCAGGTTCGCAACGAAATTCGCAGGCTTGGAGCCATACCGTGGTTCGCTCTATCGGTCCGGGCTCGAAGATGATTTCGATCGTTACACAGCCCAAGCCGAGGAGTTGGTTGCAGAGTCCACCGGGCTACGCTCCCAGTCCGGTCGGGCCAGGGGGCGGGTCACCAGCCGTGAAGGATGGATTGACGCCAATTTGGCATCGTTTCGTCGGTTGCTGCGTCCGATCACCGACAAACTCCTTGAACGAGGCGACTCGGTGTCCGCCCGGATCGGACCGGCAGTAGCGGGTGCGGAACTGGGCGCCTTGCTCGGCTGGATGTCCAAGCGGGTACTCGGCCAGTACGACCTACTTGTCCTTGAGGATGAGAACCCCGACGAACAAGACATCGTCTACTACGTAGCACCCAACGTTTTGGCCTTGGAGAGACGTTTCGCCTTCCCTTCACAGGAGTTCCGCCTGTGGTTGGCGTTGCATGAGGTCACACATAGGGCACAATTCACGGGCGTGCCTTGGATGCGCAGCCACTTCCTGGGCCTGGTTCAATCAACCCTGAATGCTGTCGATACCGATCCTCGTCAGTTTCTCACCGCCGCACAACGGCTGCTTGAGGCCCGCAAAAAGGGAGAGAACCTACTGGACCGAGGAGGTTTGGTGGCGTTGTTTGCGTCCGAGGAGCAACTGGTTGTTATCGACAAGGTGGCTGGCTTGATGAGCTTCCTTGAGGGTCATGGCGACGTCACGATGGCTCGTGCGGGCAAGGGCCTGATCCCGTCGGCGGATCGGTTTGCTCGGGTTATGGCGTATCGGCGCCAGAGCGTGACCGGTATGGTCAAAGTGTTCCAACGCATCGTCGGAATTGAAGCGAAGCTACGGCAGTACATTGAAGGGGAGCAGTTCATAGAGGCAGTCGAGTCCCATGGCGGGCCCGAGGTGCTTGATCTGGCCTGGGCTGAACCCTGCAATGTGCCGTCGATCGCGGAGATCCGCAACCCGCAACTGTGGATCGATCGAGTCGCCGTTCGAGCAGCCTGAGTTCGTGCGCGCCGGGGACCTCCTTGAACGCTGCCGGTTCCCAGATTCAGACCCACTGGCGTTGGGCATTAGTGGTGGGCCCGACAGCACCGCAATGGCTCTGCTCGCGTTTGCTGCAGGTCGAGACTTTGTGGTTTACCATGTTGATCATGGGTTAAGACCCGAGTCCGGTCGGGAGTCCGCGGTAGTTCGTTCCCTTGCCGAGGGTTTTGACGTGCCCTTCGAGCTCCGAACGCTGAACCTTGAACATGGCCCTGGCCTTGAGGCCCGTGCCCGTGAGGCGCGCTACGCGGCCTTACCGACGAATATCTGCGTGGGCCACACCGCAGACGATCGTGCTGAGACCGTATTGTTCAACATCTTGCGTGGTGCTGGCCCTGCAGGAAGCGCAGCACGAATGAACCGGGTATATCGGCCCTTGATCAACTTGCGCCGATCCGAAACGCGTGAACTCTGTACTGCCAGCGGTGTGCAGACCGTCGCTGACCCTTTCAATGCCGATACCGGCTTCACTCGGGTCGCAATTCGGCGGCGACTTATGCCAATGATTGAGGAGATCTTCGACCGTGATCCCGTTGTGGTGTTGAACCGTCATGCTCGCCTGATTGGCGATGCGCTAGACGTCGTCGTTGATGCCGCCAGGGCAATTGACCCCACCGATGCTGCGGTTGTGGCCGCTGTGCCTGTAGCGGTGGCTTCGGAGGCCATGCGCATGTGGCTGAGAGCCGAACTCAATTCGGACTCAAACGTCGATGCAGCGTCGATTGAGCGCGTATTGGAAGTTGCCGGAGGTCGCCGCGTTGCGGCCCAGATCCAAGGTGGCCACCGCGTCATGCGCACCGCAGGCCGTTTGCGGGTTGAGACCCAAAGAGTGAATGGTTGAACTCGACAACCTGACCGCGTCTGCGCAGCGAAAAAGAGAAGGATTGCGAACGTAATATCTGGTGAACTCCACAACCCTGGGCGCTGTGCTGCTAACCGGTGGCCGGTTCGTCATCACGGTGACTTGCGCGCGCTTGTCAGCGCCGACGAAGTTGTGGTCCCGGTCGAGATTGGGGGCGCATGACCAGCGACTCTTGGCGCCGCCGTATGGTTAGTCCGCGCCCTGTTGGCTGGCTCCTTATTCGTGCGCGATGCTCGGTGGGCTACGCTGAAGGGATACCCGGAGTTCCGGTTGGTTGGCTCCTTATCCGTGCGCGATGCTCGGTGAGTTGATGTGATCGGAGCGATGAAATCAGGCGCTGGTGGGCCGAGTGTTTGCTGACCACCGGTAGAATTGTCCATGTGGCCGCAAGCGGTACGCCTGTGCGTGTAATGGGAGTGCTGAACGTCACGCCGGACTCGTTTTCTGATGGCGGACTTTGGCTTGGGATTGATGACGCCATAGCCCACACTCAAACGATGATTGACCAAGGCGCGGCTGTGATTGACGTCGGCGGTGAAAGTACCCGCCCGGGGGCTGAGCCGGTGGACGAAGCAACCGAACTCCGACGTGTGATCCCTGTTATTGAACGGATCCATGACCGATGGCCCGAAACTGAGATCTCCGTCGACACTTCCAAGGCTACTGTGGCCCGAGTTGCGATAAGGGCGGGAGCCACGATTATCAACGATGTCAGCGCCTCACTTGCCGGTGTGGCCGCCGACACCGGCACCGGTTGGATAGCGATGCACGCGGGCGGCCCGAGCAGGACCATGCAGGACAACCCCAGCTACGGTGATGTCGTAGCTGAGGTTGCCGCCTTTTTGGAGATGGCGGTTCTCCGGGCGCAGCGCCTCGGCGTCGGACGGGTTTGGGCAGATCCCGGCTTCGGTTTCGGCAAGTCGCTTGCGCACAATCTCACCTTGGCGGCCAACATCGCCCGATTCGTCAACATAGCGCCCGTTGTGTTCGGGGTGAGTCGCAAGACCTCGATCGGCTGCCTGCATGCAATGGCGGACGGTACCGCCGACCCTGAAGGCCTTAGCCGATCCCAGGTTGATACCGTCAAGCCCTCAGGCTCCACGGTTGGGACCGACGACCGCATTGAGGGTTCATTGGCTCTAGCTACCTGGGCTGCGCACCATGGTGTGGACATGGTGCGTGTACATGACGTGCGTGCCACTGTGCACGCCCTTAGTGTGGTGACATCGTGACGGGTCAATCGGTGGATCCAATGACCAAGGACAAGTGGGCTCAAGGGATCAAACCCCGCGACTTCACCTGGGTCCTCAAGGATCGCATAGCCGCCTGCGAACGCCCCGGAGGCTACGGGTCCGATCATCGCAAGGTGCGACGCCATCAGGAGATCATCTGGATTCGAGAGCAGGGGTTCGTGGTGGTGTCCTTGTGCGGAGCGACTCAAAACCTCCACAACTACAAGGAGTTGGGTGTCCGGTACAGCCATGTCCCATTCGACGGATCCGTCGCCAGCCCAACAGGTCTCACCAAGGCCATGAACGTGATGCACGATCACATCTCTTGCGGCGACCGGATTGTGGTGCACCGTGAAGAGTTCGACGAGCGAATAATGGGACTGATGGCGGCATATTTGCTCTGGACGAACCTGGTCAACAAGGGCCCGGAGGTACTTTCAATAGCGGAGCATCTATTCCGGCGTGAACTCAGTCAAACCGCTCGTGAGATCGTTGCTCTCGTTGACAAGTGCCCCCCTCCGGAGCGAATTGGCCGCTCAGATCGCTCCGTTTGAGTAATGGACGACACAATAATCTTGAGGGGCATCCGCCTGCTGTGCCTTTGCGGCGCCAACCCTGAGGAGCAGGATCGTCGTCAGCCATACGAATTCGACATTGAACTGATGGCGGATATGACGGGCACCACCACAGACAACCTTGAGGACACCATCGACTATGGCGCGGTGTTGGAGCGGGTTGCGGCAGTCACCGATAATGAGGCGTTCCAGCTCTTTGAACGCATGGCTCAGCGGGTTACTGATGCCGTGCTGAGCGACACGAGGATCAGCGGTGTGGTGCTGGAGGTTCGCAAGCTGCGACCACCGGTGCCTTTTGAGATAAAATCGGCGGGGATCCGTGTAAGTCGGTCACGATGACGCACCGTGCTCTGCTCGGGATGGGATCCAACGTCGGAGATCGAGTGGCCAATCTCACAACGGCGATCAAGGCCACCCCCGATGTGGTCGCTGTGTCGGCGGTGTATGAGACCGACCCGGTCGGCCATATCGAACAGGAAAGGTTCCTCAACCTGGTGGTCCGGCTGGAAACCGAAATGGAGCCTCAAGAGCTGCTGCGGGTCTGTCATGACGCCGAGGCGAATGCAGGACGGGTACGCAGGGTCCGTTGGGGTCCCCGAACTCTCGATGTTGACATCCTCTGGATCGACGGGTACATAGTGGACGAGCCCGATCTCACAGTTCCACACCCGCGCATGTTCGAACGGGCATTCGTGCTGGTTCCCCTGGCCGAGGTCGCTCCCGACATTTTGCCCGCCGGATACGACCCGGCCGAGGCGGCTCGGGCTTGCGGAGTGTGCAACCTGGGCTTGTTGGATCTATCGAGAGGTTCGTTGGATCTGTCGACGGAGCATTCGCCGTGAAGCCCCAAGGAGTTGGTGTCAGCAAGTTCCTGCGAATCGTCGGTAGAGGACGTGCCGGTGGAGCGCTTGCCCGGGCACTGGAGGGGTCATGTTGGAACGTCGTTGGTGTTGTCGGTCACGGCGACGCTCTCAAAGAGTTGTCTCAGGGTGTGGATCTGGTGGTGATAGCCACTCCCGACTCGTCGATCGCCGAAGTAGCAGCCGCAATCGAGACGTCGGACACAGCGGTCGTGGCCCATCTGTCAGGGGCTCGTGGGCTCGACGATTTGGCGCCCCATCACCGGCGGGCGTCGATGCATCCCCTCATGGCGTTGCCCGACCCCGAAAGGGGTTCGGCTCTGTTGCGTTCTGGCGCGTGGTTTGCCACCGCCGGTGACCCCTTGATCAGTGAAGTCGTGCGTGCACTGGGCGGGCATGAGTTCACCGTCGCCGATGAAGACCGGTCTTTGTATCACGCGGCGGCTGCGATCACCTCGAATCATTTGGTGGCCGTGCTCGGGCAGGCAGAACGGGTTGGGCAGGCGGCCAACGTGCCTTTTGCGGCCTTGATGGCACTGGCTCGGGCAACGGTTGACAACGTGGCCCGACTCGGTCCTGCGGCTGCGTTGACCGGTCCCGCAGCGCGGGGCGACGATGTGACCATTGAGCTGCATCGTGGCGCGCTCGCATCCGAGGAGTTGGCGACGTACGACGCTCTCGTTGCTGAGGTACGACACCTGGCGGGCGGCAAAGCCGCCAACGAGTTGGCGGGCCAGCTGGTCGGTTCCGAAGGTGGGTCCGTGGCATCCGCGAGCCAGCCAAGACATGGGAGCGCGATCGGTTGAGGCTGAACACATCGATAGCGGAGATGCGTAGCCAATTGAACTTGGTTCGTAACGCCGACAGGACCGTCGGGCTGGTAGCAACGATGGGATCGCTGCATCGTGGGCATCTCTCGCTGATCAAGGCTTCAACGGCCGACAATGACGTCACCGTCACGACGATCTTCGTTAACCCCTTGCAGTTCTCCGCTGACGAGGACCTCGCCGACTATCCCCGCGACCTCAACTGTGATCTGCAGTTGTGCGAATCGGCTGGAGTCGACTATGTGTTCGCACCGTCACCACAGGAGATGTACCCGACCCCGGTGCTCACGACCGTCAATGTCGACGCCGTCTCTGAGCCGCTGGAAGGCAGATCGCGCTCCACGCACTTTTTGGGTGTCGCAACGGTAGTCGCCAAGCTGTTCTCGATCGTTGGGCCGTGCCGCGCCTATTTCGGTGCCAAGGACTGGCAACAGGTCGTGGTAGTGCGGCGCATGGTCCACGATCTGTCGATGCCGGTCAAGGTTGTGGTTTGTCCGACCGTCCGCGAAGCCGACGGGTTGGCGCTATCGAGTCGCAACGGCTACCTAACGCCACCGCAGCGGGCACAGGCCCCGGTACTGCGACGAGCGCTGGATGCAGGATTGGCAGCTCTGGGCAGCGGCGAACGCAACGCCTGCGTCGTTGCGGACGTGATGACTGAGGTTGTTGCCACTGCGCCCCTCGGCCAACTCGACTACTCCGCAGCCGTGCAGGCAGACACCTTGGTTGTTGACGGGCCGCTGCACGACGAGGTGCGGCTGTTGCTTGCCGTACGCTTCGACAAAGCGAGACTGATCGACAACGACGGGTGCATCTTGTCGAAGACAACGATTTGATCATCTTGATCATCGAAACCAACCGAACGAACCACAAGGAGCGGCCATGCCGATTGAGGGCGTATACGAACCAAGCACCTGGGAGTGGGTGGCTCAACAGGCCGAGGAATACGAGGCGTCCGGTGGTACCCGGGCCAACACACTGCTCGATACTGACATCGCGATTGTCGTGATGACCACCGTCGGTCGGCGGAGCGGCACGGTCCGTAAGGTGCCGCTGATTCGGGTGGAACACGACGGCGAGTACGCGCTGATCGCAAGCAAGGGTGGACTACCGACCCATCCGGATTGGTACCACAACCTGGCGGCCAACGATCAGGTCATGATCCAGGACGGTCCGGCTCCCGCCGATTACACGGTGCATGAGGTGCAAGGACCCGAACGGGCACTGTGGTTCGGTCGCGGTGAGCAGGTGTACCCTCCGTACGGCGATTACCACAAGACCGCAACCGATGCCGGGCGCCTGATCCCGGTCTTTGTTGCCTCCCCGAACGCGTGATTTGGGATTCCTGTGTTATTGGCCATTGACGTCGGCAACACCCAGACGGTTCTGGGCCTTTATGACTCCGGCTCGGAGTCGGGTGAGGGTGCGGCTGCAGGTCTGGTCGAACATTGGCGCTTGTCCACTGATGTTGAGCGAACCGGTGATGAGTACTCGGTATTGATCCGGTCGCTGCTCGAAACCACAGGTGTTGACTTCGAGGAGGATCTCTCGGGGTGTGCGATCTGCTCGGGCGTGCCTCGCACACTCGCCACCATCCGCGAGATGCTGGATCGCTATCTGCCGTTCCAGCCGGTCTTTATCGAGCCGGGTGTCAGGACCGGTATGGCGATCCTGTATGAGAACCCCAAGGAGGTCGGTGCCGACCGGATCGCCAACGCTGTAGGCGCATACGATCTCTACGGCGGACCCACGGTGGTGGTCGACTTCGGCACAGGCAACAACTTTGACGTCATATCAACCAGTGGGGAATTTCTCGGCGGTGCCATAGCCCCGGGTGTTGAGGTCAGTCTTGATGCGCTGCTTGGTAGGGCAGCGGCGCTTCGGGCAGTCGAGCTGATAGAACCGGGAAATGTAATCGGCAAGTCGACCATCGAATCGATTCAGTCCGGCACCGTCTACGGCTTCGCAGGCATGATCGACGGAATGGTCAACCGATTCGTCGATGTTCTGGGTGACATAACGGTCGTGGCCACCGGTGGGCTGGCCCATCTGATGTCGCCGGTGTGCGAGACGATCGACCACACAGAGCCGTTCCTCACCCTTCATGGTTTGCGACTCGTTCACGACCGGAACCAGCAGTGAATATGCGCTTCAACGCCTTGGGTACAGGGTCCGGGCCCGTAATCCCGACCCGCTGGAAAACGGAACTCACACCCACCGTGGCCAGTGAAGCGGATCTGCGGATCAAGCAGGCCTGTCCTCGGTTGGGGTCGATCAACTTGGGACCGGTTCGACCAAGCGCGCCATGAGGTTTCCGTATCGCTTTGACGTCACCCACGAAATCGCAGAGATCATCGCTGCGCACAGCGATCTTGGTCCCGGTTCACAGACGGATGTGACGGTCACCGTTGGTGGTCGGCTGATGCTGCGACGCCATCAGGGCAAGCTCGCCTTCGGCACGCTTCAGGACGGCACTGGCCGCATCCAGCTCTTCGCGGTTGCCTCATCAACCCGTGACTTTGACGAATTCGTTGGCTTGTCGATCGGGGACTGGATCGGCGTAGCCGGAAACGTCATGACGACCCGACGCGGTGAACTGTCCGTAAAGGTTGACCGTTGGACGTTGCTGGCCTCCGCGGGGCGACCTTTCCCGGACAAGTGGCACGGTCTGGCTGATCCCGAAGTTCGCTACCGGCAACGTTACTTGGACCTGTGGGTAACCCCGGAAAGCCGAGACCGGTTCGCGAAACGCTCGAAGATCGTCGCCTCGCTTCGTCAACATCTCGCCGGGTCGGGTTTCGTAGAGGTCGAAACGCCGATTCTGCATCCGATTCCAGGCGGTGCTTTGGCACGCCCCTTTGTCACGCACCATCAGGCGCTCGACGCGGACCTGTACCTGCGAATAGCGCCTGAGCTGTACCTCAAGCGCTTGGTTGTTGGAGGGATGGAGAAGTTGTTCGAGATTGGTCGCGTGTTCCGCAATGAGGGCTTGTCGACCCGTCACAACCCTGAATTCACGATGCTTGAGCTCTACTGGGCCTACGCCGATCACGCAGACATGATGGAACTAACCGAGGATCTGATTGCCGAAGTGGCCCGTGCAGTTCTCGGAAAGACCGCCTTTGCCTACGACGGTCGCGTGGTGGATCTCACACCGCCGTGGCGACGGGCCACCATGGAGGAGCTAATAGCGGAAAATACCGGAGTCGAGGTGGGTCTCGATATGGCGACCCGGGACCTGCGAGCTACCTGTGCACGCATGGGGGTGGAGACCGAGCCCCACCACGGACCCGGCAAGCTCATACTGGAACTCTACGAAAAGACGACCGAGCCAGAACTATGGGGACCGGTGTTCGTCACGGACTATCCGATTGAGGTGTCCCCGCTGGCCCGTGAGCATCGTCGCAGGCCCGGGTATGCCGAACGGTTCGAGGTGATCGTCGCGGGTAGAGAGCTGTGCAACGGCTTCACAGAACTGACAGATCCGACAGTTCAAAGGGACCGGTTCGTCACCCAAGAGGCTGTTCATTCTGCCGGTGACGATGAGGCGATGATCGTTGATGATGACTACATCCGGGCGCTTGAGTACGGTCTGCCCGCAACGGCCGGTCTTGGTGTGGGAGTGGATCGTCTGGTGATGTTGCTCACAGACACCACCACCATTCGCGATGTGTTGCTGTTCCCGACCCTTCGCCCCGAGCAGGTTCATGACGTGGCAGAACCCGAGCTCCACCAATTCGACGGTGAGGGTGAGTAGATCACGATGAGGGTCGCGATCATGGGCATGGGAGGCCACATCGGCACCGGTGTTGCTCTCCGCCTCGATACCGATCCGAGGGTGCAGATGCTCGGCATCGACATGGAACCACCACGACGTCGCATAAAGCGAGCGGTGTTTCACCGTGTGGCGTCAGGTGATTTGTCCCGACGCAAGCGACTGCTGGTCGACTTTGACCCGGAAGTGATCGTTCATGCCGGGATCTACGAGCCGCACGCTCGCTCGAATCCCCGAGATGCAGAGGTCCGCACCCGGGCAGCTTCCCGATCCGTTGTCGGGGCCGCACCCGACTGCCCATCTCTGCGCAAGCTGGTACTGCGGTCAGGTACAGATGTCTACGGTCGTCGCCGGGGCGGATCTGGCCCAATTTGCGAGGATGCTCTGATTCGTCCCACGTCGCGGTTCGGTCGCATCCTTGCTGATGCCGAGGCCAGCGCAGAGCAACTCCTTGAGTGCAGGCCCGATGTCCAACTCACTGTGCTGCGGTTCGCACCGATCGTCGGTCCTTACATTCCCAGCCCGCTCGGTCGGTACCTTCGGCTGCCGGTGGTGCCGGTGGCAGCGCTATCCGAAGGCCCGCTGCAGTTGTGTCACATTCACGATGCGCACACCGCATTCGCCTTGGCCGTGCGCAGCGATGCCCAAGGTGCGTACAACATCTCCGGCAACGGCACAATCAAAGGCTCGCAGGCCGCCCGCATCGGCAAGCGGGTGTTCTTGCCTGTGTTCGGGCCGGGTTGGAAACTGGCTCGAGCCGCAACCGCCTTGCTCGGTGCTCCACTCCCCGAGCACAGCGCCGAGGCGCTGACCCGGGGTCAGATTGTCGACAACTCCGCCGCTGGTCGTGATCTCGGGTTCGTCGCGACTTTCTCAACCCGAGAGTGCATCAAGGATCTGTACAACTGGGCGGCGGTCGTGCGCCTTGGCGTTGATCACAACAGCTGCAACGGTGTGGATTCGGTTACGTAGTGGGCAGGATCACTACGACGGATTCCGTCGGGATCAACTACATCGAGTGGGGTCGTCGCGACCGCGAAACTGTCCTGTTCATCCACGGCCTCGGAACCGACAACCTCGGGTGGGTGCGCCAGCGGCGCGCCTTCGGTCGGCGCTTCCGATGCATTGCGGTCGATAACCGAGGTTCGGGTCGCTCCGACAAGCCCGTCGGACCGTACACGCTGCAACGGATGGCAACTGACGCTCTTGAGGTACTCGACTCGGTCGGCGTACAGCGAGCCCATGTGATCGGCGCTTCGATGGGGGGCGGGCTGGCACAGATCCTGGCGGTGACCCACCCGAGCCGGGTGGCGTCGTTGGTGCTTGCCTGCACCGCCTGTGATCTCCGATGGCGTGAACAGCTCTTCGACGAGTGGGAGGATCTGATCCTGACCAAGGGCATGCGGGCATTCGCCATCGAGGACTTCGGTTGGATCTTCGGGCCCCGTTCGGTCCGCCGGCTGTATCCGGTGGCTGCGGTGTTCGGACCGCTGATGTTGCGCGCACCCCGTGACGCTTTCCTGGCGCAGCTTGATGCCATTCGCTCCTTCGACAACCGTTCGCTCAACGCACTTCGCCGGATCGAAGTCCCAACCCTGGTCATAACGGGCAGTCAGGATTTATTGACGCCGGTCGCGGACGCCGAGGAGATCGCCGCTCGGATTCCGCGCAGCGAACTCGCCGTTGTTCGTGGTCAGGCCCATGGCTTCATGGTGGAAGGGGCGGGCGTCTTCAACGATGTTGCGCTTGAGTTCCTCAACCGGGTTATCCAAATGCGGTCATGTCTCAAAGGCGTGGTTAGCTCGCGAGCTTGACCTCTTGGGCTCGGTTCCAGAGGTCCCCGAGGTTGCCATGGCTTCGCAGGTGATTATCAGTGCGTTTTGTTGGTGGCTCGGTCAATCAACCCTGTGCTCGCTGAGCGAAGCGCCCGCGTGCCCGGTGTGTTCGGGAGATCAGATAGCGAACGGGTGGCCCTGTCTGCATAGCTGCGAGCAACATCACGCGCTACCTGCACACTGCCGCTTTGTAGCACGAGTTCTTGGGCAAGTTGGCGTTGGTTAGGCGTGATGTGCTCGGTTAACAAGCGGCGCAGGTCATTTCCTACCACGGCATCTTCAAGGGCGCGGATTACCGGCAGGGTGTAGGTCCCTTCAAGTATGTCGTTGCCGATGGGCTTTCCCGCTGCCTCCTCGGTGGAGACAAGATCGAGAATGTCGTCAACCACCTGAAATGCCATGCCGTATGAATGGCCGTAGTTGGTTAGCGACTCCACTGCTGGGCGAGGCAACCCGCCAACGATGGCGCCTATGCGACACGCCGCCCCAAGCAAAGCCGCAGTCTTGCCCTCGATTGACTTATCGTAATCCTCAACGGTTCGCTCAACATCAAACTGCGAATGCAACTCGCGGATCTGACCTTCGCACAACCGGGTGATGGTTGTGGCGAGAATGCCCGCGACCTCCGCGCCCAGCGAAGCGGCGATCTCCGACGCCCGGCCCAGCAGATAGTCGCCTGCGAGAATGGCGCGGAGGTTGCCCCATTTGGCGTTGACCGACTTGACCGATCGGCGCGTGACGGCGTCGTCCATCACATCATCGTGGTGCAGTGACCCGATGTGCACGAGTTCGACGGCGCATCCTCCCCGGATCACATCGCTGGAAGCCGGTCCCCCGTTCGGGTCCAATGTGGCGGCGCTTGCCAGGGCGAAACCAGGTCGGACACGCTTGCCACCAGCCCGGATGAGATGCCCAGCCATTTCGGTCAGGAACTCACCGTCGGCGGCCACGAATCCCAGTAGCTGTTGCTCTGTTCGCGCCAAGTCTGCCTCCATCGTGGGCAGGATCGCTAGTGGGTTCACGGGGACAACCTAGGAGGTTCGCTCAACCTATGCGCTCTCAACGGCGCCGTTGTGGGCGTACACTGGTTTGCGGGGCTGCGGTGTTGCATGACTGCCGCGTCATGACTGCGGTTACACTGTGACAACTAGTCCATTGAGGCTGTCTCGCGAGACGTCCTCAGCAGTTCGTCACGCACGCGTAGCGCAAGGAGAACGAAGGCCGATGTTCGAGCGATTCACCGATCGGGCTCGAAGGGTTGTGGTGTTGGCCCAAGAGGAGGCACGCCTGCTCAACCACAACTACATCGGCACCGAACACATTCTGTTGGGCCTCATCCATGAGGGTGAAGGGGTTGCGGCCAAGGCTCTTGAGTCGCTCGGCATCAGCCTAGAGGCGGTGCGAGAGCAGGTTGAGGAGTTCATCGGCCAGGGCGGATCCTCGCCCAGTGGTCACATCCCGTTCACTCCACGGGCCAAGAAAGTGCTGGAGTTGAGCCTGCGTGAGGCTCTGCAGCTTGGGCATAACTACATCGGCACTGAGCACATTTTGTTGGGCCTCATCCGTGAGGGTGAAGGTGTCGCTGCGCAGGTTCTTGTCAAGCTTGGTGCAGATCTGAGCAGGGTTCGCCAGCAAGTGATCCAGTTGCTTTCCGGCTATGGCGGCGGTGAACGTCACGGTTCCATGTCGGGCGAGAAAGCCGGTGCCACAACCGGAGGCGGGGGAGGCGATTCAGGGTCCGGTTCTGTGGTGCTCGACCAATTCGGCCGCAACCTCACCCAGCTCGCTCGCGACAAGTCACTCGATCCGGTGATCGGCAGGAGCCGTGAACTGGAGCGAGTCATGCAGATTCTCAGCCGCCGCACCAAGAACAACCCGGTGCTGGTGGGTGAGCCCGGCGTCGGAAAGACCGCCATCGTTGAGGGCCTCGCCCAGGCAATTGCCGACAATGACGTGCCCGAGACCGTGCACGGCAAGCAGCTCTACACCCTTGATCTCGGTGCGCTGGTGGCGGGTTCGCGTTACCGGGGGGATTTCGAGGAACGCCTCAAGAAGGTGCTCAAGGAGATCAAGACCCGCGGCGACATCATCTTGTTCATTGACGAGATCCACACCCTGGTAGGGGCTGGCGCGGCCGAAGGAGCGATCGACGCGGCCTCAATTCTCAAGCCGATGTTGGCTCGCGGTGAGCTGCAAACAATTGGTGCCACAACACTCGACGAGTACCGCAAACACCTTGAGAAGGATGCGGCGTTGGAACGGCGTCTTCAAAAGGTTGTGGTTGATGAGCCGACCGTGCCGCACACGATCGAGATTCTGAAAGGCCTGCGTGATCGCTACGAGGCACATCATCGGGTGACGATCACCGATCAGGCGTTGGTAGCGGCTGCCAACCTCGCCGACCGATACATTTCGGATCGCCACCTTCCCGACAAGGCGATTGATCTGATCGACGAGGCTGGTTCGCGGCTGCGCATTATGCGCATGTCGGTCCCACAACACTACAAGGACCTCGAAGCGGAGATCCTGACTGTCGTTCAACAAAAAAAGGACGCCGTTGAGGCTCAGCAGTTTGAAGAAGCTGGCCGGCTTCGCGACAAGGAAAAGGAACTGCTGAGTAGTCGCGACGCCATGGAGAACGACGCGAAATCGTCGGGCCTTGACCTGTTCGACGAGGTTGACGAGGAGTCCATCGCCGAGGTGTTGTCGTTGTGGACCGGCATCCCTGTCTACAAGCTCACCGAGGAAGAGACGCAGAAACTGCTGCGTATGGAAGACGATCTCCACAAGCGCGTTATTGGCCAGGTCGATGCCATCAGGTCGGTCAGCCAAGCCATTCGTCGTACCCGGGCAGGACTGAAGGATCCGAAACGTCCGAGCGGGTCTTTCATTTTCCTGGGTCCCTCTGGTGTGGGCAAAACCGAACTCGCCAAGACGCTCGCGGAGTTCTTGTTCGGCAACGAGGCGTCGCTGATCAGCCTTGACATGTCCGAATACCAAGAAAAGCACACGGTCAGCCGCTTGGTGGGTTCGCCTCCGGGTTATGTCGGCTACGACGAGGGCGGGCAACTAACCGAAAAGGTCAGGCGCAAGCCGTTTTCGGTGGTCCTGTTTGACGAGGTCGAAAAGGCCCATCCGGACGTTTTCAACACACTGCTGCAGATACTTGAGGAGGGGCGCCTCACCGACTCTCAGGGTCGCTCGGTTGATTTCCGTAACACCGTGTTGATCATGACCTCAAACCTCGGTACCCAGGATCTACGCAAGGCGAGTTTGGGTTTCGCCAAATCCGACGAGGCGGTCAACTACCAGAAGATGAAAGAAAAGGTGAACGAAGCGCTCAAGCAGCACTTCCGGCCCGAGTTTCTCAACCGCATTGACGAAGTGATCGTCTTTCACGAACTGTCCCAGGACGAGGTTCGTCGGATCGTTGATCTCATGGTCGCACGCACGGCCACTCAGTTGGCCGGACAGGGAATGGGACTCGAGTTGACGGAGGCGGCCAAGCTACATTTGGCCCTCAAAGGATATGACCCCACCCTGGGCGCTCGTCCGCTGCGTCGTGCGTTGCAACGTCTAGTGGAGGATCCCCTATCGGAGCGTCTGCTCCACAAGGAATTTCGCGCCGGGGAGATAATCATCGTTGACGTGGAACCCGATAGGGAGTCTCCTGGTGTTGACAAGATCGTCTTTCGCGCCATTGAAGGCTTTGAGCCGTCTCCCCTTGAGTTCGAGGACGCTCTCGACGGCGGAGATGCCTCCGCCTTTTGAAGCTATAAGGGCTATTCGGATAGGTCCTTCGGACCTTCATCGCACCGACAGCTGTTACCGATGTCGCAGCCTTTGATGCCATGACGGGTAGGGAGGGAGGTCCCGCGGCTGGGCTGCGGCAGTTCCCTATCTCGATAATGCCTCGCTGGCGGGCGTGGATGATCGGACTTCTGATAGTCGTGGTCGTGTCCGGATGCAGGGTTGACACGACCGTTGAAATCGTCATTGAAGGGGACGGTTCAGGTATCGTTGAGGTGAGGTTGGTGGCCGACGCCGGTGCCGTTGAGCTGCTAGCCGACGATATTTCGTCGCTTGACTTCTCAGACCTTACTTTGGCCGGTTGGGATGTAGCTGGCCCGGTGGTGACCCGCGACGGTATCCGACTTGTGGCCACCAAGCCGTTTTCAAGGGCCAGCCTGCTTCCGTCGATTCTTGACGAGCTGATCGGCGAGGACGTCGTGGTCTCTGATGTGTCGGTTGAGCGCAGACGCGAATTCGCTCGAATCGGTATCGGTCCGGCATCCACCGACTACTCGTTTTCGGCCACGATCAACCCCACCCCGCCGCTGGAGGTGCTTGGCGACGACGCGCTGGCTGCCCTACTTGATGGTGAGCCGCTCGGTCGTCCGTTGAGCCGGATCGAAACCGAGTCAGGCACCACATTTGAGGAGTCGCTCGGCCTCACGGTGATTGTCACGATGCCCGATAAGGCGTCGTCGGACACCGGGTCGGTGAGCGAGGAAACCACCACCTGGACCTTCGACTACGGAGAGACCCCCAGCAAGATCGACGCCTCAGCGTCCATCGACGACATCTTGCCTCGGGTTTGGGCAATGGTTGCGCAGCTGGCGTTCGTTCTGCTCGCGATACTGCTCTTGGCGAGGCTCACCGGTTTCGTTCTGGTCAAGATGAGGGTGCGCAAGGGTTTCCGTCGCCGTGACATTCGCCGACGGAAACGGCGAGCTTCTACGAAGCAGGCAGAGGCCAGCAGCCCACGCAGAAGGTTGCTGCACCTGCTGGTGCTTGATATTCACGGCGTGGTCGTACAACCCGTCGATCCGCTGGAAGAAATCCTGATACCGCTGATTACCAAAGAGCGACCAGAGACGGACCCTGTGGTGATTCGCAGTCTTCACCGCCAGCTTCTCCTCGGACGCAGCTCGCCCGAGGAGTTCTGGAGCGAGACCGGGTTGGGGCCAATGGCTCAACAGATCGAGACCAGCTACCTGGCCTCGTTGCGGCCGGTGCAGGGATTGCATCCGTTCTTGGAGCGGATGGCCGCTAATCGGTTGCCGGTGGCCGTGGTGGGAAATCAGCCGCGGGTTTGGGGTGACTGGCTCAGGCGTACGGCATTGATGGAGGACTCCGTCGCGTTGTGGCTGGTTAGCGGAGACGTCGGTTCGGTGCTGCCCGAACCGGCGCTGTTGGAAGCCACGAGACGGATGTTGTCGGTTGACTTGTTCGACTGCTACTACCTGTCAAGCGTGCCCGAGCACCTCGACACCGCCGCAGACCTCGGAATGGCCACCGCATTGTTCGTGGCCGGGCTGGATGATCCGCCCGACACCGACCATACAGTGATCCGTGACCTCGAAGAGATTCTGCGCAACAGGGGCGGCTGAAATTTCTTTGGGGGACCTGGTCAGCGGCTTCGGCGCTGTAGTCGTTCCCGGTTGGTGATTACATACTCGCGGCCGCATTGGCTAAGCCAGCCGAGACGCATGAACGAAGCAATCGCTTTGTTGACCCGTTCCCGAGACGACCCGACCATGCCAGCGAGGTCCTCCTGAGTGATCGGCAACATGAACCTGTCGTCGCCTCCGGCGAGTTCCAGGAGGTGTTTGGCTGTCCGGCCCGTCACGTCTAGGAACACCGCATCGGCCAGAGCCTCGTCCATTGAGCGCAACCGTGTAGCAAGCAGTCGAACGACGTTCCATAACTCCTCGGGCCGGCGGTCGTACAGCTCACGCAACTTGGAGTAGGGGATGGCGATTACCGTTGAGATCTCCAACGCCCGGGCCTCAGCTGAGCGACCGCGGTGATCAAACAAGCCCATCTCGCCGAATAGGTCGCCCTCCTCCATCAGGGCCACCAGCGACTCACGCCCGTCTGGTGACTTGTTGGCGATGGCGATGCGCCCGTTCACGACGACATAAAGGGTGTCGGGTTGCGCCGCCTCAGCAAACAAGACCTCGCGGCGTTCCAGTGTGTGTTCCCGGGCTGCCTCACACAGCAGATCAAGGCTTTCGTCGTCGAGGTCGGCGAATAACAGCGTTTCGCGCAGCAGCTTGGCTATCGTGGCCAGGTTCATGGGCGAGGCCCACACTAATGAAGTGACGGCGACGTGACCGCTAACCCAGCTCTAAGGGCGGATCGGTCGAGTTGGTTCAGCCTCCCTGAGCCAACGAGGACCGATATTGAAGGTGTATGGGTGATCGTTGTGGCTGCGGGAGCCAGCACCAGATTCGGCGCGCCGAAACAGTTCTTGGACCTTGCCGGTATTCGGGTCCTGGACCGAGCTGTGGCAACGGCAATCGCCGTCGCCACCGGTGTGGTGGTGGTGATCCCCAATAACGATTCCCTACCCCACCCTCCCTGTGCACTTGACCCGTTGGTGCCTGACGTGGCCTTGCGGTTTGTGCATGGCGCCGGTACACGCTCGGGGTCGGTGCGCTGCGGGCTGGCGGTCGTTCCCGACGAAGCGGAGATCGTGGTGGTTCACGACGCGGCACGCCCGCTGGCATCGCAGCGGCTCTACGCCGCTGTAATCGCCGCGGTACGTTCGGGTGCTGACGCAGCCGTTCCTGTCGTTGATGTCATCGATACCGTTCGTCGTGTCGGTTACGGAACGCTCGACCGCAACGAGTTGGTGGCCGTGCAGACCCCCCAGGGTTTCTTGGCCTCAGCATTGCGAAAGGCGCATCGCCTTGCCGGAGAGGCCACCGACGACACCACTTTGGTGGAGCAGGCGGGTGGAACGGTCATGCTCGTACACGGCGAACGCCATAACATCAAGCTCACGACGCCAGTTGATATGACGATCGCTGCGGCTCTCGTGGATTGCTGCTCGCTTGGGGGCGGACACCCCGATGATGTGCCTACAAGGGAGGGCTAACAGCGATCATGAACCAACCAAAGTTTGACATGACGATCGCTGCGGCTCTGGTGGATTGCTGCTCGCTTGGGGGCGGACACCCCGATGATGTGCCCACGCGGGAGGGCGAACAGCGATCATGAACCAACCAAAGTTTGATATGACGATCGCTGCGGCTCTCGTGGATTGCTGCTCGCTTGGGGGCGGACGCTGTGATGATGTGCCTACGCGGGAGGGCGAACAGCGATCATGAACCAACCAATGGATCCGATTACCGACCCATGTCCGTACCGTGTGGGGCAGGGCTTTGATATCCATGCCCGAAGCGATGACCCCGATCGTGTCTTGGTATTGGCTGGATTGCGGTTCCCCGACGAGCCCGGACTGCGCGGACACAGCGACGGCGATATCGTTGCTCATGTCTGTACCGACTCGCTTCTGGCAGCGGCAGGCCTCGGCGATATTGGCGAGATGTTTGCCGACACCGATCCGGCACTCTTGGGTGCCGACAGCGTGGGCCTCCTCCGCCGGACGGCGGCCGCTGTGACCTCAGCTGGTTGGCGTCCCGCCAATATTGATTGTTCGGTGGTACTGGACGCGCCGAAGATCGCTCCCCACAAGCACGTGATGCAACAAATCCTGTCCGAAGCGGTTGGGGCACCTGTGACCGTCACCGGTCGAAGAACCGAAGGTGTTGGTGCTTTGGGTCGAGGTGAGGGCATCGCGGCCATGGCCGTGGCGCTGGTTCGGCGATGACCCCAAGGGGCCGACCGGCCAACCAACGCGGCACTTCAGGGCGAAACCGTCGTGGCACAAAGCGAAGCAATCCCGGCCGTCGCGGTGCTGGGCAGCGGGGCACAACTCAGCTACGTCGCAGCGACCACGACCGGTCCCGAGGAACGCTGCACGGTGAGCAGGTTGAGGGCCGTCACGCCGTCAAAGAGTTGTTATTGGCTGGCACACGCCGTGTCCGTGAAGTCGTGCTCATTGGTGATCTCGACCCCGCTCCGATTCTCAACGACATCATCGATCTCGCTGACGAACAGAAGATCACCGTCCGTTCGGTTTCGCGCAGCCGGTTCGATTCTGTGGCCCGAACCGATGCCGCTCAGGGCGTATTGGCCTTGGCCGCACCGCTCAAGTCTGTCGAGTTGGGAGAACTTGTCGGATCCCGTGAGGATCGGTCGGTACCGTTCTTGCTCCTGTTGGACGGCATCACCGACCCGCAGAACCTTGGAGCCATCCTGCGCACAGCAGAATGCGCAGGGGTAACCGGTGTGGTCCTGCCACGACACCGTGCCTGCAACATCACACCGACGGTCACCAAGGCTGCTGCTGGCGCCATTGAGCATCTCCGGATCGCGGCTGTGGGCGGGCTGCCGGCTGCGATGAGGACCTTGGCAAATCACGGCATCTGGACCGTGGGGCTGGACGCCGGAGGCGACCGCTCGGTGTTCGATCTAGCGATCGGTACCGATCCCGTGGCGCTGGTCGTAGGTGCGGAAGGGGTGGGCTTGTCACGTCTGGTTCGTGCGCGTTGTGACACGGTGGCATCGATCCCGCTTACCGGTGTGATTGCCTCACTCAACGTCGCCAGTGCAACGGCGATTGCCTGCTTCGAGATAGCCCGCCGACGGTCCTGAACCCACCCGAGTCTCGGGTAAACCGTATTTCAATTGGTGGCTGTTCGAAGACTGGGTTCGGTGCTGACCAACCCGAATCCCGAGCAAACCGCACCGCTGGGCTGGCAGGAAACACCCGTGTTGAGCCCGCGGCCGGGTTCGAACCGACGACCTGCTGTTTACAAGACAGCCGCTCTGCCGACTGAGCTACACGGGCGTGGCACCTGAAGCGCCGATGCTCACTGTACAACTGTGAGCGCTATCAAGGTCCCGCTTCATGTATTGTGGCAGGGCAGGTCTCGCATACCTGCGACCGTGCTCGGTGGGTTGTCCACCGACCGTTTACTCGTTTCGGTGAGGAGATGAGCAGATGATCTCACCAGGACACTTCCCTTCTGATAGGTCGCACAACCGGTCGTCGGCGGGCAGTGCCGCCGCTAGGGGAGGGGTTCTGATCGTCTTTGCGGCGGCGATTGGGTTCTTGTTGTTGTGGAGGGGAGGAGTTGGTGACGATGGCCCACCGCTCGTTGCCGTAGCCACCGATACCGATACGAGCCCGTCAGTAACCACGACCACAACCATTCCCCCGACCAGCACCGCTCCCGATCAGGTTGTGCCAGGCACCGGTGAAGTCACCGACCCGACCGTCGCGCCGACAACCGTTGCCACACCTACCACACGACCACCAAATGAGGTGAAGGTGGTGGTCGCCAACGGCGTGGGCGAGGCGGGTCTGGCGGGTGGTCGATCCGGCCATCTCACGACCGCGGGTTATGTCACCAAGGCGGCCAACGCCAAATCCACCACGGCCTTGTCGACTGTGTTCTATCTGTCGGGTTACGAACACGATGCTTTGGGCGTTGCGTCGCATTTGGGAGGTGACGCCGCCACGCTCAGGCCCGCTCCGGCCGACCCGCTCGGATTGCTCGCTGATGACACCACCGATGTAGCCGACTTCCACATCTTCGTGGTCTTGGGGTCCGACCGAATCCTCGGCTGACACGGACCCCGCCCGATCTGGGGCGGCCATGATCTTGATGCGATTGCTCGCCTGCCCCGACAAGTTTCGCGGAACTCTTACCGCCCAGCAAGCCGCTGCTGCGATCTCGGCCGGGGCCGTTGCTGCTGGCTGGGCGGCCGACACCCAGCCGTTGGCCGACGGTGGTGAGGGCACCCTTGAAGCTTTCGGCGATCCCAACCGCATAACCAAGGTAACGGGCCCGCTGGGGGATCCCGTTGAGGCTTCATGGTTGCTTGAAGGCAAACGTGCAGTAATCGAAATGGCGCGCGCCTCGGGGTTGAGTCTGGTCGGTGGACCCGACGGCAATGATCCCCTGCAGGCGACCACGACCGGAACGGGGCAACTGATTGCGCGTGCCGCGGAGTTAGGCGCGCGTCACATTGTCGTCGGGCTCGGAGGTTCAGCGACGACCGACGGAGGGTTCGGTGCACTGCGGGCGATGGCGCCGCTGCCGCGATTTGCCGGGATCACCATCGAGTTGGCTTGTGATGTTCTCACAAGGTTCGTTGACGCCGCCGCTGTGTTCGGCCCCCAGAAAGGAGCGTCACCTAACCAGATTGAACTGCTGACCCGCCGTCTGGAGCGCCTGGGAGACCTCTACGAACGAGAGTACGGTGTGTGCGTAACGAACCAAGACCGGTCCGGAGCAGCAGGTGGACTCGCAGGTGGGCTGGCAACGGTCGGGGCACGGCTTTGCGACGGATTCGAACTCGTCGCCGAACACGTTGATCTCTACGACCAAATTGAGCGCGCTGATGTTGTCATCACCGGTGAGGGAGCGCTTGACGCCACCTCGTTTAAGGGCAAGGTTGTAGGAGGGGTGGCCGCGCTTGCGGCTGAGGCGGGAGTAAAGACCCTGGCGGTTGTGGGCCGCAGGGACTACGACTTTGATGCACCCATTGAGGTCATTGACATCTCGGCTTGTTACGGATTGGACCAAGCGCTGCGCAACACCACAGAGCTGGTGGCCACGGTTGTCAACGATTGGCTTTCGCGGAGATGACCCAACTGATCGCTGCGACAACAACAACGATCACCAAAGCGACCCGGATGATGCTCATAAGAGATGCGAGAACCCACCCAAATGTGGTGATGGCTCCCAGGATGCCCAGTGCTGCGAGGACGACCACCGCCGAAGTTGGCAACTTTATGTTCGGTTTGCGGGAATCAGACATCATTGACAGCGTAGGCAAACGAAGCGATCGTTTGCGTCATTGGTACCGCATATTCTTGAAGATCCTGTAGCGTTCGGTTCCGACAGCGTCGGACTCAAGAGCCGGACGCAGCGTCAATACCCAATAATGCGTCGAAAGAGCTGTGCCTATGAGCGTTGCCGTTCGTGTACCCACCACCTTGAGGACTCTCACCGCAGGACGTTCCGAGGTCAGCGTTGAAGGGACAACCGTGGCCGCAGCCCTTGAGAGTCTTGAGATGGCGCATCCCGGATTTGCCGAACGCATCCTTGACGAATCGGGCGAGTTGCGCAGGTTCGTCAATGTCTTCGTCAACGACGACGACATCCGCTTCATTGACGGTCTCAAGACACCGCTGCGCGACGGGGCGACTCTGAGCATCGTTCCGGCCGTGGCTGGCGGCTGACGTTTCGGCTCAGCCGCTGCGAAGACGGCTCATGGTCTGACGATGTGCCACAGCCGCTGGGCGTTTGGGAGGTTCTCAGCGCGCACGGTTGCGAAACGCAATGGCGCCGGGTTGAATTAGCACTCGCGGCACGAGAGTGCCAATACTGCTTCTGTCCAATACTTCCGGAGGAATGATGGCCAAGACCATTCAGTTCGATGAACAGGCCCGGCGGGCCCTTGAGAAGGGCATGAACCAACTCGCTGACGCGGTTCGTGTAACCCTGGGCCCGAAGGGGCGTAACGTTGTTCTCGACAAGAAGTGGGGTGCCCCCACGATCACAAATGATGGTGTTTCCATCGCCAAAGAGATCGAGCTTGAAGACCCCTACGAGCGCATAGGCGCCGAGTTGGTCAAAGAAGTCGCCAAGAAGACCGACGACGTTGCAGGCGACGGCACCACAACGGCAACCGTACTGGCTTGGTCGATGGTCCGTGAAGGGCTGCGCAACGTCGCTGCTGGTGCCAACCCCATGTCTTTGAAGCGCGGCATTGAAGCCGCTGTAGACGTGGCTGTTGAGTCGATCCTCAGCAGCGCACAAGACGTATCGGAGAACAAGGATCAGATCGCCAACGTGGCCGCTATCTCATCGGCTGACGATGAGATAGGTTCCGTCATCGCCGAAGCGATCGACAAGGTTGGCAAGGACGGTGTGATCACCGTGGAGGAGGGCCAGACCTTCGGCCTTGAGATGGATCTCGTTGAGGGCATGCGTTTCGATAAGGGCTACATCTCGCCCTACAGCGTTACCGACGCTGAGCGTATGGAGGCGGTGCTTGACAATCCCTACATCTTGTTGGTCTCATCCAAGATCAGCGCGGTGCGCGAACTTGTACCAATGCTTGAGAAGGTCATGCAGTCGAGCCGGCCGCTGCTGGTCATAGCCGAAGACGTTGAGGGCGAGGCTTTGGCCACGCTCGTGGTGAACAAGATCCGCGGTACGTTCACGTCAGTATCGGTGAAGGCGCCGGGTTTCGGGGACCGTCGCAAAGCGATGCTGCAGGACATGGCCGTCCTCACTGGCGGTCAGGTCATCAGCGAAGAGGTGGGTCTGAAACTTGAGAGCGTCGGCGTCGACATGCTCGGTCAGGCACGCAAAGTAGTCGTCACCAAAGATGAGACCACCATCATTGAGGGGGCCGGAGACGGCTCCGATGTGAACGGGCGTATCTCCCAGATCAAAGCTGAGATCGACAACACCGACTCCGACTACGACCGTGAGAAGCTTCAGGAGCGACTCGCCAAGCTGTCTGGGGGCGTCGCGGTCCTCAAGGTGGGTGCTGCTACCGAGGTAGAACTCAAAGAAAAGAAGCACCGCATTGAGGATGCTGTGTCCACTACCAAGGCCGCGATTGAAGAGGGCGTGGTTGCCGGAGGCGGAACAAGCCTCATCCGGGCCCAGGCTGAGGTCAATGCCATGATCGACTCGATCGATGACGCCGATGAACAGGTCGGGGCTCGCATCGTGAGCCGCGCTCTGGAGGGGCCGCTGGCCCAGATCGCCGTCAACGCCGGATTGGATGGCGGTGTCGTGGTCGACAAGGTCCGTCATCTTGAAGGCAACACTGGGCTTGACGCCCAGTCCGGCGACTATTTGGACCTTGTTGGCGCGGGCATTATTGATGCGGCCAAGGTCACACGCTCGGCGTTGCAGAATGCAGGCTCAATCGCGGGACTGTTCCTCACCACTGAGGCCGTCATTGCGGACGCTCCTGATGAAGGCGCAGACGCGGGCGGCGGTATGCCCGATATGGACTACTGACGCTGGCGCGCCCCTGCACCAGTCATCGGTGGTCGCGGCTAGCGTGACCCGGCGATGACACGTGGCGCGGAACTCCACGGTGCCTGCGAAGCGCTGGCACCCCTGTTGGGCACATGGCGAGGAACGGGCGAAGGTCGCTACCCGACAATCGACGATTTTGAGTATCTTGAAGAACTCACTTTCGCCCACGTCGGCAAGCCGTTCCTGGCCATGACCCAGCGCACCCGCCATCCCCGCAGTGATGCCCCGCTGCACGCTGAGGTCGGATATCTGCGACCCCAGCCCAACCAGGTCATGGAGATGGTGCTCACACAGCCGACCGGGCTGGTTGAGATACATGATGGATCGCTCAGCGAAACTCCCACAGGGGTCATCGTTGAACTACGAACCGTGAGGGTTGAGGGCACCCGCACGGCTAAACCCATCACAGAAGTGCGTCGGCGGCTGGCGGTTGATGGCGACACTCTTGTCACTGAGATGTGGATGGCGGCGGTTGGTCAACCTCTCACCCACCATCTTCGGGCCGAACTCGTTCGAGCCTGAGGGTCCTGGCCAGCCCAGGAGCCTACTGTTGGGCTGTGAACCCCAAGTCCCGAAGTGTGCGTCGACTGGTACGGCAATGGTCGCTGCCCGATCCTGATTCCGGGCGTGCGGTAGCCAGGCTGGCCACTGAGGAGCCGATGGCCATCGAATTGGACGGGATACGGGTGGCCACCACTATGAGAACCCCGGGACACGACTTTGAACTTGCTGTCGGGTTCTGCCACGGCGAAGGATTACTCGGAGGTCATCGGGTATGTGAGGTCCGCTATTGTGCTGAAGGGTCGGCGGTGGCCACGGCGTTCAACATCGTGAGTGTCTCAACCAACGGCGAGGCCCCCGAGCCGAAGCCCCGGCTGAGTACCACCACGTCAAGTTGTGGCTACTGCGGTACCGACGAGATCAACGAGTTGGGCACCAAGCTTCCGCCTGTCGTCGGCGCTTGTGTCGACTGGAGCATCCTGGCCTCCGCACCCGATTCTTTGCGGCGCGGACAGGCACTGTTCGAAAGTACTGGTGCGGTTCATGCCGCCGGTGTCGTTGAACCCGGCGGGGACGTCACGCTCATCCGCGAAGACGTCGGCCGTCACAATGCTGTGGACAAGCTCGTGGGGCGACTGCTTCTGGACGGTCTGCTGCCGGCAACAGGGCATGCGGTGGTGGTGAGCGGGCGAGCCAGTTTCGAACTCGTTCACAAGGCTTGGGCCGCAGGCTTTCGTGCGTTGGTGGCGGTTAGTGCACCTACCGCCTTGGCGGTAGCGACAGCGGAGCGTGCAGGCATGCAGCTAGCGGGTTTCGCCCGCGACAATCGCCTGACGATCTACGCCAGGTAACCGCTCCGCAGCTGTTCAGACCACAGCTGTTCAGACCACGGCGGGCGATGGCAGTCCACGTAACCACAGCCGGTCAGACACTGTATGTCACCAACCGTTCGAACAGCGGGAGCGCCTGATTGAGCACCGGCAGCAACCGGTCCGGAACGGACTCCTGCTTCGGCTGATACGAAACGAAACCGGTGGAGCGGTGCACGTTGTGGTACCAATACGGTGCCCACACGCCGTCTGAGGGTTTCGGACCTTTCGGCCAGGTGAGCATCGACTCGTCGAATTCGAGATCCAGCCGCTCGCATACCGCAGCGAGCATGGTGGCCGGGTCGCGCAGCAGCGCCTGCGATTCGATAACGATAGGGACGGCACCTTCGGCGAGTATCGCATCGAGTACCTCGACCGACTCCACCAGGCCCGTATCGGAAAGATCGCAGTCCGGGAGTTGTACCGACAGCGATCTGAGGACCTTGTGGGGGTTCCGCACAAGCAAGATGTTGTCGGTGTGGCGGAGATGGCTGCGATCCACCCCCTTGAGATGGTGCGCCATCTGCTTGATGTAGAGCACCGGTGTGGGGCAGGGACCAAAGATGACACTTCGGATGACCTCGTCTGCGTCTGTGCTTTGGGATTTGAGCACTTCGGCAACGCCGGGATGGCCGCGGTCGTCCAGCGACAGGTAGTGGGCGTAGAAGGGTTCGTCAATCACGGTGGTATCAGGTCGCTGACCCCAGGAGTACATCAACGCCGTAGAGATGTTGCGAGGACCCGACCAGCACTGCACACGACGAACCGACGTCATGGCTGCACCATTGCGCATTCGTGGGCGAGACGGGATTCGTACAGAGCTTGGAGGCGTCGTGTAACCGGGCCCGGAACGTAACGTCCGATCCGGCGACCGTCGACCGTGTGAACAGGGGTGATTCCGCCGAATGTTCCCGTGACGAAGGCTTCGTCGGCGGAATACACATCGGTCAAGGAGAAGACCCGCCGCTGAGCCGGGATACCAGCGGTTTCGGCCTCCTCAAGTAGCACGGCAGATGTGATGCCGTTGAGGTTGTAGTGGCCAGTTGATGTCCACACTTGCGCCCCCCGAACGACGAAGAAGTTGGTGGCGTTGCATGTGGCCACCGCACCTGTGGGATCCAGCATCAGCGCCTCGTCCGCGCCAGCTTCGGTTGCCTGGATAAGAGCGATCACTTCGTGCAGTTTGGAGTGACAGTTGAGCCTCTGGTCCAAGGTGTCCGGCGATGGGCGACGGACTGTGGAGGTGAACAATGAGATGCCGCCGACTGCTACATCGGGATCGGCATGCTTGTACTCAGCGATGATCACGATGTTCGCCGAGCCCACGTTGTTGGACGGATGTTGTGACGGTGTCCGCTTGTTGCCGCGGGTGACCATCAGCCGGACGTGTACACCGTCTCTCATCTTGTTGCGTTCGACAGTGGCCCGCAACGCATTCTCGATACCGAAACGATCCATCCCGATGTTGATTCCGGTCGCTGCGGCACCAGCAAAAAGCCGATCGAGGTGTCGGTCAAGGAACGCGAACACGCCGTTGTGCAGACGTATTCCCTCCCAGATTCCGTCACCGACCAGAAATCCGCTGTCGAATACGGAGATCCTGGCTTCTTGACGTTTGCAGAAGTCCCCGTTGATGAAGATCAAGATCGAATCGTTGCGATCGTCGGGCGAGGCTTGATGTGTGCTACTCACTTCGTCATTCCATCTGGTGTCGGGATGCTTCGGGGATCATGGTGCCCGCTCAAGAGGCCACTAGCGCGGTGATTGCTCGTACACTTTGAGCATGCCCGATCCTGTGGTCGTCAGCGAAGGCCAGGCCGTTATTCACCTGTTCTGCGACCGCAGCGCCGCCACCAACACCGAAGCCGTCATAGAGGCAGTGAACCAATCCGACTTGCAGGTGGTCACGGTTGCCGTGTTGGGCCACAAGGCCGACCTGTGCTTCATGGCGCAGGCTGTGAATGCGTGGCAGCTTCGGGATCTGCAGACGTCGCTAGTGGCAGCGGGCCTTACGTTGGTTGACAGCTTCGTTTCGATCACTGAGGTCTCCGAGTACGCCGCCACAATTCCCGCGGCGATGAAGAAGACGCGGTTGTATCCCGAACTGCCGCCGGAAGGCAAACACGCCTGGTGTTTCTACCCGATGACCAAGCGCCGTGATCCCGAAAATAACTGGTACCGACTTGATTTCGATCAGCGCAAGGTCCTCATGTATGAACACGGTGCTTCGGGACGGAAATTCGCGCGCCGCATTGTGCAGCTCATCACAGCGTCAACAGGGCTCGACGACTGGGAATGGGGCGTCACGCTGTTCGGCGTTCACCTCAACGACCTGAAGGACGCCGTTTACACTATGCGTTATGACACCGCATCGGCTATCTACGCCGAGTTCGGTTCGTTCTATACGGGCCTTGTTGGTCCCGTTGATGAGATCATGGCAGAGACGTAGATCACCGAGCCGCTTTAGGTTAGGGTCACCTTTGTTCAAGCCGTGGTGAGCCTGTGGGTACGATCGCTAGGGTGTGGTACATAAGCCACACTGCCAAGCGGTGACTCAATGCCGCGGCGATGGATATGGAGGGCACAACGTATGAAGCACTTATTTGCGAAGGTCTTGGCCGTCGCACTTGCATTCTCGCTGGTCGCGGCGGCCTGCGGCGACGACGACGAAACGGCTGATACCGACACCGAACCGGCGGTTACCGATACCGAACCGGCGGTTACCGATACCGAACCGGCGGTTACCGATACCGAACCGGCTGTTGACGACACCGAGAAGATCGTTGTGGACGAAGGGGAGGAGATCCAGATCCGCTCCCTCAATGCCATCACTGGCGACGTGGCGTTCCTGGGAATCCCGATTCAGCGGGCCGTTGAAGCCGCCGTTGCTGATTACGGCGACATACACGGCTTTTCGGTATCGATCGGCAACGGCCTTGATGATCTCTGCTCCGCCGATGGCGGACAAGCCGCAGCTCAGACCATCGTCGCCGACGCGCAGATAGTTGGCGTCATCGGAACGTCGTGTTCCGGGGCGGCGACGGCTGCCTCACCGCTGATCAGTGAGGCAGGCATCGTGATGATCTCGGCATCAAACACATCTCCGGCGCTCACCTCGGATCTCAAAGGCAATGCTGGCGAGAACTATCACCCCGGCTACTACCGCACCGCCCACAATGACCTGTATCAGGGTGCGGCAATGGCCAGGTTCGTGCACAACAAGCTCGGCTTGGTCACCGCTGCAGTAATCCACGACGGAGATCCCTACACCCAAGGCCTCGGTAAGGCCTTCTCTGATGCGTTCGAAGGAATTGGTGGCACGATCACTGGGTTCACGGCCGTCGGCAAGGAGGATACCGACATGGTTCCGGCTCTCACCGAGCTCGCCGTGAACTCTCCGGAGGCGTTGTTCTTTCCAATCTTCCAGCCTGCTGGCAACCATGTGGCTGAGCAGGCCCGAACGGTGGCGGGTCTCGAAAACACTCAGTTGCTTGCCGCGGATGGTCTACTCAACGATGACTTCATGGCATTGAGCCAATCCGAAGGACTCTATTTCTCGGGCCCTGACGTGCGGTTCGGCGAGAACAGAAACGAACATACCGACAAGACCGCCAACGATTTCTTGGAAGACTACGAGGCTAATCATGGCGAGACCCCAGCATCACCATTCTGGGGTCACGGCTACGACGCCACCGCAATGCTGTTGAATGCCATCGAGGAATCCTCAGAGGTCAACGACGCTGATCAACTCGTTATCGACAAGGCGGGTGTTCGCGCAGCCCTGACGGCCGTACGCGACTACAGCGGCATCATTGGCACCATCAACTGCGACGACTTCGGCGATTGCGGTTCCCAGAGGATCGCGGTAATCCATCACACCGATCCTGCCGACATTGAAGCCGGAAAGGCCAACGTCGTCTTTGAGTACGCGCCCTAACAGGCCTGCTCACCTAGCCCGTCCGACCCGGCGGTCGGACACAAACCAATGAGACCTCCCCCAGGCTGCTGGGGGAGGTCTCATGCGTATACGGGTGCTTGCCGACCCGAAACCAACGACAAGCACCAAACCAACGACAAGCACTAATGTGCGAAATGCGGGTTCCTTGGAGCTGATCTTGGCTATCACAAGCAGATACAAAACGGTGCGCAGAACCGGTGTTGACCGCTTCTTGCTTGTCCTCAAGGTTGTTATGGTCACCATGATCACCTTCGGGCTGTTGGCCTTCATCTGGCAGCAAATTGATCCGGACAATCCGCTGGCTTCGCGCCTGAACAGCGACGCCGCAGGGCTGAGTTCGGAGCAATTTGAGGGCCTGATCATCTCGGGGTTGTCGCAGGGATCGATGTATGGCCTGCTTGCACTCGGCTACTCCATGGTCTACGGGGTGCTGGGTTTCATCAACTTCGCCCACGGAGAAGTGTTCATGGTGGGTGCCATGACTGGGATGATCACAAGTGTGAAACTCGAAGAATCCGGTGCCTGGCACAACAACTTTGTTCTGTCTTTGATGTTCGTGCTGCTGGTGTCGATCGTGGTCTCCACGATGACCGCTGTCGTGATGGAAAGAGTTGCCTACCGGCCTCTGCGCGGAATGCCGCGGTTGATTCCGCTAATCACATCGATCGGAATCTCGTTCTTCTTGCAGAACGTGTCGGTGGTGTTGCTTGGGCCTGGGACCAAGTCCTACCCAGACATGCCCGAATGGTTGACTCAAAAGCGCAACATTGCTGGCCTGCAGATCGAAGGTACCCGCCTGCTGGTGGTGGTGGTCGCAGCCGTGGCGATGTTTGTCCTTTGGTACCTGGTAGAGCGCACCAAGACCGGCAAAGCCATGCGGGCTGTGGCCGAGGACAAAGAAATCGCCTCGTTGATGGGTATCGATGTCAACCGGATAATTGTCACGACCTTCGCAGTTGGTGGAGCCATGGCTGGTGTGGCAGGGATCCTTTGGGGGGTTCTGTTTCGCTCCGTGACACACACAACCGGATTCCTGCCCGGAATCAAGGCCTTCTCCGCCGCAGTTGTAGGAGGGATCGGAAATCTCGGAGGGTCGATGGCCGGAGGTGTCGCTCTCGGAAGTGCCGAGTCGGTGGCGCCCTTGCTGATCTTGGAACCGCTAGGAGTCGACGGTGTCTCCCAACTCCGTGATGCGGTGGCCTTCGCTGTGCTGATCTTGGTGCTGTTGCTGAAGCCGACCGGTCTTTTCGGTGAGCGTCTGTCGGCGGAGGATCGGGCATGAGTCCTGAAGCGACCCTGGTCCCGCCACGAGCTGCGTTGGATCAGGACTGGCATCGAATCGGCAGCATCGGTGCCGTCACCGCCCTGACGCTGGTGTTTATTGCTTTGTCCAATATGCCTGTGGAGATGGGCGACTTTGACCTCGTTGCAGGGTTCTCGCTCGGTGACCTGTCGCTGTTGTGGCTGATACCCGTGACCGGATACATGGCCGGACGTGAAGCGGTCCTTGAAGGAATGACCGTGCATGCCAAGGGCGGACGTGAAGTAGCCGCCGGGGCAATGACCGGTCTTGTTGGCTGCATTGGCCTGTCGTTGCTGACCCTGGGGATCCACAACTTCGATATTCGTGATCCGCTGGTTAACTGGAGTCCACAAACCCTGGAGAAACTCTCGATAGGGGGCAGTGCAGCCAGTGCAGTGGTCATCTGGCCGCTGCTGGGCGCCGTACTCGGGGCGATCGCTGGCGGAATGCACATTGTCTCTCCTCGGGTTCGAAGACTGATCGTGACACCTGCGATAACGATCCTGCTGAGCGCCGTCCTGGAGACGGTCCTCACCGACATCTTTGGCGACATGGGCCTGGAAGATGTATCCGACTTCGTGTATGCCCCGAAGGGTGGTCTGGACATTGCGGGCGCTTTGTTGATTGGTGTCCTCGCAGTTGCGTACTCCTGGTGGGGGCGCTCAGTCGTGTCTGGTGCACGGGCCCGCTTCTCCGCGCTGGAGGGAAACCGTCGAACACAAGGCAACGCAGTGGTGCTCGCCGTGATTGTGATCGCGATAGTGGGGTTGCCTCAGCTCCTTGGCGGCATCACCAACGAACTCTTGGCGAATGTCGGACTGTTCTTGTTGCTTGCGCTGGGATTGAACATCGTGGTCGGCCTTGCAGGCATTCTTGACCTCGGCTATGTGGCGTTCTTCGCGGTGGGTGGCTATACGGCAGCCATCCTGACGTCGGCGAACCGTGGCGACGCGTGGCCTGACTGGGTGCCGCACACACCTTGGTTCGTGGCATTGCTGGTGGTGATCGTTTTCGCGGCGGCGACCGGGCTGTTCATTGGTGCACCTGTCATCCGGATGCGCGGCGACTATCTCGCTATCGTGACGCTCGGATTCGGTGAGATCATCCGCTTGTTGTTCCTATCGGACTGGCTCAGCGGCTACACCGGCGGAGCGCAAGGCGTCACCAACATCCCTGGGGTCTCCGTGTTCGGCCTGTTCACGGTCAAGGGCACCGACCCGCGGGCCGTTTTCTATCTGGTCGCTGCCTTTTGTGCACTGGCAATTTACGTGTCTTGGCGGTTGGAGAAGTCGCGGCTCGGAAGAGCTTGGATGGCCGTCCGAGAAGACGAATCGGTGGCGGAAGCCATGGGCATCAACACCGTGAACATCAAGTTGATGGCTTTCGTTGTGGGTGCGGTGCTGGCTTCGTTTTCAGGTGCGATTTTCGCCGCCAAGGTAGGCTCGGTGTTCCCGTCGAGCTTTATCATCTTGGTGTCGATCGTGATCCTCGTCGTCGTGATCGTCGGCGGCATGGGGAATATTGTCGGGGTCGTCGCCGGTTCAGTGGTGCTGATCGGAGTGCTCGGCGGACCCCGCCAACCCGGTCTGCTGCAGGAGTTCTCAAGCTTCAAGTTGCTCATCTACGGGGTGCTGCTTGTGTGGATGATGCTGATGCGACCCGAAGGCCTCATTCCGAACGTTCGGCGCACCCGGGAGCTGCATCACACTGAGTTCCTTCAGGACGCTTGGTTAGCAGATCAAGCTGACACAGATGACGAGATGGCGCCTCAATGACCGAGCACCGGTTGCTTACCATCGACAACCTGAGCGTCACGTTCGGGGGTCTGCATGCTTTGCGCAATCTCGACTTCCATGTGAACGAAGGTGAGATCGTGTCGGTGATCGGCCCTAACGGTGCAGGCAAGACCACTTTTTTCAACATGGTCTCCGGGATGGTTGCGCCTACCGACGGTGACATCGTCTTTGAAGGCGAATCGCTGATTGGGCTCGACCCGAACCGGATCACCGCGCTCGGAATCGCCCGCACGTTCCAAAACGTTCGACTGTTCTCCAACATGACGATCCTGGAAAATGTCATGGTCGCCCAGCATTGTCGCACCTCTCAGGGCCTGTGGGGGGCGTTGCTGCAAACCCGGGCCTTCAGGCGAGAGGAACAGTCGATACGCGAATTCGGGGAGAAGGTCCTCGGTTTCTTCGGTTCTCGTCTTGTTGGCTACCGACTCGATCAGCCCGCATCAATGTTGTCGTACGCCAACCGTCGACGCCTCGAAATCGCCCGTGCCATGGCTACCAAACCCAAGATCATCCTTCTTGACGAACCGGTTGCGGGCATGAATCCCAAAGAATCTGCCGAGCTAACCACCTTGATCGGCAGGCTCCGTAGTGAGTGGGGCATCACGATTGTGATGATCGAACATGACATGAGTGTCGTGGCCGAGGTGTCGGATCGGGTGGTGGTGCTTGACCACGGAGAGACCATCGCCGCCGGGAACTATGCCGAGGTGTCCGCTGATCCCGACGTCATTGAGGCGTATCTGGGCCGCCCGGTGGAGGCGGCGCAGTGAACGACCGGACAGTGCCCACACGCGACACCGCCACGGTTAGCAGTGCCCGAAGCGGGGCCCCAATTCTGGAACTTCGTGGCGTCAACACCCATTACGGAGCGGTTCACATTCTCAAAGACGTTGGCTTGGCGATCCATCCCGGGGAGTTGGTGTGTCTGCTCGGCGGCAACGCATCCGGCAAATCGACAACCTTGAAGACCCTGTTGGGAATGGTCACGCCGACCAGCGGCGAGGTGCTGTTGGAAGGCGAGGTTGTCAACAACAAGCCGACTTCGTATCTGGTGAAACGCGGCGTAACCATGGTTCCGGAGAACCGTCGCCTGTTCAAACGGTTGTCGGTAAAGGAGAACCTGCAACTCGGTGCTTACCTGCGAACCGATGCCTCAGCGATCCGCAGAGACATGAAGCGGGTTTATGAGCTGTTCCCACGGGTATATGAGCGACTTGACCAAAGGGCCGGAACCTTGTCGGGAGGCGAGCAGCAGATGGTCGCCTTGGGACGAGCGCTGATGGCGAATCCGCGGGTGTTGTTGATGGACGAGCCGTCTATGGGCTTGGCGCCCGCGTTGGTTCAGGCCAGCTTTGAACTCATACAACGGATCCACGCCGACGGGGTAGCCATCTTCATGGTTGAACAAAACGCCAACATGGCTCTGTCAATAGCAGACCGAGGCTGGGTGTTGCAGACCGGTCGGGTGATCCTTGACGACACCGCAGAGGCGCTGTTGGCCAACCCGGAGCTACGTGCCAGCTATCTCGGCGCCAGCACCTGAGTGCGAGACTCGCCAGCGCGGGCACGTACCTGAGCAATCGACTCGAACGGAGTCAGCATCGTCGGGTCGACCACGAGATGCAGAAGGCCACCCGTGGACGATTCGAGTACGCGACCCAGCGCCGGGGCGAACTCGTCGGTGCGCTGCACCCGTTCGCCGTGCATTCCATAGGCACGCGCAACCGCAGCGAAGTCGGGGTTGATGATCGCGGTTGCATACTCCCGGGTTGGGTAGGTGCGTTCCTGATGCATCCGGATAGTGCCGTACATGGAGTTGTCGATCACGATGATCACCGGTTCGCAGCTGTGTTGGCGCGCTGTTCCGAGTTCTTGGATAGTCATCTGCAGGTCGCCGTCGCCAGTGAAACACAGCACACGTCGATCAGGGTAGGCGGCTTTGGCGGCGATCGCCGCGGGAAGGCCGTACCCCATAGCGCCGCTTTGAGGTGCCAGCAGCCGGGCCTCGGACCCGTAGCGCAAGAACTTGTTGGGCCACACCGAGAAGTTGCCTGCGCCGTTGCAGACGATCGCATTGCTATCAAGGTGTTCGGACAGCACGGCCATGACCGCTCCCATATCAAGCCCGCCGTCTCCAACCGGAGGTGCCGAGGCATCAAGGAACGCTTGTCGGCGTTGCGCAAGCCAGTCGGCGCGCCGCGCGATACCGCCGACGCTGCGCCTGTGCAGTTCTTTGATGGTCACGCTGGGATCGGTAACCACGGCGACGTCAACGGGAACGATTCGGCCGATCTCGGCACGTTCGGGATGGATCTGGACAATGCGCCGGTGCGGCTCATTGACGCCGATTAGTGACCACGAGTCTGTGGTGATCTGAGCGAACCTTACGCCTAGCCCCACTATCAGGTCGGCTTCGTTGATCGTTTGGCGTACCGCGGGAGGCATCGCCACTCCAGCCTCGCCGCAATAGCTGTCGGCGTGGTTATCAACCAGGTCATGGAACCGGAACCCGACCACAACCGCTATGCGGTTGGCGACTACGAAATCACTCAGATGCCTTCGTGCCTCGGTGGTCCAGCGCCCGCCGCCTACCAGCACGACGGGCCGATGCGCCCGTTCGATCTCGTCAAGAATCGTGTCGATCTCGTTGACGGTTGGCACAGCACGGACGATCTCCACGGGTTCAACATCGGTTTCGTCCGTGGATGCGCTCAGCAGATCCTCGGGTAGGGCGACAACCACCGGACCGGGTCGTCCCGACCCGGCAATCTTGAATGCTTCGCGCATGGCGCTGGCGATCTTGTTGGGGTCGGTTGGTTCGATCACGGACTTTGCGATCGGTTCGAAGAAGCGTCGACAGTTGATCTCCTGGAATGCCTCTCGACCTCGGTCCTGGGTAGGAATCCCACCGACTATCAACAACATTGGTGTGGAGTGGTACCTGGCGGCGTGAACACCGATCGAGGCGTTGGTGGCACCGGGCGCGCGGCTGACCATGCATACGCCTGGCTGGCCTGTGAGCTTTCCCCAGGCCTCCGCCATGAAGGCCGCTCCTCCCTCCTGGCGGGCTGAAAGAAAACGGATGTTGGTGTCGACCAATGCGTCCAGCACGGCGAGGTAGCTTTCGCCGGGTACACCGAACACCGTGCCAACGCCGTGCGTCATCAACGCATCAGCCACGATCCGGCCACCGGTTTGTGACATTGCCGACACCGGATCTCAGATAACGGCAGTCTCAGCGAAGGGTTCGCCAGCCACGACTCGGTGATAACCCAATGGTGTCAGGTCCAGTGAGCGGTACTCGCCGTAGGTGATCCACTCCGACACGCCGCGGCCGACTGCGGGGGATTGCTGCAGCCCATGCCCAGAGAATCCGTTGAGGAACAAGAAGTTGCCCACTTCGTGATGCGGGCCGACGATCACATTGTGATCAAAGGTGTTGTACGCGTAATGGCCCGCCCAACTGTTGATCAGCTTGATCCGCTCAAAGGCGGGGATGCGATGGGCAATGGTCGGCCAAACCTTTTCTTCCCACACGTCGTCGTCCATGACGAAATCATCGTAGGCAACGGCGTGGTCCACATCTGGAGCGCATCCGGCCAGGTAGTAACCCCCGTCGGATCGAACGTGCACGCCTGAGGGGTCTATCGTCAACGGAAGATCACCCTCGAGCGGCTCGGCGGCGTCAAAGACGAACGTGTATCTCTTGCGGGGTTCGACCGGCAGTTCAAACCCGGCCATAGCAGCGACCTCAACCGCACGTGGCCCCGCCGCGTTGACCAGCACCCCACACAAGACCGTCTCACCGGTTCGGAGCTGCACGGAGTGCACCCGGCTGTCGTGGTGAGTGATATCAACCACCTCGTTGTTGCAGTACTCCACACCGCTGCGACGTGCCATGCGACGCCACCAATCGAACACCGTGATCCCGTCCCAGTAGCCCTCGTCGATCAGATTGTGGCTGCCGCAGACGATGTCTTTGAGGTAGTAGAATGGGTAACGGTGCATGATCTGTGCCGGGGTCATGATCCTGGTGCCAGCAGAGAACCGGGCCTGCAGCGCCTGGTTGCGACGGAGCATGGCGGCGAATTCCTCGGTGTCGGCGAGGTACATATAGCCGAAGAATTGGGTGGCGATCTCCGGGACTTCGGGGTTGTCGCCCATATAGGACCTGAAGTCCTTCACGAACTCGGCAGCGAATTGGCTGATCTGTATGTTGATCTCGTTGGAGAACTGCTGGCGCATGCAACTGTTTGTGTGAGCGGTTGAGCACGCCGAATAGGTGGGGTCGCGTTCCACGACCAGTATCGATCCGTCGAAGTCAGGGTTCGTTGACAGGAACCACGCCACCGACGACCCCATCATCGCTCCGCCTATGACCACGACGTCGTAGCTGCGTTTTCGGGGCTTGGTGATTATCGGCTGCTGAATCGTTGTAGTTGGTGTGGCCGTTGTTGTGATTGTCATGTGACATATCTGCTTATGACTACAACGTCGTAGCTGCGTTTTCGGGGCTTGGTGATTATCGGCTGCTGAATCGTTGTAGTTGGTGTGGCCGTTGTTGTGATTGTCATGTGACATACCCCTGGCGGAGATCATCGGCTACGGCGCCAAGATCGCGTTTGTGGGGGTCGCCGAACCCGCCCCCGCCCGGAAACTCCATAATCAACCGGCGACCTGGTGGCACCGTAGCGACCCCCTTGGTCGGAAACGGTGTGCCGTCGTCAAGGTAGACCTTGCCAGGTGCACCGTTTCCGCCGCCACGACGGCCACGCGCCGGGTTGGCGACTCGATCGAACATGGCGGAGAACTCGAACAGGTATCCATCCGTCGGACCGACTTCGAGTATCTGGCCGAGACCACCCCTAGAACATCCCGCACCGCCGCTGTTGGGGCGAATCTCCTTGCGCCAGATAACGATCGGCCCTACCTGCTCGGTTGCCTCCGCCGACATCGTGCGCACCCCAGATGGGAACGCGGTGGCGGTCAAACCGTCGAGCGCCGGACGCGCACCAGAACCACCGCTGTTGAACATCAACACCTCCACGGGGGCTCTGGGATCGTTCGGCGATGCCTGGCGTGCACTCGCCTGGAAGTTCCACAATGCACCGGATCCCTCAGCCGGTATGACGTCGGGCAGAACACCGGCCAACGCTCCCATGGTGAGATCGGTGACGAAATGGCCGATCACATGGCGCACCGCCACAGGATCGGGGTGTCGGGCATTGAGGATGACCCCGGGTGGGGCACTTACCGTGAACGGTGCCAGCGAAGCATGGTTGTTGGGAAGCTCAGGGGCGAGTGCCACCAGCATCGCGTAGGTGAAGTAGGCATGGGCGTAACGCAGCGGAACGTTGACACCGTACTTGCTGAGTGGCGACGTGCCGGTGAAATCGGCGTGCATCCCCTCATCGGTCACCGTGACGGTAACGGCGAGAGAGAGTTCGGTCTCGTAGCCGTCCACCTGCATTGTGTTGGTGTAGGTGCCGTTGGGTACGCTTGCGAGCGCGGTCATGACAGCGCGATGGGTGCGGCCAAAGACGAACTCAGCAGGTGCGCTCAAATCGTCAAGCTCGAATTCACGGAGCATCACCAGCAACCGTCGACGCCCCGTCTCGTTGCAGGCGACCAGGCCGTGAATGTCGCCGATGACCTGATCCGCTTCGCGCACGTTCCAGCGGAGCAACGTCACGAGATCGTCGTTGAGCCTGCCTCGATCGACCAACTTCATGATCGGTATGCGGATGCCTTCCTCGAAGATCTCGCGTGCCTCGGGTCCGTAGCCACGTCCTCCGATGTCGACAACATGCGCGGTCGACGCGAAGAACCCGATGAGTTTGTCTTGATCAAAGACCGGTGTGGCCACTGTGATGTCGTGAAGGTGGCCGGTGCCCTTCCAGGGGTCGTTGGTGATGTAGACATCGCCGGGATGGATTCGTTCGGGGCCGATGTCTTCGATGAAGTGCCCCAGTGCCGCTGCCATGGTGTTGACGTGGCCCGGAGTGCCTGTCACTGCCTGTGCGATCATGCGGCCGTGGCGATCAAAAACCCCTGCCGACAGGTCGCCAGCTTCGCGCACCGACGTTGAGAAGGCGTTACGAACCAAGGTAAGTGCCTGCTCTTCAACGACCGATATCAGGCGACTCCAAATCACCTGATTGCTTAGTTCTTGGCTGCGGGTCACGTGCTGGTTTCGGGTCACGATGACGCCGCTCGGCGGCGGTGAACTAACAGGCTCATCTCGGGTTGCACGGTGGCTGCATGATGAGCATCTACGAAGGTTGTTGTTTGGGACTCAACGATCAGCGCCGGACCTTGAACAAGGTCGCCGGGTTGAAGCTCATTGCGTGCAACCGTCACGATAGGAGCTGTTGATGCGTCCGATACAGGCGTGGTTGCGGCCTTTGTCAGCTTTGTTTGGGTGGGCGGGCTCGTTGTTGACGCCACACGCACCGACCAACTCACCGCCTCAATGTCCAGCCCTGCGATGGCTCGGCCGAAGAACTCTTCGTAGGCTTTGGTGAACTCAGTTGCCAACAATCCCGCCGTCATGTCATCGAAAATGACCTCGTCCAGACAGACTGGGATCTCCCAGCCCTGGCCCTTGTAACGCATAGCCACCTGACGTTCGATCACCAAGTCACCGTGGCTGCCTTGGCGCACGAACGACTCGGCTTCGGCAGCTAGTTCAGCAAGCACCTGCTTGGCGCCGTGCACGTCGAAATCCGCGGTTGAGGTGAAGAAGCTGCGTACCGCCTCAAAAGAAAACGGTGCCCGCAAGAAGCCAACCGCGGAGCCAACACCGGCACTTGGTGGGACGATTAGCTCATCCAGGCCGAGCTTGTCGATCAGACGACCGGCGTGAAGCGGCCCGGCGCCTCCGAACGCGATCATCGTGTAGCCCGTCAGGTCCCTGCCGTTCTCAACTGCGTGGACCCGGGCTGCGTTCGTCATGTTCTCGTCCACCACCTCACAGATGCCCGTCGCTGCGGTGTGGGTATCAAGACCCAAGGGTTCGGCGATGGCCCGGTCAATGGCTGCTGTGGCCTGTTGCGGTGACAGGTTGATCTCGTTGGCTCCGAACGTGTCGGGATGAAGCCGACCCCGTTGCAGGTTGGCGTCGGTGACGGTGGCTTGGCGGCCGCCGCGTCCGTAGCAAGCCGGACCTGGCTCCGAGCCTGCGCTATGCGGCCCGATCCGGATTTGTTGCAATCCGTCGATCCAGGCGATTGATCCCCCGCCCGCGCCGATCTCAATCATCTCGATGACCGGGATCGAGATGGGCATGCCGCTGCCCTTCTTGAAGCGCGATGAGCGGTCAACCTCAAAGGTCTTGGCCGTTTGTGGCTTGAAGTCATCGATCAGGCTGATCTTCGCTGTCGTTCCACCCATATCGAACGACAGGACCCGGTCGCGCCCATAACGGGCGGCCAGGTCTGCGGCGAAGATCGCACCGCCAGCTGGGCCCGACTCGACCAGACGAACCGGGAAGGCCGCGGCCGACTCGATCGACATTAGACCCCCGCCGGAATGGATCATGAATACCGGACAGGTTGCACCTCGCTGCCGGAGCTGTTCGCCCATGGCAAGGAGGTATCGCGCCATCAACGGTTGGATGTAGGCGTTGGCGCAGACGGTGTTGAAGCGTTCGTATTCGCGCATCTGTGGTGCGACCTCGCTCGAGATTGAACACGCCACGTCTGGGAGTTCGGCGAGTAGCAGGTCGCGGAAACGGTTCTCGTTTGCGGGGTTGCGGTAGCTATGGATGAAACCAACTGCGACCGAGGAGTAGCCGAGTTTGCCTATCCGGGCGATGAGCTTTCTCGCGCCCTCCTCGTCGAAATCCACGAGCGGGTTGCCGCTGGCGTCGAGGCGTTCCCGTACGACATAGCGATCCGATCGCTCGATCAGGGGCTTGGGCAGCACGATGTTCAGGTCGTACTGCTCGAACCGGCTCTCGGTGCGTGTCTCGATCACGTCGCGAAAGCCTTCGGTGGTGACGAGGCACGTGTAGGCACCGCTGCGTTGGATCAGCGCGTTGGTGGCCAGGGTCGTGCCGTGGATGATCTGTTCGATCTCAACAAGAGACGTTTCGGTGTCGGCCGCCAACCGGGTGATCCCGGTGAGCACACCACGCTCGGGGGCGTCTGGAGTCGTGAGTACCTTGATCGACGCCAGGCTGGCGTCGTCTCGTTGGAGCACAACGTCGGTGAACGTACCGCCCACGTCGGCACCGATCCTGGATCCCATGACCTACAAGCCCGCTACGTTGGGGAACATGTCGGGTGTGATGATGTCCACCGTTGCGCTGCGTTGCTGGGCCAGCATTCCGCCGTCCACACGCAGCACCGATCCGGTCACATAGCCAGACTCGTCGGAGGCAAGAAACAGTGCAGGCCCAGTCATGTCCAACGGTTCACCAACCCGGCCAACTGGGATGTTAACGCCGCGCCGTGATCGGGTTGCGTCGTCCATGCCGGAAGTATCGATCGATCCCGGTATCAGCGCGTTGACCCTAATGTTGTAAGGCCCCAGATCAAGCGCCATGGCCCGGGTCAGGGCTTCGATCCCGCCCTTGGAGGCGTCATAGGCGGTGAAGCTGCGATGAGCGCGGGTCGCGCCCCCTGAACTCATGTTGATGATACATCCGCCGCCGTTTCTTGCCATGGTCCTTGCTGCTCGGTGAGAGGTCAGGAAATGGCCGGTGAGGTTGACGTCAATGATCCGCCGCCACCATGTTTCGTCCGCGTCGAAGAAGTGAAGCATCGGAGAGACGAGGCCTGCGTTGTTGACCAGCACGTCGATTGTGCCGAAGGCCTCAAGGGTTGTGTCGAACATCTCGGCGACCTGGGTGCTGTCGCTCACGTCGCCCGCAGCAGCGACCGCCGCTCCGTCGTTGGCGATGATGTCTTCGGTGACGCGCTGAGCTTTGTCGGACGAGATGTCGTTGACCACGACCGAAGATCCGGTTGCCCCGAACCGTTTGGCGATGGCCTCGCCGATTCCTGCACCGGCACCGGTTACCAATACCACCTTTGCGACAAGGTCCAAGTACTGCGAACCGGGCGAGGATATAGGTGAACTCATAGACTCAAGTCTCGCCCGACGCTGGATGATCTGCCACCGCCCGACATTGTCAACGCGGTTGTCGCTGGCGCCGACACGGTTCTACGTGTCTCTTTCTTGGGTGCGTCCTTGGTGACCAGCTAGCTGGATGTGTGTGAGTGTGTCCAGGTCGCTTCTACTTCTTGGGTGAGCAGCTATCAGGTCGGGCCATGAATGGGTCGGTTCGCTCCTACATCTTGGGTGCGTCCTTGGTGAGGAGCTATTTGGATGTGTGTGAGTGTGTCCAGGTCGCTTCTACTTCTTGGGTGAGCAGCTATCAGGTCGGGCCATGAATGGGTCGGTTCGCTCCTACATCTTGGGTGCGTCCTTGGTGAGGAGCTATTTGGATGTGTGTGAGTGTGTCCAGGTCGCTTCTACTTCTTGGGTGAGCAGCTATCAGGTCGGGCCATGAATGGGTCGGTTCGCTCCTACATCTTGGGCGCGTCGGTGGGAGCAATCGGTGGATGCACAATGATCGCGCCCGTTGCTGATATTTCAGCTACATCGGATGCCGCCACGGTGTTGAAAGTCGCCCGATCCACCAGAACCATCGGCAAAACAACTCCGTACAACTCCTCGGCTACGATGGCCCCCAGGGCCAGGATTCCGTCGCTTTGGCGCAACAAAATCGCGGCGGGAGCCGTGCCCAGCCGAATCGCTTCGGCGAGAACAGTTGAGGTTGATGACGATCCTCGCCCGCTGGCCATTACAACCACCCGTCTCGTCAAGCTCTCGCCGAATTGGGGATGCACGCGGTCGATGATCAGACCCGATTTGGCGTCGAATCCTCCCCACAACGACAGAGGTTCTTCCAGCGCGATCACCTTCCCGGAGGCGCTGCCGGCGACCAGTGGCCGACCGCTGAGCGGCTGACCTGCCGAGGAGGGCTGCGCGGGTTCGCGATGGGCACGCACGATCAGTCCCGACTGCTGAGCGGGTGACCTGCCGAATGGGGTTGCTCGGGTTCGCGATGGGCGCTGCCGGCGACCAGTGGCCGACCGCTGAGCGGCTGACCTGCCGAGGAGGGCTGCGCGGGTTCGCGATGGGCACGCACGATCAGTCCCGACTGCTGAGCGGGTGACCTGCCGAATGGGGTTGCTCGGGTTCGCGATGGGCGCTGCCGGCGACCAGTGGCCGACCGCTGAGCGGCTGACCTGCCGAGGAGGGCTGCGCGGGTTCGCGATGGGCACGCACGATCAGTCCCGACCGCTGAGCGGGTGACCTGCCGAATGGGGCTGCGCGGGTTCAGCCATGCGCCCAAATCGTGTCGTCACGGGTGATCCTGCCCGCAACAGCGGACTCGACGCAGTCCTGCAAGCTGCCGAGCACCACCTTGAGTCCGAGATTCGATGGCGCATAGTACGCCCACTTGGCGGAGTCTGTTATGGCAACCCCAACCACGTCATCCATCACAGCTGTGACGTACGTGCAGGTGTCCACAATGATCTGCACACCGGCGGTGCTTAGGGGTGTTTCCCATCCCCGCAATCGCACCTCGTGCAAAACGTCACGGGCGGTGCTCACATAGAATCTCACGTCCGGGTGCACGGTGCGCCTGTTGAGTGTCTCCATGAGCCTCTCAAACTCGGTTACTGAATAGTGAGGAGTCCCCAGGCTCACCACGCCGAGACGATCTGCGTGCGACGCGGTGGTGAGGTCGTCACGGGCGCGACGAAGGTCGTTGACGTTGACCGAACAAACCTGCGCATCACGACCGGCGGTAGCAGCCTGCAAGGTGGGGGCTTCCGGTGTGACCCCCACAACGTGAAACATCGCTAGCGAACCCGACGACGCACCTGCCGCGCCGAGTGCCTTGAGTTGGTCTTCGGACACGTCAGGTGGCATTCCGACGATGACCGGAACGTTGCTACCTGTGGCGCGGCCGATGTGGTACCCGATCAGCGGGTAGATGAACTCAAGCCCGAACAACCGGTTGGGTATCAACTTGACGTCGAACACCAAAGTGGCGATCCGTTCAGAGTCGAGATGCAGCCCGGCCGCTGGGGCACGGCCGCTGATGGCGCAGCAGATGTCGATGAAATCTCCGTAGCGACCTGTGCGAGCACCCAGCACCGAGTTCGCGAACACGATCGCGTTCGACTCAGCCCAGGCGAGATGCTCGCCGAATGCGGGACGGTCCTTGAGCTGATAAGGCGCACATGTCCAAGTCGGTTTGCACCCCATTGCTTCGTATGCCGACATCAACTCCAGGGACTGAGCACGTGTGTGGTCATCGCCTCGATACAGGTCGGGATGAAGAAGATCCAGCGATGAGACGTTGAGAGTCGTGGGCACCACTACCTTGGCTCCGGTGTCGGCGAGTCGTCTGGCGAAATCGAGTCCGACCTGACCGTGATAGAGGCAACCGTCGATGTGAGCGCCACTGATATCGATAAGGCGTTGCGCCTGCATTGCTATTGCAAACCGGGTGATGACCCGAAGGGCGAACGCCGCAGCAGGCCCACGGTCGCCTGCCAAAGTCGCCTTGTCGCGAGCCTCGAGTTCCAGCGGCACGGCCAAGACCGTAGTCTTGGAATGTGAAGTCGAACCGGAACCTCGAATTGGTGGTGTCGCCGGACTCGCGAGGCTATGTGTGGGTTGGGGTTGTGGTCGAGTCGATGCTCGGTGCCAAGCAGACTTCGTCGCCGTGACAGGCTTGGTGGCGATCACGCGTGACCTCATGGATCGCAGTCGCATCCTCGCTGCGGTACCGGACGCAACGGTGGTGCGGGATCTGCAGGCACAGGAATTGGCAGACGCTGCGGTCATCGTGTTGGACCTGGCTGCGGGTATCGCTCCCGGCGACGCCGTCAAGATCGGGCCGCCGGTTGTCGCCTATGGCGCCCACGTCGATTCGCAAGCTCTTCAGGCGGCGGTCGAAGCCGGGTGCGTGGAGGCGGTTGCCCGGTCGAGGATTTTCCGTCGGGTAAACCGACTGCTCGACGAGCATCGTGGGCTCAACGAACACTGATTGCGAATACCGCGTCTCTCGCTGAATCGTATAACGCCGCCGAACTGCGATTTCACGAACCGCGTCAACCCGAACCGGGTTCGTTAGTCTCACGCCGATGTCGGCCGCAGAGGCGTTCGCTGATGTACTTGATGCCGTCACCAACGTTGAGGGATGGTTGACCGACGATCAGGCCCGGCGTCTTTACGACCGTGCCCGTGTTCTGGGCGCAGGTGCTCGCGTGGTGGAGATCGGCAGCTTTCGTGGTCGTTCGACGATTGTGTTGGCGTCGGGTGCAGGCGAGGGCATTGAGGTCGTGGCGATAGACCCACATGGTGGAGGTGATCGAGGTCCTCGCGAGATTGAACCTGATCGAGATCGTGGTGCCGCCGATTTTGTAGCCTTTCACGCCAATCTGGCCGCGGCCGGTGTTGAACACCGAGTGCGCCACATCCGCAAACCGAGCAGCTCTGCGCTTGGTTGTGTGACAGGACCCGTCGACCTGCTCTACATAGACGGCGCTCACCGGTTCGGCCCGGCCCGTGCCGATATCGTGGGATGGGGAGGACTTGTGAGTGCTAACGGCACCATGGTCGTTCACGACTCGTTCAGTTCCGTTGGTGTGACCTTCGCGCTGCTTACCACCACAGTCTTCGGCGGAAGCTGGCGGTATGTCGGTCGGTCGCGGTCGATGGCTGAGTTCCGCCGCGTTGATCTTTCACCACATCTTAGGATCCCCAACGCTGCGAGACAGTTCACCCAACTCGGATGGTTCGCTCGCAATGTGATCATCAAGGTGTTGTTGGTCGTCGGGGCGGCACCGCTGACGCGTCTGCTGGGGCATCGCAGCCAGCAATGGCCGTATTGAACTATGCGTAACCAACACGGGTTGCGATCCGCACATGTAACAACCCCGCGCTCAACAACCACGCGCTGCTGGCAAACAAGAGCTGCTGATCTTCAGCTATATTGAGGATTTGGCCACCCTGACTGACTCTTAGCCCCTGACGGGTTTTGCATCTCCGGTTGGTGTCCGGCTGGGATGGTTCAATGAGTTGCGTGTTTTGCCTTTGAGGGGGGTGCATGCTCGGGTTGGTGTCCGGTTGGGCTGGTTCAGTGAGTTGCGTGTTTTGTCTTTGGGGGGTTTTGCATGCTGGGTTGGTGTCCGGTTGGGCTTTGTTCAGCGAGTTGCGTGTTTTGCCTTTGAGGGTGTTGCATCTTGGGTTGGTGTCTGGCTGGGTTGGTTCAAAGGGTTGCGTGTTTTGCCTTTGAGGGTGTTGCATCTTGGGTTGGTGTCTGGCTGGGTTGGTTCAAAGGGTTGCGTGTTTTGCCTTTGGGGGGTCTTTGTCTCGGGTTGGTGCCCGGCCGATCTCTTCGTAATCCGGTGACGATGGGTCGTGAAATATGGCCGACATCGGATCGCAACAAAAAGTACCCGCTTACGCCGAAAGCATCCAATACTTGATGGTTACGCTCCGCAGAGGTCACATACCCGTGGATCCTGGACTGCCAAGATCCTGGTATCAACTCATGGAGGCATGGCAATGGAAGGTGGCGATATCAGTTGGGTGTTGATCTCCACGGCCTTGGTCATGTTCATGATTCCCGGTCTTGCCCTGTTCTATGGCGGAATGGTCAGGTCCCGCAACGTGTTGAACATGTTCAACATGAACACCTACTGCCTAGGTCTGGTACCGCTGCTTTGGGTGTTGCTCACGTATTCGCTGGCCAACAGCAGCGACGGTGAGATCTCCTCGGTTTGGAGTCTCGAAGCATGGATAGGCAATCTCGATGCTGTGGGCCTCGACGGGCTCGCCGGAGACACCGAGGCCTTGATCTTCGTGGGTTTCTGGGCGACCTTCGCGGCCATCACCCCGGCGCTGATTTCGGGGGCGGTTGCTGACCGCATGAAGTTCTCGGCTTGGGCGGTGTTCGTGCCCATCTGGTCGATCCTCGTGTATGCCCCGGTGGCGTACTGGGTGTACACGGGTTGGCACACGCTGCTCGATCCACACGCCATCGATTTCGCCGGCGGAACCGCCATCCACATCAACGCCGGAGCCGCGTCCTTGGCTTTGGTGCTCGTCCTAGGCAAGCGTGAAGGTTGGCCCGACATGGCGATGCCTCCTCACAACCTGAGCCTGGTGATGCTCGGCGCGGGCATGCTCTGGTTCGGTTGGTTCGGATTCAACGCCGGTTCGGCCGGTGCAGCCGACGGTCACGCCGTGCAGGCAGCGCTCAACACCTTCCTGGCTGGCTGCGCCGGGATGATCGCCTGGATACTCATCGAGCGGATCCGTGATGGTCACGCAACAACGCTCGGTGCGGCTTCGGGAGTGGTGGCTGGCCTTGTCGCCATCACGCCCGCGGCGGGCTACGTCGGAGGCATGTCTCCGATCGTTTTCGGAGTCGTGGCATCGGGATGCTGTTACTTCGCCATCCAGTTGAAAAAGAGGTTCGGCTATGACGATTCGCTTGATGTGGTGGGTGTGCACATGGTGGGCGGCATCGTCGGAGGTGTATTGCTTGGCTTCTTCGCCGATGCGCAGATCGGCGGCACCGACGGAGCGTTCTTCGGAGATGCTGCGTTAATCCGTAGCCAGATCATTGCGATTATCTCCGTGCTCGTGTTTTCCTTCGTGGTCACCTACGTGATAGCCAAGGTGATCGACCGAATCATGGGGTTGCGGGTCGAACCGGAAGCGGAGTTGACGGGTCTGGACCTTTCCCAGCACGCCGAGACGGCCTACATCCACGCCGAGACGACCTACGACGACTGATGTCAAATCGGTAGGCTGACGCTGCATGCCGTACCCGGACTCGATGGTCGTGGCCGTGGTGAGCGCCCGGAAGCCATGACCCACTTCGGCGCCGAATCGGTGCTCGAGGATCCGTCGCTCGTGGGATCCGCACTGGCAGCGGCCTACACCGCCGAGATCGATGCGTGGCTTCGGTCTGTGATTGATGAGATGGGTGACGTGTCGAACATGGCGCTTGTGGCTGTTGGTGGATACGGCGGCCGCGAACTGTCACCGGGCAGTGACCTTGACCTGTTGTTGTTGCACAACCGTCGAGATGCTGGCGAACTGGCAAACGCGATCTGGTATCCGATCTGGGACCGGGGCATGAAGCTCGGCCACGCGGTTCGCACCATGACCGAGGCGCTGGACTTGGCCCAGTCAGATCTCGACACCGCCACAGCCCTTCTCAGCGCACGCTGGATTGGTGGTTCCGCCGAAATGGTTGAGGAGTTGGTGATCAAGGCACGGGCGCAATGGAGCGCCAACGCCGATTCGATGCTGCTGCAGATCAGCGAGAACGCCCGTGAGCGCCACAGCGCCGCGGGCGAACTGGCATTTCTGCTTGAACCCGATCTCAAGGTATCGCGTGGTGGGCTGCGGGATCTTCAAGCTATTGGTTGGGTCGAGTTGGCGGACCCGTCGGTGGTGGAGGACTTGGAACGTGCAGGATTGGTCGTGCCCCACGCCACCTTGTTGTCGGCACGTGTGGAGCTGCACCGGGTCACCAAGAGGACCGCCAACTTGTTGCTGCTCGAGACGCAAGACGACGTGGCCGACGCCCTCGGCTACGATGACGCAGACGCTTTAATGGCCGACGTCGCGACGTCGGCGCGCGTGGTGAGCCGAGTTCACGATGCCGTCATGCACCGCATTGATCTGCGCAGCACTCGGCGCCGCTGGCGACGCCACAGCCGCAATGTAGGTAACGGTATTGAGATCCTCGACAACACTTTGCTGCTCGCAGACGGGGCGCTTGTCAACATCGATCCGGTGTTGCCGTTGCGGGTCGCGCTAGCCGCTTCGCGCAACGATGCGTTCATTGAGAGCCGAGTGCTCGACCGGTTGGAGTCGTCGTCGGCGCGTATGGTGGAACCATGGCCAGACGAGGCGCGTGAGCTATTCGTTGACTTGCTGCTAGAGGGCCGCAACGCCATCGCGCCACTCGAAGCGCTCGATCACGTTGATCTGATCACCCGACTGCTGCCGGAATGGGCACCCAACCGGTGTCGACCCCAACGCAACGCCTACCACCGGTTCACCGTCGACCGACATCTTCTCGAAACGGCAGCGGAGGCGGCGAAGCTCGCCGATCAAGTGGGTAGGCCCGACCTGCTGGTGCTCGGAGGCCTATTTCACGACATTGGCAAGGGCTACCCCGGCGACCACAGCTCCATCGGCGCGGATCTTGTGCGCACCATTGCGCAACGAATGGGTTATCCGCCCAACGATGTCGAGACCTTGGCTGCGCTCGTGGAAAATCATCTGTTGTTGCCCGACGTTGCCAGCAGGCGTGATCTGCACGACCCGGCGACGATCGCTTTCGTGGCGGACAAGGTCGGCTCGGTCACAACGTTGGAGTTGCTCTCGGCACTTACCGAGGCCGATTCGATCGCCACGGGCCCCTCGGCTTGGTCGCCCTGGAAGGCCGAACTCGTAGGCGAACTCACCGATTTGGTGGTCCGTTACCTCACCGGCGGCGATCCCGGTGAGTTCATGGCTGCCTTCCCGCGCAGCGAACACATTGAGCTGCTCCGCAAGGGTAAGGAAGTGGTCGAACTCGACTCGCAATGGCTACTGGTCGTCACACCTGATCGGGTCGGTCACTTCAGCCGGATCGCAGGTGTGTTGGCGCTGCACGACGTGGAGATTCTTGGTGCCAATCTGTACGCCCGGGACGGCATGGCGCTTGGGGAGGTGCGTATTGGTGGCGGTCCGGGTCGAAACTACGGCCCCGCCGAGGTCGTGGCCGACTTGAAACTTGCCTTGCGCATGAGACTCGCGATCACACCACGGTTGATGAAGCGAGCTAGCCGATACCGCTACCAAAGGGCCACAACCGCCTGGCCATGCAACCCGGAGGTCACCGTCAACAACGATGCGAGCGCCACGCACACCATCTTGGAGGTGCGAGGCCCGGACTCTATGGGCTTTCTGTTTAGGGTCACCCGAGTGCTCGCCGATCTCGACTTATCTATCGAACAGGCCAGGGTGCAGACCCTCGGTGACGATGTGATCGACACCTTCTACGTGCGCGGATCCGACGGGGCCAAGGTGCTCGATTCGCACTATCTGGCTGAGATTGAGATGGCGGTGTTGTGGGCAATCGGATCCGATGCGTGATCTGGTGTCTACTTCGATCTGGATGAGCCGCACAGGTTGGTGAAGTTCGCGGATCTGGTGCGTGATCTGGCGTCTATTTCGATCACGACCACGACCTACAGGCGTTGGTCGACGCCCCGGACCTGATGCGTGATTTGGCGTCTACTTCGATCTGGATGAGCCGCACAGGTTGGTGAAGTTCGCGGATCCGGTGCGTGATTTGGCGTCTACTTCGATCACCATTGATCACATATGCGGCCGGCGGTTTGTGGTATGCCGACAAAGGTTTGATCGTGGCGGTCACTAAATCAACTACCAAGAAGACCGTTAGGAAGTGCCATGCCAGCAAGGGTTGGATCGTGGCGGACACCATGGCGGCAACTGGTCGTCATCGGGTTCGAGTCGTGTTCTCCGCCCTCCAAGGCGCCCGGTAAGTTCGTTATGGGTCAGCACTTGCGGTGAACAGCGGATGCACCGTCCGATGTCGCAAACTCGCCGGGTGTAGCTTGTTGCCATGTACCCGGGAGTTTTCGCCGCCTCTAGACCCGACCATCCGGCCGTGATCATGGCCGGTACCGGCTCGGTGCTCACCTACGCCGAACTTGACGAGGAAGCCAACCGCCTTAGCCGTGTCCTGCACGACATCGGATTGAGGCCAGGTGATCACATTGCGATTTGTTTGGAGAACCACCAGCGGTTCCTGTCGATCTGCTGGGGCGCTCACTACGCCGGGATCATCTACACGCCCATGAGCAGCCGTCTCCGCACCGATGAGATGCGCTACATCATTGAGAACTCTGGCTCGAAGGTGTTCATCACCTCGATGCACAAGGCCGAACAGGCAACCGAACTTGTCGATGCGACGGCCGGTCTCGAGGCACGTTTGATCCTTGATGGAGTGATTGAGGGATATGAGTCCTACGAAGAGGCGATCGCGGCGGTCTCGCCCGAACCGCTACCTGACCGCATCGCTGGCGGCGACATGTTGTACAGCTCCGGTACGACCGGGCGTCCCAAAGGCGTAATCTCCCCAGACCAGCGCGAGCAGAAACCACTTGATGAGGGATCGGCCACACTCGCCCCGATGATGCAGCTCCTCTTCGGTGTCACTGAAGAGACCGTGTACCTGTCGCCAGCTCCGCTGTATCACGCCGCTCCATTGCGTTTCAACATGGCGATGCTGATGCTCGGCGCCACAACGGTCGTAATGGAACGTTTCGATCCCGAGGATTACCTGAGCCTCATTGAACGTCACCGTGTCACCTTTTCCCAGCTTGTTCCCACCATGTTCGTGCGAATGCTGAAGCTGGGAGAAGCGACTCGTGCCCGCTACGACATCTCGTCGCTCGCCCTTGCCGTGCACGCGGCTGCGCCGTGCCCGGTTGAAGTAAAGCGCATGATGATCGAGTGGTGGGGGCCGATCCTTCACGAGTACTACGCCGGAACAGAAGGCAATGGCTTCGTCTATTGCACCAGCGAACAGTGGCTGGCTCACCCAGGAACGGTGGGGACGTCTCTTGTGGGTTCGGTCCACATCGTCGACGACGACGGTGAGGAGCTCCCCGTTGGGCAGGTGGGCACCGTCTATTTCGAGGGTGGCGGTGAGTTCGAATACCACGCAGATCCCGTGCAGACTGCCAAATCGCAGCTACCCAACGGCTGGTCGACGCTGGGAGACATTGGTCGGCTCGACGAGGACGGCTTTCTCTATCTGACCGACCGCAAGGCCCACATGATTATCTCCGGCGGAGTGAACATCTATCCCCAGGAAGCTGAAGACGTACTCACGATGCACCCCCGCGTCGTTGACGTTGCAGTGATCGGCGTACCCGACGACGACCTCGGCGAAGTTGTCAAGGCGGTCGTGCAGCCTTTGGAGATGGCAAGCAATGAAGCCGCAGCAGCAGCACTCGGTCGTGAACTCATCGCCTATTGTCGTGAGCGTCTCGCTGATGTGAAGTGCCCGCGAACAGTTGATTTTCGTGAGGAACTGCCTCGTCATCCCACGGGAAAGCTCTACAAACGACTCCTTCGTGACGAGTATTGGCAGAACCTGAACCGCAGCATTTAGCGAGATCTTGGGGGATTGATCACGTCGGTCATCTGAGCGACCAAGACCCGCTGTCATCCGCTTCAAGGCTCAATACAGGGGCTTCAAGGCTCCCAAAGCTGCTGCTGAGCAAGCCAGAGCTCGGGACTTCAGGGCTCAAGATCGGTGCTTAGGACTCAAGACAGGGCCCGAGAAAACGAAGGGAATGGGTGTCAGGACCGAGGTGAGTTTCAGGATCCGGGCGGAGTTGTTGCGCAGGAACTTGGGCCAGACATCATCTGAGAAACCGACTGATCCCATGTCGGTCAATATCCCTAGGACCCGAGGTGAGTTTCAGGAAGTGAGTTTCAGGATCCGGGCGGAGTTGTTGCGCAGGAACTTGGGCCAGACATCATCTGAGAAACCGACTGATCCCATGTCGGTCATTATCCGTTCAAGGCTCAGGCCCATCGGGAAGTAACCGGCATACAAGACCTTGTCGGCACCTCGGGTGTTGGCGTAGTCGATGATCGCCTTCGGGTAGTACTTGGGCGCGAACGCAGAGGTGGAATAGTGGAGCCCCGGCCATTTGACCATGAGCTTTACCATCAGGTCCTCCCACGGTTCGCAGCCGTGGCGAGTGACGAACGTCAACTCCGGAAAGTCGTACATCACCTGGTCTATGCGCTCCACGAACTGCGGCGACATCGGCAACCGGGGACCCGGCACGCCCGCACACACGAAGATTGGTAGGTCCAGTTCGCAGCACAAAGAGTAGATCGGATAAAACTTGGCGTCGTCCAGGTCAACCTGCGGTTCACACCCCACCGGGAAGGCGGTAACGGCTCGGATGTCCAACTCCTCACTGAGTTGGCGGATTCGCCGCACCTCGCCCATCACATCGTTGGGATCTGCACTTGCCGACGCAACAAACCTGTCGGGATGCTCGCGCAGTGCCCGTTGTGAGTCCGGTCCCTCGCATCCGATCAATCCCTTCTCGATCCCGAACCGGTCCATCTCACCGAGTGTGACCTCAATCGGGTCGTCGTCGGTGCCGTACAGCTTCTTGGGCACGTTCTTGAACATGTACTCAACCGGGAAATCGAACTCGGCCGATTCAGCGTCTTTGACCTGGCGAAGAATGAAGTCGTAGACCCCGAAATCCGAGCCGGGAAACCCGATCATTGTGTCGATTATCCCGAGATCGGCAGGCATAGGCATCTGCTGAAACTAGTCGTGGATCCTCAGGGTGTGCCAAGCAGGCAGACCCGCTCGGGCACTGACCAATCCAAACCGGGCTGAGAGCGACTTGGTCTACGACAACCCCGGCGATGCAAGCTGGTCTTGGCAATGCCTTGAGCTGCGGCAAACCAGCCGTGCAAGCAATGCAGTGCGAACGACTGGCCCTATGGTGAGCACCATGGGCGAGGGGACCGCATCCATCGCCGACGACCTCGAACCGGTTGGTCGTCTTGACTGGCTTGAAGCCGTTGATGGGGTGCTGCAGGGGCGGCCATTTGACGCTTTGGTGTCGTCCACACATGACGGAATCAAGATCGCGCCGCTGTACACCAGCGCTGAACTCACCGAGGATCCCGCCCGGTACGCCGTGGCAATGGACCCGCACCGTATCGAGCGGGGCCCCGAGGTTCGCCAACATCATCTCGTTACTTCACCAATAGCTGCGATCCTTGACGATCTCCACAACGGCGTCGACTCGATCGAGTTGGCCCCCAACGATCGTGGCTGGAAGGTCGACGAACTGGTCTGTGTACTTGAGTTCATCACCGCTGAGATGAAGCGTGAGCCCCGCTCGGACCTGGATGCGGATGAAGCCGCTCGACAGACGCTCAAAGCCAGTCTCGCGCTTGCACCCCACTCGGACCTCAACGCTGCTAACGCACTTCTTGGGGTCGCCGATGAGAACGCAACGCCGACCCCGTGGCTCGGTCTGGACCCGATCGGTTGTTACGCACGCACCGGCGAACCAAGGGACGTGGCCGCCATTGCGAAGTCGACAGGCTCCTGGACCCCGCGACTCGGTCGTGTGATCACCGTCGACGGGGTCGGTTATGCCGACGCTGGAGCTACCCCGGCACAACAGCTGGGATGGATGCTGGCGACTGGAGTGGAGTACCTCCGGGCATTGGAATCAGCGGGGACGGCCATGGCCGACGCAGCGGCGAGCATCGGGCTCCGGGTCGGCGCGAGAGCCGAACAATTTGTGACCACTGCTGCTATGCGAGCGCTGAGAGCGATGTGGGCGGGCGTGCTCAATGCGTGTGGGGTACCGTCGAGGTGTCACAACATCCGGATCCACGCCGTCACGCCCGAAGCACAGTTCAGCCGCCTGGACCCGTGGGTGAATCAGCTGCGATCCACTGCGGCCACCCTGGGCGCGGTGATCGGCGGTGCCGACGCCGTCACGGTGCTGCCCCACGACGTTGCGGTGCGCGCAGGTGACAGCCTCGCATGGCGGGCGGCGCGCAACTTGCAGTTGCTGCTGGTGGACGAATCTGGGATTGCTCGGCTGACCGATCCCGCGGCCGGGTCGTGGTTCGTCGAATCGCTCACGGCCAGCCTTGCCGAGTCGGCCTGGAAGGTGTTTCGTGAGGTTCAGGCGGTTGGTGGAATGGAGCTGGCCGTGGAGTCGGGAATGATTGCCACGGCCCTTCAAAAGGCATGGGACAAACGGTCTGCGGCGTTGGCCACTCGCCGTGAGGTCGTGACCGGAGTGTCGATGTATCCCGTCGCGTTCGGTGATACCGGCACGGATGAATTCGCTGGAGTCCCCGCAACACCCGCAGGGCATTCATCGCCCGGCGGGCTAACACCACGACGACCGGCAGGGGCTTTCGAGGCGCTTCGAGATGCAGGCGATCGCCCAGCAGTACGGCCGACTGTGTTCGCCGCGGCTCTTGGCGACCTCGCCACCCACACTGCACGTTCCACATGGGTGAGCAACCTATTGGCAGTGGCTGGCGTGGCACTTGTTGGTGCGCAAGGCGACGGCGCTATGAGCCCCTTGGAGGCAGAGGCCCGGTTCATCGAGTCGGGCTGTTCAGTGGCGGTGATCTGCTCGTCCGATGATCTCTACGCGCTGAGGGCGACCGCTACTGCCACAGCGTTGAAGGAGGCCGGGGCGCACATGGTCGCATTGGCTGGCTCACCGCACATAGACGTCGCCGGTGTGGACGAATATTGGTACGACGGAATGGACGTGATCGTCACTTTGAGGCGACTACACGAATTGTTGGGGGTGCAATGACCGCGGTGCCCGACTTCACCGAGATGCCGCTGAGCGTGTTGATGTCGCCAGCGCGGGCCGAAATGCAGCCACCAACCGACCCGGACGGCGTTGCTGAAACCGATCACCACGCCAACGCTGCCGCGGGCTTGCATCGATCACCGGTGTGGGTTACGCCAGAGCAGATCAATGTGCCAGCGACCCTGACTGACGACGACATCGCTGAGGTTGATTTTCTCGACACGTATCCGGGCCTGGTGCCGTTTGTGCGGGGTCCGTACCCCACTATGTATGTCACAAGGCCGTGGACGATTCGCCAATACGCCGGGTTCTCGACAGCACAAGAATCCAACGCCTTTTATCGACGCAACCTGGCAGCCGGCCAGAAGGGCTTGTCGGTCGCCTTCGACCTTGCCACGCATCGAGGATATGACTCCGACAATCCTCGGGTAGCCGGGGACGTGGGGATGGCTGGCGTGGCGATCGACTCCATCTTGGATATGCGAGAACTATTCGAGGGAATCCCACTCGATGAGATCAGTGTTTCGATGACCATGAACGGCGCGGTGCTACCGATCCTGGCTCTGTATGTCGTAGCCGCGCAGGAGCAAGGCGTGAAGCCGCGCCAGCTCACCGGCACCATCCAAAACGACATCCTCAAGGAGTTCATGGTCCGCAACACCTACATCTACCCGCCCGCTGCGAGCATGCGGATCATCGCCGACATCCTCGCCTTTACCAGTGCGGAGATGCCGAGATTCAACTCGATCTCAGTTTCGGGATATCACATGCAGGAGGCGGGAGCGACGGCGGATCTGGAACTCGCCTACACCCTCGCCGACGGTGTGGAATACGTGCGCGCAGGGATATCCGCAGGCCTGGACGTAGATCGTTTCGCTCCCCGACTCAGCTTCTTTTTCGGTATCGGCATGAATTACTTCATGGAGATCGCCAAACTGCGCGCCGCCAGGCTGCTGTGGGCCAAGTCGATGAAGCCCTTCAATCCGATGGACCAGAGGTCGTTGTCGCTGCGGACCCATTGCCAAACAAGTGGCTGGTCCCTCACCGCCCAAGACGTCTTCAACAATGTGGGACGCACCTGTGTGGAGGCGATGGCAGCAACGCAGGGACAAACCCAGTCGCTACACACCAATGCCTTAGACGAAGCTCTAGCGCTGCCGACCGACTTCTCGGCCCGGATCGCACGCAACACGCAGCTGTTTTTGCAACACGAAAGCGGCATCACCCAAACGATCGACCCTTGGGGAGGGTCTCGCCATATCGAGTGGCTCACCGATGCGCTTTCCCGCCGGGCTATGGGCCACATGGCCGAGATTGAGTCGCTGGGAGGAATGGCAGCAGCTATTGAGGCGGGTATCCCGAAACTACGGATCGAGGAGGCAGCGGCGCGAACCCAGGCCCGCATCGACTCGGGAAAGCAGACGGTGATCGGGGTCAACAGGTACCGTGTTGACACCCAGGATCCGATTGAGGTCCTGCGTATCGACAACGCCGAGGTGCGGGCGGCTCAACTCGCCAAACTTCGCTGTCTCAGGGCCGAACGCGATCAACAAGACTGCGATTTCGCTTTGGCTGCACTGACCGCGTCAGCTGCGCACGGCCACGGAAACCTGCTGGCGCTTTCGATCAACGCGGCTCGTGTGGGGGCCAGTGTTGGCGAGATCAGCGATGCGCTTGAGAAGGTCTACGGCCGCCACGTCGCAACGATGCGAACGACGCAGGGGGTGTATCAAGCCGAGCTGGACGACAATGACCTGATGGTTGATGTGCGCGCCGCGGTAGAGGGATTTACGGCAGCGAACGGTCGCAGACCACGAATCCTTGTAGCCAAGATGGGTCAGGATGGTCACGACCGAGGCCAGAAGGTGGTAGCCGCGGCCTACGCCGATCTCGGGTTCGATGTGGATATCGGGCCGCTGTTTCAGACACCCGACGAGGTCGCGAAACAGGCAGTAGAAAACGATGTGCACGTCGTTGGCGTTTCATCGCTTGCGGCGGGACATCTCGTGCTTGTGCCGCAACTACGTGCCGCACTCGCCAACCTGGACCGCTCCGACATTCTGATCGTGGTCGGCGGCGTGATCCCCCCCGATGACGTTCCAAAATTGCTTGCGATGGGCGCAATCGCCGTCTACCTGCCCGGCACTGTGGTCGGTGAGGCTGCGCTGGACCTGCTCAAACATCTTCGCAGCTGACGAAATATCATCAACGATTCACCAACGCGTTGACAATTCAGGGTTGGCGTTCGTACACAGTCGTTTCGCGCGCTTTTCTTGTCACCACAGTGAGTGCCAGCGGTTGAGTATTACGGGTGGTTGAGAATTGCGGGCGGTTGAGTATTAGGTGTGGTTGAGTAGCTTCAAGGTTGTGGCCGCGGGGATTACGGGTCTTGTGGACGGGGTGCTGGCCGGTGATCGTGGCTGTGTCGGGCGTGCCATAACCCTCGTTGAGTCCACCCACGTCGCACATGCCAGCCAGGCCGCCAGTGTGGTCGAGGCGTTGCTTCCCCACAGCGGCCGTGCTCACCGAGTAGGCATCACTGGCCCGCCAGGTGTTGGCAAGTCAACGTTGATTGAGACACTCGGCTTACGGCTTGTCGCCGACGGACGTCGTGTAGCTGTGTTGGCCGTTGATCCGTCGAGTTCACGTAGCGGCGGGTCCATTCTCGGCGACAAGACACGCATGCGGGAACTGTCGCTCGAATCGAATGCTTTCATCCGACCGTCCCCCGCCTCGGGGGCTCTCGGCGGTGTCGCCCGAACCACCCGTGAGGCGATGGTGGTACTCGAAGCGGCCGGTCATGATGTGGTGCTGGTGGAGACGGTGGGCGTTGGCCAGAGCGAAACCCTCGTAACTTCAATGGTCGACTTTTTCTTGGTGCTTGTTCTCGCTGGTGCCGGTGATGAACTCCAAGGCATCAAGAAGGGCATTTTGGAGTCGGCCAACATGGTGGCGGTCAACAAAGCCGACGGCGACAACGTCGAATCGGCCCGCCGGTCAGCTGCCGACTATCGCCGGGCCTTGAGCCTTACCGCGCCCGAGTCGAGCACTTGGACTCCGCGGGTCGTGACCTGCTCAGGGCGCCACGGCAACGGCCTCAAAGCACTCTGGGAGGAGATCGAACGTCACCGTGAGCTCACTATCGCGTCCGGAGAGTTTGCTCAACGCCGACGTGCACAGGCAGGGCTTTGGATGCGAACATTGCTGCACGAACGCTTGTTGGCATACTTTGACGCCGATCCCGCCTTACATGCTGCTCGGGAGGCGGCGGAGGCCAATGTTGTGGCCGGACTTGTCTCCGCTACGCACGCGGTTGATGATCTGATTGCATTGCTGAACTCCCCGAAGGCGTAAGTTGTCCTGTAATGACTGAGGAACCGAGACCCGGACTGAAAGGACTCATCGTTGCTGAAACGGTTCTTGGTGGTGTACGCGGTGAGGAAGGGTTCTTTCACTACCGTCACTACGACGCAGCCGAACTGGCCCGCACCCGCAGCCTCGAAGATGTCTGGACCCTGCAGATCAACGGTGAACTCCCGCCGCCGCGCAGATCCGTTAACGGCGCAGAATGCTCATCAACCGCCTCCATCGCTTCGGGCACGAACCGTGCCTTAACTGGTGAGGTTGGTCTCTGCGTTGATGCGGCCGCAGTTTGTCTGACCGATCCCATGAACACGCTTCGTGTCGGCCTGTTGGCTGTCGGCGACCAGGAAGGCCGAGGCCCGACACTCGACCGTTCCCCGCAGCAAGTGCGAGACGATGCGGTGCGTCTCGCGGCCGTTGTCCCCACAATCCTCGCCAGACACCATCGTCGCAGCCTCGGTCTGGACCCGATCGAGCCCGACCCTGCCCTCGGCCACGCCGCGGACTACCTGCGGATGTGCACAGGCACCACTCCGTCGCCGGAAGCGGCTCGGGCCGTTGAGCAGTACCTCGTCGCAACAGTGGATCACGGATTCAACGCATCAACGTTCACCGGGAGGGTCGTGGCAAGTACCGGAGCCGACATGGCCGGGTCGCTTGTCGCAGCCGTCGGAGCTTTGACAGGTCCACTGCATGGCGGGGCACCCAGCCGCTGCGTTGAGATGATCGACGAGATCCGCACAGCAGACCTGGCGGCGGACTGGGTCCGCGAAGCGCTTCAGCGTGGCGACAAGATCATGGGCTTCGGTCACGCTGTCTACCGTGCCGCCGATCCTCGAGCGGTTGTGTTGCACGAGGCCGCAAAACGACTCGCAGCCGAGCGCCCCGGAGACCTCGTTGATCGTGCTGAAGGTATCGAAGCCGAGATACTCAAGACGCTCGCTAACTGGCGGCCTGGCCGCCGCATCGTTACCAATGTCGAGTTCTGGGCCGGGGTATTGCTGGAGCTAGCCGGTTTGCCCCGCGCCATGTTCACGCCAACTTTCGCAGTGAGCCGGTCGATCGGTTGGTCCGCGCACATTGTCGAACAGGTCGGCGTTGCCAAGCTCATCCGACCCAGCGTTCGCTATGTAGGACCACAACCCGAAAGGCCGCCCCGAAGTGTCTGACCAATCGGCAAAGTTGCAACACCTGGTTGCGCCCAACCCCTCCGTCCCCGGCTATCCGCACCTAGCTGACCAGCCCGATCTGTGGGATTTCGATGCATTTCAGCGCCAGGACCATCATGAGATGCTGGAACGACTGCGCGAAACCGACCCGGGCGTCCACTTCATTGATGAAGGTGACAAAGGCCCCGGATTCTGGGCAGTCACCCGTCATGGGCACCTAAAGGAGGTGAACCGTCAGCCTGCGGTCTTCTCGTCCAACGTGGGTGGTACCCAGATGCAGGAACCCGACGACACGAACATCACCGACAGCTTCCAGCGTGACTCGTTGATGCTGTCCATGGATCCGCCGAAACATACCCGCTATCGCCGTATCGTGAGCCGCGGTTTCACACCGCGAATGATCGGGCTGCTTGAGGATTATCTGCATAACCGCACCGACATGATCATCGATCGGGTATGTGAAAGTGGTCGTGCCGAGTTCGTCACCGACGTGTCGTCGGAACTTCCCCTGCAGGCCATCGCCGAGATGGTCGGAATCCCGATGCAGGACCGGTCGAAGATATTCGACTGGACGAACTCAATGATCGGTGCGGAGGATCCCGACTTCGCCACGGCCCCCGAAGATGTCACCGCCGCGTTCACTGAACTGTTCATGTACAGCCGCGAGCTTCAGACAAAGCGCCGCGACGAGCCCGCCGACGACATCATTACCACACTGCTGTCTGCAGACATCGACGGCGAACGACTCGACGAGACCGAGTTCGACATGTTCTTTTTGTTGTTGTGTGTCGCTGGCAACGAGACCACCCGCAACTCCATCACCCGGGGGATGCACGCGTTCTTTGAGTTCCCGGGTCAGTGGGAGAAGTTCCGCAGCGATCCGGACCGCTACTGCAACACCGCCGTGGAGGAAATAGTGCGTTGGGCCACTCCAGTGATCCACTTCCGCCGTCAAGCCATTCAGGACTACGTACTCGGAGGTGTACCGATCAAATCAGGGGACAAGGTCGTTATGTGGCATATGGCCGCCAACCGCGACCCACGTGCTTTCGACGATCCGTGGTCGTTCGACATTGAGCGCTCGCCCAACGACCATGTTGGGTACGGTGGCGGCGGTCCGCATTTCTGTTTGGGTGCCAACCTGGCTCGGATGGAAATCCGACTCATGTTCTCTGCCATCGCCAAGCGTCTCCCCGATATCCGCCTGGCGGGTGATGTTGATTATCTGCGATCGAACTTCATCGGCGGCGTCAAGCGCATGCCCGTAGAGTTCACTCCCACGCCGTCGTATCACACGTCGCCTTTGCAGCGCCTCGGCTCAGCGGCTGGGGCTTCGGCGACCACGGGTTATGGCGGCCGTGTCGACCGCCACGACTGAACCATGAAGACCCAAATGCTGATTGGCGGACACTGGACCGAAGGCTCCGAAGGGGAACGGATCGATGTCTTGGACCCCGCCACCGGCGAGGTACTCACAGACGTTGCCGCAGCCGCAGCCTCCGACGCTCATGCCGCGGTGACCGCCGCTGCAAATGCTCAGCGCGGCTGGGCTCGCACAGCCCCCAGGGAACGAAGCGAGGTGCTGCGCAACTGTTGGCGGATCCTCATTGATCACACCGACGAACTCGCTGAGCTGATCACCGCGGAGCATGGCAAACCCTTAGCCGACTCCTCCGGAGAGGTCGCATACGCAGCCGAGTTCTTTCGCTGGAACGCCGAAGAGGCAGTCCGCATTGATGGTGTTATCAAAACAGCACCAAGCGGCGCTCACAGGATCATCGTTCATCACCCTCCGGTAGGTGTGGTTGTGATGGTGACCCCATGGAACTTCCCGGCTGCCATGATCACCCGCAAGGTGGCGCCCGCCCTGGCGGCTGGCAACGCAGCCGTTGTCAAACCACCCCGGGAGACCCCGCTCACTGCGCTGCGTATCGGTGGACTGCTTGAGGAGGCTGGCGTACCGGCGGGTCTCGTGAACGTGACCCCCACAGCGGCATCAGGCGAATGGTTCGACGCCGCCGTGAGCCATCCCGCAACCCGAATGGTGTCGTTCACCGGTTCCACCGAGGTCGGCAAGCATCTGTTGCGCCGCTGCGCCGACCGGGTGCTCAAGGTAGGTATGGAACTTGGCGGCAACGCACCTTTTGTGGTGTTTGACGATGCCGACATGGACGCCGCGGTGCAAGGAGCGATGATCGCCAAGATGCGACACTCCGCTGAGGTCTGCACCGCCGCCAACCGACTGTTCGTCCACGCCCGTGTAGCCGATGAGTTCACCGAGCGTCTGGCGGATCGTATGGGGGCCATGTTGGTCGGACCGGGCACACAAGAAGGTGTCACCTGCGGCCCGATGATCAACGCGAAAGCCGTCGGATCGATCGACGCCCTGGTCAAGGCAGCGGTAGCCGCCGGTGCCACCACGGCGGTGGGAGGCGCACCGATCCCGAGACCCGGATTCTTCTACGCGCCTACCGTGCTCGGCGACGTCAACGTGAATTCGCCTATCACCCGCGAGGAGATATTCGGTCCCGTCGCACCCGTGATCCCGTTCACCGACACCGATCAGATGATCGACTGGGCCAACGACACCGAGATGGGACTCGCTGCTTATGTGTTCTCCGCCGACATCGGGCGGGCGATGTCTGTGGGAGAGCGGATCCACGCCGGGATGGTCGGCATCAACCGTGGCGCGATGTCGGACCCGGCGGCACCCTTCGGCGGGATGAAGCAGAGCGGCCTCGGGCGCGAAGGAGCCCATGAGGGGATCTTCGAGTTCTGCGAGACGCAATACATAGCCGCCGACTGGTAGACAGCGAACTCCAGCCCACGGACCAAGCCCGACGAAACCAAACCGATCGTTGTTGTGACCGTGAACCGATCGCCGCTGTGACCGTGACTTTGGGGACGCTGTGATGTCGGGGCCGCCCAAACCGCGGATTCTGATCGCAGGATGGGCTGGGGCACACAACATTGGTGACGAGTTGCTCACACGGGCGGTTGTTGCAATGGTTCGCGACGCAGGCGGCGAACCTGTAATCGCGACCCGCGACCCGCAGGCCACTGCCGCGTTGCACCGCACCAGAGTCGTTCGCTGGCCCGGCGTGTGGGCCAACGTAGACGCAGTATGTATTGGACCCGGAGGGATCATTCAAGATGACTCCAGCATCTGGAGCCTGCCCGCTCACCTCGCTCCCGCCGTCGTCAACCGCGGCCGTCCCAGGATCGGGTTGGGTTTGGGAGCCGATCCGTTGCGCCGTCGCAGTTCGCGATGGCTGATTCGTCGGGCACTGGCGGACCAACCGGTCACGGTTCGCGACCGCCAATCCGCCAATGAGATGTCCGCTGCGGGAATCGGGGCCACGATTGCGGCTGATCTGGCATTTTCCTTGCCGTTCGTGCAGCAACGCCCCTGTAAAGACCTGGTGGTCGCCGTCGGTGCCGATGCCGTACCGGGCTGGCTGCGTCCGGTGTCGTGGCGTCAAGCCAGCGCTGCTACCAACGTTGCCGAGCCCGCCGCAGCGTTGGATCGGCTGTCGCGTCGTCATGGACTGAGGGTGGTGTTCGTTGCCTGCCGCGGCGAACGTGATCGCCGTCACGGTGCCATGATCGCCGCTGGAATGTCGCAGCCCTGTATGCAGGACATGACCTTCAACGTGGATGCCGTCGTCGAACGAATCACCACCGCGGCGGCGTTGATTACCTCAAGATATCACGCTGCGGTAGTGGCCCTGGCCAGCGGGGTTCCCGCGGTCGTCGTGTCGGAGGAACCCAAACTGGTGTCACTGGTGCACGATGTTGATGATCCGCTTCGGCTTCGCCGTGTCCAGGAATGGCCCGAGATCGAAATCACAGCGGGCAGGGTCCGTCCCTACCAACCAAATACGCAGGAAGCGTCTAGGCGTGTTGTGAACGATCTGGTTTGTGTCGCAGCACAATCGGCGGCGCGTAGGCACCGTTAGCCTGAAGGTCATGGGCCACGTCTACCCGGCGGTCTCCAGCCTGGATCTCCCGGCGGTCGAACGACGAATCCTTCGACGCTGGGCCACTGATCACACATTCGCGCGCAGCGTGTCTGAGCGGCCCCGCAGCAACGAGTACGTCTTTTACGACGGTCCGCCCTTCGCCAATGGACTGCCGCACCACGGACACCTGCTCACCGGCTACGTGAAAGATCTCGTGCCTCGCTACCAGACGATGCGAGGCCGACGGGTTGACCGCCGCTTCGGCTGGGACTGCCATGGTCTGCCCGCTGAGATAGAAGCCGAAAAGGACCTACCGGTGAGCGGGCGTGCGTCGATCATCGACTACGGCATCGAGCGGTTCAACGAATACTGCCGCAAGTCGGTATTGCGTTACACCGAGCAATGGCAGCAAACCGTCACCCGTCAGGCTCGTTGGGTCGACTTTGACAACGACTACAAGACCATGGACATCGACTACATGGAGTCGGTCATGTGGGCGTTCAAGCAGCTTTGGGAAAAGGGTCTGATCTATCAGGCCAATCGGGTGCTGCCCTACAGTTGGGGTGCCGAAACGCCTCTCTCTAATCACGAGATCCGGCTTGACGACGCCACCCGTGCCCGTCAGGACCCGGCGATAACGGTGGCGTTTCGTCTCCACGATCCCGCCGGAATTCCCGGCGCGGGACCCATTGAGATGTGCGCATGGACCACCACACCGTGGACGCTGCCGTCGAACCTGGCGCTAGCGGTCGGAGCTGACCTTGACTACACGGTGATGTGTCAGGCCAACGGCACGCGCTACATCATGAGCCTCAGCTCACAAGACAAGTACGCCTCACAAGACGCCACTCAGGTTGGCACCATCAAGGGCACCGAGCTCATAGGGCGAACCTACGAACCCGTCTTCGATTACTTCGCCGACATGGCCAACGTCGACCCATCCAAACCTCACCACGGCAAGAACCGGGCATTTGTGGTTCTCGGCGGCGACTTCGTCGATACTTCTGAGGGAACCGGCATCGTTCACATGGCTCCGGGCTTCGGGGAGGACGATCAACTCCTCGCCGAGCAGGCCGGTATCGGTATGGTCGTGCCCGTTGACGAGTCGGGTCGATTCACCGACGACGTGGTCGACTTTGCGGGTCGAAATGTGCTCGAGGCCAACCCGGCAATCATCGCGCATCTCAAGCAGATGGGTCGAGTGATCCGCCACGACACCCATACCCACAACTACCCGCACTGCTGGCGCACCGACACCCCGATCATCTACCGGGCGATGCCGTCGTGGTATGTGAAGGTCACAGACATCGTGGAACGGATGCTGCAGACCAACCGCGAGATCAACTGGATTCCCGACCATATTGCAGACGGCCGCTTCGGGATGTGGCTCAAAGGCGCCCGAGACTGGTCGATCAGCCGGAACCGGTTCTGGGGTTCACCGATACCGGTGTGGGTTAGCGACAACCCCGACCATCCACGCACCGACGTCTACGGATCGCTCGACGAACTGGAAGCCGATTTCGGCGTGCGGCCCGACAACCTCCATCGCCCCTACATCGACGAACTGGTGCGCCCCAACCCCGACGACCCGAGCGGTCACTCGATGATGAGGCGGGTGCCTGAAGTGCTCGACTGCTGGTTCGAGTCGGGATCGATGCCGTTCGCTCAGGTCCATTACCCCTTCGAGAACTCCGAATGGTTCCATGAGCACTTCCCCGCCGACTTCATCGTCGAGTACATCAACCAGTCCCGGGGTTGGTTCTACACACTGCACGTCTTGGCCGCAGCACTCTTTGACCGTCCCGCCTTCCAAAACGTCATCTGCCACGGTGTTCTGCTCGCCGAAGACGGCCAGAAATTGTCAAAAAAGCTGCGCAACTACACCGAACCGGAACAGATCTTCGAACGTCAGGGATCCGACGCTCTGCGCTGGTACTTCATGGCCTCCAACATCGTTCGAGGCGGGGATATGCGAATCTCCGATCGCGGCATTGATGACGTGGTGCGACAGGTGATCCTGCCGATATGGAACGCTTACGGGTTCTTCACGCTGTACGCCAACGTAGAGAACTACCGGGCATCGTTCACACCGGACCCCGCGGATGCGTCATTGCTGGACCGCTACATCCTGGCGCGGACCCGAGGCCTGATCGTGGCGGTCACCGATCACATGGACTCCTACGACCTTCCAGCTGCGGCTATTGAGATTCTGGCGTTCGTGGACGTGTTGAACAACTGGTACATCCGCCGTTCACGCGACCGGTTCTGGGGCACCGCCACACCAGCCGGAGCCGACAAATGCGGTCTCGACACCCTCTACACCGTGCTCGTGACCCTCACGAAGGTAGCCGCACCGTTTCTGCCGCTCCTCACCGAGGAGATCTGGACCGCGTTGACATCTGAGGACACCTCCATTCATCTCAGCGACTGGCCCGATCCTTCCGACTACACCTCCGACGACGCCCTGGTGGCGGCAATGGACAGGCTGCGTGACGTGGCTGGCGCTGCGCTGGCGCTGCGTGAGGAGCATGGACTGAGAGTGCGTCTGCCTTTGCGGTCCCTGACGATCGCCGGAGCCGACACCGCCATGGCGGATTCGTTCGTTGAGCTGCTGCGTGATGAACTCAACGTACGAGAAGTGAGGTTCAGCGACGAGATCGGTGAGCACGCCGAGTTCGTTCTGCGTCCCGACGGTAGGATTCTCGGACCCAGGCTTGGGGCCGGTGTTCAGGCAGTCTTCGCCGCCGCCCGTGCCGGGGACTGGAACGCCGCCAGCGACGGAACCGTAAAAGTCGCCGGTTACACCTTGACCGACGGCGAGTACCGGTTGGATCTGCAACCCCAAGCAGGTGTGGTTGCTGCGGCGCTGCGATCCAACGACGCGGTGGTCGTCTTGGACACCCAAGTAACCGCCGAACTTGAAGCGGAGGGACTAGCCCGTGACGTGGTGCGCGAGATACAAAACGCCCGCAAGACCTTGGATCTGGTGGTGACCGATCGCATCACGGTGTGCGTTGTTGAAGCGGCAACTTCTGTGCGCCATGCGGTGGATGCGCATCGTGATTACATCACCGCCGAGGTGCTCGCCACGTCGATTATGTTCAGTTCCGCTGAGGATCTTCGCTTCCATGAGAGCGAAGTTGACGGCGCACCCTTTTGTTTTGTGATCACCAGGTCCGCTCAGGCGTCGGGGCTGCCCTAAGCGACCCTGAGCCGCGATCCTGAGCCGACCGGGCAAGTCACGCTCGACTGCATAAGCACGAGCACCAACAAGACGCCGGAGGGTTCGACCGGGCAAGTCACGCTCGACTGCATAAGCACGAGCACCAACAAGACGCCGGAGGGTTCGACTGAGCAAGTCGCGCTCGACTGCATAAGTACAATCACCAAGACGCCGGAGGGTTCGACCGGGCAAGTCGCGCTCGACTGCATAAGAACAAATACCAAGACACCCCGGGGTTCGACCGATCCGCAGTTGCATTGCCGCTGTGCCAGCCGACACAACGTTGCGTTGACAAGATCTGCGCCGCACAACATCTGCGCCGCCCAACATCGAAGGGTGGTTGTCAGCGGTGACGTGTGATGGCTAAGCGCTGTGTCGCATAACGTCGTTGCATGGAGATCCTTGACGTTGACCTGCTGGCCTTCGAGAACGGGACGAGGACCGAGCGCTCAGCCGTGGTTGATGGGGTCATCCGTAGCCTTGCGACCGGGTTCGTGTACGTAGAACACGACCTGTCGGTCGCCATGATCGACGAGGTGTACGAACGACTCCGGGCGTTCTTCACGCTGCCGCAGGTCCGCAAGGACGCTTACATCGTGGAGGGCTCCAAGGGCCAAACCGGCTACACAGGGCTCCTTGTGGAGACCGCCGCCACCGCGCAAGTGGCGGACTGGAAAGAGATGCTGAACTGGTCAGCGCCTCTACACGAGGGCCATCCGTTGCGCCAGAAGTACCCGTTTCGTTACTGCCCGCCCACGCTCCCGGAGGCGGATCTTCCGGGTATCAGCAAGCTTCTGGGCGATTTCCACAACTCGGTCGCCGATCTACAGCGCCGAGTTCTGCGTGTCATTGCAGTGGGCCTCGGAGCCGATGAGCGATACTTCGAAGAGATGCTCACCGACGGCGCAACCCTCACCCGGGCTATCCACTATCCGTCAATGAGTCTCGCTCCCGACGCCGCATCAGAGATTGTCTGGGCCGCGGAGCACGCCGACATCAACCTCACGACCGTGCTGCCGAGGGCGACGGCTGCTGGGCTACAGGTCCTTACCGATGACGGCTGGATTGACGCGGCACCACCAGCAGAGGGCGCCATCGTCAACACCGGCATGATGCTCGAGCGGATCAGCAACGGGACGCTGCCCGCGGCAATTCACAGGGTCGTCTCAGATGGTGTGAGCGACCGGTACTCGGTGGTCCAGTTCGCCCATCCCAGACCCTGGACCATCCTGGCACCTATGCAGCCAACGGTCACAGCGAGCAACCCGTTGCGCTACAGCGCTGTTAGCGCCGAGCACGCGCTTGAGCAGGTGCTGTGGGATATCAACCTGGCGCAACGCTGACGCCGTTTCGATCAGACCGGCGGGTTCGTCGGATCCTGATGGGGCAGTGCATCCTCGCGCCCATGCAGCCAACGGTCACAGTGAGCAACCCGCTGCGTTACTGCGTTGTTGCCGCGGAGCACGCTCTTGAAGCATGTTCTGGGACATCAACCTGGCGCAACGTTGACGCCGTTTCGGATCAGAGCGGCGGGTTCATCGGATTCCGTAGGGAGTCCCTCCTGGTACCTGTGCGGCCGACGGTCACAGTGAGCAACCCGTTTCGCTATTGTGCTGTTGCCGCGGAGCACGCTCTTGAAGCATGTTCTGGGACATCAACCTGGCGCAGCGTTGACGCCGTTTCGATCTGACCGGCGGGTATGTCAACCCGCTGCGTTACTGCGTTGTTGCCGCTGAGCACGTTCTTGAGCAGGTGGTTTGGGAAATCAACCTGGCGCAGCGTTGACGCTGTTTTGATCAGGCTGGCGGGTTCGTCGAGACCCGATGGGGCAGTCCCTCCTCAAGCGGGGCTGGATCGACCGCAATGTCGCTGCCAGGTCGCGCCATCGTCATCACCGGCTCACGCTTGTCCGATCGAAAGGTTCCGTGATCCAATCAGCTTTGTACGAACATATATTCGATATACTAAGCTATTTTTGTTGAATATAAGAACAAGGGTTTGACATCCTGCCCCAGCGAATTACAATCTTGAAATTACAGTGCTGTGTTGCAACACAGCACTGTACGGCCACTACAGCGCTGTACGGCAATGAAAAAGAACCACACCACACCACACCACTGCACTGCGACGTCTGGTCGCGCGCGTCTTGTTGTCTATGCGCGCCCTTGAGAGGAGCAGCGTGCCATGACGGTCACGGAGGAGCGGCTCACCTCCGTTGTCCACAACAGCGCCGCGGTGAGGGGGTCTACCGGCATGCGTGTTCGAAAGCGCAATGGCACTTTCGAACCGGTCGACGTCAACAAGATCGTCAATGCGGTGGCCCGCTGCGGCGAAGGGCTTCGCGGGGTGGACCCGATGATGGTTTCCACCCGTACCATCGCGGCGCTAGCCGATGGTGCCACGACTCGCGAGCTTGATGAGTTGTCGATCCGCATCGCTGCGGGGCTTATCGTTACAGAGCCGAATTACTCCAAGCTTGCCGCTCGTCTGCTGTCCACCTACCTGGACAAGGAAGTCCAAAACCAGAACATCCCCTGGTTCTCCGAATCCGTCACGTTTGGTCGGAACCTCGGGCTGATCGGCGAGGGTACAGCCGACTTCGTTGCTGCCTATGCCCCCGAGCTGAATGCGACCATCGACTCCGGCCGAGACAGGAACTTCGAGTACTTCGGGCTGCGAACCGTCTATGACCGGTACCTGCTGCGTCATCCCGTCACCCGCCTGGTTATTGAGACTCCGCAGTACTTCTTCTTACGGGTGGCCTGTGGTCTATGTGACGATCCCGCCGAGGCGAGCCGCTTTTATGACCTGATGTCGTCGTTGGCTTACCTGCCGTCGTCGCCGACCTTGTTCAACTCAGGGACGGTCCATCCGCAGATGTCGAGTTGCTACCTTTTGGATTCGCCCGAGGACTCCCTTGAAGGGATCTACCAACGGTATGCAGACATCGCCCGGCTGTCGAAGTACGCAGGTGGCATAGGCGTCGCCTGGCATCGCATCCGCTCCAAGGACAGCCTCATCGTCGGCACCAATGGCCTGTCCAACGGCATCGTTCCCTGGCTCAAAACGCTTGATTCGTCCGTGGCTGCTGTCAACCAGGGGGGTCGGCGCAAAGGAGCGGCCTGCGTCTACCTCGAGTCCTGGCACGCCGACATTGAGCAGTTCTTGGAGCTGCGCAACAACACCGGCGACCACTCCCGTCGAACGCACAACATCAACTTGGCCAACTGGATTCCTGATCTGTTCATGGAACGCGTAGAGAAGGACTGGCAGTGGAGCCTGTTTGATCCCAAGAAGGTCCCGGAGCTTGTCGACACCTACGCAGACGAGTTCCGTCAGATCTACGAGCAGGCCGAGGCAGCAGGGCTGCATGAACGCCAGATCCCGGCCCGGCAGCTCTATCAGCGGATGATGGTCACGTTGGCCGAGACCGGAAACGGCTGGATGACCTTCAAGGACTCGTCAAACTCAAAATGCAACCAGACCCGTGACGGCGACCGCCAACAAGTTGTGCACCTATCCAACCTCTGCACGGAGATTCTTGAGGTCACCAGCTCTGAGGAGACCGCGGTGTGCAATCTCGGTTCGATCAATCTCGGCGAGTTCGTGGTTCCCGTAGGCACCATCGGGGGTGATTCCCTAGCCGAGGGACCTATCGACGCTTCGTCGCACGCCCGCGAACCCATGATGATGGTTGACTATCGTCGGCTCGGCGAGGTCGTCCGTCAGGTCGTTCCGCTCCTGGATCGGGTCATCGATGTCAACTACTACCCGACCGAGGAATCCGCCGCTTCCAATCAGAGGTGGCGCCCGATCGGGTTGGGCCTCATGGGCTTGCAGGACACCTGCTTCAAGTTGGGGGTCGCCTTCGATTCGCCGACAGCTCGACATGTCAGCCGTCGGGTCTCCGAGGAGATCTACTTCAACGCTCTGTGGGCCTCCACAGAGCTGGCCGAAGCCCACGGACCCCACCCAGCGTTCCCGGGGACCCGAGCCGCCTCGGGCGCTCTCCAGTTCGACCTGTGGCAAGCGCAGCCATTGGATCCCCACCGATGGGATGGCGTGCGTAAACGCATCTCCGATCACGGACTACGCAACTCGTTGATGATTGCTATTGCGCCGACCGCCACGATCGCGTCGATCGCGGGATGCTACGAATGCATCGAGCCTCAGGTATCAAACCTCTTCAAACGAGAGACCCTGTCGGGTGAGTTCATGCAGATCAACCGCTACTTGGTCTCCGATCTTCAGGCCCGGGGTCTTTGGGACGACAAAATGATCACCGAGATCAAAAAGGCGGACGGGTCGATCCAGCGCATCGAGGGCATTCCCGACGATCTCAAGGCCATCTACCGCACAGCCTGGGAGATCCCGATGAAGTCGCTGATTGAGATGGCTGCGGACCGAGGAGCCTTCGTGGACCAGAGCCAGTCGCTCAACCTGTTCATGGAGGCCCCCACCATCGGCAAGTTGTCGTCCATGTACATGTATGCCTGGAAGGCTGGCCTCAAGACCACCTATTACCTGCGCAGTCGTCCCGCCACCCGCATCAACTCGGCCAACGATCCTGTTGCCTGCTCCTTGGAGAATCCCGAGACTTGCCAGGCGTGCGACTAATGGCTCTGGTTGACGACCTCGGACTCACCGGTGTTGATGTTGGTGTTAATGCTGGGCGTAGAGAGCAAGTAACCGCTCAGCGGAACATCTTGGACCCTGGGTTCGACCTCACGCTGCGGCCCATGCGATACCCGCAGTTCTTCGAGATGTACAAAAATGCCATCAAGAACACGTGGACCGTCGAAGAGATCGACCTCTCCAACGACATCGCTGACCTGGACCGCAAGCTGTTGCCCGCAGAACGGCACCTCATAAACCGGCTTGTTGCCTTCTTCGCGACTGGCGACTCGATCGTGGCCAACAATCTGGTCATCAACCTCTATAGCCACATCAACTCCCCAGAAGCCCGGATGTACCTGTCGCGCCAGCTCTATGAGGAGGCTCTGCACGTTCAGTTCTATCTGAGCCTGCTCGACACCTACATCCCAGACGTTGAAGAAAGAGCCGATGCGTTCGGTGCTATCGAGAACATCCCGTCGATCCGCACCAAAGCCGAGTTCTGCTTCAAATGGATGAACTCAGTCGGCAATGGACCGCTGCGCACCCTTGATGACCGCAGGCGGTTCTTGATGAACCTGATTTGCTTTGCAACCTGCATCGAAGGCCTGTTTTTCTTCGCGGCGTTCGCGTACGTTTACTTCTTGCGGTCCAAGGGATTGCTCCACGGTTTGGCTTCCGGCACCAATTGGGTGTTCCGGGACGAGTCGATGCACATGAACTTCGCCTTCGCGGTGATTGAGACGGTGCGCTCTGAAGAACCGGAGCTATTTGATCAAGAACTGGCGCGACGCATCTCCGACATGCTCGCCGACGCGGTTGACGCCGAGCACGAATTCGCAGAAGACCTGTTGGGAGAAGGAGTGCAGGGCATGTCGGTTGCCGACACTCGCATGTACCTGGAGTTCGTAGCCGATCAGCGTCTGCTACAGCTCGGACTTCCCAGGCGTTTCGGGGCATCCAACCCGTTTGCGTTCATGGAGCTTCAAGACGTGCAGGAGCTATCCAACTTCTTCGAACGCAAAGTTTCGGCCTACAGAATCGGTGTCCAGGGCGACGTTGCCTTCGACGAAGACTTCTGAGACCAACAGCGGTGTTGATGACAGACCAGAACCTGCCATAGTCGCAACCAACCAGTAGACCGGCCTCGGCACATATTCGAGTTAGCCAAATGATGATCTCAACGCTGGGCAGAAAACCTAGTTTGACTTCACCTTACGGCCTACAGCACTCCGCGGTCGTAGGAGGATGGATGTGGGTCGGCTCAGTCGGTCCGAGGGTGCGGGCAGGTTGTTCTTGGAGGATCCTGTGCTAAGGGCCGCAAAGGGGCCAACAGATCTTTTCTGAGACTCGGCTCAGTCGGTCCGGGGGAATCCGAGGTCTACTCGGGATCCGGCCGGATCCGGCCAGCGGGTAGTGATTGCCTGAGCCTTGGTGTAGAAGCGGATGCCCTCAGGACCGTACATGTGGATGTCGCCGAAAAGTGAGTTCTTCCATCCGCCGAAGGAGTGGTATCCCACCGGCACCGGGATGGGGACGTTCACACCGACCATCCCAACGGGTGCTTCCACACAGAACCGTCTGGCGGCGCCGCCGTCACGTGTGAACACAGCTGCGCCGTTTCCGTATGGATTGTCGGCAAGCAGGGCCATGGCCTCCTCGAAATCGGCAACGCGCACTACCGACAGGACCGGACCGAAGATCTCGTCTCGGTACAGATCCATGTCAGCGGTGACATCGTCGACCAACGAGCAACCCAAGAAAAACCCGTCACCGTTGAATTCGTCTCGTCGACCGTCGAGTATCAGCCGTGCGCCTGCGGCTGAGGCCCCGTCAACGTAACGGGCTACTCGGTCACGGTGCTCACGGGTGATAAGGGGGCCCATGTCCGAATCTGGACCGGCCCCGACCTTCAGTTTGGTGGTCCGCTCGGCGATGGCTTCGACGAGGGCATCGCCAGCCGAACCGACAGCTACCACCACCGACACAGCCATGCAGCGTTCGCCTGCGGAGCCGAATCCGGCGGAGACAGCGGCATCGGCGGCGATGTCAATGTCTGCGTCGGGCAGCACGACCATGTGGTTCTTGGCACCACCCAAAGCCTGAACACGTTTGCCGTTGGCTGATGCCGTGCGGTGAATGAATCGGGCCACTGGAGTGGAGCCGACGAAGCTCACGGCGGCCACGTCGGGATGCTCCAATAGTCGCTCAACTGCCACCCTGTCACCGTTGACGACGTTGAACACTCCAGCCCCGAAGCCTGCTTCGTGAATCAACTCCGCCAGAAACAATGCGGGCGAAGGGTCCTTTTCGCTGGGCTTGAGCACGAACGTATTACCGCATGCGAGGGCGGTCGGGATCATCCACAGCGGCACCATTACCGGGAAGTTGAACGGAGTTATGCCAGCCACCACACCGAGGGGCCGCCGGAGGGTGGTGACGTCCACCCCCACAGACACTTGGTTGCTGTGGTGGCCCGCAAGCAGTGTGCCGACATTGCAGGCGTACTCAATGTTCTCTATACCTCTGGCCACCTCCCCTGCGGCATCGTTGAGCACCTTGCCATGTTCGGCGGAGATCCTCCGTGCAAGCTCGGCCGAATTCCTTTCGACCAGATTGCGTAGAGCGAACATCAACTTCGTTCGCCGCGTGATGCTGGAAGTCCCCCAATCGGCGAACGCCGACCGGGCGGCTGCGACCGCCCCGTCAACCTCAGCGGTGCTCGCGAGCGCTACGAGGGAAGTCTGTTCACCCGTGGCGGGGTTGTGCACTGGCCCGTGTCGCTCCTCGGAGTCTGACTGTTCGACAAACGAACCTTTGATGTAGTGACCCAGTCGAATCATGTGAACTCCCGCTCCGATATATCTGTGATGGCTGCAACCAGTTTGTCAACCCCCTCGTCCATCTCGGCTTCGCTGACGTTGAGCATCGGGGCGATCCGGATGACATTGCCATAAAGGCCGCCCTTGCCAACGAGAAGCCCGCGCGCCTTGCACGCCTCCAAAAACGCCTCGGTCGTGGCCGGATCGGGCTCGTAGGAACCCGGGTGGACGAACTCGATTGCCTGCATCAGGCCCTTGCCGCGGATCTCGGCGATCCCTTTACAGGCCTCGACTGCGTCGGCCACCCCGTTACGCAGTTGACGGCCGCGGGTCAACGCATTGGCCTGCAGGTTCTGCTCAATCACCACATCCAGTGTGGCCACACCCGCTGCGGCCGACAACGGGTTGCCGCCGAATGTTGAGAACGAAGTGACGGTGATCGCGTCCATGATCGGTGCAGGTGCCACCACGCCAGCCAGAGGGACTCCGTTGCCGACGCCCTTGGCGAACGTGATGATGTCCGGGACGACGCCGTGGGCCTCATAGCCCCAGAAGTGCTCACCGGTGCGACCCCAGCCGGTCTGCACCTCGTCGCTGATCAGGAGGATTCCCTGGGCTTCGAGTTCCTTGGCGAACGCTCCGAAGAAGCCGTCTGGGGGTGTGGCAAACCCGCCGACACCCTGGATCGGCTCCGCGATCAGGCAGGCAACGTTGCCTGCTGACATCATGTCGAGCACTTGGGACAGGTCGTCAACGCAGGCTTGCGTAAATGACGCATCATCAAGTTCACGGAAAGGGCTGCGAAGTCGGTAGCCGCCATGGACGAAGTGCACGTCAAGGCCAGAGATAGACGTGGCCGACCAGGATCGATGCGAGGTGATCGCCTGGGTTGTGAACGAACGACCATGGTAGCTATTACGCATCGCTAGCACTTGGTTGGACCTGCGGTAGCAGGTGGCCAACAGCAGCGCCATGTCGTTGGCCTCGCTTCCCGATGCCGTGAAGAACACGCGCGCTTCGGGTATACCCGACAGACGGGTAATGCGTTCGGCCAGTTCGAGCATCGGTTCGTTCAAGTACAGCGTTGATGTGTGCAGCACCTTGACAGCCTGGGCCTGCAGCGCGGACGTGACCCGAGGATGATTGTGTCCGATCATTGTGGTGAGCACGCCGCCGAAGAAATCGAGGTATCGGGTGCCTTCTACGGTGGTTACGTAGCTTCCTTCTCCACGATCGATCGAAATTGGTGCGGCGTACAGCGGCTTCACGTAAGAGGGCATCACCGCTTGATAGCGGCGATTCAGTTCAGCGTCGGTTGCCATCTTGTGAGTATGGATTCCTGTGTTGTAGCCGACAACACGACGGTCGGTTGATGACTGCTTGGAGTTCACGCAGGTTCACGTTGACGGCCGTCGTACGGCGGTGTGAGCCCCAGTAGTGCTCCGTGGGATTGCGGTTTGTTCGTTGCCAGATGGTCCAAATGGCCGTTACCCACATTCGGACGGAACCGTCTCCGTTTGAATCAAAGGTGTATGAACAGTCACCCCGCGGACCGTTCGGGTCCCATAAGGCGGTTGCATCGCTTGGCCCGCAGACGAAGGAATCGCCGTCGTCGAACCTAAACGTGACGTTGCGAAGAACGGGCCGGACCGCTGCCCACACGGGTCCCGCCGCAGCAGAAACCGGATCGTAGTGGACACGGCTTGTTACGCCGAACCAGGTTGGAATACCGACGAGTTGTGTGCCGGGCGGGTTCATCACGACCGAAGGTGCTTCGAAATCGATGCGCCCGACCGCGTACAGGGCGACCTCAAAAGGGTCGGCAGTCTCGCGACCAAATCCCGAATTCGGATCATAGGTCTTGATCTTGGGATAGCGGGGGAGTATCTCATCGGTCAAGCCGTCCCAGCAATAAACCACGTATGCTACGCCGATCTCGGGCTCAATGACCTGAGCCAGTTGCAGGACCGAGAATCCGCCGAAAGCCATCTCGAACCAGCCACAGTACGCCGATCGCCCGGACGTGGGTCCGAAGCTGCGGGTCTCGGACAGCTCCGAACGGAAGCCGACCTCCACCAACAGTGAGTGGTCAAAAAACTGGATGCCGGTTGTTGACGATGAAGTTGACGTCGAAGTTGACGTCGTCGTATCGTCGGATCCCGAAGCCGGAGTCGGGATTGCGAGCGCCGTCGCTACGACAACCACGACCATGAGTCTTCGAATACCGGATCGAATTCTCGGGGATTCTTGGGGGGCGGATGGTGTGAATCGGGGGATATGCATCACAGATCGTCTTTTCTGGCCGACCGCGCATCTCAGAGCCACACAAGCGTGCAGAAAGATGACGCATCGCCGACCATGTCGTGGTGCTCGTTCGTGGCACCTTCGGGTGCGAGCCGCCTTCCGCCGAGGGCGGAGCGCAACTTAGCGAATCCGACCAACATCGCAAACCGATTATTCGATAGCCTTGCAGCGAATGCGGCGATTTCTCATTGACACAGACACCGCAAGCGACGACGCCGTCGCATTGATCATGGCAATGCGTCACCCCGACATCACAGTGGAGGCCCTGTCAATCGTCGCTGGCAACGTTCCTATTGATCAGGCAGTGCAGAATGCCCTGTACGTCGTCGAGTTGGTCGGAGCCGACGTGGTCGTACATCCGGGTGCCGCCAAACCGATCATGCGTGAGCTGCAGACCGCAACCTATGTCCACGGGGTCGATGGGATGGGCGACTGCGGACTGGAACTAAGCGGACGAACAGCAACCGGCGGCCGTGGTGCCGACGCAATCGTCGACACGATTCTCGGCTCGCCAGGTGAGATAACGCTTGTAGCGCTCGGCCCACTCACCAACTTGGCGACGGCCCTGTTACGTGCACCCGAGATCGCCACCGCGGTTCAGCGTGTGGTCGTGATGGGAGGTACCGGCGTGAACGGGCCGGGAAATGTGACTGCCATGGCGGAATACAACTTCTGGGCCGACCCCGAAGCGGCGAAAATCGTGACCGACTCCGCGTTGCCACTTGAGTTCGTCGGCTGGGACATATCGGTGGCGTCCGCTGTGGTGACCGACCGTCGTCAGGCCGCCATCGCAGCGATCGGCACTGAGTTGTCCGCTTTCGCCATCGACATCGCCCAGGTGGTTCGCAGGTTCGCAATCAACAGCGGATTAGCGGGCGACGACCTGCCGGATCCGATCGCCATGGCTTATGCCATCGACCCGACGCCTGCGAAGAAGGCACGAAAGCATGTTGAGATCATGGTCGGCGACGGGCCCCAACGCGGTGTGATGGGTGTGGACCAGCTTGGCTACGGCGGCGGAGTGCCCAATGTTGACATAGTCACCCATTATCCGAGCAACTACTTCTTCGACATGCTCCACGCCGCGCTGCGTTGATCAACTGCCACGCTCATGGATGTTGACACTTTCGCGGGATTGTTTGATCTGACGGGACGTACCGCCATCGTCACCGGTGGGTCACGGGGGATCGGTAGAGCAACGGCGGAAACGCTTGCCCTCGCCGGGGCGAACGTTGTGGTATCGAGTCGCAAGGCCAAACCCTGCGACGAGACGGTGGCTTGCCTCGAATCGGTGGGAGCGAACGCGCTGGCGGTTCCGGTCAATATGGGTGACCCGGCCGCTCCGGCAACGATCGTTGAAGCCACGATTTCCCGCTTCGACGGCATCGATATCGTCATCAACAATGCCGCCAATCCCTTGACTGCACCAGTTGGCCAGCAGACACCACAGATGTGGTCGAAGTCCTTTGATGTGAACCTAAGGGGACCTGCACTGCTGATCCAGGCCTGCGTGCCGTACCTGGAGGCAAGTAACCAGGCCCGAGTGATTAACCTGATCTCGGTAGGCGCCTTCCAGTTCGCGGTGCGACATTCGATGTACGCCTCTATGAAGGCCGGTCTGCTTTCATTCACGCGTTCAGCCGCCGGTGAACTCGCCTCGCGGGGTGTGCTCGTCAACGCCATTGCTCCCGGCCCAGTCAACACCACGATGACGGCCAAGACAGGGGCGGAGTCTGTGCGCCGCATGGCTGCAGCCACGTTGCTGAAGCGCATGGGCGATCCCGATGAGGTAGCTGCGGTTGCGTTGTTCCTGGCTTCGGCGGCATCGGGTTTCGTCACCGGTCAGGTCATGGTCGTTGACGGCGGAATGTTCCCGCACTAACCCGCCGTTTAGCCGGTGCGGTGCGGTGGGACGCTATTCGAGCGTCGGACCATTGCCCGCCGTGTTGCCGCCAACTAGCTGGGGCGGATCTACCCCTTGCAAGAAGGTTGACCATTGCCCGCCGTGTTCTCGCCAACTAGCCGGGGTGTTGCGGCCCCGAACGTGACAGACCGGCCTGCATGGGCCCGTCGGACTATTGCCGCCAACTAGCTGGGGCGTTGCGGGCTGGATTGGCGTCGGAGTTCGCGCCAGGTCTTGATGGCTTCGCGGTAGGCGGATTCCGCCTCTGTCTTTTCCTGCGTCGATCCCGTGTTGCTGAGACGGGTAATCTCGGCGGCGGCGGCGTCCTTGGCCCGTTCGGCTTGCTTTATCCGCTTGTTGCGTGCCGTGCGCTCACGGTCCGCTGAGACGTACTCGTTGAACAACAAGAGCGCCGCCTGGGTTTCCTTGTCCAGTTTGGACGCAGTTTCGGACTTGGCCATGGGCAACATTGTGGCGAACGGCAGGCGGAATGCAACTCGGCTCGACGCTCGACGATCTCACAAGGCCTCAGGCGATCCCCTAATCTTCGGGTGGAAAGCCCCGTCGGCGTTCTTGGCGCATGTCGAATGCCACTTTCACCGCGCCTCTGGTACCGGCTTCGGCGGCGTGCGTGATCGCCTCGGTGTAGCGATCAAGCGGGTACAAGGCGCTTACCATCCGATCGAAGGGCACCTTGTCGGCTAGCTCAAAGGCGAGTTCGAAGCTCGTCGCCTGGCGACCCGCCAACGCTGTCTCGGTGCCGTAGGTGTATGCACCAACCAGTTCGGTCTCCCGATGCCAAAGAGCGGCGAGGTCGATCTCCGCAGGGCCCGCCATGCCGAGCAAGACGACGCGGCCTCGAGGGCGACAGATGCCGATGGCCGTCTCAATCGAATGGCGCGAACCGACCGCATCGATCACGACATCGGCACCACCGGAAAGACGACTGCCGATCATGAATGACCCGGTTGTGCGTCGCACTGCGCGGGCAAGTTCACCAGGGGCGCACACCACGTCGGCACCGAACTCCGAAGCCAGCTCACGCTGGATCGGGTACTTGGCAGCGATCAGGATCGATCGGGGGTCGCGGAGATGTCGCAAAGCGGCTGTCGTTACCAGACCCATGGTTCCGGCGCCGACAACAGCAACGACACAGCCGTCCACGTCCGCCCGCAGCGCTGCGTGAACGCCGCAAGCCACTGGCTCAATGATCACAGCCGTTTCGTCGCTCATCCAGTCGGGCACATCGTGCAGCTGACTGCGATGGGCTACGAACTCCGTGGACCAACCGCCTCCGGTGGACTTACAAAAGCCCGTTTGCAGTCCAGGCTTCAGATGCCCGCAGGTGAGGTGGCGATAGTCGTGGCCGTCGGCGGGGGCTGCGCCATGAAACGGCGGGTCGAAGCCTCGGGTTTCGTGACCCAGCACCGGTTCAAGGACGATGCGTCGGCCATCGGCTGTGTCGGCGACGATCTCGTGGCCGGGAACAAACGGGAACGACACAAGATCTTCAAAGTAACGTGACGCCCGCCCGTCAATCGTGGCCAGATCCGACCCACAGATCCCGGCGAGCCGAGGCCAGACACGCACCCAGTCATCGGTGGGAAGATCCGGCGCATCGCCCTCAACAAGCGACAGCGGTCCAATCCTTGCACCGGATCCCCGACGGAATCGTGCTGCCAGCATCGCAGCCGCGTAGCGACCTTCGCTGCGGCGGAATCGAAGTGCCTTCACGCCGCGGATCGTACTCGTGCAACACGTTCGGGTGTGTGGACCGTTGCAAGGTTTGCACTGTTAAAGGCAGTGGCTGGTTCTCGTGGAACACGTTTGGGTGTGTAGAGCGTTGCAAGGTTTGCACTGTTAAAGGCAGTGGCTGGTTCTCGTGGAACACGTTTGGGTGTGTGGACCGTTGCAAGGTTTGCACTGTTGGAGCAGTGGTTGGTTCTCGTGGAACGCGTTGGGGTGTGTGGACCGTTGCAAGGTTTGCACTGTTGGAGCAGTGGTTGGTTCTCGTGGGACGCGTTTGGGTGTGTGGACCGTTGCAAGGTTTGCACTGTTGGAGCAGTGGTTGGTTCTCGTGGGACGCGTTCGGGTGTGTAGACCGCTGATTGGCAAGGTCAAGCGACCGCATCCATTGGGTCGCTCGTCGGTCAATCGCCTGACCGACCGCCCCGCTTTGGCCGAGGGCGTATCATCCGCGGCATGCTCATCGGTTTGGGACTTGAGTTGTACCGCAGCGCGGCACTCAACATCCCTGTGAAACGTATCAAGCTGGCCGAACAGCTCGGGTTTCATTCAGTCTGGACCGCCGAGGCCTATGGCTGTGACGCACTATCACCGTTGGCCTTTGTGGCTGCGCACACCTCTCGCATCAAGCTCGCGACCGCGGTGGTGCAGATATCGGCTCGCACGCCCGCGGCGACCGCCATGCACGCGTTAACGATCGACAATCTCGCTGGCGGAGACCGTACGATCATCGGGCTTGGTGTGTCGGGACCCCAGATCGTTGAGGGTTGGTACGGCATGCCGTGGGGGTCGCCGGTTAACCGGTTGCGTGACTACGCGACGATCATGCGTCGGGTCTGTGAACGTGAGGAGCCTGTCATCCACGACGGATCCGAGTTGTCGTTGCCCTACACCGGACCCGGGGCGACCGGTCAGGGCAAGGCGCTGAAGTCGATCCTGCATCCACTGGGCCGGGTGGAGATCTGGATCGCGTCGGGTGGACCGATGAACACCGCCTTGGCCGCTGAGATAGCCGACGGCTGGCTGCCGATGGGTTACGGAGATGAAGGCTGGTCGATTCACGGGCCGGCTCTGCAGCGTGGGTGGGATCGACGTGGCGGACGACCCGAACGATTCGAGGTGATGGGAAACCTCACAGTGGAGATCACCGACGACGTTGCTGGCGCGATCAATGCCCGCAAACCCCTAGCGGCCATGTACGTGGGCGGCATGGGAAGCGAACGCAACAACTATCACCGTGACGCGATGGCACGCCGCGGATTCCCCGACGAGGCAGCCCGGATCCAGGAATTGTGGCTGGCAGGTAGAAAAGATGAGGCGGTTGCAGCGGTTCCCGATGCCTACATCGACTCAGGGGCCTTGTTTGGTTCGATAAAACGGATCCGGTCCCGCTGGCATGATGTGATTCCCGAAGGGCTCACTGGAGTGATCCTGAGAACCGATGACGATGCGGCACTTGAGATAGCCTCGGAGATGACCGGGGCAGTGGATCAGAATGCGTGAGAGACGATGACCGGCCAGGACCTGCACGGGGGCGACGACGACTTGGTCACCGTGCAAGAAGCCGCACCGAATGTGCGTTATGTCACCTTGAACCGCCCGGCTAAACGCAACGCCATCTCCACACCGATGCGGTCCCGATTGTTCGAGATTCTGCAGGCCCATGATCACGACTCCGATGTGCGGGTATCGATTATCCGAGGCGCTGGCACCTGCTTCTCGTCTGGCTATGACCTGCGCTCATCGTTGATGGCCGATACCCCTTATCACTCGGCCCCGGGTGACGGTGCTTGGACCAGGCAGGCCAGCGACGGCTGGTTCTCCATCTGGGATCTCGCCAAGCCTGTGATCGCCCAGGTCCACGGCTACGCAATCGCTGGAGCCACAGAACTTGCAGCCGCTTGCGACCTTGTCTACGTGGCTGATGACGCGCTCATCTCCTATCCGGTGGTGCGGGTGGCGTCTCCGCCGGATTGGCAATATCACGAGCCGCTGCTGGGGCTACGTCACGCCATGGAGACGATGCTCACAGGGGATCCGATGGACGGTGCTGAGGCCGCCCGGCGTGGTTGGGCGAACCGGGCTTATCCATGCGAGCATCTCGAAGCGGAGGTGCTAGCTGTTGCTGAGCGGATAGCGGACGTCAGCAGCGACCTCACCGCGATAGTGAAGCGTATGGTGCACCGCCAATTCGATGTGCGAGGCGGCAGAGCGGCGATACGAGCGGGACAGGAGTTCCAGGCGCTGGCGGGTCACCAAGTGTCGGTGCAGGCATTTAGAAGAGACCCGCTTGCGCAGATGACCAAGACGATCGCCGACGATGCAGGTAGCGCACACGCCCCAAGTGTTGAGCCTGGTCTGAGTGTTGAGCCTGCCCCGAGTGCTGCCTCTGACGCTGACGGCAACGATGGGGGGCGATGAGAGACAGCTTCCCCAGGCGGCTGGCATGCACCCGCCGGTTCACCCTCGGCGCTCCACGCAATATCAGAATCGCCGAGGACGGATCCCGCATCGTTTTTTTGCGGTCGAACGGACCTACCGATCCGGTGAACCGATTGTGGGCAATTGATCTGGTTGACGGCATCTGTGGCGAGGCTCGAATCGTGGTCGACCCGCAGGCTCTGGGTGCCGATCACACCGATCTGCCAGACCGGGAACGAACCCGTCGCGAGAGAGCACGCGAGACCGCCGACGGGATCGTGTCTTACGACGCCACAGCTGACCTTGGAGTGGTTGTGTTCGCTCTTGGCGGGAGGATCGGCCGAGTCGACCTTTGCGACTACGACGATGTCGGTGCCGACCGTGGTCGGGGCGTGAGGTGGCTCAAGGCTGCGCCGGGTGCATTTGATCCGCGCCTTTCACCCTGCGGCAGCCACGTTGGCTATGTCTGTGCCGGAGAGTGCAGGGTAACTGGACCCGATGGTGACCGGCTGGTTGTGGGGCCCGACAGTGATACCGTCACCTGGGGCTCAGCGGAGTTCGTTGCCGCCGAGGAGATGGGCCGGACCCGCGGGTTTTGGTGGGCGCCACAAGGCGATCGGTTGTTGGTGCAGCGCACTGATGTTGCAGCAATGAAGCGGTGGTGGATCGCCGCACCGGTCGATCCCGAAGTTGAGCCGCGCCATGTCCGTTACCCAGCGGCAGGCACACCCAACGCTGAGGTCTCGCTGGCGATCATCGGACTCGACGGGCGACGTCGTGACGTCGACTGGAACGCCAGCGGCGAATGGGAGTATCTCGCTCGTGTTGACTGGACCGCAGACGGATTGGTTCTCCTGGCGCAGGCCCGTGATCAGCAAACGGCTGCAGTGCTTGAGGTGGACGTCGACAGTGGTGCCGTAGACGAGCGCCAAAGGATCCGGGACAGTTCCTGGGTCGAACTCGTCAGAGGTGCGCCTCGGCTGCACCGGGGCCAGCTTGTGAACGTCGAGGATCGATCCCCGGCTCGGCGTCTTTGCATCAACGGAGAAGCGGTCACTGGTGAGGACATGCAGGTGTTGCGGCTGGTTGCTGTTGACGACGACAAGATCGTTGTTATTGCCTGCAGTGACCCGACAACCGCGGATGTCGTGTCAGTTGACTGGAACGGAACCGTAACCCGCTTGACGAATGGTGAGGGTGTTTATGATGCGGTTGTCGGCGGGCCGGTTGAGGTGCGAACTTGCAGCAGTCTCGAAGACCAAGCCACCGATCCGCTGATACTCCTCAACGGCGAAGGTGTAGGCCGAATCGCCAATTGGTCTGAGCCAGCGCCGGTGGAGTTGAACATTGCCATGCACCGACTGGGTCGGCGGCGCCTTGCAACTGCGGTGCTCTTGCCGGCCGGTCACGACGGCTCAGCTTTACCCGTCCTGCTGGATCCATATGGCGGTCCTCACGCACAGCGGGTGCAGGCGTCGGCCGCACTCTTTCACACGTCTCAATGGTTTGCAGATCAGGGCCTCGCTGTGATCGTCGCCGACGGCCGCGGCACGCCCGGTCGAGGCCCTGACTTCGAGCGAGCCGTGCGAGGAGATCTGTGCGGCTATGCCCTCAACGACCAGATCGAAGCGTTGCATGCAGCAGTCGCTGAGTATCCGTTCTGCGACTTGGGCCGCGTCGCCATCCGAGGCTGGTCGTTCGGCGGGTATCTCGCCGCTGCGGCGGTGCTACGTCGCCCCGATGTATTCCACGCGGCTATCGCAGGCGCCCCTGTCACCGACTGGCGACTGTATGACACCCACTACACCGAGCGATACCTGGGCGACCCACACGTTGAGCCCGACAACTACACCCGGACCGACCTTTGCGGCGAACCTGCGGCGATGGGTGACCGGCCGATGCGGCCCCTGATGCTCATACACGGCCTCGCGGATGACAACGTTGTGGCTGCTCACACTTTTCGGTTGTCGCGAGCACTTCTGGAAGCGGGCAAGTCCCATACCGTGTTGCCGTTGTCTGGCGTGACCCACATGACCCCCCAACAGAAGGTGGCTGAGAGTCTGCTGTTGGCCCAACTCGATTTTCTGCGCAAAACTCTGCGCTTATGACCCAACCAGGCGACCACCTCACAACCGATGCTGCCGGGGAGGCGGACCGGGTTGGCGATGCGCTCAACAAGCTCGATGAGATCGAGCTGACCGACAAGTCGGCGTTCGATCCAGAACGCGAGGCACGCCTGCTTGACGGCCGGGCCTGGCGTGACTTTTGCGACACGCTCAAGGCGGCCGGGGAGATCGTTTTGCGTGAGACCCCCGAAGGCGACCCGGTGGATCGGGTTGAGGGGTTTCGTTACCTGACCCGCATGATGCTCATGGCCAACGCCCGGGTGATCGAGCGGCGCACACCAACCACCCGTGGCAACCGAATCGCCATCATCGCACCCCCTCTTCGAGGCGGCATGGGTGTGCAGTCACCGAACCAGGACCACATCGTGCAGCCCGTGAACTCACGCCACCGGTACCGGATCACGGGCACACCGGGCGATGTATACACCCATCTGTCGGCATGGTCACCGCCGATACCGAACGACGTCGGGGCCTTTGACTGCGGCGCCGAGGCGGAGTCGCATCTTGACCGTTTCAACCCGAACAACGCTGTCACTCCCCACACAGCACGTCTTGGTGATTTTGTGGGCGATGACGGCATGGTCGACTTCGTACTGTCGGTGGAACCCCCCGACGACAACAGTGCGTGGATGTCGATGGCCGCTACCACACGTGAACTCATGGGGCGAGTTGTGTACGACGATCGACGGAACCAGAAATCGCCGAGGCTGCGGATCGTTTGCCTCAACGAACACCCCCAACCCGAGCCGCCGACACCCGCCGACATGGCTGAGCGGTTGGCGGTTGCTGGCCAGTTGATTCTCGGTCTACAGGCCGACTACGCGGGCTGGACCCGTGATCTGCGCACGCGTGAGAACCGCACGGAGTTCACTCGAGAATTCTATGAGCGCATCGGCGGGTCACCAGACGACCGCCATTTCGAGTTTGGGTATTGGCGGGTTCCCAAAGACATGGCGTTGGTTGTGGAGTTCGACGAGATGGCGACTCAGCACTGGAACTTCCAATTGTGCAATCACTGGATGGAGAACCTGGCCGATTACACAGCAGGTGAGGGCTACATCGACAAGGAGAACGCGGTGCGCAATGCTGGGCGCATCACGATCGTGGTCGCCCACACCGATCCCGGTGCCGCGAACTGGATCAAACCGTCGGGACGCTCGCATGGAGTGATGGGCTTGCGCTTCGTGCGACCCGAGACCGAGCCTGTTGTTACTTCACGCCTGGTGACACTTGAAGAGCTGGGAGCCGTTCAGTGACCGGGCGGCGAATCACTTTGGCGTGTCTGCTTAACCAAACCCGGACTTGTTTGCCGACCGCCCGGCGACTATCGGGGCAACGCCGGAGCTCCTGTGTCTTGCCTGTAGGTCTTGTGTTGCCGCCCGCCCGCCGATTATCAGGGCCACGCCCGGAGGCGGGCACTGGTGCCCCAGCCATTATGTTGCCGACCGCCCGCCAACTATCGGGGCCACGCCCGATCCCTGAGGTATACCGATGAATGTAGCTTTGAAACCACTGCCGAAGATGCTGTCCGACATCACGCCGCAATGGCTAGCCGTCGCGCTACGAGACAACGGATTCGACTGTCCCGACCCGGTGGCCGTGCAACTAGGTCCAATAGACGGGATCATTGGTGCTACTGGCCAGATCGGCAGGCTGAGGGTTGACTGGGGCGCAGAAACCAATCTGCCAAGCACCTTCGTTGCCAAGGCCCCAAACCATGACGAGTTCTCCAGGCTCGCAAACCAGACGATGCGCTTCTATGAACGCGAGGCGGGTTTCTACAGAGAGGTCGCCCACCGCATCGACGTTCAAAAACCGAAGGGCTTCGTCAACCTGTTCGATCCCGACACCGACCACAACCTGTTGATCATTGAGGATATTTCACCGGCAACGGCTGGCGACGTAACCGTCGGCACCGATCCCGAGACAGCTGGGCGACTGCTTGAGCTGTTGGCTCGGCTCCACGCCCGATTCTGGATGGACGAGCAACTGATCCAGCCCTGGCTGCACACATGGGATCGTGAGAGTTTCTGGTCCAACGCCTGGATCGGACAACTTGGCTGGGACACGCTCGCCGAACGTGAGCCTGACTTTTATCCCGCCGAGCTAGGGGAGTTCATCAAGCGGCGCTACCTCAACGACACTCCGACATGGTGCGCCGAGATTGATGCAAGGCCGTGGACCTACTGTCACGGCGACTATCAACTCGACAACATGTTGTTCCGGCCTGACGGATCGATCGTGATCGTCGATTGGCAACTCGGTCTGCGCAACTGCCCAGGCAATGATGTGGCTTGGTTCCTCGCTACTTCGTGTTGGAACATCGTCGAGCACGAACAAGAGCTGTTGGACACGTACCGGTCTTCATTGGCCACTAGCGGTGGTCCGTCGTGGTCCCATGACGAGCTGATGCAGGATCTGGCGTACGGGCTCATGTATTGGGTGGCCGGTCAGCCCGTCACCGCCACCATGGATCTGTCGCACTACGGCGAGCACGCCGAACGGATGGGTCGACGATTCCGCGCCTTTCTCGCGGGCACCCGGGACGCGGCGGTGCGCTGGGACATTGCTTCTATCCTCAGCGGTTGAGTTGGGTAGGATGTCGGAGGCCGCCAAGCCCCCTGATGCGTGACTTGGATTGGTATCCGCAGACCTTTGCGGCGGTGCCCTATTGGCTGCTCGCTTCGCTGGGACCAACGACGTTGTGCCAGCGCTGTACCAGCCGCCCCCCGCGGGGCCGGGTTGGCTATCCCCCCGGCGGGGGAGGGGGTTGGCTGTTCGCTTCGCTAGGAGATTGTCCAACCGCCGTCGACATGGAGAATCTGGCCGGTGACGAAGCTTGAGGCGTCCGAGGCCAAGAAGAGCAATGCACCGTCGAGTTCCCCCTCGACCCCGGCACGACCCATGGCGGCACCGTCACAGACGAAAGACTTGCCACCCTCAGTCGAGAACATCGTGCTGTTCATCTCCGTTTCGAACCATCCGGGAGCCAAGGCATTTACTCGCACACCCTTACGAGCCCATTGCGAGGCGAGTTCGCGGGTGAGGTGATGAAGCCCTCCTTTAGCGGCGGCGTAGCCTGGCGCCCGCAGAGGGCCGCCCGCCTTGGTTCCCAGAACCGAGCCGATGTTGACGATTGAGGCTGCACGGCCGCCGTTGATTGCCGCCTTCGCCACGTCACGGGCCATGGCGAACGCAGCGACCAGGTTGATCTCCAGCTCGTGACGGAACGCAGACGTGTCCATCGCGGTTGCGGGAACGACCTGGGAGATTCCTGCGTTGTTGACCAGCACATCGATTCGTCCGCAGGCTTCAAGTGCGGCCTCAACGCATCTCTCGGGTCCGCCCGGCGAGGTGAGATCGACCGGCACGACGACTGCACCGTCCAAGGTGTCTGCGATTGCCTCCAACCGGTCGACCCGTCTGGCGGCGAGCACTACCCTGCTCCCGACACCGGCACAGACCCGAGCGAATCGAGCCCCCAGCCCGGAACTGGCGCCGGTGACGAGCGTCACCCTACCGTCAAGGCGGAACTTATCGATCACAGCACGCCCAGCATGGGTCTGGTCGTTGGCGGTACTCATATCGACTCGGTTTGGTGCACGCCGTACTTGTCGAGCGAAACGACCGAGCGCGCCCCGAGTGTGTCGTCAGGATCATGGCTCACCCAAATGGTCATGGGTGCACCAGAGTCGCACAACACTTGACGTAGCTCGTCGCGGCTCTTGTCGTCGATCGAGGACAAGGGCTCGTCAAGTAGAAGAAGCTGCGGTTTGGTCACCAACGCTCGAGCGATCGCGACCCGACGGCGTTGACCTCCCGATAAGGACCCCGGACGTTGGGTCGCGTAGTCGGCGGCCCCCACCCGCTCAAGGGCGGCCCGTGCCACGGCCTCAGCACCGCCGCGACGTCGCCGCAGCGGGAACGCCACGTTGCCCAATGCGCTGAGATGTCCGAACAATCGATGATCCTGAAACACCATCGACACCCCTCGATGGTGTGGGCCAACAAAGACACGATCTCGCCGGCGAGCCTTAAGCGGACCTTTGGTATCGGGCATTTCGGTCCTACCCATTTCGGTATCAGCCACCTGTGTTCGGGCCAGGGTGGGCGTGGCCTGGTCGAGCAACCTGCCCGCAAGAACCAGCTTGCCTTCGTCAAGAGCCTCCAAACCGGCCAACAGGCGCAATAGCGTAGTTTTACCGACACCGTTTGCGCCGACGACTGCGGTGATGCCCGGCGGAAGCTCCAGGTCCAACATGAGGTCTAGGTCGCCTCGCCGCAAGCGGCCATGCACCAAAAGGCTCACCGGGTCAGCCACCGTCCTCTCAGGGTTACCAGGACGGCGAAGCTCACCGCTAGCAGGAGCACGCCGATGGCGACTGCTGCCTCCGGGTCCAACATGAGGTCTAGGTCGCCTCGCCGCAAGCGGCCATGCACCAAAAGGCTCACCGGGTCAGCCACCGTCCTCTCAGGGTTACCAGGACGGCGAAGCTCACCGCTAGCAGGAGCACGCCGATGGCGACTGCTGCCTCCGGGTCCAACATGAGGTCTAGGTCGCCTCGCCGCAAGCGGCCATGCACCAAAAGGCTCACCGGGTCAGCCACCGTCCTCTCAGGGTTACCAGGACGGCGAAGCTCACCGCTAGCAGGAGCACGCCGATGGCGACTGCTGCCTCTGGGTCGGATTCGAGGGCGAGAAATGTCTGTAAAGGCAGCGTCCGGGTCCTCCCGGCGAGGTTGCCCGCGAAGGTGACCGTGGCTCCGAACTCACCCAATGCCCGTGCCCAGGCCAAAGTGATTCCCGCGGCGATGGCGCCGCGGTTGGCCGGAAGGGTCACACGCACGAAGGTTTCGACCGGTCCTGCCCCGCACGTGGCGGCGGCCTCGTCGGAGTCGGTTCCCGCTGCCCTGATTGCCGATTCGACGGTGGTCACGAAGAAAGGCAACGCAACGAACACCGCGGCCAGTACCGCACCGGCCGTTGTGAATGGCAAGGTGATTCCGAACCAGTTGTAGAGCCACTGTCCGAGCAGGCCCCTACGCCCAAGCGCAAACAGCAGTGCCGTGCCTCCCACGACAGGGGGCAACACCATCGGCAGCATCACGATCGCTCGCACGATGCTCATCAGGCGGGCGTCAACGCGGGCCAGTGTCCACGCCAGGGGAAGTCCCAAGACAACACACAAAGCCGCGGCGGTTACGCTCACGATCAATGAAACACCGAGTGCGTCAACAACGCCGGTGTCGCTGAGAATATCAATCATCGAAGACCATGCCGCTCGCTGCAACAGGCCCATAACCGGTACGACGATGGTCGCCAAACCGACGGCGGCCGGAACGATGATCGCAGCGGGAAGGCGAACCGCTGGCCTCACGGCGGGCCGAATCCGTGCTCGGTTAACGCAGTGGACGTGAGGTAGTCCCATAGTTCAGTTACCGGTCCGGATACCTCGGCGTCGATCGCAGCGGCCAGAATTTCGGTTCGGCGGTCCAAGGCGGGTTCGTCGATCACCTCAAGTTGCACTGCGTCGGCGTCGGTGCGATACACGAGACCTACGTCAAGTTCACCGAGACGAAGCTTCTCGACGAGGCTACGCACGCTTGAATCCTCTGTGTCGGGCGCGGCGATCACATCCGCTTCGGCTAGTTCCTCCGTAGCAAGGCGTCCGCATGGCACCTCAGGTGCGCACAGCCCGACCAGGAGATCGCTTCGGGCAAGATCAGCCAAGGAAGTGACCGAACCCGGGTTTCCGTCGGAAACGGCCAACGCGAGCCGGTTCGTTGCGATCACCACGGGCTCCCCATGCACACGCCGGGTTGCGACCGCCTTCGTCATCGATTCGGCGTCGGCCACGACCAGCACCGCGGCCTGCACACCTGCGTCGAGCTGAGCGATCAGTGACGGCGACCCGGCGAAGGTGATGTCAAACTCATCGGCGAACGTGTCGAGTGCTACGGCGAGCGAGCTGGCGGCCAGCACTGTGGGTGGTCGTCGGCTGCTGCAGGCAGTGAGAGTTCCCACCACAAGCACTGCTGAAACAAACACAACCGCCGGGCGCAGCGAAGCGACCACCTGGACCACTGCGATCACCTGGATTATGTGGGCCGTTCGAGCACGACGTTGGTGGCTTTTATTGTGGCCACGGCGGGCACACCCGGACTCAAACCCAGATCATCGACCGCCTCGGCAGAGATCAGCGACACGACACGATGCGGCCCTGCCTGGATCTCTACCTGCGCCATCACGGTGTCGCGCACCACCCGGGTGACCAGACCCGAAAAGCGGTTGCGGGCCGACACGGCCCTGCCGTCGTCAAGTGGTTTATCGGCGAGTTCAAGCGCGAACCGAGCCAGCTCCGTGCCTTGAATCTCGCGTTGTCCGCCCTCGGTTCGGACGGTGGCCACTCGTCCTTGGTCGGCCCAACGGCGGACCGTGTCGGGACTTACGCCGAGTAACTGCGCAGCCCGACCCAAACGAAAGTAGAACATACAATGAAAAGTATAGATTATGTTTGGAAATGCAGGCTTTTCGGAGATTGCCTGTCGTTTGAAGCTCTGTACTAACCTTTGGAAATGACCGGCCGTATCGCCCTGCCGACCTTCCAGGAAACCGACGGTGAACTGGCTGCCGCCTGTGGTGCCGAAGAGAGCTACATCTGCGAAAAGGTCTTTGAATGGACCGATTCAACGTTTCTTGCCACAGCGGCCGAGTGGATTCTCGATCGTCCGATTCGAATTGTTCTGATCGTCGTCGTTGCGGTTGTTGCCGCGAGGATCCTCAAGAGGGCAATCACACGCTTCACGACCGCTATCGCCGCCACACCAAGTGACGCTCGACTGCAGAGCCTGCGTGAGCGAGGCCCGGGCAAGCTCCTCATGGAGGAAACCGAGTCAAAAAGAGCCGAGGCCCGCGCCAACACCATCGGCCTTGTGCTTCGCAGCATTGCTGTTGCGTTGGTCTGGGTTTTTGCCGGGCTGATGGTGTTGGGTCAACTTGACATTGACCTCGGTCCCCTCATCGCCGGTGCGGGCATCGGTGGCCTCGCCCTCGGTTTCGGCGCCCAGTCCATCGTCAAGGACTTCCTGTCGGGTCTGTTCATGCTGATTGAGGATCAGTATGGCGTGGGTGATGTGATCGATATTGGTCCCGCCACAGGAACGGTGGAGAAGGTGAGCCTTCGCTCCACCACCCTGCGCGACATCCGAGGCACCGTCTGGCACATACCCAACGGTGAGATCGCCCGGGTGGGCAACTACAGCCAGCTTTGGTCACGGGCGCTGATTGACGTGGAGGTCGCCTATGACGCCGACGTTCGCCACACCACCGAAGTGCTCCAGCAAGTGGCTGATGAGTTCTGGGAGGACCCCGAATGGGGCGGCGACGAGATCGTGGAGCGACCAACGGTCGTGGCTGTGCAGAGCCTTGGTGCGTCCGGCGTTGGGCTCCGGATGATGGTCAAAACAGAACCCTCCATGCAGTGGTCCGTTGAGCGTGAATTACGGCTTCGGATCAAGGAGGCTCTCGACAGGGCCGGGATTGAGATTCCGTTTCCTCAACAGACTGTGTGGTTCCGCAACCAAGGTGACCATCCACCGTCGCAATCGCCTGAGGATCGCCAAATCCGGGCCCATGCGGCCACCGATTCCGACGATCTTGATGGCCGCGACGAACCAGGCCAGCCCCAGGAGCCCTCAGACGATGCTGGAGTAGACGGATGACTAGCGCCGAGCATCCGTTTGGGTGCGCGTCTGTTGCGCCATGTTGGTTTCGACAGCCAGCTATCCGATCAAGTCGACAATGCACCGGGCAAGCCAAGAGGACCGAATCGTGAGCGACGACCGGTCCCACGCCGATGCTTGGGCTGATTTCTGTGCCGCCTTGGCCGCCGCCGGACGGCTGATTGAACAACGATCCGCCGATGATCTGGAACGGGCCGAGGGCTACCGCTTCTTGACCCGTCTCGCCCGGGGTGGATTGTACAGCCATTTCGAGGCCGGAAATCCCCGATATCCGTTCATCTCCACCATGCCAGACATGGTGAAGATCGGCTCCGACAACCCCGACGCCTTATACCAGACCTCTCCGATTGACGGCCACCTCAACTACCGGATAACCGGCACCCGTGGCACAGTGCATTACCTTTCGTTTAGTGCCTTCGCCGGGAACTACGGAGGCGGGCAGGACCGGCTCGGCGTGATGGGATTCCTTGACAGCGGCGAACTTCTTGTCGACGATGACGATCGGGTTGAGATCCACGTCGGGCCGAAAAGAGGTGGGGACAACTGGGTGCCGACTCTGCGGGAGCCTGGGATGTTGGCTATCCAGCAGTTCTTCCGTGATCGGTCCGTGGAGCAACCCGCAACCCTTACGATCCGATGCCTTGAACACGATGCGCCTGCCTCGCCGCTGGAGCCCGCTTCGGTGCTCAAGGCTCTCGACTCAGCAGCGATGTTCGTTGCGGGATGCTCGACGCTGTTCACGGACTGGGTCGACGATCTGCTTGCCAACACCGCCAATGCCCTTACGACCCAGTCAGGGCCTGCGCAGGGAGCATGGGGAGACCCCAACCAGATCTTTCGTCACGGGGCCTACATACTCGAAGACGACGAGGCGCTTGTTATTGAGTTCACTCCGCCCGAATGCTTCTACTGGAACTTCCAGGTCGACAACCGATGGATGGAGAGCCTCGACTATCGGTGGCTGCCCGTCACCGTCAACAGTCACACTGCCGTTTATGAACCGGACGGCTTGGTGCGCATCGTGGTCGCTCATCGTGATCCCGGTGTTGGCAACTGGATGACAACCGACGGTCATCGCCGGGGGGCTTTGGGTTTGCGCTGGAATCAAGCTGTGGTGGATATGGAGCCTGTGGTTCGGGTGGTGGCGGTCAACGAACTGAAGTAATCGCCGCTCGGTGCGCATCGTGGTCGCTCATCGTGATCCCGGTGTTGGCAACTGGATGACAACCGACGGCCATCGCCGGGGGGCTTTGGGTTTGCGCTGGAATCAAGCTGTGGTGGATGTGGAGCCTGTGGTTCGGGTGGTGGCGGTCAACGAACTGAAGTAATCGCCGCTCGGTGTGTGTGGTAGTCGATCATGCCCCTCAGCGGCTGTGGGCAAGGTGTCCCTGGGCGCGGTTGATGAGGCCGCAACGCCTAGATTCTGTGAGGTGACCTCCACAGACCGTACGCGCCGGGCCCTGATTTCGGTCTTCGACAAGACCGGAATCGTGGAGTTGGGCCGTGCGTTGCACGAACTCGGATGGGAACTGATCTCAAGCGGAGGCACTGCCAGTGTGCTGGTCGACGCCGGTGTGGCTGTGACCGACGTCGCAGAATACACCGGCATGCCGGTCATGTTTGGGCACCGGGTCGTGACCCTGCACCACCGGATTCACGCTGGCATTCTCGCCGATCGCGGCAGTGCCAGCCACCTCGCGGACCTGCACACTCACGGAATCGAACCGATTGATCTGGTGGTCGTCAACTTCTACCCGTTTGATGCCGCACCCGGAATCGAGATGATTGACATAGGCGGCCCCACGTTGGTTCGGGGCGCGGCCAAGAACCACTCCCATGTCGGCGTTGTGGTTGATCCCCACGAGTATGAAGCGGTCGTTGCAGAGATCACTGCTCAAGGCGTTCTCAGCCGATCCACGAGACAACGACTGGCCCGCACCGCATTCGCTCACACCGCGTCCTACGACGCAGCCATAAGGGATTGGTTTGACGCCGACTCCGCAGACGGCACCGGGGTTGATCACGTTCTACCCAGGACCGTGCAGCTCGTCTTTGAGCGCGCCTCTGTGCTCCGTTACGGCGAGAATCCCCATCAAGCAGCGGCGCGCTACCGAGCGCTGGGCGAAACGGGCATGTGGGAAAAGATCATCCAACACAACGGTCCGGCTCTGAGCTACCTCAACATATTCGACGCCGACGTGGCCTGGCGGATCGTGCACGATCTCGGAAGCAGCCCGAGCGCAGTCATCATCAAGCACGCCAACCCCTGCGGGGTAGCCGTAGCGGACGATCTCGCCACCGCCACCGAGCGGGCTTACGAATGCGACCCTCACAGCGCCTTCGGCGGTGTCATCGCCACCAACCGGGTGATTGATCAGCCAACAGCCGATGTCATCGTTGGCGCAGCTCAGGCCGATGTGATTGTTGCGCCGGGATACCAACAAGATGTGATCAACCGACTCGTCACCAAACGACGCAACACCCGCATACTTCAACTCGACCCAGCTTCATCATCGCATACGCAGCGAGCCGAGGTTCGCCAGATCGGTGACGGGTTCCTGCTGCAAGAGCCCAGAAGCCTCAGTCCCGATGCCTCCGGATGGGCCACAGTGACCCGACGTCAACCGACTGACGTTGAACTGGTTGACGCGGTGTTCGCCTGGCGGGTATGTGCTCACACAAAGAGCAACGCCGTTGTCTTGGCACGGAACCGTACGACGGTCGGAATCGGAACCGGTCAACAGAACCGTGCGACCGCTGGCGAACTTGCTGCTGCCAACGCCGCCGGGCGAGCTGCGGGAGGTGCGTGCGCGAGCGATGGGTTCTATCCGTTCGCAGACGGAATCCACGCAGCAGCCGATGCAGGCGTCGCTGTGATCGTCCAGCCTGGCGGATCGGTCAACGACGAATCCACGATTTCCGCTGCTGACGATCGTGGCGTGGCGATGATGTTCACAGGTGAGCGACAGTTCCTGCACTGACTGAAACGGAGGCTGATGATGAGCAAACCCAAGCCGAGCGAACCCAAGTCGCAGGCATGGGCTGTTGCGGTACATCGCACCAGAGCGGCTCGGCTGTTCTACGTCGTCGTCCGGGGATTGGTCCGCCACGTACTGGCGCGATGGTTGCGTCTGAACACCCGTGGTGAGCAACACCTTGATATCGATGGTGGGGTCATCGTCGCTCCCGTACACAGAAGCAACCTGGACGCCCCTCTGGTGGCGGCCGTGTCAAGGCGCCGCATCCGGGCGCTGGGGAAGGAGTCGCTGTTCCGTCCCGCCGCATGGGCCTGGGTTAACGCCGCTCTCGGCGCGATCCCGGTTCGGCGTGGTGTCGCCGATCGGGAGGCCGTGCGAACCGCCGTTGAGGTGATCTCCTCGGGCGAGATGATGATCGTGTTCCCCGAAGGCATGCGCCAAACCGGGAGAACGGTAGACGGCACCTTTGACGGCACCGTTTATCTGGCCAACAAGACCTCAGCACCGATCATCCCGATCGGTATCGCCGGCACCGAAGCCGCCATGGCTAGCGGGTCACGCAGTATCAAGAGGGTGCGCTGCGCCATGGTCATTGGTGCTCCGATACGGGTGCCGCAACACAGGCTCAGCCGACCCGAGATGGCCGAATTCGGCAACAAAATAACCGCCGCATTGCAGTCGGTCTTTGATGAGGCCCACACTCTCGTGTCCGGGTAGCGCGGCAACCCCCGGCTACCATCGCCGTCATGGCCGACAGGATCACCACGAGCGACGACGGCATACTTCAGGTGCCAGACAACCCGATCATTCCGTTCATTGAGGGCGATGGAACGGGTGTGGACATCTGGCCAGCGGCACGGTCGGTGCTTGATGCAGCCGCGGCGAAGCACGGCCGCAAGATCAGCTGGCTTGAAGTGTTGGCAGGCGAAAAAGCCTTCAACGAGACAGGTGATTGGCTACCGGCTGAGACGATCGAGCAGTTCGATCGCTACTTGATCGCCATTAAGGGACCGCTCACAACGCCAGTCGGCGGAGGCTTTCGAAGCCTCAACGTCGCGATCCGACAAATCATGGATCTCTACGTCTGCCTCCGCCCGGTTCGATGGTTCCAGGGGGTGCCTTCACCGGTCAAGGAACCCCACCTCGTTGACATCGTGATCTTCCGGGAGAACACCGAAGACATCTACGCTGGCATGGAAGTGGAATCCGGCACGCCCGGGGCTGCGCGGATGATTGAGCTTTTGCACGATGCCTACGGCTGGGAAATCCGTGAGGACTCCGGTATCGGAATCAAGCCCGTCTCCAGATTCGGGTCTCAGCGCCTTCAGCGAGCCGCGATCGACTACGCGGTGCGGCGCAACCGTCGTCGGGTTCATTTGGTGCACAAGGGCAACATCATGAAGTTCACCGAGGGAGCGTTTCGCAAATGGGGCTACGAGTTGGTTCGTGAGGAGTACGCCGATGTCGCCGTCGGGTGGCACGACTGCGACGGCGACCCGGGTGAGCGGATCCTTGTGCAAGACACAATCGCCGATATCGCTTTGCAGCAGGTACTCACACGCCCCGCCGAATTCGACGTGATCGCCACCATGAACCTAAATGGCGACTACTTGTCCGACGCTCTTGCCGCTCAGGTCGGCGGAATCGGGATCGCGCCGGGCGCCAATATCAACTACATGACCGGTCACGGTGTGTTTGAAGCGACTCATGGAACAGCCCCGAAATACGCCGGGCGTGACCTCGTCAACCCGTCGTCGGTACTGCTCTCCGGTGTGATGATGTTCGAGCATCTGGGCTGGCAACAAGCCGCGGATGACATTGTTGCAGCCGTGGAGGCCACTATCGGCGACAAGATTGTCACCTATGATTTCGCCCGCCTGATGGATGGAGCCACCCAGGTGAAATGCTCGGAGTTCGCCTCCGCGGTCATCGACCGGCTCTGAGAAAAACCCCGGCGCTCGCCGACGCGTAAATTGTGGGGGTGCTGTGCCCTCGGCGGGGTGTTTGCGCGTGTGGGGGTGCGGTGTCGCTCACTTCGGCCCGGAATACAAGTGGTGCCAGGCGGGGTGTGTGCGTGTGTGGGGGTGCTGTGCGCCTCCGCGGAGTGTGCGCGTGTGGGGGTGCTGTGCCGCTCGGCGGGGTGTGTGCGTGTGTGGGGGTGCGGTGTCGCTCACTTCGGCCCGGAATACAAGTGGTGCCAGGCGGGGTGTGCGTGTGTGTGGGGTGCGGTGCCGCTCGGCGGAGTGTGCGTATGTAGGTGCTTCGGTGGGTGTGTCGGTTCGGCGGGCTGGACCCGCCCGCCGATAGCTTGGCCTGGGTGACAAGCCCGGTGCAGCATCTCGCATCAGATCCTGATAGCGGCCCAAAAGCCATGTGGCGGCGCGGTGCTGGGCTCATATTGCGATCGCTGAAGGCCCATCCGGTTCCCCACACCATTGCCATGCTGGGTGCCTTCCTGTTCGTCATGGCGTCGATCGGCGGGGCCTGGGTACTCAAGATGGTCACCGACGACGTGGTCATTCCCGCCTTTACCGACGACACTGTGGACCGCGGTGAGCTGGTAGCGGCGCTGGCGCTGGTCATCGCAGTGTCCGCGGTTCGTGGCTTTGGTGTGATTCAGCGTCGGTGGTTCCTATCCATGGCCGAGTTCGCCACACAGCGCGACTGGCGGCGTGACCTGCTTCACCACTACCTTGACGTTCCCTTGCGGTTTCATCGCAGTCGCGCGGCGGGCGAACTGCTGGCTCACGCCGACCTGGATCTCAACGCTGCGACCATGGTGCTCAAGCCGTTGGCATTCGCTGCCAGTGTCGTGCTCCTCGCCGTTGTGGCGCTCGCCACGCTGGTTGTCATCCACCCGCTTTTGGCATTGCTCGGCGCGGTGCTGTTTCCCACGCTCGTGCTGATTAGTCACGTCTACACCTCCAAGGTGGAGGCACCTTCGGCTCGGGCTCAGCAGTTCTTGGGCGACGTCTCCGCTGTGGCACACGAAAGCTTCGAAGCTGCGATGGTCGTCAAGACGCTCGGCCGTGAGAAAGCCGAGGTGCAACGGATGCGGCAGGTCTCTGACGTGTTGCGCATGCAACGGATTGAGGTCGGTCGCCTGCGAGCTGGCTTTGAACCGATCATCGATGCGCTGCCCAACGTCGGAATCGCGGTCTTGTTGCTGGTGGGATCATGGTTGGTGTCACGTGACGCGGCGACCCCTGGCGACCTTGTTCTCGCCACCACGATCTTTTCGCTGCTGGCGACACCCCTTCGCATTCTGGGGTTCTTTCTCGAAGAGATGCCGCGGTCGGTGGTCTCACTGGAACGAGTCGATCGTGTGATGGCCGAACCCATCGAGGATCGAACCGGACGCAGGCGGCTTCCCGAGGGTCCGCTGCGACTGTCGGTGCGTGACCTGTGGGTGCACCACGACGGCCACGAGGTGCTCCGCGGGGTGAGCTTCGATGTCGAGCCGGGTGAGACCGTTGCATTGGTCGGTGCAACGGGTTCGGGTAAGTCGACCCTGGTTGAGACCATCGCAGGCTTGTTGGAAAGAACCGACGGTGATGTGGAGCTGAACGGGGTCTGCGTGGACGATGTCTCTGCGCAGGACTGGTCAGCTGCGGTGACCGTCGCCTTTCAGGAGTCGTTCCTGTTTGCCGAATCGATACACGAAAACGTCGTGTTGGGTCATGACGTCGGATCTGTCTCGCCCAAGGCGCCGGGAGGCTCTCAAGCCACAACGGGATTGGTGGGCGGGCAGGGCCGCCGGATCGTGTCCGAAGCTTTGCTTGATGATGATCAGACCACTTCGGCGGATGGCGAGCGGGGCCGCCGGATCGTGTCCGAAGCTTTGGCTACGGCACAGGCAACCGGATTCGTCGCAGAACTTCGCGACGGCGTGAACACCGTTGTCGGCGAGCGCGGCACCACCTTGTCGGGTGGCCAACGCCAGCGGATCGCCTTGGCGCGCGCCGTTGCTCGGCGACCCCGTGTGTTGTTGCTTGATGACTCTACGTCGGCGGTCGATCCCGTTGTCGAAGCCCGGATCCTTGAAGGGCTGCGCATCGACGTGGAAGCGACCCTGATCGTGGTGGCTCAACGGATCAGCACGATCCTTCTCGCAGATCGTGTGGTTTACCTAGACGACGGCAAGGTCGTCGAGCTGGGTAGTCACAGCGAGTTGCTGCGTCGCAACGATTACCGAACCCTGGTGACCGCCTATGAACAGACAACTCGACCGTGACAGTTGACGACACGAGTCATCCGCACGGCGTTGATACCGCCGCAGATTCGTCGGCGGTGACCCTCAACGACCAAGAGCCGTCGATGGGTGCATGGCAGGTCCTGAGGCGGGGCTTGGCGACCTCTCCTGAACTGAGATCGGGACTTACCGTGACCGTCGTGATGGCGTTGACCGCCGCTGCGGGTCGACTGCTCATCCCGATTCTGATGCAACAGATCCTTGACCGGGGGATCCTCGGTGACGAGGGTTACCGGCCGTGGTTCGTGGCCGGGGCTTCCGCTGTTGCTTTCGGCGTCGTAGTGATCGTCACCGTTTGTAGCCGGGTCGTATTGATACGGCTTACCGAGATGGCCGAGCGAGTGCTTCTCAGCTTACGTATCAAGGTCTTTGCCCATATCCATGCGTTGGGCATGGCTGAACACACAGACGCCAAGAAAGGTGTGTTGGTTTCTCGGGTTACCTCCGACATTGAGACCCTGGCACGGTTCACTCAGTGGGGCCTCATCAGCTGGATCACCGACGTGGCTGTGATCGTTGGTTGCATCGCCGTCATGATCGCCTACAGCGGTGTGCTGACGATGGTGGTGGTAGCAATCCATCTTCCGCTGGTGCCGCTTCTGCGTTGGGTGCAGCGCCGCCAGTTCGTCGCCTATTCTTTGGTGCGCACCAGGGTGGGCGAGACACTGGGGCGCACCTCCGAGGCGGTTGTCGGCGCGCCGGTCATTCGTGCCTATGGCTACGACGGTGCCGTACGGGCAAGGCTCGACGAGTCGATAGATCGGCAGTATCGCCAGCAACTCCGTAGTCAGATCTGGTTCGCTGGCTTGTTGCCGGTCGTTGATTTTGTGTCTTCGATTTCGCTTGCGGTCACTGTTGGTGTGGGTGTGTGGTGGCGCAACGATCTGGGACTCGAGATCGGCGGACTTGTGGCATTCGTGTTGTTGGTGAACGTGTTGCTGAATCCGATCACCCAACTAGGTGAGGTTCTCGATCAGACCCAGACTGCCCTGGCTGGGTGGTCGAAAATCCTGCGTGTGTTTGATGTGCCTGTGGATCCCGCGGAGCCTGACCATCCGGTGGAGTTGGCACCAGGGCCGCTTTCGGCGGAGTTCGATCGGGTTTCGTTTTCTTATCGCGCCGGACCACCGGTGCTGTGTGACGTGTCGCTGATGATTCCGGCAGAGTCGAAAGTGATCATTGTGGGCGAGACCGGTTCAGGCAAGACCACCGTCGCGCGCCTGTTGACTCGTTTGGCGGATCCGAGTGCCGGTGTGGTGCGTATCGGCGGAGTTGATCTACGGACCATCGGCTCCGGGGATCGTCGTCGGGCGATTCGGATGGTGCCACAGGATGGTTTCTTGTTCGACACCACTATCCGAGCCAATATCGGTTTCGGGCGATCCGACTCCAAGCCCGCCGACGCCGACCGTGCAATCAACCAACTCGGGTTGCGCGAGTGGGTTGACGCGCTGCCCTATGGTCTTGAGACCCTGGTGGGCGAAAGGGGCTCCAGGCTCTCTGTCGGTGAGCGCCAGCTGGTGGCTCTAGCCAGGGCTCAACTAGCCGATCCTGGTTTGTTGATTCTGGACGAGGCGACATCGGCTGTTGATCCCGAAACCGAAAAGGCTATGGTCTCGGCGTTGGAGCGTCTGTCTGAGGGCCGCACGACGATCTCGATCGCTCATCGACTCTCGGGCGCTGCTGCGGCGGATCTTGTGCTGGTGTTCGACCGGGGACGGTTGGTGCAACAAGGTCACCACAGCGAACTCGTCTCGGTAGAGGGGCGATACCGCAGTCTGTATGAATCCTGGATCGGCAACACGCGGCATGCTCAGTCATCGTGACGAAGGTTCCGAGGAGGATTTCCGTAGGGGCACTACAGGCAGCGGACTGTGGGCGTGCGATATGATTGCCTTTATGACGGAGCGACCGGGATTCTTGGCTTTATGACGGAGCGACCGGATTGAAGTCGGCACGCAAGCCCGTGCGCGTCGCCGTTACCGGCGCCGCTGGGCAGATCGGCTATAGCCTGCTCTTTCGCATCGCCTCGGGATCAATGTTGGGTCCAGACCAGCCCGTCAGCTTGCAACTCCTGGAAATTCCTGTCGCTATGAAGGCCCTTGATGGTGTGGCGATGGAACTTGATGACGCAGCCTTCCCGCTGCTGGCAGGGGTCAACAGCTACGACGATCCCGCAGCCGCTTTTGATGGAGCCGAAGTTGCTTTGCTGGTCGGCTCTCGGCCGCGCACCAAGGGAATGGAACGAAAAGATCTCCTGGAGGCCAACGGAGCTATCTTCACCGCTCAGGGCGAGGCCCTCAACGACCATGCCGACGATGACATCTTGGTGCTCGTTGTTGGCAATCCCGCCAACACCAATGCGTTGATCGCCATGCGTAACGCGCCCGACATCCCCGACGGACGTTTCACGGCTATGACCCGTCTGGATCACAACCGGGCTATCGCCCAGCTCGCTCGCAGGTTGAATGTCTCCGTTAACGACATCAAGCGGATGACGATCTGGGGCAACCATTCGGTCACCCAATACCCGGACCTGTTCCACTGCGATGTGAGCGGTTCGAATGCAGTTGAAGCGGTGGATGATCTTGATTGGATTGAGCACACCTTTATACCGACAGTGCAAAAACGTGGAGCAGCCATAATTGAGGCACGCGGGTTTTCTTCGGCTGCGTCGGCTGCGTCGGCCGCGGTAGACCATGTGCGTAGTTGGGTGCTCGGCACCCCGGGTGATGACTGGGTGTCGATGGCGGTCTTTTCTGACGGTAGCTACGGCGTAAACGACGGTCTGATCTCCTCGTTTCCCGTGACCTGTGCCGGGGGTGAGTGGTCGATCGTTGCCGGACTCAACATCGACGGATTCTCGCGAACTCGCATGGACGCCACCGTCACCGAACTTGTTGCCGAACGCGACGCAGTCACCGAACTCGGGTTGATCTGATCGCTTTTGGGCTGTTAGGTCGCTGGTCGTGTTGTCGCGAACTCGCATGGACGCCACCGTCACGGAACTTGTTGCCGAATGTGACGCAGTTGCTGAACTGGGATTGATCTGATCGTTGTTGGGGGTTGTTAGGTCGTTGGTCGTGTTGTCGGTAAGTGGAATTTGATCGCCCGGGTTGTGGAACTCTCGAGTTGCTCCGGGCATTTCGTCTTGGGGCTTGATAGGGGTCTCGGGGGCTGAATGGGGGAAGAATCGGTGTAATGGCAGTCGGGCTCTGATGTCTTCGCAATGTGTGGCGGTGATAACCGTTCCGCCATAGACATAACCTCAGAGGCGTGCCGGAGTTGCCCGAGATCAAGGCTCACTCGGAACGCATCGCCGAGAAGTTTGGGGGCTTGGTGCTCACCGGGTTTCGTCCTTTGCATCTCAGCGCGTTGAAGACGTTCGCTCTGTCGCCCTCCGAAGCGGTGGGGAGTGCGTTGTCGGGTGCGGGACACCGCGGAAAGTACCTGTTTCTTTTCTTCGGTTCTTTCACTTTCGTAGTTCATCTCATGCAGGGCGGACGCCTCCGGCCTGACCCCAACAAGGCGCGCAAACCTCGTGGTGCAATGGCTCGCTGGGAATTCTCCCGAGGCGACGCCCTGCTGCTCACCGAGGCCGGTAGCGAGCACCGGGCAGGTGTCTGGCTGCTTCGGGGCGCTCCCACTGGCGAGCCAATCGATCATCTCGGCCCCGACGCCGACACCATCACACATGACGAACTTGTCGTTGCGCTGGCTGGCGAAAACACACGACTGCACGGCTTCCTGCGTGATCAACGCCGCATCGCCGGAATCGGTCGGCTCCTCGCCAATGAGATCCTCCATACCGCCAAGCTTTCGCCGTTTACCCTCACAGCCAAACTCGCCGACTCTGAGATCAAACGGCTTCACACCGCTATTACCACGGTCATTGCCAACCATGTTGCCCATGAGCGGACGCTTGACGACATCGGCAGGTCCAAGGACAGACCCAACCGTGTGCATCACAGGGTGGGTCTTGACTGCGTGGTCTGTGGGGATGGTATTCGTTCGGTTCAGTACCGGCGCTACACGGTGGCTTACTGCCCGGGTTGTCAGACCGGCGCAAGGGTGCTGGCGGACAACACGACCAGCCGATTCCTCAAATGATTCCAACGAAGTTGATGACGACATCTCCGGCCTTGGCTCGTCGCGTCACATGGATTTTCGTCTTCGGTTGAGCATCAAATGCAGGAAACGGTTCGCGATCCCGGAATCATTGCCGCCGGGCGCTGCAACAGAGTTCTGACTACCGTGATTGGTGCACGGGCCTGACTAATACAAGGGTGTTTTCGTGCATAGGCCTGACTCAACAAGGGTGTTTTGGTGCATGGGCCTGACTAATACAAGGGTGTTTTCGTGCATAGGCCTGACTCAACAAGGGTGTTTTGGTGCACGGGCCCTGATCCTAAGCGTAACGTCCGCGCCGTTAGTGCACGGGTGTTTTGGGAACTGCAAGCTTGGTAATCACAATCACGACCATCGCCGCAGAAAAAGCCAGGAGCGTAGGTACCGCCCAGGTATCACCGTTAGGCCACTGCATGCCGGTGCCGACGATGACCTCTGTGGAGTTCTCACTAAGCACGCCGACACCGTGGGGCCAAGGCCACAACACCCGCAACGATCCAGCCATCAAGCCAATAAGAGCGGCCATCACCGGGTCAAAGGCACGATCAAGGATCCACCCCAACAAAGACGAGAACAGCGCCAGGCCCAGGACCGCTCCCGCAGCGAACAAAACCAAATTGCCGAAAGCACGGTCATCAACGGCCCCGATCACAGACGCGTACATCCCGATCATCAACAAGATGAGCGACCCCGATATGCCCGGCAGGATCATGGCGCAGATGGCGATCGCACCGGCCCCAAAAAACACAGCCGGTGAAGGATTGACAACCACATCTGACTGAAAGCCCAACACGACAAAGGTCACTGCACTTACTGCGACCAGTATCAAAACGTGGAACAACCTGGGGGTGCGCAGCAGTTGCCAGGCCATCCACACCGACGCCGCCACAAGTCCAAAGAAGAGCCCGGCTATTGCCTCGGGGTGATCCTGCAGAGCAACCTCAATTACCTGTGCCAATGTCAGCACCGCGATTCCGATTCCGGCGAGTAACGGCAAGAGGAACTCAAGGTCCAGTTCTTTGAGCCGTTGCCATGCGTGGCGGACGTCGCCGGTCCCAAACGCAACCAGAACGCGGGTGCCGTCACGGATCGTGTCGATCAGCCTGCTGTAGATCCCCAATACGAAAGCGACAGTGCCGCCCGAAACGCCCGGAACGACATCAGCGGCCCCCATAGCGAATCCCCTGACGAACTGGGCTAGGACCCGGACCAACATAGCGACCGAGGGTACCGACGTGACCCGGTGTCGGGTCCTGTGCCCGGGTTGAACCAAGCCGGCGTTCAGCGATCGGGGTGCAGTACGCGGGTTGGTGTGGTGGCTGTGGCTATGGTCGGGCCAAGTCGGTGTTCAGCGATCGGGGGCGCGATCCACCGGTTGGTGTGATGGCTGTCACCATGGTCGGGCCAAGCTGGTGTTCAGCGATCGGGGGCGCGATCCACCGGTTGGTGTGATGGCTGTCGCTATGGTCGGGCCAAGCTGGTGTTCAGCGATCGGGGGCGCAGTCAGCTGGTTGGTCTGGTGGCTGTCACCATGGTCGGGCCAAGCTGGCGTTCAGCGATCGGGGGCGCAACCCGCCGATCAGGCTCTGGGTCCGCCGATTTTCGCTTTCAGGTACGCGCGGTTCATCATGGCGATGAAATCCAAGGAGATCTCCTTGGGGCACGCTTCGTGACACTCCCCATGATTGGTGCACGACCCGAAGAAATCTTCCATGGTCTCAACCATCGCCACGGTGCGTTTGTGTCGCTCCGGGCGACCCTGGGGTAGTACGTTCAGATGCGCCAGCGCCGCTGCTGTGAAGAGCTGTGCTGCCGAGTTCGGGCAGGCCGCCACGCACGCGCCGCAACCGATACATGCAGCGGCGTCCATGGCGGTATCGGCCACAGGTTTTGCCACCAGGATCTCGTTGGCGTCGGGTGCGGTGCCCGTCGGCGCGGAGATGTAGCCGCCGGACTCGACGATCCGATCGAACGCACTGCGGTCAACCATGAGATCCCGCAGGACCGGAAACGACTTGGCCCTCCACGGTTCCACCACGATCTCGTCGCCGTCTTCGAACTTGCGCATGTGCAGTTGACACGTCGCCGTGGCTCGTTCGGGTCCGTGAACTCTACCGTTGATCATCACACCACACGTGCCGCAGATGCCCTCGCGACAGTCGTGGGCGAATGTGATCGGCTCAACGTCATCGGCGATCAACCGCTCGTTGATCAGGTCAAGCATCTCCAGAAACGATGCATCGCTGGGAATGTTGTGGGCGTCAACATTGAGAAACGATCCCTGCGCAGCCGGGCCGTCCTGGCGCCAGATCCTCAGCTTGAGATTGAGTGTCTCGCTCATTTCACGCAATTCAACAGGATCTTGAACCAGCTCATGTCACACCTCGGGGCCGTCGAACTCATTGGTAGGAGCGCTGGGTGAGCGCCACGTTGTTGAACACCAAGTCCTCTTTGTGCAGGATTGGGTCCGCGCCGGGGCCATCCCATTGCCAGGCAGCCACGTAGGCGAAGTTTTCGTCGTCGCGAAGTGCCTCACCCTCAGGGGTCTGGAACTCCTCTCGGAAGTGGCCGCCGCAGCTCTCTTGGCGGTGCAGGGCATCGCGTACCTTCAGCTCAGCGAACTCCATGAAGTCGTCGACCCGGTTCACCTTTTCGAGCATCGTGTTGATTCCGTCTGGTGAGCCCAACACCTTCACCTCTTTGCGGAACTCATCTCGTAGGGCACCTATCTCTGACAAGGCCTTCTGTAGGCCGGTCTCGTTGCGGGCCATGCCGCAATACTCCCATACGATCTTGCCGAGTTCACGGTGGTAGTGATCGACCGACCGACCGTCACCGGGTCGTGAGGTCCACGCCAGGGTGCGCTCAGTGACCTCACCGATGGTCTGTCGAAACACCGGATCATCGGTGGGGACCGGTCGGGTTCCGAGCTTTGGTGCCAGGTAATCGCCAATGGTGTAGGGGAGCACGAAGTAGCCGTCGGCAAGCCCCTGCATTAGCGCCGATGCTCCGAGACGATTGGCGCCGTGATCGGAGAAGTTGCATTCGCCCAGGGCATAAAGGCCACGAACGGTGGTCATCAAGTTGTAGTCAACCCACAGTCCGCCCATGGTGTAGTGGGTTGCCGGGTAGATCCGCATCGGAACGGTGTAGGGGTCTTCGCCGGTAATGCGCTCATACATGTCGAACAGGTTCCCGTAACGCTCACGCACTGCTTCCACGCCTTGGCGGGCGATGACATCGGCAAAGTCAAGGTAGACGCCGTTTCTCAGAGGTCCGACACCTCGACCTTCGTCCACAACCGCTTTGGCGTTGCGACTGGCGACGTCACGAGGCACGAGGTTCCCGAACGACGGGTACTTCTCCTCAAGAAAGTAGTAGCGAGCGCCTTCTGGGATCCGATCCGCCGAACGAGTGTCGTCAAAGTCACGCGGTACCCAGATCCGTCCGTCGTTGCGCAGCGATTCGGACATGAGCGTGAGCTTGGATTGGAACTCGTCGCCAGCGGGTATACACGTCGGATGGATCTGCGTGTAGCAGGGATTGGCAAACAGCGCACCGCGTCTGTGGGCGCGCCACGCCGCGGTGACGTTGCATGCCATGGCGTTGGTTGAAAGGTAATAGACGTTGCCGTAGCCGCCGGTTGCGAGCACCACAGCGTGGCCGCTGTGGGCGTGGATTTCGCCGGTGAGCATGTCTCGCACGATTACGCCTGCTGCTTCGCCGTCCTTAACGACGATGTCGAGTACGTCGGAGCGGTTGTACAGCGTGACCCTGCCAGCGGCGATCTGCGCAGCGAGAGCCTGATAAGCACCCAGCAACAGTTGTTGGCCAGTCTGGCCGCGTGCATAAAAGGTACGGCTCACCTGGGCCCCGCCGAAGGAGCGGTTGGCCAGCAGACCGCCGTATTCCCTGGCGAAGGGCACTCCCTGTGCGACGCACTGATCGATGATGTCGACCGACACCTGCGCCAGGCGGTACACGTTGGCCTCTCGAGAACGAAAGTCGCCGCCCTTCACCGTGTCGTAGAACAGGCGGTGAACCGAGTCGCCGTCGTTGCGGTAGTTCTTCGCTGCGTTGATCCCGCCCTGCGCGGCGATCGAATGGGCTCGACGGGGTGAGTCGTGGAACGTAAAGACCTTCACGTTGTAGCCGAGTTCGGCAAGCGAAGCGGCAGTCGACGCTCCGGCGAGGCCCGTGCCGACGACGAGGATGTCGAATCTGCGCTTGTTGGCTGGGTTAACCAGCCGAATCGAGAACTTATGATTGTCCCACTTCTCCGCGATCGGGCCGTCGGGTATTCCGGCGTCGAGTTCGGACATCACCGGCCCTCCGTTTCGTGGGTTGTAGCGAACCCGCCGATTGGTACGGTTCGGCTCTCCTCGTTGATCAATCCCGTCTGTACTGCGATCGGAAAGCTCAAGTTTCCGACAAGGACGACGGTGGCGACGCCACGCGCGAACCACCGTTGCGCGTTCGAACCCCCACCCATACCAAGAGTCCGAAACATCGATCTGGCGCCGTGGAAGATGTGCACGGCAAGCGCGGCGCTGGCGAAGATGTAGATGATCGCAACCGGCAGGTAGCTCATCGACTCGTAGACGTTGTGATAGACGTCGCCCCGCACGAAATCGTCGCCTAGCCACCATCCCCAAGTGAGATCCGCGAGATGAAACAGCACGTACAAAGCCACGATCGGTCCTGTCCAGCGCATGGTGCGCCCGGCAAAATCCGCAGCAATGTAGTCACGCCCGGCTACGTAAGAACGATCGGCCCTGCGGCTCATTCGGGTCAGCGAGACGGCGGCGTGTATGTGGGCGGCAAACATGGCGATCAGGCCGATACGCAGCAGCCAAAGAACCAGAGTGCGTGGCACGAGATGACCGCCGAGGTCGCGCAAAGCCTCGGCGTAGTCATGTACCTGCTCGGGCCCTTCGTAAAGATGAAGGTTACCGATCATGTGGGCCACGACGAAGCCGAGCAACCCGATTCCGGTTACAGCCATCACGTATTTCTTGCCGATAGCGGTCCCGTAAAATCCCAGCAGTCGAAATCGCGCTACAGGTCGCTGACGTATCGCAGTCACGGCGTGCGACGGTCTTGTGAACGGTGGTGGATTGGTGTCGCTGCGGGTGGGAGTCGCCATGGATGATCCTCGGTTCAAGGCCGTGACAATGGTCCAGATGATCACAATAGGTTGCGCAGGTGACCACCCTGACAATTGGGCTGGGTTTCTTGCTACGACGAGATAGGGCCGACCGACCGGAACCGCCGCACAACCCGACCCTTTTTGGAGGCGAGAGCCGGGTCTACGGTGACATTGCCCGGTAGGTATTGGTGCTGTTCGCTCGTGAACTGTCAAGGGTGACGACGATCACCAGCTCACACCCGGATTCGGGAAGCGTGACATCGAGGTGACCGATGTAGCTGCATGAATCTGGCGCGATGTCCCCGGCCCATCCGATCATCACCGGGTCATCGTGGTTGACGCTCACCTGCGCGATAACACGGGCGTCGAGAATCGGCTCCTGCAGGTCAGACACGACATGTACATCAAGGTGATGGACCGAACCGGCGGCGGCATCCGGAGGCAATGGATCGACAACTACGACCACCGCCTGACACGCCGCGACGGCGGCATGCCACCCCGGTTTCTGTCTCCGCTGGCTGTCCAAGAGACCGAAACCTCCCGCCGGTGAGGGATCCGCAAGGTAATGCAAACAAAAGCCGCCGGTCGGTTTGTACTTGAGTCGCCGCAAGGTTTCGATCGTGACTCGGACAAGCTCCGCTTGGGCGTATTGTCCCGCGATCGCCCACCCCGGGCCGTCCTGGCTTGATGTTGGCGCGCAGAGACGATGAAGCGAGGCGGTGTCGGTTCCGGTCGCAGCCGCGACGGCTTCCCAGTCAAGCGCTGCATTCGCTTCGGACCCGACCCGTTCGCCCATTAAAGCGGGCAGTTCGGGATTGACAGTTGCGGCACCGAACGCTGTTACGAAACGGCCCATACGGGGCAACCGAGCCAGTGCCGGAGCGAGGTCGGTTACATGGTGGTCGTGCCATCCGAACCACAGGTTGGCCGTGGTGCCATCAAAGCGGGGAGGATGCGGTGCCACCCCCGTATGAAGCACCACCGGTCTGGAACCGTCCGTTCGCTGAAGGACGCGCCGGACCGATGTGTCAAGCACCGCCCGGTTCCACGAAGGTCGCTGTTGACCGAGCACGGGTGGCGTAGCGGCTCGCACGATGGGTCGCTTGAAGGGTTCGTCATGGGCGCACCAAACAACGATGGACGGGTGATGAGTCAGCAGGTCCACCATCTCACGAGCCTGGCGGATTGCCTGGCGGCGCACACTGCGGGCCATCCGGCCACGGATGGGCATGTCTTGCCAGATCAGCATCCCGACCTCGTCGGCTGTGTCGTACAGTGCCGGGTGCCCGACGTGGGCGATGGTACGAATCAGATCAAAACCGGCGTCACGTGCGGCGCGTACATCGTTGGCGACCTCGCTCGGTGTGGTGTCTCCGGGTCGGCGTCTTGTGGGCAAGACTGTGACACCTTTGGTGAACAGTCGTTCGCCGTTGACCTGCAACGTCCATCGACGCATCTGCACGGCACGCAGACCCAACCGACAATGGCGGTGGTCGTGGACCTCGCCTTGAACGATCAGCTCACAGCGCAGGTCACTAAGTGGTTGCGACCCGAGGCCGTGCGGCCACCACAGATCTGGATCGGCGACATCAATGGTCCACTCCACCCGGTTCTCACCGGCGGCGGCCGGATGATCTAGTTCGTGTTCGTGTCCGTCGATTGTGGTACGCAGGACCGCGCGCCCGCCGTCGGGATGGTCAAAAACGCATCGCATAGCCAACCGGGCCGATGTCTCATCCGCGGAGGCACAGTTCACTCTGAGAAACCGGATTGCCGAGGTGCCGGTCTCGTGGATGGTTACGTCACTCCAGATGCCGCCAGGGCTGGCCCCGGTACCGGCCAGTTCGGGATCAAGGAAGGCACCCATCAAGTCGGTGCGCTCGTCAACGTTGTCGAAGGGATCGCAGTTGACGTCCACGGCCAGCACATGTTCATTACGGTCGGCCAACAGGTCGGTGATCTCAAAGAGGTGAGGGACGAAGTAGCCGTCGGTGTCGCCCACATAGCTGCCGTCGAGCCAGACATCGCCCTGCTGGGCGACCCCAGCGAGCCGCAGCCATACCCTCCGGTTCGGAGCGGACGGCTGACGGGTGAACACCCGACGGTGCAACACGGCGTGCTCGGCTTGCAGTTCGGGCGCGTGCGCCCAGTGGCCCGGGATGGCCAGATCGATCCAGTCACGGTCGTCAAGGTCGGGCTCTTGGAATGTTCTTCGGAGCCCGTCACGTGCGGGTGCGGCACGCCACGTTCCCGACAGGTCCATTCTTTTGACACTACCGACACGGGGAGTGGGAGCTGTCGGTGTGAGGCGGCGTGTAGTGTCCGTCAAATGTTGAGACCTGCGACCCTGGGCGCGCTTGGTGCCAGCGGTTGGCAGTCGTCACGGGTTCGTGACGAACTGCGCCGCAACGCAGCTCAGCGGATACGCGAACGCCAGGCTCTGATTCCGGGAGTTCTCGGTTATGAGAGCACCGTTGCTCCCCAACTCGAAAACGCATTGTTGGCGGGCCACGACATCATCTTTCTCGGTGAGCGGGGACAGGCGAAGACCAGGCTTATACGTGCCTTGACTGGCCTCCTCGACGAGTGGATACCGGTGATCGCCGGGTCGGAGATCAACGACGATCCCTACCACCCGATCTCACGGTTCGCCCGCGAAACGGTTGCAGAACAAGGCGACGACACCCCGATCGCCTGGGTACATCGCAACCACCGGTTCAGTGAGAAATTGGCTACTCCCGATACCTCAATCGCGGATCTGATCGGCGAGGTCGACCCCATTCGGGTTGCCGAGGGCCGCTACCTGTCAGACGAACTGACCTTGCATTACGGCCTGGTTCCTCGCACCAACCGCGGCATCTTCGCGATGAACGAACTGCCTGACCTTGCTGAGCGGATTCAGGTAGGTCTTCTCAACGTTTTGGAGGAGCGTGATGTCCAGATCCGGGGCCACAAAGTAAGGCTCCCGCTTGACGTGGTCTTTGTGGCGTCGGCGAATCCGGAGGACTACACCAACCGCGGTCGCTTGATCACGCCGCTCAAGGACCGGTTCGGCTCACAGATCCGAACCCATTATCCGCTTGATCTCGAAACCGAGATGGCAATCATCGAACAGGAAGCCGACCTGTCGGTAAGTGAAGGCTTGGCGCTTACGGTGCCTTTGTTCATGACTGAGATCGTCGCAGCCATCACCCACGCGGCAAGGGCTGACAGGCATGTATCTCAACGATCGGGTGTGTCGGTGCGCCTGTCGATCGCCAACCAGGAGATCCTTGTGGCGAATGCCGTACGCCGGGCGCTGCGGGCGGGGTCCGCGCGTGTGGTACCACGGGTGGTTGATCTGGAGGCTCTCGGGGCATCCACCTCGGGAAAGGTCGAGATTGAGACACTTGACGAAGGCCGCGACGAGGAGATTCTGGCCAACCTCGTTCGAATAGCGGTGCTTGAGGTGTTCAAGCAGAGAGTGCCGCCCGACACCCACCGAGGCGTGGTTGACGCCTTCGCGGATGATCTCGTGGTTGATGTCGGTGAGGACGTCACCGACGAGGCCTATGTGGAACTGTTGCGCAAGGTGCCCGCTATGCAGGCGCCTGTGCGGGCCTTGTTGGTCGACACCGACGACACCGAATCGCCCGCCATGATCGCATCAGCATCCGAACTGGTGCTTGAAGGACTGCATCTCGGCAAGCGTCTGAACAAAGACGTTTCGGGTCCGCGTTCAAGGTACAGCGCCCGGGGATAGTCGCCCAAGGGTAGTCGTCAACCACAATCCGTCATAGTGACGAGTTAGGCGATGACGAGCGTCAGGTGGTGGCCGCGGCGGCACCGTAAGCGGCGAAACAAGAGGAGGCAGGGCGTCTGCTGCGGTCTCGACGAATGAGCCCACGAGCGCCTCGAAAGCCTCGTGTCCATTCGTATCCGTTGATGCCGGAATCGTGGAAGTACCCGACGAGCCCAGCAGTGGCGGTTGCGTCGAGTACATGTGCAAGGGCACGAGAGATCATGTGGTCGTGCCAGGTGTCGTCGTCGGTCGATACACCATGGCCAGCGACGACGATCCTATGGTCGGGTAGCGCCTCAATCGTGCGATGTATCGCCTCGGCCAGTTCGTCGGGTTCAGGTACGAAACCTGTTGCGTCTCGTCGTCCGCCTGCTGGCCACGCCCCGAATCTTGCGTTGGCGTCGACACCGACGGGATGATCGTGCACGATTCCCACATAGTCCACTCCTTTGGTGAACGCGGGAACCTCAATTCGAGCCCGTCCGTGCACCTCCAGGATTCCTTCGCCATGAGCACGCAGCCAGGTACCCCACAACAGGTCGTCCCAGTGCTTAGCGGCCCGGCTGGCCTCGGGTGCTATCCGCCCGTCCTCCAGCGGGATCGCGTGAACGGGTTCGGCCCTCCATGCCGTCATCACCGGCTGACGTCCCGAAGACAGCAACCGAACCGCCTCGTGGGTCGCCAGCACGGCTCCTACCAGGGCTTCGTGCATGACTGAGAGGTCCCGTCGGTAAGGCGGACGTGAGCCGAGCCCGTAGCCACGCACTGCCCAGCCGACGGGATCGTCAATAGGGACGAAGCCGTCGGTGAACTCGTCAAGTTCGCTAGCCATCCGATCCACGTGGGCTGCCCACGAACGTCCCCGGGCTCTTGAGTCGTGGTGCCCGCCAAAGTCGTCAAGGTACCAGCCGGGTAGCGAGGACGACTGGAGAGTGAGCCAGTTGCGTAGACCCAGCCCGCGAGCGAATGAAAGGATGTCGCGGTAGCGGTCCAAGGCATCGCTGTCGAAATGGCCCGGTTCGGGCTCGACTCTGGCCCATTCAATCGTGAGACGCCAGTCGGTGGCGCCAAGATCAACGAACTGTCTCAAGTCATCGCGGTACTCGCGTGCAAAGCCAGCACCTTCGCTTGACCTCGGGGCGTGTCTGTCGCGTTCGGACCTGGACCAATCGGCCGCGGGAGCGACACCCTCCGCGGAGACCGACGACGCGGTTACGCCAAAAAGGAAGGGTTCAGCGATTGCTGAAGACACCGGCGTCAAAGACGACGCGATCACCGACCTTGGTCTGAAACAGTGTGCGGTCATTGTCGTCCCACATATGCACGTCGAGGCGTTCGCCGGGAATGACTGGGGAACGGAAACGGCCTCCGAAGGATCCGAACCTGTCGGGGTCGCCTCCGCAACGACCGTGCAGCAAGGCCCTTCCGGTGAAACCGTATGTGCACAACCCGTGCAGGATCGGCGTCTCGAAACCCGCCTGTGCCGAGAAAACCGGGTCGGAGTGAAGCGGGTTTCGGTCGCCGCTCAGCCGGTACAGCAGCGCCTGGTCGGCGCGTGTTTCGTAGCTGACGACGTCGTCGGCGGGTCGGTCGGGCAGGGTCCATGTTGAGGCGGGACCGCGGTCACCGCCCCAGCCACCTTCCCCAGAAATAAACAGGCTCGCAGATGTGCTGAACAAGGGCTTGGCGTCGCTGTCGCGCACGTTCGTCTCCAACACGACAAGCGCCGCTTTGGCTTTGTCGTATATGGCGGCAACCTTGGTTTGGGCATAGGCCGTGCCCGCTGGCGCAAACGTGCGGTGCAGGGTGATCGACTGCTCGCCGTGCAGGAGCCGGGCCAGGTCGTAGTCTCCGAAGTCTACGCCTCCGCCGCCGAGCACGACGCCCTGGGTCGGCAGCGCCCGCTGTGGCACCTCGTGGGAGTTCTCGGTGGTGAACTCAAGCTCGAAACCCACAGGGTCGGTGGCCCCCGCACCCACACCGAGCGCATAAAGCAACGAGTCCTTCGATGTCCAGCCGATCTCGGTTTCGGGGCCTACACGACCGACGGCGTCGGGGTTTAGGGGCACGTGATCCTCCAGGGAAGCCAATGGGTGTCTTCAGTCCGGTTCGGACGAAGACGCTAACAGTACTGCGAGCGCACCCTTGCTTGGTGGCGGCTAGGTTGCTGTCATCGTGAAGCGGCGACAGCAGAGGTTTCGGCGTGCCCGCCGGGAGGTACCTCATTTCAGTTACTCGCGCTGGGACGGCACACAGACGGGTTTCGATCTTGATGCCAATCATCTCTTTGCTGAAATGTCCGATGAGTTGCTGTATCACGGAGACGTCAACAGTGCTTTTCGCCGGATGATGCAGGACGGTCTGACCGATCGTGAGGGCGGGGACCTGCAGGGCCTACGCGAAATGCTCGAACGGCTTCGTTCTCGTCGCTTGGAACTGCTCGACCGTTACGACCTTGGCGGTGTGTTCGACGACATCGCCGAGGAACTCCGAGAGATCGTGCAGACCGAACGGTTGGCTCTGCAGGATCGCGTCGACAATGCCGAGGGTTCCAGCGGCGAGCCCGGCACGGACCCGACAGCGGAGGCATCGGCTGTGAAGCAGATGGAACTCGATATGTTGCCGCCCGATCTGGCAGGCCAGATCAAGGGACTGCAGAACTACCAATTCGAGTCGCAAGCTGCGCAGGATCGATTCGCGGAGTTGATGGCAGACCTTCGCGAGAAATTCATGCAGCAAGCCCTTGACCAAATGGCCGCAGGCATCGACGACCTGTCCGACGGGCAAATGAGCAAGGTCAAGGACATGCTTGCTGAGCTGAACGCGATGCTTGAGCAGCGAGCGGTTGGGGTCGAGCCGGACTTCGACGGATTCATGCGACGTTACGGAGACTTCTTCCCCGAAAATCCCCAGACTCTTGATGAACTGCTCGAGATCATGGCTCGTCGCATGGCCCGGATGCAGCAGATGCTGAACTCAATGACGTCTGAGCAGCGTCGACAACTTCAGGAGCTAAGCGATCAGTTGATGAAGGACATGGACCTGCAATGGCAGATGGACCGCCTTGCATCCAACCTCCGCAGCCAGTTCTCCGACGTGGCGTGGGATCGGTCGTTCGATCTTGAGGGGATGGATCCGCTCGACATGCCTCACGCCCTTGATCTGATGGGTGAACTCGGCGATATCGACCAGCTAGAGAATCTGTTGCGCGGAGCGGCCAATCCCGGAGCGTTGGCGGAGGTTGACATTGATCGTGTACGTGACCTTCTGGGCGATGAGTCCGCAGATAGTCTCGAACGCCTAGCGGAGATGGCCCGAATGCTGGAGGAATCGGGTCTGATCGAGAACCGCTCCGGCAGGTACGAACTGACACCGCGGGCGATCCGTCGTATCGGCAGCGGTGCCCTTTCCGAGATCTTCAAGCAGATGTCGCCCGACGCTCTTGGACGACACGCCCTCGAGCGCACCGGTGTGGGTCATGAGCGCGATTTTGATACCAAGCCCTTCGAATTCGGTGACCCGTTCAACCTGCAGATCCACAAGACTCTGCTCAACGCGGTGACCCGAACGGGTGGCGGCGTCCCGGTCGCTCTTCATCCCGACGATTTCGAGATTGAGCGCACAGAGCGACTTGTCCGGTCGAGCACGGTACTCATGCTCGATGTTTCACTGTCGATGGCGATGAGGGACAACTTTCTGCCAGCGAAGAAAGTGACGATGGCGCTTCACTCGCTGATCATGAGTCGCTATCCCCGCGATTATCTGGGGATGGTCTCGTTCAGCGAGGTCGCGCGGGAGTTCAGCGCCGCCACCTTGCCAGAGCTGTCCTGGGATTATGTCTACGGCACCAACATGCATCACGCCCTGCGTATGGCGCGGAAACTGCTTTCGAGACAGACCGGCACCAAACAGATCATCATGATCACTGACGGTGAACCCACGGCTCACATCACGGCGAGTGGTCAGCCGTACTTCCAGTATCCGCCATCGCGTGAGACAGTTGAGTGCACCCTCAACGAGGTGGCCAGGTGCACTCGTGAAGACATCCGCATCAATACCTTCGTACTTGACGTGACGCACTACCTGCAGAACTTCGTGGAGCAGGTCTCGCGCATGAACGGAGGTCGGGCGTTCTTCACGACCAACCAGGACCTTGGCGATTTCGTGTTGATGGACTTCGTTGAGCACAAGCGGAGCCTTCATCGAATGCGTCGCTAGGCACGATCCTGTCCGAAAGCGCCAAGATTCACCGGATTGGTACGAGGCCCTGAGCAGCCGGGAGCCCTGATCTGTGAGAAGGTCCCCCGCCAGGTTTGGGCGACCTGGCTTGTTGACGGTATTGGGGCGATACCGCGTCTGTGAGAAAGCCCGGGGGTGTTTGACGGTGTCCCGCCGGGTTTGGGCGACCTGGCTTGTTGACGGTATTGGGGCGATACCGCGTCTGTGAGAAAGCCCGGGGGTGTTTGACGGTGTCCCGCCGGGTTTGGGCGACCTGGCTTGTTGACGGTATTGGGGCGATACCGCGTCTGTGAGAAAGCCCGGGGGTGTTTGACGGTGTCCCGCCGGGTTTGGGCGACCTGGCTTGTTGACGGTATTGGGGCGATACCGCGTCTGTGAGAAAGCCCGGGGGTGTTTGACGGTGTCCCGCCGGGTTTGGGCGACCTGGCTTGTTGACGGTATTGGGGCGATACCGCGTCTGTGAGAAAGCCCGGGGGTGTTTGACGGTGTCCCGCCGGGCGTTGAGGGTGGGTGACAGGTCTCTAAAGGGAAACCCAGGCGGGCGTCAAGGCCAGGATGCCGTCAACTAGCCGGGGCGGGCCACCCGACCGGCAGTGTTGGCATCAACGTGCTGGCTCAATACCACCGACTTGTTCGCAAACGTTCCCGCAACCCTTCTCAAAGTGTTGGCGAGAATTTACTATTGGACTTACGGTGGTGTAATTTCAAGGCTGCAGTAACCTGGGTTTCTGCTTGGGCAGCCGTCCCGGCTGGAGGAAGAATGGCCTTCGACTTCAAAACGGAATCCATTGAACGGCTCTGGCAGATTGACGCGAACTGTTTGGGCGTCGATCCCGATCTCTTCTTCCCCGAGCGTGGCGGTTCGACACGAGAGGCTAAGCAGGTATGTCGGGGGTGCGTAGTACGCGTAGAGTGCCTTGAATACGCGCTGAGCAATGGTGAGAAGTTCGGCATTTGGGGTGGGACAAGCGAGCGCGAACGCCGCCGAATCCGCCGCCAACGGGCATATGCACGGGCCGAGGCCACACGACCCGACACCTACATCGCCTAGTGATGGCAACACTTGTGGTACCATCACTGTCATGTCCCGAGTTGGTGTACCCGAACTGATCATCGTTTTAGTGTTGGTCTTGTTGGTGTTCGGCAGCGCCAAACTTCCGAAGCTGGCCCGGTCCCTCGGCCAGGCCCAAAAGGAGTTCAGGAGCGGCCTCAGCGAAGGGGATAAAACCTCCGACGACAAGGCCCAAGGCGCCGAGAACACCTAGTAGTTCCCGCCGCCGGCCATCCGATGATGTCGATCGGCCACTACAATGCAAACTCATGTCCGATTCCGGCGACGTCGAGACTTCCGAACCCCCGATCGGAGGCGCAACGATCGTCTATCTGGGTCCTGTGGCACCTCACTGGGAGGTCTGGTCCGACTATGGTGATCGGGTAGTCATGGACAGGTTCCGTGATCGGGTACACGCCCGTTTGTTGCTGCTTCCACCACATGACCCACAGTTCCGCCGCAACCGGGAACGTGTCAACCGTGACGCCGAACGTGAGCGCATAGCCGTCGCCTGGGATCTCGGCTATCCCGAGGAAGAGGACCCCGGGGACTGACGCGAGCCATGACCGTCGCCGACGTCGACCGGAATCACTCAAGCGTGGACCGCGACGACACGACGGCCGCGGATCCGGTTGCAGTGGTGGGGGGCTGGGACCGTAACGACACGCAGCTGCTTAACCGTGAACTGAGCTGGCTCGCCTTCAACGCGCGGGTGCTTCGATGCGCAAGTGATCCCGACGTACCGTTACTGGAACGGGCACGATTTCTTGCGATCTTCGATAGTAACCTTGACGAGTTTTTCCAGGTTCGGGTGTCGCGCCTGATGGATCGAATCGCCGCCGGAATTACGTCGCGCACAGCCGACGGGCTTACCCCTAAACAGTTACTCTCCGAGATCCGGGAAGTGGTTGCGCAGCTCTGCGACGAACATCAGCGGATCTATCTTGATCTGGTGCGACCGGCTCTGGTCGAAGCCGGAGTTGAACTCGTGGAGTACGCAGACTTGACCCCGCAGGAGCGTGCCCAGCTAGCTGAGCATTTTCGACAGCGAGTCTTTCCGGTGCTCACGCCGCTAGCGGTGGATCCAGGTCACCCGTTCCCGTATGTATCGGACCTGTCGCTGAACCTGGCCGTGTTGGCGCAGAACCGCCCGGGTGGTCGTCGGCGTTTTGCCAGGGTCAAGGTGCCCAACACATTGTCGCGCTGGGTTCCGATCGGCTCGAAGAGTCCCAGAAGCCAGCAACACAACGAAAGGCGTGACGGAGACCACCGCAAACACGCCACGAACCGCACCTACCGGTTCGTATTGTTGGAGCAGGTGATAGCAGCCCATCTTGATGAGCTGTTCTTGGGGATGACCATCGTTGAGCATCACACGTTTCGGGTCACCCGCGACTTTGATCTCGCTATCGAAGAAGAAGAGGCCGACGATCTGCTGGCGGCGGTGGAGTATGAGCTTCGGCGCCGGCGCTTCGGCCGTGCCACCCGGCTGGAGATCTCCTCGACGATGTCCGAGGAGATCCTGGACCTGCTGGTTCGCGAGCTTGATCTTGCCCCGAGCGACGCCTACCGCAGCAGCGCACCGCTCGACCTGCGTTGCCTTGAAGAGATCGCCGTCGTGGATCGTCCCGATCTGCTCTGGCCCAAGTGGTTTGGCGTGACCGAACCGGAGTTGCGTGCCGAGGATGATCCTGTCGATTTCTTTCGCGTCCTGAGCCGGGGTGACGTGCTGGTACATCACCCGTATTCGTCGTTCAACAACTCCGTCATCGAATTCATTCACCAGGCTGCCGACGACTCAAGAGTGCTGGCAATCAAGCTCACCCTGTATCGCACATCAGGTGAAAGCCCGATTATCGATGCCCTGATTGCAGCAGCCGAGCGGGGCAAACAGGTAGCTGTTCTCGTAGAAGTGAAGGCACGATTCGATGAGGCTGCCAACATCGGTTGGGCACGGCGCCTTGAGCGTGCAGGAGTCCATGTTGTGCACGGCCTTGTCGGCCTGAAGATCCATGCAAAGATTGCCATGGTCGTACGCGAGGAAGGCGACGGAATTCGGCGCTACTGTCACATAGGCACCGGCAACTACAACCCCCGCACAGCAAGACAGTACGAGGACATCGGATTGCTGACCGCTGCACCCAAGGTCGGTGAAGACTTGGCCAAGCTGTTCAACTACCTCACCGGGTACGGCCGCGAGATCAGCTACGACGGATTGCTGGTCGCCCCCGAAGGCCTCAGCAGCGGACTACTTGAATTGATTGACCGCGAGATCAACTCCGAGCAGGGCCGAATCGTCATGAAGATGAACGCCCTGGTGGACACCAAGATCATCAACAAGCTCTACAAGGCCTCTAATGCCGGTGTGGAGGTCGACCTGATCGTGCGCGGAATTTGCGTTCTTCGCCCGCAGCTTCCAGGGCTCTCGGAACGGATCCGGGTTCGTTCGCTCATAGGTCGCTATCTTGAACACTCGCGGTTGTTCTACTTTGCCAACGGCGACGGCCCGCGACGTGCTCGGGTACTGATCGGTTCGGCCGATCTGATGCCCCGCAATCTCCACCGCCGGGTTGAGGCGTTCGTGCGGGTCGAAGACCCTGGACTGCAGCAGCGTCTAAAAGAGATTATCGATATCGAATTGGCGGACGACCGGTTGGCGTGGACCCTCGACGGCCACGGCGTGTGGTCATTGAGGCACGGCCCGCATGGCGTCGACTCGCATCAGCGACTTCAACAACTCGCCTCGGATCGGTCTCGTGCATAGGCCCCGGCGACGACAAGGCGGTGTTGAACCGTCACCGTTCATGCGGATGGCCCGCATGCATGCCATGGGAGCGGCCTCCGATGCAGCCGTTGCCGTCACCCTGGCCGGTTCGATCTTCTTTTCGATCAGCCCCGAAGACTCCCGCACCAGGGTCGTGCTGTACCTGCTGATCACCATGGCACCGTTTGCGGTCGTGGCCCCGCTGATCGGCCCCGCTATCGACCGGATCAGCGGCGGCCGTCGCATGATGATGATCGCGACTGCCTTCGGGCGGGCAGTACTAGCTCTCCTGCTGGTCGGACACATTGAGACGCTCTGGCTGTTTCCGCTGGCGTTCGGTCTGTTGGTGCTGCAAAAGAGCTACATCGTGGCCAAGAGCGCTGTCGTGCCAGCGCTGGTTCGCTCGGATCGTGATCTCGTTCCGGCGAACAGCCGGCTGGCATTGATCTCAGCTGTGTCTGGAACCCTGGGCATCGTGGTAGCCGCAGGTGTCTCGTTGTTGGGAGGGCCCGAATCGGCGGCCGTAGTGGCGACCGTGGGTTTCGTTGCTACAACGGTGCTGGCCGTGCGGGTAGTCCCCGTGGTGGTTGCCGCGGAGCCGCAGCCCGACGCCGAAAGGGCTGAGTTGCGCGAGGCTCCCGTATTGTTGGCTGCCTACGCTGCGGCCATCCTGAGAGGCCTCGTGGGGTTCGTCACGTTCCTATTGGCCTTTGAGTTCCGGGGTGGCAAAGACGGCCTTGATGTGAGCACCCTGGGATCTGCTATAGGTGGTGCTACAGCCACCGCTCGCGGCATTGACATCACCGGCGATCCAGCCGCGCCAGCATGGCATTTCGGGGTGGTGCTCGCTGGCGCTGCCTTGGGCGGGCTCGTCGGGGCACGCGTCGCGCCGATGCTATGTCAACGAATAGCTGAGGAACGGATGATGCAGACGGCGCTGGTGGCGATAAGCGGAACGGCGCTGTTCGCCGTGCTCGCCAGCAACCTCTTCGGTACCTTCATGTTGGGTTTCGGCGTCGTCTGGGGCGCAACGACGGGAAAGTTGGCTTTCGACAGCTTCGTACAGCGAGCAGCACCTGATGCTAATCACGGCCGTTCGTTCGCCCGGTTTGAGGCCCGGTTTCAGATCGCTTGGGTTATCGGCGCGCTGGTTCCGGCCTACCTTCCCCTCAACATCATCGTGGGCGGACTTGGCGTCATGGTGGTTTCACTGTTCGCCTTGTTCTCGTACAGCCTCGGTCGCCCTCGTCGCATGATGCTCAAGCGAAGGTTGTGGCGCCCCGCGCGGGGCGCCGCGGCAGGATCCGATCCCGTCGATTATTCCGAGGACGGGGTCTATCGCGATCTAACGGCGGAGGATATACGCCCATCGCAGCCGTTGCCGCCAGCGGGCACCGCGGAGTGGGTAAGCCATTGGGAAGAGCCTGTGAGAGGCAGGCTTGACAAGCCGCTGGCGGGCACTGCGGAGTGGGTAAGCCATTGGGACCAGGCCGTTCCGATCGTGTCGTCGGTGGAGGGGGTGGAGGTTGCCGACGATCCCGACGAGCGGCGTGGCCACCGTCCCAACAGCTCAGCCCTCTAGGTCGATTCGCGCCAACCAGAGACCCGGTGCCCGAATCTCAGCGGGTGTAGGGAGATGCGTGGGATTCGAAAAGAGTCGCTGCAGTCCTGCTTCACCGGCCCGTTCAACAACACCGGACGCAAATGCGGCCCCGAGGTCATAGCAGGCGAAGTCAAGCTCAAGTCCCAACAGACGCTCCGTGAATCGGTCCTCGGCGTTGGCATCCACCCGTCGCCTCCTCATCGCCTCGCTGAGCATTCGGTACGTACCGATGAGGCCGCCGCCGATCCGGTCCATCACGTGATCGACATATCCGCTGACGGCGGCCACGATCGTCGTCAATTCGGGTTGGATTGCCTCCTGGCGGGTGCTGCGCACCGCTCCCAGAACCAGTTCGGGATCGGTGAGCATCGATTGCAACTCGCTGAGTCCATCGGGCCCGGCGGTCGGATCGAAGTCCCCGAGTCGCGAAATGAGGGTGTCGGAGTCGGACTCGAAGCTTGAGGCGTGGTACTGCAGCAGCCGGTCGATCTGCTCACGGATGTGGCCAACATTTAGAACCGCGTGATGTGCGACCTCATGAAGAGCGACCCATAGTCGAGCGTCGGTGCGATCCAATGACCAGTCATCGGCGAATCGGTCAACGTTGGGCAACAGGATCGAGATGGTGTTGTCGTGGTGGTCGGTGGTTCGGGGTACCGGGAGTTCGTAGCCGCCCAGGGCTCTTCGTGCGAGGTTGCCGACCATTGAACCGGTGGTCACCGCCGACAAGATCGGGGCAAGCAACCCGGACAGGCTCCGCATCATCGACGCCATAGGGTCGTCGTCGGCCCCGGACCCTTGCATCGCGTCCGCCATCGATTGCGTGAGGGTGCCCAGCAGCGACCGATAGTCGGCTAGTGTACGATCCGCCCACTGCGACCGATTGAGCACCTCCACGCGAAGAGCAGAGGTGCTAGCCACCGACAGGCCCGTTACCTCTGCGACTTGTAGTTCGGCAACCCTTGCCAGCTCCGAGACCGTGTTGCGCTCACCCGGGTCCACGTTGGGCTCGGATCGACCTTCGTTCGCCATTGAATGAGCGATTGTGCGCGCAGCAGAGGCGCCGTCCGGGCTGCCTTGGCGAAGTGTGCGCATTAATGCATCCAGGAACCCGGCACCACCCGACGGGTCCTCGGGTGGAGATCCGTCGTTCATGAGGGCATGGTAGATGAGTGAACACTGGAATCAACTGCTCTTGCATACGAGGCATCCGTTGATTCGGGTGGCCGTCACAGGAGCTGCGGGCGCTATCGGTTCGAGGGTCGTGGCTGCCCTTGCGACACAACCTGGCGTGGAGGTCGTTGCGATCGACCGTATTCGCATAGCTGCGCCTGCCGGTGTGAGGACGGTGTGTGGGGACCTTCTCACCGAGAATCTGAAGGAGACCTTCGCTGGGGTCGCCGTGGTGGTGCATCTAGCTGTTGCGGTCAGGCCAGCCGATGTTGATGAAGCCTCGGCGGACATCGAGATGCGCATCATGGATCGGGTGTTGAAAGCGGCGACCGACGCCGAAGTGACCCAATTCGTGATGTTGTCGACGGCGATGGTCTACGGCGCATGGACGGGCAATCCCGTGCCAATCACCGAGGACTCGGCTGTGAACCCGAATCCGGACTTCGGTTGGGCCATGCTGCGGGCCGAACTGGAGCGGAAGGTCCTGGGATGGTGTACGAACAGCGCTACCAACGCGGCCATCCTGCGCCCGACCGCGGTGGTCACCGACGACGACCTCGGTGCGCTCGCTCAGGTGCTGCACGCGGCTCGAGTGGGTATCGCAGCCGAGGGTGATCCTCCGGTTCAGTATCTGCACGTAGATGACCTCGTCTCAGCGGTGGTGTGCGTTGTCCTCGCGGGTTTCGACGGGATCGCCAACGTGGCACCCGACGGTTGGATACCGCCCGACTCCCTCCACGATCTGGAGGGATCACGGCCCCGTCTGAGGGTGCCGTCGTGGGCAGCAAAAGCGCTCGCTGCGGTGCGCTGGCGCGCTGGAGTCGCGCCGATTCCACCAGGGATAATCCCATACACCTCGCACTCCTGGGTGGTTGCGAACGACCGGATTCGCAACCTCGGCTGGTCCGCGAACTACAGCAACGAAGAAGCGTGGGTTGTGTCGCACGAACCCGGTCCCTTCGACCGGATCCCAGCGGGACGCCGACAGGAACTGATACTTGCTGCAGCGGCGTCCGTGATCGTTTCGGGGGCAGCGCTGATGATGGTGATAATACGTCGATTTCGCCGAGGTGCCTGCATGTCAAGAAGTCCGCAATGAGCGGCGTCAACCGGGCGGGCCGAACCCACGCATCATCACCTTGACACGGCGTCAATGTGTCGGTGATTCGTGGGTCGGACCTACTATGGAGTGATGTTCGCGCCGGTTGACGACGACACCTGGGTCGGTTTGACCGACATGGCGTTGCCTGTGGGAACGGCAGCGGACTGGGCGGTGAGACCCGACTGCGGAGCTCTGGTATTGTTCTGTGGCACCGCGCGTGATCATGCCCCTGGCCGCTCAGGCGTTGAGCGACTGGAATATGAGGCGTACGAAGATCACGTTACGCCCCGGCTCCGTCTCCTTGAGGTTGAGATGCGTCGCCGCTGGCCGGTGATCGGACGTATCGGATTGTTGCACCGCATCGGTGTCGTGCCGGTGGGTGAGCCGTCGGTTGTTGTTGTTGTGTCGTCGCCGCACCGCCCTGAGGCATTCTCGGCGGCTCGTTACGGAATTGACACCCTGAAAGCCACCGTGCCCATCTGGAAACGCGAAACATGGTCCGGCGGGGAGTCGTGGGGCTTGGAGGCACAACATATCTCCGAGGTGGGTCACAGTGAAGCCAACCCGCTCGCCACATCTCACAAGAACGCGGTTCTCGGAAACCGCGAAGATGCGCGCGGACCGGTGACCAAGCCGTGACCGGGGAGTTGGCGTTCCTGCTGATTCCGTTATCGTTCGCTGTTGTCGGTTCGGTCCTATTGTGGTTGCTGGCGAGGGGTCTCCGCCGCCGACGCATTGTTTCGGCTTCGCACCTGCGGGCGTTCCGTAACCGTGAAGGCCAGACACCGCGCCCGCAGCCCAGCGGTATCGTGACGATGGACTCCCCTTCGGACAAGGAGTAGAAACCCCTGGCACGAGATCTCGCGATCGACCTTGGAACGGCCAACACCTTGATCTACGTTCGCGGTGAGGGCATCGTCTTAAATGAACCCTCGGTCATAGCGATCAACAAAACGAACGGCGAAGTCCTGGCTATGGGACACTCGGCTGAGCACATGATCGGGCGCACTCCTGCCTCGATTGTGGCTGTCAGACCGTTGCGCAAGGGTGCCATCACCGACTTTGACATCACCCAGAAGATGATCCGGCTGCTGTTGCAACGCGTCGGCGTCAGCCGGCTCAACCGGCCACGGGTCGTAATCTGTGTACCATCCGCGATCACCGCCGTTGAACGACGCGCAGTCATTGAAGCGGCCCGGCGTGCGGGCGCGGCCGAGGTCTCGCTATTGGAACAACCTGTTGCGGCAGCAATAGGGGCTGGGCTCCCGATCGATGAACCCGTGGGCAACATGGTCATCGACATTGGTGGCGGCACAACCGAGGCGGCGTTGATCTCAATGGGGGGCGTGGTGGCGATCGAAGCGGTCAGGGTCGGTTCGTTCGACATTGATGAGGCGATCCAGGCCCATGTTCGCTACGAACACGGCATCGCCGTGGGTGAGCGCACCGCAGAGATGATCAAGATGGTGCTGGGCTCTGCCGCCCCGACGGAGAACGAGTTGAGTGCCGAGGTCCGTGGTCGCGAGCTGCGAAGCGGACTACCCAAAACAGTGCTGATCGCGCCCGCGGAGATACGAACCGCCATTGAGGAACCCGTTGCTGCGGTGGTCGACTCCATGTTGAGCTGTCTTGGCCTGGCTCCGCCCGAACTCGTGCAGGACATCATGGTCGAAGGAATTCACTTGGTCGGCGGTGGGGGTCTGCTGAAAGGCATGGAGACACGCCTCTCCGGTGAGTGCGAAGTGCAAGTCAAGTTGGTGCGCACGCCGCTGGAGACGGTCGTTGTTGGGGCGGGACAGGTCATCGAACGTCCCAGAGCCCTGCAGGCAATGTTTATGGACGATAGTGATCCGTCGCGGCGCCGCTGAGACGCATTCTGACTCAGACTGGGAGATTCTCGGATCAATTGCTGGGATCTGATTGTCGCTCTGGCGTGCCGGTTCCGTCATTTCGCCCATGTTCACCGTTCCCTAGTCGATCTCCGGCCCCCAGAGATCTGCGACCGTGTCACGCACCTGTCGATCCCGGTCATGGCGTGCGTGGTCAATCGCCTCGGTGATGTCAGGGCCATCAAGCCCAGCCATGGCGATTACGGCGCGCCGCCGAATCGCTGGCTTGTCGTGCATGGCCCCTAGGATCGTCGAGCGACCATCGGGACTGCCGAGCGCGCCCAAAGATGCCACCGCTGCCTCCCGAACCAACGGATTTGTGTGTTCGCGTGCCAATTTCACCAGGCCTGCAACCGGGCGATGATCGTCGGGGCGTTCGCCGCAGCACCACGCCGCTTGCTCAACGACCGATTCGTCATGGTCTTCGAGCAGGTTCGTCACGTCGATCTCAGGCCTCGATGCAGCAAGTTCGATTGCGGTCAGTCGTACTGGTACTCCGGGATCGCCTGTCGCACGAAGCAGGGTCGCTGCGTTGAGAGCACCGAGCCGTTCCAGGGAGCGTAGAGCGGCAGCCCTGACGGCGTGATCGGTATCTTCCAGACCGGCCAGGGCGGTTTGGAGGTCATCTGTGTGCCCCGCCATTGCGACTAAACGTCGGCGCCGCAGTGGCCGACCGAGCAATGCAGGTAACGATACCTCTACAGGCCGGTGACGCTGCGAATTGGTGCGCTGTTGTATCAACTGATCGCCTGCTCAAGCAGGAACCCCAAACCAAGAATGGTGACGCCCACCACGGCTGCCAAGCCGACCCCGATTCCCGACACGATGCCAACCAGCACAATCAATGCCCTGAGCCGTTCCCACCAGCGGGGGTAGGCCTTGCGCCCGGCGACGGGTTGATCAACCTTCCTGCGTAGGATGCCGAGAATCCGCAGCGCTTTGATCAAGGACCGTTCGGATTGTTTACGTGAAAGATTGAGGCGTGGTGGCGAAGGTTCCGTGATCCAAGGCTTGGGATCATCAACGGGGCCGTGGGCGGGATCATGGTCCCGCGCATCGCGTACCGTAGAGCCGGTCTGACGGTCACCCGATGCAGACTCCATCGTTAGGATCTCGAAAAAGGCCTAAACGACGTGCATGAGTACAAAGAACGTGGATAGGACGCAAGTACCCGAATCACCAGGCGCTACCTTATCGCCGCCCGACCGGGGCCCGCGATTGGGTATCCGCCGCTTCTTTTCTGTGCGGTGGATCGTCGTCATCGGGACGGTCGTGGCTTTAGTGGTGGCCTCTCTCGTCATCCCTGCTCAGTGGTTGGGTCGCATCACTCCGGGACAATCGCCGGTCGACGTCGGAGCGGTCGCTGTCAAGCGGGGTGCGGCGTTGCCCACCTCGGATCGTGTGTCGATTGAGGGTGTTCCGGTGTTCGACAATGACGGCGAGATCCTCTTGACCACCGTGGCCATTGACTCCAACGTCACGATATGGGAGTGGGTCGAGTCAGCGGTAGTTGACCATATTGAACTACGTCCCCGCTCCGAGTTGTTCGGTGATCGTTCCCCCTCCGAGCAACGTACGCGCAATCTCGCATTGATGCGTGGATCCAAAGATGCCGCAGTCGTCGCGGCGCTGGCTGCTTTGGGCGTGCAATCAATCACCCAGACTGGCATCGGATTCGGTTACGTCGTGCAAGACGGTCCGGTGGCTGGCCTTGTGGAAGTAACAGAGGTCATCATCGGAATCGACGATCAACCGGTCACGACGATGGAATCGCTTCGTGCGATCCTCAATGTCGCCAAGCCGGGTGAGCGTGCCCTGCTGGTGCTTGAGGATGTAGTCACGGGTCGGGTTCGTCAGGTCGAGTTCGTCTACGGCACCCGGCCAAATGATGAACCGGGTGGGTTCATTGGTGTTGGCGACATCATGGTGAGAAACACCGACATTGCTCTACCTTTCGATATCACGATTGATTCAGGCTCCATCGGCGGCCCGTCTGCCGGTCTGGCGTTCACACTGACGTTGATCGATCTACTCACCGAGGGCGAACTCACCGGTGGAGCCGTCGTTGCCGCCACCGGCACAATCACCGTTGATGGCACGATCGGCAACGTGGGAGGGGTGAAAAAGAAAGCAGCGGTGGCCAAACAAGCCGGAGCCGAACTCTTCATTGTTCCGACAGACTCGGTCACCGAAGCCAAAAAAGAAGCAGGAACGATGCCAGTGATCGGAGTTACCAGCCTTTCTGAAGCGCTTGATGCGCTCGCAGAGCTAGGCGGAGACACCCAGAACCTATTGTTGGACCTTCCCAACCCCGCCTGAACCGAATCTCGAACATCTCCGCGACCTCTATCAACACGGGTCCTGGACCTTCCCAACCCCGGCTGCACTAGATCTCGAACCGACAATACCCACGTCAGCGGTTCGGCTGTCCTAGCATCAATGTGATGCCTTCTAGAGACCCGATCGACCTCTCGCTGTTGGATCATGCCCAGTTTCCGCTGGTACGACGCGGATTCGAGCCGGCTGCGGTTCGTGCTCTTCTGCGCAGGGTCGCCGCTGAGATTGCCGACCTGCGTCGGCAAGGCGACGAGCTCAACGAGCGACTCCTTGAGGCCGAGAAGGAGATCTCGGACCAAGGCCCCGACGGGGGACGCTTGGATGCTCACCGGGTGGCGAGTGCCCTCGGATCCGAGGCGATGCAGGTGCTGGAGGCTGCTCATGTCGCAGCCACCGAAAGGACCGAGCGTGCTGAACGCGAGGCCGCAGCCATCGAAGAGGCGGCGACTTCTGCCGCGAATACCATTCGCACGGAGGCGGTTTCGGCTGCCGATGCTATCCGGGCTGAGGGATCAGCCCTTCGCGATGAGGTCATCGCCGAGGCCCAAGAAACTGCCGCCGGGCTCGTCGAGAGCGGGAGGGTTCGTGGTCGAGAAATGGTGAGCGAGGCGCAGGTCCTGCGCGAGCGGATATTGCTTGATCTCGGGCGAAAACGTCAGTCTGGCCGTACCCAGGTGGAACAATTGCGTGCTGGACGTGATCGCTTGCTTGAGTCGCTGGCGGTTGTGCAAAAGAGCGTCGAAGCTGCGGTAGCGGACCTGTTGGCGTCGGTGCCCGAGGCGCGACGGGCCGCGGAACGCGCAGGTTTGCGTACCGGTGAGTCGCCCGAACCGACGCTTGCCGAACTCGAAGCCGAAGTAGAGGAGGCTCGCCTGATCGGCCACCTACTCATTGAGGATGACGGGGCCCCCGAGCCCGACGCAGAGCGGGAGTTGCCCGGCGATGCGGACATCTTGTCGATCGGTACCGGCGCGCAAGCGAGCGAGCCCCAGTCGCCGGAGTTGGCTTCCTCCGAGGCCGACCCGGATGCTGCACCCTACCCGAATGACGCCGTGGACCCCGAACCCCGGGATCTCGGTGTTGAACCCTCGGTGACGGATTCGGACCGGTCAGGGGTCAGCCGGGACCCGATCGACGCGAAGTCAGAATCTGTTGATTCCAAGCCGGAACCATCTGAAGCCTCTCCGCCCGATTCTGTGCCGGTTGGTGCGATCACCGAACCTGCAACGTCGAAGTCCGAACCGTCCGGTCCCGACCAAGCAACGGGGTCGGATCCCGGCGACATCATCTTCGCCAAGCTTCGCAACGCAGCGGCTGATTCGCCGCCGGACCAAGGGACCCCTCTTGTGCTGGACTCCGAACCGCCGACAGCCACAAGGACCGCTATTGATAGGGCTTCACGGGCACTGAAACGGGTGCTTGTTGACGAGCAAAGCACCCTGTTGGACGGCATTCGTCGCAACGGAGCTACAGCCGTCACGAACTTGATTGAGTCCACGAATCGCTCGCATTCCTACAACGCTGCGCTGACCTCGGTGCTATCGGAGTTGATGTCGTCGGTCAATGCCCCCAGATCCGTAGACCTCAGCGTCGCAACCGGACACTTCAAAGAACTCGCTCTTGCGCCGGTCGACCGGCGCCTCCGTGACCTGATCGAATCGGGTGCCGAAACCGACGAACTGGCTTCAGCCGTGCGCAGCATCTACCGCGAGAGTCGCACCAAACGAGTCGGGGAGGCAGTGTCCGCCGCAGTGGTAGCGGCTCAGGGACTGGCCGTCATCGCCATCGTCAACGGGCCTGTTGTATGGCGCACCGATCGCTCTGGTGGCTGCGGCGACGACTGTACCAATAACAGCAGCACCGCACCCGTGAAGGCAGGCGCGGCCTTCCCCAGCGGCCACATACATCCTCCTGCAGAACCTTCCTGCAATTGTTGGCTTGAACCTGCGTAGCGGTGCCAGCTCCCGACGTTCACAGCGGCCGACGCGGACCGCACTGCACCGGCCAGAGTTCACACCCCCTGTTGACCCCCTGACATAGAGCCCCGTCACCGCCAACACCGGTTGGTGGGGTTGCACTGGCGTGGCGACCTCCTACGCCAACCCGATCGGCGTCACCGACAACACCGGTCGGTGGGGTTGCACTGGCTTTACGGTGCTGAAACAACCGCCTATGAACGTCACCGCCAACACCGGTTGGTGGGTTGCACCGGGTTGCACGGTGTGGGACGAGTTAGTTGTGTGTGTTGTTGTTATCGGTTGGTGGGGTTGCACTGGGTTGCACGGTGTGGGACGAGTTAGTTGTGTGTTGTTGTTATCGGTTGGTGGGGTTGCACTGGTGACGCAGGTGGTCGTCAGCGGTGTGCGTTGTTGTTGATATCGGTCGGCGGTGCTGCACCGGGTTGGGTCCAAGCCGCTAGAGTTCTGGCCCGATGCGACGTTCCCGAGATCTGCCTGCCGACCGGTCATCCTCCCGGCGTCTTCGGATGCGAGTCCTAGCTGCTGTCGTTGTCGCGGGCCTGCTCGTGTTGGGATTGTCGCTACGTGGGATGGCCGGGTTCTACACCGACTTCCTCTGGTTCGACTCCCTTGACCGTACCGACGTCTGGCGGCAGGTGTTTGGTGCCAAGGTGGCACTCACGCTCATCTGCTTCGCAGTGTTCTTAGGGATCGCCTGGTTGAACCTGTGGATAGCAGACCGCTGCGCACCACCGTCGCGTCCTCCCGGCCCCGAAGAAGAACTGCTCGGCGCGTACAACCGCATCACCGAGGGACGTACCGGCCTGATCCGGGTGTTGATCTCGGGGATCTTCGCGGTCTTCACTGCCAGTGGGGTAAGTAACAACTGGGAGGAATGGCTGCTGTTCGTCAATCGACGGGATTTCGGCATCAAGGACCCACAGTTCAACACCGACATCGGCTTCTACGTATTCGAACTGCCCTTCTTGAGTTTCGTGGTCGGATGGGCGTTCGCTGCGTTCATCGTCATTTTCGTCCTGGTTGCTATCACCCACTACCTCAACGGCGGCATCCGCTTCGCGGTGCCAGCAGGATCCGAACGCGTCACCCCCAGCGTCAAGGTTCACCTCAGCGCAATTCTCGCCATTCTTGCCATTATCAGGGCCGCCGACTATTGGCTGTCCCGGTTTGAGTTCACGGTTTCACGCCGTGGCGTGGTTGACGGCGCGCTATATACCGATGTCAACGCGCAACTCCCTGTAACGCACCTGCTGATAGCCATCTCGTTGAGCGCAGTGGTGCTTTTGATAATCAACCTGCGGCTTCGCGGTTGGGTCATGCCGATCCTTGCTGTGGGTTTGTGGTCGTTTACTGCCATCGCCATGGGTGGCCTGTATCCGGCCTTCGTCCAGCGCTTCCAGGTAGAGCCCAACGAGACAGCCCGGGAAGCCCCGTACACTCTGCGCAACATAAATGCCACCCGTGACGCCTATGGGCTCGTTCCCGGAGCGGACCTCACGGAGATCTCCTTTGACTACACCAAGGAACTCACCGCGCAGGATGTGCGCCAACACGCCGACACGATTCGTAACGCCCGCGTACTGGACCCCGTGGTCACCCACCCCACCTTTGAGCGCTTTCAAGCCCAGCGCGAGTTCTACCGCTTCGACGGCAGTCCGGTCAAGCTGACCTCTAAGGAAATCTCGCTGGATACCGACCGTTACGTAGTCGACGGTCAGATCACACAGGTAGTACTCGGGGTACGCGAACTAAGCCTGGGAGATCTGGCATGGGAACGCGAACACGTCCGTCTTACCCACGGATACGGCATCGCTTTGGCGCGTGCCAATGCCACCACCGGAGAGGGCCGGCCAGCGTTCTTGGCAGGCGGCCTGCCAGTGGAGGTGGACCCGTCAATTGAACTCGGGCTTACCCGACCGCAGATCTACTACGGGGAGGGACTCTCCGGCTATGCGCTTGTCGGTACGTCCGTTGATGAGATTGACTACGTTGACAGCGGCACCAACGAAGATGTGCTCACCCGCTATGAGGGAGATAGTGGCGTGGCTATGGGGTCGCTGCTACGGCGTGCGGCGTTCGCCATGCGCTTCGGTCAGATTGAACCGCTGATCTCTAACTTTGTTGGTGGCGACACGCGGGTGATCTACATACGTGGCGTCCACGATCGTGTACGCAAGCTGGCTCCGTTCCTCAGGTTTGACTCCGATGCCTACCCCGTGGTGGTTGACGGCACAGTGCACTACGTGATTGACGCGTACACGACCTCGCAGCGCTACCCCTACAGCCAACATGCCGAGAATTCACGCCTGGTTGATGAGAGCGGGCTCAGTGGCGATCCGTTCAACTATGTACGAAACTCCGTAAAAGCCGTCGTCAACGCCTACAGCGGCGACGTGAAATTCTATGTGATGCCGGTGGATGATCCGATCGTTGACGCTTGGCGAGACGCCTTCCCGGGCCTGTTCAGCGACTTCGAGGAGATGCCCGAGGCCTTGCGAGACAACCTGCGGTACCCGCAGGATCTGTTCCGTGTACAGACCAACATGTGGGCGCGTTATCAAGTCTCAAACCCCGAGAGCCTCGTAATCGGCACGGAGCGCTGGGCGGTTGCCCAGGATCCCGGCCGCAGGGTGGTCACCGGATCCACCGAGTCGTTCCTTGACGAGGAAACCGGGTTGGCGATCGATCGTGAGCAACGCATCGACCCGTACTACACGCTGTTGAAGCTGCCGGGTGAAGATGAGGCCTCTTATGTGACCTTGCGCAGCTATGTGCCCTTTGACGAAAACGACGACCGCCGTGAATTGGTGGCGTTCACCGTAGGCGAGACTCGTACAGACGGCACGTCGCGTCTCGTCACCTATGAGATCACGTCGCCTGACGCCCCCGGTCCGGTACTGGTTGCGTCCAGCATCGCCCAAGAAGAAGCTATCTCAAGTCGTCTCACACTGCTTGACGACAGCGGATCAACCGTGGAATTCGGCAACTTGTTGTTGTTGCCTATCGCCGATTCGATCTTGTGGGTGCGACCGTTGTACGTTGCTGCTGAGGGAACGTCCTCCGTGCCGACCCTGGAGGCAGTGATCGCCACAGTGGGCGAAGGTGAGAAGATCGCAATAGGCGAAGATCTCAACGAAGCGTTGGCGCAACTCTTCCCTGGCGAGAACTTTGATGACATCTTGGGTAGCGCTTACGCTGTTGATCGCAGCAGCCCCACAGAAGGGAAAGGCGGCAGTGACCCTGCTGACAGGGACCCATCAGATCCTGGCGGTCCACCCGCTGGCGCTGAGCAGGTTCTAGTTGATATCGCGGCGTTGTTCGCAGCGAGGGACGCGGCGTTGGCCGAATCGCCACCGGACCGCGTGGCAGCCGCCGAAATCCTCGACCAGATCTCAGTCCTGCTGTCGCGTGCAGGATCAAGTTGATCGGCCGATTAACGGCTAGCGGCGGGCAGGACTTATTCGGGCGTGTAGTGCTGGTTTCGGTTGTTTCGGCCGCAACCACTATTGCTTGTTCGGTTACCGGCAAAGATCCCGGTTCTGGGGAAGTTGTCGTGCAACCGTCCGAGGTGATTACCACACCGGCGCCCGAATCCACGTTGGTTCCCACAACCGACACCATCCCCGTTGATGCGGTCGCTTTACCCGATGTTCGGATAGATCTCGTTCAGTTCGGCGAGGACGGATTCGTTCGGATCACCAACAACGGTGAATCGGACGCCTCAATTGAAGGCGTGTGGTTGTGTCAGCACGCCGTCCACGTTGACCTCTCAACGGTGCTGAACGCGAGCCGGATTCCTGTTGGTGGTTCGGTACAGATCCCTTCTGTGACATTGGGTGGGATCGCGATTGATGGCGGGGAAGCGGCTTTGTACGGTGCTGCGGGTTGTGATGATCCGGCCGCTGTCTTCGGGTTCGTCCAATGGGGTACGGGCGGGCTTCGTCACAGTGATGCCGCGGATGCCGGTCTTTGGCCGATGGGTGCCACGGTGACTGCGGATCCTGCGTACGGCAATATTGAACTGTATGGCGATCCGGCGAGTCCCGAGTCCTGGAGCTGACGTTGTAACACCCGGAGCGTCTGGCTCTGAGTCGTCGCACTCTTGGTTCGATGGGCACGGTGCACTTGTGCTGGTGTACCTCAGCCCAGTCGCTGCATCTCCCAGACGTGTCGGGTGATGCCGCCGACGCGTTGATCATCGAGTCGGCGGAATCCGAGCCTGATCAACAATGATGCGCCATGCGTGTTGCCTGGGAGAATTACGGCATGGATCTGGTCGCCTGAGTATCGGCGCCAGGCGTCATTGAGCACGACGTGTCCTGCTTCGGTGCTGTAGCCTCGGCCCCAGCTCTGGCGGGTCAATGTGCAGACAAATTCGACCTCAGCCCCTGGCAGGTCCGTGATCATACTCAGGCCACATTCCCCCAAGAAGGCCTTGGTGTTACTGTCGCGCACCGCCCAAATTCCCCAACCGTCAATGCTCCAACATCGTTCGTTTGCTTGAATCATGTGGGTGGCCGTCTGGCGATCACGGGTTCCACCGTCCAAGAACTGCATAACAGCCTCGTCGCTATACACTGCGACCGATTCCTCAATGTCATCTGCGGTGAGCGGATAGAGCACGAGACGTTTGGTACGCAGGGAGAATGCGTCCACCTTCCAATCCTGCCACTTTTGCGCGAAGAATGATAGTTTCTTGGTTGCAACAGCAGAAAAGCTTGGGATCGGACCATGGGCTTGCTATTTCCGGGTCTTGCTGTTTCGCTCCTGAACGCATGGGATTTGGAGCTTGCCCACTGGTCGTCTTGTCCACTGGTCGTCTCGATGGGCGGTTCCCGCGAATCGCCGCTTCTCCAACGAACGGTCGCCGCTGGTACAGATCCGCCATGTTTGTATGGAGTCATCTTTGTGTGGCGTCGTCGGGTCGGTGTGATGGTGTTTAGGTATTCCGGGTGGGGTTTGTGATGCCGAACAATTTCGGTCCCGTTGTCTCGGTGGAATGGTTGTCCTCGAACTTGGGAACTGATGGTCTCGCGTTGGTCGACTGTCGTTGGTATCTCGACGGTCGATCGGGCCGTGCAGCCTACGAATTCGGTCATATCCCAACGGCCGTATTCGCCGATATCGACACCGATCTTGCTGCGCCAGCTTCGCTGCAAGGCGGTCGGCACCCGCTGCCGGATCCCGTTGACTTCGCGGCTGCCATGAGCAGGCTGGGAATCGGCGACGAGACCCGGGTGGTTGTCTATGACGACGTAGGCGGGGTGATCGCCGGGCGACTGTGGTGGATGTTGGACGTTCTCGGCGGCCGGGTCGCATTGCTCGATGGTGGAATCGATGCTTGGACCTATCCGACCACGACAGTGGTGTCACCCCGCCGACTCGCTAAGTTCACCCCGAGATCGTGGCCTGCTTCACGAGTGATCACCAAAAGCCAGATCCTCAGCGCAATTGGCTCGGACCGGGTGATCCTTGATGCACGATCCGCGCAGCGATACGCCCAAGGCAGCGTCATTGACGCGAGACCCGGCCATATACCGGGCGCCGTTTCTGCACCGGCCGTCGACAACCTCGTCGATGGGCGACTGCGATCACCCGAGGATCTGGCGACCCATTACACAGACCTCGGTGTTACTGCTTTCGCTGAGCCTGGGGTGGCTTGTACAGCGGGGGACGGTGCTCTCGCCGACCAACGAGGTCCAGAAGTCGTGGCCTATTGCGGAAGCGGCGTGTCGGCCTGCCTCAACCTGTTGTCTATGCGAAGAGCGGGACTTCCCGACGCCAAGCTCTATGTGGGATCATGGTCAGAGTGGGGCGCCGATGAGTCGTTGCCCATCGAGACCGATTGACGACAGACGATGGACATCACCCTTCGAAGCGCACAAGCCCAGGCAGCGGCAATTGCCGCTGGTGACATCTCCGCAGTTGAGCTGCTTGACGCCGTTCTTGATCGTTACGAACGCTTCAATCCCATCATAAATGCCGTTGTCGTTGAACGAGTTGAAGGTGCCCGACGACGAGCCGTCGAAGCTGATCAGGCGTTGGTCTCGGGGCAGTCCTGGGGGATGTTGCACGGTGTGCCGATCACGATCAAGGAATCCTTTGACTGGGTTGGCACCCCTTCCACGTCGGGCCACCCACATCGGCTCAACTACAGGCCCAAACGCAACGACGAGACGGTACAGCGCTTGCTGGATACCGGCGCGGTTATCTACGGTAAGACCAACCTCCCGGTCGCAATGGCCGACTGGCAGACGTTCAATTCGATCTACGGTACGACCCGCAACCCATGGGATCCGCGGCTCATTCCTGGTGGATCATCGGGTGGGTCCGCTGCCGCTTTGGCTGCAGGCCTAGCCGCGCTCGAACTAGGCTCGGACATAGGGGCATCGATCCGCAACCCGGCGCACTATTGCGGTGTGTTCGGACACAAACCGACGTACGGACTCGTCCCTACTGCGGGACACGGCAATCCCGGATCCCCGGTGAGTCTCGATATCGGTGTGGCGGGACCGATGGCACGTAGCGCCGTTGACCTTCGACTGGGCCTGGATGTGCTGGCAGGTGCCGCCGGGCTGGATGCTCGGGCGTGGCGCTTGGAGCTTCCCGAAACCCGCTGGGAGCGCCCCGACCAAGTGAAGGCGGCGGTGATGCTCGAAAGCCCCTGTGTGAAGCAGGATCGCGAACTCACCGACTGCTTGTTGGCCGCTGTGGAAGCGTTAGCGGATCTTGGTGTGCAGATCGACTTCGATGCCAGGCCTGAGTTTGATGTTGAACGGGCGCATGAGGTGTACATTGCGTTGCTGCGTTCTGCCACAGGCACGGAACTATCGCCGCGAGCCTTCGAAGCGCATAGGGACGACGCCGGGCGGTACAGCGCCGGCGAGCGGGATTTTCGGGCGCGTGCCGCCAAGGCAATCACCATGACACACTGGGAATGGGCAGCCATCCACACCGAGCGGGAACGTATGCGTTTGGCGTGGGACGAATTCTTCGGTCGATACGACCTACTGCTCTGCCCGGCTGCGGCCTCGGCGGCGTATCCCCACGACCAGGTCGGTGAACGCGTCGATCGCACCATCATCGTCAATGGTGAAGACCAATCCACGATGGATCAGTTGTTCTGGGCTGGATTTTCCTGCGGTGTCTACCTGCCTGCCACCGTCGCCCCGGCAGGATTGACCAGATCCGGGTTGCCTTGCGGACTACAAATCGTCGCCGCGCACGCCCGAGACTACGAGTCGATTGCGTTCGCGGCTTTCATGGAGCGTGAACTCGGCGGCTACATGACTCCGCCGGGCTACGCCTGATCCTTCCGACCAAGCGCGTCCCGCCCGAGTCACTTGCCCACCCGTACCGGCTTGATCGTCAACTCCGGTTGCGCCTTGCGAGTGCTGTTGCGATGCGCAGTCTTGGGTCAAGGATCTCCGGGAGGAACGAGCCTTTGCGAAACTTCGGGGTCCCGACTTCGAGATCGCCTGCCTTCGTTGAGAACACTCTCGACTGATGACCGTAGTGATGCGTCAACCGATGCGGTGACAGCTTCGAACTTGATCAGCTCTTGGAGCGCCCAGCGGGCAAGCTCACGAAGCAGGTCGGTTGCCTCTCCAACCACGAGCGCGGGGAGCAGTTCTTCTACGACAGACTCAGACAAGCAACCCGCCACGAAGTCCTCGTCACCGTCCGTGACAAAGCGTTAGCGGCGCTGTTCGTGACGGCTACAGCCCTCGGTTACCTATATCTCAACTGATGACATATATCAGTGTATGGTGAGGGTTCTGTGGGAATTGTGATGTTGTGAGCGATCGGGCTTCTGCCGCGGTGCTGGCAGTGTTACCAGCTGGTGTCGAAGTAAGGGTTCGCGCCCGCCGCGATGGATCGACGATTACCATTGGCCGCCAACGCCTCACCTTGCATTGGATTGGTGAGGGTCAGTTGCGTGACGCCCGCCGGTTTCTGGAAGGCGAACTAGACCGCTCGACAATTGCGGTGGCGCGGGTGTTATCGCCGGGTGCGGTCGAGGTACTCCGCGAAGCGGGTGTTGGTTTCGTGGACGAGACCGGTGCAGCCGAGATCGCTGCTGGGGCGGTTCTGGTTTCGCGTACGGGTGTCGGGTCTGGGCTCGATGTGTCTCCGCGGCGTTGGGTTGGTTCGGTGTTCTCGGTTGCAGAGGCTTTGCTGTGCGGGGTTGGGCCGACTGTGCATGCGTGTGCGGACGCGACGGGGCTGTCGGTTGGCTCCGCGACGAACGCGTTGGCGGCGCTGGTCGAGTTCGGGTTGTTGGAGACCGAGCAGGCTCGGGGTCCGCGTTCGGGCCGTCGCCTTGAAGACGCTGATGCGTTGTTGGACGCGTATCAGGCTGCGCTCGCGACGGTTCGGTCGAAGTCGTCGATCACCGTGGGTATCCCACCTGGTGCTGATGTGGTTGCTGAGGTTGCTCGGGTCGGCAAGCTCTGGGATGACGACGACATGTCATGGGCGGCAACAGGGGCGGTCGCCGCGGCCGCGATGGCACCGCTGCTCACACAGGTCGCGAGTGGCGTGGTCTACGTCGAGGCGTCGAACGCGTTTGGGTTGCACAAGGCCGCGGAGGTGGTCGGGTTGAGGCCGATTGAGGGTGGTCGGTTGACGATGCAGTGCTTCCCGACTGTCGCAAGCGACACGATGGCCACCCGTGTGGGGGATCTACGGGTCGCCCCGTGGCCCCGGGTCTATGTTGATCTCGCCGGACTCGGTGTGCGGGGTGAGGAAGCAGCCGAGCATCTCCGCGAGGTCGTTGCATGAGTGCCGATCCACCGCGGAGCCAAGCAGCCCGACGGGCAGCCCAAGATGCGCTCGTGCGTGTGGTCCACCACTATGGGACGATGCCGGAGTTCGTGCTTCTCGGAGGGCTTGTTCCAGAGCTGTTGTGTGAGGCCAGCTCGGCGGTGCACGCCGGGACGACCGATGTCGACGTTCAGGTGAACCTTGAGATCGCGGCCGGGTCGGTCAACGCGGCTCTTCTCGAGGCCGCGTTGATGGCTGCTGGGTTCACCGACGTCGCAATCGCATCGCACTTGTTGCGCGACTACTACCGAGGCGACTGCACGCATGCGATTGTTCTGTCGAATGACTCGGATCTGCGCCCTGCTATCGAACTTGCCATCGGTGATGGCCATCAATTTGGCGTGTTCAGCCCGATGGGAACGGTCTCGCGGGACCTGGCACGGGTCGCGTCGTGGGCGAAGCCGATCAGTCCAGAGTTGGTGGCACTTTGCCAGATGTCAGAAGAGGTCCCGGTGCCCGGGTTGTCACGGACGCTGAGTCGCCCGGCGGCCCAATGACAGAGGCCCCTCACAAGGAGGGGCCCCGGGTCCTGGGCGGCGAAGCGCTCAGGGTGTTATTTGCTCATCATATCGGCAGGGTACGACGGTGTCATGAGTACCCGGGTAGACCGATGCAACCCAGCCCACCACCCGGACTGGCCCGACAACGAGGCCTCGACGTCCTGGACCCTCCTGGCCGACTGGAATCTTGGCTACGAACGCAACCTGAACGGCCTGTTGTTCGAAGACCTGGCCGCCTAGCTCCTGGTCGTCCGCACCGGCTTCCACGACGTAGCGTCCCTGCTAGTCGCTTTGGCGACAGCGTCGGCATCGTCGACGGCCACGACTGCCCTGGCGAATTCATGATCAGCCAGATCGAGAACCAGCAGTCGGTCAGACTTCGGTCCCGCTGTTACTGCCCAGAACTGCTTGCCCGCGACGGAGCGCCCCAGCATGGTGCCGACTCGGCGACGCCCGGGACGTTTCGACCCGTTGTGCGTACCGCAGCCGTTCGCCCGGTGATCGATCAAACGCTCGAGTTCGGCCCGCTCGACAACCGATACCGACCGGATCTGGCTGAGGTCAATCGCGACATGCCGACACCAGTTCATGGCCCGATCCCAGCCGTTCAGCTCAACGACGATCGCGCCTTCACCAACATCGACCTCAAATGCCACCCAACAATGCTGGCACACCAGGAGTAGCCGATCGGAGCGGAGCGCGCCGCGTTGATAGCGTCGACCGATGGGTCCGCACCCTCACGTCGACGATCCCGGCGCCGATGGGAATGCAATGCGACGACTGTGGTCGCGGCATCGGGCTCGCCGCCACAGGCTGACGCGAACAAGGCAAGAGTAGCCACCAGAACAACGTGGGCTGCATCGGCAAGTAGCTCCACGATTGGACTTGATGGCACTGCCCCGACCGCCATCATCGGTTTCGCGCTCGACGACAGCAGCGGGTACGGCGCGGATCCCCGACAGCGATGGCGGCATCTGGGATTGGTGACACCGAAATGGGACCGCGCTGTGGGCCCGTTTCAGTTCATTCCGTCGTCGTGGAGGATCTTCGGTGTCGACGGCAACGGTGGCGGCTTCGCCGATCCCAACAACGTGTTTGATCCCCATCGTGATGACAAGGTCATCGACCCCCTCGTGGAGACACCGCTTGACGTAGGCCACCATCACCACCGCATACAACGCCTGATTGATGCGCAGTCGTGGTTCAAGGATCTCCGGGAGGAACGAACCTTTGCGAGACTTCGGCGAGGGGAATCAGTTCGCGGATTCGGGCTCGACGCTCGACGTCAGATAACCCCGGTGGTGTTTCGGCACTTCGCTGCGTGTGCAGGCGAAACGCCGTCTGCAGATTCAGCCAGAGTTCAGCCGATGTACCGAGCGCGTGGCTGAACGCAATTGCGGTCTCGGGTGTGATCTCCTTTTTGTTGTTGAGAATCTCCGAGACCGCCTGGATCGGGCGTCCGATGATTTCGGAGAACTCTGTGACGGTCCAGGCCCGCTCTTCCAGCTCGTCCCGCAAGTACTCACCAGGGGCGAACACCTCGGCGGGGGTGTAGGTCGTGCTCATCGTGTTCGGTTTCTCTCAGTGGTAGTCAACGATCTCGATGATGATCAAGAAGCGACCCTCCGTGACTTGTTCCACACGAAGAACGAGGCGCCATTGCTGGTTGAGCCTGATGGAGTGCCAGCCCTCCCGGTCCCCTTGAGCTTCTCGTACCGCGGTGCTCGGTAGTTGCGGAGGTCCATCTCCGAAGCGGCCGATTCGAGGAAGGCGACCTTGTTGTGGAAGGAACGCACGAAATCTCGGCCAATGCGCGGCAGGTTGAAGTCAGCGTCCTCGTAGCGGCGAGTTTTGGCTCTAGCTGTTCGACGATTGGTGAGAAGCCTATCTCCGAGGGCGAGAAGGTCCTCCTTGTCCACGGCTCGGCCAACCGCGACGAGCGCGAATTCGGTCCGACAGCGGACGACCTTGATGTTCGGCGGCCGATCGACAAGATGCTCGCGTTCAGCTACGGCCCCCACCACTGCTTGGGTGCCGCGTCCGCCCGGCTTCAGGGTCGAGTTGCACTCGAGGAACTCCTCTCGAGGTATCCCGACTTCTCCGTCGACGCCGAAAACGGCCGGTTCGCTGCAGGTCCGATCGTCCGCCGCTATGCATACCTCCCGTTAGACCCGGGTCCACGACGCGCACCGCGGTGACGCCTTGAGGCCAACCGGCTCCGCATTCGTCATCAACAAGAGCAGCACTGCAACAACGCAGCTCTGCGGTCCCGTTCTTGCTTCTACGGGCGCTTGTGGAACGCCATGCTCGGGTTGTTGATTGGGTAGTGATCATCGAGCGCTCAGATCCTGGTGATCTGTCCGCCGTCGACCGCGAGGACGTGCCCAGTGACCCAACCGGCGTCGGGTGACAGCAAAAAGAGCATCGGGCCGATGTGGTCGGCTGGTGTGCCCAGGCGCTTGATGGCGAGGGTGGCCACGATCTGATCCTGGAACTCGGTGGGTACCTGCTTGTTCATCGCCTCGGTGTCGGTGGGGCCGGGAGCGATCGCATTCACGCGAATATTGCGCGGCGCGAGCTCTTGAGCCAGCGAGGTCGTCAGGAAATTGATCCCTGCTTTCGCCAGACCGTAGAAACCGCTGATGCCCATCCAGGCGGCCGTCGACGACTGGTTGACGATCGATCCACCGCCGCGCGCGGTCATCGACGACATGACCGAACGCGTGCAGTGAAGGGCCCCTAAAAGGTTCACCCGCAAGAACGTGTCAAGGTAGTCGTAGTCGACGTTGGTAAGTCCGGCGAGTTTCATGTCGCCGAAGATCGCAGCGTTGTTGACCAGATGGTCGATGCCGCCGAAGTGAGCGGTCGTCGCCTCGGCCATCGCTTCGGTGCTCGCCGGGTCACCGACATCGGTGCCGACGAACAGCGCTCGATCGCCCAGGGACTCGGCGACGGCTCGACCCCGATCCTCGTCTAGTTCAGCGACCACGACGTTTGCTCCGGCACGGTACAGTGCGCGGGCGTACGCCTCTCCGATGCCGCCTCCCGCGCCGGTCACGATGGCGGTTCGGTCTTTGAAGTCCATGTTCCGGGTTCCTTGTTTCGGTTGCTTGTCTCGCTCGAGTTCAGATGAATGCGAAGGCGCGTTTGAGGTGGGCCCGCTGGCGATCGGTCGGTCATGCATCAGGATCGCGCACCGCCCGAAGTGCGATGCCATTTGATCACAGCGACGAGATGATCAACGGCATCGTGGACGTCGGTCGGAAGTCTCGATTCGGCGAGGAACCTCGACAGCTCATCGTGTCACGTCGGTTGATGGCTTCGACGCCCCGTTGGTAGGCCGAATCAGGTTCCATGCAGGACTCCCTTAAGGAGGTGCTGAGTCGCGGTCAAACGCACATGACACTACAGATGCACGGCGAGATGATGCGCGCCAGCAACTCCGTCGTGTTGTTTGATCGGGGCTGCGAATCATGACCACCGTGATCGGGCCGACCGCCGAAGTGTTCGACATCCACCGGCGTCCGAGCGGTCATCTTTCGTATGGATACGGCGCCCTCTTCTGTGTGGGGGCGGCACTGGCACGTCTAAAGGGTTGCGTCGTGCTGGAGGCGATTTAGGAGCGAATGCCCGGTTACCATGTTGACCACGACCGAAAGGTGCGTTTTCACAGCAGCAACGTCACCGGTTGGACGGCGCTGACGTTGACGTTCACGCCCGGTTTGAGGGGGAACAGGTCATGCCGAACTACGGCTTCATCGGTTTGGGCGACATGGGATCGGCTATGTGTGAGCACCTCCTGTCTACGGGTGCCGAAGTCACGGTTTTTGACCTCGACTCCGATGCTGTGGCGACCGTCGTCAGGCAGGGAGCCGCAGCGGCAACATCGACCGCCGATGTCGCGCAGCAAGCCAGCATCGTGAGTATCTGCGTGCCAGCAGCAGCGCACGTAGAGGCCGTGATGACCGGTGAGCAAGGGATCGAAGGTGGAGCCCATCAGGGGTTGACGGTCTTGGTGCATTCGACTGTGCATCCCGACACCGTCACCGGTGTGAGCTCAGTGGCGGCGGCGTGGGGTGTGGACGTGTTCGACGTCTGCGTCGCCGGTGGTAGCGAGAACGCCCGCGTCGGCGAGCTGGCGATGCTCGTCGGCGGGTGGGACGAGATGCCTTCTGCATCCCGTGCGCTCGTCGAGATCTACGGGTCCAAGGTGATCAACGGTGGCCCTGTGGGGGGTGGCGCGGCACTCAAGATCGGGACCAACGTCATGACCTACATGCAACAGGCCGCAGCGCGCATCGCGTTCGCGCTGATGGAGCCTAGTGGGGCCGATCCGTCCGGACTCGTTGAGGCGTGGCGGCACACTAACCAGTTGGGTGAACTCACCGAGCGATATCTGGCCCTGCTTCGCCTTCCCGGCGGCGCCATCGCCGGCGACCTCCGGACCTACCTCGAAACCGTTGCAGGGATCACCGAGAAGGACCTCCGGCTAGCTTGCTCACTCGGTTCGGTCGGTGGGGAACTCGACGCGGTGCTCGCCGCGATGGCTTCGGCCGCTCTCAGCATCTCGCGCGTCGGTTGACCATGCCAGCACGGCGTTGGGCGCGTCAACTCAGGCCTTCGTCCAACCCTTCCTTGCGCAAACGATGGGGGTCTGCGATTCGAGCATCGCGGGCACGAGGCGGCGTATGTCCCATTGCATTGTCCACTTTACGTCGTGGCACCAGGGTGTGTGGAAGCCGGTCATCACCGCGATCAACGGCATCTGCTGCGGCGGCGGGTTCCATTGGGTGGCCGACGCCGACATCGTCATCGCGGCCCCTGGTGGCGTACAAAGCGCTGGCGCGCTGCCACCGGGTCGATGAGCTGCCTCGGTCCGAGGTCGGCAAGGTCCTTCGGCGCAGGCTGCCCGAGGAGTTGGCATGAACGTCCGTGGCCTTGAATCGGGCATTGTCACCGCCGACGGAGCGGCTCTCGCGTCGTTCTATGCGACAGCGTTGGGCTTCACGGTCGAGCGGGTGCTCGATTTCCCTCCAGGAGTTGTGCGCAGGCTGCGCAATGGCGACGCGCAGCTGAAGATCTTCGAACCGGTCGATACTGTAGAGCCACGCGGACCCGAGGTGTGGAACGGCGTCGTCGGGTTCCGTTATGCAGCGTTGCACGTCGACGATGCTGCCGAGACCGTCGCCGTCGCGACCGGTGCCGGGGCCACGGTACTGATCGAGGTCACCCACCACCGACCAGGGGCGGCCTTCGCTCTCATCGCCGACCCTGACGGCAATGTGTGGGAGATCCTGCAGGAGGAACCTGCGTGACCCTTGAGCTGTGCCGGGAAGGCAAGGTCGGCTGGCTGATCTTCGACCGGCCCTATGCGGGCAACGCCATTGATGCGCGGATGTTCATCGACCTGAGGCCGCGTGGGCCGAGTTCGCAGCCGACGACTCTGTGTCGGTCATCGTGAACACCTGCAACGGCCGGGCTTTTCAGTCGGGCCTCGATGTCGTCCAACTCGCCCGCAACCCCGAAGCGCTGAAGGCCAACTCGCGTCAGACCAAGCGTGCCGAGCTGCGCCTCACCGCCTGGCACTGCGGGATCACCAAACCCGTGATCGCTGCGGTGAACTGCGTCTGCGCAGGTGCTGGGCTGCATCTTGTCGCTGATGCCAGCATCGTTATCGTCTCGACGGCCGCGACCTTTCATGATCCGCATGTCTCGATCGGTCAGGTGAGTGCCTTTGAGACCATCGCGCGCGCGAAGAAAGCCCGGCGGAAGCCGCTTTTCGCATGGCTTTCACCGCCAGCGGAGAACGCGTCGAAGCTGAGTGTGCTCGACAGCTCGGCATCGTGTCGGAGGTCGTCGAACCGAAGGCGCTACGCGACCGGGCGCAGGAGCTCGCCGAAATGATCGCCCGCCACCCACTCGATCACCTTCGACAAATGAAACGCCAATTGTGGACAGCACTGGAGACCGCATGAGTTCGCAGCTTCGGACCGAAGTCGCTGCGGGGTCCGACGCCAGCATCGGCAACAACAACGCGTACATTCACGAGTTCATCGACATCCGGGGTGCGAACCGGGCCAACTACATGCACCACATGGCGGCGAACTGGTCGCCGATGGCCCGGGAGGATCGCGACCAGCTGTGTTTCGGTATCTGGGCGGTGGTCGGCACGACCGGACACTGGCCGCATGTGTGCAACATCTGGGAGGAGCCCGGCCTTGACGGGCTGGCCCGCTCGCTGACCGGCGAGAACGTCGGCAAGGGCCTGCAGGACCCGAAGCTCGAACGGTGGTGGCAGGAGGCCGCTGAGTTCCGCCGAGGTGGGTTCGACCGTGTGCTTCTGCCCGCGTCATGGAGTCCGACACTGAGCGAGTCGCTCTCTGCCGGGGTGCGGGCTGAGGTCTGCACGCACGAGATCATTCGGGTTGCGCCAGCCACCGCAGCGCGGGCGCTGGAGCTTGTGCGCGACCGGGCCGTCGCGGCCTACGAACCGTTCGGCTGGCGGCTCGCCGGTGCCTGGTGGACCACGATGCGCGACGAGGACGAGATCGTGGTGTTGTGGGCTCTGCCCGACGGCTACCACGCGTGGGCAGCGGGTGAGACCGCACAAACGCGAGATGCCGCGGTGATCGAGTGGCGTCGGGAGATGCGCGAGCTGGCGACCGACTGGAAGCGCATCCTGCTCGCGGCCTCGCCCTTGTGCCCCTGGCGCACCGGCCGGCAACCAAACCGAGACGACCGCGTTGACTGGGAGGACCCGACATGACCGTCACCCCGTTCCATCCGGACTGGACGCTCGACCGGCTCTCGCGATGTCGCCGCTGGCGACCGGTACTCGCTGGTGTTCCCGTTTCCGCACATCGGTGGCATCGGCTTGTTATATATGGTGCTGCAGATCGGGTGCATGCACCTGCTGGGTGAGACCGTCGCCCCGGCGACCGTCGACTTCTCGCCGAGAACCGCTGCACACACGCCGGAACCGGGACGCCCTTCTATCTCATGTACCTTGCCGCGCGACAGCGCCTCACCGACGCCGGTGAAGGTCGGCGAGCGAGTCGTCGCCGTGGTCGTCACCAAGCCCGACGCCGCGCTCACACTCTCGTCGATCACCGACATCCTTCGCGGCGCGGGGCAGCGGCCCCGAGCGCTGCCCGAACAGCTCGAGCTTGTGGATGCCTTGCCCAACAACCCTGCTGGCACGGTGCTCAAACGGGAGCTCCACGGCGCCTCGAATAAGCGTCAGCCAATCGTGCCCGCCTCGCGGAGGCGATCGAGTTCCGCTCGGTCGTGCACGTTCTTCATCGGTTGGGTTTTGCCGATGTCACGGACGGGGGCCGAGGAGCAGCGGACGCGGTGTTCCTACGTGTCGTAGCCGTATGTTGCGAAGCGGTTGAGCACTTGGTTACCCCAGAGTTCGCATCGTTCGGGCCCGGTCAGCCCCACCTTGTCGGCGATCTCATCCCAATGCTCGGTGACGACTCGGATCTGATTGTCGATGATCGAGCGTGCGGCGCTCTGGGACAGGTCGTAGTGGCTCGCCGCACCGAGGCAGGTGACGAACTGCGAGAGTCGACTCCCGTCGGGTGCAATCGCCATGGCCTGCGCCTGCTCACCTCCGGCTCGGGTTTGAGGGCAGATGTCGTAGGCGGGGGTCAGCTCCAATCGCTCGCCATCCCAGAACGCAGCGTGGTTTCGAGCGTGGTCGTCTGTGTTCCCGATGATGATGTTGAACACGATGCGAGCGAACAGTTCATGCAGTGTCGCCTTGCGGCCGATGAATCGCTCGCGCACGACATCGGCGAGGTCGTGGTAGGTCGCATGCCGGCCCGCCAGTTCATGGAATCCGAGAATCGTGAGAGCGGAAACCAGTCCTCGTCTCGTGCCGTCGGTACCTCGGTCGAACCGATCGACGAGGAGAACGTCGCGCCCGGATACCTCGACCAACTCAATGTCGGCAACGTCAAGGCCGACGAGCTGGCCTAGGTGCATCGCGGCCGCCTCGGCCTTGACAACCGGATAGGTATCAGCAGGTGAGGAGAACTTAGCAATCATGCTTCGGGGCCCGTCGATCAGTGTGGCTTTGGGACGCGCCCCGCCAGCCGACGATCCAGCGGTAAGCGCCTCGGCGAGCCGTACATTGAGTTCACCAAGCCCCAGAACCGCATCCGCCGCCCGCAGAAGGTCTTCGAGTGGGGCATCGTGAAGACGAGGAACGTACTCGCTCGGTGATTCCTGGAAGTCAAGCGAGCCCAGCCTGTTGGATCCGGAACGTAGCAGGTAGGTGAGGAGTGGGACCCCGCCGGGATCGTTCGTTCGCGCATCCATCATCAGCTGTCTCATGATGACGCGCTGGCCCCAGCCGTCGGGGCCAGCATCACGAATAACGCCTGCGACCTCGAGGCCGGGTGCGGGTTCGATACGGCCGCGACGGAGGGGCAACTCCGGCAGGTAGAGGGGAATCGCATTCCGGTTCGCCAAATACGAACGGCCATATGCGAACGTGATCACGAACCCGCCCCCGGGAGCGGGGAGAGCCTCGAGGACTCCGGTGGGAACCGGCTCCTGTTCGCCCGGCAACCACGACCAGACGTATGCTCGGTCGGGTGCCTCAGAAATCGTCATCGAGACCGTCGTCGGTGATGGGCACGACCCGCTCCCCGAGCAAGGCTGCGCGGTCGGCAAGGTGATCGGCGAGCACCGCTAGTTCAGAAGGTCTAGGCGTGAACAGCGGAACCCCGACGAGGACCGCGACGTCGAAGGCCGTTCCCAGCGTGACCGTCGGATCGCCACGCTCGACCTTTCGAAGCGTCCGCACGTTGATGCCTGCCTGTTCGGCGAGCCGCGAGGCGCTCCATCGCCGTTGTTTGCGGGCCGCGGCAACCTGCGCCCCTAGGGCACGTGCCGCATCACCAGCCTGCCGCGTGATCGAATGTGCCATCCCGCCTCCATTCAAATCTCTATCAGTCTGGCATTAGAGTACCGCTAACTGCGATAAATAGCACTCTGATGCCATATCGAATGTCGATTTACTGGACGCCGTGAGTCGATTGGAGGATTTGATTACCTCGTCATCTGTGGAGTTGTCGCGTAAGATCTCAGGGAAGGCCGCGGAGGAAATGATCAGCGCCCGACACCCCTCCCATCAACCTACGTACACAACCTAGACATCGGTCTACAGCATTCACAGGCGCAAAGCAGACATCGGAACCTCGCCATCAGTGCCCAACTCACGCTCCAACGCCGAAATGTGCTTTGGTTTCAGTCCGAGAAGCGTTGAGAGATTATCCTGCGGCGTCTACCTGCCTGCCACCGTCGCCCCGGCAGGGATTGACCAGATCCGGGTTGCCTTGTGGACTGCAAATCGTCGCCGCGCACGCCCGAGGCTACGAGTCGATTGCGTTCGCGGCTTTCATGAGCGTGAACTTGGCGGCTACATGACTCCGCCAGGCCATGGCTGATCTAGCGCTCACGCCCAGCGTCAGCCCGGAGCGGTGCAGGACGCATCACAGCAAATCGCTGCTGGAGTTGGAACGGTGTTTCCCAGCGGTGTCGCAAGTGTGATTCCATGGGTATCGGTTGATCAATGTCGCTAATCGAGAGTGGAACGAGGTCAACGCTTCTTGTCGGCTAGAAACTCTTGAAGGATCTGGAAGCTCTTGAAGGATGAGGCCGCTGTGCCCGACGCGACACGTCTGCCGAACGTGGTCCTGATGAACTGTGACGATCTCGGGTACGGAGATCTCGGTTGTTATGGGTCAGCACTCAACTACACGCCCACCCTTGACGGTCTGGCATCGGAGGGGATGCTCTTCACCGACTTCTATATGGCCTCGCCCGTGTGCTCGCCGTCGCGTGCGGCTCTGCTCACGGGCTGCTACCCGCCACGAATCGGGTTTGCGGACTTCGATGGCCTTCCGGTGCTCTTCCCGGGACAGCGCATCGGGCTCAGTTCCGGTGAGACCACAATCGCGACGTTGCTCAGTGAAGCAGGTTATGCAACCCAGCACGTGGGCAAGTGGCACTGTGGTGACCAACCGCCGTTCCTTCCGACGCGCCATGGTTTCGATGGCTCGTTCGGAATTCCCTACAGCAACGACATGGGCCGCCAGCGCTCAGCTGACGGAGGCCCAAACTTCATGCAGCTGCTCAACAAGGCTGGAGTTCGTGTTGCCGAAGACTACCCGCCGCTGCCTCTGCTGCTCAATGAAGAAGTTCTCGAAGCGCAGCCCGATCAGGTGTCTTTGACAGCCCGTTTCGTGTCCGAAGGTGTGCGATTCATGCGCGCAAACCGGTCGCGACCATTCTTTTTGTACGTCGCGCACATCTACGTCCACCTCCCGATCTACGTTCAACAACGGTTCGCTTCTGCTTCGCGAAATGGCAACTATGGTGCCGCCGTTGCCAGCATTGACTGGGCTGCTGCCGTACTGCTAGCGGAACTTCGGAGTTTGGGCCTTGAGGATGACACGATAGTCATCTTCACCAGTGACAACGGATCGCTCGCTGGCGGCCACGGGGGCAGCAACGCTCCGCTACGTGGCACCAAGGGCCAAACCTGGGAAGGGGGTATGCGTGTACCTTGCATCGTACGGTGGCCCGGTCGCGTACCGGCTCGATCGGTTTGTACCGAGATCGCAACCGCCATGGATTTCTTACCGACGATCGCTGCCGCTGTCGACAGCCCGCTTCCCGAGCAGGAAATTGATGGTCAAGACATCACCGGCCTACTTGAAGGCCGCGAGCCGAGCCCTCACGATTGCTTCTACTACTACACAGGCACCACGTTGGCAGCAGTACGCCGTGGCCGATGGAAGCTTCACCTTGCGCGCAACGGTCAGCCAGTTGAGGAGCTTTACGATCTGTCGGTTGACGTCAGCGAACACAATGATGTCGCGACCTCGTTCAGTGAGGTTGTCGCCAACCTGCAGACCGAAGCGGACCGTGCCCGCAGCGAACTTGGTGATTCGCGGCTAGGCATCGTGGGAGGCGGCGTTCGTCAGCCCGGCCTGGTTGATCATTCGGTGCCGCTCACTGAGTTCAACCCCGACTACCCCTACTACGCCACCGAGTACGACCTCACCGATCGGGGTTGAGTCGTTTCAACCTGCACCAGATCAATCCCGTCATCCAAGCGTGTGCTCCGAGTCGGCGTGTTTGCTAGAGCCGTCGCAGTCTTGTTGCATACGTGAGCACTGCTTCGTTGGCAACCGTCGCGTATCGTCTGGCAAGCAACCGATATCGGTGAGTCGGTGCTAGATCGTTGGAGTTGAGGTGGGCTCAGCGCAATCCACAGAGACGCTGAAAGCGGAGCAGGACATACAGCGGGTCCTCGGCGGCCGCCCGCTCGACTTCCGCTCGATGCAAGCGATTTCCAACATCTACCGGGCCGCGGCGGCTGTGCGGCGGCATGCCGAACGCACGGTGCTGGCCGAACGGAACCTGTCCTGGGGTGGCTTCACGACCCTGTGGGTCTTGTGGGTGTGGGGTGAAATGGAGGTGGCGACGTTGGCTGCCGAGTGCGATCTGGCCAAGGCCACACTCACGGGACTCGTGGACACGCTTGAGAAGCAGGGATTGGTCGCGCGGGATCGCGTAAGGGCCGATCGGCGCCGCGTGACCGTGTCATTGACGGCTGTTGGCTTGGCGATGATCGAGGACCTGTTTCCCCGGTTCAACCGATTCGAAAGCGAGATGAGTAGCGGGCTCTCCGACGATGACAAGGATCAACTGTCGGGGCACCTTCGTCGTGTGATCAACAATGCCAACTCGGGGGACAATCCAGGTTGACGACGCTTCCAACAAGCACGTTCTCGAAAGTGTTCGGGTCTTGTCCGTTTCTGATCACCGGGCACGGTTGAAACCGTCGTTAGTGCCAGGATCTACTGTGATCGCCTCCGCTTCGCGTATGGCCGCCAAGCGGGTCAGGTCAAGTGCAGACGATGCCGGATAGTCGAGCACTACGGTTGTCTGCGGGTGGCGCCTAATGATTGACGCGGGAACCGCTGTGGTCACCTCACCGGTGATCGCATCGGCGACTGCTGGGGCCTTGTGGGATCCTGTGGCCACGAGGACCAGATGCTTGGCCCGCGTGATGGTGGAGAGGCCCTGCGTGATGGCAGTGCGCGGGGTCGCTTCGTTGGAGTCGAAGAATCTGGAGTTCGCTTCCAGCGTCGAAACGCTCAATCGGACCAGCCTTGTGGTGGAATCGTGCGGGGATCCAGGCTCGTTGAAAGCCAGATGGCCGTTCTCACCAATCCCGAGCAGCTGAACACCGATTTGTGCCCGCACGACGGCCTTGTCATATCGGGTCGCCGCCTCGTTCAGGTCTCGGTCCCATACTGGTGGGCCATGGACCCGGTCTTCGGGAACGCCGATACGGTCCGCGAAGCAACGTATCTCGTTGATATATGCGCGCGGATGAGACCGGTCGAGCCCGACGTACTCGTCGAGCAGGAATAGCTCCACCGAATCGAAGCAAACAGCGCCGTTTGCGTAAATCGAGGCGAGACAGTCGAGCACCGGGTTCATTGTCGAACCCGTCGCTAAGCCGATCGCCGGTCGTGGAGCCGAACGAACATAAGAGGCGACTATTTGGGCGGCTTCAACTCCGACCTGTGATTCATTCGGCAGTATGACTATACGCACCGAAACTCCTTGAACATAGGACGTCCTATGTTCATAGTAGCGCTGTGGATGGTCTGAAGAAGCACACGGGGTAACCGTTGGCGTGTTGGAAGGGCCGAAGGGGGCTTGGCTATATCAACCGAGGATGGCCCGAATCCAATTCAGGCTAGTGCTGGGACCGACCTATCATGGGCCAGAGCTATTGATCCCGGCTGACTCGCCCTGATGGTTCCTGGCCCTGATGGTTCCTGTAACGATGCAACTGTTTCGATTGCTCGGAGCACATTGTCCGCGTCCGGCAGTTCCGATGAGGTGAGAAATTACGAGGTGCCAAACGATCCGGGGAGGTCCGGCAGCTCGTCTGCGCCGAGCCAGTCGGCGAAGAACTCGTCTAGCTGCTGACCCGAAACACGCTCTGCGAGTTCGATAAAGTCGTCCGTGGTGGCGGAGGCGTGTTTGTACTCGCTGGCCCAAGCGCGGAGAGTGTTGAAGAACGCTTCATCGCCGATCGTGCGCCGTAGGGCGTGAAGGGTGATACCGCCGCGTATGTAGACCGAATCGCCGAAGAGATTATCGACACCTGGATCGTCTATCGGTCTGAGTTTACGTTCTCCCCACTGCGTGATGCCAGCAATCGTTTCGTCAATGTCAAAGTCGGAGTCGATGTGGTCAAACCACAACAACTCGGCATAGGTAGCGAACCCCTCATTGAGCCAGATGTCTCGCCAATCCCCCAGCGTGACCGAGTTACCGAACCACTGATGAGCCAGTTCGTGGGCGATGACGGGTTCACTGGATCCTAAGCCGTCCACGGCTTCAGAACCGAAGACCGACATCGTCTGGGTCTCCAACGCAACGTACAGGACGGCTGGCACGGTAACGACTCCGTACTCGTCGAATGGATAAGGCCCGAACACCGACGAGAAGAAGTCAAGCATCTCCCCGGTCACCGAGAAGTCCGATACGGCCATGTCGTACTGATCTGGTAAGAAGAAGTTGCGGATCGTGACGCCGTTGGGACTGGTCGTGCGCTGGATCTGGTAGTCGCCGATAGCCACCATGGCCAGGTAGGAAGCCATCGGTTCGTCCATTTCCCAGTGCCAGGTGCGGTTCCCGTCGTTGTCGGTTGTATCCGACGACACAAGACGACCGTTGGCGGCCACCTCCATACCGTCAGGAACGGTGACATGGAAGCTGTAGGTCGCTTTGTCCGTTGGGTGGTCGTTGTTAGGGAACCAGGTCCGGGCACCGTCGGGTTCAGCCAAGACGTAGGTCGCGCCGCTATCGAGACGGATCCAGCCGTTGGGAAGCGGCGTGGACGCCAAGACACCGGGCGTAGGCTCACCGTGATAGTCCACGGTTACGGTAAAGGTGTCCCCACTAGCGATCGTACCCTGGGGGGTTACCGTCATCTCGTTTTCGTTGCGAGAAATCTTGGCGGGCTCGCCGTTGACGGTGACAGAGTCGACAGTTAGGCCGATCAGGTCAAGGTTGAACGACGAGAGATCAAACTTGGCAACCGCTTCAATGATTGTAGTGGCGTTGATCTCCGGGGAACCCGGGTGGTAACGCACCGAGATGTCGTAGTGGGCAACGTCGTAACCCCCGTTGCCTAAATCGGCGAAATAGGAGTCACCTACACCGGCAGAGCCCGGTTCGCCGTTGCCGCAGCCCGCCAGCACCAAACATGCGGCTATCAGCAATGTGAACGCAACGATGACGATTCGGCCTCTACGGTTCATCGGCGGTCTAAGGATGTTCATAGTGGTCTCAAGATGGCCAAGAACGTCCCTCCGGCTGCCGCGGAACAGCTAGCCAGGCAGCGGTGGTGCGCGTTTGATTCGTAAGTGCCGGTACCGACTCTGGATCCGATGTTTGACCAGACCGCGCAGTAGTCGCTAGGCATTCGGTTGCCTCGGCGGTGCGTCAATTCGGGTCATGTTGAACCGGCTAGTAGTCTCTAAGCATTCGGTTGCTCCGGCGGTGCATTGATCTTGGTGTGTCAATTCGGGTCACGTTACAGGTTTGCGCCGCCAGCAAATGCAAGCGCAGGTCCTGTCTCATCGAGTGCTGGCCCCCGGTGGAGCATTAGTGATGCCGATACCACAATTCCTTAGAGCGGCCGAGACTTCAGAATCGAAGATGTCGATTCGGTTGAGCAACGTTTCGAGTGTCGCCGCAGAATCGAGGTCGTCATCAATCGGTACGCCGTTGTCGGCGAGGCATTGCGCAATCTGGGCTTCGTCGATACTCGCCGCCGGGCCATGGAACTCGGCGTTTCTAAGGTCGGCTGCCTCAACTTCAGTGAGGATGTCGGTGTAGCCGAACTCAGCTTTGGCTTCCTTGATCTGCTCAGCAAGGTTAGTCTCAGCAAGGTTGGTGTCGCTGATCTCTTCGTAGGCGAGGTTAGTCAGTGGGATGCCCTCAGCCACGGCGTTCTTCCAGTCCGCCCCCAGATGCTCAAGGGCGTGACCGAGCCTTGCTCCGCTGTCATAGAAGCGCCCGAACGCGAGCCAGTCGAGTGAAACCATGGCACCTACACCTGTAGTTGGATGCCGTGGACGACCGTTCAGCTCGGCGTAACGGTTCTCGACGTATCTGGCAGTACCCTCGGCAAGTTCCTGAACCGTTTCCAGATTGCCGAGGTCGAACTGCTCGGTCCGGTACCGACGGATAGCGAGAAACTGAGCCAACCGTCGTCGGATTTCATCATCATCGGTGGCGTTGTCCGTAGCTACCAGAACACGGTCCTCCAAGAGAGCTAGTGCGGCGTTGTGTGCATCTCGGGGATATTCGTTGCCGTCAGGGGGCTCCGTGCTCCATCCACTGTCGATGAGCTGATGACGATGGAAGGCCTCATGGACTACGAAACGGGCAAAGTCCCACGTCTGCGGCGACAGAAAAGGATCGTTCTCGGGGATAAAGAACAACATCGACGAAGTGCCGCCTATGTCGGCGTTGAACTCGAAAGGAATCCAATCAGCGAGACTGGCCACTTTGTCGGGGGCATCAATGCTGTAGACCTCGCCCAACCCAAGTGATTCGTCGAGTTCCACACGAACAGCGCCAGGAAGCGAGGCACCGGCGGGGTGGTGCAACACGTACATCTTGGTGATCGTGCCGTCGCTGCTTCGGTAGGCGAACGACAGTGGTATCCGATCTAGGCGGTATTTCTCGCTCCAGATCTCGCTGGCCCCGTTGCGGAAGGTCTCGTTGATCTCAGACATGATCGTGAACAGTCGCTGGTCGTTTAGGTCCAACTCGCCCCAGTCCAGGTTGGCTGGCTCGACCCTGTGACCCAAGCCCGTAGCGAAGTTCTCGCTCCCTTCACGATCGTCGGGTGGCGATGTCGGCGGCGGTTTGGTTGAAGATGATGGTGGCGGTTCGGCCAAAGCCGTCTCGGTGTTCGTGGTGTTACCGCATGCTGTGAGAACAACGGTCAGCGTCAACACAATCGCAACGGTATGCGACATTACCGGTTTCATTACACAGCCTCTGCTCGTGGACAGCCGGGTTGTTGTTGGGCATACCGACCTACAGTTGTCGCCAAGTTCCGCCCGTATGTTGCGGATAGCCGGGTTGTTCTTATGGGGAGCCCCTGAAGGATGTAGAGAATGGTCAGCCCGTATGTTGCGGATAGCAGGGTTATTCTTATGGGGAGCCCCTGAAGGATGTGGAGAATCGTCAGCCAGTACTTGGCGGATAGGCGAGTTGTCTCTATGGGCATGCCGACCAGTATCAATCATGGGCACTGAGAAACCCCTGAAGATGACTGAGAAACCCCTGAGAATGACTGAGTGAAATAGTTGAAGGAACCACTTCCGCCCGGGAGAGGGTTGCCTAGCTGCATCACGGGGAACGAGTAAGGCTCTATCCATTGGTTGGGGATCGATCATGGCGAGGATTTCGGGGCGTGGGTGTGGCTGGTGTTAATCTGCAATTGGGTATTTCCCCGGTCAGGGTTGTCTGGCACACCTCAACCTGGTTCGTATCACAGGAGTCTGACGCTCTCGGTTTGGTGGATGGCCCGCCTTCGGGTTTGCCCAGGTTGTGTGCGGGCGGATCACGTTCACCGGCGACCTCGGCTACGAATTCTGGATACACGCGCGATGTCAGCGCTACATTTGCCGGATGACCGGCGCTCGCCATGCAGGGAGCTGTCGGAGCGGACGGCTAGTGAGCGGCCGGTGAGCTAAGTGTCGGAGCGGACGGCTAGTGTCCGGCCGGTGAACATGAGACGGGGGAGCCGGGTGCGTCTGCCCGGCGAGGAGCAGTTCGTGGTGCTCGACGCCGCTCCCGTGCCCGATGGTGATGGGTGGCGTTGCTATGTGACCGACGACGAGTCCGGCGGCAATCTGCGACCGGTGAGCCTAAACGCTGAGCAAATTGAAGAAGTTGAAGTGCTCGTCGAAGACGGCGGCGCCGACTCGGCTGAGGTGTTGGCTGCATTGTGGGCAGCTTGGATGGGTCAGGTGGCGTCGTCATCGAAGGCGGCCGCCGTCGAGACGAGCGCCCTGGTGCCGTACCCGCATCAGAACCATGCCGTGTACCAGGTGATGCTGCCCCAACCGCGGCTGAGGTTTCTCCTCGCCGACGAGCCCGGCACAGGCAAGACAGTCATGGGTGGGCTGTGGTTGCGGGAGGCTCAGCGACTCGGGTTCGTCAAGCGGGCCTTGATCGTCGCCCCAGCGCATCTGGTGACGAAATGGCAAGCGGACTACGAGCGGTTCTTGGGGGCTGAACTGCGACGGATCACCTCACAAACCGTGGCGCCCGATGGCAATGGCAGCTGCGACCTCGATGTGCACCTGCAAGCCGGTCACAACAATTGGATCGTGTCGGCGGACTTGGCCGCCGCGAACCAGGCGGTGTATGAGACGATTCATCCCGGCCGGATCGGATGGGACGCGGTGGTCATCGACGAAGCCCATCGGATGACCCCGACGGCCAAACGGTTGTTTCGGGTTGCCAAGATGCTTTCGAAGAACACTCCGCAAGCGTTGTTGATGACGGCTACGCCGCATCGTGGTGACGAGTGGTTGTTCCGGTCGTTGATGTATCTGGTCGATCCCGAGGTTTTCTCTGAGATCGATGACCCCGACCGTGAACTTGGGGACGCTCGTCTACGTCCCTCGATGCTGCATTTCCTGAGGAGGATGAAAGAGGACTTGGTCGGCTACGACGGCACCTCCAAACTTTTCCTGGACCGTGAAGCGGCCAACATCAAAGTGGCTCTGAATGCCACCGAACGGGCTTACTACGAAGAAGCCCAGGAACTCGTGGAACGCTATTTTCCAACAAGTGCACAGCCGTTGGCCAAGATGGTCTACGGCAAGCGGGCCGCCTCCTCCCTGTTCGCTCTGGCCGAGACCTTGCGTCGACGGGTTGACGCAATGGACACCGCCAACCCGTCCGACGCCGCCCGTGAGGCCGATCCCGACGATGACGACGAGGCCGGTGCAGATGAGGCGCGGGTGATCGTGGAGCGCTCACAAGCCTCCGGCGCGGAACGCAAGGAACTCACCGACATGCTGGATCGTCTCGAACGGGACCTTACCGAGGTTGGACATGCGGTATCGAAATGGCCTCGTGTTGAGAATGAATGCCTGCACCGCCATGGGGTAACCCCCGACACGGACCGACAGGTTGTGGTATTCACCGAATTCGCGGACACTGCCGATTGGCTTGTGGGTCGTTTCGAGGAGGCTGGGTTTGCTGTCGCCCGCTACTCGGGCCGTGACAGCCACGACCAACGCGACAAGATCCGAATGAGGTTCGCCAACCGGGAGTTCCAGGTACTGATCTCCACTGATGCTGGCAACGAGGGCATCGACTTGCAGACCGCTCAGGTGTTGGTCAACTGGGATATCCCTTGGTCATTGGTACGGCTGGAACAACGCATGGGACGCATCCACCGGGTCGGCCAGACCGGCAAGGTTTGGCTGTACAACGTCATAGCCACCGACACCCGCGAGGGCGATGCGCTATCAAGGCTGCTCGACCGGTTGGTGGCCGCAGCCAACGAACTTGGCGGCAAGATGTTCGACAGCCTGAGCCTTGTCGGCAACGAAGTGCTCGACCAATGCGGGGTCGGGAACGGTGACGGCGGAAGTCGACGCGGCGACCGCCTCACCGGGTTGTTGCGGCGAACCTACGAACCGGGCGGAGAAGAACAAGTCGACCGAGCCATCGGGCTGATTACCGATGCGAAACTACACCAAGCCCACCACAGCCATAGCCGTGCAAGTAAGGCCCTGTCCTCGCCGGTCGACATTGCCGCAGCGATGGATGCCTGGCACTACGAACGCCTCGAGCGGGTCACACCGCATGTGGTGGAGCGGTTCTTGGACCGGGTCCACAAGACCGGATTGCTTACGGTCGAGATAGCTGCGGTGCACGACTACGGCTTCAGGTACCTGTCCCGACCCTTGAGCAATCCGCGGGGGGGGGGGGGGCTGCCCGTCGCGCTGCGACCCGACCCGAACGAGAACAGCGTCCTTGTGGCCACCAGCGGCGAAGCCAAGCGTTCCGCCCGCGCGGCGGGCCAAGCGCGAGCAGCCCGAGCGGTCGCTCTCGGTCCGGGCGAACCGACCTTCCGAGAACTCGTCGAGAACCTCTATCGGGAATTACGCCCGGCGCTGTACCGGGGCGGGTCGCTACGCGACCCCACTGCATCCTGTGACTATGAACTTCACGTATGTGAAGTAGACATAACGGGCGGACCAGGGCAAGGTGCACGGACCCTCGCCCAGGGACCTGCACCGCATTCGAGCACACGTTCGTATCTGATCCGCGTCGATACGGCCGGTGCTCGTTCGGTGGCCTGGGAGGCCCTCGCCAATCTCGAGGTCTCGGTAGTTTCTGGCGGCAGCGAGGGTAGCGAAGGGGCGGGTCCATACTCGCCGGGCGGGACGACGGAGGCGTTGGAGGCAGCCCGTCTGGCCGTTGACGGCGACATCTCCGCCCTGAGAGCGGCGTGGGCGGCATGGCTGAACCAGGCCCGCAGGCAACTGCGGCGGCTCCCCAACGACCTGACCGATCACCTCAGCGACCCGGTCCGGCGGGTGGCGGAGCGCGAGAGGATCGAAGGGGCCACCTCGGCTCGAATCGAGCAGTTGGAAGCCATGGCATCGGTCGAAGCCAGCCCGGTTCATCGGGTGGGTTGGGCCCGGGTCGAAGCAGGCCTGGACTCCGCCGAGACCGAGGATCCCGATAGCGAACTAGTTGCCACCCACAGGGTGATCAACCTGCTTCGATCCGATGGCTGGGGTGTACACGACGTCCACAGCGATGGCCGAGGCTATGACCTGTACGCCACCAAGGATCATCGGCATCGCTGCGTCGAAGTGAAGGGCATCGCAGGCCGGGCGCCGTCGCAGGGAATCCGCCTCACCGGCAACGAGCTTCTCATGGCCGCCCAACACGATGACGATTACTGGCTGTATGTGGTGGACCGCTGCGCTGAGGGCGGGGAATTCTTCGCCGCCTACCAAAACCCGGCCAAAGTGTTTTCCGACCGATTCCACGACCAACCGATTGTTCGCATCCGGGGCAGTGATCTGCAAACGGCCCGACACCTTGTCAGCGACGCCGTAGCTTCCGACGAGTCGGCATGACCCGGCTGATCGAACGATGGTTCCCTTGCGCCGAGGTAAGCAGGATGTCCAAGCGGGGTTGGGGAAGCAGCCGCTCCGAAAGGACGTTGTTCACCTGGTTCGCTTCGCGGCCGGTGGCCCAAGCCAAGGCTGCGGTGATCTGTTCGTTGCTTCCCTGGCCCGACGACAAACATGAGCAGAAACGGCTCAAGGATCTGGTGCGCAAATCGATGACCGGCTACGACGCCGCAAATCCCGAGCTGAAGGCCGAGCTGTGCCGATATTACCCCGACGGTGCCAGGCTGCTCGACTCGTTCAGCGGTCGGGGAATCATCCCCTTGGAAGCGGCACGGCTGGGAGTACGCGCTCAGGGGATCGACTACTCCCCGGTGGCCACATTGGCGGGGCAGTTGCTGGCCGACTATCCGATGCGGAACTGGAACGCCGAGCCCCCGCTGCGGTTCCCCGGATACCCGGACCACGCCCAGAAGCATTTTCACGAACCCCGGATGCTGCGAGATGTGCGCTTCGTGCTGGAGCTGATCGGCGACCGTCACAAGGCGGCGATGGGCGACTTCTATCCCACCGTGAACGGCAATCGACCGTGGGGGTATCTGTGGGCGGTCACCGTGCCGTGTGTGGGTTGCAGCTGGCGATTCCCACTGACGGGCAACCTGACGCTGCGCGCCGACAAGAAGAACGACCCGGGGCAGTCATATGTGATCCAAGCCGACCCCGACACCGGCATATTCACCACTGTTGTGCACGACGGCCCTCCCTCAAGGGCCCCGACCCTGATCAAGATTCCCAATACCCGCGGCAAGACAGCCGTTTGTTGTTTCTGCGGGCAACGCCATCCCCTCGAGACCGTCAAGCGGTTGATGCGCGACGGGTTTGCCGGTGACGCACTGATGGCGGTGGCCGACCTCGACAAGACAGTCGGCAAACGGTACCGGGTAGCCGTGCGATCCGAGATCGCAGCCCTGGATGAGGTGGAAGCGGTTCTGGCAGATGAGCCCGATTTCGCGACTGGGCTTGCGGCCGTACCGACCGAAGTACTGACATCGGATCTAGCCTCGAAAGTTAACCCCGCTGGCTACGGATACCGAAGCTACGGAGAGCTGTGCAATCCTCGCCAGACCCTTGGCTTCGTGCGCCTGGCCAGAACCATCAACACAGTCGCCCAGGAGTTGAGATCCGGCGGGTCGAGTCCGGGCTACACCGCCGCGCTCACCGGCTATGCAGCATCGAACCTGGTCAGATTGCTGAAATACGGAACCCGAGGTGCCCGCCTGAGGGTGTCTCAACAGATTGCTGATATTTTTGCAAACGAAGGAAGCATTTCGTTCAGCTTCGACTACTTTGAGACCGGTCTCGGTGGCGGCGCCGGTACCTGGCCTTCTCTGATACGGCACACCTTTAGTGCCTTGGGCAAGCAACTGGCCCGAGCACCGGGCCAGCCCGCATCTATAGCACGGGGTTCGGCCATGTCGCTCCCGCTGGCCGACGGGTCCCTGGATGCGGTGGTGATCGATCCGCCCTACGACGCCATGATCAACTACACCGATTCGTCGGATCTGCTGTTCGCCTGGCTCAAACGGGCCCTGGTCACGTCGCATCCCTGGTTCGGGATGACCAGCCACCCCCACGGGCTCCAGGAAAAGACATTCGAGGCTGTAATCAAGTTCGGCAAGCTCGGCACCGATCACCGCACCCCGGCGCATTATGAGCGGTGTATCGCCGAAGCCTTCGAGCAGGCCCGGCGCAAGATCACCCCCGACGGGGTAGTCACGTTGATATTCGGTCACGGTGACCCCGACGTGTGGCACCGTTTGCTGGCAGCAGTGAAAGAAGCTGGACTGGTTCTGACCGGTTCGTGGCCGGCACGAACCGAACTGGCCTCCGGGCCCGGCCAGGGCGACTCAAACATCGAAACCACCCTCACCCTGGCCTGTCGTAGCGCCGCCGCCGAACGGCCACAAGGACGGGTGGTGGACGTGGATGCCGAGGTCCGGCGGGCTGTACTGGATCGGGTCCCGCAATGGGAAACGGACGGGTTGGCGATATCGGATCAGTTGATGGCCTCGGCCGGTCCCGCTATGGAAGTGGTGGGTCGCTACATCCGGGTACTGGATCACCGAGGGATTCCGGTTGAGCTCGACCGCTACCTACCTTTGGCGCGCCGCTTCGTGCAGGAAGCGGCCGACATCAAGATCGACGGTCGGCCGTTGAGAGACTTCGATTCGCGCAGCCAATTCGCCCTTTTCTGGGTTCGCCAACATGAGCGCTCGATCGCTGCCGCGTCGGAGGCTCGCTGGCAGTGTCTGGCTTCGGACCTGACCGTCGAGGAGACGACCGGCTTACTGGTCAAGCGTGGCAAAGGAGTGCGCTTCGCCTACGCAACCGAGCATGCTGATCACTTCGCTGCGGGAGTGTCTGCTGACAGCACCTTGATCGACACTGCCCTGTATGTGGCGGGTGCGGGACCTCAGCTCGGTGAGTCGGCCAAGCGACTGGCCCGGCTCGGCCGCAGCGACGACGAGTTGTTGTGGGCGGCCATGGCGGAGTTGTCCCGACTGCTCGGCGAAAGCGACGCCGACGGTGCCGTATGGACCTGGTTGGTACGCAACCGCAGCCACGTACGCGAAAGGGCCGGAGATCTGGGAGCGGTCTGGGAGCGCCGCGCTACCGAACAGGAGAGTCAGGACCGCCAGAGTCGCCTGTTCGGCGAATAGTCGACGAGTCAATAAGCGATCAACAACAAGGAGCAGCCATGCAATCAACACCGAGTTCATCGCCCATGGTGCCGAGCATTGCGTCCACGTCGTCGACGAGGCCTTGGTGGAAGGAGATGGCACTTCGTGACGAGGTCGTTGCCAGTGCTGGACGCATCGACGACGTGCAGATGTCGTTGCACGACGCCGTGTTCGGCAGAGCCGATGGCTCCACGGTGGCGTATCACAAGGCTGCCTACTACGGCGAGATCACTCATCCGGCTGGCAGTCTGGTGGCATTGTTGGCCCAGATCGCGGCGCGGCTCGGGGCTTCGGGTTCAGTTCGTGCCCAGGCGGTTTGGCGACTCGATCAGGCTATGGGAGGGGGCAAGTCCCACGGGCTGATCGGGTTGTGGCACCTGGCCCACAACACGGCCGAGCTGGCCGGAACCGATCTCGGACAGCGGGTGTTCGAAGAGGCGCGTCGGATAGTCGGGTCCGACCAACTCGCTGACGACCTTTATCACCCGGTCTGCGTGGTGCTCGACTGCGACAACGCCGCTCCGAACGAACAGATCGATGGTCCAGCCCGCAGCTTGGGCGAGCGATTTCTTTGGCGATTGTTCGACAAGGACTACAAGGCTTGGAAAGCCTACAAGGGCCACACCGCCAACAAGGCCCAACTGGCCCGTGCACTGACAGGTATCGGTCGGCCCGTGCTGATTCTGGTCGATGAGATCATGGACTACCTGCGTTGGGCCTCCAACCAAGACGAACGACATGTGCTCGATGACATGGCATTCCTGCGGGCCTTGCTCGACACGGTCAACGACGTGGCCAACTGCGCGCTGGTGGTGGTGATGATCGCCTCGGATAAGGACAACATCGCCGTTAACAAGCTCGGTGAAAAGTGCCGGGCCGAGTTGGAAGACCTGTTGCTACGCAACGGCGAGGCCACGACGGTCACATCAGGCGGCGACTTCGCAGGGATCATTCGCCGCCGACTGTTCGAGGACGACCCGTCTGGCTCGGCCATCGATGCAACCACCGAAATGTTCTCGGATCATATGTCCGGGTCCTGGCACGAGAAAGTCTTCGCCAAACTCAATGCTGGCGTCACTGGTCTGACCGACACCGATTTCGCAGAACAGGTGGCGCGTTGCTATCCATTTCATCCGGATCTGTTGGAGCTGGCCCAAAGTGAATGGTCGCTTCATGCTGGTTTCCAGAAGGTGCGCTCGACCATACGGGTGTTCGCTGCCACAACCTTCGCGCTTATCGAACGAGCCCGCAACGACGAGTGGGTACCAGCACTCATCGGCGTCGGTGACCTTCCGCTGTCGAATCGGGCGGTACGTGATTCGCTGCTGGACTCGGGTCTGGTGGCCGACTTGCGCACCCAGTCGAGTCTGCGTGAGGTGGCGCTGAAGGAGATCACCGACCCCGACCACCACACCAGAGGAACGGCCCGTTCGTTGGACTCCCGTCGAGAAGCCGAGGGTATTCAGGTTGGCAATCCTCAGGCTGCCGAACGCATGGCGACGGCTCTATTCGTGTATTCGTTGTGTCCGCGGCCCGGGGGCCGGCGGGGTGCCACCGAACCCGAGTTGCACGCGGCGGCCTTCGTCGGGGCCCAGGCGTACGGATACGGCGAATCTGAGGTCGTGATGCAGCGACTGTTCGGCAACGACGGGCTCGTGGCTTATGACCAGACTCCAGGAACCGGTGGGAACAACCCGCGCCGATATCACTTCGAGACTCGCAAAACGCTGACAATGCTGCATCGGGCCGAGCGACAGGCGGTAAGCGACACAGACCGCGACCAGACCGTGGCCGAATTCGCCTTCGATCAGGCCACGAGCGGACCGTTCGGGCAGGTCATCGATGTGCGTGCAGAGAGTTCCCCGACCGCTCCCGTGACTACTACGGATCTAAGGGACCTGCTCGAGGCGGCCGGAATCGACCGGCACCGTAAGACCCGTTTGGTGATCCTGGACTCGCGCTGGTTCAGCCTCCTGAACGGTGACGACTCCGCCACCTCCAAGGCGATCGAGTCGGCGTTGGGTCTTGGAGACAACCCGCTGGCTGTGGGTTGGGCGTCCTCGGCTGTGTTCGCCTGCGTCAACACGCAGCTACGACGCCATGCCCGCGGTATCGCCACCGAGTATCTGGCCTGGAGTCGGGTCGTTTCGCTCGATGCGGTCAAAGCTGACAAAGACATGACCAGCAAGGCCCGAAAGAACCAAAAGGATGCCGAGAACCGCCTCACCAAGGCGGTCAAGGGTGCCTACCAACACGTCGTATTTCTTTCAGAGGATTCGATTAAGGGGCAGACCCCACGTCGGATTCGACTGCAAAAGGACAACCAATCCGCGCTTGATGGTTCGACGGTTTGGGCTGCACTTACCGAGACGGCCAAAGCCTTTGGTGATAGTGAATTTGATGCCAAAGTCTTGATATTCAATCTCCGCGACGAAGACATCGGCCGGCCGCTGGCAGAAATACGGGACAGCTTCTGGAACACTCCGGCGTTTCCGCTGTTGCCCCGTGGTGAATCGGAGCTGCGCAAAGCCATCTACCAGGCTGTCGCTGACGACAAGCTAGAGCTCGTCAACGACGACGGCCGGGTAGTGGTTGCCAAGACGCCCGCCGACGTCAACCTGGCCACCACCACCATTCGCATCCGCAAACCTGGCCATGTCGAACCGGCCCAAGACTTGGTGGTCGTACCTGATCTGTTCGGAAAACCGCCAGCCAGTGCCCGACTCGAACTGCAAGCTACCGGTCTGCACGCAGGTGTGCGTGGCGAAGCTGACGGGACAGTTGTCTCTCAAACTCCCCGGGCCGGGACGCGAGTCCCCGCTGGAGAGACGGTAAGCCTGGAAGCTGCTATGGCTCACCCTACCGAAGAGCGACAAGCTGTCATCACAACGATCACTTCGCTACGAGACGACCCCGAGCTACGAGACCATATGGCTGCCTTGCTTCGAGAGGTCTCCAACGCCGTAGACAGCAACTTGGCGTCTCATCTCAACCTCTCGTTGCAGATCTCTGCAGATACCGAGAGCATCAACAAGATCCGCAACGCCGCCGACCAGGCTTGTGTTGACGTCAATGTCGTGTGATTGACTCCCTGGCACCGATTCCCACGCTGATCGTCGGCGTGTGCGTCAAATTCGAAAAATGGGACCCAACGCAGTCCAGCCGAAGCTGTGATCAAGCGATTGCACCCCGAACGTAGTCTTTTCCGGTCGCGACCCGCACAGGCATTGTTTTCGCATTGCAAGCGATTTCGCCCCGGTCCCGGTCATTCCCATGCCGCAGCGCGGTCCCGTTTTCTGTTGCTCGGCAACACGGGTGTGCCTCCAACCATTGTGAACCATCGCAGCGCGGACCCGTTTGCTCTTGCTCGCCGTGACTGCCATCGTCTAGGCTCCGCGGCGGGGGCTCGCAATCGTTTGCTGCTCCAAAAGATGGGGGAGATCCAAATGACTCCAAGAAATAGGAGGCCCAAATGACCAAGACATGGCGATCAATTGTCGCTGTTCTGGCCTTGTTGGCGTTGATCGCAGCGGCATGCGGGGATGACGACACCGACGAAGCGGGTCTTCGTGTCGCCCTTGTACTACCGGGTGAGATCAACGACCTGTCGTGGAACCAGCAGATGTATGAAGGGGCGAAGACCCTTGAGTCTGAGGGGCTGATCTCGCAGTTGGCATACACCGAGTCAGTTGCCGAAACCGACGCCGGACGTGCTCTTCGTGGCTACGCCGAGGACGGTTTTGATTTGATTGTGGCTCACTCCTTCGGCTACGGCGAGACCGCCAAGGAGGTAGGAGCCGACTTTGAGGATGTGGCGTTTGCCTGGGGTGGTGGAATCGGCGGCGAAGAAGGCAACGTTGCAGACTATGCACAGCCCTTCCACGAGGCCTACTACCTGATGGGTATCCTTGCTGGAGGTATCAGTTCAACCGGCGTGCTCGGAGGCGCTGGTGGTTTTGATATCCCCGCTTGCCACTCGCTGATTGAGGCGTTCTATCTTGGGGCGCAGGAAGTTAACCCCCAAGCTAGGGGAGTGACTACATACATCGGCGACTGGGTTGATGTCTCCAAAGCCAAGGAAGCGGCAACTGCTGCGGCTGATGAAGGAGCCGATGTGTTCGCTGCCTGTGGAGAGGGACCTGTGCTTGGTCAGATCGCGCTCGCCGAAGAACGTGGTCTACTCGCAACGGGTTACGTCGGCGACATGAGCGAACTCGCCAAAGACACCGTCTTCGCATCGATGGTGTGGGACACCTCGGCTTTGCTGCGCCCAATGATCTCCGACATCAACGACGACTCATTCACTCCGGCCAAGGAATACCGGGTGGGTGTGGCTGATGGTGGCCTTCTAGTTGAGATCAACAGCGAACTGGCCGACAGGATCCCCAGCGAGACGATGTCTCTGTTTGAGGAACGACGCGACGAAATCAAAGCTGGCACCTTCACAGTTGAATTCATCCCGGAGTGACAGGTTCATCCCGCAGTTAGTCGGGAGACCGACAGATCCAATATTGACTTGACCCCGACGATTCAGGTCGTCGGGGTCGGGCGCGTCTTCGGAGACGTTGAAGCACTAGACGACGTTGATCTCGACATCCGACGAGGTGAGGTTCTCGCCGTGCTCGGCGAGAACGGAGCTGGCAAGACGACACTGATGCGAATCATCGGTGGTCTGGATCAGCCCTCAACAGGTCATCTGCTGCGAAACGGCGAACCTTTCGCCCCGGGTTCGCCACGCGAGGCGGTCGAAGCACGAATAGCACTGGTACATCAGCACTTCGCGCTTGTACCCACGATGTTGCCCGCCGAAATAGTCCTGTTGTTTCGAGCCGAAAGGGAACGGCGATGCGACCGACGAACAGCAGCCGAACAACTGAGGGTTCTCGCAGCGGACCTGGGTTTTGAGATTGATCTGGAACGTCCCGTCGGTGAGCAGTCGGTCGGCGAACAGCAACGTCTTGAGCTGTTGCGTGCGCTTGACTCAAACCCCGATGTCTTGCTGCTCGACGAGCCGACAGCCGTCCTGACAGACGACGAAGCCACCGCAATGCTTGACGTCGTGCGGCGGCTCGCTCACGATCAGGACCGCGCCGTGGTTCTGATCACCCACCGCCTACGCGAGGTCATCGCCGCAGCGGACCGTGTTGTCGTGCTGCGAGCCGGGAAGGTGGTTAGCCCCGTCTCAGCTATCGGCGAACGAACCCCGGAATCCCTAGCCGCGGAGATGGTCGGTTCAGAGGTGCCCGCAATTGCCCGCAAAGACCACAACCGCGGACAACAAGTGCTGGCAATGCAGCAGGTGTCGGCTGGCAAACTCACCAAAGCGGACCTCTCGGTGCGTGAGGGCGAGATAGTCGGAGTGGCCGGTGTGGACGGCAATGGTCAAGTTGGTTTGGAACTCGCCGTTGCCGGTCTCGCCCGAGTGACGTCGGGCACGATCCGGATGGGTGATGTGGACCTAGCCGGAATGCACCCTCGGGCCCGTATCGCTGCGGGACTGGCGTATCTACCCTCGGATCGGTATGCCCGTGGGCTCATCGGGCCGATGCTGTGCACCGAGAACGTGATGCTGGGTCGGACCCCGTGGCGTCTGCAAGATATCACCGCGGACACCTCGGTCAGGATGCGGCGGTGGGCAGTGAAGGGTGAGCCACACCATCGTGCCGACTCCCTCTCTGGTGGCAATGCCCAGAAGCTCGTTGCGGCCCGTGAGTTCTCCGAAGGGACCCGTCTTGTTCTTGCGTGTCAGCCGACTCGAGGCTTGGATCCTGGAGCGGCGCGCCATCTTCGTCAACAACTGCTTGATTTCGCGGCCCAAGGCGGAGCTGTGATCTGGATCTCCGCAGACCTTGACGAGTTGATGGAGTCCGCCGATCAACTGTTGGTTGCCTCCGGGGGCAGGTTGCTTGGCCCCGAAGAGCGTCCTTTTGACCGAACCCGTATCGGCCTGTGGATGGGTGGCGCTGTGTGAGCGGCCCGTCCAGTTCCACAACCCGAGCCCTTGACCGGCTTAGCGCACCAATCGGTGCCGCCGTGCCGACGATGTCGGCTGTGTTGGTGGCGCTCGTTGTCGGAGGGATCCTTATCGTATGGGCGGGGGACAATCCCTTCACGGTCTACTGGATCGTTCTTGAAGAGTCCTTGTTCGCCCGCACAGGCTGGCGCGACACCCTCAGCCGAGCCACACCCCTGGTCCTGGTCGGGCTCGGGTTGGCGGTTGGTTTCAAGGCCTCGATCTGGAACATCGGCGCCGAAGGGCAGTTGATCGCCGGAGCTGTCGCTGCCATCGCCGTGCTGGGTGTCGTGGACCTACCCGTTCCGATCGCCATCACCGTCGGCTTGGTGCTCGGAGCGATCGGCGGGATCATCTGGGCTGCAATCGCTGGATTGTTGATCACGCGCTACAGCGTGAACGATGTCATCGCCACGCTGTTGTTGACGTTCACCGCCGTACCGCTGCTCAATTACCTAGCCCGGGATCCGCTGCAGGACCCCGAGAGTTTTCTGCCGCAGACACGCAGGATTGGATCGGCTGAACTGCCCGACATAGCTTGGATTGACACGCACATAGGCATCGTCTTCGCGGTGGTTCTAGTGGCGATCATGGCTTGGGTGATGAAAGCTACGCGTTTTGGCTACCTGGTGAGAGCACATGGCGCCAACCGGGGTGCGGTCTACGCAAACGAGTCGAGACGACGTGTGGTGACTTTGGGGATCCTGGCGTTGAGCGGAGCCTTCGCCGGGATCGCCGGGTACGTGACGTTAGCTGGCGAGCAACTTCGGGTATCGGGTGGCACGGCGGCGGGATTCGGGTTCACGGCCATCATCGTGGCAATCCTGGGCCGTAACAATCCGATCGGCGTGTTGGTCGCGGCCTTCGGATTGTCGGCCATGCTCGTTGGTGCCGAAGCAGCCCAACGGCAGTCGGGTCTGCCGGTCACGTTGATGCAGTCGGTGCAGGCACTTGTGGTGATCTGTGTGATTGCGGGGAACGCCATGGCCGAGCGTCGCAGTAGGGGGACGCAGTGACCCTCGCGCAACAAGACATCGTGACTTTGACATTTTGGACTGCCGTGCTCGCGTCGGGAGTGCGGCTATCGATCTCGGTCGGTGTGGCGGCAATTGGAGAGATGATCACCGAGCGTTCCGGCGTGCTCAATCTTGGTTTGGAGGGCACCATGATCATCGGTGCCTTCGCGTCCTTCGCCGCAGCCTATGAGAGCGGATCGGTTTGGGTAGGTCTCATTGGCGGGATCATGGCTGGCGCCGTTGTTGGATTGGGTTTTGCGGTTTTGGTGGTTGTTCAGCGTGTCGACCAGGTGGTCGCTGGCCTGAGCATCACCCTTTTTGGGGTGGCGTTCACCTCGTTTCTCAATACCGAGGTGTACGGAGGAACTGCAGTACCTCCTCGCGTCCCCAGGCCTAGTACCTTGAGCATCCCCGTGCTAAAGGACATCCCGCTTATCGGCGAGGCCTTCTTTCGCCAAAACCTTGTTGTTTACGTGGGTGTCTTGATCATCGTCGTGATCTCAATCTGGCTCCGCCGTTCGTACGCCACGATCGTGATGGACGCCACGGGCGAGTCACCCGCCGCGGCTGAAGCCGCCGGCCACAGCGTTGTGGCCGCACGTATCGTGGCCACCACGGTTGGTTCGGCCCTCGCTGGGCTTGGGGGAGCGCTCCTAATTGTAGGGCAGTTGGGCTTCTTCAACTCAAACATCACAGCGGGACGGGGCTGGGTGGCACTTGCGCTGGTGATCTTCGGTCGCTGGAGACCGGGCTGGATCATGGCGGGGGCGGTCCTTTTTGGCAGCTTGGATGCGTTGCAGTTCCGATTCCAGACCCTTGACTCGGCCGTTCCGTTCGAGTTCTTCATCGCTATGCCCTTCGTGGTAACGCTCATCGCTCTGGCCGTCGGCGGCAGTGGCGGAATCAAGGGACCCAGCGCCTTGGGGATACCTTTCCGGCGAGCGACTGAACCGAACTAGCCATTCTTTGACAGATGGCGACAACCCTCCCAGATGGCATCTGCTTCGGCGGCTGTCGGGGAGGCAGACTTGCTGTGGGTTGGCGCAGGCATGCGCCGGTGATGCACGATGGCATTCATGGTTAGCGAACGAACTTCCGCAATTCGGGTGGGGTTTCATTTCGATGTGTTGTGTCCATGGGCGTATCAGACATCGGTGTGGATACGTGAGGTACGCGAGAGCGTGCCGATTGAGATCGATTGGCGGTTCTTTTCGTTAGAGGAAATCAACCTGGAGCCCCACAAGAAACACCCGTGGGAGCGGGAGTGGTCCTATGGCTGGAGCATGCTGCGGGTTGCTGCGCTGCTGCGACGCTCGTCAATGCGAAACTGCGACCGCTTCTATGAGGCAGCAGGCCGAGCCCTGCACAGCGAAGGCCGCAAACCGCACAAGCCTGAGGTGGCCGAGGAAATCTGTACGGATCTCGGCTTGGACCCTGGAGTTGTGCGAGCAGCGATCGAAGATCCGACCACCCATGACGATGTCAAATCCGACCACGATGCCGTCGTTGCCGAAGGTGGGTTTGGTGTTCCGACCCTTGTCTTTGACAACGGCCGCCATGTCTACGGCCCGGTCGTCGCGCCCGCCCCCACCGGCCGTGAAGCACTCGACTTGTGGGATCTCACCGTTGCGTATTCCAAGGTTCGGTATCTGTATGAGATGAAGACCCCGAAGACCGACGCAGACATGGCCCACATCTCCGGGGTGTTCCGTCCGTATATTGAGGCTCGTGACTGGGAGAGCCGGGAGAAACCCGCACCATGAACATGCTCAACGAACCCACGCTCAAAGAGTTCATCACCGCGCACGAGCTGATGTACACCCACTACAACGAACTCTGCGATCGCCTTACGCCTGAACAATGGGCAATCCGGTCGTTGTGCCCGGACTGGGATGTACGCGGCGTTATCGCCCACGTAATGGGCGTCGAGCACGTGCTCAATGCTTGGGTGCCGTCCACGGACAATCCGCCACCGTTTGATCTCATGACCCAGATTGTCGATCTAGATCCCGCAGCGCTCGGCTCACAAGCAGCGGAGATCACCTCATCGCGTCTCAATCATCTCCGCTCCCAAGACCCGTCTATTGTCGACACGCCGTCAATCACACCGACGGGCATCGGCACATACGGCCGGTTCTTGAGAATCCGTGTATTTGACATGTGGGTCCACACCCAAGACATTGCAATTCCGATGGGCCGACAGCTCCCCGACGAAGACATCGGAGCTCAGATGGCGGTCGCTGAGGTCGCCTCCGCGATCGGCTACATCGTTGGAAAAAAGATCGGTCTTCCCGACGGCATGTCGATCGTCTTTCATATCACCGGCGGTGTGCAACAGGACCTTTGCGTGGTTGTTGACGGTCGTGCTGTGCAGGTCGATTCTGTCGCAACGCCCGATGTGGAAGTGACCGCAGACGTAGAGACATTCATGATGTTGGCAGCAGGACGAATCGACCCCCAGACCCGGATTGACTCTGGACGTATCCGTTGCAGCGGCGATGCCCAATGGGGTGATCGTGCGGTCCTCAACCTGGCCTACACGATGTAGTCGGTTCGGCATTGAACTGAATAGGAGAATTAGAAGACCGACTAGGAGAATTACACGTGAAAGACGCCCCTAGCCAAAAAGCCCTGCGCACGCGTGGTGTCTGGTTCTTTACCGAGACCATGGGTATCAACACGGCAATCCGTTTCGCCCAGCGGATCGAGTCGTTGGGTTATTCGACGTTGTGGTTGCCCGAGACAATCGGACGTGACCCTTTCGCCCACATCGCAGCCTTAGCGGCGAACACAACCACTCTCAGGTTCGCAACCGGGATCGCGAGTATCTTCAATCGCCATCCGGGGGCCATGAAACAAGTGGCGGCGACGCTAGCCGAGCAGTCCGGTGGCCGCTTCACCCTCGGACTCGGTGTCTCGCACGCACCCATGGTTGAGGGAATCAGGAACCTGGACTTCTCGAAACCGCTGAGCACCATGCGGGCCTACCTCAATGACATGGACACGGCGCCGTATGTGGCGGTTGCCCCCAAAGCAGAGCCACTGCGCCTGCTTGCCGCACTGGGGCCCAAGATGCTGGATCTTGCCGCTCAACGAACTGACGGCGCCCATCCCTACTGGACCACACCGGAACATACCGAGATGGCCCGTGCCCGTATGGGGCCAGGGCCGCTTCTATGCGTTGAGCAAAAGGTGGTTCTCACGACCGACCGAACGGCTGCGCACACCGCGGCCAACGCTGCTCTTGGAATGTACACTGACCTGCCTAACTACCGCAATAACTGGAACAGGCTCGGTTTCAGCGACACCGATATCGACTCCCGCAAAGGGCGATTCGTGGACGCGGTTGTCGCCTGGGGTGATGCTGACACAATCCGAGCCAGGCTTGACGAGCACACCGACGCAGGAGCCGACCACGTCTGCATTCAACCTCTCTCTACAACCCCGCCGGTTGGCACGCCGGACTGGGAAGCGCTTGAGGGCCTAAAGCCCGGCTGTTGAACGGTCCTTGCGTCGCCAAGAACGATTCGGGTGAGCACCATCTTAGAAGCCGAGATCACACCGGGAATGAGCCCGGCCGAAGCTGTGGCCCTGGCCCGTCGTTGCGAGAAGGTCGGATTCGACCGGCTCGGAATCTCTGATGTGGTCTTCTGGCCAGATTGTTTCGTGTTGCAAGCTCTGATAGCGCAGGCCACCGAACGCATCATGATCGGTTCTATGGTGACCAATCCCTACACCCGTCACCCTGCTGTGCTGGCCGGCGCGGTGTCGACGCTGCAAGAGCTCTCCGGGGGCCGGATATTCCTCGGGATTGGTGTGGGTGCCGGACTCGAGGATCTGCGCATCAACTACCCACGACCGGTTCGGGCCCTACGCGAGGCCGTCGTTGGAATCAAGGGTCTGCTTGCTGGTGAAACGGTGCACCTTGACGGTGAGATTTTCCCGATGGACGGCACCGCCTTGATTCGACCTCCCGACGTGCGGGTGCCTATCTCGATCGGGACACGCAGCCGACAGGTCATGCAACTGGCCGGGGAATTGGCCGACATCGCCCTGGTTGGAGCCCGCCACTTCAGCGCCGCGCTCGTTGAGCAGTACAAGGGTTGGTTGGCGGTGGGTGCCGCACGGGCAGGTCGTTCACCGGACTCGATTGAGGTCGCCCCTCGATTGACTCTGTGCGTGTCCGAAGACGGTGACCTGGCCCGCAGGTCCGTAGTGCGCTACGTAGCGCACTACCTGGCGATCATCCGCCCTGCCGAGATGCCAGCCGACCGGCTGGCCGCCATTGATGCCAGCCTGCAACGAGCCCAAGGCTGGTACTTCGATGTTGAACGTTTCGACCCACCCGAACTGTTCGATCTGATCACCGAGGACTCGATCCAGAAATATGCTGTTGCGGGCTCACCCGCCGAGATCGAATCGCAGATCCGCGCAGTGACCAATTTGGGATTCACCAGCGTAAGCCTCAACCTCGTGGCGGTACTGAGAGGGTCCATGTTTGAGGGCCTTGTCGAGACTGTTGAGGGTTTCGGAGCCGTGATCAACGAGTGCCGCTGATCTGCACTCTACGGGTGGGGTAGATCTGGATCGGGCAACTCTGCGGATACAGGCCGCCGCAAGAAGGCTTTCTTGTTTACAGTTTACCCTGAACTATATTTTGTCTTGACTATAGTTTATCCTGTATCTATAGTGTGTTTTGTACTATGATCTATAGTACAAAACCAAGAATAGCAGAGAAGGAACCATGTCGCTAGTCGAAGACACCATGACAAGCCTGCTTTCAGGCAACTTCGGACCGGTGGATCATGAGGTGACCGGCACCGATCTGCCTGTAACCGGTGCGATACCCAAAGAACTCAACGGCCGACTGCTGCGAATCGGGCCAAATCCAGTCGTTGAGCCAACGCAGGCCGACTTCCACTGGTTCACCGGCACCGGCATGGTCCACGGGCTACGGGTCAACGACGGCAGGGCATTATGGTACCGAAACCGCTACGTTCGCTCCGATCGCGTGGTCGAGGCTTTGGGTGGGCCGCCGACCTTAGGGCCACGCCATGGTGTAGGCGACAACACCGCCAACACCAACATCGTTTCGATCGGTGGATCTACCTACGCCATTGTTGAGGCGGGCGGGTTACCGGTATTACTCAACGACGGCCTTGAGACGGTTTGCCGTTCCGATTTCGGTGGCACCCTGAATGGTTCCTTCACCGCTCACCCGAAGGTCGATCCCATCACAAACGAAGTCCACGCAGTGACCTACTACTGGGAATGGGACCATCTGCGCTACCTGGTGGTAGGAACCGACGGCAAGGTACGCCGAACCGTGCAGGTACCGGTGCCGGGTAGGCCGATGACCCATGATTGCCACATCACCGAGCGGTATGTCCTAATCTTTGATCTGCCCTGCCAATTCCATCTCGAATCGGCTATGGCGGGCGCGCCGCTCCCGTATTACTGGGACTCGGAGTACTCCGCCCGGGTCGGTCTACTGCCCCGAGATGGCGAGCCCACCGACATCTTCTGGGTGGATCTGGAGCCTTGCTACATTTTCCATGTTCTCAACGCCCACGATCTCAACGACGGGAAAGTGCTGCTTGATGCAGTACGCCACGATCGAGTCTTTGACCGCAACCGGATCGCTCCATTTGAGGCCGCACCGACCCTGGATCGATGGATCCTGGATCCTTACACCGGCACCTCAAAGCGCGAGACCATCTCAGAGCGACCCCAGGAATTCCCTCGCCATGACGAGCGCATGCTTGGTCAAAAGCTGAGATACGGCTACACGATCTCGCTGGAGAACAGTCCCGGAGAGATTGACTACGGGCAGATACTCAAACACGACCTGGACCGTGGCACAACCGAGGTTTGGGATCCCGGACCCGGTCGAGTGAGCCAAGAACCGGTGTTCGTTGCTCGCCAAGGCTCAACCACCGAGGACGACGGCTGGTTGATGGCCTATACCTATGACCGCGCTATGAACGGTTCGTCTGTGGTGATACTTGCCGCTGATGATCTCGCAGCAGGACCGATCGCCGAAATCTCTCTGCCGCAGCGAGTCCCGTTCGGGTTTCATGGCAACTGGATCCCCTCAAAGAACTGATCACAGAACCAAATCGCCATCTTCTCTTACGGATCGAGTCGGATGTTCCCGTTCACGGTCACAAGGCACGACCCGGCGAACTCCCTGGATGATCGGCCGATCCTGACTACGTAGGTTCCCTCATCGACATACCAACCGGGCGTATCACGGTGTAGTCCTCCGGTTCCCGCTGGCACCATGGTGTTCGCCGACAGCTCGGGCCAGACCGGATCCGCCGGATCGAAGTATGCGAAGGCTCGGGCATCCAACTTGAGAGTCACGGTTGAGGACTTGCCCGGATCCACAGCGGTCTTGGCGAAGGCCTTCAACTCACGAACGGGACGCCGCATGGTCGAACCGACAGGTTCAACATAAGCCTGCACGACCTCGCTTCCGTGACGCTCACCCGTGTTGGTCACCGTCACGTCCAAATTGAGTGGTTCACCGGCCACAATCGATGCAGTCGACGCGATGTCGCCAATATCAAAGGTTGTGTAGCCAAGCCCTGAGCCGAAGGCGACGGTCGGTTCGATCCCGAGCGCGTCGTGCCAGCGGTGGCCGCAGTAGATCGACTCTCCGTACCGCACGACGCTGTTTTCACCCGGATAGTTGATGTAGGCCCCGAAATGCTCGTAGCGGGCGCCGATAGTGGTAGGTGAGCGACCCCCTGGTTCGACGTCGCCGATCAGCATGTCAACAATGGCTTCGGCCATCTCCTGGCCCCCAAATCCGACACTTAAAACCGCGGCTGGTTGGTCGATCCAGTCCAGGCTGTGCGCAGAACCTACGTTCATGATGACGATTGTCTTTGGGTTCGCGGCGGCCACATCACCGATGAGTTCGCCTTGTGCTCCGGGAAGTTCCCAAAGGTCCCGGTCGCGTCCTTCGGTCTCCCAGTCGTCATTGGTTCCGACGATCACGATTGCTGCATCACAGTCGCTGGCGAGGCGCGCAGCTTCGCCCCGAAGATCACGCTTCGCAATCGGTCGTACGCCTACGACCACACCCGCAAGCAGGACAGCACCGACGTTCGTGTAGTCAATCCGTAATTCGGTGGGTCGTCCTGCTACCAGGTCAATCACCTCGGATAGCTCGGTTGATCCGAAGCCGAAGAAGGAATCGCCTCGGGCGATGTCCGTGGCGGTGGCATCAACCACGACTTTGCCGTCAACAAAGAGGATGGCGCGCCCCGATTCGGTGAGGGTGAACCGGTGAGGGCCGTCGACCTCGGCAACGATGGTGGCGGTGATCCGAGCGCTCCAGTGGTCGCTGTTGATCCCCTCGGCTGGCGCCCCAAACGCCAATACTGAGGTCTTGGTCTCCTCCACGACCACGTCGGGAACACCATCGAAAGCCCAGCCGTTTCGGTATTCAATGCGGGCCATGCCCGTGAGCATTGGACGAGTGATTGGTGTTACGGTGCGGTCTATGTCAGCACCCACAGCGTAGCGAATCTGGTGGTTCGGCAACCGTTCCCGGAGCGCGTCCAAAGGTGTGGTTTCGTGATACGCGCGCACTGTGGCTGATCCGCCCCCCATGATCTTGGCTTGGCGGGCGTTCGGGCCGATGACAGCAATTGAGCCGATCTGCGCTGGGTCGAGCGGCAATATCCCGTTGTTTGTCAACAGCACCGTTCCAGCAGCCGCGGCACGTCGGATCAGCTCCCGGTCCGCGGGTCGGTCCAGCAGTCCTTCGGTTGCGCCGACCGGCGTGTCAGCCGCATCGTTTGGAGCAATGTCTTCGGTGTTGTGTGTAGCGAAGTCATCGATGTCCTTGGATCGTCGAGAAGAACCAGCAAGTTGAGAGTCGTTTTCTTCGAAATCGTTCTCGGAATCCAGCACACCGGTTCGCTCCATGAGCCGCAGCAGGTCCTCAACCAGCAAGTCGACTTCGGATTCCGCCACCTCGCCTGACTGCAACGCCGCGAACAGAGACTCACCGTAGAACCTTCCCGGTCCCGGCATCTCCAATGTCATGCGCGCACCGACCGCGCCCACGGTCGAGCCATCGGCGAACCAGTCGGTGACGACGATGCCGTCAAAGCCCCACTCCTGGCGCAGGACGCGGTGCAGCAGCCAGTGGTGTTCGGAGCAGTACGTGCCGTTGAGACGGTTGTACGCTGACATCACACCCCACGCTCCGCCTTCTTTGACCGCGATTTCGAATGGCAAGAGCGCTACCTCGCGCAGAGTGCGCTCGTCGATTTGGGTGTCGATGGTTTTTCTTTCAAACTCTGAATCGTTGGCAACGAAGTGCTTGACCGTTACGCCGACGCTATGGGATTGCACTCCTCGCACGAAAGCGGCGGCGATCCTTCCCGAAAGCAGTGGGTCTTCGCTGTAGCACTCGAAATTGCGTCCGCCTTTGGGTGAGCGGTGCAGGTTGACTGTAGGCGCCAACAGCACATGCGCACCCTTGGCAAGTGACTCCTCGCCCAGCAAAGAGCCGAGTTCGTAGACCAGATCGGGATCCCATGCAGCACCGAGAACGGCCCCCGACGGGATACAAGCTGTGGGTGTTCCCGTCCCCATCAGCCCAACGCCTCTGGCACCGTTGGGGCCGTCGGTCACTTTAAGGGTCCCGATACCGAGACGTTCGACCGCTCCTGCGTGCCAAATGTCGGTTCCGGCAACAAAGTTCGCTTTCTCCCGTGCCGTCATTTTGGAGCGTAAAGCTTTGATGCGTTCGGACACCGCTATCGGTTCTCTCGTACGGGTCCACCGATGTTCACAAGGTGAGCTTCGTTTCGGAGTTCACCTATGTGTATCAATGCTTTGAGTGTCACTGCTTTGCCTTCGCCTTGGTGATCTTGGTGCCCGATCTCGTCACCGAAAGGTTATCTGGCCCTGGGTTCTTGCCCGGTTTACACAAATATTTCGCCAAAGCCCTTGACAACGCTAATCAGTAAGGTAACTTGACTAATCATTCCGTTGACTGGTCATCCAGTGAAGGCCAAAGCGCCGTGACAGGAGCAACGATTCATGGGAGCCAAGGGAGACAGTCGACTTCTACGACTACTCAATGCTCAACGGATCATGGATGCCATGTTCGACGCGTCACCTGCAGGGATCTCGAGAGCTCAGGTGGCGAGACTCACTGGTCTGTCGAAGCCGACCGTCTCCACGCTGGTAGGCGAACTTGAGTCCGAGGGTGTTCTCCAGCCCGTTCGAGCCTCCAAGTCGGGAAGGGTCGGTAGGCCTGCCACCCCCTATGAACTTGTGCCGAGCGCAGGTCATGCGCTCGGTGTGGACATCGGTGGATCCAAGATCATCGCCGGAATCGCGGATCTACTCGGTCACGTTCAGATCGAAAGGCAGGTGGAGACCGCAGCAGACGCGCAAGCTGTAATCGCGCAGGTTGTGATGCTTGCCGACCGGCTACAGGACGAATTGGACTGCACCATGGACACGGCCTGTGTGGGAGTTCCCGGCGTGTACCACAGTGAAACCGACAGGGTGGATCAGGCCCCTAATCTGCCCGGGTTCGAAGGGATGAAGGTCGCTGCTCAGCTCGGCAAAGAACTCGGGGTGGGGGTCTGGGTCGAAAACGATGTAAATCTCGCGGCGCTGGGTGAAGCCTCGGCAACCCCGGCAGATGATGAACCTCAGAACTTTGTTGCGCTTTCCGTGGGCAGAGGTGTAGGCGCGGGATTGATCCTCGACGGTGAGCTGTATCGGGGCGGACTGGACGGAGCGGGCGAAATCGGGTCGCTGGTCGTTTCCACCGATGGATCCGGTGGTTTGCCGGTTGCGACTCTTGAGGATGTTGCGTCGGCTCCGGGCATCTCCAAGGGCTATCAGAGCAGTGTCGAATCGGGTATGGCGACCGGGTTGGCCGGGTCACCATCGGTTCGTGAGATCCTCGCCGCAGCCTCGGAAGGCGACGCCGCGGCAGGCAACTCCTTGAGCAAGGCGGCGGAGTCGATGGCTCTGGCCGTGTCGCACCTGAACTTCATCCTGAACCCCGAAAAGGTCATCTTCGGAGGCGGCGTTGGCGCAAACCCGGTCTTCGTTGATGCGGTCGCGGCAGCGTTGTCCAGAATCGTGTCGGACCCGGTTGAGGTTGTGGCGTCGAAACTCGGTCCGCGTGCAGCCTTTCTGGGAGCGACAACACACGCCGTCGAGACTCTGCAACGGGCTCTGGTGGGTGAACGCCTCGGAGATCAGCAACGCCAGGTGCATCAGCGATGATGACCGCGGATGAGATTGCGACCGCGGTCGACCCCGACGAACTGGTCGGCCTACTTCGGGCGGCAGTCGCCATTCCGAGCATCACCCCGAACGAACGTAGCTTCGCCAACTGGGTTGTCGATCGATTAAACGAAGGCGGATGGGACTGGGTCGAATCCGCAGCAGTCGAATCAGAAGACCACGACGACAGCGCTGATCACGACCGCAGAAATGTTCTCGCATCAACTGGCCAGGGCGAAGGCAAATCGTTGCTTCTCGCGGGCCACCTCGACACGGTCCATGTCGACGATTGGGTGCAGCACTGGCACGGCACCGATAGGGCGGATCCCTACGGAGCGCACATGGTCGACGGCGAGATCTGGGGCCGGGGTGTAGCTGACCAAAAGGCCGGGATATGCGCATGCATAGCGGCAATGCGGGCGATACAGCGAGCAGGTTTTCGTCCTCAAGGTCGAGTTTCCGCCCTTTTTGTGTGCGATGAGGAATCCGGCCAACCCGCAAGCGGCGTATCGGCTGGTATGCGATCCGCAATCCGAAGCGGTGTCGTGACGGACAGGATGCGACCCGATTTCTTGATCTACACCGAGCCGACCACATCGGCGATCTATACGGCGCAGATGGGTTTTCTAATCGCTGAGGTAGTGCTGCGCGGCAGGTCGGCTTACTTCGGTCGCCCCGAGCTCGGAGTGGACGCCTTACGAGCGGGACACGACCTGCTGAGCGGACTCTGGGCTCATTCCCGCCAACTTGAGTCGGGGGCATCACATGAGCTGATCGGTCACCCGTTCTTGCTGGTGACGAAGGTGCAGTCCGGCGGCAACATCGCCGTACCGGGCACGTTCGAGCTGTCGCTCATCCGAAAGATCCTGCCTAGAGAGGACATGGACTCCGCGGCGGCGGCTATCACCACCATCGCTCAGCGAGTGGGTGAACTCCACGGCGTTGAAGTGAGCGTGGAGTTCACCGCGCCAAGAGATCACGATGTGGGCGGAACACCCGACGAGATTGACGTTGAACATCCAGCGGCTGTCTCTTTGGGCGAGTCCATTCGTGTCATCACCGGTTCTGAACCTCGCATTGAGGCAGCGCCGTACTGGTCTGAGAAGCCTTTCTTGGCTGCGATCGGTGTGCCCGGGGTGTATTTCGCTCCCGGCGACATCTCCGACTGTCACACCCCCTTTGAGCGACTGAGGGTCGATGAACTGATATCGGCCACCCGCGTGCTGACGCACTTCGTGGCTCGATGGTGCGGGGTCACCGAACTCACATAGTCGTCCAAACCCTGGAGGAAGCATGAAACCTGGAGGAATCATGAAGCAACAAACCAAGAAGCCATGGCTGGTCTTACTTGCCTTGGCGATCGTTTTCGCGCTGGTTGCCACGGCCTGTGGCGACGACGACACAACCGAATCTGAGGATCCAGAGCCTACGGCCACAGAACCGGACGATGCCGACGAGCCCGACGATCCGGTGGTGACACCGAAGGCCGATCCCCCGGTGACTCAGGGCCCCAATGGCGAACCTTCGAGCCCGTCGAGTGAGATTGTGCTCACCACCGACGAGGTCAACGAGGTCAAGTCGGGCAACTACACCGCGGCGTTGCTGTGGCATCTGTCGGGAGCATTTACCGATGCTGTTACCAAGGGTGCTCGGGACGCGTTTGACGAACTCGGGATCGAAGTTGTCGCCCAGACCGACGCCGGTTTCGATGCCGAGCAACAGGCAAACGACGTACAGACCGTTATGGCGCTCAATCCCGACATCATCATCAGCCTGACGATCGATCCGCAGTCCGGTGCCGAGGCTTTCCGGCCAGCAGTCGACGCCGGAGTGCAACTCGTCTTCCTATCTACCACCCCCGAGGGTTACGTGCAGGGTGAAGATTACGTGGGTCTGGTAACTGACGACCTCGCAGCGATGGGCATCGCAGCAGCCGATTTGATGGGCGAGGCGCTGGGTGGAGAAGGCGAGGTAGGGTTCATCTACCACGACGCTCCCTTCTACGTAACAAACCAGCGGGATCAGGCATTCAAGAGTTGGATCGAGATCGAGTATCCCGGCATTGAGATCGTTGCCGAACAAGGACTCGCAGACCCGGCAACAGCCGAAGACATCGCATCGGCGTTGCTGACACGAAACCCGGGAATTGATGGCATTTACGCTCCGTGGGCGGCGGGTCCCGCCGATGGTGTGCTCGCGGCACTTCGGGCTGCGGGTGCCGACGATGTCGCCGTCGTGACCATGGACCTTGATACCAATGTCTCCCTTGATCTCGTCAAGGGTGGCAATATGGTAGGGATCGCAGCGGATGAGGCCTACGAGCTCGGCCGTGCCTTAGCGACCGAAGGGGCGTTCGGATTGCTCGATAAGCCCGTCCCTGCATTCGTCGTAGCCCCCGGATTCGGTGTTACCGCTGACAACATCGTGGATGGATATCGACGGTCACTAGCAACTGATCCTCCCGATGAGGTTCTCGAGGCCATCGGCTGATTAACGAGGGACTGAGGAGCCCGTTGTGTTAGCCGATCGCTACCGAACCCTATTACCCCCCGGGTTCGAGCATTGGCTCGCAAGTAGACGAGAAGATGGCGGGATTCGCCCGTATGTGGTGTATCTCGCCTTCCTATTGATTCTCGTTGTTTTCGCGATCTTGTTGCGCGACGACGGGTTCCTCACCTCCTCCAACCTGCTCAATATCGGAAGGCAAGCAGCACCGATAGCGGTCATGGCTGTCGGCATGGCGTTTGCTCTCGGTTCGGGCGAAATCGACCTTTCGATTGGGTCGACGGTGGCACTGTCGACGCTCACAGCGGCCGAACTCGCCGATTCGGGATTCGTTCTAGCCGCGCTCGCTGCGTTGGCCGCTGCGGCCTGTGTCGGATTGTTCAACGGTCTGATCAGCGTCAAGCTCCGAATCCCGTCGTTTCTGGTCACCTTGGGCACTCTGGGCATCGTCTCGGGAATAGCGTGGAACTGGAACAACCGCCAGTCGCTGCCCATCAGCAACGAAACCTTCACCAGCGTTTTCGGTGCGGGAGGCATCGGTCCGGTTTCGTCTTTGCTCATATGGACTCTCGTGGTCACGGTTGTAGGCCACCTCGTTCTTCATCATCTTCGCTGGAGTCGCCATGTTCTAGCCACAGGTGCCGATCGTGGTGTCGCCGACGCCGTGGGAATCAACACCGACCGGATCCGGATCAGCGCGTTGGTCGTGTCGGCCACCGCCGCGGGACTTGCGGGTGTTCTGCTTGCGGGCCGGTTGGGCATCGGGCGTCACGATCTCGGCGAGAACGATCTCCTTACGGTCATCGCTGCCGTTGTCATCGGTGGTACCAGTCTGTTCGGAGGACGAGCCTCGGTTGTTGGCGCAGTAACCGGGGCTCTGATTATGGCGATGTTGAACAACGGCCTGATCCTCATGGGTCTGGAGGTGGGGGACCAACTCATCGCTCGTGGTGTGATCATCGTCGTAGCTGTCGCGCTCAGCATGCGAGAACCAAAGGAAGGATGATCAAGGTGTTCCTCAGGTCTTTGCTCACCAAGAACCCGGACTTCGTTTCCGCGGTCGTGGAGCTGCATCAGGCGGGTCGGATCCCGGCAAACAGTTACGTCATTGATTGCGACGCTGTCGCATCCAACACGGCAACCCTCGTCGGTGAAGCCGCTGCACAGGACCTGACGGTCTACGCAATGAGCAAGCAACTAGGCCGTGCGCCCACGGTCCTCAACACGATGACCGAAGCTGGCGTTGATGGATTCGTCGCTGTTGACATGGCCTGCGCACGGCCCGTCGTGGCGAACGGTCACAATCTCGGTCATCTAGGTCATCTCGTTCAAGTGTCCGCAGCCGAAACCCGAGAAGCTGTCGACCTGCAACCCGACTACTGGACCGTCTTCGGTGCGGCCCAGGCCCGACAGATCTCACGAACGCTCGCAACCAGACCCGTTGAGCAGCGGGTGCTGATCAGGGTGTTCGATTCCGGCGACCTCTTCTATCCGGGACACGAAGGCGGTGTCGCCCTCGAGGACCTGGCATCCGCCATCGCAGAGATCGATAATCTTGCTGGCATCGCCGTGGCGGGTGTCACGACGTTCCCTGCGCTGCTCTTCAAACCCGAAGCCGAGGTCGTCGTACCAACGGTCAACGCACGAACGCTCGGTCGTGCCGCCGAGATCGTCCGGGCAACCATCGGCGACGATCTCGGAGTTGAGATAAACGCTCCGGGCACCACCTCCACATCCGTGCTGTCGATGCTTG